>OZ244854.1:0-2225000 GCA_965220985.1 Paracoccaceae bacterium | reverse complement strand
CAGCCTCAGCGCCCATTCGCCGGTCAGGAACTGCAGCGCTCGGATCGGATCGGCCCCCAGCTGATTCGTCATGCCCCAGTAGAGGAACAGCACGCCGGGGAACATGCCGAGCGGATAAAGCGGCCACGCCGGAACCTTCCGGATGGCCGCGTTAACTTTCTGAATCATCGCGGTCTCACGCCCGACTGCAGATCAGTAGAACTTGGCGAGATCCATGCCGTCATACAATGACGCGACCTCGTCGGCGTAGCCGTTGAACATCAATGTCGGCTTGCGTCGGGCAAAGAATCCCTCTCCGACCGGACGCTCCGAAGCCTGCGACCACCGTGGATGGCTCACCTCGGGGTTGACGTTCGAATAGAACCCGTACTCGCGCGGACTCTGCATGTTCCAGGTCGTGGGCGGCTCCTCGTCCGTCAACGTCATCCTCACGATGGCCTTGATCGACTTGAATCCGTACTTCCACGGAACAACAAGACGCAAGGGCGCACCGTTCTGGTTGGGCAGTTCCTCGCCGTAAAGACCGGTCGCGAGAATCGTCAGCGGATGCATCGCCTCATCGAGCCTCAACCCTTCCCGATACGGCCAGTCCAGAAGCCGGGACGCCTGACCCGGCATCTCTTCGGGACGATACAGGGTCTCGAAGGCAACATAGCGCGCTCCGGACGTCGGATCGGCCCGCGAAATCAGCGATGCGAGCTCGAAGCCGATCCACGGGATGACCATTGACCAGGCCTCGACGCAGCGGAAGCGGTAGATCCGCTCCTCCAGCGTGACGTTCGCGAGGATGTCCTCGAAGTCGTAGGTTCCGGGGTTGTTCACCATTCCGTCGATGACAACCGACCAGGGTTTCGTGGTCAGACCCGCAGCTCTTTGCGACGGATCCTCCTTGCCGGTGCCGAACTCGTAGTAGTTGTTGTAGGTCGTGATTGCCTCGAGCGACGTCAGCTTCTCGGTGGTCGAATAGGCGCTCGGGACGGCATCGATCGAGGCCGTTGCCAACGACGGGGCCAATCCGGCGGCAATTGAGCCTCCTCCGATCGCCATGGCTTCGACGAAGCGTCGTCGGTTCAGGAAATCGGCTCGTGGCGTCACTTCGGAATACTTCAGCTTTGGCATGATCCTCTCTTTCGCATTCGGCCTCTCGCCGCAAAGCGGCCCGAGGTCACTGTTTACCACTCTACCATAACCACGACAGCGCGGGACGGGCAAAACAACGACTGTCACAATAGCGTTGGAAATGTTTCACGGCGACCTCTCGCCCAGCCAGCGCCGGCGAAGACCTTCAGGATCGATCCACGCCGCCTTGCCAAATCCTGCGTTCAGGAACACCCTCTCGACCTCGATGACCGCGAACCCGAAGTCGGCGAAGTCGACATATGGCCTGGGTACCTCCGACATCGCCAGAAAATGCGTTCGGCAGTCACCATGTTCAGCGCCGTTGCGGTCCACGAAACGGGCCCGGCCCGACAGAGTCAGCCGGGCGCTGTCCAACGGATCCCCGGACTCCTGGAATTCGCCCACAAGCAGCGAACATTCCGGGTTGGCACGCAACGCGCTGGTGTGCATCGAAAGCTCCGACAACAGAACATAGGTCGCTCCCTTTGCGATCGTTCCCACGGCCACCCTGCTGACATGCGGCGTGCCCGTCGCGGGATCGATCACTCCGAGCGCACCGGTGCTCGCAGCCTGCAGCAGCCTGCACGCGACATCTTCGGGAGCCTGCGACACGTTCACCCGCGTTCCGATCGGACGTACTCATCAGCCACGAATTCGAGACTCCTCCGGTTCGACCCCGAGATCGGCGATTTCATGACTGTGAACTCCTTGCCGCACGATACGTCACGATACGGTCCATGTCCGATTGTCCATCTGCAGGCAACGCCAACTGCATCCGTCGTTTCAGACTTCGTTTTCAACAGCCACGCCCGAAAGATGTCAAATCCCCGCAGCGGCGTCGATGCCACGCGGCCGCAAGTTGCACGGATCGAAAGGCGGTCGGTCGAGTCTCCGCGCGGGATACCTGACCCCCAGAATCTCGACTTCAAGGCCCGCTTCGGTCGTTCGCCCGTCAAGATAGGCGAACGCGACCGCAAAACCGACGCGATGCCCGAAACCGCCCGAGGTCACCATGCCGATGACGCGCTCTCCCATCATGACCGGATGCCCGAAAAACGGATCGACCGCATCCTCGCCGATTTCGACCCGAAGCAATGCCAACTTCGCTGGTGGCCGATCACCACGATTCCGGTCCTCGGCCTGGGCGGAGTCGTCATCGAGGTGCGAAGGTGATGGTCGCAAGAGTCCGGCCTCGCTCAGCGAGCGTTCAGTTGTCAGTTCCGTGCCCCAGCCGGGGTAGCCTTTTTCCAGCCGCATGGAATCGATGGCAAACGCGCCAAACGGCCCGATCCCGAATGACCGTCCCGCTGCCTCGACTGCCTCAAGCAGGCTCGGCAGGTGACAGGATTCGACATGCAATTCCCAACCCGCCTCGCCGGTGTACGACACGCGGAGGGCACGCACGGGGATTCCTTCGACACGAACTTCGCGGAACGTCATCCAGGGAAACCTTTCGTTCGAGACGTCGTCGCCGGAGCCGACAAGGCGCTGCATCAATTCCGGAGATTTCGGTCCGGCGATCGAGAGAACGCCAAGGGATTCGGTCACGTTCGCGAGTGTCGCGTCGTGCCTGTCGCAATGTTCCATCAGGAGCGACTGATCGATCAGCTCCGATGCCGCAGCCGAGGTCAGGTACGCCCGATCGGGCGCGATCATGGTGACGGCGAATTCCGAGCCGACAGCGCCTTGCGGCGTCAATGCGTGGACGAGCCGGATGCAACCGTTTCTCGGGGCGGGTCGCCTTCCAAGACCCTCGATGACCGCGCGGGCTCCAGGACCGGTGATCTCGAATTTCGACAAGGCCGAGAGATCGGCATAACCGACATTGTTGCCGAGCGCGCGAACTTCGGCCGCGACCGCCTCGAACCAGCCGCTCCGTCGAAAACTGTCCCGGCATTCCCCGGACTCGCCAGATGCGAACCAGTTCGGGCGCTCCCAACCGTTCGCGACTCCCATGACGGCACCACGCGCGATCAGTTGGTCGTGAAGCGGCGAGAGGCGCTTGCCCCGGCCAGCACGCCGCTCTTCGCGAGGAAAGTGAATGGCGAACTGACGACCGAAGCACTCGAGAGCGGTGTCGACCTGGAACGCTCGATCCGCCCATACGCCGAATCGGCGCGGGTCGACGACCACCGCATCCAACGGCGGGGATCCGTGTTGCATCCAGTGAGCAAGAAACCACCCTGCCCCGCCGCCTTCCATCACTCCCATCGAGGAACCGGTGAGCAGCCAGGCACCTGGGAGCCCCGCCGCCGGTCCGATCAAGGGGTTGGCGTCCGGCGAAAACGTGATCGGACCATTGACGATCGAGCGAATGCCAGCCGGTTCCAAGGCAGGAACTCGCGCCATCGCTGCCTCGACGATCGATGTGACCCGATCCAGATCCGGCGGCAGGAGGTCGGCACCGAACTCCGGCGGGACTCCATCGACCGACCACGCCGTTCCATTAACCTCGTAGGGACCGACGATGAATCCGTCCTGCTCCTGCCTGACATACCAGCTCTCGTCGGGGTCCCGGATGATCGGAAGTTCAGCTTCGTTCGATCGCCTCCGCTCGACCAGTTCATCGATCGAATCGGTGACCAGATATTGATGCAGGACGGGAACGATCGGAACATCCAGCCCCGCCAGTTTTCCGACGTCGCTCGCCCAGGTTCCGGCAGCGTTGACGATCTGACGCGCGCTGATCACGCCATCGCCCGTCTCAAGAATCCAGCGATCGGCCTCGCGGCGAATGCTTTTCACCTCCGTTCTGCATCTGATCTCGCCACCGTTCTGCCGCGCGACCAGCGCCAGCGCGTTCGTTGCCAGCGATGGATCGACATGACCGTCGAAAGGCTCGTGGATTCCGCCCAACAGCCCATCGGTCCATGCCAGCGGATGCAGGGCAGCGATTTCGTCCGGCGTCACGAGGCGCAGCCCGTAGTCCGTGCGCGCAGACAAACCAACGACATGGGCGAACTCGTCCATGCGATCCCGGTTTCGCGCCAGCCTCATCGCGCCTGTCGGATGAAACCCGGTCGACAGACCTGTCTGCTCAGGGAGAATGTCCCGGTAGAGGCGTACCGAGCGTGCCCTCAATTCCTGGATGGTCGGGTGATGGCCGAAATGCGTGCAAAGACCCGCAGCATGCCAGGTGGATCCATGGGTCAGTTCGTTCTTTTCGACGAGAATGACATCATCCCATCCCGCAGCGCTCAAATGATACAGCAAGGAGACACCCATGATCCCCCCACCGATGATGACAACCTGGGCATCGGTCATGCGCGCATCCTCGATCCGTCAGGGTCGTAGGGAGGCCGCAGCAACGGTGTGGCCGGGTGCCGAGTCCCAGCGATGTCGACCTCGAATCTCCGCTGGCACGTGTCCGACAGCGACTCGCCAGCTTCGACCTCGATCAAGCCGAATGCCAAGGACAGCCCGGTTCGCGGTCCTTTCGCCCCGGATGTCGTCAAACCGACAAAACGGCCCCCATCGAGAATCGGTTCGTCGTGAAACGCGAACGGCCGACCCTCGAGTTGCAGCAACACGAGACGCCGTTTTGGTGAGGACTGCTGCATGAGCGCGTGCTCGCCGACAAACGGAGCGTGCCCGCCCGTGGGTCTCAGCGTGAAATCGAGGCCCGCCTCGCTCGGCGTCAGATTCGGTCCGATGTCGTGCCCCCAGTGTCGGAAAGCCTTTTCCATTCTGCAACCGTCAAGCGCGAGAGCGCCAAGTGGTCCGGCCCCGGTTTCAACCAGCGCATCGAACACTGTGGCAGCGTCCTCGTTACGGGCAAAAAGCTCCCAACCGCACTCGCCGGAATAGCTCACGCGGCAGGCACGAACGGGCCGGGAAACGATGCCGATCTGTCGCGACGTCATGAAGGGGAACCTGCTCCTATCGGCATCCGACACTTCCGCGAGCGCTCTTGCGGATTGCGGTCCCGCGACGCCGATCACCACCTCGGAGTCGGTCACGTCCTCGACCCTGACACGCAGGCCATCTGCAAGGCGACGCAATCGTCCGCGTTCCTTCCATCGCAACCCGGCTGCGAGCACAACGCGATAAGTCGATGATCCCGTTCGCGTGACCGTCGCATCGGCCTCGATTCCGCCCCGTTCGTTCAACATCAACGTGTAGACCATTCGACCAGGTTCGAGATCGACGCGGCCGGCACAGACCAAATGCAGAAACGCTGCCGCATCGGGGCCTGTCACGTCGAACTTGGCAAATGGCGAGAGGTCGATCAGGACGACACCATCGGCCAGCGTCCGGGCTTCGCGCTCGGCGATCGGCTGCCAAGGCTGTTCGCCATAGGACAAGGGCAAGTCGCGCTCCCGTCCGGATTTTGCATGCCAGAGCCCTCGTTCCCAGCCGGCGCTGACGCCGAACACCGCTCCGAGGCGTGCCCAATGATCGTGCAGCGCGGACTGCCTGAGAAAACGCCCGGCACGGGGCTGCTTGTGGGGCCAGTGCAGGGCCATGACGTCGCCGACCGCCTCTGCCATTCGCGCGTGCATGTGCTCACGCGAAGACGATCGCGGATCAGCGCGCGCGATGCTGATTTCCCAGATGTCGTCGTCAGTTGCCCCGTCGAGGATCAGGTCGGCGACAACGCGACCGATTCCGCAAGAAGACATGATTCCGACCGAGTTCATCCCTGCGGCGACGAAGAGCCCGCGGGTTTCGGGCGACTCACCGACGAAAGGGCGCGAATCGGCGGTGAAACTCTCCGGCCCGTTCATGAACCTCTGGATTCCCGTTTCCTGCAGTGCGGGAACCAGAGCCAGCGCTGCCTCCATGAACGGCGAGAACTGGTCCCAGTCTTCGGGCAGTTCGAGAAAGGCGCGATTGCCCTCCGTTCCGGAAGGATTCCAGGGCTTGGCGTCCCACTCGAACCCACCGATCACGAGGCGGCCGGCATCACCCTTGATGTAGATTTGACGGTCAAGATCGCGGATCACCGGGAATGGAGCCGAAAGTCCCGGAATCGGCTCCGTCACCACGTACATGTGCTCCACGGCCTGCAGGGGCAGCGGAAGTCCTGCCGCCTCGGCCAGTCGCCCCGACCACGCACCCGCGCACAGAACGACGGACTCCGCTTGCACGAAACCGCCGTCAGCGAGGTCGACTCCACATACGCGGCCGTCGCGAATGCGGATGCGCTCGACCGGTGACTGCTCCCTGATCTGAACCCCATTGCCCCGAGCGGCGCGCGCGTATGCCATGCACAGATCGTACGGATTGACCGTCGCGTCTTCAGCAACCGCCAGCGCACCCGCGATCCCGGACACGTCCAGTTCCGGTTGACGGATGGCCAGATCATCCCCCGACAGCAACTCCGGGGCGAGGCCGAGGACGTGGCCCAGGGCTGCGAGCCGCGCCAGTTCGGTCATTCGTTCCGGTTCGCGCGCGACCCAGTATCCGCCCGTCGCGCGAAAACCCGTTGCGAGGCCGCTCGATCGCTCGAGTTCCGGAATGCGTTCCAACGCCTCCATCGTCAGTCGCGTCATCAGAGGCGTCGCCCTGAGCGGTCCGACAATTCCTGCAGCATGCCAACTGGTTCCCGACGCCAGTTCGTTCCGTTCGAAGAGAGTGACGTTCGATCCGTGCCCGCGCCGAGCGAGATGCCACGCGATGCTCAATCCGATGGCCCCGCCACCGACAATGATGATCGGTTTGTCCTGCTTTGAACTCATCGAACACCCCGTGCAGATCGAATGGTTGGTTCCGCGACGGGATGCGCTTGTCAATAGCCGAATGTCCGGCCAGGTTTCCCCGCCGGTCGGGTGACGTTCGGAGCCGCGTGAATTGCCCGATCAGACGACACGTCCTGTCGGATCAAACCGACACTTCCGCATGAGATGGATGCAAATCGCGTGGCGACCCAGCTGCCTGGTTTTGACCAATTGCCCGAATCTCGCATTCGGGTCATAGTCCCTCCTGCGGTGTCGATGCATCGGGGAGAGAACTGCATGTATCCAATCCATGCCCTGTGGTGTCATCCCCGATCCATGTCGACCGCCATTGAAATGGTCATGCGGGAGCGCGGTGATCTCACCGTCATGCACGAGCCGTTCATCTACACCTATTACACTGGCGAAGGTTCTCGCCAATTGCCGCATTTCGAACCGAATCCGGATCATCCACAGACATACGTAGACGTGCGTCAGGCCATTCGCGATCAGGCGACAAAGGGGCCGGTGTTCTTCAAGGACATGGCCTACTACGTGCTCGACCGCCTCATGGCCGACCCCGCTTTCCTGTCGGAAATCACCCATTCCTTCCTGGTTCGCAACCCGGCCGCCGCCATCCTCTCGCATGCAAGGCTGGATCCGGGGCTTCGTCGCGAAGAGGCAGGTCTCGAAGCGAGCTGGCGACTCTTTAGCAGAGTGAGAGACGACGGTCTTGATCCCGTGGTCCTGAGCGCAGAACACGTTCAGGAACGCCCGGCCGAAATCCTGTCGAAGTTCTGGGCAGCGCTCGATCTTCCGCAGATGCCAAACGCCCTGTCGTGGAGCGGAAAAATGCCGGCGTCATGGGAGCATGTCAAAGGATGGCACGGATCGGTCCTGTCTAGTCGCAGCATCCGCCCACGCGAACCCGACCGCGACCATCTTCGTGAACTCGAGAGACTCGGGGGAGACTACCTGGACCACTATCATCATCACAAGCCGTTCTACGACAGGCTCATGGCGGAGGCGCTCGCGTGACCCGCCGCCGGTCAGGCCGCCGCAAGAAAATCGAATCGCGCACCGCACAAGCGACACGCGCTGCACCCTTCCTGCATCGCAAGGTGCCGGTCATGAACCTGCTCGACCCCGAGGCGGTCGCGATCATCGAGACGAATGCCGATCGCATACTGGACGAGATCGGCATGGAGTTTCGCGGGGACCGGGAAACGCTTGAGATCTTTCAAGAGGCGGGCCTTCGCGTCGAAGGTGAGCGCGTTCGCTTCGATCCGGGTTGGTGCCGGGACAAGATTAGCTCGGCACCGACGTCATTCGTTCAGCATGCCCGCAATCCCGACCGCGACATCCGCATCGGCGGGGACTCCATGGTCTTCTGCCCGAGCTTCGGCCCGCCATTCGTGCACGATCTCGATCGAGGTCGCCGCTACGCAACGATGAAGGACTTTCGGGATCTCACCCGAATGCACCATCAGATACCGATTCTCCACCATTCGGGAGGCGTCGTCTGCGAACCGGTCGATCTGCCCGTTCCCGTTCGCCACCTTCACATGACTCACGCGCATCTGACCCTGAACGACAAGCCGTTCATGGGCGCGGTCACATCGGCCGAAAGGGCACGCGACTGCATCGAGATGTGCCGCCTCGCGATGGGGCCCGAATTCGTCGAGAAGAACTGCGTCCTCTATTCGGTGGTCAACACGAACGCGCCGCTCGTGCTCGATCGGACCATGCTGCTCGCGCTCAAGGAATACGCGCGTGCCGGCCAATGCACCGTGGTTTCTCCCTTCGTCCTCGGCGGCGCCATGTCACCGGTGACCGTCGCGGCCACCCTGTCCCAGGTCCTCGCCGAGGTGCTGGCCTCGGTGTCCCTGATTCAGCTGATCAACCCCGGCGCGCCGAGCGTGTTCGGGACTTTCTTTTCGCCGCTGTCGCTTCAAACGGGAGCGCCGACCTTCGGTGCGCCCGAGGGAACCCAGTTCCAGATGTGCGCGCGAGTTCTCGCGGACCGGCTGGGGCTGCCGTTCCATTCGGTGGGAGCGCTGAGCGCTTCCAAGGTCCCGGACGCCCAGGCCGGGTTCGAGAGCCAGGCCCAGCTCATGGGGGCCGTCCTCGCCGGCGTCCACTTCATCATCCACGCAACTGGATGCCTCGAAGGCCTTCTGACCATGAGCTACGAAAAGACCGTCATGGATGCCGACCGCTGCGCCGCAATGGCGCGCTTCATCGAAGGCGTCGACCTGTCATCCGACGCCCAGGCGTTCGATGCCTTTCGCGAGGTCGGTCCAGGCGAACACTTCCTCGGGAGTCGCCACACGCTCGAGAATTTCGAGCAGGCGTTCTGGCGAAGCGAACTCTCGGACAACGGGACGTTCGAACAATGGTCGGCCGAGGGAGAGATGTGGCATCACGCGCGGGCGCGCGACAAGGTTCGACAACTCCTGCGCGACTACGAACAGCCTGCGATGGATGTCGCCATCCGGGAGAGTCTCGATGCATATGTCGAGCGACGAAGCCGCGAAATCACCGAGGGAGATGCGGCCTGACAGACCGATGCCGCACGGGACATCAAGGAAAGCAAAAACGTCATGACCAAAACCGATTGGAGCCTCGAGGAAACGGCACGGCGAAGAGATCGATTCTACGCCGCAACCCAACGAAAGTTCGTTCCGTTTCGGGACCCGATCGTGTTTCGACGGGGTTCGATGCAGTACCTGTGGGACAGCGAGGGGCGACGCTACATCGACCTGCTTGGAATGAACGTCTGCATATCGGTCGGTCATTCCCATCCGGTGGTTGTCGATGCGGCCATGCGTCAGGCGCAGGACCTCATTCACTCGACGACGATGTTCCACCACCCGGTTCCTGCCCATCTCGCCGAGGAAATCTCCCTGACCCTGCCGCAGGGAGATGGAATCGAATGGGTGGCGCACTTCACGAATTCGGGGGCTGAAGCGGTCGACCTCGCGCTCATGATGGCGAGGCGATATTCCGGCGTCGAGGACATCGTCGCGTTGCGATCGGGATACCACGGCCCGACGCTCGGCGCTCAGTCGGTGACGGGGATTTCGGGATTTCGGCACGGCCCCGGACTTCCTGGCAACGTGACTTTCGTTGCCGATCCCAACCAGTACCGCGGCGTGTTCGGCCCCGGGGCCGAGCCCTACCTCAACGACATCGAGCGGGCCATCGATGCCGCGACCACAGGCCGGGTCGCGGGAATGATCGTCGAGCCCGTCCAGGGATACGGCGGCATCGTCGAGATGCCTCCAGGTTACATCTCGGGAGCCGCAGCCCGCATCAGAGCGAAGGGCGGCGTGCTCATCGCTGACGAGGTCCAGGCGGGTTTCGGTCGAACCGGGGACCACATGTGGGGATTCGAAAGAGACGGGGTGATCCCGGAAATCGTGGTCATGGCCAAGGGGATGGGCAATGGATTCCCGATCGGGGCCGTCTTTGCGCAAAGACAGATTGCCGAACCGATGGGCGACAAGTTCCTGTTCCACACCTACGGGTCCAACCCAACGAGCTGCGCGGCGGCTCGCGCGGTCCTCGAGATCCTGAAGTCGGATCGGCTTCAGGAGAATGCCCGACAGGTCGGTGGCACGCTTCTTTCGGAGTTGCGGCAACTTCAGCAAAGACATCCGGTCATCGGAGATGTGCGGGGACGCGGGCTGATGCTGGCGGTCGAACTGGTACGAGATCGAACAACCAAGGAACCCGACGCGGAGGCGACGGCCCAAGTGTTCGAAGCCTGTCGCGAGCACGGACTCATCCTGTCGAAATCGGGGCCGCACCGATCCGTGCTTCGCATGGTGCCCCCTCTGTGCCTGTCTTCGGACGATGTCGGACCGATCATGGAGGGTTTCGACGCTGCATTTCGATCATTGCGGTGAGATTCCGGATCGAGCGGAGCATCTTCTTGTCGTTTCGAATGAGGAAGGAAGCGGCAAGCGTCGGCGGCAGCGTTCACCGGCCTGAATGCCGTCGCGCGGCGGTGGCGTCGTCCGGTCGGATGGGAGTTGCTGACCTGCCGACGTCAGGTATACCATGACGCCTGTCGGCTCTGTCGCCTGACGATTCAATGATACCGGGCCGATCCGGTTCGAACATGCAAAGGCTCACAGGAGGAACATGATGGTGGGAAAGCTCAGTCAATTCGCGCGTAACAACGGTGTCGAATACTTCCTGATTTCGTTCACGGACCTGTTCGGCGCTCAAAGAGCCAAGCTGGTTCCACTCGAAGCCATCGACGAGATGGAGGCCGACGGAGCGGGTTTTGCCGGTTTCGCCGCCCATCTCGACATGACGCCCGCCCATCCGGACATGCTGGCCGTGCCGGACCCGGACGCAGCAGTGCAACTGCCGTGGAAGCCGAAGATCGCTTGGGTTCCGGCCAACTGCGTGATGGAAGGCAAGAGCGTTGACCAGGCGCCCCGAAACACCCTGTGCCGCCTGATCGAAAAGGCCAAGGAACATGGCATGTCGATCCAGACCGGGGTCGAAGCCGAGTTCTTCCTGGTCACGCCAGACGGTTCGGCGATCTTTGACGAGCGAGATACGGCGGGCAAGCCCTGTTACGACCAACAGGCCCTGATGCGTCGTTGCGACGTCATCACCGAGATCTGCGACAACATGCTGGCGCTGGGCTGGGGTCCGTATCAAAACGACCACGAGGACGCGAACGGCCAGTTCGAGATGAACTTCCACTTCAGCGACGTGCTGACGACCGCCGACAGGCACTCGTTCTTCAAGTTCATGGTCAAGTCCGTGGCCGAGAATCACGGTCTACGAGCCACCTTCATGCCGAAGCCGTTCGCGCATCTGACCGGAAACGGCTGCCATGCCCATATTTCGGCGTGGAGCGCCGATGGCGACACCAATCTCTTCGCAGGCGACGACGAACTCGGATTGTCGCCGACCGCCAAGCACTTCCTTGGCGGAATCGTCAAGCACGCTGCCGCGCTTTCGGCGATCACCAATCCGACGATCAACTCCTACAAGCGGATCAACGCGCCGGTGACGCATTCGGGGGCGACCTGGGCGCCGAACACGATGACCTGGTCGGGCAACAACCGCACCCACATGGTCCGGGTCCCGGGGCCGGGTCGATTCGAGCTCCGTCTCGCCGATGGCGCCACCAACCCCTACCTGTTCCAGGCTGCCGTGATCGCGGCCGGGCTGCTTGGCATCGAATCGTCGGCGGATCCGGGAAAGCGGCTCGACATCGACATGTATGCCGAGGGTCACAAGGCGCGGGGAGCAAAGCGCCTGCCGCTCAACATGCTTGACGCCCTGAGAGCCTTCGAACGCGACAAGCCGTTGCGATCGATGCTGGGCGACGAGTTCTCGGACGCCTTCCTCAAGCTCAAGTCGCAGGAGTGGGACGGGTACATGGCCCATTTCACGTCTTGGGAACGCGAAAACGCCATCGACATCTGATCGCGTCGGGATTGACGAACCGCCGAGTCGATCGAGGTGATCATCGCGGCGCACCGATTGCCAGAACCGCGGTTGATGCGACAGCGGGAGTTCCGGAGACAGCATGCCTGAGTCTCGCGCGCGCCACGGCGGTCGACTGCCGTGGCAACTCACCTGTCTGGTCGGGGCGCTTGTCGCCATCGAACTGCTGCTGTGGGCCGCCGATCGGGGCTGGGTCGATGCGGAGTGGCGGCGGTACGCGATTGTCCACGGCGCCTTTTGGCGACCCTTGGCGACCGGAACCGTGGTGGGAATGTTCGAGGAACAGTGGCTCACCATGTACGTGAGCCATGCCTTTCTTCACGGCGGGCCGTTTCACGTCGCGCTCAATGCCACCGTAATTCTCGCGATCGGCAAGCAGATCGCGGCACGCACCGGTGCATGGACCATGCTGGCGCTGTTCGTTTTGTCCGCAATCGCCGGAGCTCTCGGTTTCCAGTTTCTGTCGTCGTCGGACGCACCCATGATCGGCGCTTCGGGTGCCGCATTCGGGTTTCTCGGCATGTGGCTGCACTGGGACTTCCGGCTGCGACACCGACTCGGAATGTCCGTCACCCCCGTCCTGAAAACCGTCGTCGGGTTGATCGCGGCCAATGTCCTGATCTACTTCGCGTTCAGCGGAAACCTCGCCTGGGAGGCACATCTTGGCGGGTTTGTTGCCGGCATCGCTGCAGCGGAGGGTCTCGCGCGGTTCTCGGCGCGCAGGCGTGCCGGTCACTGGTGAAGGATCCAAAGGAAGGCAGGTCGCAACCCATTCACGGCCGGTGTCCCGGCAATATTGAGGCCAAGGGGTCAGACAGGAGACAGCAATGACACAACCATCGACGTGGCTGACATCGAGCGCCGCCGACCTCGGACGCCAGATCGGAGCGGGCAAGATCGATCCCCGGGATCTGACCGACGCCTTTCTTGACGCCATCGACAACCATCCCGACGGTTCTCGAATCTACGCCAGGACGACTGCGGACCGAGCGCGTGCGGAAGCCGACAACGCGTCGAAACGAGCGAAGTCCGGCGAAAGGTTGAGTCCGCTCGACGGGGTGCCGATTTCGTGGAAGGATCTTTTCGACACGGCCGGCATTGCAACCGAGTCGGGCTCGTTGATGCTCAAGGGTCGTGTCCCCGACACCGATGCCACGGTTCTCGCGAATGCGGATTCGCTCGGTCTTGTCTGCCTTGGCAAGACTCACCAGTCGGAATTCGCGTTTTCGGGCCTTGGTTACAACCCCATGACCGCGACTCCCCCGTGCATCCTCGGGCCGGGCCTTGTTCCCGGCGGATCGTCATCGGGTTCGGCCGCCTCGGTCGCCTTCGGGCTCGCTCCGGCGTCAATCGGGTCGGATACCGGCGGCTCCGTGCGGGTGCCGGCCGCATGGAACGATCTGGTCGGTCTCAAGACCACGCATGGCCGGCTGTCGCTCGATGGCGTCGTGCCGCTTTGTCGATCATTCGACACAGTCGGCCCGCTGACCCGGACCGTCGAAGATGCGGGCATGCTGATGGCCGCCCTCGAAGGCAAGCAACCGAACGCCGTTCAGCCTGCCACATTGTCGGGGTTGAAATTCCTGATTCCCGACGACCTGGTTCTGGACGAAATCGAGGATGCCCCCGCCGAAGCCTTCGAACGATCGATCCGCGCGCTCGAGAGCGCCGGTTGCGTCATCGAAACGGCGCCGATTCCGGAGTATCGCGAGGCGCTGGATCTTGTGGGCTGCCTCGTGCTTGGCGAGGCATACGCCGAATGGGGATCCCTCATCGAAGCGAATCCGGACCTGATGTACGGCCCGATCCTCGAGCGGTTCCGGGGCGGCAAGACCATTCTCGCGACGGAGTACATCAAGGCATGGCATCGCATTCCCGAACTCAAGGCCTCGTTCCAGCGTCGCGTGAGCGGTCATGCCGCTGTCCTGGCGCCGACATCTGCCATTCGCCCGCCTGAAATCGAAAGACTGAACAGCGACTCCGTCGAATACGCGCGCGCCAACCTTCTTGCCTTGCGCAACACGAGGATCCTCAATCTTCTCGGTCAGTGCGCCCTGACGCTGCCCGCCGGCGTTCCCTCCTGCGGCTTGATGATCAGCGGATTGCCGATGACAGAAGGCGACCTTCTGAGCCTCGGAGTCGCGATCGAACGGGTGATCTGACAGGAAAACTCCGCTTGGTCGGCAAGCCTCATCAAGTCCATCGGGATCCTTCATCACCACACCGGATGCAGCCGATTCTTGTAGCTTTTTCAATGGTTTCGTGGGCCGATGACAGGCGGCCTTCGCGCCACAAGCACAGGTTGCGCCCGTTGCAACGGATCGATGCGCAAAAATAATTTTTGATCCTTTTGCGTTATTTCGATATTCTGGTGCAAAAGCAAAAGAAGAACCAACAGGTTCCGACCCCCTGAGGCAGGCAATGAGGCTCGACGAGCGGTTTTCGAATTTGCCGGCATATCCGTTTACGCGGCTCCGCGCGCTGCTTGGCGGCGAGGCTGCCGGTGGAGATGTGCTTGATCTGGCCTTGGGTCAACCAAGGCACGCTCCCCCTGACTTTGTCGGACCCGTCCTGATCGAGAACGTGGATGGCTTCCGTCATTATCCGCCAAACGCCGGCTCGGAAGAACTGTTGGCCTCGATCGCCGACTGGATCCGACGCCGCTACGGGGTGACGCTCGACCCGCAGACGCAGGTCATGGCCGTCAATGGATCGAGAGAAGGACTGTTCAACGCTTGCCTCGCCCTGTGTCCCGAGCGAAAGGCGAAGTCGCGACCTGTCGTCGCCATGCCGACACCCTATTACCAGGTCTACGCGGGAGCCGCTGCGGCGGCGGGCGCCATGCCGATTCTCGTCCCGGCAATTGCGGAGACCGGGTTTCTGCCGGATTTCGCGCGGCTCGATCGCGCCACACTGGACCGGACAGCGATCGTTTACATCTGCTCCCCATCGAACCCTCAAGGGGTGATCGCGCCTTTCGACTGGCTTGCATCCCTGATCAAGCTGGCGGAAGCCCATGACTTCGTGGTGTTTGCCGACGAGTGCTATTCCGAAGTCTACCGGGGCGACCCTCCGCCCGGCATCCTCGAGGTCGCCGACAGCCTGTCGGCGGACCTTGACCGCGTTGTCGCGTTCAACTCCCTGTCCAAGCGGTCGAACCTGCCCGGCCTCAGATCCGGATTCGTCGCTGGCGGCGCGAAGGCCATTGCCGAGCTTCGCAAGCACCGTGCCTATGGCGGCGCCCCGCTGCCGCTGCCGATCCAGCGGGTGTCCGCGCGAGCATGGTCGGACGAGGACCACGTGAATGCCAGCCGGCTTGAGTACATCCGCAAGTACGAACTCGCCGACGCGGTGTTTTCTGAATTTGACACAAGCATTTACAGGCCGATCGAGGCCGGGATGTTTCTCTGGCTGCGGACCGGTGATGGCGAAGCCACGGCTCTCGATCTCTGGCGAAAGACCGGTGTTCGGGTTCTGCCAGGCGCCTATCTCTCCGGTCCGCCCGAATCCGGCAAGCCGGACCCGGGCGGTCCCTTCATCCGCGTCTCGATCACGCACGAACCGGCAAAGATCGAGTTCGGCCTTCGAACGCTTCAATCCATGATTTCGGGAGGCTAGTCACCAAATGGCCATCATGAGCGGGCGTCGCGCCCCACTTCTCGATCCACGAACCTACGCCGCGATCAGGAATCGATCGATCGAAGCGATCGGAATCGCCCTGGTTGCCGCTTCGATTGCGCTGGGAGTCGCGCTGTCGACCTATTCGCTTGACGATGCGAGCTGGTTTGTCGCCTCCAGCGAACCGCCCTCGAACATGCTCGGGGCGTTCGGAGCCGCGGTTGCAAATCCGCTGATCATGGTCTGCGGTCTTGCGGCGTGGGTGATACCGCTTTCTGCAACAATCTGGGGGCTGCGGCTGCTTCTCCATGTCGGCGATTCGCGCATTCTCTATCGCGCGCCGCTTGTCTTCGTCGCGGTCGCCGTGTCCTCGCTGTTCTTGTCGTCAAATGTGCCCCTTCCCTTCTGGGGCCAGGAATTCGGGATGGGCGGCCTGTTCGGGGACGCAATCCTCCGCCTGGTCATTCTTCAGGATCTCCTCGAACCGAGCATCGAGTTGACCGTGATCACGTCGTGCCTCGCCGCGCTGACGCTGGTCGCCACCCTTGCCGCCCTGGGCGCGACACGGGGTGAACTCGTCCACGGGTTGCGGTTGCTGCTGTTCACCTACGCCATCTGCCTGCGAAGCGTCGCCAACATGGTTCTGCGTCCCGACTCGAACGTCAGGGAAAAACTGAGCCGTGGCCGCTTCGAACCTCCGGTCCAGAAGAGGGATCATGGCGTTGCGGCCATGACCCCGACCTCCGACCCGGCGACGTCGGCGTCCCAAGCCGCCCGACCCGGATTCTGGTCTCGAATCGGCCGAATCGTCCCGCGGCGTCGCCGCCCGGTCGAAGCGGCAGGCGAGCAGCACGAGTCCGAAACCATCATCGCTGCCGCAGACCTGTGGACCGACGAGGAATCGCGAATCGAGACCGGACCGCAGACGGCGGACTCTGGCGCCGAGCGCGCCATGACCGACGATGACGCCGAAACGGTTCCGGGGGAACTACGCCTCGGTCCGGCGCCGCCGCGCATGGCGCCGGTCGAGCCCGCGAAACCGGAACGCTCGACCCGCGTTCGCGGCAAGACAAAGGCTGCGCGGAAGGCAAGCCAGCGCGCGAAATCCGAGGCGCAACCGAGCCTGTTTCCCGATGCCCGCCCCGGCGATTACGTCTTGCCGCCGCTCGGACTTCTCGCTTCGCCAACGAGCATCGTGCGTCAGAGCCTGAGCGACGACGCGCTCGAGGAGAACGCGCGAATGCTCGAGAACGTTCTCGACGACTACGGGATCAAGGGCGACATCATTTCGGTGCGTCCGGGTCCAGTCGTGACCATGTACGAACTCGAGCCCGCGCCCGGTCTGAAAGCGAGCCGGATCATCGGGCTTGCCGACGACATCGCCCGCTCGATGTCGGCGCTGTCGGCCCGGGTGTCGACGATTCCGGGTCGAACGGTAATCGGGATCGAACTGCCCAACCTGCACCGCGAAAAAGTCCTCCTGAACGAGATCCTGTCGACCAAGTCCTACGATGACGGCAAGAACCATCTGCCGCTGGCGCTGGGCAAGGACATCGGCGGAACGCCGGTCATCGCCGATCTCGCTCGCATGCCGCACCTCCTGATCGCGGGAACCACGGGATCGGGCAAGTCGGTTGCCATCAACACGATGATCCTCTCGCTCCTCTACAGGCTGTCGCCCGACGAGTGCCGGTTGATCATGATCGATCCCAAGATGCTCGAACTCAGCGTCTATGACGGGATTCCCCACCTGATGTCGCCGGTCGTGACCGACCCCAAGAAGGCGGTCGTGGCACTCAAGTGGGTGGTTGCCGAGATGGAGGACCGGTATCGCAAGATGTCGTGGGTCGGCGTTCGCAACATCCACGGCTACAACGCTCGCATCGAGGAGGCGCTCAAGAGCGGGCAGGAATTCACCCGCGAGGTCCAGACCGGGTTCGACAGCGAGACGGGCGAACCGATTTTCGAAACCCAGCACCTCGACACCAACAAGCTGCCGTTCGTCGTCGTCATCGTCGACGAGATGGCCGACCTGATGATGGTTGCCGGCAAGGAAATCGAGGCTTGCATTCAGCGACTGTCCCAGATGGCGCGGGCATCCGGCATCCACCTGATCATGGCGACCCAGCGACCGTCGGTCGACGTCATCACCGGGACGATCAAGGCCAACTTCCCGACGCGAATCTCGTTCCAGGTCACGTCCAGAATCGACAGCCGCACGATCATCGGCGAGATGGGTGCGGAACAGCTGCTCGGGACCGGTGACATGCTGTACATGGCAGGCGGCGGCAAGATCACCCGGATTCACAGCCCCTTCGTCAGCGACTCGGAAGTCGAGTCGGTCGTGACCCATCTGAAGGCCTTCGGCCCGCCCGAGTATGTCAACGGGGTGGTCGAGGGGCTCGACGACGCCACCGAGTCGGAGGTCAATCTGATCATCGGCCGTGGCGGCAGCAACGGCAAGGAAGACCTCTATCAGCAGGCCGTGTCGATCGTGGCCCAGGATCGGAAGTGCTCGACATCCTACATCCAGCGAAAGCTCGCGATCGGATACAACAAGGCGGCACGGTTGGTCGAACAGATGGAAGACGACGGACTGGTGAGCGCGGCCAATCATGTCGGCAAGCGCGAGATCCTGATCCCGGAGCCGTGATCGACCCGCCCCGCTTCGTGATGCACGGGCGCTTGCCCCCGCATGGCGCTTGGCTCTATTTCCGCGCGATGAGCAGTCGATCTGGCCTTCGCCGCTTTGGCATTTGCATCTGCGTCTGTCTCGGTCTCGTCGGAATCCTGTCATCGCCGGCTGAGGCCGACGTTCCGACGCGCGATGACATCGCGGGCTATCTCGAAGGGCTCGTGCACCTCCGATCCGACATTTTGCAGATCAACCCCGACGGAACGCGGCGCGAGGGCACGCTGCGCGTTCATCGCCCCGGTCGAATGCGGCTCGAATACGACCCTCCCGAGGACGATCTCGTCATTGCCGGCGGCAGTCAGATCGCGATCATCGAGGCAAGATCCAGGCTGTCAAGGCAATACCCCTTGCGTTCGTCGCCCCTTGGCCTGTTCCTTTCGCACGACATCGACATCGCGGCCGAGCTCCAGGATTTCCCTCTCGTCAGCGCCGGAGGACGGACCACGATTGCCGTCCACGACCGCGAAAACCCCGGTCTGGGCACGCTGGAGCTCCAGTTCGTCAATGACCCGCTGCAACTCCACGGCTGGATCGTGACCGACGCATACGGCCGACGAACTCGGGTGTTTCTCTCGAATCTCGAGACGGGCGTTCGGTCGCCCGCCCGGCTGTTCAACGTTCAGTTCGAACTCGATCGACGGGACGGCCGGAACTGAACGTCGTAACGGGCGCGAGCCAGTTCTTGATCGATCGCGAACGCCGATACCGACCGCCGCCATTCGTGGCGCCGGGTATCGGTTTCCCCCGCCCTGCAGAATGAATGTTCCCAACCTGCAATTGCCGGTTGATGAAACCGGTCGCGCCACGGTCCGCTTCGACGTCTCACTTGGGCGGTGGCGTGGGCCGAGGCCACTCGACAGGCGACTCGCCCCGAGCCAGCCCCGGAGCGATGCGTTTCCAAGGCGACGGGAACTCGTCGACCTGAACCTCGACCAGGTTTCGGCCTCCCTTGACGATTGCACTCGAGAGGGTTTGCCGGAGCTCGTCGGGCGTGCGGGCGCGGAACGCCCAAAACCCGAAGCTCCGAGCCAGGTCGACGAAATCCGGGTTGGTCAGATCGGAGGCGATCAAACGCCCGCCGTAGACCTCCCGTTGCATCGTCCGCACGTTTCCATAAGCGTTGTCGTTGATGACGACGATGTTGATCGGAATGTCGTGATGGGCAGCCGTTGCCAATTCTCCAATGGTGAACAGCGCACCACCATCGCCGGTCAACGCGACGACCGGAACGCCGCGCCTGGCATCGGCCGCGCCGATGGCCGTGGCGATGCCCCAGCCGAGGGTCCCCTGGTACCCCGTGCTCAGAAACGTTCGTGGGCCATGCTTCGGGAACGCGAATCTCGCCACGTAGCCAAGCTGGGTCAACTCGTCGACAATGACCGCCTCGCTCGGCATCGCCCTGCGAATGGCTCTGAGCCAGCCGAGCTGGGGGGCCAGTTCATTGGCGACTTCTGTCATGACCGATTCCCTGGCCTCCGCCATCCGGTCCCGCCAAGGTGTCCGGTCCGGTTGCGGCGGCAAGGTCTCCAAGAGTCGCGGGAGCAGTTCACCGAGATCCGCATGCACCGCAAGATCGGATGCTCTCGACCCTGAAAGTGCGTCCTCGTCGATGTCGACATGGATGACCTGGATTTCGTCATCCAGACCCCACATGTATCGCTGCTGGACCAGTCGGGTTCCGAGTCCCAGAACCAGATCGCATTCGGGCCAGACGGCGTAAGCGACGGGGTTTTCCAGACAGAGCGCCTCGACATGCGGCATGACGCCATGGCCAGTGCGAAAGGCCGTGACCCCTGCGTCGATCCGGGATGCAAGAAACCGGATTTCTCGACTGAAGTCCTGTGCGCCACCGCCCGCGACGATGAGCGGACGCTGCGCGACGGAGATCGCTGCGGCGATTTCCGTCAAAACCTCGTCACCTACCGGCGGTGGTACGAGGGTCTCTCCTTTCAGTTCCTCCGCCTGGTAGCTCGCCGGTTTCAGCCACTGGTCGAAGGGAACCTCGGCAATGACCGGCCCGGGTCGAAACGAGCGCAGCGCGCTCCATGCCGTTTGCAGAGTTCTCGGCGCAGAATGCGGATCGTCGATCCGAGCTGCATGTTTCGAGAGAGACCTCGCGATTTCGATTTGCCCGTTGAGCTCGTGAAGTTGACCAAGCCGCCTGCCGGCCAAGGTCGTCGCATTGTCGCCCACGATTCCAAAGACCGGCGCGTTGAGCGAGTTGGCGGTGCACAGGGCCGCGGCGCTGTTGAGGAAGCCGACCCCGGGGACGACGCAGAAGGCTTGAGGTTTTCCAGTGGCGAGCGCGGCGCCGAGCGCCATGTATGCGGCACCCTGCTCGTGCCGCGCCTGAACCGTTCTGATGGAATTCCGGCAACGATACAGCTCGTCAAAGAATGCGTCGTTTTGCACGCCCGGAACGCAGTAGAGGGTATCCACTCCATTCGCGATGAGTGAATCGGCCATCAGACTTGCGACGGTCTGGCTCAAGTTCACGTCCTCCTGACCGCACACCCGGACGAGCGGCGCTCGTTCGGCCGGCTTCCAAAACGCGCCAGATTCATGCCGTTCTTCTCGGTTCGGCGACGATTCATGTTCTTGCGCCCGTTTGACCGTCAAAAGCAACAGTCTTTGATTTTGCCCACGACAGGTCAAGCGCGTGTGTACCTGCTCGAGTCCGAACGGTACACCGCCATTTGACTGTTCGCGAGAATCATGATGCTGACCAGACTCGTTGCACGAAATTTCAAGCGCTTTGACGAAATTGACGTCGAGCTTGGCAATCCTGTGGTCCTGACGGGACCAAACGACTCGGGCAAGACCTCGGCGATGCAGGCGCTGGCCTTGTGGGATATCGGCGTCAAGCGATGGAACGAGAAACGATCCGGCACGACTGCATCAAGAATCCGTTCCGGGGTGACGATCAACCGTCGCGACCTGACAGCCATTCCACATCCAGCGGCGTCGCTGCTTTGGCACGACCTTCGCGTGCGCGATGTTCGTTCGGTTGACGGCTCTCGACGGACCGACAATGTCCGGATCGACATCGTCGTGGAGGGGATTGACGCAGGAAAGGCATGGACTTGCGGCCTTGAGTTCGACTTCGCGAATTCGGAATCAATCTATTGCCGCCCGCTGCGCTTGGAAAAAGGCCGACAACCAAAGCGGATGTTGGTCCCGCACGAGGCCGGACAGGTTAGAATTGCCTTTCTTCCTCCCATGTCTGGCCTGGCATCCACGGAAACCCGTCTTGACCAAGGTGCAGTGAGTGTCAGGATCGGTGAAGGGCGGACTGCAGAGGTCCTTCGCAATCTGTGCTTTCGTGTGCTCGAGAAAAGTCCCGAGCGTTGGAGGTCGCTCAACGAACGCATCAAGGAGCTCTTCGCGGTCGAACTCGAAGAGCCTCGTTATGTCGAAGAGCGCGGCGAAATCACCATGGGGTATCGGGAGCGCGGCCACGCACTGGATCTCTCGTCCAGTGGCCGAGGATTGCAACAGACTCTCCTGATCGTCGCCTACATGTACGCCAATCCCGGAGCTGTCGTTCTGCTCGACGAACCCGACGCCCATCTGGAGATTCTCAGGCAGCGACAGACCTACCGGCTGATTTCCGAGGTGGCATTCGAGAACGGCAACCAGATTGTTGCGGCAAGCCATTCTGAAGTGCTTTTGAACGAGGCCGCCGGCAGGGATCTGGTGATCGCTTTCGTTGGCAGGCCGCACCGCATCGGCGGTCAAGACAACGAAGTTCTCAAGGCCTTGGCCGAGATTGGATTTGAACAATATTATCAAGCCGAACAGACCGGATGGGTCCTTTACCTCGAAGGTTCCAACGATCTTGCGATTCTTCACGCATTCGCTCGGCGTCTAGGCAGGAACGACGCCGTTCAGGCCTTGGAACGACCATTCGTCTGCTATGTCGGCAACAACACGCACCAGGCCAGGCGCCATTTCCATGGGCTGAGAGAAGCCCAACCCGATCTGACGGGCGTCGCAATCTTTGATCGCATCGACAAGAAGGTGCAAGGGGATCCGCATTTGCCACTGCTGCAGTGGCAGCGGCGGGAGATCGAGAACTATTTTTGCTCCGAGGCCACTCTGGAAGCATATGCCCGCGCCACTGCGATCGACAGTGATCCGATGCCGCTCTTCGCGCCATCAGAAATCGAAACGCGCGTGGCAGCAATGCGCGAAGCGATTTTGGAGGTCAGCGGTGCCCTCGAAGTCCTCGGGAAAGGTTCGCCCTGGAGCCCAGACATCAAGGCCAGCGACGATTTCCTGACCCCGCTGTTCAAGGCCTACTTTGCGAGGCTCGGCCTTCCGAACATCATGAGCAAGGGGAGTTTCCACCAACTGGTCAATTGCGTGCCGCCCGACGAGATCGACGTCGAAGTTTCGGAGAAACTGGATGCGATCGTTGAAGCGGCCAACAGTGCGAAACCTATCGGGTAGCGATTTGATTCGCGCGGTGGTTTCCGAGCGTCGGTGTCGGCGTCAGCGCCCAACGGAAACCATCCCTGACCCCTGTTCGTAATCGAAACCTCGTGAGTCGTGCACTCAGCCGGCACCTGGCCGCTGCTTCAACAATCGAGGCGGCGAGACACCTCGCGAGGCTGAATCAAGTGATTTTCGCAGGCGCCTCGTTCAGGCGCACTGACTCAGCTGTCGCCCGTAGCGCTTCGAGCGTTCATCGACCGATCTCGCGACATCATCCAGCCAGCCGATGTTTCGGTGACGGCCCTCGATGTAGCCTTGGTGACCCTGGTGATAGGCCAGGTACTGGTTGTAGGCATCGGTCTTTCTGACACCGGTCTTTTCGGTGGTCTTGTTCATGTACCAGCCCATGAAATCCGCCGAGTCGCCGAAGTCGCTCCTGCTCGCAAACCAGCGTCCCGTTTCCGAACGGTACCAGTCCCAGGTTCCGTCGAGCACCTGGGCATAGCCGTAGGCCGACGACTGTCGATTCCACGTTGGAACCATTCCGAAGAGCACGCGTCTGCGCGGCGGTTTCGCATCCGAATCGAACCGCGACTCCTGATGCATGACCGCGAGGATGACCTCTTGCGGCACACCCCACCTCCGCTCGGTTGCGGACAGATCGGCCACCCAAGACGGATTGTCGTAATGAATGTGACAGGCATTGTCGTATTCGCGGGGGCCAGTGCCCGAACAGGCGCCAAGCAGCAGGACGGCCAGAGCCCCGACAACGGTCGGACCCACTCCTCGGCCGATGCCCCGTTTTGCAAATGCTCGGCAGCCGCGTGTTGACGACAAGCCGCCAGATCGGCCTCGACGGGCCGAAGATTTCAGAATTCTCACGACGCGATCCTCACCTGTAGCTCATCTCGGCGCACCGACCCGGCGAAACGCCACCGTGCCCGGTGCCGCAGGCGCGCGCGACAACCGTCCGTGCCGACCCCGAGAGAGACCGGTCGTCCTGCCAAGGGAATGCGATGCCCGCGACGTCCTCGCGCGAACTCGCGAACACCGGGTTGTTGCGCAGCAACATGAGATGAAAAGCCCGAACCTGAACCCACAACTGAATTCACTGTTTTTTTTTGCTTTAGTGGCCCATCTTGCCGATGATTGCAACACCCGTTGTAGCCATCATTCGGCCCCAATCATCCACATGTTGCGGCCGATCCGGATGGCTTGCCGGGTCTTTTGCGGTCACTGGACGAGGGTCATCGAAGCCGAATTTCGCAACCGACCACGCCTTGACGGCACCCATGTCGAGTGCCTCGGGCCCTGGTCAGTCGCATCCCAGATGCCAGCGCTCGCGCGAACGCGAATGGCACCCAAGGTCACGGGCTGACAAGAAAGGCCAGGGTCAAGGGGATCGAGAGTATCGAGACAATCGTCGAGACGATGACGAAACCGGCAACCTCTTCGGCCTGGATCCCATATTTTTCCGCGATGAAATATGCCGTGACGGCGACCGGCGTCGATATCTGCAGCACGAGGACCGCGAATGCGACATGGTCGAGGTTGAACAGTCGCCCCGCGATGACCGCAGCAGCAATGCAAAGGACGACCCGAACGATCGACAACGACAACGCCAGCCGCAGATGGGACAGCTTGAGGCGCGCAAGGGCGACACCCAGGGTGATCAGCATGAGAGGAATTGCCATCTGTCCAACCAGCTCGAGCGTGTTGAGAGCCAGTCGTGGCACCTCCCAGTCGAGGACGATGACCGCCGCGCCAAGCAGGGTCGCCGGAACCAGCGGTTCGCGAAAGAGCTTCAGCACGGAACCGCCGCCCGCGACGACCCAGATCCCGAAGGTGAACGAATAGACGGCCATGAACGCGAACACGATGATCGCGTAATCCAGCCCCTCCTGCCCGAATGCAAAGAAAGCGAGCGGCAAGCCGAGATTGCCCGTGTTGCCGAAAATCAGCGGCGGCAGATAGACCCTGATGTCGAGCGACACGAGCCGAACCAACGCGAAAAAAGCGAGGGTCAGCAATGCGTAGCCGACGCAGCAGGCCCAGATGGTCGCAATCAGATCAGATGCTTGGATTTCGGTCTGAACAAGGGTCTCGAAGATCAAGCATGGTATCGCCAACGTCATGGCGAGGCGCGTGACGAACTCGACTCGGTACTCGAACCCTGCCTTCACCCACACGAAGCCGATGGCCGCCAGGACAAAGACCGGAGTCACGATCTGCAGGACAGTTGCGGCAATGTTCATCGACCGGCGCCTTTTGCTTCTACGCTTGCATCTGTGGCAAGATGTGTCCACATATAGAAGGCGGTCGACGCTGACCACCGATTGAAAAGGCGTATCGAAGCATGGAAACGGCGAATGCCAAATTCACGATCGGACAGGTCGTGCGCCATCGGAGATTTCCGTTTCGCGGCGTGATCTTCGACGTCGATCCGACGTTTTCAAGCACCGACGAATGGCTCGAGTCGATCCCGGAGGAAGTCCGCCCGAAGAGGGAACAGCCCTTCTACCACCTGCTCGCGGAAAACGAGACATCGTACTACATCGCCTATGTATCGGAGCAGAATCTCGTCAAGGACAAGAGCGGCGATCCGGTGGATCATCCCGAAGTCCAGCGGTTCTTCGGACCCATGGGCGAGAATGGCGACTACCCCTTCGACATCCACAAGAACTGACGACCCTTCACGCGATGCACTTCTGAAGCAGGCCAACGCGATCGAGCCCCTGATCGGTCGGCCTCGCCGCTGGTTGTGCCGGCTCCCGGTTCAGAGGGAAACAGGCGCCAATTCCCTGGATCTCAACGGTTTCGCGAGCAGCGCGAACACCGACCGGAGCATCCGGTCATTGCCTGCAGAGCACTTTAGAAACGCCGTGACCAGCATGACCGTCGATCGTCTGATCTTCACCTCGTCCCTGCTCGTGTAGTCGAGGCGCGAGAGAATCCGCCGCAAGGTCAGGACCGACATCAAGACCGACGTGAGGCAGAATTTTCGAATTCCCTTCTCGTTCGGCGGAATCGTCAGCGTGTATTCGAGGGACCTTCCGAGCCGATCGCCTGCATGCGCAACGAGGCTAGCGATCGCCTGTCCGATCTGCGGATCGGGTTGCATGTCAGGTGTCATGGACTGCAACTCGAGGCCGGCGTCGGCAAAGACGTCCCTCGGCAACCAGCATTCGCCGCGCTCTCGATCTTCCCACACATCCTGAAGGATGTTGGTCATCTGCAACGCCTGCCCGAACGTGACGGCATGGGTCATCAGTCGGTCGCGGCGACAAGCGATGGACGGCGAATGGTCGCAGAACAGATCCGTGAGCATTTCCCCGACGCATCCCGCAACGACATAGCAGTACCGTTGCATGAGCCCGACGTCCTCAAGGCCAGACAGGCTGGTCTTGTGACGAAACTCCGCCATGCCCGCCGACATGACGCGAACACACCGGGCGAGAATGCGCCTTTGCTCGATCGAGAAAGTCGCGTTGATCGACATGACCTTGCGGATGTTGGCAACAAGGATCCGTTCGGCATCGGGGGTGGAACTCGAAAGTTGCGGAACGACGAGGTCGGAGAATCCGGATGACGACGTCGCACCTTCGACGACGGCCGGGAACTTCCCGAGAAAGACGCTCTTGCTTTCGTCCGACAATTCGGGATCGTCCTCGATCGTGTCCGCGATGCGGCAAAGAAGATAGGCCGTCCCGACGACATCCTTGAGTTGTGCAGGCAGCATCGGGATCGTCAGTGCAAACGAGCGCGAAACCTGTTGCAGCATTTCGGCTTGCCAAACCTGGTTGCGCGCGTGGCACCCCTCCGAGATCGGATGCAGCTCCGGATCAACCATCTCCATGATCCACGTTCACCTCAGCTGCAAACTCGGCCGCTTTCGGACGCGTGACGTGCCGAGCGGCATAAACGGATACGAGCCTGGCGTGGTCAACGTCCCCGAAGGGCATGTCACGGCTGACGCGTGCTGCAATCGAGGTGTCTTTCATGGTCACGACCAACAGTCTAACCGGAAAGCTGCCGAAAAGAAAAACCGACATCGCGGTTCCGGCTCCGATCATGGCATTCCCAAGAGACGGCACGAAGTTTTGCGATGCGTCCCTGCACGCGAACGACCCTCAAGCATCGGCCTTGACCGGTCGGCCCGCGATCAGGGTTTGCCGGACCGAACGATCGTCACCGAGCATGATGAGCGCGAACAGGACTTCGGCGATCGAATCCGCGCGCTCGCACCTCGCCTCGAGAAGCGGCGTTGCAGCCGGATCGAGCACGCAGATATCGGCGGCGGCACCGGCCGCCAACCGCCCGATCTGGCCTTCAAGGCGCATGACGGCGGCCGAGCCCTCGGTTGCAAGCCACAGCAGTTGTGCAGGATGGAGGACATTGCCGCGCAACTGCCCGATTTCATAGGCAGCCCGCATCGTCGCAAGCATCGAAAAGCTGGAACCGCCGCCCACGTCAGTCCCTAGACCGACGGGGATGCCGGCCGCCACGAGCGATTCGACATCGCACAACCCCGACCCAATGAAGGTGTTCGATGTTGGACAATGGGCAACGCCGGTCCCGGTTTCAGCAAGCCCGGTAACCTCGCGTTCTTCGAGATGAATGGCATGTCCCATGATCGCGCCACGGCCAGACAGCCCGTGCCGCTCGTAGATCCCGAGATAGTCGCGGGCTTCCGGGTGCATGTCGAGAACAAGCCGGATTTCCTCAGGCTGTTCGGAGAGATGGGTCTGCAGGAGCGTGTCGGGATGCTCGCGCCAAAGGCGCCCCGCTGCGGCAAGCTGTTCCGCTGTGGAGGTCAGCGCGAATCTTGGTGTCACCGCATAAAGAGCACGACCCTTGCCGTGCCACCGGGCGATCAGTTCGGCGGACTGCTCGTAGCCGGTTTCGGGAGTGTCCAGAACTGCGTCTGGCGCGTTGCAGTCCATGAGGACCTTTCCGGCCGCCACGCACATGTTTCGGCGCGCCGCTGCCTCGAAGAAAGCGTCAACGCTCTCGAGATGACTGGTGCAGTAGGTTGCGACCGTGGTGGTTCCGTTGGCGACGCAGAGATCGAGATAGAACTCCGCGATGGCATCGGCGCAGGCTCGATTCCCAAATCGCGCTTCTTCGGGAAACGTGTAGTCCATCAACCAGTCGACAAGCCGCCTGCCCCAGGACGCGATGATTCCGGTTTGGGGGTAATGAGCGTGACAATCGACGAATCCCGGCAGAATCAATGCATTGCCGTAGTCCATCACCGGGACCTCGGGGTATTCCGACAACAGCTGTCCCGCCTCGCCCACGCGCTCGATGACACCGTCGCGCAGCAGGACGCCACCATTCGCGTGATGGACGATGGCTGTCTCGGGCGGTGCCTGAAACGGGTCGGCGACCAGTTGCACAGTCTGCCCAAGCAGAATCCCGCAGCTTTCACTTCCGGTCATGGTCATCCCTTGGATTCACCCGACAGAGATCACGCAAACGACAGCCTGGCGCATGCCAGCCCGCAAAGGTCCAGCGATCAATATCCGATCGCCGCGCCGTCCTTTCGTGGGTCCGACGCCCCGTGAAGAATCCCCAGTTCGTGGTCGATCAGAATCGCCTGCGCGCCTCCGAGCGGAACTTCGGGAACGACAACGTCGTGCCCAAGCCCCACGAGCGCCTCGCGAACGGAATCAGGGTATCCCCGCTCGACCTGCAACTCGCCAAGTTCCGGGAAACTCCGGGGCGCATCGATCGCTTCCTGCGGTGACATTCCAAAGTCCGTCATGTTCGAGACCACCCGCGCGTGACCAGCCGGCTGGTAGGCCCCGCCCATCACGCCGAACGGCATGATGACCCGACCGTTGCGCTTCAGCATCGCGGGAATGATCGTATGAAGGGGTCTCCGACCGCCGCCGGCTTCGTTGGGGTGGCCTTCCTCGAGGTTGAAACCGGCACCGCGGCTCTGGAAATTGATGCCGAACTTCTCGGATGCGATTCCCGAACCGAATCCGTGATAGGTCGAGTAGATCATCGAAACCGCCATCTGGTCGCGATCGACCACGCACAGATAAACGGTGTCGCGATGAACGTTCTCGGAAAGCGCGCGCGCCGACGTCATGGCGCGTCCCCGATCGATCAGATCCGCCAGAGATTTCGCGGTGGCGTCGGAAAGCACGTGATCCAGTCGCGAGACGCGTTCGCTGTCACCGATGAATCGATCACGCGCATCATAAGCGAGTCGCGTGGCCTCGGCTTCGAGGTGAACCCGCTCGCTGCCATAGGGATCCATTGACCCAACATCGAACTCCGCGAGTATCTTGGCCATCAGAATCGCAGTTGCGCCCTGGCCGTTGGGCGGGTGCTCGACCAGTTCGACATCCCGATATTGACCCGAGATCGGCTCGGTGTATTCGCAGGTGGTCGCGGCAAAGTCGTCGAGCGAATGAACCCCTCCTGTCCGCCGGAGAGAATCCACCATGTCTTCGGCGACTTCACCGAGGTAGAACGCATCGCGGCCATGCTTGGCCACGCGCTTGAGAACCTCCGCCTGACCCGGCGCCCTGAACACCTCGCCGGCTTGGAACGCCTTGCCGTCATTCAAGAAATAGTCGCGGGCGCAGCCTGTCAGGCGAACCTCGGCTCGCTCCCAGTCGAAGGCGGTTCTTGGCCCCACCGGAACACCCTGCTCGGCATGGTGAATCGCGGGGGCGAGGGATGCCTCGAGGCCCAGGCACCCATGGTCGTTCGACAATCGGCAAAATGCGTCGATTGCACCTGGCACCGTCACCGTGTCGATGCCTGCATCGGGCATCATGGAGAGGCCACGGGCACGCAACCTTTCGGCATCGAGTGCAGCGGGGGCCCGGCCGGACCCGTTCAGCCCGAAAACGTCATCCGACCCGCCGGGCTTGACCAGGACAAAGCAGTCGCCGCCGAGTCCCGTCATCGGCGGCTCGCAGATGCCGAGGAGGACTGCTGCTGCAATCGCTGCATCGACGGCATTCCCACCGTCCTCGAGAATCTTCACGGCGGTTCGCGCTGCCAGCGGATGCGATGTTGCACACATGCCGTTGAGCGCCATGACCGGCGATCGGCCAGGTCGCTGAAAGTCCCTCATGATTCACGCCTCCTGCTGACTGCCGACACCGGCAAGCCATCCACGCTGCTCGATACCCGATGACATCCCGCGATTCCAATGCAATCCGCGCCACAGGCCAAAACGGCGCCTGCCACGAAGCAGATTGGTGACAGTGTTCAGGTCCCATGAAGTCATGTTCTCGTGTGAAAGTGGCCACGATTGCGGCTTGGTGTTGGTGGGACGTCAATTCCCTTTGACTATCAAACAGAAGCGTGGCCGCATTCGGGTTTTCGAGGGGACGACATGCCCGAACGGCCACGGTTCAAGCATCTCTACATTTTATTCAACGTCGGTTATGTTGGGTGACTGGAGAGAATCGGGAGTTTGCAAATGTTCAAGGGATCGATGCCGGCGCTGGTCACGCCGTTTCGCGATGGCCTCGTCGATGATGACGCACTGACGGCGCTCGTCGAATGGCACATCGCCGAGGGATCCCACGGTCTGGTCCCCGTCGGAACCACCGGCGAAAGCCCGACACTCAGTCACAAGGAACACGAACATGTCATCGAGGTCGTCGTCCAGGCAGCCGCGCGACGGTTGCCAGTCATCGCCGGCGCCGGTTCGAATTCGACAAAGGAAGCAGTTCGCCTGCTCAAATTCGCTGAACAGGTCGGAGCCGATGCGGGGCTGGTGGTCACGCCGTACTACAACAAGCCGACCCAACGCGGGCTGATCGAGCATTATCGGGCACTCAGCGAATGCTGCGATCTTCCAATCATCATCTACAACATTCCCGGCCGGTCGGTCATCGACATGAGCCCCGAAACCATGGGCGCCTTGGCCGAACTGCCGAACATCGTCGGCGTCAAGGATGCGACAGGTGACGTCGTCCGCGTCAGCGAGCAGCGCGCCCACTGCGGTCCGGACTTCATCCAGCTGTCCGGCGAGGATGCATCCGCGCTCGGGTTCAATGCCCACGGCGGGACCGGCTGCATTTCCGTCACGGCGAATGCCGCACCACGCCTTTGTGCGGAATTCCAGGACGCGACGCTTTCAGGCGATGCGGCCCGTGCGCTCGAACTCCAGGACCTGCTGCTGCCCCTGCACACCGCGATCTTCATGGAGCCGGGCGTCGCTGGCGCCAAGTACGCCCTGTCCGTGCTTGGAAAGTGCACGGACGAGGTCCGGCTGCCGTTGACACCCGTCCTTCCCGAGACGCGCACCGCCATCGATGATGCCATGCGAACTGCCGGCCTGATTGACTGAATGAATGGCGTCCAGAAAGAAGAAGGAAAACACTTCGGGCCTTGTTGCGGACAATCGACGAGCCCGCTTCAACTATTCGGTCGAAGACACGCTGGAATGCGGGTTGGTGCTGACCGGATCCGAGGTCAAGTCCTTGCGGAACGGGCAGGCAAACATTGCCGAAAGCTACGCGAATGTCGAGAATGGCGAGCTGTTCCTCATCAATGGCTACATTGCCCGATATGAGATGGCCGGGCGCTTTGGCCACGAAGAGCGACGCAAGCGAAAGCTGCTGGTCAGCAGGCGGCAACTCGCGCGATTGCGCCAGGAAACCGAACGGCAGGGAATGACGCTGGTCCCGCTTCGCTTGTATTTCAACGCGGCAGGACGAGCGAAAATCCTCATAGGAATTGCCAAGGGTCGCAAGCTCGTGGACAAGCGGGAGCATCAAAAGGTCCGCGACTGGAATCGCCAGAAGGCACGGTTGCTGAGAGAACGAGGATAGACCGCATGCAGGTTGAGACCACCGCAGGAACGCATCACTTGTCCCGGCAATGGATCCACGTTGCATGCGGTGGCCACGAACGAACCTTCGGAGCCAGCCGCCAGACACGACAGAGGAATTCAGATGACCGACAATGACACGACGAGCCTTGTCTCGACCGACTGGCTGATGAAACGGCTGCATTCGCCGGATATCCGCATACTCGATGCATCATGGTATCTGCCGACCGAAAATCGCGATCCCCGTGCCGAATATGCCGCTTCGCACATCCCAGGCGCCCTCTTTTTCGATATCGACGAGATCTCGGACACGGAGTCCCCGCTGCCGCACATGGCGCCCCAGCCGGAGAAATTCGTCTCCCGAATGCGAGCCATGGGAATTGGCGACGGCCACCAGGTCGTCGTCTATGATGGCGCTGGGCTGTTTTCTGCCGCGCGGGTGTGGTGGCTCTTCAGACACATGGGCAAGACCGATGTCGCCATTCTCGATGGCGGGTTCCCGAAATGGGTCGCTGACGGCCACCCCGTCGACGACATGGTGCCATCGGTCAGCAACCGTCACATGACGGCGCGCAGGAATGCCGCACTGGTCTCCGATGTCACACGCGTCAAGGTCGCTTCCGAGACGGGCGAGGCGCAGATTGTCGACGCGAGACCGCCGGACCGGTTCCGTGGCGAGGCCGCCGAGCCCAGACCGGGTCTCCGAGCCGGGCACATTCCCGGCGCCAAGAACGTGTTCTTCAAGAATCTCTTGAATTCCGACGGGACCTTCAGGTCAAACGACGAAGTCCGGCAGTGTTTTGTCGAGGGCGGCGTCGACCTGTCGCGTCCGATCATCACGAGTTGCGGATCGGGTGTGACGGCCGCGGTGCTTTCCCTTGCGCTCGAACGCATCGGTCACAGGAATCACTCGCTCTATGACGGGTCGTGGTCGGAGTGGGGTCTTTCTGCCGACCTGCCGATCGAAAAATCCTGACCTCACGAGGGCAAAAGGACCGGCCTTGATCGCGGTCGGGTCGGAATCCCGACGCTTCGGAAGCGGCAAGCGTTCGTTCACCAGCCATCCACGGCGGTTCATGCAGCCCGGACTGCCTTGCACACTCCTGGGCGCACGCTTAAGGGGCGGCACAACAACCACTCATGGCAACCAGGACGGAGGGGGTTCATGCGGCCCGGAATCATGGTCGGCATCGCTGCCATGGCGACTGTCGTCGTTGCCTCGAACATTCTCGTTCAGTTCCTGTTTGGCAACTGGCTGACCTGGGGCGCCTTCACCTATCCCGTCGCCTTTCTCGTCACCGATCTGGTCAATCGCACCTATGGCCCCCGCAGCGCGCGAACGGTCGTGTTTGCGGGATTCGCCGTCGGAATTGCATGCTCGTTTGTCGGCACGATGATCGAGGGCGATTTCGGGCCACTGGTCACGCGACGAATTGCCATCGGTTCCGGCGTTGCATTCCTGACCGCCCAGTTGCTCGACATCGTTCTTTTTGACCGATTGCGTCGGGGACAATGGTGGCGGGCGCCGTTGCTCTCGTCGGCAATGGGATCGCTGATCGACACATTCCTGTTCTTCACCATCGCGTTTTCGGCGAGTCTGAGCATGCTGGAACCCGGCAACGACATAGCCTGGGCGAGCGAACTGCTGCCGCTGATCGGGGTCGGCCCGATCGTGCCGCTCTGGGTGTCGCTCGCGACTGCAGATCTGATGGTGAAACTGGCGATCGCCCTGATCGCGCTCGTCCCGTTCCGACTCATCTCGAAGCTTCTGCCGAACCCGGCAGTTTGACATTGCCGGTGTCCTGATGCAGCTTGCGACCAAATTTGGAGCATCGGTTGCAGGATGCTCCCACAGCCCCCAAATCGGAACAACGCCACACTCGTTCGGGCGGCGGATGACAACCATGATCAGGATCAACCACCAACTCGTGATTCCGGAGTCGGAGATCGAAGAGTCGTTTCATCGCTCGTCGGGACCCGGCGGACAGAACGTTAACAAGGTCTCGACTGCCGTGGAACTCCGCTTCCACGCCCAGGATTCGCAGGTCCTGACACAGGACCAGAAGTACCGGTTGCGCGGGCTGACAGGACACCGGTGGAACAAGTCCGGGATTGTCGTCCTCAACGCCAGCACGCATCGTACGCAGGCGATGAACAGAAAACTCGTGCGCGAGAAGCTCGCAGCGCTCGTCAGGCAGGCGCTGGTCGAACCCCGACCCCGCCGTCGCACCAGGCCGTCACGGGCAACGATCGCACGCAGGCTCGACACAAAGTCGCGGCGCGGCCAGCTCAAGACCATGCGACGCCGTCCGGAACTCGAATCATGAGACCGGCAAGATGGACCAAGATGGCATCTTCGCCTTACCGGCAGAGCAATTCATGACTTCGACTGACGACTTGCTGGAAAGACGGCATCGGCTGCTGGGTCCGAACACGCCGACCTTCTACAATGAACCCGTCAACATCGTGCGAGGCGAGGGAACCTGGCTTTGGGATGCGGATGGAAAACGCTATCTCGATTGCTACAACAATGTCCCTCACGTCGGGCACTGCCATCCAAGAGTCGTTGCGGCCTTGAGCGAACAGGCCGCGCGGTTGAACACCCATACCCGTTACCTGCACAGCGGAATTCTGGACTATGTCGAGCGCCTGACCGCGAAGTTTGCCGACCCGCTCGCTACCGCCATCCTTGTGTGCAGCGGATCCGAGGCCAATGACGTCGCGCTGCGGATGTCGCGGGTGACAACCGGCAAGACCGGGATCATCGCGACAGACAACACCTACCATGGCAACACGGACCTCGTCAGTCACCTGGGGTCGCGAAAGGAGCCCTTTGGCGGCTATGCTCCGTGGATCCGTCATGTCCCGTCTCCAGTCGGCACGCGCACTGCCAAGGGCGAGTTCGACCAGAACGAATCCGACACGTTTGCCGAGTCGGTTCAGTCCGCGATCGACAGCCTTGACGAAGCCGGCCACGGCCTCGCTGCGCTGATCGTCTGTCCTTACTTCGCCAATGAGGGGTTTCCCGCTCTTGACGCGGGTTTCCTCGATGCCACCGTTGCACAGGTCCGAAAGGCGGGCGGACTTGTCATTGCCGATGAGGTCCAGCCGGGATTCGGTCGCTTGGGGAGTCATTTCTGGGGGCATCAGCGTCTCGGGTTCCAACCCGACATCGTGACGCTCGGAAAACCGATGGCGAACGGGCATCCGGTTGCGGGTGTCGTCACAAGCGCCGACATCTTGGCGGAATTCAGGGCAGCGATGCCTTATTTCAATACCTTCGGCGGCAACCCGGTCGCGGTTGCGGCAGCATCGGCGACGCTCGACGTCCTCGAAGACGAGGGGCTCGTGCCGCGCGCCGAGGACAACGGGCAATACGCTCTCGATCGACTTCTCTCGATCGAGTCGTCGGTCGCCTCCATTCGCGCATCGCGCGGAGCAGGGCTGTTCCTGGGGGCCGAGATCGTCGATGGCGACGGCGCGCCCGACACACGGCTCGCCGGGCTCCTGCCCGACGAAATGAAGCGCAACGGCGTACTTCTGAACGTGACCGGTCGTCACCGAAACGTCCTGAAAATCAGACCCCCGATGTCGATCGAACGGGACGAGGTCGACCTGCTTTGCGACACACTGTTGCACGTGCTCGAAAGCCTGACCTGACCATGGCGGACCGACGCTTCGCAAGCGATTCCGAATTGTGGGCCGAAGCTCACGACGCATTGACCCACTTTCCTGGATGGAACCGTATCGAACGACTGCTGTCCGTGCGCGAGAATGCCATATTCGAGGTCCGTGGAGCTGGCACGCCGGAGAGGGGCGTCCTGCGGCTGCACCGGGACGGTTATCAGAGTCACCGATCCATCCTCTCAGAGATGCTCTGGCTGCGCGGTCTTGCCGATCAGGGTTTTCCGGTCCCTGCCCCCTTGTTCGCCGATGACGGCCAATTTGCCGTCACAACCACGACGTTGCGGCATGCGACATTGCTCGGATGGGTCTCGGGGCATCATGTCGGCGTGCCCGAGGACCCGATGCCGATCGCGCATCGGTATCGGCAGATCGGGGCCGCACTGGCATGTCTTCACAGTGCGACCGACAAACTCTCTTTGCCGTCGGGGTTTTTCCGACCGTCGTGGGACGTCGACGGGTTTCTCGGCAGAAGGCCACTTTGGGGCAGATTCTGGGAAATTGCAGGACTGGCGGCAGAGGACGCCGAACTGTTCCGCCACATTCGGCAGGTGGCGCGCGATGACCTCGCGCAATTCCAGCGAAACGGGGCCGACTACGGTCTCATTCATGCTGACCCGCTTCCGGACAACATTCTCATTTCCGACGCCGGTCCGGTGATCATTGATTACGACGATTCGGGCTATGGATTCCGCATTTACGACCTTGCGGTTGCATCGTATCGGCTTGCTGACGAACCCGACGTTGATGGACTTCTTGAAAACCTTGTCGCCGGATATCGCGAACACCGGCATCTGCCTGACGATCACTGGCGGATGCTGCCGCTGTTTCACTTGCTGCGAAGCCTTGCTTGCCTTGGTTGGATCGAGTCGCGACAGGACTTTCCTGGCAGTTCGGACCGACGAAGTCGTTATCTCAAGACTGCTCGTGACGCTTCACTTCGGTATCTCGATCGGAAGAAATAGCGGTCCGGCTGAACAATTCATCCTTGCGTCCCCGCTCTCTCGAATCCAACTGCTCCCGCCCGCTTTTCGTGAAGCATTCTCTGGCGCCTCGTTTCTGGGCCGAACGAAGCGAACTCCAACAGTGCTCAATGCTTCCGAGCGGTCGTGAAATGATCTCGTCGAATTTTGGCGAGACTTCAGACTCTCCCTCGGGAAAACAGGACTCACTCGCTCAACTGACGACGTGCTCGTTATCTGGTCCGAACTCACTTCCCGACCCCGGCACATCGCCCCCGCATCGTGCCCACACTTCGATTGACGTGTGCCCCGATGCGGGCACCAGTAATTCACAAGTTGGTGGTCATTTGTCTTCCCATTCGCGAAGTTCATCCTCGCCCATGTCCTCAAAGAACTCTTCGGGTGGCGGGGCGACGATTCCTTTCAAGCTCCCGAGCCTGACTTTCGACGAGCGAACAGGAACCAGTTCTGCCATCGGAATTCCATGGCGCGTGATGACTATGCGCTCACCTTGACCAACCATGTCGAGCAATCTAGAGAATTTTGCTTTTGCTTCACTGATCGATACTTGCATCATTACCCCCTTGGTCACGACATCTTGCCAATGGCAATGTCGCTCGATTGCCAGTTCATCATGACACCGGAAATGCCCCCCAACGTGACAAGGAATCAAGCCCCTGGCTCGTCGAACCTGCTCGCACTGCTTCAGCTTGGCTGAACGCTGCGCTGTTTTTCCGCCAGATCGCCTGCTGGACCGGCCTCACGCGCCGTTTGCAACAAATGCAACGCATGCATCGATTGCAACGAATGCATTTCTGCTTTAACTCTGCTGCAAAGGAGGGCAGCATGGCAAAATCAAAATCTGAAAGAAACTCGACGCAAAAGATGGGGTTGCTGGTCAACTACATCCAGTCCCTAAAGTCGGGGACAGACTCAAAATCACTCCCGACAGTCGGCGACCTGCTGGCCAGTCGGGTCAAAAGGATACGTCTCTGGCAAGGAGGACACGGTCTTCCGGTCAAGGTCAGAGAAGTTGGCCTTCCAAAACGGTCAAAACTTTCTGACAGCGACATGAATACGCGCTTCCGAAATCTCGACGCGGACCTTCTACAGGTCTTGGATGAAATCGAGGATCCTGACATCGCTGTCGACTTGACTATGGACATGCGAAACGGAGCGGTCTCCCTGGCGTTGCAGATGGAAGTGCCACTGGTGGGGGAGGATTTGTCGGCCATCGTCGAAGCAAGCGATGACGATGAGTACGACTACCCCAAATTTAGAGATGAACCGTTTGACGACTCTTACTGGTCCGTCGCGGAGGCGGCCAAAGCGCTTGGCGTCGCAAAATCGACGATAACCCGACGCATCAAGGCCAATCAGATCATCGGGTTTCGCCTCTTCAAGAACGCGATCTATGTCCCGAGAGAACAGTTTGTTCGACAGGTTCCCGTTAAGGGGGTATTGGAAGTTCTCAAGTTCTCTGGTTACAACCACGTTTGGACATGGAAATTTCTTGATTCTTCAGTGTTTTATGGGGAGGAGAAAGACCGACCGATCGACCGCCTCAAGGCGTGCAGGACCGAAAAGACCTTGAAGTCCTGCCTTGCTCAACTTGAGTGGTACTATGTCGGCTTTGCGGGCGGGAGTCACATGTGAGAGCGTCCATCCTCATGAGACTCAACGCCGCAGATAAAATGTCCGCAGTCCGACTGTTCCGTGGCCTTGCAACGGAACGACCCCTTTCCAATTTCGTGCGTGTCATCCCGACGGCTCACGTGGCAACGCCGCTTGGGTTTGGTTCCGAAGCAAGCCGGTTCAGCCCTCGTCAATTGCCAAGCAGGCGAATACCACCGTTTGGGTTGGTCTACGGCACAATCGATCTGGCAACAGCGGTGTGCGAAACTGTCGTGCGAGACAGTCTTGACCTCAAACCGACACGCATACTGCAAACCGACGATTATAACACCTACTCTGCAATCAACTTTTCGACTCGCGGAGAAAGCGATCTTCAACTGCTCGATCTGACAGCGGGCAATTCGCTGCGGTACGGTGTACCGACAGACGTCACCCGTCATTCAAAACACACTTCCGGGCAATCCTTCTCGGAATTTGTCTATGCACACATGCCAGCAGTCGACGGCCTCCTCGACACGAGCCGGTTCACCGAACGCCTGTGCGTTGCCGTTTACGACCGAGCAATTCCCAAGCTCGTTGCTTCACCAACCGCAACTCCCCTCCGGAAATCGCTCCTGAGTGCAACCTTGACAGCCTGGAATATCGGAGCTGCGTAGTCTCGAGACCACCGGTCCGACGGTCCGTTTGCATCCAGGACAACGATGTCCTCCCGCGCAGGCACAGAACCGGCGACGCAGGCATCATGCCCCACGGGCGCACCACGCTGCCGTTGCCACCTCACGCCTGGTCAACGACGGCCTCGTCGTCAGCTGGCCAACCGGTACCCGCCAGCCTCGGTGATCAGCAGCGCAGGATTCTTCGGATCCGCTTCGATTTTCTGCCGCAATCGGTAGATGTGGGTCTCGAGCGTGTGAGTCGACTTCGTCTTGTACTTCCACACGTCGCTCAAGAGCGAGTCCCGGGAGACCACGGTTCCGTCCGCGCGATACAGTCGCTTGAGAATGCTGGTTTCCTTTTCCGTCAGATTGACTCGCCTGTCATCGGCATCCGACAGGGTCTTCTGCGACGGCTTGAACGAATAGTTCCCGATGGTGAACACCGCATCGTCGGAAAACTCGTGCTGACGAAGCTGCGCCCTGATCCTCGCGAGCAGAACGGAGATCTTGAAGGGCTTCATCACGTAGTCGTTGGCGCCGGCGTCAAGCCCGACAATCGTGGCATCGTCCGAGACGTGCTTGCCAGTCATCATGATGATCGGGCAGGTCAAACCCTGTTTTCGGAGCGTTCGGCAGAGGTCGCGCCCATCTCCGTCGGGCAAGTCGACATCGAGAATCGCGAGATCGATTGCCGACTGCTCGGCACACACTCGCGCCTGGGCGCTGTTTTCGGCCTCGATGACCTCGTAGTCTCCGGTCGCGATCAACTGTTCTGACAAGACATCGCGAAAATCGGCTTCGTCATCGACAAGAAGGATCAGTCTGTCGCCTTTCATGGCAAAATTTCTCCTGCTGGATTTGCTTTCACGACATATTGGCATGGTCAGGGCGTGGTTTAAGCTCCGGTCACGCAGATGTGTGATTGTTGCGGGTTTTGTTTCAACTTTTGCCGCCACAAGGTATGTAATCGCCGCAAATGGAAACACTTCGCCACACCGAACCTGCCTTCGGGCCGGGTTTGACACCGGATCAGCTGCTCGCACGCGCCCGTGCAGATTTGCGGATGGGGGCGCCCGTGGTCATGAATGAAGGCGGATCTGCCCACCTGGTCGCGGCCGCCGAAACTGCCCGCCCCGACCTGGTCGATCAGTTTCGCGCTGTCGCGCGCGGTGGGCTCATCTATGTCGCGCTCACCGCCCGACGTGCCCAGACGCTGGCGGCGCGGGCCTATGACGGCGATCTTGCACGACTGATTGCCCCGGCTGACGTCGATATTGGCTGGGTCAGGTCGCTGTCGGATCCATCGCGGGATCTCGACAGTCCGATGAAGGGTCCTTTCATGAGCCTCAGGGAGGGATCATCGGGCGTCGCAAGAGCTGCGATCTACCAATGCAAGCAATCGCGACTGCTGCCCGCCGCAATGGTCGCACCAATCGGCGAAAATGTCTTGTTGCCGGACGAACTCACGGTACTCTCAGACGACCTGATTGCTGATGACGGTCGCCTGCATGATCGATTTCGTTGCGTTGCGAGGGGTCACGTCCCGCTGAAGGTCTCGCAGAACACGCGAGTCCACGTGTTCAGACCATCGGACGGCGGCGAAGAGCATTATGCGATCGAGATCGGATCGCCCGATCGCGACGCGCCTGTTCTCACGCGCCTGCACTCGGCCTGTTTCACGGGAGATCTGCTCGAATCACTGAAGTGCGATTGCGGCTATCAGCTTCGAACGGCGCTCGACATGATGGGCGAACGTGACGCAGGAATCCTGTTGTACTTGAACCAGGAAGGTCGGGGAATCGGCCTCGCCAACAAGCTTCGCGCGTATTCACTCCAGGATCAGGGATATGACACCGTCGAAGCGAACCACCGGCTTGGTTTCGAGGATGACGAGCGGGACTTCAGCCTCGGCGCCGAGATGCTGCGATCGCTTGGCTTCCATGCCGTGCAGTTGATGACCAACAACCCGGCCAAGGTCGAATACATGCAGCGAAACGGAATCACCGTCGAATCGCGCATCCCGCTGACCGGTGGTCGGACAGAGTTCAATTCGTGTTATCTCGACACAAAGGCACGCAAGAGCGGGCATTTGCTGTGAGGCCCAGGCACGCCGACCTCGTGGTCAATTCATGGGGTGCACGGTTTCGTGGTCGTCACATCCCCTGTGCAACAGGTCGGTCGGGGATCGGCTCGAAATCACGGGAGGGCGACGGGTTGAGCCCGATCGGTTGCTATCAGATCGTCGCCATCCTGTATCGGCCCGACCGGTTGCGTTTGAACGCCCCCGACCATTTCCGACGATCATGCCGGCACCAGATCGATTGGCAGTCGAACCGCAGCCCCAAGACCGATGCGGCGACAAGCCGGCTGCGGATGATCGGTCCCGGAGACATCTGGTCGGACGATCCGAATGACCCAGCCTACAACCGTTTGATTGCGGCGCCCAACGGTCGCGATCATGGATTCACCCACGAAAACCTGCGAAGGGCCGATCCTGTCTACGACGTTGTTGCCGTGCTCGACTTCAACCTCGACGAACCGAAGCCAGGTCGTGGGAGCGCGATCTTTCTCCATGTCTGGCGTGCACCGCGCCATCCGACGGCCGGATGCATCGCGTTCTCAAGGACGAACCTGCTGGACATTATCGCCAACTGGACGCCGCGATCGCGTGTGTTCGTTCAGTGACGGGGGCGTTCGCCGAAAACAGCGGAACCGACCCTGACATGGGTCGCCCCAAGCGCGATCGCGCTCTCGAAGTCACCGCTCATTCCCATCGACAGACCGCTCAGCCCGTTTCGACGGGCGATTTTCGAGAGAAGGGCAAAATGGAGTGACGGCTCTTCCCAAACGGGGGGAATGACCATCAGTCCGGTGATGGGAAGATCGAGATCCCGACAGTATTGCACGAATCCGTCAGCCTCGGCTGGCAGCACGCCCGACTTCTGGGGTTCTTCGCCGGTGTTGATCTGCACGAAGAGTTCCGGCGAACGGCCAAGCGACTGGATGCCTCGCGCGAGCTTTTCGGCAAGACTGGCCCGATCGACTGAATGGATCGCGTCGAACAGTGTCAGCGCCTGTCGAACCTTGTTCGTCTGCAGCGGCCCAACCAAGTGCAAGCAGATGTCCTTGTAACGATCTTGAAAGGAAGGCCACCGCCCCATCGCTTCCTGCACCCTGTTCTCTCCAAATAGCCGATGACCCGCATCGAGCACCGCCTCGACCCTGTCCTGCGGCTGCAACTTGGACACGGCAACAAGCTGCACCGAGTTCTTCGGCCGTCCTGCCCGTTTCTCGGCGGTCGCGATCGCCGTGCGAGTTGATTCGAGACTCATCGGTTCGTTGCTCCCATGCTGGTGACGGGTCTTCGAGCGGAGGCGACAAGCAACACCCCTTCTGCACGGCGTATGGGCCTCGATCGCAGATGATGCAACAGGATCGATCTGGCGACCATGCGTTCGGTCGGGCGATCAGTCGCTCGACTTGGATCGATCACGTCAGATGTCGCCTGACAAGATCCTTTTCAACTCCGTGTAGGTGTCGTCGATCGAATTGACCCGATGGCAGACATCGATTCGCGGATCGAGTTGCTTTGCGAGCGGATAGTCATTGCCGCCAGGCAAGCAGTTGTCGCCGAAAAACACGATCCTCTCGAAACCTTCGTGCACGTAACCAGTTCGGGAGCAGCGATACGGAGACTTCAGGAATCCGTATATTCTCCCCTTGTCGCTGCCGGGCTCGACCAGATCCAGTCCGGTTTCTCCCGCGACCTGCGCGGTTACCACATCGCCAAATCGGCGATTGATCAGTTTCGCGAATCTCTCTCGTTCTCGGGTCTCGCGATCCCACTCCACGTATTGCCGTCGCGCAGCGAGATCCGCGTTTCTCCCCACCACGGAAAAGTTTACCAGCCCGCTCCGCTGCTCGACGTGGCGTCCGGTCCTCAGCGGAAACTCGCTGCTGCCCAACAGTTCGTCAAGATATGCGGCCAGTTCATTGCTGAGATCGAAAAACGACTCAAAAACGAGCGATCCACCCACATGGAAGCTGTTGCCGTTGCAGTTGAATATGCCTCGAACCCCTCCGTCCCTCGGCGCGAACACCAGATCGCCAATCTGTCGGCACGTCTTTTCGAACGCCGCGCCCGAGGTCAGATAGACCGATCGGTTTTGGCAAAACCTTTCGAGGATGTCCCGATGCTCATCCGTCAGGTTCAGGGCGCTGGCAACGAGGGTTCCATCGACATCGAAGACGAAGGCTGTCGCGTCACCTTCGGTGCGACCCATGACCATTCACCTCGGCAACAGTCTATCACGGGCGACCGAACTGCATGTCGGCATTGCCAATGTTCGGGGATACCGCCAACAAGTGTTTCCGCAGCGAGGAACGAAGCAACGATACGGCGGTCGCACGGACATGAACCTCGTTGGACTCCTGGTGATCACGTCAGCCTCAACCGCGGCGGTCGAAGAAAGAGCCTCGCCCGGACGGCCCTGGCGCGCAAATCGAGTTCGGGACATAGGGCCGTACCACGGGCCGAGCGGTGCCCGGCCAATTGCATCGCGTGGGTGCCCACATCCACTCGTGGCAATCCGTCACCTCGCGAATGCCGATCTCGATTTCGGAGCCCGCCATGCGATTCGCAGAAGCGTTCGCTCGACAATCGCTGCTGTGGGTCCCGGGGTCGAAGATCTGAGTTCAAGGCTCATATCGAACAGTTCCCGCAGCGACACCTCGAGCAAGCCAAGACTCCATCGTCGAACCTGCTGCGTCATCCGCTCGCGGGCCGGTCCGAAGACCGGCGGGCGAAGTTTCATGAATGCTGCGTCAAGTCGACCATCGTGCAGCGCGAGCTTGTGCAATGATCGGAAGTGGCTGTAGGCAGACTGACAGACCTGGTCGGCAGAAACCCCTTGCGCATAGAGGCGATGCAGCGGAACGGTCACATCCGACGGTCGACCCTCGGCGACCGCGAAGACGACATCGTCCATGCCCGCAACTCGCGAGTCGGGTGCGAGCATCTCGATCTCGGACGGACCCAAGGGGGCCGAACTGTTCATCGAGTAAAGAGCGAGCTTTTCGATCGTGGCCCGGATTTCCGATGCGGTCCGGGTGGCCGACATTTGAATCAGGAGGTCCCGACCCTCATCGGTCAGTACCGTGAGCCCGGCCGCCGATTCCATCGTCTCGACGGTCTCCCGGGCGAGCGGCTCGTCATAGACCCCGATCGCGACCGCCGTATCAGCGCTCTCGAACAGCTTCCTCACGCGCGACCGCGTGGTCAAGGCGCCAGCTGTTGCCACGAGGTAAGCATCTCCTGCCGCGCGGTCGTCGATGGCCTTGGCAAGCTGGGCATGCAGGGCATCGTTTGCCCCCTCGACGATCACAAGGCGAGGTCCGGGGAAAAAGCCGACCGCCTTGAGCGCATCCGCGATCGCACCGATTTTCCGGGTCAACTGGGCCGCCTGCAACACAGTGAGGCGAAGATCCTTTGCTGCATCCGGACCAACCAGCCGCATCGAGAGGTCGCTCCGCTGATCGGCCACGCGAATGGAGTTGGCGCCGTGCAACAGCACGCAGCCGAACCGCTCGTCAGGCTTGGCAAGAAACCCCCGTGCCTTGGCACCGGTCAGCTTCATTCCGGCCAGCTCCCGTAGGTCAGCTCGATTCGACTGACGATCAGATCCGCCAGCAAGCGCACGAGCCGGATTTCGGCGTCTTCAGCGGCCACTTGGGTCGGATAGGTTTCAGCGGTGGCGCCATAGGCTGCCCGCCCAGTGACCTGACCTTCATGAACGACATCACCAGAAGCGCTGTCGACGATGCTGTAATGCGCCGTCCCAAAAAGGCTGTTGCGCGAGAACTGCCCGCCCACTTCGAGCGCCAGTCGCGTTTCCTGGACATCGATGGAAAAACTCAGCGTGTATCTCGAGTCCCCCGCCACGTGCCCGATTCGTTCAACGAGGCGTTCGCGAAACTCGAAGTCGCGCCGGACCCGGCCCGGCTCCACCTGAATCTGCTTCTGAAACCCCGGCGCGCTCGCCCCGGGGCCATAGACAGGCTCGAAGCCGCACCCCGCGAGCCAGAGCGCGGCGACAGCGCCAAGCAGGAACCTCGGATCACACCACCACATTGACGATCCTGTCTGGAACAACGATCAGACGTTTCGGCTTCCTGCCATCCAGAATCCTCTTGACCGGTTCGAGTTCGAGGACCAGTGCCTCGACCGCGTCCTGTTTCGATCCTCTCGCGACACGAACCTCGGCCCTGCGTTTTCCGTTGACCTGAACGGGCAGGACCACAGTGTCGTCGATCAGCATGGCAGGATCCGCAACCGGCCACGGGTTGACGGCAACGAGGCCTTCGCCACCGGCCATTTCCCAGATTTCTTCCGCAAGATGCGGCGTGATCGGTTGCATGAGCTGGGCCATCACCTTGACGGCCGCCAGCTTGCTCTTTGCCGAGGCCTCTGAACGCGACAGCGTTGTCGTGAATTCGTAGAGCGCGGCGACAGACTTGTTGAATGCGAAGCCCTCAAGCCCCTTCGTGACACTGTCGATCGTGCGATGGACGGCTCGCTCGAGTTCTGCGTCCTCGGCTTCGGACTCGGTGGCACCTGCAGTCTCCTCGCCGGCCTCGACCACCGAGTCGACGAGACGCCACACCCGTTGCAGGTGCCTCGATGCGGCCTCGATTCCGCTCGCGGTCCATTCGACGTCCCGCTCCGGCGGGCTATCCGACAGGATGAACCACCGCGCGGTGTCAGCCCCGTAGGTCTCGATGATGTCTCGCGGGTCGACTACGTTCTTCTTGGATTTCGACATCTTGACCGATGGTCCGACGGTGACGGCACCACCGTCACGGGTCTCGAATCCTCCGTCAGGCCGCGCGATGACATCGCTGGGCGACAGCCAGCGACCTTCGCTGTCGTTGTAGGTTTCGTGGCACACCATCCCCTGGGTGAACAGCGCCGAGAACGGCTCGCCCGCCGATTCAGGCAGGTGACCGGTCAGATGCATGGCCCGGGTGAAGAACCGCGAATAGAGCAAATGGAGGATCGCGTGCTCGACCCCGCCGATGTACTGATCGACGTTCATCCAGTAGTCGACCGCTTCCTTCACCGTTGGCGTGTCTGCGTTCGGTGCCGTGAAGCGAACGAAATACCAGCTGGAATCGACAAAGGTGTCCATCGTGTCCGTCTCGCGCTTCGCCATCCGCCCGCAAACCGGGCATGGGACGTTGCGCCAGCTCTCGTGCCGTTCGAGCGGATTGCCGCCGCCCTCGAAACTGACGTCCTTCGGCAAGACGACCGGCAGATTCTCCTTTTTCTCGGGAACGGTTCCGCAGTCTTCGCAGTGCACGACCGGGATCGGGCAACCCCAGTACCGTTGCCGGGAGACACCCCAGTCTCGCAGACGGAACATCACCTTTGGCTCGCCCAGACCGGATTCCTGGATCCTGCGATTGACCTCGGCCTTCGCCTCCTCGATCTCGAGCCCGTCGAGGAATTGGGAATTGATCATCCGTCCCGGCCCGAGGTACGGCTCGTCGCCAATCTCGAAGGATGCGGCGTCGACGTCAGACGGACAGACGACCGGAACCACGTCCAGTTCGTACTTCCGAGCGAACTCGAGGTCGCGACGGTCATGGGCCGGGCACCCGAAAATCGCGCCGGTCCCGTATCCCATCAGCACGAAATTAGTAATGAAGACCGGAAGCTCCACACCTTCGAGAAACGGATGGCGCACCCGAATCTCCGTGCGGAAACCCTTTTTTTCCGCCTTTTCAATGTCTTCTTCCGAGACCGCGCCGCGGCGACATTCCTGATTGAAGGCAGCCACTTCGGGATCCGACTCGAGACCGAGCGCCAGCGGGTGGTCGAATGAGACCGCCGCAAAGCTCGCGCCGAACAGGGTGTCCTGGCGGGTCGTGAACACTTCCAGGTCTTCAAAACCCGAGGGAGCGCCAACGGTTCGAAAGCGGAACTGGAGGCCTGTGCTCTTGCCGATCCAGTTTCGCTGCATGATCCGAACCTTGTCGGGCCAGTCGGCAAGATCGTCGATGGCATCGAGCAGTTCGTCGGCAAAATCGGAAATCCGAAAGAACCACTGGGTGAGTTCACGGCGTTCGACGAGCGCTCCCGACCGCCATCCGCGACCGTTCTCGACCTGTTCGTTGGCCAGAACCGTCTTCTCGACCGGATCCCAGTTCACGGTTGCGCTCTTTCGGTACGCGAGTCCCTTTTCCATCATGTCGATGAACATGGACTGCTGCATGCCGTAGTATTCCGGATCGCAGGTCGCGAATTCGCGGCTCCAGTCGATCGACAGGCCGAGCGGTTTCATCTGCTCCCGCATGTCGTCGATGTTCTGATAGGTCCATTCGCCTGGGTGAATCCCCTTTTCCATGGCGGCGTTTTCGGCCGGAAGCCCAAAGGCGTCCCATCCCATGGGGTGAAGGACCGAATGTCCCGTCACCGACTTGTACCGAGCGACGACGTCTCCCATCGTGTAGTTGCGGACATGCCCCATGTGGATCCGGCCTGACGGATACGGGAACATCTCGAGCACGTAGTATTTCGGACTTCCGGGCTTTTGGCGGGCTTCGAAGACGGCCGCGTGATTCCATGCGGCCTGCCATTTGGTTTCAACGATTTTGTGACTGTACTGGGACATGGTGCTTTTGGCCTACGAGAGATTGCCCATCGAACGCGCGTTTCCGCGAGGGGCCAGAAATGTCTCGTTTTGTGAACTCTTCCAGGGCAGCAAGACCGCAATCGGCAGGAGTTTCCGTGCTGCCCAGCGAATCCGCTTCCGTGAGTTCCGACTCACGACACGCGGGCTGGATCTTCCCGCCATAGTTGCCGTGCACGCGTGAGTATCGCGTTCTCGACCTCGCGAATGGTTGCCGTGCTGGCTGGCCCCTGACGGGTCTGGATGGCGACCTTCAGCGACCGCGCGTCAAGGGCGGCGTCGGAGACGAGGACCGTGACCTTGTGGTCCTGGTTCGAACCCGGCGCCCGTCCCCAACCATAGATCATGGTCCCGTAGAACGGATCGGCGGACTCGAGGGGAAGGAAACTGAGGGTGTCCAGCGCCGCGTGCCAGATGTAGCGGTTGACTGCGACACCGGTCTCGGGTTCGCTGGTTCCGAACAGCTCCCAGATGGTTTCGCGTTCTTCTCCTCGGAACCCTTCGGGAGCGTTCGCGCGCTGAACCTCCGCTGCGGCACGCGACTCGGCCTTGCTTCGCTCTCCGCCCGACCCGCAGGCAGCAAGAAAAGCCGAACACATCACCGCCAAAATCAGCTGCCTTTTCATTTCTGGTCCCGAATTTCCAAAATCACATTCGCGATTGTCTAGTCATCTTTCCGACGCCCGTAAACAAGCAATTGGGGACAATGCGGGCTTGGTGACCAATTGACATTCGGCCCATGCAATCATAGCTGGAATCCATCGGGGGCCCGTAGCTCAGTTGGTAGAGCAGCTGACTCTTAATCAGTAGGTCACAGGTTCGAATCCTGTCGGGCCCACCACAACCCACCAGAGATCGCAACGAGCCGGCCACGCGACGAATTCGCGGGCACGATACACCGTACGTGATCGTCGGCAGGTGATGCCGTTTTTTTGGTCAAATTCATTCGCGGGCCGCGCTTGCTTACCATTTCCCGTCAATTCGTGGTTGCATTTGTCGCTTGACGCCCCTTAACTCGAAACAGACTTGTTCAAGGGAGTTGAATGGCGATGAAAAATCTCGTTCTGGGCCTCGCGGCCATCATGCTTGTCGGTACGAATTTTGCGGATGCGGGCCCTCTGGCACCCAAGCCGCGGGTCGTCTTCACCTACGAACGAAGTGTCATCGAACAAACGGGTTCACAGACTCTTCAGGAACTTCTGAACACCGGCATCTATCGTTATTTCCTCTCCGGTGGACAGTCATTGTTCGTCCTCGTCAATGGTCGTCCCTACAAAACCACCTCCCACAACCTCGAATCCCTTCCGGTTTCGGCGATCGAACGCCTCGAGGTTCTCGACAGCGATGGCCTTGCTGCCTACAGCGGTAGCGCCCTCGGCGTGCAGGGCACTCGCGGCGCGATCAATGTCGTGTTGCGCTCCGATCTTGACGGTTTCGAATCGCGAGCAATCGCGCGCGCGCCGACAAGTGACGGCGGCGACGGCTGGCAGGGCAGCGTCATGTGGGGCGGCGAGGTCGGCGATGGGCGCATGACCCTCGGCGTGGACATCCTCGATCGGGCGGAGATAACCGCCCAGAGCCGGGAGCACAGCCAATCAACGTGGAAAGAAGGTGGAACATTCCGCGAAGCGAAGAATGTCAGTGTTGGTGGCAACACCATTTATGTCGTCAAGACGGACGCTCTAGGAAAGGTCACAGTGCGGTCGGCGGCACTTGGGGACTGCGACACTGAAAACGGTTACACCGGCCCGCTCGTCAATCCTCCCGGCATTGGAAACGGCGACAAGGGCTGCGGTTTTGCCTACGGCCGCATCATGTGGAACACCGACAGCTACGAACAGAAAAACGCCGTATTGAATCTCGATCAGCCATTCGGCGATGCGGCGGATGTTCATGTCGACATCAATGTGACCCAAAGTGAGTCAGAATTCCGCTATGCCCCGTCGGTCGGGTCCTTCACCTTTACACTTCCTGACGAGACAAATGACCAAGGTGAGAACATCCTGCTCAAAGCAATCAATGATGCTGCCGGTGAGACAATCGCGGACGCAGATGATGCTTTCGTCGTTGCGCACCGGTTCGTGAGCCACGGCAACCGCGACTGGCTGACGAAGACGACCCAATTCGACATCGGGGCGAGCGTTGAAGGCCCGCTGGCGGAAGGTCTTCATTATGATGCGCGATTACGCATCTACAATTTTGACGGGTCGGAGGACGGCAATACCTTCGTCCATGAGGCGACGATCGCAAAGGAAATCAAGGACGGAAACTACAACCTCGCAGATCCGTTTTCCACTGCCGAAGCTCACCTTGAGGCTATCAAGAACAGCAGCTTGCGTCTGGCGACCGATATCGAGTCCCAGTATCTCGAAGCTCGGCTGGCGCTTGAGGGATCGGGCTTGCAGATTGGCAACCGCCAAGGATCGTGGTCCGTTGGTCTCGAAGGAAGCAAGCTGAAAGAGCACATACTCAAGGCCTACCACGCGAATGACGGCGAATCCTACGATTCGAGGCAGGTGTTGGGAACGGGAGGTTTTCACTATTCCGGTGAACGGTCGGCAGGTGCAATTTTCACCGATTTTCTGTTGCCATTGACGGAAGACCTTGATCTCCGGATGACGGGGCGCGCCGACGATCTGGACGATGTGGGTCGAACGCAGTCGTGGTTCGTCGGGGCCGAGTACAAGGCCAGCGACCTCATCACATTGCGCAGTTCGTTGGGCATCGCCGAGTTGGCGCCGTCCTTCCTGGCCTTGAATGGCAGGTTGCACGACAACCCCTACGTCACGTGTGACCCTGGCCGAGTAGATCCGCCCCGGAAGTGTGATCGTCCCAATCCACTTCAGGTCGAACGCCTGACCAATGGATCATCGTCGCTCGAACCATCGGAAACCGAGAGAATCGCCGTTGGAGGACAGATCGGCAACGATCGATTGTTCCTTCGGGCGGAATGGTATCGGAACTCGATCTCCGACGCCGCAGGCGCGAACACGGCTGACTGGTCGATGCAGAACCTGCCATTGTGTGTGGGTGATGACAGGACCAACTGCATCGAACGTACCGGAAACGACATCACGATCCATGGAAGCTACGACAATGTCGTTGATTTGGAGGTAACTGGCATCAATGCTTGGGTTGGCGGGGCTTTCAGACCGAGTTGGGGTTTGGTCGCTTTGCGCGGAAGCTGGCAACATGTCACCGATGCCGAACTTCGCATTCGAGACGTCGCGTCGAACTATGCCACTCCGGAAAACGTCATCAGCATTTCCGCACTGGCAAATTACGGCAGCTTGACCGCAGTCTGGAGAACCAGCTACCGTTCAGGTTTCGAAAACAGCAGCGGAACGGGAGAATACGAGGCCTGGACCGGTCACGATCTCACCATCAGCTGGTCGGATCCAGTCGGTCTTGAAGGCACGCGCATTACAGCCGGCGTCTTCAACCTGACAGACGAGAGTCTGTCGGTCGATACAGCAAATCCTGCCATGGTGGACGGACCCACCACAGCCAGTTGGGGCCGCACCGCGTTCTTGACCCTGAACTTCGAGTTCTGACTCGTCTCCGGGCAAGCCGACAATGGCGGGCGCACACTTGAGGTTGATTGGCGATCACGACGTGACATTGGCGTACTGACAGAAACACGGTGGTGGGGATTCTTGGCGGTGGATTTGCGTCAATCGCGCCGTCACTTCCCTGTCACCACGCGCTTCCAAGCAACGATTTGCGCCACTGGTCGTGTGGTGTCGCCCCGCAATCGCCAACCGGCCGTCTTGCACCATTGCTCGCCATTGGTCGCTATTGAACAGTCGGGCCCGGAGGGTCGAACCTGAATCAGAAAAACTGCCTTGTTGCCGGGCGACCCTTCAGATCATCCGTCGCAGCGTGCCGACCCCATCCCAAAGCTGATGCTTGATGGCAGCGCCTGAATGACCGGCGACAAGAACAAGCAAACCGTAGCTCGCGAAATAATGGACCGTTTCCGCCCAGTCTCGCACCGATTCGGTCACAGGCAGCACGGCCGGAACATCGAACAAACCAAACACGACAAACCCTGACCCTGCCGAGGTCGTCAGCAGATAACCCGAGACGGGAATCGCAACGATCAGGAGCAGAAGCAGACCGTGCATCCCGCGGGCTGCAATCCGTTGCCAGAGGGCTATGGCGGTCTGAATCGGCGGCGATGGTGAAACGAGTTTCCAAGCAATCTGGAGACATGCGAGCGAGAGCAGCGCCATTCCGAACGACCGGTGAAGCATCAATGCCACTCCGTAGTTCGGATCATAGTAGTCGAGCCGAACCATCCACCATCCGAGTCCGATCAACCCGATCATGAGGACAGCAATCAGCCAATGAAAGAGTCGGCTGATCAACCCGTAGCGTGTTGCCGAATTCCTGAGCATGACGGATCGCCCGGCACGAGTCCTTGCTCGGAACAAGAACCGAAAGCGCTATTGTCTGATCGCTTCGATGTACAACTCGATGAAGACGTCACCTGATACAGGCCCCATTCTGCGTCCTTCGGTGAATTCGGTCGGATCAAGCGCATAGTGACCTTCAAACCCGACGCGATATCCGCCCCAAGGGTCCTCGCCCTCGCCGATTGTCGTCACGTCAAACGAAATGCTCTTCGTCGTCCCGAGCAAGGTCAAATCGCCCGAAAGAACGCCGCCCGACCGATCACCTTCGAATCCCGTGCTGACAAAGGTCGCCGTCGGGTGCTCGTCGACATTCAGAAACCCGCGGCCTCGCAGGTGCCTGTCGCGCTCGGCGTGATTGGAGTCGATGCTTGCCGTGTCGATCTCGAACTCGATCGACTGTGCCTCTGGGCCAGCTTCCGGATCATAGGTCAGGCTGCCGTCAAACTGATTGAAGCGACCGACGAGCCAACTGAAACCGATGTGTGAGGTCTTGAACTGAATGAACGAGTGAGCATGGTCGATCCTGTACTGCGCCGCGCTTGCAGGATTCGTCCACCCCAAACAGGCTATGCTGGCAGCCGTCGCGATCGCGACCAGTGCGTTTGCTGATGTCGGTCTGATCATCGTTCCTCTCCTTGCTTGTTGACTTGATCCGTGGCTCTGACGGGATGCAACTTCCTGCCTGAATCCTCCATTTGGAAATCCGTAGCCACCCACCTTCATGAAACATCTACCGATGGATTGCTCGCCTCTGTTCCTGTCCGTTGCCGGATCAGGATGAACGACTCGGAGACCGCGTTCGCCGGGTCGCTTTCTTGATCGCTCCACCCTGCAGCGTGGCCTTGACTGTGCCAACGATGCTCGACGCATCGAGACCGGCCTGAATGACTTGGCGTTGCGGCGTGTCGTGATCGAGGAATTCATCGGGCATGAACATGGATCGAAAACCGATCCCGCGATCGAGTTTGCCGTCAGCGACGAGCACTTGCAGAACCTGGGTCGAGAAACCGCCGATCGATCCCTCCTCGACCGTCACGAGAACCTCGTGATGTTCGGCCAGTTGACGAACGAGTTCCGCATCGATTGGCTTGGCAAATCGAGCATCAGCCACCGTTGTCGCAACGCCGTCAGCGTCAAGCTCTTCTGCTGCGAGCAGACAGTCCGAGAGGCGACCTCCGTAAGACAGAAGTGCAACCCTGTCGCCTTCCTTGACCACTCGACCCTTCCCGGGTTGCAGGATCACCGGCTCGTCGGGAAGGTTGACACCCGTTCCGCTGCCGCGCGGATATCGAATTGCCAAAGGACCATCGTCGAATGCTGCCGCCGTTGCGACCATGTGCACCAGCTCTGCTTCATCCCCCGCGGCCATGAGCACCATGTTGGGAACGCAGCCCAAGTAGGCGATGTCAAAAGCCCCGCAGTGGGTCTGTCCATCCGCGCCGACATAGCCGGCTCGATCCAGAGCAAAACGTACCGGGAGCCCCTGCAACGCGACGTCGTGGACGATCTGGTCATAGGCGCGCTGAAGAAACGTCGAGTAAATTGCCACGAACGGTTTCATCCCGTCGGCGGCCAGTCCACCGGCAAAGGTCACCGCATGCTGTTCGGCGATCCCGACATCGAAGCATCGATCGGGATAGATTTCCTCGAACTTGTCGAGGCCGGTCCCTGACGGCATCGCGGCAGTGATCGCGACAATCCGGTTGTCGGCCTCGGCTTCCCGGATGAGCGCATCGGAAAACACCTTGGTATAGCTCGGCGCGTTGGACTTGGCCTTGATCATCGTGCCGTCGGCAACATCGAAACGGCTGACGCCGTGATACTTGTCGTTGGATCGTTCGGCAGGCGGATAGCCCTTGCCCTTCTTTGTCACGACGTGAATCAGAACCGGACCGTTCAGGTCATGATCCCGGACATTGCACAGGACCGGGAGCAAGTGATCCAGGTTGTGTCCATCGATCGGACCCACGTAATAGAGGCCCAACTCTTCGAAGATGCCCCCGCCGGACAGAACGCCTCGGGCGAATCCTTCTGCCTTGCGGGCAGCAAAGCGAACCGCTTTCGGGGCATGTTCGCTGAGCGACCGACCCAGATCCCTGATCGAGAGATATGGCCTCGATGACACCAGTTGCGAAAGATAGTTGGACATCGCGCCGACCGGAGGCGCGATCGACATTTCATTGTCGTTGAGAATGATGATCAGCTTGTTGGCCATCGCACCGGCATTGTTGAGCGCCTCGAAGGCCATCCCGCCGGTCAGGGCGCCGTCGCCAATGACGGCAATGACATGGTTGTCTTGCCTCTGAAGATCGCGTGAAACCGCGAAACCCAAAGCGGCTGAAATCGATGTCGATGCATGGGCGGCACCGAATGGATCATATTCGCTTTCCGAAGACTTGGTGAATCCTGACAGACCCCCTCCCTGCCTCAGTGTCCGGATGCGGTCACGCCGCCCGGTCAGGATCTTGTGCGGGTAGACCTGGTGTCCGACATCCCAGACGATCTTGTCCCTTGGCGTGTCGAAGGAATGGTGCAAGGCAATCGTCAACTCGATCACCCCGAGGCTTGCTCCGAGGTGACCGCCGGTTTCGGACACGACATCAACGGTTTCTGCCCTAAGTTCCCGCGCGAGTTGGTGCAGCTGCGCGGGCGGCAGACGCCTCAAATCTTCGGGAAGCCGAATCCCGTCAAGAAGCGGAGTCTCGTGCATGATCACTCAAATGGCCTTGTACCGGCAATGTCTTGTCGGCATTTCAAATTGACTGCGTCGGCGGACCCCAAAACCGACTGATGCAGCTTCTCATCCCCAACCCGCAACATTCCGAAAATCGCGGTATGTGTCAAGCAATCAGCCCACTCTCTACAATGGGCGGTTGCCGTGGATTCAGACAAGTCTCCCTGAAGCAAGATCGAACATCGGGTGTCTTGGCACATCACGAATGACGGGCCGGGAGGTACGCTTTTGGGCCAAGTTGCAATCTCTCAACCGGTCAGTTGCCACGGGAATCCGGAAGGAGCCGTCATTGCGGTTCGACAACGACGGTGCCGCCCACCTGGGAAGTGGGAAGACGAACGTCGGGAGTCTCGTGGCGCTCGCGACCCGACGTTCAAGCATCTCCGACGAATGGAACTGTATCGTCGAACCGCGGCCCTGAAATAGACAGATTGTTTTGGCGAACATCCTAACTGGCGGAATGGTCGAACAATCCCAAACTTTCGGCGCGTTCAAGCAACCGCCTTGCCCGCACCACGATCGGCAGGTCGATCATCCGCCCATCCAGCTCAAAAACTCCGCTACCGGCCTCTTCTGCGCGCTCGGCTGCTTCGATGACACGGCGTGCGTGGGCAACCTCCAGTTCCGTCGGGGTGAAGCAGTCGTTCAGAACCTGAACTTGTCGAGGATGGACAGCCAACCCTGCCTCTGCGCCCATGGCTTTCGCGCGCATCGCGGCTGCCCGGAAACGATCCATGTCGTAGAGATTGGCGAGGCTTTCCGGAACTGCGAGCACCATGCGGCCGGATGCCCGTGCCGCGGTCGCGATTCGAAGACAGGCGTGATCCAGCAATGCCGGATCGGGCTCGCCACCCAGATCGACCATGAAATCCTCGACACCGAATGCCAAGCCCATGACACGGCGGCAGGCAGCAATTTCGCGAGCGTTTTCCAGCCCTGCCGCACTCTCAATGACCGGAATGAGATAGATCCGAGCACCGCGCCTGTTCGTCTGCTTCTCCAAGTCGCTCAGGTATCCGTCGATTGCCGCCAGGAGCACAGTGTCTCTCGCATCCGGCACCACGACACCGGATACCCCCTCGATTGCGGCCGCTTCGAGGTCGCGAAACGCAATCCGCCAGCCCATGTTGATTCGAACAAGGACTTCCAGCCCAACCCCGGAAAGTGTTTGGACAGCAGACGCAATGGCCGAGCGCGCCTCGTCCTTCCGGCCAGGAACAACACTTGCCTCCAGGTCGAGAACGATCGCCCTCGCACCGCGTTCATGCGCTTTGGCCAAGAACCGAGGTTCGGTGGCCGGAATGAACAGTGCAGATTGCCACATCATCGCGTCCCCGTACGCTTGAGCCAGTCGGCATCTGCGTCCGCGAGTTCCAGCAGTTGGAGCAAGTCGTCATTGTGCTCTCCGAGCCTTGGCGCTGCCGAACGCACCACGCCGGGGGTTTCCGAGAACCGGGGGAACGGCTTGTGCAACGGCACGGTTCCCATGTCCTCGTCGGGGTAGTCCTCGATGACCTCGTGACCTCGCAAGTATTCATGATCGATCAGTTCCGAAGGGTCGCAAATTGGACCGACGGTCACCCCGGCCGCTTCGAAGTGCTCGAGGTTTTCCGCGAGCGTCCTTAGCCGGATGAAGTCGGCGACAATTCCGTCAAGCACGTCGGAATTCGCGACCCGATCGGTATTGGTTCGATATCGTGGATCAGCGATGAGTTCCTCCCGTCCCATCGACGTTGCGAGTTTCTCCCACATCGACTGCATGGATGCGGAAAGAACGAGATACCGCTCGTCCGCCGTCAGATAGACGTTTCGAGGCGCCGCCACCTCGCTTCGGTTCCCCATGCGCGCTGGCACGGTTCCCGTCGCGGCGTACTGCGAGACCCAAGGCCCCAGAACGCTGAACAATGGCTCGAACAGGCTCAGATCGATCACCTGGCCGCGGGCCTTTTCGGTGTTGCGGGCATACAGCGCAGCGCAGACCGCGCCGTAACCGGCAAGACCCGCGTTCATGTCGGCGAGCGCAAGCGGCGGCAGCAATGGAGGGCGATCCTCGAACCCGGTCATCGCCGCGAGCCCCGAGAGCCCTTCGATCAGGCTGCCGAACCCGGGCTTGTGCGAATAGGGCCCCGTTTGCCCCCAGCCTGAAAGGCGCACGATGATCAGGTCCGGATGTCGGGCCAGGAGGACATCGGGGCCCAGACCCCAGTTCTCCAGCGTGCCGGGCACGAAGTTCTCGACAAGCACATCCGACACGTCGAGGGCGCGCAACAGGAGATCCTTGCCCTCGTCCGTCTTGAGGTCAATCGTCACGCTCTTTTTCGACCGCGCGTACTCCTTCCACCATGTTTCCGCTTGCCCGAAGCGGCGCAGGTCGTCGCCCACACCGGGGCGCTCGACCTTGAAGACCTCGGCACCGAAATCCGCGAGCATGTGCGTCAACATGTTGCCGGCGGCAAGCCGCGTCAGATCAACGACGCGCACGCCGTCAAGCGGCCCTTTCTCATCCGGCTTGAATTTCGCCAGGCTCATGCTTTCCTCTCTCACGAAACGGACGCCAGCATGCCGCGATGCTCGCCAAGCTCGACACTCCTCGATGAGGATAGAATTCTCGCCCGGCAATGAAAATCACTTGGCCTGCGGAACTCCACGCCAATGCATGATCCGTCACATTCTTGCGACCGTCACGGTATTGGCAAGGCCGTCGAGGCACGTGCACCGGAGAACAGGCCACCGACGCATTCGGACTCGAATTTGAAAGTCGATGCGCCGATTCTCTGGGTGGCCGTGCAGTGATGCCACCGACGGCGTCGAGGCTCGCGTCGATAAGTTGCACGCAAACGTCACACCGGTGCATAGGGGTGACGCAAAGCTCCTCACCGGGCGGTCCCGAACAAGGGCTTGCGACAAGCAATTCAGGATCAAGCTCCTTGCCGGATCAAACCATGCCGCAACCTGCCAATGCAGCGAACGGCGTTTCCGAACAGCGTCCGTCGCGATCATGTCTCTGCGCTTGAAAAAGCGACGCTCTCGTTCCGCATCGACCCATGATTATCAATCGCTTGCAGGCGACGGGGTTTCAGGCACGATGCCTGAAACCACCGCCCCCATGCGGAAAACTGATCCGGAATGGCCCGCAACAGGCGTTCGCCCTATTGCGCGAGCGCGACCTCCACAGGAGTCAAGTCATATCCCAGCGCTTCGGCAACGGCAGCATTGGTCACTTGGCCGTTCCACACATTCAGGCCGTTCTGAAGGTGCAGGTCCGATCTGAGAGCTTCCTTCCAACCCTTGTTCGCGATCCGCAAGGCGAATGGAAGCGTCACATTGTTCAACGCGTAGGTGGACGTGTTCGCCACCCCTCCTGGCATGTTCGCGACACAGTAGTGAACGACCCCGTCGACTTCGTACGTTGGATCGGCATGAGAAGTTGGTCGAGAGGTTTCGAAACAGCCGCCCTGGTCGATTGCCACGTCGACGAGAACCGAGCCCTCTCTCATCAGTTTCAGATCCTCGCGTGAAATCAGCTTCGGCGCTGCCGCACCTGGGATCAGAACGGCACCGATGACCAAGTCTGCGGTCGTCAGCAATTCTCGCAACCCTGTTCGGGTCGAATACGCCGTTTCCGCACTCGCCTCGAAGTGCTTGGCGATGCTTTCGAGCACATCCGCATTGCGGTCCAGTATCGTGACGTTCGCCCCGAGACCCACAGCCATCTGTGCCGCGTTGTAGCCGACGACACCGCCGCCGATGATGACAACCTTTGCAGGTGGAACCCCTGGCACTCCACCAAGAAGCACGCCACGACCGCCATGCGCTTTCTCGAGCGCGGAGGCGCCAGCTTGCACGGACATTCGTCCCGCCACTTGGCTCATCGGTTTGAGCAGCGGCAATCCGCCATTCGGAGCAGTGACGGTCTCATAGGCGATGCAGGTCGCCCCGGACTCGATCAACCCAGTCGTTTGAACAGGATCCGGCGCCAGGTGAAGATACGTGAAGAGTATCTGATCCTTGCGCAGCATCGCGGTCTCAACCGGTTGCGGCTCCTTGACCTTCATGATCATGTCGGCCGTCTCGAAAACTGCCGCCGCAGTGTCGGCAACGCTTGCGCCTGCCGCGACATACGCGTCGTCGTTCGCACCAATGCCCGTTCCGGCATCGGTCTCGATCACCACGTCGTGGCCGTTTTCGACGAGTTCAGCAACGCTCTCGGGCGTCAGCCCGACACGGTACTCGTGAACCTTGATCTCTTTTGGAACGCCTATCAGCATCGCACCCATCCCCATGGTTCTCGATCGAGGGCACTGGCGACCGCCAAGGAAAGGACTTGCTTGAAACGTTTGGAAAGCTGGCCAGACGTGACACAACGTACCGGACAGATGTGCTGTTCAGCGCAACCGTCCGCCCTGATCGTCAGGCCATGCCTTCATGTTCCAGTCCGCCCGAAATGTCCTCGAACACATCAAGTGCAGTCACCATTTTCTGGTGGGTTCAGTCCAGCCCCCAAATCCAACTGGCATGAATGATTGGACGCATTTGGTTTCATGAGACGCGGACACCGAGCGTCCTGTTTCCGAGTCACGGGACATGCTGGGTGGCTTGTCCGCAGCGAAGAGCGAGTGAAGAGGATTGCACGCACGGCGGAGGCATGCATGACTGAGATTTCGTCCCAGGTGATCCTCATTGCAATGCTGGCGAAGCAAAGTCGTGAGAAGATTGATTTTGCCTTGGCCGTTTCATGGCCTGTTCCGGTTCGAACATGCGGAATCCAGCAAAGGCTGTTCGCCGTCAGCAGAAGCTGGATGCCATCAAGAGCAACGATGATCTCAAGCCAGGACGCTCGCCATCCTCAGGCCCGCTCAGCCATCAGGCAACAGCAAGTCGTTGATGCACTTGTCAAGGAACACGTCGAATTCCGGATCGTTTCCCGGGCTTCCAACACAGTGGCCCCAAGGCGAATCCCAAACCCGCAGCTCGGCGTTCGGAATGTGGCGAGCCTCGATTTCATTGTCCTCGGGCGGGAAATAAAGATCCTGTGCGCAAGGCAGCAGGATGGCGCGGGCCCGGATCGATCGCAGAGCCTTCTCGAAATCGCCACCGAATGCGGATCCCGCGCTGACGTCGGCGCGTTGCCAACTGCTCAACATGGCCAGAAGATCGTTCGCATCCCAATCTTGAGCGTGTTCCTGCGCCCATGACGAGAGGAGCTCGGTCTCGGAGGCAAAGCCGAGGTTGCGATAGAGGCCCTCTCGAAAGAAGGTCTGAGAATATGCCCAGCCGGCATAGACGATTCCGAAGGCAGACAACCCGTCGACCGGGGGCCGGTCGTAGTGTCCGCCGTTCCATACGGGATCGGCCTGCAATGCTGCCTTGACACCCTCGAGAAACACCCAGTTGTGAGTTGAGGTTCTGGCCGATGCGCAAAACGGCATGATGGCATCAACCATCTCCGGATACTGGACTGCCCAGGCGTACGACTGGCAGCCAGCCATTGACCAACCAGCAACCAGCCGCAGACGCCGAATACCGAATTCCTCGCTCAGCAGACGGTGCTGGCACACGACATTGTCCGAGAGCCGGACATCCGGAAACGACGCGCCTCGACTGGATTCGACCGCATTGCTTGGCGATGTCGACAATCCGTTTCCGAACATGTTGACGGAGACGATGAAATACCGCGACGGGTCCAGTGCCCGCCCTGCGCCAATGTACCCTTCGTTGCGGCGATGGGTCCCCGTGTAGAAGGTCGGCAGAAGAATTGCGTTGTCGGCGCTGTCGTTCAGACGACCCCAGGTCCGATAGGCGAGTTGTGCCGAGTGAAGGGTTTCGCCCGACTCAAGGCGCACGTCTCCAAGATCGAAGAGCTCGTAATCGAGATCCTGGTCCTGATCGGCCATGTCAGTACAGCCTCAGGTACTCCTTGACCTCCCAGTCGGTCACCGCCTGGCTGTATCGCTCCCATTCATCAACCTTGTAGCTGATGTAGGAGTTCCGCATCACGTTGCCCATGACAGTACCTGCAAGTTCATCCTGCCCGAGCGCCTCGACCGCGGACCACAGGTTTCGCGGCAGCCGGCGGATGCCCAGTTCCAGAAACTCCTCATCGGTCATTGCGTACAGGTCCCGGTCTGTCGGCGGGCCCGGATCAACCCGGTTCGTGATCCCCTCGATGGCTGCTGCCTGCGTCATCGCGAGCGCCAGATAGATGTTCATGCACATGTCTGCCGCCCGGTTCTCGATGCAAAATCGGCTCTGGGGCAATCTGAACTGGGCAGAGCGGTTGTTGTGACCATAGGTGATATTGGTGGGCGCCCAGGTCACCGTCCCTCCTTCGAGACCGCCGACCCGAGGGACCAGCCCGTTGTAGGAATTGACGGTCGGACAGGTCAGGGCTGTCAGCGCCTCCGAATGAGCCAGCAGTCCGCCGACCGCATGGCGGGCCGCGTCGGTCCAGCCGACGCCGGATGATCCGAAAAGGTTCTCGCCGGGTCGATCCACCGACTGGAGCGAGAAGTTGATGTGGGCACCCGATCTCCAGTCGCCGACTGTCGGCTTCGGCATGAAGGTGATGAACCATCCATGACGCTTTGCGACCTCCTTGAGCAGGATGCGCAGAAACACCAGCCTGTCGGCCATTTCGAGGACGTTCGTGTAATGGAAATCCAGTTCGAACTGCGAATAGGCGCCCTCGGCAACGACATCGTGGAGGTTCCAGCCGAGGTCTTCGAGAATGTCGATCATGTCCTTGAAGAACGGCATGGCTTCGATCGAATACTCGAGGTCGTAACCGAACGCCTGCCTGCGCGGGTTGATCGCATTCGGCGGATCGTTTTCAACCGCCTTGACGGGATTGCCATCCTCGTCGAACCGCATGGCGATAAATTCCGGTTCGATGCCGGCGCTTCCGACAAAACCGGCCTCTGCTGCATCGCGGATGCCCCGCTTGAGAGCCTGTCGGGGACAGACATTGTATGGCTGACCCTCCCAGAACAGATCGCAGAAGATCATTGCCGTCGAGGTGTCCCAAGGACAGATGTAGACAGCGTCGAGATCGGGGATGATGATCTGGTCGGGATCCGCCGGGGTCAGTTCGGGAACATACGACACCGAGTGAACCGCGAATTGCGGGCCTTTTCCGATGCAGAGATCCTCGAAGTCGCTGATCGGCATCGGTTTGGTCTTGGGGATGCCAAAGAGGTCGATCCAGGCCGGCAGCAGATACTTGACGCCAGCACTCTCGAGTCGACTCCGGGTTTCCTTCATGGATTGGGCATCCGGTATCGCCGCCTCGATCCTGTCAACATAAGCTGTCATCGTCGTCTCCCTTGTCGCTGTCGCACCACCATTGTCGTTACGGCAAGCTCCCCGCCGATCGCTTCTTTGTCAACCCGCCGCCAGCATTCAGTATAGGCCTGATTGGGTCGCGGAACAAAGCTCGATCCGACCGGGGGTAGACGAGATGCCTCGGTTGGCCGAAGTCCTGAACGCAACGAAAGTGCCGAGTCGTGCGTCACGGATTCGGCAACCCTCGCCGGCACTGCCCCCGATGCGCGGGCTGATCGTGACATCCATCGGTGATTTCAGATGCTTCGGGCGATCATTTGTTCGCGTGATAGCGGGTTGAGAGATGCGCGCAAAATTGCACAATGTCGCAATGACCTGGCCCCGCCGGTCTCCACAACGAGCAACAATGAAATGCTGATTCCGCTCAAGGACGACAACCCGCTTCATCGCATCGGGTTTCAGTACGTCACGGCATTGCTGATCGCGACGTGTGTCGTGGTCTGGCTTTTCCAGTTTCAGGGCGGGGACAGCCTCGATTCGCAACTTGTCTTTCGCTACGGGCTGATCCCGGGAACCATTCTTGGCGATCTCGAACGTCGTCCTGACATGGCCCTCGCGACGCCATGGCTGACGGTTCTGACCTCGATGTTTCTGCATGGAGGTTTCTGGCACCTCCTGGGAAACATGCTTTACCTTTGGGTCTTCGGCGACAACGTCGAAGACTCGATGGGGCACGGGCGATTTGCATTCTTCTATCTCGTCTGCGGCGCAGTGGCGGGTCTTGCTCATGCGGCAGCAGACCCCGGTTCGGCGACCCCGACCATCGGTGCAAGCGGCGCCGTGTCGGGCGTGCTCGGGGCATATTTCATGCTCTATCCGAAACGGGGCGTCTGGATGCTCGTCTATGTTGTGCCGGTCAGGTTTCCCGCATGGAGCGTGCTTGGCGTCTGGATCGCTGGTCAATTGATTCATGCGCTGACATTTGGCGCGACGGGCGGCGGGGTTGCATGGTACGCCCATATCGGGGGATTCATCACCGGAGCGCTCCTCGTGATCCCCTTGAGAAAGCCGGAATTGCAACTCCCGCACCTCGAACGCTCGCCTTTTGGTCCTTGGAGCCACCCTCGCCCGAGCCGCAAACCGAGCGCCGCGCCGTGGGGGCCAACCTCGCCGCGTCGCGACAAAGCCCATGAATCCGAGAAGAACGCTCAGACCGAACTCGTCTCTGTCCACGACACGAAGGACCAGGGAGGCGACGGCAAGCGGGACGATCCGGGACCGTGGGGCAAGGCTTCGCGGCGCCTGACCTCGCGATACGGCAGGGTGCCGGGGCGAGGAAAAGACCCCCGCTGAAGCGGCGCTCAGTCGAGTCGATAGAATCGCCGCGCAGTCTCCCCGAGCACTTGCTCGTGCAACTCTCGCGGGATCAACGCGGAGTAGGCATCCACCAGCGTCGCATAATCCGACGTCAGGCTGTCCACCGGGAAATTCGACCCGAACATGCAGCGCTCGGGACCGAACTGCTCGAGGCAGGTCTCGACGAACGGCCTGATCTTGTCGGTCGTCCATTCGTGATCGAACATGCCGAGACCCGACAGCTTGCAATGCATGTTCGGCAATGCAGACAGGTCTTTCAAATTGCGCGCCCAGTCTTGCCGGCCCTCTTGGGTTCGATCGATGGGTGATCCGGCATGACACAACACGATGGAAAGATCAGGCAGCTCGCCGAAGACCCGGGCTGCGGCAGCCATTTGTCCCGGATGCAGCTGCAGGTCGAACGAAAATCCACGAGTCGCCAGTTTTTGGAGACCGCGCATGAATTGCGGGCTTTCGAGAAAATTGCCCGTCTGAGAAGCGCGATCTTCGGCTGGCGCTCGCCCAACGATATCCCTCACTCCACGAACGCTGGCCAGTTCCGCGAGCGCATCAAGACGGTCGTCCACGGCTTCATCGCGAAGATCCGCGTGCGCGACCTGTGCGGCGGGCCAACCGGGGTTGGCGGCTGCAACCGCGTCCACCCAACGGGCCTCGGCAAGTCCGTCCTCGGCACCGACCTGGACATGGACCGATGCACCGATTCCGCAACTGGTTGCTGTCTCGCGGAATTCCTCGACAAGGTAGTTTCTCTGGATCGGCGTCGGATCACCAAAAAACCGCTTCTGACCGCTCGCCTCGAGCCAAGGATAACGGACAGCGCCGAGATCCCACAGGTGGTGATGTGCATCGATTCGCATGATCGCACTATCCTTTCATGTCAGTCTGGCTGCAGAAGATACGGCGTCAACGCCGACCTGCAGAGTTGTCCCGGTCTTGCGACCGCGTTTTTTTGGGGACGCATCGGAGGGCATTCCTGCGAAGTCGTTCCGTCGGTCATCTACGCGGGAACGCCCGTTTACCAGAAGACTGGGTGGCAGGAGCTCGGCGCACTCATGCCAAAACGCCAGACCCCGATGATCCGGTGAGATGCCGCATTCGAGCAAAGACATCGACGCCCAGTTGCAACAGCACGTGAATGATGTCGATTGGAATCCAGTTTTCTGCAATGAGTTCGCCGTCGATTCGATAGAAATCCATCACCCTCATGCCCACCCGCCGACCGGTTGCCGGGAGACCCAGCCATTCGCCGCTGTGGGTGGCAACCACCGACGGCCACCCTCCGGTCGCCACCAAATTGCCGTCGCCCACTCGCATGTAGTGACCGCTGCCGCGTCGGTCGGGGAACCCTGTCAGAAACGGAACCTGATGATGCGCACGAAATCCACCGAGCCCACGGGTGGTGCCGATCCCGGCCGGTCCGTACCAAAGGAAATTGTCGCTCCAGTATTGGGCGTGCGGCATTGACTCGAGACTGCGGCCGTCGAACTTCCCGAGTGCTGCATGCATGCGCAGGACGATTTCGAGCGACTGCCGGCCGTCTGCCTCTCTGACGACTTCAGGGCTGACGCCGCCGCCACGCGGTTCCGGCCACATGCGTTCGGCTCCAAGTGACCGCGCGACCGGCCAAACACCGGCCTGGCGCATCAGATCCAGAAAATCGAACAGGACCCAGGATTTCGCGATCTTGCCGTCCACCACACGATGCGCTTCGCAACATCTGAGATACGCAACGCCGCCTGTTGCCGGAATGCCCAGTAGGTCATTCCGAAACGTCCCCTGACAATGCCCCATCGACGCCACGATGAGATCGCCGTCCGGATCACGATCAGGTCGCGGGTCGGGAGCGCTGTGACCTGCAACCAGCAACGAAACCCGTCGTTCCATGTTGGGCATCGACTGTCGCAATTGCGACCAGATTCCGGAGATGGCCTCCGCACCCTTGATTTCGTTGAATGGATGACTGCCCCACCAGTCCGCACTCGGATGGTACGCGATTTCGGCATCAGCACCCTCGCAGATCCGATCGAGTTTCGAATGAAGCTCAGCCTTTGCGGCCTCGACCCGTCCTGACACTTTCTTTTGCCCGTCTATCCTGAAATCGTTCCCCAACGCCTCAACCTGCCCGATGCTTCGAGGGAACTCCGTCCAACTCCTGCAGCATGCAGTGTGTCAGTTGTTCGATTGCCGTAAAGTCGTCCAGCATCTGACGATGGAACCAGAACGAGTGGGCTCCTCGTTTATGCGGGTACAGTGCTTCCGCAAGGAACCGCCCCAATCCCATTTTCTTGCCGGCCAGCGCCTCTACCGCTTCGAAGTCGTTTCGTTTCTCTGCCTCTTCGATCATTTCACCCAACCGGCGGTCTTCCTCCTTGTCGTCGGCATCCAGTTGCGGTGGCATGATAAACAGAGGAATTCGATGGGCCAGTCCGTGGCTCCGACGTTCCAGGTGCGTGAGACACGTCTCGTTGCTCGACAAGATCGTCTTGAGGTCGTCGGGCAAGGATTTCCAAACCTCCTTGTATTTCTTGCCAAGCCCAATCCTTGCCGACGGCAGTGGACTCCGACGGGGTCCGCGCACATTTCGTTCCAGGACCCAGATGATCGCGAGATTGTCCATGCATCCGGATGCGTTGATCACGAACGCCTGCAAAATAATGGTCGCGTCCGACTCTTCCTGCCCTTTCAAGACTTCGGTACGCTCCGGCGGCAGCGTATCAAACATCCAATGGACGCAGTGCAACATGATTTCCATGCGGTAGACAAGGCCATGACGGGCATGCTCCATCGCCGTCTCGTTGTTGAATCGCCTCTTGAACACCGCGTCTGAGATCTCGTCTACTCGTCGTGCCAACGACTCGACCTCTTGCGTCATCTCCTCGAGTTCCTGCTGCGAATAGCTCATGTCTTATGCTCGCCTTTTGCAAAGGAGAACTCGAAACCGAATTTCGGACTCCGAGTTCGAAAACCCTTGGGGAAGAATCTCGCCATCACCTGTCAGACGCCGCGAGTTGATGTCGCAGCCGAACTTGCCAGCACCAATCGGCCACAAGTCCGCCAAGACAAGCCGTTCAGTGACGACCGTAGCAGGACGAAACTCTCCGGCGGCCGATCAGATTCTCGGTGCCTCGCCACATGGCGCGAGTGCATGGACGACTGACGTGTCGGATGCGTCATGGAGTCACCCGCGAGCGCGAGGAGCCGGATAGGAACCGTCTTCGTCATGGGTCTCCGGCCCGTCCAGTGCTGGCAGGAACACGCACACGATTCTCATGTCGGTTTCGGCGTCAATGCGGTGACGGTCGTGGCAGTCAAGCGCGTACATGGTGCCCGGTTCCAGACGGTGAACTGCGCCTGTTTCGATCTCCGTCACGCTCCCCCTTCCCTCGATGATCAGATTGGCTTCGACGTGATGCTTGTATTCCATTGTTTGTGACGACCCGGCAGCAACCCTTGTCTCGGTCACGGTAAACCCCATCCGGTCATCGCTGAGCAGGTATCGGGCGCTGCTCCAGACACCGGGTTTCTCTCTAAAGGATCCGCGCTCCTTGAGGTCGTTCACCGTTCGCACGATCATTCTCTTTCCTCGCCCGATTTCAACTGGTTACTCTTGGGGCCGTCAGATGGCTCTTGACGCTGCCTCAACCCGTCGACCTTGGAGGCCGGTCACGTGCCTGAGATCGGAATTGCTTCCCTTCAGCGCTTCGCTCGGTCCTTTCGCTCTCTCCACATGCCCTTACGGAGCAAGACCGGTTTCGACAACAGGAACCTCGCGGCCCTCGTCCCGCATCGAGAGCTCGCCTCGCGATCCGGACCGGACAGACCGGAATTCGGGCCCAGAAGCCTGCACGATCCGTCACAATTGCCATTCGACTGCCCCCTCGGTCGTGGTATCATTGCGGCGATGGAACAAAACGCGACAGAAACCGAGACCCCGAATCGGCGAATTCGGCAACTCGACGATGCGGCGGTGCACCGAATTGCCGCCGGCGAAGTCGTGGAACGGCCCGCGTCTGTGATCAAGGAACTGGTCGAGAATTCCCTCGACGCCGGGGCGACCACGATCAGCGTCGCCTACGCCGACGGCGGCAAGACCCTCATTCGCGTCACCGATGACGGCCACGGCATTCCAGCCGACCAGCTGCCGCTCGCCGTGCGCAACCACGCGACCTCCAAGATCGACGGCTCCGATCTCGTGAACATTCGCAGTTTCGGGTTCCGCGGCGAAGCGCTCGCCGCCATGGGCGCAACCGGCCGCCTGATGGTGAAATCAAGAGCAACGGGAAGCCCTGCCGCCGCCTCGATCATCGTCGATGCCGGCGTGGCTCAGGCAGTGGAACCTGCCGCCCTGTCCTCGGGAACCGTCGTCGAGCTCACCGGGCTCTTCCGGGCGATTCCAGCAAGACTCAAGTTTCTTCGCAGCGACACGGCGGAGGCGCGCGAAATACACGCAACGATTAGACGGATGGCAATGGCCGCACCTGAAGTCGCCTTCACCCTGCACGACGTCTCGGGCGGTGGCGCGGGTCGCATGAAATTTCGGGCAGACCGGGAGGCTGGCACCCCGGAAGAAGCCCTGCGCTCTCGCTCGAGAACCATCGTCGGCGAAGAGTTCGTCAAGAGCTCCTTTCCCGTCGATGCCACGACCCAAGGTTACGCGCTCAGCGGCTACGTCGCGCTGCCAACCTACTCCCGAGGGTCGGCGACATCGCAATTCCTCTTCGTCAATGGCCGTTCCGTCAAGGACAAGCTGTTTTCAGGGACGATCCGTGGCGCCTATTCGGATCTTTTGACCAGAGGTCGGCATCCGGCAGCGGTTCTCTTCCTCGACTGCGACCCCGACCGTGTCGATGTCAACGTCCACCCGGCCAAGGCCGAAGTCCGGTTTCGCGAACCTCGAATCGTGCGAAACCTGATCTTCACGGGCGTGCGCGAGGTTCTCAAGTCCGAAGGCCAGCGGACATCGGTGCGCATATCATCGGAGTTCGTCAATGCGGCCAAGCCGGAGGCGCCGACCGGCCAGCAGGTCCTCAACCGCAGTCGCCCGAGCCAGCAGGCGATCTCTCTCGGCTTCGACATACAACGCCCCGACGGCTTGCCCGATCCACTCCCGGGAGAAGCCGTTCCAGGTGATTCTCCCGCGCCCGCAAACCCCTCCGCTTCCGCGAGCGGAACGACCAGGGCCGAAGGAGACCAGGGAAGCGCCGCGCTATTCGAGGACTCGCCCTTCGGTTCCGCCCGCGCGCAGCTGCACGGCAACTACATCGTGTCCGAAACCCGTGACGGCATGCTCATCGTCGACCAGCACGCGGCCCACGAACGCCTCGTTTACGAGAGATTCAAGTCACAGGTGACGGGAGGCACCGTCAACGGCCAACCCTTGCTGATCCCGGAGGTCGTCAACCTGGAGCAGCAGGATCGGGAGAACATACTCGAGATCGCCGATGATCTCGCGAAGCTTCGACTGCAGGTCGAGGAATTCGGTGGCTCGGCGGTCTGCGTTCGCGAGGTTCCGGCGATCCTCGGCGATTTCAACATCGAGGCAATGATCAGGGACATTTGCGACGAACTCGCTGACTCGGGCCAAAGCAATGCGCTCGGAGACCGGATCGATCGCTTGCTCTCGGTCATGTCGTGCCATCGATCGATCCGTGCCGGTCGCAACCTCTCGACGCTGGAAATGAACGCGCTGCTTCGCGAAATGGAGGGGAATCCCTACTCGGGTCAGTGCAATCACGGCAGGCCAACCTACGTGGAACTCAAGCTTGCCGATATTGAACGGATGTTCGGTCGTCGCTGATCGAGGTCAGTTTCCACAGGCCGCCAGGTCCGCCCGCGTGATCGTTCGCCTCGTATCAGGCGTGGTTGCATGAGCGCAGCCGGCCTCGATTCGACCTTGTGGACCGCGATCGCGGTCGTTGCAGTCCTGAGCACGGCGGGGTGTCTTGTGGCAGGCCTCGCATTGTTCTTCAGGGTCCGGGCCGACAGTCGAAACCGATCGGCCGACATGACCCGCGAGAACACGCTCAGGAGCGTCGCCGACAGCCTGAACAGGCTCGAAGGCAGCATTCAACACGTCAACAGTTCACAGCACCAGAATTTCGCCGAAATCGGCAGAACCATGACCGATGTCGCGAAAGACACGAAGGAATCGCTGGGCGAACTCCGCACTCGACTTCAAACCATGGACAAGGCCCAGGACACGATCACGGGCCTCTCCAACGACATCCTTTCGTTGCAGGACATTCTCTCGAACAAGCAGACGCGGGGCATGTTCGGCGAAGTCCAGTTGCACGCCATCGTCTCGATGGCCCTGCCGCCAGGTTCGTTCGACATGCAAAAGACCCTGTCGAACGGCAAGCGCGCCGATTGCGTCATCCGAATGCCCGACCCTCCTGGCGACATCGTCATTGACAGCAAGTTTCCGCTCGAAGCCTGGGAAGCGCTTCGCAACGCGGAGACCGACGAGCAGCAACGTGCCGCCTCGCGCGATCTGCGATCATCGGTTCGGCGGCACATCACGGACATCGCCGACAAGTACATCATCTCGGGAGAGACATCGGACGGCGCCATCCTGTTCCTGCCGTCCGAAGCCGTCTATGCCGAACTGCATGCCAACCACCCCGATGTCGTGCGTGAAGGGTTTCGCAAGCGTGTCTGGATCGTGTCGCCCACGACCTGCATGGCAACGCTGAACACCCTGCGCGCGGTTCTGAAGGACGTTCGGTTGCGCAAGCATGCATCGCAACTCCGCAGCATCACCGGCTCGCTGGTCGAAAACATCGATCGCCTGTCGGTTCGCGTGGAGAACCTCGAACGCCATTTCTCGCAGGCCGCCCAGGACATCGACCAGATCCGGATCTCGGCGGGAAAGCTCAAGCGCCAGGCCAGCGTGATCGATTCGCTCGACCTCGACGAAGCCGAGGCGGAGCCTGCGAAGTCCTCGCTCAACTTGCCTGAATAGAATGGGGACCGAGTGGCGGGTTCGACCTCAACGGTCGTCGTTCTCGGCTGTCGCGATTTCGAGATAAGCGATCAGATCATCCCGATCCTGCTTCTTTGCGATGCGCTGCATGGGCATCTTCGTGCCCGGGACAAACACGTCCGGGCCGAGTTCGAACAGGGCTCCGATGGTCTCGGCCGACCAGACGATGTCGCCGGCCTTCAGCACGCCCGTGTAGCTGTATCCCTCGACGGCTCCCGCCTTTCTGCCGAAAACCCCAGCGAGCGTCGGCCCCGCCCTGCGGGCCCCGTCACCTGTCAAAGTGTGGCAGATCGAGCACTTGCGATTGAACTGCCGCTCGCCATTGCTCATCTGCTCCGGATCGATCAGGAACGTTCGCTCTCCCTCAGCCATGAGTTCGATCTGCTCGTCGGAATCGAGCGGCCATGCGAACATCGCGTCGTCGATTCCCCCTGCATAGATGCTGCGACCGTCGGGCGAAAACTCGAGGGCCCAGACCGGTCCGCGGCTCGCGGCCCTGAAATCCTTGGCAACGCTCCAGTCCTCGGTATCCAGCACCATGATGAACCCGTCGCCATCGCCAACGGCAAGGCGGCTCGAATCCGGCGACATCGCCATTGCCAAGATTGGTCTGCGGTCGAGGGTCAGATCGGCAATGACGCTGGCCGAATCGAGATCGACAACCCGCGTCCCGCCATCGACCGCACCATAGGCGAGCCACCCCGCCGCCTCGTCGATGATCAGCACATTGATCCCGAATCCGTGGCTGGCAACCTTTCGCACGACGGTTCCGCGCTCGACGTTCCACTGGCGGATGGTGCCGTCCCTCGATGCCGAATAGACGGTGGAGCCGTCGTCGGAGAAGACGACATCGTTCACCGCCGAGCCGGAATCGCCCAGGAATCGCGGCTGGTCGCTGCCGTCGAGACTCCAGATCCCGATCGTCCCGTCCCAGCTGGCCGAAGCGACCGTCCGCCTGTTCGGAGACACGTCGAGCCCCATGATCTTGCCGCGATGGCCGGCAAGTCGCGTCGACTGGCCGGAGTCCAGATGCCAGAGCCGCAGTTCGGTGTCGTCACCGCCAGAGACGGCAGTCCGGGAATCGATGTATCTGATCGCGTTGACCGCCGCATTGTGACCCTCGAGCCATTGCGGCGTGCTCCCTTTCCACGCACCGACGGAATAGTCGAAACTTGCCGTGAGAATGCGGCCGTTTTCCATCGAGACGTCGATCGCCTTGATCGGACCGCCATGCCCGGACAGCTTGAAAAAGCCGCCGTCCTGCGCTGCCGCCTCGAAACCGCCATGCACCGCCAACAGGAGCGACGCGCATGCGGTGACCCAAAGGCCAGCAGGGGTTCTAAAAATGGGCGCGACTGTCACTGACACTCCATGGATCTCCGGACATTTCCAGATGCATGTCGACCGCCCATGACACTAGGTTGATGGTTCTGATCTGTCAAACGGATGAACAAGCGGAATCGGCGAGGCAAGAAGCAATCTGCATCAACGACTTGTTGGGCCGCGAGTCCTGCCCCTCACCCTCGATATCACGGACAAACACCTCAGGTGTTTCGGACCGGCCAAGCTTGGGTTCCGTGAAAAGGTTCTGGGGTCACATGCGAATTGCACCCATCCGGCACTTCGGTGTAGGAGTTTTCACTGCCAGCAAGTCGACGGACAGCCGCGAGGACACCATGCCAGAAGTCAAGTTCATCCTGGATGATACCGCCGTCACGGCGCAACCGGGCGAGACCATCTGGGACGTGGCGAAGAGCCAGGGTACGCTGATTCCGCATCTCTGCCACGCCGACCAGCCAGGTTATCGGGCCGACGGGAACTGCCGTGCCTGCATGGTTGAAATCGAAGGCGAACGAACGCTGGCCGCATCGTGCATCAGGGAACCGAGCGAAGGCATGGTGGTGCGCACCGCAAGCCACCGCGCCGTCAAGGCGCGAAAGCTGGTCGCGGAACTGCTGCTCGCCGATCAGCCGTCCCGTGACGAGGCCCACGATCGATCGTCGCACTTCTGGGAGATGGCCGACAAGCAGAGCGTCTCGGCGTCGCGTTTCCCGGCGGTCGAACCCACCCGCGTTCCCCTCCTCGACGACAGTCACGTGGCCATGAGGGTCAATCTCGATGCGTGCATTCACTGCAATCTGTGCGTGCGGGCGTGTCGGGAGGTCCAGGCGAATGACGTGATCGGCATGGCCGGGCGCGGCCATGACGCTCAGATCGTCTTCGACATGAACGATCCGATGGGAAACTCGACATGCGTTGCCTGCGGCGAATGCGTCCAGGCGTGTCCGACCGGGGCCTTGATGCCGGCTTCGATGCTCGATGACAGGCAGGCCGGAGACAACAACGACATCGATCGTTCCGTCGACTCGGTCTGTCCGTTCTGCGGCGTCGGCTGCCAGATCACGCTTCAGGTCAAGGACAACCGGATCCGAAGGGTTGATGGCGCCAATGGACCCGCCAACGAACAGCGCCTGTGCGTCAAGGGACGCTTCGGGTTCGACTACGTGCATCACGAACATCGACTGAAGCATCCGCTCATTCGGCGCAGCGACCGACCCAAGCGCCTCGACGTCGATCCGGCAAACCCGCTCGAGCATTTCCGCATCGCGAGCTGGGAAGAAGCGCTCGAGGCCGCAACTGGCGGACTGGCACGAATTCGGGATGCGCACGGCGGCGAGGCGGTCGCGGGATTCGGATCGGCCAAGTGCACCAACGAGGAGGCCTACCTGTTTCAGAAGCTGATCCGGCAGGGTTTCGGTCACAACAATGTCGATCACTGCACGCGGCTGTGTCACGCGTCATCGGTCGCGGCTCTGATGGAGAACGTCGGCTCGGGGGCGGTGACAGCAACCTTCAACGAGATCGAGAACGCCGATGTCGCGATCGTGATCGGGGCCAACCCGATCGAGAATCATCCGGTCGCGGCGACGTATTTCAAGCAGTTTTCCAAGCGCGGCGGCAAGCTCATCGTGATGGACCCGCGCGGGCAGGCGCTCAAGCGCCATGCCTCCCACATGCTCCAGTTCCGTCCCGGGACCGATGTCTCGATGCTGAACGCGATCATGAACGTGATCGTCGAGGAGGAGATGTACGATCGCCAGTACATCGATGCCTACACCGAAAACTGGGAGGCCCAGAAAGCCCATCTGGCCGGATTCCCGCCAGAAGCGATGCAGGACATCTGCGGAATCCCCGCCGATGAACTCAGGGCCGTCGCCCGAACGTTCGCACGGGCACGCGCCGGAATGATCTTCTGGGGGATGGGGATTTCTCAGCACGTGCACGGCACCGACAATTCGCGCTGCCTGATTTCACTGGCGCTGATGACCGGCCATGTCGGCCGCCCGGGCACCGGACTTCACCCGCTTCGGGGACAGAACAACGTCCAGGGCGCATCGGACGCCGGGTTAATCCCGATGTTCCTGCCCGACTACCAGACCGTCACGAGCGATGACGTGCGCCGCAAGTTCACCGCCACCTGGGATTCAGGCGATTTTTCGGACCGACCCGGGCTGACGGTCGTCGAGATCATGGACGCCGTCCATGCCGGCGACATTCGCGGGATGTACATTCTTGGCGAGAATCCGGCGATGTCGGACCCCGACCTCGATCATGTCCGAACGGCGCTGGCCGAACTCGATCACCTCGTGGTGCAGGACATTTTTCTGACGGAAACCGCCAATTTCGCCGATGTCATCCTGCCGGCCTCGGCCTTTGCGGAAAAGACCGGGACCGTCACCAACACCAACCGACAGGTCCAGATGGGGCGTCCTGCCATCGCGCCGCCAGGCGAGGCCCGCGAGGACTGGGCCATCATCGTCGACATGGCGAAGGGTCTCGGACTTGAATGGGATTACACGCACCCGCGCGAGGTCTTTGCCGAGATGAAGCGGAACATGGGTTCGCTTGACAACATCACCTGGGACCGCCTCGAAGAGCAGAACGCCGTGACCTATCCGACCACTTCGCCCGACGACCCGGGTCAGCCGATCGTCTTCGGCGACGGCTTCCCCCGACCGCAGGGACGCGCGCGATTCACGCCGGCGGGGATCGTGCCTCCCGACGATGTCCCGGACGAGGAGTTCCCGATGATCCTCACGACCGGGCGACAGCTCGAGCACTGGCACACGGGATCGATGACTCGTCGCGCCAGCGTGCTTGACGCGCTCGAGCCCGAAGCGTCATGCTCGTTGAACCCGCGGACGCTCGTTCGACTGGGCGTCGCGGCGGGCGATCATGTCAGGATCTCGACGCGGCGTGGATCGATCACGATCATGGCGCGGGAAGATCGGGCGGTTTCCGACGACATGGTGTTCGTGCCCTTTGCCTATGTCGAGGCGGCCGCCAATGTCCTGACAAATCCGGCGCTCGATCCGTTCGGCAAGATTCCGGAGTTCAAGTTTTCGGCCGCCAGGGTCGAGCCGGCATCGGAGACGAGACCGTCGCCACCCACTGTAGCCACGGGCTGACGCGCTGGGGGGTGCGCGCCGGAGAAGAAGGCCGCAATGAAGAGAGTGCTCGCAGCCGTGACACCGCACGCTACGGTGCAAAAAATCGAGAAATCCTGAACCGGATTGTCGAGGACGCAAAAGAAGTCCGAGCGGAGTCGATCAGGGACAACCAGCCTCTCGCAGATTCAATCAGCTGAAACTCTTCAAGTGCGGATTGGCGCGAAACATTGCACTGCGCACACGCAGTCACGAACGCAGAGAATGGCGTTCTCCAGCGACGGCAATGCGGAACCGGTTGTCAGGCCCGGGTCGCGACAGGATGGTGACGTTAAGTTCCTGATCCGCAGGCTGCAACTCGATTTCCAGGTGATGAAACAGCACTGCCGCGATCAGAAGGAACAATGTGGCCGCGACAGGCTCGCCCACGCAGTCGTGGACTCCCAACCCGTAGGGCGAATAGGCGTGGGGATGCTCGTGTTCGCTGCGTTCCGGCGCAAAGCGTCCAATGTCGAACTGGTTCGGATGCGGAAAGACATCGGGCATGAAATGCGTCACCGCGTTGGCGACCAGACATTGCTCGCCGGCCGGAATGCCGAAGCCCGCAAACTCGAAGTCTTTTGTCGCAAAGCGAACCATCACCGGGACCGGAGGATGCAGGCGGAGCGTTTCCATGGCGGCACGGCGCGTCTTGTCCATCTGCCTCAGCGCGTCCATCGTTGGCAGCCCGTCGGCGAAGGCCGCGTCCGCCTCTTCGGTGATTTCACGCATCAACTCGGGATTCCGAGCAACGTGGTAGACGAAGAACGCGACGGGACTCTCCATGGCGACGATCGCGCCGCTCAGAAATGAATCGATGGCAGCCATCGCGTCCTTCTTCGTCATGACGTCAGGATGCTCGGCATGGAAACGCTTGACGTGCTCGATGAAACAGGGAGCGTCTTCCGGCCTGTCGCTCGAACCCGGCGCGTCCCAGATGCCTTGGTACACGTCCAGCATGGACCGCCGCAACTTCCGGGCGCTCGGCATGTGCCGCCACAGCTTGAGCGGGCCGAGCCCCCCTGCCATGACGTAGATCTGGGTCACTCGCCTGAGGAAATAGGCCACCTGGTCAGGGAATCCGTCGGGGGTCTGGCCCAGCGCCAGGCGGATCGCCAGAGTCGCAATCAACTGTCGCACGCAGGGAACGGCGGGGAACGCCTTGCCGCGTGGCCAGGCCCTCATGAGGCGCAGCTGATCGTCGATCAGTTCCGACAGTCTCGCCTGCACGGCCTCCGCCCCGTAACCGTCGGCCAGGTCCGTCCGCATCGTGGCATGCGCCGCACCGCTCGCCCCGAAGATGATCGGATTGTCAGCGCTGAAGGCCTCTCCCGCCTGTTGCCACGACTCCTCGGACGAAAACAGGTCGCCATTGTCGTTGGCCAGCAAGGCATTTGCCTCATGACCCACCAAGGCGACCAGTCGTTTCCCCGGAGCGGAAAGGCGAAACACGGGCCCTAGCTGACCGTATTGCTCGATCAGGAACTCGAGCGGATCCGACAGCAACTGATGGGTGTTTCCCATGAGGGGAACGCCCTTGGCCTGCGGCATTGATTCTGATCCCGTTCTTGCAGACATCGAAGCGACACTCCTTTCGTCTTTTGCGTCCAGCTGCCCGGACATTCACGTTGGCGCGGGTTGCGGACGCCTCCTTGGCCCGTTCAGCATCTTGCCCACCCACGTGTAGCGAATGAGATACTCGTAGGTGGTCAGGAGAATGCCAGTTGCCAATGTCACCACCAGCGCAAACTTGACGATGGAGGGCAGAGACCAATCCAGCACCAACCATTGCAGGAAGAACACCAGCGGGAGGTGTGCCAGGTACAGCCAATACGAAGAGTCGGACACGTAGCGAATGTATTTGTTTTCTCGCACCAGCAAGGAGCGGAACATGCCGACGCAGGCAATCGCCATCAACCAGGCGTAAAGGACTTGCAACGCGTCCGAGATGAGACGTTCCTGCACGCCGACGAAGAGTCCGTCGGCGAAGCCAAAGATGCCTTTGGAGAACTCCAGGCCAAGCGGGAACACGACCAGCAGCGCGACCGGCAGGGTTATCATCCACCGTTTTCCGAGTTGGCCGGAGACATCGTCGCATTCGTAATAGAACGCGCCGAAGGCAAAGAAGAGCCCGAAGTACGCCAGGCCGTGAAGGTAAGGAACAAGGACGAAGAGTTGAGAGGTGTCTGCTCCATACAGCTCGGGAAGCCTCCAGCCCCAGAACCATTGGGGAATCATCGTCAGCAGCATCCATCCAACCAGGGCCAACGGCGACAACACGAGCTTACTGGACAAGCCTTGCGATGGCGCTGTTCCCCATCGGTCGATGAAATGAGCGACGATCGCGAATGCTGCAACCAGCCAGCAAAGATACCACAGGAACCAGAGATGCAAGAACATCGGAAATGTCAGCAAGAATCCAATCCAGCCTGTGCTGGGCTCGTCGTCGGACATGTTGAACCGGTTCTTGATCTCGGCGCGACCGGCTGCAACCTGCGGTCGGTCGAACTCGACGCCCAGCCAGTTGGCTATGGCGTTCGTGTAGCTCTGGCTCATTTGCGCCCTGACCTGCGGAAGCTGACCACTCTTGTTTTTCGCATCCTGGTCCGAGCCTTTCTGAATGAGCAAGTCGAACAGTTCGGATCGTCCGAAGAGCGCCGCCTCGTGAAGCGCGTTGCCGCCGTCCCGGTTTCGCGCGTTGATGTCTGCCCCTTGCTCAAGCAGAAGTTCGACGATTTCGTGATGACCCGCCAAAGCTGCCAGGGACAGGTACGTCTTGCCGAACTCGGGATGAACGCCATCGATGTCCGCGCCATCGGCAATGTGCTGCGTCACAGCCGCTGCATCGCCGCTCTGCACCGAGGTCCACAACGGATCAACGTGACTGGTCTCGTGCGGCGGCTGCCGGAAATTCAAGATGATTGCAAAGGTGATTGGAATGATGACGACCACGCTCACCATGCATGGAATGAACACCCGTTTGAATCGGTGCTTCACCAAGGCCCCCAGGCCTCTCTTCCTCCAGAGCATCGCGGTGAAGAACCCGCTGATCAGAAAGAAGAGTGGCATGCGGAAGCCATGTGTGAATTCCATGAACACATGGAACAACTCATTGCGACCGCTGTCCAGGACGAACCAAGGGCTCCCCGACCCGTATGAACCGGCAGCATGGTAGACAATGCCCAACAGCATCGTGATTGCCCGCAAGGCATCGAGGTCGTGCCGACGAGAAGAAGTTACAGCCATTGCATGCCTCCACCCAAGGCTGGCTGGTGAGAGAGGATCACCAGCGGCCTGATAGTTCCGCCTCCAATTCGACAGGCATTTTGTACGTGATGCCCTCTCGGTCATAGACGGATACGTCCATCACCTGGCGAAACCTGTCTCTATTGAGCTTTTGGGAAATTGCTGGGAAGCCTGCGCCCAAGGCTTTCCAAAAACGGTTCTCGAGGGACATGAACGCGAGCAATCCCCATGTCCTGCCGTGGGGGAAACGCAGTTGGTCCGCCATTTCGTTGCCAATTTGCGCCCGGGCAACCCTGTAAATCTGTTTGGTGACTTTTCGCCGCTGTTTGGTTTCGACAATGCCGGCAACCAAAGGCGCCGAGTTGATCAGCCCGTTCGCCAACACGATTGACTCCATATCGGGCGGCGGCTCGCACAGGTCACCAACCTGGTAAAGATTGCGTGCATCCTGTTCGTCACGAAAGAGGATTGACTCGGGGACTCCCATCAGATGAGCTGTATAACGCCATATCATCGTGAAGCTCCGGCGTTCTTCGTCGTTGAGGACAACACCAAAGCGACCGACTCGGTCAAGCAGTCTTGCCGAAAAACTGGCCGCTGCAAACCCGACGTGTGCCGCGCTCACCGGCATGCCCCATGCTTCAGCATCCCAGTCGGGCGACTGGTTCAGCAATCGTCTGATCTGCGCATGGATCAATCGGATGCGCACCGACAGCTTCCATCCGTCTCCATGACGTTCGAGACCTCCGGGGATGAAAATCTCCAGGAGGTGCCGGTTGTTTTGCTTCAAGCGCCGGACGCCAAAGCTCGACACCCGTCCAGTCATGAAGAATGACTTGGAGATCAGTGTCGCGAAGCCTTCGATGAGCACTGCGGAAACGAAAGCCCCGATGAAGAGATCTGAATTGGCGTGAAAGGCGCGACACCCGGGAATGACCGCGTCGGGATCAAACCACGACGGAGTCGAGGACTCCACCTGGTCAAAAAAGTCTTGCAACGGCTTTGGCACATCCCGCGGGATGTCATGCCTTTGCTCCATCAGAGCCTTGATCAACCAGCCGGTTTCTTCTTGCCCAAGAGTCGCGAGTCCCTCGATGACGGCATCTGCCACCGGGTCCCCCATCACCGTGTGCGCGATGTAATTCGCAGCCATTCCAGGGTCGCGCACTCGGGCTTTCTCGTAACCGTCCAGGTACGCGGTCGGTATCGCGCCCGCAGTGTTCATGACGGCTGTGGACCCAACTCGATTTGCTCTCGGATGTTCAAGCGACCGCTCGCTCGAGGGGCCGGATTCGAAGCAACCCGCCGCGAAGACAACGCATGTTCGCTCGCCGGAAGCAGTCTCCTTGACTGCCTCGCGCATGCTCCGCGTGCCACGATCGCCACCGAACACCTGGCATCACGAGCTTCGGCAAGTCAGCCACACCATCCAGTCCCGCGAACAACTCTCGCCTCCGTTCCAACCCGTGCCGAAAAAACTGGCCGGAACCTTAACATGAGCCCTTCGTAGCAGATGACAAGGACAGACTCCATGATGCATTCTCGCGAGGGCTTGCCGCGGCGGATCGCGAGGCGATTCGGTTGGTATCGGCGGTAGACGGCTGCATTCGGCCTTGATCGGCCTGCGGCTGCCGACATGACCGGCTCGCATTTCAACGATTTGGCAAGAGCATGGCAAGCGGTGGACCGTGAAACAGCGGAGAAAAGGGATGTATCGGCGAGCATGACACGACATGGACTCGGCGTGGGTCGACTCGATGACTCAAGTGTTCTCGCGAGACAAGTCCCGGTCGAACAGTTTTCGCGCACGACGGATTGAACCCCTCTCCCGGGGATGAGGCTGACGTTCTCTTCGACTTCAGCCTTCGAGACCATGGCGATATCCACCCTTGCCAACGCGGGGACATTCCGAAAATATGCCCCTTGATGACTAATGATCATGGCTTGGCCTTGCCGACGAATCCTCCCTCGACATCATCCCTGGTCGGGTCGTTCCCGCCACGGTGTCGTTTGCCGATCAAGGGTGCGGGCGTCGCGTGCCAACTTGACCGCGATCTCTGATGTCCTGGTCCGGATATCCGCCAAGACTGGGAACCGTTCACTGGGTTCTGGTGTTCCTGGCATCCGGCGTGATCGCATTGGCCGCCTACCTGCTTCTCGGTGCCTGTGGCGTCATTGGCCCGGGCTGGACCTGGGGGATTTCCGGTTGCCCGATCGCGGGGTCGGGACGACCCGATTCCCGGCTTGCGGCGGCCCAGGATCAACAGGCGTTCCTCGAAGAGAAGGTCGCGCAACTGGAAATGCAGCTCGCCCTGCTCGAATGCGAGGCACCCCTGCCCGTCGCGCGCGCAGAACCCGAGCAGGAGCCAGGACCCCCGCCTCCCTATGGGCTTGATGCCGAACAATGGGAAGAACAGGACATCGAGGTCCTCGCGGGCTGCTGGGTGCTCGATTCCGATTATCAAACCACGAACGTGCGAACCGGAGAAATCTCGGATGTTGCCAGTTGGAACATGTGCTTCGAATCCGATGGCCGAGGCAACCAGACCATCATGTACGACACGGGTCGATCCTGCCGGTCAGGCAACACCGCTCGGTTCAATGACCGAGGCCAGCTCGAAATCAGCGACAACGGAAACGTGATGTGTTCCAACGGGGGCTACATCTACAGCCGCGTCATGACGTGTGACCTGCAACAGGACGGCACCGCCTCGTGCCTCAGTCGGTCATCCTATGGTGGCGAGCTGACCCCGGTTGTCATTCGTGCCCGCTGAAGGACGGTCCCAATTGCCGATGAACGCCACTGACATTCGATGCACGACCCATCCGGCTCGGGATCGCGGGGGCACGACCTACCCCGCAACGAGGCTCGAGGGGATCGCCGAGTCCCATGCATGTTTTTCCGTCGACGCAATTGTTTCAACCTCGCTCGATGGCCCATTCATGGCAGACGATGATGTCCCCGCAGGCATCCTGATCGCCGATCCATCGAACCGAGCGCTGAAGTGGATGACCGGCCAGTTCAAGTCACGATCATGCTTGCCGAGCCGGGCGTGTCGCGAGATGACTCACGCCACCAGAGCGCAGACTTGAGGAGACTGGCGAGATGGCAGACAATTTTCTGACCAAGACCACGCTGGACCGCGCTGGCATCATTGAGATCGCGGGGCGAAGTGCGCTCGAGAGTTACCCTGCTCTGAGAGAGCTCATCGCCAACAAGGTTTCAGAGGAGGCGGCAACGGTCCTCGCCGAGCCTGTCTTCAGTCGTGGGAATGACGAAACGCCCCCAACGGTCTCATGGTACGTTCCGTGGCAGGGAGAGGGTCGGCGACTGGCCGCGCTCGGCGACGAGCAGCGAAACCGGGCGGAATCGATCCTGACGGAGAGACTGATCGCGCTCGCGTCCCTGATCGACGATCCCGACTACGGGCCGCTGGTCGGAGCGGCGCTGCACATCGGTTCGAGCGACAGCATCTGGGTCGTTGACGGCAATCCGGTCCTGATCGACTGGGGAACAATCCCTGCGGACGCAGCCAGGTCGCGACAGCGACGGGACAGGCACTTCGCGCAGACGCTGGGGCAGTTTCTCCCGATGCGGGCGGCACCGCCGCTCAACGCATCGGAAATGCTGGAACGAACAAGCCACGTCGCAACACCCTCCGCCGGCACCACGGACAGGAGCGCCAATACCGCGGCTGACGAACCGGCATCAGGAGGCGCTGCCGAGACCGCAAATGCAAACCTCGCCCAAAACCAGCCGGCAGGCACGGCTGCGGCAACAACCGTCGCACCGGTCGCGGCAGTCACCGAACAGCGTACCGGACGGATCCACTGGCTGCCGTTGATCCTGCTGTTTCTGCTCGTCGGGGGGGCGCTCGCCTGGCTGTTCGTTCCCGGCACCTTGATCTACCCGCCACCGCCGCCGCCATCGCTGGTGGACGACGCGCGGGCCGCGCAGGTCGCAGAAGACGTCAATCGAGCGCTTGAAGAGAGAGCGGCCGCTCTCGAGGCGGCAATTGCCGGCGCCGTTTGCACCGACGAAGGGCAGCTCGTGCTCGAAGACGGGCACCTGCCCGACGGAACCATGCCACCCATCATTGCCGACGGCGAAGTCCAGGAACCCGACGTCCCCGTCGCGGTTGGTGGCCAATCGCTCTTGCCTATCCAGCCGGAACGCGTGGCGGTCGAACAGAGCGTCACCGGCGAAGACGGAGCGCAGACGGTCGAGCGAACCGACTTGCTGGGGCTCCTCGAAGCGCAGACGGTTCTGGTCCTCGCAGAGACTCCCGAGGGTGCCGGAAACGGGAGCGGTTTCTTCGTTGGCCCCGACCTGATCGTCACCAACCACCATGTCGTCCAGGGCGCCGTGCGAATATTCGTCGCCAACGAGTCGCTCGGACAGCTTTATCGCGCGGACATCCTGACCCAGTCCGGACCGTTGGAGACGACCGGAACCGATTTCGCCCTGCTCCGGGTTCAAGGAATCAATCGGCCATTCTTCAAGCTCCGTTCGGCCAATACGACCATGAAACTGCAACGAGTCGTGACCGCAGGGTATCCGGGCGCGATCACCGAGACCGACCCGGTGTTCGGAGCCCTGCTATCGGGCGACCCGACGGCAATACCGTCGATGAGCGTCTCGCAGGGGATCGTGAACACCGAGCAGAACTTCGGCGGGCTCGCCAATGTACTCATTCACACCGCGAGAATCTCGCCCGGCAATTCCGGAGGACCGCTGGTCGATGCATGTGGTCGGGTCGTCGGCGTCAACACCTTCGGGCGAACGTCGGACGAAAGATTCCTGAACATGTCCATCGTGTCCAACGACCTGATCGGGTTTCTGCAGGAGAACGGCTACAGCGTTGATCACGATGCGGGCGACTGCGTCGCCATGGCCGTTCCCCGCAGTCCGGTCGTGGTCACGTCAGTCCCGGAAGACGGCGAAACGCCGGAAGCGGCCGAATAGGGATTGCGGATCTGCCGATGACCAACGTGCTGATTGCATCGACCACGATCGAAGGTCTCGAGCCGCTCGGGAATCCAGGGCAGCGTTCCCACGAACTGCTCAAGGGCGTGCTGCGCGAACATCTCTCGAAGCAGCACGCCGATCTGCTCGCTGAACCCGTCACCTCAACTGACGGTTTGCGGACGGACTGGTACTGCGACGGCCCGGCAACGCGACTTCTCGACCTCCCCGAGACGGATCAGGAAACCGCCAAGGCCGAACTTGCCCGACTAATGACGGATATCGAAGATCTCGCCCGCAATTTGGGCGATCGCGGAGATGCCAGCAACCAGCGGCTGTCGGCGGCGCTCGGCAACGTCCTCGAAATCCCCGACGAGACCTGCGTCCATGTCCGCGTTCGGGACGCATCGGATGGCGGCGGGATTCAACCCGTTCTCGTCAACTGGTCGCACAGGCAGGCGGAACAGTCGCGTGCCGAGAGCGTCCTGAGCACGATGGTGCCGCGCCGACCTCGAATGCCCCCGCCAGGCCCGCCTCCGATTGCGCCCGAAGCAGTCGCGGTCGTGCCGGTCGCGCGAACGAGCGCATTCCCCTGGTGGCTGCTGTGGTGGCTGGGCTGGCTCGTGACGGGCATCGCAGTCGCCTACCTGCTGTGGCTTCTGGTTCTGCCCTGCGGGGTGCGCCTGCCGTTCGGCGGCACGCTGAACTTCTGTCCAGCAGCAATCGCCGAGGTCGACGGTTCGGCGGCGCGGCAGGCCCAGTTGGAGGCCGATGTTGCCGCTCTGGAGCTTGAACTCGCCACCCTCGAGGGGCAGTGCCAGGCGCCTGTCGTTGCCGAGATTCCTGAAGAAGTGGTCGAGGAGCCCGTCAGCGAAATCGAGAGGCGCCTCGAGCGGGAGAATGCCGAGCAGGGCGAGCTCTCGTTCTCGCTTGCGTGGAATCACGTCTCCGATCTCGATCTGGCCGTGTACTGCCCAAACGGCGTGAAGATCTCCTTCAGCAAACGCACCGTCAATGATCTCTCATGCACGGGCAACCTGGACACGGATGCAAACTTTCGCTCCAGCACTGCGATCTGGGATCCGGTCGAGAACGTGTTTTTCCCCGATCCGGTCGCGGGTCGCTATCGCGTCGAGGTCAAATTGTACTCGAACAGGGGCGACGGGTTCGCGCACGACTTTGTCGTCAGAATTCTGGATCGCGGCCAGTCGCAGGAATTGAGGGGTCGTGTTTCGGTCAACGACGAGATCTGGCGATACGCCTACGACCGCCAATGATGGCGGGGGGCCCTGATTGCGGGTCCTCAGAACTCGACCGCGAGATCGAGAAGTTCCCTGCGAGACAGGTCCCTGCGTTCGACATAAAGGTCAAGATCACGTCGAAACTCGGCGACCAGTTCGAGCATCTGGTCCCGACCGAGCGGAGCCAGTTCCTGAACGAGCTGCTCGGTGGCCTCGTCGAAAAGCGCGCTGTCGGTCGATGATGCGATGATCTCGAGGATTTCCGCGTAACTCTGGAGCGAATCGAAGCGAACCGGCCGCTGTCGTGCCATCTCCGCGTCCACCTCCGCAAATCGCGTTTCGAGCCTCTGCCGCCGCTCCTCGTCAGCCTCGAGAGACAGCCTGACATTCAGCCGCGCCCGCTCGACGCTGAGTTCCTTGATCATCTCGTTGGAGTTCCGGATCGACCAGAGCAGCAAGGCTCCATTTCGCACGACGGAGCGGTGGAATCGCTGGTCGGTTTCCACCTGAACCCTGCGCTCGACACTGATCAACTCGGTGATCAGTTCGAGTTGCGCCTTCCGCCGCGCATCGGTCTCGCTCTGAACCAGTTCCGCGATTTCGACCACCGGGTCGTCGATGTCTTCGACTGGATCGGCAAACACGTTCATCCAGGTATCGCGGATTCTCCCGACAAGTCCGTCCGACACGCTGACATGGGTGGACAGAGCGAGCCTGACGCCAAAGGTGTCGGCAGCCAGCGGACGCCCATCGGCGTTGCTGTAAAGAGGCCATTCCGACCGGCGGGCGCTGTACAGCTCGGCAGGCAGTGATCTGAAGGATCCGCCACGGGTGACCACCCCGCCCGTCTGGCCGTGCGGGCGACCGACCGCGTTCATGCGAAACGGTTCGAGGACGAGTTCCTCCAAGTTGCCGTAGATGTCGAAAAGCCCCAGCGGATTGCCCCTGCGGGTGCCGACAGGTCGTGCCTGGTTGCGCGAGGTTCCCTGATGCCAGGCGTATGCGTCGATTTCGATTTCGCTTTCGAAGAATCGCCGGGCGCCGAAAGCGAGACCGTCGACCGCGTTTCCGCCGCGTGCAGCGTATTCCCACTCGGTCTCTGTCGGAAGACGCGCGAAAGCCGGAATGCCGTAACGGGACGGGAGGGCGTCAGGTGCATTCTCCCGCAACCAAACGGTGTAGGCCCTGGCGAGATCCACGGCGTCGAACCAGCTGAGATCGGATTTCGGGGTGCGCCCGCGAACGGACGGCTCGCCGCAGTCCCCGCCGATCGCCGCGAACTGGTCCCGGGTCAGTTCGTAACGAGCAAGATAATAGTGCGTGTTGCCGGTCTCTTGATCCTCGAAAGGACCGCGCAGGTGGGTCCTGACGAAATAGTCCAGGTAACCGCTTTCAGGATCGGAAGTTCCCAACCGCAAAGGTCGGTCGGAGAGCGGGTTCCCCGGATCCGCCGGGACCTCGATCTTCTGAAACGCCATGCCGCCACCGCAGGGGAGCGGCAATATCAGATCGGCAGGTTCTCCGTCTTCCGCTGCAGGATCGTGGAACTCGATCGGCCACTCCGGCTCGACCTGGTCCGCATCGACTGGAAGCGCGGCGCATGCAACCAGACAGATGACAATCGCCAGTCTCTCCATCGGCCCGTTCAGCTTGTTCTCAGGGTGATCGCCGGGTCGATCCCGATCACCGTTCGCACGGCCAAAGTCGATGCGACCAGCACGATCGCGATCGGCAGCACGATGCCGAGAATGACCGAGGTCGCGGTCAGTGACACGACGCTCTGCCCCGGTGGCATGCGGTCCGCAAACATTGCCTCCGCACCGATCGAGGCCAGAGCGAAGAGGATGAAGGCAACTGCAACCCCCGCGGCCCCGACCACCGCCGCCTGCACGAGCGGAACCAGGGCGATGTCGCGGCGGCTCAGCCCGACGAGCATCAGAGTCGCGAAGATCCGTCGCTTGCGATCAACCTCCGCCCAGAAGCTGAACAGAAGCGCGGCGCCAAGCCCGACAACCGCTGTGCTGGCAATCAGCAGGAATGCGAGATCGAGGTTGCGGCCCAGCGCGAGAACGCCCTCGATTTCCTGGGCTCGCGAGTGGGTACGGACGCCAAAGCGGTCCTGAATCCTGGTTTCGAGGCGCGACACGTTTTCAAGCCCTTTGGCGTAGAGGCGGAGGCCCTCGAAACTGCTGACCCGCTCCGCGATCGGTCGGCCGTCGGCGAGCCCGAACTGCGGAAGGGCGTAACCGTCGAAATAAGCCTCGAACAGGTCCATCTCCTCCGACGTCATCAGGATCACGTTGCCGGTGGAGCGTTCGGACGCGAGCGCCTCCACGACCGTGGCGTTCATGACGAGCGGCGAGCGCAGCTCCGTTCGACCGATGACCCGAACCTCGGTCCCTCGCGCCGCCCCGATCTGCTCGGCCAGGCGTGCCGATACGGCGATCTGGCCCTCGGACACCGTCACGCCGTCGGGCAGCAGCGGATCACCGGGACCGCTCGGAACCAGCGTCGCCTGGGCGATGCGGCCGCCGCTTGCGGACTGGATCAGCGCATCATCGGCAATCGAGCGCGTCTTGAGCGCAACGAATTCGACTTCCTCCCAGCCGGATATCTCGACCCGATCCGCTTCCGAAAAGTCGTTGTCGCCAAGCGTCGTGACGTAAAGCAGGTTCGGATCGCTCAGGAGATCGTCCATCAGCGCCTGGTGGACGCCCGTCTTCACCCCGAACAGAACCAGCAGTGGAACAAGCGCTCCCGCGATCATGGCAACGTTGCAAAACAGGTGCACCCTCTCGTGCCACAAGGACGACAGCGCGAGCCTGGCGGAGAGCATCACGCCTGCGCCCTTCTCACGCGGCTCAGCGTGAGCCCGTCGCAAGACGCTTCCGGGTCGATCCCCACCAAGAGACGCGCGACCGAAAGGCCTTCGACACTTCCTGCGTCATGGGTCGAGATCACGACTGCCGCCCCGTCGTCGCGCGCCGCCCTGAAGAGCAGTTCGATCACGGTTTCGCTCAGTTCGGGGTCGAGCGCCGAGGTTGGCTCGTCCGCGATGACAAATGCAGGTCGATGGGCAAGCGCGCGCGCCACGGCCGTCCGCTGGCGCTGACCCACGGAAAGCCGGTCGGGCTTGAAATCGGCGATCTCGCCAAGCTCGAGCAAGTCGATCAGATGCGCGATGCGGGATGCATCGATCCGGCCCGTGATCCGCTGCGAGAGCGCGATGTTGTCGCGAACCGAGAGAAACGGGAACAACCCGCCCGTCTGGAGCACGAACCCGAACAGGCGGGCACGGCAATCCGACAGCGCTGCCCGCTTGCCGCCCCACAGCCCAGCAAGATCCTCAATCTGCCCATCGGCGTGAGCGAGAGCGTAGAGGCCGCCCGGATCCGGGCGCACGAGGAGGCCAAGCAATTCCAGGAAAAGCGTCTTTCCGGTTCCGCTCTTGCCCGTGACGGCACAGGCCTCGCCGGCGGACAGGCTCAGCCCATCATCCACCGCAACGCGGAATTCGCGTCCGGGTTCGCGGAGCGTTGCGGAAACACCCTCGAGAACGATCTGCACGGGGTCACGGAAGGCTGTTCAGCGGCAGCGCGAAGACGTGCTCGCCGTCCGGCGCTCCTGGATACAGCGCGGTCCAGTTTTCCGGGTTGTCGTGGTAGCGACGATACAGGGCGGCCTTCTGTCGCAGGTCGTCGATGATCTGTCGCCTGAGCGTGCCCATCTCGATCCAGCGCTGATCGGTGATGTTCATGATGCGGCTCTGATACGGCAGATTCTCGAGATACTCGCCGACTGCGCCGCCCAGGGTTTCGAATTCGGTGTTGACGACCAGGTCGGGGTTGAGCGCGAGACGCGAGACCGCATCGCGAACCTGGCGCAGCAACTGGTTCTGCGAATTGCTGAACTCGGCCGATTCCGCCAGTTCGACGATCTGCTGCAGGATGCTCGTGATCGTGGAAAGTTCGTTCTTGGTGATCAGCAGGCGGGGCGTCAGCGCCTCGGCGGACGGCTTTTCCGCAGCCCGGTCGGTCACCCAGGTCGAGAGCACGTCGGGTGCGGCGGTTCCCCGCCAGCCGCCGAGATATCTCAACCGCATCGCGTGACCGAGATTCACGAGAGCCGGGTCGAGGTCTTGCGATTCCGGTTCCTCGTCCATGGCGATCCGAACGTGATCGACAAGCGCGCTGACGATCTCGCGCACCTTTCTCTCGAAAGACTCTTCCGACCCACCTTCCACCGGAAAGTAGTACGTTCCCTGGTCGAAGCGCGACAGCGTCCGATACTGATCCGCCGCATATTGATGGTTGGCGCTGCCTTCCGGGGTCTGCAGGTGGAGCGTGAGGATTGCGATGCCTTCGTTTTCGGCCAGCATCTGGACCTCGTTGGCGCTGATGCTCGTTCGCGCATTGGGATCGACCGGCGACTTGGGGCCGGCGTCGGTCACGAGGATGACGTAGCGACCGGCGAAGGGTTCGCCGTCCTGCTCCCAGTCGGACTTGATGACGGCATCCTCGATGCCGGCAAGACTGTCCTCGTTGAATCCGTGGGTGCTCACCGGCGACACGTCGGTGCCGGCAAGCGCCTGAACGATGACGCTTGCATCCGAGTCGCGCCTCAAGGGGGCGATCTCTCTCGTGCGATACTCGATGCCGGGCCGCCCCTCCGGGTTGTCCCTGAAGCCGATCGCCCCGAAGTGGATCTTCTCTCCAACCTCGGAATCGCCGACGGCCGACATGATCTCCTCGATCGCCCGACGCGTCGATCTGATGTAGGGTTCCATCGACTGGGTGGTGTCGATGACGAAGACGACGCCTGCATCGAACTCGGCTGGAGCGGGTATCGAAGCCGTGTCCTTTTCCAGCGGAAGCGACGCGATGCGCATCTTGAGAAGCGGCGTGTAGTCGACGGGGTGGAAATCCTCGACATACTCGAGGATCGGCATGAGGTAGAAGCGCTCGCGAATGTCGATGAACTCGTCGGGCTCGACCGACAGCACGCCGAACTCCGGATCCAGCCGGTTGTTGTCGGAATCATCCACGAGCTTTCGCTGCATGGCAACGATGCTCTCGTGTTCAAGCAGCCATTCGAGGTCGTCGCGGGTGTCGAACAGTACCTGACGATTGCGGTTGGTGGGGTTGGTGAAGGAGGTGACGATGTTCTGCTTCCACTCGATGGATTGGGCAGCGTCGATCCAGCCCTCTGGGGGGCGCGTGGAGGAATGCCCGACGAGAATGCGCTCGCCTTGCCTGTCAAACACGTACAACGGTTGAAACGGCGCGAAGAGACCGTCCGGGGTTTCTGCGTCGGGCGCTGCATACATGCGCACGCCCGGACGGGTGAGCACCCGTTGGTAGAGGGTCTCGGTGCCCTCGCGCAGCAGCGGTCGATCGGCGGCAACACTTGCTTCGGGGACTGACAGCATCATCGATGACATCACGACAAGCGCCGACATCATGAACGCCCGTGCCAAAAGTCGCGAGTCTCGTTTCACTGTCCATCCTCCTGCTGGCAATGGGTTTCGCGCGCCATGGCGTGCAGTTCGTTGTCCAGCGACAGGGTCGAACAGACTCGCTCGAGCGGTTCCTCGGCTGCAGCGTGACCGGCCGCGAGCGCGCGGGCGTAGTATTCGGCAGCAATGGCGGGGTTGGAGCTGAACGCGAAGGGCAAGTCGACTTCCGCCGACGCATCGTAGAGCTGGCCATAGACGAAAAGCGCAGGCCCGTGGCCGGAGACGACCAACCTGTCGAGTATCCTGTAGGCGGTCGCTTCCTCGAGTTCATCGCCGCATTCGACCAGCGCCTCGAACTGGGCATCGTTCGGCTCCTCGATGCGGCCTGCAAATCCGGCTTCGCTGCAATCCGTCGTCGCGACGGTTTCGGGTTCCGTCTCGCGCTGGGTGGACATCAGGTAGATGGCGCCGATGGCAATTGCCGCAGCGAGGGCGAGCAGCATCAGAATCCACAAGAAGCCGGCGGATTTCCTGGATTCAGTGGGGCTCTCCGGCTTGGGTTCAGCATCGATTGGCGAGGGTTCATCCAGGACCGGCGCTTGCTGCTCGGGCGGCGGCGGAGGTGCGGCCTGGACCGAAGGCCTGCCGCCGGACAAGTTCGATGCGAGGTCGGCATCTTTCACGCCGATCGTCCCATGACCAACGGCTGATGGCGAGCACAGAATGCTGTCTGGCCAGATGAACCAACCGGTTTCCGAACCTAGATGGAACTCGAGGTATGCATCCTCGGGAATGCGATCGACGATTCCGGGGCCGAGCGGGATCTGAGACCAGCCGTTGCCGGCGTCACCCGCATCGTGGATCCCGAGCGTCGTCTGCTCGTTTTGCCAACCGCCACCCGACAGCCAGATGTCCTTGCGGAGATCTCGGATCGCAAGTTCGACCGACGTCGGTGGAGCCTCGCTCCTGAACCTGAGAATCGCGTGTCCGCCATTGGGGTGCTGCGGATCGGGAACGACCGAGATTTCCATGCTCAACGGTCCTGCGGGATTCTCTGATCGTGAAGCCCGGCGAGTATCCGACCCAAGCGGATGTTCTGTTCCACGTTCACCGAACCGTCATCGCCGTGCAAGGCGTTCTGCTTGAACAGGTCATCGAGGGCAAACACCCAGTCCTCGCCGAATTCCTCGGCGTGGTTCACCGGCGCTGCGGGAAGATTCTCAGCCGAGAAACGAACCGGCTTGTCCAGAAAGACAGGTCGCGAAGCGCCGTCGTCGAGTTGAACGACCGGGCGGCTTGCCGCGTCCGTGCCGCGCTGTCCGAGGGCTTCGACGAAGCGGTTGATTTCCTCGGCGCAGACCAGACCTGCGGGGATCGACTGGGCCTGAGAGGACAGCGAGTAGTTGATCGGCTTGAGCCGCTCGATCATTCGTGCCTTGAGACCGGTCCGGCGATGGGCATGGATCAGCTCGCTGACGATGATGTTGGCATCGGCGCGCGAGAGACCGAGTCGCTCCATCGACTTCGGATCGTCGCTGACCCGCCGCATGGTCTCGATCCAGTGCCTGACCGCCGTTCCCGCCTGAAACTCCTCGCGCGTCAGCACCTCGATATTCGAGCCCGGGGAGCTGGTGTCGTCTGCCCCGTTGCCAGCAGGATTCGCCCGAGATTCGGTCGTGACATGCGCCGCCGAGGGTCGCGGACGCGGCCTTGGCCGGCGGCGCGGTCGGGGCTCGGTTCCCTGTTCACCGGCGGTTTCTGTTCCGCTGCGTGTCGAAGAGCTGCCTTCGAGCGGCGCTGCGCCAATGCGAACCGTGTCGGGTACGTGAGAGATCCTGTCAGCGACGGAATCGGCACTGACCATCAGCGAGCCAAGGAGCGACGCGAACCGTCCCCGGTCCAGGGAATGGTAAATCGCGTCCACGACCCGGTCGGCCAGTTCCTCTTTCTCCTTGAGTCTCTTTTCCTGGTCTTCCGAGACGAAATACGGCCGCAGCCGTTCCTCGAGGTCGCGAATGACGAGCGCGAGCTGGGCCGAAATCTGCCGCTCCTTGGTGCCCGGCACGCAGACCCGTGCCAGCTGGGACAGGAGGTGGGACACGCCGCCATTGTTGAGGGCGAGCGCTGCATCCCATGCGGTGGCCGGATCGGCGAAATGCCTGCGCACCAGCGGCGCCGCGTTGTGGCCGCTGCGGAGTTCCTCGATGCGTGCAGCCTTGTCGGCAAGCAGTTCGACTTCGCGCCACGGCTCGGACGAGCGATCGTACCGAATGATGGCTTCTGCGTAGAAGATGGGGTTGCGCAGCCAGAAGCAGTTCTGGAACGGTGCATCGGGGGTCCATTTCAGGGGCCAGCTGTCGGCCATCTGCCCGAACTTCTCGAATGACGCGGCCAGTCGTCGCTGGAATCGCTCCGTCGCATTGATGTCGGAGCCCCCGACATCGATCAGATGCTTGTCGAACTTGGTCAGCACGAAGAACAGGATGCACTGGGCGTCGCTTCTCTCCTTGGGGGTCGCGCCATGGGTGAGCGAGATCCAGTTCTCGACCAGTCCGGGCAGATCGATGGCTTCCATGTTGCTGTCGGGGATGCACAGCAGCATCGAGGTGATTTCCTGATCGGTGACGTAGCGGTCGAACAGATACGCGACCTTGCCGCGCAACAGCAGTTGCGGGAGGGTTTTTTCGGGTTCCTTGAGGGTCTGGGCCAAGGGCGCCTTGAAACGGTTGCGCGCACCCGGAAAATCCAGCAGATCGGTATGGTCGAAAAGGCTCGAGGGCTTGTCGCGCATGGGCAGGACGAGTTCCGCTGCAAGCGCGCAGATCATCGGACGGCTCAAGGTGATCCTTGCGCCCGATTCGAGCTGCAATGGCAGTTGTTCGCCGTCGTCCTCACCGCCGATTCCTTGCAGGATCTTGACGTCGATGATGGAATCCGTTCGCGGAGCCAGCGCCGAGCGCGGGGCAAAGACGTACTCGCCCTCGCCGCAAGTTCTTCGTGCCTCGGACAGCCGGACGTAGAGGCCGGTCAGGGCGTCATGGCGTGCCCAGAGAATCGACAGGCATTCGGCGCGGTCGGCGGGAGCGAGCGCTGGCACGACGGCGGCTGCATCATCCCAGAATGGCGCCAGAGCCTTGGTGTAGGCCGCGTCCGCGAAATTCGCCTCGATGTAGTCGCGGATTTCCCAGACATCGTCCTCGGAGATGCCGCCGGTCGGCGCGCCGGTGGTCCTGTTGCGACACGAACCGAGCAACGACTCGATCTCTGCGGCTTCGGGAATGCGGTCCTTGCGATCTCCGTCCATGTAGAAGCTGTTGACGATGATCCGAACGATATCGGCCTCGCCGAGCAGTCGCAGCGGGATCGGGAACCCTTCCGGGGTCTCGATGTTCGTCATGGTGAAGCGAGTCACGAGGCCGGTCGACTCGCCCTCGCCCTCGGGGTTGATCTCGCTGATGTAGTCGAGTTGCCCGCCGTCGCCCGCGTAGTTCGCGACCAGCTGACCGCCTTCGGGACGGGCGAGCACGGAAACCAGATAGGACTTGCCGGCCTGGCTCGGTCCGAACACGCTGACGCACATTTTTGAACCGGCCGCGCGCGCGAGGCGGCGCGCCCTGCGCTGATTCTGGCGAAGGGCCCGGGTCAGCGAGACCTTTTCCTCCCCGACCAGCGATGCGTTGGCCTCATCGGTCGACCATGCGATGGCATCCCCGACCAGGTCGACAACGCTTCTGGCCCGTCCTTCCAGCGCGGTTGGTGCATCGGTTGCGAGTGTCATGACACGATCATTTCAACACGAACACGCCCGAGTCGAGCCAATAGTCGTTTTCGAACCCGAGCGTATGCAGGCACAGCTGGACATCGGTGGTCTTCATCGGCGTCGTGTCGGCGGCTTCCACGTGGGTGACGTGGAATGCCTCCTGCGCCGCTTCCCGACGCAGCACGTCCACCGCATCCGTGGATTCGTCGTCGTCGTCATCGACCATCGCGCGCTCGAGGGTCACCGAAACGGGCGGCGCCTGGTTTTCGGCCGCCGCATTGGCGAACTTGAGGTGGTAAAGCGGGGTCGTGGTCCAGCGTTCGAGCGGCAGTTGCCGGGCTCCGATGTGGATCGGCGAGTAGAGCTTCACGGTCGCCTCCTGGTCCGCGCGACGTGAGGCATCGAGATCGACATCAGGGAAAATGATGCGTGAATCGAGAATCTTCCCGTTGCGCTCCATTTCGCCGATGTAGCGCGCCGTCGAACGCATCCTGAGATTGTCGGTCATGATGCGGAAGTTCGCGATGCTGCCTTTTGCCAGCATGGTGAGCATGGCGCCAACGGCGACCGTGCTCTTGGGGTCGCCGATCCTGTCGGTTGCGGTGTCGCGATAGGGGTACCAGCTCCCTGCCCGATAGTCGTGCATGGCGATCAGGCGATCCGGAGATATGGCCAGTTTTTCCTCGACGAGCGTTCTGAGTTCAGGGAGGCGCGAGGGCCGCCCGGTCAAGAGGACGATGTCGCAGCCGAGATGCGCGATCACTTCGGTCATGTTGCCGACGGCATCCGCGAAGACATTCCTGACAACCTGGTCGATCGCTCCCTGGGCAATGTTCAGGGTGAGATCGGCGAGGCGCCAGCGGGGTGCGCCGAGCCCGCGCATCGGCTCCTCGAGATAATCGAGCAACTGCCGTGGAAGATTGAGGGACCTCGCTTCGTCGTCACCCGCGGATGCATCGGAATCGGCTGTTGCAGCCAGTCCGAAGACATCGGAGACAGCAAGGATTCCGGTCTCGCGACCGTCGGTCTGTTCGCTTCGCTCGAGCATGGCGAGGGCGAGCGGGGCGAGGACGCGAATTCCGAACTGGCGTCGCCGCTGGATCGTCTGCTGGTCGATTCCGCCCACGTCGGCCCCAAAGAGCTCCCGCAACCGTTCGCGGACTCCACTCCCGCCGGCGTCCTCGACGGACTGCCTGATCTGCGGCACGACAATGTCCTCGACCACCCCCTTGACCAGATCGTCGCCCGCGATCCGGAACCCTTCGCGGAAGACCTGAACCGGGTGCAGAACTCGTCCATCCATGCCGTGGTAGGTCGTGATCATGAGATCGGTCGTCCCGCCTCCGATGTCGATGCAGGCGATCCGGATCGAAGGCTCGGGCTGTCCGTTCTCGTCGCGCGGCCGTTCTTGCCCCCTGAGTTCGAGATAGTTGTCGATGTTGCCCTCGAAGCGGTGAACGATCTCCGAGTAGAGAAAGACCAGATGGGTACAGCTGGCCTCGTCCCATTCGACGATGAAATCGGGCTTGGCAGTCGTGCAGGATGCGGTTTCCGACTGTCCGGTCATGGACCACAGCAACTGGATCGCTCCGTTTGCCCTGGAACGGATGATGGCCTGCTCCTGGACGAGCGTTGCGGTCGGCAGCGTCAGGATCACGCGCCGCAGGCGCCTCGGCAGATCGGATTGCGCCCGTCCCGCCCGGGATGCCGGATCGTTGATCTGCACGAGGGCGTGGGCGAGCAGCTCCCCGAACATGAACCCGAACAACGACGATCGGGAGAATCGCGGCCTGATCGCCGGCAGGTCGGGGGACGATTTCTTCTTGCGGAGCTTTGCCTTGATCTCGGCCTTGACCTGATCGATCACGTCGCCGGCTTCATTCAGCCGAACCATCGCGGCCCGCGCGATCGCGGGGAGTTCGTTTCGGATCTCGTGATTGTGGAACCGCCAGTTCTGTTCCGCTTCAGAATCGGCCCAAAGATATCGCTTGGGCGACGACAGCCCCGAGGTCGTTTCAGTGCCTTCCTCGTCACCGACGAGGCGCATGGCTTCCGGTCCGATGCGCACGAGGCTTGGCCAGAAGAAGGCCTTGTTGCGCCCCGAGGCGCGCGCGAACTGATCCGGACCGAAGTCGGTCTGGCAGAACTCGACGCGGCTTTCGAACAGACCCGTGTACTGCAGTTCGGGGCGTCCGAGATCGCGCAATTCGAGGGGGAAGGACTTGGAGAGATCGATTCCGTGCTGATCGGGAAAACTCTCGATCAGTATGCCGCAGGTTCGCGAATTGCCGACATCGAGCACGAAGTCCACGTCGACGGGCCTTGGCGCATCGTCGCTCGAAACCGTATCGGCAAAGCGGATCTTCGGGATCCGAACAACCCGTTGGATGATGCCGAGGCAACTCAGATACCGCGCCCAGTGTTCGAGTGCATGCGGCAAGCTGGCCGGATCGAACGGACGCCCTGGCCGCTGGGCGCGCTTGAATCGCAGGAAGCAGTCTTCGACCCAGTCGGACACCCATTTCTGAAGATCCTGCTGCGCCTGGCCGTCCTTGCCCGCATCGAGGCGTCGCAGAAACCACCCCATGTCGGCCGGATCGCTGACGAAACGAAACTCGCGCCTCGAGGCGGAATCGGTGCGGGTCGGCGCCAGATAGCGACCATTGGCGGCGGTTTCGTCGCCGATCAGTGTCGTGTCGAGCGCCAGCTGGACATGGTGGGTGTGTCCCGCCACCATTTCGGGCAACTCGACGATGCGCATGCGCGCCCAGGTCGACGGGCCCGGGTCATGTCGTTCGCGGCCGGTGACGCTACCGACATTCTTGAGGCGCAGGACGGGGACCGGGATCCACTTGCCGAGAAACGGCTCGATGGCCGCGAGGGGACGGACGGAGTACTCGTCGTCATCGTCGCGTTGTTCGGCTTCGATCCACGCATCCTGGGCTTCGTTGCCGGAATACGGGATCAGCGTTCGCTCTTCGAGGTCGCCGTCGACTTTCCCGGCTCGCTCGACGAAGCGGAACGGTCGCAATGCGGTCAGTTGGTCGAGCGTCAGCCCGAAATCGAGAATCTGGATGCCCGAATAGGGAATGATGGTGACATCGTCCTTCCAATCGCAAATCGGACGGAACTGGACGTTTGCTTGAACCATCGGCATTCAAATCCTCAAATGAACGTGAAGACCATTTGCCAGAGATGGCGAGTCAGTGTCAACTTGCCGAGCGACTGCGTCCAGCGTGTTCCGGCTCGTCTGACGTTTCGAGACGCCGGGCCAGGTCTGCCGGTCGCAGGCGCGCGGACCACGACTTTGGCCAGTTTGCGCGGCACTCCGGGCGATGCCCTCCACATCCGCGCGACCAGCCAACCCAGCGAGCAGATCTCGCACCGCACATCCCGGCATGGTCCATCGTGCCGAGCTGGCGATGCCGGGTGCGTCATCTCCGAACGTGCGGGGACAAGCGCTCCTGAAATCGATCCCAATGCGATCCCCCCGGTTGCATTGGAACCCGACCGGGCTTACGACTGCCCGAATGCAATCGCTGCGCGCAAAATGAAGATTTCGCACTTGACGCTTGCAGGTCGAATTCCACCCACGCCCATGATTCGTGCCGGAGCGAGACTCGGGGTCGTTGCGATCGTCGTTGGCGTGACGCAGACAACTGGTGTCGATGCTGCGCCGGATTGCCTCGACTGGAATCTTCCTCACTATTTCGAGATGGCCGAGGCGCGTGACGTTGTGGCCTGCCTCGAAACTGGAGGCGCCTCGGTGGAGGATCCGAGCGAGCTGAGCCTGTCCACGTTCTTGCGCGATCCGCTTGCAAGCGAAGAGTCGGACGCGCAGTTGCACGCGAACGATGGGGATCACGCGACACCGCTGCACCTTGCTGCCGGGTTCAGCGCGCGGCCCGACGTGCTTCAGACCCTGATCGGTCATGGCGCCGCTCTTTCCACACGCGATGCGTCGGGCGCGACACCACTGCACTGGGCCGCAGCGTTGACTAAGAACCCCGGGATTGTCGACATCCTTCTCGATGCGGGCGCAGACAAGTCGCAGTTGGATGCGTCCGGCGAGTTCGCCTGGAATCTCGCGAAGACATGGAACCGATATCTGCGGGGGACAGAGACACTGGATCGGTTGCGCCCAACCGGCTGCTCAGCACGGATCGAGGACGACCAATGCCAGGGCTGGGGCAGCGCCGAATTCTTCAGGGCGGCCGATCCAGAAACGGTCGCGCAGTGTTTGCGATCCGGAGCGGATCTTGACGCGCGGTTCAATGTCGGATGGACGCCGTTGCATCTGGCCGCAGCGTTTTCGCCGCATCCCGAAGCGATTGACGTGCTGCTTGACGCAGGAGCCGACAAGGGCATGCGGACCGACTCGGGCGCGCTGCCCGTGCAACTCGGCGAGCGAAACCGTTCCGTCGCAGGAACTGACGTGATGAACCGCCTTCGTCCCTCCGATTGCGACGCATGGATGTCGATCGGGTTCTTCGCGAGCGCCTCGCCGCAAGAGGTCACGGCATGTCTCGAAAGGGGCGCCGACGTCAATGCGCGGTCTCAAAGCGGGTGGACACCGTTTCACCTTGCGGCGGGGTTCAACCCCGATCCCCGCGTCCTGACCGTTCTGGCCGCAGCCGGCGCCGATACGGATTCGACTGCAGAGAGCGGCATGCGACCACTTCACACGGCTGCGCGCCACAACCGAAACCCGGATGTCGTCGATGCGGTGATTCGACTTGGCGCCGATGTGAACGCATTGTCAGACGGCGAGAGAACTGCCCTTCATGAGGCAGCGCTGAGCAGCAAGGCGCCCGACACGGTCAGAGCGCTCATCGCCACTGGCATCGACATCAGGGCCGAGACCGCGACAGGGCGGATCGCTCACGACCTCGCCGTTGAAAACGCTGTCCTTCGCGCCGACGAAGACCTGATGCGAGAACTTCGACCACAGAACTGCGACGACTGGCTGTCACTGCTGTTCTTCCGATTTGCCGCGCCCAGTGAAGTTCAGCGCTGTCTCGAACGCGGCAGGGATCCGAACGAGCGTTCGGCGCGAGGGTGGACACCGCTGCATCTGGCCGCCGGATACAGCGCTTCGTGGCAGATTGTCGAAATGCTCCTCGCGAATGGAGCGAGCCCGGCATCGAGCGCCGGCTCCGGGCTGACCCCGCTTCACCTGGCTGCAAGAGGTGCAACTGATCCGGAGATCATTTCGGTCATCGTCGATGCGGGCGTGTCACCGAACATCAAGACCGAATCCGGGTGGACTCCGCTCCACCTTGCAGCAGAGAAAAGCGGAACTCCCGAGATCATTGTCGCACTGGTTCGCGAATGCGCGGACATTGCATCGATCACGGCGGAGGGGCTGACCCCGTGGGATCTGGTCCAACGCAACGAGATGCTCAGATTCTCGCCGGTTTCGCGGCTGCTTTTCACGGATCGATAGACACGGGAACACGGGCCCTGGGCCTCGTTGTCCAGATCGGCCGCCACCTCTTCGTCCTTGCGCCGCCGCTTCGGGATTGCGCTGACGGCTCGGTCAGTCCAATGAAATTGCAAATCGAACCCCCGCCTCGCGCAACGTCAGATCCCGCAACGCCGTGTCGGTGCCTTTGAGAACGTGCTCGAAGACCTGAACCTGCCCACCGTGCAAAATGAAGACCGAAGGACTCGCCCGCAAGGCATCCTGCACGTCGCGAGGATCGGCAAGATTGAAACCGTTCAGGTGGCCGGCAACGACATCTTCGATGACGGGCGCCTTGCGGATGTTGGCCCGTGGCGGAAAATTTGCCCAGACCTCGCCTAGCCAAGACAACCCGAGGTGTCCTCGATCCGGACCAGAAGTGCCGAAGGGACGGCATTGCGCCAAGTGCCATCCTCCGCGCGCTGCCGACCAAGGCCCGAATCGGAAAAACGTCGATACTGTGGACGGTTATGGTGCGCTCGGACTGCATGTTCGCAAAGTTGGAAGCCGCACTCTTCGCGAGCGGCGGAGCGGACGCGATCGCCAGGGACTGCAACGGCGCCGAGCAGCACGTGTCCGGATGTCGTCCCTTCCTGGGACGGACAGAGATTCACCCGACCCTAATCGCTCCATCCACACCGATGCATCGAAAGCGCGGTCATCCTTTTCTGCGCATGACATCCCGCGCCGCATCGGCGATGGCGGTCGCATCAAGCCCGTATTTCTTCAGAAGATACGCAGTGGTGCCGCCTTCGCAAAAGCGGTCCTGCACGCCAACGCGCCTGAATGGCAGACCCAGACCCTCGTCCATCAGAACTTCCGCAACTGCCGATCCGAGACCGCCGATGATGCTGTGGTTTTCTGCCGTCACGACGGCACCGGTCGCCGAGGCTCTCTCCAGTATCATCTCGCGATCGATGGGCTTGATCGAGGCCATGTCGACCACGCTCGCCCCGACCCCTTCGGCTGCGAGCGCCGTGGCGGCTTCAAGCGCCTCGCCGACGCAAAGTCCCGCCGCAATGATGGTCAGGTCACCGCCCATCCGACGCAGGACGCCCTTCCCCACTTCAAGGGTTTGCGGCTTGAATGGCGGCGGGCTGGTCTCGGGACGGATCATTCGCAGATAGACGGGACCGTCCCAGTCAAGCGCCAGCTTGACCATGGCAGCGTGGAACTCCGGCCCCGATGGCTCGAAGATTGCCATGTTGGGAACGGCGCGCATGATGGCTATGTCCTCGATGGCCTGATGCGACACGCCAAGAATCGTGGCGACGCCTGGAAGAAACCCGACCATCTTCACGGGCAGGTTCGGATAGGCAGCCTGCATGGTGATCTGATCCAGGACCCGCTTGGTGATGAAGGCGCAGAACGAATGGCAGAACGGGACTTCGCCCGACCTTGCCATGCCGCCCGCCATGCCGATCATGTTGGCCTCCGCGATGCCGACATTGTGGAATCGCTCGGGGAGTTCGTCCCGGAACCGGTCGGTTTCCGTCGGCGTGACGAGATCGGCGCACAGCGCCACGATTCGCGGGTCGGCCTTCGCGGCCTCGACCAGTGCATCGCCATACGAGCGGGGGAGCGACTTGAACGAGCGGTTGATGAAGTCGGCAGCTTCCAGCTGCGTGAGCGTCGCGGTCATCGGCTTGCCTCCAGCTCGGCCCGCGCGCTTGCGGCCACTTCGGGCGGGAATCGAAGTTGATGAAACATCAACCCCTCCAGTGACTGAACACCCTTGCCCATCAGCGTGTTGGCCTTGATGAAACTCGGGCGACCCCGGGCGCTGCGGGCGACATCAAGGGCCCCGAGCAGCGCCCCGAGATCGTTTCCGTCGACCTCCTGGCACGCGAAGCCGAAGCTCGCCATCTTGTCCACCAGGGGATCGAGCGTCATCACGAGGTCCATTGGGCCTTCGCACTGGACACAATTGTAGTCAGTGATCACGCAAAGGTTGTCGAGGCCGACTGCTCCGGCATGCATCGCGGCCTCCCAGACCTGGCCTTCCTGCATCTCGCCATCACCGACGATCGCGTAGATCCGGCTTGCCCGACCCTGTCGCCTTGCCGACAGCGCGCATCCGACCGCAACCGACAATCCCTGCCCGAGCGATCCGCAGGTTGCCTCGACGATCGGCCCCAGGCGCTCGGAGGCGTTGATTTCCAGTGCAGACCCGTCGTGGACGTAGGTCTTGAGGTCTTCGATGTCGAAAAACCCGCGCTCGGCCAATGTTGCATAAAGGATCGCCGTGTTGTGCGCCGTTGTCAGAAAGATCCGGTCCCTGTCCGGCCAGTCCGGGTTGGCCGGATCGAGTGTCGCTTCGGCAAAGTAGAGCGCCGTGAATATCTCGGCAGCGCCAAGTCCCTGCTGAACATAACCTTGGCCGGACGGCGCCACCATGTCGACCACGTGCAGCCGCAAGCGACGCGCGATGGCTTCGAGTTCCGCAAGATTGTGATTCGCGTTCATTGATTGTCCATGTTAATGTCCAAGTGTTCTGAACCTTTGTACCTATGATCGAGGGGCGTTTGTCAACATGAATCTTCAGGCGATGAAACGACAGGCGGTTCCATTGCACGCCGAAGTTGCCGCAGTCCTGCGCCATCAGATTCTCTCGGGCGAACTGGCTGCGGGAACGCAGTTGCCGGCGCTTCGGGAACTGACCGAAGAGCTCGGTGTGGCCCGCATGACCATCGTTCAGGCAATGAACACGCTTGAAGACGAGGGACTCATCGAGAGGCAATCGGGTCGTGGAACCTTCGTTCGGAAGATCGAATTGCAAAAACGGCATACTCTGTACATGCGGGCTGACATTTCGCAGGTCTACGCGATGGTGGACCAACTGGAGGTCTCGGTTCGCCAAGGCGAAGCGACGATCGAAAAAGGCAGTGACGGTCGGTATTTCAGGTCGATGAACCGCATTCATGCGCGATCCGGGAAACCGTTCTGCCAGGTCGAGATCAAACTCGACGACGCGATCTTCGAAATGGCGCCGCAACGCTTTTCGAGCGAGATCGTCGTCACGGTCCTGAAGGACCTCGGAATCGCCGTCAAGCGTGCCCGCCAGGCGGTGACCATCTCCTACGCCAATTTCGAAATGGCAAAGGCGCTGGGCATCAAGGTGAACTCGGCGGTGTTACGCGTGGTCCGCGAATTCCTCGACGACCAGGAACGCCTGATCTATTCGGCAACCCTGTACTACCCCGGCGACCTCCTTGAATTCGAAATCGAGTTCGGCACCGATTGACGGATGAAGCCTGTGTGACTGCTTCATTGCCACCTGACATTGGGCGTCAGGCTACCAAAGGTACGCACATCTAGTACATTGACGGCAGGCAGGGCTTCAGGCGGCAACGCCGATATCGTGGCGCGGATGAATGCCGAGGTTCTCAGCGATGCGCTCGGGGTTCCGGTCAGTGTGGTGAACAGGCCGGGTGGGCTCACGTTCCGGCGGCCATGAGCATCGTTGTAGCGATGGCCCTGGACTCGCAAAGAGATGACCGAGCGACATGGAGAATGCACGCTCGATCGAGCACGGCCTGGTGCCCGATCACTCCGAACGAATCATCGCGGCAGCCTTTTCAGCAATCATGTAGGTCGCCGCATTGGTGTTCGCGGAGGTGATCTTGGGCATGACGGAGGCATCGACCACGCGCAGACCGTCCACGCCACGCACTTTCAGTTGCGGGTCGACCACCGCGTTTTCGTCATCTCCCATGCGACAGGTGCCGACCGGGTGATACACGGTGCCTGCAAACCGGCGAATTGCGTCGAGGATCTCGGCATCAGTTGAAGAATTCTCGCCGGGGATCATTTCCCTTGACCAGCGACCTCTGAATGCGGGCTGGTTGAAAATGTCGCGAACCATCTTCAACCCTTCGCGCATCACGACGCAGTCCTTTGCGGCACTCAGGTAGTTGGTCTCGATCACCGGATCGCTGAGCGGATCAGGAGATCCCTGGGTGACGCTTCCACGGCTTTCCGGATGGCACTGCCAATAGGAAACCGTAAATCCCGGATACCGGTGAAGCGGGTCTCCCGGCTTGTCGACCGACAGCGGCATGACCAGGAACTGGATGTCGGGCCGATTGTTTTCCGCAAGGCTCGTGCACGCCGCACCGCCAACCTGACCCGCCCCGACGGTCAGCGGACCGCGACCGTTCACGAGCCAATCCCAGCCGAAACGCGCCAAATTCATCGGATTGCGAAGTTGCCTGTTCAAGGAGTGACGACCATCGGACAACTCGACAACCACGCGCATCTGCAGGTGATCCTGCAGATTCATGCCAACTTCTCGCGCATCCACGCGAACCGGTATCTGGTGCTCGCGCAAGATGTCAGCCGGGCCGATGCCGCTCAGCTGCAACAGCTGCGGGGACTGGATTGCACCGCACGCCACAATGACCTCGCGCCGCGCCCGGACGGTCTCCAGTCTGCCGTTCCGGAGATTGCGAACACCCGTTGCGGTGTCGCCGTCGAACTCGATGCCAAGCGCTGCGGAATGCGACCGCAACTCGAGGTTCGGCCTTTTCAGCGCGGGGTGCAGGAAGGCGGTGGCCGCGCTGTCGCGCCACCGTCCGCGCAAGGTCAGCTGATAGCGACCGCAGCCGAAGGTGTCCTCGGCATTGAAATCAGAGTTGTCGGGCAACCCCGCCTGCCGCGCGGCCTCGAGCCACGCTTCGCAAAGCGGATTGTCGTTTCGAAGATCGGAAATCTGCAGAGGGCCAACGCTTCCCCGAAACTGGCTTGGTGGACCGTCATGGGTCTCGACATTGCGAAAATGCGGCAAAACGTCACGATAGCTCCAGCCGCGTGCACCAAGTTCCTCCCAATCGTCGAAATCCCGAGGCTGGCCACGAATGTAGATGAGCCCGTTGATCGAGCTTGAACCGCCCACGACGCATCCACGCGGGATCAGCATCTCGCGACCGACGATTCCTTCATCCGCTGCGCCCCTGAACACCCGGGACACCTTCGGGTCGACGATTGATCGATAGTATCCAACCGGCAGGCGAAGCCAGAAACTTCTGTCGGGGCCACCTGCTTCGAGGACGAGGACCGAGCATTCCGGGTCTTCGCTCAACCGGTAGGCGAGCGTCGACCCCGCTGTTCCGGAACCGATAATGACATAGTCATGCTCGTCCATCTTTGTCCCCTGCCCAATCATCATCGTGACGCGCGGTCATGGCCATCGGCGGATCGGTCGGTTTCCGCTGGCAAATGCTGACATCGACCGGTCGCCGACGACTCCGAATTCGACCTCTGCCGATGATGAGCCGTTTCATGTCCCATTTTGAAGGGCGGAGTCCACGCCTGCAACGCATGTGCCCGTTCGCCGCCATTCATCGCAACCAATCGCCCGCGATTCGGCCATCGGCATATCCCGCCGACGCACCGGAGAATCGGCACCCTGCGCAAGTGCCAAGCGCGAGCGTTCACCAAACGAACGTCCGCATGAACCGAGAGAGGACAAGGGATCACAAATCGGAGGGGTGGTGCCGCTGGAGGGACTCGAACCCCCGACCCCATCATTACGAATGATATGCTCTACCGGCTGAGCTACAACGGCGCAGGGACCCAATACAGCGTGACGCCGCCGTCATCAAGTTTTCAAACGACCGCGAAGCGAGGGGCGTACCCTCCTCGATCCTGGTGACGACACCACTTGCCCGATTTTCCCGCGAGCTGACCTCGACACGATAGCAACCGGGTGGCGCGGGAGATGCCGACAACCTCAACCAGGACCATGACAGGCGCCACGCGATGATGCCGCGGCCGCTCCAACGAGCCTGTGCGGGACCGGTTGCCGAGATCGGTGGATAGGCAGCGACGTCCCGAAGTCACGCTGTGGCGTCGGTATCTCTGGACTTCACGATCCGGTCGATTCTCGCGAGTTGCCGCAACAGCTGCGGGATCTCGGACAGCACGAGCATGTTGGGACCGTCGGAGGGCGCCGTGTCCGGGTTTTCGTGACATTCGATGAAGAGGGCAGCGCACCCGGTTGCGACGGCCGCCCGGGCAAGCGGTGCGACAAATTCGCGCTGACCGCCCGAGGAACCGCCTAGCCCGCCTGGAAGCTGCACCGAGTGCGTGGCGTCAAAGACGACCGGATACCCGGTCTTGGCCAGGATCGGCAGCGACCTCATGTCGGAGACGAGCATGTTGTAGCCAAAGCTCGTGCCTCGCTCGCACAACAAGATGCGGTCGTTGCCGGTACTCGTGACCTTGTCGACGACATTCTGCATGTCCCACGGTGCCAGGAACTGGCCCTTCTTGATGTTGATCGCCCTGCCGGTTCGCCCGGCGGCCAGCAGGAGATCGGTCTGACGGCACAGGAATGCCGGTATCTGCAAGATGTCGACCGCCTCTGCGGCGACATCGCATTGCGCCTCATCATGGACGTCGCTGAGTACCGGACATCCGAACTCCTCCCGGATGCGGGCAAGAATCTCGAGACCCGCCTCGATGCCGAGGCCCCGCTGTCCGGAAATGCTGCTGCGATTGGCCTTGTCGAAACTGGCCTTGAAGACGAATCCTGTCCCTGTCTCGGAACAGGCATCGATCAGACTCTCAGCAATCATGCGCGCGTGATCGAGCGATTCCAGTTGGCACGGTCCCGCGACCAGGGAGAACGCCTCCCTGTTGTCGAAGACAACATCCTTGACCGTGACGCGGCGGCTGCCGCACGCAGGTGACGAGTCCGTCATTGACGCCTCTCGAGGTGGAGAATCTCCTCGATGCGCTGGACATCGATCGGATTGTTCAGTTCCTGGATCTCGCGACCCCGCGCGTCCACCTCGACACAGAGAACCTGTTCACCGTTTTCGAGATACCTGAGCTGCTCCAGCCCCTCGATGGTCTCGAGCCTTCCCTGTGGCCAACTCACGTAGGCGCTCAGCGACTCCCGGCGATAGGCGTAGACACCGATATGATGGAAGACGTCTCCAGCCATCGTCGCGACCTGGTCCTGCCGGCAATAAGGAACGATCTCCTTCGAAAAATATAGGGCCCGCCACTTCGCGTCGAAGACAACGGTGGTCGCTCCCACGCGATTCTCCTCCCGGTCGGCAAAGAACCGGCCCAATGAGAGCGAATCGCACCGCAAGACCGGTGTTGCGACGCCCACCGTCGGGTTGGACGACAGCGCATAGATCAACTGCTCGACAAAGGACGGCGGGATCAGCGGTGCATCGCCTTGCAGATTGACCACGATGTCGATGTCCGCTTCGAGACCGCGAAGCGCTTCGGCGCAGCGCTCGGTTCCATTCCGGCACTCGGTCGATGTCATCAGCACCCGCGCGCCGAACGCCTCGGCATGATCGCGGATTCGCTCGTCATCAGTCGCAACATAGACGGCTTCGACAAACTTGACCTCGCTCGCCGTTTCCCAGCTTCGCCTGATCAGCGATTTGACGGTCCCGTCGACGCCCTTGATCTCGGCCAGGGCCTTGCCGGGGAACCGGGTCGACCCGTAGCGAGCCGGTATGATGATGACCGACTTCACTGAACACCCGCCCTCAGGCAGTCGTGGACATGGACCAGTCCGACGAGCCGGTTTTCGGAGTCGGTCACGCACAGCGAGGTGATGCCATTCGTGTTCATGATGCCGAGCGCCTCGGACACGAGCGCGTCGGTTCCGATTGATCGCGGCGAGCTGGTGGCAATGTCTCCAGCCGTGCGCTCCATCAGGTCCTCCAGATTGCGCCTGATGTCCCCGTCCGTGATGACGCCGATGGCCTCGTCACCATCGACCACGACGGCCGTTCCGAATCCCTTCGCCGTGATCTCGACCAGAACCTCGCCCATCGGGGTCGCACCCGGCACCGTCGGCAGGGACTCGCCGTGGTGCATGATGTCCTTGACCTTGAGCAGCTGCGCGCCAAGCCGCCCGCCCGGATGCAGAACCTGAAACCTGTCGGACCTGAAACCGCGCAACTCCATGATCGACACGGCAAGCGCATCGCCAAGCGCGAGCGCGCAGGTGGTCGAGGTCGTTGGCGCCAGTCCGATCGCGCAGGCTTCGTCGGCGCTGGGAATCAGGAGCACGACATCGGCAGCCTTGGCGAGCATGCTGTCCGGCCTTTGGGTCATCGCGACAAGCGGGACAGAGAACCTTCGGCTGTAGCTGACGATGTCGCTGATTTCGCCGGTTTCGCCTGAATTCGACAAGAGCAGACAGGTGTCGCCCTCGGTGATCATCCCGAGATCCCCGTGAGATGCCTCAGCCGGGTGAACGAACTGCGCTGGCGTGCCGGTGCTGGCAAGGGTCGAGGCGATCTTTCGCGCGACATGACCCGACTTGCCCATGCCGCTGACGATGACCCGCCCCGACTGGCCCAGGATCAGCTCGACGGCCACCGCCAATGTCGACGGAACGCGCTCGGCGAGACCGAGAACGGCTTCCCCCTCCATGCGGAGAACCCGCGATGCAGTCTGCGCGATTCGAGCCGCCCGGCGCTCCGGACCGGGCTCTGTTCGCGAATCGGTCTCAGTGCTAATCACCGGCATCCCCGTTCAGTCGCCGCCGGACGTGCAACTAGATGTACGGCATTTCGGCATGGACGTGTCCGTAACGACTCTCGTTGGCAATGCAAACGTCGATTCCCGAAGCAGAGCTGCTGACGATGCCCCGAGCCCGCAGGTTTCGATCACGGAACAGCGCTTCAAGCGGCCTTCCCGGCAGAATGTCTTGCAGACCGTGCTGCGCGCGGCTCGATTGCAGGTGGCAGCTGAATCCCTGTTCGGCTGCGATCGGACACTTCGATGTTCGCTCGCGTTGAACCTGCAAGGATTAGCTGCAGCCGCTCGTGGCCCCGCACGTGTTGCACTTGAGGCACGTTCCGTTTCGAACAAGCGTGTAGTTGCCGCATTCACTGCAGGCATCGCCCTCGTAACCCTGCATTCGGGCCATCTCGCTTGAGCTGAGCCCCATGGTCGCCTGAGCTGTCGCTGCAGTTGCATCTCCATGCCCGTTGTCGGCGCTGTCCGCCAGGAATTCGGGATCGTTTCCTTGACCTGAATCCATTCGCGGCAGTCGCTTGCGCAGGTATCCCGTCGACGACAACCTGCGAATGAGCTCGATCGAACGGGTCGGTGATCCGTCGCTTCCCGCACGGAGCCAATCGTCATCGTACTCGACCATGCCGTCGCCGAGGTCATCGAAACTCGTGCCCTCCGGCTTGACATGCGCGAGATCCGTCCGGTCGAGGTAGGAAACGGCCAGTTCCCGGAAGATGTAGTCCAGGACCGACGTGGCATTCATGATGTTGTCGTTCCCCTGGACAAGCCCTGCCGGCTCGAACCGCGTGAAGGTGAAGGCCTCGACGAACTCCTCTAGCGGCACGCCGTACTGCAGGCCCACCGAGATGGCGATGGCGAAGTTGTTCATCATCGCGCGGAACCCGGCACCCTCCTTGTGCATGTCGATGAAGATCTCGCCCAGGGTACCGTCCGGATACTCCCCGGTTCGCAGGTAGACCTTGTGGCCTCCGACCATGGCTTTCTGCGTGTAGCCCTTGCGTCGTCCCGGCAGTCGCTCGCGTTCTCTTGCGCGTTCGACTTCGCGGTGAACGACTTTCTCGACGACCTTTTCGGTCACTGGCTGTCTCGCGACCGCCTCGGCGAGCGTCATTTCGTCGGTGTCCTCGTCCAGATCGAAGTCATCGTCCTCGATGATGGCCGATGACAACGGTTGCGAGAGTTTTGAGCCGTCGCGGTAGAGCGCGGTCGCCTTGACCCCCAGTCGCCAGCTCTGTTCGTAGGCGTCCAGGCAATCACTGGTCGTTGCGCTGTTTGGCATGTTGACAGTCTTCGAGATCGCGCCCGAAATGAAGCTCTGCGCTGCAGCCATCATCGAGATGTGGCTCGAAACCGAAAGGCTTCGTGTGCCGATTCGCCCGCAAGGATTGGCACAGTCGAAGACATGGTAGTGCTCTCTCGCGAGACCCGGGGCGCCTTCGAGGGACATTGTCCCGCATGCGTAGCAGTTCGCGGCGTCGATCTGCGCGCGGCTGAAACCGAGATGGATCAGCAAGTCGAAGGTCGGGTCGGCAAACCGTTCCTCCGGAACACCCAGGACATCGCGGCAGAAACCGGTTCCGAGATTCATCGGATTGAACACGAAGCGAATGTCAAAGGCGGTCGGAATCGCGCTTTCCAGCTTGTTCAGTTCGGTCTTGCCGAATCCTAGCTCCGCCAGGGACTCGTGGTTGATTTCCGGAGCGCCCCGCAGGGTGCAAGCGCCGACCGCGTATCGAACGATCTCATCGACTTCGTCGGGCTCGTAGCCGAGCGTCTTCAGCGCCGCCGGAACCGAGCGGTTGATGATCTTGAAGTATCCGCCGCCGGCAAGCTTCTTGAACTTGACCAGGGCGAAGTCCGGTTCGATCCCGGTCGTGTCGCAATCCATAACTAGGCCGATCGTGCCCGTCGGGGCAATCACGCTCACCTGGGCGTTACGGTATCCGTGCTCCTCGCCGAGCGTGATCGCTTCGCTCCAGCAGGTCTTCGCGTAGTCGGAAATCGCCTTGTCGGGGCAATTGGCATGATCAAGCGGAACCGGCAGCACCCCAAGACCCTCGTAACCGCGGGTCTCGCCTTCGGCTGCGCGCTGGTGATTTCGCATCACACGCATCATGTGGCTTGAATTGGCCTTGTACCCGGGGAACGGTCCGAGTTCGCCCGCGATTTCGGCCGAGGTCCGATAGGAGGTCCCGGTCAGAACCGCGGTCAGTGCGCCGCACAGAGCTCGCGCTTCGGTCGAGTCGTAGCCGAGGCCCAGCGTCATCAACAGCCCGCCGATGTTGGCATAGCCAAGCCCGAGGGTTCGGAACTTGTAGGACAGCTCCGCGATGCGTCGGCTCGGGAACTGGGCCATCATCACGGAGATCTCGAGAGCGATTGTCCACAACCGGATCGCGTGCGCGTAATCCTCGAGCTGGAATTCGTCGTCCTTCAGGAACCCGAGCAGGTTCAGGCTCGCGAGATTGCAGGCCGTGTCATCAAGGAACATGTATTCCGAACAGGGGTTCGATGCCCTGATGTCACCGTCTTCCGGACAGGTGTGCCAACCGTTGATCGTGTCATGGAACTGGACGCCCGGGTCGGCGCAGGCCCATGCCGCATGGCCGATCTGATCCCACAGGTCGCGAGCCTTGACCCTGCGAACGATCTTTCCATCGGTGCGTCTCGTCAGCTCCCAGTCGCCATCGTCCTTGGTCGCCGCCATGAAAGCGTCGGTCACGCGCACCGAGTTGTTCGAGTTCTGGCCCGACACCGTCAGGTAGGCTTCCGAGTCCCAGTCGGTCTCGTACACCGGAAAGTCGATCCCGGTGTAGCCCTGGCGGGCGTACTGCAGGACGCGATTGATGTAGGTGTCGGGGATGCAGGCGCGCTTTGCCGAGCGGATCGCCTTGCGGAGCGTCGCATTCTTCGCGGGGTCGACAGCATCGTCCTCGCGTCCGTCCCATTTCCCGACTGCGGCGAAGATTCCGTTAAGCTTCTTTTGGTGAATTCGCGAACCCGCAACCAGCGATGCGACCTTTTGCTCCTCTGTCACCTTCCAGTTGATAAAGTCCTCGATATCGGGGTGATCCATGTCGCAGATCACCATCTTCGCCGCCCGGCGGGTCGTGCCACCGGACTTGATGGCACCGGCCGCGCGATCGCCGATCTTGAGGAAGGACATTAGCCCGGACGACTTTCCGCCACCCGAGAGGGGCTCGTTTTCGGCCCGCAGGGACGAGAAATTGGTGCCGGTCCCCGACCCGTACTTGAAGAGGCGAGCCTCGCGGACCCAGAGATCCATGATGCCGCCTTCATTGACGAGATCGTCGCCCACCGACTGGATGAAGCACGCATGGGGCTGGGGATGCTCGTAGGCGCTCTTGGAGAGCGTCAGTTTCTTGGTCACCGGATCGACGTAGTGGTGCCCTTGGCCGGGGCCATCGATTCCGTAGGCCCAGTGCAGACCGGTGTTGAACCATTGCGGCGAGTTCGGAGCAGCCAGTTGCCGCGCGAGCATGTAGCTCATTTCGTCACGGAAGGCGCGGGCATCCTCTTTCGAGGTGAACAGGCCGCCTTTCCAGCCCCAGTAGGTCCACGCGCCAGCCATTCGGTCGAACACCTGCTTGGCAGATGTCTCTCCGTGATAGTCATCGGATTGATTTTCGCCGGATTCGGCCTGCTTCGGCTTTGCATCGTCGGCTGGCGAGGCCGGAATCGATCGCCACAGAAAGTCCGGCACGCCCTCTTCAGGGACACGATCGAACTTGGTGGCAATCTTTGACTTGCGAAAGTACTTCTGCGCGATCACGTCGGACGCGACCTGTGACCAATCCTCGGGAACCTCGACATTGTCGAGCGAAAACACGACTGAGCCGTCGGTGTTGCGGATCTCGGAGGTTGTCTTGCGGAACTTGATCCCTGCGTAGGCGTCCTTGCCCTTTTGCGTGAATCGTCGATTGATGATCATGAGAACCCCCTGAAGGATTGTTGCCCTTTTGCTGGGCAATCTGTTCTTGTTTTTCTACTGCTACCGAAGGGTGATCGGTCTTCAGTCCTCAGCATACGCCCGCTGGCTGCACTGCCTACATGTGGTGTGTGGAGCAGACGGGACGTCAATCTGTATGACAGGCAGTGAGTCGTCAACAAAAACTTTTTCAGTTCACGATTCTGTTGAACACGTGCGGAAAGCGTCGACACGCGAGGCTGCTGGGCCTCAGTAACCCGACAGGATCATTGTCATTTTGCCTTCGCACCGGTGAATTCCGCAACGAACCGTTCGCGTCCGGTCACCGCGACTCTGCACTCGTCGCGATACAGATGCCGTCGCCTTCTACGATATCTCGCGAATCGGTTGCACGGTTCAGGTGACGGTCTTCCAGTGATGCAACATCATTGAACTGATGGGCATCGTGACTTCCGCTACTTCCGAGCGTTCTCAGCCTGGCACGAAGCTCCAAAACTTTGCACCTGATGTTCCTTCATAAAGTCAGCGTTGACAAAAAGTGGAATCACTTTTAACAAACATTTGTTTTTTTAAGGAGCGGCGATGAAAGCTGCGGCCCGTTCAAACAACCGTCTGGAGGTTCTGCTGGGCAGTGCCGCTGAACTGTTCTCGACGCGCGGGTATCAGGCGACCACGATGCGCGACATTGCCGGCAAGTGCGGCATGCTGCCCGGGTCGATTTACTATCACTACCCGAACAAGGAAGCGCTCTTGGTGGCGGTTTACGAGGAAGGCGTCCGCCGACTGACCGAGAGAGTGCAGGCGGTTCTGACCACCGCTGACGAGCCTTGGGAGCGTCTCGAGAAAATGCTCACGACGCATATCGAGATGATCATCGAACCGACCGCCTATGCCAGCGTCATCATTCGCATCCTGCCCGACAACGTGCCCTCGGTCGAAGCCGAGCTCATCAGGTTGCGGGACCAGTACGAAGTCATGCTGAGAGATCTGGTGGGCGCTCTGCCTCTGCCGCCAGAGGTGGATCGCCGCCTGTTGCGACTGTTTCTGATCGGTGCGGTCAACCACGTTCATGTTTGGCATCAACCCGGCGGCGCCAGCCCCGCGGACATAGCCAAGGAACTGCTGCGGTTTTTCCGCTGCCCAGCTCTCAACTCATCGGACGGATCGAGCTAATGGGATATCCGGAACGCGTTCTGGTCACCAAGATCGGATTTGACGGCCATGACCGTGGCAGCCGTGTCGTGGCAGCCTATTTGCGAGATGCGGGCATGGAGGTGATCTATACCCCGCCCTGGCAGGAAATCGCCGCGGTGGTGAAGCTGACGATGCAGGAAGACGTCGATGTCATCGGCGTCAGTTCGCTGGCCACCGACCACCTGATCTTGCCGGACCTGATGCAAGCCCTGCGCGGCGCAAGCATGACCCACGTGCGCGTGATCGTGGGCGGCATCATCCCTCGGAACGAACAACCCGACCTGATCGCGGCGGGCGTCAGCGCAATTTTCAACCCCGGCGCAACCAGTGACGAAATTGTCAGCAAGGTGCGCGAATTGGCCAGCGAAGCCCGAGCCGCGCGCGAAGAAGCGGAGGCTGTGTGATGACCAAAAGACCGGCGAACAGCGACATGCCCAACTTGAAAAGCCAGCAGGCCAACTGGCGTGTGCGTTACGATCGTGAGATCGGCGAAGACCGAACGGTTGCAAACCGGTCAGGCATCGAGGTGCGCCCGCTCTACACGCCACTCGACTGGTCCGAAACCCGCTATGGCGAGGATCTCGGCATGCCGGGCGAGGCACCCTATACGCGGGGCATCTACAACACCATGCACCGGGGCCGAACCTGGACCCAGCGGCAGTTGATCGGTCTTGGCACGCCTCAGGACTACAACGAACGGGTCAGGATGCTTTTGCAACAGGGCGCGTCCGCGATCAGTCTGCTGCCCTGCAACTCTGGCTTCCGGGGCATCGACTGCGACGAAAGCCCGGTAGCGCTGCTTGGCACCTGCGGCACCGTCATCAATACGGTCGATCACATGGATGCCGCATTGGACGGCGTGGAGATCGACAAGATCTCAACGGCCATGAACGACCCCACCCCGTTTACTCTTTTTGCGTTTCTGCTGGGCGTGGCCAAGCGACGCGGGATTTCCCTCGACAAGATCACCGGCACGGCCAACCAATCCGACTACATCTCGCACTATGTGGCCAACCACATGTTCTATCGGCTTAGCCAACCGGGCGCGCGGCGGATTTTCGTGGACCACGTGAAATTCTGCCGGGAGCACACCCCCAACTGGAACCCCGTCTCGGTTGTCGGCCAGCACATGCAACAAGCCGGAGCCACGCCCGCCGAAACCATGGGGCTGACGCTTTCGACCGCCATTCAATATGCCGAGGACTGCATCAACGCCGGGATGGACGCAGATAACATCTTGCGACGCTTCACATTTTTCTTCGACATTTCGATCAGCTTCTTCGAAGAGGTCGCCAAGTTCCGCGCTGGTCGCCGGATCTGGGCACGGATCGCGAAGGAGCGTCTCGGCGCCAAGGACCCGCGCTCGTGGCGGTTCAAGTTCCACGCCCAGACTTCCGGTGTGGATCTGACCCAGCAGCAGCCTCTCAACAACATCGCCCGTGTGACCGCCCAGGCCATCGCCGGTATTTTCGGTGGGTTGCAGTCGATGCACACCGACGGGTTTGACGAGGCCCTGGCCTGCCCGACGGAGGAATCCGCCCGCATCGCGGTGGCGACCCAGAACATCCTGCGCGAAGAGGCGCACCTGTGCGACGTGATCGATCCGCTTGGCGGGTCCTACTATGTCGAGGCTCTGACCAACGAGATGGAAGCGAAAATCCTCGAGGTCATGGACGTGATCGAGAAGGCGGGCGGCATGTACGCCGCAGTGGACCAGGGGATCGTGCAACGCATGATCGGCAGATCCGCGCTGGACTATCAGAACCGCATCGAAACCGGTGTCGAAAAAGTCGTTGGCGTGAACTGCTACCAACGAGATGAAGAAACCCAAGAGGTCGACACCTACCGCCCCGACCGCGCTGCGATGGAAGCGCAGGTCGCCGAATTCCGAGCCTTCAAGGCCGCACGAAATCAGTTCGAGGTGCGCAAGGCCATGGACAGTCTGGCGCGGGCCGCGAACGGGTCGGAGAATGTCTACGAAAAGGTGGTGGACGCGGCGCTGGCCGACGTCACCCATGGCGAAATAATCGCTTGCTTGCGGGGTGAGCTTGGTTTCGGTCACCCGCAGATGGTGGCCTGAACATCTGGAGATGCGCCGATGAACGTCGCACGGCTGGCTACGCGTCTACGCGAGGGCGACCCTCTGGCATTGGGCCGCGCGCTGACCGTCGCCGAAAACGGCGGCAACGACGGCAAGGCCCTGATGAAGTCACTACGCGACGACATCGGCAAGGCACGCATCGTCGGTTTTACCGGCCCGCCGGGCGCGGGCAAGTCCACGCTGGTCGACGCTCTGATCCATGAATGGCGCAAGGCAGGACGACCGGTTGCTGTTCTGGCTGTCGATCCTGTCAGTCCCGTCTCTGGTGGTGCCGTGCTGGGTGATCGGGCACGAATGGGGGCGCACAGCCTCGATGACGGTGTGTTCATTCGATCCGTGTCTGCCCGGGGTCACCTGGGCGGCCTGTGCGCTGCGGCCCATGACATGGCCGACGTCATGGACGCAGCGGGCTGGCCCCTGATACTGATCGAAACCGTGGGAGCTGGGCAGTCGGAAACGGAGATTGCTCAGGTCGCGGATCTGAGCGTCGTGGTCTCTGCCCCCGGCCTCGGTGACGAGCTGCAGGCGATCAAGGCCGGTATCCTGGAGATTGGCGACGTGCTGGTGGTCAACAAGGCAGATCGCGAGGATGCCGATCAGACAGCCAAGCACTTGGAAAACATGCTGTCGCTGCGCGCAGGCGAAGCTCGCGACGTGCCAGTCCTGAGGGTATCCGCGACTGAAGGGGCCGGTTTGGCCGAACTTTTCGCCTGCCTTGACGAGAAGCTCATGACCGCCGATGGGGACCGACAGTCCAGACGCCAAGCGCGCAAACTGGCGATGACCGCCGAAATGCTTGCTTCCCGGATCACTGCCGGGATTCCCGAGCAGGGCTTTGACAGCCTTGATCCGGACGATCTGAACCGGGCAATCAAGCAGTCGCTTGCGGCGCTGTCAGCAGAATTGGAGGACTAGCCCGGATCCCTTACCATTAGGATGGCGAATGCGTGCAGTGCACGACAAGTACCGGTCTCGAAGCTGGCGGATCAGGGCAGCACCGAATCGTCAATCATTCGATTGATTCTGCGTGCCGAAATACCAGCGGCCTCGGCGGCCTCCTTGATCGGGATCATTCGGTTTGATGTCATTTCCGGTTTGCCAACACTTGACATGACATGTTCCCAACAAAGGTCACGCCCGTGCCGAAGGTTCACGACAAAATGTGATCCGGATCTCATCCGTCAATCGTCGTGTTCAGACAACAACCAGGAGAATGTCTGCGTTGCAACGACCGCTGCGATCAGTTGAACCAGCACAAATAGCGGAACGTGAAGCGGCAGGATGCCGGAAAAACTGTCGGTGAACCCTCGCGCGATCGTGACCGCCGGATTGGCGAAAGAGGTCGACGATGTGTACCAGTATCCTGCTGTGATCACGAGGCCGACAGCCCATGGCGTCGCCGTTGGCTGGAATCGAATCGTCCCCAGGATCGCGGCAATCAGCGCGAATGTCGCAACAAACTCCCCCGTCCACTGACCAACCCCGGTTCGTGCGGTCATCGACGCCTGTGCAATGGATTCGGCGAACATGACATGCGCGACGACGACTCCCGCGATACCGGCTGCCACCTGAACCAGACAGTAGAGGGCGGCGTGACGGGCGGCGATCTCGCGGCGGATCAGGAAACACAGGGTGACGGCTGGATTGAAATGAGCGCCTGATATCGGGCCAAAAACCAGAATGAGCACCACGAGAATTGCGCCGGTCGCAATGGCATTCGCAAGCAGGGCCAGTGCCGTGTTACCATCCGCCAGCGACTCGGCCATGATCCCCGAGCCGACCACCGTGGCGAGCAGAAACCCCGTTCCGAGCGCCTCCGCGACAAGTCTTCGCGTCATGTTCACGGTCATCCCCGTTTCCTTGTCCTCGAGCCACGGACGCTCGGCCCGATCTGCTCCACCGCCGAATCTGCGTCAGTTGATTGCGTCGGCGTTTCAGACAGACTGCCGCCGGATTGCAAGTGTCAGAATTTGTGAAATCGCCACTCGAGCGTCGCCATGACAATGGATACGGATCTGGCGTCGGGATCGGGACAATGCGCGGGAGCCTCGGCGGCCCGTGCTTGTTCTGCGGCCGGACAAAGCGATCAGCTGAACATGTCGACGTGGAACGGGCGACGAACTGGTGCGCCTCTCAAGGATCGCAATGCAACGGAGGTGTGCGTTGCGTGATGCAAAATGCCTGCTTGTCCCAAAAGTGGCCCAATACCGGCAATTCATGGCACAAATATCTCATGGCATGGAGAGCGGCTCGACCCTCGGGCTACACGGATGCTCCGAACGGCGCCCCGGATCACTTCATTGAACGCTCACGAGCAAGGCGCGCGAGTTCGAGGACCAGAGGCCCCATGGTCGCGACGATCACGCCGACACCGTCGGCATTGGGATGCAGCATGTCGTCTTGCAGGTATTTTTGTGCCGCCTCGTGACGATCAAGACCGTCTTCGAGGCCATCGAAGAAACGCTCGTGAAACAACGTGCCAAACTCGAGCGACAGGTCGCGATAGATCGCTTCGAAGTCCCGCTTGTAGTCCGGTCCGTAGTTGGCCAGAACCTCGTGCCCGACGAGCAGCACGGGCAGGTCGTCGGCCGCCGCCTTCTCGAGAATGCCGCGAAGGTTCGCGCGGCTGACCGCCGGATCAATCCCGCGAAGGATGTCGTTTGCTCCCAGAACGACGATGAGAGCATGCACGTCAGACGCGATCGTCCAGTCCATGCGCGCCAGTCCGCCCGCCGTCGTGTCGCCGGAAACCCCGGCATTGAGAATCTCGATGTCCGGATCCCGCTCGTTCAGCCATTCGTCGAGCTGAACCGTGAATCCCTGCTCTCGCGGCAGGCCGAACCCCTGAACGAGGCTGTCACCCAAGGCGGCAATGGTCACCTGTTGATCACCGGACCAAGCTGGTGCATGTATCGCCAATCCAAGAGCCGCAACGACTGCCATTGCAAGCCCTGAAATCCTGGACCTCATGCCTGCCGGCGGTGGACCGTCCCCGCTTTCCAGACCAACCCGAGCGCCTTGAACTGCCATGCCCCAAACATGCCTTCATCTGATGAACGTCAGCCTGACTCTGGCAGGAAACGCCGGTCCCGTCGAGATCCTCAAAGGCATTGATCTCGAAGTCACCGAAGGGATGACGGTCGGCCTCATTGGGCCGTCAGGATCGGGCAAGTCGTCAATGCTGATGCTGCTTGGCGGGCTCGAGCAAGCGACCGGCGGGCGGGTCGAGGTTCTCGGAAATGACATAGGCAGCATGACCGAGGACCAACTCGCGGCATTCAGGCGTGACAACGTGGGCGTTGTCTTTCAGTCCTTTCATCTGATTCCGACAATGACCGCCCTTGAGAATGTCGCGACGCCCCTTGAACTAGCGGGGCGCAAGGATGCCTTTGAACGGGCGGAGGCCGAGCTTTGCGAAGTCGGTCTTGAATCCCGAATTCACCATTACCCGTTTCAGATGTCCGGGGGCGAGCAGCAACGCGTCGCGATCGCTCGTGCCTGCGCGCCCCGACCCCGGCTACTGCTCGCCGACGAGCCGACCGGAAATCTCGATTCGGCGACGGGCGATTCGATCATCAGCCTGCTGTTCGGACTGAACGATCGCCATGGCAGCACTCTCGTTCTCGCGACCCACGACGACTCGCTCGCTGCCCGTTGTGATCGGGTCATCGGGCTTCGCGACGGGTCGATTGCCGAATCGTCCCAGCCGACGAATGCCGGCGAACAAGAGCAAGTCGCGTGATGAATTTGACCCGATGGCGATCGACGCCTGCCGTCGCATTTGCATCGCGTGAATTGCGCACCGGAACACGCGGATTCCGCGTATTCCTCGCCTGTCTTGCGATCGGCGTCGGCGCGATCACGGCAATCGGCATGGTGCGGGAGTCCATCGAAAGCGGGCTCCGTTTGCAGGGAACGACGTTGCTCGGCGGCGATGCCGAAATCACCTTCAGCTATCGGACTGCCGACGAAGCCGAAAAGGAGTGGATGAACAGCAATTTTGCGGTTGTCTCGGAGATCGTTCAGTTTCGGTCGATGGCAATGGCCGATACGCCGGACACGGTGAACCGGGCGCTGGTCTCGTTGAAGGGGGTTGATGACAACTATCCGCTGTACGGGGCGCCAGAGTTGTCGCCCGATGTCCCGCTCGCGGATGCACTTGCGGCCAAGGACGGGGTGGCAGGCGCCGTCGTTCAGCAACAAATGGCTTCGCGGCTGGGACTCGAGCCTGGCGACCAATTTACGCTCGGGACCGGACGCTACCGGGTGTCGGCAATTCTCGTCAGCGAACCCGATGCCTCAACCGGACTCGGAAGTCTTCTGGCACCACGGGTGATCGTTCGTTCGGACACGCTTGAGAGTTCGGGGTTCCTCGGAATCGGAACGCGGTACAATGCGAGTTACCGGTTGAAGCTGGATCCATCTGTCGATCTGAACGAGATCAGGCGGGACGTCGATCAGACCTTCGCCAACGCAGGTGCGGAATGGCGTGATCGGAACAACCCCAGCCCGCAAACCAGGTTTGCCGTCAACCGAGTCTCTGCCTTCCTCGTCCTTGCCGGGCTGGCCGGGCTTGCCGTCGGCGGAATCGGAATCGCCGCGGCCGTTGTCAGCTTTCTGGAGGGAAAGATCGACACCATCGCGACGCTCAGGACCGTTGGCGCCAATGGCCGGACCGTTCTGCTGACTTACGGGATTCAGATCGGCGTCATGACGATTCTTGGCGTCTGCGCGGGAGCTATCCTTGGAACCATCGCGGTGCTCGGACTGGAGTCGGTGCTGATCGAGAGAATCCCGCTGCCGATCAGTTTCTCAGGTGTCCGACTCGGGCCGGTGTTCGAGGCGGCGCTCTATGGCGTTTTGATCGCTGCCGCGTTCTCGTTGTGGCCCTTGTCGCGAGTCATCCACATCCGGGCCGCCGCCCTTTACCGTCGCGATCAGGGCCAATCTGCTCGCCGGTTCCGGGTGAGGCCGATCATCGCCACTATTTGCCTCGTCGTCGCGCTCGTTGCAGCATCAGCAGTCCTGTCAGGTGTCCCCATGCTCAGCACGTGGACCGCGATTGGCATTTGTGCAGCACTGGCGGTCCTGGCGATTGTTGCGGCCTTGTTTCGCAGATTCGCTCGTCGCTCTGCCGGATGGACCTCGGTGCGTGGCCTGCCGGTGCTGCGCCTCGCGCTTGCTGCGGTTGGCGGTCCGACCAGTGACACTCGGATTGTCGTGATGTCACTCGGTCTTGGCCTGTCAGTTCTGGCAGCGGTCGGTCAGATTTCGTCCAATCTGAACGCGCTGATCGAAGGCGACCTGCCCGATGTCGCTCCCTCGTTCTTCCTCGTCGACATTCAAAATGATCAGATCGACGCGCTTCTGGACTCCCTGTCCACCTTTTCATCGGTGAACAGAGTGGACACGGCACCGATGCTGCGTGGGTTCCTCACCCACATCAACGGTCGCGATGCTTCCGAGGTCGCTGGCGACCACTGGGTTCTGCAGGGAGACCGCGGCGTCACCTATTCGGAGACTGTTCCGCCGGACACGATCATCCTTGAGGGCGAATGGTGGCCCCGCGACCATGAAGGTCCCCCGCAGGTCAGTTTTTCGGCGGAGGAGGCCGAGGAACTCGGCCTTATGATCGGTGACGTCATCACGATCAACATTCTCGGACGGGACATCGATGCGACGATCACGAGCTTGCGTGAGGTGGACTTTTCGACCGTGGGAATCGGGTTCATCATGTCGCTGAATCCCTCAGCACTCGCAGGCGCTCCGCACACCCACATCGCGACCGTCTACGTGGGCGCCGACAACGAAGCCGGCGGCGGCGAGGAGGCAGTGTTCGATGCGGTCGTGAAGGAGTTCCCCAACGTCACGGTCATCAACGTGAAGGAGGGAATCAACCAGGTCGTTCGATTGCTTTCCGGACTCGTCGCCGCTGTCACTTACGCCGCTTCGGGAACTCTCGTCATTGGGTTCATCGTTCTTGTGGGCGCAGCTGCTGCCGGGGATGCGGCCCGCAGCTTCGAGGCGGCAGTGCTGCGGACGGTTGGCGCTTCGCGCGTTCAGATTCTAAGGAGCTTTGCCATTCGTTCGACCATGTGCGGGCTGATCGCGGGCAGCGTTGCCGTGCTGGCCGGAAGCGTCGCGGGATGGGCCGTTATGCGCTTCGTGATGGAAAGCCCCTACCGGTTCGAGGCAGCGTCAGCAGGCGTGATCATCCTGTGTGGAACCGCCATTACAGTGTTGGCGGGGCTGCTTTTTTCGCTGCGCGCGGTCCGCGCCAGCCCGTCGCAGGTCTTGCGAGCCGTCGAGTGAATCTGCAAGGGACCGCGTCGACCAATCATTCAACAATGCCGCGTCAAACCAGATTTCTCGCTGTGGAACTTCGTCAAACAGATGTTCGCAAAGCAGGAGCAGCGATCAGGAATCGGACATGCCAACGGATTGACGCTGTCTTCGCATTGGCCCCGCCATCCTGTCTTCGATCTGATTCGAAGCACTCAAGTCAATCTGACAGGCAGCGCCAAATGCAACCGTTGCAACTCGGCAGGAGTGATGGTCGGGGCGAATGAAATGCCCCGATCTCGAAGTCGACTTCGAAAATCACGAAACGCCGTGTTGTAGAATGCCCCCATTACGAACTCGACAAAGCGGAACGGAGAGATCGCGCTCGCAACCGGCACCCTGCAGTTTTTGTACTGCCCGATCGTCAAGTGACACACGGGATGGACGTCTTCTTCGAACGCCTCTTTGTCAAAATCAAACCGGATCGGCGTGGCAACCACGCCCCGTTCGAGGGCTTCAGAATAGATCACGTTGTTTTCGTACAATTCCGGTTCGTTTTGATAGGCGCTGAAATCAGGCGACGGAAAGAAAGCCAACCGATGTTTGACGACTTCGTCCCCGTGGAGAAGGTAATGCACTTGCAGGAGACCGCCATCCGCCAAGGACACGTTGAAGTCGCGGTTCCGTTTCATCACCCTATACGCATCAGCATAGTCGGTTTTCCGAAAAACGCTTGAATATTCCGAACTTCGCTCACGTGTCACTTCGAATCTGTTGTGTCCAACTTGGCGAACCACCGGGTATTGCTGATCATCACAAATTCCCAATTCAAGCAATGCAGTGGTTATGTCGTACATCTCCTTGTGTACTTCGTGCGCCTTAGCCATGCCTCACACCGTCGCCAAGCAAGGTCCGCGCTTTCGCGATCGTCTCCTTCGGCAGATCCTGCAACCGCACTCGTCCGGCCTCAAAGTCGTCAACGAATTTGGAGAGGTGATCCACGGATGCCTTTACGACTCTGTCCCCGTCTTCGGTGATGTCGAGATGCAAGCGCCTCATCTTGTCGAGAACCTGTTTGCCGGGGTAGACGAATTCGAGTTCAAAATTGTTCTCCCTGACCTTTTCGAATTCTTCAACGAGTGCCTCCATTCCTTTGCCGATACCCAGTACACGGACCCACGCCTTGCTCCTCGTTATCGCCGTGAAGAGCTGATTTCTCACTTGCAGGAGTTGTCCATATGATCCCGCGCAGTCTTGAGCGTTGATGATGTAGACCATCGCTGCTTCATTGCCCTTGGCGCGGTGAATCCCTGAGAACGCGATGGATTTGTCGTGTTCGTCAAAAAAGTGATCAACGGAGAAGCCGACGCCAACAAAGTGCGAGTTCACTCCGCGTTCGAATGCCAATCGTCGCGCAATTCCGACCTCTTGCCTGGTTTTTGTCGGATTGGGATTGATGACCATGATGTCGTCGGGGGTCAGTTCATCTTTGCCGATGTTTTGCTCGATGTTGTCGACCAGCCACTCGGCTTGCTCTATTTTTGTGTTGAAGACACGAAACTGAATGAGGTCGTCGATTGACGAGTGATCCTCCAGAAAGGCAGGGCTTGTTTCGGGTGGTCGGGCCAACCGTACCGTGTGACCTTCCGCCAACTCCCCAGATACTTCACGGTATCCGATTTCATTCCAGAATCCGGGTTGCTGGAACACCTGCACGAGACCAGTTCCGGTTTCAACATCTGGTTTCCGATATATTCCGAACCCGAGTGCGTGCGCTGTCACGAGTACTGGCCGAGAATTTCGGTAGCACTTTTCGAGTACGATGTCTTGCTGAGGCAAACCGGGCTGTGGACGCAAAAAGCGCACCCGGGCGCGACCGTTCGCACCCGTCCCGAATAGTTTCTCGGGCGGCGGCAAACTCGTGCAAGTCCAGGACTGCATTTCATCATAAGCGTAAACGAGCCGCTTGGGCTCCTCGAGCATAGAGAAGCACATCTGGAGAAAGTCAGGGCCGAGTTCCTGTGCTTCGTCGACAAGGATCGCATCGTACAGATGAGTTTCGCCCTTCGCACCTGCGACGGCATCACGGCATGCGCTGGCGAAAGCACGATCGTGACCATACTGTCTGTTGGCTTCCTGAAAATCCGCATACTCCAGCCCATGGCTTCGTACGAATTCATAGTAGAGGCCAGTTCTGTCTGGCCCTCCGGGCGACCCGCATGCGTTGATGACCGAGAGGGCGGACCAATCCGGCTCGTCACCCGTCTGCTCGACCACGAACATCTTGATCAGCTGGAGAAACTGTTCCTTCAAGGAACGCGAATTGAAAGTGACTGCAATCCTCCAGTCCGGGTTACAGACGTGCAGGTAGGCTGCCTTGAGAGCAAGGACCATGGTTTTTCCGGAACCGGCAATCCCGCGAATTCGCTGAACGCCGTCGACCGTCTCAATGACAGCTCGTCCCTGCTGGTAGTCCAGGTTGGCAACCGACTCCTCGAGGCGACGAAGCTTCGACCCTCTTGATTCAGGATTCACCGCTGTTCGCGTTCGTTTGCCTTTCCGGATCTGGGAAATTGACTGCAGAACGGAAACGACGTTCTCGAACTTTTCGGGATGGTTCCACGACGTCCTTTCAATCGCACTGTCCAAGTTGTCCAGGTTGCATAGCGGATATCCCGCTTTTTCGTTCCCAGCGACGCACGCAGCAGGCGCGAATGTAATCACTTCAGGCGATGCCAAGAACTCGCGGCCTCTCATGAGTTCCGTATGGTTTCTGAGCCTCGCATCGAGGAGATTGGCACTCCTGTCTTGCGCGCTGCCATAGTCCTCCGCGACCTCCGTCTCTTCGACCAGGCAGAAGATGACGATGCCCCTTTCTCTGCTGACCCAAACTGCATCGAAGGCGAATGCTCCATCTGGAGCGGCAATGATGGGGTACCCGAAATAGAGAATTCCGGAATAGCTCGCCGCACGCCGCTTGAAGAACTCAGCCAACTGCTGGCTTGCGACAGGTTTCCGCGTGGTTCCCGACACAATGTCAATCATGGTGCTCGCCCAATTGCCCTGTTCGTCTTGCCCGACAAATTGTCCTGATGCTGGAACGGCCTGTCGCCGACTCACCCCAACACCCATGGTTTCCCGAATTCGAAGCCTCGACGGACGTTTTTTCTGTCGGCCAACACCTGCGATGTGACTTATTCGGGCGACTGTCAGCAACTCTGCGACGAACCGCCTTCTTTCGTGCAGGTTGTAGGTGACAAAGAATGGAATTTGAATAGCGGGCTTGATGCAGTGACCTTGGAACGTTTGGCCGGATTGGTCCAGAGACCGTCGTGTAATGACGCCCCATGTCGATCAAGCCATGAATGAACGGACGAGAATCGTATGTTCATAACCGCATTCGACGGGTTGACCAGGAATTCGCCGGAGTGAAATACAGCAATGGTACGACAAGGACCGAATTGTCCGTGACTCGGTCGCAATTCAAACGCCCGCCGCCGCTATCATTGGCAACCTGAGCCAACAAGTTGCGTCGGAGATCAGCGATTCGAATGTGATTGATTTGGCGACTGCCACTCGATAGGTTTCTCCGATGCCCTACCGTCTCTGGGACGAAGGCCCTGTGGCGGTTACGAAGAAAGCCGCATCGGGCATGGCCTTTGCCGGGGACGACGGGTCGACACGCCAGATTGATCGGTGACCCGCGACGTCGAGTTGCCGAACTCAAGAAAGGGAGAAAGAGACAATCATGAACATGTCAATCTTGAAACGAGCCCTGCTCGCACCTGTCCTCGTTGCAGGTCTTGCCGGCTCCGCATACTCGGCAGAGTGCATTGCGCCAGCCAACCCGGGAGGCGGTTGGGACTTCACTTGCCGCACCATCGGCAAGATCATGTACGACATCGGTGCCGTCGACAAACCGATCCAGGTCACCAACATGTCCGGCGGCGGCGGCGGACTCGCGTTCGGCCACGTGGTCAATGAACGAAACGATGATGCGGACCTCATCGTCGCGGCATCTTCGGCAACCGCAACTCGCCTCGCGCAGAATGCGTACGGCGGAATGACGGCCGACCAAGTGCGTTTTCTCGGTGCCATCGGCGCTGATCCAGGCGTCATCGTGGTGGCCAACGACGCCCCCTACAATTCATTGAACGACCTTCTCGACGCAGTCGCTGCCGATCCGGGTTCGGTCACCTTCGCTGGCGGTTCTGCCGTGGGCGGCTTCGACCATCTCAAGGTCCTCATGGCGCTCGGCCGCAACGGCTTCACCGACATTCGTTCGGTCAAGTACGTCGGCCTCGACGGTGGCGCCGATGCAATCACCCAGACCATCGGTGGCCATACCCAGGCGATGACCGGCGACATTTCGGAAGTGGTCGGATTCCTCAAGGCTGGCGAAGTCAAGGTTCTCGCCGTCATGACCGAAGAGCGGATCCCTGGCTTCGAAGACATCCCGACCGCAATGGAACAGGGAATCGACGTTGTCGCTGTCAACTGGCGCGGACTCTACGTCCCAAAAGGAATTGCTGACGAGGACTATCGGAAATGGTCCGATGCCCTCGCGCAGGTTGCCGCATCCGACGAATGGGCGGAAGCAATGATGGCCAATGGCCTTGCTCCATTCACCAAGGTTGGCGACGACTTCCAGGACTACGTGAACACGGTCGTTGGCGAGATCCGCGACCTTTCCCGCGAAATCGGAGTCATCCAATAGTGTCAAGTGATCGGATCTTCGGTCTGGTCATTGCTGTCGTTGCGCTCGGGTACATCCTGAGCGCAACGCAAATCCAGATCGGATTCCTGTCGGATCCGGTCGGATCAAGGACTTTTCCTTACCTCATCGGGGGCATCGCCTTCCTGTGCGCGATCACGATCGCAGTTCGCCCCGATCCAGATCCCGAATGGCCGTCGCTCCTGACATTTGGCCGGATCGCGATCACGCTCGTCGTCCTGTTCGCCTTCGCAATGTCGTTGCGTCCCTTCGGTTTCATCATTCCCGCAGCGATTGCATCAGCAATCCTGAGTTACCAGATTCACTCGAACCTCCGCATTGCCGCCCAGACGGGACTCGGACTGTCGATCGGACTGTTCGTCATTCTCAAGTTCGGACTCGGCCTTGGACTCAGTCCGTTTGGCCGCATGCTGACGGGTTGAAGCGCGGCACCTTCGCATGGACATTCTTGCCAATCTCGCCCAAGGCTTCTCGGTCGCCCTCACGCCGTCAACGCTGTTCCTTGCCGTCGCTGGTTGCTTCCTCGGAACGATCATCGGTTCGCTGCCCGGACTCGGCCCGTCAAACGGCGTCGCGATCCTGATCCCGCTGGCCTTTGCGCTTGGACTGGATGCAACCCATTCACTGGTCCTCATGACCTCGGTCTACTACGGGGCCATGTATGGCGGAAGGATCTCCTCGATTCTCCTCAACATCCCGGGTGACGAACCGGCTCTGATGACCACCCTCGATGGCTATCCGATGGCGCGAAAGGGGCGTGCAGCGGATGCTCTCGTCCTGTCGGGGGTCGCGTCATTTTTCGGTGCATTCTTCGCAACCGTCGGCCTGATGCTCATGGCCCCCATTCTTGCCCAAGTCGCGTATCTGTTTGGACCGGCCGAGTATTTCGCGCTTTACCTGCTGGCGTTTTGCACGCTCGGCGGGCTGTCTTCGCAGAATCAGGCCAAAGCGGCGCTATCGGCAATGATCGGACTCGGCATCGCGATGATCGGGCTCGACAACCAGACCGGAATTCCTCGCCTCACGTTCGGGGAACTCCATCTGATGGATGGCGTCGATTTCCTGGTGGCGATCGTCGGCCTGTTCGCGGTCGCCGAGGTTTTCATCTACATCGAGAGCCATGGAAGAGGCTCGGCCATCGGCGTGAAGCTCGGCCGGATCACGGTGCCGATCAAGGACATCGTCGGCAGCTTCTGGACCATGGTTCGCGCCACCATCATCGGTTTCATCGCGGGAGTCCTGCCCGGCGCCGGAGCGTCGCTCGGAAGTTTCCTGGCCTACATGGGTGAAAAATCCGTTGCCAAGGACAAGGAAACCTTTGGCAAAGGGAATCCTCGCGGGGTTGCCGCTCCCGAAGCCGGCAACAATGCAGCCGCTGGCGGCGCCCTCGTTCCCATGCTGACGCTTGGCGTGCCGGGGTCGGGCACAACTGCAGTTCTGCTCGCGCTCCTGCTCACCTTGAACATCACGCCCGGTCCATTGCTGTTCGAAGAGCGGCCCGAAGTTGTCTGGGGCCTGATCGCGGCACTGCTGATTTCAAACGTGGTATTGCTTCTCATGAACGTGCCGATGGTTCGGCTGTTCGTCAAGATTCTGTCGGTTCCGCCATGGTTGCTCCTGCCCGGAATCACGATGGTGTCTTTTTCGGGAATCTATTCCCTTTCAGGCAGCAGTTTCGATCTCATCCTGATGATCATCTTCGGACTTCTCGGCTACATCTTGCGAAAGCTCGATGTTCCGACAGTGCCGATCATCCTGGGAATTCTGCTCGGCAACAACATGGAAGACAGCCTGCGCCGGGCGATGGTGATTTCAGACGGCGACTGGACCTATCTGTTTTCTTCGGGCATTTCGATTGGCCTGTGGGCTGCGGCGATTGCCGGGTTCATCGCCCCGATGTTCCTGAGAAACCTGCTGAAGCCGCCCAAAGGCCACTGACATGGCAACCCGCGCACTCATCCCGTCCGGGGCCCTCGGACTGGGGTTTGACGACGACGCTCTTGCGGCCGGATTGGCGTGGAAACCGGACATCATCTGCATCGATGGTGGCTCGACCGACAGCGGACCGTATTACCTCGGCGAGGGATTGTCGAAATATTCACGGGCCACTGTCCATTCCGAGTGGGCTCGACTCCTCGAGGCGCGAGAAGTTGCAAAGGTCCCGATCGTTCTGGGTTCGGCAGGAACTTGCGGCACCGATGACGCAGTGGACTGGCTGGTCGGAATCACCCGTGACATCGCGAAAGAAAAGGGCTTGCGCCTTCAGGTCGCCACCTTGAAGTGCAGCCAGGACATCGTTTACGTCGCAAGAGCATTTGACAAAGGACGGGTCACTGCACTGCCCCCCGAAATCCGCCCACCCTTGAATGTGGATCGGATCCTCAATTGCACGAACATCGTCGCGCTCGCCGGGGCGGAACAGATCGGAGCCGCGATTTCCACCGGCGCCGACATCATCATCGCGGGAAGGACGACTGACACCGCGCTGATTTCGGCTCTGCCGATTCTCAAGGGCGAGCATGCGGGATCAGCCTGGCATGGCGCCAAGATCACCGAATGCGGCGCCTTGTGTTCAACCAGACCTGGCGCCGGGGTCATCGGCGCCGAATTCGACAAGAACTCGTGCACGATCGTTCCGTTTGCGGCCGATGCCCGCTGCACGCCCGAAACCGTCTCAGCACACATGCTCTATGAAAACGCCAATCCGTTCGTCCTGCACGAACCCGGCGGACATCTTGAGACTCACGATGCAAAGATCGAAGCGATCGACGACCGCAGGGTTCGGGTTTCCGGCTCGCGCTGGGTGAAGTCACCTCGATACACGGTAAAACTCGAAGGAGCTTGCTGGATTGGCTATCGATCCACAACGCTCGTGATCCTTCGCGACGAACGCTATGTCCGGAACGTGCGCGAGTGGCTGCATCGCGTCGAGCAACGCCTCGCCATCGATGTCGCGAACAGCCTGGGGCGACAACCGGGACCCGGTGAGAAGGGTTACACGGTCGAATTCCGCCTCATCGGAATGGACGCTGCCCTTGGAGAGCTGGAAACTCGGCGTCAGACACCCGTCGAAGTCGGAGTCCTCGGAATCATTGTCGCGGATGACCCACCGATCGCAATGGAAATTGCCAGGATTCTCAACCCGCTCCTTCTTCATCTCCCGTTGAGCGACGACGAGGCGACGCCGACATTCGCGTTTCCATATTCTCCGCCGGAGTGCGACAACGGGGCCGTGTTCGAATTCGCGCTGAACCACGTGATGCGCCTCAAGAATCCGATGGACGCATTTCGACTCAGGGTCAGGACGGTTGGGAAATGACCCGATTCGCTGACATCGTGACGAGCGTCCGGTCCAAGAATGCAGGGCCGTTCACGCTGACCATCGACGTGTTTTGCGGATCTCCCGAGGCGTTGGAGCGCGCAAAGGCGGCCATGCCGACATCTCGGGTGGCGTCGATCCTCGGTGCCGATCTAGATACGGTCGAACGGTTCGTTGTGCCCGATATCAGCGTCATCAAGTTCAGCCTGCCCCGCCCGCACGTTCAGGGTTCTCTGCTCGACCGCGACATGCACGGAGCCCAGTGGGCGGTTCTTCTGGCTGAAGCGGAATTCGACGAGGCGTGACGCCGGTCCTCGTGAACGACACGTCGACCCACGCAATGCACAAGATCTCTTTGGCAATGGTCGGGGCGGCAAGATTCGAACTTGCGACCTACGGTTCCCAAAACCGCCGCGCTACCAGGCTGCGCCACGCCCCGACGGATGCCTTCTAGCCGGATCGCGATCGAGACGAAAGCCGATTAAGCCGATCGCCGCCTACTTTTGAACACGCCCGCAGCCAAGCGTTCGATCATTGGCAAGGCCAGGCCGCATCGGGCGCCTCGATCAATGGATGTCGAAGCTCCGTTCCGAGCGGAATGCCGAGTTCCTCCACCATGCCCCCGTTGATTTCGAGCACAAACTGGATTCCGTCGCCACCTTCGATGGATGCGCGGCTGTGCGGGACTGCATTCTCGTGAATGGTCTTCAAAACGCCCCGATGATCGAAAAACAGAATGTCCAGCGGAACCAGGGTGTCCTTCATCCAGAAGCGGGCAGTCTTGGGAGCCGGAAAGACAAACAGCATCCCGGAAAACGGGGCGAGATATTCCCGGTGCATCAGCCCTCGTGCCTGGGACTCGCTATCGAGTGCCAACTCGACATTGAATCCGGATCGACCGTTCTCCCATCGCATCTGCACCTGTCCGGCGTCGCAGGCGATCTCTGACGCCTGCACCCCCTGCGGTTCAGGGACAGCCAGTACCAGGCAGATGCAGATTGCCAGCCAAGCAAGAACCGGCTTGCCTGTCCTTGGCCCTGCCCTCGCTCTCATGGATTCAACCGCATGATCGACCATGTCGAGGTGTCAGTGTCCGGCGAGCGCGACCATCGAAAGCGGTCATGCAACCGGTCATCGCCGTTCGACCAGAACTCGAACTCGAACGGGATCATTCTGAACCCGCCCCAGAACTCGGGCCGCTTTGGGTCGTCACCGAGTTTCGTGCGCAGATTCCGGGCGCGCTCCATCAGCGCCTCCCGGCTTTCGAGCGGTGTCGATTGCCGACTCGCCCAGGCACCAATCCTGCTCGCAACCGATCGCGTGGCAAAATACTCGTCCGCCTGTTCATCATCGACGTGCTCGATTCGGCCGCGAGCACGAACCTGTCGCCGAATGGATTTCCAGTGAATTGCCAAGGCTGCGTGGCCCGCACCGTCGATTTCCTGCGCCTTGCGGCTACCGAGGTTTGTGTAGAACACGAGACCGTTCGCCTCGATTCCCTTGAGAAGGACGATCCTGGCATTGGGACATCCTGCCGAGTCGACCGTCGCGAGGGCCATCGCCTCGGCGTCGTTCAGTTCCGTCTCTCGTGCTTCGTCAAGCCAGGTTCCAAGCAACTTGAAGGGATCGTCTTGTCGAAAGATCTCGCCTCTGTCAGTCATCTGCATTTGCCTCGTACTTTGCCAGATTCGTCGTGTTTCATTTTCCCAGATTCCCTTTCGGCAGTGCCTTTCGAACAGAACGGAAGCCATTGGCATGGCGATTCAGCGAAACGGTTACGCTTGCCGGTCCTTGAGCGAAACTACCGTTAGATCCTCATGAACCAGTCTTCGATGATCGTGACTTTCTCGATCATTTCTTTTTTCACGCCGAGGTCGTGCTGCTTGAGAAGGTCGCACAGACGCTCACCATCGATCAGATCAATTGCGATAGCACCATCCCTCGTGGCTTCTTCATAGGACTGGCTGGTAAAGTTGCCCGTCGTGATGAAAAGCCCCTTGTCGGCTCGTCCTTGCAACGCGCCACGAAAGTCACGGATTTCCTTCGCGCCGACACTGCCCTTCCAGCGCTTGCATTGGAAGTAAACCTGGAAGGAAACAAGGTTGACGCGAAGTACGCCTACCCCATCAATGCCTCCGTCACCGGACTTGCCGCGCACTTCAACCTTCGTAAATCCTGCTTCGCGCAAAAGTCTTTGCGCAAGACGTTCAAATGCGCTCGGGTCCATTTCCTGCAGGAGACCGAGTAGTCTGTCTTGCCAATCAGCATCCTGCTCACTGGTAAAGAACTCGGTTTCACCCGCATCTTCGGCAGTCAATGAAGCACGTTTGCTGTTGTTGTTTAGGCGTTTTTGTCGCTGTCGATCCCGTTCTTCTTCTCGCACTTGTCTGTAAATCGCGCTGGCGTGTTCAATCGTGGTGACAGCCTCACCGCTGTCGGTCAGGGCCCAAACTCCGCGTGACGAGTTTTCCAGCGCGCCACTTCGTTTCAGGTATGACCGTGACCAACCCAAATAGTAATTCAGCTTCCGACTCTTGCCATCTGGCATCATAATCGCCTGTTCGTCTTCTGAGATGGCTTCCATCGCAACAACTTGTTCGTCGAGTTCCTGTAACGATGCTGAGCCTCCGATGTGCTTGAGTGCCCTGATCGTTGCCAGCATCATCTGCTGCAGATCCGGGAATCCCACTTCCTCAATCTGAAAATTCTTGCCCATGAAATCCTATGCCACCCACCCTTACTGTTTCAATCTTTGCAAGTTGGCATCACCGTTTGTGCGGAGACTCGATCAGCGTATGCCGTGGACCCAAGCAAGGGACAACCGGTTTTCGGGATTTCGTGGCGACCGATAAGCACGACCATTTTTTTCTGATGGGCAAATCGAAGTGCAACACCTGCGGAAGCTGCCCACATCCCGATGTACTGCGTGCACGTACCGCAGATTGATTTCCGGCGCAGCCCAACACACGCAACAGGCACGATCAATGCCCAACCAGGCCAACTATCAGTCAATCGGCCAGTGATTCTGACCGTACCGAATCCTTGAACAGGAAAATCCGTTGCCGTAAACGCTTCACAGGATTTCCGCGACGGAGTTGGTGTTACATGGGGCTCATGCAAAACAAGCGAGGCCTGATCATGGGCGTTGCCAATGACAGGTCAATCGCGTGGGGCATCGCACAGGCCTGCCATGCACAAGGAGCCGAACTCGCCTTCTCGTATCAGGGCGACGTCCTTGGCCGACGGGTCAAGCCGCTTGCCGAAAGCATCGGAAGCGAACTCGTCGTGGATTGCGACGTTGCGGATTACGATTCCCTCGACGGGCTGTTCAAGACAATCGAGGATGCCTGGGGAACGCTGGACTTCGTCGTTCATGCGATCGGCTATTCGGACAAGACCGAACTCCGAGGGCGATTCGTCGACACCACCGTCGAGAACTTCCGAACGACGATGGAAATATCGGTCTACTCCTTCACCGCCGTGACCCAAAGGGCTGAACGGCTGATGCCCAACGGCGGCGCCCTGCTGACGCTCACCTATTACGGCGCCGAAATGGTGATGCCCCACTACAATGTCATGGGAGTCGCAAAGGCCGGTCTCGAAGCATCGGTCAAATACCTCGCGGCCGATCTCGGCAAGGTCGGAATCCGGGTGAACGCCCTCTCGGCCGGTCCGATCAAGACGCTGGCCGCGTCGGGCATCGGGGACTTTCGCTACATCCTGAAGTGGAACGAACTCAATTCGCCGCTGCGCCGAAATGTGAAAACCGAAGAAGTCGGCAGCGCCGGAATGTACCTGTGCTCCGACCTCGCTTCCGGGGTCACCGGAGAAGTTCACTACGTCGACGCCGGTTACCACGTGGTTGGCATGAAGGCCGAAGACGCACCGGATATCGATGTCGTGACTGGACGCAAATGAGCTCGATCCGACTACCCCACGAAAAAGGATTTCACGTCAGCTGGGATCAGATTCATCGCGACGCCCGAGCGCTCGCCTGGCGGTTGGACGGACAGGGACCGGGTCCCGGAGGGTCGTGGAAAGCGATCGTCGCCGTGACCCGGGGCGGCATGGCGCCTGCCATGATCGTCGCGCGCGAACTCGATGTCAGGGTCGTCGACACCATCAGCGTCAAGTCCTACGATCATCAGGCGCAGCAGGAAGCGGAAATCCTCAAATCGCCCGACCTCGATCTGGTGAAAGGCGGAAAGGGCATTCTCCTCATCGACGATCTTGTCGACAGCGGACGGACCCTCGAGCTTGTGCGCAACCGCTTTCCCGAAGCGCATTACGCGACCATCTACGCCAAGCCCAAGGGCAGACCGATGGTCGACACCTTCATCACCGAAGTTTCCCAGGACACCTGGATTTTCTTTCCGTGGGACATGGCGCTGCAGTACGTGGAGCCATACAGGGGTACCTGACCAATGACCCGAAGCGGTTCCGGCACCGATCACTCGGGGCACCCGAAACTCTCCGCCGAATCGATCGCAGCCCGGGGAACATGGACACCGGATCTCGAAACCGGCGCCATCATCCCACCGCTCAGCCTGTCCTCGACCTTCGCGCGAGACGAGAACTACAATCCGCGATCGGCCTCCACCTACGCGCGCGATGGTGGACCCACCGCCCGTCATGCAGAGGCAACGATCTGCGCGCTGGAAGACGCAGCCTCCACGCTTCTGTTCAATTCCGGGATGTCGGCACTCGCCGCCGTCCTGGAAGCCTTGCCGATGGGCGCGCATGTCGTGATTCCGGATCGCATGTACCACGGCGGCATCTCCTGGTGCCGCCGTCTTGACCGACTGGGGCGCATAACGGTCGATGCCTTCCAGCCGGATGTTCCCGGCAGCTATCTGGAACGCCTTCGTGTCGGCGAGACGCGGCTGCTCTGGGTCGAGACCCCCTCAAACCCCGAGTGCTGGATCACGGACATCACGGCAGCCGCTGAGGCTGCGCGAGCGGCCGGCGCCCTGCTCATGGTCGATTCGACAACGGCCCCGCCACCGACAACGCGAGCGCTCAAGCTCGGAGCCCACATCGCCTTCCACTCCGGAACCAAGTACCTGAATGGCCACTCCGACATGACGGCAGGCGTGCTGTCATTTGCGGGCTGCGACGAAATCCGTGAAGAGATCCAGACCGTTCGCAGTTTCCAGGGCACCGCGTTGCAGGGATTCGAAGCCTGGTTGCTGTTGCGCGGACTCCGGACGCTGTTCGTCCGCTTTGCAAGAATGTCCGAGTCGGCCCAAGCCATCGCCGAGGCCCTGGTTGAGAATCCGCTCGTTGACCGAGTCCTCTACCCCGGGCTGAAGTCCAACCCCGGCCACGAGATCGCCGCCCGGCAGATGACGGGCGGTTTCGGCGGGATGCTGTCGATTGTCGTCAAGGGCGACGCCGATCAGGCCCGCGACGTTGCGCGATACTGCCGGCTGTTCGTCCCGGCGACCTCGTTGGGAGGCACCGAAAGCCTGATCGAACATCGAAAGAGCATCGAGGGGGACGAGTCGGTGGTCCCGGACGGGTTGCTGAGGTTGTCCGTCGGACTCGAGAACGCCGACGAACTCATCGCGGACATCAACCGGGCACTCGCTCTGGCCCTGTCGGAATGACCAGCCCCTCAGGCCCGGCCGATCCTCCAGGAACAGGGTCAAGCCAGGAGCGGCTTCGGGGTTGCCTTCCTCGACTCGATCAATCGCCCGTCGCGCGCGAATTCGTTCAAGACCCGTACCCGTTCTACGCCGCAGCGCGCGCGCAAGGCGACTTCTTCTGGTGGAACGACTACGACCGGGTCTGCGCGAGTTCACACCGTGCGGTCAATCAACTGTTGCGCGATCGCCGCTGGGGACGCGAGATTCCCGAATGGCTCAGACAGCCGGTTCCCGAGCATCTGCGGGCATTCATGGACATCGAAGCCAATTCGATGCTGGAGATCGACCCTCCCCGCCATACGGCGCTGCGCAATCTCGTTCACCGTGCCTTCACCCCGAGAGCCATCGATGCCCTTGCCCCGTCGATCAAGGAACTCGCAGAAGGGATTGCCGGGACCCTGGGCAGCGACGAAGTCGATCTCTTGCCGAATTTCGCCGATCGAATTCCGGTGATCGTCATCGCTCGACTGCTCGGCGTTCCCGATGACATGGCAAACCAGTTGCTGTCCTGGTCTCACGACATGGTGGCGATGTACCAGGCACGGCGCGACACCGCGGTCGAAACCAAGGCTGCGAAGGCTGCGTACGAGTTCAGCCAGTACATCGAGAATCTCGCTCACGAACGCAAGGCGCGCCCCGCGACGGACCTGATCTCTCGCCTGCTGGAAGCCGAGATCGACGGCAGAGGACTGACATCGGGAGAACTGGTCAGCACCTGCATCTTGCTTCTCAATGCAGGCCACGAGGCGACCGTGCACACGATCGGGAATGGCGTCAAGACGCTCCTGGAATTTTGCGAACGGAATCAGCGCGATCCGTCGGAGCTCATCGCCGACAACGCGATTGCAGGGACAGTCGAAGAGCTACTTCGCCATGACCCGCCGCTGCATCTGTTCGACCGTTATGCCAAGGACGACGTGACGGTTTTCGGGCACGAGTTCCGCAAGGGTGACAAGGTGGCTCTACTATTGGCGTCTGCCAATCGCGACGCGGCCGCCTTCGGGGAAGATGCCCACATGTTCCGGCCGGAACGGCACCCCAATCGACATTTGTCATTTGGTGCCGGCGTCCACTTCTGTCTTGGTGCCCAACTGGCCCGGCTTGAACTGACAGTTTCGCTTCAGGCACTGTTCAGACTGAACCCGCGGCTGAGAATGATCGGGACGCCAACTTACGCCGACTGCTATCATTTTCACGGGCTGAGCGCCCTGCATGTTCGGGCGGAGTGACATTCTGACAAGCCCTGTGCAAAAGAACCCCTGGACGCAGCACACGCTGATCGCTCACGCGCTCGCGATGTCTCCCGCAACCCTCGAATGCGAAAGCCACCGTGACTGCCCAACAATCTCGAAAGAGGCACCAAAGTGATGTCCGATTCCGACAAGAGCACTGATAAACGCAAAGTCGACGAGTTCGACAGCCACGACATTCGCCGCTCCGAGGATGCCGCCCACGTTGGCCGGTTGCTGGAAATCATGGCTCGATTGCGCGATCCGGACACGGGCTGCCCGTGGGACATCGAACAGACGTTTCAGACGATTGCCCCTTACACGATCGAGGAAGCCTATGAAGTTGCCGACGCGATCCAGAAGGGCGACATGTCCGGACTGAAGGGCGAGCTTGGCGACCTGATGCTGCAGGTTGTCTATCACTCCCAGATGGCGAGCGAACTCGGGCATTTCACCTTCGCGGAAGTCGTTGGTTCGGTCTGCGACAAGATGGTCAGTCGGCACCCGCATGTCTTCGGAAACGAAAGCCGTGACAAGACGGCTGACGAGCAGACCCGCGACTGGGAAAACGTCAAGGCTGCAGAACGAGCATCCAGTGGAACAGGTCGGAAATCGGTCCTCGCCGGCATTGCCCTCAACCTGCCGGCCCTGGTGCGGGCAAAAAAGCTGCAGGACCGCGCAGCCCGTGTCGGGTTCGACTGGCCCGACGCCACCCATGTGCTGGACAAGCTGTCCGAGGAAGCATCCGAACTCATCGAGGTTCGCGAGACGCCTGCCCGCGCCGAAGACGAGTTCGGCGATCTGCTGTTTTCGCTGATCGGGTTGGCCCGCCATCTCGGTATCGACGCGGAAACCGCGCTGCGCTCGGCCAATTTGAAATTCACACGCCGATTCGAGGCGGTGGAATCGGCAATGGCGGCAGCCGGTCGATCGATGGATGACGCGAGTCTCGAGGAACTGGATGCCGCTTGGGACACGGTCAAGTCGAAGGAAGATGCTCCATCGTCTTGAGGGCCGGAACGCGGCAAATCCACGTAACCTGAACCGGCATGACGATGGCAGTCGTGTTCAGCTCGGCATGCTGTGAACGCCAGATTCCACCGCACGGACACGCTCGAAGCCGTCGATCACGGCCCCGTTCGGTCCGATTCGCGATTGCCGATGACCGATGGCACCTGTAATGAACATGGTCCGAAAGGGGTGACATGGTACGAGACGGCATCGTCGAGAGATGTGAGGACAACGGCATTCGCATGACCGGCCCGCGGCGAGTCATTGCGCGGGTGCTGCAGGAGACGACCGACCATCCAGATGTGGAAGAGCTCCATGCTCGTGCCACCCGCATCGATCCCAAGATATCGATTGCGACCGTCTATCGCACGGTCAAGCTTCTCGATGAAGCCGGCATACTCGATCGGCACGATTTCCTCGGTGGACGAGCACGTTACGAGGACGCCGAACGCGATCACCATGACCACCTGATCGATCTGCAGTCAGGCGAAGTGATCGAGTTCAAGGACGAGGAAATCGAGATTCTGCAGCAAAAAATTGCAAATCGCCTCGGCTTCGAACTGCGTGGTCACAGGCTGGAACTCTACGGCGTTCGCAAGAAGGCAAAATAGCCCGAATTACTTTTGACAGGTGAGTCAATGACACGAATTGTTCAGATCTCGGGTCGGGAAATCCTCGACAGCCGAGGAAATCCGACCGTCGAGGTCGATGTCACTCTCGAATGCGGCGCACTTGGCAGGGCTGCGGTTCCATCAGGCGCATCAACAGGTGCACATGAAGCCGTCGAACGGCGTGACAACGATCCCGCGCGCTACCACGGAAAAGGCGTTCTCAAGGCCGTGGATGCTGTCCGCACCGAACTGGCCGAGGCTGTTTGCGGGATGGATACAACGAAGCAAACCGAAATCGACGATGTGATGTGCCAACTCGACGGCACGGACAACAAGTCGAGGCTCGGGGCCAACGCGATCCTCGGGGTTTCTCTTGCAACAGCCAGAGCCGCTGCTCTGGCTTCCGGTCAACCGCTGTTTCGGTTCCTCGGCGGAGATTCGGCGCGCGTGCTTCCCACACCGATGATGAATGTCGTCAATGGCGGCGAGCATGCCGACAATTCCGTCGACATCCAGGAATTCATGATCATGCCGGTCGGCGCGAAGAGCTTCAACGAGGCCGTTCGAACGGGTGCCGAGGTTTTCCATGCACTCAAGTCCGAACTGGCGCGCGCAGGACACAACACAAATGTTGGCGACGAAGGCGGATTCGCCCCGGACCTCGCGTCTTCCGCCGCCGCGCTCGAATTCATCATCAGAGCAGTCGAGGCTGCCGGCTACAGGCCCGGCGACGATGTCGCCTTGGCGCTGGATTGCGCAGCGACCGAGTACTTCGATGGCGAGAATTATGTTCTCAAGGGCGAAGACCGAACGCTTTCGCCTCAGGAGCACGTCGAGTTCCTTGAGGCCCTCGTCAGCAACTATCCCATCATCTCGATCGAGGACGGCATGTCGGAAGACGACTGGGAGGGATGGAAAGCGCTGACCGACAGCCTCGGGGACCGGTGCCAGCTCGTCGGCGACGACGTTTTTGTCACCAACTCCTCCCGCCTTGCTCGGGGCATCTCGGAAGAATGCGGGAACGCGATCCTGATCAAGGTCAACCAGATCGGCACGCTCACCGAGACGCTGAACACGATGGAGCAGGCCCGGGGCGCCGGCTACAACTCTGTCATGTCCCATCGGTCAGGCGAGACCGAAGACACGACGATCTCGGATCTTGCCGTTGCGACCAATTGCGGCCAGATCAAGGCGGGGTCACTCTCGCGCACCGACCGCCTGGCCAAGTACAATCAGCTCATTCGCATCGAAGAATTGCTCGGAGACCAAGCGCGTTATGCCGGGCACCCACTGCGCAACGAGGCAAGCTGATCGGAGCGTTCGCCTCGCCATCGTCCGTTCGTTCGCCGGTCAGTTCTGCAGGTTCGACTTCCGGCTCCGATCGCGTGCGCTCCGAGAGCCAATGCCTCTGTCGGTGCATCCGACGACACCGACCCGCCAGTAACGCCGGGCCCTGCTGATTGCCTCTCGGCGGTCAGCTCGAGCCGATGGACGAGCGGACAATCTGTTCGCACTCCCGTGCCAGGGACTTTCGATCGGCAAAATCGCTGACCCTGAGCGGTTCGTGAAACACCACCTCGACCCGTCCTTGCCTCGGCGCCGAGATGATCATGGCAGCATGCCGCAAGAAATCCGCATTGCCCCACCAGCCATAAAAGTCGGGTGGGCGATCGGGCGGTCCGGTGTAGACGAGGCTGACCGGTTGAATCGCCATGGTGTCCCTGAATTCGGGCTCGCAATACGCCGCGAACAGCGTCGCTCGAAACGGCAGGACCCTCAGGCAGTCCGTGCTTGTTCCTTCGGGAAAGAACAGCAGTCGTTGACCTGATCTGATCCGGTTCATGAATTCGATCTTCTGCACCAGCGCATCCATCACGCGACGGCGAATGAACACGGTCCCGGCAGCTTGCGCGATCGCCCCGCACAGTGGCCAGTTGCGGACCTCGGCCTTTGCAACGAAATAGGCGTCGTGGACCGATTGCAGGACGACGATGTCCAGCCAGCAGCAATGGTTGGCAACAACGCCACCAGGCGCGAGCGACGGCACCCCTTGTGTCGTGACCGACAGGCCCAGAACACGGAGCGCCAAACGGCAGGCGATGCGAGCGATTGCGGCGCGAACTCCATCCAGTCTCAACCACCGCGCCGCCAGCAGCGGGAGAATCAGGATCGAGATCAGCACGAGAATCGTGAGGAGCTTGATTGACAGGCGAACCCAGCCCATCGGGGTGGGGCTGTGCAGTTCGATCGGTCGGACGCCTTGCCAGGTAATCACCTTTCATAGCCCCGGACAAAATACGCCTTTCGCCGTTCCGACATTCGCTCGGTATCCATGATCACGCAAACGTCGAGGGTGTTGAAAGACTTGTCGAGACAAACCCCGGCCCCGACAAAACCACCGAGCCGGATGTATCCCATGATCAGCGGCGGCAAACCGGACTGCGCGGCACGAGAATCGACGGCATCGAGAGCCAGAAGCTCGACCTCTGCTGCCCGCTCGTCACGCACGCGGACGCGAATGTCTTCCGGCGCGAGATGGAAATGATGCAGGTAGGACAGCGCCTCGACAAACGGGGTCGGATCGGTGCCCGGAAACGATGCCACGCCGAACATGATTTCGATGTCCTGGCTCAGCACGTATTCAGCGACCCCGTTCCACATGTGCAGCATGGCCGCCTTGCCTCTGTAGCGGCGGTCGATGCACGATCGACCGAGTTCGACAACCGATCGTCCCGACTCGATGATCGGGGTCAGATCGAATTCGTCGCTGCTGTAAAAACCGGGACCGTCTCGCGCGATGTCGCCCTTGAGAAGCCGGTAGGTCCCGACAATCCTGTCCGAGCCACTGGCGTGCTCGTCGATCAGAACGAGGTGATCGAAATAAGGGTCGAACGCATCTTGCTCCACCCGGTCGCGCGTGGACTTCGCGTCAACCTGCGCACCCATCTCTTCGACAAAAACACGATAGCGCAATTGCTGCGACGCCAGAACCTCTTCCTCGGTCTCGGCCAGTCGGACCGTAAATTTTTTCCGATCCGCTTGCGGCTCGTCCGGGCGCGTCATGCCGACACTCTGTCAGACATCATGTGGCGGATGTCCTGATCGATCTGCACTGTCGCTCCGGCCTCCTCCATGTCGAAACCAATCGATACGTGCATGCATACACGCTCGCGACCACAGGGAACACCCGCAGGACGCACGGGCAACGGGTTCGTGACCAGCCATCCCCCGGCACTCGCATGTCGAATCCGAAACGAGCGCCATCGGCGCCAAGGCGTCACTCCTTCGAGAGTTCGAGACACAGGCTGACGTGTTCCGATCTGATCGAGACCTTGCCTGCTTCCTCGAAGTTCACCGTGATCACCTCGGACGTCACCGACTGGACCTGTCCCACACCCCACTCGGGCTTTTCCGGGTGACGGACAAGATCGCCCGGTACCAGCAGCTGATTCATGTCCGGCAGCCCCCGTTCAGTCGAATGTTCCCGTCGGCTCGATCATACCCGCGACCTCAGTTACCCGAATGGACCTCGACCAACGCGCTTTTGTAACGCTTGTATCTGGATTGATAGTGATGCGCCGCCCGATCGAGGCCCGCAATCGCTTCGGGCGAAAGGGCACGAACGACACGCCCCGGCACGCCGAGGACGAGCGACCCCTGCGGGATGCGCGCGCCTTCGGGAACGAGAGCCTTGGCCCCGATCAGACAGTTGTCCTCGATGACGGCGCCGTTGAGAATGGTGGCGCCCATGCCGATCAGGCAACGATCGCCGATCGTGCAACCGTGGACGATGGCCGCATGACCGATCGTGCAATCGACCCCGATTGTCAGGGGAAACCTCGGATCGTTGTGCAGGACGGCATTGTCCTGAATGTTGGTTCCCGGGCCCAGCACGACAGGTTCGTTGTCACCCCGAATGACCGCCCCGAACCAGATCGAGACGGACTCGCCGATGTGCACGTCGCCAATCACGTGTGCGCCCGGAGCAACAAAGAACTCGTCGTTCGCGGGTCGGCTCGGTGAAACCCCATCCAGCGCATACAAGGTCATTTCATGGAACTCCTCGTTTCGCGGCGTTGATCGAATTCATCCGACAGACCCGAGACGAAAGCGGCGATGTCCGGCCGTCGCCACGACCTGTTTCGTTCGCCCGACACGATCTCGCGGATCGCGGCCGCGCATTCGTTGAAGTCGTCGTTGATCAGGACGTGGTCGTACTCGCGAAAATGCTCGATGTCGGCCATGGCCTGGTCCATTCGATGCGCGACGTTCTCCGGGCTGTCCTGCCCCCTGCTGACCAGTCGCCGTTCCATTTCGCCAATGCTCGGCGGAAGAATGAAGACCGAGACCACGTGCCGACCGAGCGGCGATGCCTTTAACTGGGCACATCCTTGCCAGTCGACATCGAAGACGACGTCCCTGCCCGCATTGAGCGCATCCTCGACCGGGCCACGCGGGGTTCCGTAACGGTTGCCGAACACAAACGCATGCTCGAGGATCGCGCCGGCTGCCACCTCGCCTTCAAACTCGTCTGCCGACAGAAAGTGATATTCGCGCCCGTTGACCTCGCCTTGCCGCGGGTGCCGGGTGGTGACGGAGACCGAGAGCGCCATCTCGGGGTCCGACTGAACCAGCTCGCGTGCCAAAGACGACTTGCCGACACCTGAAGGCGACGACAGGACGAGCATCAACCCCGTTCGACCGATCTTCTTCGTCGTCATTCGATGTTCTGGACCTGCTCGCGCATCCGGTCCACCTCGATTTTCAACTCAAGCCCGACCGCCTTGAGTTCGCTTGGAACGGCCTTTGAACACAGCGTGTTGGCCTCCCGATTCAACTCCTGCGTCAGAAAGTCGAGCCTGCGCCCGACAACGCCCCCGGCCTCGAGCAGCTGTCGCATCGCAAGCGCATGTGCCTCGATGCGGTCGACCTCTTCGGAAACGTCGGACTTGACCGCCAGAAGCGCCAATTCCATGGCAATTCGATCCTCGTCCAGATCATCCCCAATCGCGAGGAGTCTGGCCACGTCGTCCCTCAAGCGGTCCTTGGCATTCGACCTCGCGGCGTTCACGGCCTTCTTGGCCTTGCTCGCGAGCGCTTCAACCGCGCGCAGCTGTTCATCGAGGACTCTCTTGATGGATCGTCCTTCCGATGACCGAGACTCGTCCCAAGACCCGACAACCTCGCCGATGGTTGGTTCGAGAGCCATGACCAGTTCGGACGCGCCGACACGCCTGTCGCGTTGGTCCTGAACGAAACTTGCAATGGTCAGAATGTCTGCGGGGGATGAATTCGCAAGCCTGATGTCCTTCGCGGCTGCCGCATCGGCAATCGTCTGGGCCGCATCGAGAGCTGCGTCGACGTCATCAGGCCGCGCTGGCAAGCCGGGCGCATTTGCGCGATCGCCAACATTCAACGAGACCGAGACCCTCCCTCTGGCGCACACGCCGGAGACGGCCTGCCTGACCCTGGCCTCGAGTCGCTCGCACTGATCCGGCAGGCGCACGCGAATGTCGAGACCCCGTCCATTGACGCTCCGCATTTCCCACGACCAGTCCCGGCCGTCCGATTGGCCCGACAGGGAAGAGAATCCCGTCATCGACCTGAGTTCCCCTGACGCCATCGGATCACGTGCCCCGATTCGGGACATCGACGATCGATGCCTGCCAAGTTCGCAAAAATCGGCCTATGCCCCGCCTGCGACAAGACCACGGCGCAAGGTGCGGGCGAGGCTGCGACACGGTCTCTTTGGGCCTCTTGCCGATCAGCTCGCCTTGAGCTCGGCGCTCCGCCTCACGTCCAGCTCTTCGGCGATGAGGAATGCCAGCTCCAGCGCTTGCGAGGCATTGAGGCGCGGGTCGCAGACCGTGTGATACCGCGAAGACAGGTCCATTTCGTCGACCGCCTGCATGCCTCCGGTGCACTCGGTCACGTCCTTGCCGGTCATCTCGAAGTGGACACCGCCCGGGTAGCTGCCTTCCGCGTGGTGGATGGCGAAGAATTCCTTGACCTCCCTCAGCACGCTGTCGAACGGCCGCGTCTTGTATCCGTTCGACGCCTTGATCGTGTTGCCGTGCATGGGATCGCATGACCAAACCACGTTTCTGCCCTCGGACTGAACGCGGTTGATGAGCCTTGGCAGGTGGTCTCCCACGGTGCCTGCACCGAAACGCGCGATCAAGGTCAATCGACCCGGCTCGTTCTGCGGGTTGAGAATGTCAGCCAGCTTCGACAGATCGTCGGGTTCGATCGACGGGCCGCACTTCAGGCCGATCGGATTCTGAACGCCCCGACAGAACTCCACATGTGCGCCGTCTGGGCTGCGGGTGCGATCCCCGATCCAGATCAAGTGACCGGAGCCGGCAACGGGACGGCCCGACGTGCTGTCGATCCTGCACAAGGCTTCCTCGTATTCGAGCAGCAGCGCTTCGTGCGAGGTGTAGAATTCGACGGCCTTCAGTGTCTCGGAGTTGTCCGGATTGACACCGGCGGCGGTCATGAAACCGAGCGCATCGGAAATCCTGTCGGCAATCTTCTGGTACCGGTCGGTGGTTCCGGACTCGCGAGCAAATCCGAGGTTCCAGGCATGGACCCGGTGAATGTCTGCAAAACCGCCGGTGCTGAACGCGCGCAGAAGATTCAAGGATGCCGCCGACTGGGTGTATGCCTGCAGCATGCGTTTCGGATTCGGCTTTCGAGACTTCGCAGTGAATTCGGTGCCGTTGATGATATCGCCACGGTAGACCGGAAGCTCGACCCCGTCTTGCTTCTCGACGGGCGAAGATCGCGGTTTCGCGAACTGCCCGGCGACACGTCCAACCTTGACCACGGGACGCTTGGTTCCATGTGTCAGCACGACCGCCATCTGCAACAGCACCCGATAGGTGTCTCGCAGGGTGTTGGCATCGAATTCGCCAAAACTCTCGGCGCAGTCCCCGCCTTGCAAGAGGAACGACTCGCCCTTGGAAACTTCAGCGAGCCTGGCCTTCAGGTTGCGAACCTCGCCGGCAAAAACCAGGGGAGGATAGCTGGCAAGCTCTCGCTCGACCTTTGCCAGAGTCTCCTTGTTCTCGTACTCAGGCATCTGAATTCTCGGAAAATCCCGCCATCCGGTCTTTTTCCAGACATTTGCCATTGACCTGTCTCCCTGATCTCCAATTCGGCTTGCCAGCGCGCCCAACGATCCGACGGCAACCGTTTGAACCGCAAGCTCTTGTCTATAAATCAATCATCGCCGTCATGCGAGTCCGGACTCGCGGCCATCCTTGGTCATGACCGGTGGTCGACGCGCCGTCCGCACAACTGAAATGTCCTGCTTGGAATCCACGTGACGACGCCGAACGAAGTGCGAGGAGTCCCTGTTTTCGAGAGAATCGATCGAGTCGCACTCTGGCCGAGAGGCCGCAGATCCACGCAACCCGGTTCCCGAGGTGCACAGTCTCCGATCGAGGAAACTGAGCGGTTCGATGTCAGTTTGACATGCGCATCAATCCGGTCCCCCTTGAGGACCATGGATTGCAGGAACGAACAAGGCTGCCGTCAGTCTGCCAGATCTTCGGCGAGTCGCAACGCCCGCTCGACATGGCCCCTCGTGATGTAATCGACAAAGCCGAGCCGGTCTCCCGCATCGAAACTGTCCAGATAGGACTGCAACCGATCCGACGCACCGATCAGTGCCAATGCCGCAAGGTGCCAGATCGGTTTGGCGCCGAATGCATTCGTCGGCAACGCGGCGTGCTCGCGGATCTTGCGGTTCAAGTCGAGTTTCAACATCCACTTGAGCGCCTCTTTGCTAACGTGTCGCACATCCCGTTCAACAATGTCTTCAACGACAAAATCGGGTGAAGTCCAATGCGAAACCAGGGAATCGTTGGTGGCGCAATCAGGGTGGATCTTGGCACAGGCATCGGAGAAAGCCTCTGTCTTTACGGAGATGATCAGGGACATCTGCCAGCGTATCGGCAGACGTCTGACACCGAAGTACATGACTGCGTACCGATCCGGCTGCCGGAAGGTTGCGAACGAATTTCCCCATTCGTCACGCGAGTATGTCCACCCCATCGACTCGAAAATTGCAGTTGTCTCTTCGATTCTCATTCGTCCTCGAACGGAACCTCCTTTTCCTCTATCGGTATGCCATCCGGATAACCCTGCTTGCGCATTGGCACGCCCGGAGCCAAACGAAACCCGACAGCGACATGGCCCAACGGGATGGCATCTCCGTTCTCGATTTGAGGGAACATCTCCGTCTGCCGGATGCTGGGCCCGGTATATCCCGACAAAATCTCGACAATTCCCAATCGGCCTTCCGGATCCTCGTACATGATGTCGGGAGGACAGAGACCGGATTCCGCAAGCCTCTCCGACGATGGCCGCTTCGGACGCCGGACGGATCGAAAGACAGTTCCCAAGATGTTCACGATGCCACGCCCCATGAAATGCTTGCCTGCGGTCCACAATCACGGACCAAGTGGAGACCCCATCGGGTTGTTCGTGTCAAGAACCTCTTGTCTTGGGGGCGAGTGCCGATGGACCATAGCCGTGTGCGCTGAGTTGTCGGGCCGCATGCGGGACAGGAACGAGAGAGTGAAGGCTCTTTCCGTGGGGTTTTCCCCGTCGCGCCTTGTCGTGAATAGCAGCCACCCGTTTCAAAAAATGCCCGAAGAGACCCAAGTCTCGGGAATGCGCACACGCGCGGACGCGACCAGCCTACCTGCTCATAATCGTCCGCAAGCCTCCAAGCCAACGGGACAACATTGACCGCCGTTGCGACGGCCGTTGCGTTCGGCTTTTGGCAAGTTCGAGCGCTCGGGCGATGTGGTCCCTTTTTGTGGAACGGGGAAAACCGAGCGGTTTGCCTGCATCGAAACTCTTCAGATAGGCGTTCAGCCGATGCGAATCGCCAGCCAGCGCCAGTGCCGCGAGGTGCCAGATCGGGAATTCGCGGCGTGAATCCGCACTCGGTACCGCATATTCGGCAATAGCGTCGTCCAGATCCTGCCGTTCGGCCCATGCAATCGCCTTTTCGGACGCATGTCGCACATGCTGCTCGAGAAACTCGGGGACGCTGACTTCGATGAAGCCCCGGTCCTTCTGGTAAGGGCTGCTTTGTGCGTAACCAGGGTCGATCATCGAACAGGCATCGGCAAGTGCCCTTGATTCGACGGCGGGAAGCATCGTCAGACGCTCTCGGCCCAGCATTTCAGAGATACCAATTATCACGCTGACATTTCGATCGGATCGCTGGCAAACGGCGAGTCGTTCTTGCCAGTCCGCTTCGGACACCTCCCACCCGAGCCTTTCGAATTCCTCGGCCAATTCCTCGAGGTTCATCGCCCCGCCCCCACAAGTCCATGCACCTGGTTCGAGACGCGATCCAAGCCATCCTGGCCGTGCGGGGTTCCGCACCGTCCCAGCCAAGTATTATCGGCGACAGGTCGTTGCGGCATAGCAACCCGTGCATTCAATTGAGTGAACGATCTGCGATTGCCAAAGACAGATCTCGGCTTTCCTCGTCGTGGTCTCAACATTGCGGTCGGCTCAATTGGGGCACATCAAGCGATCTCCACGATTGCATCGGCTTCGGAGCGCGCTCCTCCAATGAAGCTCCGTTGCGACAATCCGTACATCCGTGCACGGGGTTGTTCAACAACCTCGCTCGAGCGAGAACCAGACCACGCGTTGATGGGGAATCGAACATGCCGATCGATCCGCCATGTCCCGCGGCGGCCGGGAATGATACTGACGGCGGATCGAAGCGACCGAGGAGTCGAGGCATGCCCCGCAGCATCGCGATTTTTGGCGGATCCGGCACCATCGGCAGGGCGCTGACCCAACGTGTTGCGACAGTGTATCCTGGAGCGGACATTCATTCTTTTTCCCGTCAGAAGCCCGAGAGCGTTGTGCCCGGGGTCGTTCACCAATCCATCGATTACAACGACGAGTCGTCGATCGAAGCGTGTGCTGCAATGGCATCGCGGCGCGCTCCGCTCGATCTCGCCATCGTGGCAACGGGCATCCTCCATGACGAGTTGGCCGCGCCGGAAAAGTCGCTCAAGGATCTGACGGCCGCCAAGTTTCAGCACCTGTTTCACGTCAATGCGACCATTCCGGCACTGATCGCCAAGCACGTATTGCCGCGATTGAACCGCGACCAAAAGTCCGTCTTCGCTGCTTTTTCAGCACGCGTTGGCAGCATTTCCGACAACCGACTGGGCGGCTGGTACTCCTATCGGGCTTCAAAAGCGGCCCTGAACATGATCATCAAGACCGCAGCGATCGAGGTGGGCCGGCGCAACAGGAACGCCATTGTTGTCGGACTTCACCCAGGTACGGTCGACAGCCCTTTGTCGAGACCGTTCTCGCAGAATGTTCCCGAAGGTCAGCTCTTCACGCCTGAATTTGCGGCGCGGAAACTCCTGGACGTGATCATGGCCTTGGGTTCCGACCACAGCGGCAAGTGCTTTGCATGGGATGGAACCGAGATCGATCCGTGAACTCATTCGATCCCGGCCTGCGCGTGATTTCTCGAACTGGTGAACGGGACAATTGCCGACCTTGATCGGAAACCGACCTCGCGACCGTATCGAGTCCGTTCGAACCGGCGACAGCAACGCCAGTCAGTCTCGCGCGAGCACGTCCAACCATACGGTCAAGTCTCCCGACAGGAACAATCGGCAAGGCTCTGGACAGCAGAACGCGCAGTTGTAACCTGACCAAAACCATGATCGGGGAGATGCGACATGACTGGAAAACCGGACCTCGCTGCGCTTTTCGGAGCAACGGAGACCAAGACCTTCCTTGGTCTTGATGCCTGTGACGACCTGGATCGAATCGATGCCTCGTCAGCCTTCATCGGTGCACCCTGCGCGACTCCCTACAAGTCGGTCGGCGCCTATGCCCAGAACGGCCCAGCTTCGTTGCGCAAGGCCATCGGCTCGCTGACAGCCAATATCGACCGGCACAACTTTGACCTAGGCGGCCCGATCTTCCCCAAAGGCGCCAAGCGGGCAGTGGATTGCGGCAATCTGCCATGGAGCGACACGGACTTTGCCGGCAACCGCCAGACCATCCGACAGGCGGTCTCCAGGATTGTCCGTTGCGGTGCAGTACCCATCGTGATCGGCGGGGACGATTCCGTACCGATTCCGATGATCGAAGGGATGGGCGTCACCGGAAAGTCGTACACCATTCTTCAGATCGACGCGCATATCGACTGGCGCGACAGCCACATGGACGAAACCCACGGGCTCTCGTCCACGATGCGCCGGGCGTCCGAAATGGACCATGTCACGAAGATCATCCAGGTTGGCGCTCGCGGCATCGGATCGGGGCACACATCGGACTACGAGGATGCCCTCGCATGGGGCGCGACATTCCATACCGGTTCCGACATCCATCGCCACGGCCTCGCGCCCGCGATCGATCAGATCGATCCAGGCGCAGAGGTCATCCTGTGCATCGACATCGACGCCATGGACCCATCAGTCACGCCAAACACCATTGGACGAACGCCGGGTGGATTGAGCTACGACCAGGTACTGGAACTGATCCTCGCAACTGCGGAACGAGGCCGCATCGCCGCCGTCGACTTCGTGGAAATCCTGCCGGAGGTGGATGTCGACGGGATTGGCGGCCTGACCGTGTCACGACTGGTGGCCGCCACGATGGGTGTCATCGCGAGGCAAACGCCAGTACAAGGCTGAAGCACGCGCGATCAACGCAAATGCAATCGGTACTGCACGTGGCGTCGGAGCAACCATTGGGTGTCGGCTCCGAGGCCCCCGCGCGGTCATCAGAAAGTCGTCGAAGCGGTGTTCGGAGTTCGAAGGTCCTCCCTTCTGACGCCCGCATCAGCGCTCCAGCCCTTCAGCGGCAAGTTCGGCGAGCACAGGAATTGCCTTCGACAAGGCGATCGCCTTTTCCGGATTGGACGCATTCCCATGGATCGCACGACTGCGAACCCCGGCAAGAATCGCGGCCAGCCGAAACAGGCTGAAGGTGGTGTGAAAGTCCCAATCCCTGGGAAACTCGATGCCCCGTCGCGTGCAGTAGATCTCGATGATCTCGTCTTCTGTCGGGATGCCCGCCGATTTCCGGTCGACGCCGCCCAGGCCCCGCATGAACAGCCCCTCGTTCGGGAGACGCTGCTGTGCGCACAGATTCGCGAGATCGCTCACCGGATGGCCGAGAGTCGACAATTCCCAGTCAAGCACCGCGACGACCTCGCGCGAGCGAAGGCAGAACATCAGGTTGTCGATTCGGTAGTCTCCATGGACGATGCTGTTCGAGCCGTCATCGGCGGGAACATTGTTTTCGAGCCACGGGACAAGCTGGTCGAGAAGGGGTTCGGGCGGACCGTCGGCCTGTTGATAGAGCGAAATCCACAGCGCAGTCTGACGCTCGAGAAATGCGTGCGGTCGGCCATAGTCCGACAGCCCCACGGAGGCAGGATCGATCGAGTGGAGGTCCGCCAGAGTCCCGATCATCGAGGAATGGATGCGGCTGCGTGCACGGGCGGAGAGTTCGGGAAGTGCCGGATTCCAGAATACCTGCCCATCGACATGCTTCATGACGAGAAACTGCCGCCCGAGCGGATTGTCCTGCCCGCTCAGATAGATCGGATCGGGCACCGGCACGTCGCTGCCGTGAAGCGAACAAAGCACCCGGTACTCCCTGTCAACCCGGTGCGCCGAACGCGGCAGTTCTCCTGGAGGTCGTGCCCGCAAGACAAACAGACCTTGGGAGCCGCGCACCAGATAGGTCGGATTCGATTGACCGTCGTCGAACTTGCGACTGCTCAGATATCGCCCCAGACCGTTGATGCGCGCTTCGAGGTAGGGACCGATCGCAGGCGGCAAGTCCTGCGGGTTCTCCGTTCCGCCGGGTTCATCAGGTCTCATCTGTTATGCCAAGTGATCGCCAGACTTCGACAAGCGCCGGAAAGACCGTCGCGGAGCACACTCGCGCGTCAGGACAGCGCTGACTGCACAAGTCGGTGAAAATGATGAAGCGCGTGCTCGCCACGACCGCTTCGGGACGGATCAACGATGATCGGCCCTTGCGAGTAGCCCATCGATTTCAATCCCCGCTGGACGCTTTCGCACAGGTCGATGTCCTCGGGCACCAGCACATCGGCCGTGTAGCGGGCCCGGTCTTCGTCGAAGTCGTCAGTGACGGCCAGGGAATGTCCCTCGAATGAGGTGGTCGCGGGGCCCGTCGGTCGTATCGCCGATATGTTGATTTCTTCCGCACCGGGCATGACGTTGAACGTCGTGTTTGGCCACAGGTACCAAAACGCCGAGTGGGCGACACCTGCGTCAATGTCGACTTCGTAGGCCGAGTTGACGGGTCTGATGTCCTCGCCGAGTTGGCGCGACCAGAGCGCGAAGGTGTCCTGCCGATAGGAGTCCATGCAGATGATGTCGGCAAACGCCGGGTGCGCATGGTCGCAGTGGTAGCATTCCACGTAATTGTCGACGACGACCTTCCAGCCTGCCTCGATATGCGTCTCGCCCAACCCGTTGGTTCGCGGACTCGAAACCTTGTCGAGAAATGGCAGCCTGCGGCGAATGTCCTGATCGAGATCTCCCGCGAGTTCGGACAAAGGGCTCGCGTGCGGATCGAGGTTGACGAACACCGCGTTCAGGAACAGTTCGAGGCGAATTTCGCTCAGCGCGTGGTTCTTTCTGTCGAAGCCAGGACGCTGGTGGGCTCGCGGCGCGCCCCGCAAGCGGCCATCGGTCTCGAAGGCCCATGCGTGGTAGGGGCAGACGATGACGCGTTCGACGTTGCCCGATCCGTCGGGCAGCAATTCATGCGCCCGATGCTGGCACACGTTGTGGAAAGCTCGGAGTTTCCCGTCGGCGGAACGAATGACGAATATGTTCTGATCGCAGATGCGGAGCGTGACATAGTCGCCGACCTCGGGAAAGTGGGTCTCGTGCGCAACGTACTGCCACGTTCGATAGAATATCCGTTCCTTCTCGAGCTCGTAAACCGCCGGATCGGTGTAGAGCCATGATGGCAATGTCCATGAAGCCTCGGGAGTTTCACACAGCGGTTTGGGATAATCCGTCAGATGCGCCTGCCGGGGCCGACCGAGTTTCGAAACCGTGTCCATGCCGCAACTGCTCCTCCATGTTCCCGGCCAGTTCCGCCACCGCGTCGTTCGTGCTCGATGTCGATTTCGCGTACAAGCCATCCGCAGGGAAACCTCGTGCGACATGCTACCACACGGGCGGGTTCCAACAAGGAAAATCAGATTGTCATGTCCGAGCGGATCGCATGACTCGGAGACCGCTGTCAGTCACGATGTGACAATACCGCATCTATGCCTTTAGCCCCGTGCTGCTGCGAGGGCAGGCCCCGCGCCCGGGACGTGTCACCACACGCCCCGGACGCGGAAATCTCGATATTTGTGGTTCGCGATCTCAGTCGAACGCGCTGCCATCCGTGCGGGTCAAAGCAACGATCGCCGAGCGCGGCACGGAATCGCCGCCGCCTGGGAAGTTGGATTCACCCCTTTCACCCGGATGCTGGACACCGACGAACATCGTCTTGCGGTCAGGCGACCAGGTAAGCCCGGTGATTTCCGCCTGGAGCGGGCCAACCAGGAAGCGACGGATTTCGCCAGTGGACGTGTCGCCAACCAGCATCTGGTTGTTGCCGTGACCTGCAAAGTCGCCTTCGTTCGAGTAATTGCCGTCGGTCTGGATCCAGAGCATTCCAGCTTGGTCGAACATCATGCCATCGGGAGAGTTGAACATGTTCCCAGCATTGACGTTCGCCGAACCGGCGTTCGCGTCACTGTGGACTGTCGGGTTGCCCGCGAGCGCGTACAGATCCCAGGCGAAGGTGTCGGCTGCATGGTCGCCGCCATCTGGGCGCCAACGCAGAATCTGTCCATAGACATTGGCTTCGCGCGGGTTCGGGCCTGTGGCCGGAGTGGGGTCGCCACCCGCATTCGGCTTGATGCCGCGGTTCTTGTTGTTGGTCAGCGCGACGTAGGATTCCGCCTGGAGCGGGTTTGATGCAACCCACTCTGGACGATCCATGGTCGTCGCACCGAGCTTCGAGGCGGCAATTCGGGAGTTGACCGCGATTTCCGCTTCGCTCATGCCAGTCGAATCGGGCGTCATGGCCATCCACGTGCCGGTCAGGTCATCCGAGAACTTTGCGACATAGAGGGTGCCGGAAGCGAGAAGCTCCGAGTTGTCTCCACCCTCGACATACTCCCCGTCCGAGATGAAGCGATAGAGGAACTCGCCCCGCTCGTCATCGCCCATGTAGACGACAACACGCCCGTCCGAAGCAATGACAACATCAGCATTCTCGTGCTTGAACCGACCGAGTGCAGTCCGCTTCTTGGGGGTGGAAGTGGGGTCGAACGGATCGATCTCGACGACATATCCGGCACGGTTGGCTTCGTTCGGATGACGGGAAATGTCGAATCTCTCGTCGATTTTTGCCCAACCGTATCCCCAGTCCTCGATGTTGACGCCGTATCTTTGCATCGCGGGCGATCGCTCGTAGTCGGGATCGGTCGAGGAGAAGTAGCTGTTGAAGTTCTCTTCGCAGGCCAGGTACGTGCCCCACGGAGTCTCCCCATTGCCGCAATTGTTCCAGGTTCCCAGCGTACGGGTTCCGGTCGGGTCGGCCTCGGTCTTGAGCAGATCGGAACCGGCGGCCGGACCCGTGATCTCCATTTCCGTCTCGGGCGTGATGCGTCGATTGAACGGGCTGTCCACAACGACCGACCAGCCGTCGTCGCCCTCAGCAATCTCGAATACCGAGACGCCGTGCGCCAGCATCCCCTTGCGGATGTCGTCATCGTTGGCAGCCTTTCCATCTGGACGATTGCCCCAGATGATCCCGCGGTTCGTGTACTCGTTGTTGACGGCGAAAACGACGCGACCGTCAGAACTGAACAAGGCCATGCCGTCATTGTTGTCGCCGAACGCGAGTTCCTGGCTGGCCGCAGTTCCACGGGTATCGTGGTCGAATTCGGGGCCATTGGACCAGAGCGGGTCGCCCCAGCTCACGAGTGTTTTCCAATCGTATCCGCCTGGGACAACGATGGTGTCAGCGGTTCCAGCGGGGATCTGGGCGAATCCGAATCGATCAGCAGAGGCATCCGCGCGGGATGTCAGCGCCGTCGTCCCCAATAGGAAACTGCCGAGGCCGAATGTCACGACACCGCCAATGAACCCACGGCGGTTGATTGCGGACTCGATGATCCGGTCGAGATCGGTCACTTCAGGACGAGGCGAGTGAATCTCGTCGTATTCGTCAAAACTGACTTCAGTGTCAGTCAAGTTGATGTGTGTTGCGTTGGTATCGGTCATTGTTCGCATCCCTTCGTTGCGTATCGCGTCCAATCGTCGTGGCGGACAAGCCCGAGCAAGCCGCCGCAACAGGACACATAGTGATGGAATATGGCAGGAATGTGACGAACATGCGGGGCCGAGTCAACTGAACGTCATCGGCACATGCGATGATTGACTCCGACGATTCGCCGTACACTGATGTTGCTGGGAGGTCGTCGCGCGAGTCGCCACAACAAGCCACGGGCAGCGCGACATAATCGTCCGACCCCGACAGTGTCCGTGTCATCCCGGCTCGGAGCTGTTGTCCTGATGCCCGTCGCTGACCAAAAGTTCCCGGCTAATTTGCGGCAGGCGTGACTTGATCGTTGCACCGAGACCCGACTTGATCGTATCGCAACAGGCACAACTGACCAGCGAGGTTGCACGATGTTTCTTGGAATGAGCGAGAAGCTCAAGCCAATCCACCGCAAGGTGGTCGACATGATCACGAACGAAATCGCTCCGCTTGACGCCGAGTTCCTGGCCGAAGTCGATCACGGCGACCGCTGGAGTTTCAGCCCGAGGCAGACCGAGATTCTGGAATCCCTCAAGTCGGGGGCGCGCGAGCGGGGACTTTGGAACCTGTGGCTGACCGGCAGCGACAAGGGGGCGGGACTATCGACCGTCGACTATGCATGGCTTGCCGAGGAGATGGGAAAGTCGCACCTCGCACCCGAAGTCTTCAACTGCAACGCACCGGACACCGGAAACATGGACCTCCTCGAGCAGTTCGCCCCGGACTGGATGAAGACCAGATGGCTCGAACCGTTGCTCGCGGGAGAAATCCGGTCGGCGTACCTCATGACCGAACCGGATGTCGCCTCCTCCGATCCCACGTCACTCGCGTTTTCCTGCCGTCGGGACGGAGATTTCTACGTGCTCGACGGCGAAAAATGGTGGGCAACGGGTGCCGGCGATCCGCGCTGTGCCGTCTACATCGTCATGGTGCGCACGGGCGATGACACTTTGCCGCGCCACCGCCGCCACTCGATGATCGTCGTCGATGCGGCTTCAGAGGGCATCGAGAAGCTGCGGCCCATGGACGTCTACGGGCATGATGACGCTCCCCACGGGCATTATCATCTTCGTTTCTCGGAGGTCCGCGTTCCCGTAGAGAATCTGCTGGTCGCGGAGGGTCGGGGTTTCGAGATTGCCCAGAGCAGGCTGGGCCCGGGTCGAATTCACCACTGCATGCGCGCGATCGGCCAGGCGGAACTGGCGCTCGAACTCATGTGCCAGCGATCGCTGTCCCGCGAGGCGTTTGGCCGGCGCCTGGCGGAGCTCGGGGCGAATTTCGACATCATCGCCAATGCGCGCATGGAGATCGAAATGGCACGCCTCCTGTGTCTCAAGGCGGCATGGATGATGGACCAGGGCGACCCGCGGGCCGCAGCGCCTTGGATCAGCATGATCAAGACGGTCGCACCCAATGTCGCGCTCGGCGTGACAGACGAAGCCGTCCAGGTGCACGGCGCCGCCGGCATCAGCGGAGAAACTCCCCTCGCCCGACAATGGGCCGCACTGCGCACGCTGCGTCTCGCGGATGGACCGGACGCGGTGCACCGACGACAGGTCGCGCGGGCCGAGTTGCGAAAACACGACTCGCGGAACACCTGATCCAAGAGCGAGCGAGCCAGCGATGGGAGGCCCAATGGGCATGAGTCGAACCGGGCATTTTGCACTCGTCGGTTGGAAGCGGTATCGGCAGGAATGAACACACCCGATTTTCACGCTCTGCGGGCACATGCGCATGAACTTTTCATGACCGGCGTGCGGGCAGCCGAACCCGGGCCCGCGCTGTCCAAGGCCTGGAAGCAAAAGCCACCGCCGGTCCCCCAGCGGCACGGTCGCAACATCGTGGTCGCCTTCGGCAAGGCAGCGACGGCCATGGCCGAACAGGCGCTGAAGCTGCTTGCCGGGTCCCACGAGAAGACCTCCTGCCTCGTGGTGACCAATGACGAGAACCTTCGCGACGTCGACGGCGCCCGCGTGCTTGCGTCTGGGCATCCGGTGCCAGACGAACGCGGTGTGCGTGCTGCAGCCGAGATTTCGAACGCACTTCGCTCGGCGAAGGCCTCCGATGTCGTCATCGTGCTCATCAGCGGCGGTGGGTCGGCCCTCCTGCCCGCGCCGGTGCCGGGGCTTTCACTTGAGGACAAGTCTCGCGCCACCGAGGTCCTCCTGCGAGGCGGTCTCGATATCGGACAGATGAACGCGGTGCGGCAGCACCTTTCACAGCTCAAGGGCGGCGGAATGAAACGGCTGGCACGCCCTGCCCCGGTGTTCGCCTACATCCTGTCCGACGTGCCCGGCGATGACCTTCGTGTCATTGCGAGCGGCCCGACCGCAGACCGATTGATGACACGGGCGGAAGTTGCCCAGATGCTGGAAGACCGCGAACTGTTCGATGAACTGCCCCGATCTGCCCGAGACATTTTGACGAATAACGCCACCATCTCCGAATTGCAGCACACCAACGATGCTGACAGCGAAGGCAGCCCATGCGTCAACACCATCATCGGCGGAAACCGCATGAGCCTCGATGCCATCGTCAAATCGGCCAAGGCATTCCCGGTGTCGATCGCGCGTTCGGACTACAGTCTCGACGTCGAGACAACCTGCCGTCTCATGCTTGATGATGCGGCGAAATTGCCTCGCGGGACGCTTCGCGGGCTTGTCTTCGGCGGCGAGTCCCATGTCGACGTCCGGGGGGACGGACTCGGCGGGCGGAACCAGGAACTGGCGCTGCGCTTCGCGATGGGGGCCCGGGACCGCAACCTGGAGGGCGACTGGGCCTTTCTGAGCGGCGGCAGCGACGGGCGCGACGGCCCGACCGACAGCGCCGGAGCCGTGGTCGACCCCGAGTCGTTGAACCGCATGCTGTCACGGGGAATCGACCCTGCGGATTCTCTCGCGCGACATGACAGCTACCCTGCCCTATTGGCATCAGGCGATCATGTCTTCACCGGAGGCACGGGCACGAATGTCGCCGATATCCAGGTCTTCGTCAGGACGTGAATACCAGGTCGCGCGATTTTCAGTTTCCGTTGTTGCCGGGCATTCGCCCGTACCCGCCGGCCGTGGGCGTCGACACGGTCACGGAATCGCCCGCATCGACCAGGCGTTGATCGCAACCGGCGAGCCGATCGATCCTTCCATCGCGTCTTTGAATCCAGGTCTCGCCCGTCTTGCCATTGCCACCGCCACTCAGCCCGTTTGGCGCGACCTGTCGGCTGGACGAGAGAATCGCCATGTCCATCGGCTCGAGGAACCTGATCGTCCGACGGGTACCGTCTCCGGCCGACCACCGACCTTGCCCCCCTGAGCCGCGACGAATCGAGAACTCCTCGACCACGACCGGATACCTGAACTCCAGCACCTCGGGATCGGTCATCCGCGAGTTCGTCATGTGGACCTGAACGGCGTCGGCACCCCGAATTCCCGGTCCGGCGGGCGCACCGGAACAGATGGTTTCGTAATACTGATGCGTGTCGTTGCCAAAGGTCAGATTGTTCATTGTCCCTTGGGAATTCGCCAGCGCCCCAAGTGCCCCGAGAAGCGCATTGGTGACGTGCTGGGAGGTCTCCACGTTTCCGGCGACGACCGCTGCAGGATACCGGGGTTTCAGCATGCAACCATCGGGGATCACGATCCGAACCGGGCGCAGGCATCCGGCGTTCATCGGGATGTCCCGGTTGACCATCAACCTGAAGACATAGAGTACCGCAGCCCTTGTCACCGGCTCGGGAGCGTTGAAATTGGTCTCCTGCTGCGGCGAAGTCCCGGTGAAGTCGACCGTCGCTTCGCGTCTTTCGCGGTCGACCGAAATGCGAACCCGAATGATCGATCCCTGGTCCGTCGTCAGCTCCCACGAGCAGTCGTGCAAAGCGCCGATCACGCGCCGCACGCTCTCTTCGGCGTTGTCCTGCACGTGTCCCATGTAGGCGTGAACCACGTCGAGTCCGTAGCGATCCACCATTCGGTTCAACTCGCGGATCCCCATCTCGTTGGCAGCGATCTGGGCCTTGAGGTCCGCGATGTTCTGATGCGGGTTGCGGCACGGCCAGCGGTGTTCGCTCAGCAGTCGCTCGAGCTGTTCCTCTTGAAACTGTCCCTCGCTCACCAGCCGGAAATTGTCGATGAGCACCCCTTCGTCTTCGACGCTCAGCGCGTTCGGGGTCATCGAGCCCGGGGCGGTTCCGCCAACATCGGCATGGTGTCCACGCGATGCGACGTAGAAAATGACGCGCTCGCCCGCGCGATCGAACACCGGAGTCACCACCGTGATGTCCGGCAAGTGGGTCCCGCCGTTGTAGGGCGCATTCAATGCAAAGACGTCGCCAGGGCGGATTTCCCCGCGATTCTGCTCGATGATCGACTCGACCGAGCGATCCATCGAGCCGAGATGGACCGGCATGTGGGGAGCGTTCGCGACAAGCCTGCCGTCCTCGTCAAAGACCGCGCAGGAAAAATCAAGCCGTTCCTTGATGTTGACGGAATAGGCAGTGTTCTGAAGAGCAACGCCCATCTGCTCCGCGATCGACATGAACAGGTTGTTGAACACCTCGAGCATCACCGGATCAGCGCTGGTCCCGACGGCGTGCTGCGACGCTCGACGTTCGACCCTGCGCATGACGACGTGGTCGAGCGGGGTGACCTCCGCACGCCATCCGGGTTCAACGACGATGGTCTGATGATCTTCGACGATCAGCGCTGGCCCGTCGATCCGGTGTCCGGGGACGAGTTCCTGGCGTCGGGTCAGGATCGCCGCATCCACCCACGCGCCGCCAAACCAGACCTTGCGGGACTCGGTCGCCGTGTCGCTGTCGACCTCTCCGCGCCGCTCGATCCGGGGCTCAAGCACCTTGCTGCCACCACCGCGAGCCTCGACGTTCACGGCTTCGACAAAGATCGGTCGGCCCGGATAGTTGAAGCCGAAACGCGCGCGATGAGCCGCCGCGAATCCGTCAGCCATGGTGTCAAGCGACGCAAGCGGGATCTCGAGAAACGAATCGGTTCCGGTGTACTTGAGATGCAGGATTCGCTCGATCGACACCTCCGAACGCTCCACGCCCTGGTTCACGAGTTCGGCAGTCGTCTGTCCCTCGAGTTTTGCGAAAACCCCATCGAGGCGCTCGATCGTTTCGTCATCGAGCGGACGCGCGATCGCAAGGGTGCGGCTGGCCCGAATGTCGGCAAGCCCCATCCCGTAGGCCGACATCAGACCGGCAAGCGGGTGGATATGGACGGTGCCGATGCCGAGCCTGTCGGCAATCTGGCAGGCATGCTGCCCGCCCGCACCGCCGAAGCACGCCAATGCGTATTCGGTCACGTCGTAACCGCGCTGAACCGAGATCTTCCTGATTGCGTTGACCATGTTTTCGACCGCAATCTCGAGGAATCCTTCGGCCACGGCCTCTGGCGCGCGATCATCGCCGACCTTGCTCGCGAGCGCTTCAAACAATTGCCGGACCCGGTCGGCATCCAGACCCTCATCCTGGTTCGGGCCGAAAATTGCCGGAAAGGTCTCGGGTCGAATTCTTCCAAGCATCACGTTTGCGTCGGTGACCGTCAGGGGGCCACCGCGGCGATAGCATGCGGGACCGGGGTCGGCACCGGCGCTGTCAGGTCCCACCCTGAAGCGCGTTCCGTCGTAATGAAGGATCGATCCGCCGCCGGCCGCGATCGTGTGAATGCGCATCATGGGCGCTCGCATTCGCACACCGGCGACCTCGGTCTCGAACTCGCGTTCGAAGGATCCGTTGAAGTGGGAGAAATCCGCGGATGTCCCGCCCATGTCGAAGCCGATGATCTTGTCGAATCCGGCCATGCGACCTGTCTCGACGGCGCCGACCACCCCTCCGGCCGGTCCGGACAGTATCGCGTCCCGGCCCTGGAACCGTGACGCCGCTGTCAGTCCGCCGGACGACATCATGAACAGCATGCGCGGTTCGTCGTCACGCCCACCCAGACCAAGCTCCTGGGACACCTGTTCGACATAGCTGGAAATGATCGGGGAGAGATAGGCGTCGACCACCGTCGTGTCGCCGCGCCCGACAAGCTTCATCAGCGGCGAGACCTCGTGGCTGACCGACACCTGGGCAAATCCGACATCGCGGGCGATCTGGGCAACGATCCGTTCATGCTCCGGATGTGCATAGGCGTGCATGAACACGATCGCGACGGCCGGAATCCCTTCGGCGCGCACCTCCTCGAGCTGGGCGCGCACGAATTCCGGATCGGGGCTGACCTCGACTGTCCCGTCGGCCAGCACGCGCTCGTCGATCTCGACCACCTCGTCGTAGAGCATCTCGGGCTTGACGATTTCCTGCGCGAAGATGTCCGACCGCGCCTGGTAGCCGATGGCGAGGCTGTCGCGAAATCCCTTGGTGGTGACGAGGACCGTTCGCTCGCCCTGGCGTTCGAGCAACGCATTGGTCGCGATGGTCGTTCCCATCTTGATCGTCGCGATGCTCGCGGCAGGTACCGCCTGATCGGCTTCGAGTCCGAGCAGAGTCCGGATTCCGTGAATCGCCGCATCCCGATAATTCTCGGGATTGACCGAGAGCAGCTTGTGGGGCCTGATTTCGCCCGATGGCGACCGTGCGACGATATCCGTGAAGGTTCCCCCACGGTCGATCCAGAAATCCCACTTTCCCAATGTCACGGTCAGAATCTCTCCGAGGTTTCATGATTGCTGCCGATGCTCACCGATCCTGACTGCGACGACCAGGGCGGAACCGCATGGCTTCTGAACGGAACCTGCATGCGCGCGACCTATCGATTGCAGCGGAGACAAGAGCAAGCGGAAAAATGCCCATCACGATCAGTGGGCAAGGCTGACATCAGTCCTTTGGGACCCTGAATGCGCCCCCCGAAATCAAGACACGGCTGTCTTCGGCATCATGGGGCAAGATGACCGCGACCGAGCGAGGATGGTTGTCAGCGCCACGCGACACGGTTATCGCAAGATCGGAGCACGAATTCGACCTGAAAGAGTGGAGGTTGCGCCGCCGATGACCAAGGATGTCCATCATGCCCGACGGCAAAAGGCCGTCGATCTGATCGCTCGGGCCGGGATCGACGTGCTGGCCATCGTGCCTGGCCCGAATTTCCATTACCTGACGGGACTTGATTTCCACCTCATGGAAAGACCGACCGTTCTACTCCTGTCCCGCACCGGAGAGGTTTCGGGCATCATCCCTGCCCTCGAAACACTCAAGTGGTCCGGCAGTTTTCCGCACGCCGAGACATTCTACTGGCAGGACAGCGACGGATACGATGACGCGTTTTCGGCGGCCGGGCAGGCACTTGGCCAGGTCTCGGTGGGCGTGGAAGGCGGCCGGATGCGAATGTTCGAGTCCGATGCGCTCCGCCGCCATGTGCCAGATGGCGACATCATCAATGCCGACCATGTCCTTGCCAGGTTGCGGATGGCCAAGGACGACATGGAAATCGCGGCGATGGAAAAGGCGATATTCATCAGCGAACTGGTCCTCGAAGAGACGCTGCAGGGCGTTCGTGCCGGCGACACCGAAAGAGAGGTCCAGACCCGTCTCAAGGCCTGCATGCTATCACACGACGTCGGCGGTTTCGCATTCGAGCCGATCGTGCTCGCGGGGGGAAACGCGGCGAACCCGCACGGCACCCCTGGCGCGACGGCGCTGCAGCCGGGCGACGTCATGCTCATCGACTTCGGTGCGAGCGTGGACGGCTACAACGCCGACATCACCCGCACGGTCTTTGTGGGTCATGCAACAGACGAGCACGCGGCCATCTATGAGACCGTGCTCTCGGCGAATGCACGAGGCCGCGCGATCGCGGGCCCGGATGTGACTTGCCACGATCTCGATGTCGCGGTGACCGACGTCTTGAGGGCGTCTCCGTTCGAGGATCTGATCGTGCACAAGACAGGTCACGGTCTTGGGCTTGACGTGCACGAGGCTCCGCAAGTGATGGTTGGAAACGACCAGCCGCTGGTCACGGGCGCAGTCATCACGATCGAGCCCGGATTGTATCGCGCGGGCGATATCGGCGTTCGGATCGAAGATGACGTGCTGATCACGGAGGACGGATCACGATCCCTGACCGAATTCGGCCGCGGTTTGCGCACCGTTGGCTGAGCGATGGCAGCCCATCGTCGACACGGGAACAAGCCAAGACTGTCCGATCGAGTCTTGGTGCGCATCATCGTGCCCGAAGTTCAGGCGCACCCACTGCAGTCGGCTTCGCCGACCCGACCGAAAGCCCGGCGCATCGACCATTGATGCGGATCCGAGCGTTTCGGTTTCATCATTCGGTGGCAAACTCTGAAAAGGCTCGATGACCCTCATCGCGGATCTGCAAGGAGAGAGCTTTTGCCCGCGAAATCTCGGACGGTGACAACAACGCGCGGACGTCGCGACGAAGTTGCTCCGTCACCGCTCGCGCGTCGCCTTCTGGCCTCGCCAGCAGGAAGTAGGCATAGGCACGCACGAAATCCTGTCGAACGCCTTGGCCAACACCGTACATGAGACCGACAAAAACCGGAGCCTCTGGCGAGCCCTGGTCCACCGACAGCTGGTACCAACGCAGTGCCTCTCGGATATCCGGAACGACACCTTGCCCTCGCGCGTACATCTCGCCCAGGAGCAAACTCGCTTCGTGATTACCTTCGTAGGCGGCCAAGTGCGACCACTTGCGTGCCTCGACGAAATCTTGCGGCACACCCAGACCAAAATAGAGCATCTGTCCGAGAGCGGCCCTCGCGTCGACGTGTCCCTGCTCCGCCGCCAGCCTGTACCACTTTGCCGCTTCGGAGACGTTCCTGAGAACGATGCTGCCAGTCTGATACGCAACGCCCAGCGCAGCCTGCGCCTCGGGGTGCCCCTGTTCTGCCGCCAAACGATACAGTCTTGCTGCCTCGAGTCCGTCACGCGGCATGCCGAAGGCGTGGTGATGCATGGCGCCCAACTCGAACTGGGCAGCCGGGTGGCCATCATCGGCGCGACCTTGAAGAAAACCCGCCGCGGCCTCGTAGTCTCCCCGTGTCAATGCCAACCTGGCCCTGCGAAAATCCGCATTGCGCGATTCAGCGTCGAGGCGTTCGATCGCAGCAAGCAGATAACCGATCTCAAACACCCGCGGATCAGCTCGATTCACGGTCTCCATTCGCTCGAGGTATGACCGGGCTTTCTGCCAATTCTGCCTTTCGATCTCTCGTCGTGCCCATCCTTCGTATTTTTGGACGACGCGCGCGAGCCCTGCCACTGCATCGGCATTCGTCGGATCCCGCACCAAAACCTCGTTGAAACACGCGGTCGCGTTGCCTTCGTCTCCGAACAGCAACCGGTCTGCGGCAAGATGATCCTCGCATGACAACAGAAGAGCCAAGATCTCGATTTTCTCGCTTGGGCCCGAGTCGGGCGGTGGCAAGGACAGAGTCTTGGCCGTGCGAGAGTCCGCATCGGCAGGTTCGGCGTCGGGCTGTTCGACAGCGGCGAGCAGGGAACGGATCTCGGAAACCCGCGGATCATCCGGATTCACGGTCTCCATGCGCTCGAGGTACACCCGGGCGTCCTGCAGATTCTCGCTGTCGATCGCTCGCCTTGCCCATTCTTCGTACCTGTCGATGATGCGTCGGAGCCCCGCTGAAGCATCGGCGTTCGTCGGATCCCTCGCCAAAACCTCCTTGAAACACGCGGTCGCCGTGCCTTCGTCTCCGACCAGCAACCTGTCGGCGGCGAAGTGTTCCTCGCATGACAACAGAAGCGCTTGAAGCTCGTCTTCCTGGCTCGGGGTCGCATCGGCTTCCTCGCTCGGGACCGGATCGGACTGAGGTGAGGACGGAGCCTCGGCCTGCAGGGAGTCCGCATCGGCCTGTTCGGCATCAGGCTGTTCGATCGCGGCGAGCAGGGAACGGATCTCGGAAACCCGTGGATCATCCCGATTCACGGTTTCCATGCGCTCGAGGTAAACTCGGGCGTCCTGCAAATTCTCGCTCTCGATCGCCCGTCTTGCCCATCCGTCATAGTTGTCGATGATGCGCACAAGCCCCGCTGCAGCAGCGGCATTCGTCGGATCCCGCGTCAACACCTCCTTGAAACACTCGGTCGCCGTGCCTTCGTCTCCGAACAGCAACCGGTCTGCGGCAACATGCTCCTCGCACACCGACAGAAGTGCCCGAATCTCGTCATCTTCGCTCGGGGTCGGATCGGCTTCCTCGCTCGGTTCCGGATCGGACTGAGGTGAGGACGGAGCCTCGGCCTGCAGGGAGTCCGCATCGGCCGGTTCGGCATCGGGCTGTTCGACAGCGGCGAGCAGGGAACGGATCTCGGAAACTCGCGGATCATCCAGATTCACGGTCTCCATGCGCTCGAGGTACGATCGCGCACTCTCTAGATCCTCTCCCTCGAGCGCCCGTCTCGCCCATACCTCGTACTTGTCGTTGATGCGCACGAGTCCCTCTGTCGCGGCGGCGTTCGTCGGGTCCCGCGCCAACACCTCCTTGAAACACGCGGTCGCCGTGCCGTCTTCGCCGACCAGCAGTCGATCAGCCGCGAAGTGCTCCTCGCAAACCAACAGAAGAGCCTGGATCTCGGCATCCTCGCTCGGGGTCGGATCGGTTTCCACGCTCGGTTCCGGTTCGGTCGGTGGCAGGGACGGAGCCTCGGCTTGAAGAGAGTCCCCATCGACCGGTTCGACATCGGGCTGTTCGATTGCAACGAGCACAGAACGGAACTCAGAGACTCGTGGATCATCCGGATTCACGGTCTCCATGCGCTCGATGTATGACCTGACGCTCGGCAGGTCCTCTCTCTCGAGAGCCCGTCTTGCCCATACCTCGTACTTGTCGTTGATGCGCACGAGTCCCTCTGTCGCGGCGGCGTTCGTCGGGTCCCGCGTCAGCACCTCCTTGAAACATTCGGTCGCCGTGCCCTCGTCGCCGACCAGCAATCGATCAGCCGCAAAATGCTCCTCGCAAACCAACAGAAGAGCCTGGATCTCGGCATCCTCGCTCGGGGTCGGATCGGTTTCCACGCCCGGTTCCGGTTCGGTCGGTGGCAGGGACGGAGCCTCGGCTTGAAGAGAGTCCCCATCGACCGGTTCGACATCGGGCTGTTCGATTGCAACGAGCACTGAACGGAACTCAGAGACTCGCGGATCATCCGGATTCACGGTCTCCATGCGCTCGATGTATGACCTGACGCTCGGCAGGTCCTCTCTCTCGAGCGCCCGTCTTGCCCATACCTCGTACTTGTCGTTGATGCGCACAAGTCCCTCTGTCGCGGCGGCGTTTGTCGGGTCCCGCGCCAGCACCTCCTTGAAACATTCGGTCGCCGTACCCTCGTCGCCGACCAGCAATCGATCAGCCGCAAAATGCTCCTCGCAAACCAACAGAAGAGCCTGGATCTCGGCATCCTCGCTCGGGGTCGGATCGGACTGAGCCTCGGCCTGCAGAGAGTCCCCATCGGGCTGTTCGATAGCGGCAAGCAGGGAACGGAACTCAGGGACTCGCGGATCATCCGGATTCACGGTCTCCATGCGCTCGAGGTATGACCTGACGCTCGGCAGGTCCTCTCTCTCGATCGCTCGTCTCGCCCATCCCTCGTACTTGTCGATGATGCGCACGAGCCCCTCTGTCGCGGCGGCGTTCGTCGGGTCCTGTGCCAACACCTCCTTGAAACATTCGGTCGCAGTGCCCTCGTCGCCGACCAACAATCGATCAGCGGCGAAATGTTCCTCGCACACCAACAGTAGAGCCTGGATCTCGCCATCCACGCTCGGGGTCGGATCGGTTTCCGCGTTCGGATCCGGGACGGACTGCGGTTCGGAAGTCGTCTCGGCAGTGAGAGTGACTTCATCGGCCGATTCGACTTCGGGCTGCGCGATGGCCGCGATCAGAGTACGGATTTCCAAGGCCCGGGGATCATCCCGATTCACGGTTTCGATTCGCTCGAGGTACGACCGGGCACTCTCCAGATCTTCTCTCGCTATCGCTCGTTTCGCCCATGTCTCGTACTTGTCGATGATGCGCACGAGCCCCGTCGTCGCATCGGCGTTCGTCGGGTCCTGTGCCAATACCTCCTTGAAACACTCGGTCGCCGTGCCTTCGTCTCCGACCAGCAATCGATCAGCCGCGAAGTGCTCCTCGCAAACCAACAGAAGAGCCTGAATCTCGTCATTCTCACCCGGGGAAGGTTCAGTTTCCCCGCTTGGGTCCGGATCGGTGCCAGGCGAGGACAAAGCCTCGGCCTGGAGTGGGCCCGAATCCGCCGTTTCGACATCGGGCTGTCCGATTGCAGCGAGCACGGAACGGAACTCGGAGACGCGCGGATCATCGGGATTCACGCTTTCCATTCGATCGAGGTACACTTGGACGTTCTGCCAATTCTCTCGCTCGACCTCCCGTCTTGCCCAAGCTTCATACTTGTCGATGATGCGCACGAGCCCTGCTGCCGCATCGGCATTCGTCGGGTCCAGCCCCAACACCTCCTTGAAACACTCGTTCGCCGTGCCCTCTTCGCCGAACAGCAACCTGTCGGCGGCGAAGTGCTCCTCGCAAACCGACAGAAGAGCCCGAATTTCGTCATCCTCGCTCGGAGTCGGATCGGACTGAGCCTCGGCCACCAGTGTGTCCGCATCCGCTGGTTCGGCATCGGGCTGTTCGATTGCAGCGAGCAAGGAACGGAATTCGGAGACTCGCGGGTCACCTGGGTTCACGGTCTCCATTCGCTCGAGGTATGACCTGACGCTCTGCAAATCCTCTCTCTCGACCGCTCGTCTTGCCCATACCTCGTACTTGTCGATGATGCGTACGAGTCCTTCGGTCGCGGCGACGTTCGCCGGATCCCATGCCAACACGTCCTTGAAACACTCGGTTGCCGTGCCTTCGTCGCCGACCAGCAATCGATCAGCGGCGAAATGCTCCTCGCACACCATCAGAAGAGCCTGGATGTCGTCGTCCTCGCTCGGTCCTGGTTCGGACTGGGGCGAGGACAGAGATTCAACCTGCAGGGAGTCCGCATCGGCCGACTCGGTCTCGAGGCGCTCGATGGCGGCGAGCAAGGAACGAATTCCAAAGACCCTCGGATCATCCGGATTTACGCTCTCCATTCGCTCGAGGTAGACTTGAGCGTTCTCCCAATTCCGTCTTTCGATCTCCCGCCTTGCCCATCCTTCGTACTTGTCGATGATGCGCACGAGCCCTGCCGCCGCATCGGCGTTCGTCGGTTCCTGCGCCAACACCTCCTTGAAACATTCGTTCGCCGTGCCTTCCTCTCCGAACAGCAACCTGTCAGCAGCGAAATGCTCTTCACACTCTTCCAAGCGAACCTGGATCTCGTCATCCTCGCTCGGGACCGTATCGGACGGTGGCGAGGACGGTGCTTCGGCCTGCAGAAAATCCGCATCGGCCGATTCGGTCTCGAGGCGCTCGACGGCAGCGAGCACGGAACGAATTCCAAAGACCCGCGGATCATCCGGATTCACGGTTTCCATGCGCTGGAGGTAGACTTGAGCGTTCTCCCAATTCTGTCTTTCGATCTCCCGCCTTGCCCATCCGTCGTACTTGTCGATGATGCGCACGAGACCCGCTGTCGCATCGGCGTTCGTCGGGTCCAGCTCCAACACCGCGTTGAAACACTCGGTCGCCGTGCCCTCTTCTCCAAACAGCAACCTGTCGGCGGCAAAGTGCTCCTCGCAGACTGCCAGAAGAGCCTGGACCTCGTCCTCGCTCGGGGTCGGATCGGACTGTGGCCAGGACGGAGACGACGAAAGCAAAAGGACCGCAAACACTGAACCGACGAGCGACCGAACGGCGTGTCGTCGTTTCGTGGCCCATAGTTGGAATTTGAGACCCTGACCCATTTCGGATCTCCTTCCATTTGGAATTGGGGAAACAAGTTCAACTTTGGTGAATTGCCCGGTCGTGTCAACCGCGCCTCGCGTCTCGGTCGCGTTATCGCCTGTCACCAGGTGTGCTTGTCCTGCAATCGCTGATTTCGCTTGTCCTTCGGCGGATTGCGAGACAGGGTCTTGCTCCTGCATGGCAAAATCAGGTGAGAAGGCCGCTTCATGAAACGACGCACCGCAATCGTCACCGGGGGGATATCAGGAATCGGACTCGCGATTGCCCATTCGCTGGCAAACGCGGGCCATCGCGTTGCCGTCGGCTCAAGAACAGCATCGCGTGAGCCACCTCTTCGGCAACAGGGAGACGATGCCAAGAATGTCGCGTTGAGCGAATCTCTTGATGTCGGTTGCGAAACATCTGTCAATCGGTTCGTCCAGATCGTCACCGAGACTCTCGGCCCGCCGCAAATCCTGGTCAACGGGGCAGGCATCTACATGGAGAACCATGTCGGACAGGGGGACAGTGCCAACTGGTTCGAGCAGATCAACGTCAACCTGCATGGTCCGTACAGAATGATCGGGGCAGTGTTCCCGGGCATGATTCAGGCCGGGTGGGGTCGAATCGTCAACATCGCCTCGACAGCGGCATCGACCGGCGCGAGCGGTTATGCCGGCTACTGCGCATCGAAGGCCGGCCTTGTCGGTCTGACCAAGGCCGTTGCCAAGGAGGGCGCTCCCCATGGAATCAACTGCGTCGCGATCAGCCCGACCTGGGTCGAAACGCCGATGATGGCGGCGGCATTGCAACGTCGCGCCCGCAGTCGGGACACCGACATCGAACAAGCAAAAGCCGACATCATGAATTCAAATCCGCAAGGGCGGATTGTTCAACCAGAAGAGATCGCCGAATTCGTCGCGTTTTGCTGTTCGGACGCCGCTCCAGCGCTGACCAATGTCGACATTCAGATCAATGCGGGCGCTGAATGGTAATCACCACGAATTGGCCCGCCGAGGGATCACTGCCGGTGACTCAATCGTGCCTGACGGCCTGTTCGCATTTCGGCCTCCCGACGTTGGCTGCGCGTTTCCACCCGCCATCTCGACCGAGCATCTGTACCAATTCGATTCAGTGGTTTACGTGGAGCCGTCCCAAGGCGGATTCGGGCTCATGATGCGGAGTCATCTCGTGAACAGGAAATCAACCTCATTGCGGCAGCCCGCGACGCGCGAACGAGGGCCCGTTCCGGCAAACGGCAGCGGCGGCAAATTCGGAATCAACCGTCAAGGTCTTGATTCACGGTGGAACGAGTCCAGTGCAAGCCTGGCTTGATCGCCAGTCCGACAACGGACTGAGCGTCATCCTGTTTCTCGCGGCTGGCGTCTGGGGCCTTTATTGGGTTCCGCTGCGAATACTCGAAGCGGGAGGCCTGTCCGACGCCTGGAGCGTGGCGGTCTTCAACGCCTGCCCGCTGATTTTTCTTTTGCCGTATGCGTTTCTCACTCGCCGAGGTCTGCTGCCGCACCTTCGGAACATTCTTCTCATCGGTGGATTGACGGGATGCGCCCTCAGCTTCTACGCGACAGGTCTCGTGGCATCGACCGTGGTCAGGGCCACGGTGCTCTTCTATTTGACACCCGTCTGGTCGACGATCATCGGCATCCTCTGGCTGTCCGAGAGATGCGAGAGGGGCCGTGTCGTGGCGATCATCCTGGGGATCGCTGGGCTCGTGCTTCTCGTTGCCGGGAACGACGACTCGACGCTTCCTCTGAACATCGGCGATGTCCTCGCGCTGCTGTCAGGAATCCTTTGGGGGTTCGGCGCTGCATTCATGAAGCGACACCCGGAAACGCCGGTCGGCAACACCATGACCTGCATGATTCTCACCACCGCGCTGGTCAGCTTCGGGCTTGGGTTGTTCCTGTTTCCCGATCCGTTCCCGAATGTTGCGGAACTCGCGAACTCGCTCCCGGTCGCACTTCCTGCGTCCACCATCGTCCTCGTTCCGACCGTCTACCTGATCTTGAGAATCGCCCGCAGGCTCTACCCCGGCAGGGTCGGGATCCTGATGATGTCCGAAGTGCTTGTCGCCATCGTCAGCGCTTCGATTTTCCTGCCCGAAGAGACCATGTCGTTCGTGCAATGGATCGGCGCATCGGCGATCATCCTGTCCTGCGTGGTCGAAGTTCTCTTCGAACCGAAGTCCGATCCCGTCCCCACGTCATGAGGATTGGCGAGCGGAACCTGTCGTCACGGGTGGTGGCCTGCTGGCAACCCTTGCCGACCTTCGGCACAAACGAGCGTCGAAGAGGCAACCATGGTCGAATCTGCTGGAATCCTTGCGTCGTCGTGACGGCATCACGGCCAGGTGCTGCAGTTGATCGCCTGCCGGAAACAGGAGTATGAATTTCGTGACGATGAACCCGCGCAGCCGGGGGAAACAGTCATCTGGCGCCACGCACCTCGGCGCATCCGACAGAAGGAACAGCACGTGACAGCAGCCAGCAACGGAAAAAAGCTGAAATTTCGCTCCCAGCAATGGTTCGACAACCCGTCGAACCCGGGGATGACGGCCCTCTACATCGAGCGGTACCTGAACCAGGCGTTCACCCAGGACGAGTTGCAATCCGGTCGGCCGATCATCGGAATCGCCCAGACAGGTTCGGATCTCGCCCCGTGCAACAAGATCCACGTGTTTCTCGCGGACCGGATCAAGGCAGGCATTCGCGATGCCGGCGGAATCCCGATGGAGTTCCCCGTTCACCCCATCCAGGAGACGGGAAAGCGACCGACCGCGGCACTCGACCGCAATCTCGCCTATCTGTCGCTGGTCGAGGTTCTTCACGGCTATCCGATCGACGGTGTCGTGCTGACGACCGGATGCGACAAGACGACGCCCGCGATGCTGATGGGGGCGGCCACCGTCGATCTTCCGGCCATCGTTCTCTCGGGCGGCCCGATGCTCGATGGCTGGTGGAACGGCAAGCTGGCCGGCTCGGGGACCATCGTGTGGGAAAGTCGCCGCCTGCTGGCCGACGGAACCATCGACTACCAGGAGTTCCTCGACCGCGTCTGCGCCTCCGCCCCCTCGCTGGGTCATTGCAACACCATGGGAACCGCGAGCACCATGAACGCAATGGCCGAAGCGCTCGGGATGAGCCTGCCCGGCTGTTCGGCCATCCCCGCGCCGTTTCGTGAACGCATGGCGATGGCACATGCGACCGGACGTCGCGCCGTCGAAATCGTTCTCGAAGACCTCAGACCATCGCGGATTCTGACGCGAAAGGCGTTCGAAAACGCGATCGTCGTCAATTCGGCGATCGGCGGATCAACCAACGCTCCACCGCATCTGCAAGCGATCGCGCGCCACGCGGGTGTCGAACTCGACGTCAAGGACTGGCAGGACATCGGTTTCGACGTCCCGCTGCTCGTCAACATGCAGCCAGCTGGCGAGTACCTCGGCGAGGCGTTTCATCGCGCGGGCGGTGTCCCGGCAGTCATGGGGGAACTCGTGAACGCCGACCGGCTCCACACCGAAGTCATGACCGTCACTGGCGAGTCCCTCGAGCGCAATCTCGAAGGGCAGCGTTCCACCGACACCAGCGTCATTCATTCCGTTGATCGGCCCATCAGGGAAAACGCCGGTTTCCTCGTCCTGTCCGGCAATCTCTTTGACAGCGCCCTGATGAAGACATCGGTGATATCGGAAGAGTTTCGCGAGAGATTTCTGTCGAACCCCGACGAAAGCGGCGTCCACGTCGCCCGTGCCGTGGTGTTCGAGGGTCCTGAAGACTATCACGATCGCATCAACGATCCGGATCTCGCAATCGACGAGAATGCCATCCTGTTCATTCGTGGCGTCGGTTGCGTCGGGTATCCCGGCTCGGCGGAAGTCGTGAACATGCAACCGCCCGATGCGCTCATTGCCCAGGGCTTGACCCACTTGCCGACGGTCGGCGATGGCCGGCAATCGGGAACGTCCGAAAGCCCGTCAATCCTCAATGCATCTCCCGAAGCGGCTGTCGGCGGCGGCCTTGCCCTGCTTCAGACAGGCGACCGGGTCAGGCTCGACCTTAACAGCTGTCGGCTCGATGCGCTGGTTGATGAGGAGGAATGGGAAGCTCGTCGCGCAGCCTGGCAACCGCCTGATCTCGTCCACCAGACGCCGTGGCAAGAACTCTATCGCACTCATGTCGGTCAGCTCGCCGACGGTGGTTGCCTCGAACTTGCAACCGCCTACAGACGCATCGGCTCGGTCTTGCCGCGGGACAACCACTGACGTCACTTCATGCGAAACCATCGCCGGGCAGTTGTCCCTCCGCCGAATCGTTGACCTCGGCATTAAGGAAGGCCGCAGTCACGCGCCGCAAATTGGCAAGCCGTATGTATTGGGACCCAACCGGTTCGGCGCCGTTACAGGCACTCCTCGTAGAGCGCCTTCACTGCGTCGCTCGTCAACGGAACCGGGTTTCCTCCCGTCGTTGGGTCCGCGAGCGCGTTCTTGACCAGCCAGTCCATGTCGGGGTCGGTCACCCCAAGTTCCGACAGACGCTTCGGGATGTTCAACTGCCTGGTCAAACCGGCCACGAAGTCCGCGAAACCGTCAAACCCGCCATTGATCGACAGATAAGCCGCTGCACGTTCGATTCTCGATTCGATCGCGGGGCGGTTGAACTCCAGAACCGCCGCCATCACGACCGCATTGGTGGTGCCGTGATGCGTACCATATCGTGCCCCGATGGGATGCGAGAGCGCATGGATCGCGCCAAGCCCCTTCTGGAATGCGATCGCTCCCATCGATGCCGCCGCCAGCATCTGTGCCCTTGCTTCGAGATCGCTGCCATCGAGGTAGGCCCGTGGCAGGTTCTCCTTGACGAGCCGCAAGCCTTCGAGCGCGATTCCCTGGCTGAGCGGATGATAATGCGGCGAGCAATATGCCTCGAGGCAGTGGGCGAACGCATCCATGCCGGTACCCGCCGTCAAGGCGGGCGGCAAATCGACCGTCAGTTCGGGATCACAGATCACCTGTTCCGGCAGGATCCGCGGGTGAAAAATGATCTTCTTCTCCATGGTCGCGGAATTGGTGATCACCGACGCCCGACCGACCTCGGATCCGGTCCCAGCCGTGGTCGGCACGGCGATGTTCGGCGCAATCGCGTCGGCATTCGCCCGTTTCCACCAGTCTCCAACATCCTCGAAATCCCAGACAGGCCGGGTCTGTCCCGCCATGAACGCGATCGCCTTGCCCAGGTCGAGCCCCGACCCTCCGCCAAAGGCGATCACGCCGTCGTGGGAGCCATCGACGAACCTCCGTACGCCGGCATCGAGATTTGCTTCGGTCGGATTCGGGTCGACATCGGCGAACACGGTCACCTCGATGTCGCGCGCTTCGAGCACGTCGAGCGCCCTGCGGGTGACCGGCAGATCGCGCAATCCTCTGTCGGTCACGAACAACGGGCGGTTTATTCCGACCCCCCGGCATGCATCGCCAAGCTCGTCGATGCGCCCCGCGCCAAAGCGGATGCGCGTCGGATAGCTCCAGTTTCCAGTGAGATTCACGTCAGTCCTCCCGCAAGACGGTCAAGAAAAGTGATCCGGACACCTGTGCGCCAAACGTCAGGCCCGTTCCAGACCTCGCGCGACCTCGTAGTCGGTCACCGCGCGATCGAAGTGTTCCTGCTCCCAGCGCGCCGATCTGACATAGTGGTCGATCACGTCGTTGCCCATGGCGGAACGCAGCATCTCCGAGGCCTCGATGGCATCGGCCGCATCGCGAAGCGTGGCCGGGATCGACCTCGAATCCACCGCCTGATACGCGTCTCCCGCGAAGACGTCCTCGAGTTCCAGCTCCGCATCGATTCCCGCCAGACCGGCGGCAATCTGACCGGCAATGGCAAGATACGGATTGAGGTCCGCCCCGCCGATCCGGCATTCGACCCTCACACCGTTGGTCCCGGCGCCCGCGATGCGAAACCCTGCAGTGCGATTGTCGATCGCCCAGACCGCTTTCGTGGGCGCAAAAGTGCCCGCAACGAACCGCTTGTACGAGTTGACGTAAGGGGCCAGGAACACGGTCGTCGCGGCAGAGTGTGTCAGGAGCCCAGCGAGGTACTGCCTCATGAGCCGAGACATTCCATGATCCTGCACAGGATCGAAGAACGTCGATTCGCCCGACGAATCAGTGACCGACTGGTGAATGTGGCATGAAGAACCGGCGGCATCGGCGTTCCATTTCGCCATGAAGGTGACCGACCGGCCCTTTTGAAACGCAATCTCCTTGATTGCGTTCTTGACGAAGACATGGGTGTCGGCGGTCTCGAGCGCAGTGTCGTGGCGAATGTTGATCTCCTGCTGACCGGGGTCAGCCTCGCCCTTGGTGTTCTCGACCGCAACACCGGCGGCGTGCAGGCCATTGCGGATCGCGCGCATGACATCTTCGTCCCGAGTTGTCTGAAACACGTGATAGTCTTCGTTGTACGGGCTGCTCGGAGTCATGCTTCGATAGTTTCGATCCCTCAGGTCGTCATAGGACTCCCTGAAGAGAAAGAACTCGAGCTCGGTTGCGACAGAAAGCGACAATCCGCGCGAGGACAGCCGCTCGATCTGTCGTTTCAGAACGGTGCGCGGCGCATGGGGAACAAGGTCATGGCCGTGGTGATCGAGAAGGTCGCCGAGAACGACGGCCGTGCCCTCAAGCCATGAAGGATACCGCATCGTCGAGAGATCGGGTCGCAAGACGTGATCGCCGTAACCCGCCGCCCAGCTGGTGGACGTGTATCCATCGACTGGATGCATTTCGAGATCGGTCGCCACCAGGTAGTCGCAGCAGTGGGTCTCCTCCCAGGCCGAGTCGACGAAGTGCGATGCATGGAATCGCTTGCCCATCAGACGGCCCTGCATGTCAGGGATGCAGGCCACGACCGTGTCGACTTGGCCGGAGGCGACCTTCGATTTGAGGAATTCAAGTTCGGGATGTGCAGCCATGTCGTCTTTCGAATTTCAATCGTGGGGAGCGGATGCCCGATCGCTCTGCCGGGCACCCGCCATTGTCAATTGCCGAAGCTGACGCTCGGCGTCCGTCTTCAGCCGTAGCGATACGGACGGCCCGCCTTGAGCATGTCCGCATTGTACTGCTTGAAGATGTCGACCACCTTGGCCTTGACCTCGGATTCCGCCGCGATCTCATCCCAGAAAGCGACTGCTGCCGCCTCGACAGCTGCCCACTCGTCGTCGGGAATCGACGTCAGCTGCATCTTCGTCCCGTTGACGCGCAGATAGGCCTCGCCGCCCCAGTACCACCACTGGCGGTAGTAGTGCGAGCTGTCCATGGTCAGCTTGAGCAGTTCCTGCAGATGCTCCGGAAGAGCGTTCCACGCATCCATGTTGGCGAAGAACGAACCCGCCCAGGCGCCCGAGATGTTGTTGGTCAGGAAGTAGTCGGTCACGTCTGCCCAGCCGACGGTGTAGTCCTCGGTGATGCCCGACCACGCAACGCCGTCGAGTTCGCCCGTTTGGACCGCAACCTCGATGTCCTCCCAAGGCAAGGTGACCGGAACGACGCCGAACTGGCTGAGGAACCGGCCTGCGGTCGGGAAGGTGAAGACCCGCTTGCCTCTCATGTCTTCGAGACTGTGGATCGGATCCTTGGTCGCGAAGTGGCACGGATCCCATGCGCCGGCCGAGAGGTGCTTGACCCCGACCGCCGAATACTCGGCATCCCAGATCTCGTTCAGCCCGTACTGGTTGAACAGGACGGGGACATCCAGCGAATACCGGCTGGCGAACGGGAAATAGCCTCCGAATACAGTCACTTCCGTTGGCGACGCCATGGAGTCGTCATCGGACTGAACGGCGTCGATCGTGCCCTTCTGCATGGCGCGGAACAGCTCGCCCGTCGGGACAAGCTGGTCGGCAAAGAAGAGCTCGATTTCCATCTCGTCACCGGCAACCTTGTTGAAGCTGTCGATCGCAGGCTTGATCACGTGCTCGGCAAGCGCCGGACCCGCATAGGTCTGCAGCCGCCACCTGATCTTCGATTGCCCGTGAACGGCCGGTGCAGCCAGCGCTGCGGCTCCCGCCACCCCGGCGGTCTTCAGGAATTTTCGTCTTGTGGTCATGTCATCCTCCGTGATTGCGGGCCCCTACACCGATCTCACGGTGCAAGGCTGCCCGTTGGCTGACCTCAGTCTGTTTCTCCGGTCACGAGACCCTCGCCGAGCGACACCCGCCAGCCCGCGGCCGGCGAAATGCTCAACGCCCGTAGATGTACTCGGGCAGCCACAGCGCGATGTCTGGAAACACCAGCACGATTGCCAGCGCGAGGATCATCACCCCGACGAACGGCAGGATCGAGCTGTAGATATCCCGCAACGAGATCTCCGGTGGTGCCATTGCTCGCATGAGGAACAGGTTGTAGCCGAAAGGCGGCGTCATGTACGCAATCTGTGTCGTGATCGTGTAAAGCACACCGTACCATATCAGATCGAAGCCGAGCACCTTGACCAGGGGAACATACAGTGGTGCCACGATAACCAACATCGCCGTGTCGTCAAGGAAGGTTCCCATCAGCAGGAACGACAGTTGCATCATGATCAGGATCACCCACGGATCGAGTCCGAGCTGCTCGGTGAACAGATTGTCGATAGCGCGAACCGCGCCAAGACCGTCGAACACGGCGCCGAATCCGAGCGCCGCGAGGATGATCCACATGAACATGCACGAGATCGCCAGCGTCTGCCGGACGGACACCTCGAAGACCTCGCGGGTCATGCGGCCCTTGATAACGGCCGCGCCGAAGGCAGCCATCGCGCCGATCGCCGAGCTTTCGACAAGCGAGGTCCAGCCGTTCACGAACGGCACCATCATCGACGCGAAGATGCCGACCGGCAACAGCCCGGCGCGCAGCAACCGAAGTTTTTCTCCCATGGGCACGTCTCGTTCGCTCGCGGGCAGCGCCGGGCCGAGTTCGGGCTGCAGCCGACAGCGGATCGCGATGTAGAGAATGAACATCGCCGCCATCATCAGCCCAGGAACGACCCCTGCCAGCCAGAGCTGACCGACCGGCTGCCGGGCGATCATCGCATAGAGAACCAGCACCACGGACGGGGGCACGAGAATCCCGAGGGACGATCCGGCCTGGATGACCCCGGTGACCATCCGCTTGTCGTAGCCCCGCTTGAGGAGTTCCGGCAGCGCGATGGTGGCGCCGATCGCCATGCCGGCGACCGACAGGCCGTTCATGGCCGAAATCAGAACCATCAAGCCGATGGTCCCAATGGCCAGCCCGCCCCTGATGGGCCCCGTCCAGACATGGAACATCCGGTAGAGATCGTCGGCGATGCGGGATTCCGAGAGCACGTAGCCCATGAAAATGAACATGGGCAGGGTCAGGAGAGGGTACCACTTCATCAGCTTCATCGCCGAGGAGAACGGAATGTCGGACCCACCGGTGCCCCAGAGAAGCAGCGCAGAAATCGCCGCCACCCCGCCGATGGCGCCAAACACGCGCTGGCCGGTCATCAGCATCAGCATCATCAGCGAGAACATGAGAATCGCGATCAGTTCGTAGGACATTACAGCGGCTCGTCCCTGATTCTCGCGATGTCCTTGATGAACTCGGATATGGCCTGCAGCAGCATCAAGAGGATCCCGATGCACATGATGATCTTGATCGGCCAGAGCAGCGGCCTCCACGCGGTAGGGCTGCGCTCGTTGTAGGTGATGGAATAGGTGGTGCTCTCGATGGCCCCGTACAGAAGAACCGAGAGGAAGAAGATCAGGAACACGACGGTGAAGGCGTCAAACCAGGCTTTTTTCCGGATCGACCAATTGCCGTAGAACAGATCCATGCGCACGTTGGCGCCAAGCTGGATCGAGTAGGCTCCGCCGAGGATGTAATAGGTGACCATGGCAAACTGGGCCACTTCGAGTGTCCACAATGACGGCAGAAAGAAGGTCTTGGAGATCGATGACCAAAGCAGAACCCCGACCATGACGAATATTCCGTACATGGTGAGGCGACCGACCCGATGATTGATGGCATCGACCACACGGACATAGGAACGAAACACTCCTGGCATATGTTCCTGTCCCACTCCTTCGCCGTGTTCCGCTGTTCACGCAGTCGTCACAAGTCTTCGCGTCGATTCCCGTGCTGCCCTGCATGCCCGCAAGGCTGCGAGGCCAGCACAGGCGCTCGACATGCATCGCGCCATGGTCACGAGACCCTCGTCGATGTACGCTGATCGCCAACAATTGGCAATCTGGCCCAGTGAACGAGGCTTTTGACGACATTCCGGCTTCCGGTTGCAGCCGCATCATGTCAACATGACGACTCGCGGCGAGCGCGTCGTGGCGATGCGTGACTGGGGCTACGCGAAGGCGACCATCACCCGCAGCGAAGCTGGCCTGCGAGACCGGCAAAAGACGGTGACAGGTGAACCGGAGAACAGAATGGGCAGCGACGCGACGGGCAGCAACAACGGCGACGGTTCCGCCGTCGCGATCAGGCCATCGGCAACCGTGATCATCGTTCGAGGCGCGAAGGAGGCGCCTTCGATACTGATGGGCCAGCGCAGCCGCTCGGCGGTTTTCATGCCAGACAAGTTTGTTTTTCCTGGTGGCGCCGTGGATCCGGCCGATCGGCTGATTTCGCTGTCGTGGCGCGGCGGTGATCCATCGCTCGACAAGCTCGGCCTCCATTCGGGCGATCTCGACCCCCGGACCATCATCCTGTCGGGAATTCGGGAGGTTTGGGAGGAAACCGGACTGCTCCTTGCGACACGCGACGGTGCCAAAGACGGGCAATCGGTCGGCGAAACCCAGCAGGGACTGCCGGACGGTGCAGCCGTTCCCGATTGCTGGGCCGGATTCCTGGGCCAGGGCATCGTGCCGTCGGCAGCAGGCATGAGGTTCATCTTCAGGGCGATCACTCCGCCGGGACGACCGCGCCGATTCGACGCCCGGTTTCTGATGGTTGACGCCAGCTACGTCCTGAATGACCTCGACGACTTTTCGCAGGCCTCCGGGGAACTCTCCCGCCTGTCCTGGGTACCGCTGGCAGACACCAGGTCGCTGGCATTGCCGTTCATTACCGAGGTCGTCCTCGCGGAACTCTGCGAAATCCTCTCCCATGGCGACACAGGTCGTGGTATTCCGTTCTTTCATCATCATGACTTGCGCTCCTGCGTCAGCCACCTGTGAGCTACCGGTGGCGAAGATGATCAGGGCCGCGGGACAGGGGAGTCGGAGCATCGTGCGTTTGCGAGGTTTGGACGGACAACCATCATGACGGTTTCGGAAGAGTCGTTTTTCCTTCACGGCGAATACAGCGGAACGCTGCAAAGTCAGATCCGTCAGCAGATCGCCACGGCTGTCGTTCAGGGCAAGTTCCTGCCGGGCGAACGCCTGCCGTCAAGCCGCAAGCTTGCGGATCATCTCGGCATTTCCCGAATCACGGTCACCTTGGCCTACCAGGACCTCGTCGCCGACGGCTATCTGGATTCGCGCCAGAGATCGGGCGTCTTTGTCGCAACGAACGCCCCCCAGCAGGACTTCACCGACCCCGGCATCGAATCGGGGGACACGGTCGCATGGAAAGACACACTGTATCGGCAGTACGCTGGTGCGCGGCTGGTCAGAAAGGTCGAGGATTGGCGCCGATTTCGCTACCCGTTTGTCTACGGCCAGGCCGATCCGGCGCTTTTCAGCCATTCCCAGTGGCGCCAGTGCGCGTTGCAAACGCTTGGCAAGCGTGAATTCGACAATCTGGCGTCAGATCTCGCGGAGCGGGACGATCCCGAACTCATCGCCTACATCGTCCGCCAGACCCTGCCGCGTCGCGGGATCCTCGCAAGACCGGAGCAGATTCTTGTCACGGTCGGTGCCCAGAATGCGCTGTGGACCATTACCCGCCTCCTCCTGGGACCGGGCAGAATAGCGGTTCACGAGAATCCGGGATATCCCGACCTGAGAGAAATCATCCGCCAGTCGCGCTGCATTCTCGCTCCCCAGAACGTCGATGCGGCCGGCCTCGATCCGTCCAGGATCGTCGAGGCCGCGAGTGTCGTCTTCACGACGCCGAGCCACCAGGCGCCGACCGGGGCGACCATGCCGATGGAGCGACGGCGCAGCCTGCTTGCCGAGGCCCGGCAGCAGGACTTCCTGATCGTCGAGGACGACTACGAATTCGAGTTGAGCTTTCTCGGCTCGCCATCGCCCGCTCTCAAGTCGCTCGATCATGACGGACGGGTCATTTATGTCGGCAGCTTCTCCAAGTCGCTGTTTCCTGGGCTGCGACTCGGTTTCCTGGTGGCGCCCGAGCCCCTGATTCAGGAAGCCCGTGCCTTGCGAACGACGGTGCTGAGGCACCTGCCGGGCCACATTCAGCGAACGACGGCACGCTTTCTGGCGCTCGGCCATTATGATGCGTTGATCTCGCGCATGAAGGATGCCTACAGTTCGCGACACCAGGTCATGCTCTCCGCCATCAACGAGCACGATCTCGAGATCGTGGGAACCGGGAGCTTCGGCGGCTCGAGCTTCTGGATGCGGGCGCCCGAAGGAATCGACACCGACCGGGTGGCAACGCGGCTGCAGAAAAAAGGCGTCCTGATCGAACCCGGCGAGCCGTTCTTTTCGGGCCATGACGCGCCGAAAAACTTCTACCGTCTGGCTTATTCCTCGATCCCCGAACAACGGATTCGCGCAGGAATCGCCCTGATCCGCAAGGAGATCGACGCATATGCCTCCGAGGGATGACGCCCCGGGACCGATGCGAGCCGAGCGCGGGCAACGTCATCGATCGATGCCGCCGTCAAGCCTTGGGATCGTCGGATTCGCGCCGATTGACATTGGCCCCAAGGCTGCAGTTGTCTGGCACTACTGCAAGAACCGCCGAGGTCGGAAATGGCCCATGTCGGTCGTCACTTTTTGCCTTCTAACCTGATCCGGAGATCACGTGTCAACAGATACGGAACAGCCATTCCTTTCCGCCCGTCAGGCGCAGTGCCCGCAGGATCTCCTGGACCGTGCACGGCGTCACGGAGCACAGGTCACGGCGATCGCGGGGGCAGGATCGGGCCCGGTCCTCTCTGCCGCGCGATCCGGTGTGGATTCCGGGTTGATGGCCCCGCTGTTCATCGGTCGCCGCGACGACATACTGCGCGAAGCCGAGGCGATCGGGTGGGACATATCGGGCGATCAGATCACCGATGCAGAGTCCGAAAACGAGGCGGCGGCCATTGCTGTCGAGGCGTGCGCGACAGGACGTGCCAGTCTGCTGATGAAGGGACTCGTTCACACGGATGTCCTCATGAAAGCGGCTCTGAACAGGGAGGCGGGTCTTCGCACCGGCGAACGTCTTGTCCATTTCTTCGTTCTCTTCGCGCCCAGCGGCCAGCCTCTTGCCATTTCCGATTGTGCCGTCAATGTCGCGCCGGACCTCGAGACCCTGAAGTCGGCGACGCGAACGACGGTCTCGATCCTGCAAAAGATTGGCATCGACTGCCCGCGGGTCGCGTTCCTTTCGGCCACCGAAACACCGATTCCGTCGGTGCCATCGTCGCTTCAGGCCCGGGAACTTCGCGACTGGGCGCGCTCCGAGTTGCCCGACGCCCGATTCTCCGGGCCGCTTGCCACGGATCTCGCGTTGTCCAAGGAGTCCGCGCGCATCAAGAACGTTCGCGATGATCCGGTCGCAGGCCGTGCTGACGGCATCATTGTACCCGACCTCTTGTCAGGAAACGCCTTGTACAAGGCGCTGGTGCATGCCGCTGGCGCCTGTGCAGGCGGAGTGGTCGCAGGCGCGGCCGTGCCGATTCTCCTGACAAGCCGAGCAGATCCGCCTCCTGCGCGGCTCGCATCGCTCGCACTCGCCGTCCTGATGACCGATGACTGACCAGCCAATGTCAATTCTTCTGGTCACGTCGTCGACCGTCGAAGCGAGACGGGCCCGCGCCAATCGCTTGATGCACGGTGTCATTGATAAACCCGACGAAATTGTTAACGTGAACTTGCCGGGCATCGAGGCCAAGGACAACAGAACATGACAAACCCGCCTGACCTCAGCCCACGCGTTTCGGACGAGGTGCGACACACCACCTGCTACATGTGCGCGTGCCGCTGCGGCATCAACGTGCACCTCGACAATGGCAAGGTGCGTTACATCGAGGGCAACAGGGATCATCCGGTCAATCGCGGCGTGCTTTGCGCCAAGGGATCGGCGGGGATCATGCAGCACTATTCGCCGGCGCGACTTCGGGCACCGCTGCTGCGAACAGGCGAACGGGGTGAAGGGAAGTTTCGGGAAATCTCCTGGGACGAAGCCTTGGAGATCGCCGTGAGCTGGCTGGCCCCGCTCAGGGAGACAGCCCCGCAAAAGCTCGCGTTTTTTACCGGACGCGACCAGTCGCAGTCGCTCACCGGCTGGTGGGCCCAGCAGTTCGGAACCCCCAACTACGCTGCCCATGGCGGGTTCTGTTCCGTCAACATGGCAACCGCAGGGATCTACACGCTCGGCGGCGCCTTCTGGGAATTCGGCCAGCCGGACTGGGAGCGCACGCGGCTGTTCGTGATCTTCGGGGTGGCCGAGGACCATGACAGCAATCCGATCAAGCTCGGAATCAGCCGCCTGAAGGAGCGCGGCGTGCGTGTCATTGCCGTCAATCCGGTTCGCACCGGTTACAACGCGGTCGCAGACGACTGGGTCGGCATCACGCCGGGTACCGACGGCCTGTTCATACTCTCGATCATCCACGTCCTCTTGAGGGCGGGCAAGATCGACCTCGAGTACCTGTCGCGTTACACGAATGCTGCGTTTCTGGTGAACACCGATGCGGACTCGCCCAATCGAGGGCTGTTTCTGCGCGACGAAAACAATGTCGAGATGGTTCTCGACGGCGAGACCGGTCAGGCAAGGCCTTGGAAGGCCGATGGAGCGACTCCACGCATGACCGGCGAGGTGACGGTCGGCGGCATCCGCTACCAACCGGTTCTTCAGCTGCTCGTGGAGAAGTACTTTTCCGACGAATACGCGCCTGAGACCGTTGCATCGACCTGCGGCATCAGCGCCGAGCGCATTCGCCAGATTGCTGCCGAGCTCGCAGATGTCGCTTTTCGCCAAGCCATCACGATCGATCAGCCCTGGACCGACTGGCGGGGCATTCGTCACGAACAGATGACCGGACGACCGGTCTCGTTTCACGCGATGCGGGGAATCTCTGCCCATTCCAACGGGTTCCAGACCTGTCGCGCCCTGCACCTGCTGCAGGTCCTGCTCGGATCCGTCGAGGTTCCTGGCGGCTTCCGCTTCAAGCCCCCCTACCCGAAACCGTTCACCGGGCATCCCTCTCCGCACGGGCATCCGACCGCGGACAGCCCACTTCCGGGACCGCAGCTCGGCTTTCCCAAGGGCCCCGAGGATCTTTGCATCGATGAAAACGGATCACCCACGCGCATCGACAAGGCGTTTTCGTGGGAGAATCCGCTGTCTGCCCACGGCATGATGCACATGGTGATTTCGAACGCCCATGCCGGCAGCCCCTACCCCATCGACACGCTGTTTCTGTACATGGCCAACATGGCGTGGAACTCGTCGATGAATCCGGCGGGCGTCATGTCGATGCTGACGGACAAGGACGAGACCGGCGAATACCGAATCCCCCGGCTGATCTGTGCCGACAGCTATTCATCGGAAATGGTCGCTTTCGCCGATCTTGCGCTTCCCGACACCACCTACCTGGAGCGTCACGATTGCATTTCCCTGCTTGATCGACCCATTTCGGAAGCCGATGCGGCGGCAGACGCCGTCCGGTGGCCGGTGGTCGAGCCCGACAGGGATGTCCGCTGTTTCCAGTCGGTGCTGATCGACCTCGGCGCCCGTCTCGGATTGCCCGGTTTTGTCGATGACGACGGTGCCGCGAAATACGCTGACTATGCGGATTACATCGTCAATCACGAGCGGCGTCCCGGGGTCGGCCCGCTCGCGGGCTTTCGCGACCCCGACGGGACCGGCAAGGGTCGCGGTTCGCCAAATCCGGGGCAAATCGACGCCTACATCGCCAGTGGCGGATTCTGGCATGCGCCGATCCCCGAGGAAGCCCTGTATTTCAAGCCCTGGAACAAGGGCTACCAGGACTGGGCGACCGCGATCGGGATCCAGGACGCCGCGCAACCCTACGTCTTCAATCTTTATCTTGAAGTGTTGCAGAAGTTCCGGCTGGCGGCGGAGGGAGTCGGTGAACGGCTACCTCCCGAGCGGCTCCGCGAGCGGATTGGCGCGACCATGAATCCACTGCCGATCTGGTGGAATCCGTCGGATGAATTGATGGCCGGTGCGAGTTCCGGCACGCGAGCCGAGAATGGCGGTGACGCAGAGTTCCCCTTGCATGCCCTGACCCAGAGACCAGCTGCGATGTATCACAGCTGGGGGAGCCAGAACGCATGGTTGCGCCAGATTCACGGTGTCAATCCGCTCTATGTCTCCACATCCGTATGGAAAGAGCACGGATTCGAAAGCGGAGACTGGGCTTATCTCGAATCTCCTCACGGGCGCATTCGGGTGCCGGTCGCCCGCATGGACGCGCTCAATCCCGATACCGTCTGGACGTGGAACGCGATCGGAAAGCGGAGCGGTGCCTGGGCATTGAAGACCGATGCCCCCGAAGCGTCGCGCGGTTTTTTGCTGAACCACCTGATCAATGAACTGCACCCGCCGAAAGGTGACGGCTACCGCTGGTCCAACAGCGACCCGATCACCGGACAGGCGGCATGGTTCGACCTCCGCGTTCGCATCAGCAAGGCACCTGCCGACGGGCCGCGCGAACCGAACGTACCCGCGCAGGCTTCGCCGGTCGGCACCGGGCCGGCATTGCTCCAGTTCGGGAAGGAATTCCAATGACCGATCTTCCCGCAAAAATCGAGCGGCACCTCGGCCTCGCCATCGATCTCGACATCTGCGTCGGCTGCCACGCCTGCGTGATCAGCTGCAAGGGCTGGAACACAACCGCATACGGCGCGCCGCTGGCCGATACCGACCCGTACGGTTCCGAGCCTTCAGGAACTTTTCTCAATCGGATTCACACTTACGAGGTTGTTTCCGACGATGCACCGCCTTCGGTGGTGCATTTCCCGAAGTCATGCCTTCATTGCGAGGATGCGCCTTGCGTCACCGTCTGTCCGACTGGTGCGAGCTACAAGCGCAGCGAAGACGGCATCGTGCTCGTGAACGAGGATGACTGCATCGGTTGCGGACTGTGCGCGTGGGCTTGCCCGTACGGCGCGCGCGAACTCGATCCTGCAGCTGGCGTCATGAAGAAATGCACCTTGTGCGTGGACCGGATCTACAACGAGAACCTCCCGGAAGTGGACCGCGAGCCGGCTTGCGTCCGGACATGCCCGGCCAATGCCCGGCACTTTGGCGATTTCTCCGACCCCGACAGTGCGGTCTCCAAGATGACTCGCGAGCGCGGTGGCGTCGATCTGATGCCCGAACAGGGCACGAAACCCGTCAACAAGTACCTTCCGCCGCGCAATCTTGGACCGCGAGCAGGCGAGTCGGGCGGCGCTCGATCAGTCTCAGCGGACGAAGGCTCGATCGATGTGCTGGCGCCGTTGCTTGCACCTGTCGCGGAGTCTCCGTCTGGGCTGCTCGGCTGGATCGACCGTTCGCTGGGGAAATTCTGATGCATCCGGCGCCTTCGATCATACTGTTCACGACCGTCTCCGGGCTGGGATTCGGCGTTCTCGGATTCCTGTGCCTCGGGTTTCCGGCCGTAGCCGGGCTGGAAGCATTTCTTTGGTTTGCCGCAGGCTACGCTCTCGCGGGAGGCGGATTGTCGCTCTCGCTGTTCCACCTTGGCCAACCGGGGCGCGCGCTCAAGGCGTTCACGCAGTGGCGTTCATCCTGGCTCAGTCGCGAGGCGGTGGCCGCGACCTTCACCATGAGCGTGGTCGGCATCCAGGCCCTGCTGATGATTTTCGCGGACGGCAACTCCATTCTCGGCATCGTGGCGGCTGTCATGTGTCTTGCGACGGTGTGCACCACAGCCATGATCTACACGCAGCTAAAGACCGTCCCTCGGTGGAACCACCCGCTCACGCCTGTCCAGTTCCTGCTGTTTGCCTTGGCTGGAGGCGCATTGGTGGTGGGCGAAAACCAGGTGGCACTGGTGGCACTTGCCATCCTGACCGTGGTGCAGGCGGCGGCTTGGCTGGTTGGGGACCAAAGAATGGCAACGTCCGGTTCGTCGATCGAATCGGCAACTCAGTTGGGCGGTCCCGGAGTTCGATCAGTGCGGCTGCTCGAGCCGCCCCACACGGGCGGAAACTACCTGACCCGCGAGATGGTGTTCATCGTTGCGCGACGCCGTTCGCGACAGATCAGGATCCTCGCGATCGCGTCGATCGGCATCGTGCCGCTGGTCCTGCTTGCCTTGCCGATTGATGGAGCATGGGTCCGGCCCGTTTGCCTTGTGATGCACGCAGGTGGTGCAATCATGTCGCGCTGGCTGTTTTTCGCCGAAGCCGAACATGTCGTCGGATTGTATTACGGACGACAGGCTCCCGTGGCCGGATAGCCTCCCCAGGCTCGGCATCGGCACGGATCAAGCCGATCCTCTTCACGACGTCGACGGAACACCGTCACCTTGGAGACGCTGCAGGATTTTGATCGCCCTCGGTCGAATCGAACGATTCGACACCGGTCATGCAAGAGCAATCGAGTTGGCAAGATGATGTTCATTCGCATTCATGAGCGGTTGTCCGCTTCCTGACCGTGCGAAAAATGTCCGCTACAGGAGGACGATGAACAGGACGCTGACAAGGACGAGGACAATCCCTGCGATCTCGCGAAGCGTGCTTCGCTCCCCAAAGACCAGATAGGATCCTGCGAAGGTGAACACCAACTCGACCTGGCCAAGTGCCTTGACATAGGCTGCGTTGTGCAGCGTGAAGGCGACAAACCAGCACAAGCTGCCAAGAACGCTGGTGATGCCGACCAGCCCGGACACCCGCCATGAGGCAATGACCCGCTTGATCTGGCCGGGTTGTTGAAGACGCAGATAAACTGCCATGACGACGGTCTGAAACGCTGTCACGAGCGCGAGTGTCAGCGCGGCGCGGAAGAGCGCGTCTCCTTCGCCAAGAGATAGCGTTGCTCCTCGGTAACCGATCGCCGAGACTCCAAAGAGAGCGCCTGCCGCCAGCCCGTACCCAGTTGCGCGATTGAAGATCGATCTCCTGCTCATGAGCGATGACAGGGTCAATCGCCCTGACGGCGCCTCTGCCATCAGCATCACGCCGACGAGACCGATCAGGATCGCGAAGATCCCATAGACCGAAACGGGTTCGCCAAGGATCAGAAGCGACAGGATTGCCGTTTGCACGGTTTCGGTTTTCTTGAACCCGATGCCGATTGCGAAGTTTCGTTCGGAGAACAGCGCGACGACACAGCCCGTCGCGATGATCTGTGCAAGACCGCCGACGCAGGCAAATGCGAGGAATTCAAGGCTGATCGCCGGAATATGATGGCCCTTGGACCAAAGAAGAACGACAAGCAGCATTGCGGCCAAGGGGGCACCATAGAGAAAGCGCGCAAAGGTCGCACCCCCGGCAGACAGCGTGCTGTCCTTGAGCACTTTCTGCAGCATGAACCTGAGGTTCTGGAAGAATGCCGCTGCAAAGGTGATTGGAATCCAAGCTTCCATCGGTCATTGATGGCACGGACGGCTTCTTCCGTCGAGATGAACCGTGACGTAGCGATCATCTGGTCGCGACCTCCATCCGGTGAAAACCACAAAGGACAATCTCATGCCGGAAGGCGGGATCTTCTCTGTCGGCCACTCGAATCACGCTGCCGATGTCGATGGCTATGAACAAGCGCGGGATTCCGGCGGTTGGCCGCGCTTTTGACTGATCGTGCTCTTTCCCTATTGTCTCGGATACATTGTCACGTCCCCATTGTCGTGCCCTATTGTCTCGGTCGGCTTTCGTTTTGTCGGTTGTGCTGACGCGGTCGCGCTGACGCGACCGTGATTTCCGCGTCGCGTCGCTTGGCGGCGATGCGGCTGGACAAGGCGCTCGGCGGCCCGCGACGGGCTTGAGCACGTCCTGCACCGCCTGAAGTCCCGGCCGCGACCGGCGCCTGTGGCCGTGGCGCGCAACGGATGCTACATCGACGTTGAAACAAAAGAGCGATGCGGTGCCGGTTCGAAAACAAAAGAGCCCCGGCACCGCACCTGAACGAGTCGGTCGAGTGACCGGACTTCTGTGCAATATCAGGCAATTTTGCGTTCAGGTCCACCCCGCTCTTGCGAGAGTCGGATGTGCGAGACTGGGCGAATGTTCGCGTGCAAGCGATGCCGCCGGCAGGTGGTGGTCTGCTCGTCGTGCGAGCGCGGGCAACACTACTGTTCCAAGGTCTGCAGCAAGACGTCCCGCGCCGAGAACTGCCGGGCGTCGGGGGGGCGTTACAGGCAGACCGAGCGGGGTCGGAAGTCGGGCCGGACTCGTCAGCGGCGGTACCGGCAGAACGATGCTGATCGGAGACGCGAGGAGGCTCGTCGGGCCGCCTCGGAGGCGGTCGACGACGCCCCTGACGCCACCGTTTCCGCTGATTGCGGCTCCGCTGACACCGACGTTTCCGAGAGTTTCGACACGCCTGACGAAGATTCCGTTACGCATCATGGTTCCGCTCCGCGCCACGCCCCCCTAACCGGCATGGCTGTGAGAAGATCCCGGCACGAATCGCTGCTGCGCTGCTTCAAGTGCGGTCGGAGATGCAGGTTCCTGGTGCCGCAGGCGTGCTGAACGGGAGATTCGGGAGATTCTGGAGGCGATCCGATGGCGATCGACAAGGAAACGCGTGCCACGATCAGGCGGCTGTCGCGGGCCGACGGCCTGCCCGTGGGAACCATTGCCAGACATCTGGGCATTCACCACAGCACGGTGAAGCGGGCCTTGCAGGATCCGGGGGACGATCGGGAGCCCCGATCGCGGCCGCGACTGATCGATCCCTTTGTTCCGCTCATCGAGCGGAAGCTCCAGGAGTTCCCCGATCTGCCGGCCAGCATGCTTTACAGACAGATCGAGGCGTTGGGCTATTCCGGCGGGGAAGACCACTTTCGTCACATCTTGCGCGACCTCGCCCTGCGACCGGTCAAGCGGCCCGAGCCGTCGATGCGGCTCGTCTTTCTCGCCGGCGAGCAGGCACAGATCGACTGGGCCGAGTTCGGGCGCGTCCGGATCGGCAAGGCGGAGCGCAAGCTGATGGGGCTGCTCGTGACCCTCAGCCACTCGCGCATGACCCACTTGAGCCTGTTCCACGATGCGCAGATGCCCAGCTTCCTCCAGGGCCATGTCGAAGCGTTCGAGGCCTTCGGCGGCGTTCCGCGCAAGATCCTGTACGACAACCTCAAGAGCGCCGTGGTCTCGCGGCGCGGCAAGGCAATCTCGTTCAACGCCAGGATGGTTGAACTGGCGGGTCACTACGCCTTCGAGCCCATCGCAGCCTGGCCGCGAAGACCCCAGGAAAAGGGGCGCGTGGAGCGACGGGTGAACTTTGCAAGAACCGGCTTCTTCGCCGGTCGCGACATCTCCGCCCCGCTCGCCGAACTCAATGCCGCCGCCCGGGAGTGGTGCTTCGGCCGGGCTGCCGAGCGTCCCTGGCCGGACGACAGCGCCCTGACGGTCCGCGAGGCCTTCGAGCGCGAAAGAGAGAAGCTGATTCCCTTGCCGGACGCGCCCTTCCCGAGCGACGATGTCCGTGCCGTGCGGATCGACAAGACCTGTCACGCCCGCTTCGACACCAACGACTACAGCGTTCCGCCCGGCTTTGCCAAGGCGAGCCTGACACTCGTCGCCACCCGCGACAGGGTCCGCATTCTCGACGGCGCCAGCGAGGTGGCGTCCCATGCCCGCGTCTGGGGGCGCCAGCAGCGGGTCAGCGACCCCGCGCACGTCAAGGCGCTTCTCGCCCTCAAGCGGCACGGCAAGTCCATGAGCGTCCGCGATCTTCTGCTGCGTGCCGTGCCCCGGGCAGAGGAGATGCTCACCGGCGCCGGATGCGAGGGGCACAACGTCGGCACCTGCGCCCGGACGCTGACCCGCCTGCTCGACACCCACGGGGCCGACGAACTCGACCGCGCCATCGCCATCGCGCTGGAGCGGGGATCGTTCCATCCCAACACGGTCGTCAAGGTCATCGAGGACCGTCGCCACGCCAAGGGCATGCCCAGCGTCGGCATCGTCGACAGCAGCGGCACGACGACCCCGCGGGGAACCGATCTCGCCGCCTACGACCAGCCTGCAGCTTCACGAAGGAGGGGAAACCGCAAATGACCCGATTCCAAGACCGCGCCAAGGCGCTCGGCCTTCACGGCCTGATCGATCGCTGGGACGACATCGCCAGCTCCGACTGGCTCGAAGAGCTGATCGTCACCGAAGAGCAGGTGCGCAGGACCCGCAGTTACGAACGGCGCAGGGCCGAGGCGCGGCTGCCCGCCTTCAAGCTCCTTGCCGACTTCGACTGGACGTGGCCGCGCGCGATCAGCCGTTCGAGGGTCGACGAGCTGATGAGCCTCGCATTCATCGAACGCAAGGACAATGCCGTGCTCGTCGGCGGACCGGGAACCGGAAAGACCATGATCGCCGCCAATGTCGCGCACCAGGCGCTCCTGCACGGCCACACCGTCCGCGTCGAACAGGCGACCGAACTGCTTGACAGCCTCGCCCAGATCACCTCGCGGGGCGAACTGCGCCGACGCCTCGGCATCCTCGCCCGACCCCGTCTGCTCGTCCTCGACGAGATCGGCTACGTCACGCTCGAAAGCCGACATGCCGACATCCTCTACGCCATCGTCTCGCGACGATACCGGCACAGATCGACGCTGGTGACGACCTCTCTCGGCTTCGCCCAGTGGGATCGCGTCTTCTCGAGCGCGTCGAGCGTCGCGGGAACCGTCGACCGCCTGGTCCACAACGCCGTCGTCATCACCATCGACAGCAAGTCGTGGCGCATCAGCCATGAAGCCGAATAGACCGTACCGCGTCGACTTCGACGCCATCAAGCGCATGCCGTTCGAAACCCTCGCCGCGGACTGGGGATATGCCCGCGATGCCGCAGCTTCGACCCGCGCGAGCCCCGTGCTGAGCGGACCCGGCCTGCCGAAGCTCGTCACGAGGCGCGAGGACAACGGCCACTGGGTCTACTTCAACACCCGCGACAACGACGACAACGGAACCGCGATCGACTTCATGCTCCGGCGCGGCCTCTCCTTCGCCGACATCTGCGACAGGTTCGGACCGCCCGGACCGGATGTCGCCACGGACTTCGCCTCCCGATGGCGCGATGCCATTCCGCACCCGGCGCCGGAATGGCTCGTCAAGCGCGGCATTCGCCGCGAAACCCTCGACACCTATCGACCGCTGATCCGATGCGACCGCAATGGCAGGGTCCTGTTCGCCCATCGCGATCAATGCCGCGAACTCACCGGCTTCGAGATCGGACCGCCAGACGGGCGACGACGCTTCGCGACCGGCGGAACGCGCAGCCTGTTCGCGCTCCATGCCGGCACCGAAAGGCTCCAAGCCATCGTCGTCACCGAAGGCGCCGTCAACGCGCTCAGCCTCGCCCAGATCAGCCGGTGTCCGACCGCTCACGCCTTCCTCTCCACCGCAGGCGCCCCCTCCAACAGGCAGTGTGCGCAGATCGGTCTCGCCGCTCATCGTCTCGCCCGGCTCGAAACCGTCATCCTGGCGCAGGACAACGACGAGGCCGGAGAACAGCAGGCCGAAACCTTGCGACAGAAAGTGACCCTGCCGACAAGCGTCACCTTCAAGAGACACAGGCCGCCCCAAAACGTCGACTGGAACGACATCGTCAACGCCGGTCAAGCCGGGCAGGACGGCGCATCGCAGTCGATGGCGGAGCGATATCGGCTCTGATGCCCCGCCCTTGACGGGCTGACGCCGTCACGTTCGGTTCGAAACAGCCCCAAGCCGCTCGCCGCAAGGCCGCGACATCGAAACAGCGAAGCCGCAGTTCCGGAACTTCCGTGCTGACGGGCCGCTGCATCCTGCTGTCCCTGTCGATCGATCCCGTCGAAGTCCATGTCGTGGAACAGGCGTCCGGATTGCCGAGCGCGATGCCCATCGTTCATGAATGTCAGGAGCGGGAACCCGATGAGAACACACAATGGGAAAAGAATGCGCATCGCGGGCACGGCGAATCCAGCCCAATCGACCGGCCGGCGCCACGAGCGGAACACGAGAACAACAGCCAGAAAGGCAAAACCGGCAACAGAAAGCGCGGCCAACCGCCGGAATCCCGCGCTTTTGAATCACCGTCGACATGCCGATGCGTTCATCGCATTGCTGAAACGGCACAGGATCGATGTGGTCATCGATGTGCGCTCTTCACCTTTCAGTCGATTCAACCCGCAATTCAACAAGAGCAGAATCTCCGGTGAATTGAGGAAAGTTGGCGTCAGGTACGCTTTCTTCGGCAAGGAACTCGGAGCGAGACCGGAAGACCCGTCATTCTACGTCGACGGGAGAGTGAAGTATGCCCGTTTGTCAGCCGATGATGAATTCAAGAAAGCGATTGGCCGATTGCTTGAGGGCGCTCTCGATCATCGAATCGCGCTGATGTGCTCCGAAAAGGAACCGCTGGAATGTCATCGGACAATTCTGGTGTCACAGGCCCTTTTTGAGGCAGGGCAACAAGTTGAACACATCCTCGCAGACGGATCGATCGAGTCACACGAAGAGGTCCTCAACCGCTTGCTCGACGTGACCGGGGTGGCAATGCCACTTTTCGAGACGAGCACGGACGAGCTGTTCGCGGAGGCTCTGTTGATACAGGAGTCGCGCATTGCCTATCGGTCAAATGGAACCGAAAGCCGATCGGACGGGTGACGAAACGAGACACACTCCATCGTCGCGCTCGATCGTTCAAGCTCTTCCCGTCGGGAATGGAACACGGTCGACCGAACTGATCTCGGCACGAACGAGCGCCTCCATCAGTTCCGCCCGGATGGTCGAATGTGACGGATCGTCCCAGAGATTTTGGAATTCGCCCGGGTCCGAAGCGAGGTCGTACAACTCACCCCAATCGACGCCGTCGATGACGGACAGGCGCCAATCTCCGCGACGAATGGTGTGGACCCTCGGTCCAATCCCGATGCCGGGATTGTCCTTTTGGTGGTCGTACTGGATGAAGGCCAGATCGCGACCTCCGGCCAGCAGGGAACGACCTTGCATCCCCAATGCGGGCTCGATCCGGGCCCGATCCAGGATCGTCACGCCTATGTCGTGTGTCTGACCGAAGTCATCGGTTCGCGTGCCGCCAGACGACACCTCTGGATCACGCCAAATGAACGGAACATGCGTCAATTGCTCGTACTGCTCGGCACCCTTCAGCATGAGCCTGTGATCGCCGAGGTGGTCACCGTGGTCCGTCGTGAAAATCTGTACCGCGTCATCCGCCCCGGGAACCGAACGCAACCGCCCGATGACCTCGTCGATCATCGCGATCATGCCGCAGGTCAATGCCCGCGCTTCTCTCGCCTCGCGTTCGGTAACGCTGATCGTTCCTTCACGGCTGAGCTTCGCCTTTCCGGCCTCGCGTTCTGCAAAGATCCCGGCAACATGTGGCGGCGGGACCCAGTCATTTTTGCGAAATGCCTCAGGGGTCGGCATGTCATCAGGATCATACATGTCCCAAAACCGGCCTGGCGGGTTGAACGGATGGTGTGGATCGGGGAATGAGACCATCAGGAAGTAAGGGCGTCCGTCCTGGGCGTGTCGCTTGAGCCATGCCTTGGCGCGTTCGGCGATGTAGCTTGTCGAATACAGCGATTCGGGCAAGGCCGTGCGGACTGCTTGCGGGCAGACATAGTCGTGGGGAAGCTGGTTGTCTGCGCCGATGAACGAGTCCGCTGACGGCTCCTGCCTCAAAAGCCAGCGTCGATGGTCGCCGCGAGTCCGATCGCCGTGACCGGCGACCAGTTCCACGTGATCAAATCCGTAGAAAGGCGTGTCGACTCCGTGGGCCCGGCCCGGGGCCTCTTGCCGATAGGGTTCACCGTCCAGATCATGCACGACCGCTTCAGCGAGCGGCCGCTCTGCACAATGGTATCCCGTGCGCGGCGCCGGACGCGCCAACATCGGCGGATAGCCCGAAAAGTTTTGCAGGTGACTCTTGCCGATCAATGCCGTTCGGTATCCGGCATCGCGAAGAAGGTCGACAAATGTGACATTGCGCTGGTCAAGAGGAATGCCATTGGACCGTACACCGTGACTCGATGGCATCCTCGCGGTCATCAGGCTTGCACGGTTTGGCATGCAGACCGGACTTGAAACGTAGAATCGGTTCCAGAGCGTCCCATCGGCGGCCATGGCATCAATGTTCGGTGTCTTCAGAACCGGATGCCCGGTGCAGCCGAGAAAGTCAGCCCGATGCTGATCGGTGATGAAAAGGATGAAGCTTGGCCGTGAGTCGGTCATGTCCTACCCTTCGAACGGCCATGGATGAGGCGAACTGCATCGGGTGTTGCTCGGCCCGTGAACCCAGCGACGTCCAACAACTCAACCAATTCCGCCTCCCGAACGATCTGAGAAAAACGGTCGACGTGGTGCTGTTTTGATTGTTCCGGCAAGTTCGCACGCCCTTCTTTTGCAATCGTCACGAACTCCCCAACGCGTGAGGCCCGTGATCGACGAAACATCCGAAACTCAATGTGTCACGGTCTTCGTCAGGTTGACAGTGAAAACGGTGGACATGGTTCCACTCCGTTTAGCTGAGAATCGGAAAATCGTTGAGCCGGTCAAACCCGCAGTTGCTTGAGGGGTTGCGACATTGCGGGGCAAAAATTTCAGAAAACAGGCAGTTGACCAAATCGTCGCCATCATGTCCTATATGCCGCGAACCGGACGATCGAACCTGTTGCGTCCGTCTCTCAACCGATGACAACTCGAGGTCCCAACCATGCGATGCCCGTTTTGTGGTTCTGCCGATACCCAGGTCAAGGATTCACGCCCCGCCGAAAACCACAACGCCATCCGTCGGCGACGGTTGTGTTCTTCCTGCGGCGGCCGATACACGACCTATGAACGCATTCAGTTGCGTGACCTCGTGGTGGTCAAAAAAAACGGGAAACGCGAGGAATTCGACCGCGAAAAGCTTGAAAGATCGCTCAAGATTGCCATGCGCAAGCGATCGATCGAGCCCGAACGCACTAACCAGATGGTCAACGGAATCCTTCGACGCCTCGAAAGCGGCGGCGACAACAACATCAAGTCCGAAATGATCGGCAAGGTCGCGATGGACGCGTTGGCGAGGATCGATACGGTCGCGTACGTCAGGTTCGCAAGCGTTTACATGGATTTCCAGGGCGCCGACGACTTCGAGGATTTTGTCACGGCATTGCGCCCCTCGCAGGATTGACCCTTCCCGACCATGTCCGCCACGTCTGAAGACGAACGCTGGATGCGGTCAGCCATCGAAATCGGAAAACGCAACCTCGGACAAGTTTGGCCATCTCCGGCCGTTGGATGCGTTGTCGTCAAGGGCGGCGAGTTGATCGCTCGCGGATGGACGGGACGTGGCGGCACTCCCCATGCAGAGGCCGTTGCCATTCGCCAGGCTGGCAAGCAATGTTCCGGCGCAACCGCATACGTCTCTCTTGAACCCTGTTCGCACTTCGGGCGAACGCCCCCCTGTACCAATGCACTGATTGAAGCCGGTGTCGGTCGAGTCGTCACAGCCATGACGGATCCCGACCCGCGTGTCTCAGGCAACGGACATCAATTGCTCGAGGCAGCAGGAATTGACGTCCGTAGCGGTGTCCTTCAGCGCGAAGCTGAACATTCGCACGCAGGATTCATCTCCCGCATCACCCGAAACCGCCCGCTTGTCACCCTGAAGTCTGCCGCCTCACTGGATGGACGGATCGCGACCATGACCGGAGAGAGCCAGTGGATCACATCGCCGGCATCGCGAAGACACGCGCATCTGATTCGGGCCCAGCATGACGCGATACTGGTTGGTCGAGGAACTGCAGTGACCGACGATCCGTCATTGACGGTTCGAATCCCCGGAATTGAGAATCGGTCTCCCGTCCGCGTCGTGTTCGACAGTCGCGCTCGCGCCCCGGTCGAATCGCGACTCGGTACGACCGCTCGAAATGTCCCGGTCTGGATCTGCCATACCGAACACGCAACTGACGAAGCGGTCGCGAACTGGCGAGAGGCCGGTGCCAAGACAATCTGTGTCACTGCGTCGCCTTCGGGCAACATCGACCTCAAGAACGCCATGACATCGCTCGCCGATGAGGGGCTGACCCGAATTCTCTGCGAGGGCGGCGCCGAAATCGCCGCAAGCCTCATGCGCACGCGGTTGGTTGACGAGTTGTTGCTCTATTCGGCCGGTTCAATCATCGGCAGCGAGGGCAAGGCCGTCATTGGAGCGACGAACTGGTCGAGCCTTGGCGACACGTCACGCTTCCGCCGAGTCGATGTCAATACGATCGGCAACGACATGTTGAGTCACTGGGTCATCGAGCAACAGGGTGCTCCGGCCTGACTCCGGGTCATGCGAGGCCCGAACGGAAAAATGCCTGATGTGGCTGACGCTCCTCAGTCACGACTGAGCAAATGACTTCGACATCTGATCAAGAACCGCGTTGACGAATTTCGGCTCCGGCGTCTCCGGAAAAAACGCTCGCGTGATGTCGATGAACTCGTTGATCACCACTCGGACGGGGACCTTGCCCAGTCGAAGCTCTGCACCAGCCGCTCTAAAAACCGCTCTCAGTGTCGGATCGATGCGATCGATCGGCCATCGCTCGACAAGCGCGGCGTCGGTGACCTGGTCGATCGTGGCCTGTTCGTCGACGGCCCGGGACAGGATCAAGTCAAAGTGCTTGCGATCAAGGGCCGCGAACTGGTGCCCTTCCACCGCGTTGGCATCAAGGAATGACGGATCTGCGAAATCGGCACGAACCTCTTCCAGCGAGCACCCGTTCGCCTCCATCTGGAACAGGGCCTGAACGGCCGCAAGCCGGGCAACGGCCCGACCGGCGGCCTTTGGTCGGTGAGCTCGCTCCGCCTCGCGGTCATTCGATTTGACAGAGGCGGTCAAGCTTCGCGTCCGTCAGTTGGCAGTTTGCGAACCGTGAGCCGCAGATTGACCGGACCTGGTCAATTCGAGGCAAAGGGTCACAAGCGAAATCGCCGCGCTGGCCGCATCGGCGCCCTTGTTCCCACGACCCGGGTCAGCGCGTGCCAGAGCCTGCGTTTCGTTCTCCACGGTCAGAATTCCGTTCCCGATGCAGGCTCCCGCGAGGTTTAGCTGCATGATTCCGCGGGAGCTGTCGTTGCAGACAGTCTCGTAATGAGTGGTTTCGCCGCGAATCACGCATCCAAGCGCGACGTAACCATCGAATTCCCCGTGGCTTTCGGCAAGAGCGATCGCGGCTGGAATCTCAAGCGCTCCTGGAACCTCGACTTCCGCCCACGACCATCCGTGTTCCTCGATGACCGTTCGCGCGCCCCGCAGAAGCTTGTCCGTGATGTGCTGATAATACGGAGCGACCACGATCAGGATGCATGGTCGTCTCGCATCGCCTGAATCGCCATGCTCATGGCGTCTGAGAATCGAATCTGACACGTCAGTCCGACTTCATTGGAATTGGGCGGGTTCCGACAATTCGGATCCCGTAGCCTTCGAGGCCGACAACCCGGGTGATCGACGAATTGGTCAGCAGTATGAGGTCCGATATTCCCAGCGTGTTGAGAATCTGCGCTCCGACGCCATAGCGACGAAGCGTCTGCGGACTGGTGGAACCCGACAGATCCAGAGAGTCGGTCATGCCCCGCAAAACGACAACCAATCCGCGACCTTCTTCGGCGATCATTCTCATGGCCGTCTCGAGTTGGTGCGACCGTCCCGGGTTCAGGGCCAGCAAATCGTCGATGGGGTTGACGACGTGCATTCGCACAAGCGCAGGTTTGCCATCGGTTACATTGCCCTTGCTCATGACAATGTGCTCGGCGTCGCCCGCGGTCTCGGTGAAAGTCTTCAGCGTCCACTCGCCTCCGAATTCGGAGGTGACGGTCTGGACCGCTTTCTCCCGCACGAGGCTGTCGTGGCGTCGCCTGTAGGCAATCAAGTCCGAGATCGTTCCGATCTTCAACCCGTGCCGCTGCCCAAATGCGACAAGGTCGGGAAGTCGCGCCATTGTGCCGTCGTCGTTCATGACTTCGCAGATCACGCCTGACGGATTCAAGCCCGCGAGACGGGCGACGTCGACGGCGGCCTCAGTGTGGCCGGCACGAAGCAAGACGCCCCCTTCCCGCGCACGAATCGGGAATACGTGCCCCGGTGTCGCGATGTCCTGCGGTCCAGAACTGGCATCGATGGCAACCGATATCGTCCGTGCGCGATCATGCGCCGAAATCCCGGTCGTCACGCCCTCTCGGGCCTCGATCGAGATCGTGAATGCCGTTTCATGGCGCGAAGAGTTCGAGGCCGACATCAGGGGAAGACCGAGTGCATCGAGCCTTTCGCCCGTCAGCGAAAGACAGATCAGGCCGCGACCATGGGTTGCCATGAAATTGATTGCCTCGGGCGTCGCCATCTGGGCCGGAATGACCAGGTCGCCTTCGTTTTCCCGATCTTCGTGATCGACCAGGATGAACATGCGCCCGTTGCGGGCATCCTCGATAATGTCCTCGATCGACGAGATGGCGTCGCGAAACTCATCATTCATCGGGCTGTCCACTTCTGGGGTCGGCAAATTCCGTCAGCCGGGCGATGTATCTTGCGAACAGGTCGATTTCAACATTCACCCCGTCGCCTTCCCGGATATCGTTCCATGTCGTGGCCTTCAGCGTGTGGGGGATCAGGCAGACCTCGAAACCGGACGAATCCACCGCATTGACCGTCAGCGAGGTTCCGTTGAGCGCAACCGATCCCTTGGACGCGATGAACCGCATCAGCTCCGCGGGTGCCGTCATCCGCACGACATGGCTGTCTCCACTCTCGGTAACCGACGAGACGACCGCGACCCCGTCGACATGCCCGGAGACCACGTGGCCGCCCATCTCGTCCCCGACCCTTAGTGACCGTTCGAGATTGATCCGAACCCCCGTGACCCAACGCGTGGCCTCTAGTCCAACGTGTGTTCGGGCAACGGTCTCTGAGGAGAGGTCGACCTCGAACCAGCGTGTCGTCGATTCTTTCCCTCGATTGACGACGGTCAGGCAGATTCCGTTGCAACAAATCGACGTTCCGATGTCGACCTGGTCCGGGTCCCAGGGCATCGAAATTCGTGCTCGCAACTCGCCTCGCTCTTCGATCGCGAGTATCGTGCCGACGGCCGTGACGATACCGGTGAACATCACTCTCCCTCGTGGTGACGGTTTCAGGCGTCGAGGTAACGGTTCGCATGTGTGGGGGCAAGTGGAGCATTGATCGTTCCATGGGGTTGTTAGCTTTCGTCAAGCACTCTGCGTGCGCCCGCTGAAATGAAGTATATTTGATGCGACAAATCGTCGCAGGCGAATTGCTAGTTGCATTCTACGGCCACAGTGGCAATGACATTGCCGGTTCGGGCACCTGCAGGCCGAACGAAAATCAAGTGCCCGGATGAATGCCATGTTCGAACTCTGCCTCTTTGATCTCGACGACACACTTGTGAGGACTGGTGACCTGAAGGAAGTCCGAGAACGCGGGAAAAACCACGATTCACCAGAATATCGCAGTCGCGTTGCGTCGGCGTTGCAGAGAAAAAAACGCCTTATCTACGAAACCAGTCTTCTCAGTGCGATTCGCAATGAGTTTCCAGAGATTCGATTTGGCGTTTTCACTCGATCGCCGCGTTCTTATGCCGAAACGGTTCTTGAGCATGCCTACCCAGGATTCAAGTGGGACGTTCTCATCGCCTACGAGGATGTGAATCGTACAAAGCCATATGGCGAAGGAATCCTCAGGGCGGCCCACAAAGTCGGTCTCAACAGTTTGGATAGGGCAGTGATGGTCGGTGATCAAAGCAGTGACATTCAAGCAGCTTATAATGCGGGTATTCCCGCAGTTTTGGACACTCGAACTTGGCCATTTCGACGGACATCCGACAACTGGCGCGCGGTCGGATACGTTCCTGATGCCATCATTAGTCATCCGCGTACTTTGCTTTCTGTCATGCAGAACTTGCATCAGTTCCAACCCGACTTGGAACGTCTGTTTGCTGGCGCAGAGCGATCAACTGTGCCTCGCAGATTCGACCGTTTGAACAAGTTCATGCCCAAAGAGTATCAACATGATCGGACGCCGTATCCCGTATTTGTGTGCGGTCGCTTCTTTGCTGAGCATGATTCAAATTTTCAGCGGAGACAATGGCACCGCCTGACGAAGAGTGTCCTGGACAACAAGGATTCGACCGCTTTTCCTGACGAATGGATTCAGAGTATCCATGGGTTCATCAAGAGCAACTATCGCAGGATCGAAAAGGGGAAGGGCTTAGTTGTTTGTGTTGTCCCGCACAGGCCTCACAGAACCCCGCGAATGGAACGTCTCCTCGACCAGCTTCGTGCTCATGTCGCGGCGAATCCGTTCCCCGATTCGATAAACGTGACGTTTGAGCCAGATCTGCTGGCTTACCGTGAGGGCGTTCAGTCGCAACATAGGCTCAATTTGCGTGCCAAAGAGCGATTTGTGAATGTCCACAATCATCTGTACGTCAGTAAACCAAGATCAGTTGGGGGTGGAAAACCCGTACTCGTTGTGGATGATGTTTGCACGACTGGCTCCAGCCTGATTTGCGCTGGCAAATGCCTCCAAGACGCTGGATCGGGAGCGGTGACCCGGCTCGCGATTTCGTCCAACATAGGCAATGTGTTGTATGGTTGACGTAACATCCTCGACCCGGTGCCTCCTTGCCCTGTCCATGCTCAAGGGTGTCGGACCCAAAACCCTGAGCAAGGTCGCGGCAGTGCCAGACTTCGAACGAAGATCCGGGGAAGAGTTGCTCTCCCTGCTGCCTCAAAGGGTTGCAGGGCGAACAACCCTCGGTGATCTTGCAAAGGTAGAGAGTGAGGCGAGTCGGCAAATCGACCTCGCGTTGGCAGACGGCGCACGCATCATATCCGCTGCCGACGATGAATATCCTAAGTTGCTGTCCGCGACCCACGACGATCCGCAAATTCTCTTCATCAAGGGTCACCTGACGGACGCGCCTGACAAGTCGATCGCAATCATCGGAACTCGTGAGCCAACTGAACACGGAAAAGTTATCGTGCAACGCCTGACTGGTTTTTTTGCGGGCCAAAGTTGGAGCGTGATCAGCGGACTTGCGATTGGCTGCGATACTATTGCCCATGAGGCGGCACTTGCAGCAGGCGGGCATACTGTGGCCGTGTTGGCACACGGCCTCCACACAGTCGCTCCGTCAAGCAATAAGAAGCTTGCTCAACGCATTGTCGACTCCGGTGGAGCGCTGGTTACGGAATACCACTTCGGACACCCCCCTCTCCCGACAAACTTTGTTAAACGCGATCGCATCCAGGCGGGCTTGGCGAAAGGGGTTGTGATGGTTCAGTCGGACATAAAGGGTGGCAGTCTGCACGCATCGCGTGCATCAATCGACTACGGTCGCTGGCTCGCGGTACCTTTTCCGACGAAGAGGGACATCAACGATCCGAAAGTTCGTGGTAACCTCTTGCTGGCTGATGGGTCATCAGACCAAAAGGCAGAACTCTTGAGATGCAATCCAAACGACCTTGAAAAAGTGATCATCTTGCGTGGTCGCGAAGACTACACGCCCAAGTTGCTCACCAGTTTGGCGGCGAGTCAGGCACAATCTCATCCTGACCCTCGAATGATGCTGTGATGCAAATCCTTCATGCCGTTGGATCAACTCCAGTGTAGCAAGTTTAGGCCAGCATGGGAGCACAACGAAGGTCAGGGCGACTTGCCACATCAGATCACGATCAAGTTTGACCAATTCGAACAGGCAACAGCAGGGCTCGCATGTTCGCGGGCCGATGAATTCGCCGGGCTGTAGGTCGCCAGTCTTTGCCTGGTAGACCCAAAGAACTCTACGATCCTACCGCTCGAGCATTCTCGGCAAAGCTTCCGCGGCACCGACTGCAACCTTGTGCATTCCAGCAAGCTCTTCGAACAATGTGGAGTTTTGCCAAGGGCTGCGTTACAGGGGCTGCGATGATCTGGACGACCGGGGACAGCTGAAGACGCAATGGCAAGAATTCTGATCACATCTGCGATTCCCTACATCAACGGGGTCAAGCACCTCGGGAATCTCGTCGGCAGCCAGCTCCCGTCCGACGTCTACGCCCGCTACTGCCGGGCGCGCGGCCACGAAGTCATGTTCATCTGTGCGACCGACGAGCACGGCACTCCGGCCGAGATCGCAGCAGAGACGGCCAAAATGCCGATCGAGGACTACTGCGCGGAAATGCACGAAACGCAAGCCCAGCTGGCCAAAGGCTTTCGCCTGTCGTTCGACCACTTCGGGCGATCATCGTCGCAGCGCAACCACAAGCTGACGCAGCATTTTGCCGGAAAGCTCGCCGAAAACGGTTTCATCAGCGAGGTTGTCGAGGACCAGGTCTATTCGCCGGCCGATGGCCGGTTCCTGCCCGACCGCTACATCCTCGGCACCTGTCCCGACTGCGGCTACGAAAACGCGCGCGGCGACCAGTGCGAGAACTGCACGCGGCAGCTTGATCCCGTCGATCTCGTCAATCCGCGCTCTGCGCGCTCGGGCGCAACCGACCTCGAGATCCGGCAAACGACCCACCTGCATCTTCGTCAGTCAGCGCTCCGCGACGAACTCGACAGCTGGATCGACAGCAAAAAGGACTGGCCGATCCTGACCACGTCGATCGCGAAGAAATGGCTGCACGACGGTGACGGGCTCCGGGACCGCGGCATCACCCGTGACCTCGACTGGGGAATCCCCGTGATGAAGGGCGATCAGCCCTGGCCCGGCATGGAAAAAAAGGTCTTCTACGTGTGGTTCGACGCACCGATCGCCTACATCGCCGCGACCGCCGAATGGGCCGATGCAAACGACCTGCCCGACGATGCCTGGCAACGATGGTGGCGCACCGACAAGGGGGCCGAAGACGTTCACTACGTGCAGTTCATGGGCAAGGACAACGTCCCCTTCCATACACTGTCGTTTCCGGCCACGATCATCGGATCAGGCGAGCCGTGGAAGCTCGTCGACTACATCAAGTCATTCAACTTCCTGAATTACGAGAGCGGCCAGTTTTCGACCTCGCTCGGTCGCGGAGTCTTCATGGATGATGCGCTTGAAGTCATGCCCTCGGATTACTGGCGCTGGTGGCTCCTGAAACACGTCCCGGAAACATCCGACAGCGAGTTCACCTGGGAGAGCTTTCGTCTCGACGTCAACAAGGACCTCGCGGACGTTCTCGGGAATTTCGTGAACCGGGTGGCAAGATTCTGCAAGTCGCGCTTCGACGGTCGGGTGCCAGATGGCGGCGCCTATGGTCCGGACGAACACCGCACCATCAAGGAAGTGGCCGCGCGTGTCAGGGCATATGAAACCCACATGGACCAGATCGAGCTGCGCAAGGCATCCGTCGAGCTGCGCGAAATCTGGACACTCGGAAACACCTATTTCCAGACAGCGGCTCCATGGCAGGTCCTCAAGGACGACCCGGATCGGGCCGCAGCGATCGTGCGATTTTCGCTGAACCTGCTGCCCTTGATGGCATCGCTGTCGGAACCGTTTGTTCCCGATACCGCCGAGACCATGCGATCGGTCGTTGCCGGGGAGCAACTGGCGGCCTGGCCCGACAACGTCGAGGCGGCACTCGAATCGGTGCCGCCCGGTCTCGAAATCTCTGTCCCCGACGTCCTGTTCGACAAGATCACCGAAGAGGAACGTGACAGCATGCAGGCCCGGTTCACCCGGCAGTGACTTGAGCCGCTCGCCCGGGCGTCTATCGAGCCATGCGTTCCCACGGTCGCGGAAGTCCGCCGATCACATCGTCGATTTCCTGATCGGAAACGCCCTCGGATGCGGTCACGACGACCACATATCCGCGAAGCCGGTCATCCATGACCTTTTCGACCCTCGCATCGAGTCCGGAGTTTGCCAAGGCATCCCCGTAGACCCGAGAGATGGTTGTCTCGCGAAGGATCGGCTTGAAGACCTTGCCGACCATTGTTTTCGGAATCGGATCGACGATCTCGATGTGAACGGGCGCCGCGGCCTTTTCGCTGATGTTCTCGCGCGCGAACTCGAGGAGTTCGTCTGGCGAGACCGTCCCGCCTTCCATTAGTTCGACAAAGGCGCATGGAAGTTCGCCCGCATGCGCGTCGGGTTGTCCAATCGCTCCGGCAATCGCGACATCGGGATGCGCTGCCAGAACCTCCTCGATGATCGCTGGATCGATGTTGTGGCCGCCACGAATGATCTGGTCCTTTTCGCGTCCCGTGATCCACAGGTACCCGTCCGAATCGCGACGCCCCAGGTCACCGGTCCGTAGATACCGATCATGAGCGTACAGTCCCCTGTTCCGATCGGGATCGGTGTAGGTCGCGCCAGGATTCACGCCGGGGCTTGAAACGCAGATCTCGCCGACTTCATCGACTGCGCATTCGTGAGTGACTTCGCCGTCCCCGTCAAAGCGAAAGATCTTCACGTCGGAAAACGGAAACGGGAATCCGACCGAACCGATCCGGCGGTCACCGGCAGGAGGATTGACCGAAACCAGGCATGTCGCCTCGGTCAGCCCGTAGCCTTCGAGGATGGTCAGATCAGTCGCCGCCTCGAATCGCTTGAACGTCTCGACAGGAAGGCTCATGGAGCCGCACAATGCCATCTTCAGGCTCGAGACGTCCGCATCGACCGGACGCTGCAGCAACTGGGCAACAGCGGTCGGAACGACAACCGTGAACGTCGCCCTCCAACGCTCGCAGAGCTTCCAGAAATTGTCGAAGACACCGTCGCCACGAAACCCCTGCGGAGTCACGAGCACCATGTGGGCACCCGACGACATGCAACCGCCCCAAATCGGATACACCGCAAAGACATGGAACAGCGGCAGCGGACAGATGACGGTGTCATCCTCGCCGAGCAGCAACCTGGTCGCGAGCCATCCGTTGTAGAGCATGCCCGAATGCCTGTGGCCGACGATCTTGGGGGCTCCGGTCGTCCCTCCCGTGTGGAAATACGCGCAATAGTCGTCGTCTCCCGCTTCCTCGAAATCGAGCGATCCGCCATTCGCGTTTGCGAGCGCCGAGGCGAATTCGATGACCCGCGCGTTGTGCGCGACTCTGTTCTTCGGACGCAGCAAGGGAACGACAAGCTTGAGGATTCCCGAGACATGGGGCAGCAGATCGACCTCGATCACCGTCTCGACATTGGGTGCCATCGCCACGGCTTCCGCCGCCTTCTGTGCAAGATCGGCCTTCGGGAACGACTTGAGCGTCACGAGAACCTTTGCTTCGGACTCCCTGAGAAGCGCCGCGATCTGGGACACTTCGAGGAGCGGATTGATCGGGTGAACGATGCCGGCCGTCATCCCGCCAAGGAGGCAGACCAGCGTCTCCGGCGTTGTCGGCAGCATGTAGGCAACAACGTCGGTCTTGCCGATGCCAAGCGAACGAAAGAGGTTGGCTGCCTGCGTGGCCTGTGTCGTCAGTTCCGACCATGTCAGAGTTGTCGCCTTGCAAGTTGCATCGGACTTGAGCTGAAAACTGACGGCCGGGCGGTCGGGGTGCAGATCCCGGGTCGTGCAGAGGCGCTGGTAAACCGTGTCCTCGTTCCAGCACTCCTCAAAAGCGGTGGTCGCCTCGATGGCGACCATGTCCGCGAGGCTCTCAATCTTGGCTTTTCCCATTGAACTGTCCCCACTTTGACGATGATTCCGACACAAGCACAAAACACGCACCCATGGCAATCAACCCGGGCCGATCGAGAACGGCAACCGGATTCGCAACCCGTGCCACCAGTCCGGCGGGAAGCGGACCGAAACTGCCATCTTCGGCCACCCGGAGTCGCTGCCGATTTGTTGTTTCGGCGCATTTGCGGGGTGAACAAACGGCAGCCCGACTCCTCTCAATAGGATCGCGGCAAGCCCAGCGAATGCTCGGCAAGATACGTCAGGATCAGATTCGTCGACACCGGAGCCACCTGGTACAGACGGGTCTCGCGGAACTTCCGCTCGACATCGAATTCCCGGGCAAAACCATAGCCGCCATGGGTCTGCAAGCAGGCTTCCGCGGCCTTCCATGACGCATCTGCGGCCAGGAGCTTCGCCATGTTCGCGTGTTCCGCCGAGACTCTTCCGGCGTCGTATCGCCGCGCCGCTTCGCTCACCATCAGTTCTGCCGCCCGCATGTCGGCATAGGCCCGCGCGATGGGGAGCTGAATTCCCTGGTTCTGACCGATCGGTCGCCCAAAGACGGTGCGTTCCGATGCGTATCTGCACATCTTCTCGATGAACCACTTTGCATCGCCAATGCACTCCGCGCCGATCAGGATTCTCTCGGCGTTCAGCCCCGACAAGATGTAACGGAACCCTTCGCCTTCATCGCCGATCCGATTTCGCGCGGGCACGATCACGTCGTCAAAAAACACCTCCGTCGTCGCATGATTGATCATCGTCTCGAGCGGGCGGATCTCCATCCCCGAGGCAAGAGCTTCATTCATGTCGACGAGGAACACCGACAGGCCGCTCGAGGTCCTGCCGGATTTGCGCACTTCATCCAGCGGAGTCGTTCGAGCAAGCAGCAACATCAGGTCGGAGTGACCGGCCCGCGAAGTCCAGATCTTCTGCCCGTTGATGACATAGTGATCGCCGTCGCGACGCGCGAAAGTGCGGATCGATGTCGTGTCCGAACCGCATTCGGGTTCGCTGACGCCAAATGCCTGCAGGCGCACCTCTCCCTTGGCGATGGCTGGCAGGTATTCGCTTTTCTGGGCTTCATTGCCGTGGCGAAGAATGACGCCCATTATGTACATCTGGGCGTGGCATGCCGCCGCGTTCCCGCCGGAGCGGTGGATCTCTTCCAGGATGGCCGCCGCAGCCGCCAATGGCAGTCCCGACCCTCCGTGGGTCTCGGGGATCAATGCGGCGAGAAACCCCGACTGTGTCAGCGCCGAGACAAAGGCTTCCGGATAGGCACCATCCCTGTCGAGGCCTCGCCAGTAGGGTCCGGGAAAGTCTGCGCACAGCTTCCGGACAGCCTCGCGGATGTCGTGGAAGTCATGATCTTCAAATGAGTCGCCCATGGCTTCTTGTCTGCCACGAATTGGCCACAGCCACCACCTCGGGCGTCCGCCGCCCCATCAAGGTCGCCAATTCGAAGAATACGGACTTTCCCCCCGCAAGAATGTTCCTTATTTGACGGGCACCAATCAGCGAGGGAGATACCCAAATGACGAAGATCAAGGTGGCGAATCCTGTCGTCGAACTTGACGGCGACGAAATGACCCGGGTGATCTGGCAGATCATCAAGGACAAGCTCATTCTGCCGTACCTGGACATCGAACTCAGATACTTCGACCTCGGCATCGAGGAACGCGACCGAACCGACGACCAGATCACGATCGATGCGGCTCATGCCATCAGGGAGCACGGGGTCGGCGTCAAATGCGCGACGATCACGCCCGACGAGGCGCGGGTTGAGGAATTCGGCCTCAAGTCGATGTGGAGATCTCCCAACGGAACGATCCGCAACATTCTTGGCGGCGTCATCTTTCGGCGACCGATCATCATCTCGAACGTCCCCCGACTGGTTCCGGGCTGGACCCAGCCGATCGTGGTCGGCAGACACGCCTTTGGTGACCAGTATCGGGCGACCGACCTGCATTTCAACGGCCCCGGCAAGCTGACCATCACCTTTGAAGGCGAGGACGGGACCGTCGATACCCGCGAGGTCTTCCAGGCGCCAGGATCCGGCGTCGCCATGGCAATGTACAATCTCGACCAGTCGATACGCGACTTTGCCCGAGCGTCGTTCAATTATGGTCTCTCATTGGGATGGCCGGTGTATCTCTCGACCAAGAACACGATCATGAAAGTGTATGACGGGCGTTTCAAGGACCTGTTCCAGGAGATCTACGACAACGAGTTTGCCGAAAAGTTCGCCGACGCCGGGATTTTCTACGAGCATCGGTTGATCGACGACATGGTCGCGGCTTCACTCAAGTGGTCCGGAGGCTACGTCTGGGCCTGCAAGAACTACGATGGCGATGTCCAGTCGGACACGGTCGCGCAGGGCTTCGGGTCGCTGGGCCTGATGACGTCCCTCTTGATGTCGCCGGACGGCAGAACCGTCGAATCGGAAGCGGCGCACGGAACCGTGACGCGGCACTTCCGCCAGCACCAGAAGGGCGAACCGACTTCGACCAACTCGATCGCTTCGATCTACGCCTGGTCGGGCGGCTTGCGTCATCGGGCACGGCTGGACGAGAACGCTGAACTCGAAAGGTTCGCCGACACCCTTGAACGGGTCGTGGTCGAAACCGTCGAGAGCGGGTCGATGACCAAGGATCTCGCGCTACTCGTCGGTCCCGACACGTCGTGGCTGACAACGGAAGCTTTCCTCGAAAAGATCGACGAAAATCTCGACCGCGCCCTCGCCTGAGGGACCAGCGGCACTCGGTCAGGAATTGGAGACCAATCGCTCGCGACAGTGACGAGATCGTGCCCGGACTTGACCGGCCGGGCACATACACCGGTTATGTCGGCTCACCTGCCCTTGTTGCGGTTACGCGCGACTGCGCGAAAGCCAAGCGCACGGGCTGCTGTCGTGCGTGAAGTCGTCTCGTCGTTTCCGACGAGCGGTCACACGCCTTCGACGATCGTGTAGTCCCGCGTCGCCGAGGAAAGCGCGTAGTTGAGCGCTTCCTGGTAATCCGGCGAGTCGTAGAATCTCTTGGCGGCAGCAAAATCCGCAAACTTGATGATGACGTTTCGCCCGCGACCAGCCCCCTCGAGATGCTCGCATTCACCGCCGCGAGCCAGGAACTCACCGCCGAATTTCTCGACTGCCGGACCGGCCAAGGACGCGTATTTCGCGTACTCAGCCATGTCATGCACGTCGACTCTGACTATTGCATAGGCTGCCATTTTCTATCCCTCCAAGATCTTTTCTGCCGCCGAAATCGCTTCGTTCGCCCGTGAGGCGTCTTTCGCACCGGCCTGCGCCATCTCGGCCCGACCGCCGCCGCCACTGCCGCCCAATTCCGACACGGCGGCACGCGCCAGATCGACCGCCGAAATCCGGTCCGCCAGATCGCTCGTCACGCCGGCAACGATTGCCGCCTTGCCCCCCACATCGGAGATCAGAAGAACCGCGCCCGAGCCGATCCGCGCCTTGTGCTCATCGACCAGCGCGCGAAGCTCCTTGCCGGAGAGGTCTTTCACGACCGCGGAGACGAACGGAACGCCGCCCACTTGCCTGACCTGTTCCGGTGCCTGCCCTGCACCTCCACCGAGAGCGACCTCCCGTCTCAAACGGGCGACCTCCGATCTCGCTGCCTTGACCTCGTCCGTGAGCGCCTGAATTCTGTCCACGACATCGTCTGGGTGAGTCCCCAGTGTCCGTGCCGACTGTTCCAGCTTGTGCCGGACATCGTTCAGTCGGCCTAGCGCCGCAGCTCCGGTCAAGGCCTCGATCCGACGAACGCCGGCGGATGACGCAGTTTCGTTCACGATGACGAATGCACCGATGTCGCCGGTACGTCGGACGTGCGTACCGCCGCACAGTTCCATCGAGGCGATTTCCTTGCCTGGGCCTTTTCCGTTCCCGGGCTCGGTGCGTCCCATCGACACCACACGCACCTCGTCGCCGTATTTCTCGCCGAACAGGGCGATGGCACCTGCCTCCTGCGCCTGCTCTGGCGTCATGATCCGAGTCTCGACTTCGGTGTTTTGCCGAACCAAGGCGTTGACGCGGGTCTCGACCTCGTCGAGCTGTTCCGTCGTCACTGCCTGGGCGTGGGAAAAGTCGAACCTCAACCCCTCGGGCGAGTTGCGGGAACCGCGTTGCGCCACGTGGTCGCCAAGGACGCATCGCAGAACTTCATGGAGCAGATGGGTTGCCGAGTGGTTTGCTCGGATCTTCTCTCGTCTGTCGTGATCGACTGCCAGTCGCGCTGACGCGTTGGGGCCAATGTCGCCCTCGACAACCCGACCCGAATGCACGAACAACCCGGCCCGTCGCTTGACATCGAGGATGTCGACGACTGCCCCATCGAACACGGCCTTGCCCGCATCTCCGACCTGACCGCCGGCCTCGCCGTAGAACGGGGTCTGATTGAAGACCAGCTCGACCGCGTCGCCAGATTTCGCCTCATCGACCTGGCCCTCGGTCCCGACCACCGCCATGAGCGAGGCTTCCGTCGATTCCCGGTCATGGCCCAGGAATTCCGTCGGCCCGCACTCCTCGCGCAGTGTGAACCACAACTCATCCTGCGCGGGGTCGCCGATTCCGTCCCACGCGGCCCGGGCCCGTGCACGCTGCTCGTCCATGTTGCGATCGAATTCGTCGACATCGACCCCGAGATCGCGTTCCCTCAGAATGTCCTGGGTCAGATCGAGCGGGAATCCGTAGGTGTCGTACAGCTTGAACGCCGTTTCCCCTGGCAGGTTGTCGCCCGGGGCAAGACCGTCGACTTCGTTCTCGAGCAGGCTGAGCCCGCGGCTGAGCGTGCGCCTGAATCGCTCTTCCTCGTGCTCCAACGTGGTCTCGATCAGCGATCGCGCCTTTCCGAGTTCGGGAAACGCCTCGCCCATCTGGACCTGCAGTTCGGGAACGAGCCGATGCATCAGCGGCTCCTTGCACCCGAGGAGATAGGCATGCCGCATGGCCCTGCGCATGATGCGTCGCAGCACGTAGCCACGGCCGTCGTTCGAGGGCAGGACGCCGTCGGCGATCAGGAAGGACGTCGAACGCAAGTGGTCCGCGATGACGCGGTGATGAATGTTGCACGGGCCGTCGGGATCGGTTCCTGACTGCTGGGCCGATGCCTTGATCAGGGATCGCATCAAGTCCGACTCGTAATTGTCGTGATGACCCTGAAGCAACGCCCCGACTCGTTCGAGACCCATGCCGGTGTCGATCGACTTCGACGGCAACTCGCTGCGGCTGCCGTCCGCGAACTGCTCGAACTGCATGAAAACGAGATTCCAGATCTCGACGTAGCGATCACCATCCTCCTCTGGCGTGCCCGGAAGTCCTCCGGGGATGTGATCGCCGTGATCGTAGAAGATCTCCGAGCACGGACCGCAAGGCCCGACCGGGCCCATCGACCAGAAGTTGTCATTGGTCGCGATTCGGATGATGCGTTCGTCGGGCATGCCCGAACACTTCTTCCAGATCGCGGCGGCCTCGTCGTCGGAATGATAGACGGTGACCCAAAGTCGGTCCGCCGGAATTCCGAACTCCCGCGTGATCAGGTCCCAGCTGAACGCGATCGCATCGTCCTTGAAGTAGTCCCCGAATGAGAAGTTTCCGAGCATTTCGAAAAAGGTGTGATGTCGCGCCGTGTAGCCGACATTGTCCAGGTCGTTGTGCTTTCCGCCGGCACGCACGCATTTCTGGGACGTCACCGCTCGAACGTAGTCTCGTTTCTCGAGGCCGGTCAGGACGTTCTTGAACTGGACCATCCCGGAGTTCGTGAACATCAATGTCGGATCGTTCTCGGGCACAAGCGGCGAACTGCGCACGACGGCGTGACCTCTTGCCTCGAAATAGGCGAGGAAGGTCGATCGGATTTCATTCAGGCTGACCATGTTCACGTGACTTGTCGCAGTTGCGGTTGGCGGTCATTACAAAACCAGCCGATTTCTGTCCACAACCCGCCTTTGCTTGCGTCCGTATCGCCAACGCAAAACCCCGGCACTGAGGTGCCGGGGCTCATCGATTGACAGAGGGTGCCGGACCCCTCCGGGGGAATCTCCCCCGCAGGGAGCGGATATCAGGCAGTCACGGCCTGTGGCTCGGTGTCTTCGGCAGTCGCTTCGGCTTCAGCGCCCAACCCGAACGCTTTCCGAATGCCCGATTCGATCTGGTCGGCAGTCTCGGAATGTTCCTGAAGGAATGTCTTGGCGTTCTCGCGGCCTTGCCCGATCCGTTCGTCGTTGAACGAGTACCAGGAACCGGACTTCTCGACCACGCCGGTCTTGACGCCGAGATCGATCAGTTCGCCGGTCCTTGAAATGCCTTCGCCGTACATGATGTCGAACTCGACCTGCTTGAACGGCGGTGCGACCTTGTTCTTGACCACCTTGACGCGTGTCGTGTTCCCGACCACTTCGTCGCGATTCTTGATCGCGCCGATTCGCCTGATGTCGAGGCGGACGGATGCGTAGAACTTCAGCGCGTTTCCGCCCGATGTCGTTTCAGGAGAGCCGAACATCACGCCGATCTTCATTCGGATCTGGTTGATGAAGATGACCATGCAATTGGACCTGGAGATCGACGATGTCAGTTTTCGCATGGCCTGCGACATCAGCCGTGCCTGTGCACCGACCTGGGTGTCACCCATGTCACCTTCGAGTTCGGCGCGCGGGGTCAAGGCGGCAACCGAATCGACCACGACGAGAGACACAGCCCCCGAACGCACGAGGGTGTCGGTGATTTCGAGCGCCTGTTCACCGGCGTCGGGCTGCGAAATCAGCAATTCGTCGAGATCGACGCCGAGTTTTCGCGCATAGGTCGGATCAAGCGCGTGTTCCGCATCGACAAACGCGCACACTCCGCCCTTTTTCTGCTCTTCGGCGATCACGTGGAGCGTCAGGGTCGTCTTTCCGGAGCTTTCCGGTCCGTAAACCTCGACGACCCGGCCTTTCGGCAGCCCGCCGATCCCGAGGGCAATGTCCAGCCCGATCGAACCTGTCGATGTCGAGTCGAGTTCCATGACCGCTCGGTCCTGGCCGAGGGTCATGATCGAGCCCTTTCCGAAATTGCGTTCAATTTGGCTGAGCGCCGACTCGAGGGCCTTCTTTTTGTCCATCTGACGTCTTTCGTTCAAGTTGTGCAGATCTGCTGTCACGGGATTCTCCTTATTTCATATCGCCGGAAGGGCGACAATCTGAACCGAGATCAGGTTCGTCTTTTGTTCTGATTCGCGATTTAAGAACAAAACCGGAACTTTGCAAGCATTATTTTTGCGAAGACGACAATTCGTCGCCAGCGGCTCGAAAGCGAACCCGGTGATTCCTGCCTGAATCCAGCCCGATGGCTCAGTTGCGGCCTTCGGTTCAGGTCATTCGGTAGTTCGGGGATTCTCGCGTGATCTGCACGTCGTGGACATGACTTTCCCGAAGTCCTGCGCCGGAAATCCGAACGAAGCGACACTCTTGCCGCATGGCCTCGATGGTGCGGCAGCCGGTGTACCCCATGGCAGCCCGCAATCCGCCAATAAGCTGGTGAATCACCGCCTGTGCCGCTCCCTTGTAAGGAACCTGCCCCTCGATTCCTTCAGGAACCAGTTTCTCGTGGCTGGCCTGTTCCTGGAAATACCGATCGGCAGAGCCCCGTGCCATCGCACCGATCGAACCCATCCCGCGAAACGACTTGAAGCTCCGGCCCTGGTAGAGAAACACCTCGCCGGGCGCTTCGTCGGTGCCTGCCAGCATCGATCCGGCCATCGCGCAGTGAGCTCCAGCGGCGATTGCCTTTGCGAAGTCGCCGGAGAACTTGATTCCGCCATCGGCAATCACCGGAATCCCTGCCTCCCCGGCTTCCTTCGAACATTCGAGAAGCGCCGTGAGTTGCGGCACGCCGACACCGGCAACGATTCGCGTCGTGCAGATTGAACCGGGACCGACCCCGACCTTGACCGAATCGGCGCCCGCATCGATGAGCGCACGGGTTGCCGATGCGGTCGCCACGTTTCCGGCAACCACCTGGACGGAGTTCGACAGTCTCTTGATTCGCTCGACGGCTTTGGCAACGCTCGCCGAATGCCCATGCGCGGTATCGACCACGACCACGTCCGCCTGCGCATCGACCAGCGCCTCGGTTCTTTCGAACCCGTCATCGCCCACGGTTGTCGCCGCAGCGACCCGGAGTCGTCCGAGTTCGTCCTTGCATGCCTGGGGATTGAGAACGGCCTGCTCGATGTCCTTGATGGTCAACAGGCCGGACAGGCATCCTCGAGCGTCGACGACAAGCAGTTTTTCGATTCGGCGGGCGTGCATGAGCGATCTCGCTTCGTCGAGATCGGCTGGCTCCCTCATGATTGCCAGATCGCTGGACGTCATCATTGTCGACACGGGCGTCGCATCGCTTGTGGCGAATCGCATGTCCCTGTTCGTGACGATGCCGACGATCCGACGCTGATCGTCAACGACCGGGAACCCGGTCACCCTGTAACGGCTCTGCAGTTGCTTGGCATCCGCGAGAGTCTGGTCCGGAGAAAGGCAGATCGGGTTGTAAACGACGCCGCTCACGAACCGTTTCACCCTGCGAACTTCTCGGGCCTGTGCCTCGATGTCGAGGTTGCGGTGAACGACTCCAAGCCCTCCGGCCTGTGCCATGGCGATGGCCATGTCCGATTCGGTGACCGTGTCCATGGCTGAACTGAGTAGCGGAATGTTCAGTTGAACAGATGAGGTGACCCTTGTCGTCGTGTCGACCTCCGACGGCAAGACCTCCGAGCGTGCCGGAACAAGCAGCACGTCGTCAAAGGTCATCGCATCACGAATCACCATCGCTTGTCCCCCCTGCATCTTCCGAGACGTATGCCACGAATCCTTTTGCTCCGCATGCCCCGACGAAACGCCAATCCAGTTTGAACAGCCATGGCTTCGACCAATGGTCCCCTCGACTCGAAGCGCACCCTGGCCCGCGCCTTGGTGACTTTGTCTCGTTGCATCTCGTCCCGAGCGGTGCCGTTGCCGAACAGCCCGGTTGGCACATTCATTCTTCAGACTTCGCCCTGAAACCCATCGCAACAACGTATCTCTCGGAACTGTCCTGGCGAGACGACGGCGGCTTCACGGTGCGAACGAGCCTGAAACCGGATTTGAGCCGCGCTTGCAGATCGTTTTCGGCACCGCCCGCCATGACCTTCAGCACCATGGTCCCCCCTGGGGCCAGCACGTCGAATGCAAACTCGGTCACCGCCTCGTTCATGGCACTGACCCGCAGGTGATCCGTCCGCTTGTCACCGGAAAAAGAAGGAGCAATGTCCGACAGGACGACATCAAACTCTCCTCCGAACTGGCGAAGAATGACATCGACGCTGTCGGATTCGAGAAAGTCCTTCACCACCAGCTCCGCACCGGGGATGGGTTCGATGGGCAAGATATCGAGTCCGCAGACCGTTCCCTGTTCTCGGCGGGGTTGCCCGCCCAGCGAGTTCACCCGTTCGACGGCAACCTGAACCCATCCACCAGGTGCGGATCCGAGATCCATGACACGCGAACCGGGGCGAAGAATCTGAAGCCGGTCGTCGATCTCCATGATCTTGTAGGCGGCACGCGAGCGATATCCCTCCTCGCGCGCGCGATGAACATATGGATCATTCAGTTGGCGCGAGAGCCAACGGGTCGAAGACGTCGTTCGTCCCTTCGCCGACTTGACCTTGACGTGAAGCGCTCGCTGGCCGCGCCCGGAACTGCCTCGCCGGGATTTCACTTGAGCACCAGTAACATCTGCATTGTCATGGCGGAAGACACGATCATCGGGCAGTCCACGCGCCGGACTCAAGAAGCACCGGTGTCCGGTGGAACATCCGCGGTGGCAAGGATGGCTGGATGCCGATTTTCCGTCTTGCCGATCGTTCGTCGTGAGAGAGCTTGAGCGCATCGACCGCGTCACCGGCATTGCCGTGGAAAGTGGTGAGACTCAGAGCCCGCTCGAAATGCCGTGGAACCATTCTGGTCAAACCTCCCCCAGCGAATGACGTCAGACACAAGAGCGATCTTGCCGATATCGACTGGTGCCATGCCCAATACCGGACAGGCGGTCACGTTCCAACCACCGGCCAATGACAAACACCGGTTCTCCGATTTCGCTCCGAGCACATTCGCCAGTATCCAGGTCGAGCAGCGTCTGCGACCGAACCGCATTCCATAGGCACGATCACAAGGTTTTACCTCGCCTGATTCGGGCATGCACCGCCGTCCCGGCCATACCGATCATCCTCTGCGTGACGCGTTCGCGCTCGACAATGGGTCATCTCAAAAAAGAATTGCCGCGCGACTCGCGAGTTCGAACCACAGTTCGGTGCCGATATGTCAATGTGTCGCTTTCTGGCAAAATCAGGTCGATTTCGATCGTTTGCGGGAAGGCCTCCAAGGGGATAGGTCGAATTCCGGTCAAACTCCGGTAACATGCACCCGGTTGCTGATGAGGTTTGGAATGCCCGACATGACCATAGTCTATTGGCGAGACATCCCCGCCCAGGTCATCGTCGGGAAAGGCCGGAAATCCGCACGCCATCAACTGCCTGAACGGTTCGAAAAGGCCATCGATCGTTGCGCCATGAAAATCGGCGCAATCGGAACCGATGCATATCTGGCCGAATGGCGACGATCGGACCCACGCAGTGTCGATGGAAATCCCGAAGACATCGCCGCAGCGGAAGCGGCACGAATCGAGACCGAGTTCGACGCCGAGCGGATCCGCGAACTCATCGCAAACGAAGGCTGGGAGACCGCCCGAACATGATGACTCGGCATGAACGCCATGAATCCGCGCAGCGTGAATGCAATTGATGCCGCGCACGACTGAAGATGCCATGCGAGCCTCACCGGGCGCGACCAGCACAAGCCTGACGGGTATGCTGCAGGGGTTTTCGATCGAAGTCATGCCGAGAACGGCTGCGAAGATCGACAGTTTCAAGGACACTCTTCCCGCAGGAACCCGTGTCTACGTTGCCCATATCGAAGGCACCCCGATCGAGGACATGGTGGCCACGGCAAAACGTTTGGGCTCCGAAGGATTCCCGGTGATGCCTCACTTTCCGGCCCGGATCATCCCCAACCGGGCCACTCTCAAGGACTGGATCGACCGTTACCGCTCGGAGGCCGACGTCGATCAAGCGCTCCTGCTCGCGGGCGGTGTCAGCGACCCCTTCGGTGATTACGAGAATTCCATGCAGTTGCTGGAAAGCGGACTCTTCGGCGATGCGGGTTTTGGCCGGTTGCATGTCGCGGGGCACCCCGAAGGCAACCGAGACATCGACCCGGATGGTTCGACGGCCGGCGTGGACGATGCTCTCGCATGGAAACAGCGGTTCTCGGAAACGACCGATGCAGAGATGGCGATCGCGACCCAATTCTGTTTCGATGCGAAACCCGTCATTCATTGGGTGAAGCGCCTGAGGGACATGGGTGTCGAACTTCCAGTTCATGTCGGCATCGCCGGCCCGACCAAGCTTCAGACCCTGATTCGTTTTGCGGTTGCCTGCGGGGTCGGACCATCGCTCCAGGTCTTGAAAAAACGCGCCAAGGACATCCGAAAACTGCTGGTGCCCTTCACACCGGATGACGTGCTGACTGCGCTCGCCGATCACAACGCCAGCCATCCTGACGCAGGCATCGAGGCTGTGCACTTCTTCCCGCTCGGGGGAATCCGTGCCTGCACCGACTGGATTGCACCACATCGCGACCTCAGCGCCGAAGCGGCAACAATCTTGAGAAAGGACACGACATGACACGAACAATCGTCGAGTCCAGAACGAGGACGGCAATCATCGGCTTCGATCAGCCGTTCTGCGTCATCGGTGAACGAATCAATCCGACAGGACGCAAGATCCTGGCAGGAGAACTCGAGGCCGGGAACTTCGATACGGTCAGGAAAGACGCACTTGAACAGGTCGCGTGCGGAGCGACCATGCTCGATGTCAATGCCGGCGTGGTCTACAACTCGAACCCGAACCCGAACGAGACCGAACCGCCGCTGATGAAGCACCTGATCAGCCTCGTCCAGGATCTCGTCGAGGTCCCGCTTTGCATCGACAGTTCGGTTCCCGGGGCCCTCGAGGCCGGGCTCGAGGCCTGCGAGGGGCGTCCGTTGGTCAACTCCGTCACCGGAGAAGAGGAACGTCTCGAAACGATCCTGCCGCTGGTGAGGAAATACAATGTTCCCGTGGTTGCCATTTCCAATGACGACAGCGGGATTTCGGAAGATCCTGACGTCCGTTTCGAGGTGGCGAGGAAGATTGTCGAACGTGCGGCGGATCACGGCATCCCGGCGCAGGATGTCGTCGTCGACCCGTTGGTGATGCCGATCGGAGCGATGGCAACCGCAGGGTTGCAGGTCTTCCAGCTTGTCCGGCGGCTTCGAACCGAACTCGGTGTCAACACGACCTGCGGCGCGTCGAACGTCTCGTTCGGCCTGCCAAACCGGCACGACATCAATGCGGCCTTTTTGCCGATGGCAATAGCTTCGGGGATGACGTCAGCGATCATGAATCCTGTCCGACCGCAAGAAATGAACGCGATTCGGGCGTCCAACCTCCTCATGGACCACGACAAGAACGGTGCCAACTGGATCCGACACAACAAGCCGGCGAACAATGTCGTGGGAGACGCCAGGGCCCGACGTCGGAGCGAGCGCCGGAGGCGTCGCGTGGCCTGATCAAGGGTCGATTTCGTCGACATCCACCCGCAACGCATGCGTTCACGGACTGCGGGATCATCGAACAGTTCTGGTACCCGAGGCCGGACTCGAACCGGCATGCCTTGCGGCGGGGGATTTTGAATCCCCTGCGTCTACCAATTCCGCCACTCGGGCACGGAAACATCGGGGCGTTTTAGTCGGCACCGATAGGGGGGGTCAATGGCGTCTGTGACCTTGATTCCGGGATTGTTTCGCCCGTGATCAAGGCGTGGCGAAAGCCCCCGTGCAAACACTACCGATTGCTTCAAGACGAAGCTGAACAAGCGCTGCCAAAACCGCGTCGCCAATCACTTCGTTGGTGCGGCCGGTCCGCAGCCAGGCCCTTCTGAACGCAACGAAAGCACCTCGACATCAAGGGTGACGTCACCGGCATTCTCGAAAGCCAGCTTGATCGTGACAGTGTCGCCCTCGTTCAGCGCGGTGTTCAGACCCATCAGCATGCCGTGATGACCGCCGGGTTCCAGTTTCGCGGTCTGCCCTGCCGCAACAGGAATGGCCATCACGTGCGACATCGAGGCAACACCATCCGACACGACAGTCTGATGCAGCATCGCCATGTTGGCGACCGGCGTTTCGATTCCGACCAGCGCGTCATCCGTCGCACCGGCATTGGTGATTTCCGCATAGAAAACGCCCGGTCGCTTGATTCCGACCGTGGCGCGCGACCACGCGTTCTTGACTGTCAGGTCACCAAGCGTGACCGCCTCGCACGCCTGAACCGTCGATGCGATCGCGAGCAAGAGCGGGGAGAACAACAGCGCTTTGACCGTGATCACAATCTTGCCTGAAGGTCGGAAAGGATTTCCGAGGCTGGAGTGCCGTACGAGAACTGGCGCAACCAGTCACCGCGAGGTCCAATCAGATAAAGTGCAGAGCTGTGCGACATCGTGTAGCCGTCAGGCGCGGTCGCGTCATCCTCTTGCGCAAAGTGGATATGAAACGAGTCCGCCGCCGCGCGGGTCTGGGCATCATTCCCGGCAAGCCCGAGAATCGACGGATGGAACGCTTCGGTGAATTCTGCGAGTCCCATCTCGCGATCCCGCTCGGGATCGATGGATATGAACAGCGGCTGCACTTGCTCGGCCCGATCCCCCAAATCGTCCATGACCATCGCGACATCGACCAGAGTCGTCGGGCAGATGTCGGGACAGTTGGTGAATCCGAAGAACACCAGAAGGTGCTTGCCGGTGAAGTCGGCCGAAGTGCGAAGGTGCCCCTCGGCGTCGGGAAGTTCAAACGTCGGGCGAAACGACGCCTCATCGACTTGCGAAGGTCCGCGCTCCCCGAAGATCAACAGTGAGCCATAGGCGAGCGCGGCAAACGCCACGACTGCCCAGACGATCTTCTGCAATTTGGTTGGCCGCATCAGTTCACCTTGTTCCTGCGCTCGGGTTCAGTTCCAGTCCGTCAAAACGGGAATTCGACCTGTGAGTTGTTCCTTCATTGGTCGACTCACGACAGGCCGTGACTGCTGATTGCAATCCGCGCGATGGTCCATTGATGCTGGCCTCAACCAACCACGAGAATTAGGTGGTCCCCGATGCCTCACCCGAGTTTCGGGAAACGAACCAGATTTGCAGGCTGGGTGGGAGCGAAGTTGAGCACTCATTTGGCATCTGTAGCTTGAACGGGATCGCGAACAGCCAGGTACTGTCGTGCTTCCTCATAGATCGGAATCGGAATGAGAGTGTTGTCGTGAATCGCAATGCTCCGTCGATACAAGGCGTCCTGCAGGCGTTGAAACTGTGGCGTTAAACGTTGTCCTTGGCTTGCCCTGTCGGGTGATCTGATCGTGCCAATACCTCTTGGCAGCCTGGCCCGCTCTGTCGGTACCGGTTCCGGAACCACCATGTGCGAATGATCATGCTCGGCCATCGTCATTGGCAATCCCCAGACGCGCAAGATTGCTCCGCCCTGAATCGGCGTTTCAAGTGGCGCAATCGGCTCTTGACGATTCCCTCAACGTCTGCACCCGGTTCGTCCAACGCAATCTTGCGCAGAACATCTGTTCCGAAGCCCTCGACTTCATCAAAACTCAGCCCACGCAGCCTTTGAGCAAAGCTGCGGGGTGACATTCCCAGTGTGTGCCCGTGCCGTTGCTGGAATTCCTCAAACCAATCTTGAAGCTGACCACGAGTCGGCGGCGGCAATTCCAAACACACTTGGAAACGGCGCCACACGGCCCTGTCGAGCAGTTCAGGATGGTTGGTCGCCGTCACCGCGACAACATAGCTGGGTAGTGCGTCAATCTGGAGCAGAAGCGAGCTGACGACGCGTTTGATTTCGCCGGTTTCATGTGGGTCTCCCCTCTCCTTGCCGACGACATCGAACTCATCGAAGAACAGGACACAGTGACGCGACCGGGCCTGCTCAAACAGCCGCCCGATTCGCTGGGCAGTCTCCCCAAGATAGCTGCCGATTACTGCTTCATAGCGGACAACGAGCATCGGGAGACATAAGGCGTGAGCCAATGCTTCTGCGAGAGCGGTCTTGCCGTTCCCCGGCGGTCCGGAAAGGAGAATCCGGTGCCGGGGTTCAAGGTTGTACGACCGCAACAAGTCTGCGCGATGCTGTTCGGCCACGAGTTCGCCAATGATCTCTTCAGTGTCAGACGGCAGAAACAATTCGCGCAGGCTGCGATGTGGTACAATCTCTGACAAGAGCGGGCCTTCGGAGGCGCGTCTTTCTCGACGCACCATCGGCAGACTACGCCCGTCATCAACCTGCAATTGCGCCAGCAGTCTGTCAGCCAGGACATTATGATTTTTGGCGCGTTCTTCGGATGCCAGCGCTTCGACAACCTTGCGAACCTGCTCATCGTTGCCCTGCCTGCTGGCTTTGACAAGTTTCAGCAGCAGGTCTGACCGTGCCATCGCTACTCTCCTCCTGCGACGTCTACATACATCGTCAACTCAATCGATTCCTCGCTGATATCGTTCCTTGTCGTTTCCAGCAGCCAGTTCAATGCCATGATTTCGACACTAATCGTTTCTTTCAGTCGTAGTGTCCGTGGTTTGTCCTAGCAGCAGTTGAGACAGTTGACGTTGACCATCTTCAAACTGTCTTCGCAGTACACCTCACGATCAACTACAGGTAGACCCTTTCGCATTGCTCCGTTCGAAAGAATCCCAAAGAATCGCAACCCGTGGACCGTACACATGACGCATTGGCCAGATACCTCGCAATCCACGAGGCACTCTCCTCCATATGCCGATTTCCGAGTGTGCTGTCTGTTGTCGTTGATCGTGACTGGGGACGTCAATGTCTCCAACGTCCTGCCGACCCGTGCGCAAGCGCGTTCAAGGCAAACGGTCTGGAGCAGGGCCGGAATGACCATTCATCCCGACCACTGCCACATTGCCACCAATCCAATGATGGTGATGCACTAATCCTCGAGCTCGATGTCCCAGTAGAGGAAGTCGACCCAGGTCCGGTGCAGGTAATTCGGAGGAAACCTTCGCCCGACATTGAGCAGTTCCTCGGGAGTCGGGCGCGCAGGTTTCTTGACGAGATGCATCCGAGCCTCCTTCAGAGACCGTGAACCCTTCTTCAGATTGCATTCGGTGCAAGCCGCGACCACGTTGTCCCATGTCGTCCGCCCGCCCTGGGATCTTGGGACCACGTGGTCAAACGTCATCCTCCCTCCGGACCCGCAATACTGGCAAACGAAGCCGTCCCGCAAAAACAGGTTGAAGCGGGTAAAGGCCGCAGTTCGCACGGGACTGACGTAGGACTTGAGCACGACGACCGATGGGAGCTGCATCTCGGTCGATGGCGAACGGACCCAGCGGTCGTAGGTGGCGATGATCCTGACCCGGTCGAGGAAACTCGCCTTGATCGCATCCTGCCAACTCCACAAGGACAGCGGGAAGTAGGACAAGGGCCGGAAATCGGCATTCAGAACCAGCGCCGGGCAGTCGCTGGCTCCGACGGTGGTTGATCGTGCATATTCTTCGGGCATTTCGACAGTCATCGTGAGCCACCCAAGCATCCAGCACTTTCGGCCCGACACCTCAATGCTGGTTTCGTGGCCAGGACATCCGCAATTGGCTCAGTCTTATAACCCTGCTCTCCAAATCGACAACAGCACGACTGGACCACACCAACGACCGTTGCCGAAAAACAACATGGGAACGCATGACTGTACCACAACAACCACAGTCAGGTTCGTTTGGAGACCTTGCAGCCGGGTGAGAAGGCTCGTCCGCACTTGTGGCCCGGCAGTTTGCGCTTGCCGTGACGCACATTCGACCACATTGTGTTGCAACGCCGTCAGATCGGACAGACCCGTGACCCGAAAACCCGAATCCCCAGACATTCTCGAGGCCGCCATCTATGTCGATGACCTCGACGCGGCCGAGAGCTTCTACGAATCGGTCCTCGGGTTCAGCAAGATCGTGCGGGTGGGCGACCGGCACATCTTTTTTCGCTTCCGCAACACCGTTCTTCTGATTTTCAACGCGCGCGAGACCTCCAAGCCTTCAAACAATCCGAACTTGCCCGTTCCTCCTCATGGCATGAGCGGGCATGGACATGTCTGTTTCTCGGCAACTGCAAGTGACCTCGATCAATGGATCGAGGTCTTCGCGAATCACGCGATCGAAGTCGAAGCCGACTTTGCCTGGCCCAACGGATGTCGATCGATCTACATCCGAGATCCGTCCGGCAATTCGCTGGAATTCGCCGAACGCGGACTGTGGTTCAGCGATGCAGATGCGACTTGACGAGTCTTGATTGGCAGATCGATCAGCGCGCGCCGAAATTGAAACAGTGTCAATCGCTTGCCGTCAGCTTTCTCACGAGAAAGTCCTGCGCGACGGCAAGGCCGTCTGGTCCAATCTGGTGGCCGATTCCCTTCGAGAGATGGGTCGCGGTATCAAACCCCAGTGCGTCAAGCGCATCCGCCGATTGCTGCAGGTTTTCGCAGGGAATCACGTCGTCGTTTTCGCCGTGAACAAGCAGCACCGGGGGTCGCGAGCGAATCTGCCCCGACGACGGCAACAACCGTGAACTGCCCGAAAACCCGACCAGCGCGGCAAATTGTTCAGGTCGCATCGGAGCCACGCCAAGAGCCATCATCGTCCCTTGCGAAAACCCGATCAGCGCCGTCCTCGATGCGTCCACCGATTCCTGGTCAGCGATTTCGTCCAGCCAATCGTTGAGGACAGAACGCGATTGCCCGGCAGCAATGGCCGAGTCCGCTTCGCTCGAACCGTCGATCCACGGGATGGGAAACCACTGGTAACCGAAGGGATTTGCGGTGCACCTGAACGGTGCGTTCGGAGCGAGAAATGCAGCTTCGGGCAGCGCGCTCGACAGCACCTGGCCGAGCGACAGGAGATCGGGACCGTCGGCCCCGTAGCCATGGAGAAGCACGACCAGTTGCCGGGCACGTCCCTTGGGCGCCCCTGCACGTTGATGGGTGAGAGTCATGAACCTCGAATCCCCTCTCTGTCCTTCACGTGGCGGTAATGCGCCCACAGAAGTCGCGCGGCGATGGCTCGCCAGGGTGACCATGCCGTCGCCGTCTGAGCGAGTTCGCGCTCGGTCGGTCTGTCAGAAAGCTCAAAAAGCAACCGTGCCGATTCCTGCAGCGCAAGATCACCCGCCGCGAAGACATCAGCCCGCCCGAGAGCAAACATCACGTAAATCTCCGCGGTCCAGCGTCCGATTCCGGTGACCTCGGTCAATCGATCGACAACGGATTGATCGCTCATTGTTTCAAGAGCGGTGTAATCGATTCCGCTCTCGGCCAGTGCCTTGGCGTATCGGACCTTCTGACCGGACAGACCACAGCCGCGAAGACTCTCGGTCGATGCGTCAAGCACTGCCTCGTCCGAATCGAACCCTGCAGCCTGCAGCTTGTTCCAGACACTGTCTGCGGCCGCGACTGACAACTGCTGACTGACAATGGCTCCAAGCAATGCACGAAATCCTGCCTGCCGACGCCGCAGGGGCGGAAGTCCCGTCTGTTCGATGACGGTCGCGAATCGCGGTTCTTTCGCGGCGAGCCATGTCGCCCCCTCCTCGATGCAGGACTCGGTTTCAATCGTTCGCATCACGCTCATTTGGTGCTCTTCTCCTTGCGGCAACCAGGGATCTTCACGATGTGTCGCTGGCGCCTTGATCCCGATGCATCATCGAAAGCCACGCCATGCAGGCGTCGACCGAGTCGACAACCGTGCATTCCGGCAATTCGGGACGCCTCAGCATGGCGACGGGCAACCCCAACCTCCTTGCCGCTTCCAGCTTGCTCTCGGCCAGCGGGCTACCGGAATTCCGGGTGACGATCCAGTCAATCCGTTCGTCTCTGAACAATTCGGTCTCGTCGCTGACGCTGAATGGCGGTCGACCGACGATCCAGCGCCCGTTCGCTGCAGGGAACGGATGATCCGGCAGATCAACCACGCGGCATAGCAACCGACGACCGGGCAGGCACGATGCGAGTCGCTCCGCATGATTCCTTCCCGTTGCAAGAAACACCGTCGATCCCTTCGGAACGACTCGCGACAAATCATCAATCGACGAAACAGAGTGCCAATTGTCCTTGGGCACTCTCGTCCAGCCGGGACGCTGAAGGACCACGTGCGCAAGGCCGATTTCTCGTGTCACCGTCAGCGCCGTTCTTGTCATCCGTTCGGCAAAGGGATGGGTTGCGTCAACCACGACCCGGGTTCCTGTCGAAACCAGGTAGTCTCTGAACCCATCCGGTCCGTCAAAGCCACCCCGCCGCAACAATGTCCCCTCGACCGTTCTCGGTTCGCGTGTCAACCCGGCGAGAGAATAGGTGGTCGAGAAACGATCGTCCTCTGCGGCCCGCTCCGCAACCTGCCGCGCTTCCTGTGTTCCGCCGAGAATCAACAATGGTGTCGTCTTCTTGGACGGCGACGATGAACTTCCTGCCTTCAATTCGTCAATCCTCTATCGGTGTCCACGCAGTATCGGACAAGGATGAGACCGACGGAGACTCCCCGGTCAATGCGCTCCATATTTGTTGGCCGTCGCAAATGACGCAACAGAGATTCTCGTGGCCGGCCGATGAGACGGTTCCACCGGATGGATCATCGAAATGGTCCAAGTCGGATTCGATCCGCTGCCAGATTCTCGGTCGCGGCATCCTGACTTGACCGGGTTCCTGCGTCCCGTGCCGAATTGACGCCGTGAGGAAGATTCTGGGCAAGCAGATTTGATGTTTGATTCCGTTCGGTTCTCGGCTTTAATGCCCTGAAACTCAGCAGGAGCCTCCCGATGCGACACCCAGCCCGCGGATCTGCAAGGCGCGACCGCCTTGTCAACCTGATCGCAACCAGTTCGATCGCCATCGTCGTTGCACTCGGCTTGGCGGCTTGTGGCAGTCAGGAGATCGACCGGGAGGAAAAACAGAGGCTCATCAGGCAAGTTGATCAGCCAGTAAGAACACCGAAGAAAAACAGCTCAGGGCAGTGGTATGTCACCTGCGGACTACCTGAGTATGAACCGCGCCCCCGGCAACCATCGCCAAGGCTCGGGATTTTTCGTGACAACAGCTCGGGGCATCGGAGAACCATGAGATTCACGACAAGTCTCGCAGCGGAAGGTCTTGGCTATTATTTTGTCAGTGAACAATGGGTGATGTCCGATGGGATCGGATGGTGGAAACTGTATTGGAGCCGCATCGAGGCGCACCATGTCAGACACGATCATTACATCCAGAAAATTGTATCTCCATTTCTTGAACGGCCGCACATCTCCATGGGCCGAAACAACGCATTGGATCCAGATGATGTGACCAACCGGATCATGTCGTTGGTGCCGGCCGCAGACCAACTTGTTTGCGATGATCGGGACATCGTGTCATGAGTCCTCGCATTCGTCTCAAGCGACATCGGCGCCGTGTCAGGAATCCCGAGCGAGCGGACTTGATGTTTGATGCCATGCGGTTCTCAGCTTTTTTGTCATGACACGCAGCAGGAGTTTCCCAATGCAGCACTCAGCCCGTGAATCTGCAAAGCGTCACCGCTTCACCAGCAAGGTCACAATGGCTTCGATTTCCATCTTTGTTGTGCTCGGCTTGTCGGCCTGTTTCAACAGCACATCCGGTGGTCCGACAGAAAACCAGCAAGCGGGGAGCCAAGCTGATCAGCCCTCGCAAAAGCCGAAGAAAAACAGCTTGGGGCAGTGGTATGTCACGTGTGGGTTGCCCGATGCCGACCAAGGTCCGGACTCCGAACAGAAGCCGATCGAAACTTTCAACAACGAACGGTTGGGACACCGGGAAGGTATCTTGTTCTCGAAGTTGCGCCCGCAGAACGATGACGTCGTGTTTGCATTTCAAGATCAGTGGGTGAAGTCGGATGGGATCGGTTGGTGGAAACTGTTTTGGAGCCGTCTCGAGATGGACCCGAACCAGCCCTTGAACGAATGGCCAAGGAGCTTCGATTCCCCGTTTCTCAATCGGACCAAGATTGTCAAAGGATTTCATAATGACTGGGGCGTTGCAGAAGCGGCCTATCTGATCAAAAGGGCGATGCCGCCGGCAGATGAACTTGTTTGCGATGATCGGGACGTCGAGTCATGAGTCATCGCATTCATCTCAAGCGACATCGGTGCCGTGGCAGGCATCTCGAGCAAGCGGAATTGATGTTTGATGCCGTGCGGTTCTCAGCTTTTCTGTCACGGTACACAACAGGAGCCTCCCAATGCGACACTCAGCCAGTGAATTTGCAAAGCGTCACCGCTTGACCAGCAAGGTTTCAACAGCTTCGATTTCCATCCTCGTTGCACTCGGCCTGGCAGCCTGTTTCAACAACCCAGCCGTCGGCCCGGCAGAAAACCAGCAAGCAGCGAGCCAATTTGATCAGCCTTCGCAAGGACCGAAGCAAAACAGCGAGGGACAGTGGTATGTCAGGTGCGGGCTGCCAGAAGGGGTGCCGCGAGCCGAACAGGAGGTTGCCAACGAATTCAACAACGAACGCCTGGGACACCGGGAAGGTGTTCTGTTCACGAAGTTGCACCGAGGGAGTGATGACGAGGCTTTTGTTCTTCAAGAACAATGGGTGATGTCGGATGGAATCGGATGGTGGAAACTGATTTGGACCCGAGTCGATTTGGACATGGAGACATTGGACAATTGGTCATGGATGATCGATTCCCCGTTTCTTGAACAACCCGCTATTGTCAGAGGCTATGAAAACGAAGGAGAGGTCTCGAACGTGATGAGACAGATCAGAGGGTTGATGCCGGCCTCGGATCAACTTGTTTGTGACGATCGGGCATGAATTCCGCTGCCATTGACAGTCGATCCCGAAACCTGGCGAAAGTCGCGGCTACACCAACACGATGACGACCGAAACTCTCTGAGTCGTCATCACTCAGGTGCCGATGAGAGTTGATGGCACCGACCGGTTCACGGTGGGAGACCCTCGTTTCAGCGACTTGTTCTGTCTGATTTCGACCTGTGATCCTTCGTTGGCCGATGGGTCTCGGCGGGACACAAGGTCATGATTCGGAATGTCTGCGAGTCGCCCCACGACGACTTGAACTCACGGGGCTGGTGAAATCTCCCTCAAGGAATGTCGATCAATCACAATGACTTGCCAACGCAACTCAAAAGTGCCGCGCCACCGTTTTTGACCGCTGCGGCCCACGTCTTCGCGATCCAGGTCATTCATCCGCGTGTCCGAGGATTTGACCGGACCGGTCAATGACAATGACATCGACGGTTTTCACGCGGCCCCGCAATGTCAGCATGACTTTCGATCGGGCGTCTCCGGCAATGGCCGCCGCAAGCTCGCTGCCTGCAATCTCGATCGCCTCCAGGACCGTGTTCGATTGCGAGACATCCGGCAACCCAAGCCCGATGGCGCGCCGTCCGAGTGCCGCGAAATCGACTTGCGACCGCGCCGAATGCAGGTCCGACGCGCCCTGAGAGAGCTTGGTGATCTTCGCGACACCGCCGCCGATGGTCAATCGGGGCACCGGATGCCGTGCCAGGTACTTGAGCAGACCCCCCGAGAAATCGCCCATGTCCAGCATGGCATGATCGGGAAGCCCGTAATGGCTCTGGACCACCTTGCTCGAGGTCTGGCCCGTGCATCCCGCCACATGCTCGACACCGCTCGCGCGCGCAACGTCGATTCCCCGATGAATCGACGCAATCCACGCCGAGCAGGAGTAAGGCCGAACGATGCCCGTCGTGCCGAGTATGGAGATCCCGCCCAGAATCCCGAGACGCGGATTCCACGTTCGTTCGGCAAGTTCCCGGCCGCCCGGAACAGAGATGGTGACCCGGAGATTCGGTGATGTCGCATGAGCCATGGCGACGGCATCGAGCGCCGCCTCGATCATTTGCCTTGGCACCGGGTTGATGGCCGGTTCCCCAACCTCGAGCGGCAGACCCGGACGGGTAATCGTGCCAACACCCTCGCCGGCGGCGAAGGTCACGCCAGACCCGAGCGAGTCCACGCGCACCATGATCGTGGCGCCATGGGTCACATCGGGGTCGTCGCCGGCATCCTTCACTACGCCTGCTTCAGCCCAGTTCGCGCCCTTTCGGCAGTGCACAAGTTCGAACTCCGGCGTTTGCCCCCCCGGCAGTTCAATCGTGACCGATGACGGAAACTCTTCTCCCCAAAGCGCTTCTGCTGCGCCCTTGGCTGCAGCCGTGGCGCAGGCCCCGGTTGTCCACCCGCTGCGCAGGGGAGTCTTGGGTTTTCGGGGCTGTTCGGACATTCGACCCACTATAGACACGAGGTCGCGTTTCGCCAATTCATCTCGCAGCCCTGTGCACCATACAAGGGGACCGAATCGGCCGTTAGATCACTCGAGTCTCCGCACCCGACCCATGTCGTGCAAGGGTTGGCCGAACGTCAGATCTCCTCGATCGGCGCCTCGTTCCCACCCCGCGCCCCGAACCGAGGCCAGCGATGACGACATCACGTGAACGGAGGGCCGGTACGAAGTGCGCCATGCTTGGATTGGTCGCCGTTGTTCGCCATAACGGCCCCCATGAACAGGTCAGCGCCAGATTCGGAACTCGCAGGGCTGCCGGAATTTCTCCCCGGCTGGGTCTGGCTTTGCGGCGCCGGGCCGGGCGACCCGGGGCTGGTCACCCTGCACGCCTTGAACGGTCTGAAACAGGCCGATGTCATCGTCTATGACGCTCTCGTCAATCCGGAAATACTCGCATGGGCGAGACCAGATGCCGAACTCATTCATGCCGGTAAAAGGGGCGGAAAACCTTCGCCGAATCAGAAGGATATATCGATCAAGCTGATCGACCTCGCGAAATCGGGACTGCGGGTGTTGCGCCTCAAGGGAGGCGATCCGTTCGTCTTCGGCCGCGGCGGTGAGGAAGCCGAAACTCTCGTCGGCGAAGGCATACCCGTGCAGATCGTTCCTGGGATATCTGCAGGCGTCGGAGGATTGGCCTACGCCGGCATTCCACTGACCCACCGCGACGTCAACCAGTCGGTGACCTTCGTCACCGGACACGACCAGAACGGGTCGGCTCCCCATTCGCTCGACTGGAACGCGATCGCGGCCGCAAGCCCTGTCATCGTCCTCTACATGGCCATGCGCAACATCGAGCGCATTGCAGCGCTGCTGATCAAGGCAGGACGCCTTCCCGACGAAGCCGTTGCGGTTGTCTCCCGCGCCACGACACCGCAGCAGGAGATACTCCGTTCGACACTGAAGGACGTCGCGCGCGATATCGAAAAGTCGGGAATCGAGCCGCCGGCGATCGTCTGCATCGGAGGCACGGTCGACTTTCGGGACATCTTCAAGCATCCGCCCGCTCCTGCCAACCGGGCCACTTCTGACAACGATAGCTCCGCTGGTGACACCACAAACGTGACGGCTCCAGCACCGTGACAACTGGAATCGTCATCGCGTCGCCAAGATCCGGGGGCGGCAAGACGACCGTCACGATGGGGCTCCTGCGTGCATTGACCAACCGCGGAACCCGCGTCCGACCGGCCAAGAGCGGCCCCGACTACATCGACCCGAGCTACCACGAGACAGCAGCACGAACGCGCTGCGTCAACCTGGATGCATGGGCCATGCAACCGAACCGCCTGCGTCACCTCGCCGCCGGCGATGGTCTCCTGGTGGTCGAAGGTGCGATGGGACTCTTCGACGGGGCCCCGCCAAGTGGGCGCGGATCAACGGCCGACCTCGCCGCAATCCTGGGGCTGCCAATCATACTTGTCATCGACGTTGCGGGGCAATCACAGTCGGTCGCGGCCCTTTACCAAGGATTTTCGGTGTTCCGCGAAGATGTCAACGTCGTTGGCGTCATTCTCAATCGCGTCGCAAGCCCAAAACATGAACGGCTCGTTCGAGGGGCACTCGAACGTGCGGGAGCGAAAGTGTTCGGCGCCTTGTCAAGGGATTCACGCCTTGAACTCACATCCCGCCACCTCGGCCTGAAACCCGCGAGAGAACACGCTGATCGGGAGCAGTTGGTCGAACAGGTTGCGGCCGTCGTGGAAGACCAGGTCGACATCCCCGCCATCATCGACGCGGCTGGTTCGTTGAACCATCCGAATCTCCCAATCTGCGAACAGATCAGGGTGGCGCCACCTGCCCAGCGAATCGCGGTCGCGACCGACATCGCGTTTTCGTTCTCCTACCCGCACCTTCTCGCCGACTGGCGAGAGGCCGGCGCCGAGATCTTCCCGTTTTCTCCTTTGCGCGACGAAGCGCCCGAGGAGTCGGCGGATCTCGTCATCCTGCCGGGCGGTTTTCCCGAACTGCACGCCGGTCGCATCGCTGCCGCATCAACGTTCCGACGCGGCATTCAGGCTGCGCCAGCTGTCTATGGCGAGTGTGGCGGTTACATGGTGATGGGCGACGGACTTGTTGACGCCGACGGACAGCGCCATGCCATGCTGGGCCTCTTGAGGCTGGAAACGAGTTTCGCGGAACGGAAGCTGCATCTGGGCTACCGCCGGCTGACAGCATTGCGCGGACCATTCGTCGGATCGTTCACCGGACACGAATTTCACTATGCGACCACTCTCAAAGCACTTGGCGAACCGGTCTTCGAGGCAAGCGATGCCGAGGGCGTCGACCTCCCGCCGGCAGGGCTTGCCGAGGGAAACTCGTTCGGGAGTTTCATTCATCTGATCGATCGGGGCGATCACTGATTGCGGCATTGACCGACCACTCGGACAATGCCCAGCCAGGACGGTGAACCGGGTCAAGCCGGTCGAGTCTGCCGGTCACGAGGTCATTTACCGAAACCGCCCAGCCGTTCGCCGCCCCTCGCGCCGTCGGCACGGACACTTTCATCCAGCCGATCGCGGAACATGCCAATTTTCCGCTGCTTGCCATTCGGGCATTTGCCGCTAAACCATGCGCCTCATGACAGATGCCTCTTCAACCAGTGCACATCCCCAACGTCGCCGGGCCGTTCGAAACGTCATGGTTCTTGTCGTCGCGCAGGCGGTTCTTGGGGCCCAGATGCCGATGATCATCACCATGGGCGGACTCGCTGGTCAGCAACTTGCAGCAAACGCATGTTTCGCCACGCTGCCGATTTCGCTCATGGTTCTCGGTTCGATGCTGACATCGGTTCCGCTGTCCGAGTTCATGCAGCGATTCGGGCGCACGGCCGGCTTCATGATCGGCGCAGGCGGCGGTGCCTTGGGCGGTCTGACTGCGATGACGGGTCTCTATCTCGACTCCTTCGGATGGTTTCTGGCCGGCGCGCTGTTCAGCGGCATCTTCATGTCCTCACTCGGATTCTACCGTTTCGCGGCTGCCGACACCGCCGACAACGAGTTTCGTCCCAAGGCGATTTCGTATGTCATGGCAGGCGGCCTGGCCCAGGCGGTCATCGGACCACAACTGTTCAAGCTCAACTGGGACATTTCCTCGATTCCGTTCATGGAAGCCTATGCGACAATCGTCGTCCTCAACGTGCTCGGTTCGTTCGTGTTTCTGTTCCTCGATCTTCCCAAGCCGAGAGCCGCGGATCGCGGTCGGCCCTACACCGGACGGTCCCGTCTCGAACTCTTGCGCACGCCCCGCATCGCCGTCGCCATCATATGCGCGATGGTGTCATATGCGCTCATGAACCTCGTCATGACGTCGACACCGCTCGCCATGGTCGGGGTTGGGCACAGCCACCACTCAACGGCCGACGTGATCATGGTCCACGTTCTCGCGATGTTTTTGCCGTCATTCTTCACCGGCCACCTGATCGCCAGATTTGGCGCCATTCGCATCGTGGCCCTCGGTCTTTTCCTGCTTTTCCTCTGCGGAGTCGTTGCGCTGACGGGATACCAGTTGATCAACTTCCACACGTCGCTGTTCTTGCTCGGTGTCGGCTGGAACTTCGGCTACATCGGCGGAACGACCATGCTGACCCAAGCGCACCGGCCCGAAGAGCGCGGAAAGGCGCAGGGCATGAACGACTTCTTCGTGTTCGGTTTTGTGACCTTGGCGTCACTGGCATCAGGCGGGCTGATGAACTGTTCCGGAGCAACACCCAAAACGGGATGGATAGCAGTCATCCTCGCGATGATTCCGTTCCTGCTGATTGCGGCCAGTTCGCTGGTCTGGCTTCGTCATCGCCTGCAAACCGCACGCGCCAATTGACCCGTCTGCCCGCAGCCTGTCGGCTGTGCCGGACACGGCCATGAACCGAGAATTGGAAGCGTCGGGTCTCCACCAGGGTTCGGATGCTGGCCAACGCTGGCAAAAACGTCATACTGTTCGAGCCGCAGGTCAACGCGCCGTCGCCCGAGGCCGATTGTCACCCACTCGAACACCTGAACGCACTTGACGGAAACATTGATGAAAGACGACACGCCAGTCCAGCTGAGCGACAAGTTCAACCTGTCAAGAGACCGCATCATCCTGAACGGTTCGCAGGCGCTGGTCCGATTGTGCCTGCTTCAGGCAGAGCGGGACCGCAGGGCTGGCCTCGAAACGGGCGGGTACGTGTCCGGTTATCGAGGCTCCCCGCTCGGCGGCGTTGACCAGCAGTTTCATCGTGCCAGTCAAGAGTTGTCTGCCGCTGGCATCGTGTTCGAGCCCGGGCTCAACGAAGATCTTGCGGCAACCGCGATCTGGGGCACGCAGCAGGCCGAACTTCACGACGAAGGCACCCATGATGGGGTGTTCGGGCTCTGGTACGGCAAGGGACCCGGAGTCGACCGGTCTGGCGACGTGTTCAGGCACGGAAACCTTGCCGGAAGCTCCCGGCATGGTGGTGTCGTCGTGCTCACCGGTGATGACCATACCTGCGAGAGTTCAACCACGGCCCACCAGAGCGAGTTCGCACTTGTCGATGCGATGATTCCGATACTGAATCCGGCCAATATCGACGATCTTCTCTCGTTTGGGCTGCACGGCTGGGCAGTGTCCCGTTACGCGGGCACCTGGTGCGGCCTGAAATGCGTCAAGGAAGTGGTCGAATCCACGGCCATCGTCGATGCATCACCGTCGCGTTTCGAAACCCGCCTGCCGGCCACGGACACCCGACCCGACGATGGCCTGAACATTCGTCTCCACGATTCTCCCCACGCTCAGGAGGCCAGACTGCATCGGCACAAGCTCGCTGCCGTGAACGCCTATGTTCGTGCCAACCGACTCGACAGGATCGTGACTCCACCAAGTGACGGCCAGACGATCGGAATTGTCAGCACCGGAAAGGCCTGGATGGACGTGATTCAGGCAATCGATGAAATCGGCCTCGATGTCGAAGCGGCATCCCGCGCGGGGATCGGCCTCTACAAGGTCGCCATGCCCTGGCCCCTCGAGCCGGAAGGGCTGGTCGAGTTCGCAAGCGGCAAGGACCTTCTGATCGTCGTCGAAGAAAAGCGGGATCTGATCGAAGGCCAGGCGAAATCGATCCTCTACGGGCGTCCCGACGCACCGCAGATCATCGGAAAGCGGGACGAGAACGGCGACGTCCTCTTTGCCTCGGAAATGGCCCTCGATCCATTGCATGTCGCTGCCGAGATCGGAACGCGTGTGGCCAAGCTGACCGACAACCGCGAGATCGAGGCCAGAAGCGCCGAGATTGCTCGGGTTCTGTCAGAGAAACGCGGCCCGAGGCTCATCGAACGAAAACCCTATTTTTGCGCGGGCTGTCCCCATAACAGTTCGACGGTGGTCCCCGAAGGGGCACGCGCATATGCTGGAATCGGTTGCCACTGGATGGCCCAGTTCATGGACCGTCAAACGCTTGGCTACACGCACATGGGCGGCGAAGGCGCCAACTGGATCGGCGAAGCGCATTTCTCGAAACGCGGGCACGTGTTCCAGAACATGGGCGACGGCACGTACAACCACTCCGGCTTGCTGGCGATTCGCGCGGCAGTCGCGAACGGAACCAACATCACATTCAAGATTCTCTACAATGACGCCGTCGCCATGACCGGCGGTCAAGGCCATGAAGGGAACCTGTCGCCGCTGCAGATTGCAAAAGACATGACGGCTCTTGGCGTTTCGAGCGTGGAACTCGTCACCGACAGCCCTGGCTCCTATCGAAAAGGGGACCTGCCGGCGGGTACGCGTGTTCATCACAGGGACCAGTTGCAGGAAGTCCAGACCGCCCTGGCCGATGCAGAGGGCGTGACGGTTCTCATCTACGAGCAGACCTGCGCCGCCGAGAAAAGGCGCCGCCGCAAGCGCGGGACGATGCCTGAGCCGCCCAAAACGGCATTCATCCATGAAGGAGTCTGTGAAGGATGCGGCGACTGCGGCATCCAGTCCAACTGCGTGGCAATCCTGCCGGTCGAGACCGAGTTCGGTCGCAAGCGCCAGATCGACCAGCATTCCTGCAACAAGGACTTTTCCTGCCTTCGCGGTTTCTGTCCAAGTTTCGTGACGGTCGAAGACCCGAAACTGCACCGTGGGCAACGCACTGCCCGTCGAATCGACACAGCACTTCCGAGCCCGGATCGGGACGACCTCGATCATGTCTGGTCGATCGCCGTTGCGGGCGTCGGTGGAACCGGCGTTGTCACGATTGCACAACTTCTTGGCATGGCGGCACATATCGATGGATTGGGCTGCGGCATCGTCGACATGGCCGGCCTTGCACAGAAAGGAGGCGCGGTCGTCTCGCACCTGCGTCTTGCACGATCTCCCGAGGACATCGGCGCGATCCGAATCTCGTCTCAAGGCGCCGACCTTGTCATCGGTTGCGATCTCGTCGTCACCGGCAGTCGCGACAATCTCTCGCTCGTTCGTGGCGACCACACCCATGTCGTCGTCAACAGCAACGAACTGATGACGGGCGAATTCGTTCGGGACTCGGATTTCCGCTTGCCGACCGAAGTCATCGCGGGCGCGATCGCGGAGACGGCAGGCACCGACCGGACAACCTTCGTCAACGCGACACGAATTGCCTCTGAACGACTTGGCAACGCGATCGCCGCCAATCTGTTCCTGCTTGGCGTCGCGTTCCAGAAGGGACTGGTTCCCCTGTCTGCGGAGGCGCTGCATCAAGCGATCCGTCTCAACGGCACCGCCGTCGAACAGAACATCGAGGCGTTCGAGACGGGTCGGCTTTGGGTCCATTCTCCCGCCGAGGTGACCGATTCCCCTGCAGACAAGTCCCCCGTCGCGAGAAACGGTTCTGCCAAAGACGACATTCCCATCGAAGAACTGATCGAACGCCGGGTCGCGTTTCTGACAAAATACCAGAACGAAGCCTGTGGCGAGCGCTATCGCCGCCTAGTCGATGTGGCCGCAGGCATCGATCGATGTCGCAGCCAGGATTCTCGGCGAGGCGCAGATCAAGACCACGCGGAGAACCGGTTAACCCTTGCCGTGGTCCACGGGTTCCACAAGCTCCTTGCCTACAAGGACGAATACGAAATCGCTCGCCTGTACTCCGATCCGTCGTTCAAGGCCGCGCTGAATCGAGCATTCGATTCTCACGGCAAGCTGCACCTGCACCTCGCGGCGCCATTGTTCTCTCGCCGCGACCGCACCACCGGCCACCTGCAGAAAAGGAAATACGGTCCGTGGATTTTCACCGTTCTCGGGCTGCTGCAGAGATTGAAATTCCTGCGCGGCACGCCGTTCGATCCCTTCGGCTACACCGAGGAACGCAGGAAGGAGCGTCAACTGATTGCGGAATACGAACGTCTCATTCATGACATGGCCGAGCTTGGCCCTGAACTGGACCATGACGTTGCGGTTGAACTCGCAAGTTTGCCGCAGCAGATTCGCGGGTTCGGTCACATCAAGGATGACAGCATCCGGATCGCGGAGCGGCGGCGGGACGAACTGCTCGGGAAGCTCAGGAAGACGTCACCTGCGATGGCACTTGCCGACTGACGGCGATTTCGGCAACCGGAACGTCGAAAACCCGAGAAACGCGAATCCCAAAAAAGTCGCGGGCCGAGGCAATCGCCATGTCGAAGAGCGACAAGGAGCGTACCGCACAGAGCAGTTTCGTGCTTGAACTGGGGAAGGGGTGGCGCGGTTGACGGGGCTCGAACCCGCGACCTTCGGCGTGACAGGCCGACACTCTAACCAAACTGAGCTACAACCGCGCGGAGTGTCCCCTTACGTCACTGCCACGATCGGCGTCAAGGTGCATGCAACAGATTTTGCCGTGGATTGTCTTCGTGTCCATCACGAAGTCCCAACCGAACGCGTTGAAGCACGAACATGCCAATCGCAGGAAGTTGGTGGGTGATGAGAGACTCGAACTCCCGACATCTTCGGTGTAAACGAAGCGCTCTACCAGCTGAGCTAATCACCCTTCCAAGCGGCAAATAATCGCGCGCGCGGCGTTTCGCAAGACTCCATCGCCGCAAACCTCGATCCAACCGACCGACTTTCAACCCATCGAGGGCGACAGACAGTCCTCTTGGTGCTCGGCAATCCTCCGACGTCAGTGAGTGGCCGTCGAGACGTCGCCGTCGCTTCTGTTGGCGATGGCGGCGAATTCCGCTTCGAATTCCGCCTCGTCCCATTCCACCGGTTCCGGCTGACGGACAAGCGACAGCTTGAGAACCTCCTCGACCGACGTCACCGGCACGATGTTGAGCTTTTTGAGGACTTCGTCGTCGATATCGCGCAGGTCCTTTTCGTTGTCCTTGGGAATGACGACCGTGCTGATTCCACCTCTCAACGCTGCCAGCAGTTTTTCCTTCAGCCCTCCGATCGGCAGCACGTTGCCGCGGAGCGTGATTTCGCCGGTCATCGCCACGTTCTTGTGGACCGGTATTCCAGTCAAGACCGACACGATCGCGCTGACCATGGCGATACCGGCCGACGGCCCGTCCTTCGGAGTCGCCCCCTCGGGCACGTGAACGTGAATGTCCATCCGGGCGAACTGCGTGGGTTTCACGCCGACGCCTGGGGCCATTGAGCGGACCAGCGAAGATGCTGCCGAGATCGACTCCTTCATGACCTCGCCGAGTTTCCCCGTGGTCTTCATCTGCCCCTTTCCGGGCATCTTGAGCGCCTCGATCGAGAGCAGGTCACCGCCCGCAGGCGTCCAGGCGAGCCCGGTCGCGACACCGACCTGGTCAAGTTCTTCGGCCAGACCGTACTTGAAGCGACGGACTCCGAGGAAATCCTCGAGGTTGTCGAGTTCGACATCGACCGACTTTGCATTGTCTCGCACGATCTTCGTGACTGATTTCCGCGAGATCTTGGCCAGTTCGCGCTCGAGATTCCGCACGCCCGCCTCCCGCGTGTAGGTCCTGATGATCTCGACAAGAGAATCGTCAGACAAGCTGAATTCGCCGTCCTTGAGCCCGTGCCGGGACAATTGCTTGGGAAGCAGATGCCGGCGGGCGATCTCGAGCTTTTCGTCCTCGGTGTAGCCCGGAAGCGCAATGGTCTCCATGCGGTCGAGCAGCGGCTCGGGCATGTTGTAGGTATTGGCAGTTGTCAGGAACATGACATTCGACAGGTCATACTCGAACTCGAGATAATGATCCGTGAAGGTCGAATTCTGCTCGGGGTCGAGAACTTCCAGCATCGCGGACGCCGGGTCGCCGCGAAAATCCCGACCCATCTTGTCGATCTCGTCGAGAAGAATGAGCGGGTTGACCGTCTTCCCTTTTTTCATCGAGTAGATGATCTTGCCCGGCATCGAACCGATGTAGGTCCGCCGGTGTCCGCGGATCTCGGCCTCGTCCCGAACGCCACCAAGCGAGATGCGAATGAACTCGCGTCCCGTGGCCCGCGCGACGGATTTTCCGAGCGACGTCTTGCCGACACCGGGAGGACCGACGAGACACAGAATGGGACCCCGCAACTTGGTCGATCGCTGCTGGACCGCAAGATACTCGATGATGCGTTCCTTGACCTTCTCCAACCCGTAATGATCCGCATCCAGGATCTCCTGGGCGGCATTGAGGTCCTTCTTGACCCTGCTCTTCTTCCCCCATGGAATTGACACGATCCAGTCGAGGTAGTTTCGGACGACCGTGGCCTCGGCAGACATCGGCGGCATCTGCCGCAGTTTCTTCAGCTCGCCTTCGGCCCTTTCACGCGCTTCCTTCGAGAGCTTTGTCTTGGCGATCCGCTGTTCCATCTCGCCGGCCTCGTCGACGCTTCCTTCGCCGTCCCCGAGTTCCTTCTGGATCGCCTTCATCTGTTCGTTCAGATAGTATTCCTTCTGGGTTTTCTCCATCTGCGTCTTGACGCGGCGCTTGATCTTCTTCTCGACTCGCAGGACCGAGAGTTCGCTTTCGAGATGGGTCCAGATGGCTTCGAGCCGTTCGCCGAGATCGATGGTTTCCAGCAGTTCCTGCTTCTTGTTCAGGGGTATGGCCAGGTGACTCGCGACAATGTCCGCGAGCGTTGCCGGATTGGTTTCTTCGGTGACGGCGTTCATGGCGTCATCCGAAATCTGCTTGCTTGCCTTGACATAGGTCCCGAAGGCCTTGACCACGGCATTGAAAAGCGGCTTCGATTGACCCTTCTCGGACTCGACATCGGGCAAGGCTTCGACTTCGACCTCGTAGAAGGCATCCTCGCGAACGTACTCGGTAATCCGCACGCGCTCCTTGCCCTCGACGATGACCTTGACGGTGCCGTCGGGCAGCTTGAGCAACTGAATGACCGACGCGAGCACACCAATTGCATAGATGTCTTCGGGGCCGGGGTCGTCGGACGATGAATCCTTTTGAGAAACCAGGAGGATAGGCGTGTCTTCCTTCATCACCAGTTCGAGGGCACGAATCGACTTCTCGCGCCCGACGAACAGCGGAACGATCATGTGCGGGAACACGACGATATCGCGCAGGGGAAGAACCGGACATCTGTTTCCGGGTTTCGTTGTCATGGTCTTGTCCTAACAGTCCTGAAGATGCCCTGCGAAATGCCAGGCAAGCGACCCGCAACGGCCACAGGATCCGTGTCCAATGCCAAGAGGTCGCGGGATTGCCACGACCTCCGGCGCAGATCGTGGATCAAGAACCATATCTGGAATTGACTTGCCACTTTGTCAAGAAAAACAGGGATTGAATTGCTCGAGCGGGGATGTTGCACCTGTGATCGCGATTTCGGATGGAACGTGAGCGGCTGGCATAGTATTGACGCTGCCGCAGTTGGGACCAGGTCGAACGTGACCGGGCACGAAGAATTGACAGAGGCGACGGAAGAAATCGCTTGAGTTGCTTTGGAGGGACTCCAAGGACGTCGAATTCGTCAAGTTCTACAAGCTGCGCGATGGGCCGAGGCACTTGCGCACCTTCAAGCACATTGCGGTCCAGGAGAACGCCAAATGAAGTTTGAGGTCTATTGCGACGAGACACACGCTGATTTGGTCACGCCAAAGCCAAAGAATTCACAGGCCCCGTTGGTCGGCAGTTTATGGCTGCCTGCCGATCTTCGTGAGGAAGTCAAATCCAGAATCGTCGGATTACGCGAACAACACAGAGTTCACGGAGAGATGAAGTGGCGCAAGGTGTCTCCGTCGAAGGTAGATTTTTACATTGATCTGGTCGACCTTTTCGTGAGTTTCGGCCCCGAACTGCGGTTTCGCTGCCTAGCTGTCGAGCGCAAGGCGATGAACGTGAGGTTACGCAATAGCGAAGCACAGCTCGGAATTTACATGTACTACTATCTCGCTTTGCAACATTGGATTCTCGATCAGAATGAATACGCTGTCTTCTGCGATCTCAAGACAAACCGGGACAGGACTCGCCTCGCATCGTTTCGGCGTGTGCTGAACGATGCAAACCATACCTCAGCAATTGCAAACGTTCAGTTCTTGCCATCCTCAGAGGTCGTGCTGCTTCAGCTTTGCGACGTACTGCTCGGTGCCGTGTCCGCTCGTATCATTGGCCGAAAAGACCTTGGCGAAGCCAAGGAAAGCGTGATCGTCCATCTGGAACAGCGTCTAGACCAATCTCGATTGCAGACGACAGCGACGTCCGAGAAAGAATTCGACGTCATGGCATTGGAACTGACGGGTTGGTGAGAATGCCTCCACTATTGAGACTTGCCGACGAAATGGCATATCGATCCCACTTTGAACAAACCCTGTGCCGAGACAAGATCGTCACTCATGACGGAATTCCAGTCAACTTCCGAAGAAGCGATTTCGACCACGCATTCTTTGAGAGTTCAGACCGGCGAGGTGCAAACGATGTGTTCTCACCCAACCGTGCAATGCGAATGGATTGGATACTCATTGCCCTGGCTGATCCCAAATACGACTGCTTTCAGGGTTGGAACCGCAAAAAGGCGTTTCATGATCCAACTCGCAGGGTGACAGTTGTCATTGACAATTTCGTCGTTGTCATCGGCATTTGGCAGGCGCGAAATAAACTTTTGAAGGCGAATTTCATCACGTGTTACCAAGCAAACAACAGCATCAAGAAGATCCGCCGATCCCCTCGGTGGACTTTGCAGGATTGCCTGAACACATTTCAAAGATGAGATTGGGACGCTGATTCGCTACGCTGGCTCAGCGTCCGAGGCCTCGATAGGTTTGCGGCCGATAGGCAGCGAACTCAAGTTACATATGGTCATTTCAAGGTCAAAAGGTCAAGGGCCCACTCCACCTTTTCCCGAAGACACGATAACGCGCTTTGCCGCCCATCTTGATCGCTACCCCGCATCGCCGCCAGAATCTTCGTGTCGACTTTTTTGGGTCGACAGCCATGCAGGCTCGGCACGGAGGATTGCAATGCCGCTGCGTTTCAAATCAGAGTCTGAATCGCAGGAAGGAGGCTGGATCCGGGATAGTCGCGCCAAATTTGTTACCCCGGAAGGTCGGCTGCGGTAAGCCGGTTCACAACCACAATCGCGAACATGTTGCCTTTGCTTGTTCGAATGGAATCCTCGCGTATCAATGGAGTGGGCTGTTCAGCAGGACTGGCTGTCCCGTTCGTGATGACTCCCTCGCCGCATCGGCGATCTGTTGCGCCGCGAGACCGTCCTCAAGAGACGATAATTCCGAAGCGTCACCAGTTCTGATTGCGGCAAGGAACGCATTCAGCTCTTCTGCGTAGGTCGGTGCAAATCGCTCGTACCAGGTCGGCATCAAACCGGCTCGAGACTGACCGTGAGCCATGCTCGCACGGACTTGAGAGACAGGCCGCTGAATGGTCTGAAGCATGCCAAGCGATCCGTTCACTTCGACCCGTTCGTCCTGTCCGTAGGCCGCGCGCCAACTGAAATCGAACTGGCAAAGCACGCCACTGGGCATGCGCATCGTGATCATCGCCGTGTCGACCTCGCCGATTTCGGCGAATCCCGGATCGACAAGCACCGATCCCATCGCAAAGACCTCGACCGGATGCTCACCGGTGATCCATCGCGCCAGATCGTAGAAATGAGCGCCTTTCTCGCCAAACAGGCCTCCCGAGGTGCGCGTGAACTCCACGCTCGGAGGCGACGCGGTCCGCGATGTCATCAGGATCGCCTCGATGTTGCCGATCTCACCCGTCGAGACAGCCTTCTTGATGCGAGCGTAATCCGCGTCGAACCGTCGATTGAAGGCCATGGCGCACACCAGATTCTCCGCACGCGCTCCAGCAACAATCCGCCGAGCCGTCTCAAAATCGGACGCGATCGGTTTTTCGCACATGAACGGGACACCTGCCCCGATGCACGCTTGGGCGACCTCGCCATGCGATGCGGTCGAGGACGAAATGATCGCGCCGTCCAACCCGAGAGACAGTGCCTCCTCGACGTCGGTCTCCGCACGTGAGCCGAATTCGTCCGCACAGTTCCGGGCAACGTCGGGATCCGGGTCGCAGACCACGGCCAGTGTCGCGTCAGGATGAGCCGCGACGTTTCGCGCATGAATTCGTCCGACGGCCCCTGCACCGATGATCGCTATTCGCATGACAACACTCTCTCTCCCTTGGCCCGTCGATCACACATCCAACGGATCACATTCGGCGTTCGGTCGTCTCGCTCCGATGGGTTTCACGATCGGCACCTGTCCGGGCCGTTCGCAAACCGATGTCCGCCGTGTGCAGCAATGGAACTCGACAACAGAGCGATCTGTCAACTGCCGCCTGCACGAATCAGATCACTGGCCTTCTCGCCTATCATGATCGTCGCGGCGTTCGTGTTCGAACTGACCAGTTGCGGCATGATCGAGGAGTCGCAGACCCGCAGCCCATCCACGCCACGAACGCGAAGCCGAGGGTCGACGACCGCGTCGTCACCAATTCCCATGCGGCATGTGCCCACCGGATGATACGCGGTGCGGCCATGGGCACGGATGAATGCGGCGATTGCATCATCGCCAAACACTTTTCCGGCCGGAGAGTGCTCTTTGGCGCCAACAGCCGCGAATGCGGGCTGGCTGGCGATTTCTCGCATCAGTTTCACGATCTTCACTGTTTTTCTGAGATCTTCGGGCTCGGCGAGATAGTTCGGATCGATCAATGGCGGCGTTTCGGGGTCGGCAGATGCGAGACTGACGGTTCCGCGACTGAGCGGGCGAACGAAATACCCGTTGAACATGCAGCCCGCACCGCTGTCAGGCGTCGATGTTCCCGGTTCTGTTCCCGATGCGGGCTCGAAGTGGAGTTGCGTATCAGGCGTCGGCGACCATGTGTCGACCGACCAGAAGGCACCTCCCTCGACGATGGTCGAAGTGACAGGCCCCGTGCCAAACAGCACATACTGAAGTCCGGCAACGAGCATGCGGTGCGGCGCCTTGAAAGCATCGAGACCGAGACCAGGATCAACCGAAAGGACCAGATCGATGTCGAGATGGTCCTGGAGATTCCGACCGGTTCCGGGGAGGTCAACCACGACATCGATGTCGAGCGCGCGAAGATCGTCTGCCGGACCTATTCCGGATCGCAACAAAAGCCAGGGTGAACCAATGGCGCCCGCCGTGACGATCACCTCGCGGGTTGCCCTTACGAATTCTTGCTTGCCTCTGGTGACAAGCTCGATGCCCGTCGCGCGATCCGATTCAACGACAATCCGGTTCACGACACTGCCGGTGCGCACGGCTAGTCGATGCCCGCCAGCGCGTTCGCTGCGGGTCAGGGCCGGATGCAGATAGCCGGTGGCAGCCGAGCACCGGCGCCCCCGCCACGTATAGGTCTGGTAGAAGCCCGCTCCGTCCTGTTTCGCGCCGTTGAAGTCGGGCGTGTACGGAATTCCTGCCTGCTGGCAGGCGAGCACGAAGGTCCGGGTCAGCGGGTCGGGCGACATGGTCGAAATGCCCTGCGGTCCCTCTGTCCCGTGGTACGGTCCCGCCAAGGTGTCGTTTCTCTCCGATTTCACGAAGTACGGCAGAACGTCGGAAAAACCCCAACCCTCGCATCCATGATCGTGCAGCCATGCGTCGTAGTCTTGCGGACAACCACGGGTGAAAACCTGACCGTTCACGGAACTGCCGCCCCCGAGAACACGTCCCTGCACGTAGGACATCTCTCGTCCATTCAGGTTGGCTTGGGGCACGGTGCGGTGGTTCCACGTCAGGCGACCTCCGAGGAGAGTGAACAATCCTGCAGGTCGATGGATGTTGGGATTGCTGTCACGAGGGCCTGCCTCGACCAGGAGGACAGTGACGTCGTCATGCGCGGTGAGGCGATTGGCAATCACGCAGCCCGCAGTTCCTGCCCCGACGATGATGTAATCGACTTCCCTCACCCGCAAACCTCTGTTCCTGTCACCCCAGGCGAACGACCGGGGGATACAAATGCATGTCCGAGCATGTTACAACAGGGCTTGCTTGTCGAACGACCGATAAAATGGTCGCGGAATAGGAGCGAGTCTTGCTGACGTTCCCTGTCGGTCACAACGCTGATGCCCGCGCCTTTGCCGAAAGGCGGCGTCGATGCATGATCGGCACGATCAGATGAGCAAGGGCGACGCTCCCCTTCTCGAAATGAGAGGGATCACCAAGCGTTTCGGCGCGATCACTGCACTCGATCACGTGGATCTGCTGCTCTACCGGGGCGAGGTGCTCGGAATCGTCGGGGACAACGGCGCCGGAAAGTCGACCCTGATGAAAGTCCTGTCGGGTCTCCACGCAGCAAGCGCCGGCGACATCGTCTTCGACGGCAGCCCGGTCCAGTTGAACTCGCCGCGGGACGCGCAGGCCATCGGCATCGAAATGGTCTATCAGGACCTCGCGCTTGCCGGAAACTTGCCCGTTCACGAGAACATCTACCTTGGCCGTGAGCCGGGAAAGCATCGTTTCGGCATCAAGATCGTCAACCGAAAGGCCTCTCGCCGAATGGCGAAGGAGCACCTCGACCGACTCCACATCAATGTCAAATCGGTCGACCAGAAGGTCGAGGAACTGTCAGGCGGTCAGGCACAGGCGGTCGCAATCGCGAGGGCGACCGCCTTCGATGCTCGCCTCGTGATTATGGACGAGCCAACGGCAGCCTTGGCGATCAAGGAAGTCGGAAAGGTCCTCGACCTGATCAAGCGCCTGCGCGAACAAGGGACCAGCGTCATTCTCATCAGTCACAGGATGGATGACGTCTTTTTCGTCTGCGACCGGGTCATGGCCTTGTTCCACGGTCGCAATTTCGAAGAATCCGCCATCGCGAGCACGACCCGCAATGAAGTCATCGGCTGGGTGATGGGGACACGCGGACACACCGAGGCACTGGCACATGACCGTCTCTGAAGACACCCTGCCGGACGAACTCGAGACGCCAACCGCCAGGCGAATGCGGATGATCGAGAGGTACGGCGTGTTTGCCGTCGTCATCCTCATGATGATCATCCTGACCGTTCTCGAACCGGAAGTCTTTCCCACGACGCAGAACCTGACGAACATCCTGCGCCAGATCGCGATGAACGCACTCTTGGCGCTGGGGCTATACATCGTCATCATGACGGCAGGAATCGACCTCTCGGTCGGCTCGATCATGGCGCTCGCGACAATGCTTCTGGCGATGGCCGACACGGGCGGACTCCCGTGGCCGCTCGCCCTGCTGATCGGTCCGCTGGTCGGGATCGCCTGCGGCATGGTCAACGGCCTGGGCCTTACCGTTCTTCGGTTGCCGCACCCGTTCATCATGACGCTCGGGACGCTCTATTCCATTCGCGGTATCACGAATCTCGTCTCCGGCGGACGGCCGGTCTCGGGAGTCTCCTCGGAGGTCCGCTTTCTCGGTTCCGGAGAAATCCCGCTGCCGTTCCTTGGCGAGTACGCGTCTTTCCCGGTCAGCGCGATTGTCGTTCTGGTCTGTTACGCCGGCGTGGCTTACTTCATCAACAAGGTCTCGCTCGGGCGCCATGTGGTGGCTGTCGGCGGCAATCCGCAGGCCGCCCGGGTCAGCGGCATCAACGTTGATCGCATTTTGCTGATGGTCTACGGTCTGTCGGGGTTCTTCGCAGGCCTTGCCGCTCTGATGATGGCAGGCCGGACAGGTGCCGGCTTTCCAAATGCCGGAATTGGGGCCGAGCTCGATGCCATCGCGGCAGTCATCATTGGCGGCGCCAGCTTTTTTGGCGGCCGCGGCACGGTGATGGGCGTCTTCGCAGGCGTGCTCGTCATGGGACTTTTGCGAAACGGATTGAACCTGATGGACGTGAGCGCGTTCTGGCAACAGACCATGATCGGCATGATCGTTGTCGGAGCGGTTTACGTGGATGTGCTGCGCAGAAGGGCCGGCGCAGCATCGTGATGTCCGGGTGCCACCCGTGACGAACGGCCCGAAACAGGACAACGAAAAAGGGAGAAAAGACCATGTTTGGCAAAAGGTTATCCGGCATCCTTGCGATGCTCGCAATGACGGCCACGGCCTCGACGGCAATGGCACAGGACAAGGTCGCGCTGATCATGTCCGACATCGGCTCGGCGAACCCGTTCTGGGCCGCCGTGTCACAGGGCGCCCTCGACAAGGGTGCGGAACTCGGTGTCGATGTCGCAGCTGTCGGGCCTCCGGGCGGCGAAACTGACGTCGCCGGCCAGATCGCGCTGATCGAGGATCAGATCGCGAAAGGGGTCAAGGGCATCGCCATTGCTCCTGCCGATACCGCAGCCGTGATCCCGGCGCTCGAACAGGCACGTGCCAGGGGCGTGGCAGTCATCTTTGTCGACAAGCGCGCCGACATGCCCGGCACCTACATCGGGACCAACAACATCCCGGCGGCAACACTGGGTGCCCAGCACATTTGCGACAACGTGCCGGCCGGCAGCGATGTGGCAATCCTGCAAGGGATCATCACCAGCACCACCGGCCAGCACCGCGCTCAGGGCGCACGTGAAGGCCTCGAGGCCTGCGGTCTCAACATCGTTGCAGAACAGCCTGCAGACTGGGACACCGCGAGGGCCGTTTCCGTCACGGAAAACATCCTGACCGCGAATCCGAACCTTGCGGCTGTCTTCGCGTCCAACGACAACATGGCTCTTGGAGTCGTGGAAGCCGTGCGGAACGCCCGCAAGCTCGACGACATCTTCATTGTCGGCTTTGACGGCAACCCGAACGCTGCCGAGGCCATCCTCGCAGGGGACCTTGAAGCCTCGGTCGCGCAACGACCCTACAACATGGGGCAGATGGGCGTCGAATACGTTCTCAAGCTGGCCGCTGGCGAGTCGATTCCAGAAGAGATCGACACCGGCGCCGTCCTTGTGACGCCGGATAACGCGGCCGATTTCCAGTAAGGACAAAAATTGGATGTGACCGGAACGCGACCTGCGTTCCGGTCCTCCCAATCAGCAATTCGAACTCTTGTCGTCCCGCACTGTTCGTTCATTCCGTGGCGGCATCTGCACCATTGCAAATTCACCCACACGTCAAAGCGGTTCCACGTCTCCTGCGTCCCAATCCCGCCTGAACCGGGCCGAAAACGCCGCAAGCTCTCCTGCCTCAATCGCTGCGCGTATCCCGCTCATCAGTTCCTGATAGTAGTGCAGATTGTGCCAGCTCAGCAGCATGGATGCGATGATCTCGCGTGATCTCACCACATGGTGGAGATAGCTGCGGCTGTAGTTTCGGCAGGTCGGGCAATGGCAGTTTTCATCGAGCGGTCTCGGGTCCTTTCTGTGGCGTGCATTGCGCAGGTTGATCGCTCCCCTCCGTGTCAAGGCCTGTCCGGTTCGGCCGGATCGCGTCGGCAGCACGCAATCGAACATGTCCACGCCACGTTCCACCGCACCGACTATATCCGACGGCTTGCCGACACCCATCAGATAGCGTGGTCGGTCGTGAGGGAATCGCCCGGAAAGTCCATCGAGAACGGCGAACATCTCGGCTTGCGACTCCCCGACAGCCAAGCCGCCGATCGCGTAGCCGTCGAATCCGATGCGGATCAGAGCATCGATGCTCTCCGCGCGCAGTTCATCGAATACGCTGCCCTGCTGGATGCCGAACAGCACGCGACCCGGCTTGTGGCCAAACGCCTCCCGCGACCTTTCGGCCCATCGCATGGACAACCGCATGCTGGTCGCCGCTGTCTTTGGGTCGGACGGAAACGGTGTGCATTCGTCAAAGCACATGACAATGTCGGAACCGAGCTGGTCCTGGATCTCGATGGATCGCTCGGGCGACAGGTGGTGACGGGACCCGTCGATGTGCGATCGAAACTCGACGCCGGTCTCGTCCATCCGTCTCAATCCCGAAAGACTCATGACCTGAAAGCCGCCGGAATCGGTGAGTATGGGCCGGTCCCAGTTCATGAAGCGGTGCAGGCCGCCGAGCCGTGACACGGTTTCGGCTCCCGGCCTCAACATCAGATGGTAGGTGTTGCAAAGGAGCACGTCGGCGCCGGTCTCGCGCACCTGTTCGGGCATCATGGCCTTGACGGTTGCCGCCGTTCCCACCGGCATGAATGCGGGTGACTTGATGATCCCGCGTTCGGTGTGCAGTTGGCCAACTCGCGCGAGGCCATCCTTGCCAAAAATCTGGAATTTGAAACCGTCATTCATGACGCACCCGTTGTTGAGGTTGTCCCTTCAGTGCACTCCGCCAGGCTGGAGCAGTAGACAATCGCACCACATTACCTTATTTTATCTGTCAGGAAATATCTGGAGGAATGGACCGTGGCACCTGATCAATTGATGGAAGGCGCGCCATTGATCAAGCCGTCGACAACGGATCACCCACTCTACGAACAGATCGTGGAGGCCTGTCGCACGGTGCACGATCCCGAGATTCCGGTCAACATCTACGACCTCGGGTTGATCTACACGATCGAAATCTTCGAAGACGGCATCGTCAACGTCACGATGACACTGACAGCCCCCGGATGTCCGGTCGCGGGCGAAATGCCTGGTTGGGTCCAGGATGTGGTGGAAGCGGTTCCCGGAGTCCAGTCCGTCAGTGTCGAAATGGTTTGGGAGCCGCTATGGGGCATGGACATGATGTCTGACGAGGCGCGTCTCGAACTCGGCTTCATGTGACAGCGAGGAAACTTGAGCACCGCAAGTGAAGACATGCAATCTATCGACGTGCATCCCGGTTTCCCGACATAGAACCGTCGAGTGACAATAGCACTCCCTCAAAGCAGTCCACCGCCGGTCATGGCAATCCTTGAAACAGACGGTGTTTTGCACCACAATAATTGGTGTCGACGGACATCAAGCAAGTCATCGACAGGTCATGCCAGCCCAACCGGGAGAGCATCGACCGTAATCGGGAAAGAGATCAATGTTCGGACTTCCAGGAAAGAATGCCGTCTCCATGACAAAGCCAGCCGCCGCCCGGATCTGCCAGTTGATGGAGGACGGCGAAAAGCAGGGGCTGCGCATCGGCGTCAAGAAGGGCGGATGTGCAGGCATGGAATACACGTTGGAATACGTCGACTCCATCGACGAGCACGACGAGGTTGTCGAACAGGACGGCGCGCGGGTGTTGATCGCGCCGATGGCCCAGATGTTCCTGTTCGGAACCGAAATCGACTACGAAGTCGGTTTGCTCGAGTCCGGGTTCAAGTTTCGAAATCCCAATGTCGTCGAAGCCTGCGGTTGCGGCGAGTCGATCAAGTTCCGCGAAACTGAATGACGGCAGATCTCTCCTCCACGGACAAGTTCAGCGCATGAGAACTTCGCGTGGAGTCCGGAAACCAGCACCTCTCAAGCCCAATTACCGCGCGCATGGCCAATTTGCCGACCTTGCCGACCAGACAATCGCGTGAGCGGCGGGCCCAACCTAACATCATCACAACAATGGCAGTGACATGAGCAAGCGACTGATCGTCGGAAACTGGAAAATGAACGGAACTTCGGAATCGCTTGCCGAGATCGAGCCGTTGATCGAGGCCACGTCCGACTTTGTCACTGCGGTACTCGTCTGCACGCCGTTCACCTTGATCGACAGGGCCGCCGCGCTCGTGCATGGCTCGAACGTCTCCATCGGCGCCCAGGACTGTCACGCCAACACCAAGGGCGCTCACACAGGCGACGTGTCCGCAGCGATGCTCGCCGACACGGGAGCAACCCATGTCATCGTCGGACATTCGGAGCGAAGGCAGGACCATCACGAGACCGACGCGCTGGTAAGGGCCAAGGCAGAAGCAGCGCTCGAGGCCGAACTTGTCCCGATCGTTTGCGTCGGTGAAACACGATCCGAACGCGAGGCTGAGCAGTCTCTCGATGTCGTTGCAAACCAACTCGAAGGATCACTGCCAGCGGTCTCGCCCGACCGCTCGATCGTCATCGCCTACGAACCGGTCTGGGCCATCGGGTCGGGCTCGATTCCCTCAACCGGTGAAATCGCCGAAATGCACGCCCACATCCGGCACCTGATCACTGACATGTCGCGAATTCAAGACCACGCGTCGGTTCCCATTCTCTACGGAGGATCTGTCAATGCAGCGAATTCCGCCGAGATCTTTGCCGTGAATGACGTTGATGGAGGTCTCGTGGGCGGTGCCTCGCTCAAGGCGAGCGACTTCATCCCCATTTGCCAGAGTCTTGAACAGGCCCAGTGACCTGGTCGCACCCGTCAAACCGCTTGCCGAGCGTGGCCTTGGGGAGAATCAAGTATGGCTGGCGTTGACGTGTCGTATGCGCTCTTCTTGAAGGCCGAGTGCTTTTCCGTACCGCCAATGCCAGTGCCAGACGGTCAGACGAACGAGTCGGGTTCGCTGGCCTTGCGTCGCTCGACATAGTCGCTCAGGGCTTCTGCAACACCTGGATCCATTTCCGGTTTCTCGTATTCGGCGAGCAGCTTCCTGTACCGCTTGTGAGCGAGCGCGACGGTGTCCGGCGCCCCGTCCTCGGACCAGGTCTCGAACGGTCGATAATCCAGGATGTCCGATCGCCAGAATGCATCCTTGAAATTGTTCTGGGTGTGCTGGCAGCCAAGGTAGTGACCACCCGGCCCGACCTCGTGAATGGCGTCGATCCCGAGACCGTTTGCTGACAGATCCACGCCTTCCGCCAGAGTATGCACCGTGCCAAGCTGGTCGGCGTCCATCACGAACTTCTCGAAAGACGTCACCAAGCCGCCCTCGAGCCAGCCGGCTGCGTGCAAGGCGAAATTGACCCCGCCAAGCAGGGTCGCATTCAGGGTGTTTGCCGCCTCGTACGCGGCCTGCGCGTCCGGAATTTTCGAACCGCACAGCGCGCCACCGGATCGAAACGGAAGGTTGAGTCGGCGGGCGAGCTGGCCAGCCCCGTAGAGTATCTTGGACGCCTCGGGCGTGCCGAATGTCGGTGCCCCCGAGTTCATGTCGATCGAGGTGACGAATGTCCCCATGATGACCGGCGCGCCCTTCCGCACGAGCTGGTTGTAGGCGACGCCCGCAAGGACCTCGGCCAGCACCTGCACGAGCGTCCCGGCAACGGTGACCGGAGACATCGCGCCCCCGACAATGAACGGCGAAATGATGCAGGCCTGGTTGGCGCGGGCGTATGATTCCATCGCCCCCACCATGATCGAGTCGAATGACAGCGGCGAATTGATGTTGATGAGCGACGTCATGACCGTGTGCTGGTCGACGAAATCCGAACCGAACAGGATTCTCGCCATTTCCACCGAGTCATCTGCGCGTTCGGGTGCTGTCACCGAACCCATGAACGGCTTTTCGCTCAGGGTCATGTGGGCGTGAAGCATGTCGAGATGACGCTTGTTCACCGCAATGTCGGTCGGCTCGCATAACGTTCCCCCGGAATGATGGAGCCACTTCGACATGTACGACAGTCGCACGAGGTTTCTGAAATCCTCGATGGTCGCGTATCGTCGGCCACCGTCGAGGGTGCGGATGAAGGGAGGGCCGTAGACGGGTGCAAGGACAAGCCCCCTGCCCCCGATCACCACGTTCTCTCCGGGTTGCGGGCGTGCTGGGTGAACATCGCCGGTGCCGTTGCGGCAAGACCCCGAGCTAACCCCTTGGGAATCCGGACCCGTTCGCCATCGACATCGACGTCTGCGCCGGCTTCCTGCCAGCGCTTCAACGCATCCGGGTTGTCGACAAATCGAACGCCGATCTCCTCGAGAACGGTCTCGGCATTGTCTTCGATGATCTCGAGGGCTTCGGTGTCCAGGATCTCGAAATCCCGAATTCGCCGCTCGATGAAACGAGCAAACTCGATCCTGCTCGCGGTTCTCTCAGCACGTCGGGCGGCTCCCCCGCCGCGCGTTCGGCGTCGGCGACTTCCTTCGCTCATCGAAACCTCTTTCGTCATTGCATGCGGCATGCCTTGCGGCATCCGTCCATCCTCGTCCCCGTCGCGTTCGCGACGGCGACAAGCCAACCGGATACAGGGTTCTTGCGGTCCCTGAACCATCACCATACACGGCAGACATGTCAGTCACTAGCAGCGATACCATCCTTGTCGTGGACTTTGGTTCACAGGTCACTCAACTGATCGCCCGTCGTCTCCGTGAGGCCGGGCATCACTGCCTGATCTTTCCGTTCCATCGGGTTGATCGCAGCTTTGTCACCAACCTCGCACCGGGCGCAATGATTCTCTCCGGTGGCCCAGCGAGCGTGACCGGTTCGGACAGTCCGCGCGTTTCGGCCGAGCTTTATGACATGGACATTCCTGTCCTCGGAATCTGCTACGGGCAGCAGCTGATGGTCTCGCAGCTCGGAGGCGCTGTCGAGGGCGGGCACAATGCCGAGTTCGGCCGGGCCGAAATTTCCTCGCCGAGCGAGCCGCTGGACCTGCTCGACGGATGGTTCAACGACGGCCCCGAACAGGTTTGGATGAGTCACGGCGACAGGGTCACCCGACTGGCGCCAGGCTTTCGTGCATATGGCTCGTCTGAAAACGCGCCTTTTGCCGTTGTCGCCGACACGGCACGAAAACTCTATGCCGTGCAGTTCCATCCCGAAGTTCATCACACGCCGAACGGCAGTCGCCTGCTCACGAACTTTGCATCGATCGCCGGATGTCGGCCGAACTGGACAATGTCGGCCTATCGGGAAACGGCCGTGGACGAAATCAGATCGCAAGTCGGCGACAGCCGCGTCATTTGCGGACTGTCGGGCGGCGTCGACAGCGCAGTTGCCGCAAAGCTGATCCACGAAGCCATTGGTCACCAGTTGACCTGCATCTTCGTGGACACCGGCTTGCTCCGCCAAAACGAAGCGGATGAGGTGGTCCAAACCTTCCGCGACCAGTTCAACATCCCGTTGATCCATGCCGAAGAGCAATCGCTGTTCCTCGACGGGCTGAGAGGCGTGAGCGATCCCGAAACCAAGCGAAAAGTCATCGGCAAGCTGTTCATCGATGTATTCGAGCGCCACGCCAACGCCGTGAAAGGCGCCAGATTCCTCGCCCAGGGAACACTGTATCCCGACGTCATCGAAAGCGTCAGCGTTTCCGGGGGACCGTCGGTGACGATCAAGTCCCACCACAATGTCGGAGGGCTTCCCGAACGGATGAACCTCGCACTGCTGGAGCCGTTGCGCAGCCTGTTCAAGGACGAGGTCAGATCGCTCGGCAGGGAACTCGGACTGCCCGATACGATCATTGGACGGCATCCGTTTCCGGGCCCGGGTCTCGCGGTGCGCTGTCCGGGCGAGGTGACCCGCGAAAAGGTTGATGTCCTTCAGGCGATCGATGCCGTCTACATCGACCAGATCAGGAAGCACGGCCTCTATGACGAGATCTGGCAGGCCTTCGCCGTCCTGCTGCCGGTCAGAACGGTCGGGGTGATGGGCGATTCGCGAAGCTACGATCATGCCTGCGCCCTGCGGGCGGTGACGTCGGTCGACGGCATGACGGCCGAGGCCTTCCCGTTCACGCACGGGTTCCTGACCGAAACCGCCAATCGCATCATCAACGAGGTCAGAGGCGTCAATCGCGTCACCTACGATGTGACGTCAAAACCTCCCGGAACCATTGAATGGGAGTGAATGTCATGGCGAGCGGTTCATGCCTGTGCGGAGGAATCACCTACAGGATCAATCAGGCCGTGCCCGATGCGGTCGCCTGCCACTGTCAGATGTGCCGCAAGCAGACGGGGCACTTCCTGGTCACGGTCGAGGTTGACAAGAACAACCTCGAAATCTCGGGATCGGAATTGCTCAAGTGGTACGACTCGTCCGAAAAGGCGAGGCGAGGTTTCTGCAGCAAATGCGGTTCGGTCCTGTTCTTCGACGCGATCCATCAGCCTTGGATTGCGGTCACGACGGGTACCATGACCCCGCCGACGGAAACGCGGATCAATCTTCACATCTACACCAAGGACAAGGGCGACTATTACCGCATCGACCCGGACGAAAAACAGGAATGACCCAACGCACGCATTGCGGTCACCGCTCATCGAATCGGGTGCGAGACCAATGGTCGGATACATGTCCCAGGCGGGCTGCCATCAATTTCCGCTCGAGACTCTCACTCCCCGTGTCCGGTGCCGGGAATGGATGACGATGGGTCGCATCGCGGGTGCGGCGCGGCCGCAAGGGCACCGAGGGTCAAGACCGTGAACGGCGCTTCTCGTGCGTTGACCGGCTGGAAATTGAAGGCAGGTGCGGTCTGATGGCCACTTCGGCCCCTGTTCGCTCCGCGATCTGGATGTCGGGAGCCATGGTCTCGTTCACCCTGATGGCAATTTCGGGGCGGGAACTGGCGGGCCGACTGGACACGTTCGAGATCATGTTTTTCCGGTCGCTGATCGGCATATGCATCGTCGTCGGCGTGTGTGCCTGGTCGGGAACGCTGAGCCGCATATCCTCGGCGATGCTCGGGCTGCACCTGGTTCGCAACGGGTTTCACTTCCTCGGACAGAATCTTTGGCTTTATGCGGTTACCGTCATCCCGTTGTCGCAACTCTTCGCATTCGAATTTTCGACCCCGATCTGGGTCGCCGTGTTCGCACCATTGTTCCTGGCTGAACGGTTGACGCGGACTCGGCTTCTCGCCGCCGGTCTTGGCTTCGCGGGAATCCTGATCATTGCGCGCCCCGGGACCGTTCCGATTACTCCGGGCATCATCGCGGCAGCATTCTGCGCTGTCGGCTTCGCGGGTGCCGTCATTGCCACCAAGCTGCTGTCGCGAACCCAGAGCATCGCATCGATCCTGTTCTGGCTCGTCATCATGCAGGCGGTCTTTGGACTGGTTGCGGCGGGAATCGATCTCGACATTCGCGTTCCCCAAAAGGACGACCTGATCTGGGTCACCTTGATCGGGCTTTGCGGACTCGCAGCGCACTTCTGCATCACGAAAGCGCTGACGCTTGCTCCCGCAACCGTCGTCGGCCCACTCGATTTTCTTCGCCTGCCCCTGATCGCGGTCGTCGGGTACGTTCTCTACATGGAGCCTGCCGAACCTCTGGTTTTTGCCGGAGCCATTGTCGTCTTCGTCGCCAACTATCTGAACATCCGTGCCGAGCAGCGTTCAGAGGCCGAGCGTCCCGCCGTTTCTTGATCTTTGCCATCCATTCAGGTTAGCACCCGCGTCATGCAAACTTCGCAACAGCAGCGCCCATATCTGGCCTACGCTTCCAGTGACGCATGGCGGTCGGCACCCGAAAAGCGGGCGATCATCTACGGGATGTCGGGACTGGGCAAGACCCATGTCTCGCGGATTCTGCGCAAGTCCGGTTCCTGGTTCCACTACTCCGTCGACTACCGAATCGGCACGAGGTACATGGGCGAATTCATCGTCGACAACTTCAAGAAGAAGGCGATGAAGGTTCCGTTTCTCGCGGAACTGCTGCGTTCCGACAGCATCGACATCTCGTCGAACATCCGATTTGACAACCTCGAACCCCTGTCGACCTACATCGGCAAGCCCGGCGATCCCGCGAAGGGCGGCATTCCCTTCGACGAGTTCATGCTTCGCCAGAAGCAGCACCTTCAGGCCGAAATCAGCGCAATGAACGAGACCACCCACTTTGCCAAACGAGCCAAGGACATCTACGACTACGATTGCTTCATCTGCGACACGTCAGGGTCGTTGATCGAGGTCGTGGATCCCCATGACGTCAATGACCCGGTGGTCGGAGAGCTGTTTCGCAAAATGCTGCCGATCTGGATCAAGGGCAGCGACACGCATGTCGAGACGCTCGTCGAGCGGTTTTGCCGCGATCCCAAGCCGATGTACTATCAGCCGGAATTCGCGCGAAAGCTCTGGGAAGAGTTCTTGGCGCAAGAGGAATGTTCGCCCGACACCGCCGATCCGGATCGTTTCGTCCGGTGGGGATACAGGCGACTTCTCGAATACCGCATCCCCAAGTACGCGGCGCTCGCCGATAACTGGGGGGTCGTGATTTCGGCCGACGACGTCAGCCGCGTTCAGCATGCCGAAGACTTCGTCGCCATCATTGCCGATGCAATCGACCGGCGGGTGCAGCCGGCGCAAGCGACAGCATAACCGGGGACGACGCCGATGCCGATCACCATCCCCGCGGACCTTCCAGCATTCGATATCCTCAGCAACGAGGGAGTCATGGTCATGTCCGAGCGGCGGGCCAGCCATCAGGACATTCGTCCGCTCCAGATCGGGCTGGTCAATCTGATGCCCAAGAAGGTCCAGACCGAGACCCAGTTTGCGCGGGTCATCGGCGCGACACCGCTGCAGATCGAGCTGACGCTCATTCGCATGTCGCATCACCGCTCCAAGAATGCGCCAGCGGGTCACATGGAGGCGTTCTACCGCACCTTCGAGGAGGTCAAGTCACGAAAGTTCGACGGGCTGATCGTGACTGGTGCGCCGATCGAGCATCTCGAGTTCGACCAGGTCACCTATTGGGACGAGTTCGTCGAGATGATGGACTGGACCCAGTCCAATGTGCATGCAACCTTCGGCATCTGCTGGGCCGGAATGGCGATGCTCCACTATCGTCACGGCATCACCAAGCACATGCTGGACGCGAAGCTGTTCGGATGTTTCCGTCACCAGACGACCGCTCCGGCCTCCCCTTATCTGCGGGGGTTTTCCGACGACCTGGTCGTCCCTGTCAGTCGGTGGACGGAAATGTGCGCGCAGGCGATCAGGGAAACGTCCGACATCGAGATTCTCATCGATTCGCCGGTTGCCGGCCCTTGCCTGATCGAAGACCCGGCGCACCGATCGCTCTACATGTTCAATCACTTGGAATATGACAGCGACACGCTGAAACAGGAATATGAACGGGACGTCGACGCAGGTGTCCCGATCGGGATTCCGAACGACTACTATCCGGGCGACGACACGTCCTGCCCTCCGCAGAACCGATGGCGAGCCCACGGCCACCTTCTGTACGGCAACTGGATCAATCAGATCTATCAAACCGTGCCTTATGACATCGCCGATGTCGGCAGTGATTCTTGAGTGACGTCGTCCCGGTCGGATGGCCATTGACGCGTTTGCCGATTTCTCAGACAGTCTTGTGTTGCTGAACCGCTTGATGGCATCGATCGCGCTGCAATCAGCGAATTGTCGAGACTGCCTCTCCGCCTGACCTGCATGCCCCGTGGCTCGAAGTCGGGCCATGGCAAGGGGCATTCGACTGCTGGAGTGTCAACTTCGGCCATCGTGTTGTACACTGCGCGCGATGCATGGTGTCAAAGCTGGGGAGGACAGCCATGGCCGACACATCTGGGCCCAAGCCGTTCGATGGCGGAATCACGCGATTCTACGAACAATTCGCGCCGGAAGAAATTCGTCAGGCGATCGAGAACACGGACCGCGGCGAGATTGTCGCTTCATCCTATCCTTACGAAAAGCGCATGTCGCGGAAGCAGTACGAAACGACTCTGTACGCTTTGCAGGTCGAGCTCGGAAAGCTCCAGACCTGGGCCAAGGCAGAAGGCGCGCGCATTGTCGTCATCATCGAGGGCCGGGACGCGGCGGGCAAGGGCGGCACGATCAAGCGGTTCTGCGAATTCCTCAATCCACGCGGCGCTCGGGTGGTCGCACTTGGAAAACCGTCTGACCGCGAACGTTCTCAATGGTATTTCCAGCGCTACATCCTCCACCTGCCGAACGCGGGCGAGATCGTTTTTTTCGACCGTTCCTGGTACAACCGCGGCGTCATCGATCAGGTGTTCGGTTTCTGCCGGCCAAGCGAGCGCGAGAGATTCTTCGATCAGGTCAACGAGTTCGAGCACATGCTCGCCAGCGACGGCATCTGCCTTGTGAAGATCTGGCTGAACGTCGGACGGGCAGAACAGCTTCGCAGGTTTCTCGACCGGGAATCCGACAGGCTGAAGCACTGGAAGCTCTCGAGCATCGACGTTGCGGGGCTCTACAAGTGGGACGAGTTCACGACCGCGATTCGCGAGACTTTTCAGCGGTCGGACAGCACGTGGGCGCCCTGGAAGATCATTCTTTCCGACGACAAGCGTCGGGCACGGATTGCCGCGATTCAGACGGTTCTTGATCGGGTGCACTACCGCGACAAGGACATGACCTTCGCCCACGCGCCGGATCCGAAGATAACCGTCCCGACCAGGATGTTCGATGCCGAGTAGCAGCAGAAAGGGCTATCACCACGGAAATCTCAGGGAAGCGCTGGTCAAGGCAACGCTGGAACTGATCGAATCGAAAGGCCCGCTCGGGTTCACTCTTTCCGAGGCCGCGCGACTGGCCGGCGTCTCGGCGGCAGCGCCCTACAGGCATTTCAGTGGAAAAGACGAATTGGTCGCCGAGGTGGCGCGGCAGGGATTCGAGATCTTTGCCGATCTTCTCGAATTCGCGCATGCCAAGGGCGGTCCATCGGCACTCGCGTCATTCGAGAATGTCGGTCGTGCCTATCTCACGTTTGCGCAGAAGAACCCGGGACATTACATCGCGATGTTCGAGAGCGGCATTTCCATCAACGCGAATCCGGAACTTGCGGCTGCCGCCAACCGGGCGATGAGCGTCCTGGCCCGCTCGGCCGACGAACTTTCCCGCAGGCTGCCTCAAGACCGGCGACCGCCCGGCTCGATGGTCAGTCAGCATGTCTGGGCCATGAGTCACGGGGTTGTCGAACTGTTTGCCCGAGGAACTCCCGGCGCTCGTTCGTCGTTTTCGCCCGAAGAACTGCTTGAAGCGGGGGTCGGAATCTACCTTCGTGGCCTCGGCATCATCCCAGGCGATTCGCAGTCTGGCCACTGAACGAGCCAACCCGTCCAGCCGGGAGTGCTGGCAATGCACAAATTCCATTCGTCCGGTCTCTTCTGACCAGCACGACAAAGTGCAAATTCCACGACCTCAATCGCCTGGAAGAAAAAAGTTTTGCGAGGCCTTGCATTTTGCGCTCGACACCCAATCTATGTTAATGTAAATTACATTTACATCAAGGAGCCAACGCAACCATGAAAGGAAGTCGCCAAATGTCAAAGGCAGCCCACTGGTTCTCGAAAGCCGAAAACTGGCTGGACGAACGCGGACGGATCGCCTGGATCGCGGTCATGATCGCGGGTTTCATCGTGGCCTGGCCAGTCGGCCTCGCCATTCTCATCTACATGATCTGGAGCAAACGCATGACTCGAGCATTTTTTTCCTGCAACTCCGCCCCGCGCTTCGGGCGCGGAAGCGGCAACACCGCCTTCGACGCCTACAAGGCAGAGACCATCAAGCGACTCGAAGACGAACAGAAAGCCTTCAAGTCCTTTCTCGGTCGTCTGCGCGAGGCCAAGGACAAGGCCGAGTTCGAGCAGTTTCTCGCTGAAAGGAACCAGTCGAACGCGACTTCCGAGGCTTGATAGCACCTCGGCAACTGCACCCTCGCCAATCCCCTCCGCTGGCGAGGGTGCATCATACGACAGACCGTTCTACCCTTCTCCCTGCCTTCAATCGCTGGCAACCGTCACCGACCGAACTGTCGATAACGCACTTTCCATCGGTCATGTTCCGGTCTTTTCGAGCGCATCGATCAGCGCTCGTGCCCGTGCCTCCGGATCGGCACTCTTCTGAATGGCTTCACCCTGACTGCGTCTTCCGAATATCGGCCGCAAGTCGATGCTGCCTGCCTCATGCCCGACATTCGTCTTGCGCAATCGTCTCCATGAGAGCGTCAGTTTCAACGCATCCTTGCCTGACGCGCCGTCAAGCGCCTTCGCGATCGGACGAAACCGTTTCTCAAGGTGGCGGGTCATCTTCGGATAGTACCCAGCGATCGCATGTCCCGCATTTGTGGAACCCAGGACAAGTTGCAGACTGGCCGTCAATCGTCGCTCGACCAAGCCGTCAGACCGCATGGAAGCCAGTGTTTCATCCAGCTCTGCCGATCTGATGCCATCAGCGCCAACATGGTCGAATCCGATGTCCATGCGAAACCCCGCCGCATGAATGAGCAGATAGACAGCATATCGAATCTGGTCCCGACCGACAGAACCTCCCTGTTCGCTCAAGGCGTCGATCACCGTGGTGATCACGGCCGTCGTCCGCATGCGGCTCATGTTGTACCCACCGTCATCACGAATCACCCTCCGAAAGGTCGCACCAGTCGATCATGACCGATTTGCCGCTTCGCTCGTCCGTGCCGGTCGCACTGACCCGCCGGCCAAGCTATCGAATCGCAACCGGCACGACGAATACCACCGCGACCTGCTGCTCGCACCAAGCAATCAACGATCGGTTGTCGCAGCGACTCCCTGTTGCTCCGCCCCTGACAATGACCACGTGCTCGCGATTGTTCGACATGACAGATGGTGTTAGCCATTGAAGCGTCCGCTCCGATTGGCACTCACCGTGGCAACGGCGTGAACACCTTTGGCACTTGGAAAAAACGAGCGAATCATGGCGTCATTCAGACTGTCTCTGGCACCTCGGCTGCGCGGAACCCCTTTCACGCCACGCGTTGAAGCGGCGGGCGTCACTGCTTACTCGATCTACAATCACATGCTGCTGCCGTCAGTTTTTCAGTCGCTGGAAGAAGATTACTGGCATTTGCGGCGCGCTGTCCAAATTTGGGACGTGTCCGCACAACGTCAGGTCGAAATCGAAGGTCCTGATGCACTCGAACTGGTGCAATTGACCACGCCGCGAGACCTCTCGCGGATGGACAACGATCAGTGCTTCTACATTCCCGTGGTCGACGACCGCGCTCGATTGCTGAATGATCCGGTCCTCGTCAAGCTGGACGAGAACCGATTCAGGGTTTCGCTCTCGGACAGCGATCTGTTGCTCTTCTACAAGGGCCTTGCCCATGGAATGCGCATGAACGTTTCGGTGTTCGAACCCGACGTGTCGCCGCTCGCGGTCCAGGGCCCGCTGGCCGACCAGTTGATCGAAACGGTGTTCGGCGAAGATGTTGTCACGCTGAAGCATTTTCGTCATCGGCGGGTGACGGTGGCAGGGACGGAAATGGTGATCGCGCGCTCCGGATGGTCCCACCAGGGCGGTTTCGAGATCTATCTCGAAGGCTCGGAATTGGGCGAGACGCTTTGGGACATGCTGTTCGAGGCCGGCCAGGACCTCGGCGTTCGGGCGGGCTGCCCGAATTACATCGAGCGAATTTCGAGCGGCTTGTTGTCCTACGGCAACGACATGACCAACGAACACACGCCTTTCGAGGCCGGCCTTGGTCGGTATTGCGATCTGAGCAAGCCGCTTTGCATCGGTCACGATGAACTCGTGAAGCAGCGCGAGCCGTCGCGCATGATCCGCCCCATCGAGATCCACGGTGATCGGGTTCCGGTCATTCGACAGCACTGGCCGGTCTCGGACGAAAACGCGGAGCCGGTCGGCTTTATCTCGTCAACTGTCTGGTCGCCCGAGCAAGAGACCAATGTCGCAATCGGGATGATCGACCGCCGGGCCAACCAGCCCGAAACCCGATTGGTGGTTCACGCGCCGGATGCGGACCGCGAGGCCGTGGTTCGCGACCGCTTCTGGATGTAGATTCGATCCCTCAGCGATGCCCGATGTTTGGTCGACCCGTCGCCTCGACAATCATCTCCGCCTGCAGAAGTGTGTCATCCTTGTTCTCGCCAACCCGCGCGAGGGTATGCTCGACGGTGATGACCGGCTCCGCGATGCCTGCAGAGATGGCATCGCTGCGCGCCTGATCACGCAGCCAAGATTCGAGCAGGTCTAACGCGCCCTGTTCGGTCGCGACCTCCTCCATGCCCGAGCCGGCATGCACGCGATACCGGCCCTGCCCAAGGGATGACACCTGGCCTAGAGCGCGAAACGCAACCTGCCCCACGACCGCACCGATGGCATTGGCAGCCGAGGCAAATTCCGGCACATCGACCGATGTCGAGAGTCGTTCGCCGACGGCCTCGTAACAGGTTGCAGCAGGACCTCCCAAAGCGACGAGCGGCCTGTCGAGACCGGCGCGGAGTCGAACATGCCCGCCATGACGGTCGAGACCGGCGGTGGTCAGGACATGGCGGGCGAGTTCGTCGGGCGGATGTCCGAAGTCCTTCGCGTCCCATGCATAGGCACACTCCATAAGGAATTCCGCCGAATCGCGGATCAATTGCGCTGAAATCAGCTCGGCGGCGGCCTGAGCCGATTCGGCAAACTGCTGTCCATCGGGTCGCCTTCGGCGCGCGAACAGCGAAAGGGCCTTCTTGGCAGCCTCGGCGTCCCACGTGCTCTGTTGGCCGGTGACGTGCCATGCATCCGATGGCGTCGCGCAGGACAGCAACAGGTGTCCGCGAGCGATCAGCCGATCCAGCGTCCCGACATCCTTCCGCGACTTTGCGACAGTTGCGAGATCGGCAACCCCTTGCCCCACCCTGTCGAGCAGCACGGTTTCGGCCCGATTCAACCCAAAATCGCTCGTGTTCCGACCCGGAACCGCGAGGACAAACCGGCCGGCGTGCTCGTCCGGAAACTCCGCCTCCAATTGCCGGTCCAGCAGATCATGCACCGCATCACGCCATTCCATCGCAAGCAGCGAGACCGGAATGGCGCGCCGGGGGCCGAGCGCGAGCCGAACCCGCATTCCAACATCGTGCAGGGCACCCTCGGAGTCTCCACCCAACCCCGTCGTTCTCACCGCGATGGCCTCGACCATGGTCCGAAACCCGCCCACCGTCGCGCCCTGCGGGTCGGTGCCGGGCCTGCCACGATCGAGCGTTGCGACATCTGTCGTGGTTCCGCCAATGTCGGAAACGATCGCGTCACCCTTGCCCGTCAACCAGCTCGCCGCGACAACCGATGTGGCCGGCCCGGACAGAATGGTTTCAACCGGCCTGAGCCGCGCCTGCTCGGCCGAGATCAGTGATCCGTCTCCCCTGACGATTATCAGCGGAACGCCGATTCCGCGACGCTCGAGGAGCGCTTCACCTGCCCTGACAAGTTCGTCGATGACGCCGATGAGCCGCGCATTCAGGACGGCGGTGACCGCCCGCCGGGGACCGTTCAGCCGAGCGCTCAGTTCATGCGAACAGGTGACCGGCTGCCCGGTTGAAGAGCGCAACGAATCCCTGACCGCGATTTCGTGGTCGGGGTTTCGGGTGGCAAACCTGGCCGCCACGGCGAATGCGGATGCGGCGGGGCGAAGTTCCCGCAACTGTTCAGACAGGCCATCAAGGTCGACGGGTTCCACCTCGCTGCCGTGCGAGTCGTGCCCGCCGGCGATCCTGACGACCGGATCCCCCGACAGGGCGTCTCGCAATCCCTGTCGATCAAGGTCACGCTCGGAAAACCCGACGGCAACCAGGGCGACTCGATCGCCTTTTCTTTCGACGATGGAATTGGTGGCGAGCGTGGTCGACAGACCCACTGAGGCGATGTCGGCGCTTGAACACGCGCCGGTGTCGAGGACTGCATCGATTGCAGCCTCGATTCCGCGCGCAAGATCATGATGGGTGGTCAACGCCTTCGCGACAGAAACGACCTTGTCGTTCCGATCGATCAGTGCAGCATCCGTGTAGGTGCCGCCCGTATCGATGCCCAGTCGGAAAGGTCCCGTCGTGCCCGTTTGAGTATTCACCCCGACTCCCGCTCGCCAATTGTTACAGGCAGGTCACGAATGAGTTGCTGATCTCGCACCACCGTGACGCCTGCCGCCAGTACCGACCCCATTATCGCCCTTCGAGACCCGTCGCCACTCATGTTGGCTCGAGAACGGTCATTGGACCCCAATCAAGAACGTCGACAATGAATCTGCAAGACAGCGCCGGCATTGACCGGACTTGAAGACTGGGGACGGAGAGGAGTTGGCGGCGGCGCAAGCTGGACATCATCTTGACACCAACAAGGCACACCGGCAAAAGTCCCCCGATTGGACGCCACCCGAACTTGCAGCGGGAACGTGCGCACCGACCATCATGCCCGAACCAAGGACGAGAGACCCGCATGGAAAAAGTCTTCACCTCAGCAGGAGCAGCGCTCGAAGGGTTGCTCTTTGACGGCATGTTCGTCGCGGCAGGCGGTTTCGGACTGTGCGGCATACCCGAGAACCTGATTGCGGCTCTCAGAGATGCCGGAACCAACGATCTGACCATCGCCTCCAACAATGCGGGAGTCGACGACTTCGGTCTCGGCGTTCTGCTGCAGACCCGGCAGGTCAAGAAGATGATCTCGTCCTACGTCGGCGAAAACAACGAGTTCATGCGGCAATATCTCGCAGGTGAACTCGAGCTCGAATTCAATCCCCAAGGGACACTGGCCGAACGCATGCGTGCCGGCGGAGCCGGAATCCCGGGATTCTACACCAAGACCGGGGTGGGCACGGTCATTGCCGAGGGCAAGGAACACAAGACCTTCAACGGCGAAACCTACATCCTCGAGGAGGGCATCGTCGCCGACCTTGCAATCGTCAAGGCCTGGAAAGGCGACAGGCAGGGCAATCTGATCTTCCGAAAGACCGCGCGCAATTTCAATCCGATGGTTGCGACCTGCGGACGCGTCTGCGTTGCTGAAGTCGAAGAATTGGTCGGTGTCGGGGAACTCGACCCTGATCAAATCCACACGCCCGGAATATTCGTCCAGCGGATCGTGCAATGCGAGCACGAAAAGCGCATCGAACAGATCACCACGCGAGAAGGTTGACACCATGCCTTGGGACAGAAACCAGATGGCCCAGCGCGCAGCGCAGGAACTCGAAGACGGCACCTACGTCAATCTCGGAATCGGCATTCCGACGCTGGTGTCCAATCACATCCCCCCCGGCATCGACGTGACGCTGCAGTCGGAGAACGGCATGCTCGGCATGGGACCGTTTCCCACCGAAGATGAAGTCGACGCCGATCTGATCAATGCCGGCAAGCAGACCATCACCGAGCTCGATCGCACGTCGTACTTTTCGTCGGCCGACAGTTTCGGAATGATTCGCGGCGGTCATATTGCGCTCGCGATTCTTGGTGCCATGGAAGTTGCCGAGAACGGCGACCTCGCCAACTGGATGATCCCGGGCAAGCTGGTCAAGGGCATGGGCGGAGCCATGGATCTCGTCGCGGGCGTCCGCCGCGTCGTGGTCATCATGAGCCACACGAACAAGAAGGGCGAATCAAAGGTTCTCAAGCGCTGCACCCTGCCGCTCACCGGGAAAGGCGTGGTCGATCGAATCATCACTGAACTCGGGGTGTTCGATGTCGTCGAGAACGGCTTGAGCATTGTCGAGACCGCACCCGACGTCACCCGTTCGCAGATCGAAGCCGCAACCGAGGCCGCACTCGTCTAATGCTTTCGGTATTGTCGAATTGACGGGCGGGGTGAATGCGGTTTCACTTGCGTCTTCGCATCGGGAATAAGCTTCGCCGTACCATGACGGTTGTTTTGCCAAGCCGTGACTGCCCTAACTGTGGTTTTGTCAGGGTTCCTCCATCAGATCATTTCCAACCAGTTGCTCTGATTTAGATTGAGCCATGTTAAGATTACTACTGAGCATCTGCATTCGACACAGTTCGAAATGATTGAGAAAGCACTCTTCATTGACGGAGTGATTCGACGAGCGGTTTTCGCGGCGGAGGCTGTGTCGATGTGGCGAGACAGGTGAACACAGGGCAAACCATGTCAGACAAGGAGGCCGCACTCGCTGAAATCGCAAGAGACTCGTTGAAATGCATTGAGTCTGTCGCAGCCGCAGCGGAATCCGCCCTTAAAGATCTGCAGCGGCGAAGTGCCAATCCGTACTCGGAAATCAACGCAAACAGTGACCCTCAACTGGTCAATAGTCTTCGCAAGTTCACATATCAAGAGATGGCGTGCCTCTCAGTCCTGATCAAACAGCCAGTCATTGCTCGTGTCCACTTCATCGACGACAACGGAAAGAGTAATACGATCTACATTACTCGAACTGCTCCACCGTCAAGCACAGGTTTCACGATTGCTAGTTACCGGGCCCCGGTCGGCCGCATCGCATCATTGGCGGCGGGTCACGAATACACAATCGGGTTTGGCAACACAGAACGCGAAGTGATCGTCGAAAGTTCCACAAAACTCAAGCCACAAAGCACAAAAGGAGAGTGGGACTCCAAATATTCCGAAGTCGACATTCTGGACCTCGGACGATTCACCGTTAAGTCTCTACGTGAATTGCTACTATCCGGGGTCCGTGTCGAAGTTCCTGCTCGAGCCGACGAAGACCCTCGGGCAACGAGTCCTGAGCCGTCCAAGCCCCGCGACACTGTCAACATCGAAGACGACTTGGAAATACCTTGGGACAATGAAACAAACGACAACATTGAGGAGGGCGTGCGCCGTGCGATCCTAACCCAAATGGCGTTGCGTGATCAGCCAATACTTGATCGGCATCAGGATGAGATCTTTCGGATGCCAATCAACACCCGCTGTTTTTTGTCCGGACCGCCGGGTACAGGCAAAACCACGACCTTGGTCCGGCGCCTCGGACTCAAGACCGACCGGCAGGCCCTGGAGAATTACGGAGATGAGAGCCGGCTCATTCGAGATGTAGAAGAAGACACAGGCAGGCCACACGAAAAAAGTTGGATCCTGTTCTCTCCGACTGAACTGCTGAGACAGTATGTGAAAGAAGCCTTCAACAGGGAGGGACTTGCTGCGAGCGACCGACACATCCGAACTTGGGCGGAGTTTCGCCAAGAAATAGCACGAGACGAACTTGGGCTACTTCGTACAAGTACCGGTAATGGCCCATTTGTCGAACGCCGAGAGCAGGGCCACCTCAAGTCTGAAGTCATGGACGACGCCGAATGGTACGATGATTTTCGCAGGTTTTTGGATCGAACAGCTACGGATGAACTGCGGTTGGACGCAGAGGAGTTGTCAAAGAATAGCGACAGCGAATTGGGTTCCATCTTCAAACACTTGGCAAATAAGCTCAAAGTTCAAGGGCGAAACCCTTACCGCCAACTGATGCGTAATGTGGAGGATCTCGTCCCCAAGACCAAAATACGTGAAGCAGTTGCCGTCAGGGCCGACGAGGTCGGAAGGATCCTCACCAAATCCTTCAACGAACAATGCTATCAAGATCGCAACTTTTCCGATTTGCTTCGTCAACAAGTTTCTCAGCAACTTGCCAAAAACTCGCGGGACGCAGACTTGGAAGATGAACTCGAAGCAGTGCTTGACGACGAGGGTGGGCAAGTCGTCCGGCACCAAGCTGACGGCACGGTCAGTCGACGGCAAGCGCGTTTGCGTTACGAAAGGGCACTGAAGTCTTTTGCAAAATATCGATCGGCGGGGCGACGCCTCAAAAAAGACTCGCAGGACGGAATGCTTGTCATGTGGCTAGGTCGTGATCGTATCCCTTCGGACAAAGCAATAGCAAGACTCGGGAATCTGCTGAACGAACAGACACGTCTGCGGAAGTTCGAACGCCTTGAACGACTGTTCATTCGCGGTATCCCTGCAAGATATAAGCGATACCGTACAGAAATGGCAAAAACTGGCCGCTGGTACACGGCCACACCAAAGACAGCGAGAGATATCCACTGGCGAGAGCTCGACCTCGTTGTGCTGGCAACTCTCCAGATTGCCATTGAAATCCTTGATTTCTATCGGGGACCGACGACCGCTGGAATCCCTAGTGGAGGCCTCGTTGCCACCATACGACAACTCCAACGCGCACAAATCTTGGTCGACGAAGCGACAGATTTTTCGCAGGTTCAACTTGCCTGCATGCAGGCAATGACCCATCCGAAGACCAACTCTTTCTTTCTTTGCGGCGACATAAACCAACGGCTGACATCGTGGGGCCTCAAGTCAAATGAAGCGCTCGATTGGCTGGGGGGTGGAATTGATCGAAGATCGATAACCGTATCATATCGCCAAAGCCGGCGGCTGGTTGATCTCGCCAAGCAAATTGCGGCAATGGGTGGTTCGCAAGCGAACGACATCGTCTTGCCTGACCGTCTCGACACCGAAGGCCTGCCACCCGTTTGGCGAACTCAACTGAGCGACAACTCTGCTGTCGCGGAGTGGTTGTCCGCACGAATTCGCGAGATCGACCAGATGGTCCAAAAGACCACGACAATCGCAGTTCTCGTCAACAATGAAGCACAGGTCGAACCGTTGGCTGTGGAATTGAACAACCGACTTGAGGAAATCAGTCTGCACGCAGTTGCCTGCAAGGATGGCAAGGCGGTCGGCAATGATCGTGATGTTCGAGTTTTCAACATTCGCCACATCAAGGGAATGGAATTCGAAGCGGTGTTTTTTGTTGATCTGGACAAGACCGTCTCTCATTTTCCAGCCCTGTTTTCGAAGTACCTATATGTGGGAGCGACGCGTGCCGCAACTTATCTTGGGGTGACTTTCCACGGCAATGTTCCGCGACAATTGATGCCGATATCTCATCACTTCCGCGAGGATTGGTCGCTAGAACAAGACTTTGACCGGTGATGGACAACGAGATGCCCCCCCACATCGCACAAGAAAGAGTGTTCACGTAATCAGTCTGAGGCTCCAACGACTGGACTCTAATGAATCCTAACGGTTCAACCATCTCAGCAACTCGCCATGACGGCGGAGGTTCGGGCTTGCTGCCTGACAGTCTCGCGCGATGGTTTCGCGACAAGGGCTGGGCACCGTACGACCACCAGATCAGATTGATCGAACTGGCAAATGAGCCATCGGCGCTGCTTGTGGCGCCGACCGGGGGCGGCAAGACGCTTGCCGGATTCCTGCCTTCCCTCATTGCGCTGGAGGACGGCAAATTCGCAGGCCTCCACACGCTCTACGTCTCGCCGTTGAAGGCGCTCGCATCCGATGTGCAACGCAACCTGCAGCGACCCGTCGAAGAGCTGGGACTGCCGGTGCGAATCGAAGTGCGAACCGGCGAAACCCCACCCTCGCGGCGAACGCGACAACGCACAGACCCGCCGCACATGCTGCTGACCACGCCAGAATCGCTGGCGCTGATGCTGTCCCACCACGATGCAGAGCGAGTCTTCGGCTCGCTCAAACGGGTGATCGTCGACGAAATCCACGCTCTCGCCGAAAGCCGTCGCGGGGATCAATTGGCGCTCTGCCTTTCGCGCTTGCGCACCCTGTCTCCATCGATGAAACGCGTCGGCCTCTCGGCAACGGTCAGGGATCCCGAAGCACTCGGTCAATTCCTCTCGGCCGCCCCGGACCCATGCACCATCATTCACTGCGAGGGCGGAGAGAAGCCGGAGATTTCCGTTCTCATGACCGATGAAGCGCCGCCTTGGTCGGGTGCCGGGGCCGTGTACTCGGTTCCCGCCGTGCTCGAAGAGATCCGCAAGTCTCGAACGACGCTGGTGTTCATCAACACGCGGGCCCAGTGCGAGATCTATTTCCACGCGCTGTGGCAGGCAAACCACGAAAACTTGCCAATCGCCTTGCATCACGGCGCGCTTTCACGCGAGGCGCGCACTTTGGTGGAGTCGGCAATGGTCGCGGGCGACCTGCGCGCCATCGTCTGCACCGGAACGCTCGATCTCGGGATCGACTGGGGCGATGTCGACCTGGTCATCCAGGTGGGCGCACCGAAGAATGTCCAGAGACTGATCCAGCGCATCGGTCGGTCGAATCACTGTCACGACAAGCCGTCACGGGCGATCATCGTGCCGGCGAACAGATTCGAGATCTTCGAATGCCAGGCGGCCTTGGAGGCCGCAGCGGCCCACGACCTCGACGGCGAGGCGCGGGGAGCGGGTGCCGGCGATGTCCTTTGCCAGCACATTCTCGTGCGGGCCGCAGCTGGCCCGTTCGATGCCGACCAGCTCTTCGCGGAAGTCGTGGCCGCCGGTCCGTTCAGCGATCTCGAACGGCCGGAGTTCGATTCATGCCTCGAATACTGCGCAACCGGCGGGTATGCCTTCGAAGCCTACGACAGGTGGCAACGGTTGAAACGCCGACCGGACGGACTTTGGGAACTGCGGGACCCGCGCAGGGCACGCAACATTCGCATGAACGTCGGCACGATCATTGACGCGGACATGATGGGCGTTCGCCTCGGGCGACGGGGCGGCAAGCCGCTCGGAAAGGTCGAAGAGGCCTTCGCGGCAACACTGTCGGAAGGCGACACGTTCCTGATGGGCGGTCAAATCGTGCGTTTCGACCGGCTGCGGGAGATGACGGTCGAAGTGTCGAAATCGCAGTCCCGTCGCCCGCGCATCGCGGTGTTCAGCGGCACCAAGTTCGCCACATCCACCCTGCTGTGCGACCGTGTCATCGCGCTCCTGCAGCACGATCGCCCGCCCGGATTGCCCGAGCACGCGATCAATTGGCTGCATCGACAGCGCGCCGTTTCCCGGGTGCCCGAACCCGGCCGCCTCCTCGTCGAGAGCTTCCCCCACAGGAATCTCGAATGCACGTGCATTTACGGATTCGCCGGCAAGAACGCGCACCAGACGCTTGGACTCCTGCTGACGCGGCGCATGGAAACGCAAGGGCTCGGCCCCATCGGATTCGTCACCTCCGACCATGCGCTGCTCTTGTGGAGCCTGCAACCGGTGACCGATGCGCACGGGCTGATGTCGCCTCACGGAATTCGTCACGGATTCGATGACTGGCTGTCGGAAAACGCGGTGATGAAGCGGACATTCAAGGCCGTGGCAACGATCGCCGGGCTGATCGAGCGAAACATTCCCGGACACGCCCGCAAGTCCCGTCGCCAGACGGTTTTCTCGACCGACATCCTCTATGACACGCTGAGGAAGTACGAGCCCGATCACCTCCTGATGCGCCTGACGAGGCAGGAAGCCATGCGCGGAATCGTCGATTTCTCGCGCATCGAGGAGATGTTCGCTCGCATCGGGGATCGCATCGATCACGTGGAGATTCCTCATGTCACCCCCTTGGCGGCGCCGCTGTTGCTCGAAGTCGGCCGGATCCCGATTTCGGCAAGCGCCGAGGACGAACTCTTGAAGGAATCCGCTGACGAACTGATGAGAGAGGCCGGGCTCGATCAGCATGATCTCATGGTCGCGGGCGCATCGGCGTGAGCGCGCAGTTACATTCATTCTGCGAAGACATCGGCATCGATCGGGATCGCGTCTTCTGCCTGGATTTCTGCGGCGCTGAGTTGGGACTGCTCGCGGATCGGGCGTTGTGGTGGCCAGAACGACGGTTGCTCTGCGTTGCAGATCTGCATCTCGGCAAGTCCAGCCGTGTTGCGCGTCGGTCAGGAACCCTCCTGCCGCCCTACGAGACTCGCGAGACGCTCGCGAGGCTGGCCGACCTCGTTCGTGCAGCCGATCCCGCGATGGTCGTCTGCCTCGGTGACAGTTTCGACGACCTCGAAGCAATCAACGAAATCGGCCAGAAGGACCTCGCGACGCTGTCGTTGCTGGCGAGCGGACGAAAGTGGATCTGGATATCGGGAAATCACGACCCCGATCCGGGATCGATGGATGCAATGCAGGAACTCGGCGGCGTCTGCGTGGCCGAAACCGAACGGTTCCGCATCGGCTCACTGACGTTTCGCCATGTTGCGGATTCTGGCCAGGCCGGCGAGATCTCGGCCCATTATCACCCCAAGTGCCGTGTGTCCCGCCGCGGGAGGAGTATCAGCAGAGCCTGTTTTCTGGTGGACAGCAAGCGGATCATCCTGCCGGCCTTCGGTCATTACACCGGGGGCCTCGATTGCCGTGAAGCGCCGTTGCGAGACCTGATGGAACCCTCCGCGATCGCGGTGCTCACCGGCAATCGCGCGGTTGGCCTCCCCCTCCTGCCCCGCAAATGAACCCGCTCATGCCGTGTTCGCGACCGTTCAGGCGAGCAGATCCCGAGGTTCCGGTTTCCCGTTGATCCGGCAGCACGCGGTGATGGTGTTGGCCAGGAGACAGGCGATCGTCATCGGCCCGACTCCTCCCGGGACCGGGGTCAGCGCTCCGGCCCGTTCGGCAGCGCTGGCAAAGTCCACGTCGCCCACGAGCCTTGTCCTCCCCTCGCCACGTTCGGGCGCAGGAATGCGATTGATTCCGACATCGATGACCGTCGCGCCGTCCTTGATCCATGATCCCTTGACCATTCCCGGTCGTCCGACAGCGGCAACCAGTATGTCGGCCTCCTGGCACAGCGCCTCGAGATCCTCCGTGCGACTGTGGGCAATGGTCACGGTACAGTGATTCTGGAGCAACAGATTGGCCATGGGCTTGCCGACGATGTTCGACCGCCCGAGAACGACCGCCCGCAGTCCTGAGAGCGATTCGTGTTGCTCCCGCAGCAGCGTCAGGCAGCCCAGCGGAGTGCACGGAACCATTGCCGGCTGACCGGTCGCAAGCAGCCCGACGTTGACGACATGGAAGCCATCGACGTCCTTCGCCGGATCGATCGCGTTGATGACGAGGTCTTCCTTCAGATCGCCAGGCAATGGCAACTGGCAGAGAATCCCGTGAACGCTCGGATCGTCATTGAGGTCATGAATGCACCCGATGAGTTCCGCCTCGGTGCTGGTCGCGGAAAGGTGATGGAAGACCGACGCCACTCCCGCCTCGGCGGCAGCCCGCTGCTTGTTCCTGACGTAAACCTGACTGGCCGGATCATCGCCAACGAGGACGACGGCCAGTTTGGGCTGCATTCCGGCAGCGGTCAGTTCCGCCGCATGATCAGCCACCCGGCTCTGGACCCTCTGAGCGGTTTGCCTGCCGTCGATGATCGTCGGCGTCAGGGCGTAAACCGTGTCCGCAAGTGTCATTATTCAACCAGAATCGGAAGGTTTAGAACAGGCCGTCGATCTCGCCTGCATCATTGAGGCTGATCGATTCGGCGGCCGGAACTCGCGGAAGTCCCGGCATGGTCATGATTTCGCCGCAGATGGCGACGATGAAGCCGGCACCGGCCGAAAGGCGAACCTCCCTGATCGGAATCGAATGGCCGGTTGGCGCTCCGCGCAGATTGGGATCGGTCGAAAAGCTGTACTGGGTCTTTGCCATGCAAACCGGCAGATTCCCGTAGCCCTGTTCTTCCCACAGTTTCAGCTGGTCCCTGATCTTCCTGTCCGCGATCACTTCGTCGGCACGGTAGATCCTCTTGGCGATGGTCTCGATCTTCTCGAGGAGCGGCATGTCGTCGGGGTAGATCGGAGCAAAGTCGGCCTCACCCGAATCGGCGAGTTCGGAGACTCGCGTGGCGAGATCGACCGTGCCCTCGGAGCCCAGTTCCCAGTGCCTGCACAGAATTGCCTCGGAACCTTGCGCGGCACAGAAATCCCTGACGGCGCCGACCTCGGCGTCGGTGTCGGTCACGAAGTGATTGATGGCCACGACGACCGGAACACCGAACGACTTCACGTTTTCGATGTGGCGACCGAGGTTTGAGCACCCTTCTCGCACCGCCTGAACGTTCTCGGCATCCAGATCGGCCCGGGCGACGCCGCCGTTCATCTTCATCGCGCGCACGGTCGCAACGACCACGACGGCCGACGGGGCAAGCCCTGCCATCCTGCACTTGATGTTCATAAATTTCTCGGCACCGAGATCGGCGCCGAAACCCGCTTCGGTCACGACATAGTCGGCGAGTTTCAAGGCCGTCTTGGTCGCGATGACCGAATTGCAACCGTGCGCAATGTTGGCAAACGGGCCGCCATGCACGAAAGCGGGGTTGTTTTCGAGCGTCTGGACCAGGTTCGGTTGCAGCGCCTGCTGCAGAAGAACGGTCATGGCGCCATCCGCCTTGAGGTCGCGGCAGTAGATCGGCGATCGATCGCGTCGATAGCCGATGATGATTCGGCCAAGGCGCTCCTGCAGATCGTCGAGATCGGCCGAAAGACACAGGATCGCCATCACTTCGGAGGCGACCGTGATGTCGAAACCGGTCTGGCGCGGGAACCCGTTGGCCACGCCACCGAGCGATGCCACGACGTCTCGCAGCGCCCGGTCGTTCATGTCCAGGACCCTGCGCCAGGCAACGCGGCGATGGTCGATCTCCAATGCGTTGCCCCAGTAGATGTGATTGTCGATCATCGCGCTCAGCAGATTGTGCGCCGAGGTGATCGCGTGGAAGTCGCCCGTGAAATGAAGGTTCATGTCTTCCATCGGGACGACCTGTGCAAGTCCGCCACCCGCGGCGCCGCCCTTCATTCCGAAACACGGGCCGAGCGACGCTTCGCGAATGCAGATCGCGGCCTTTTTTCCGATCCTGCACAGACCGTCTCCAAGGCCAACCGTCGTTGTCGTCTTGCCTTCCCCTGCAGGCGTCGGATTGATCGCCGTCACCAGGATCAGGCGTCCGTCGTCGCGCCCCGATAGCGACGCGATGAACTCCGAAGAGACCTTGGCCTTGTCGTGGCCGAAAGGCACGAGACTCTGCGACGGAATCCCGAGCTTCGCTCCGATGTCCTGAATCGGCTGCTTGCTTGCTGCGCGCGCGATCTCGATGTCTGATCTGAATGAAGCCATGGTTGACTGAACCCCCCTGTCCAAATGTCGACCCACTATGTCACGGAAACCCGATTGTCATCACCTGTTTCGATTTTTTTGCAAATGCGCGGAAGAAATCGTCTCGCGCGGGTCGTCGTCAAAAGATCACTCGGGTCACTGTTCCGAATAGTCGCGGTGGCTGCAACCTCGGTGTCCCCCGGGAGAGTTCATCGCACGACGTCCGCATGCCTTCAGTCCACGACCGGTGTCATTCAGGGGGGCGATTCAGTCAGGCGGTGAGGACCGCCACCGCCCCCGTCACGATATCAGGTCGACGGTTTCGGATTCAGTCCCGATCGCCCCCTCGGGGCCCGCGGCTTCCTCGTCTTCGGGATCGCGCCGATGCTGCTGCGCCGACCCTTGTCCTCGTCGGTCTCGTCGTCGTCCCGATGAAGCGGTTGTCCGTCGATGACCGTGGTGATTTCGTCGCCGGTCAGGGTCTCGTACTCGAGAAGGCCTTCGGCGAGCCGATCGAGATCTTGCCTCTTTTCGGTCAGGATCCGCATCGCGGTCTCGAATCCCTCGTCAACAAGGCCTCTCACTTCTTGGTCGATCTTCTCCAGCGTGTCGGGGCCGTTGTTCGACGCCCCCTGATACGGCCCGAGGAACGTTTCCTCGCGATTGGCGTAATCGATGTTTCCAAGAGCTTCCGACATGCCCATCTGGGTCACCATCGCCTTCGCCATTCGCGTAACCTGCTGGATGTCCGATGCGGCCCCCGAGGTGACGTTGTCGTCGCCAAAGACCAGGACTTCGGCAGCCTTGCCCCCCATCGCCATGGCGATCTTGGACTTCAGCTTGCGCTTCGTGATCGACAGCTGGTCGCGTTCGGGCAGCGCGAGAACGAGACCGAGCGCGCGACCTCGCGGGATGATGGTCGCCTTGTGAATGGGATCGTGCTGCGGCGAGTTCAAGCCGACGATCGCGTGACCGGCCTCGTGATAGGCCGTCAGCTTCTTTTCCTCGTCGGTCATGACCAGGGACCGGCGCTCGGTTCCCATCATGACCTTGTCCTTGGCGTTCTCGAAATCCTCCATGGTGATGGCGCGCTTGCCGGCGCGCGCTGCCGCCAGCGCGGCCTCGTTCACCAGGTTCGCGAGATCGGCGCCGGAAAAGCCGGGGGTTCCCCGCGCGATGATCCTGAGATCGACATCGGGAGCGAGCGGCGTCTTACGGGCATGGACCTCGAGAATCTTTTCGCGGCCCTTGATGTCGGGATTGGGCACCTGCACCTGCCGGTCGAAGCGTCCCGGTCGCAGGAGCGCCGGATCGAGCACGTCGGGACGGTTGGTCGCGGCGATGAGGATGACCCCCTCGTTAGCCTCGAAACCGTCCATTTCGACCAGCAACTGGTTCAGCGTCTGCTCGCGTTCGTCATTGCCGCCGCCGTAGCCGACACCCCGGTGGCGTCCGACGGCGTCGATTTCATCGACAAAGACGATGCATGGCGCGTTCTTTTTCGCCTGGTCGAACATGTCGCGCACGCGGCTGGCGCCGACACCCACGAACATCTCGACGAAGTCGGAGCCCGATATGCTGAAGAACGGAACGTCCGCCTCGCCGGCGATCGCCCGCGCGAGAAGGGTCTTGCCCGTTCCTGGCGGTCCGACGAGAACCGCGCCCTTGGGTATCTTGCCGCCGAGGCGCGAAAACATGGTGGGGTTGCGCAGGAACTCGACGATTTCCTCGAGCTCTTCCTTGGCCTCGTCGATGCCGGCCACGTCGTCGAAGGTGACGCGGCCCTGTCGTTCGGTCAGCAGTTTTGCCTTCGATTTGCCGAAACCCATCGCGCCGCCGCGGCCGCCCTGCATCCGGTTCATGATGAAGATCCAGACTCCAATCAGCACCAGGAACGGCAACCACACCGACAGCGCCGATGCGAGGAAGGACTGCTTCTGCGGCTTGGCGACGGTTTCCACGTCGGATTCGAGAAGGATCGGCGTGACATCGACACCCGGAGGCACGATCGCCGTGAACTCGGCACCGTTTGCAGCACGAAGATAGACAGTCTCGCCATCGATCACGGCTTCCGAGATGTCGCCGCTCTCGACCCGGTTGATCATGTCGGAAAAACTGATCGCTGTCCCGGAATTGGTCAGCTGGTTTCCATCGAACAGACGGAAAAGCGCCACGACCAGCAGGAACAGCACGACCCAGATGGCCAGGTTTCTGGCGTTGCCCACGACTTGCCTCCACAGATTTCGGTGCGCCCGCGCCGGCCATGTCCGGCATTGTCAACGCCCACTTCAACCACAGATGGTCTTCGGGCCGAAGAATTCAATGAGTGACAATTGTCTTGAAGAAGGAATTGACACCGTTTTTCAAAAAACAGTCACACCCTTGTGTCATACCCGCAAGCGGTGCGGATATCAATTCGTTCGCCACCCACAGCGACGGCGTCGCCGTGATTGCCGCCATGCTGGCGTCTTCTGATTTCCAGTCAGGACATTGCCGCAGGCCCTCGTCGCCGAGTGGTCCAATTTCCGCATCGCGAAATCCAGGCGGCACTGTCACCTCCCAACGACCGTCATACGTCCCGCAGCGCGCGGGTTGCCGCTGCATCTGCGCAACTTCCCGGCAGATTTCCATTCTGCCATCGCGGGTGCGCGCCGAGATGCAACCGGACAGGGTGGCGAGCCGACCCTCCATCACTGCATCCATGAAGTTCAGCAACGAAAGGAATCGCGGGCGATATCGCGAACCGGAAATCCATTTGAGTGCATGCGCCAGCAGACGAAGCCGGATTTCCTCCGGCGCTTGCCCCAGGGGTTCGAGATCAATCACAACCGACCCAAACGGCGTCGGGCGAGCGGCACGCACTGCCAGGTCCTCCGTCGCGAACTCGAGGGCATAGCGTGCCCGTTTCATTCGCTCGGCTGTGCCGACCATGGTCGCGGTGCCGAGACCCAACTCTTCCAGTTGCCGCTTGGCCTTCCGGATCCTGATTCTGTGAAACCGATCGTCATCATTGGAAGGGTCTTCGCACCAGGTCTCGCCAAACAGGTTCAGAAACTCCCTGAGGTCCTGCCGCCCCATGTTCAGGAGCGGCCGAATCCAGGAAAGACCGGATTCCCGTTCGACCTCGTACATCGACGCGAGGCCATCCACCCCTGATCCCCTGGCAAGCCTGATCAGGAACGTTTCCGCCTGATCATCACCCGTGTGACCGAGCAGGATCTGATCGATTCCGTGCCGTCGCGCCCAGTTTCCGATCAATTGGCGCCTGGCGACTCTGGCGGTGTCCTGCAGATTTCCCGAATCGGGTTTCGATTTCCACTCGAGCGTCTCGTGCGGCACCCCGAGCTCCCGGCAGCGCGACGCAACGAAGCGAGCCTCATCAGCTGCCGACTCGCGAAGCCGATGATCGACTGTCACGCACCGCAACTCGCAGCCCATGTCCCGTGCCCAATTGTCAGCCAGCAGGAGCAGCGCCATCGAATCGCTGCCGCCGGACACAGCAACCCCGACTCTATCGTTGCGGCATCTGGCGTGGGCGAGCGCATCGGCAAAAGACTGAGCGATGGGAACGACCGGGTTCGCCTCTTCAGATGCAGCCAAACCGGACCTGTTCCTGCTCCACACGATCGACCACGCCAAGGTTGCCAGCGCCTCGAACGGCCGCTTCGGACAACATCAGGCATGCCTCCTCGCCATGGCCAAGCTCGCCGAGGCTGATGCCCAGGCCAAGGATGGCTGCTGGCGCTCTCGGGCCATTGGCCGAATTGGTGAAGCTGTCGAGATACGCCGATGCGGCCGCTTGCCACTGTTCGAGCGCAAAGTGCGACTCGCCTTGCCAGAAGCGTGCATCCGCAAACGCCTCGGCATCCATTCCGGTTTCGATATGCGCATCAAGATACCTGATCGCATCTTCATGGTTGCCGCTTTCGAACGACGCCATGGCCAATTCGTAAGGGTCGCCATCGACAACGACCGGCTGTTGCGGGGCCGCCGCATCGGTGCGCGATTCATCGTCGGTCGTTTCGTCCACGATCGGGCTGGCAACGATAGCTGCCTCGTCGACGTCGCCTTGCGTTGCTTCAGTGTCTGCCGCGCCGGTTTCGGTCTGCGGAACCGTGTCGGGTTCCGGATCGGCCTCGCCCAAGGGCGGGACCTTGCCGACCGACGACAGATCTCCCCCTTCCAGTTCGACCAGCCTGAAATCGAGATCCCCGATGCGCCGGGTTCCGTCCTCGACAATCGCCTCGACCCGGAACTGCAGTTCCTCGACAGCGCCCGTCAGTTGGCGCACCTCCGATTCGATTGCATCGACCCGCAGCGACACGGTACCGCTTGATTGCTCGGAACCGCTGCGCGGGGGACCGGTCGTCGAGAGTTGCGCCTTCAGATAGAGAATCTCGCCCAGGAGGAAATTGAGTTCCTGTCGGATGTCGGCAAGCGTCGCCTCATCCGGTCGCGTTTGCACCTGAGACGGCCCGCTCCAGATCGCGGCAAGAACAAGACCCAGAACAGCCGTTCCGACACGCGGAACCGATCGCCGGAGTCGAGGCAACGCCATGGTGACGCCTAGCTCGTGCCCGACCCTTCGAGAACCGTGACCGCGCGTCGGTTGACGGACCAGCAAAACTCGTTCGAACAGGTCTCGGCGGGTCTCTCCTTGCCATACGTCACGGTCTCAAGCCGTCCGCCCGACACGCCTCTGCTGATCAGGTAGTCCCTGACCGCAACCGCGCGTCGCACCCCGAGGGCAAGGTTGTAATCCCGGGTTCCGCGCTCATCGGCGTGTCCCTCGATCGTTGCGTTGAACTGCTGGTTGGTCACCAGCCATTCAGCCTGCGCGTCGAGGGTCGCGAGTGCATCGTCGTTCAGAGTGCTCTGGTCGACCGCGAAGAACACGCGATCGCCGGTCAGCGTCTGAAAATAGGCGATGCTGCCCGGATCGGAGGCACTGCCCGTCCTCGAGTACTGCCCGTCGGCTCCCGCACCAGCGCCCGGTCCGGCGCCCTGCTGGTCTCCGCAACCCGCCAGCGCCGCTGCAAGCACCACAAATGAAATAATCCTGATCATGTTTCCCGCCTCGTCATGTCATCGCGCCTCTGGTGTCGCCAACTGCCCGAATGGCGCTCGTGGACGCGATGTCTCGAACCATTTGATTGGTGACACCAATAACAGATACGAAAGCGCTTGTTAATGCGGGTGCCGCCCGACCACGCCTTCGTGAATTCCCTTTGATTTCCCGCTTCGAGGTCACCTCAGACCCGACCAGGCAGGGTCGGATCCGAATCCGGGCGTTGCCACTGGCTGGAGATTTCGTCCGGTCAGATCCACCGAGTAAATCGACGGCGCTCCGTCACGCCCGCGCGATTCCCTGAAGAACATCAGAACCCGGCCATTCGGCGACCATGTCGGGCCTTCGTCAAGAAACGACTCGGTCAAGAGCCGTTCCCGCGTGCCGTCGACTCGCATCACGCCGATGTGGAATCGGCCCCGATTGATCTTGGTGAAGGCGATCTGATCGCCGCGCGGCGACCAGACGGGCGTTCCGTATTGCCCTTCGCCGCGACTGATTCGGGCAGGGCGTCCGCCATCCAGGTCGAGAACGTACAGCTGCTTTCGCCCGCTTCGGTCGGATTCGAAGACGATCCTGTCGCCGTCGGGCGAAAAGCTCGGCGCCGTGTCGATCGCGAGCGACGTGGTCACCTGCCGGCGCACGCCGGTTGCGAGATCGATGATGTGGATGTCGGTGTTTCCCGACGAGGTCAGCGACAGCACCACCGACCGCCCGTCCGGCGAGAACCGAGGCGCAAAGCTCATGCCGATGCCGTTCGGAATGAGCAGTTCCGATTCGCCGCTCTCCAGGTTCAGAATGAACACTTCGGGTTCGCCGGTTCGATAGCTGGTGAAGATGAGATCCTCTCCGGACGGGGAGAACCGCGGCGCGAGAACGATCTCCTCGCCTTCGGTCAGAAACTCGTGGTTGGCACCGTCATAATCCATCACGGCCAGCCGCTTGACGCGAGCATCCTTCGGACCGCTCTCCGCGACATAGGCGACACGGCTGTCGAAGTACCCGGTTTCACCGGTCAGTCGGGAATAGATTTCGTCCGCGATCCGGTGGCCGATCCGTCGCCAGTCCCACTGCCGTCCCGACAGGCGAATGCCGTCTCCGAGCTCCTCGCCGACGAACACGTCATGGAGACGAAACGAGACTTCCAGACGGGCTCCTTCGAGGCGTCGCACGGATCCGGTCACAAGCGCCTCGGCGTTGATCAGCCGCCAGTCGGCGTAGCGAACCGGGTCGTTGAAGTTTCTTATGGTTGCCACGTGGGCGTCCTCGGGGATCTCGCGGAATATTCCGGATCCGGTCAGATCGGCCGCCACGATGGCCGTGATTTCTCGGGCGAGTTCACGATTGCCGGCATGCTGCGCGGTGAACGCGGGGATGGCAATCGGCAGAGGCGTGATGACCCCCTCGGTGATCTCAATTCTGAGCGTGCTTTCCTGGGCGTGCAGATCGCCGGCCCAGACGGTCGGCAGCAGCACGCACATGCATGCTGCCAGTCCGAATGATCGTCCAGTTTTCATCGCAGAACCATTCTTTCGGGGTTGAAGACAATTTCCATTCTTTGCCACTGTTCGTACTTGTCGGCCGGGAGCTCGTAGGGTTGGCACCGCATCACTGCACGCCTCGCCGCATTGAAGGCCTGTTCGATTTCGCTCGACTCGATCGCGCCAGGCTCGAGCAGCCGAGGTGTTCCCTTGACCGTGCCATCGCGGTCCAGTTCGACGCCGAGCGTGACTTTCAACTCCGAGTCGTTGCGAATTCCGATCGGCACGCTCCAGCACTCCCTGATCGCGAACTTCAAACCCTCCTCTTCCTCTCCTGTCAATCTCCCGCTCAAACTCGCGCGAGTCCGCGTGAGTGCGTCTTGAATCGCCTGCTGCTCGAGGCTGTCCTGTTGTTCCATATCTTCCTGCAACGCCGCAATGATCGTCTCGTCCTCGCTGACTTCGGGTTCCGGCTCCGGCGATGTATCGATCTGAGGCATTGGCGGGGGCACGACCACTGGCGGCGGTGGAACGGGATCGGGCTGCGCCACGACAACCGGTTCCGGCTCGGGAATTGGTTCGGGCTCGACTTCCGGTTCAGGATCGGGTTCGGGCGCAGGTTTTTCGGGCAGCGCCACGATTTCATCGGTTGGGTCCGGGATCTCGACCGGCTCGGGCTCTTCGGGAGGCTCCGGCGCTGCCACCTCGATTTCGGGCGGCGGCTCGACTTCCGGCACATCCTCGGGCGGCACCGGTTCGGGTTCGACAACAGGCACGGGCGGCGGCGTTTCCGGCTGCAATTGCGGCGGGTCTTCCGGTTCGGGCACCGGTACGGTTTCGAGAATCTCTTCCGGGGGCGCCGGGACTTCGGGCTCTTCTTCCGGCACCGACTCCACGATCGGTTCGGGCACCGGGGCCGTCAGCGCGAGAAACTCGGACTGCGAGATCACCGACACTTCACTCACCTGGATGGCTTGCGTCGAATCGCTCGTGAACAGTGGTCCGCCGAAAATCGTGGCCAGCACAAGACTGCCGTGGAGTGCGCCCGATATCTTTGTCCCGGTTTGCATGTTCTGCGCTGGTCAACTCCCGTTCCCCTGGCTGTCGCTTTCCTGCCCGTCAAGAGCGGGACCGCCGCCATCGGTCACGAGGCTGACATTGTCGAACCCGCCTGCATCCAGCGCCCCTAGTACTTCCATGACGCGCAGATACGGAACCGAACCGTCGGCGCGAACATACACTGTCCGTCCGGTCCGTTCGCCCGCGATCGCTTGCAGCGTGCTGACCAGTCTTGACCGTTCGATTTCGTTGTCGAGGATGAAAATGCGCTCGTTCTCGTCGATCGAAACGCTCAAGGGCTCCTCGTTGTCATCCGGGGCCGAAAGCGGGCCGGCGGCCGTGTCGGGAAGATCGACCACGACGCCGACGCTGAGCAAGGGCGCCGCGACCATGAATATGATGAGCAGCACCAGCATCACGTCGACAAACGGCGTCACGTTGATTTCCGCCATCGGGCGGAACCGCATCTTGCCGCCCTGGTGGACGACCCTGCTGCGTCCTAGGTCCATCTTGGTCCGCGATTTCGCCCGTTGTCGGCCATCGGTTCCCGCTCTGCCTCAGTTCCCGGCTTCCAGGTGGCGCGACAGAATGGCCGCGAATTCCGAGGCAAAGCTGTCGTGACCGCTGAGCAGCCGGTTCGCATCCGCCGAGAGCTTGTTGTAGAATACAACCGCCGGGATCGCGGCGAGCAGCCCGAGCGCGGTCGCGACAAGAGCTTCCGCGATGCCGGGCGCGACAACCGCCAGGTTGGTGTTTTGCTGAATCGCGATCTCCTCGAATGCGTTCTTGATTCCCCAGACCGTGCCGAACAATCCGACGAATGGGGCGATCGAGCCGACCGTTGCGAGGAAGGTCAGGCCGCTGGTCAGCGAGTCCGCAGCCTGGGCGATCGAGACATCCATGGCTCGCTCGATTCGCGCCTGGGAGCCCGGCATGAAGCCGCCGCCATTGCGCTGCGATCGTCTCCATTCGACCATTCCGGCCACGAAGACCCGCTCGGAAATCCCGCCGCTCGGATTCTTGCGAACGTGCTCGAAAAGCTCGTCGAGCGGCGTGCCCGACCAGAAGTCCTGCTGGAACGTCTCGGCGTCACGCCGGGCGGCTCTGAAGTTGAGCAGTTTCTGAATGATGATCGACCACGACCAGAAGGACGCGAGCAACAAGGTGACAATGACGATCTTGACCGTGATCGTCGCACGCAAAAACAACGCCAGCATCGAGAAATCGATCTCTCGTGCGGCCGCAAGCGCTTCGGTCTCCATCTAGACGTTTTTCCTGCCTGATCCCGAGGCTCTTCGGTGGTTCTGGTTTTCGGCCTCGGGGTTCATATAGTCAGTGTGCAGCGAAATCTCCATCAAAAAAATCCATCGTGGTCGCAACCTGCGCGATTGCCGATCTGCGGCAATCTCGCGATGCCAATCGGAGACGCCGACCGCCAAGCTTCGCTCACGCCGTGTAGTTGAGCGCCAGACGTCCTCCATCGACGTAGATCGTCTCGCCCGTGACGTAGCTCGACTTGTCGGAAACAAGGAAAGCCACGATGTTGCCGACCTCTTCGGCCGTCCCCACCCGCCTCAACGGGGTTCGCGACAAGGCGGTCTCGAGCGCTGCGGGATTCGCGTTCACCCCCGCCATCATGGCGGTGTCGATCGACCCCGGACCGACGGCATTGACCCTTATCCCGAAGGGCGCCAGCGCGAGGGCTGCCGACTTGGTCAGCTGCATGAGGCCGCCCTTGGATGCGCAGTAGGCCGGGATTGCCGGGATGGCGACCTGGGCATTCACCGACGACATGTTGACGATCGCGCCCTTGATTTCGTTGTCGACCATCGCCCGGGCCGCCCGTTGGGTCGCAACGAACGCGCCCGTCAGATTGATCGAGAGCACCCGTTCGAAATCGCTCAGATCGTAGGTCAGGAAATCGCCGGGCAACGCGACCCCGGCGTTGTTGACGAGCGCCGAGACCGGACCGTGCTCGGATTCGACCGCATCGAAGGCCGCAAGAATGCTCTCGGGATCGCCCGCATCGCAATGAACCGACGATCCGCCAAGTTCCGCTGCTGCCGCTTCGGCCTTTTCCGCCTGGAGATCAGCGAGAACGACCCGGTATCCATCACGGGCCAGGGCGGTTGCCGATGCGAGGCCGATTCCCTGGGCAGCTCCGGTCACGAGCGCCACGGGTTTTCGGTTGTCCGGTGACGTTGCCTGTCCATCAACCATCATGCCTGCTCCATGTCCCGCGCGAGCGAACCGGCGCCTTGCTCCGCTGCGCCGATCTCGTCTGCATCACTTGACCGCGTCGACGAGTTCCTCGCGCCTGCCGACCGATTCCCACGTGAACTCCGGCTCCGAGCGACCGAAGTGGCCACCGTTGGCGGTCTTGCCGTAGATCGGCCGCAAGAGGTCCAACTCCCTGATAATCGCTTTCGGTCGGAGGTCGAAAACCTGGCTGATGGCGTCCTCGATCCGTCCTTCGTCGCATTTGGCGGTCCCGAAGGTGTTGACGTGAACGGACACGGGTTTCGCGACGCCAATCGCATAGGCGATCTGCACCTCGCAGCGCGTCGCCAGCTTGGCTGCCACGACATTCTTGGCGACATGGCGGGCCATGTAGGCGCCGGATCGGTCGACCTTCGAGGGATCCTTGCCCGAGAATGCCCCTCCGCCATGACGTCCGACCCCGCCGTAGGTGTCGACGATGATCTTTCGGCCGGTGAGTCCGCAATCCCCGACGGGTCCGCCGATCACGAACCGCCCGGTCGGATTGATCAGGTAACGCACCTCGCCTTTCGCGAGCGATTCGGGAAGCACGGGCTTGATGATGTGTTCGATGACAGCTTCCTCGATTTCGCGGTGACTGACCTCTGGTGCGTGCTGGGTCGACAGGACGATCGTGTCGATCGCGACGGGTCGGCCGTCTTCGTAGACAACCGACACCTGTGCCTTCGCGTCGGGTCGCAACCACGGCAGATCGCCGCTGCGCCGCAATTGCGCATGGCTTCGGGTCAGCGAATGCGCGAGATGGATCGGCAACGGCATCAGCTGTTCGTTTTCCTCGCAGGCATAGCCGTACATGAGCCCCTGGTCCCCGGCGCCCTGGTCGAGGTCGAGGCCGTCGCCTTCGTTCACGCCTTGCGCGATGTCGGGAGATTGCCGGTCGAGCGCGAGAAACACCGAGCAGGAGTTGCCGTCGTAACCGAGCTCGGGGTTGTCGTAACCGACCGAACGAATGGTTTCGCGCGCGATATCGACGTAGTCGACGCTGGCGGTCGTGGTGATTTCGCCCGCGAGGATCGCAACCCCTGTCTTGACCATGGCCTCGCAAGCGACGCGACCATGCGGGTCTCCGTCGAGAACCGCATCAAGGACTGCATCCGAAATGGCGTCCGCGACCTTGTCGGGATGTCCCTCCCCGACCGACTCCGACGTGATGATGTAGCGTCTCGACATGCCTCGTTTTCCCTTCCCGCTCGCGGCTGTGACCATTTGCCCCGCAATATTGTCTGCATCCGCCCCGTTCAAGCACCGAATGCCCCTGTCTTCGCGCGACACTGGGCGCCAATCGCGATGCCGGCCGTCGGCAAGCGCGCGTGCACGATGACTGGCCTCGGTCAGGTCACTTCGCCATCCGTCGACGGCGTTTCCTCGAACGGAAGCGGGTTCTGCGGCGATTCGGCCCTGCGGAGGCTGTCGGGCACTTCCAGCCCCAGGTGGATCCACGCCTTTTGCCCGATCATCCGTCCGCGCGGCGTTCTCTGGACCAGCCCCTGCTGCAGCAGGAATGGCTCCACCACCTCCTCGATCGCGTCGCGTGATTCCGAGAGAGCCGCGGCGATGGTGTCGATGCCAACCGGTCCGCCCCCGAATTCCTGGGCGAGCAACCGCAAGTAGCGTCGATCGGCCGAGTCGAGGCCGAGCCGGTCCACGGCGAGCTGGGTCAATGCACGATCGGCTACCGCCTGCGTGATGCGACCGTCTCCCTCGACCACCGCGAAATCGAGAACCCTGCGCAGCAGTCGCCCGGCGATTCGTGGCGTCCCCCGAGATCGGCTTGCGATTTCAACGGCACCGGCCTGTTCCGCCTCCGTCTCCATCAATCGGGCCGCGCGTGACACCACTTCGGAAAGTTCCTCGTCCGAGTAGAATTCCAGGCGGATCGGGATGCCAAAGCGGTCCCGCAGCGGCGTGGTCAAGAGACCCAGCCGGGTCGTGGCGCCAACCAGCGTGAAGGGCTGCAGCTCGATCCTGACGGAGCGCGCTGCCGGCCCCTGCCCGATGACGAGATCGAGCTCGTAGTCTTCGAGGGCGGGATAGAGAACCTCCTCGACTGCCGGATTGAGGCGGTGGATTTCGTCGATGAACAGCACGTCGCCGGCGTCGAGATTGGTCAGAATTGCCGCCAGGTCGCCCGCCCTGACCAGGATCGGTCCCGACGACGTGTGAAAGCCCACTCCAAGCTCGCGGCTGATGATGCGCGCAAGCGTGGTCTTGCCAAGACCTGGCGGTCCGTAGAACAGCGTGTGATCCATCGGCTTTCGTCGCCGCTTTGCGCTTTCGATGAAGATGCGGAGATTGGATCTTGCGGTCGTCTGTCCGATGAATTCGTCGAGAGAATCCGGTCTGAGAGCGACATCGACATCGTCGGGGCGCTCGCGAGGGCGCAGGTCAGGGTCGGGTCGCTGCGACATTCGCATCAGTCTCTCGGCGCCATGTACTTGAGCGCCGCGCGAATCAGGCCCGAGGAATCGAGTTCCGGATTCTCCGAGGACACTGATGCGATGGCTTCAGCGGCTTCGCCATGGGCGTATCCGAGATTGATGAGGGCGGACATCGCGTCCTTTCGGGACTGGGCGGAGACAGCTGCGGTCTTCGGGGTCGCATCACCGGTCATTTCGACTGCTCCCGAGTCCGCCTGCGGGGCACGGTCGTCACCCGACGGTTCCAGCGCCTCCTCTCCGTCCGCGCCGAGACCGATGATCTTGATGGACTCTTCCTTGAGTTCGCTGATGATTCGCTGCGCGAGCTTGGGCCCGACACCTGGCGCTGCCCGAATGGCCGCCGTGTCCTTCAAGGACACCGCGCGAAACAGGCCTTCCGAACCCAACGTCCCGACGATCGCCAGCCCGGCCTTGTGGCCCACGCCTTGTACCCGGGTCAGCAGCCTGTGCCACTCCCGCTCCGCTCGCGAGCGAAAGCCGATCAGTTGCAGAAGATCCTCGCGGACCACCAGTTCGGTATAGAGCGAGACAGTGTGCCCCCGTCCGGGGAGTTCGCTCAGCGTTCGCTCTGAGCAGTGGACCACCAGCCCGACACCACCGACGTCGACCAGGAGGTGGTCGGCTCCCTTGTCGTCAATCAATCCCGAAATCTTGCCGATCACTGTTCACTCATCCCCATCAACCCGGATGACCGGGACTCTCCTGCAGCAACCTTGCCATCCGGGCGGAGCCCCGGGACATGTGCGCGTGGCAGATTGCAAGTGCGAGGGCGTCAGCCGCATCGGGGCTGTTGAACTCGGCGCCCGGCAGGAGCATCCGCACCATCATCTCGACCTGGGCCTTGTCGGCGTGACCGACGCCAACGACGGATTTCTTGACCGTGTTGGGTGCGTATTCGTGCACCGGCATGCCCTTGAGCGCCGGCACCAGCAAACACAGACCCCGCGCCTGGCCGAGCTTCAGGGTCGAAACAGGGTCCTTGTTGACAAAAACGTTCTCGACGGCGGACTCGTCCGGCTTGTGGTTGTTCAATACCGCTTCCAGCTGTCGATACAGGCTGGCCAGTCGCTTTGAGAGGTCATCGCCGGCGGAGGTGCACTTGCCGTTCGCAACATGTGTCAGCCGCGATCCCTGGACATCGACCACCCCCCAGCCGGTGGACCGTAGACCCGGGTCAAGCCCGATGATTCTCACACCGTCTCCTTCGCCGCCCAACTGACATGATGGCACCCGATGACAGGAACATTTCGCGGTGTCGATTACCATGAAACCGAACGCCTGGCAAAGGCTGCATGCGCCCAAGACCAGTGGAGCGAGAGCTCGTGGGGTGGTTCACTGCCACTGGCCTGCACGGCTTCGCGAGCCCCGAATCCTTTGCCAAGGACCCGAATTGATTTCGCAAATGACGGCCCGCGAGATTGGACTGACCACGCCTGCGACCGGAAGATGCTTGACGAACTTGCCACCGCTGGCGATAGCCGCCAAGATTGTGAATGGAGCAACCGCTTCACTCGGCAATCCGGCAAAATGCGATCCAGGAACAAACTCGTCACGTCGGTTCGATGCCGTTCGGATCGGTCCTGCCTCGGCACTGAATGGAGCAAAGAATGAAGTTCACGACCCTGGGGAAAGGCGGACCGACGGTTTCGCAGTTCGGAATCGGCGCGATGTCATTTGCGGGAGCGTACGGCGACGCAACTCTCGAAGACAGCCACGCGGTTCTGAATGCGTGCCGCGATGCGGGCGTCAGCCATATCGACACTGCCAACATTTACGGCGACGGTCGGTCCGAGGAGATCATTGGCCAGTGGTTCGCCGCCAATCCCGGGGCCCGCGACGCAATGAACCTCGCGACCAAGGCCGGATTCACCGGCGACCCCAAGCGACGCTTCAACAACGACCCGGAATATCTCGAAGCCTGCCTGGACGACAGCCTGAAGCGGTTGGGAACGGATCACGTCGATCTGTTCTATGCCCATCGTTACGACCGCGCCCACACCCCCGAAGACGTTGGCGGCACGCTGAAGCGCCTGATCGACAGCGGCAAGACCCGGGCCGTCGGTCTGTCGGAGGTCGCACCGACAACTTTGCGCCGGGCCGCAAGCGAGTGCCCGATTGCCGCAGTTCAGTCGGAGTATTCCCTGTCGACCCGTTCGCCGGAACTGGGACTGACCCAGACCTGCGCGGAGATCGGAACCACGCTGGTCGCGTTTTCCCCGGTGGGCCGTTCGTTCCTGACGGACAGCCCGTTTACCTGGGAGCGCGTTCAATCGCAGCGGTTCACCGCCAACAATCCCCGGTTCATGCAGCCCAACTACGACGCAAACATCCGTGTTACCGACAGGTTTCGGGCGTTGGCCGCCGAGATGGGCGTGCCGGCCGCCGGTTTGGCGATCGCCTGGCTGATTTCTCGAGGCGAGCACGTGCTGCCGATTCCCGGCACCGCGAACCCGGCGCATCTGGCGGAACTGGTGCACGGAACAGCGATCGAGTTGTCAGCGGACGACCTGGCACGGATCGAGACGGTCCTGCCGGTCGGCTGGGCGCATGGCGACCGGTACAGCGTCGCGCAGTGGGATGGGCCGGAGAGATATTGCTGATCGCGACCATATCATCCCGAAACGCGATCGGAGCGACATTGTACCATGTCAGAACGACCAACTCTTACAGTTAGTGTCGCTCGAATCCTAAAGTTAGTGTCACTCGGAGAGTGACCCTAAAATCTTAAGGCTTGTCTTGCCATGAATCCCTATAGGTCTCCGACGCACTGAAAGGTCATTTCAAGGCGGCCTGTGCTGTCAGGTCCTTGAATATTTCTAACACTTCCGAAAGCGCGGGCACCTGAATAACCCCATCGCTTGCACGCTTGAGCAGCCTCTTGTTGCTGTTCTTCGCTTGGCTGGTCAATGCATCCGCTGAACATATTATAGTTGCAAACCAGAGTAACAGTTCCTGCCGCTCGATTGCCGTCTGCCAAGAAATAGTCTGTCGATGAGCAATTCGCTGTGACGAAAAGAACGGCAGTCAGAATTATGAACTTTCGCATTTTGACACGATTCCCGGTTTACTTGGTTGCAATCCGCAACGAACGTTCAGTCAATGGCCTTACTCGAACCCAGAACATTGGGCAATTGTTGCAAGATCGCCACGCGCTCCCCGCCTAAACGAAAACCGCCAGTGGCCCTTGATGATACTCAACATACCCAAGTCGTCCACACGATTATGTCTGGTCGACTCACGAAACACTGCACGCGATCTGGACCTCTCCGTAGAGGTCCACGAGTCTGCCCGTGAACTTTGCCAACATGATCGCAAGCATTCTGTTCCTTTGACACTTATGCAGTCGGGGAGCAACATCATTCGTCCAGTTGCCGTTGATGTGCAGCACCTGTTGTAGCGATTCTGCCATTCGAGTCGCCCAGATGTTGAGATTTGGCCAATAGGCTGCGAAAAGGCTGCAACACAAAGACGTGCTTCGTATAGGCTCGGCGCCTTCTTCTACCAGGTGCCACTTGCCAAGCTGTTCGGCAGCACAATACTGAATCAACTCGTCTCACTACACTATTGGCTGAAAGATCCTGTCGATTCGCTCGCGCGTGCGCTCTTGCTGGACTCTTGAGCACAAGCTGACTATCAGCCGCGCCGGCAAAACACTGCCCAGTGATCCCCGCCGCAGCACAAACTGCCAGGCCCTCGAATGGGTGCGGAGATTGGCCCGATCCTGCGATTCTGCGCGGCCAAATTGCCGAAATGATCTTTCAACAGCGACCGCTCCGCCGCCATGCGATTCCCGCATGGCGAGTATGCAAAAATTGAAATTGTCCGGTTTGGCCGAAGCCACTATCTGCCTGTCAAGCCGAAAGGCAATCATGGAACAAACAAAGGTCAAGACAAGAAGGAGGTCAAGACGATGTCAATTGCCCATGAAGTCAGAACGATCCCCACCGGCGCGCGAGCCACGTATGTCCTGACCGACCTTGTCGCGAAGGCGGTCGCATTCGTGGGACGGCGGTACGAAGAAACCCGAACCCGTGCCATTCTTTCCCGACTGTCCGAGCGAGACCTCGACGACATCGGACTGACGCGAGCCGACGTGGAGACCATCAAGATCTACAGATAACCGCCGAAAGACGGTTCACGTGAAGGCCGCCAGCTTCCTCCCCGGTGGCCTTCACCTACTTCTCGAATCGATAATCTCACTCGTCTTGCACGACGCAAGACGCCGCTGAATTCCACGACATCAGATCGAATTTCGCAAGACGACGACGGTTCATGCCGAACCCGGCCTCGTCTCGGCGCCCCGGACCGGATCAACCGCAATTTTCGTCAATTGAAGCGACGCCAACGCGATCGGTTTCCGGACTTTCTGACCGCTTGCAGGTGCAACGACATGACCCGCTTGTTCATCGGGCAGAAACGGTATCCTCCGTCGGTCAGTTTTCCTTGGCAAGTGCCAGTGTCGCCCATTCGCCGTCGGGATAGACCTCACGTTCGATGAACCCGACTTCGCGAAATCGCCTCACCACGACTTGGCGACGGCTGGCGAGGATGCCCGAGAGCACCACACGACCGCACGGTCCGCAGTTATCTGCAAAGTCCCCCGCCATCGCGAGAAGCGGCTTTTCGAGGATGTTTGCCAACAACAGGTCGAACGGTGCCGATGCCCGAATCTCGGGGTGATCGAAACCGTTCCCCTGCATTACCCTGATCTGGCCTGACAGATCGTTCGCGGCCACGTTCGCTTGCGCGGTTTCAACCGCTGACGGATCGATATCGGAGGCGATCACCTCCGCATCGAAGACCCGTGCCGCGGCCATGGCGAGAATGGCGGTTCCGCACCCGAGATCGAGAATTTGCGTCGCCGCGTGCCCCTCGCGAGCAAGTTTGTCGATCGCCAGCAAGCAACCTCGCGTGGTGCCATGGTGACCGGTTCCGAACGCCATGGCGGCCTCGACCAAGAGCGATGTCGCGTCCGTTGGCTTCTTGTCGGCATCATGACGGCCATGAACGAAGAACCTGCCCGCAGTCACCGGAGCCAACTGTCTCTGGGCCTTCTCGACCCAGCCGGTTTCTGGCAATTCGGAGATCACGAACGGTCGTGCATCGGCACCGGCGGTGGCTGCGAGCAGCGAGAGACGGAGTTCGTCAGGATGCTGATCGAAGTAGCCCGCGACCTCCCAGAGTCCCGAACCGTCCTCGATTTCACCGGTCACGGTTGCAGTCACGGACGACAGTTGGCTTTCGATTCGCAATGCGAGAGCCGTTGCCGCCTCTTCTCCCGACAGTGTCGTCACCGCCATGTAGGTCGGCATCCCGGTCGAATCCTCGGGGTTTCCCCCTGTACAAGAACTGCCGCGTCAGGCAACCGCGCCGATGGTGCAGACCACACCCGTTCCGCCGACGCCGCAGTACCCGCCAGGATTCTTGACAAGATACTGTTGGTGATAGTTTTCGGCCTGGTAGAATTCCGGTGCGTTCAGGATCTCGGTGGTGATCTGACCGTAACCGGCCTTGTCCAACTGGCTCTGGTAGGCCTTGAGAGACTCCGTTGCGGCGCGCGCCTGTGCGTCCGAATAGGTGTAGATGCCAGATCTGTACTGGGTGCCAACGTCTGCCCCCTGTCGCATCCCTTGGGTTGGGTCGTGCCCTTCCCAAAAAGCGCGGAGCAAGGTCTCGTAGGACACGGTCTTGGGATCGAAGCATATCCGCACGACTTCGTTGTGACCGCTCTTGCCGATGCAAACGTCCCGGTACGTCGGGTTCACCGTCGTGCCGCCCGCGAAACCGACTGCGGTGTTCCAGACTCCGTCAAGCCGCCAGAAGATTCGCTCGACGCCCCAGAAACAGCCCATGCCGAACATGGCGAATTCGTTGCCGTCCGCCCCGAAGTCATCGAGCCTCCGACCGAAGACCGCATGATGTCCGGGAGGAGCAGAAACCGCATTCACCTCCGAGTTCACTGACGAGTCAGCCGAGTCGCTGCTGAACATGTTCATGAAAAACCTCTTGATGACGTGTTCGCTTGCCATGATGCACGAACCTTACGCCATCGGGCATGCAAGTCAATTCGCAGCATCGTCACCTTCGCGTCATCGGTGACGACGAACCCATGACCGATGACCCACATGTCTGGTCACCGGTCGGCCGAAGACGACAAATCGTCAGGAGGTGATCGCGATACGCACAACCCAACGCCAAGCACTGCCCGGCAGCACCATCGTGACCGTATCGCCGGGGAACCTCCCGGAAGCGATCAGTTCTTGGCGTAATACTCGACCACGAGATTGGGTTCCATCGTCACCGGATACGGAACATCGGCAAGGCCCGGAATGCGGGCGAACTCGGCCTTCATGGCGGAGTGGTCGACAGCGAGGTAATCGGGAACGTCGCGTTCCGGCGAACCAACCGCCTCGAGCACGAGCGGCAACTGCCGGGATTTTTCGCGAACCTCGATCACGTCGCCTGTCTTGACCCGGTACGAGGGGATGTTCACGCGGTTCCCGTTGACCAGAACATGTCCATGATTGACGAATTGTCTGGCCGCAAAGACTGTTGGGACGAACTTCGCCCGATAAACGATGGCATCGAGTCGTCTCTCGAGCAGGCCGATCAGGTTTTCCCCCGTGTCGCCCTTGACCCGTTCGGCCTCTCCGAAGATTCTCCGGAACTGCCGTTCGGTCAGGTCGCCGTAGTAGCCCTTCAGTTTCTGCTTGGCCCGAAGCTGGATGCCGAAATCGGACAGCTTGCCCTTGCGGCGCATTCCATGCTGACCGGGGCCGGATTCCCTGCGGTTGACGGGCGATTTTGGGCGGCCCCAAATGTTCTCGCCCATGCGACGATCGATCTTGTACTTGGCAGCGGTGCGTTTGGTCACGGCTGGATCCTTTCAATCATGTGAAAGGTGCTTTCCTTTCCCGGTTCGACAATCGAAGCGGGCGACAGGCATCCCCTCGCGGGGGCCACAAACACCAAGGGGTCCCGAAGGACAGAGCGGCGGGTTATAATTTCAATTTGAGAACTGTCAACATTCATGCCATTCGTCATTGCGTGCTCGGACAGTTCCAACGTGCCCGGCCCTGACCATCGTTCGGAGCGACCATGATTCACGCAACCGACAGGCCCGTTCTGCGTTACTTCATTCTCGAAGCAGGTGCCACGGTCGCCGCTTGGATCGGACGAATGCGCGCAACACGTCGCACGTTGGCAGTCCACGGCCGGGACAATGGCAGAGCCACGGAAACATGAACCGCCGAAGGGAGCCATGAGATGTTAGAGACATTGGGGTTGGATTATCTGGCGCCCACAATCGCCGCAGCCATCCTTGGCCTGTTCGTGGGCGGCGTGTTCGGGGTTCTTGCACAGCGATCCGGGCTGTGCTTGCGCCGCAGCCTCGCTGGCCCCAAGGAAGAGAGGATTCCCGCTTTTGGCGCCTGGGCAATGGCGATGGCGACAGCCATTGCCGGCACCCGCCTTGCAGTGATTTTCGGGGTGATCTCCTTCTCGGACCACAGGTTTCTCGCACCAGACCTCGCAATCGTCTCGCTGATCTTTGGCGGCGCGCTGTTTGGCGCCGGAATGGTGATGGCCGGTGGCTGCATCTCGCGGCTGACGGTTCTGGCCGGAAGTGGCAACCTCCGCTCGCTGTTCGCCCTCGTCATCATCGCAGCCACCGCCCATGCGACAATGAAGGGTGCGCTCGCGCCTGTTCGGGAGACCATCGGCAGCGTGACGATCGAGGGCGGCAGATTCGTCGAGATCACCGCCCTGCCCGGTGGGGAGATCCTGATCTTCGCCTTGGTCATCCTGGCCGTCATCTTCGCGTTCAGATCAGGTGCCCGAAAGAGCCACCTGGTGATGGCTGCGGTCCTGGGATTGCTGATCCCGATCAGTTGGGTTGGCACCGGAGTCCTGCTCCAGGACGATTTCGACCCGCTTCCCGTCGAATCGCTCGGCTTCACCGGACCGACCGCGGGAACGCTGTTCTGGTTCATCGCCGCAACGTCGATTCCGGTCAGCTTCGGAACGGGACTTGTTGCGGGCGTCCTTGCCGGGAGCATGGGGGCGTCAGTCGCAGCCGGCGAGTTTCGGATTCAGTCGCTCGATGATCCGAAACCGGCCCGGCGGAGACTTGCAGGCGCAGTCATGATGGGATTCGGAGGGGTGCTCGCCGGCGGGTGCAGCGTGGGTGCAGGGATTTCCGGGATCTCGACGGCCAGCCTCGCGGCCATCGTCGCATTCCTCGCGATGTCGGCAAGCGCGCGCATGGTCGGCAAAAGGCTTGCCGATTAGAAGCGTTCAATTGATGCGCGACTGGCGCCGGGTCTCCGGCACCAGTCGCAAGTTCATTCTGCCAAGTCAGCCAAACATGTCGCTGGAAATCGCGGCGTACCAGCCAAGCGATTCCTCGTAGGTCGCCTTTCGCAGATCGGCTGCCTCCCCGGTCTGGGAAATGAAGCCATCGACCCGGGCGATCTTTTCGTCGGTCGCCTCGTAGGTCGCGCCGACCTTGACGCCATCGTCTGTGCCGATGAGCGACCAGCAGGTATTCGCAAATCGTGCAGGAAACACTTGCGAGTCGGTCAGAGCGCCGCGGACTGCCATTGCGCAGACCTTGGCTTGGCTGTTGGCCGAGAAACCGGATTTCGGCATGTCGCCTTGCTGCGATGCGTCACCCACCACGTGGATGTTGTCGTCCATGCGGCTTTGCATGGTGTGGGCAACCACGGGCGCCCATCCGGCGTCGTTGGTGATGCCGGCTTCGGCTGCCACGCGCCCGGCCATCTGGGCAGGAATCACGTTGCAGACATCGACCTTCATGACCTCTGAATCGACCAGGACTTCCATGGATTCGGGTCGAACTTCCACCTTGTCGCCACCGAATTCCGGTCCGATCCGTTCGACCATCCCCGAGTAGTGGTTTTGCCATCCTTCCTCGAAGAGCCCCTGCTTGGAGAATTTCTCCTTGGGGTCCACGATCAGAATCTTGGCTGTCGGATTGGTCGATTTCAAGACATGGGCCACCATCGAGATCCGCTCGTACGGCCCGGGCGGGCATCGGAACGGATTGGGCGGTGCGACCATGCAATAGACGCCGCCCTCGGGCATCGATTCGATCTGAGCCTTGAGCAGCTGGGTCTGCGATCCTGCCTTGTAGGCATGCGGCATTCTGTTTTGCTGGGAGATGTCCCAACCCGCCACCGAGTCAGGCCGAAAATCGATTCCCGGCGAAAGGACGAGGCGATCGTACCCAAGCGACCCACCGCCGGCGAGCGAAACGCTCCTGGCGTCGCGGTCGACCCCGACCACCCAGTCGTGCACGACATTGATCCCGTACTCCGCTGCGAGCGCCCCGTAGGTGTGGCCCAAGGACGCAAAGTCCCGGAACCCGCCGATGTAGAGATTCGAGAAGAAGCACGAGTAATAGGTCCGTGACGGCTCGACGAGAGTGACGTCGATTGCACCGCCAGAATCCTTTGCAATGTATCGCGCGACCGTTGCGCCTCCGGCTCCACCGCCGACAACCACTGCGCGTGGGCGGCCTTGGGCCATGACCATCGGTGCCGACAGCATGGACACCGCTGTCGTCGTTGCCACGGCAGACGACAGAAACCTGCGTCGATCGGGTCGGTCAGGACCGCCCGAATTGATGGTTTCGTGTTTCGTGTTCATGACTCTGGTCCTCCTGTTTCAAGGGCTTTCGACAATATCGCGAAAATAAAGCGCGAGGGAAGCAATCTCCTCGTTTGACAAACGACCGGTCACCATCTGCATGACCGGATGCTCTCTTTGCCCGACCTTGTACGCATGAAGGGTTATCACAAACTCGTCGGTCGGCCATCCCTCAATTGACGGAATGGTCTCGTCGGTTCCCTCCGGCAGATGACAGGTGGTGCACTCGCCAGCGAGATAGGCTCCGTATTCCAGGTTGCCTTCGACCGCGAGCAGACCCGGATCAAGCCCGTACTGTTCCGGCGTCAGGGTTGGCTCCGCGTCGGGCAGATCGGGGTCATTTTCCGAGAAACCACCCAGCAGTTCCAGCAGGCGTGCACGTTGTTCTTCATCCTGGATTCCGGACATCGTCATTCGTGTTCGGGGAACAAGCCTGCGTGGCGACTCGAGAAAGGAATCGAGCGATTCGCGGTCCCACACGAGGCCCGCCTCGCCCGCCTCTCGCATGGATCGCGAATAACGGAAGTCGGAGAGCGAACCCGCGACCCGGCCGAATATGTCATTGAGATGGGGTCCGATCCTGTTTTCCGCACCCCGACCGATCTGGTGGCATTGCTTGCAAACCTTGAACTCCGCGCTGAGCGGTTCCGACTCGGAGGCGTGGAGGAGGCCAGCCTGAAACGACGCAAAGAACGCAACTGCGGACACCACCAAGGCGAGACAAACCGAACCGAGCCCGGATCCGGGCCGTGTTCGACACGGTGACCTACACGACATCAACTCGTCTTTGGAGACTGTAGCTGTTGCCGTCATCATCGATCCATTCAAATTCGAGTTCGCCTTCCTCGTGAACGATCAATTCGAACTGGATGTACGGATCGGCCGAAATCGCGGGTTCGAGCGCAGCCACAAAGACCTCTTCGCCGTTGAACCTGACGACCATTCGATTGATGATCTGGCGCGGGATCAGTTCACCGTCGCTGTCGCGCCGCAAACCGGTATGCATGGGATGAGTGATGCGGGTCTTGACCTCGAAAGGAGTCCCCGCCGTGACCGACTTCGGCAATTTGACGCGCATGCTTGGGGTTGCCATCGGTCTACCCGCAACCGCCGACAGTGACCGTGATCGGCCGCTTCGCTTGAACGAAACTGCCGTCCGCGAGCTGCGCAACCGCCAGGATGTCCTGGCTTCCGGCCAGCCGAATGCGGGTCGTCGCGGCAGGAACCGCACTCTCGCCAAATGAGAAAACCGCGACTCCCGGATTTGGGTTCGCATTTGCGAAAATCGCGATCCTTCGTGCACCGGCGGCAGCGACACGAACCTGCACGGAGCCTCCATTGTCGGAGATTTCGGGGGCGTCGAGAGTCACGTCACCATCGATCGGAACAACGCCGCCAGTAAATTCCAGTATCGCCTGTTCCAGGCCGTTCGCAGCAAAAACCGAACGCGGCTGTCCGATGCCGATCGCGGTCGTTGCGACCGCTCCCAGCGCCAGCTTCATCGCCGTTCGGCGGGTCGGTCCGGACTGTTTCGTGAGAATTCTCATGGTCACGAGATTATTTTCCGACGGGTGCATCCGTCAACCGCGATTCGACGAATTCGGCACGGATGCTGTTGGCACTTTGGCGCACTTGCTTGCATGATGTGACCGGCCAGCGCATGCTTCGGCGGGGGTCAGCCGTTCTTCTTGATCAAGAACAGGAACTCGTGATTCGGGGTTTCCGTATCGCGCAACCATTCGTTGGTCCATTTCATCCCGGACATCACGTTCCGTCGATAATCGACCTTGACGACGTCAACGATACTGCCGTGCTCGGACAGCGCCTCATTGATTTCTTCTGCCGCTCCCCGCCCTCCCGAACTGTAGGACAAGATGATCCACTTGGCAGCCGTCGAACGAATCAATCTGTCCACAGCTTCGACCGCAATGAACCTGCCGGAGTTCTCGTTTCTCTTGAATTCTTCGAAGACGGAGCTGGCAACTCTGTCCGATGTATCGCACCGTCGGTTCGCCTTTCCGAACAGGTCAGGCGTGTCGTTAAGGCAAATCGTGGTCCACAAGTGGTAGTATGACGCGTATCGGACACGCGACGGCGGCATCTTTTCGTTGTTCGAACCGTACGGCGGGTCGAAGTAGGCCAGATCGACGTCTGCACCGCAAATCTCGAACACATCACCTCTTGTCACAACGTGTTCCCGATCCGTTGCGAACACCTTCGGCACCTGAAGTATCAGGTCATTGTACGATCGAACAGACCACTTGTTCAAATATGACACATAATGCCCCATGGTATTGTCGACCCGATCCAATGCCAGAATGAGACTGGTCAACGCGACGGCCCTCTCAAGCGGTGACAGAGGCAGTCGGTCTATTTCTTCCCTGATGCCATCGAGTTTCCTCGTGACGTGAATCTGCCAAGGTTTCTTGAGACCGTCGGACTGGACGGCAGACCCACCGTTCCGTTCGCCCCCATAGTGCTCCGTAAACCAGCCATCTTTCGGGCGGACTTCGTTCAAAGATCGAATCAAGCCGGCAAATCGCCCCTCGGGATGCCTGTTTTGCAGGTAGCACTTTCCGAATGTCTCCGACCAAACGGCGACATCATTGCTGATCACGCTATAGCCGGATTTTGCGAAGGCCTGAGAAACCCGAGTCGAGCCCGAGAACCCGTCAAGCACCGTCCTTGCCCCTGTACGTTCAGCCAGATCGAGGATGTATGGAAGCAGTTTCAGCTTCGACCCCGCATACTTGATGCCTTGGGTCGAGGGCACGACCGAGATTTGGTCGGGAACCAGGCTTATGGCTTCAGACATTTGATGCAACCGACTCCGATCTTCTGCTTCAAGGTCCGAATGTTGTCCTTGGTTCTCTCAAATACCAAGACTGATCTTGACTTGATGAAATCAGCGCCTTGAAAGACTGGAACATCAGGACCCGACATAGGCAGCGATCGGTGCCCTTCCCGCATTCGCATCCTGGATTGATCTGTCGAAGCGCAATTGTATTCCCCCAGATCGACGACTTCGGTCAGCGCCGAATATCGATTGCGGAATTATCTAGCAGGCGATCGAGTTCGCCAGCATGAGTGATGACGGTATCGCCAAACTGGCTGAGTGCAAGAGCGGCCATCAACGTTCCGTAGCGAAGACCATCTTGCAACGAACCCTGCAGCCACCCGTGGAGAACACCGGCGGCCATCGCGTCACCGGCTCCGATCCTGTCGATGATCGTCACTGGCCGTGCCGCTTCCCGAAGCATTCGGTCCCCGTCAAATGCGACAACGCCCTCTTCGCCCAAGGTCACGACGACCTTGGCGGCACCAGTCATGCCCGCAAGCCTTGGGACAGACTGTTCGGGCGGACCTTCGCACCCGAAAACTGTCCAGACATCTCTCATGCTGCAAAACAGAAGATCGATACCGTCAGTGAGCGGCAGGAGCCGTTCGCGCGCTTCCTCGGCACTCCAGAGCAGCGAGCGATGGTTCACGTCGATGCTCGTCGTGATCCCCGCCTGTTTCGCCCGCCCGACGGCCTGTTCGATGACCTGGCCCGCGCGCGCACTCAAAGGGATCGTCAAACCGGTGAGATGCAGGTGTCGGGTGTCGAGCAGATAGTCCCAGTCGACATCCTCGGGACCCATGCGCGCAAAACACGAATCCTTGCGATCATAAACAACCTTGATCGGACGCGGAGCTTCGGCAAACTCGACGTAATACGTCCCTACGCGCCCCTCTTCCTGCCACACGACCGCAGACAGATCGATCCCGTGTCCGCGAAACTTGTTCTGAACCCGACGCCCGAGCGGGTTCTTCGGCAGCGCACTGACCCAGCCGCATCGCCAACCCAACCGCGACAGTGCGCCAACGACATTGGCCTCGGTGCCCGATGCATCGATGTCGAAGTTGTTGGCGGTCTCCAACCTCTGACCAGCAGGGACGCTCAAGCGAAACACGGCTTCGCCGAATGTGGTCACGTCGAAACGCGGTGCCTGTGAGTCCGTTTCACGCATGTGTTCATTGCTCCTGCTTCGTCCGGCGGCCGGCCATGGTGAACTGATCGCTCACTGAAGCCGGGCCGACCTCGTCATGACCTGGGAATCCGGACTTCGGTGAGCGCACATCTCGGCCAGGTTTGTCCATCCGTGTAACAGACTTCTCCGGATTTCCGAACGGCATCGACGACGAATTCGAACCGGTCCCATGCATGGCAGTTCGAATTGTCCTTGGCCGAATCTCGCAGGAACATACGCCAATTTTGCGCTTGCGTCGTGCGGTGTGGACGATCGTGTTGAAAACCTGTGGACAGGAATTCGGGTCAGGCCAAGTCAACCTCCGACCAGTTCATGGACGCTTTTCTTCGACACGCAATTCTGGCACCGTTTGGTCCCGCTCCGATGACAATCGCTGATCGGCACGCACGACCTTGCCAGTTTGCTTGTGCCGAGACCGTGATCGCCGCCTGGTCCGACGCCAACGCGCGATTGCCGGGAACCACTTGGCAGCGAAAACAGAGGTTGACCTTCAAGGCTGAACTGGTGCCCCTTGCGGAACCGCGAATGATCGCGACCGAGATCGCCGATGCGTCACGGAGTCGCATGTATGTCGACGACAGGTGGCCAGCGTCTTGAACACCACGAGCAACGGCAAGATCGGCCGCTTGCCCAAACCTGAGGACAACGGTTCATGACTGACAAGACTATTCTGGTCGTTGGAACATTCGACACCAAGGCAGACGAACTGCTGTATCTCGCGGAATGCATTCGCGAGCAGGGCGGTGCCGTGCTGAGCATGGATGTCAGCGTCATCGGCGAACCGCCCAGCGAGTGCAATGTCTCAAAGCATGAGGTCGCTGAAGCCGGCGGGAGTTCGATCGAGGCCGCTGTCGCCAAAGGCGACGAAAACCATGCCATGCAGATCATGGCGAGAGGCGCCTCGAAGCTCTCTGCCGAACTGCATGAGGACGGACGAGTCGACGGCGCCATCATCCTCGGCGGCACGATGGGTACCGATCTTGCGCTTGACGTTTGCCAGGCTCTTCCCCTGGGCGTTCCGAAATACGTCGTCTCCACCGTCGCCTTTTCCCCGTTGATTTCGGCGGACCGCCTTTCGTCGGACATCCAGATGATCCTTTGGGCCGGCGGACTCTACGGGCTCAATTCCTTCTGCAAGTCGTCGCTGAGCCAGGCGGCAGGCGCCGTGCTTGGCGCCGCGCAGGCGGTCGAGCGCCCGACCCGCTCCCGTCCCGTTGTCGGCATGACATCGCTCGGGTCGTCCTGCCTGTCGTACATGAAACTGCTCAAGCCGGAGCTCGAGGCGCGCGGGTTCGAGGTTGCTGTCTTTCACGCGACAGGGATGGGCGGCATGGCCTTCGAGCAGATCGCGCGGCAAAAGGGCTTCGCCTGCGTCATGGACTTCGCATTGCCCGAAGTCGGAAACCTTCTCTCGGGCTCAGTCGTCAATGCGGGTACCGAGCGGATGACCAACGCCGGCAAGGCAGGAATCCCGCAGCTTGTCGCGCCGGGCTGCCTCGACCTCATCGATTTCGCAGGCTGGCAGGAGATTCCGCCTCAATACAGCGACAGACCGTTTCATGCCCACAACCGCCTGATCAAGTCGTCAGCGCTGAACAACGAAGAGAGGCGGGAAACCGCGCGCGAGGTCGCGCGGCGACTGCAAGGATCAAAGGCGCCCGTTCACTACATTCTGCCTGCCCAAGGCATCGAGGAATGGGACAAGCCCGGCGAACCCGCGCACGACCCCGACGGGCTGGCGGCATTTCTCGACGAAACACGACGCGTGACCGTGCCACCGCTGGAGTTGACCGAAATCGACGCCCACATCAACGATCCGGAGTTTGCCGAGGCGGCTCTCAAGATCTTCGATGGTTGGGTCGAAACCGGGATCGTTCACCAAAACGCGTCATGACCACAGGAAGATACGAGGTTCTGTTCGAACCGGTTCGCATCGGGCCGGTGACGGCTCCGAACCGTTTCTATGCGGTTCCTCATGCGACCGGCCATGGCTGGAACCAGCCAAATGGCGCAATCGCCATGAGGGCCGTGAAGGCCGAAGGTGGCTGGGGGACGGTTGCCGTTCAGATCACCGAAATCAGCTCCGATTCCGACATGGGGAATCACCCGATGGAGAGGCTCTGGGACGATCACGATATCCCGCGCCATGCAGCCCAGGTCGAGGCGATCAAGCGTCACGGCAGCCTCGCGGCAATTGAAATCGCCCATGGCGGCATGCGCGCCCGGAACCTGGTCACTGGCCGCACCATACCTGGGCCCAGTCACCTGCCCGTCCTGCGTCCCGAAATCCCCCGCCAGGCCAGAGCGATGGACCAAAGCGACATACGCAGGATTCGCAACGACCATGTCGCAGCGGCACGCCGAGCCGCAAGAGCGGGCTACGACATCATCTACGTCTACGCTGCTCACAACCTTTCGATCCTCAGCCACTTTCTCTCGGTGAACACCAACCGCCGTACCGACGAATATGGCGGAACGCTGATGAACAGGACGCGACTGCTGAGAGAAGTCCTTGAAGACACGCTTGAAGTTGCGTCAGGCCGGCAGGCTGTGGCCCTGCGTTTCTCGGTGGCAAAGCCGGAATCGCTTTCCGCGCTCCCGTGCGACAGCGAAGGCCAGGACGTGGTGGAGGCACTGGCCGACCTCCCCGATCTTTGGGACGTCAACATTTCCGGATGGTCGAACGACAGCGCAACAGCCCGATTTGCAGACGAAGGCTTTCAACTGCCATTCACCGACTTCGTCAAAAAGGTCACGTCGCGACCGGTTGTCGGCGTGGGACGGTTCACCTCCCCCGATCTCATGGTCTCCCTGGTCAGAAACGGACGGTTGGATCTCATCGGCGGCGCCCGTCCGTCGATTGCGGATCCGTTTCTGCCGGCCAAGATCCGTGACGGCCGTTTGGGCGACATCCGGGAGTGCATCGGTTGCAACGTCTGCGTCAGCATGGATTCCTATGGCGTCCCGATCCGGTGCACCCAGAATCCGACGATTTCGGAGGAATGGCGCCGAAACTGGCATCCGGAACGGCTGCCATCACCGCCGAAGACCCGTTCGCACCTGATCATTGGCGCCGGACCCGCGGGGCTCGAATGCGCGCGAACCTTGCTCGCAGCCGGCGACACGGTGACAATCGCTGATGTCGCCAAGGAACCCGGCGGGCGCGTGGCAAAGGAAGCGCGCCTGTGCGGTCTGGCAACATGGAGGCGGGTCGTCGATTACAGGCTGGGTTCGATCCAATCGGACTCGCGGTGCAGCCTGTATCTTGAGAGCCCGATGACGGCACGAGATGTTGCCGATTTCGACAGCGACACTGTCATTCTTGCAACGGGCTCGAGGTGGCTCCGTGACGGCGTGGGATCGACTCGATTCGACGCCATGAACTTTGGCGACATTCCCGTTTGCACGCCTGACGACATCATGGCCGAGACAATGCCGCAGTTCCCGCATGCGGCGAGCGTCGTTTATGACGACGATCACGATTACATGGCAAGCGTCATTGCGGAACAACTGCGCGCAACCGGTCAGTCCGTGACCTATGTGACGCCGCTGCCGAATGTGGCCACATGGAGCGAATACACGCTCGACCAGTCGCGCATCATCGGGCGGTTTCGCGAATTGGGCATCGTTGTCCGTGTCAACACGACATTGGTCGACGGCGCTTGCTTCGTCGACAGTCTTTCCGGAGAGACAATGGAACTCGGGGAACGCAATCTTGTCTTCGTCGGAGCCCGGATGCCCATCGAAATTGCAGGCATCGATGAGGCGGTCATGGCACCCCGTCGGCTGTACAGAATCGGCGACTGCTTGGCTCCCGGGTCAATCCAGGCGGCCGTGTTTTCGGGCCACAGCACTGCGCGCGAACTGATCGGCAGAGGTGATGATTCCGATGCGAAACGCGACACTGTCCTCGTCGAGTCCACGGCAACGTGACCGCCGCGAACTGGCCAGCGTGTCCGACATCGTCGCTCAACCGACCCGTAACAGCCGCTGGAACCTCGATGCCCATGATCGACATCTGGAATGCTGAAGACAGGTTCGCGGGGGGTACCTTCAATTCGCGAATTGCCCACTGCACTTGAGAATGCAGACAGGGTGATGTCCGGTTGCACGGGGACGCATCAATCGGTCCATGACGTGTTCCGATGGACCGCTCCGCCGAGACACATGGTCACTTCCACAAGATCACCCAGACGGGAACCATCGCAAGCGCCTGTTTCATCCGCATTTCGAGTGTCCGCAATCGAGGCAATCGATACAGCCTTCAATCATGCGGACATCAACTCCACCGCAATTCGGACAGGTCGCCGCCGGCTTGTTTTTCTTCAGTGAGACGATTTCGGCACCGCGGGCATCGGAGCCTCCGTCCACCGCCCGTTGGGCGCCATCCTTGAGGACGGCCGGGACCTCCTCCATGCCGGCATCATGGCCAGTTTCTGACAGGTGGCGCCCGATGACGCTGCCGATCGCGGCCAGAATGGACGGCACGTATCGCCCGTCCATCCAGGCTCCTCCTCTTGGATCGAACACCGCCTTGAGTTCATCGGCGACAAACCGAACATCCCCTCCCCGTCGGAACACCGCCGAGATCATTCGGGTGAGCGCGAGCGTCCAGGCATAGTGCTCCATGTTCTTTGAATTGATGAACACCTCGAATGGCCGTCGAACCCCGTTGGCAATCGTATCGTTGATCGTGATGTAGATCGCGTGCTCGCTTTCCGGCCATTTGATCTTGTAGGTCCGACCTTCCAGGGCGTCGGGCCGGTCGAGCGGTTCGGCAATGTAGATCACCTCGGCCCCCTGGTCGGCCTCCGGCACCGCGTCATCGGTCTTTGCGACGCTCAGCACGGATCCCGTCACCTCGTTCGGACGGTAGGTCGTGCATCCCTTGCACCCTTGATCCCAAGCCGACATGTACACGGCTCTGAAATCGCCAAAATCAATGTCAGCGGGACAGTTGATGGTCTTGGAGATCGAACTGTCGACCCATTTCTGGGCAGCAGCCTGCATTCTGACGTGGTCCTCGGGCTTCAATGACTGCGCATCGACAAAGTGCTCGGGCAGCGGTCGGTCGCCGAACCTGTCGCGCCAGAGTTGAACGGCGTAGTCGACAACTTCCTCCTCGACCCTCGAACCGTCAGGCTGCAGCACCTTCCGATTGTAGGCAAAGGCAAACACCGGCTCGATGCCAGATGACACGTTGCCGGCGTAGAGCGAAATCGTGCCCGTCGGCGCGATCGAGGTCAGCAGGGCGTTTCGAATGCCGTTCTTCGCAACGGCTTCCCGAACATCTTCGTCCATGTTCCGCATGGTTCTCCCCGCCATGAAGGCATCGCGGTCGAACAGCGGAAAAGCGCCTTTCTCCGCCGCAAGCGTGGCGGATGCCAGATAGGCCGACCGAGCAATCCGCCGCATCCACTCTTCGGTGACGCCCGCGGCGTCCGGACTCCCGTAGCGTTTGCCGGTCATGAGTAGAGCATCGGCCAGACCGGTCACGCCCAACCCGATTCGCCTCTTCGCTTCGGCTTCTTGGCGCTGTGCTTCGAGCGGAAAACGGGAGACATCGACCACATTGTCCATCATGCGAACGGCGGTTGCGACCAATCGCTCGAGCGCATCGATGTCCAGTTCCGCATTCGATCCGAACGGGTCATGGACTAGTCGCGCCAGATTGATCGAGCCGAGCAGGCACGCGCCATAGGGGGGCAGGGGTTGCTCACCGCAGGGGTTGGTCGCCGCGATGGATTCGCAATAGTGAAGATTGTTGCGTTCGTTGATCCGGTCGATGAAAATCACCCCTGGCTCCGCATGATCGAAGGTCGACTTCATGATCCGGTTCCACAGGTCCCGGGCCTGAACGGTTTTCCAGACTTTGCCGCCGAACACGAGGTCCCAACTTTCGTCCGCCTTGACGGCTGCAATGAACCGGTCAGTGGCAAGTACCGAGAGATTGAACATCCTCAACCGTGCAGGATCCGCCTTTGCGGCGATGAAATCCTCGATGTCGGGGTGATCGCAGCGCATGGTCGCCATCATCGCCCCGCGCCGAGAGCCGGCCGACATGATCGTCCGGCACATGGAGTCCCAGACGTCCATGAAGGACAACGGGCCCGATGCGTCTGCGGCAACACCGACGACAGGCGCGCCTTTCGGCCGGATCGTGGAAAAGTCGTATCCGATTCCGCCACCCTGCTGCATGGTGATGGCGGCCTCTTTCAGCATGGCGAAGATGCCATCCATGCTGTCCGGGATCGTCCCCATCACAAAACAGTTGAACAGAGTGACCGAGCGTCCGGTCCCCGCACCTGCAAGGATTCGTCCTGCAGGCAGGAAGCGAAAGTCTTCAAGTGCGTTCCGGAATTCGCGCTCCCAATGTGCCGGATCAGTCTCGGTCCTTGCCAGTGCTCCGGCCACCCGCCGCCAACTGTCCTCGACGGTTCGGTCAATCGGGACGCCGGATGCGTCCTTCAACCGGTATTTCATGTCCCATATCTGTTCGGCAATCGGTGCGGAAAAAGCGCTCATCGGAACTCCCAAAACGAACAAAACAAGAACATCATATGGGGCCCGCAAGCCGGATTGTCAACGACTTTCTCGCTCGGCTCCAGGAATCTCCCCAAGAGCAGGACCCTACTGGCAAAGTCTTGCCGCTTCAATCACTGACCGATCAGAATCTGCCGGACCGATGTGACAGCCAGTCGCTCTGCAGGGCGAGGGTGGTCGAACCCCGCGCTTGACGAGGCCACCCGATTTGCATGGTTGCGCGGCCAACTTTGATCCCCTCGAGCGACGGATCGGAACGCGTACGTGGCGTCGTCATGTAAACTGAGGCTTGAAGACCGACTGGAGAATCGCTGCCTTGAACTCTTCCGTCTTCCGTTTGGAGGCGGCACCCCAGTCCAACCGAACAACATGGATTCGCTGCCCCATGACTGGAGCGACCACAAGCAACAAGTTCCTTCGCGCAACTCGGCCACCGCTCGCCAGTCGCCAGACGGAGTGACCCGTCGGCCACAAGACCGTCCGATCAATCATCAACCACGTTGGTGAGCACGACCGGCGTGGCGGGCGGTCGTCAAGTGCGAGATGGCTGTCAGTAACGCAACTGCAGTTCCATTCCCACTCGGGTTTCCGGATCCGACTCGTCGCTGTCCCGGAGCCCTGCGGTCATGGACGCATCGAATTCGCCCCGAGCGAAGCTGATGCCCGTCTCGAAGTCTCGCGTGCGTGCCTCGTCACCTTCGTAGCTCAATTCAGCAAATGGGGTCAGCAAACCGCCCGACATCGCGAAACCGTAGCCCGAACGTGCCGTGAACGACAGGTTCTGCGGGTCGATTTGACGTTCATCATCATCAAACAGTCCCTCGCGAGCCAGCACACCGTCGCGCTGTTGATGCCCCCAGCCCGTCCCGAATGACAGCGACAGTCCGCGCCCATCAACCTTTGGCGTCAACCGGGCCTCGAGGCTTGCGCCCCATTCCTTGATGCCGTCCTTCGAGTGAAGCGCCAGCCAATGACCGCTCGCATCCAGACTGAAGCGCCCGCCTGGCGCCAACAGCTGGGCACCCGCCGAAACCTCGAGACCGGTGCCATTCACCCCGTCGCCTCCGTCCTGACGAGCAGACACCGATCCACGCGGCGCCATAGTCCAGCCCGAGTCGGGAGACAGCAAAAGCCCGTCATGTGCAGCTTCCACACCGCCTCGCAGACGCCAGCTATTCGCCTTGAGACCGCTGATCGTCGATGTCGACGCCTCTCCGCTGGTCGTGATCTGAGACAGATTTGCGCCGCCGATCGCCGACAATGACGCACCGCCGCTCCGTGCCATCACGAAACGACCGCTCAGCGAACCCGCGACAAGCGTCATGCTTGCCTCTTCCACTTCACCGTCGAAATCGCGGTGCTCCATGTCGCCGGTCCCCGCGCCAAGGACGAGATGGACTGCACCGTCGTTACCCGTCTTCAGTTGAACATAAGGCCAAACCGCCGTCAGTGACGTCTCGAGCTTGCCATCGAATTCGCCGTCCAGCTTGTAGTCCGTTTTGACAACGCTGCGTGACACCGCCAGCCCGGCCATCATTCGTTCGCTCATGCGGGTATCGGCACCCAGCCAACCGGACGATTGCCTGCCGTCCCAACTGTCTGTGCCGTTGGCCCCCTCGAAGCGAAGCCAATTGCCACGCCCCCACAGCGTCCAGCCCGAATCACTCGCACATGAATCGGTCCCTGACAGCGACAGGGTGAACCCGCTGTTTCGAAGCAGATCGTCTTCGTCGACCTCTCGTGTCCCGAGATGCGCTTTGCCGTCCCAGGCCTCGATTCCGTTGCGTGCAGTTGGGCCGTCCGCCCAGGAATCGGTACCGAAAACCGTCTGGTGGCCATTGGGAGCCAATGGACCTTCAGGCGCGCTGCGGGCGCCACCGACCGTTTGACCGGCCAGCATCGCTTGCCGCCCACATGGATCTGCATCAAAGCGATGCCCGATCGTGTCCGCCGCGGATGCAAGTGTCACCGTCGCAACCTCAGCCACCATCCGTTCGAGCACGCGCCGCTCCAATGTAAACGAAGTCACTTGCGCCGTGATTTCGTTCGATGCGCGACCGTCGCCACCGTATCCGACCGCACGAACCTCGAACGCATACTCGACACCGCCGGTCAATTGCCGCACGACATGGGTCCGCGTCGAAGCATCGCTGCCCTCGGCATTCTTCCAAATCGAATACGAACCGCGCGGCAGTTCCTTCTGCCGATACTCCCATCTCAGGATGCTTGGATCGGCCGACTCAAGCGTCCACGAGAGCGTGACCTTCAGGCGACCCCCTTCTCCAGTCAGCGTCGCGGCAGCGGGCGGACCCTTCGGCGTTGCGAACTGATCCGGGCTCGAGGCACTGTACATGTTGCCAATGCCCTTGGATCGAATCCGGTATCCATAGACCGTATCGTTCGCGAGCCGGTCGAATGTATGAAACGTTGTGTTTTTGGTACTGCCAGGCAACGTGAGCCAGCCACTCCAAGCGGCATCGCCGATCTTCTCTTGATACTCCCATTCGACGATGTCGGACACGTCCCCTGATTGATCGTTCCACACCAGCTTGATCTCTTCATCGCCCGGTTCCAGCTTGAAGCCCGAAGGTTGCGCGGGAGCGACATTCGGTGTCGCTGACGCAGGGTCGGATTCCGAACTTGGACCGCCGACTGTCGCCGCGCGAATCTGAAAAGTGTACGTCTTCCTGTTCTCGAGACCGGTCATGGCATCACTCGTCATACTCGCGCCGATGCCAGTCATCGGTGCCCAGGCGCCGTAGGTGCCACCCTCCACCTTGTGTCGGTAGTCGTACCTGATGATGGCAGCGTTGCCGGGGTCAGTCCACTTCAGGGTGACCTGTCTGTCACCAGCGTCGGCCGTGAGACCCGTCGGCTTGCCGGGTGGAGCATGAGGCGTTGCGGATTTCTCGTCGGATGCAATGCCCTCGACGTTTCCCGTCGCCATGGCACGGATCTGGTAGTGGTAGGTCGTGCCGTTTCTGCGACCGGATCGTTCGAAATCCGTGGTGGCGCTGTTGCTGCCGGTAATTGTGGTCCATGCGCCCCACGAAACCGGATCACCCGTCCCCTCTCGATACTGCCACCATTCGACGCTGGTCTCACTGGACTGGTCGTTCCAGAGCAGCTTGACCGTCTCGTTGCCAGGCTCCAGCCTAAAACCCTGCGGCTTGGAGGCCGGAGCATTTGGCTTCATGCTCGCTTCGCTGGACGCCGCACCCTTGTGCCCCGAGGTGACCGCACGAACCTTGAACGTGTACTCAGTGCCGTTGGTCAAACCCGTCACGTCGTGGTCCGTCGTTGAAGCGGTGCTCCCCGAAATCGGCAACCAGTCGCCGTACGTGCCGCTGCCCACTTTCTGCTGGTATTCGTAACCGGTTATGTGGTCACTGACGGGAGCCGTCCAAGTGAGAGTCACCTCCGTGTTGCCCGGCGCTGCAGCCAGATTCGTCGGTGCCCCAGGCGCTGCGTGCGGCGTTGCCTCCATTTCGTCGGATTCCGGCCCCTCAAACGTCGCATTGATGGCACGAACCTCGACGGAGTAGGTCGTGTCGTTGGCAAGACCACTGATCTCGCCCTGTCTGTCCACGTTGCCAGAGCCTGTAACTGTCAAGGCTGCCCAACTGCCGTAATTGGCGTCACTGCTGGTCTTGTAGCGTTGCTGCCATGAGACAATGTGCTCGTAAGACGTCGCTCTGACGGTGACCGCCAATTTCCCGTTGCCGGGAACGATCTCGACAATCGTCGGCTTGGGAGGCACGACATTCGGTATCGCCGTGGATGGCCTGGTCTCGTCGCCGTCGTGAACAGACGTGACCGCCCGGATCTTGAAGCTGTACTGCGTGCCGTTGGCCAGACCCGACACATCAGCCTCCATGGTCGTCGCGCCTTCTGCCGACGTCAATGTCAGGTCTTTCCAGTTTCCGTCGCCGTCCTGCTCGTACTGGTACCTGATTATGTTGGCGTTATTGGGATTGGTCCACGACAGGGTCACTTTCCCGGCTTTCGGTGTCACCGTGAAACCTGCCAGGGCACCAGGCTTGGCATGAGGCGTTGCCTCTTTTGCATCGGAAGGGGGCCCTTCAAACGTCGCGTTGATGGCACGAACCTCGACAGAATAGGCCGTGTCGTTGGTAAGACCACTGATCTCGCCCTGTCTGTCCACGTTGCCAGAGCCTGTGACCGTCAAGGCTGCCCACCTGCCAAAATTGGCGTCACCGCTGGCCTTGTAGCGTCGCTGCCATGAGACAATGTGCTCGTAAGACGTCGCTCTGACGGTGACGGTCAATTTCCCGTTGCCGGGAACGATTTTGACAATCGTCGGCTGGGGAGGCACGACATTCGGTATCGCTGACACGGGGCCGGCCACCCGACTCTCGCCGCCCACTGTCGCTGCGCGAATCTGGAAAAAGTACGTCTTTCTGTTTTCGAGGCCGGTCACGGTGTGACTTGTCGTACTTGCGTCGCTGCCAGTTACGGTAAGCCAGTTGCCGTAGTTGCCACCATCCTCTCTGTATTGGTAATCGTACCTGTTGATGCCTGCGTTGCCGGGGTCAGTCCACGTCAGGGTGACCTGCCTGTCACCCGGATCTGCCTCGAGCCCCCTCGGCGTATTGGGTGGAGCGTAAGGCGTTGCGGATTTCTCGTCGGATGCAGCGCCCTCGACGTTTCCCGTCGCCATGGCACGGATCTGGTAGTGGTAGGTCGTGCCGTTTCTCCGACCGGATCGTTCGAAATCCGTGGTGGCGCTGTTGCTGCCAGCAATTGTGGTCCACGCTCCCCACGAAACCGGATCGCCCGTCCCCTCTCGGTATTGCCACCATTCAACGCTGGTCTCGATCGACTGGTCGTTCCAGAACAGCTTGACCGTCCCATTGCCAGGCTCCAGCCTAAAACCCTGCGGCTTGGAGGCCGGAGCATTTGGCTTCATGCTCGCTTCGCTGGACGCCGCACCCTTGTGCCCCGAGGTGACCGCACGAACCTTGAACGTGTACTCAGTGCCGTTGGTCAAACCCGTCACGTCGTGTTCCGTCGTTGAAGCGGTGCTCCCCGAAATCGGCGACCAGTCGCCGTACGTGCCGCTGCCCTCTTTCTGCTGGTATTCGTAACCGGTTATGTGGTCACTGACGGGAGCCGTCCAAGTGAGAGTCACCTCCGTGTTGCCCGGCGCTGCAGTCAGATTCGTCGGTGCTCCAGGCGCTGCGTGCGGCGTTGCCTCCATTCCGTCGGATTCCGGCCCCTCAAACGTCGCATTGATGGCACGAACCTCGACAGAATAGGCCGTGTCGTTGGCAAGACCGCTGATCTCGCCCTGTCTGTCCACGTTGCCAGAGCCTGTAACCGTCAAGGCTGCCCAACTGCCGTAATTGGCGTCACTGCTTGTCTTGTAGCGTTGCTGCCATGAGACAATGTGCTCGTAAGACGTCGCTCTGACGGTGACGGTCAATTTCCCGTTGCCGGGAACGATCTCGACAATCGTCGGCTTGGGAGGCACGACATTCGGTATCGCCGTGGATGGCCTGGTCTCGTCGCCGTCGTGAACAGACGTGACCGCCCGGATCTTGAAGCTGTACTGCGTGCCGTTGGTCAGACCCGACACATCAGCCTCCATGGTCGTCGCGCCTTCTGCCGACGTCAATGTCAGGTCTTTCCAGTTGCCGTCGCCGTCCTGCTCGTACTGGTACCTGATTATGTTGGCGTTATTGGGATTGGTCCACGACAGGGTCACTTTCCCGGCTTTCGGTGTCACCGTGAAATCTGCCAGGGCACCCGGCTTGGCATGCGGTGTTGCCTCCGCCTCTTCAGATGCGTCTCCGCTCACACCTTGGTTGTCAGCGCGAATCTGGACCATATAGGTCGAATCGTTGGTGAGACCGCTGATTTCACCCTGTCTGTCGTCGTTGCCAGAGCCTGTCACTGTCAAGGCTGCCCAACTGCCATAGTTGGCGTCACTGCTTGTCTTGTAGCGTTGCTGCCATGAGACAATGTGCTCGTAAGACGTCGCACTGGCGGTGACAGTCAACTTTCCGTCGCCAGGAACAACGACAATCGTCGGCTTGGGCGGTTTCGCTCTTGGCGTCACCGAAACCGCACTGGTCTCCCTTCCGATATGACCACGGGAGATCCCCCGGAGCCTGAACGTGTAAGTTGAGTCGTTTCTCAATCCGGACACCTCGAAGCTCGTGGTGTTCCCGTTGCTCCTTGGCACTGCTGCCCAACTTCCGCTGCCCTGCTTGTATTGCCATCCATAGATGTGCGGATTTCTGGGATTGGTCCATGACAGTCTCACCTTGCTGTCAAACGGTGTCGCCGTGAAATCTGCAGGAGCGCCGGGTTGGGAATGGGGGGTCGATTCTTTCTCTTCAGACGCCGGCCCTTTTACCTCCCCGTGCACTCCACGGATCTGGAAAACATAGGTTGTATCGTTTTCCAGACTTCCGACGGTATGGGATCTGTACCTGACGATGTAGGTGTCCACCCTGATCGATGTCCACGCTCCGTATTCTTCGCCCTTCTTTTTTCTCCGTAACTCCCAACCGGTTATGTGATCGTACGATGATGCTTGAAAAATGATTTGGACCGACTTGTTTTTTGAAATTATGGCACCGAAGTACGTCGGCCTTGGTGGGACAACATCTGGCGTTGCGGACAATTCGTTCGCTGCACCGCCCACGCCATCCGCCGTCCGGGCTTGAACCCTGAAGGTATAGGTGGTTTCGTTGTTAAGCTCACCCACGGTGTGTTCTGTCGTTGTCGCCGTGCTGTTTTCGATCGTGGTCCACTGTGTGTAGTTGCCATCGCCTGTATGGTAGGAGTACTCGAAACTGTCGATCTCGCTGTTCTCCTGGTCAGCCCATTTCAGAGTGACAGACCTGTTGCTTGGGGTCGCTTCGCTGAGGGTCACAGCGCCGGGAATTGCGGCCAGTGCACTCGTGCCCAACATGCCCGCAATCAAGAATGCCAACGTGACGGGGAAAAAGCCTCGCAGGCCCGATTGTGCCAAAGAACCGCCGAACCGGCGCATTCTGCCGTCGCGACGATACAGCATGACCTGGGAACTCAAACCACACTGTGGAAGTCGGGCCGGCAGAGCGCCGGCCCAACACCGAGCTGCCTCGAAAAAGGTGCGAGCGCGGGATGCCAAGGCGAAAACACCAACAATTCTGACAGCGATAACCAAAACGACAGCAAAAGCGTTAACTGGAACGTTTCCGCAACGATACGGGAGCGAGGATTTCATGATCATGGCGTGTACGCCCTCCATGGTTGCATTCGGTTCCGCGGGCAGTCCGAAACAACGGACAGGACCAGATTCACATTGGCGCACAATCAGGTCCGATATTGGAGATCGAACGCAGACGCTGCAGACAAAAAGGAATCAGTAGCCGAATCACATTGACTAGTCAACTTAAAATGGGTTTTGCCTAAAAAACACTCTAATTTCGACATTAACGGCATGATTTGCGACTGTTCGGTGATCTTTTCTGTTTCTCGATATGATAGGCCATGACCGTTCGATGCCTTGGGTGACAAGCAGTTCTACAAGATGGTTCGACAATCGTTGCGCCCCATGATCCACCTTCGCGACGTTGAAATCCAACTTGCGCTTACCCCGGAGGACCGTCGCCGCCGGGAAGTTTTCGTGTCCGCGAACCATTGCCGGCCGTACATTGGCCTGTTCGGCAGGGTGCTGCTGCGCCATGGAGCGATTCATGATGGGGAATGACCGGCACTTGTCGGCTGGGCTACTGGCACCTTCAAGATCGGAATTTTCGCCTTTCTGGCCCGCGATGCCGAGGCCCGCCTGTTCTGCTACGCAGATGCCACCATCCGCAGGGATCGCCAGAGCGACGCTATCCTCGACTTCATCGAAGCCTACCGCGAGCAGGTCGGCAGACTGCCCGCCGAACTGGTCTTCGACAGCGGCCTCACGACGCAGGTGAACATGGCCGAAATCGACAGCATGAGCATCGCCTTCCTCACACTGCGCCGACGTTCCAGGAACGTCATGGCCGCACTGCGCGAGCGGCCCGGCGCCGATTGGCGGCGCATCCGGCTCAGCAATGCCAGCCGTCGCCATCGCACCCCTCGGATCATCGACGAGATCATCCGCATCCCGAAGTATCCCAGGGAGATCCGTCAGCCCGCCATCGCCGACCTCGGGCGCGACGATCCGATCCTGCTTGTCACCAACCAGATGAAGACACCTCCGGCCGACCTCGTCGACCGCTACGCCCGTCGCATGATCATCGAGAACCAGATCGCGGAATCCATCGACTTCTTCCACATGGACGCGCTTTCCGCTGCTGTCCCCATGCGGGTCAACGTCGACCTCCAGCTCACGCTCATGGCAAGCGGCCTCTACAGGATGATGGCCCACAGGATCGGCAACGGGCACGCGACGGCGACGCCGAAGACACTGTTCCGCAACTTCATCGAGGCATCCGCCGCCATCACCATCGCGGGCCAGGACATCCGCGTCCGCTTCGGGAATCGAGCCCACAATACCTTGATGATCAGAGCCGGATTCGGAGATCGGCCGACCGTTCTGCCGTGGTTGGTTGGACGAGCAGTCACGCTGGACTTCTGCGGTTGATCACGCACCTCATCACCGCACCAAAAAATTCGGTGGAAATTCAAACTCCACAGGACATTCACTGCGGCTTGCGCAAGCAGCAAAGTTCACCGAAGTCGATCACGACAGGCCCCATGGCGGGGTGGCTCAAGGGGCGACATGGTTGTCAGTAGCGCAACTGCAGTTCCATTCCCACTCGGGTTTCCGGATCCGACTCGTCGCTGTCCCGGAGCCCTGCGGTAATCGACGCATCGAATTCGCCCCGAGCAAAACTGATGCCCGTCTCGAAGTCCCGCGTGCGCGCCTCGTCACCTTCGTAGCTCAATTCAGCAAATGGGGTCAGCAAACCGCCTGACATTGAGAAACCGTAACCGGTCCGTGCCGTGAACGACAGGCTTTGCGGGTCGATTTGACGTTCATCATCATCAAACAGTCCCTCGCGAGCCAGTACACCGTCGCGATGCTGATGCCCCCAGCCCGTGCCGAATGACAGCGACAGTCCGCGCCCGTCAGCCTTTGGCGTCAACCGGGCCTCGAGGCTTGCACCCCATTCCTTGATGCCGTCCTTCGAGTGAAGCGCCAGCCAGTGACTGCTTGCATCCAGACTGAAGCGCCGACTCGGAGCTGACAGCCGGACGCCCGCCGAAACTTCCAGGCCGGAGCCATTCACCCCGTCGCCTCCGTCCTGACGAGCGGACACCGACCCGCGCGGTGCCAATGTCCAACCCGATCCGGCGGAGAGAGGATAGCCGTCGTGTGCAGCTTCCACACCAGCACGCACACGCCAGCTGTTCGCCTTGAGACCGGCAATCGACGATGTCGACGCCTCTCCGTTGGTCTTGATCTGCGACAGGCTCGCGCCACCGATTGCCGAGAACGATGTCCCGCCGCTCCGTGCCATCAGGAAACGACCGCTCAGCGAGCCCGCAACAAGCGATACTCTTGCCTCTTCGACCTCTTCGTCAAATCCGCGATGTTCCATATTGCCGGTCCCCACGCCAAGAACGAGGCGGACAGCGCTGCCGGGAGCCGTCGTCAGTTGCAAATAGGGCCAAACCGCCGTCAGTGACGTCTCGAGGTTGCCGTCAAATTCGCCGTCCAGTTTGTAATCCGTCTTGGTAACACCTCGGGACACCGCCAGCCCGGCCATCGTGCGCTCGCCCATGCGGGTATCGGCACCCAGCCAGCCCGACCATTGCTCGCCTTCCCAACTGTCATTTCCGTCGACACCCTCGAAGCGAAGCCAATCACCACGCCCCCACAGCGTCCAGCCAGCACCGTCTGCACCTTCGTCGTTCCCTGACAGCGACAGCGTAAACCCGCTCTTCCAAAGCAGATCATCTTCGTCGACCTCTCGTATCCGGAGATTCGCATTGCCGTCCCAAGGCTCGATACCGTCGCGTGCAGATCGTCCGTCCGCCGATGGATCAGTCCCGAAAACCGTCTGGTGGCTATTTGGGGCCAACATCGCTTCGGGCGCGTTGCGTGCTCTTTCCACCGTTTGACCGGCCAGCGACACTTCACTCACGCCCGGTGCCGCATCGAAGCGATGCCCTATCGTGTCCGTTGCGGACGAAAGCGTTGCATTTGCCACCGCAGCCACCGTCTGTTCGAGCACGCGCTTCTCCATTTCAGCCGAAGGTCCCGGAGCTGGAGTCGCCGTCGCTTCCTTCGACTCCGCCCCCGTGCCACCGTACCCGATTGCGCGGACCTTGAACGAATACGCGACATCGCCAGTCAGCCCCAGCACAACATGCCTTCGCGTCGTCGTTCCGCTGCCGCCGATGTCTTCCCAGGCACCGTAGGAACCGTTGGTTCCTTCCTTCTGCTGATACTGCCACCGCGAAATGCTGGCGTCATCGGCAGATGTCCAAGTCAGCGTGACCCGTCGGGGACCCGCAACCGCAGTCAACTGTGCAGCGACTGGCGGACCCTTGGGTGTTGCAAACAGATCCGGGCTCGCTTCGCTGAACACGCTACTGGCACCCTCAGCACGAATACGATAGCCATAGACCGTTTCGTTGGTCAGCCCAGTGAAGGTGTGATCCTGTGTCGACTTGTTGCTGCTTGGCACTGTGGTCCAGGCACTCCAGGCGGCTTCACCAATCTTCTGTTGGTATTCCCATTCGACGATGTTGGACGCATCCCCTGACTGATCGTTCCAGACCAGCTTGATCTGTGCGTTGCCCGGTTCAAGTGCGAACCCCGATGGCTGCGCGGGTGCGGTGTTCGGAGTGGCTGACGCTTCAGCAGATCCCGAACTCTCGCCGCCCACTGTCGCCGCAAGAATCTTGAAGAAGTACTTCTTGCCGTTCTCGAGGCCAGTCACGGTGTGGTTCGTCGTGCGCGCGCCACTTCCCGAAATCCGCATCCAGTCGCCGTATGCGCCACCGTCCTCCTTGTACTGGAATTCGTACCTGGTGATGTCGTCGTTGTTGGGGTCGCTCCACGAGAGGAAAACCCGCCCGTCACCCGCAGAGGCCGTGAGGCCCCTTGGAGTTGAAGGCGGGTAGGCCGGCTTCGCGAACCTTATGTCGGATTCCAATCCTTCGAGATCGCCTGCCCCCACCGCACGGATCCGATAGTGGTAGGTCGTACCGTTCGTGAGATCGGCTCGTTCGAATTCCGTGGTGGTGCTGGTGCTGCCTGGAATTCTGGTCCATGCGCCCCATGATACCGGATCACCCGTCCCCTCTCGATACTGCCACCATTCGACGCTGGTCTCACTCGACTGGTCGTTCCAGATCAGCTTCACCGTTGCGTTGCCAGGCTCCAACCGGAAGCCTTGCGGCTTGGAGGCAGGAACATTGGGTTTCATGCTCACTTCGGAGGACTCAGCGCCTTTGTGTCCCGGGGTGACCGCACGAACCTTGAAGGTGTACTCGGTGCCGTTGGTCAAACTCCTCACGACATGCTTAGTCGTTGAAGAATTGCTCCCCGAAATCGGCTCCCAGTTGCCGTATGCGCCGCTTCCCGTCTTCTGCTGATACTCGTATCCGGTGATGTGGTCACTGGCAGGTGCCGTCCAAGTGAGGGTCACCACCGTGTCGCCCGGAGCTGCAGCCAAATTCGTTGGAGCCCCAGGCGCTGCGTGCGGCTTTGCTTTCCGTTCATCGGAAGGTTCGCTCCCAATCGTCACGTTCAGAGCACGAACCTCGACAGTGTAGGTCGAGTTGTTGGTGAGACCGCTGATCTCGCCCTGTCTGTCTTCGTTGCCAGAGCCTGTGACCGTCAAAACTGCCCACGCTCCAAAATCAGCGTCATCACTCGTCTTGTAGCGATGTTGCCACGACGTGACGTTTGTGTACGCCGGTGCGCGAACCGTGACGGTCAATTTTTCGTCGCCAGGGACGATACTGACAATCGACGGTTTGGGCGGCGCATCCTTGGGTGTTTGAGACACTGTGGCGGACTCGTCGCTCGTGTGCCCCGGCGTGATTGCGCGAATCTTGAACGTGTACTCAGTACCGTTGGTCAGTCCTGTTACAACGCCTTGCTTGGTTGTTGCCTTGCTGCCGTCAGTCACGGTCAACGAGTTCCATTCGTCATTATCCGGTGGCGCGATGTTGAACTCGTATCTGGTGATGTACGCGTTCTCGGGATCTTTCCAGACGAGCGTCACTTCCGTGTTGCCCAACTCCGCCTCGAGTTCTTGAGGAGCCCCCGGCTTGGAATGCGGCGTTGCATCCCCTTTTTCGTCGGATTCCGGCCCGGCAACTGCTGCGCTCATGCTCGATGACACTCTCCCGTGCACCGCACGAACCTGGCCAACATAGGTCGTGCCGTTGGTCAGACTGCCGATCTCAAATGTCTTGTTGTCGCCGGAATCCTGGGGCCACACATCTTCCCAATCCGAGTATGTGGTGGTGCCCTTGACCTTGACGCGACCCTGCCAGGAGTCGATGTTTTCGTATGACGGCGCGCTGACGGTGAAAATCACCTTGGCGTCACCCGGAACCAACTTGACTATGGTTGGCTTGGGCGGCGTCACTTGCGGTGTGGCCGACACCCCCGTGGTCTCGTCACCCTCGTGGCCAAGCGTCAACGCGCGAAGCTTGAACGTGTAGGCTTTGCCGTTTTCCAGCCCAGTCACCCTCGCTGTCTTGATTGACGCGCCGGCGTGAGAGATCGGAGTCCAGTTGCCATATGTGCCGGCGTCCTCCTTCTGCCGGTACTCGTACCCGGTGATGTAGGTGTTTGCAGGGTCTGTCCAGTTGAGGGTCACTTCACCATCGCCCGCGACCACCGCAAAGTCTGCAGGTGCCCCAGGCTTGGGGTGCGGCGTTGCATCGTTTGACTCCTCCGACGGCAACCCGAAAACAGCCCAGCTGACGCCCTCTGCCTTAGTTCCGTTCACTGCTCGAACCTTGACGACATAGGTCGTAGCGTTCGTCAGACTGTCGACCTCCATCTCTCGTTTCGCCTTTGTGGGATCGCCTGAGTCGATCGAGGTGGCAGTGACGTACTTCCAATCCGCGGATACGCCCGTGTCTTTGACCGTGGTCTGGACCTGCCAACGGGTGATGTCGACGGCCGACGAGACAGGGACGCTGACAGTGAGAACGATCTTGCCGTCCCCCGGAACGGCCTTGTCGATGGTCGGGGTGGGCGGCACCTTGTTTGGAACCACGTTCACGGAATTGGCGCTCCCACCGCCACCGCCCACGGTCACGGCTTGAACGCTAAAAGTGTAGGTCTGGCCGTTCGTCAGACCCGACACGGTGGCTTCAGTGGTCGTCGCGGTGCTGTTGCTCACATCATGCCAGATTGGCTTGCTATCGTCACCTTGCCCGTGACTGTACTGAAACCTCAGAATGTCGGCATTGCCGGGGTCGGTCCATTTCAGTTCAACCGACGTATTGCCCGGCATTGCCAAGTCGAGCGTGAGCGGGCTCGGACGGGCGATCGGCGTTGCCGTCATGGGCACGGCAGCTTCGCCAACCACGCCACCGATCGTTCTCGCGCGGATCATGTAGCTGTAGGATGTGCCGTTAGTAAGACCAGTTCGTTCGAAGGACGTGGTGGTGTTGTCACTGTCCCTGATTTCGGTCCAGTTGCCCCAGTCGCCATCACCGACCTTCTCCTGGTACTGCCAGTTGTCGATTCGGGTTTCGGTCGACTGGTCGTTCCAGACCAGATTGATCTTCGCGTCACCCGGCTCAAGCGTGAACCCGCTTGGCTTGCCGGGCGGTGCATCCGGTGTCGTCGTCACACCGGCGGTCGCGTCGCTCCGGTGACCCTCCGTGACCGCTCGAAGCTTGAATGTGTAGGCGGTGCTATTGGTCAGACCAGTAACGTCTCCCTGCTTGGTTTTTCCGTCACTCCCGTCGACTACGCTGATCGGCGTCCATTTGCCGTACGTGGTGTCACTGCTCGCCTTCTGCTGGTACTCGTACCCGGTGATGTACGTGTTGTCCGACTTCTTCCAGATCAAGGTCACTTGCAAGTTGCCAGCCCGGACCTTGAGTTCTTCAGGAGCATCAGGCTTTTGGTGCGGTGTCGCCTCGTCTTCGGCGGATGGCAGTCCGAAGACAGCCCAGCTGACATCCCGCGCCTCAGTTCCGTTCACCGCTCGAACCTTGACGACATAGGTCGTATCGTTCCTCAGACTGTCGACCTCCATCTCCCGTTTCGCTTTTGTGGGATCGCCTGATTCGATCGAGGTGGCATTGACGTACTTCCAATCCGCGGACACGCCCGTGTCCTTGACCTTGGTCTGGACCTGCCAACGGGTGATATCGACGGCCGTCAAGGCGGGGACACTGACAGTGAGAACGATCTTGCCGTCGCCCGGAACGGCCTTGTCGATGGTCGGGGTGGGCGGCACCTTGTTTGGAACCACGTTCAACGAATTGGCGCTCCCGCCGCCACCGCCCACGGTCACGGCTTGAACGCGGAAAGTGTAGGTCTGGCCGTTCGTCAGACCCGACACGGTGGCATTGGTGGTCGTCGCGTTGCTGTTGCTCACATCATGCCAGACTGGATTGCGGTCTTCGTCCTGCTCGTGACTGTACTGAAACCTCAGAATGTCGGCATTGCCCGGATCGGTCCATTTCAGTTCAACCGACGTATTGCCCGGCGTTGCCGAGTCGAGTGTCAGCTGGCTCGGACGGGCGATGGGCGTTGCCGTCTGAGGCCCGGCAGCGTCGCTGACCACGCCTTCCACAGTCCTGGCACGAATCCTGTAGCTGTAGGCCGTGCCATTCGTGAGACCGGTTCGTTCGAAGGACGTGGTGGTGTTGTCACTGTCCCTGATTTCAGTCCAGTTGCCCCAGTCGCCATCACCGACCTTCTCCTGGTACTGCCAGTTGTCGATTATGGTCTCTATTGATTGGTCGTCCCAGACCAAATTGATCTTCGCGTCGCCCGGCTCGAGGTCGAATCCGTCCGGCTTTGCCGGCGGCGTGTTCGGTGTCGCCTTGACTGCGACCGTCGCGGTGCCATCGTGGCCGAGCGTGACCGCCCGAATCCTGAAGCTGTACTCATCTCCGTTTTTCAGTTCCTTCACGTCACCTTCAAGGATTGTCGCGCCTTCCTCCGACGTCAAAGTCAGGTCTGTCCAGGCACCACCGTTCTGCTCGTATTGGTAGCCCGTGATGTTTGCGTTGTTGGGATTGGTCCAGGAAAGGGTCACTCTCTTGTTGCTCGGCGTCACCTTGAAATCCGCCGGAGCCCCCGGTTTTGGGTGCGGTGTCGCCGTGACGGCTGCCGTCTCCTCGCCTTCGTGACCAGGCGTGACGACTCTGATCTTGAAGCTGTACTCGTTGCCGTTGGTCAAACTCGTCACATTTGCCTGCATGGTCGTCGCATCTTCCGCTGACGTCAGCGTCAGGTCTACCCAACTGTCGTTGTCATCCTGCTCGTACTGGTATTCTGTGACGTTCGCATTCTGAGGATTGGTCCACGACAGGGTCACTTGCGCGTCGCCTGGCTTCACCTTGAAATCTGCCAGCACACCGGGTTTGACATGTGGCGTTGCCTCGTCTTCGACAGAAGGTTCGCCTGGCACTTCGCCGTTGACCGCACGAATTTGACCAACATAAGTCGTGTCGTTCTCCAGTCCGAACGCTTGCATAGATCTTCTATTGGGATGACCGAGGACCGGCATCACCACCTGGGTGACTCGTGCCCACGCCGGGTAATTCTCATCGCCTTTTTTCTTGATCCGATACTCCCAGTCGGTGACGTCGTCATAAGAAGTCATACTGAAAATGATGTCGACAATCGTGTTGCCAGGTTTGAAACTGACGATGATCGGCGTGGGAGGCTTCTTTTTCGGTGTCGCCGATACTTCGGCCGACTCGTTGCCTTGGTGACCCAGCGTCACCGCGCGAATCTTGAATGCGTAGATTGTGTCGTTGTTCAGGTCGGTCACCTTCGCTGTCGTGGTTGACGCGTTGCTGTCAGAAATCGGCATCCAGGCGCCGTATGTGCCGGTGCCCTCCTTCTGCCGGTACTCATACCCGGTGATGTTGGTGTTTGCAGGGTCTGTCCAGTTGAGGGTCACTTCACCGTCGCCCGCAACCGCTGCCAAACCTGCCGGCGCACCCGGCTTTGCATGCGGTGTCGCCTCGTCTTTCTCTGACGGCTGCCCAAAAACGGCCCAGATGACATTAAGCGCCTCAGTTCCGTTCACTGCTCGAACCTCGACGACGTAGGTCGTATCGTTCGTCAGACTGTCAATCTCGATCTCCCATTTCGCTTTACTGGGATCATCTGAGTCGATTGCGGTGGCAGTGAAGTACTTCCAATCCGTGTCATCGTCTGAGTCCTTGACCGTGGTCTGGGCCTGCCAACGGGTGATGTCGACGGCCGACGCGACGGGGACGCTGACCGTGAGAACGATCTTGCTGTTGCCTGGAACGGCTTTTTCAATGGCCGGTTTGGGCGGCACCTTGTTCGGAACGACATCCAAGGAATTGGCGCTCCCGCCTCCGCCGCCGACCGTCACGGCTTGAACGCGAAAAGTGTAGGTCTGGCCGTTGGTCAGACCCGTCACCTGCCCTTCAGTGGTCGCCGCGTTGCTGTTGATGAAATCGTGCCAGACAGGATTGCCATCGTCATCATTCGCGTGACTGTACTGGAACTTCTGGATGTTAGGATTGCTGGGACCGGTCCATTCCAGTTTGACCAAAGTGTCGCCCGGCGTCGCTGAGTCGAGCGTAATCTGGCCCGGACGGGCAACCGGAGTCTCGGTCAATGGTCCGGCGGCCGCGCTGTCCACGCCTCCCACCGTCCTGGCGCGGATCATGTAGCCGTAGGTTGTGCCATTCGTGAGACCCGTTCTTTCGAAAGACGTTGTGGTGTTGTCGCTGCCACTGATCTCGATCCATTCGCCCCAATCCGCATCGCCGACCTTCTCCTGGTACTGCCAGTTGTCGATTCGGGTTTCGAGGGACTGGTCACTCCAGACCAGATTGATCTTGGCATGGCCCGGCACAAGCTCGAATCCCTGTGGTTTTGATGGCGCCTTGTCCGGCGTCACCTCCACCTCATCCGAGGCCGGCCCTGGAACAGCCGCGTTCATTTCCGCTGACACAACCCCGTTCACTGCACGCATTTGACCAACATAGGTCGTTCCATTCTTCAGATCTCGGATTTCAAACGTCGTGTCCGTGCCGAGATCAATCCAGTCCGTGTATGTTCCGTCGTCCTTCTCCTTGATGCGGCCCTGCCAGGAGTCGATATCGTCGTATGACGAAGCGCTGACAGTGACATTCATCTTGCCATCGCCCGGGATGAGCGAAACTTCCGGCTTGGGCGGCGTCTTTTGCGGAGTCGCCGATATTCCGGCCGACTCGACACCCTCGTGACCCTCCGTCACCGCCCGTATCTTGATCATGTACGGGGTGCCGTTGGTCAGCCCCTCCACGGTTACTTTCGTTGTTGACGAGTCGGTGCCGGAAATCGGCGTCCAGTTGCCGTATGTGGTATCGCTGCCCGCTTTCAGTTGATACTCGTACCCGGTGATGTGGATGTTTGCAGGATCAGTCCAACTGAGGCCCACTTCCTCGTCGCCCGCGACTGCTGCCAGACCTTGAGGCGCCCCGGGCTTCGCATGCGGCGTTGCCTCGTCTTCTTCGGAAGGTTCGCCACGCACTTCACCGTTCACGGCTCGAATCTGGAAAACGTAGGTCGTGTCGTTGTCGAGAGATGTCAGAGTCACGACCCTGTTTACACCTACTTCCGTGATGTCGTCCGTTTCGATGCCTGTCCACGTGCCGTCGTTTTCGTCGCCCTTTTCCTTGATCCGACCCTCCCACGAGGTGATGTTCAAATACGACGAAGCCGAGAAAGTGATCGTCACGCTGCTGTCGCCCGGAACAGTCTTGGTCTTGTCGATCGTCGGGGTGGGAGGAACAACATTCGGCGTCGCCGACAAGGTATTCGATCCTCCGCCCACGCCACCTGCTGTCCTCGCTTGCACCCTGAACGTATAAGTGGTTCTGTTGGTCAGCCCGGTCACTATGTGTTGGATCGTTGTCGCGGTACTGTTCTCGATTTTCACCCACGGCGTGAAAACGTTGTCGCCTGAATGATACGAGTACTCAAAACTGTCGATATCGGCATTTTGAGGATCAACCCACTTCAGAGTGACGCTCGTGTGGCTTGGATTCGCTTCGCTGAGACTCACCGCGCCGGGAGCCGCCTCGGGTCTTGCGGGTCCTGCCCTCGCTGCCGTGCCCGGCGAACCGCCAGCCCTGCCACCGTCAATGTCGGCGCTGATGCCCCGAAGCTCGATATGGTAATTCGTCCGGTTCGTGAGCCCGGTGCGGATGAACGACTTGACGCCATCTTTCTCGCTGATGTCGTCGGCAGCCATGTCAGTCCATTCGCCCCAGTCCGCGTTCGTGTCATTAGGGTCACCATCTGCCAGTTCCCGATATTGCCACGCCCCGACATCGGGCCCGCTCGACGGGTCTTTCCAGGACAGCTTGACCAGCTCGGCGCCCGCCTCAAGACGGAATTCCCCCGGCGCGTTGGGCCCGACATGCGGCGTCACGGTCACCTGATCAGACTCGGCACTCGTGTAAACTGATGCCTTCGAACGAATCCTGAACTTGTACGCCGTGTCGTTCGTCAACCCCGTCACCTCAAATTCCGTGGTTGTTGAACGACTTCCGCTCATCGATTTCCAGTCGTCATCATCGTCTTGCTCGTATTCGTAACTCGTGATGTTGGAATTCTGGGGGTCCGCCCACGACAGAATCACTTTCCCGTCGTGCGGCGTTGCTTTCAATCCTGTCGGCGCTGCCGGCACGACATTTGGCGTCGCCGACGTTGTAACTTCGGGGCCTATTATGTCGTTATTGAAGCCGCGCACCTGGAATTCGTAGGTCGTCCCGTTGGTCAGTCCTGTCACCCTGTGTTCGTCTGTCGCGCCGCCGCTGCCGCTGATGTCAGCCCATGATGTCCAGTTTCCGCCTGATTGCCGATGACGAACCTGCCACTTTGTGGCCTCGCTGATCGGATCCCAAGAGAGCACGACTTCGCTGTTGCCGGGCTGGGCATCGAAATTGTCCGGCGGTCCATAGATTCGAAGAGGTGTTACTTTCACGGTTTCTGATTGACGCCATCCTGTTTCTCCTTGGCAACCGGAGGACTGAGACTGAGAAAGCTGCACTCTGACATAAATGTCTAACTCGACCCCATTGTCGAAGCCTTCGACAAAGCGGGTCGCACCTCGTGAACCCCCAGTGTTAAACCTGCTTACCCTAGAAAAATTTTCATCAGACGGTGCTTTTTTGTACAGTTCATCCCGGCTCATATTGCAGGTCGACCGAAATACCGCCGAGACGCTTCCGTTTCCAGGTGTCAAGGTCAAGGTCGGTTTGCCAACCTCCTGAGCACTCCCTGCACCTGTCCAAGAGCAGGCAATCACGAATACCAAGGCGGCGGACAGCAACCATCGGAAGCCGGTCAGAGTGGGGTGAGTGCCGAGGGAGCGCGTCCTGTCGCCGTTTCGATCGAGACTGATGCGGGTGCAGGAGTCATTCCGTGAGAGTCGTACCGGCAGTGAAGCGGCCAACTGCCAAGCGACGTCGCGCAAAGTGCGGGTGCGGCGAACAATTTCCAAAACGCTGGCCGAGACAGGTCCGCCGGTACGGAATTTCGGGCGAGAGGAACTCATGATCATGGCACGTATGCCTTCCCTTGTTGGAATCAGTCCTGCAACGGTTCCGTAGCAACAGGCGGAACCGAGTTCAAGTTTTGCACTCTCCGATTCGACGCTAGCGATCACGCACAAGCGTCCCTGAACCAAAACCTGTGCCTTAAGTGGCTGTATTTCTTGTCTTTTCTGGTGATCCCGTTCTTGATGCTCTGAACAAGCCTTCGGGTGGTCCTTTTTGGATTTCGTTTTCACTCTTGTGTTTTGGGTTTCATGTCAAGGAACAGTTCGTGTCGGTCCGATCGCCGTCGGAAAAAAGAACTCGGGACCGATGACAGATGCACGGCTTGGTTCGAAGAAGATGTTGGTGTGTTGCACGCCTCGTCACCGCGATTTCGTCAGATTTGGTCCGATACGTGACGCGTTTTGAATCGTGCATGCATGAAACGATGGTTGCCCATTTGACGCAATCCGGGGGTTCACGTTGGATGGGAGTCTCGCCCGATCAGGGATTTCGACTGCGGCGGTCCGATCAAGAATTGTCACTGATGCACCCACACGTTACTGTCCGAGTTCGAGTTACATGGCGTCGAGCAGGTCCATGTCGATGCGCCTAATGAGTTGGCGACGCGGGAATCTCGACGTTAACGTCGCCGCTTGCTGAAAAGACGGGTATCTTTCATTCTCCCAGTCGCAGTGACGAGCCGTTGAGCGGCGAAATTCAGTGTCACTTGGCGCGAACAACGGGTCCAGTGCCGTAACCGCAAGACTTTCGTTCATTTGCGAGCCCGATTGGGTCACTGGACTATTGCCCGGAGTCTCAATTCCGCCCTGAAGTTGAGCAATTCCGCGGAAGGTTTTGCCCGTCTCAACCCGTGTCGGTGGTCGGGAGAACTTACGTCTGACTGCTCGTTTCGGGCATGACGCGAATGGTACGGGAGCGCCTTTCAACCGCTTCCGAGATACCTGTTGGCCAGAAACACCCCGCAACCCGCAATGTTGCCATCGTGTGACCTTGGACCCACCAAGAGGCTCTTCGGCTTGCCGGAACACCCCCTCCCCGCTATGCAGACATCCGTCAAGTCGTCAGAATTTACTGAGCGTCATGGAGGATGTCGGGCCCGGGTTGCTTCTCGATCATGAGTTGGCCGAGACCATCGTCAGCCATGGGGTCAATCATTCTGCGACACGCAAGGCGGGGCAGACATAGATGAATGGACCGGCATGTCCCACGAGTCGTTCGTATGATTTCTGACCCGCTGCGCTCCCTCCACGGGAACGATGCACTCGATGCACACGGACTCCCGCATGCCGAACATCCACTGCCGTAATGACGTCCGTGACTGATGCAGGCGCGGCATCCGCTTCGCGGCGACGGAACCATCCGCCGTGACCAATCGGCCCGTCAATCTCGTCAAGCTCTGCGTCGGTGTGTCCAGCGTCGCCGAACTGTCACGGTTTCAACAACGGCGTCTCGCAGACGCCCGCTCGAGGGGCGAAACCTATCTCCCGTCGCATGTCACACGAATGCATCCAAGACGACGCGACGAACTGCTGGCAGGTGGGTCGCTCTACTGGGTGATCAAGGGACTGATCCAGGTCCGACAGGTCATTCTCGACCTCGAACCCGTCATCGACGATGATGGCATCCGGCGATGTCGCATCGTCATGGACGCGAAACTGATCCGGACTGTCAGCGCCCCGCGTCGCCCCTTCCAGGGCTGGCGCTACCTCGAAGCCGAAGACTCCCCCGCCGACCTCCGCGCAGGCCACGGCGATGAATTGCCGGAAGAACTTGAACGGAAACTGGCAGACATCGGAATCATCTGAGCGCTGCACCTGCTCTCGGACGCCCTGTTCCTGGATCAGTCGTCCCCGCCAAGGCCAGTCGGCACGGAAAAACCGGCAACCGAACCGAATGCCGCCAATATGTCGGTCTCGGCCCGTGTCCATCGCCGGCCATGGCTGGCATAAAGCGCCGCCTCAGAGGACAGAATCACGCCATCATCCAAGACCTTGAGGTGATTGGCGCTCAAGGTCTGTCCCGTCGCCGTGATGTCCGCGATCGCCTCTGCTGTCAGATTCCGCACCGTCGCCTCGGTCGCTCCCTGGCTGTCGACAAGGCGATAATCCGCCAGTTCGTGGCGGGCGAGGAATCGCCGAACGAGATTGTGGTACTTGGTTGCGATCCTGAGCGGACGGCCGTGAACATCCCTGAACTGACCCGCCACCTCGTCGAGGTCGTCCAGAGTCCGAACGTCAGTCCAGCAGGCAGGAATCGCGATGATCAGGTCAGCGTGGCCGAATCCGAGTGCGCAGATCTCTTCCACATGCGCGTGGCGAAACGGCAGCTTTTCGCGAATCAGGTCCTGTCCGGTGATGCCGAGGTGAATGCGCCCTTCCTGCAACTCGGCCGGGATTTCACTCGCCGGCAGAAATACCGGCTCGATGCCGTCCAGACCCGCAACATACCCCGCATAGGCGCGCTCGGACTCCGCCGACACCAGCCGAATGCCGAAGCGGCCCAGCCAATCGCTCACGGCCGAGCGGAGTCGCCCCTTGGCCGGAAGCCCCATCTTGAGACTGCTCATGTTGCTTCCGCCCTGGCTGCGGCCAGCGTTTCAGGTCGAATGACCCCACCAACCGCCGGGACCGAACGCCCGTGGTCGAGCCGTCCGGTCAGCGCATCGTAGCGACCGCCGCTCGCGACCGGTGGCCAGTCGTCGTGATGGCGCGCCATGAAACTGAACACGAAGCCGTCGTAATACTCCATTGTCTTGCGGCCATGGCCGGTCGCAAACCGGAGCGTGTCGACATCGACCGATACTGATCGCAAGGCGTCCATGCGTTCCGCGAATGCCGCGACTGCCGAATCGAGCGAGGGCATGAATTTCCGCAACCGTTCGAGCCTGGCGAGAGCATCCGTCATTGTTCCCCCAAGATCCAGGACCGCCTCGATCGTTTCAACATCCTGTCGAGTGATCGGAGGGGTGTGCAATTCCTCCTCGAGTTCCAGGTGGCGCGCAGCGATTTCGGCCGGTTCGCGCAGCCCGACATGAACAAGCAAACTCTCACCAGCGTCTTCGGCCGGCAAACCGCGAGATGCGCGGGGGCCAGTTTGCGGGCCTTGGTCACGGTCCTGTTCACCGCCAGCGCATGCGTACCTGTCGAGAAGCGCTCGAAAGCGGCCCGGACGCCACAAGTGCCTGCGAAGCATCGCCTTTCTGCGCTCCGAAGTCTCCAACCCGGCAACGGCTGCAAGCAGTATGCCCATGTCCCCGACGACCACGTCGAGCCTGTCCTCGGAAAGGAGCTCGTTGAAGAGCCCGAACACCTCGGCGTCAGACGCAGCCCGGTCGCGCGACCCGAAGATCTCGTATCCCACCTGGATGGATTCGGGCGCGCGCTCCGAGTCCGGCCGCTGGATGCGCCAAACCGAGCCCCTGTACGTGAATCGCCTCTCGACAGGCTCGCCCGCCATGTACATCCGGGCCACCGGGACCGTGAAGTCCGGTCGAAGCACGAACTCGCCCCGTACCGGATCTCTGGTGACAAAGGCGCGGGCCCTGATGTCTTCGCCGTAGAGATCGAGCAGCAAATCGGCCGGTTGCAGGATCTCGACATCGATCGGAACGGCACCGGACCGTTCGAACCTTGCCAGCACGCTGCGCGCGATTTCGCGGGCGTCACCTGTACCGCCTTCTCCCGCAAGGGTCATGTCGGCCGACTCCACGCAATCGTTGGGAACGCACGCCTGTCTCGATCTTCGCTCATCGCTCGTCCGGCAGCATCTGGAGATCAGTCCTCGCCCAGATATCGCGCCCGTCGGCGGGCGAGTTCGGCCTTGCGATCATCGGCTGGCATGGCGAACACCGCAACCAGACGCCGAACTTCGTCGACAAGGCGATCACGCGGCACGCTCAGCTGGGTCGGGCGGTCTCGCCAGGCTTCGCTGGTCTCCAGTTCATCGGCGACCATGCGCCCGACGACCAGGTCCTTGAGCTGCACCACGCCTTGCTCGCGCTCCTGCGATCCCTCGATGACGGCAACGGGGCTCTCTCGCTGGTCCGCGTAACGCAATTGGGCGCCGAAATTTTTCGGGTTGCCAAGGTACACTTCCGCCCGGATCCCGGCAGCGCGGAGTTCGGCGGCCATCCGCTGATAGGAGTCGAGGCGATCGCGATCCATGACCGTCACAACGACCGGACCGGTCCCCGATCCGCCATCGCCACCCACGCCCTCGCGCGCAGCCACAGCAGCAAGCAGGCGATCGACACCGACAGAAACTCCGGTCGCAGCGACTTCCTGTCCCGTGAATCGCCGCACAAGCCCGTCGTATCGTCCACCGCCTGCCACCGAGCCAAATTGCTGGCGTCGTCCCTTCGCGTCGGTGATCTCGAAAGTCAGTTCAGCCTCGAACACGGCACCCGTGTAGTAGCCCAGCCCCCGCACAACCGATGTATCGATGCAGATCTGATCCGGCCCGAACCCCTGGGCGCGGACCAGGCCTTCGGTCGCAACGAGATCATCGACGGCCGAACCGAGGCGGCTCAGGCGGTCCATGATCGCTCCGTTGTCGCCGTCCGCCTCGGGCACGACAAACTCCATGATCTGATCGATCTGGCCATTATCGAGACCCGCTCCATGCGTGTAATCGCCGCTCTCGTCCTTTCGGCCTGGACCAAGCAAGTCCCTGACACCTGCCGCGCCCAGCCTGTCGAGCTTGTCGATCGCCCGAAGAACTCGCCCGCGAAGCTGCTCGGAAACCTCGGAGTTTTCTGCCTCCATCGCGCCAACCGTTCGCAGAATTCCATCAAGAACAGTCCTGCTGTTCAGCCGGATCCGATAATCGCCACGTCGAATGCCCACCGCTTCGAGCACCTCTGCCAGCAGCATGCACATTTCGGCATCAGCCGCAGGGCTGCTTGAACCGACCGTGTCGGCATCGCACTGATAAAACTGACGGTATCTGCCCGGCCCCGGTTTTTCGTTTCGCCAGACCGTTCCCATCGCATACCGTCGGTAAGGCAAGGGCAGTTCGTTGCGATACTGTGCGTAGACCCGAGCGAGAGGCGCCGTCAGATCATATCGAAGCGCCAGCCAGTCATCGCCGTCGTCCTCCCAGGCAAAAACGCCTTCGTTCGGCCTGTCGACGTCAGGCAGGAACTTGCCCAGCGCCTCGACCGTCTCGACCGCCGGCGACTCCAAGGGCTCGAAACCATAGCGATGATAGACGCCCCTGATCGAAGCCAGCATCTCCTCGCGTCTCGTGACGTCCGAGCCGAAATAGTCCCGAAAGCCCTTTGGCGGGCGGGCACTGGGCCGGGGTCTTCGCTTAACCTTTTGCTTTGCCATTCAAGCAACCCATCACGACATCATCTGCACCTTGGCACGATTGCGATCACTTTGGCATCGATGACGATTCGGACCGCCGTATAAGTTGCCGCGCGAAGAATGTCATGAGAAGCGACCGCCCCGAAACGGCCAAGGCAGTCATCGAACAGTTCTGACCGTCCCGCTTGATCCGCTTCCACCTTTTCGCGATCGCCAGTGCCATTCATCATTCGTGGCGCATCCGGTCGCCGGAACGTCCCTGCCTCTCGGGACTGGGAACAGCGGACATTGCGGCGAATGCGTTTCGCCTGGACTGCGTCGTGTCGCCACGCGCCATGCGTTTTCGATCAATGGTCGCTGGCAATTCGCAATTCGGCGGCTCGAACGCCCTCATTGCCCTTTGACTGTCAACCTCCAAGCTCGTCGATCTCGTCAATCATTCGAACACCCTCGATCCGCGATATGTCTTTCCTGACCCGCGTCGTGACTCGGCACGCCAAGGGTACGGCGACCTCGACATCGCCTGGGAGCTGCGGATCCGACATGACCAAGTGAAGCGAACCGCGACTGCCATTGGGTGCCGACTTCACGTGGCCCGAAACATGCTGCACGACCATGCGAATGGCGTGCTCTCCATCGACAAAGACCCTAACGTCGCGCGGGGCGAGCCGGGCAACGACTTCCTCTGCAGTCTCGACATTGCGGGCCTGCAGCCTCCGGGTACCATTGTCCCCACCGACTTCCACCGACAGCACGACATTCTTGCCGGCCTGGAGCATCCCCCGCGATCTCGCAGCATCATCGGCAAACATCATTACCTCGTAACCGCCAGTCGGATCGCTCAACTGGACGAACGTCAACATGTTGCCTTTTCCCGAGCGTCGTTCCTGGCGGCCGATGATCGCGCCGGCCACGCTGACAACCTGCTGCCGCCGCCTGTTGCCGTTGCCGCTGGTTTCGATTCGCTTTTCCAGGTCAGCGATCCACGTCACTCCCAATCGCCCAAGATCGCCCGCCATCTCGTCCAACGGGTGTCCCGACAGGTAGTAGCCGACCGCCTCATGTTCGTTCTGAAGCTTCTCCATGGTCTGCCACTCGTCGACCGCAGGCAGTTTTGGTGGAGGCAAATCGTCGCTCTTCTCTCCGAAAAGTCCGATCTGGTTGCTGTTCTGCTCGGCGCGCGCCGAGGTCGAAAAGCTGGTCAGCAGGTCGATTGCTTCGAGAATCCGTGCCCGATTGCCATCCAGCGCATCGAATGCGCCAGCTCGTGCCAGGGTTTCGAGCTGGCGGCGTCCCAGTTTCTTGAGATCGACCCGGCGCGCGAAGTCGAAGATGTCACTGAAGGAACCTCCGTCCTTGCGTGCCTCCTCGATCAGACGCATCCCCTCCGCGCCCGCGCTCTTCAAGCCGCCCAGCGCGTAGTGAATACGGCCATCGCGAACGACGAACTTCGCGCATGATTGATTGACGCATGGCGGCCTAAGATCGATTCCGAGCCGTTCAATCTCCTCGCGATAGACATGCAGCTTGTCCGTGTTGTAGAGATCGGCATTCATCACCGCCGCCATGAACTCGACAGGATGGTGCGCCTTCAGCCATGCGGTCTGGTAGCTCACCACCGCATAGGCAACCGCATGCGACTTGTTGAAGCCGTAGTTCGCGAACTTGTTGAGCAGATCCCAGACTTCACGTGCCTTTTTGCTGTCAACGCCATTGGCACGGGCGCCTTCGAGGAACTTGGGCATTTCCGCATCCATGGCAGACTGGATCTTCTTGCCCATGGCCCGGCGCACCATGTCGGCGCCCCCGAGCGAGTAGCCCGCCATCGCCCGGACGATCTGCATAACCTGTTCCTGGTAGATGATGATTCCGTGGGTCTCGTCGAGAATCGGGTCGATCGATTCATGCAGGAGTTTTCGTTTCTCCTCCCCGTTTTTGATGTTGCAGTAGGTCGGGATGCTCTCCATCGGACCCGGGCGGTAGAGCGCCACCAGCGCGACGATATCGGCAATGGTCGTCGGGCGCATTCGCCTCAGGGCATCCTTCATGCCGGCACCCTCCACCTGGAAGATCGCAACCGTCTGGGCCGAGGCGTACAGGTCGAAAGTGGCGGAATCATCGAGCGGGATCGATGAGATGTCGATGTCGACACCCCTTTGCCTCAACAGATCGAGAGCTTCCTCGATGATGGTCAGGGTCTTGAGCCCGAGAAAGTCCAGCTTCACCAACCCGGCGCGTTCGACCCATTTCATGCTGAACTGCGAAACCGGCATGGACGAGCGCGGATCCTTGTAGATCGGGATCAGATCGTCGAGCGGGCGGTCGCCGACGACGACACCGGCCGCGTGGGTCGATGCGTTGCGATACACGCCCTCGAGGCGCGCGGCATAATCCAGCAGTCTCGCCACCACGGGCTCCGCATTCGCCGCCTCGGCGAACTCCGGTTGCTGCACCAGTGCATCGCGAACCGAGACCGGCTTGACGCCGTCGACCGGGATCATCTTCGCAAGGCGATCGACCTGTCGATAGGGAATCTGCAATACCCGACCCACGTCGCGGATCGCTGCCCGCGACAAGAGCGCGCCAAAGGTGATGATCTGCGCCACCTGATCGCGACCGTAACGATCCTGGACGTAGGAAATGACCTCCTCCCGCCGCTCCACGCAGAAGTCGATGTCGAAGTCCGGCATCGAGACCCGCTCGGGATTCATGAACCTCTCGAACAGGAGCGAATACCTCAGCGGATCGAGATCGGTGATCGTCAGCGCGTAGGCCACGAGCGATCCGGCGCCTGAGCCCCGGCCCGGGCCGACGGCGATACCCTCGCCCTTCGCCCATTGAACGACATCGGCGACGATCAGGAAGTACCCGGCGAAGCCCATCGTCTCGATGACGCCCAGTTCGAAATCGAGGCGCTCGTGGTACTCCTCGACCGGAACAGCGTGCTCGATGGTCTGCAGGCGCCGCGCGAGACCCTCTTCCGCCTGGCGGCGAAGTTCGTCCATCTCGTTCTCGGCGAGACGCGGCAGAATGGGGTCGCGTGCCGGCACCCGAAACGCGCACCGCTGAGCAATTTCGACTGTCGTTTCAAGCGCTTCAGGGAGATCGTCGAACAGTTCAGCCATCTCGTCGGCAGACTTCAGATAATGATGTTCGCTCAACTGGCGTCGCGGTTCCTTCTGATCGACAAACGCCCCTTCACGAATGCAGAGCAAGGCGTCGTGTGCCGCGTACATCTCCTGGTGGTCGAAATGGACATCATTGGTCGCCACGACCGGAAGGCCAAGATCATAGGCTATTTCGAGAAAAACGGGTTCGCTCGCGCGCTGATCTGAGGACGCCCCGAAGTCTCCCGTCGGGTGCCGCTGGATCTCCACGTACAGACCGTCGCCGAAAATCCGCGAGAGTGACTGAACAAGGTCGCGGGCGCGGTCCGCGTGTCCATCGAGAATCAGCCGGCCGACCGGTCCGGTGGCCCCGCCGGTCAGGCAGATCAACCCTTCCGAACGGCGTTCGAGCTGTTCGAGGTCCACGTGCGGCGTTCCCGGTTCGGACTTCAAGAAGGCGTGCGAGTTCAGCTTGACGAGGTTGTCATACCCGACCGCGTTCCGCGCAAGCAACACGAGCGGGCTGACGGCAGGCGCGCGCGAGTTCGCATCGTGTCGGTCCGGGTCCTGGTCGAACGCCATGTCGAGCTGGCAGCCGATGATGGGCTGAACGCCGTTGTCAGCCGCGATTTCGGAAAACTCGAGTGCCGCAAACAGGTTGCCGGTGTCCGTCACGGCAACCGCCGGAGCCCCCTGTTCCTTGCACCTGTCAATCAGCTGTTCGACATGAATCGTCCCTTCGAGCAGGGAGTAGACCGTATGAACGCGCAAGTGAATGAATCGGGGATCGTCTACCATGCGTTCACCATATCCCGCCATTTGGAATCGTGAAAGACCGCACCGCATCCGATCACGCAACTTCGCCACATCGTGCTTGCATATGTTGCACAGGCAAGACACATTTCACCGGGCGGACGCGCTTCACGCGCACGCGCATGCCATCTTGAAAGGATCGAAGTCTTGGCAAGATTGACCACACATGTTCTCGACACGGCGCGCGGACAGCCGGCAGCCGGTCTGACCGTCGAACTCTACGCGATCGGAACAGAACGCAGGCAGCTGTGCAGCGTCGTCACGAATGCCGACGGGCGCGTCGATGGTCCGCTGCTCGACGGCCCTGATGGCCGTCCTGGCAAGTACGAACTCGTCTTTCACGCTGGCTCTTACCACGAGCAAGCCGGGGCCACGCGTCCGGCAGGCAGCTTTCTCGACCTGATTCCGGTCCGATTCACGATCGTCGACGAAGGGCATTATCACGTCCCGCTTCTGCTCTCGCCTTACGGCTACTCGACCTACAGGGGGAGTTGATGGCCACGGTTCGCTTCTTGCTGAACGGAGAACCCGTCACGCTCGCAGATCCGGATCCGGCCGAGACCGTCCTCGACTGGTTGAGAATCCGCCAGCAGCTGACCGGGACCAAGGAAGGCTGCAACGAGGGAGATTGCGGCGCGTGCACGGTGATGCTGACCGCGATCGCGGGCGACGGCGAAGTCGCTCGCTCGGCGGTGAATTCCTGCGTGCTGTTCCTGCCGCAGCTCGACGGAAAGGCGCTCCGAACCGTCGAAGGCGTGGCGGCAGACGGCGGCGACCTCCACCCGGTCCAGAAGCGGATGATCGAGCATCATGGCAGCCAGTGCGGTTTCTGCACGCCGGGTTTCATCATGTCGATGGTCGCGGCCCATTCAACCTCGCGAGACGATCACGACGACGTTCTCGCCGGCAACCTTTGCCGCTGCACCGGTTACGCGCCGATCGTGCGCGCAGCACAGGCAGCAGAGAGCGACCCGGCGCCTTCATGGATCGAGGACGACGTGTCGTGGTTGCGTTCGCAACTCATTGCAAAAACGACAAAAGACAGCGCGCGTGCAAGCGCGAATGGCGCGTACGGCATGCCCCGAACCGCTGATGAACTCGCCCAGTGGAAACTCGATCACCCGCACGGAACCCTTGTCGGCGGCGCCACCGACCTCGGACTGGTCGTCAACAAGGACATGAAATCGATCGCGCCGATGTGCTTCGTCTCGCAGGTCAACGACCTTGCCGAGATCTCATCGGAAGAAGGTGGGCTGAGAGTCGGTGCGACCGCAACGATCTCGAAGTTGCGCAGCGCCGTTGCCGATCGATACCCCTACCTTGGCGAACTCTTGCGCCGCTTCGGCTCAGAACAGGTTCGAAACGTCGCGACCATCGGCGGCAACATTGCCAACGGTTCGCCGATCGGTGACGGAGCGCCGCCCTTGATCGCCCTAGGCGCCACACTGAGGCTGCGTCATGGCGACAATCGCCGCAATGTCGATCTTGAGGATTTCTTCATCGCATACGGCCAACAGGATCTTCGTCCTGGCGAGTTCGTCGAATCGATCCACATCCCCGGAGGATCCGATCGCCTGCGCTGTTTCAAGCTGTCCAAGCGTTTCGACCAGGACATCTCGGCCGTGCTCGGCTGCTTCAACATCATTGCTGACGACATCGGAACCATCGAGTCGGCCAGGATCGCCTTCGGCGGCATGGCCGCAACGCCGAAACGCGCTCATGCGGTGGAAGAATGCCTGGTCGGCCAGACGTGGAACAAGGAGACCGTGGCTCGCGCAGCAGACCGCTTCGCCAGCGATTTCACCCCGATCACCGACATGCGGGCGAGTGCCGGATACCGGCTCGCTGCCGCAAGGAACATGCTGCTGCGCTGCTATCTCGACGATGTCGGTGACGCCGAACGCATCCTCGATCTCGCGTCATGAGCGCCGGCCTCGACATCGCCCACGAATCCGCGCGACTGCACGTCACGGGCGAGGCCGTCTATCTTGACGACATTGCGACCCCGTCCCAGTGCCTGCATCTCGCATTCGGCCTCGCGGAGGCGACCTGCGGAGAGATCACCGGCCTCGATGTCTCACCGATCAACGAGATGGATGGCGTGGCAGCGGTTCTGACCGCCGACGACCTTCCGCCGAGCGCCGATACCTCGCCAACCGCGCATGACGAACCGCTGCTCGCATCAGGCGAGGTTCAGTTCTTCGGGCAACCGGTGTTCATCGTGGCGGCGGAGAGCCATCGACTGGCGCGCCTCGCCGCTCGCTCCGGGCTCATCGAGATTGCCGACGGCAAGCCGGTCCTGAGCATCGACGAGGCGATTGCAACGCAAAGCGAGCTGGAACCACCGTTGTTCTATCGCAAGGGCGACCCGGAATCCGCGATCAAGCGCGCAGCAAATCGTCTGTCCGGCCGCGTCACGATGGGCGGGCAGGAACATTTTTATCTCGAAGGCCAAGCCGCGATGGCTGTGCCACGCGAAGACGGCGCGATGCTGGTCTACAGTTCGTCGCAGCATCCGAGCGAGATTCAGGAAAAGGTCGCCGAGGCCCTCGGCGTCGAATTGAGCCGTGTGCGGGTCGAGGTTCGCCGCATGGGCGGTGCATTCGGCGGCAAGGAGAGCCAGTGCAACGCTCCGGCCATGGCGTGCGCCTTGGCGGCAGCGGCGACGGGCCGACCGTGTCGAATGCGCTATGATCGTGATGACGACATGGTCATCACGGGCAAGCGGCACGACTTTCGGATCGATTACGAGGTCGGCTTCGACGACGACGGTCGCATCGAGGGAATCTCGTTTGCCCAACACGCCCGTTGCGGCTGGTCACGGGACCTGTCGCTGGCGGTTGCCGATCGGGCCATGCTCCATGCCGACAACGCCTACAACCTCGACAACGTTGCGATCACCTCGCACCGTTGGCGAACCAACACCGTCTCGGCGACGGCATTTCGCGGATTTGGCGGCCCGCAGGGAATGGTGGGGATCGAACATGCCATCGAGAGCATTGCCCGTACGCTTGGTCGGGATCCGCTCGAGGTCCGCATGATCAACTACTACCGCTCGCAACAACCACCGGCGGCAGCCGCGTCATCGGGGCTGACGCCGACCGAAGGCAAGCCGCGACAACTCGCGAGCAGCGCCTCGTCAGACACCGTGCAAACGACACCCTATCACATGGAGGTCACCGACTCGGTCATTCGGGAGATCACCGACGATCTCGTAGAGCGTTCAGGATATCGCGAGCGACGCGAAGCCGTCGCCCGTTTCAATGCCAAGGGCGGCGTCCTGAGACGCGGGATCGCGATCACCCCGGTCAAGTTCGGCATCTCCTTCACCATGACCCATTACAATCAGGCAGGCGCTCTCGCGCATGTCTATCGGGACGGTTCGGTTCACATCAACCATGGCGGGACCGAAATGGGGCAAGGTCTGATGACCAAGGTCATGCAGGTTGCAGCGTCAGCCTTCGGCTTGCCACCCGGTCAGGTCAGGGTTTCGGCCACCGACACCGACAAGGTTCCGAACACATCCGCGACCGCCGCGTCGTCGGGCTCGGACCTCAATGGAATGGCAGCCCACGCCGCATGCGTGGAGATCCGCGATCGCATGGCGGCGCATCTTTCCGAACAGTGGCAAAAAAAACCCGACCAGGTGCGCTTCGAAGCGGGCCAGGTGCGGATCGGTGACGACTCGATTCCGTTCAGCGAGGCAGCGCAGCTGTGCTACAAGGGGCGGATTTCGATGTCGGCAACGGGATTTTATTCCACGCCCGATATCCAGTGGGAGCGCAGGTCCGGTCGCGGCCGTCCGTTCTACTATTTTGCCTATGGGGCTGCGGTGACCGAAGCCGTGATCGACACGCTGTCAGGTGAGTCGCGGATAATGCGAACCGACATCGTTCATGATGTCGGACAGTCGCTCAACCCTGCAATCGACATTGGCCAGATCGAAGGCGGCTTCGTGCAGGGCGCCGGCTGGCTGACCACCGAGGAACTGGTCTGGGACGAGCGCGGGCAGCTTCGCACCCACGCCCCGTCGACCTACAAGATCCCGGCCTGCGCAGACCGACCGAAGATCTTCAATGTCACCTTGTTCAAGAACGAAAATCGACAGAACACGATTCACCGTTCCAAGGCCGTCGGCGAACCGCCGCTGATGCTCGGGATTTCGGCCTTCATGGCGATCGCGGATGCTGTTGCGTCCTGCGGCGACGGGTTTTGCGGCCTTGACGCCCCAGCGACCCCCGAACGCGTGCTCCGCGCCGTCATGGGGCTGCAAGGACAGGACTGGTGAACGGGTTCGACCTTGCCGAACTGCGGGCGGCAGTGCGCGAGCGCGGCACCGTCGCGCGGATTGTCGTTGCCGGCACCAAAGGGTCGACCCCCCGGGAGCCAGGGACATCGATGCTGGTCTGGCGTGACGGCCAGTTGGGCACCATTGGCGGAGGAGCGCTAGAACTCGCGGCGGTCGACCACGCCCGCGAGCGCCTCGATTCACCGACAGGCGCCTCCACGTTGAACATGCCGCTTGGCCCGGGTCTCGGCCAATGCTGTGGTGGTTTCGTCAATCTCGTGGTCGAGGTCTTTGACGAACAAAGCCTCGAGGACGAAACGACCGATTCCGTGCGCTTGCGCAGGACCGGCTCGCCCCACGATAGCGGCCATGCTGCTGACGAGCCGCCCACGAAGGTACGGAAAATCGTCGAATCAATTCGCGATGGGACAAGCCCGCCGTCAGCCAGTCTTGTCGATGGCTGGCTCATCGAGCCCGCAGCGCAATCGGAGCGCAGCATCTGGGTCTACGGGGCCGGTCACGTCGGCCGGGCCGTGATCGAGGTGCTCGCAGGCCTCCCGTTTGCCGTCACCTGGGTGGATTTCGACGTCTCGCGGTTTCCGGAAAACATCGCGGGCACTGTCCGTCCCGTGGTGAGCGACCCCACTTCGCTGCACGCCGTCGGTCTCGCCCCCGATGACGCCGATCATCTCGTCATGACCCACACCCACGCGATCGACCTCGACATCTGCAATCGGGTCATGGGAAGGAACTTCCGCTCGCTCGGCCTGATCGGCTCCAGGACCAAGCGTCAGCGATTTGTCGGGAGGTTGCAAGCGCTTGGCCATTCGGAAGAGACGATTTCGCGGCTGGTCTGCCCGATCGGAATTCCGGATCTGGGCAAGCACCCGCGCGCGATTGCCATTGGCGTTGCAGCCGGGTACCTGATTGACTCCCCCGAGGGGATCGGACCATTCGGCATCGGTGACGTCCTGAATTGACTGCGCTGCTCGACATCCAAGGCATGACAAAGGCCTATCCGGGCGTTCTCGCCTGCGATGACATCTCGCTGAGCATCGGGGCTGGCGAGATTCACACACTTCTCGGCGAGAACGGCGCCGGCAAGTCCACCCTCGTCAAGATGATCTACGGGCTGGTTCGCCCGGACGCAGGGACGATGTCGCTCGGTGGCGAGACGTATTCCCCAAAGGAACCGCGGGCGGCCCGGGCCGCAGGCATCGCGATGGTGTTTCAGCACTTTTCGCTCTTCGAAGCCATGAGCGTTGCCGAGAACATCGCTCTTGGCATGGAAACCCACCTCTCGCCCTCGGATCTCGACACGAGGATACGGAAGATATCTGCCGGATACGGCCTCGCCGTCAATCCTGACAACATGGTCGGCGACCTCTCGGCCGGCGAGCGACAGAGGGTCGAGATCATCCGCTGCCTGCTGCAGTCGCCAAAGCTTCTGATCATGGACGAGCCGACCTCGGTGCTGACGCCACAGGAGGTGGAGATCCTCTTCGACACGCTGCGAAAGCTGGCAAGCGAGGGCACGTCGATCCTCTACATCTCGCACAAGCTCGAAGAGATCCGCGCCCTGTGCGACCATGCAACCATTCTTCGCGGCGGCAAGGTGATCACCACCTGCAAGCCCGCCGATGAAACCGCTGTCAGCCTTGCGACCATGATGGTCGGCGAGACGCTCGCGGCTCCGACCAGAACAGCGCGGCCTCCTGGCGAGGATCTGTTGAGGGTGTCGGGGCTGTCCCTTCGCTCTCTGAGCCATTTCGGAACCAGCCTCGACGACATCAGTTTCGAGCTGCGGGCCGGCGAAGTCCTCGGCGTTGCCGGGGTTGCCGGGAACGGCCAGGACGAACTGCTCGTCGCGCTGTCCGGGGAAGTGAGAAGCCCGCCGGAGGTGATCATGCTCGGGGATGTCGATGTCGGTCCGAAAGGTCCGAACGCGAGACGACGGCTGGGTTTGCTGGCAGCCCCCGAACAGCGTCTCGGCCACGCCGCAGCGCCCGACATGTCGCTCAGCGAAAACGCCATGATGACGGCGCAGGTTCGGCGCTCGTTGGTTCGCCGCGGAATCCTCAACTGGGGCGGCGCAGCGGAATTTGCCCGTGACGTCGTGGAAAAGTTCGATGTCCGAACCACTGGAGTCGGCAGCGCCGCCAAGGCGCTCTCGGGCGGGAACCTGCAGAAGTTCGTCATCGGCCGCGAGGTTCAGCAGGACCCCAGCGTACTGGTCGTCAACCAGCCGACCTGGGGTGTCGATGCGGCAGCTGCCGCATTCATTCGCAACTGTCTCACCGAACTTGCGGAGCGCGGCGCAGGCGTTCTCGTCATCAGCCAGGATCTTGACGAGTTGATGGAGATTTCCGACCGGCTTGCGGTGATTTCGGGAGGCAGACTGTCAAAGCCGCATCAGGCGACCGACATCAGCGCCGCAGAGATCGGCCTGCTGATGGGGCACGCAGGAGACCGACATGCTGCGGCTTGAGCCACGGGCAGAACCGTCGCGCATGATGCGGACGCTGACGCCGTTCATCGCCGTCGGACTGACGATGATCGCGGGCGGCATCCTGTTCACCTTCCTCGGCACCAACCCGATCGAGGCGATCAGGGTGTTTTTCTGGGCGCCGCTGTTCGATTCGACGGTCGCGAGCTACACGCGGCCGCAACTGCTGGTGAAGGCCGCACCGCTGATCATCATCGCGCTTGGGCTATCGTTCGGTTTTCGGGCCGGAATCTGGAACATCGGCGCCGAAGGCCAGTTCGTCATGGGCGCAATCGCGGGCGGCGGCTTCGGGCTTGCCGTCTACCCGGCCGAAGGATTCTGGGTGTTTCCGATGATGATCCTCGCGGGCGCTCTTGGCGGGTTCCTGTGGGCGATGATCCCGGCCATCCTCAAGATCAGGTTCAATGCCAACGAGATCCTCGTGTCGCTGATGCTGGTCTACGTGTCGTTCAACGTCCTCGCCGAGATGGTCACCGGACCGATGAAGAATCCGGACGGGTTCAACTGGCCCGAAAGCAGGAGCTTTCAGGACTATCCGAGCGCCCACAACGCCGAGCTGTTGAGCGGGACCGGCATTCATTTCGGCGTCATCACCATGTTCGCGCTGGTCGTCGTGTGTTTCGTGGTCCTGCGCAACCACATCTTTGGCTTTCAGGTCCGCCTCGCCGGTCAGTCGCCGCGCGCGGCGCGTTTTGCCGGTGTTAATGCAGCGCTTCTGACGGCTCTTTGTCTCGGCCTCTCCGGTGCGCTCGCGGGCATGGCGGGTCTGTTCGAACTCACCGGGCCTTCGGGCAAGCTCTCGACCAACCTGCCGCTCGGCTATGGGTTCACGGCCATCATCGTGGCATTCCTGGGGCGCCTGCATCCAATCGGGATCCTGCTTGCCGGACTGCTGATGGCGCTGACCTATGTCGGCGGAGAACTGGCGCAGTTCATGCTGAATGTCCCTGCGGCTGCGGTTCAGGTCTTTCAGGGGATGCTGCTGTTTGCACTGCTTTCCGTCGACATTCTGGTCAATTACCGCCTGCGCTTGAGGCACGGACGTGCCGGACAATCGGAATTGCCGGGAGCGACAGCGGCAGCAACCGACACCGATGAGACGGAGAAGGCACGATGATCGATCTCGCTGGCGTCTCGCCGACTGCACTGGTCGCGAGCCTGATGGTTGCGGCGACGCCGATTCTGCTGGCAGCGATCGGCGAACTCGTCGTGGAAAAGTCGGGCGTCCTCAATCTCGGCGTCGAGGGGATGATGATCATCGGGGCCATCTGCGGCTTCATCGGCGCTGTCGAATCCGGCTCCCCGTATGTGGGCCTTCTCGCCGCGATCGCGGGCGGCGCCCTTCTTTCGCTCGTCTTTGCCGTCCTGACTCAGTTCCTGTTGTCGAATCAGGTGGCAACCGGGCTTGCATTGACGCTGTTCGGCCTCGGGCTCGCGGCGCTGCTCGGACAGGGCTATGCGGGGACCAGACCGCCCCCGACCCCGCGTCTCGACATACCGGTTCTCTCCGATCTTCCATTCTTCGGAACGGTTCTTTTTTCGCATGACAGCGTTTTGTACCTGTCGCTGGCGGTGGTCTTTGCTGTCTGGTTCGTCTTGCGCCACACCCGCGTCGGTCTGGTCCTTCGTGCTGTCGGCGACAACCACGATGCCGCCCACGCCCTCGGATACAAGGTCATTCGAGTGCGCATCATGGCAATCCTGTTCGGGGGCGCGATGGCGGGTCTGGGCGGCGCATATCTGTCGCTGATCAGGGTACCGCAATGGACCGAAGGCATGACGGCGGGTGCCGGCTGGATTGCGCTGGCGATCGTGGTGTTTTCGTCCTGGAAGCCGTGGCGGGTCCTTCTTGGTGCCTATCTTTTTGGCAGCGTGACCGTTTTGCAGCTTAACCTGCAGGCAGCCGGGGTCGGGATTGGCGTTGCGTATCTGTCGATGGCTCCTTATCTCGTGACAATCCTCGTTCTGGTCGTCATTGCATCTGACAGACGAAGGACCAGCATGAACGCTCCGGCCTGTCTTGGCCGGGTCTTTCACGCCTCAGCCTGACAGGCGATCCGAGAGGCGTGATTCACATCCTGATCGATCATGCGTCAGCAGGCGTTTCGAACGATCAGGTCAATTTGGGGAGAACAGAATCATGAAGCATTTCCTGCGAAATCTTGCCGTTGCGAGCGCAATTGTCATTGGTGCGAGCGCTTCGACGCTGGCGGCAGACGAAAAGCTCAAGGTCGGATTCATCTATGTCGGACCGGTCGGCGACTTCGGCTGGAGCTATGAACACGACCAGAGCCGGTTGGCGGTCGAAGCGGCGCTCGGTGACCGCGTCGAGACCTCCTATGTCGAGAGTGTCCCGGAAGGAGCCGATGCGGAACGGGTGCTGACCCAGATGGCGCTCTCCGGCCACAAGCTGATTTTCACGACATCCTTTGGCTACATGGATTCCACGATCAATGTTGCCGCGAAGTTTCCGGACGTGAACTTCGAACACGCGACCGGCTACAAGCGAGCCGACAATGTCGCGACCTATTCGGCTCGTTTCTACGAGGGCCGGACGGTCATCGGCCACATCGCGGGACACATGACGGAGTCCAACATCATCGGTTACGTGGCGTCCTACCCGATTCCGGAAGTCATTCGTGGAATCAACTCGGCCTATCTCGCGGCCAAGGCGGTCAATCCTGATGTCCAGTTCAAGATCGTGTGGGTCTTCAGCTGGTTCGATCCGGCCAAGGAAGCCGATGCGGCCACCGCCCTGATCGAGCAGGGCGCGGACGTGATCATGCAGCACACGGATTCCCCGGCTGCCATGACAATCGCCGAAGAAAAGGGCGTGCTGGCATTTGGCCAGGCCTCGGACATGATCAAGTTCGGGCCGAACGCCCAGCTGACCGCGATCATCGACGATTGGGCGCCGTATTACATCGCGCGCACCCAGGCGATGCTCGACGGAACCTGGGAATCGACCGACACGTGGGACGGAATTGAACCTGGAATGGTTGCCTTTGCGCCGTTCTCGGAGAAGATTCCTGCCGAGGTACGCGCGTCGGCCGCCGCCATTCGGGACGCGATTGCGGCGGGCGAGATGCACTCGTTCACCGGGCCGATCAATCGTCAGGACGGGACCCCGTGGCTTGCCGAAGGCGAGATTGCGGATGACGGGACCCTTGCCACGATGGACTTCTACGTCGAAGGAGTCGAGGGCGACATTCCCAACTGAGTGCAGCGATTCGGGATTTGTTTCCGCGCGTTTCGTGCCGGCGACCCTGGTCTCGGTCGCGCGGAAGCACGCTCTTCCTGATCCGGACGGTTGCGGCAAGTTCGGGTGGTGTCGACATTGACCATTCTTGGGGACCGCGCGAGGTCAGGACATGGACGACATGAGTCAGCGGTCGTGACCGACACCAATCCCGGACTGATTGCCGACAGGATCGGCGAGCTGCGGGTCGATGGTGCTCAGCGAAGTCTGATCGCGGTCGCCGGGCCTCCTGCATCGGGCAAGTCTTCGCTGGCCGAGGACACGGTCGCGGAACTCGCCCGGCGTGATCTCAGGGCATCTGTCCTGCCCATGGACGGGTTCCATCTCGACAACGCGATCTTGGAGCGGCGCGGTCTTCTCTCGCGCAAGGGTGCGCCGGAGACATTCGATTTTGACGGGTTTCTGAATGCTGTTCGTCGCGTTCGATGCGAACCGTCGGTCATGCTGCCGGACTTCGATCGCGACCGGGACGTGGCCGTTGCCGGCGCGCTGGAAATTTGCCGCGAGACCAGGATCATTCTGGTCGAAGGCAACTACCTTCTGCTCGACGAGGTTCCGTGGTCCGGGCTCAATCAGTATTGGGACCTGTCGGTCTATCTTTCCGTTCCCATTGACACGCTCGAACGCCGACTGAGGGACCGTTGGCACACTTGCGGGCTGGCCCCGGACATGGCGATGACAAAGATTCGCGAAAACGATCTCGTCAACGCCGAGTTGATCATGAGCAGGCGTGGGCACGCTGACATCGTCCTCGCCAACTGAAGGCCCGTGCACGTCGCTTCGATCCGGCATCCAACGTGAGCCGATCGCTGATCAACACCATTGTCGATTCACGCGAAGCGCGACAGGTCAGGCGCATGTCGAAACGCGATCCATGCCGCCCCTGAAGCACGAAATCACGAGACAGTGCGCGCTGACGACGTGCCATCGGGTAACAACGGTTTCCTTGGACAATCCTGCATTGCCGACCATTGAACTTGGCACGATGTGGACAGGACGGGCGCGGTGCGTACGGGCCGGGATCAGACCGATATTGCACTGGCGCACAATTCAGCCGCTGACCGGCCAAGTGGCGGCATCCACCGAGTCTGTCACCAAACTTGGCGGCAAACGCCTGAACCTGGGCGCGGCCGCAGCCGCAACTCGCGCGAACGGGTCGCGGTTGCAGCGGTTTGGCATGTCTGGCAGTTCTCCGACTGTACGGTCGGTGTTGGCCAATCGCCGGTTTGCTTGTTGGGGTCCGCCCTCAGGCACCTGGCATCCACCGTCGCCCTGTGCCTCGCGGGAACGAGTTCTCGGACATCGATCGAACGGCTGGAACAACATGCCGAAAAATCACGCAACCACATGGCATTGACATGACTCCAGTGCGCTTTCGCGGCGATCTCGACGAGTATTTCCGGATTTGGGTCGTCAACGCTCTGCTGTCGATCGTCACGCTCGGAATCTTCTCGGCCTGGGCAAAGGTTCGAAACAAGAAGTACTTCTTGGGCAACACCACGATCGCCGGGCATGCCTTCGACTATCACGCGACAGGGCTGCAGATTCTGATCCGCAGGCTCGTCTTCATAGCCGTGCTGGTCGCGGTCGTGTCGATCTGGCGGTCATCCTCGAACGGGCCTGTTGTCGCGTTGATTCTGTGTCTTGTCGCCTTCCCATGGCTGATCAATCATGCGCTGAGCTTCAATGCGGCGATGACGAGTTGGTGCAATGCCCGATTTCGATTCGAGGGGCAGTATTTTCGGGCCATGCTGGTCTTTGTCGTCTATCCGCTTCTGTCAGTCGCGACGCTGGGGATCGCCTTTCCATTCGCCGCCCGCGCGATTGCGCGCTACGTCATCGGGCAGCACAGCATTCGCGGCTGCAGGTTTTCCTTCGACAGCCCGATCCGACCCTTCTACTTCGCCCTTCGGCAGTCAGCAGTCTGGGCCCTGATCAGCATTGGCTTTGCGTTCCCTCTGTTTGTCTTGGCGAGTATTGGCCTTCCCCCGGTCGTGGCGTTGGCCTTGCTGCCGCACCTCATTGGGTGTTTTCGTATGATCGTGACTGCCTACCTTGCCGGCACCCGCAATTCCATCGTTGGAGCCATGGAACTGGAACACGGCATCAGGTTTCGTTCGACCATTTCGCCGAAAGAGTTGGTCAGGTACGTCCGGTTGGGCACCCCGGGGGTCATCTGGACTGCGGGCCTCTACTTGCCAAGGGTACGAATTGCTCTCGCAGACTACCTGTGCGCTCACACCTGGGTCGACCTGAAGGGACATTTTCGCACATCGGCGAATGCTGCGATCCGACAACATGGCCATGGGCCGCAAAACCCGGGACCATGGGGCATTTTCCACTGATGCAGTCTGCTGGTCGGTCGGTGCGATGAACGGCGATCGGGTGCGTTCAACCCTGCAATGTCGATATCGGCATCACGGGGACGAACGAAATGGATGCCCATGCTGCCCGACCAATCGTTTGGTCCCCAAGATCCGGCCTTGTCCCCGGCATGACCTCTGTGTGACATGCACTGTGGCTGTTGTGACCGCAAACATCGAGATCATGACGATGAGTCCCCGGGTCCATTCTCGTTGACGCAATTGCGTTGATTCGCCACACTCTCTGTCAGTTCGATTGACGAATACAGGAGTCGGAACATGACCGACAAACCGGACACTTCGAACATGATCCCGGTACGCTTCCACGGAAGTGCTCGGGAGTACTTTGGAGTCTGGATCGTCAATGTCCTGTTGTCGATCGTTACGCTCGGAGTCTATTCAGCTTGGGCGAAGGTCCGGAACAAGAAGTATTTCCTCGGGAATACCACGATCGACAGGCGCGCCTTCGACTATCATGCAACTGGGAAGCAGATCCTGATCGGCAGAATCTTGATTGTGGCCATTCTGATCGCCCTAGCGATCATTGGGCAGATATCCGAGCCCGTTGCTTCTGCGGTGGGCACTGGCATCGGTTTTGCATCTCCATTGTTGATCAATCGCGGGTTGAGGTTCAATGCGGCAATGACCAGCTGGTCAAATGTCCGGTTTCGATTCGAAATTGATGACTACCGGGCACTGCATGTCTTTTACTTGAATCTCCTTCTCTCACTCCTGACCCTGTGGCTTGCCTTTCCATACGCTGCACGCGCGATTTCGCGTTACACGATCGGAAGGCACAGCCTTGGCACGCATGGATTTTCCTTCGACAGCTCGATCCGGCCGTTCTACGTTGCGCTTCTCGCAACAGCCCCTTGGGCCTTGCTCGGAGGGTATCTTCTCTACGTTTCGTTCACGAGCCACCTGCTGGTTGTGTTTGTCGCAATTCCCATTCTGCTCTCGTCGGCGACTGTTTACGCCGCCTTCACCCGAAACGCCATTTTTGAAGGAATCGTTCTTGAACACGGTCACCGAATCCACTCGACGATTTCGCCGACCAAGTTGATCCTGATCATCATGACAAACGTTCTTGTCATCATCTTCTCTGCAGGCCTGCTCATTCCATGGGCACGGGTTCGAGTCATGAAATACCTTTGCGAGCACACTTGGGTTGAACCCAACGGCTCGCTTGACGAATTCGTTGCGGACCTCCAGGAATCGACGACCGCAGTGGGCGATGCCTTCATGGACATTGAATCTGTCGAAGTCGGCATCAGCACCTGACACCAATTCGCCAAAACCATCCGGGGGAGCCCACTTGCCCGATTCATCAAGAGGGGTGCACGCACCACGTGCCGAAGACTTGGCCGGTACAAATTTCCCGTTCGCATGCGATAAAAATTTCAGAACAGTGCCGCGGAACAAGCGATCGGGTTCACTTTCTGGACCTTGCATACCTTCGTCGCTCCCGACCTGACCAAGACTGAATGGCACGGAGTCAAAGAGCCACTCTGTTCTTTCGATGCTGTCGTGCATGTTGATGCCCCGACGCCGGCCTGACGACGTCCGGAACTTGCCGTCACGATATCGTGGAGATGCCAGTCGGTCATGGCAGGTAATGGACAACGCCAACTGGACGTGGCGGCGAGGATCAGGTCTGAGCCATGTTCGGAATTCTCGGAGTCCGCTTTTGTGTCGGCAAGGTGCCTGAGCCACGAATCGCAAACCGCTGGCATGGGCTCGGGCGGGATCACGAAATCGCGAGAGCACTGATCGGCTGATGAACGACATGAATACCTGATGCGAATGAACGGCGGCATGCTGCATCCATACCGCCCAACCTATCGTTTGGACACGAGGGCACTACCCGGGGCCAGCACAGCTACAATGCGAGATGTCGAATGCCGGCTGAGACCTCCCAAGACACGATCATGACCATGGACCTCCGTGTCCATTCGCATTGACGCGATTACACGCCCTTGGCACAATCCCGGCCACATTGACCGCTGATTCAATGAGTGGAAATTGGCTGACCGACTGGACACTTCGAACCTGATCCCGATGCGCTTCCACGGAAATGCAAGGGAGTATTTCGTAATCTGGATCGAAAATGTCCTGTTGTCGATCACCACGCTTGGAATCTACTTGGCCTGGGCCAAGGTTCGAAACCAAAAGTACTTTCTGGGCAGTACCACGATTGACGAGCGCGCCTTCGCCTATCATGCAACCGGGATGCAGATCCTGATTGGCAGGGTCGTGTTCGTTTCCGTAACGGTTGCGGCGATTGTCATTGGCCGAATGTCTCCATTTTTTATGGCCCTCGCCGCCTATCTGTACTTGTGGACGATTCCGTGGATGATCAATCGCGGATTGCGTTTCGGGGTTGCAATGACCACTTGGTCGAATGTCCGGTTTCGTTTCGAGGGCGACTATGTGAGCACATTGATTGTTTTTGTCGTATACCCCCTCCTTTCGGCCTGCACCCTTTTTGTCGCCTTCCCTTTCGCCGCTCGCGAGATGTCGCGTTACAAAATCGGCAGTTACAGCCTCGGCAAGCACGAGTTTTCCTTCGACAGTCCGATTCAACCATACTACTTCGCTCTTCTGATGGCGGTCCTTTGTGTCTTTTTTGGCGCGTTTTGTGCCTTACTTGTCTCCATGGGTTCAATTGCTGTGGTCTACCCTCTCGGTGTGATTGACTCGGACACGATTGCGCTGGGGATTTTGCTATTCGCATTCATGTCGGCAGGCGTTGCCTACGCCGCCTTTACCCGCAACGCCGCTATCGCTGGAATGACACTCGAGGACGGCCACAGGTTCCATTCGACAATTTCCCCGCTCGAATTGACCGTGATCATCATGACCAACTTTCTTGCCATCATCGTCTCTGCAGGCCTGCTCACTCCTTGGGCACGAATTCGAGTCATGAGATACCTTTGCGAGCATACTTGGGTTGAGCCCAACGGCTCGCTTGACGAATTCGTTGCGGACCTCCAACAGTCGACTACGGCCGCGGACGAAGCCTTCATGGACATCGAGTCCATCGATGTCGGCATCAACAACTGACACCAATTCGCCATAACAAACCCGGGGTGCCCACTTGCCTTATTCATCAAGAAGGGTGCCCGCCCCCCGTGCCGAAGACTTGGCCGGCACAGGTTGCCTGTTCGCATGCGATGACGATTTCAGAACGGTGCCGCGGAACAATCGATCGGGTTCTCTTTCTGGACCTTGCGTGCATTCGTCGTTCCCGACCTGACCAAGACTGAACGGCACGGAGTCAAAGAGCCACTCTGTCTTTTTTGTTGCTGTCTTGCATGTTGATGCCCGCACGCCGGCCTGACGACTGCCGGAACTTGCCGTCACGAGACCATGGAGATGCCAGTCTGTCATGGTAAATGAACACCGCCAACTTGACGTGGCGGCGCGGATCGGGCCTGAGCCATGTTCGGAATTCTCGGAGTCCGCTTTTGTTTCGGCAAGGTGCCTGAGCAGCGAATCGCAAACCGCTGGCATGGGCTCGGGCGGGATCCTGAAATCGCGAGAGCACTGATCGGCAGTTGAACGACATGGACACCTGATTCGAATGAACGGCGGCATGCTGCATCCATTTCGCCCAACCTATCGTTTGGTCACAAGGGCTCCACCCGGGTCCAGCACGGCTTCAGTGCGAGATGTCGAATGCCGGTTGAGACCTCCCAAAACACGATCATGACCATGGACCTCCGTGTCCATTCGCATTGACGCGATTACACGCCCTTGGCACAACCCCGGCCATATTGACTGCTAATTCAAGGAATGGAAAATGGCTGACCGGCTGGACACTTCAAACCTGATCCAGGTACGCTTCCACGGAAATGCTACGGAGTATTTCGGAATCTGGATCGTAAATGTCCTGTTGTCGATCATCACGCTTACCATCTACTCCGCCTGGGCCAAGGTTCGAAACCAGAAGTACTTTCTGGGCAATACGACGATTGACGAGCGCGCCTTCGCCTATCACGCAACTGGTTTGCAGATCCTGATTGGCAGAATCGTGGTCATTTCCTTCACGATAGCGGCGAGTGTCATTGCCCAAATGTCTCTATTCTCTTCTTTCGTCGTCACCATTGTTTTTCTCGTGGTGACTCCATGGCTGATCAATCGCGGATTGGCTTTCAGAGCTGCAATGACCGGCTGGTCGAATATCCGGTTTCGATTCGAGGGCGACTATTGGCATGCAATGCTTGTTTTCTTGGTTTACCCTTTCCTTTCGGCCTTCACCCTCTTTATCGCCTACCCTTACGCTCAGCGGGCGAAGTCGCGTTACACGATCGGCAGGCACAACCTCGGCGAACACGATTTCGCCTTCGACAGTCCGATTAGACCATTCTACTTCGCTCTTCTGATGGCAGCCATTTGTGCATTGATTGGCGCGTTTTTTGCCTATCTTGTGATCAATGGGTTACTCGTTGCGGTCTTCATTACAGGCGTGGTTGGACCGGTCACGATCTTGTTCGGAGTTCTCGGAATGATCGCACTCATGTCGACAGGCACTGTCTACGCCGCCTTCACCCGCAATGCCATTTACGCTGGAATGATCCTTGAGTTTGGCCACAAGTTCCACTCGACAATTTCGCCGGTCAGATTGGTCATGATCGTGCTGACCAACACTGTGGCCGTCATCCTGTCCGTGGGCCTCATGTTGCCGTGGGCGCGGGTCCGTTTGGCAAAGTACCTGTGTGAGCACACGTGGATTGAGCCCAACGGCTCGCTTGACGAATTTGTTGCGGACCTCCAGCAGTCACCGACGGCAGTCGGCGATGCCTTCATGGACATCGAGTCCATCGATGTCGGCATCGGCGTCTGACGTCAATTCGACATCATCCATCGGGGCTTGCCCACTTGAACGGTTCATCAAGAATGGTCTCTGCACACCTTGCCAAAGCACAGGCCGGCACCAACTGCCCGATTGCGTTCGATGACGAAGGCACTTCCTGACCTCCACGAGGCCATCACAGGTCGCCCGTAACCAAAGGCCTGAAGCGTCAATGCTTGTTCGGGTTGTCTCTGGCGAGCGGCCATGTCATTGAAGCGACAGTTGAAATTCCAATCGAAGTCACATTGAAAGCCACATGGAAGACTCAGAGACCCTGACCGAACCGATGCCCGTACTCTTCAGTGGCGATGCCCGCGAGTACTTCGGAATCTGGATCGTCAATGTCCTGCTGTCGATCGTTACCGTCGGCATCTATTCTGCCTGGGCCAAGGTCCGGACCCAGAAGTACTTTCTCGGCAACACCATGATCGACGGGCGCCCGTTTTCGTATCATGCAACCGGAGCTCAGATCCTGATAGGCAGGATAATCGTTCTTGCCATTCTGTTCATGGTCGGAGTCATCTCCGAAACACATCCGATTGCCTATGTCGTCACGACGATTCTCTTCGCTTTTGTCTCTCCGTGGCTGATTAATCGCGGGTTGAGTTTCAATGCGGCAATGACCAGCTGGTCAAATGTCAGGTTCCGATTCGTGGGCAACTACTGGCGGGCGCTGCTGGTGTTCGTCATCTATCCGTTCCTGTCGATCGTGACATTGTGGATTGCCTTTCCTTTCGCTGCGCGCGCCTTGGCACGCTACACGATTGGGGGGCACAGCCTTGGCAGTCGGAAACTCGCATTCGACAGCCGGATTCGGCCGTTTTACAAAGCTCTCTTGATCGTGGTCCTGTGGATCCTCATCGGCGTTGTCCCCGTCGTGATCCTGGCTTTGGCAGCCGTTGCCGATGCAAGCAATCTGACCCTGCTCATGGCCGTCTTCGTTGCCGTGTATTTTTTGCAGATCAAGACCGTCTTCGCTGCCGGGACTCGCAATGCGATTTTCGAAGGAATGGAACTGGAGAACGGTCACCGCTTCGTATCGAACATCTCGCCGACCAGATTGATCCTGATCGTGCTGACGAACACCTTGGCGATCATCGGCACTGCAGGACTTCTGTTGCCATGGGCAAAAATACGGGTCACGCGATACCTGTGCGAGCATACGTGGGTTGTCCCCAACGGCTCGCTCGACGATTTTGTCACGAACTTGCAGCAAATCCCGTCGGCAACGGGGGACGCTTTCATGGACTTCGAATCCATTGATGTCGGTGTCGGCATCTGAGTCCGATTTGCCTGCTCCGATCGGACACGCACAAGCGCCCGGTTCTTCGAGAAGCATTCGAGCGCGCCTTGTCGAAGATTCCGCAGGGACCATATTCGTCATCGCTTGCGATGAAAATGGAACCGTTCTGGCCAGCGCAAGAGCGTCGTTGATTTCCCGAAACCAACGGCTGGGCAACCTTCCGACAGTTCTCGAATTCGCGAATGGTTGGAGCTTTCGCAGCCATGATCACAGTGCAATCGATGCCATGCTCGGCAAGCGCATGACCGATCGTCTTCATGCCTGGGAGAGATTCCGACCACGGCTGATCCTTGTCGCAGTGCCGTTCGTTTTAACAGTCGGGTTCTTTTTTGTCCGCTGGGGCATGGGCACCCTTGTCGCGACCGCGTTGTTCCTGACCCCCGAGGATTTACCCCGGCTGATCGACGACTCTCACCTCGCGTTCGCAGACGAGGCATGGGCCAGCCAGTCTCGCCTCGATCCCCAGCAGAAACTGAGGGTGATGGAGGTGTTCGAGCAGGTGACTGCGGTGGCGCCCGAGGCACGTTTTTCAGATTACAGACTGGTCTTCCGCGACATGCCCGACCTCGGTCCGAACTCAATTGCATTCCCGGGTGGAACCGTACTGCTGACCGACCAGTTCGTCAGAGCGTTTCCCGATCCCGATGTCATCGCCGGTGTCATTGGTCACGAACTGATCCACGTGTCAGAGGCGCATGGACTCAAGCAGATCTTTCGGAGCCTTGGAACCTACCTTTCGGTGATCATCGTGCTTGGAGATGTCGGACCGGTTCTCAGTGACATGCTTCTTGAGGGAGGGCCGCTGTTTTCACTCGCCTACAGCCGCGAGTTCGAGCGCGAAGCCGATCGTCTCGGCACCCGACTGGCTGCGAAGGCAGGTTACGATCCCGGGGCGCTGATAGATCTCTTGAGGCACTTTGACGAGCGAAACGAGAGTTCAGGCCCAGAGTGGCTCGCGACGCACCCGGATTATGGCGACCGAATTGCGGAAATCGAGAATCTCGTCGACGAATTCAAGGCATCGTCACGGTGAGTCGTGCCATGAAATCCGCAATCAGGCTCGCTGTCGGAACCGCACATTCCATCGTTTTTTTGAACCGGGCCCGATCAAGACCGCGGCAAGCCTGAGTTCCATTTGATCATTCGGTACTGTCACGCATGTTGGCGCAAGCGGCGGACTGGCGTGATGACGGCAAGTGCCCGCCGTGTCACGAGACTGTGGAGATGCCAGTCTGCAATGGTTGGCGATGGACAACGCCAACTTGATGTGGCGGAGCGGGTCGGTCCTGAGCCTTGCTCTGAATTCCCGGAGTCCGCTTTCGTCTCGGCAAGGTGCCTGAGCAGCGAATCGCAAATCGCTGGCATGGGCTCGGGCCGGATCCCGAAGTCGCGAGGACATTGTTCGGCCGAATGCCAACCCGAATGCCTTTGTGCGAATGAATGGAGGCACCAGGGGCCTGTGGCACGCTGCCTATCGGATGAACGCCAGGTTACCGACAGGTTCCAAAACGGCTCGGACAAAACATGTCAGAGGCCCATTTGTGACCGTAAACGATGAGACCATGACAGTGAGCATTTTCGTTGACGTAGTCGCGCGCACTTGGCACAAACCCGGTCATGTTGCCTGCTGATTGAAGGAGTGGATAGTGGCTGACCAACTGGACACATCGAACATGATCCCGGTGCGCTTCCACGGAAATGCAAGGGAGTATTTCGGAATCTGGATCGTAAATGTCATGTTGACGGCCATCACGTTTGGAATCTATTCCGCCTGGGCCAAGGTTCGAAACCAGAAATACTTTCTGGGCAACACGACGATTGACGACCGCGCCTTCGCCTATCATGCAACTGGTTTGCAGATCCTGATTGGCAGGATCGTGGTCATTTCCGTCATAATTGCGGCGAGTGTCATTGGCCTAATATCGCCTTACATTCTACTCGTTGTCGGCATTGTTTTTCTCGTGGCGATTCCATGGCTGATCAATCGCGGATTGGCTTTCAGAGCTGCAATGACCAGCTGGTCGAATATCCGGTTTCGATTCGAGGGCAGCTATTGGCATGCCGTGCTCGTTTTTTTCGTCTACCCCATCCTTTCGGTCCTGACCCTTTATCTCGCCTCTCCCTACGCTGTGCGTGCAATGTCGCGTTACACGATCGGCGGCCATAGTCTCGGAAAACACAAGTTCTCTTTCGACAGTTCGATTCGGCCATTCTACATCGCACTTCTGGCGGCGGCCATTTGTACATTCATCGGCGCCCCTCTTGCCTTGGTCACGATTTTGGCCGCCAATAGCGGCGTGAATGTCCTGGCAATGATCTTGATTTGGATACCCGCACTAGTCGCATTCGGTTCGGCAGGTCCTGTCTACGCCGCCATCACCCGCAATGCCATTTACGCTGGAATGATCCTTGAGGACGGCCACAGGTTCCATTCGACAGTTTCGCCGGCCGGATTGACCATGGTCGTGCTGACCAATACGGTGGCCGTCATTCTGTCCTTTGGTCTCATGTTGCCATGGGCACTGGTCCGTTTGACAAAGTATCTTTGCGCGCATACCTGGGTCGAACCCAACGGCTCGCTTGACGAATTTGTTGCAGACCTCCAGCAGTCGCCAACGGCAGTCGGCGATGCCTACATGGATATCGAGTCCATCGATGTCGGCGTTGGCGTCTGACAGCAATTTGCCATCGCCAACCGGGAGTGCCCACGAACCCGGTTCATCGCGAATGGTGCCGGCACGCCTGGCTGAAGACTCGACGGGCACGGTTTACCTGATCGAACGCGGTGACGATGACATCTTGCTGGCAAGCGCGAAGAGATCACAAATCACCCGTGAACAGAGGCTGGGAAGTCTTCCAAGCGTTCTCGGTTTTCCCGGCGGCTGGAGCTTTCAAAGCCACGATCACGGCAAGATCGACAGAATGCTCGGCAAGCGCGCGACCGATGGTCTCCATGCCCTTGAGTTGTTCCGACCACGATTGGTTCTTTTTGTCGGGTTGCTCTTTGCGGCCGGCTTCGCCGTCATGCGTTGGGGCATCGGCGCTCTTGTCGCAATCGCATTGTTCTTGACGCCGGACGGATTGCCCCGATTGATCGACGACTCGCACATCGCGTTCGTAGACCAAACATTGGCAAACCCGTCTCGGCTTGATCCGCAGCGGAAACTGCATGTCACAGAGGTGTTCGACCGGGTGACGGCAGTGGCGCCCGAGCCGCGCTATTCCGATTACCGGCTTGTCTTTCGCGACATGCCGGCCATCGGCCCGAATGCATTCGCATTGCCGGGCGGAACAGTGCTCTTCACCGATCAGATTGTCAGAGAATATCCTGACCCGGATGTCATGGCCGGTATCATTGGCCACGAACTGATCCACGTGTCGGAGGCTCACGGCCTGAGGCAGGTCTATCGCAGCCTCGGCATCTACCTCGTGGCGACCCTCGCGCTCGGAGATGTCGGCCCGGTTCTCGATGATCTGCTGCTTGAAGGAGGGCTGCTGTTTTCGCTCACCTACAGCCGCGACTTCGAGCGCGAGGCCGACCGCATGGGAGTTCGTCTGGCTGCCAAGGCCGGTTACGATCCAGAGGCGTTGATCGGTTTCTTGCAGGAAATCGAGGAGACATATGGGAGTTCGAGCCCGGAGTGGCTCTCGACACACCCACATTCTCACGACCGGATCGAGGAAATCGAGAAAGTCATCGACGAGATCGAAGCATCGCGCCAGTGAGCAGCGCCGTGCAACCCGACATGATGGTCACGGCTTGAACCGTCGATCGCGCACAAGCCAAGTTGGCATGACAGCAAGCCAAAGACTCATAGCGTTTTTTGGACATTGATTTCGCATGGTCGTGCCAGAGAGCTGACGCCTGAATCCAGCATGCGACTCCCCGCATGTGGCTCCAGTCGACCGTCTCAAGAACTCGGCCCGGACTCCTTCGCCCAGAGTTCATGCGCGAGAACGCCGACCTTTGTTTCGATCGCCTGCATGGCGTCGAGAATCAGATCCTCGCGAAAGCGCCTCCCGATGATCTGGACGCCTGCTGGCAAGTTTTCCACGTGGCCGATCGGAACCACCCCAGCGGGCAGGCTCAGGTAGTTGACGCCGATGCTGTAGAGAGCCGCCGCAAACAGGTCCTTCACCGCCTCGAATCCGCCGGCGTCCTCGTTCCACGAATGGGTCCGACGCATGAAATACGGACACAGGACCAGCGGGTATCGATCGAGAAACAGGTTCCATTGGCGCAGGAAAGCCGACCGAGTTGAAATCGCCTGGCGGTATCCAGCCGCATCCACCGGGTTTCCGATGCTCTCGTAGTGAGCGAAGATCTCCTGAATCGTGGCGCTTCCGTGAGCGCGGACCGATGCGCCGAAGTGCCACGAGAGTTCGCTGATCAAAGCGTCGAACCATGCCTTGGCAGGTTCATCCATCGGCGGCGTCGCCACCTGCTCGACACGATAACCTGCATCGTCGAGGATGCCCGCTGCATGGTCAATCGCGTTGATGATGTCGGGATGGGCCGGATAGCCGTAGGTCTCGGTGGTGACCGCCACCGGGATGGGGCCGTCGAGCTCGGGACCGTCAAATGGCACCGGAACCCACCATGGATCGCGCGGATCACCCGAGGCAAGCTCGCGTGTCGCGAGTCTCACGTCGCGAACCTCCCTGCAGATCACGCCCTGAACGGCGATCATCGTCGCAAGGATTCCGCGTTCGCCCAAAGCGCTCGGCACATAGGCCGGAACGCGCCCAAAAGTCGGCTTGATCGTGGACACGCCGCAGGCAAATGCCGGCATCCGCAACGATCCACCGATGTCGTTTCCGTGATGGATCGGCCCGAACCCCATTGCAGCGGCGACAGACGCTCCCCCTGAGGATCCTCCTGGCGACACGTCGCTGTTCCACGGATTGATCGTTCGTCCGTGCAAGGGATTGTCGGTGGTCAACCGCATCGAGAATTCGGGCGTGTTGGTCCGACCAACGATGATCGCGCCGGCATCAAGAAGATTGCTGACAACGGGCGAATGCTCGGAGGCTATCAGATCGGAACAATCCGGCACCCCATTTGTGGTCGCCTGCCCCGCAACATCGATATTGACCTTGATCGTGACCGGAACGCCGTGGAGTGGACCGGTGATCGTGCCGCTATCCAGCAAACGATCCTTCTCCATTGCTTCGTTGAGAGCCGCTGCGCCACAATCGGTGACGATGGCGTTGAGTTCGCCGTTTCGCGCCGCGATCCGGCCGAGAACCGATTCCATGATCGCAACGCACGACACCCTCCGCGATCGAACGAGTTCTGCGAGTTCCACCGCGCTCAGTTTCCAGTATTCGGTATCCGTCATCTTCGTTTCATCCGTCATTGATCATCTCGCTCCGGACCTGCTTCCGCAGCATCAAGTGCAGCGTGACCCGGACGCAATCTCATTGAAACCATCCGGCAATCACGAATCCGGACGGTCGGAGTGTCACACGGTTCGCAGGGCACGACCGGAGCCAAGTTGGTTCATCGCTGCGGTGGTGCACCACCCGTGAAAGTGTTCGCCCGATCATAGTTGCATGGCGCCTCCTGCATTTCGAGATGCAGTTTGTGGCCATCGTACGGGTGTTCGCGGGCGAGGTCCTCGTTGAACGAGATGCCCAGTCCGGGCCGTTCGGGCAACGCGATGAATCCGTCGTCCCAGTCCAGCGTGTCGCCGATCAGGCGTCGATGGAACTCGCCCCCGGTCTGAATCGTCTCGGCGATCAGCAAATTGGGAATCGACGCAGCCAACTGAATGTTGGCGGCCCACTCGATCGGGCCGGCGTAGAGATGCGGCGCCACCTGGGCATTGAAGACCTCCGCGATCGCCGAGATCTTCTTCCCTTCAAGAATGCCGCCTGCGCGGCCCAGCGCCGGCTGGACGATCGATACGCCTCCAGTCTTCAGCACTGCCGCGAATTCGGACTTCGTCGTCAGTCGCTCGCCGGTTGCGACCGGGATCCCGACAGCCGATGCGACCCGCGCGAACTCGTCCGGGTTGTCTGGCGGGACCGGTTCTTCGAACCAGAGCGGGTCGAACATTTCCAATCGCCGTCCCAGACGAATCGCGCCAGACGTCGTGAACTGTCCATGCGTTCCGATCAGAAGATCTGCCCGGGACCCGACTGCATCGCGAATTCGGCGGCAAAACGCGGCCGATCGCTCGATGTCGAACATGGATGGCTGATGGCCGCCGCGGATCGTGTACGGGCCTGCAGGATCGAATTTGACCGCGGTGAAGCCGAGGTCGACCAATGCCTCGGCGCTCTCTGCCGCCAAGTCGGGATCATTCCAGAACTTGTCAAGATCATGGTGCCCAAGCGGATAGAGATACGAGTAGGCGCGGATGCGGTCGTTGACCCTGCCGCCGAGCAGAGCATGAACCGGCTGGTCGAGCGCCTTTCCGCGAATGTCCCAACACGCCATCTCGAGCCCCGAGAACGCTCCCATGACCGTCGGATCGGGCCGCTGTGTAAACCCCGAAGAATAGACGCGGCGAAACATCAGCTCGATGTTTGCCGGCGATTCGCCCTCCATGTGACGCTCGAAGACGTCCCTGATGACCGCTTGCATGGCCACCGGACCGACAGCGGCGGCATAGACTTCGCCCATGCCGACGACACCGCATGCCGTCGTGACCTTGACGAAGACAAAATAGCGGCCACCCCAGCCGGGCGGCGGATTGCCGACAACGAAGATCTCAAGATCGGCAAGCTTCATTTCTGATCCGCATCGAAGACGATGACGTTTCGCCGCGCCGCTCCGGCGCGGGTATCGGCGATCGCGTCGTTGATTCGGTCGAGAGGGTAACGCCGCGACACCAGTTCATCGAGCATGAGCCGACCCTGCTGATAGAGGTCGACGAGCCAGGGAATGTCGCGCGACAGCACCACGTCACCCATCTTTGAGCCGTGGATGCTCTGCCCGAGAAAGGCCAAGGCCATGGGGGACCACGCAGCGGTGTCATCCGATGCCGGCATTCCGACCGCGATCAACTCACCGCGGGTTGCAAGAAACCTCGGGGCCTGCTGGTAGACGGCACCGGCGCCAACTGTCACGAACACGTAGTCCGCACCCCTGCCACCGGTCAGCCGCCTGACCTCGCGATGGGCCGCTCGGTCATCGGCAAGAACCACATGGGTCGCGCCGAACTCCCGCGCGCCTTCGAGCTTGTCGGCGATGACATCGACGGCGATGACGCGAGAGGCGCCGGCGACACTTGCACCCTGGATCGCATTCAGCCCGACACCACCCGCTCCGATCACAACGACATTGCTGCCTGCCCTGACTTTCGCCGTGTTGGTCACGGCCCCGAACCCAGTGATGACGCCGCAGGAAAGCAGACAGGCCGCGTCCATGGCCATGTCGGACGGGATACCGTGGACCTGGCTTTGGTCGACAACAACGCGCTCGGCGAAAGCTGCCGTGCTGACGCCCTGCTCGATCGGCGTTCGGTCGCTGTCACGCATCCGCAACGGGCTGGACGCCACGCGGTCGAACGGTGTCTCGCAGGTGACCGGGTACCCGTTGCAACAGGAGTGGCACGACCCGCACGCCCGGATCAGCGTCACGAGAACGGGGTCGCCGACAGAAACTCCCGACACACCGGGGCCGACTGCCTTGACGTGGCCTGCGGCTTCATGGCCGTAGACCGCTGGCAGGTCGCCTCCCCAGGCCCCTTCCATGTAATGGATATCCGAGTGGCAAATCGCGCATGCCGCAACCTCGACTTCCACCTCGCCTGGCCCCGGCGGACGCAAGTCGACATCGACGATTTCCAGAGGTTTCCCGAATTCCCGGCACACGGCTGCTTTCATCGCCTGAACTCCTGCTTCAAGTTTGTTGGTACGGTCCGATCAAGGTTGACCGTGGGTTTTCTTCATTGATCGTGATCACGCCGGGGCCTGGCCTGTCCCACCGTTCATCCGCCGCCCGGTTGCCCAAAGGCAGATCAGATCGGTTGCGACATGAGCGCCGGCCACGGCCGTTGCTCCCGTCGTGTCGTACTGGGGCGAGACTTCGACGACATCCATGCCAACGATATTGAGCCCCGCGATGTCCCGAAGAATGATCGATGCCTGGGCCGAGGTCAGCCCGCCCCAGACCGGGGTGCCGGTTCCGGGAGCGAACGCAGGATCGAGCGCGTCGATATCGAAGGTCAAGTAGACCGGATGATCGCCGATGATCTCGCGAATCCGGCTGGCGGTTCTCTCAGGTCCGTTCTGGTGCACCCATCGCGCATCGAGAATGTTGACGCCAAGCGTGTCGGGGTTACTGGTCCTGATGCCGACCTGCACCGAGACGTCGGGCTTGATGAGACCCTGCTGGACTGCGTGGTAGAACATGGTTCCGTGATCAATCCGTTCGGGATCCGCATCCGGCCAGGTGTCAGAATGGGCATCGAACTGCAGCAGCGCCAGCGGACCGAAGGCCTCGGCATGGGCTCTGAGAATCGGATAGGTGATGTAGTGATCCCCACCAAGGACCAGAACGGTCGTGTCCGTCTTGATGATGTCCGCGATGAACCTGGTCAGTTGACCGGGAAACTCGTTGATTTTCGCGTAGTCGAATCCGAAATCGCCGGAATCGGCAATGTTCATCTCGGTCAGTGGGTCAATGTCCCAACCGTAGGGCGCTTCGTAGCCCTGAAACACGGAGGCCTCCCGAATCGCGCGCGGGCCAAATCGCGTCCCGGGCCGGTTCGTGGTGGCACAATCGAATGGAACCCCGACGACCGCCAGATCAACATCCTCGAGGTCACGGGAGTATCGGCGTCGCAAGAAACTGACGACACCGGAATATGTCGATTCGTTCGAATGCCCCCGAAACCCCTCGCGGGTGATCGCTTCGTCAGTGTCTCGCCACTCCATCCTTCCACCCCTTCACGAGAGAATCACGACTCGAGCAATATCGTGACAGGACCGTCGTTCGTCAGCGAGACTTTCATTTCGGCTCCAAACTCGCCAGTTTGTACTGGTACACCCAGATTGCACACGGCATCGCAGAAGTCGTCGTAGTGCTTTCGGCCGATTTCGGGCGGTGCCGCCCGCGAAAACCCGGGACGGTTGCCCCTCGAGGTGTCGGCGGCAAGGGTGAACTGGCTGACGATGAGCGCCTGCCCGCCGATATCGAGCAACGATCGGTTCATCCGTCCGGCGTCGTCGCGAAAAATCCGGAGATTGGCGAATTTCTTCGCGAGTCCGGGCACCTGTTCGTCGCGGTCACCCGCCATCGAGCAAAAGAACCCGAGCAGACCTTCCGAGATCTGACCGACGACCTTGCCATCGATCGTGACACTCGCTGACGTGACGCGCTGGACAAGCAATCGCATGCGGCAGACTCGCTGTTCTGGCCTCCAAAATCCGGGCGACCCGGTGATGCATAGCGAGCGTTGGCGGGATTTGCCAACAGATAACGCAGATCATCGACGGAATTGGCCGTGAGCGTTCAGAGTTGGGGCACGGACAGGCGTCTGCCAATAGGTCTCCTTGGCGCGCTTGCCCCAAGATCTCCGAATCTCGCGACGGGTCCGATCTTCGCGGTGCGGCAGGAACCGACAGCCATTTGTCGCACGAACGGCCCACCTTTCGATGCCATCCAGTCGGCCGGCACTGATCTGAACCGCAACACTCATGGCGGCCGCCGAACGCGAGGCACGTCATTGAACTTGTCGGCTCAAGGCCGGGTTCACGGCCTCATCCCGTTGGCGAAGTCGATACCGCAACCTCATTGAATTCCCTTGCGAACCGGTCAGTGTCTCGTGTTCGATACGGGCGTTCAGCACTGCGTGAGTTCGGTCGACACGATCATGCTTTGGGGCGATGGAACGCGGACTGACTCCCGTGATTCGCGGCATCGCAGTCAGCTATGGAAATCGCGCTCACGCCGTCTTGACGGAAACGGCGTTGTCACCTAGTCAGGCTCTCGGCGGAGTAGCTCAGGTGGTTAGAGCAACGGAATCATAATCCGTGTGTCGGGGGTTCAAGTCCCTCCTCCGCTACCAATCCCTCCATCAATCGGAACGCTGAACTGTTGTTGCGTTTTCGCGCGGCCGCACAGTTGTGCCGGTCAAGCGTCAGTCAATCCAGGCTTGCGTCGAAGTCGTTGATTTGGCGAGGAATCATCGTGCAGAAATTCCATTCCTGAATCCTGCGTGACACGTACCTCCTCGGACTGCCATGTCGTCGCGCCTTCCTCCGCTTGATTTCCGAGGTTGCGCCACACCTCATCATCACCGACGCAAAACGAACAACGTCACCCGCTTCACGCAGCGAGCCCGCGATCCCAATGTGGCAATCGTCGGATTCGCAGACCGGCCGGAGATGCTTCCATGGAGTTGAAAGGCACCAAGGCATTGGGAATCAGTGGATGATCACGAACGTCACACACATGTCATCTCATCAAATGACCCGAGGTGATTCAGACCGTTGAGGTTCATCCAGCTTGGACAAGCATTGAACAAGCCTGGTCATCGAGCTTTCGCCCGAGAGTTCAAAAACCGCCTCCGCAAGTTCCGTGCTCCGCGCAGGGCTGATCCCTGCAGTGGTGCAATTGTCCGTGTACTTGGCCAACAGCCCGTCACGTCCGAGATCTCGTCCCGGTGCGCCGGTCCAAAGATCGACTGTCGCCGTTTCCCGGCGCCCATCGGCCAGGACGACCGTGACCGCGTCGGGATCACTCGGATCGACGTTGATCGTTGGATCGACAGGTTTCCTGGCCGTGGTCTTGGTCCGGGCTGCAAGGGCCCGGATATCCTCACGGGCGATTCCCTCTGGCGTAAAGTCCGAACTGGTGCATTTCCCCGTCGCGAGCGCGACCGCTGCGCACCACGGAGCCGAGAACAGTGCCTCGTCCCGGCTGTTCGGCACGCCGTAGGGAAGAATCGCCAGGTGAAAATCCGGCAAGCTCAATTCAACTGACTTGATTCTCTCAAGGCAGGTGGCGTCGATTCTCCGATGCAGTTCCAGTGCCCCGTCGATCGCCCGATGGGTATAGCCGCACGAGGGGTAGAGCTTTGCCCCAAGACCGAACCGATCCAGTCCCCAGGCTTCCCCCAGCCCCTCAAGAGCCTTGTCGAACCCCAGCACGTCCGCCGGAGTCATGACCGTCGATAGACTGACCGGACCGTCAAGGACGTGAACGCTGGCGGTTGCGCCTGCTCCGGCAAGCGCGCATGACAGGATGCCGGCCTTGGCCGAAATCCCGGCGTGAAGGGGCTTGGCCATTGTTCCGAACTGGCTGACAAAGCCGCTGCCGAGCGACGTGGTCAGCGACAGCGCAGCGGCCGTTTCCTCTGCGGACAGGCCCCTCAGACGGGCGATTGCAGCGGTTGCGCCCACAGAATCAAGCGTGCTCGTGCTGTGCCACCCGCGGTTGTAGTGACCCATGTTGACGGCCTCACCGGCGCGAAAGATCACTTCGAGCCCGACAAGATAGGCCTCAAGCAAAGCCTCTCCGCTGATGTCGTCTGTCATGGTGGCCGCCTGCGACAGCAATGCTGGGACCAGCACGGCACTTGGATGGTCGTTGGCAATCAGCGTGTAGTCATCAAGGTCATACGAATGCGCAGCAGCACCGAGCGCCAGGGCCGCCCAGGGAGCTGGGAGCGACGCGCCCGTCCCCGCGACAGGAACGGGGCCGCTTCCCCAGGGTGCGCAGGCATCGAGGGCAGCGCGGGTCACCGGCGCATCCCGACCCAGCACGATGCAGCCCAGCGTGTCTAGGAGAGCATCTGCCGCGCGTTCGAGATGGACCGGTTTGGCACCGCCTCTTGGGTGGTTGGAAACGAAGTCGGCCAGTCGGGTGATCGCGGTGGTTTCGGACATGTCAGATCACTCTCGCAAGGCGATTGGCATCCAGCATCGCCGCATGGATGTCGCGGGGGGCGAGTGCGTCTCCCATTCGCAAGAGAAGATAATCGCCGTCTGGATTGGCATCCTCGGGCTGGGGAGCAAGCGCAACCATGGCCTCGGGATCGATTTCGCCGAGATTGCGGGAACCGGCAACCATCGCATCGAACAGTTCCGTGACCGGTTCCGAACCGAAGTCGGCGATGATCGCACCTGCGGTGACGTCTCCAACTCGACGGGAAAACGCGTGACGCAGATGCGCGACCCGCTTGTTTCCGCTGGTCGAAACGCCAACCAGTTCCTGATCCGTCAGGATCTGCACGCCGGCATTCGCGAGGTTGCGCAGGTAGACGGGCGCGTTCTGCCCACCCAGCCCTCGGCCCGCATGTCGGTCACGGGTCACGAATCTCAAGGACACCCCGTCCGTCGAAAGACGATCCGCCAGCGACAGGGCCGCATGCTCGCCGACGCTGTCATAGATCAGGACATCGCCCTCTGGTCGGAACTGGCCCGAAAGCGCATCCCACACGGTGGGAAGGTCCAAACCCAGCGGATCGGATGGCACCGAGCCGGTGGCGATCATGACAACGTCCGGCATAACGGCCGTGACGTCGGGCACGTCAACAAAGGTGTCGAGCCGGATATCGACGCCAAGGATCACGACCTCGTTTGTCAGCCAGTCCGTGATGCCGACCATGTCCTTGCGCCATTCACCGGACGCAGCCAACAGCACCTGGCCTCCGAGACGCGAACCTGCCTCGAACAGGGTCACCAAATGACCACGCCGCGCCAGCACGCGTGCGGCCTCCAATCCCGCAGGGCCGCCGCCGACAACGACGGCGCGTTTTGGGGATGGCGCCGGATCGATCCGAGAGGGCAACCATGTCTCGCGACCGGTCGAGACATTGTGCTGGCACAGAGTATCGCGACCTGCATAGATCCGGTCGAGACAGTAGCCCGCACCGACGCAGGGCCTGATCCGCGCTTCTTCCCCGCGTTCCAGCTTGGCGACGATCTCCGGATCCGCCATGTGCGGACGGGTCATGCCGGCGAGGTCCAGGTAACCCTGCCCGATCGCCCAGTTCGCGGTTGCGGGATCGGACAGCCGCGCAGCCTGCAGGGTCACGAGACCGCTGGCTTCACGCACGCGACGGGCCAATTCGACATAGGGTGCCGCAGGGAAGGCCATGCCCGGCATGAACTCGGTCAAGCCCATGTCGGTGCCCCCATAGGCGCCGTTCACGTTCAGCATGTCCACGGCACCGTGGCGCCCCAGCATCGCGGCGAGTTCCACGCCCTCGGCAGCGCTCAGCCCACCCTCGTTTTCTTCGCTGAAGTTGGTTCGGAATGACAGGATGAAGTCGGGTCCGACTGCCCCGCGACAGGCTTCTAGGATGTCGAACAGAACCCGGGCGCGGTTTTCGAGCGATCCGCCATAGTCGTCGTCGCGAAAATTCGACAGCGGCGACAGGAACTGTCCGATGATGTGACTGGAGCCCAGGATTTCCGCTCCGTCCAGACCGCCCTCCCGACATCGCTGGGCTGCCGCAGCAAATGCACGGGTGATTCGTCCGAGTTCGCGCGGGCCGATTTCGTACGGCATCGAGTGATGCGCCGGATCGCGTCGCGCCGACGGGGCCTTGGTTGGCAGCCAGTCGCCGCTGTCCGAGGTCGTGCGCCGCCCCATGTGGGTGATCTGGCACATTGCTCCCGCCCCGTGGGCATGCAGCCGATCCGCCAACTGGCGAAACGCCGGAATGACAAGATCGTCTCCCACGTAGATCTGGCCATAGATCGAACCGCTGTCACGCGACACGTTGGAGGATCCGCCGAACATGATCAGCCCGCATCCGCCACGCGCTTTTTCTTCCTGGTAGGCCTGGTAGCGCTCGCCGGGCAGGCCGCCCTCGGCGTAGCCTGGAGCATGTGCTGTCGAGACCACCCGGTTCTTCAAGGTCAGACCCTTGATCACCAGGGGCGACAGGAGATCGCGATAGGCGCTCATTTCTTTCTCCGCAGATTGTGCCAGACATCCCGCCCGCGAAACATCAAGTCTGCAAACGGCAGGAACCACGGGGGGCCGCGATGCCAAGCGCGGGTCGGAAAAGGTGTCTGTTGAAAAGCGGTTCTCCCCCCGGGATCTCCTGCGGTCAGCAGGCCTGCCTTGTGCCCCAGCCAAGGGGCCATCGCATTGCCACTGCCGGAATATCCCATCGCATGCCAGATGCCGTCGACCTGGCCGACATGGGGCAAGAAACTGAAGGTGAAGCCGGTTTTTCCGCTCCAGGAGTGGGTGAAGCCGATATCGCCAAGGCCAGGGAAAACCTGCCGGATCAAACGCTTCAACTCGCCCTGTGCAAAGGCGTCGGGGACCTGGAACATTGCCGCCCGCCCGCCAAAGATCAACCGCGTGCCATCCGGGGAAGGTCGGAAATAGCAGTGTCGTTCCCGACTTTCTGCCACCATGCGATTCTTCGGAAACATGGACCGCATCACGTCCGGAGAAAGAGGGTCGCTAGCCACGATGTAGCTCGGTATCGGCACGATCCTGCGGCGAGCAAAAGGAAAGGCCGCTCCGGAATATCCGTTGGTGGCGACCAGAACGTCGCGCGCCTTGACCGAACCGCGAGATGAATGAACCAGATGCTCAGTGCCATCGCGTTCGACCCCGATCACCGGGGTCTTGCCCTGAACAATGGCGCCCGCCCGCCGCGCAGCATCGAGCAATCCGCCAACCCATTTTGCCGGATTGAGTCCCCCATGCAGCGGATAGACCGTTCCTCCAGCGTAAAGCTCCGTCCCCGCCTCGTCGCGCTGCTCCGAGGCAGGGACCATGTGGGCCTCAACGGAGATCAGCGCCTTGAGCCGGTCGATCTCCGTGCCGGCGCTGTCATATTCGGCTCGCGTCCAAAGCCCGCGAAAACGCCCGGTTTCGGCGTAATCGCAAGCGATGCATTCGTCTCGCATCACCTTCAGCGCATGATCGCGCGAGGCACAATGAGCCTCATGCAGGAGATCATGCGCCAGCCCCGCCCCGAATCGAGCATGCAAGTCGTCGATGGACAAACGATGCCCTCCGCCAATCATCCCGCCGTTGCGGCCAGACGCCCCTTCACCCGGAGACATGGCATCCAGCGCCAGAACCGACCGCCCTTTGCGCGCAAGTTCAAGGGACGCGGAAAGCCCGGTCAGCCCAGCTCCTGCGACCAGGACGTCCACCTGCTTAGGCAGCGGTTCTTCGGGCGGTGTCTTGGGCCGCCCGGCGTCCTCCCACCAGTAGGGATCAGATGTCATCGCTACCGATCTCCTCGGTCCGACGGGCGACATAGGCTTCCAGTTCTTCCACACGGGCAGGATCCATCATCGGTGGCTCGTAAGCGGCGAGCATTTCCTTCCAACGTGCCGTTGCCCGCTCGGCGGCATCGGGGGATCCGGCGGCTTGCCAGAATTCATAGGCCCGCCAGTCGGACAGGATGGGCGCGTGAAAGGCGTTCTCGTACCGGGCAACGGTGTGCGGCGATCCCAGAAAATGTCCGCCTGGACCAACGTCGGCGATCGCCTCCATCGCTTCGTCCATGTCCGAGAAATCGATCCCGCCGCGAAGCGCGCCCATCATTCCGATCATCTCGGAATCGAGGATCGTCTTTTCGTAGCCGGTGGTCAGGCCGCCCTCCATCCAGCCATGCGCATGATAGACCAAATGCGCCCCGCAAAGCTGTGCCGCCCAGAGAGAGAACATTGTCTCCCACGCGCCCTGGGCGTCCGGTGCGTTCGAAGTTGATCCCAGCATCACCCGCTGCGGCAGGCCGTATCGTCGGGCCAACTGTCCGTTGGCGAGGGTCCCTGTCACGGTTTCCGGAACCCCCATGGCCGGTGCGCCCGACTTCATGTCGATCGGGGTCGTCAGCACACCATAGAAGCAAGGGGAGCCGGGATTGGCCATCTGCAGGAAGGCGATGGTCCCGATGCACTCGGCATTGCATTGAACGATGCTGCCCGACAGCGTGATCGGCGACATGGCCCCGGCAAAGGCAACGGGCGAGAGAACCACCGCCTGCCCTGCGGCCCCCAGTTCCATCGCGCCTTCGATCAGCGGTTCATCGACAACCAGCGGCGAATTGACGTTGATCGAGGCATGCAGGCGCGGCGCGGCCCGCACTTCGTCTTCGGTCAGTCCGTAAGCGATACGCATCATTTCGACGCTGTCGCGTATCCGCGTTCGCCCAATGGCGTAGATCCGCGTGACCTTGTCGGAAAGCGAATGCCAGGCCAGCGAACTGCCCAGGTGCCGCGTGTTGACCGGGGTGTCGATCGGTTCGACCGGATGGCCCGAGTGAAAACCGCACGTGGGCAACATGTGGTTCAGTTTGACCAGCGCCTCGAAGTCGGCTTGCGTGCCCGGCCTGCGCCCGTTTTCCCGGTCGAGGACATTCGGGGCGGACGAGGCCGATCCGTAGTGGATTTCCTGCCCGCCGCAGAACAGGTCATTCGCTGGATTGCGCGCCCTCATCACGAATTCGGACGGGGCAAGCGCGAGATGGTGTTCGACTGCCTCGCGAGGCATCAAGACCTGTCCTGTCTCTCGATCGACCTTGCAGCCTGCGGCCTCGAGAAGGTGCCAGGTTTCCCTCGACAGGAATCGCAGACCGACGGTTTCCAGCAACTGCAATGACCGCAGGTGCACCTCTTCTTCCTGTTCGGGCGACAGCACATCGATCGGGGCATAGGCACGCGTTGCCGGCTTGAAGGTGGTGTCGATGCTCTTCGTCCGAGCGCGTCTTTGTCGTCGTGCATTCACGCGCATGTCTCCCTCGTGTCGAACGGAAGATGCCATGCAATCAGCGATCCGTCATTGCCGATCTTCAGGTCTTGTTGAGCCGGACATGAACTCGATGACCGCAGCCGACGGTCAAGTTCGGCGACAATCACCCTGATCGGACTGTTCGGCCGCATGTCGTTCACAAGAGCGGAAATTCGGCGGGTGTTCAGATTTGCCTGATCGTGTCTGCCATCGACCGTGCCGGGTCGATCGTTTCCCGTGTCTCGCCCGAAAACGGTGACGCGGCGAGGCGGGTCATGATTTCGGCGGCCCCGGCGTGAAATCCGTCTGGAAGCCCGATCGCGGACAGCGTTTCGGCGATTTCGTTCATCTCGGCGACCCAGCGGCCGGAATCCGCGGGCATGCGTGGGATTGTGCATTCGGCACTTTCGAGCAGCGTCACTTGGCTGAACGCCAGTTCGTCGCGATATTCATCCAGAAACCCGAATTCTTGGGTTGCCAGAAGCTGGTTGACCAGCAGGGCATTCAACCCCTTCGTCAATCCGGCATACGCCATCTTGAAGGCGCTCGCCTGACCAACGTCGCCGTCAAGGCGCCTGAAGTCGAAAGCCTGGCCGTCAAGAGCCTCCAGTGCGGCGGACCCAGGACCAGACAGGTAGAGCCGAGGTCGATGACCATCCCTCGGGGGGCCGCCGACAATTCCGCCGTCGACGAGACCAAGACCGACATTGTCGCAAACACGAAGCAGCCGAGACATGGTTCCGGGCGAAACGGCGTTTGCATCGATAAAGATCGGTCGCTCAGCACGACCACGGGCGTCCTCCGCCACGGTCTCAGCGACGCGGAGGGCTTGTTCCGGTGGAACGATGGAGAAAACGATATCGCACTTCGATAGAATCTCCGGAAGTCCGGTTGCCTTTTCGATCCCGTGAGCCTCGGCCCGCTTGATTGAAACAGAGCTTCGGCCATTCAAATCGCTCAGCACCCTGTGCCCTGCCCGTCGGAACGCCCCAGCCACCGCTGAGCCCATCGTCCCCATTCCAATGACACCGATCGTGTTCATGTCTCACTCCAATGGAAAACGGCTACCTTGACAATCGTGATGCACCCGCCGACATGCAAGTTCCGATTTCACTGCGCGGCGCGGCGGTTGGCGATCAGGGTCGGACGAAATCGGCAACTCAGGTTATTTTGGCAAGGATTTCGAAACAGGGTCTGAACCGGGTTTCTGACTGGGCCGACATTCGCCCGCCCTGGAGTCGCGGACCGGGACAGCCGAGGTCACGGTCGTGGTGCCGTGCAACTCGGTGACTGCGTCAAGATCGTGCCCGTCCCCACCACGTTGATGCAAGCGGACGGCCTCCGACAAACGCCTCGACACCCAGTTCGTCCTGGATTCGCAGGCATTCATTCCACTTGACCATTCGTTCCGATCGCTGGAACGAACCGACCTTCAGCTGCCCGCAACCAAGACCGGTACTCAGATGCGAAATCGACGTATCCTCGGTTTCGCCCGACCGAGCCGACACGACCGCTGTCCACCCGGCTTCCTGTGCCGCAAAAAATGCCTCGACGGCCTCTGAAACGGTCCCGGCCTGATTGACCTTGATCAGGGCGCAATTGCAGGCTTGATCGGCAGACGCTTCGCGGATCAGGCCAGCGTTTGTCACCAGGTAATCGTCTCCGATGATCTGCACGCGATCGCCGAATCGGCGCGTGAATTCAATCATGCCGGCCTTGTCGTCCTCACCGACCGGATCCTCGATCGAGGCAATCGGGTAGGCATCGATCCAGCCGCCGAGCATGTCGATCAGTCCGCCGCTGTCCAGTTCTCGGTCTTCGAGAGCGAGCGAATAGGCGCCACCGTCACCAAACTCGGAGGCTGCAACGTCGAGGGAAATGACAACGCGCTCGCCCGGTTTCTCGCCGGCTTTTTCGATTGCGGCAACGAGCGTCTCCAAGGCCTCCTCGTTGCTGCGAAACACGGGCCACCAGCCGCCCTCATCGGCGACACCGGCAAGGTTTCCGCGGGACGCCATGATATCGCCTGCAGCGAAATAGACTTCGTTGGTGACCTCCATGACCTCGTCAAAGGTGGAGGCACCGGGGACCATGATCATGAAGTCCTGGATGTCCACGCGCCGTCCGGCATGAGCGCCGCCCCCGAATATCTGGATTTCGGGAAGCGGAATCGACGGGGTTCGTCCATAGTGTTCGGCAACATGCCGCCAAAGCGGCTTCCCGGCATCTGCTGCAGCGGCGTGCAGCACGGCCAGCGATGTTGCGACCATTGCGTTGCCACCGAGGGTATCCTTCAACGGTGACGGATCGAGGCCGATCAGGAGTGCATCCAAACCGGACTGGTCCGATATCTCATGCCCGCGCAAGGCTTCGGCGATTGTCCCGTTCACGTTTGAGACCGCCCGCCCAACGTCGTTGCCGCGCAATCTCGACCCACCGTCCCGCAAGTCGACGGCTTCTCGCTTTCCTCGCGAGGCGCCAGCAGGGGCAATCGCCCGGCCCGTCACACCATTGTCGAGGACGACGTCGACCTCCACGGTCGGATTGCCGCGAGAATCCCAGACTCGCCGGCCTTGAACTGACCTGATGAGCGTCATGCGATCTTCCCTTCCAGATGATGTGCCACTCGCCTCACGAAATCTCCCAATCGGGTTGGTGGTGACTCGATCAGGGGAATCGAGACATCCCGAACCACCTGGCGTGCATGCTCCGACAGGTACTCTACAGGTGATTTCCCATCGACGCGCGCCAGCATCAAGACCGGCAGCAAGGCGCAGACTTGTGCCTCCAAGCTCTTCGGATCCTCCCAGGAAACTCTCGACGAATAAGCACTCCAGAACTCGGTCACCTGACGCAGCAGTCGCTTTCGAGAATTGGGCAAATGAACGGCCTTCAAAACGAGGTGATTAAGACAAAAGGCCGGGTCGAAACTCGCGCTGCCCATTGTCGCGCATTCCGCATCGAGGATGATCGGCGCGCCTCGCCTGAACAGGATGTTTTTCGGACTCGCGTCTCCGTGCACGAGAACCGATTCGTCTTCAAACAGCTGTTCTTCCAACGGTCTGATCGCCGGAGCGAGATCGGGATGAGCGGCCCGCGTGAAGGCAAGGTACGGTTCAATGCGCAAGGCGTGGAAGTCGTCGCGGTTCCGAAACTCTGACCGGTCAAACGCATGATGCGCTGAAGCTGCATGAGTCCTTGCAAGCAGTTCTGCCACTCTCGAAGCCTCGCCTCGATCAGGACCTTCGGCGAGCAGGCGGTCCTTCCAAAGAAAAACGTCGCTTCCTTCCAGAAACTCCATCGCGAAGCCGTGCTGTTCCTCTGAACGACCGAACAGTTGGATCGAACTATCCGGTGAAACGCCTGCAGCAACTCTCAGCCAGGCATATTCGGCGGCGTTTCGATGGACCGGTGCCTGCCAGTCAGCCGCGACCTTGAGCTTGGGCAGGGCGAATTTCACGCAAACCTTGCGGTTTGGCAAATCCACCACGGCGATGTCGGATGCAACGCCGCCTGTCAGGGGCACGACCTGCCTGACGTCTTGCGGGTCAGCCAATCCCAGTTCGGCAACGATTGCCTTGCACCTCTGTTCAAGTTTCATCGATTCGAAATGACCCTGACTGACTCTGCGGTCGCAATAGTGAAGCGGTCACCGATTGTCGAACGCATGGCCCGGTTGCGCCGGATCATCCGGCGGATTCCTTTCGTGCGAACGCAGCAACCGGCCTGCACTTGGCACAACGGTGGCCAAGCGCGATTGTCGTTGGTCCACATCGTTGGCAAACCCACCGCGACTCCATCTATTTGGGATCCCTATTCTGAGAATCACGGCTATCTGTTTCCGATCATCTGAATAGTAATTGATTAGGGATCCCAAATATGCAAGAGAAGTCCCGTTGGCAATCGCGTTGCATTTGACGCAGCAAGCGTGAGCCTTCGCATCGCATGCCGATCAGTCGCTCCAAGGGATCCTGTTGAATGTTGTGTACAGGATTGCACGGCAATGTTGCCAAACCCCGATTGTCCTTGGCCGTTAACCGAGGACGTTTGGGATGACCGGTGTTGCCACCGGTCGGGTGGGAAACGACTGGCGCAGTCGTTCAACGGGATGGAGCACCTGGGCGAACAGGCAGCATCCTGTTTCTCGCGTGCGATCAACTGCGACATGACCGCTTTGGCTGCACAGGGCACCCGACGATCAAGGCACCGAAAGTCGATGCCTCGGTCGCGAACGACGCAGATTCCCAGGGTCTCAAGCCCGGCACCGTTCCGCACGACAAGCCGGTCAACCCCGGCCAGCAGGTGCCCCGGTCGCCCGGTCACGGCCTGAGCGGTGGAGACGTGTCCACTCGACCAAGTTCAACCATCTGAAATCAAGGGGAGGCAAAAATGCCTGAAATCAGAAAAACCACGATCCTCGCCGCCGCCATGAGCATAATGGCGAGCGGCGCGATGGCGCAGACCATCCTGACTGCGGAAACTGGTCCGCCGGCAACGGTTCCGTTCACTGCGATGACCGCATTGGCCGAGGCTGCGGCGGCATCGGGAGTTGCCGACTTTCAGGTTGCAGACAGCCAGACTCTGACAAATTCGGTCCAGAACGTGGCGGAAGGCAAGACCGACGTTTCGGACGCGCCGCTCATCCTGACCTTCCTGATGTCGAGGGGCGCCGGTCCCTATGCAAGCCTCGGCAAGGAGAAAGGTGCAGAACTCGCAGGCAATCTTCGTGCGCTCTACACCATGAACTATGGCGGCTTCGGCCTTTACGCATACGACAGCGCCAGCGTGAAGGGGTGGGACACGGTCAAGGGCAAGACAATCCTCAATGGACCGCCACGCGGCGCGGCGCTGACCAACAGTCGCGGAATCCTGACGCTTGTCAGTGGGGTCGAAGAGGGTGTGGACTACAAGGGCATCCAGGTGAATTGGGGCCAAATGGCCAAGACCATTTCAGACGGTTCTGCCGACGGAATGATGCTGCCCGTGACGTTTCCGGACAACCGGATCACGCGTGCATTGGCGGCCGGGAGCATGACTCTTTGGTCAACCCCGATCGAGGTCTGGGAAGGCGAAGGGATGCAGAAATACATCAGAAGCCCGGGAACGGCCGGTCTCGTGTTCGACCTCAGCGATCTTGCTCCGCAAAGCGGATTGACCGTGGTCAGCGAGGATGGCGTGTGGCGCAGTCCAACCACTGTTGCGGCTCAAGTCGTTCACAAGGACATGGACTTCGAGACCGCGAAGGCACTGACTGCAACGATGCTTGAAAACACCGACCTTTTCATGGCCAAGGCGCCGTTCATGGCGACCACCAATCTCGGTGCGACCGAAGTGGCTCGATCGGGTCTGTGCGGCGCCGTTCCGCTCAAGTATCACCCGGGTTCCGTCGCTGCATTCGAGGAAGCCGGAATGACCGTGCCGGACTGCGCGAAGCCCTGAGGTTCGGAGCCAGGTTTGCAGACGGGGCCGCGACCGAAACGCGGCCCCGCTCTGACCATTCAATTGGGGCTCGGAAATGACCACCCGAGATAACGGAACCAACGCAGGGACTCCGGACAGCCCGGTGTCACGGGCCATTTACTGGCTTGCGGCGATCTTCGTGATTCTGGGGTTGATCAACGCGATGCCCGGCATACCCGGGCTGGATCAGCTTGCCATCGACATCACGGGCAACGAGAACTTCATCATTCGGAAGTTTCCGTTCGAATATTACTATCCGTTTGCGTTTGCGATGATGATGATCATCGTCGCCCTGCACCATTCGATGTGGCGGGCATGGAGCGACAGGAGCCTCGCGAGGCGGCGGTTTGGTCTGGCCATGGACATCGCCCTGGTGATCACCGCCCTGACCATTTCACTTACCTACCTCGCCGAAATCGAATCGGTCTGCATCGTCGATCAACTGACCGGCGAACGCGCGCGACTGATCGCCGAAAGCCTCAAGATCGAAAAAGAGAACGCCGCACTGTTCGGCCTTCCGGAACCCACGACGGTGGACGACCCGAAGTGTGTCGCCACGACGGGCGGCTGGCTCGTTCTGATCGTCGGCGTGGCGATCGCGGTCTTTCTTGCCTATAACGTCAGGGTCTGGGGACTTCCGCTCGTGCTGGTGGCGATCCTGGTTGCGGCCTACACCATCATCACGGTCCTCGTCTGGTATTTCTACGGCGTCGACGACATCAACAAGTACCTGGTGACCAAGATCGGCGGCGAACCGAGACTGCTCTCGGACGGTCGACCGCGCGTGCACGACATTCTGGTCAACAACGCGTCCGGGCTGCTTGGCCGGTTCATCGACATCATCTTGAACGAGATCTTTCCCTATCTGATCCTCGGTGCGCTGTTTGGGGCATCGGCCGGCGGCAGGTCCTTGATCAAGGTCGCTTTCAGACTGACCCGAAACCTGCGAGGGGGTCCGGCCCATGCCGCAATCGTGTCATCGGCGATGTTCGGGACGATATCCGGCGGACCGATCGTCAACGTCCTGTCGACAGGGGTGCTGACCATTCCGATGATGATCAAGCGCGGGTTTTCCCGCGTCTTTGCCGGCGGAATGGAGGCCGCCGCTTCATCCGGTGGCTCGATCATGCCGCCTGTCATGGGAGTGGCTGCCTTCGTCCTCGCGGCGTTGACGGGGGTGCCATACAACGAAGTGATCATCGCCGCTGCGCTGCCGGCGCTTGCGTACTTCCTGTGTCTGTTCCTCTCGGTGGTCTTTCAAGCCCGGAAACAGAACATCGAGGCGATCGGCGAGCTGACCGAAGACATGCACATGACTCGGCAGGATTTCCACAACCTCGTGATGATCTTCGTTCCGATCCTGATCATTCTCTTTCTGCTGCTGACCAGCAAGGAGACGGTCGGATGCGGGCCCGTCGGCTGGGCGCTGGGCGCCGAGAGGACCTTTACCAACGACGGGGCCTGTCAGGTTCATCACTTGCCCTGGATCCTCCAACTCGTCCAGAACGCCGCCGGAGACGCAGGCAGCGCCGGCTGGTGGGCAGTTTTCGTCCTGTGCTTTGCTCTCTTCCTCGATCCCGAGATGAGGGCCAGGCCGAAAAAGCTCCTGGATTCGTTCTCTGAAGCCGGGATCCTGATCTCGACGCTGTACCTGATGTTCCTGGCGGTTTCGATCATCGACTTCTGCCTGAAATTCACCGGAATGCCCTTCTTTATTTCGCTGGATGTCCTGCAGTGGCTACAAGGCCTGAACCTCGGTTCAGGCAGTTCGGTCGCATTCCAGTTCATTGCGCTGTTCGTGACCATGCTGCTCGCGATCCTGTTGGGCATGGGCATGCCCGCCGTTCCGGCATACATCAACGTCGCCCTGCTGATGGGTCCGGTTCTTGCCGGCTTGGGCATCTCCGTGTTCGCGGCAAACATGTTCATCTTCTACTTCGCGGTTGCATCGGCGATCACCCCGCCGGTTGCCCTGGCGGCTTTCGCGGCAGCGTCGATCACCAAGGCGGAGCCGATGTCGACCGGGTTTTCGGCCGTCAAGGTCGGGATCGTCATGTTCGTGATCCCGTTCGTCTTTGCGCTTTACCCGGAAATCCTGTTGATCGAGGCTGCCGTGATCGATCCGTCCTCTGCCGGCGGGGGCGAGATCAGGTATCTCGCCGGCTACGACGGTCAGGTCCACTGGGGGCCGCTCGGCTGGCTGTTGCTTCGTCTTGTTGTCGCGCTTTACCTTCTTGCCAGTTCACTCGCCCGTTTCGATTGCAAGACGCTGGCATTCTGGGACTGCGGGATTCGCCTGGTCTTGGCCGCCCTGCTGCTGTCTACGGATTCGACAGTTCACCTTGCCGCACTCGGGGTCACGGCGGCCTGGCTGATCATGCACTTTGCGAGAAGCAGAACACGGTCCAGTCCGCGACAAGACGCCACGACCGACCATTGAACGCTTCCGGTTGACCGCGCAGTCGGAGACTTGAGCCAACAACCTCTGGCCTCAGCGACACCGTCGTGTCCCTTGCACGCCATCCGTGACCGCATGAACAGGTCGTTTCGTGCCAGGCACTCTCATTGCTGCCACAGGCAAGATGCCATCGATCAATGACGCCGCGACCGTGCAGCGCGACGACATAAGGCGTCCCTACAGCGGTCTTCGGGCCAGCGAGAAGACCTGACCGGTCGGCCCACCGACAGGCTGGCTGGCCAGGTGCAACGCCAGTGCCGCAACTTCGTCCGGGTGCTTGACCCGTTCCCACGCGGGCAGACCCTTCGGAAGTTGCTCGCGTCCAAGGGCCAGGATCTCTTCGGGCTTCCGTTCTGCGCCCGGGGCCGCGTTGTCGAATGTCGCCGTTGCGGTCGGGCCAGGAACGAGGCTGTTGACGTCGATATCGCGAGTCCAGAGTTCGTTGGCGAGCCCATCGGTCATCATGTTCAGCGCCGCTTTCGAGACGTGATATGCGCTACTGTTGGCGCCGGCGCTGAAGCCCTTTCCGGAGGTCAGATTGATGATCTTGCCACCCCGTCTCATCGCGCCGATCAGATGCCGAATGATCATGTAGGGACCGCGAACATTGACCTCCATCGTTTTCCACCAAAGGTCCGGGTCGGAGTCCTCGAACGACCCGCGTTCAAGATAGGCGCCGGCATTGTTGACGATGACGTCGAGTGCACCGAATGCGTCAACGATGCCGTCACAGAACGACCTGACCTGATCGGGGTCGGCAAGATCGGCTGATTTCGCGAAGCACCTGCGCCCAAGCGCGACGATCGATGCACCAGTCGCGTCGACCTCCGCCTGCGACCGGGCACAAACGGCCACGTCTGCGCCCGCACGCGCGAACGCGAGCGCGATCGACTTTCCGATCCCTCGTCCAGCTCCCGTAACGACAGCCACCTTGTTGGAAAGATCTCCCTGGGCTTGCATGTCAGTCTCCCGTTTTATCCCGCCCGATTTCAATCCCGGCCATGCCGGTGCCGCGATCGATCGCTTCGCGTGTATCGTTCGTTGCCCGAAAAACTGTTCCACCGAGACACGGCAGGCGCCCGTCGCAATCTTGCAACGCAGGCCATCGCGTGCCCGAGACTTGCCATTTGCAATTCACGGGTCAGGGCGAGCATCAGGCGGCGGTCTCGCGGCCGAAACACTTGCCACCATGCCGAAGTCAACCGATGTTCGAGCGAAACCTCGGCAGTGTCGATCAACGGTTCCAGGTCAGTTCGGGCACCGATCACAGGCAAGATCGTTGCCGCGATTCACCCAAGTCCCCCGGCGACAGCCCCAATCGGTCAACGCGAATCAGATGTTCACCTTTCCGCCATCGACATTGAGCGTCTGCCCAGTGACGAAGTCGCTGTCGGACGTGATCAGATACATCAATGATCCGAGCAGGTCTTCGGGCACCATCTCGCGCTTGATCGAGCGTGACTGCACGGTCGGCCCGCGAGCCGGATCGAATCCGGCGTGGCCCTGGATCGACTCGCTTTCCGTCAAGCCCGGCGCAATCGCGTTGACCTGGATGTTCTTGTCGCCGAGTTCCCGCCCGTGACAACGGGTCAGTGCCATGACCGCGCCCTTTGACGCCGTGTAGTGGGACAGCCCCGGCGGGCCATAATAGAAAGTGCCAGACGCGATGTTGACGATCTTGCCCCCGCCTGCACGCAGCATGGCCGGGACAGCCGCCCGCGTCGCCTGGTGGACGCCGCGCGCGTTGACGGTCATCACCTTGTCAAACTCGTCGTTGTCGATCTGCATGAAGGGTTTTGGCTGAAGCGCCGCAAATATCGATGCGTTGTTGACCAGGATGTCCAAGCGGCCGAATTCCTTTTCGGTCGCATCAACCATCGCGGTCAGATCATCGTCGGATGTCACGTCGACCCTGAGACCAATGGCAGCGCCACCGGCGGCCTTGATATCGTCAACTGTGCCGTCCGTGTCGAGAACATCGGTGACAACCACGTTCGCGCCTTCCTTGGCCATGTGCTTCGCCATGACCGCCCCGATGCCGCGACCGGCGCCAGTGATGATTGCTGTTTTTCCGTTCAGTCGGCCCATGTCCGCCTCCCTCTTGTCTTTTTTCAGATTTCAATTTCCAGGATTTTCGCGACCTCGGGCCAGCTTTTCTTTCCGTTCTCGCGCAAATCATTCGTCAAGTCGTCAGGAACCCAGTCGAGAAAGCAGCGCTTGAAGTTCGGGCGTGCCTCGATGGCTGCGAACCATCGCTCCACATTGGGCAATCGCCCCCCTTCCCACATGCCGCGCATCGACATCATGGCAAGCCTGTTCACGTACGGGGTCAAGGCAATGTCGGCGATGGAAAAACTGTTGCCAACCAGCCAGTCCTTGCCGTCCAGCGCGTCTTCCATCTTGTGCAGGTAAGTGTCGTACAGCCTGACCTTCTCGCTTGCCCCGGGAGCGTCGAACCCAAGACGCACGAAGCTGTCCTTCTGTTCCTTCCAGTTGGAGGTGACGCTGAGCTTGGGCGTGGACGCAAGGAATTTCTTCGCCCCTTCCGGGCCAAGATTCTTCAACACCGTGTGGCGATGCGAACAGACGAATGTCATTGTTCCGCAGGCCGGGTGAAGGTCTTCGTCGACCGCCTTGGTCCAGTATCGCGCCTGCGCCCGTTCCCACGGATCCGTTGGATGAACGCTTGTCTCGGGCTCGATCTGATCGAGGTATTCGATGATGACCGTGCTGTCGGGAATGACCGTTTCGTCATGGATCAAGGTCGGAACGACACCCTTGGGGTTGAGCTTGAGGTACTCGGGGTCAAACTGTTCGCCTCTGAGGATGTCGATGTAGACGCCGTCCCACTCGAGACCCTTTTCATCCATCGCAAAGCGGACCTTGGCAGCGCAGACCGATGAACCATGGTGGTAGAGAGTGAAGGTCATAGCTGCACCGTGACCCATTTCAGGGAGGTCATCGCTTCGATGTCGGCGTCGGTGCCTTCGCGCCCGGCCCCGGATTCGCCGTTGCCGCCGAAGGGAACATGAGCCTCGTCATGAATGGTGGGACCGTTGATGTGGCACATGCCGGCACCGGTGTTTCTCGCGAAATGAAAAGCCTTGTCGATGTCGCTCGTGAAGATCGCCGACGACAGCCCGAACTCCGTGTCGTTGGCCTTTTCCAAACCCTCCTCGTAGCTGTCAATCGGGTAAATCGACGTGACGGGCCCGAAAGTCTCGGTCCGGCACACGGTCATCTCTTCAGTGACACCGCTCAAGAGCGTGGGCTGGCATCGGTTGCCCTCCCACTCGCCACCGGTGACGATGGTCGCTCCCTTCGCCACCGCATCCGCGATGTGGTCCTTGACCCGCTGTCGTTGTCGATCGGAGATGATCGGCGCGATGACCGTGTTCGAGTCGCGCAGGTCGCCCATGCCCACCTTCTTGGCGATCATGGAAAACCGCTTGACGAATTCGTCGTGAATCGGGCGCTCGACGTAGAACCGGCTGGACGCGATGCACGCCTGGCCCCCGTACATGAAAATCGATCGGGCAGCCAACGGCATGACCTTGTCCAGGTCGGCGTCCGCCAGAACCACTGTCGGGCTCTTGCCCCCGAGCTCCAGCGTGTTGGGCGTCTTGTTCCGGGCGCAGATCTCGTTGATGTGCTGGCCGACCACGGACGACCCGGTGAAACTGACGAAATCGACATCCTTGCTGCTGGTCAGATCGTCGCCGATCTCGGCACCCATGCCTGTGACGACATTGTAGCTCCCGGCCGGAAAACCGGCCTCCTCGACGATTTCCGCGAAGATCACGCTCAGATGGGGCGCCATTTCCGAGGGCAGGTGCACCACCGTGTTCCCGACCGCGAGCGCGTTGGCAACCAGTCGCGTGTTCTTGATCAACGGCACGTTGAAGGGGGTGATGACCGCGACCACCCCGAGCGGTTCGCGGATCGACATCGAGAACGTGCCCGGACGATCGGACGGGATCGTCTCTCCCCGCACGTTCCGGCACATTCCCGCTGCGGCCCGAACCATGGTCAGGCCCTTGTGGAACTCGAACATCGCCTTCTGAATCGGGGAACCGATTTCGTCGATCAGGCAATCGACCAGTCCCTGCTGGCGTAGCTCCATCAATTCCGCAACACGCAGGAGCATTCGCTCGCGCTCGCTCGGCGTGGTGTCTCGAAACGCCGGGAAAGCCGCTCTGGCTGCGCCAATCGCCCTCCGAATGTCGTTGCCGGTCCCCTTGGCGGCAATGGCATACAGACTGTCATCAAGCGGGTTGATGTCCTCGAATGTCCCGCCACCCTCTGCATCCATCCATTCGCCGCCGATGAAGTGCTGGGTGGTCTTGGTCTTTGCGATGGTGTCCATGTGACAACTCCTGTTTCAGCTATCCGCCGACAATGGTTTGCGGCAGGAAAAGTGCAATTTGCGGAAAAACGACGAGAAGTACGAGCATCAGGGCCATGGCGAACCAGAACGGCCAGATGCCTCGGAAAATCTGTCCCATCGGCACGTCGGGCGCGATGGACTTTACGATGAAGACGTTGATGCCGACGGGCGGCGAGATCATCCCCATTTCGAGCACGATGACCACGATGATTCCGAACCAGATCAGGTCCCAGTCGAGGCCGATGGCGATCGGGATCACGACAGGAATGGTCAGCACCAGCATCGCGATGCTTTCGAGGAACATCCCCAGGAACACGTATGCCGCGATGATCACCATCAAGACGCCCAGGTCACCGATGGGAAGCGAGGTCAGGATCGTCACGAGCTGTGCCGGCAATTCGGTCAATGACATGAATGGGATGAAGACGAAGGCCCCGATGATGATCAGGAACACCGTCGCGGTCGCGCTCATCGTTTGCAGGATGACTTCGCGCGCTGCCTCCAACGACAGCGACCGCCGCCAGGCGGCAACCACGAAGGTCAGGAAAGCGCCGACGGAGGAAGCTTCGACCGGCGTGAAGAAACCGGTGTACATGCCACCGATCGTGATCAGCACGACACCGAGGATCGGCACCGCTCGCCACAGCGAAACCATGCGGTCTTTCCGGTTCGACCTCTCGCCCGGCGGTCCAGCGTCGGGCCTTCGTGCAACGATCAGATTGATGGCGCCGATGAAGAGCAACGAGAGGATGATTCCCGGGATCACCCCGGCCATGAACAGACGTCCGATGCTTTGCTCGGTCAGAACCGCGTAGATGATCATCCCGCCCGATGGTGGAATCAGGAAGCCGAGCGTGCCGCCCGCAGCGACCGATCCGGTGGCGAGGCTGTCGGAATACCTGTAGCGCTTCATTTCGGGCAGAGCGACGCGCCCCATGGTGACGGCAGACGCCAGCGACGAACCCGAGAGCGCCGCGAATCCAGCACAGGCCGCGATGGTGGCCGAGGCCAGTCCGCCCCGCAAGTGACCCATCCATCGATAGGCGGCCGTGAAGAGGTCGTTCGACATGCCCGAGACGCCCGCGAGATTTCCCATCAGCACGAACATCGGGATCACCAAAAGGTTGAAATTCGACGCCGCCTCGAAGGTCTCGCCGGCCAGGTTCGAATAGGCGATTTTCCAGCCGCGCGCCCACGCCTGGTCCGACGCCATTCCGACAACCATGAACTTGTTGGCGTTGGCGATGATGGTGCCCGCGAATCCGACACCCAGCATCGACAAAGCGACCGGCATTCGCAGGGCCAGCAGGACGAAGAGCGTCAGCAGCCCCAGGAGGCCCAGGAGCGTCATGCCGATCATGGCACGTCACCGCCGATCTTGAGCGCCACGACCCTGCCCGATCGCAGAAGCTGCCAGATGTCCAGGATCAGCACCACGGCGTAGAGCGCCACCGACACAGACAGCAGGTAGTAGAAGGGTTCGTAGGAAATCAGCAGTTGCTGGGTCGTTTCGCCGAACCTGACCGCGCTTTGCCCCGAATGCCAGAGTCGCCAGGCCATGACAGCGAGCAGGGCAACGCCCAGGAGCTTGACGAGGATCATCGACCATTTGGCGAACCACGCCGACATCCGGGATTCCAGGACCTCGATCTCGATGTGGGCGCCTGCGCGCGCGCCGAGCGGAACCGAGAGCGCAACGATCACGACGAGGAGCAGGATCATGACATCCTCTGCCCCGAGGATCGGCGAGTTCAGCGCCTTGCGCATGACGAGCACGTTCAGGACCGAAAGCAAGGTCATGAAGGCAAGCGTTGCACCACCAAGACAGAGCGCGACCCACGTCAAGGCCTTGTCCAGCATTCCGATCAGGCCGGGGATGTCGCGCTCGCTCGCCATCGGAAGAGGTATCGATCCACTCAGACCAGGGCGAAATCCGGGCACCACTTGATGATGCCCTCCTGGTAGCTCGGCTTGGCCGTGAAATCCTCGGCCCAGCGGGTGATGCTGGGGAATCTTTCGAATTCGTACCCGCAGCCGAGCAGGACGAAATGCAGCGGAATCCACGAAATGTCGGCAAGGGTGTACTGATCGCCCATGATCCATTGCCGGTCCTGAAGCGTGACTTCGAGCTTCGTGAAGCATGCCCCGAGGATCGCCGTGGCCTTGTCGAGGTCGCTGGCGCCGAACTCCCGGCGACCAGCATGCTTCGCGTGAAAGTTCTTCAGCTCCTGGTTGGTTTGAAGCTCGTCGTACTTTCTCTGCTCGGCCTCGGTTTTCTTGATCTTGCTGGCGATCTTGTAGGCATAGACATAGGGCTTGCATGCCGGCAGGTGAATCGCCGCCGCCAGGTGCAGCCATTCCATCATTTCCGCGTTGTCTGCCGCCCGAAGCGTCGGTTCGGGATACGTTTCGTCGAGGTAGTCGATGATGTCGTTCGATTCGATGTGGACCACGCCGTTGTCCACCAGCGTCGGAACCAGCCCGTTGGGGTTGATTCCGAAATACTCGTCCGTGATGTTCTCTTTCTTCTTGAGATCGATGTGGTGCGACGTCCACTCGAGCCCCTTTTCGATCAGCGTCATCCGAACCCGCATCGAGCAGTTCGAGATTGCGCCGTGATAGAGGTGCAGCCCTTCAAGAGCCTCGACGGACTTGTTGGTTGGAACGATGACGACCATGGCACCTGCTCCTGACAGCCGATTGCAATTGGCAGTGGCGAACCGCACCCCGGGTCGAGGTCAGTGGCCGTGACAACTCTTTCCGGGGCGCGAAACGCAGTGTTCTTGCTCTCTCAACGGTTCAGAGCGTCGTAGATCTCGCGAGCGTTCGCGATTCCCTTGCTCTCGTAGTCGGCGAAGATCGCATTCAGCCCTTCGGCAACCGCAGCGTCCATCTTCGCGCGCTCTTCGTCCGAAACGACAATCCATTCGTAGTTCTTGTCAGCCTCGGCGATCATTACCTTCGAGCGCTCGTCCGCACCGTCGAACGACTTCGCCAGCTCGATGGACATTGGCAGTCCCGACAGCTCGTCGATGATGGCGCGATGTTCGTCCGACAGGCCCAGGTAGCGCTCCTTGTTCATCACGGCATAGGTCACGGCGAAAGTCGTCGGAATGTTTTCGACCACGTGGGTTGCGACGTCCCAGAAATTCCACGGCGGCGTGATGTTGTTGTAGGATGCGGTCGTGGCATCGATCGTGCCCGTCGCCAGTGCGGTGTACATCTCGGTCACCGGAATCTGCACAGGAACGGCGCCGAGAGCCTGGACGATCGGCGCGGTCATGGCGGCGAACGGCACCAGCTTTGCGCCTTGCAGCCCTTCCATCGTGGAGACGTCACGCGTGGCCGCAAACAGGTTCCCGGCGACGGTCCCAACGGCGAGGACATGGACGTCCTCGTACTCGTCGGCGAGATGCTCGTCGAAGATCGCCCAGATTGCACGCGTCGACTGGTCGGCGTTCTCCGCCTTGCCGGGAAGGATCGCCAGCATCGACTTCGGAAAGATCGCGGGTGTGTAGGCCGAGACGCCGAACACGATGTCGGCCACTCCCTCGACGGCGCGCTTGTACTGCTGGACCGGTCCCGCTCCCAACTGCCCGGCGGGATAGAGCTTCATTGTCAGGCTCCCGCCGGACCGCGCCTCGATCTCCTTGGCAAACCATGCGAACATTCCGGTATTGGTGTGATGCTGCGGCGGCACGAAGGTCGCGACGCTCAGCTCCTCTGCGGTCACGACCGGTGCGGAAAGCCCAAGGGCCGCCGCCAGTGTCATCGCGAGTCCGAGGCTGGATTTCGTCATTGTTTCCTCCCGAATGACTGGATGGCCACACGACGTGCCGCCTTGGGATCCCAAGCAAGGCCGTCTTGGCCACATCCTTGTGTCGATTTGCGAATTCCTGACACACACGGGATCCCATGACAAGTTGATTCTGCCAATTGGGCCGCATTCTTCGCCATCTTCTTGACTTTGGGATCCCATTTGATGTCAATGAGCGCATGGAATCGATCGATACCGAAATAGCCGCCCGAATTCGCCGGGACGTGATGCTGGGCGCTTACGACCCGGGCGAGCGACTCTCCGAAGCCCAGCTGTGCGAGACGCACAGGGTTTCCCGAACACCGGTTCGCCTCGCCTTGCGATTGCTCGAGCGCGAGGGAGTCATCAGGAAGGGCGAAGGTCGCGGATACCTCGTCCAGAGCCCGACCGTCGAAGACATACTTCAAGCGGTCGAGGTTCGCGGCCATCTCGAGAGCCTGGCCGCTCGATTGATGGCACAAAACAGTGACCGCGCTGACCATCTTCCCGTGATGGCAAGCGCCATGGAAAAGATCGACGTCGCGATTTCGGAACTCGCTGGACTGGGCCTGCTCGATGACGGCGTCACGCGGCGAGCGCAGGTTGCAAACAAGGAATTCCACACGACGATTCTCTCCGCCTGCGGGAACGCGTATGTCGGCTACACCTGCAGGCAGATCAGCCACCTGCCGATGCTGGCCGTGGGGTCGATGGTCTTCGACAGGAGCGTTGGCGACACGCCGGATCACTTCGAACGCGGAATCTTCAGGCTGCGCATGGGGAACGCGCAGCACCGGGTGATTTTCGACGCAATCGAAAAAGGCGATCCGGTTCGGGCCGAAGGCATGATGCGCGAACACGCGCACACGATGATCGAGTACATTCAGACCTTCGAGAAGCAGGGCAAGGATCTCACCGTCGCCGATCTTGTCGCCTACACCGCTGCGGAGCCCTTTCCCGTGACATCGTGACGCCTCCGGCGCAGTTGGAATCGCGTTCCGCCGGTCACTTCCGGATGGGCACGATGGCGGGATCGAGGCCTTTCGTGTCGTCCTCGTTCCAGTAGCCGATCAGGACGCCGATCTTTTCCTCGATTCCAGACATGTGCACGGCGCGCTGTTCGGAACAGGCCACGCGCTGACGATACTGCAGCGACCACTCGGCGAGCCGGTTGAACATGGCCTGTCGAACGTCGGCGTGATCGGGACATCGGCCCAGGTCCTTAAGCTCCTGCGGATCGTTCTCGAGGTCGAACAGGACCGGCGGAAACCCGGGAGCGTGGATGTATTTCCATTTCGTGGTCGCGATCATGTAGGATCGGCAGTCGAGCGGCTTCCTGCCGTCATGCAGGCCAAAGAGCTGGAACGAATAGTCGCTCTCGCTGATGACATAGTCCCGCCACGGCGGGTCTTCGCCGCGAAGCAAGGGCACCAGGGACCGCCCTTCGAGGATGTTCGGGGGCACCTCTCCTCCGTGGTACTCGACAAAGGTCGGAAGCAGGTCGATGCACTCGACGAGCGAATCGACACGCGTCCCCCGGGTCGCATCGGCTGCGGGGTCGGGGTCGGCGATGATCAGCGGCACCCTGACCGACGGGTCGTGGAAATACTCCTTTTCTCCCAGCCAGTGATCGCCGAGGTAGTCCCCGTGATCCGAGGTGAAAACGATCATCGTGTTGTCGAGCAACCCGCGCTCCTCCATGAATTCGAACAGGATGCCGAGCTGATCGTCGATTTGGGTGATGAGGCCCATGTAGGCGGGAATGACCTTTTCGCGGGCCTCGTTGCGGCTGAAGGTCTTGCTGGCCATGCGAGTTCGAAAGAGTCCGATGAGGGGATTGGGGTCGTCCAGCTCGCTGTCGTCCCTGATCGCGGGGACCACGTCATCGGCGGAATACATGTCGTTGTAGGGGGCCGGCGCCACATACGGCCAGTGGGGCTTGATGTAGGACAGATGCAGCACCCACGGCGATTCGCCGTCGTCTTCGGCCATGAAATCCATTGCCCGTCGTGTCATGTACGGGGTTTCCGAATCCTCGTCCCTGACCCGGGCCGGCAAATCCACGCGATCGTTGAAGTAGCCTGATCTGACGCCGTCTTCGGTCTCGACGGCGTTGGCCACCCAGTGCCAGGGATTGTCGTCGTCCCCGTATCCCTTCGATTTCAGGTAGGCGTTGTAGGGCAGATCCGGCTTCACCATCGCATCGGGATGAACGCCGTCGTCGCGCTCGTACGGAACCCAGCCCGCCTCAGCGAGATGCTGTCCGATGCTGCTGTCGCCTTCGATGCCGAGGCGTGCCATGCCCTCGTCATCAGGAACCATGTGGGACTTGCCGACGAGGACCGTGCGGACCCCGAGCGGGTTCAGATGATCTCCGATGTTCATCTCGCCGACCCGCAACGGCGCGAACAGAGCAGAAGTTCCGTGAGAGGAAACGTAGCGCCCGGTGTAGATGCTGTTGCGCGAGGGGCCGCATGTCGGTGCCTGGCAATAGGTGTTCGAGAAGGTCACGCCGCGCCGCGCGAGCGCGTCGATGTTCGGCGTCCTGATCGTGGGGTGCCCGGTGCAGCCAAGGTAATCGTACCGCAGCTGATCGCACATGACGAAAAGTATGTTCCTGCTTGCCATGCCCTGTCCGATTTCCGATCATGATCCACGTGGCCCCTGGCCTTTCCGGACAAAGGGCCTGTAGCGAGTTTTTTGCATGTTCAGGATCCCAAATCAATCTCGGATTGCAAAAACGCCAAGATTGTTCGAGAATCCTTGAGTTGAGGATCCCAAACATTTACGAATTGTCATGATCGAGCAGGTCTTGCTGCGGCAACCTGCAGGTGACGGTCGGCGATTCCAGGTTGAAAAGGACAATGTCTCATGCACCCCGAACTGAAGGAACACCCGCGCTATTTCGAAAAGGAAATCGTCCGGCTCGCCGACAACGTCTACATGGCCTTCGGATATGCGGCCTCCAACGTTTACATGATCGTGGGCGACGGTGGTGTCATCATCATCGACACGACCGAGACGACCACGGCAGCTGCGAACATCCTGGCCGAGTTTCGAAAGATCACAGACTTGCCGGTCGAGACGATCATACTGACCCACTCGCACCGGGACCATGTGTCGGGGGCCAGCGTCTTTGCCGAAGGCGGCAATCCCGAGATCCTTGCCAGCACGAGGTTCTCAGGCGACTTGCTGTTCGTTGCATCGGACCACCCTGTGCCGGCCAAGGCCATGCTGGCTCGCACCAAGCGGCAGTTTGGAATCGGATTGTCCTATCCCGACGAAATCGTCGGCATTGGCGTCGGCCCCGGCGACCGTCCCCTGAAGGGAATGGGAGCTGGAGCCCTTCCGCCGACCAGGTGGATTGGAGATGACGGCGAGAAGGTGACGTTGTGCGGGGTTGATCTGGAACTCGTCATGGCGCCGGGAGAGACGCCGGATCACATGGTTGTCTGGTATCCCGACAAACGGGTGCTGATTTCGGGCGACAACTTCTACCGGTCGTTCCCCAATCTCTATGCCATTCGCGGCACGGCCTACCGGGATTTCGACACCTGGGCCGATTCGATCGACATTCTGCTGGCATTCGAACCGGAGGTTCTCGGCCCGGGGCACACCAAGGCGCTCTTTGGGGCCGACACGATCAAGGAGGCGCTGAGCGACTACCGCGATGCCATCCGTCATGTGGTCGATGCCACAAGGACCGGAATGGACGAAGGGCTGACGATTGACGAGTTGGCGCATGCAGTGAAGCTGCCGCCGGAGATGGCCGATAAACCGTACCTGCGCGAATACTACGGTCGCATCGACTACGCCGTTCGGGCGTACTTCGTGGGGACGATGGGATGGTTCGACGGGAATCCGACATCGCTCGCACCGCTTTCGCCCCGCGACGAGGCGGAACGGTTCATCCGGATGGCAGGAGGCGTTGACGCCGTTCGGGAGGAAATCGAGACGGCCCGGTCAGCCGGCGACCACCAATGGGCGCTTCAACTCGTCGACCGCCTGATATTCGCGGGCAAGGAGGCGAATGCAGCCAGGCAGACCAAGGCCGAAATCCTGCGCGACCACGCCGTTGCCGAGATCAATTGCCCGACACGCCACTACTACATTCAATGCGCCAAGGAGCTCGAAGGGGACAGTTGAGGGAACATCGCCTTCGCTCGACCTCAGCGTGATCGCGCGGCGGTTCCTCGCGCCGAGCGGGCCTCTTGCGTGACCGCATCCGTCTCTCAGCCCTGGGCTGTTGGCAACGGCACCCGGTTGTGGGAGGCAATCTCCAGTTCTGCGAGCTTTTCGATCAGCGCCGCCTTCACATCACCATGGGCAGCGCTGTCCCACAGGTTGGTCATCTCGTCCGGATCGTTCTCCAGATCGAAGAGCTCGTTTGGGCATTTGCCAAGATACATCGACAATCGCCACCGACCTTGAATGACCGTGTGCACCCGCGGACGCGATCCAAAGGCTTCCTGCGGTCGTTGCGTTTCGTACTGGATGTGCACCGCATCCCGGCCGGCCCCGCCGGCAACCGACATCACCTCGCCCTGCATGCCGATGGCCGGCTCGATCTTGGCATGCTCGAGAATCGTCGTGCCGATGTCGTGGGTCTGCGCAAGCTCGTCCGTCCGCTCGCCCGACGGACCTTTCGGATCGGCCCAGATGAACGGCACGTGTGTCAGGCTGTCGTACTGTTCCGCGCCCTTGAACAGCAGCCGGTGCTCGCCAAGGTGATCGCCGTGATCGGAGGTGAATATCTGCACCGTGCTGTCGGCAACTCCGGCGTCCATCGCAGCCTCTCGAACCCGTCCGACCGCATCATCGATCATCGAGATCATGCCGCAGGTCAGCGCCCTTGCCTCGAGTGCTTCCTGCCGTGACACGGCCACCGAGTAACCCGTGTTCTGTCCGAGCGTTTGGTCGTTCGCGCGGTCTCGCTCCAGGATCCTGACGTGTTCCGGCGGAACCCAGTCGTTCGCCTCGTAGGCGGCCGGGACTGGCATGTCATCGGGGCTGTACATGCCCCAGTATTTGCCGGGCGGCGTGAACGGATGATGCGGGTCCGGGAACGAGACCATCAACAGGAAAGGCGCCGGATTGCCCGCCCGCGACTGCAGCCACTCGCACGCGCGATCAGCGATGTACGCGGTGGAATAGTGTTCCTCTGGGACCTTGGTGCGGATTGCTTGCGGGACCGAATAGTCGTGGTCGAACTGCTTGTCCCGCCCGCGTAATGCCAGGGTCTCGGGCGCGTGTTTCTTCAGCCATTCCATGTGATCGCCGCCGGTGTTGAACCCGTGGCGCGTGACCGAAACGTAGTCGCCGAATCCGTAGAACGGTGTCGGGACCCTGGGTTCGTCCTGGTCCCAGTAGGCCTGGCGTTCGTACTGGTAGCGGTCGCTTTCCAGGTCGGAACGCACCGCGACGGCGAGGTCGTCCGGCGGAACTGCGAAACCATCGCGATGCCTGGGCGGTTCGATCTGGGTGGGCCAGTCGGTGACGTTCTGCAGATGGCTCTTGCCGATCAACGCCGTGTCGTAGCCTGCCGCCGCCATCAGTTCGACAAAGGTGACATTGTCATGAGACAGCGGAACGCCGAGCGAGCGCACCCCATGGCTGGAAGGCATCCGGCAGGTCATCAGGCTGGCTCGGTTCGGCATGCACACCGGGGAGGCAACATAAAACCGGTCGTGGTTCACGCCTTGCGCGGCCATTTCGTCAATGTTCGGCGTCTGCAGAACTGGATGACCGTTGCAACCGAGGTGATCGTAGCGCTGCTGGTCGGTGACAAAGAGGATGTAGCTTGGTCTTTCGGTCATCTCCGCACCCGGCCTCCAATTGACAGAAATCCGGGGATGGGTCACCCGGGGGAATCAGGTTTTCAGGCTTTTGCCGTATCCCTGTTTCGGATCGCGTGAAAGCCGATGATCGCGACACCCACTGCAATCGCGGGGCCATGAACCTCCATCGGGCGGAACAGGATGAGTATGGCAATTGCCAGTCGCGCGACAATCTCGACGGGCTTGAGCGCCACGCGGTCGAAGGCGGCAAGCGCGCTCGACACCAGGAAGAGAGCCAGCGCCAATCGCAGGATCAGAAACGACAGCCAGCCAGGGTCGATGCTGCCGTCGTAACCGTCAAGAAACAGTCCGGAGCCGGGGTCGATGACCGCCTTGTCGATCAGCAGCAGCTCCGGATAGACGGCAAACACGAACGGGATCGTGAACATGACGATGCCCGACCTGACGGCCGAGATCCCCGTTTTCATCGGATCGGCGTGGGTGATCGTCGATGCCGCGAAGGCCGCGAGCGCCACCGGCGGCGTGATGGCTGATGCCACCGCGAAATAGAAGATGAACATGTGTGCCGTGAATGTCGCAAGACCGAGGCCCACGAGCATCGGCCCCATCAGCAGGGCGACGTTGATGTAGGCCGGTACGGCGGGCATGCCCATGCCAAGAAGAACTGCAAGAAGCATCGTCATGAACAGCGCGAAGAGCTGGAACGCGACCGAATTCGCCGAGACGTCGAACGACTTGAGGAACGCGAGCACGTCGACCGCCACGAATTTCGCAAGACCCGTGAAGTTGAGGCTCACATCGATCACGGTCACGGCCATGAACATCAGGTAGAGCGTCGATATGGTCACGCCCGCTTGCGCCAGACCGTCAAGAACCTTGCCGGGACTCGCCCGGAACTCCTTGTCGACGAACATCAGGACCAGGAGCAGGAAGACTGCCCACCAGCCGGCGGCGCTGGCATCTCCTGCGGCGTTTTGAAACAGTTCGATGATCCAGGGGAGCGAGACGATCCTGCACGCATCGCCACTGGTTTCGACCACTGCGCCCAGCATGATCGAAATCCAGCTGCAGCCGACGGCGTCCTTGGGTGTCAGCAGCAGGACGAGGACCAGGAGCACGGGGCCGAATATCTGCAGCAGGTGCAACCGATCCTCCCCAGTCAGACGCATGTCGTCGGTCAACTCGCCAACGGCCTCGATATTTTGCTTGCGAGCCTGGAAGACGACGGAAAGAAACAGGCAGAAGAAGTAGAACAGTGCCGGGATCGCGGCGGCGATGATGATCTCGCGGTATGGAACGCCGGTCAGCGACGCCATGATGAAGGCGGCAACGCCCATGATCGGCGGCATGATCGATCCGCCCGAGGACGCGGCGGCCTCGACACCGCCCGCAAAGACCTTCGAGAATCCGCGCTTCAGCATCATCGGAATGGTCAGGACGCCGGTCGACAGCACGTTGACCACCGGTCCGCCGGTGATGGTGCCGAACATGGCCGACGACACGACGGCCGCATGGGCCGGTCCGCCGCGCAGGTTGCGCGTGACCGAGAGTGCCAGCTTGATCAGTGACCGACCCCCGGCGCACTTTCCGAACAGGGCTCCAAGCACGACGTACGGAAAGACGAGGATCAGCAGGACGTTGATGAACCGCCCCAGCAGGCCGGCGGTGTGGTTGGTCAACGCATCACGGACAAACTCGCGGCCCGAGGCAAGACTGCGCGGTTCTTCGCTGCTCAGGATGGTGATCAGGTACTTGTTCTGTCCTTCGTCGCCGAAGACGTACCAGTTCATGACCGTGCCGAAAGTGTAGGCGGCAACTGCGATCGCGACGATGACCAGCGGCAACCCCCAGACCCTGACGTTGTACCCCAGGAACACGACGATTGATCCGAACAGGATGAGCGGCAGCCAGTTTCCGGTCGTGCGCAGACACGCCGGGTCATCGGCCGAGTCAGGGACCGGTAGTCCGTAGAGTTCGGCAAAGTCCACTTCTGCCTGCAGCGCCTCGGCCATCAGCCTCTCGCGATCGCCGGTGACGACATCGACCAGGCAAACAGCCTCGATCTCGACCAGGTAGCTGAGCGAAATCGCGGCAGCGGCCGCAACGAGCAGGATATCGACAAGCAGCCCCGACTTTCGAATTGTCGAAGATCGCTCGGCGAGACTTCGCCACATCGAATGCTTGAGCGCAACGACAAGCATCATCCAGAAGAACGCGATCGGATAGAGCCACTCGGTCGGAAACCGCCGAACCTTGAAGAAGTCGTTGCCGGTCAGTCCCTTCCAGAAATCGTCCCATCCGGGGATGGATGGCGTGACGTTGACCAGGCCGGCAACGACAAGAACGAGAGCAAGCCAGTAGACCAGGCGATCAACACCGGACTTGCCCGTGTCCGGCGCTGCTGCCTCATCGCGTGATCGGTCTGCCATCAGAGCTATCGAGAATGGCCACGTCGGGCGATCCGCTCGCGGGTTCGGATGTCCGGCGGACACCCGAACCCGGGATTACGGCGGTTACGGCTTCGCGCAGTCAGGGACATCGTACCCTGCCTCTTCCCAGGCGCGCACGGCGCCGGGGTGAAACTTGACCACGTTCGCACCGCACAAGCCGTGAACATCCTGGTCCAGAACGCCAAAGTTCAGCGTGGCCATGAACGGCGCCAGGGCCCTGTGCGCATCGAGATTCTCGATGTGAGCCTTGGTCAGCTGGTAGGCCAATTCCTCGTCCATGCTCTTGTGGACCATGTCGGCGCCAGGCACGGCCTTGCCGCGGAAGGTGTCATCCTCGGAGATCACCGTCCAGCCTTCGCCGAGCGCCGCCTGAATCTCCGCGACCGGCGCGAGGAACGGCGTGGAACCCGGCTTGTTCAGAAACTTCTGGGCAGCCTCGGATTCGAATGCGTCCTTGGGCATCGAGTACATGGTCATCGCACCTGCAGCGCCTGCCCGCGTCACGCGGGGACCGGGAAACATCACCGGAATGACGGCGACATCGACCGAGCCGTCGATGATGGCGGCTGGCATTTGGCTCCAGTTGACGGTGACGGACTCGTAGTCTTCGTCCGATTTCAGGCCCGAAAAAAGCTGCACGAGGCTCCGCGAATTGAGCGTTGCGGTCCCGCGCGGCGGGCCATTCAACACCTTCAGCCCCTTGAGGTCTGACCAGCCGCTGACTCCCTTGGCATCGTAGGCATACATGGAGAAAATGCTCAGGGTGTACGGATACAGCATCTGTATGTTCGAGGCCAATTCTGCCGCAGCCTCCTTGTCCATGCCCGAATACGGACCGGCAGCGCGCGACATGACGAACGGCAGGATGAAAGGACCGCTCGCGAGATCGATTTTTCCTTCCGCGAGGGCCTGCATGTACTTGGTGCCGGTCTGCCCGTCCTTGAGCTGGATGTTCGCGATTCCCCGATCCGCTGCATATTCGACAAGGGCGGTTGCCGTGAGGCCGACCGCGGTTCCCGCGCCGGCCGTGTTCGAGGTCAGGTTGACCTGTGCGGTGGTCGCAGAAGCGATCAATGCGGCGGCAACGACCAGACTCGCCGTCTTGAATCTTGTGAGCATTTTGTCCTCCCTTCGAAACAGGCCAGATGGCTCTGTCAGCACGAATTCTCGGTCACGCCCCCGAAACGCTCCATCAATTGACGCTCCGGCAATCATTGCGCGGCGAACGCAGGGTGCGTGACGGCAGATGCAGTCATGCCTGTCCCTCGTCCAGGGGGGCGCAGACGGTTTCCAGTCTGCCCACTACCACTGTTCGGGATCCCAAAGTCAAGGTATATTGTTATCCGTCAAACGAAATTGCGCTGAGAATCCCGTTTGGGATCCGATCAATGCATCCTGGACTCTCTGCAAGGCCGGCCGCCAGACGATCGCGCCCGCACGAGCCGAGCCTGCGACGGCGGGTGGCGTCGCTCCATCAACAACGCCGTTTCACGCGCGATATGCCGGCAGCGGTGAGCGGTCCTGGAGTTCGATCATTCGTCTGGTCATGATTTCGGTGACTTCCGTTCGCACGGCACGCGCGTCCGGGTCGTCATAGAGATTTCGCAATTCGTGCGGGTCGCTGTCCAGGTCGTACAGTTCGTCCCAGTCTTCACCTTCGCGCAACGACATCCGGTACCGGTCGGTGACGACCGTTCGCACGCGCTGCGGGCGATCAAACCCCGTCATCACGCGCTGGCTGTCCTCTTCGACAATGATGGCCTCGGGTGGGCACGTCGAGAGCAGATCCCGGCCCTGGATGCCGTTGAAGGACTGGATCCCGGCGCGCTCGAGAATGGTTGCGGAAATGTCGATCGAGGACGCAAGTCCATCGTCCGTGCACCCGCTTGCCTCCCGCGCCGGGTCGGACCAGATGAACGGAACCCGGATCAGGCCCTGGAAATGCAGCAGCAGTTTCAGCATCAGCCCGTGATCGCCCATGTAGTCGCCATGATCGGAGGTGAAGATGACCACGGTGTTGTCTGCCAGGCCGAGCTCATCGAGTCGCGCCAAGACCCGTCCGATTGCATCGTCGATCATGGTGATCATGCCGTAGGTCATGGCCGTGATGGCCCGCGCTTCCTCCGCAGTGACCGCAAAGGGGCTTTGGGAATCGCGAGGGTCGGTGCCCGCTTTCATGGCATCTTTCATGGCCCTGATCGGAGGAAGATCCCCCTTGCCGAAGGAGGCCGGCAAATCGATGTCGGCCGGGTCGTACATGTCCCAGTATTTCCCCGGCGGCGTGAACGGGTGATGCGGGTCCGGAAACGACATCTGCAGGAAAAACGGGGCCTCGTCCTGCGCGCGCTCCGACAGCCATGCCTCGGAGCGGTCCGCAACCCAGGACGTGGAGTAGAGTTCCTCGGGCACCGATGTGCGCCAGACCTGTGGGGCTTGGATCCCGTTATGCGGCAGGGCGTTCTCCGGGCCGACCAGATTGTCGAAGTCCGCCCGTTGCTCGCGGGCCCACAGCAGATAGTCGCCGCAGGCGAGATCTGCGTGATCGGCAACCACTTCGACGTGGTCGAAACCGTAATAGCCGTCCCTGGCCCGCTCGCTCAACGGACGATCCCAGAAGAACTTGTTTTCGAGGTCATAGTCGGGTCCGTGACGGTTGTTCTTTTGCGCATCGCGCAGGCCCGAGGATGGCTCATGCCTGCCCTCCGCCGCCTCGAAAGTGTTCGTTGCCGGCTGGCCCGTAAAGCTCTGCAGGTGAGACTTGCCGATCAGCCCCGTGCTGTAGCCCGCATCGCGCAGCAGTTCGACAAAGGTCGTCTGGTCCTTCGACAACGCGATCCCGTTGTGTCGTGCGCCGTGCAAGGAACACATGCGACCGGTCATGATCGACGCCCGATTCGGCATGCAGATCGGGTTCGCCACGTGAAACCTGCTCCACCGCGTTCCCCTGGCAGCAATCGCATCGATGTTCGGTGTCCGAACGACGGCGTTGCCGTAGCACCCGAGGTGATCAGCCCGGTGCTGGTCCGTGATGATGAACAGAAAGTTCGGGCGGTCGGTCATGAGGTCTCTCCTTTGGCGCGGTTTCGGTACCAATCGAACAGGATCAGGACAATCCCGATTGCAATTGCGGGAACATGAACGATCGGCGACAGTGCAAGCACGGCCAGGGCAGCACAGAATCGCAGGTCTGGCTGGCGCACTCCCGCGGAAGCCTTCTGCGCCACTAGACCGAAACGGCAATGATTGCCTCCGGAGTGCGCTCGATTCACATCGGCTGCAAGACCGAATTCGATTCGGTCGGATTTCGAAATCGTTGCATCTACGGACCTGATCACGACAATGCCAATGGCTTCGTCGACCCCTTACATCGAGGACCGGCTGACGTTTCTTCCGTTCGATCATCCGCAGTTCCGCCGCCCGGTCGGGCTCGTCCGTCGAAAGGACGCGACGATGAGCGCGGTCGAGAGGGAATTCCTGACGACTCTTGAACGGAACGGACCATGACCGGTCAGGCGTGGACTTCAGGCGCGAAATTCCGTTGGCCGTAACACAATGTGACGGGTTCCGGTGACTCGCCGCAAACTGTCGTTTCAGACCTGGGCCTCGTTCAGAAGATACCCGCCAGATCCCGTGATCGCATTGAATTCGAATGACCCGAGTATGCATTCGGAACACAGCGCAACCCGCTCAGGTTGCTTGCCGTCACGGTTCCAGTCCGACAAGCGCGAACCGAAATCGCCATCAGCAACCATGTCCGACGGCTTGGTCCTCATCGCCGGCCTTGATGACGGGATTGGCCGGCTCCAACTGGTCCGCCTTCACGCCATGAAGCGCCGAGTCGGCGTCGAGTTCCGGTGCAGGCCGCTCGGAGTGTCCGCCTCCCGGAAACACTCCTGACAGACCGCAACCCCCGAATCTGCGGTGCGGGGCCTTACGCAACCTGTGGAATGAAAGTAACGAGTGTTCCGACGAGTACCGTCGAAGGGAGCAATCAGCACGTGCCATCGAAACCAAGACACATCAGCCTGGCAATCGTCGGTTTCGGACTTGCGGGCCAGCGCCACGCAGATGCCATTCGACAGGTCGACAACGTGTCGCTCCGTGCCGTTGCAGACCCTGACCCCGAACACAGGCGTCTTGCGGAAGATGCAGGCGCACTGACGTTTCAAGATGTCGACGAATTGCTTGCGACAGACATGCCCGACGGCGTCATTCTTTCCGCACCGACCCGATTGCACGCGAGCGGGGGCATCGCGTGCATCCGGTCCGGGTGCCCTGTTCTGATCGAGAAACCACTGTCGACGGATGTCGAGTCGGCGCGGAAGATTGTCGATGCGGCAGAGCGCGCGGAGATTGCCCTTCTCGTCGGACACCACCGAAGGTTCAATCCGCTGATCAGTGCGGCACGCAGGATCATTCTCGAGGGCAAGATCGGTGACGTCCGCGCAATCCAGGCGACATGCTGGTTCTACAAACCCGACCGGTATTTCGACATCTCGCCATGGCGGAAACTGAAGGGAGCCGGTCCGGTCGCGATCAACCTCGTTCACGACATCGACCTGGTCCGGTACCTTTGCGGAGAGGTTTCGTCCGTCCAAGCCGTTTCGGTTCCTTCTCGTCGGGGATTCGAGAACGAGGATGTCGCGGCAATCTTGCTGCAAATGTCCAATGGCGCGGTCGGAACCATGACAGTGTCCGACAGCATCGTTTCGCCTTGGAGCTGGGAACTGACGTCAAGCGAATATCCGATCTATCCGCCGACGACCCAGAGCTGCTACCTGATCGGAGGATCCCACGGATCGCTGTCGCTGCCGGATCTCGGCATCTGGAAGCACGCTGAAGCCCGCGACTGGTGGTCACCGATTTCGCAAACCAAGGAGCCGAGGGAATTCTCGGATCCGCTGGTCAATCAGATCAGGCATTTTGCGGCCGTCATCTGCGGTGACGAACCTCCGGTCGTGACGGGACACGACGGTCTGCGTGCCCTTCAGATCGTTGACGCCATTCAACAGGCATCAGGGTCCCGGTCGTCGATCGACATACCGACAGATTAGCGCGAATCCGAGGCGCCGATGCGTGCTCCTTTACGGGGACTCGGGCAGGCACTTGCAGGCTGAATGGCTGACTCGATGCGAATTCGGCTTGGACCGCCGGTCGAAAGTAGAGTAAAAGAGTCGGGATAACTGACCCGAGTCGGTCGGTCAGTTCCGTTGGGAACGGGTGATGCTGTTTTCTCGAAGCAATCGTGACCGGAACGCAGGCGATTCCAGGCGTCCGCTCGGCACGAGACGGAGTGTCGGCTTCGGACCAGCCATCGCTTGCCGCACTCTCGGAACTCGACCCGCAACACGTGGGGAGGAGGGTTCGTGATCGTTTGTCATTGTCAAAACATCACGGACCACGATATCAATGCGGCGGTCAACTGGATGCGCGCGTCGGATTCGAATTCGGTCATCACGCCCGGCAAGATCTACCGTGCCTTGGGCAAGTCCGCCGAATGCGGCGTTTGCATGTCGCAGTTGATCATTGTCATGCGCCAAAACCGAAATCTGGGGATCCCGGTGATCAGACCGGAGACACCAAGCAGTCAGGAAGACCGAAATGAAAGGTGACAAAAAGGTCGTTGAATACCTCAACAAGGCCCTCACGCACGAGCTGACGGCGGTCAACCAGTATTGGTTGCACTACCGGCTCCAGGACGACTGGGGTCTTGGCAAGATGGCCAACAAGAGCAGGGCCGAGAGCCTTGAGGAAATGCAGCACGCCGACAAGTTGATCACGCGAATCATCTTCCTCGAAGGCCATCCCAACCTGCAGCGGCTCGATCCCCTCAGAATTGGCCAGACGCCCAAGGAAACACTCGAATGCGATCTCGCGGCGGAACTCGACGCGCGGGCTCTTTACAAGGAGGCGCGCGAGTGTTGCTTCAAAGTGGGTGACTACGTCACGATGGCGATTTTCGAGGAACTCCTGCTCGACGAGGAAGGGCATATCGACTTCCTCGAGACGCAACTCGATCTCATGGAGCGTATCGGTGAAGAGCGATACGCACAGCTGAACGCGACGGGAATGGACGAGGCCGAGTGACCCGACTACCCGTTTCGGACGATCGAACAGTGGCGTTCGTCAATTGCCGGCAAGGCTTGTCTTGAGCCAGACAAGCCGTTCGCAACGGGCAGCGCACCAACCACCGATGAATGTCAGGGGCCGTTCGGTACCCGCCGACGACACCTGATTGACCTTTTGCCGTGCTTGTTCCGAATGGTCGACAATGCACATGTGGAACTGTCCAGCGCCACTGTCGAATCGGACGCCCTACTGCCACGATGCCACCGCCTCCTTCCGGCGTCGCACCGTCAGAACCCTTCGCCTTCGAGCAACGTCACCTGAAACAGTCGATCAGGTCGACATCCGCAAGGCGTTGCCAGAAACCAGACCATGTCCGCGACTCCATTTGCCGGAACACGCAGCCGTCTGCCCACGACGGCGCCAAGACAGACCCAATTAAGCGATTGAAGACAGAGCTGACGCGAATCGGCTCCAGGCAAGAATCCCTCTTCCGCTTTACCCGAGCAAAAGACTCGGTTATGCACGAATCAAACCTGAGCATTGGACTCAGGTATTAATGTGAAACGCGCGAAGGGAACATCTTATGATTCGCAAACTCAAGTCTGTCACGGTCGCAGCGACCCTCACGGCCCTCGCACTGCCGGCAATGTCGCAGGCACAGGAGGTCAATGTCTACTCCTACCGACAACCCGAACTCGTCGAACCGCTGTTCAATGCCTTCACGGACGAAACCGGAATCGACGTCAATGTGGTGTTCCTCAAGCAGGGCCTCATCGAGCGACTTCTGGCCGAAGGAAGACGCTCTCCTGCTGACCTCATCCTGGCCGTGGACATTTCGCGCTTGAATGCAATCGTCGAGGCCGGTGTCACCAGTGCGGTCGACTCCGCAACTCTGAATGAAACGATACCTGCGGAGTTTCGCGACCCCGACGGCCACTGGTTTGGCCTGACCGGGCGCGCGCGGGTAATCTATGCATCCCGTGACCGGGTGGCCGACGGTGAAGTCACGACCTACGAGGATCTCGCATCGGAAAAGTGGCGAGGAAGAATCTGCACCCGGTCCGGCACCCATGCCTACAACCTGGCCCTGACATCGGCAGTCATCGCGCACCATGGTGAAGATGCGGCCCGGGAATGGCTCGAGGGGGTGAAGGCCAATTTGGCCCGCAAGCCGCAGGGCAACGATCGCGCTCAGGTCAAGGCGATTCACGCAGGCGAATGCGACATCTCCGTGGGCAACACATATTACATGGGCCTGATGCTCAAGGATGAGGAACAGAAAGCATGGGCCGACAGCGTCACGATCGTCTTCCCGACATTCTCGGACGGCGGCACCCACGTCAACCTCTCGGGCGTCGCCATGACAAAAGCCGCGCCGAACCGCGAAAACGCGCTGCTTCTCATGGAGTTCCTTGCCTCTTCAAGGGGTCAGGAGATCTATGCCGAAATCAACAACGAATACCCGATCACTCCCGGCATCGCCGCTAGTGATCTGGTTTCCAGTTGGGGTTCATTCGAGCCAGACGGCCTCGATCTGATCGAGATCGCGCGGTTGAGGCCCGCCTCGCTGAGGCTCGTCGAAGAGGTGGATTTCGACGGATGAGCTGCAAGGGCTGATCAAGCGCCCAAACGCGGTCGTCAGCGGGGTGACCCCAGGGGCACGGACACTTGTTTCACGGACCGCGATACCGTTTCCGGCACCCGTCCCCCAAGACAACCGCGACAGACGACCCGAACCGACTCGACCGCACAGCATGCAGTCGCAAGGCGTACAGACACCGTGACCGACCCGCGCATGAACACGTCGCAACAATGCCAGTCGCGTCACTTCGTCAGGCGCACTCCGGAACCGGCGTGATCAGAGGTTTGCCCGCGAAGAAGGCGGCAAGGTTCTCGCGCTGGAGTTCGCCCATGCGTGCGCGGGTTTCGATCGTTCCGGACGATTGGTGAGGTTGCAGCAGCACGTTATCGAGGGCCAGAAACCGCAGGTCGATGTTGGGTTCGTTCAGAAACACGTCAAGGGCCGCGCCGGCAATCGACCGACTCTCCAAGGCGTCGAGAAGTGCCGATTCATCGACAGTGGTGCCACGCGAAATGTTGACAAGCAAGCCATCAGAACCAAGTGCGTCGAGCGCATCCCGTCCGACGATGCCAGCGGTCGCAGGTCCGCCCGAGACGCAGACGAACAACACGTCGACCTTTGCGGCCATCGCCACGATATCGTCGTGGTGCGTCCACCCGGGCGTGTCCTTCGGAGCGCGCGAAAAGTAACTGACGTCGATGTTGAAGCCCGCCAAGCGCTCGGCCACGGCACGGCCGATCCGACCGAGTCCGACAATGCCTGCACGCCGGCCCGACACCTTGCGTTGCAGCGGATATTCGCCGTGCCTGGCCCACTCGCCCGAGCGAGCCCAAGCCTGTGCGCCGGGAATGTCGCGCAGCAAGGCAATCATCATGCCGATGCCCAGGTCGGCGACGTCCTCGGTGAGGACATCCGGGGTATTGGACACCAAAATGCCTCGACTGACGGCGTGCGCGACGTCGATCGTGTCATAACCGACACCGAGATTCGCGATCATGCCCAGGTTGGGGAATCGGTCCATGACCTCAGAGCCGAGGAAGGAATGCCCCCGAAAGGCAATTGCACGAATTGAATTGCGCGTCTCGGCGGAGAGGTGGTCGGGCGTGTCGCCTTCAACCATCGGCCATACCGTGAAGGCCGCGTTCATCGGGTTGCTGTCAAAATCGGCGTAGTCACCGATGGCGAGAATGTCGGGTTTGATCACGAGTGCTCCTGCTTGTCGGTTCGGAATGTGGCAAAACAGCGTATGAGGTCTCTGACGGTGAGGCTCAAGCGATGTGCTGCGTTCGTCGGGGATTTTGAGATAACACATCGAGCATGTTCTTGTAGACTGCACAATTGTTGCGGGCGGCGTGTACGACGCAACGGCGTGCATGGCTGCCATTGACGCCAGTCTCGCTCTGTTCACAAGCAGAAACCGCTCGAGGCAAAGGAACGAAGAAACCGGAGGACCAAAATGAACCGAATTGCACTTGTCACTGGCGGCGGATCGGGAATCGGCAGAGCGTGCGCCCTGAAGCTGGCGGCAAACGGATACTTCGTCGTGGTCACAGGGCGACGGCAAGGCTTGCTCGACGATGTCGTGGCTGAAATGGGCGCAGGCACAGGGATCGCGAGCGACGTCACCGATGCGGCCGAGGTCGACGCGCTCTTCGATCGGATTCGTTCGGACCATGGGCGGTTGGACGTGCTGTTCAACAATGCCGGCAACAACGTTCCGGCCGCCCCAATCGGTGACATCACGCCCGAGGATTTCCGCATGGTGATCGACGTCAATCTCTATGGCGCGTTTCTCTGCGCGAGGGGGGCTTTCAACCTGATGCGCGATCAGGATCCGCAAGGAGGAAGGATCATCAACAACGGATCCATCTCGGCATCGGTTCCGCGCCCAGGATCCGCACCTTACACGAGTTCGAAGCACGCAATCACCGGCCTGACCCGATCGATATCGCTTGATGGCAGACCATTCAACATTGCTTGCGGGCAGATCGACATCGGCAATGCGGCGTCGGCGATGACATCGAAGATGTCAGGTGGCGTGCCACAGGCGGATGGATCGGTGAAACCCGAACCCGTCATGAGCGTTGAGAACGTGGCAAACTCGGTGCTGTTCATGGCGGAGTTGCCATTGGAAGCCAATGTGCAGTTCATGACAGTCATGGCGACTGCCATGCCTTTCATCGGCCGTGGGTAACCTTGCTTCCACCGAGCACGAGTTCCGCGACCATGGACAACGGCCCCGAGCGAGAAGTTTCGGCCTTGAGTCTGGACACCCCAGGGAACCGCAAGACAGTGGAGGATGCAACCAAGTGCTGCATGGTCGCGGCCGGCAATGCGATTCCATTCCGTCTGGACCAACCACACCGCCGTAGTTTCGACTCGAACAGCGGAAACCGGCTTTGAAAGATGGATGTATCGCCGATCATGGACTGGCTGGCTGGTCCGATCAACCCAGTGCGGCCGCACGAGGTTCATGTCCTCGAGAGCTGGCACGGACGTTTCATGCTGCTGGCCTGGGCCGTGCTTCTGCCGATCGGCGTTCTGATCGCTCGGTTCTTCAAGGTGATGCCTCACCAGGATTGGCCGAAGGAACTGGACAACCGAGCCTGGTGGCATGCTCATCTCATTCTGCAGTGGAGCGGCGCGGTCATCAGCGTCATCGGTTTGGTCTTGATCTTTGTGAAGGTCCGTCGGTTCGGGGTGACGACCACACCCCATCACGTGTTCGGCTGGCTCACGATCACCCTGATGCTCCTGCAAATTTTTGCCGGTGTCTTTCGCGGCTCGAAAGGTGGGCCGACATACCCTGCGCCCGACGGCAGTGAACGAGGCGATCATTTCGACATGACGCTTCGCCGTCGGGTTTTCGAGTACAGCCACAAGACACTTGGCTACCTGGCATTGATTTGCGGTTCCATCGCGCTGGTTCTCGGGCTCGGCCATGTCAATGCGCCCGTCTGGATGTGGCTGGCGATCTCGCTGTGGTGGCTCGTTCTGATCGCCGCAACCATATACCTCCAAGTGACCCGCGGCGCGCTCGACACCTACCAGGCGATCTGGGGCACCGACCCCGACCTGCCGGGGAATCGGCGAAAGCCGATCGGCTTCGGCATCACGCGATCGACGCCGGGACACGAGGCGTGAAACGCGTCTCTCGCTCGCGGCTGCGCCGTGGTGGCGACGGCCACTGTGCCCATGGACAGCACCTTTCGGAGGCCCTGTTCGTCGAATTCGAGATCGAGCGACCACCTCATTTCGTGGCTTTCGATTACCGCGCCTGCGCCTCCGGAACGCGAGACGCTCATAACCGACGCTGCGCTCGAACGGGGGTTGACCAAGTTGGCGCGCGCGCTTCATCCTGAACGCGCGGGAAGCGAGTTGGCTGGAATCTGGTGCCGACCCAAACTTCGCGAGATCGAGATGCTCGTCGTCAGTACGTCCGTTCGCGTTCAACAGGTAAGGTTTGCAAATGTCGTTCTTTGAATCTTTCGATCCGGTTTTTGACACATACGTGATTGGAAACGCGCCGGTGAAGCAGTTGGCGACCGGGTTTGACTGGGTCGAAGGGCCAGTGTGGTTCGGCGATGCAAACTGCCTGCTGTTTTCGGACATCCCGAGCAACCGCATCATGCGCTGGACGCCGGGCGCCGGCATCAGCACGTTTCGAGAGCCATCGAACTATTCCAACGGGCACACGCGCGACCGCCAGGGTCGCCTTGTCTCGTGCGAACATGGGACCCGTCGCGTCACGAGAACGGAACACGACGGCTCGATCACGGTGATCGCCGATCGCTTTGACGGAAAACGCCTCAATTCGCCCAATGACGTGATCGTCTCTCGAGACGGAACCATCTGGTTCACCGATCCGCACTACGGGATCATGACGGACTACGAAGGATACCGTTCCGAGCAGGAACTGCCCTGCCAAGTGTACCGGGTGGATCCGGATACCGGTGACATCGCTGCGGTGATCACCGACATGGATTGCCCGAATGGGCTGGCGCTGTCTCCCGACGAAAACCGGCTCTACGTGGCCGACACCGGCAAGATGTTCGATCCGGCCGCAAATCGCCACATTCGCGCGCACGATCTTCGCGACGGAAACGTCATCGGTCATGAAGTGTTTCATGTCGTGGAGCCCGGTTGTTCCGACGGGTTCAGGCTGGACACCGATGGCAATGTCTGGACCTCAGCGGGCGACGGCGTGCATTGCGTCTCGCCTGACAGACGCCTGCTGGGCAAGATCCTTGTGCCCGAACTGGTTTCGAACGTGTGCTTCGGCGGCCGTGCCAAGCATCAGTTGTTCATCACGGCCACGACCAGTGTCTATGCCGTCACCCTGAATCGCTCCGGAATCCAGTTTCCGTGAAAACCCGACCCGACTTGGCATCTCTTCCTGGCTGACGCTTGCCGGGTTCTACCTACGCTTCAGGAACCACTTCGCGCTCTGCCGGGTGCCGATGTGCATCTCCCTGATTGCCACGAAAATGCCCGACCCGAGAATGAGGAGGATGCCCGTGATGGACAAGGCACCCGGAAACTCGTTCCAGATGACGTAACCCCAAAGCACCGCCAAGACGAGAGACGTGTATTCGAAAGGCGCAACGAGACCGGCTGCCGACATCCGGTACGCCTGCGACACCAGGTATCCACCTGCCGCGCTGAAGAGACCCGTCCCGATGATGATCAGCCAGTCGGCCTGATCTGGCAACCGCCACGCCCGCAACAGGAACTCGACCGCCGGGTGACCGGAGCCCGCGTAGCGTCCGTCGCCGAATGCGAGTCCCATGGCGAGGCACACGCAGATGAACGTCACCTGGATGTAGAACGCCATGGTCGATGCCCGTTCCGACAGCCCCATGTTCCTGGTCAGCGTGTGCAGAGCAGCATAGGCAACGGCGGCAAGAGCCGGCAGCAAGATCGCCCATTCGAAACTGACGCCACCGGGGCGGACAATGACAATGACGCCGACAAAGCCGATCGACAGAGCCAGCCATCGCCGCACCCCCACGGGTTCCTTCAGGAACACCGCCGAAAACGCCGTTATCAGCAACGGCGCGACAAAGAAGATCGCCGTCGCTTCAGCGAGAGGAATGACCGCGATCCCGGAAAAGAACGCGAGATTCGCAATCACGACGCACAGACCTCGCAAGATGTGCAGCAAGGGGCGCCGTGTCTTGAGCAGTTCGTATCCGCCTTCGAGAGGAACGAGGACGCACAGCGTGACGCAGAGCGCGATCGAGGATCTCATCAACACCAACTGGTGCAGCGGATAATCCCCGCTCAGCCACTTGATCGAGACGTCGTTCAGCGAGAACGCGACAGAAGCTCCCAGTGCACACAGCACGCTCAGCTGAGCCCTGTCCCGAATCACCCCTGTCTCCCCGTCCGTTCAAGTCCTGGCAAGTGTCCCCAGAAACTCAGGAACGCGCCCATCTTCTGACCGATTACCGACATCGATGTCGGATTCCGTCACGATTCTTGGCAGATCTTGCGGTTGGCGCCCCCGGACTTCGCCGTTCGGTCTTCCCGGAAGCCGCCAGTTTCGCGAAATCGCGACCGAACTGTTCACAGGTCAGTTGGCTGACCGCCGGTCACGTGCAACGAGTCGATGGCGGGATTGGGTATCGGATCCAGCATGCACCGGGAGCGGGCGCGTGTCCTCAGTCGTTCAGCCCTCGTGGCTCTCGAGAATCTGATGCAACAGCTTCGCGACAACATCGGGACGATGCCGCGCAAATGAGACATGACCAAGTCCCGGAACCTCGTGGTAGACTCCGTTGGGAGCGAGGTCGGCGACCTCCTTCACCATCTGCGGCGGGGTTTGAACGTCTTCGGAAAACGCGATCGCGTGAATTGGCACCGTGCAAGCCGCCAAGTCTGATCGACAGTCGAAATCGAGACAGGCCTGCCATTGCGCGATGAGCGCTTCAGGATCCCTTTCGCCGAACCTCACCTCATAGGCACCCCGAATCCTGTCCCAGGTTTCATGTTCACCAAGCGCCGTGGCGGGGTAGGCAAAGGCCGCATAGTGACAAGCCGCAAAGCGCGCGGGCATACTCAGGCCCATCCGCCTGAACTCGATCTCGGCATCCATCCAGTCCCGCGTGAAGCCGGTGATTCGTGCTGCCGTCCCCATTGGCACGGCCAAGCGCAGAAGATGCGGGAATGACACTGCCAACTGCTGGGCAATCAACGCGCCCATCGACAGTCCGATGACAACAACCGGTGGCGTGCAGACCTCTTCGATGACGGCGGCGCAATCGCGGGCAAAGTCACCGATCGACCATGGCGGGCTGGGTGCCATCGTTTCGCCCACGCCGCGCGGGTCGTAGGAGGTGCAGCGGTAGCGTCCGACAAAATGGGGAAACTGTTCGACCCAGTATTCCGCTGCAGCATCACCGCCCGGAATCCACAGGATATCCGGCCCGAAGCCTTGCTGAACTGCCCGCATGGTGACATCGCCCGCTTGGACCTCGATCTCTCGCGCGCTCGGCCCGAAACCCTGTTCAACCGGATTCAAGGTTTTCGTTCCTCCATCATCACCTCCAGGCAACGTCCGACGATTCCGCTCATCAGATCACGCGTTGTGCGCGGAACAGTCAGCCCACGCCGCATGCTCTCATCCGGGCGGCAAGGCGCCGCCTTCGCTTTTTCGCCTCTCGGCAAAGGCCAATGCCTCTGCAAGCCGGGCTTCATCCACTCCAGGGGCCCGGGCCTCGCCAAGCACCCGTTGCCAGATTTCGGTCGCCCGAACACTTGCGTCCTTGCTGCCGCGCTCAGTCCAGGTTCCGAAGTTCGACCAGTCGGCAACCAACGGTTCGTAGAATTCGGTTTCGTAGCGTTCGAGCGTGTGCGAGGCGCCAAAAAAATGTCCGCCCGGCTGGACTTCGGTCAATGCATCAAGGGCAATCGATGCATCGTCGGCGGGCGTTTCCGTGCAGAGCTCGGCAAATGTCTGCATCACTTCCAGGTCGGTGATCAGTTTCTCGAAGGAAATCGTCAGCCCGCCTTCGATCCAGCCGGCACCGTGAATCAGGATCGTTGCCCCTGCCAAAAACGCGCCCCAGGCACCCATCTGGGTTTCGTTGGCCGCCTGCGCGTCGTTGATGTTGCCCGACGAACCGGTCGAGCAGCGCCATGGCAGGCCGATCAGTCGAGCCAGCTGTCCGGCGCCGAGGTTGGCCTTGACCTGTTCAGGCGTTCCGAACGCAGGCGCACCCGACTTCATGTCGACATTGGAGACAAAGGCCCCGTAACAGACCGGGGCACCGGGGTTCGTGATCTGCGAGAGAGAAATCGCGGCGAGCGCCTCGGCGTGGCTCAAGGTCAATGCGCCCGCAACCGTGATCGGCGCCATCGCGCCCATCAGGCAGAATGGCGTGATGACCATGAGCTGTTTCCACCGCGCGAAGTCGATCAAACCCAAGGCCATGGGCACGTCGAGTTGCCGCGGCGAGTTGGTGTTGACGATCGAATGGGTGTGGGGATGCCGACGAAACTCGTCATCCGACACCCCCCGCGCCAACCGGATCATCTCGAAACAGTCCTCGACCTGTTGCGTTCCACGACAAAAAGCAAAAGGCAGCTTGTCGCTCAACTCGAGCTGGACCCTCGTGACGTCGTAATGGCGGATGTGGGGCGCGACGTCCTGCGGCTCGACCAGCGGATTGAGCATGTGCAGGACATCGAATGCCTGGGTGAGCCGCGTCAGTTCGATGAAATCCTGAAGAGTCCCTGGTCTGCGCCCGCGGACGCGATCCGTGACGTTTGGCGCACCAGCACCGCTCTGAATCGCGAAAGCGCCGGGTTCGATCACCAGATCGCGGTGACGCGAACCAGCGCGAACCGAGACTGATCGCGGTGCCGTCCTGATCGCCTCGTCGACGATGTCCCTGCCAATGCGGACCATTTCGGTGTCTTCATCGACGAGCGCTCCCGCAGCACGCAACCTCTCGCGGGCTTCAGGAAGAAGGATTTTCATCCCCAGGTTCTCCAGAACACCCAGCGAGGCTTCATGAATTGCCTCGACCCGGTCTTCGGAAAACACCACCGCTGGCTTGTACGGATGTCGCAACCTTCGGTAATCGACCAACCGTGCCGTGGGTCTCGGTGCCGAACCCTGCCCGTGCGTGCGCCGGCGCGAACGCCGCGCTCCGCCACGGTTGGCAGCACTTGACCCGCGCCTTTCCGACTTCTGCAAATCGGTGGTCATCTGATGGCGGTCCCTCGCACCTGTCCCAACCCCGGGTTGACGCCGACCGCTACGGTGCGACAGGCACCGATGCAAGGGCAGTCGTCGGTTCCAGAGCCACCCTGCCTCCGGACAGCAGGCTCGGATTGCAACTTGCCGAAAGCCGCTGAAGGTTCAAGAGAAACCTTGGTCGAACACTCGCTGGACAATCCACCTCCGGCGCCACCGCGCTGGGGGATGATCAATTCGGAAGTGCTTCGGCACCAATGCCCCAGGGTCACGGTCGGGTCGGCGAACGGGGCGGCGGCTCACTCCCACCATCGATCGATTGTCGCGATCTCCTCGTCGGTCCAACCGAAATGATGCGCCAGTTCGTGAACGACAATGTGGGCCACGAGGTCGGATAGCGTCACGTTGCCGCGCGAGATCCATTCATCCAGGATCGCGTACCGAAAGAGCCAGACCGTGTCAGGCTGGGGATACGGGTCAGAAATCGACTTGTCGGTCAGTGGCGTGCCTTCATAAAGTCCAGTCAAATCAAGCGGATCGTCGATGCCAAGCGAGGCGAGCATCTCGTCGCTCGGGGCGTCCTCGACCCTCAGCACCACGTCCTTTGCGCGATCGCGGAAGGCTTCCGGCAAGGCCGCAACCGCCTCCATTGCGATCGACTCGATATCCTCGATCGCGGGAGCTGTTCCGAAGCTACCGTTCATGCGTTCAGGGCGGCAGTGACGGTGCCGATGGACATCGCAATCTCGCACCTTCGCGTCGGGTTCGGCACAGTCAGCACTCACGGGCTCATGAGTTCATTCGATCCCGGGACATGAACCCATCGAGTCTGCAAAAGATGCGTCGTTCCTGCCGCTTGTGACCGGGTTCCCGGTCACGCCGGAACCCCAATACAAGTCCACTCCGGATGACTGTGCGACCGTCACTCATCTGTGCCGTGAACAGCGACCTGGATCAGATCGGCACTCGTCGCTCGCATCGAACGGAACTGCTCACGAACGCCGGTCTCGCCCAACTCCCGGTAGACGACGAGAACGTCATTCGGCGCCTGGTCGTCGCAAAGTTCCTTCATGTGCTCCAACTCGTCGCGGGCGACAGGCAGTGCCGCCTCGCGCGACGGCGCACCGTAGATGTCGACGAAGTGTCCGGCGAGAATCTCGACGAGCTCGTCGAATTCGGCCGGTTCGATCCGCGTGACCGAAACCAGCGAAGCTCTTCCGAAACTGTCAAGGCCAAGCCAACCGTTGGAAAAAGCCTGCTTGGACTTCCCTGTCAGGTCGGCCTCGGTCCAGTTCGAAAACTCGAAACCGCCGCTGATTGCCCACTCGCCGGGCTGGGCGGCGCGATGAAAGACATTGTCATCGCTTTCGTCGAATCGGATTGTCCGGGCAAGATTCACTTGATCGCGCTCTCTATTCCAGGAGTCCCGAAAGCGGCAGGAGCCGAGTGTCGCCGCCAATTCTGATCAGCATGCCAAACCGTTCATCGATCCCCACGAAGGTGCCCGAGAGTTCTTCGCCACCATAGCTCAGCGCGACTGCCTCTCCCATTCCATGAGCCATGGATCGCCATTCCGCATGCAGTGGGGCGTTGCCGTCGTCGGACCATCGGTTGATCCAGGACAAGGTGTGCCGCGACCATGATTCGATCAATGTGACCGGGTCGATTTCCCCGCAACCTTCAAGATGCAGCGCCGTTTGGTCGGGAGTGATTCCGGGGGCCTCGGCGGCCAGCATGAGGGGAACCTCGACCCCGATCACGAGCCAATCCGGCATGACCGCGGGGTCCCTCGTCGATGCAGTCGCTCGCAGGCTGCCACACGATGCACCGTTGACCCGTATGCCACCATCCCATTCCAGATGAACCGCGACTTCGGGAGGTGCAAGCGCTCCGAGAGCGTTGCTCAACCCGACACCGCATGCACACCACATCGCCATCGCGTCTTCAAGCGACAGCTCCGGTGCAAAAACGATCGCTGTGCGCATCCGGTCAATCGAACGGCTGTGAACGACTGTCCCTGCATCGCATCCCAGCGACGCCAACGACACGGCTTTCTCGAACGGTTCGATGTTTGCTGCGACAGCCACCGAAGTCAGGAGCGGTGGCAGAACCGGTCCCTGTTCAGGAGTCGTCACCCGAGACCCCGCTTGATGAGACCGTCGGCGAGATCGCGAAACGCGCGGGCATGAGCCGATTCCGGACTGGCGATCACAACCGGCGTCCCTCCGTCCGAGGCGCGGCGGATATCCAGATGCAGCGGGATCTCTGCAAGCAGCGGCAGCCCCAGCCTGTCGGCTTCGTCCCGAACTCCGCCATGGCCGAAGACATGCTCTTCGTGGCCGCACTTGGAGCAGACGTGGGTGGACATGTTCTCGATGAGACCGCCAATCGGCGTTTCCATTTTTTCGAACATGTTCAACGCCTTGCGAGCGTCGATCAGGGCAACGTCCTGTGGCGTGGAAACCACCAGCGCACAGGTGACCTCTGCCTTCTGGGTCAGGGTCATCTGGACGTCACCGGTTCCCGGCGGAAGGTCGACGATCAGCACGTCGAGCTGCCCCCACTGAACCTGGCTCAGCATCTGCTGCAGCGCTCCCATCAGCATCGGGCCTCGCCAGACGACGGCCTCGTCCTCGCGCACCATCAGTCCGATGGACATCAGCGTGACGCCGTGGTTGCGCAAGGGCAGAATGATCTTGCCGTCAGGCGACGCGGGCCGTCCCGAAACGCCCAGCATTCTTGGCTGCGACGGCCCGTAGACATCGGCATCGAGCAGCCCGACCCGTCGGCCTGCGACGGCGAGTGCAACCGCGAGATTGGCCGCGACCGTCGACTTGCCAACGCCACCCTTGCCGGAAGCAACCGCGACTATCCTGTCGACACCGGCGATCTTGGCCGGGCCCTCTTGGCGTCTCGCGCGTCCTGTCTGCAGATCCGGCGGCGGCGGACGACTGGAATGAGCCGTCATCACGGCCGAGACGCTCTCGACGCCGGGCAGTTCGCTGACCACCCGCTCCGCTTCTTTTCGCACCGCTTCGAGCTCGGCTGCCCGGTCAGGATCGACTTCAAGGACGAAGCGAACCGTTCCGCCCTCGACGCTCAGGGCGCGAACGAGGCCGAGATTCCAGATGTCCTTTCCGCCGGCAGTGTCGATGACCCCCGACAGTGCATCGATGACGGATTTTCGTTCGACGGCCATGGTCAGTCGGGACCGCTGATCTTCCCGTCCACCACGTGTTCGAGTTCGAGGTCATCAATCGTGAGCACGACGCGCACGGCGTACTCCCGGCCCGATGTCTTTTCTGCACCGGCATCTCGCATGGCGGCCTCGATGACCTGCTGTGACGTGACGCCGACCCGTTTGAGGTACTTGCGCATCGTCATGTTGAAGTCTTCGCTCATTGGTCTCCTCGCCAACTTTCTTCGTGACCGAGGCAACATACAGCCGACCTCGCGAAAGTCGAGACGCGGCAGCCGCATGATCGCGTTTCATTCACGAATTCTTGCGTGGCGCAGCCCAAAATGGAACCATTCGCCCGGCATGGCCGGTCCCGGTCGTCCGAACGCTGACCTGCCGACAATCCTGTCGCAATTGAAGCCGTCAGACAAACGAAGCCCGTTGCCTCCGGGCGATATTGACGGGTGGCCGACTCTCCCCGTATGGTCAAACATCATCTGGGCAGCCAACCGTCGCCAAAACGGAAAGCCAGACCGGGATCACGTTCTGAGACACCTTGAGTTCAAATACCTGTTCGCTTTCGGCCGAATTCACGGTTCGGTCGGGCTGCTGCTTTTCTTGCTCTTGGCGTGCATCGTTCCTCAATCCCCGGCATTGGCTCAGGATCGAACTATCAGACTTCTCGCGCCGCCCTCGCTGGCTGATGCGGGGTTCTTCAAGCACCTATTGCCGCGATTTGCCCTCAAGACCGGCATCAAGGTGATGCACGTTCCGGTTTCCGATCCGTTCGCCGAAGTCTCGGCGCCGTCGGCTGACGATGTCTGGTTCATCATCGACACGGGCAAAGACGAGAGCGGCGGCAATCTAAGGCCGGCAATGAAGCGGACTCCCGTGTTTCGCCACGTCACGGGGGCGGGAACTGCCGAGTACGTTGCCGTCACCCGCGTGGATGACACGTCCGGTGACGTGCTGGCATTCGTCGACTGGCTCGTCTCGGAGACCGGACGGCGGACGATCGCCGCCTTTCAACCGCCTGATGGCCAGCAATTTGTCCTCCCCGAGATCGCGATTGAAGAGGCCGCATCCGAGGCGCTGCCCGGAAACGCGGAGCTTGGCGAGCAACTGTCGCTGGAACATTGCGGTCGTTGCCACGTGGTCAACGAATCGAACCGCATGGCAGGCTTGGGTTCGACGCCGTCGTTTCGTGCCTTGCGCGCCAACGAACTCTGGCTCGAGCGGTTTCAATCCTTCTTCGCGAGGAACCCCCACCCGGCATTCACCCAGGTCGAAGGGATAACGCCGCCGTTCGACATCAGCCGGCCGCCTCCCATCGTCCCGGTCGAGATCACCATCGAGGACCTGGAAGCGATCCTGGCCTATGTCAGTCGAGTCAAGCCCGCCGACCTCGGCGCGCCAGTGCGCATGCAGTAGCGATCGTGACTCGGTCGCCCAACGGCACTGAGACAGCCGTCATTTCCGGCCCTTGCCGTTGAGCTTGCCGCCCAGGTAATCCGCAGTCGTTCGAACAACGGGACGCTGGCCCATCTGCATCGGGTTGTCTTCGGAATGATACTGCGCCTTGATGCGGCAGTCGTCGCACATGCGAATCAGCCGGCCTGCATTCGATTCCGAAAACATCGAGTGCTTGCCTTCAAGTTGCGCGACTATCCTCTCGACGGTCGACTTGACACCGAACGGGGCGCCGCATTCGATGCAGGAGTACGGCTCCTCTTCCTTCAGCACCCTGTGCTCGAGGGCCGCATCGGAGAGGTCCAGGCGAGGCTGAAGCGTTATCGCGCTCTCCGGGCAGATGTTTGCACACAACCCGCATTGCAGGCAGGCATCTTCCTGGAACCGGAGTTGCGGGAGTTCCGGGTTGTCACCGATCGCCCCCGACGGGCACAGCGACGCGCAGGACAGGCAAAGCGTGCAGGCATCCGTGTCAACGATGATCGCGCCATAGGGAGCACCGTCGGGAAGTTCGATCGGTTCATCTGCCGTCGGGTTCAGCGCCTTTGCCGAAAGCCGGGTGACCTCGCGGCGTCCGCCGATCGGGTGGACCGTCGCGGCAGTCGATGCCGCCGGCTCGAAGGCGAACAGATCCTCTGCCAGCGCCTCCGGATCGGCAATGTCGAGCAGTCGAACCCGCGGTTGGTCCATGATTGCAAGCGCGATTGCGGTTTCGCGTTCGAGAACAGCCCGCTCCGTGCGCGGAGACAGCAGCAGGTCGACCGCCACGAAACCCGTCGCGAGCGCTGCCAGGATTTCGGCGTGACCGAATGAGGTGATCGATTCGAGCGCAAGCGGGATGACCGAAGACGGCAATCCCCGTCCGTGCCTCGCGCAAAGCGAGATCATCTCCGCACCATGATCTTCGTCATGCACGAGCAGGCGGGGTTCTGTTCCTCCCGCTTCCCGGTAAACCCGCGCGAGTGTTTCAAGTCGCCGGAACAGGAACCCGACTGGCGGATGCTCGTGCGATGCGGCACCGGACGGGCAGACGGCGGAACATGCGCCGCATCCTGCGCAGATCATCGGATCGATCGCAACGTGATCGCCTGCAGGCGAAATCGCGCCTGTCGGGCAGACATCCAGGCACCGCGAGCAGGCCGGTTGTCCCGCCCTCGAATGGGCACAGAGATGCTCGTCGAATCTGACGTAGAGCGGTTGTTCGAAGGTTCCGGTCAGGTGCGAAATCTCAAAGATGGCCCGCTGGACCGCCAATGGATCCCCCGGATCCGCCCGGATGTATCCGTCCCGCTTGTGGTGGGCCGGAAACAGCGGGGCCTCGCCGCTCAGATCGAGAATGAGGTCGCACTCCGACTCGCCGCTCTCTGCGGGCTCGCCCAGGGTGAAATCGCCTCTTCCGCCAGGTTCCAGTTGCTGCAAATTGCGGATCCGAACCTTGAAGCGTCCGATGCTGCCGCTTGCCTGAACGAGGTCGCCGCGAATGACCTCGAATCTCCTGTCGGTCGGAATCTGGTCGTCATCGGTCGCGAGCACGGTGACCCCGAGCGTTTCGCACAGTTGCACGGCCGCCGGATAGACAGTCTCCGACGTACCGAGGATCAGGCAGAGACCGTCGGAAACAACATCGACGGTCTTGACGGGCGGTCCTTCGAGCAAACTGTCGGCGAGGATTGCCGCCATCTTGGGCGCCGACGACGCACTGTCATCGCTCCAACCGGCTCGGTCCCTGATGTCGACATATTCGGCCGGCTCGACTCCGAGTTCGCCCGCGAGCTGATCGAACACCGCGGTCTCCTGCTGGCAGGCAATGATCGTGTTCCCCTTGCCGATGTGCTCGGCAGCAATGTTGATTTCACGGGTGCACAGTGCGGTGTGAACACGCGAACAGGCGACATCGCAGTGGCGTTCGATGAGATCTCGATCGACGCCCTGTGTTGCTTCGCAGTCGCACAGAACAAGGTTTTTTGGCATTTTCGCATCCGCAAGCATGGTTTCGGGGCGATTTTGCAGTCGTGATCGTCAAGGCGATCACGGAAGGCACCATGATGGTTTCATGTTTTTCGGTTCGAGTAAACCCGACACGACGTCGGCTCCAGCGGTTCCACGCGCGGGAAACCGGCGCGTCAGCGGTCAACCCCCCGCCGCCAACAGTTTTCTTTTCAAGCGGATGGGGAACGATCCCGGCGTCCGCACGCTCGAAACGACGCGGCAGGGCGAGAAAGGCGAAATCGGCGAGCACTATCGATGGCAGAACGACGTACCGCTGGATGACAACGATTCCGCCATTCAGGTCAATGTTCTCGACTGCCGCGAAACCTTGCCGGGTCGAACCGGCAAGGCTTTTGCATGGGTCACCGACCTGCACATTGACGAGTCCTCGGTGAATCGGGTCATGCGTGCCGCGCGAGCACGGTGGCGTTTGGAAAGCGATATCATAGAGATGCTCAAGAGCCCCGATTTTGCAGAGCGTTTCGGACCGGATTTCGATCCTTGGTGGGAATTCGAGGTGATGAGAGAGATCGGTTACGATTTCGAGTGCAATCTCGGTCACGGCGATCGGAATCTTTCCCGCGTTCATGCCTGCCTGGCGTTGCTCACCTTCCTGATCGACCAGGTTCAGGAACAGTCCTGCCCGTTGTTTCGATTTGCAACCGACAGGTATCCCAGCAATTGGTGGATGCGAAACGGGATGCAAAGCACTTTCCACGGTGTCGATCGCGACACGTGGGACTTTTTCTGGCGTGTGGTGTCACGTCAATTCGGATCGGACGATATCAATCTCAACGACCTCTTTTCCGAACAGTCTTCGTGAGTTCATAGGTCCGGACTGGCCGCAATCGAACTCGAGTTTCCTTCACGTCAACCGTGGACAAAAGACCATGTCGTGACCTTTCCCCCTCGCCTGCACTTTCGCCAGACAAGGGCAAAGCGACACCACGACTCACGACTCGCCAAGGGCCGTCGGGATGAGAGAACGGAGAATTGCCGCGTGACATGTGGCGGTTACCGAACCCGATGCGCTACGACGCCGACACGAAACACGCTGATTCATGTTGGCATGGGGCCATGAACGCCCGATCCGTTCTGATGTGTTGCCGTCAACTTGAACATGCATCATACGTTCGAATCTATCGCCATTCTTGCGGCAAAATCCGGATGGAGGAGATCAGCAGATGCCTGTGGAAACAACGGACACAGTGGTCGTCGGCGGTGGTCAGGCTGGCATCGCGCTGAGCGAGCACCTCTCGAAGAACGGCGTGCCCCACATTGTACTGGAAAAGGGCCGCGTGGCAGAAGCATGGCGATCGGGGCGCTGGGATTCGCTCGTTGCCAATGGCCCCGCATGGCACGATCGTTTCCCCAATCTCGAATTTGACGATTGCGACCCGGACGAGTTTCCGACCAAGGAGCGGGTTGCAGACTACATGTGCGACTACGCCCGCAAGTTCAACGCGCCGATCCGGACCGGCGTTGAAGTCACCAAGGCCTCGCGCATCGACGGTCACGAGCGGATTTCCATCGAAACGACGGAGGGCCCGTTGGAATCCATGCGGATCGTGGCGGCCACCGGCGCCTTTCAGATCCCGTCGATCCCGCCGGTCGTTCCCGAAACCGCACCGCAGACCCAGCTTCATTCATTTCACTACCGCAGTCCGGCCCAGCTGCCCGAAGGAGCGGTGCTGATCGTCGGCGCCGGATCGTCCGGCGCCCAGATCGCCGAGGAACTCTGCCGCGCGGGGCGACAGGTCTACCTGTCGGTCGGCCCGCACGACAGACCGCCACGCACCTACCGGGGCCGCGACTACTGCTGGTGGCTCGGGGTGCTCGGCAAGTGGGATGTTCCGGCGGAGGAGCCGGGTCAGGAGCATGTCACCATTGCGGTCAGCGGCGCCTATGGCGGCCGCACGATGGATTTCCGTCGCCTCGCGCACGACGGCATCACCTTGCTTGGCATGACCAGCCGATACGAGAACGGCGTGCTGGAATTCGCAGGTGACCTCGAGCAAAACCTGATCTACGGCGACACCTATTACCTGCGATTGCTCGATGCCGCCGATGCCTATGTCGAACGCTACGGCCTGGGTTTTCCTCCGGAGCCGGAAGCGCGAAGAATGCTACCCGACCCCGATAGCCTGACCAATCCGGTCCGCGAACTCGATCTCGCCGCTGCGGGCATCAACTCGATCATCTGGGCAACGGGTTTCCGGCAGGACTTCAGCTGGCTGCAGGTCGACACGTTCGACGCCAATGGCAAACCGATACATCATCGGGGCGTCTCGCGCGAACCGGGGGTCTACTTCCTCGGCCTGCCCTGGCAATCGCGCCGCGGCTCGACGTTCATCTGGGGAGTCTGGCATGATGCCAAGTACATCGCCGATCAGATTTCGATCCAACGTGCCTATCGCGAATACGCGGCTCCGTCCGACGGAAGCGGGGCCGCTTGAGAACGCAGGATGAAGCGATGATCAAAGGACTGAAGTCGTACTCAATCGCCTGATCGCGCGCAACGACCAGCACGTCCCCCGAGGGCAAATTCACGGCACCTGATCACGAAGCGACAGACGATTGGTCCCGGATTGGTTTTAGGCCGCTGACATCGACTTGAACACGCCACGCATGCGTCGGTGATCTCGCGCCCGCCCGAGCAATCCTTGAGAAATTCCGATAACTACATATTGTATGGCCTTTATCAAATCGAACTACATATGCCAAATGACAAGAGGTCTTCGAAGGTTCAGCAATTCGCGCAGCCTTCGGCCGCATCGTCAGACATATAACCGACAAGATACGTCGGTAATCGTCAGGTCTGCCCCCTGCTTTGGTTGCCCGAATTGGCGATTTTGGGTAGATTTGAAGCATGAGAAATGGCCACCAGGGAAATCTGGATTCACCCGACCAATTGTCGCAGCTGCAGCAGCGCACGGCATTGATGCCAATCGGCATCGTCATCAGGGTGTCGCCGGGTGTCACTCGTTGGGCAAGCTGGAACCGGCGTGTTGTCGGAGTCCTGCCCGGATCGGGAGATGCGCATTGGCGGGAAATCCGTCGCGAGGGCTCCGTGATCGAGTATCATGCGGGCACCTTGCCGCTCGAGCTCTACCGTTCGGACACCGAGGCCTACAAGCAGGGACTTTCGGCGCGCACGCCATCTCTGTTTGTCGTGATGCGCGAAAGCGTGTCCGGCATCAACAGTGACGCCCACGACCTCGAATTGATCCTCGTGACCGCGTCCCCGTTCGAGGCGCAGGACTACATGGACAGCGGCGAGGAAATCGTCGAACCGGTCCCGATGCCGCCTGCGGTCATCGCGTGGATCCGGGAGTTTTCCGATTTCCACCACAAGGACGAAGGCTTCTACAAGCGACAGCGCGACAGGATCCGAGTCGACCGCAAGCAGGACGGCATTGGCGATGCGCGCATTCATCAGGCGAGCGACGTCTATCGTGCGCCGCGAAAGGTGATGTGGGGAACGCGACCCGCGGGTGATGGGGAGACGATCCATTGACCGCCCGTGTAACATCCGACTTCTGGACCCGCCGCAAGGCGGCAGTCGCGGCCGAGACCGCCCAAGAGACCGAACAGGCCAAACTGGCATCGCTCGAAGAACAGACCGGTTCGAACGAGCAGGTCCTCGACGAGCGGAGCGAAGCCGAGATCCTGCAGCAGCTCGACCTTCCAGACCCCGACAGTCTCAGGGCTGGCGACGACTTTTCGGCATTCATGAAGGAGGCGGTTCCCGCATCGATCCGCAGGCGCGCCTTGAGGAAGCTCTGGCTGACCAACCCGATTCTGGCCAACCTCGACGAACTGGTCGACTACGGCGAAGACTTCACCGATGCGGCGACCGTCATCGACAATCTGCAAACGACCTACCAGGTCGGCAAGGGCATGCTGCAGCATGTATTGGCGACCAGCAAAGATGCATCGGACCCCGAGACCGCGAGCGACGAGAATCCCGACACCGACGACGCCGAAATCGGCGAACAGGACCAGGGCACGGCAATTGCGCAGGCAGAAGCCGAGTCGACAGCGCCAGAAGTCACGCATGCCGACACCCTCGCGAATGGTGGCGTGGATGCCACCGACGCATCTTTCGACGATGCGGAACCCGATACCGTCGACGCCCCGATCATTGTGGCCGCCCCGGTGGTCACGGCGCCGCGGCGAATGAGATTCAGGATCACGTCATGACCGAGGATGTCATGAGCAACACCTCCGACGAGGACTTTGAAGGCCAAGACAAGGCGCCAGCCTTCGACATCGCGCCCGAAGACAGAATGCGCGCCGAACTCTACGACTTTCTCGCGGCACTGCTCGCGCGACCGCCCGATGCCGAGTTGCTTGAGAAGGTCGCAGGTCTGAAAGGTGACGACACCGAGCTTGGCAAGGCCATCAACGTTCTTGCCCGAATCGCTCGTTCCACCTCGGCACGATCCGTGGAGCGAGAGTTCCATGCCCTCTTCATCGGGCTGGGCCGCGGCGAACTCCTGCCTTACGCCAGTTACTACATGACGGGATTTCTCAACGAGAAGCCGTTGGCAACGCTGCGTCAGCAGCTTCCGCAGTTCAGGATAACCAAGGCGCCGGACGTCTTCGAACCCGAGGACCAGATCGCATCGCTGTGCGAGGTCATGGCCGTGCTCATCACGGGCCGGTTCGGGCGACCGTCCAGCCTCGAACGACAGGGAGAGTTCTTCAACCGGCACATCGGTGCCTGGGCTGAACACTTCTTTTCGGATTTGGAACGCGCGAAAAATGCGGTGTTCTACGCACCGGTCGGAACAACCGGCCGGCTGTTCATGAACATCGAGCGCGAAGCGTTCCGAATGACCGCAGGGTGACCTGCATCAACCGGTCGGCACCGCGTGTCGACCATAACAAGAGGAGATCGGCCATGAGTCAAGAAAACCAGGCGACTGAATCCAGCCGCCGGGATTTCCTGAAACTCGCGTCCGTGTCCGCTCCAGCGGCAGTTGCCATTGCCGTGAGCGGTCAGGAAGCGGTGGCGGAAACCCACGACACGGCAGGCGACCGCCTGCGCGACACGGCACACACCCGTGCCTACTTCGAGACCGCCCGGTTCTGATCGGACGGTTTCACAACGTTTTCGGCCCACCGGTTGCGAGACGCCCACCGGGTCGGGAACATCAACCAACCAAGCAATGCCGGCCTGGGGCCGGCTGAAGCAAGGAGAAACAGGAATGTTAAGGAAAAAGACCAACGGGGTAGCGAGACGCCCCCAACGGACGGGACTCCTTTCCAGCATCTGTGAGACAACGGTGGATCGCCGTTCGTTCCTTCGGAGTTCGGGGCTGGCCATTGGCGGCCTCGCAGCGATCGGAGCAACGGGTGGTACCGTCGCGCAAGCGGCGACCGGAGCCGGCATGGGTGCCGTCGAGACCGTGAAATCGGTCTGCACGCACTGCTCTGTCGGATGTTCGGTCATCGCTGAAGTCGACAACGGAGTCTGGATCGGACAGGAGCCGGGCTGGGACAGCCCGTTCAGCCTCGGGGCACACTGTGCCAAGGGCGCTTCCGTTCGTGAACATGCTCACGGCGAACGCCGTCTCAAGTATCCGATGAAAAGAGTCGGTGGAGAGTGGGTTCGGATGTCGTGGGAAGATGCCATCAACGAGATCGGTGATGGCATGATGAAGATCCGCGAGGAAAGCGGGCCCGACTCGGTGTACTGGCTCGGATCCGCAAAGCACAACAACGAACAGGCCTACCTGTTCCGCAAGTTTGCTGCCTACTGGGGAACGAACAACGTCGATCACCAGGCTCGGATCTGTCACTCCACGACAGTTGCAGGTGTTGCCAACACATGGGGCTACGGCGCCATGACCAACTCCTACAACGACATCCACAACTCGCGGGCAATCTTCCTCATCGGGGGCAACCCTGCCGAGGCTCACCCGGTGTCGCTTCTGCACGTCCTTCGCGCGAAGGAGCAGAACAACGCACCGCTGATCGTGTGCGACCCGCGTTTCACGCGGACCGCTGCCCATGCGGACGAATACGTTCGTTTCCGTCCGGGCTCGGATGTCGGACTGATCTGGGGACTGCTCTGGCACATCTTCGACAACGGCTGGGAGGACAAGGAGTTCATCCGGACCCGCGTTTGGGGAATGGACCAGATCCAGGCCGAGGTTGCCAAGTGGACGCCCGAGGAGACCGAACGTGTCACCGGAGTTCCAGGCAGCCAGCTGCGTCGGGTTGCGCGAACGCTCGCCAACAACCGGCCAGGAACGGTGATCTGGTGCATGGGTGGAACCCAGCACACCAACGGGAACAACAACACCCGAGCCTACTGCGTGCTTCAACTCGCACTTGGCAACATGGGCACGTCGGGCGGCGGAACCAACATCTTCCGCGGTCATGACAACGTCCAGGGTGCGACGGACCTTGGTGTTCTGAGCCACACTCTGCCAGGCTACTACGGCCTGTCAGGCGGTGCGTGGGCCCATTGGGCACGCGTCTGGGAAGAGGATCTCGACTGGCTGAAGGGTCAGTTCGCGACCACGACCGGAGCCGATGGCAAGGAAAAGGCGCTGATGAACCTTTCGGGGATCCCCGTCAGCCGCTGGATTGACGGTGTGCTGGAGGATCCGGCCAACACCGATCAGCCTGCGGCGGTTCGCGCCATGGTATTCTGGGGCCACGCCCCGAATTCCCAGACCCGTCTGAAGGAAATGAAGACGGCCATGGAGAAACTCGACATGCTGGTCGTGATCGACCCGTATCCGACGTTCTCGGCTGTTCTGAGTGACAAGCAGGACGGTGTCTACCTGCTCCCGGCATCCACCCAGTTCGAGACCCGCGGTTCGGTCACTGCATCGAACCGGTCGCTCCAATGGCGCGACAAGGTTGTCGATCCCTTGTTCGAGAGCTTGCCCGACCATGTCATCATGGCGAAGTTCGCGAACAAGTTCGGATGGTCTGATCGGTTCTTCCGCAACATCGAAATGGAAGATGCGGAAACGCCGAACGTCGAGAGCATCACGAGGGAGTTCAACCGTGGCATGTGGACGGTGGGTTACACCGGCCAGAGCCCGGAACGGATCAAGCTCCACATGGCCAACCAGCACACTTTCGATCGCACGACACTTCAGGCGATCGGAGGCCCGGCCGACGGGGACTACTACGGTATGCCCTGGCCTTGCTGGGGAACGGCCGAAATGGGGCACCCGGGAACTCCGAACCTCTACGACATGTCAAAACCGGTATCGGAAGGTGGCCTCACCTTCAGGGCTCGGTTCGGCGTCGAGAGGGACGGCGACAACCTTCTTGCCGAAGGCGTCTACTCGGTGGGTTCGGACATCCAGGACGGATATCCGGAGTTCACCATGCAGATGCTGATGGACCTCGGTTGGGACGGTGAACTGACGGATGCGGAACGTGCGGCGATCGATGCGGTCGCTGGGCCGAAGACCAACTGGAAAACCGACCTCTCGGGCGGAATCCAGCGGGTGGCCATCAGTCACGAATGCGCGCCTTTCGGTAACGCGAAGGCACGTGCCGTGGTCTGGAACTTCCCGGATCCGATCCCGTTGCATCGTGAGCCTCTGTATGCTCCCGACCGGGAACTGGTTGCCGACTACCCGACCTACGAAGACCGCAAGTTCTATCGCTTGCCGACTCTTTATGCGTCGATCCAGAAACAGGACTTCTCCAAGGATTATCCATTGATCCTGACGTCCGGTCGCCTGGTCGAGTATGAAGGCGGTGGCGATGAATCGCGGTCCAATCCGTGGCTTGCTGAACTTCAGCAGGACATGTTCGTCGAAATCAATCCGCGTGATGCGAACGATCTCGGCGTACGGAACGGATCGCAGGTTTGGGTCGAAGGTCCGGAAGGCGCTCGGGTCAAGGTCATGGCCATGGTCACCGAGCGTGTCGGGGCGGGCGTGGCATTCATGCCATTCCACTTCGGCGGGCATCTCGAGGGTGTGGACCTCAGGGACAAGTATCCCGAAGGCGCCGATCCTTACGTGCTTGGCGAAGCGTCCAACACGGCGCAGACCTACGGATATGATTCCGTCACGCAGATGCAGGAGACGAAGTCGACTCTCTGCAAGATCTACAACGCATAAGGAGGCTTGAGAAATGGCACGAGCTAAATTTCTCTGTGACGCCGAACGCTGCATTGAGTGCAACGCCTGCGTGACTGCGTGCAAGAACGAGCACGAAGTTCCGTGGGGGATCAACCGCCGCCGCGTCGTCACCATCGGTGACGGCTCTCCCGGCGAGCGATCGATCTCGGTTGCCTGCATGCATTGTTCCGACGCACCATGCATGGCGGTGTGCCCTGTCGACTGTTTCTACCAGACAGACGACGGCATCGTCCTGCATTCCAAGGACTTGTGCATAGGATGCGGCTACTGCTTCTATGCCTGTCCCTTCGGCGCACCACAGTTCCCGCAAGCCGGGAACTTTGGCAGCCGCGGCAAAATGGACAAGTGCACCTTCTGCGCAGGTGGGCCTGAAGAGACCCACTCGCTGTCGGAATTTTCCAAGTACGGAAGAAACCGCATTGCAGAAGGCAAGTTGCCGCTTTGCGCTGAAATGTGTGCGACCAAGGCACTGCTGGCCGGCGACGGCGACATCGTTTCCGACATCTATCGTGAACGTGTCGTTGCGCGCGGGTTCGGCTCGGGTGCCTGGGGCTGGGGCACAGCGTACGGACAAAAGGGCGGCTGATGCCGTTCTGGCCGGCCGGGATCGGAACTGGTCCCGGCCTCGCCGACAAAATCAGGACAGGGTGGTCATTCCTTGCCGCCCTGTCCTGCCTTTACAGATTGCCAATTCATATCCGTGTCGGAGGCAAAGCCATGACCCCACGTACGAAAGGCGCGGTCTCGACCTTGATCGCCTGCATGATCTGTCTCGCGATCGGATCGACCAGCGCGCTCGCGCAGGAAGCAAACGATCGCTCGATCACCGGAGGCGCACAGACGCTCGAGGACATTCTTGCCCGGCAGAAGGGCCAGGAAGTCGATGACCAGTTTCGTCGCGGCGCGCTTGGCAACCCCGAGGCTGCCAAGGAAATCACGGCGCCGCTTGGCACGCTTGGCGGGGTTTCCAACTCCGAGATATTCAGGGCCTTGCGTTACGGTGAAACGTCAATCACGGTTTCTTCGGGCGGCCCGGTTGCGGAAGTCATCATCCAGGACGGCGGCATGCGCTGGCTCGATCTGCGCCGTGGCGCGCTCAGCGAATACGGCGGCAACCTGCTCATCCTGACACTTATCATCCTCGCCGTGTTCTATGCCTTGCGGGGCAAGATCAGGATCGATGGCGGCCTGAGCGGCGTCAAGATCGTCAGATTCTCGGCAATCGAACGCTTTGGGCACTGGCTGCTGGCCGGTTCATTCATCCTTCTCGGCCTCACGGGGTTGCTGACCCTGTTCGGCAGGGCCGTCATCATTCCGCTGATCGGCAAGGACGCGTTCGCGCCGATTGCCTTGGCGAGCAAGTGGATTCACAACAATGTCGCCTGGGCATTCATGATCGCACTGGTCCTCGTGTTCGTGTTCTGGGTGCTCGAGAACTTTCCAAACCGCCACGACATCAAATGGATGCTCCAGGGCGGTGGGCTGTTTTCGAAGGGTGTTCATCCTCCTGCCAGGAAGTTCAATGCAGGGCAGAAGATCATCTTCTGGACAGTGATCATTCTCGGTGCGTCGATTTCGGCGTCGGGGCTGTCGCTGCTGTTCCCGTTCGAGATGCCGTTGTTTGCCTCGACTTTCCATCATCTGAACGCAACCGGCCTTCCAGAGCTCCTCGGTTTCGGGGTCTTGCCGGAAGAATTGGCCCCTCACGAAGAGATGCAGTACGCCCATTTGTGGCATTCGATCGTCGCATTCGTGTTCATGGCGGTGATTCTTGCCCACATCTACCTTGGTTCCGTTGGCATGCAGGGCGCGTTTGACGCCATGTCGACCGGCGAGGTCGATCGCCAGTGGGCGAAGGAGCACCACGGTATCTGGGTCAAGGAAGTCGATGCTCGTTCCGAGAGCCAGTCGACTGAAGTCGACGCAGGCAAGACCGCAACTGCCGAGTGAGGGGATGCGGGGAGGATTTTGACATGAGAACCATGATCGTTGCCTTTGTCGCTGTCTTCGTCATCGCGGTCGGCGCGGACTACGCCCTCGATTACGCCGGGTATTCGACAGAAGATCAGAACGCTGGCACCGCCGTTCGGCTGGACTGACACCTATTCGTCGCTGAATGACGAAGAGGCTCCGGGCGGTGGCCGCAGGTCGATTCGAGGCGTTCAATTGAGAGAGCATTTGCGAGCACAGTGGTCCTCAATTCGATTTGGTTGAAAAGGACCGGCAAATGATGCCTCACGGTTGATGAAGCGCATTTGACTTCCGCCGGGCCCGTGTTCGAGCGTTGCCGGGAATGCGTTCAAATTCATCGGAATTGGCAGCGATGGCATGGCCGGTTTTGCCATTGCAGCCCAAGAGCCGAACCATGACTCGAAAGGGCAATCGTCATCTTGACGACGCGAACGGTTCAGGCCGCCTCAGATGCTGCAGCGCCGCCGGGGCGAATTGCCTTGATCTCCGTCTCTGCCGCCCAGTCATGGACATCTTCACGTCGCAATGCAGTTGCCATCAGGTCCGGGAACTGGTCCGGCGTGCAGGCAAACACCGGCACGCCCAAAGTTGCGAATTTCTCCGCCAGTTTCCTGTCAAAGTACGGCCGACCTTCATCTGACAAAGCCAGGAGGGTGATGACATTGACACCCTCCCCTTTCAATTCGGCAATGCGCGCCACGAGCGCGGCTTCGTCTCCGCCTTCGCACAGATCGGTGATCAGGATCAGATGCGACTTGGTGGGGGCCTCGATCCGTTCCTGACAATAGGCCACCGCCTTGTTGATGTCCGTGCCGCCGCCGAGTTGCACGCCGAACAGCACCTTGACCGGGTCCGCCAGATCGTCAGTGAGATCGATGATGGACGTGTCGAAACAGACAAGCCTGGTTTTCACGACCGGCAGCGAAGCCATGACAGCGGCAAAAATCGAGCTGTAAACCACCGAGGTTGCCATGGAACCCGACTGGTCCACGCAGAGCGTCACTTCGTCGAGATCCACCATTCGCCGTTTCTTGCGTTGAAAGCCGATCAGCTTTTCCGGCACGACGGTTTTGTGGTCTTCCTGATAGTGTCGCAGATTGGCCTGGATGGTGCGGAACCAGTCAATGTCGTTGAAACGCGGGTTGAAGCTGCGCCTCGACCGGTCAACGGACCCGCGAATAGCTTCCGCTGTCTTGCGTTCCAGCCGTTCCATCAGTTGATCGACGACCCTCGCCACAACCTGGCGCGCCGTGTCGATGGTCTTTTCCGGCATGACCGAGCGGAGCGACACCAAATCGGCGACCAAGTGCACGTCAGCCTCCAGGCCTTCCAGAAACTCCGGCTGCAGCATCATCTCTTTCAGGCCAAGCTTCTCGAATGCATCCTTCTGGATCACCTGCACGACAGGGGTGGGAAAATACTCGCGGATGTCTCCCAGCCATTTGCTGACCCGCGGAGCCGACTTGCCCAGTCCCGCACCCCGTTTTTTCCCGACATCGTCGCCGTACAGCGCATCGAGAGCCGAAGAAATGCGCAGGTCCTGCTGATCCAAAGGCATCGTGTCATCCGCTGCTCCGAGCGCCATTTGCCAGCGCCGCGCGCGTTCGCCGCGTTCGCTCTGTTCCGACTCATTCGACATCCGCTGGTTCCTTGTTCAAGATCCGGGTCAGAACGCTCAAATGCGCTGCCCAGATCTCGTCGGCATTCTCGACCAGTTCGAACTGCGCTTGCACCGCGCCACGCCCCAGCAGGCGTTCCAGAAGTTCGTGCCGTTCGTTGCGGTGCATCCCCGAAAACACCCGGCGCAAGAGCGGCAAATGGCCGACATAATCTTCTTCATCAAGCGAAAGCAGCCAGCCATCGACGACCTTGCGCAGCGCTTCGTCGTGAATCAGGCGTTGCCCTGCCCCGGTGAAAAACCCTTCGAAAAACCCCGCCGCATCGGAAATCAGCACGCCGGGCGAAATTGCCTGAATGACGCGACGCGCCACTGCGGCTTCATCCAGGTATGCGCTTTCATGGCACAGGCGCGCGGCCACACCGGCGACCAGCGGCGTCGAGGCGTCTTGCAATGCAACCTCCTGCAACGCCTCGGACCAGGCCGCTTCGACATCCTCACCAAGATCCGCGAGGCCAATTGCCCGCTGGGTTGCAGGAAGCATGTCAAAGAACCGTTGCGCCTCGTCCTGTGCCAGGCCCCGCGCAGAAATTGGCAAGGAAATCGCGCTTTGGGTGATCATCTGCGTGACAATGGCAACCAAGGCACCAGCGTCGATTTCACGTGCCTGACCGTAACGAATGGTTTCGACCAGTGAAGGCACCGCAGACAAGAGCGCGCCGCAATCGTCGGTGAGCGCCGCGACATCGCCCATTCGCTGAATGCCGACATCCACGGCACTGGGCATCTGTGCAGTCAGCGCCTTGAAGGTAAGGTCCGCCAATGCGGCCAGCCCGGATTCCTCTCGCGTCCGTTCGCTGAGGAGTGCCGCGCAGGCACTTTCAATCGTTGTGCCGTAGACGAGCTTTTCCACCAGTTCGACGGCGAATTCCGGCTCCCAACGCAACGTCCAGTTTTCGCGGAACGTCCCGCGCGAGCGACCCGAACCCGTTTGCTGTCCCCATGGCACATCCAGCGCTTGCAACCGGTGCAGCAAGGTGGAGCGTGCCAGCCCGTTGGGGGTGCGCAAATCGAGCGACAGCTCACTCTCAAGCGCCTCGGGTTTCATTTTGGTCTTTTTCTGCTGCCTCGCGAGGTCCTCGAGCAAGGGGGCAAGCGGCAGGTCTGCCGGCACCTGGCCCACGTCCGATCCCAGCAGCAACTGCGCCTCGATCTCTCGCCAGGGCAGCGTTTCACCGAAGCTGAGACACGCGATGGATGCCTCTTGCAACTCCTCGAATCCGGGGCGCGGACGGTCTCGCAAGGCCGCCAGGCTGCGGGCGAGCCGTATAACCTCGATGGATGATGCGGTCGAAACGACATGCCCTGCCTCGCGCATCGACCGCGCGATCTGAACGGACCAGGACGCATCCGCCGCATCCACCGACTCAGCGTGCCACAAATGCTCGTACCACCGTGGCGCTCGCACGCCGGCACCGTAACCGGAAGCGCGTGACAGCCTCGGCGATGTCCATGGCACCCAGGACGCCTTGATCTTTTCCTTCTTGAAGCCTTTGAGAAGTTCTCGATCCGCCTTCGCGGCGTGTTTTGCCTTGAGCGCGGGCACGTGCCAAGCGCCGCAGATGACTGCGACCGGCGTATTCGCCCCCCTCGAGGCCTTCGCGATCTCCAGCCGCATATGGGCCTCGCGTCGGGCCGCAAATTGCGACAACTCCTCTTCATCGCGCATTGCTTCGATGACCGTGTCCATTGCGTCAAACGCGTCTTCCGCATCACCGGTTTCAAAGAAGTCGTTCCAGAAGCTCTCCCCATCCTCGTAACCAGCCAGTTGGCCCAGGATCGCGAACGGGTCGCGACCATGCTCCGTGATCAGAACCGGATCTGACGGCACGGCCTCTTCGACTTGCTCGCCTTCAATGTCCTCTTGTTCGTCTTCGGGAATTCCAAAACGCTGAGACACGGGCAAGTCGATGAACGCCAGTTCTGTATCATTTCGGAGCGCCCACAAGGCAGCCTGATATTCCGGCGAATACTCCGCGAAGGGCCAGAACACCGCGCTCTCGGGTTTCTTTTCGCCGTAGGCGAGCAACGCCACGGGGGGCACCATCTCGGCATGTGCGAGTTTGGACAACTGGTCGGACAGGTCACTGGGCCCTTCGATTAAAACCTTGCCGGGACGCAAGGCCTCCAGCCGTGACAGGACACGGCGGGCCGAACCCGGCCCGTGATGGCGAATGCCCAGATACGCGATCTCCGCCATCAAAGCATCTCGTTCAACGTGGCATAATATCCGGCAAAGTCTCTGCGCTTCTTCAGCGTGGTTTCCAGGTATTCCTCCAGCGCGATCTTGTCTTGCACCGGATCTTTCACGATCGCACCCAGGACCGAAGGCGCCAGATCCTCTGCCGCCACTGAACCATTGCCGAACCAGGTCGATTGGGAGAGCCCGCCCACCATCACCGCAATGGCCTCAGCTGTGGACAGAGTGCCCGTGGAGGTCTTGATCTTGGCCTTTCCGTCCAATGTCTCTCCACCGCGAAGTTCGCGGAACATGGTGACCACTTTGGTCACCTCGTCATGGAGATTCTTCGGAACGGGCAAGTCGAGGCCTTCGCCCATCTCGCCGACGCGCTTGACGATGATCTGAACCTCTTGTTCCATGTCTTCAGGCAAAGGCAGCACCACCACGTTGAACCGCCGCTTCAGTGCAGCAGACAGGTCGTTGACCCCCTTGTCACGATTGTTGGCGGTCGCAATCACGTTGAATCCGCGCTTGGCATAGACGGACGTGTTCAGCTCGGGCACCGGCAGCATTTTCTCCGAGAGAACGGTGATCAGCGTGTCCTGGACGTCCGATCCCATTCGCGTCAATTCTTCCAAACGGCAGAGCTTGCCCTCTTCCATGGCGCGGTAAAGGGGTGTCGGCACCAGCGCGTCCATGGACGGGCCGTGCGCCAGCAACTGTGCATAGTTCCAGCCATAACGGAGCTGGTTCTCATCGGTGCCGGCGGTGCATTGGATCACCATGGTGCTGTCACCCGCGATGGCAGCGGAGAGATGCTCGGACACCCATGACTTCGCCGTGCCGGGCACCCCGAGAAGCAGCAAGGCCCGATCGGTTGCCAAGGTCGCCACGGCGGTTTCCATCAGTCGTCTTGAGCCGATGTATTTCGCGCTGACCTCGGTGCCGTCCGGCGCCGTTCCTCCCAGCAAATAGGTCACGACCGATTTGGGTGTCATGGCCCAACCCACGGGGCGAGAACCGTCATCGCCTTTCAACTCCGCGATCTCGTGGGCCCAGCTGTCTTCGGCGGGCAGGCGAATCTGTTCGGTCATGTCAAATCCTTTCTTGTTCCGTACCGGTTTGAACCGGTGGAAGTGCGACGTTGAAATGAAACGGGGCGAGGATCGGATCGGCGCCATGAAGCGCGCATCTTGTGATGAAATGGTCGAGCGCCAACTGTGCCTCGCGGGGCTGCAAGCACATGGCCAAGCAGAAGATCTCGGCCGCAAAAGCGTCCAAGCCAGGGGCTTTTTCGTCTTTTGGCGGTGCCAAGCTGGGATGGCGAGCCGCCCTTGCCCAAAGGGTCTTGCTTTGCGCCTCCGACAACCCCTCGATCCGCCAATTGCAAAACGCTTCTGGCACATTCCAGAACACGTGGGACGACTTGCAGCCAGCCTCGATCGTGGCCTCGACTGCCTTGTCGCGCAGTGTCGATGAGAGTCTTTGCATTTCATCGGCGCTCGGATGCATCAAGCGAAGCAGAGTGCCGGGAAATCGGTCGAAAAGATGCGCGCATGCGGCATCGGAGCCTGTCTCCAGGATCAACCGCTGCAGACTGCTTGAGATCGTCGCATGGCTGCCGTCCCAGTCCCACCCATCGATCAGCGCGGTTTCCGACACGGACAATTCGGTTGCAAGATCGGCAAAGCCCAATTGCGAGATCAAACCGCTCAGAAGATTGACCCGCGTCGTGTTCATCTTTGCGGGCGCGCTGAACGAGGCTCTGCGCTTGAGCAATCCCTTGGTGGCACGTTCGATGTAGTCGAGGGCGCTCAAATCCGTGGGCAACTCGCAGTTGGCACCAAGTCGCCGCAGCACGCGCATGACCAAGCCCCTGACCCTGCTTGATCGATCACTGGCGTGCAGTTCGGCCAGGAAATCCACGTCACTTCGATCGAACCGATCGGAAAGATCCTGCAGCAGACGCAGTCGGTTCTGCGCGTTGCCTTTTTTGAGCTCCGTCTCCAGCCATTCCTGCGCCTTGGCTGGATCGTCAGCGCGCAATGCGCCATAGCTGTTCCTCGCTTCCTTTCGGGAATAGCCGGCATAGGGGTCGGATTCGGTTACGTCTGGGCCCGCCCGAATGGTGCGTTGCCAGGCAAGCAGAGGCGCATAGGCGTCGGGCAGACCGTCCCAATTGGACTCGGGCATGAAATCAAACGGATGAGCGATGTAGCCGCGCCTATCCATCAACCGCAACAGAAGGACCTTGCCAACCTGCTGAATGTCCGACCAGGTCCTTCTGAACCGCTCTCGCGCCGCATCCTCGGGATAAATCTGCTCCGGCACGATGAAATCGGCCACATGTGTGAGATCAAGGCCCGCAGGAGGCGCCGCCGTCAGGCAACGGAATTGCGCATCCATCGCAAGCAGGCGCAGGTGAGCTTCCGTCGACTCCAACTGGTTCATCTCCGCCGTGTTCACATTCCCAGGCTGCCCGGTCATCCATCCCAGGCGGGCTGCGGAAATGGCGGCAAGGGTTTCCGAGGCGCTATTCGTCAAAGAAGAGCCTCCCCATCGTCGTTTCAGAGACCAGCAGCAATGCCCGCCCATGGCGCATGACCGCCGCGGAGTTCTGCAGAGGCAGACCAAAGGCCACAGGGTTGACCTCCGACTGGTGCAGCGGGAATTTCTCGCCCGATTGCCCCACCCAGAACGACCCTCCGTCCTTCGCCAACCCCAGACGGCCTTCTCCCAGCAAGACGGGGATATCCTGTATCCAGGGTTCGGCACGCAGGGCCTCGGCCAGCTGCGACGATACCGAGGCCGGCGGCGTGCCCCAATGCGGGTCTTGGGTTGTCGGCGCGCGCGTCTTGATCATCGCCCTCATCGGAAACGCTGAAGGAAAGTAGCAAACCTCGGCCTCGAACATGTCCCCGACTGCAAACCCCGCACCGCGCTTGCCCAGCGAAGCGGGCACGAAATCCAGCAGTTGCGCAAAGCGCTGATTGTCCTCGCAGGACAGAAGCCAGGTCGAATACGACACCAGCCCGTCCTTGCGCGTGCGCGCATGGGAGGCGATGACGTGCCAAACAGCCTTGTGGACGGGTGCGCTTGCATCCTCCAGAACGCTCTCGCGGTTTTCTGCCGCCGAGATCAGGCGCTGAACGCCGGTGGGCTGCGGCACTGTTTGCGCCGCTCGGGACAGCAGCACCAGTTTGCCGAGTTCCTCGATCAGGACATCCGCCTGGGCGGACCGAGGCACCGACATCACGCGTTCGGGGATATCGTCAAGACGCCCGGACAAGGAGGGTGCCTTTGCATCGGAAAGACGAGCCGATATCGTTCGGCAGCGCTCGGTCAGGTTTGACAGTACCTGTGGCAAACCAAGCGACAGATTGTCGAATATCCAGCCCTCGAGCTCCGAGAGTCCGGCCATTTGTGCCGCTCTCGTCGCTTCGGCCCGCGTCTTGCGGGCAGCCTCGAGTGCCGCGGCTTTCGCGGGATCGATCTCTTTTTTTTCGGGCTCTTTGGCCAATGCGGCAGCAAGGCTTTTTGCCGGTTTTGGCGTGTCTTTCTCGTCCTTGGTTGCTGCGGCAGATGTCTTGCGTCGCCGCCCGATCCAGTCCGAGCCCCACTCGGGCATCTGACCTTGCGCGTAATCGCTTGGTGCCTCCGAAAACATCAAGGCCAGCGCCAATGCGTGCTTGCAGGGAAATTTGCGCGATGGGCACGTGCACTTGTAGCCATGATCACGCAGATCAAAAATCACACGATAGGGGTTTGCGCCCGAGCCTTGGCATTCGCCCCAGATGTAGTCGCCATCGGATTCTCGCAAAGGCCATTTTGCAGGTTTCAGAAGCTTGCCGGCCGCCTTCAATGATGCTTGATCCGGGGCAAGATCTTCGACTGTTGAAGCCGTGAGATTCAAGAAAACGACCCCGATGTCGTTGCTCCAGACCCAGTGCAATGTCTGGAAGCGTGTTCAAGCATCCTTGGCTTGGCCTGAAACGGAATCCCGATCGCACTTGCGCTCCGTGCCAGGACCACCTGGAAGCATCCATTCCCAAAGTCCGTTCTCATTCGCGAACTTTCCACTCAGGGGTGCAGCGAATCGACGTCGCTGCAGTCTCGCTGCTTTGTCGCCCGCCCGGATCGATGTAACACGTCATCTGTCCTGCTCCACCCATCATCGACCTTCGATGTCAATGAAGACAAACCCATCGCGGATGTCGGTTTTGTAAGTCTTCAGGGCAACGCAAGGCGGAGAGCGCTTGGCCTCACCGGTTCGGTAGTCGAAAAGCCCATTGTGTCCGGGACATTCGATGATGTTGTCAATGACGAGGCCGTCAGCCAGATGGATCCTCTCGTGGGTACAGTAACCATCGGTGCAATAGAAATTGTCATCGGGGCTGCGGTAGATCGCGTAAGAATGGGAACCGTGATCGAATCGAATCAAGTCCTCGGTTTCCACGTCATCGCAAGCGCATGCTTTCACCCAATTGGCCATTCCGGTGTCCTCGTTCTGTGTCCCGAACCCATTCTTGGAACTGTTGGCGGCAAAGTCCATCGAATTGTGTTCCGTCCGATGACAAGGTGCAACCGCATCGGAGCCCGTAGGTGCCGAATCACCTGGTTTTGCATGCAACCGCAGCCTCAAGCACGGTTCAGAGTTCGATGGCACTCCAGAGCGCACTGACGGGAAGGGCGAAGTTTCGCTCGCCAAACGTCAGCTTTTCACGCCCCATGTAAAAAACCACGCCGGTGCAATTTCTGTTGTGACCTGGCCCATCCTTCGCAAACCAGTTGAGGTGCTTGAAGTCACTGGTGTCGACCGTTGCTGACGACATGACCTCGATGTTGAACAGCTTGTGGTCACCATCGATCAGGATGTCGATTTCGCGGCGGTCCGCGCTGCGCCAGTGATAAAGCCGATAGTCGACGCCCTGCAGCGGCAGAGTTTGCTTCAATTGACTGAAAACGAAACTCTCCATCAAGCCGCCCAAGGCTCGCGGATTGTTGTCGATGTCGAAAGTCGCGTTCGTGAATCGACGCAACGCACAGGCGATGCCGGTGTCAACGAAGTGAAACTTGGGTTGCTTGACGTCCCGCTTGCCTTCGCCGGACGTCCAGGCTCCGAGCCTCGTGATCATGGACAAGCGCATCATGATGTCGAGATACTGATCGACGGTGACCCGCTGTAGTCCTGCCTGCCGCGACAACTTCGAGGTGCTTGTCTCCTGCGCGGTTCGGGCCGCCATCTGGTCGACCAAGACACGTAGAGAATCCGGCTTTCGAACGGGCATGATGTCGGCCACATCGCGGTCGACGACCGCGTCGACATAGTCTCGATATTGGCGCTGACGGGAGCGAAGCGGGAGTTCTCGGATCGCCGGAAAACCACCGGCGATGATGAGTTCGATGTATTGGCTTCTGGTCAGCGGTTCAGGGTCGCCTATCTGAGCAAGCGATGGAGAGTCCTGCATCGCCCAATCGATCAAGCGGTTGACCGGCGCCCGCTTGAATTCCGCGACGGTCAGCGGCCAAAGCTTCAGCGTTCGCATCCTCCCGGCAAGCGAGTCTGCGACATCCGCAGTCGTGAAGACATTGGAGGAGCCTGTCAGGACGAACTGTCCCTTCCGGCGGTTCGTGTCGACCATCCTCTTGACGGCCAACCCCAGCTTCTTCGATCTCTGCGCCTCATCGATGATGAGTGGTGCATTGCCAAGGTTTTCGACGAGGCTGGAAAGTTGACCCTCGGGATCGGCGTCCATTGCAGCCATGACGGCCGAGTCGTCCAAAGTCACGAAATGGCCGTGGCCGAACAGTTCACGCACAAGAGTCGTCTTGCCAGCCTGCCGAGGACCAATGAGGTTTACAACGCGAGCCGAAGCAAGTGCATCATTGAGTTCGGTGACGAGATGTCGTGGCAGGAATTCTTCGATTTCAAGCATTTGCTGGTTTGCAGTTGTCGGGCGAGTCAGCGGATGTGCAAATCGCTGCTGGTCCGATATCGTCGTTTTCTTTCCTCCACGAACTGTCTATTACAATTTTCACCATTTGTCTATTAATTATATCACTTATTGATTATCTAATGTATCACCATTTGCCTATTACGACTATCGTCGTTTACCGAACACATCGTTTTTCAATAGCCGGATCGTCCAGCAGTGCGCGACAGAGTGTCGCCTGACGGGGCACTCTGTCCGTTCAACCAGACAAGACCGGCATCGGACGCAGTGCCACTGACGTCAGAATCGTCACCACAGTACCGTCTTCCAGAGGGGACGAACCATCCGGGGTTGGGGCGGTACGCCGCATTCGATTGAATTCATGGAATTCGAACGATCCTCGTGACACGATGTTGCAGTTGCAAAGACGCCATGATTTGGTGGGTGGCAGTCAATTGGAAACGAGCGAGATCGTGTCCGAACCGAATAAACCCGCTCCTGACGTGTTTGAGATGGCGAGACCTAGCCTGATCGGCTTTCTGATGCGAACCTTGCGCCGAAACGATGTGCGCGTCGCCACCGTGACCGACGACACCTTGCAACTGACACTTGCCTCCAAGACCGTCGCCATATCTCATCGAGATATTGAAACAGTGACGAAGGAGGCCCACCGAAAGGGAATTCACGTTCGAATTCGCCATACACAGGGAACGGCACTGATCCGGGCGATTGCGCCAGAGAAGGCAAATGACTTTCTCGATGTCCTTGAGATCAGGCGGGCAAACTGGTGGAAAGAGGCAATCGCACTGCGAATTGACGCGCTCAGTGCAGTCCAGAACCAACTGAACCAGTTGCGAAAACCAAACCGCTACGTGACGCAAAGTGCCATTCTTGATCTCGAACGATCGGCGTCGGCAGCAGTCGACCAAATTCCAAATCGTTGGCCAGACGCGCTCTCGATGGACCCGAGTTTTCGAACTCTGGCAGCGATTCTGCTGTTCTTGGACGCACCACATGAATTTCGAGATCGGGCCAACGAGGCATTCATCTCAAGCGAGTTCGAGATCCATCGTGAACTCTTTGACCGCATCGAAAGCCGCCCGCTGAGCGAGCAGCAGCGCAAAGCAGTCGTTACAGATGGAGACCGCAATCTCGTAGTCGCCGCCGCTGGCAGCGGCAAGACTTCCGTGATCGTGGCCAAGGCAGCCTGGCTTGTCGAAAGGGGTAGTCGGAAGCCGTCAGAGTTGCTGCTGCTTGCATTTGCAAGGGACGCCCAGCGTGAAATGGAGATTCGCATACGCCAGCGTCTCGAATACCGGGCGGCGCAAGGAATCACGGTTCGGACATTTCACAGCCTCGGCCTTGCGATCATCGCGAATGTCGAGGGTCGAAAGCCGGCCTTGGCGAGGTCCGCGGAGAGCGACCGGGCGCTGTTCGATCTGCTGAAGGCCATCGTTCGACGTTTGATCGCGGACGGCAAGCTGTCAAAGCCATTCCTTCTCTGGTTCCAGGACCAATTTGCACCATACAGGAGTGAGCATGAATTCAGGAATTGGGGCGAGTATTACGACTACATCCGAGATCACGACATTCGTTCGCTCAAAGGCGATACCGTCAAGAGTTTTGAGGAATGCGAGATAGCCAACTTCCTCTACATTCACGGAGTTCCGTATGAATATGAAGCTCCCTATGAGCACGATACGGCCACGCGGGAACATCGTCAGTACAAGCCTGACTTCTACTTGCCGGGGCCCGGGATTTACATTGAACACTTCGGAATTGATGCCAACGGGAATCCCGCACCCTTTGTCGATCGAGAAAAATATCTGAGTGGCATCGAATGGAAACGAGAACTGCACAGAGAAAAGGGAACAATCCTCGTCGAAACGTACAGTCATGAACGTGCGTCAGACTGCCTCATCAGAAACCTGAGAGCGAAACTCGAAAAGCACGGCGTGACATTCTCCGTCATCCCCAAGAGCCAGTTCTTTTCGTCACTGGAGAAACAGGAACGAACTGACCCGTTCGTGCGGCTGGTTGCCACGTTTTTGCAACACTTCAAGGGTGCGCGAATGTCGTTTGGCGACATCAGCGAACGGGCGAAGGACTTTGGGGAACGCGCCAGGGCGGACGCATTTCTGTCGGTCTTCCGACCCATCAACGAGCAGTACGAAAAAACGCTGTCTGATGCCAAAGAGGTAGACTTTCACGACATGATCAACATGGCGGCAGATCACGTCGAGTCCGGTCGTTTCCAAAATCCTTTCGGCTATGTTCTCGTTGACGAGTTTCAGGACATTTCGCCGGGGCGTGCCCGCTTGCTCAAGGCCTTGCTGGATCAGTCTCCAGAAAACCAACTCCTCGCCGTCGGAGACGACTGGCAGGCAATCTATCGATTTGGCGGGTCCGATGTCGCCATCATGTCGAACTTCGAAAGTCGCTTTGGCGACTTCGAACGGATCGACCTCGAGACGACGTTCAGATGCGCGGACCGAGTCGCAGATCCCGCGACGGCATTTGTGCTCAAGAACTCCGGACAGATCAAAAAGTCGGTTCAAGCAATCCATCGGGCGAATGGACCAGCTGTTCTTGTCGGTCTGTCCGACGATGGTCGCAGATCTGCTTTGGAAGAATCGATCGCGAGAATTGCGGACCACGCAGTTGGACATGAAGGTCAATCGACCGTGCTGATCCTGGGCCGGTATCGGCGCTCGTTGCCGCGAGGCTTCACGGGAGTTGACAGACAGCACCCCCACGTCCGGATATCCGCGATGACCATTCATGGATCGAAAGGCCTCGAAGCAGATTACGTGGTGGTTCCCGGCCTTTGCTCGGGGAAATACGGGTTTCCGTCCGAAATTGTCGACGATCCTTTGCTTGAGTTGGTGCTATCAGCACCCGAGACATTCCCACATGCCGAAGAACGACGGCTGTTGTACGTCGCGATGACCCGTGCACGACGGCAGGTGTACTTGTTGGCTGACGGTGGGTCTCCATCATCGTTTGTCCAAGAATTGATCGGCGAGGCATACGATGTCGAAGTTTTCGGAAGACTTCCCGAGGCCCCATTGGCCTGTCCGACCTGCAAAACCGGGCAACTCCAACGCCGCGAGAATTCACGAACCAAGCGAGCATTCTACGGCTGCTCGAACTGGCCTCTGTGCGAATACTCTCGACAGCCGTGCACGAAATGCGGGGAAGGATTCATCGTAAGGGACGATGGTGGAATCCGATGTCGCGATTGCAACCAGGAATTCGAGGCCTGTGCCACATGCAACGGTTGGCTCGAACCCAGGATGGGGAAGTTTGGTCGATTTCTTGGCTGTTCCAACTACCCAGAGTGCAGTTACACCCGCAATATCGCGAAGCCTCGACGTCGAAGGCGGCGATGATTTCAAAGCATTGGAATACCTGCCGGTACCAATGGCAACGGAAGGAAATCGAATGAAAAGAGCAGGCGTGATCGGGTTGGGCGACATGGGCAGCGGTCTGGCGAGAAACTTGGTCGCGAACGGATTCAGCACCACAGGGTTTGACCTCGACCCGGTGCGGATGGAGGCATTCTCCGAAGTGGGCGGGATACCAGCCCAGTCCGTCGGCGAGGTCGGCACCAATGCCGATGCCGTCTTTGTCATGGTGATGACCGGAGCCCAAGCGAAAGCGGTAATCTGCGGCCAAGACGGCTTGGTCGCCCACATGGCGCAAGGCAGCGCGGTCGTGCTCACCGCAACGATCAAGCCAAGAGAGGCCAGGGAAATCGGCGCGGCAATCGAGGACTCGGGCGTGCAGCTGATCGATTGTCCTGTCTCGGGCGGTTACGCCGGCGCACAGTCCGGGAGCCTGACCATGATGGCTTCGGCTCCTGATGAGACGCTCGACGCGTATGCACCGTACATGCGAGCTGTTTCGTCGGTCATTCACCGTGTTGGTACAGAACCCGGCATGGGCCAGACCGTCAAGGCGTGCCTGCAGACATTGATCGGGTCGATCTTTTCCGCAACCTTCGAGGCATCCGTGCTCGCAGCCAAGGCGGGTGTTGACGGCGAGGCTTTGCTGAGTGTCTTCTCCACCTCTGGGGCAGGTTGCAGTTGCGTTGAAACAGCCCTCGAGGCGATCATCGATCGCAAGTTCGAAAACACCGGCAGCGGGATCGGCACGATGCACAAGGATCTCACCATTTCGCTTGATCTCGCCGAAGAGCTTCAGGTTCCGATGCACATGGCTGCAACCGCCATGCAGATCTTTCATGCCGGCAAGAGCAGATTTCCCGATGGCGACAATTGGGCCTGCACCAAGGTCATCGAGGAAATCGTCGGTGCCGAGTTGCACAGGAGGCAACGCTCATGAAACTCGGTGTCATCTGTGACGGAATCAGCCGCGACCTTCTGCATGCAATCGATGTCATGGACGAGTTCGGGATCGAACATGCAGAGCTTCAGTTCGTCGGCGACGCCGAAATCGGCGATCACTCACGTGCGGAAATCACCGAAATCGACCGCCTCTTGCGTGACCGGGGCAAGCCGGTCTGTTGCCTGTCACGCCATGTCTTTGCGGGGCTGACGACAGACAACACCCCCGGAGATGCCGACCATGCAAAGCACATGGATGCATTGAAGCGAGTGATCGATGCAGCGCACCTTCTCGGTTGTCCGCTTGTTCGGATCCTGACCAACCGCAAGGAACAGATCTTGTGGGGCCGAAACGGTGCTGAGACCTGGAATGTCGCTCGCGGGGCGTGGGACAGGACGCTGTCGCTGATCGCTCCGGCCTGCGAACTGGCAAGACAGGCATCCACGACGCTGGTTGTCGAAACCGGCAACGGGACGATGATCAATTCGGCTTTCACCGCGCGAAGACTGATCGACGATCTTGATGCCGGCGACGTGCTCAAGGTCCTGTGGGATCCTGCAAATGCCTGCTGGTGCCATGAACGTGCCTGGCCTGACGGATATGATGTCTTGCGAGACGGTTATCTCGGCCACGTGCACATCAAGGATGTCCACGTGGACACGCCGCGAGCGACTCTCGAGGTCCGGCGATTGGGCGAGGGCCAGCTTGCAAACGAGTACGAGTCGATCGCTGATGCGCTTCGAACCGACGGTTACGACGGCGTTGTCAGTTTGGAGAGTGTCTATCACCCTGGGAATGGCGATTTCGAAGCCGGTTTCCGGTTGTGTGTCGATCGATTCAAGTCGGTATTCGGCTGAATCCGGTCAAGCCACGACAGTCTGATTTCGCCAAGGCGCGTCATCCATGCGAGCGCGCAGCAAATCGCCAGTATCCCGCGCCTTCAATTGACCGCCGACAATAGAGGGAAATCGACACCTCCCGCCATGCTGCGAGGTAGAGCACACACCTGCCAAGCCAATCTCTTCGTGTCGGTCTGAGTACAGCTTCGAATTGTGGAGAAGTCAGGGAAAACCTGTGGATTAAGTGTGAACAACCGGTCAAGTGCCGCAGGAAAGGTGGTCAAGTGTGCAGGAATCTTCACAAAAACCCGGAAACATCCTTCCACTCGACCTGAGCGATGAACGGAAAACGACATCGCGTCGCAAGTGGAATAGAAATGCCGACGAATCAGGATTGCTTGGTTTTCAGCAACGTGGGCAATCCTCATGCACGAACGCCGAATACCCGAATGGCTTCGTCACGCGCCAGCGCCGAGTGTCCGTGGATTCGCCATTCTGGCGGGCACGGAAGCGATTGCCAGGGGCATTCTGATCTCGGTCTTTCCTGTCGCGATGTACAACGCGCTGAGCGACGCCCGCGTCGTGTCGGAAGCCTACTTCATCATCGGCGCGATTTCCCTCGTGATCGGCCTGCTCGTGCCTTACCTGATCCGGTTCGTCCCGAGGCGGTGGGTCTACGTTGTCGGCACGCTGATGTTCGCCGGCGGGGCAGCTGTGACGACCCTGGAAACACCCGGCGCGGTGATCGCAGGACTGGCGCTCACGACTTTCGCGGTCGTGACGACCTTCGTGTGCTTCAACGCCTATGTCCTCGACTTCATTGCCAAGATCGAACTGGGACAGTTCGAAACATCGCGGTTGTTCTACAGCGCGCTCGGGTGGACGATTGGTCCTGCTCTTGGCACGTTTCTCTACGGGCTTTGGCGCCCTGCGCCGTTTCTGATCGCAGCCGCTGCGGCAAGCGCCATGCTTGTCGTCTTTCTCGTCATGCGTTTGGGAAACGGCAAGCTCATCACCAAGAGCCGAAGGCCTCCTGCCAATCCGTTTGCCTACTTCGGGAGATTTTTTGCCCAACCTCGACTGGTAACGGGCTGGATTTTCGCCGTCATTCGATCCTGCGGGTGGTGGGTCTATGTGGTCTACCTGCCCATCTACGCCGTTCAGAACGGACTTGGCAGTCAGCTTGGCGGCATCGCTCTGTCGATGTCCAATGCTGCCTTGTTCTTGACCCCCGTGGTGCTCCGCTTCATGCAGCGCAGTTCGGTGCGAACGGTCATCAGAACGGGATTCCTGATGTCTGGCCTGCTGTTCTTCCTCGCCGGAATGCCGGGCGGCACGCCTGAAATCGCAATCGCTCTGCTCATGGCAGGATCGATCTTCATGATCATACTGGACGTCTCCGCAGGCCTGCCGTTTCTCCTTGCAGTCAAACCGTCCGAACGCACGGAAATGTCTGCAATCTATTCGAGCTACCGCGACATTTCGGGAATCGTGACACCGGGCGCTGCCTGGCTCGTCCTTCTCGCCGTACCCCTCTCGGGGGTGTTCTCGGTCGGCGGATTGGGCTTGCTTTGCTCGTGGCTTCTGGCCCGCAAACTGCACCCGCGACTGGGCCACTCACGCGTTTCTGTCGAGCGCGACAACAAGGCGAATGCCATTGCTGTCCCTGCGGCCGCCAATCCACCCGATAAACTCGCAAAGCGATCCGAGACATATTGATTGGCAATTGAGCCTCTTCGGAAGGTGAACACTTTTCCGTTTCACGTGATTGGGCTGACTTGAGCTGCAGACGGCCATTTCGGAACCCGCCTTGCGATCCAGGATCACGTCAGCATGCTGACACGATCAGTATCGGGATCGGCATGCGCCGGAGACCCGCCGTCAGGAATTTAGATCTCGGCGATGAACCGTCCCTGGACTGGATGGACAACCGTCTGACCAACGGCTTCAACGTTTTGCATGTACCAAACCCTATCGAACTTTCATCGCGTCTGTTTCCATCCCCACTGGGCGGTTCAACGACGCTTTGGTCGCCATTGCGTGCCTAACGCCAGTTTACCGAGTTCGGCCTCTGATGTCAGCAGGGAGACACCGTCGCGATCTGGCGAAATATCCGTAACCCGCTGTTTTGGGATGACAAATTGATGCTGTTTCTGTCGGCCATGTCGGTCGTTTCTGCAGCAGGCTCTGTATGACCTAACTGCCGAGGTAGCGATCTGGAACAAGCGCGTCTAACAGTGACTTGATCCAACCGCTCCAAGCGTGGGTCGATGGGCCCGATCAACATGGCGTTCGGTCAAATGAGGCAGGCGGGTCCGGTACCGTCGGTGGCATCGCACAAGCCGGTACGGTATGCTTGGGCACGGAAAATTCAGGCAAGGTGCCACGTCTTCATGTCAATCCAACCTCTCGATCTGGCAGAGCCGTTCTTTTCCGTTCGCTTCGTCGAGGGCGAAGGCAAACTCGAACTGACTGGCAGTGCGGTCGTTCTGAATCTGTCCGAGGCTCCCATTCGGGTCCGAGACCAGACACTCGGAGAACTCCAGTCGGCAATCATGGTTAACACCTCGATTCATGACATTGTCCGTGCGGTCGTCGTGGAGAGGCTCGATGCGCACCCCGATCAGGAACTTTTCCGAAGAGTCCGGGACAGATGGCCGTCTGCATATGATGTGAGAAAAGAGGAACGACTGCGTGGGGTCGCTCACTACATGTCACCGAAGACCTGGGTCGGTCGCATCGGACTGACGCTGTACCACTCCGGTTCCGTCCCGCTCAATGTCGGCTTGCACCGCGAACACCCGTTCTGTCCCGTTCCCGGGTTTCGGGAGGTTCACACCCAGCTTGTCGGATTCGGCAAGATGCAGCAGTGCCGCGAAAACGACCTCTCGACCCTGTATCTCGAAGAACCGATGGCGCCGGGAGCGACACACCGACCGATGTACGATGAGCACGGCAACTACCCATGGCATCAGTATGAAACGATCACACCGTCGATCTTCATGGCAGTCGAAATGCTGCCTGAAGGCGCGACGCCACCGAGTTGAGGACTCCTCATGAGCGAAAGACTGCTTCCCATCGACCTGGATTTCGACGGACCCTTTCCGCGACTCTCGCGCCGGCTGCGGCTCGGGATCGTGGGCGGCGGACGGATCTCCGCAACTCAGGCGATGGCGGCACGGCTCACCGATCGGTGGGAAATCGTGGCCGGTGCTCTTTCGTCGGATCCCGAGCAGGCATCCGTTCGCGGCAAGCAGGCCTACCTCGATCCCGAGCGATCGTATGTCTCCTTTGAACAGATGGCGACCGCCGAAACGAAACGAGACGATGGCGTCGATGCTGTCATGATCACGACTCCCAACCATCTCCACCACGAAGCGGCACGGACATTCCTTGAGGCAGGAATCGATGTCCTGTGCGAGAAACCGCTCACCAATTCGATCGTGCAGGCAGAGGACCTTGCCGAAATCGCGAAATCTTCCGGTTGCGTTTTCGGTGTCTGCTACGTGATGTCATGCTATCCCATGATCAGGCAGGCTCGAGAGATTGTCCGCTCCGGCGGTCTCGGCCGCATTCAGCAGATTCATGCCGAATTCATGCAGGACTGGATGGTGCCCGATGGGTTTGACGATCAGCCGCATGTCAAGTGGCGGCTGGATCCGGAGCTTGCGGGACCCTCCGGTTCCACGGGCGACATCGGCACCCATGCTGCGCATCTCGCCAGTTTTGTCTCTGGCCTGCCCCTGTCCCACGTCAGAGCCGAGTTTCATGTCTGCGGTGCCCCGAAAGCGCTGGAAGACACGGTCTTCATGACAACCCGCCACGCTGATTCGGTCCCCGGCACCCTCATGGCGACCCGCCTCGCACCCGGTAATCGCGGAGGGTTGAGGATACGGGTGTTCGGCACGGAGGCTGGGCTCGAATGGGACATGGAGAATTGCGAAGTCCTCAAGTTCAACCGTTTCGGGGAGCCCGACAGGATCATCCGCAGGGGACATGGTCACGGCGTGTCGGCAGCGACAGAACGGCTTGTCCGGACCGCGCGCGGGTTTCCCGAAGGGCTGATCGAAGCCTGGGCGAATCTCTACACGGAGTTCGCGCTCGCGGTCGCGGCACGGCGCGATTGCCGAAATCTGCCAAGCGATTGGCTCGGAATGCCAGAAGTCGGCGACGGGGTTGATGGCGTTCGGTTCATTTTTGCGGCCATTCGTTCGCACGAGGCTGGCGGAGACTGGCAAGAAGTCTGACCTTCGCCCTGTTCAACCTCGATTCGGGTCTGTTGAGTCTGTCCATACTGTCCAGCGATTCACTCATTTGGACGCCCTCACCTCTGCATCGATCGCCGATTGCCGTGCGAATGGATCGTCGGAGATCATCATGTCGGTGGTCTCGAGGCGCTTGATCTCGTCACGAATTCGCGCTGCCTCTTCGAACTCGAGATTTTCCGCCTTCTTCAGCATCTCTTGCCGCAAGCCCTCGAGATGCGCCTCCAGATTCGCACCGATGATCGGGGCCTCGATGGATGCCGTGATCCGGACCTGGTCGGTGTCGTAGTCGAACAGGCCTGCCAGCGCATCGTCAACATTCCTGCGGATGGTTTTCGGTGTGATTCCGTTCAGAGCGTTGTAGTCGCGCTGTTTGTTGCGTCGACGTTCCGTCTCCTCGATGGCGCGCTCCATGGAACCGGTCATCTTGTCGGCGTACATGATCACCCGACCGTCGGCATTCCTGGCGGCCCGCCCAATCGTCTGAATCAGAGAGACCTCGGAGCGAAGAAACCCCTCCTTGTCTGCATCGAGAATGGCAACCAGTTCGCATTCGGGGATATCGAGGCCTTCACGCAGCAGATTGATGCCCACGAGGACATCGAAAGCGCCGAGCCGAAGGTCCCGCAGGATCTCGACCCGCTCGAGCGTGTCGATATCGGAGTGCATGTAGCGAACTCGAACACCCTGTTCGTAGAGGTACTCGGTCAGGTCCTCGGCCATGCGTTTCGTCAAGGTGGTTACAAGCGTTCGCGCGCCACGCTTTGCGACCTCGCGAACCTCCGCCAACAGATCGTCAACCTGGGATTCGACTGGTCGGATGATGACTTCCGGATCGATCAACCCGGTTGGCCTGATGACCTGTTCGGCAAAGACGCCCTCGGTCTGTTCCAGTTCCCATGCACCAGGCGTTGCGGAGACGAAGACGGTTCCGGGGCGCATGGCATCCCACTCGTCGAATTTCAGCGGCCGGTTGTCGACGCAGCTCGGCAGACGAAATCCGTGCTCGGCAAGCGTGGACTTCCTGCGGAAGTCTCCCCTGTACATGCCATTGAGTTGCGGCACGCAAACATGGCTTTCGTCGACAAAGACGAGGGCGTTGTCAGGGATGTACTCGAACAGCGTCGGCGGCGGCTCACCCGGCGCCCGACCGGTCAGATACCTTGAATAGTTCTCGATTCCAGAGCAACTCCCCGTGGTTTCGATCATCTCCAGATCGAAGTTCGTCCGTTGCTGCAGTCGCTGGGCCTCGAGCAACCGTCTCTCCGATTCGAGCTGCTCCAAGCGTTCGGCGAGTTCAACCTTGATGCCCTTGATTGCCTGCTGCAGGGTCGGCCTTGGCGTGACATAGTGGGAATTTGCGTAAATTCGGATTTGCTCCAGGGCGTCCGTGCGGGATCCGGTCAAGGTGTCGAATTCGGTGATCTTCTCGAGTTCATCGCCAAAAAACGACAATCGCCAAGCCCTGTCCTCGAGATGCGCTGGCCAGACTTCAAGCGAATCGCCCCGGACCCTGAACGTTCCCCTCTGGAATGCCGTGTCATTGCGTCGGTATTGCTGGGCGACGAGTGCATGCAGAATTTCCTGGATGACGTATGTCTTTCCGACCGCAAGATCCTGAACCATTGCCCCGTATGTCTGAAGCGCACCGATACCGTAGATGCAACTGACGGATGCAATGATGATGACGTCATCGCGTTCGAGCAGTGATCGGGTCGCCGAGTGACGCAAGCGATCGATCCTGTCGTTGATCTGCGATTCCTTTTCGATATAGGTGTCGGTTCGCGGAACATACGCTTCCGGTTGGTAGTAGTCGTAGTAGCTGACGAAATACTCGACGGCATTGTCAGGAAAGAACGACGAGAACTCGCCGTACAGTTGAGCGGCCAATGTCTTGTTGGGGGCGAGAATCAATGCAGGTCGCTGGGTTGACTCGATCACCTTGGCCATCGTGAATGTCTTGCCGGTACCGGTGGCACCCAGCAGAACCTGGCTGCGTTCTCCGCTTTCAACCCCGTCAACCAGTTCACTAATGGCCGTCGGCTGGTCGCCGGCAGCGGTGAAGCTAGTATGCATGACGATCCTCTGGCCACCCTCAAGCCTCGACCGTTCGACGGGTTCGTTGCTCATGATGTCATCGGGCATCGGTTTTCCGCTCGCGTTGAGGGCTGCAAATTCACGCAATCTTCTGCGCAAGGGATTCCAGTTGGTTCGCGGCAGCGTTCCACCCGGGTTCGAACCCCATTTCGACGTGTTGCTGCATCGCCGTCTCCGTGGCGTGGCGTGCCCCCCATGTCATTTGGGTCGTGCCGTCAGCGTTGTCCTCGAGTTGAACGAACCCCGTCATGAAGGCGTCGGGACGCGGCATGTAATCCTCCGAGAACGAATCGGTGAAGACCAGACGGGACGGCCGAATGACCTCCAGCCAGATGCCGACATTGTCGATGCGTTCACCTTGCGGCCCGGCCATGACACAGTTCATTCTCCCACCAGGACGCAGATCAAAATCGGCTTCGGGAATTGTCCAGGGCGATGGGCAAAACCACTGGCGGAACAGATCCACCTCAGTCCAGCACCGCCAAACCGCGAGACGCGGTGCAAGCAACAGCCGGTCTATCTTCAATGTGTACAGGTCCATGCTGACCTCGCTCCTCGTCATGGCTAATCCATTCTGGCGCACCGGTCTGTCGATTGAACAGGAGTTCCACTTTCCAAAAGTTCCATCCGCTCAAGATTCCATCGGAGGTCGTGTTCGGCCATATCGGGAAACTCATCTGGCTCGAAATGGCCTTCGCCCATGCTTGCAATTGACGGTGCTGCGCCACTTGCTCGGTTTGTATTGGCGACGCAGGACTATCGCAACATGCGATACGGCAACGACCCCCAAAATCGCACTCGCCGTGAAATGAAAGCTCGAAACGACTCAAAGGTTTGGATGGTCGGTTGAACTCTTGATGCCTGAGCGCCCCCTCGCTGGAGTCTTGCGAATCCATCTTGAAGAAACCAAAGAGTTTCCGTATCCAATCCGGCCCGCCGGGGACTCACTGGAATCCCTTCCATGTCGAATCTCACTTAAAGGAGACCAACTTTCAACGAATTCAATGACCCATTTGCGCTCGGCTGGGACCACGGCATACTCACCGACGGTGTAGCACGTCGGTTCGTCTCAGCACTCTACGAACTGGCCGGGCGGACAGTGCCGATCGTGTCGGCCACTCGGGACGAACTGGAAATGACCTTGTGGCGAGCCGCGAGACTTGAATGGTACGATCGGCTCAGGAATTCGAAGTGGCCCTCTCGGAAACAGGAAGCCGTCGGGACAGCAGCTGCCAATGCAACGGAGACCTGGCTCGCGGACACCCTCGCGACCAAGGGAGAAGTTCTGCAAATAGCCGAGCGGAACATGTCGGACAAGCGGCGCCACTGGATCGACTGGAGCGTCGCGCTACAGCGAGTCCACTTCCCTTTCGAGCGCGAACCCGGCCTGAGTGCGCACCGCGACCTGATCGCCGAATGTCTCATGAATCACTTGAGACCCGTCATCCCCGCCTATGTCTCGGTCAGCCACGACCTCCTCAACGAGTGGGTGACCGACCAGACGGACGACACCGAAATTCCTCCCGACTTCGTTCTGGAACCCGATGAGGCGATCGGCAGGATCACGAACCGCAGCTCCCGCCGAATCTATCGCGTGGCAATCTCGATCTGCCTCCCCTCCGTCTCCCCACCGGATCCCGTGGCCATGGACGGCGTCCTCCGCCGGACAGTCGATGCCCTCTTCGAAGCAGGCCTGCCGCGCACGGCTGCCAGCGTGATCGCCCGGTACGAGAACGATCCGGACCCGCTCGCGACCTACGCTCAAGTGGCAACCGAGCTGCCCACGAGAACCCGAGCGGCCGAAGAGAGACGGCTGGAGATGGTAAAGCACCGGACCGCCGATGCGGTTGCCGCGCAAGCCGAGGCCGATATGGCCGAAACGTCACACGTCGACGCCACGGTCCAGCCGGATCACGCGGAACCTTCCTGGCTGTCCATTGCCGCCCCCGGGACACACGCCGCCGAACAACACCGCCGGGACCTCATCGTTGATGCCGTCGTGCAAGGAGATTTCGGGATCGCCCGAGAACAGGTCGAGGCCTGCCTGCTCGATGACAAAGGCGACGAGCATCTTCCGCCCCTGTTCCCCGCCCACGGCTACAGGCAGGAGCGGCTGGAACGAGAGAGACAAACCGACGGAAATCCTTCTCGGCCATGATCCGAGAGAGACTCTGACATCCGTTTCCGCGCGAGCAGAGTAGGCCGTCAATTGTCGACCACGCTTCGTGAGCACCAAAGTCGCTATCTTCCAGCAACTCAAGTGTGGAAAAAAGAACTGCCGGGATGCTACGCTCGCGACCTACCCGAGCCCTGTCGCCAGAGGATACCCGATGGAAAGCGACCGCCGCAGTTGCCAGTGATGCCGGATTAGGGTTCGATTGTGGCTGTTGACCGCACGAGTGCGTCACTCTCGATGTTGTCAGCGACAGAAAGACAACGGTTGCTTGCGATACAGGAGTCTTGAAATGGCTGGTCTTGGTTTTGGCCTCGTCAGAAACACGGTGACCGAAACGGCACTGCCTGTGGCACTGGCACTTCTGTTGATGCCCGTCTCGGTGTTTGCCAGTTTCGCCGACGAACTCCACATCGCGGCATGGAACCTTGAGCACCTTGACGACACCGACGACGAGGGTTGCGTCGGTCGATACACAAGCGACTACAACGCGATAGCCCAAGGCATCGAATCGATGGATGTCGACGTTGTCGCCTTCCAGGAGGTGGAGAACGCCGAAGCGGCATACCGGGTGTTCCCAAAGTCGGAATGGCACGTCGAAGTGTCAGATCGGCCCTCCATGGGGCCGGGTCGGGCCTGCTGGGATCGTCCCGAGGCACGGCTTGGTCATCTCGCGACGGGCTTCGCGATCCGGCGCGGCTTGGCCTACCGCCGCAACGAGGATCTCGCTGCGCTCGGTGGAGAGAGTGCCAGGCAACGTTGGGCCACCGACATCACCATCGATGTCGGCGACTGGGAACTGCGCATGTTGTCCGTGCATCTCGCGAGCGGTTGCTGGGGCAACCGAGAGGAACAAGACGCCAAGAGGCAAAAGACATGCAAGACTCTGTACGAGCAAATCGAACACCTCAAGGCTTGGGCGGATGCAAGACGCGCAGAAGGAACACAATTCGTCATCCTGGGGGACTTCAATCGCCGCCTGGCGCTGCCTGGTGATCGGGGTTGGCAAAACTTGTCGCCGGCAAACTCGCCACTGTTCTTGCTGAGCGAGGGCGTCCCGTTCCGTTGCGACCCGCGATTTTCGGCTTTCATCGACCACATCGTGGCGGGCGGCGGGGCCGAGAAAACGATCGTTCAAGGATCGTTTCGGGAATGGCAATCGACCAGGCAGCATTCTGATCATTGTGCAGTGTCAGCGAGGATTCGCACCGATTCTCGAACGCAATGAACCTGCACCGACGGATCCGGAGTCTCGCGACAGCAAAATGTCCGTCTTGCGCATCCATCGATTCAGGAATTGAGTAGGTCAGCCTGGGAAGGGCGAATTCAGCACCTTGTCAGATGCAAGCGGGATGAATATTCATCATGCGCAATCGGAGGTCAGCAAATGCTTGCACGGATATATCAGCCAACACCAAGCGCCATGCAATCCGGCACGGCGAGGTCCAAGAACTGGATCCTGGAATTCGTTGCCGAGTCGTCCAGACCGGTCGATCCGCTCATGGGCTGGACGGGTTCGTCGGACACGCGGGAGCAGGTTCGGCTGGAGTTCGGGAGCCGGGAAGAAGCCGTCTCCTACGCGAAGAACCGGGGAATCCCGTTTCGGGAGAACAATCCGCACGTGCGCAAGCATGTCGTCCGCAAGCGGGGTTATGCGGACAATTTCGCCCATGATCGCAAGGAGAGCTGGACTCATTGAAGGCAGTCTTTCAGTTCCACGCTGTCCGACCAGGGAGATGAAGGCAGATACAGCCAGGAACTCCTTCTGAAGTGTCTCACGGAGTGCGGTCCATCAATCGCCGTGACGGCAAGACCCGAACTTGACCTAACGTGGATTTCTCCAGTCCAAGGTTGATCTTCGCAGAATGATCCTTGGCTTGATCGCGACGTTCACGCCTTCTTTTTCGACAGATCCCTCGCCCAAGGCGCCAAAAGCCTGCGAAACCAGTCGGGCTTGGTCCAACGCGACAGACGTCAGATCGGGCGACCACAAGCTGGATTCCTCCAGGTCGTCAAAACCGGTGACCGCAACATCCCGCCCGACCTCCAGGCCTTCGGCACGGAGTCTCAACATCGCGCCAAATGCGACAATGTCGTTGTAGCAAACCACTGCAGTCGGGGGCGACTCGAGTGCGAGAAGTTGGCCCATGGCTTCGAATCCGCCCTTGCGCGTCACGGGCGAACTCAACTGAATGGCGGGGTCCATTTCAATGCCCGACTTTCGCAGCGCTTGCATGAATCCAAAGCGGCGCTCTTCCCTCGAAGAGGACGTGGGCTGTCCCCCAACAAACGCAATTCGCTCGTGGCCGTCACGAATCAGCTGGACAGTCAGCTGCTCCAATGCGGCCGAGTTGTCATATCCGATGTACGAGGCATGAAGATCGGTCACGTTTCGGAGGATCTGAATCAGCCTGACACCGTGATCCATCGCGATGCCGAAGTCTGTCGCGGCACTGCCTTCGGCTGCACAGACGAACACGTTGGTCACGTTGTTTTCGACCATCCGCTCGAGAATCCTGGTCTGCGTCTCGATGTCTTCGTCAGCGTCCCCGTAAAGCATGACCTGTCCGTTTCTGGCGCAATGACGCGAGAACTCGGCAACGACTTCAGCGTTGAATCTGTTCGATGACCCCGACATCACCATGCCAACCAGTGTCTGGTTTGACCCACGCATGTTGGCGGCAGATTGATTGTAGACGTATCCGGATTTGGCCGCCGCGGCCTTGACGCGGCGTTTGGTCCTCGCTGGGATCTGCGGGCTGTCGCGAAGGCCAAGCGAAACGGTGGCAGTGGAAACTCCGGCAGCTTTCGCCACGTCAGCCAGTGTCACACGTTTCTTCAAGGACCGTCCCCAAGATATATTTGTTCAACCAGTCGCTGTTACCGAGCCGCTGGCTCGTCAGCGGTCAGTCGAATTGCCCTTGTGTGCTGCCAGAAGTGGCAGACAACGATCGGCGGCGATGCGAACGACCTCCTCGGGGTCGCGCTTCCACCAATCCAGTTCGGAAAAGATTTCGAGTTCAAAATTGCCCTGATAGCCAATCTCCGCTAGCACGCCCAACGCGCCCTCGATGTCCGCCACACCATCGCCCACCATGCCGCGATCCCGGAAGTTGCGCGTGTCAGCGAGCCAGTCGCACAAATGGAAAGTGGAGATTCGCCTAGGGTCCGTGCGGCGCAAACCGTTCATGAATTCCGGATCCCACCAGCAATGATAGATGTCAGGAACAAGCGACGCGCTGGTGCCGATCTCCTCCAACAGATCATGGCACTGGGCATAGCTGTTCAGGACCGAGCGTGACGCCGCATACATCGGATGTAGCGGTTCGAGCCCGATCGAGACCCCGACGGCGGCTGCATGGTCCTTAAGCTCGTCAAGCCCTTCGGCCACTCTGGCACGATCAGCCGAAATGTCGCGCACCGTGGCCGAAGCCCCGCCGACAACCATGACCAAGACGGGCGCGCCCAGCTCCGCCGCCATGTCCAAACGGCTTTTGTTTTCGTCGATGGCATCTTCCAGGCTGCCTTCGGTCATCCACGCCCCGGTGCAAAGCGATGCGGCATAAGTTCCCGCATCCCTGGCGTGGCGTGCCACCGCTTCTGCCCCGCCCGAGTTGCGGACGTGATCAACCCAGTAGGCGATGCCGTGGACATCGTGCCTTGCATACAGATCGATCGCTTCCCCACAGGACAAACTGGGCGTCGTGATCTGGTTTATTGCAAATCGCCAACCGGTCATGCCGAGGCCCTCCGTGCGGCGGTTGCCGCAACATCCACGTCAAAACTACCCGGTTTCAGAACGACGCCGTAGTCCGCCTCGGCCGCTTTGCGCGTGACCTTGTCTTCTGACACGTCCCAAGCCACCTGTTCCGGATCGCGTTCAAACGGATCGCCGTAGCCGCCGGCGCCGGCCTGGTAATGCAGTATCGATGCGCCCGCCTCGACTTCACGCGTGAACTTTGGAGGCATCCTGGTCGGTTCCTGCCCCTTGTCGGCAAAATAATTCTCGCCCGGAGCGCCGCTCCCGCCACCCTCCAGGCCATAGGGGCGATGATCGACGCGGTCGGCGCGCACCTGAAGAACGGCACGGTCCGCCAGCAAGGTGTACTTGCGAACGAGTCCCAGACCACCCCGGTGTTTCCCGGCACCGCCTGAATCCGCGCGGAACCCGTATCTGTCGATCCGCATGGGGTATCTTGATTCCATCGTCTCGACCGGCAGGTTCGACATGTTTTGCGACGGGTTGGTAACCCCGTCCACGCCGTCGCTGTCCTTGCCGCCTCCCCAGGCGCCATTGATCATGTCGACCATGACGAACGGTGCATGCGTTTCGCTGTCATAGCCGCCAACGGCCACGACGGTGTTGCCGCCCTCGCCTGCTGCACGAACACGATCCGGGACGATCTGAGCCAATGCGCCCATCACCGCATCCACCACGCGGTAGCCGGTCAAGGCACGCGCCGCCACGGGCGCGGGACTCCTGGGGTTCAGGACACTGCCTTCCGGAGCCGTCACGTTGATGCATCGATAGACACCGGCATTGTTCGGCACTTCCTGGTCAAGCACGCAACGCACAGCCAGGCATGACGCCGACTTGACAAACGACAAGGTCGAGTTGATCGCACCCTTGACCTGGGGAGAAGACCCCTCGAAATCGATGTCGATCTTGCCTCCCTTGACGCGGATTTCGCAGGCAATCGGGATGGGCCGATCCACCATTCCGTCACCGTCAATGTGGTCGGTGAAGCGATACGTGCCGTCGGGCCAGCTCGAGATCGTCTCGCTGGTCAGCCGCTCCCCGTAGTCGATCAAGGCGTCGAAATAGGCGGAAAGAGTTTCCGCCCCGTAACGGTTTGCCAGTTTCAGGATCTCGCGTTCACCAACCAGGCACGTGGCCATCTGCGACTCGAGGTCGCCGATTACCAGGTCCGGCAGGCGGACATTGCGGCGAATGATCTCGAACAGCACCTCATTGGGTTTGCCGGCCTCGAACAAGCGCATCGGTGAAATCCGCAATCCTTCCTGGAAGATCTCGGTCGAATCCGCCGCGTTCGAACCTGCCACGCGACCTCCCATGTCGGTGTGGTGTGCGATGACCACCGAAAACGCGAACACCTCCCCACCGACGAAGATCGGGCGGAACATGAAAATGTCCGGCAGGTGCATCCCGCCCGTGTAGGGATCGTTCAGGATGAAGACATCGCCCTCTTTCATGTCGGCAGGATCGTGACGCTGCAAGAGCGCCTCGATCCCGTCGGGCACTGCACCAAGATGCAACGCGACTGTCTTGGCCTGTGTCAGGATACGCCCCTCACGATCACAAATCGTGACCGAGTAGTCGAGGACATCGCGCACGATCGACGACCTCGCCGTGCGCATGACCGTATAGGCCATCTCGTCCACGATCGTGTCGAGACCGCTCTTGATGACTGCAAAGGTCACGGGTTCGACCTTGCTCACGACGCAATCCTCTCCTCGGCTGCTGGCTGCAAATGCGCGATCAGCGTACCGTCACTTCGCGTCTCAAGGCTGAAATCCGGCGCCACGACAATCGTGCTGTCATTTGCGGCAATCGCTGCCGGCCCACTCACCCGTTGCGGCTGTTGGCCGAGCGGATACACACTCGCGACCTGCCATCCGAAGTCCGGCCCGAAGTGAATTGAACGGACCGAAGGCGCTTGCCTGGGTGCATTCTCCGCTGCGCTTATTCGGCCTGTTGCCGCCTCGGTTGCCTTGACGAAGCAAGTCACGCGCAAGTTGACCACTTCGACAGCATCGGTCGAGGCGTAACCGTAGATTTCCCGATAGGCAGCCAGGAAACACTCGCGAATCCGGGCATGGTCGAATGCGACATCGTCTTTGGTCAAGGCGACCGGAAGAGTGCCGTCCTGTTCAACGAAACGGAGATCCAGCTCGAATTCGCATTCGAGATCACCAACATCCGCACCCTCATCCAGCATTCTCGCGCGTACGGATTCCCCAAGGGCCGCCATCTGTTGATCCAGCTGGCCGGGATCGAGGTTCGAAAGCTCCTGTCCGATTGCAGCCACATCGTAGATTTCCTGGCGCGATCCCAGCAGGCCGGTGGCAGTAAAGACGCCGGGCGCAGTCGGGAAGACAATGCGCTCGATCCCCATGGTACGCGCCAAATCGCAGGCGTGAACAGGACCCGACCCGCCAAAGGCCAGAAGGTCGAAATCCCGCGGATCCACGCCCCGCTCGACAGTCACGGCGCGAATGACGCGAGCCATGTTCACGTTGACGACCTGGCGTATCCCGTGCGCAGCCTCGGTGACATCGACATCAAGCGGGTTCGACACGTGTTGTTGTATGGCATGCCTCGATAGTTTTGCATCGAGCGACAGAGCAGAACCTGCCAGGTCTCCAGAGATGTATCCCAACACCACATTGGCATCCGTCACCGTCGGCAGTTTGCCACCCTTGCCGTAGCATGCTGGCCCAGGATCGGCGCCAGCGGAACGCGGGCCGACCTCCAGAAGGCCGCCGCGGTCGACATTTGCGATTGAACCCGCGCCGGAGCCGACTTCGGCAACGTCTATTGCAGGTACGCGCATCAGGTAACCGCCTGCCTTGATGAAACGGCTCGGCATCGAAATGCCATCACGAAATTCGTACTCGTCGGTCCGTATCAGCGCCCCGTCCTGAACAAGAGCTGCGGAAGCGGTCGTGCCACCCATGTCAAACGCGATGTAGTTGGGGTGCCCGAGCCTTGCGCCCAAGCGCTGCGCACCGACCGCGCCTGCCGAACGTCCAGACGAGATGAAGAAAACGGGCTGCTCTTTCGCCACGCCAATCGATCCAACACCTCCGTTGGAGTTGCTGACGTAGATCGGAGCAATGATGCCGAGACCGCGAATGCCAGCCTCAAGACGCTCGAGGTAACCGCCCATCTCTTTCTTGACGTATGCGTTCACGCAAACCGTCGAGGTCCGCTCGTATTCGCGCGCGACGGGCAGAATTTCTGCTGACACGGACACATTCAGTTCAGGAAACTCCTTGCGCAGGATTTCAGCCGCCCGGGTTTCGTGAATCGCATTGAGATAGGAGTTGATGAAACAGATGGCGACGGCTTCAACGCCTTCGGCAATCAGGAAACGAGCGGCGTCGCGCACGTCTTCCTCATTCATCTCTGTTGTGACTGCTCCCCTCCCGTCAATGCGCTCTTCGATCTCCATGCGATGGCGGCGGCGCACCAGCGGTTCCGGCTTTTTCCACGTCAGGTCGAACATGTCTGGCGTACGCAGGCGCCCGATTTCGAGGACATCACGAAAGCCCTTTGTGGTCAGCAGCCCGGTCTTGGCTCCAACGCGTTGAAGCAGCGTGTTTGAACCCACGGTCGTGCCGTGGAAAATGTCGGTGATTTCATCTGCTGTCACGCCCACCTGTTTCATTGCCTGGATCAATCCGGCGATCACAGCCTCTTCCGGTGCATTTGGAGTGCTTGGCACTTTCAACGCAATCGAGCCTTCCGCCCCTTGTGCCGCGACGTCAGTAAACGTCCCGCCGATATCGATTCCTATGCGCAATGATCCATCACACCCTGCTGACTTAATCGATTAAGTTAGAATCTTGACATTGGATTGACAATAGATTTTTTTATATTTCAAAACAGCTAGTTATATTGAGCAAACATGTTAAACCATAAAATCGAACAATCGCATCGGCTGGTTGACGGCATGAGGCGCCGATGTTCGGCTACGGCAGTGCACCGACCAATGACAGGGTCACCACTCCATGGAGAAATTCCAATCCCTCAATTGTCATCAGACAGAATCCTTTCGCATCCTGTTCCGAGCGCATCGACTCCAGAACCATATCGGTGTCGTGGATGAACGAACAAAGTTGCTCAGCTGAAGTCAGGAGGTTCGCACATCGGTCCGCGTGATGGAGACTTGAGGTCAACGCCACCGAACGGCGCGAAGGACTCGCGAGTGAACTCGACCAGATCTGGCGGGCAATCATTTCCCCAGCCAACGGCCTCACACAAAATGACACGAACCTCTTCCTCGATCGAGCGACCATGTTGGGATGCCCGTTCCCGAAGGCCCCGCCAGACCTCATCGTCGAGATTGCTTATGGTAAAGCTCGTCATTGGCTGTTCCTGTTCACCGTGATCAGGAAAGAAGTACAGCCCGTTCCCTGCAGTGCATGCAAGATCACGCGCACCATTGACTCGGAAAACTCTCGCCCCTCGAACTGGTCAGGGACCGTCCGGATCCTCGGAAAAAGGCGATCAGGCCGAGTCCGCCAACCTCGTATTGATCAAATCGCAAGTCTCCCGGATGCCATAGGCCGCGATGAACCCGCCAAAGCGCGGACCTTGCGAAGCTCCGAGCAAGACCTCGTAGATCGCCTTGAACCAGTCCCGGAGCGGCTCGAAACCGGACTCCCGACCGGTTGCATATACGATACCTTGCAAAGTCTCGGGATCTTGCGGACCGTCCCAAGCTTCAAGACGTCGTGCAAGCTCGAGCAGCCCGTTCCTTTCTTGCGAGGACGGCACCCGGAACGATTTGTTCGGTTTTTCGATGTCCTCGAAAAACCTCACCACGCCCGCAGCAGCGCTGTCCATCTCGGGATGAGTCTCCGGGCGCGCGTCGGGGGCATATCTCGAGATGAAATTCCACAATGTCGCCGTGTCACTCGCACCAGAGGCAGACGCAAGATTGAGCAGCATGGAATAGGACAGGACCATGTCGGATGATGGCGGCGATCCGCCGTGAACGTGCCACACCGGGTTGCTGAGCGCCTTCTCCGGTTCCTGTTCCGGATACGCCGAAAGATGCTGGTGATACTCGTCAACCGTCCTGGGGATCACCCCGACATGCAGCCTCTTGGCGGTACGCGGTTTCAGGTACATGAAGTGTGCGAGGCTCTCGGGAGACGCGTAGCGAAACCACTCCTCGATTGACAATCCATTGCCCTTCGACTTGGAAATTTTTTGCCCATGCTCGTCGTTGAACAACTCGTAACTGAGGCTCACTGGCGGGCGCTTTCCGAGCGCGCGGCAGATTCGACTCGACTGGGTGACAGAGTCGATGAGGTCCTTGCCCGACATCTCGTAATCGACCCCAAGCGCCGCCCAGCGAAGCGCCCAGTCAGGCTTCCACTGCATCTTGACGTTTCCGCCGGTCACGGGAACCTCGATGCGTTCGCCATCGGGTTCTGCGTAGACGATGGTTCCCCGCTCGGTGTTCCGTTCGAGCGTCGGCACCTGCAGGACATGTCCGGAACGGGGGCTGATGGGCAGAAACGGCGAATAGGTCTCGCGCCGCGCCGAACCGAGCGTCGGCAACATGATCTCCATGATATCGTCAAACCGTTCGAGCGCAGTCAGCAGCATGTCGTCGAACTTTCCGGTTCCATAATATTCGGTCGATGACGCAAACTCGTAGTCGAAACCGAAACCGTCGAGGAAATCGCGCAACCGGGCATTGTTGTGTGCGGCAAAGCTGTCATGGGTTCCGAACGGGTCGCGAACCCTCGACAGCGGCAGATCCAGGTCTTCCTGCAACTCGTCTTGACGCGGCACGTTGGTCGGGACTTTCCGAAGCCCGTCCAGATCGTCGGAGAAACAGATCAGGCGCGTCGGAATGTCACTCAGGACGCCGAATGCATGCCGCACCATGCTCGTGCGCACGACCTCTCCGAACGTTCCGATATGTGGAAGGCCAGACGGACCATAGCCAGTCATGAAAATGACATGGCCCTTTTCAGGCGCCGCACCGCCAAGTCGCTTGAGGAGTTTTCTCGCCTCTTCAAAAGGCCAGGCGCGGCAGGATTCCGCATGCTGGCGCAGAGCGTTTGCCAATGGTTGATTCTCTGCCATTTCGTCGCCTGCCCTTATGGTCACGAACGGTCGAACTGCCTGCGTCTACGTCTTTTCGGTCGCCTGTCAAACCCGTCAAACAGGCATTCCGGCTGCCCGCCGGCGAAGTTCGCTCGACGAAATGTCACGCGTCGGTCCATCGAGCAGCGACCAGCAGGGCGCATCGGAAACGGCCAGCCTGCCAGCGTCTGCCGATGCAAGTCGAAATCGCCAATAGGTCCGAGCGGCAACCGAACCGGCGGCCCTAAGTTTGCGTCTCGGCCGCACGACAACCGCGATTGGATAGTTCTCGATGATCCAGCGCCATTCGCCCCAATGGTGGAAACCCGCAAGATTGTCGGCACCCATGATCCAGACGAAGTTGACGCCGGGATAGAGCGACCTCATCGCTTCCAGCGTGTCAGCCGTGAATCTGGTTCCCAGTTCACGCTCCAGATCGGACACCACCAACCTGGGATGCCTGGCGCACCTGTGCGCAGCCTCCATCCGCTTCGACATCGGAGCCGGCGCATCCGACTTGAGCGGGTTGCCAGGAGAGACTAGCCACCAGACCTGGTCCAGCCTGCACCGCTTGAGCGCCTCCAGCGAGACGTGAAGATGGCCCGCATGCGGGGGATTGAACGACCCCCCGAACAATCCGATTCGCATGCCCGAAAGCGCGAGCGGTATTCGAGATCTCATCAAGGCACAGCCGCCCTTGACCAACACGAACGAACAAGAGTCCTCACAGGGCGAATCCGGTGTCGGTCTGCATTGACTGAATTGAAGCAATGTTCAGCCGGTGCCGAGGGTGAACTGCTCCACTTCGGCATGCTCGTGAACGTCTCTGCGATTGTCGCCATCAGGCAAAATCGATAGACGGCGCCCCACCGAGACGCAAGGTGGGAAACGACGATGAACACACAGCAGTATGTCTTTCACATGAACGGACTCTCCAAGTCCTTTCCGGGCGGCAAGACATGTTTCGAGAACATCCGGCTTTCGTTTCTTGCAGGCGTCAAGATCGGCGTTGTCGGCGTGAACGGTTCCGGCAAATCCACCCTGATGCGGATCATGGCCGGGCTGGAGACGGAATTCGGCGGCGAGGCATGGGCGGCCGAGGGCATCCGGGTCGGCTACCTCGCGCAGGAACCAGAACTTGACGAAAAGCTCGATGTCCGCGGCAACGTCATGCTCGGCGTCAAGGAGAAGCAAGCGGTCATCGACAGGTTCAACGAACTCGCGATGAACTACTCGGACGACATCGTCGACGAAATGACCCGACTTCAGGACCAGATCGACGCCGAGGATCTGTGGTCGCTCGAATCCCGCATCGATGTGGCCATGGACGCACTGCGATGCCCTCCCGACCACGCAGAGGTTTCGACGCTATCGGGCGGCGAAAAGCGCAGGGTCGCCCTTTGCCGACTGTTGCTCGAAGCGCCCGATATGCTCTTGCTCGACGAGCCGACCAACCATCTCGACGCCGAGACCGTCGCCTGGCTTCAGCAACACCTCATCAACTATCCGGGAACCTGCCTGATCATCACCCACGACAGGTATTTTCTCGACAGGATCACCGGATGGATACTCGAACTCGATCGCGGACGCGGGATTCCCTACGAAGGCAACTATTCGTCGTGGCTGGAACAGAAGGCCGTCCGGCTCGAACAGGAACAGCGGGAACAGCGTTCGAGAAAAAAGACCCTCGAACGGGAACTGGAATGGATTCGTCAGAGTCCCCGGGCCCGCCAGGCCAAGCAGAAGGCGCGGGTCGACGCCTACAACACGCTTGCCTCGCAAACTGAACGCGAGCGGATTCGCAATGCCCAGATCGTCATTCCAAACGGGCCGCGGCTTGGAAGCAAGGTCATCGAGGTCAGCGGCTTGCGAAAGAGCTACGGCGACACACTGCTGTTCGACGACGTCAACTTCAGCCTGCCGCCCGGCGCGATCGCAGGCGTGATCGGCCCAAACGGGGCCGGCAAGACCACCTTGTTCCGACTGCTGACAGGCCAGGAGAGCCCTGACGCTGGGACGGTCGACATCGGCGAAACGGTCCTGTTGTCATATGTCGACCAGTCGCGGGATCGCCTCGACGACAAACGGACGGTTTGGGAAGAGATTTCCGACGGTCTCGAAGTCGTCACGCTGGGCGATGCCGAAATGAACTCCCGCGCGTATTGCTCAGCCTTCAATTTTCGGGGCGGCGACCAGCAAAAGCCGGTATCGTTGCTCTCGGGCGGCGAGCGCAATCGCGTTCACATGGCCAAGCTGCTCCGTCACGGCGGCAACGTGCTTCTCCTCGACGAACCGACAAATGACCTCGATGTCGAGACGCTTCGCGTTCTCGAGGACGCGATCGTCGACTTTGCCGGCTGCGCGGTGATCATTTCGCACGACCGGTTCTTTCTCGACCGCATCTGCACCCACATCATCGCTTTCGAAGGCAACAGCCACATCGAGATGTTCGACGGAAACTTCGAGGACTACGAGAAGGACAAGAAACGGCGTCTCGGAACCGATGCCCTCGTCCCCAAACGGGTCAAGTACAGAAAATTCACACGGTGAATCGGCCTTCGTGAAGGTTGGCTGGAAGCTGAAGTCGTCGCGTGCGTCGACATCACCTGTTCAAGAGACATGGATCGTGTCGCGGACCCGGTGATCCACGGCCTGTTCCCGCACCCCGCGGGCAATCGACTCTCGGAGCTGAATCGTGCTCCCGAGGCGCTGACTATGGGCAGGTTCAGAACTTCGGTCGCCCGAATTCCCAGTCCGGCCAGTGCTTTTTCATCTCGCTCTCGTCATCGCGAACGGTGATTCCGCAATCGAGATAGTTCTGGTGCAGTCGGCCGAGTTCTGCACGGTCGAGCGTGACACCGATACCCGGCCCTTCTGGCACGGCGACCTGTCCGCCCTTGATCGGCAGCTTTCCACCCTCGATCACCTCGTCTGTCTGCCACGGGTAGTGCGTGTCGCAATCATAGGTCAGGTTCGGTGTTGCGGCGGCCAGATGCACCATCGCCGCAAGGCTGATCCCGAGATGCGAATTCGAGTGCATCGACAGCCCGAGGCCCCAAATCTCGCAGATTCGCGCCAATTCCCGGCTGGCAACCAGCCCGCCCCAATAGTGGTGGTCCGAGAGGATGACACGAACGGCGTCATCAGCGATTCCAGGGGGCAGATGCTCCGGAGCGACCACGTACATGTTTGTCGCCAAAGGAATGTCGGTCGCGGCCTGCACGCGAGCCATGCCCTCAAGCCCTGGGGTTGGGTCTTCCAGGTACTCGATGATCCCTTCGAGGCGCGGCAGCAACTGCAATGTCGTCTCGACGCTCCAACCGCCGTTGGGATCGATCCTTAATGGCGAGTCCGGAAATGCCGCGGAGAGAGCTTCGAGGCCCGCGAGTTCCTCGTCCGGCGGGAGTATCCCGGCTTTCAGCTTGATGGCCTGGAATCCGTAAAGGTCGATCATGCGCCGTGCCTGCTCGACGAGACCCTCGGGCGTCAGTGCTTCACCCCACTCGTCTGCTTGGGTCTCTCCGTGGTGCATCGCGAACTTGTAGAACAGATAGGCCGAAAACGGGACGCGCTCTCGGATCTCGCCACCGAGAAGGTCGCAGACTCGCCGACCGGTCGCCTTGCCCAAGGCATCCCACATCGCCACCTCGAACGCGCCGACCACCCGAGGGATCAAGCGACCTGCACCGGTGTTGTAGCCCTCTTCGGCGTCGCTGATCGAAGCTGCAGCACGACGGCGGAGACCGTTGTGGTCAGAGACATCCATGCCTGCCAGATCGGGAGCAAGGCGGGTGCAGGCATCGACAACCGTCTTCGAGCCATAGCTCTCGCCAAGCCCGATGACCCCTTCTTCTGTCTCGATTTCGACAATCGAACGAAGAGCAAACGGTTGATGACACCCGGCATTGTTCAGCAAGGGTGGATCGGCAAACGCGATCGGCGTGATTCGCACATCGGCAATTCGTGTATCCGGCATGCAAGTCCTCTCGTGAATGACAATGTGCGGCTGCCCTCCGGACCACGAGGTTCGGTCACCGCGCCAAGGTCCGTGAAACACGCCCCAACCTCGACCTGTCAAGGCAAATGATCCACCCAAGCGTGCGTGGCCTGCGAGGTACCTGAGTGGCTCCCCGACCTCCAATCGATCCGTCACGGCCTAATCGACGACCGAATAGACCTTTCCGGCGCCGAGATCCTTGACGTGCGAAACCCGCATGCCATCCCAGTAGTAGGAGAAGTGCTGACCTTGTTTTGGAATGCCCGCGATGTCTGGCCAGAATATCGCGACAGCCAGGCCGTCGGGGTACCGAACGCTGCGGTAGAGCAGTCCGTTGGAATTGTCCCCGCGCAATCGCATGCCGAATCGTTGGGGCGCAGCGTGATCGAAAGGATCGTAGAGGTCGGCAAATCGGTCGACGTCCGTCACATCGTGGAGTTCCGCGTCCAGCCTTCCGACCAATTCACGGAATTCGGACGTCCAGCCAGGCGCCTCACCTGTCGCGGCCATGAAGATCTGATGGTGATGGATGGTTTCGAACAGAGCGACTTCGAGGCGGTCGCCTGCGTAGTAGAGCCCGTATGTTCCATCGCTGAAACGGCTCGGTCTGTTGACGGACACATGCGTGAACGGCGCCATGGCCCAGGACGCTCCCACCCCGGCAACGCAGCGATCCGGCGGCACGAGATCGAGCATGCCGACGCTCTTCGCGACCCTGGGGTTAGTCTTGGCCTCCGCCGACATGATCGCGTTCCAGTCCGCCGGGTCAGCAATGTCCTCGAAAAGATCGATGGGCGGAAACCTCGATCGAATGATCCGATGCGTCTTCGCCCACCTCACGCGAACGGTGCGGGGATCGTCCAAGATCAGCCGCCTCTGACGCTGTCGAGGTAGCGTCGCACGCGCATGATATCCGTCATCTCGCCGGCGAGCATGATCTCCAACGCCGACGCCTTCCCGAAGACTTCGTTGCTCCGAGTAACCCAACCATAGCCGCGTTCAGGTTCGACAAAGACAATCCGCAAGGCCTTGTGAATGCCCATGAGGTTGGAAAGCCGTGCCTTGAGGTCTCGCGACACACGGCCCACATCACCCTTTTTCCACCGCGCCCATGTGCGGGGAGAGAGACCACCGAGCAGGACGCAGGCCTGCGCATCGCTCAAGCCCCATCTCTCGAAAAGGTTGACGACCGCGCGTCCCATTGCCTTTCCCTCCGGATCCGTGATCACCGGTGTCACGGATCGGTAGGCCGTGTGCTCGATGCGCTGCAGCTGTGGCAATTCGATCTCCCTTTTGCCTTTTGGCATAATTTAGCATTTTTTGTGCCAAAATGCAAATTCAGACGGTGATCGATAGCAACGAGGTCAAGCAGACAACAGGACACGTGCAGGCAATTGAACCAATGGCGGATTGACATCCCCGTGATTCAGATCTGATTCAAACGGTCAAACCGAGAGAAGTCGAAATGGCGTGGCCTCGGACATCCATCGAATTGGAGAAACAACTGTGAAGATCGAATGTGTGGCTTCAACGCGGAGCCAGGTCGGAGAAGGCGCGTACTGGGATGATCGCGACGAGGTCTTGTGGTGGGTCGACATACCCGCCGGGCTCATTCACTGTTTCGACCCGGCAACGGGCCACAACCGAACGATCGATTACGGCGAACCGGTCGGCTGCCTCGCGGTGCGTGAACAAGGCGGTCTAGTCCTTGCGACAAAGACCGGATTCTGGCTGTTCGATCCGCAAACCGGTGATCGCGAGGCCATCTACGATCCCGAATCCCACCTGGAGATGAACCGTTTCAACGATGGCTCCACGGACAGGCAGGGTCGCTTCTGGGCAGGGACCATGAAGGACGGCGGAGAGCCCGAACCGATCGGTCGTTTCTACCGACTCGACCCCGATCTCAGCGTCACGAATGGCCCCGGGGAAATTCACACAACCAACGGCCTCGCATTCTCGCCTGATGGCAGGCGCATGTATTTGGCCGACAGCAACCCGAAAGTACGGACGATCTGGCAATGCGATTACGACGTCGCGACGGGCCAACCCGGGTCACGAGAGGTGTTTTTTGACACGCGACAAGTCGCGGGAAGGCCCGATGGCGGGACCATCGATTCGCAGGGCTGCTACTGGCAGGCGGGGGTAAGCGGCTGGCAGGTCTACCGGATTTCGCCGGCCGGCGAGGTGCTGATGACCATCGACATGCCCATCGAAAGGCCGAGCAAGCCAATGTTTGGCGGAAAAAACCTCGACATTCTCTTCATCACGTCACTGGGCGTCGGGCTGACGGCGGGTACCGAAGATCGCCAGAAGGAAGCGGGCAGCCTGTTTGCCATCACGGGGCTTGGCGTTCGCGGCATCGCCGAGACACGGTTTGCGGGATGACCTGTCACGCGCCGTGACCGTGGCTGTCACTCGAGTCGAAAACGGTCGGACGTTGGGGCATTCGCCCGTCGGTTGACTCCGGGGTCGCGATACCCCAGCGACAATCTGGCCATCGGACCAACCCGCCGTCGGCAACAATTGGCAATGCATCTCCAGGGAAAGGACACTCAATGAAACGACTGCTCATCACCGGCGCTTCGGGAAACCTCGGCAAGGTCTGCAGGGAAAGGCTGGTCCATCTCGCGGACATCCTTCGCCTGTCATCTCGGGGCGATCTTGGCGAACCCCAACCCCACGAAGAGATCATGCATTGCGATCTCGGAAATGCCTCCGAAGTCGACGCTCTCGTCAAGGACTGCGACGGCATCGTTCACATGGGCGGGCAGTCGGTCGAAGCTCCATGGTCCGTCATACGTCGGGCCAATATCGATGGCATGTTCAACCTCTACGAAGCGGCACGCAAGCATGACGTGAAACGAATCGTCTTCGCGAGTTCAAACCACGCGATCGGCTTCCACCGGCAGGACCAGCTTCTCGATGCAGATTCGACGACGAAGCCCGACGGTCTCTATGGCGTTTCGAAAGTCTTCGGCGAAGCTCTGGCATCGATGTATCACGACAAGTTCGGCATCGAGACCGCATGCATCCGGATCGGGTCGTGCTTCCCTGAACCGGCCGACCACAGGATGCTCGCGACCTGGATGAGCCATGACGATTTCATTCGCTTGATCGAGCGCATCTTCATAGTGCCACGTCTCGGGTGTCCGATCATCTACGGGGTCTCGAACAACGAAGCGACATGGTGGGACAACCGAAAGGCCGCCTACCTCGGCTGGAAACCTCGCGACAGTTCCGAGGAGTTCAGGGCGTCGCTTGACGAAAGAATGGAGCCACCCGGCGCGGAGGATCCTCGCGCTGTCTATCAGGGGGGAACCTTCACTGCAGATGGAATTCACGAGGAGTGAGACCGGGATCACGCATCTCGATCACGCGGCAATCGCGCAGCGGTCACACTGCGCTCGCAGGCAGCACTATGATGACCGCGGGGTGACTCTCCGGCAGCCCCGCAATCAATTGACAGCTTCGCCGAGAAGGACGCCCCACGGTTCGGGAGGTCACACCTGCACTCAGTACGGAATGCGCTTCGAGATGTAGGTTGCGAATTCGAAGTTGGGTCGCTCGAGATGCGACAGGTGACCCGGCGTCGCGAGATCCGAACAGACCCCGGAATAGACACGTTCGGTGCAACCCCGATCCTCTTCGTTGACATGGTCGAGCAGGCTCTTCACCGCCTCGAAATGCTCTTCGCTGCGCGGATCCGCGACGAATTCCTTCGACAACCCGCCCCCAAAGTAGATCCGAACCCGTCCAGGTGCCGTCGGATAAAGCGACAGGTACCAGAAATAACCCGGCGTGAGCGTGACGAACATGCTCGGATAGATGGCGAACAGATAGGTCAGGAACCGCCGTTCACCCTCGAGCCGGGTATTGGAAGGATGCGCGACCGAAAGGTGGAAGTCCTCCTCCTTCATCAAGGTGTGGTAATTGAACGCCTCCCGGCCCTCCAGGCAGTCGATCTCGTCCACTTTCGACTTACCGCCAATCGTCGCGGCATGGCAGACCGGGAGATGGTAACTCTCCATGAAATTCTCGGCGAGTATCTTCCAGTTGGTGTTCCACTCGTGGGTTTCGAAAAACAGTTGAGTGTAGTTCTCCATCTCGTAGTCGCCGACCATCTCCTCGATCTCGGCAAGAGTCTCGTGGACCGGCGGGATGTCCGGATTGAGTGAAACGAATATCCACCCGAGCCATTCCTCGCAGCGGATCTCCGGCAACCGGTAGCACGAGCGGTCGAAATCGAGATTCCGCGCCATTCCGGGCGCGCCACGAAGCCAGCCATCGAGGCCGTAGGTCCAGCCATGATAGGGACAGACGATCGTTCGGGTGTTTCCCGAACCTTCCAGCAAGACCGACATGCGGTGCCTGCAGACATTGGCCTGGGCGCGAAGCTGACCGTTCTGATCGCGAACCACCATGATCGGCTGACCGGCCAACTCGGAGGCGAAATAGTCGCCCGGTTTGCGCAGTCCGTCCGCGCGCCCGAGACAGAACCACTCCTTGCGGAAGATCTCCTCGATCTCCCTGTCGAGGAACTCCTGCGAGACATAGACGCTCTTTGGCATCGCGCGTGCACGCTCGAATGGCACCGACACGCACTGTGCCAGTTCGCTCGCGGGGCTTATTGAACCGGCAAAGTCATCCATTGGCGAGTCCTCCTCATCGCTGACGCACCGTCTTTGCATGGATACTGGTCCACGAAATCCGGCCCTGCGTCAACAGCAACCGGCGCGAGGGTCCAGTCACGACACGCCGACGACCGTGGAAACGACCTCGTTGCATCGGAATCGCGCTGTTGAGAAGTGCCGGATCGACCAGCGCTGCTGCCATCTGCAACGAATTGACTTGTCAATATCCCGACATGCGGGCATTTTTTGACATGCAATTTCGGTCGCCGGTTGATCGGACCGCCGCACAGGCACCGGTCGAACGGACGACCCCGTTCAAACGTGAAACGAGGAGGTGAGAGATGACTTACGACTTTTCCAGAAGAAGATTCCTGCAAGCGGCAGCCTTTGCGGGCACGGCAGCGCTGCCCGGGGTCATGCCCGGCATGACGTTCGCGGCCGATGGCAAGAAACTGACGGTCAGGTTCAATCGGGATTTCGACAGCCTCGATCCGGGCTACTATGTCGGCGGTCATCCCAACAACGACGTCAACTGGTGCTGCATGCCGGCACTCGTTCACTACGGCTCGGCAGGATGGGTGCCGTCGCCGTTCGTCAACAGCATCGTGGTTCGCGACGCCCTCCATATCGATTTCGAACTCAAGCCGGGACTGATGTGGTCGAACGGTTTCGGGGAGCTGACGGCAGACGATGTCGCGTTCAGCTACGAGCGCATGACCACGAGCGACTGGAAAAACGACTACGTGGCATTCGACAGGGTGGACGTGACGGGAACCCACAGCGGGACCATCGTCCTGAACCAGCCGTTCTCCCCCTTCATGAACACGACGCTCGCATCTGGAACCGGCATCATTCTGTCAAGGAAGGCCACCGAAAGCGTCGGCGGGAAGTACACGACCGAGACCCCAGCAACCTGCGGCCCGTATGTCTACGAAGCGACTCCCGGACAACGGGTCGTCCTGACCAGGAACCCGGAGTGGACCGGCGATGCGCCCTATTACGACACCATCGAGGCGATCATCGTCACCGAAGACGACACGGCGGCCCTCGCTTTCGAGGCCGGCGAACTCGATTGCGCGCAGATTTCCTCGGAGGCGCTTGCGCGCTACACCAAGAATCCGCCGCCCGGAAGCACGCTCAGCGTCGCCGGCGCCTTGCAGTACATGTGGCTCGGGATGAACACCGAACACCCGAAACTGCAGGACATCCGGGTGCGTCGGGCGATCCAGCATGCGGTCGACCAGGCCAGCATCATCGAAGCCGCCTATGCCGGGACGGCAGAACCGTCCTTCGGAGTCGTCAGCCCGGGGCTGGTCGGCAAGCGCAGCGCGGCCGGTTATTCCCACGACCTGGCAGCGGCCAAGAGCCTGATCGAGGAAGCCGGAGCGAGCGGCCTTCAACTCACGCTCAGAACGCTCAACAACCAGGAGCGGGTTCTTGCCGCGACCATCATCCAGGCCAATCTCGCCGAGATCGGCATCAACGTGACGGTCATGCCGCTCGACGCCGGGCCGTTCTGGGAAATGGGACAGGAGAGCAAGGGCGAAACCTGGAAAGACCTCGAAATCTGGATCATGCGTTACGGCTCCGGGCCGGATCCGTACGAACCGTTCCAGTGGTTCGTTCGCGACCAGGTCGGTGTCTGGAACTGGGAACGATGGTCATCGGACGAGTTCGAAACCCTTTTCGCGCAAGGAATCGAGGAAGTCGATCCGGCCAAGCGGGCCGAGATCTACGTTCGGATGCAGGAGATCATGGAAGAGACCGGAGCCTATGTCTGGCTGACCCATGAGCCCGAGGTGTTCATTCATCGCGATGATGTCACAGCGCAATTCGCGCCGTCGGGCGAAATGCAGCTGGCATATTTCACCGGCGCCTGACGCCATCAGGCCGCCGGGTCGATTGATCCGGCGGCCTCTTTTTAACGCATGCTGGTCTATGTCGCCAAACGGATCGCGCTCGCGATACTGATCGTCCTGGTCGCGATCTTCTCGCTCTTCGTCATGCTGCACGCGATCCCCGGTGATCCGGTCAGCATCGCGCTCGGCCCGCGCGCCACGCCCGAGATCCAGGCGGCTTACGCGGCCAAGATGCACCTCGACAAGCCGCTCGCGACGCAGTTCCTGATCTTCTTCGGCAACGTGCTGCAGGGCGATCTCGGCTCCGACGTCTTCAGCAATCGCAGCGTCACCTCGATTCTGCTCGATCAGCTCCCCTACACGATTTCGCTCGCTGTTGCTTCACTGGCATGGGCAGCGCTCCTCGGCATTCCGATCGGCTGTCTGTCAGCCACGCGACGCGGCAGCTGGATCGATCGTCTCAGCGGGATCATATCGATCGGAACCATCGCGATTCCGTCGTTTCTCGTCTCGATCTGGGCAATCCTGCTGTTCGCGATACACCTCAACCTGTTCCCCGTGATCGGAGCCGGCGACGAAGGCGATCTGGTGGATCAGGCCCTGCACCTGGTTCTTCCGTCCTTTGCCATCGGACTTGGATGGGTCGGCTACCTCGCCCGCATGGTCCGGGCATCGATGCTCGAGGTCATGGGCGAGAACTACATTCGTTCGGCGCGCGCTTTCGGTCTGCGCAATCGCGTCATCGTCTATCGCTATGCCCTGAGGGTCGCCATCCTTCCGACGATCACCCTGATGGGGGTCGGATTCGGCGGCCTGCTGTCGGGAACGGTGTTCGCGGAGATCATCTTCGCGCGGCCAGGCATCGGCAAGATCATCTACGACATGGTCCTGAACCGCAATTTCCCGGTCGTCCAGGGCGCCGTCATGGCCACTGTCGGCCTTTATGTCATCGTGACGCTGATCTCTGATCTTCTGGTCGCCTATCTCGATCCGCGGGTCCGCGAGACATTGTGATCAAGATGACGACGCTTTCCCTGGCCAGCATCGGCAGCTTCATCCGACGACGCGAAAAGCTCGTCCTGTTCCTGCGAAGCGGGCTTGGCGTGCTCGGTTTCGTTCTCGTCGCCATGTTTTTCGTGAGCGCACTGTGCGCCCCGTGGCTCGCGACTCACGACCCGAACCAGCTCGACATCCCGGCCCGCCTTTCTGGGCCGAGCGCAGATCACTGGCTTGGCGCCGACCAGCTCGGGCGGGACACCTACTCGCGGATTCTCTACGGCGGCCGGGTCGCGCTGAAGGTGGCGGCCATCGGCGTGAGCACGTCACTCGTGGTCGGACTCATTCTTGGAATGATCGCGGGTTACGGCCCCCGCTGGCTCGACAATGTCCTGCTGCTGGTCTTCGACACGATCCGCTCGTTTCCGACCATCGTTCTCGCGCTGGCCGCCGTGTCGCTGCTCGGACCCAGCCTCAACCTGGTGCTCGCGATCGTCATCGTGACCAGCATACCGGGCTACGCCCGCCTTGCCCGAACAAGCACGCTCGCGATCAGGAACACGGAATTCATCCTCGCCGAGCGCGCGATCGGCGTCGGCACGCCACGGGTGCTGTTCCTGCACGTCATGCCCAATATCGTGGGGCCCTTGCTGATCCTCGCCGCCATGGATGTCCCCGTGGTCGTCACCATCGAGGCCGGGCTCAGTTTCCTCGGCCTTGGTGTCCTGCCGCCAACCGCCAGCTGGGGGACGATCCTGAACGAAGGGTATCTCGTCATACGGACATCGCCCTGGCCTGTCATCGCGGGTGGCATTCCTCTCGTTTTGACAACGCTCGGGTTCACGCTGCTCGGCGAGACGCTGAGGGACATCTTTGACCCGAAGCTTCGCGGCACCCAATGAGCGTCATGCCTCGCCCCCAGTCGAATTCGCCGCCAACCATGTCCACCTTGGACCCAGGTGTCGTGAACCAGGGGAGCGAGACCCTGCTCGACGTTCGCGATCTCAGCGTCGATTTCCTCACGGTCCGCGGCAAGGTTCATGCGCTGCGCAACGTCAACGTGCGGGTTCCCAAGGGCAAGGTCGTGGGCATCGTCGGCGAAAGCGGTTCGGGAAAGAGCACGCTCGTCTGGGCCATCATGCAGTTGCTCGCGGGCAACGGAGAGATCACGTCGGGTTCCGTCATCTTCAGGGATCGGGATCTTCTCGCCACGAGTCCGGCCGCCATGAGAGACCTGCGCGGCGAAGAGATCGCAATGGTCTTCCAGGACCCGATGACCGCCCAGATCCCGGTGCTCAGCTACAAGCGGCAAATGGTCGATGTCCTCTATCGCCGGCAGGGGCTGTCGGCGTCGGACAAGGTCGAATTGGCAACCCGTCTGGTGCACCGGGTCGGGATCCCCGACGCAAGCGAGCGGATTCGGCTCTACCCGCACCAGTTCAGCGGCGGCATGCGTCAGCGCGCGAGCATCGCGATGGCGCTGCTCACCGACCCCGGCCTGCTGATCGCCGATGAGCCGACCACCGCCCTCGACGTGACGATGGAGGCACAGATCATCCACCTGATCCGAGAGGTCCAGGCCGAACATGGCTGTTCGGTGATGGTCGTCTCTCACAATCTCGGGCTGATCGCCGAACTCTGCGACGAGGTGGTCGTCATGTACGCCGGCGAGGTCATCGAGCACGGCGATGTCGAAAGCATCTTTTTCGAGTCGCGACATCCCTACACGCAGGCGCTGCTCGAGTGCGATCCTTCCCACGACCTCACTCGAAGCCGGGTTTTCCCGACGATTCAGGGTGACGTTCCAGACCTGCACCAAACCCCATCGGGGTGCGTCTTTGCGCCCCGTTGTCCACACGCAGGCGATGTCTGCCGCATGGAGAGCCCAAAGCAGATCGAGGTGCCGCCTCGCGCCGGGCGCGGATCGCCAGGGCTGCACGCCGTTCGTTGCCATCTGCACGATCCGGCATCGCAGCTGACCTCGCGGGATGCAGAGGACCGGGCCCGCGCCCAAGGCCCCACCCCCGCTGCGGGCACCGACGCCGAATCAGCGGTCGAACCCGTCCTCGACGTCAGCGACTTGCGGGTTCGGTTCCGGATCATGAACCGGGTTCGAGCGCTTGCCACGCGAACCCGCGACCCGTTCGTCGATGCCGTCATTGGAGCGAGCCTGTCGGTTCGAGCGGGCGAGACCCTCGGTCTTGTCGGGGAAAGCGGCTCCGGAAAGACGACGCTCGGGCGCGCCGTCATCGGCCTGAACCAGATTCATTCGGGCGATGTCAGGTTCGAGGGCGAGAACCTCACGGGACTGTCGCAGGCCGAATACCGAAGACGCCGCCGTCACATCGGCATGATGTTCCAGGATCCGGTCGGTTCGCTGAGCCCGCGCCGCACCGTCGCCCAACTGCTGAGCGAACCGCTGATCGTCCATGGCGAGAGCAGCCGGAACGGGACAGTCAACGACGAGGTCGACAGGCTCTGCGACATGGTCAGCCTGCCTCGCAATTTCCTTTCGCGATATCCCCATGAACTCTCGGGTGGACAGGCGCGCCGCGTGGGCGTCGCCCGCGCGCTGGCCCTGAGGCCCAAGCTGATCATCGCCGACGAACCGACCGCCGGGCTCGACGTCTCGGTCCAGGGCGAAATCCTCAACCTGCTGATGAACATGCAGTCGGCGCACAACCTCGCGTGCCTCGTCATCAGTCACAATCTGCCGGTCATTCGCCAGATCAGCGACGTGCTGGCAATCATGTATCTCGGTCGCATCGTCGAAATCGGACCATGTTCGAAGGTGTTCGACGCGCCCGGACACCCCTACAGCGAGGCGCTGGTGCGCGGCGCTCCGCAACCGGATCCGACCAAACGGCGGCAACTGGTCTCGATCGAAGGCGAGGTCCCCAGCTTGACCAACCGACCGTCCGGCTGCGAGTTCCACCCTCGCTGCCCCCATGCCCAGGAGCTTTGCCGCAATGTGGCACCTGTGCCTCAGCGTCTTTCAGACGGCCGCGCGGTCTCCTGCCACTTTCCCCTCGTCAGCTGACAGACGTTGCCGGTCAGTCGCGGCAAAGCGGTTCTTGCAACCGATCCGCGCTGGACCTATGTTGCGGCTCATTGCTCACGGGGAGTTTCGCTCGAAACTGAGAAACGCAAGGTGCGTTGACCCGTCGAACCTGATCCGGATCATGCCGGCGTAGGGAATGAGATCGTGGACCACGCTACTCCGAACACCATTCTGATTCCCTCGCCTTCACAGGAGGGAATTCATGAAATCCAGACTTGTTGCCTGCCTGCTGCTCGGCGTCGCCATGCAGCCAGCGTCGGGCGAAACCCTGACCGTCTACACCTACGAGTCCTTTGTCAGTGAGTGGGGCCCTGGCCCCGAGGTCCAGAAACGCTTCGAAGACCGATGCGGCTGCACGATCGAGTGGGTCGCGGAAGGTGATGCGGCGACCCTGCTGACAGCGCTTCGCCTCGAAGGAAACGCTGGTCGCGCGGATGTGGTCCTCGGCCTCGACACCAACCTGATGGCCGAGGCGGTGGATTCGGGCGTCGTCATCGAACACGGGCTCGACGGGCTCGAATTCGATCTGCCTGTCGCCTGGGATGATCCCGTCTTCGTTCCCTTCGATTACGGATATTTCGCCATCATCTATGACAGCGCGGTGCTAGCGGATCCGCCGACGTCCCTTTCCGAACTCGTGACAGGTGCGGGGCAGCAGGACCTGATCATTCAGGATCCTCGAACCAGCACCCCGGGGCTTGGACTGCTGCTCTGGATCAAGGCTCTCCACGGCGAGGACGCCCCCGGAGTCTGGAGCGACATGTCGTCCCGGCTGCTGACCGTGACGAAGGGGTGGAGCGAAGCCTACGGGTTGTTCCTGGCAGGCGAAGCGCCAATGGTCCTGAGCTACACGACCTCTCCGGCCTATCACCAAATGGTCGAGAACGAGCCGCGATACAAAGCCGCGATGTTCTCGGACGGCCACTACATGCAGATCGAGGTCGCGGCGATTACGACATCCACGGACCAGCCCGAGCTGGCCCGCGACTTTCTGTCATTTGTCGCCTCCCGCGAGTTTGCCGAAGTGATTCCGACCACGAACTGGATGTATCCGGCGAAGGATATCGGAGACAGTCTGCCCGATGTGTTCCGTGACCTCCCGGAGCCCGACGTCACGCTTCTGCTGCCTCCGCAGGAGATCGCGAGCAACCGCAAGGCGTGGATTCGCGAGTGGTTGGAGGCCGTCGGCGCCCGATGATCGTCGGCCAACGATTGCTGCTGTGGCCGGGCGCAATCGCGCTCGTTGCATCGCCTGGGCTGGCAATCATCGCCGTGGTGGCTCTTCTTGGAGCCACCACCACGACCCAAGCGGCTGCCGTTTTCGACAGCTACACCTGGCACGTCCTGCGTTTCACGGCCTACCAGGCATTGCTCTCCACCGGGCTTTCACTGGCGCTTGCCCTGCCCGTGACCCGTGCGCTCGCGCGGCGACGCCACTTTCCTGGCAGGCCAATGATCATCAGGCTCTTCGGCCTGCCGCTTGTCCTTCCCGTCATCGTCGCCGTCTTCGGCATTGTCGCGGTCTGGGGTCACAACGGAGCCATCAGCCGGATGCTCATCGAGTTCGGGCTGCCCGGTTTCGCACCACTCTACGGCCTAAGCGGAATCCTGATCGCTCACACCTTCTTCAACATGCCACTGGCCGTGAGAATGCTGCTTCCAGTGTGGGAATCGATTCCAGGAGAGTCATGGCGGCTCGCGAGCCAACTCGGAATGTCGTCCTCGCAGGTCTTTCGCCTGATCGAACTGCCGCGCATCATGGCAGCGCTTCCCGGCATCGCGCTGCTCATCCTGCTCTTGTGCTTCTCCAGCTTTTCGATCGTCCTCGTGCTCGGCGGCGGTCCTCGGGCAACCACGCTCGAGGTGGCGATCTGGCAGGCATTGCGGCTGGATTTCGACATCCCGAGCGCCGTGGCGCTGGCCGGGCTGCAGGTCGCGGCATGCCTTGCCATCGGCGTCGTGTTCTACCTGCTGTCGCGATCGCCCCCGACCTTGCCGACCGAGGAACGTCGCGTTTCGCGCCCCGACACGCTGTCTGTTGTCGGTCGGCTCGCCGACGCGTTCTGGGTCGGCGCAGGCATCTTCTGGGTCGGTGCGCCCCTCCTGGCACTCGTCGTGGCTGGCACTTCTGGCCCCTTGATCGAGGTGCTGTCACGGCCCGATGTCTGGGCTGCAGCATGGCGCAGCGTTGTCATCGGCATCTCGGCCGGCTTCATCGCCCTCGTGCTCGGCGTCATGCTGTCTGTCACCGCACGGGATCTTGCGGTCCGCGCCCGAAGACCGGGCGTTGCCGACTGGGTCGAGATCCTCGGGAGCCAGACCCTGATCGTCTCGCCGGTCGTGCTTGGCGCCGGTCTGTTCGTGCTGCTGATGCCCCACGTCAAGGTCTTCGAATGGGCGCTTCCTCTTGCGATCGTCCTCAACGGGCTGATCACGATTCCCTTCGTCATACGGCTCGTGAGCCCGGTCATCCGACGCAACGCGGAACATCACGATCGGCTATGCGCAAGCCTAGGCGTTTCAGGAGCAAAACGCGTCGCTCTCATCGAGTGGCCAGCGCTCGCGGGCACGGCGACCACGGCCATGGCGATCGCGGCTGCCCTGTCGACCGGCGATCTCACGGCGATCATCCTGTTCGGTTCTGGACAGACGGAAACCCTGGCTCGCCTGCTGTTCGGCGCGCTCGGCACATACCGCATGGGCGAAGCCGCAGTGCTCGCTTTGCTGCTCACGGCAACCTGTCTTGTCGTTTTCCTGCTAATCGAGGGGGTTGGACGGTTTGGCCGCCGGGCTTGATATTCGCGACCTTCGGTTCGAGATCGGCGGGTTCGCCGTCCGGGTCAGTCTGGAGATCCCGGCAGGCGAGGTGACGGCGATTCTCGGCGCGAGCGGTGCGGGAAAGAGCACGCTTCTCTCGCTCGTGTGCGGATTCGAAACACCAGAGTCGGGCGAGATTCGCGTGGGCGGGCGCGATGTCACCGAGCTTCCACCCGCGCAACGACCGATCACGACGGTGTTCCAGGAACACAATCTGTTCGCGCATCTCACCGCCTCGATGAACGTCGGTCTCGGCCTCGATCCGGGCCTGCGACTGACGAAGGAGCAGCGCGCCGACATCGATGATGCACTCGCTCGCGTGGATCTTGCAGGCATGGGTGACCGATTGCCTCGGGACCTCTCGGGCGGCGAGCGCCAAAGGGTTGCCATCGCCCGGGCGCTGGTCATGCGCAGACCGCTCCTGATGCTCGACGAGCCCTTCGCGGGGTTGGGTCCTGCGCTGAGGCGGGACATGCTCGACCTTGTTCGCACACTGTCTGCCGACACGGGGATGACCGTTGTCATGGTGACCCACGACCCTGCCGACGCTCTGCGGATCGCGGCGTTCACCGCCTTCATGCACGAGGGGCAAGTTCAGAGTTTTGGAAAAACCGACGACGTGCTCGGCAACCCGAAAGGGCATGACCTGCGCAGCTATCTCGGAATCGAAGACGACACGCCGTGACACATAACTGTCACATTTGCCTGCTATCGTGAGACTGCTGTCGCTGGATGGAGCGCAACAACTGCGTTGACATGCCACCCTCGTGGTGGTCTTGTGTTCGCCGTTCGTCTGTCATGATGCAGCATCGGCGCGTGGAATCGATTTGGGTTTCGCGCCGTGTCGACGCCGGCATCTACACCCCTCCCCCAGAGACGCGACGGGAAAACGCATGATGCAGGTTGAACCCGGCGACAGCCTTTCCAAAAACCAGGCGCGGCCAAGAATCGCGGTCGCAGGTTTCCAGCACGAGACCAACAGCTTTTCGCCCATCCCCACGACTCTTGCCGATTTCATCCGGCCGGGCGGTTGGCCGGGCTTGACCGAGTCCACGGACGTGATCGAGACGTTTCGGGAGGCCAACATCCCGATCGGCGGATGCATCGCCCGCATCGAGAAAACCGCCGAGGTCATCCCGATCCTCTGGGCGAGCGCCGAGCCGGGTCATCTCGTCCAGCGAGAGGCGTTCGAGACGATTTCGGGCAAGATTCTCGACGGGCTTCGCGCCGCGATTCCACTCGACGGGGTCTATCTCGACCTCCACGGCGCGATGATCACCGAAGATCACGAAGACGGCGAGGGCGAGTTGCTGGCCCGAGTGAGGAATCTCGTCGGAGACGACGTTCCGATCGCCATCAGCCTTGATCTGCACGCCAATGTCACGCCGGAAATGGCTGCGCTCGCCGATGCGACGACCATCTTCAGAACCTATCCGCATCTCGACATGGCGGAAACCGGCGCCCGCGCTGCCGATCTTCTCATGGAAATCATCGCAAGCGGGATCAGGCCGCACACGGCGTTTCGAAAACTGGCCTACATGATTCCGCTGCAGGCGCAGCACACGAAGTCGGAGCCGGTTGGGTCGCTTTATGCCAGCCTGCCGCAGAGTGCTTCCTGTGCCAGTGGCAACGCGGAAATCGCGATGGGCTTCCCTCCCGGCGACATTGCCATGTGCGGGCCTGCGCTCATCGCAACCGACAATTCGCGCGAGGCGGCAGAGGCCGCCATCGACGATCTCGAGCGTCGGTTTCTGGAGGTCGAGTCGAAGTTTCCGGTCGCTTTGGCAACCCCGTCCGAGGCCATCGCGACCGCCATGGAGATCGCGCGACCAGGACGCCCCGTCGTGCTTGCCGACGTGCAGGACAACTCCGGTGCCGGCGCCAGTTCCGACACCACCGGGCTCCTGTCGGACCTTGTTGCGGCAGGGGTTCGCGATGCGGCCGTCGGCGCCATCTTCGATCCGGAGTTCGTCGCCCTGGCCCACCAGAACGGCGTGGGCGGAGAATTCGAGGCGGCGCTCGGTGGCAAGACCGGCGGTTCGGAGAACCCGTCATTCGACGGGCGCTTCGTTGTCACGGCGGTGAGCCAAGGACAGTTTGCCTGGCGGGGCGAAATGATGAAGGGCAGCATCGCCGAACTCGGCCCGACCGCCGCGGTCCGGCTGGTCGATGACAGCTGCGACATCGCTATCGTCGTGATCGGGCAACGGGTCCAGTGCCTCGATCGCGCGCTGTTCAGTCATCTCGGGATCGAGCCGGCCGACAAGACTCTGCTGGTCGTCAAGAGCACCGTTCATTTCAGGGCGGATTTCGAGGGGTTCGCCGAGAGGATCATTCCGGTGATCTCGCCCGGGTACAACCCGTGCCAGCTCGATGCGATTCCGTTCACCCGGCTTCGAAGCGGCGTCCGATTCCTGTGAGAATTCGGGCGACGGTTCGACCGTCGCGGGCCGATGATCGCGTGGCATGGAAGGAATCCGACGACATCTCGCAACCAGTTCGCAAGAGGATGAAATGAAGACACTCGACAAGTTCCCCCGAAGCGTCCGGGTCATCGACGGGGCGTGGATTCAACTTTCGGACGGCGTGCGTCTGTCGGCACGGATTTGGCTGCCCGAAGATGCGGAAGATCATCCCGTCCCGGCGATCCTCGAGTATCTTCCCTACCGCTACCAGGACGGAACGGCTGATCGCGATGCGTTGACGCACCCTTACGTCGCGGGTCACGGCTACGCCTGCGTTCGCGTCGACATGCGAGGGGCGGGCAATTCCGAAGGCATACTGCTTGGCGAGTATCTCAAGCAGGAACAGGATGACGCGCTGGAGGTCATCGAATGGATCACCCGGCAGTCATGGTGCTCGGGGTCCGTCGGCATCATCGGAATCTCCTGGGGCGGGTTCAACGGTCTGCAGATCGCTGCGCGACAGCCCGAGGCGCTAAAGGCCATCGTGTCGATCTGTTCGACCGACGATCGCTATGCCGACGACATCCACTACATGGGCGGCTCAATGCTGTCCGACAATGTCGCGTGGTCGACATACATGTTCTCGATCAACACGACGCCGCCCGATCCTCGCATTCACGGCGATGCGTGGAAGGATGTCTGGATGGATCGCCTGAAAGGGAGCGGCCTGTGGCTCAAGGACTGGCTCGAACATCAGCACCGGGACGAATTCTACCAGCATGGCTCGGTCTGCGAGAATTACGACGACATCAACTGCGCCGTTTACGCGGTCGGAGGCTGGGCTGACGGCTATTCGAACTCAGTGTTCCGGCTGCTTTCCAACCTCAAGGCCCCAGTCAAGGGGCTGATCGGGCCATGGGCCCACAAGTATCCGCATTTTGCCGGCCCCGGGCCGTCGATCGGATTTCTGCAGGAATGCCTGCGCTGGTGGGATCACTGGCTCAAGGGCATTGACACCGGAATCATGGACGAACCGCGGCTGCGTTGCTGGATGGAGGACCCGGTCCTGCCGAAATCGCATCATGCCCATCGTCCGGGACGGTGGGTCGCCGAGGACGAGTGGCCATCGAAACGCATCGCCGACCGGCAATTCCACCTCACGACCGGTGGACTTGCCGAGAACGCCGAGCCTCCGTCGGTCGCGACAATTTCCTCACCCGAGACCGTCGGTTCGGCCGCGGGTGTGTGGTGCCCCCATGGCGAGGACCCTGATCAGCCTTCCGACCAGCGCAAGGAAGCGGGCGGCTCGCTGAACTTCGATACCGGAGCGCTCGACGCCGATCTGGAGATCCTGGGGGCTCCGGTTCTCGAGGTTGACGTCGCGAGCGAAAGCGAAACCGGCCAGATCATCGCGTGCCTGAACGAGATCATGCCCGATGGCGCCGTGACCCGGATCAGCTACGGCATCCTCAACCTCACCCATCGCGACAGCCACGAAAACCCGGAACCGTTGGTTCCTGGCGTCGCGTGCCGGGTGCGGATCCAGTTGAACGAAATCGCTCACCGGTTTGCGGCCGGTAACCGGATCAGGCTGTCTCTTTCGACCGCCTATTGGCCAATCGTCTGGCCGTCGCCCCGCAAGGTATCCCTGAGCGTGACCCTCGGATCGGCAGTTCTGGGGCTGCCCGCGAGGCCCGCGCAGGAGTCCGACGCCAGCCTGCCCCAATTCGAGGCACCGGAAGCTGCGCCGCGACTGAAGAAGTCCATGACGCGGGAACCGGCGTTCGAATGGACCACCACCGAGGACATGACCACCGGCGTGGTCACGACCCGGATGCTGGTCGACGAAGGCGCAACGACATATGACGATCATGACGGGTGGAGCGTGGACTCGTCGCACGAGGAGATTTTCGCGATTCACCCCGATGATCCGAATTCCGCGCGTTGCGACATCACCTGGCGAGAAGAGTTTTCGCGCGGCGACTGGCGCGTGTCCTCACGCACCCGAACCATCGTCACATCGTCGGAGACGCATTTTCACTTGAGGGCACGGCTCGAGGCGTGGCTCGGAGACGACCTCGTCCACGAACAGGACTGGAACGAGTCGTTCGAGCGCAAGCTCGTGTAGCGTGGCATTGCAGCCGAAGAGAAATTGGTGCGGGCGGGGGGACTTGAACCCCCACTTCCTTTCGGAAAACGGATTTTCGTACCGCTACAGGTTTCCCTGCCGCTCATGTCATGAGCGTTTGCCAGTCTGGACTATCCCTTCACCGTGGCCGCAGCCCCAGGTGCCGCCCGTCTAGTCTCTACACCTGCCCGTGACCGGGATTGGCTCGGGATCAGCATCGGCCGTACCGGAAGCCTTCCCCGAATTTGAGCGGTTCTACTCCCCGGGTTTCCCCGAGGGCACCCAATTGATTTCAAGTCCGTTGCGTCTACCTGATTCCGCCACGCCCGCATGTTCCGACAGGGGTGTCTGTCGGCACGTCGACTCCAATAGGGCACAATCGTGGCGATGTCGAATGAATGTCATCGCGGCGCGAGCGCCCTTCGATCACCACGGGTTCTTGAGATTCTTGCGGCAACGCAGCCGCCATTCAGACCGAATATCGCTCTCGCATGTCGGCCACGGACCGGCTCACCAGTTCCGTGAGAACCTCGAAGTCGATCTTGTCCAACCGCGTCAGGTAAAGACAGGATACAGAGTGACGGTGCTTGCCCAGTCGCTCCAGGAGATCGCCGTACTGGGAAAACCCGGGCATGATGTAGATCGTGAGGGCCGACTTTCGGGGAGACAACCCGGTCAGCATGAAGCTGTGTTCAGACCCATCGGACCGCCGGTACGTGTAACGGCCAAACCCGACGATGCTGGTTCCCCACATCCGGGGCTCCTCGTTCGTCACTTTCTTCATCATGTTGAGCACCGCCCATGCGTCCTGCCTGCGCACGGGCGATTCCACGGCATCGAGAAACGCGCCGACATCGCCGTCGTTTTCGACAGTCTTCAGGGTCTTCGCCACGAATTCACCTTTTCGACACTTCACCTTGCCCGGCTCTCGCCGTTCGATCCGGTCGCGACCGGCCATTGAACTCCGTGACCGCAACCACAACATCGCATGGCCCCCGCGACGGCGCCAGTCGCATGCGATTCACGGGATCCGGGTTGTCGCTGTCACCATCCCACGATCCTACAGGACCTTGCGCGCGTGAATCGCCGTGCTGATGGTGCCGTCGTCCAAAAAGTTCAACTCGCCGCCCATCGGTACGCCTCGCGCCAGTGACGTGACGCGGATGCCGGCATTTTCCAACTCGTCGGCAATGTAATGTGCTGTCGTCTGACCCTCGACCGTCGACCCCAAGGCGAGGATGACCTCGGTGACGTTCGCTTCGGCAACGCGCTCCAGCAGGTTGGGAATCCTGAGTTGCTCCGGTCCGGCTCCATCGAGGATCGACAGCACCCCGCCAAGGACGTGATAGCGACCCTTGAACACGGCGGTGCGTTCGATGGCCCAGAGATCGGGCACGTCCTCGACGACGCACACCTGTCCGTTTTCGCGATCCGGGTTGCAACAGATGTCGCACGGGGTCGCTGTCCCGATGTTGCCGCAGACCTCGCAGTGCCTGACGCGTTCAGCGACGCGCTCCATGGCCGCCGCGAGTGGGTCCAGCAACTGGCTTCGCCGCTTCACGAGATGAAGCACGGCACGCGGCGCGGACCTCGGTCCAAGACCGGGCAGCTTCGCCATGAGCCTGATCAAGGTCTCGAGGTCCTGGTCCCTGCCTTGCACCTCAACGCCCCTGCCCGACTGGAAAGCTCAATGCTCCGATCAGAGCTTCTCCGCCATCCAAGGCGGCAAGTCCTGCGACCCCATCAGCTTCATCATTTCGTTCTTGCTTCTTTCGTTGGCCTTGTTCACCCCGTCGCCAACTGCAGCCACGATCAGGTCCTCGACCACGACCTTGTCCTCGGCCTTGAAGATGTCCGGGTCGATTTCGAGACCCACGAGCACGCCATTTCCATTGACCCGGGCTTTCACGAGCCCCGCCCCCGCTTCACCGATCACCTCGGTCTTTGCGATCGACTCCTTGGCAGCTTCCATTCTCGACTGCAGTTCCTCAGCCGATTTCATCAGGTTTGCCATGTTGCCAATATTCAAGATATCCTTGAGCATCAGTCCGTCCTTTGTCGCCTGTGCGCACCGCGTGGTTGTCGCCGCCTTGTCGGGATGCCCAAAGGGCGAGTCAACCTGCTTTTGCCAGAATTCGGAGCATCGTGCGTCACTGCTGTCGCGTCCGTGAACCGCGAGCGGTGACCGAAACGATCCGCGCCTGCGGAAACTCGCGAAAAATGTCCTTGACGATCGGATGATTGGCGGCCTGTTCATGCAATTCCCGTGCCTGGCGGTCATCGACTTCCGCGATCGTCGAACCGCCGCCGTCCGAAGCAAGCACAACTTTCCAGCGATCCCCGGTCAGCTCCTGAAGCTCTCGGACGATGCGGTTCGGCAAATTCGGGGGCGCTTCGTCGTCGAGCCCGATCTCGATCAACCCCCATTGGAAACTGACCGGGCGGACAAATTTCTCGATCTCGGTCGCAAGTCCGATGTCACGAGCCCGTTGCAGAATCACGTTCGCCACATCCGAGAGGTCTTTCAGCTGATCTCGACCGACCGGTGTGTTCTGCTCTTGATCCGCCTGCTCTGCGGGACGCCGACCGTCGGTGCGGACAGCTTGCCCCCGATCGGTTTCATGGTTGTCCCTGCGAGCGGCTGGGCCACTGCCCCCGGAAGTCGGGGCGGCGCTGGACGGCGACACGGTCGCTGCCGACTTGTCCTCGCGGTTCGCCTCGCCCTGCAATTTCCGAATGACGTCGTGAGGGGTTGGCAGATCGGCCGCATACGCCATGCGGATGATGGCCATTTCGGTGGCCGTGCGCGGATTCGGCGCGGCGGAGACCTCGTCCAGAGCCTTGAGCAGCATTTGCCACATTCGAGTCAGAACGCGAAGCGACAGGGTATCGGCCACGGACTTTCCGCGGTCCCGAACGTCGGGGGAAACCGACGGATCGTTCGCCGCATCGGGCGTGATCTTGACGATCGAGACCCAGTGGACGACTTCGGCCATCTCCTTGAGAATGGCGATCGGATCGGCGCCGTCGGTGAACTGCGCTCCAACCTCCCCGAGTGCGCTCGCGGCGTCCCCCCGTATCACGTGGTCGAAGAGGTCCATGGCACGGGAACGGTCCGCAAGGCCGAGGATCCCGCGCACCTGGGCCGACGTGACCTGCCCGGTTCCTCGCGATATGACCTGGTCGAGGATCGACTGCGCGTCGCGCACCGATCCTTCGGCCGCCCTCGTGATCAACGCCAGGGCATCGTCGGCGATATCCGCGCCCTCCTTCCCGGAAATCTCTTTCAGATGGGCGGTCATGACGTCGGGTTCGACGCGCCTGAGGTCGTAGCGCTGGCACCGCGACATGACCGTGACCGGTATCTTGCGCACTTCGGTGGTCGCGAAGATGAACTTGACGTGATCGGGCGGCTCTTCGAGGGTCTTGAGAAGAGCATTGAAGGCGGCCACCGACATCATGTGGACTTCGTCGATGATGTAGACCTTGTAACGCGCCGACGTCGGTCGAAACTGGACGGACTCGATGATCGACCTGACGTCAGCCACGCCGGTGCGGCTTGCGGCATCGACTTCGATGACATCCATGTGCCGACCATCTGCAATCGACATGCACGAGTCGCATTGACCGCACGGCTCGACCGTCGGCGCGCCGTTGCCGTCGGGACCGATGCAATTCAGGCCCTTTGCAATGATTCTGGCGATCGTCGTCTTGCCAACCCCGCGAACTCCGGTCATCAGGAAAGCATGGGCAATCCGGTTGGAATCGAAGGCGTTGCGAATGGTCTCGACGGTTGCGTCCTGCCCGATCAGATCGGAAAGCCTTTGGGGGCGATAGACTCGCGCCAGAACGCGGTAGCCAAGCTCGGAACTGGATGACATCGACGCCTGGCCTTCCCTCAATCAGTCCCGGGGCTGCCGATGCGATCTTTGCACAGGATTGCAGTTGCCCGCCTGAACCCGGCAAGATGGCGTCCGCAACCACGCCGACCTGTTGCTTGCCGGAAAATTGCGAGAGGTTGGATCGTGGCCCAGGCGGAGCTCGTTACGGCTGCTTCCTTCCGGACCTGACCGGGTTCGCGAGGTGCCTGCCCACACAACCTCTCGCCTTGAATGGTTAGTGTCTTGTCTGTTTCAATGCAAGAACCAATCGTGGAACGAGGAACCATGGCGTCCGGAGACATGACCCGATGACAATCATGAGAACGCCGGCATTCACGGCTGGGCTCTTGCCAAGAGACGACGCCTTGCGCCACGATGAGGCGAGCGTGGCCGAGCTTTGGTCCCGCAATACGTCACGCACAACCCCTCTGTGGCGCTCGCGGAATCTTCTGAGACCAGCATCGAACGACGAACAGTTCGGCCTTGTCTGGCTGCCGAATGATCACCCGATTTTCGAAGGTGCGCCCGAGCCTCCCGTTCTTCTCGCCCAGATCGACGATTCCGGCCGCTTTGCAATCGACATTTCGGGTCGCGACGATCTTGTGCGAAACGAGGCGGAATCAACCGAGCATCGGTATCCGATCGACGCCGGCGAGTTCTTTCATTCCTCGCTCGATGGCGATTGCCGGTTTGCCGACCTTCGTTCGGCGATGTGTCAGTTGTCGGCCTTTGATGCGGAGTGCGCCTCGGTGTCGCGTGCGCTGGCGAGCTGGCACAGGTCTCACCGATTCTGTTCGGCGTGCGGCGCGCCGAGCCTTCCTGTGGCGGCTGGCTGGCAACGGCAGTGCGAGACCTGCGGAAGCATGCACTTTCCAAGAACCGATCCGGTCGTCATCATGCTGATCACGCATGGCAACAGCGTGCTTCTTGGCCGCTCGCATCAATGGCCACGACGGATGTATTCGCTACTGGCCGGGTACATGGAACCTGGCGAGACCATCGAACAGGCCGTTCGGCGCGAAACATTGGAAGAGGCCGGGGTGAGTGTCGGTCACGTGCGGTATCTGTCGTCGCAACCGTGGCCATTCCCGACATCGCTCATGATCGGGTGTCACGGCGAGGCGTCGACAACCGACATCCAGGTCGACCCGGCCGAACTCGCGGACGCGCGCTGGGTGACCCGCGAACAACTGGCCACGATATTCAACGGTCAGTCCGAAGTGATCTCGCCGCCCCGCCCGGGCTCGATCGCGCACGCCCTCATGTTCGACTGGATGTCGGGACGGACCTGATTCGGATTGAGAAAGCCGTTGGCACGAACCGACGGATTCGCTCGCCGTTGCGCGAACGGAACCTCCGCAACGCGCGACCTGTCCGCTATCGGCGCAATTCCATCGGATAAACGCCGAGCACGCGCATGTGCGATGTGAAGAACTTCAATTCTTCAAGCGCGCGGGCGAGGTGGGGCTCGTCAGGATGCCCGACGACATCGGCGTAGAACTGGGTCGCGGTGAACGAGCCGTCGATCATGTAGCTTTCGAGCTTGACCATGTTGACGCCGTTCGTCGCAAACCCGCCGAGCGCCTTGTAGAGGGCCGCCGGGATGTTCCGAACCGTGAACACGAAAGTCGTCAGAACGGTGTCGTCGTCCGGCTCGCTGCGAACGGATTGTCGCGCCATCAGCAGGAAGCGTGTCGTGTTGTGAGTCCGGTCCTCGACGTTTCTCACCAGTATGTCGAGCCCGTAGATCTCGGCGGCGAGATCCGAGGCCAGCGCCCCGATTTCCGGGTTGTTCTCGGCCACGACATGTTCGGCGGATCCGGCCGTGTCGGCCGCAGGAACGGGCGTGATGCCGTGTTCAATCAGGAAGTCGCGACATTGTCCGAGAAGCACCGTGTGGCTGCATGCCGAACGAACGTCGGACAGCTTGGCCCCCGGGACGCCGAGCAGGTTGATGTTGACCCGAAGAAAATGCTCGCCGACGATGTGAAGCCCTGAATCGGGAAGCAGTCGATGGATATCGGCGACGCGTCCGTAGGTCGAATTTTCGATCGGCAGCATCGCGAGATCGGCCTTGTGGTCGACCACGGCGGCAATGGCACCTTCGAAGGTGTTGCACCCGATGGCGTCGATGTCATCTCCCATCTCGAGGCAAGCCTTGTGGGAGTATGCGCCCGGGACACCTTGATAGGCGATCGACTTCGGTTTTGGCACCTGTTTCATGGTTTCCCTTCGGACACGAACACCGGATTGGAATCGTGATTTTCTACTCCTTGCAAGCCATGAACGAAAGACGGTAAAAGACCCCACCCGGCGAGACCGGACACGACAAATCAGCCTCAGGACACGTCTTGCAATGGATACAATGACCGGGACCAAGATCTTCGGCGCCTTGTGCGGTTCGCTGCTCTTTTTCATGCTGGTATCGTGGGCCAGCAGCGCGATTTACGAACCTGGCGGGGGCCATGGCGAAGGCGGGCTCGAAGCGGCATATGTCATCGAGGTCGACGAGGAACCGACCGAAGTCGTCGAAGGGGAAGGTCCAGACCTGGTTGAACTGATCGCGGCGGCCGACGTGGGCCGGGGCAAGAAAGTGTTTGCGAAGTGCAAGGCGTGCCACAAGCTCGAAGATGGCGCGACCGGCACCGGTCCGCATCTTTACAGCATCATCAACCGACCCTTCGCGAGCGTTGGCGATTTTGCGTATTCGGGAGCGCTCCAGGCCACGAGCGGTCAATGGGGCTACGAGGAGCTCGACAAGTTTCTCACGAGACCGACTGACTACATTCCTGGGACCAACATGAGTTTCGTCGGTCTCAAGAAACCCAAGGACCGGGCAAACGTCATCGCCTACCTCGAGAGTCTCGGCCAGTAGGCTATCTCCCGGTCACAGGCCGGTCGCTTCACTTCTGCGCACTGACCATCTGAAGCCGCTCGCTTTGGCGTTTGGCGCGGAAGCGTGCGCCGAAAGGAGGGGGCACCCATGTTCGCCGACCATTTCCGCACCATGGCCGCCTACAACCGCTGGGCGAACGGGCTCCTGTACGGTGCCTGCCGAATGGTCGGCGATGCGGAACGCAGGTGGGATCGAGGAGCCTTCTTCGGCTCGATCCACAACACGCTGAACCACATTCTCGTGGGTGACCGAATCTGGCTCGGACGCATCGAGGGGCTGGATGTGAGCGACCTCGCCCTGGATGCCGTCTTGTTCCATGACTTCGACGAACTGGAGGCCGCGCGTCGCGTTGAGGATGACCGACTCGACCGCGTGCTGGCCGATGTCGATGACGACCGCATGGCGGGTGTTCTGCGCTACGCCAACCAGTCTGGCGAGGCCCAGCAAATGGCGATGCGGCTGGTGTGGACACATCTCTTCAATCACCAGACGCATCATCGCGGCCAGACGCATGCCATGTTGAGCCAGGCCGGCATCGATCCGCCGCCGCTCGATCTGATCTACTATCTGCGCTCGCTCTGACGACCGGCCAACCACGCTGCTTGTTCACGAGCCGATCGACGCATTTTCCGTGCTTTGTGTCGATCAGGACACAATCAGACCGTGTTTCGGCAGCAGGTCGCGTAGCACGTAGGTGCGAAACAGCGCAGCTGCCTGAAAAAACAGAAACACGGGCTCAGCAGGGACACCCTGTGAGTTCGAACGACCCTTCAGACTGACTAACCTCCTTTTCCACTCTTCTCCCAAATACGGCAACAACGGCTCAGGCTTGCCAAAGAGGAGTCCGTCATTGGCTGCGTTCTCCCAGACGGCCTTGCGTTTATTTCGGTCTGTTTCCCTCACACTGAGGATTTTGATCAGGGTTTCTCGAATGTCGTCCAACCCACGGTCAGGGTCCATGTCGGGATCCAGAATCTCAGTCCGCCCAAGGCGGGCGAACATCTGGTGGAGCTTTTCCAAGGCCTCAAGAAACGTTTGCACGTTGTTTCGGTCGCTACTGCGCAACTGATTTGGTGAATGCTCGTAATCGAAAGACCACTCCAGGTACGGGTAGTCGGGGTACTTCATTACAGCCCCATGGCCCAACGCACCTGTCGCGTTCTCGACCACCTCGGAGGTGATTTCGTCGATGATCCGACGGCGCCAATTCTGCAGTCCAGACATGGTCGCACCATACTTTTCCCTGAACCGGCTCTCCGCAATTTCGTTTCGCTCGTCGTTGTGCAGTTTGATCGATAATCCGTCCACCTCGTTCCACCGTGAACTCACCCCAGAGAATCCATAATGCGAAAACGTGTCAGCGTAGACGTGAGCAGCAATGCCCACAAGGTAGAGACCAAACGGCTTGTCGATGAGCGACAAGCAGTGTTCCACCATTTGACAAGCAATTTCGCTGTCCTGCCGACAGATGAGCCGTTCGGACATACTGTCTCCCTTGTTCCCAGGCAGAAAGTGAAATGGAACCCAGACCCTTCTCTGATCATTGTCATACGGAGTGGTGTTCTTGATATGCACCGGTGGATACGCTGTCGGGATAACATTGAACTTACCGCCATCTTCGAACGCGACAGACTGGTCTTCATCGTTTGAGTCTACAAATTGGGCGGCTGTCGCGACCGTTTGGCAAGCCTCCTGTTTTAACCCGGCCAGCCTAGCCATGGCGTACGTTCCGCAATAGTGGATGTCGCTATGCATTGCTGTTCTTGACCCCCACAATTGTTGCCGAAAAGTTCCTGCCGTTTTGGTGAGCTTCATATGGGCGCGTCGACAAGGGATTTCAATATGTTGACAAAATTTTTGCGTGTCTACTTGTGGTTGATGTCTCGTTGTTGCCATGCACCACTTCGTGGCACCGCGGTTGACATCAGTCACATAGACAGTACCGAGCCGTCGAACCCATTTTGCCGGGCAGTTTGAACTGTTATTTCTCTGTTCGTGCCGCAGTTTTTCGATTCAGCTGTTTTCTTCGAATGACAACAAGCGGGAAACCGAACGTCATTTTGCCAGCTCAAAATTTGGTCTTGTTCACTGTTTGGGTTCCCAGGATTCCATCAATGACTCCTGCCCTCTGGGAAAAGCGAATGGTCGGCTCAACGGAATAACGATTGATTGTGACGAATTGACCAAACCCAACGTTGATCCTATCCGGCCAATTGACTAGCATCCAAGTGCCATTGAGCATGGCCGAAAATCGTCGAATTAGCAAAAGGATGAGGAGTCATGATCGAGGAACAGAACACCCAACTAGATCCGAAATCGGTCGGGGCGTCGAACTGCTTGCATGCACGAAGAACATGGCCTCTGACAGCTGGGCGAGAGGCGCTTCGTGCAACGGTCTTGGGAGCGTCACTGGCGTTCGCCACCACGGCGTTTGCAGCGACCGACGAAGTCGTGATCAAGTCGCACGGAATCTCGACTTTCGGTGACCTGAAGTACAATGCCGGGTTCCCCCACCTTGACTACGTCAATCCCGATGCACCTGTCGGCGGGACGTTTTCGACCTGGGGATTCGGCACTTTCGACAGCCTCACCCCCTACATCCTCAAGGGACAGGCGGCTCCCTTGGCCACCGTGTTCTTCGAGTCCTTGATGACGGGCACGGCAGACGAACCCGACTCGCTCTACGGCCTTCTCGCGCACACCATCGAATATCCGCAGGACCGCCAATGGGCCATCTTCCATCTTCGGCCCGAAGCACGATTTTCCGACGGAACACCCGTGACGGCCGACGATGTCGTCTTTTCCTTCAACATTCTCCTCGAAAAGGGTCGCCCGATCTACAAGACGACCTTCAGCGATTTCGAGGCGGTCGAGGCGTTGGACCCGCTGAGGGTCAAGTTCACCTTCAAGGAGGGAGTCAACACGCGTGAATTGCCGATGGCCGCAGCCGGATTACCGGTATTCTCGGAAGCGTACTACGCCGACCGGGACTTTGCGGAAAGCACGCTGGATGCGCCAATCGGATCCGGCCGCTACGTGCTCGACCAGGTGATTCCGGGCAAGACGGTCGTCTACAAGCGCAGGGACGACTACTGGGGCAAGGACCTCAACGTGAACATCGGCCGCGAGAATTTCGAGTACATTCGGGTCGAGATGTTTGCCGATTACACATCGGCATTCGAAGCCTTCAAGGGCGGCGTCTACCATTTCAGGGAAGAGTTCTTCTCAAAGCTCTGGGCGACGTCATACGACTTTCCGGCAATCGAGAAAGGCTGGGTCGTTCAATCGACCCTTCCCGACGGACGGCCATCGGGGACCCAGGGCTTCTGGCTCAACACGCGCCGGGACAAGCTGAAGGATCCAAGGGTGCGCGAAGCGCTCGGGCTGATGTTCAATTTCGAATGGTCGAACAAGACCCTGTTCTACGGCCTTTATGAACGAACCGACAGTTTCTGGGAAAACTCGCATTTGCAGGCGCAGGGAATGCCAACGCCGGAAGAACTGGCAATTCTGCAACCGTTGCGTCAGCACCTGCCGGAAACCGTCTTCACCGAGCCAGCATGGACGCCGCATGTCTCGAAACCCGATCAACTCGACAGATCGGCCATCCGCAAGGCCGGCCGGTTGCTCGATGAAGCAGGATGGACATTGCACGACGGCATTCGCAAGAATGCGGACGGCGAGACGCTGACGATCAGGGTCCTCAACGACTCGCCCTCGTTCGAGCGCATCATCAATCCGTGGATCGAGAACCTCAAGAAACTGGGGATCGAAGCTGAGCACCAGATGGTCGATGCGGCACAGGCAACCGAACTGACCAAGACCTTCGACTTCGATGTGACGGTTGCGCGCTACGTCATGTCACTGACCCCGGGGCTCGAGTTGCGTTCGATTTTCAGCAGCGAGTCGGCCACGACCGACGATTCGTCAAACCTCTCGGGAATCGCCAACCCGGCTGTTGACGCATTGCTGGATCTGATCGAAGGCGCCACGGACCGAGCGTCCCTCAACACCGCCGTCCGCGCACTCGATCGCAGTCTCCGGGCCATGCACATATGGATCCCGCAGTGGTACAAGGGTTCGCACAACCTTGCGTATTTCGACTATTTCGAACATCCCGATACCTTGCCGCCCTACGCGCTCGGCGAGATGGATTTCTGGTGGTACAACGCAGACAAGGCCGACAAGCTGAAAGCCGACGGCGCGTTCTGACGGGATGGGCGCATATGTCCTGCGACGACTGATGCTCATGATCCCGACCCTGTTCGGGATCATGGTCATCAATTTCGTTCTGGTCCAGTTCCTGCCCGGTGGGCCGATCGAACAGGTTCTGTCCCAGCTCGACGAGGAATCGCTCGCCACCGACCGGATCGCCGGCGGGAATTTCGAGGCCGGTGGTCGCGAGGACTCGGGCTACCAGGGCGCGCGCGGGCTTCCCGCGGACTTCATCGAGGATCTCGAAAAGCAGTTCGGTTTCGACAAGCCGCCCGTCGAGCGTTTCTTCCTCATGATGGGGAATTATCTTCGTTTCGATTTCGGCGAGAGCTACTTCCGCTCGATTTCGGTCGTCGATCTCGTCCTCGAGAAAATGCCCGTCTCCATCTCGCTCGGCCTGTGGTCAACACTCCTGTCGTATCTTGTCTCGATTCCGCTCGGCATCAGGAAGGCGGTTCGCGACGGATCGCGATTTGACACGTGGACGTCGGGAGCCATCATATTCGCCTACGCGATCCCGGGCTTCCTGTTCGCCATCCTGTTGCTGGTCCTGTTTGCAGGCGGTTCCTACTACCAGGTATTCCCGTTGCGCGGGCTGACGTCGGACAACTTTTCGGAACTGTCGCTGATCGGCAAGGTCGCCGACTACTTTTGGCATATCACCTTGCCTGTCGTTGCATCCACGATCAGCGCCTTTGCAACGCTCACGCTTCTGACCAAGAACAGCTTCCTCGAGGAAATCCGAAAGCAGTACGTGATGACCGCCCGTGCCAAGGGCCTGACTGACGCGAGAGTTCTCTACGGGCACATTTTCCGCAACGCGATGCTGATCATCATCTCCGGTTTTCCGGCCCTGTTCATCGGCATTTTCTTCTCTGGATCGCTGATCATCGAAATCGTGTTTTCGCTCGACGGTCTCGGTCGCCTCGGTTTCGAGGCCGCCGTCAATCGGGACTATCCGGTGCTGTTTGCCACCCTCTATGTCTTCGGGCTGATCGGGTTGCTGGTCAATCTCCTGTCGGACCTGACCTATGTCTGGGTCGATCCGCGGATCGATTTCGAGACCAGGGAAACCTGACGATGGGCATGTTCAGGACTCCGCTGGCCCGTCGCCGATGGCGAAATTTCCGCTCGAACCGTCGCGCCTACTGGTCGCTTTGGATCTTCGGTTTCCTCTTCATCACCTGCCTGTTTGCCGAATTCGTTGCCAATGACCGGCCTCTGCTCGTCTCGTATCGCGGCGACTTCTTCTTTCCGGCATTCCAGTTCCACGCCGAAACCGACTTTGGCGGGGAGTTCGAGACCGAGGCCGAGTACCCATCGTCAGAAGTGCAGTGCCTGATCCGGACCGGCGGGATCGAGGCCTGCCTCGACGATCCGGAGGGAACGCTGATTGACGCCGAGGACGGTTTTGTCGGCGGCAATACCGTCGAGGCCGGCTGGATCCTGTGGCCGCCCATTCCCTACAGTTTCAACACGATCAACTACGATGTTCAGACGGCACCCTCGCCTCCTGACGAGAACCACATCCTGGGGACCGACGACCAGACACGGGACGTGGTGGCGAGGATCATCTACGGGTTCCGCATCTCGACGCTGTTTGCCCTTGTGGTCGTGGTGGTTTCCTCGGTCGCCGGCATCATCGCCGGGGCATCGATGGGTTATTTCGGCGGATGGGTGGATCTGCTGTTCCAGCGGATTGTCGAGATCTGGGCGAACATCCCGAGCCTCTACATCATCATCATTGTCTCCGCGCTCTTCACGATGAACTTCACCTTGCTGACCTTGCTCATTGCATTGTTCAGCTGGACGTCACTGGTCGGGGTCGTTCGTGCCGAGTTTCTCCGAGCACGAAACTTCGAGTACACGCGAGCGGCGCGGGCGCTTGGGGTCAACGACTGGATCATCATGTTCCGTCACCTCCTGCCCAACGCAATGGTTGCCACCCTGACGCTGTTGCCGTTTCTCGTGACCGGCGCGATCGGCGGTCTTGCATCGCTCGACTTTCTCGGATTCGGCCTGCCGCCTTCATATCCGTCACTGGGCGAGCTGGCCTTGCAGGCCAAGCAGAACCTGCAGGCGCCTTGGCTCGGCTTTGCCGCATTCTTCACCTTCGCGATCATGCTGTCTCTGCTGGTGTTCATCTTCGAGGGCGTTCGCGATGCCTTCGACCCGAGAAAGACATTCGGGTGAGCGAAGCGGTTCTCTCGATCAAGGATCTGTCGGTCCGTTTCGGATCGGGACCCGACGTGGTCGATCGGGTCAGCTTCGACATTTTCCCGGGCGAGACTCTCGCGATCGTCGGCGAGAGCGGGTCGGGAAAATCCTTGACAGCTCTCTCGACCGTGGGGCTGCTTCCCGAAAACGCGGTTCGCACCGGATCGGTGAATTTCCACGGAACCGATCTCATGACTGCCGACGAGCGGACGCTTCGTCATGTCCGCGGCAATTCGATCAGTTTCATTTTCCAGGAACCGATGACATCGCTCAACCCTCTTCACACCGTCAGCCGCCAGATCGGCGAGAGCCTGGCGGTGCACCAGGGTCTCACCGGCCAGGGCGCGCGCGATCGAACCGTGGAGTTGCTGAACCGGGTCGGGATCAGGGATGCCGAGAATCGTCTGAACGACTACCCGCACCAGCTCTCGGGCGGACAACGACAGCGCGTCATGATCGCGATGTCACTCGCCAACCGTCCCGAACTGCTGATTGCCGATGAACCGACGACCGCTCTTGACGTGACGATCCAGGCGCAGATTCTCGACCTTCTGGCCGAGATCCAGGCGTCCGCCGGCATGAGCCTGCTCTTCATCACCCATGATCTGACGATCGTCGAAAAATTCTCCGATCGCGTCTGCGTCATGCAGTCCGGGCGGATCGTCGAACAGGGCGACACGCAGTCGATTTTCGAGGCGCCGGAACACCCCTACACCAAACAGCTGCTCTCGGCCGAGCCGACAGGGGCTCCTGATCCGGTGACGCCCGGCGCGAGAACCGTTGTCGAGACCGAAGCGCTGCGCGTCTGGTTTCCGGTGCGGCGCGGGTTGCTGAAACGGACCGTCGGTCACATCAAGGCGGTGAACGGTGCGACCGTCAACATTCGCGAAGGCGAGACGATCGGCGTGGTCGGCGAAAGCGGCTCCGGGAAAACGACGCTGGCGCTGGCGATCATGCGATTGATCTCGTCCGACGGCCCGGTGACGTTCGTCGGACGAAACATCCAGGGGATGCGGAACAAGGCGCTTCGACCGTTAAGGGCCGAGATGCAGATCGTGTTCCAGGATCCATACGGGGCTCTCAGCCCGAGGATGACAATTCGGCAGATCGTCGCCGAAGGCCTGCTGGTTCACGGCACCGACACGGATGAGGAAATCGATCGCAAGGTCTCCGAGATCCTTCTCGAAGTGGGCCTTGATCCCTCGATGGCCGATCGATACCCGCACGAGTTTTCGGGGGGACAAAGGCAACGGATCGCCATCGCGCGCGCTATGGTTCTCAGACCAAGCCTGGTGGTTCTTGACGAGCCGACATCTGCACTCGATCGCACGGTCCAGGTCCAGATCATCGAACTGCTGCGGGAGTTCCAGCGAAAGTACCGGATCGCCTACCTGTTCATCAGCCACGATCTGAAGGTCGTCCGCTCGATCAGTCACCGGGTTCTGGTGATGTATCGTGGCGACATCGTTGAATCCGGCTCCGTCGATGAAGTCTTCGACAATCCCGAAACCGATTACACCAGGTCACTCATGGCGGCAGCGTTCGATCTCCGGGTGGAAGCCGGAGCGTCGGAATGAACCGGTAATCCAGCGCTGGAACTCGGCCGGACGGGCCTTCAGGCCGTGCCCGGCAGCGATGTCATGGTGCCGGCATGCGCGTTTCGACCAGTTCCGCCCAGAAGGATGATCCGACGGGAATGATCTCGTCATTGAAATCGTAGTTCTGATTGTGAACCGGTGCCGTATCGCCGTTGCCGACCAGAATGTAGGATCCGGGTCGCGCTTCCAGCATGTACGAGAAGTCTTCGGCACCCATGACCGGTGGCACCTCCATCGTGGCCTGGCCGGTGACTTTTTCCGCTACTTCTGCGGCAAATCGGGTCTCGTCTTCGGAGTTGACCATGACCGGATATCCGCGCTCGAAATCGGTGGTCGCTTCGGCATCGAATGCCTGTGCAGTCAGCTTCGCCGTGTCCACGACGCGCCGTTCCGCAAGGTCCCTCACTTCCTCGGTCAATGTCCGTACCGTGCCCTTGAGAACCACCTCTTCAGGGATGACGTTGTATGCATCGCTTCCCGTGCGAAAACTGCACACCGACACAACGACCGACTGCAATGGATCGACGTTTCGCGAAGCTATCGACTGCAGCGCAATGACGATGTGGGAGGCAACCACTGTCGGATCAACGCCCTTGTGCGGTTGCGCGGCATGGCCGCCCCTGCCCTTGACAGTGATGGTGAACTGGTCTGCCGCTGCGAAGAACGGACCGCTGCGAATGGCGAATTCTCCGGTCTTGAAGCCGGGCATGTTGTGCATGCCGTAGACTTCCTGGATGTTGAAACGATCCATGAGGCCTTCGTCCACCATGACCTGGCCGCCGCCGCCTCCTTCTTCCGCTGGCTGGAAGATGACGATGGCGGTTCCATCGAAATTTCGTGTTTCCGCGAGATACTTCGCGGCGCCCAGCAGCATTGCGGTGTGTCCGTCGTGACCACACGCGTGCATGGCTTCAGCGGTCTGCGACGCGTATTCCAGGCCGGTCGTCTCCTGCATCGGAAGCGCATCCATGTCCGCTCGGAGGCCGATCACCTTGCCGTTCATGTCGGACCTGCCCTTGATGACACCGACCACACCGGTCTTGCCGATGCCCGTCACCACGTCATCGCAGCCGAACTCCGACAGTTTTTCGGCAACGAGCGCCGATGTTCTGTGGGTATCGAACAGCAGTTCCGGGTTCTGATGAATGTCTCGACGCCAACCCGTGATCTCTTCGTGCAGATCGGCGAGGCGATTTCTGATGGGCATGACTTGACTATCCTTCTCTCAAGCCGCCCGACTCGAGACGGGCGGCAAATCTGTCGATGACACGCGGCGGGTCATCGTTCTGTTTCAAATTCGTTTCGCTCTCGTGCCCGTTTGACTGGGCCAAAATGTTCGTCGCCCCGCGGACCGTCAATTCGAAAGCACGTGTTGCATTCGAGTTGTCCGCGACGTCTTGAGACTCGATGGCGCGGATATGCAGATTCCCTGATTCTCCCGACTTGATCAACCAGCAACTCTCATTCTTGAACGTCAGTACCCGTGTTGTCGGAAGAGAACCAGCAATTCGGCGTCGTCATTGTATGGTGCGCCCCGCTGCTTCAGTTTTACCGTCAGCAAGAAGTCAACACTGTTCCTTTCGACTTCCATGACCGTTGATCCGGTCGCGGTCTCCAGATTTTGCCTGCATTCACTTTCCGTTAGTACGGCACCAACTCGGGAGTCGCTCGGAACTCGGTGGCGAAACAATTGCTGCTCAATACCCCGAACCAAGGTCCGAATGTCGGCTGTTCGGGGCGTCGGTCGGTTGGTCTTCGCAAAACACCGCTTGGCCAAATCAAGAATCGCAACGCCGTCATGCTGTTGAAGTCAGAACGCGCGCCCAAAGGCCGCACCGCCTATCGATGTGACCGGTAATCCCTTGGATCCAGACAGGCATCATAAAAGGCACGATTCATGCGAAACCATTTCGTTTGGTCAATTCCCCGCTTCGAGGTCGCGCGGGGACCAACTGGGAATGCTGAAACAACCGTGAATTGGCGACCGTACGTCCGGGATATATCTCGGACTTCGCGGGCCACTTCCGACAGGTCTTGATCTTGGCTGAAGATCACCGCGACATCGAACTCGCCGTTTCGTGCCATCCGGACCACATCGAGTCCCAATCGCAAGTCGATGCCTTTTTCCCGTGCAACCAAAACATCGTGCTTGAGACCGTCCTGCAGTTGAATCTGCTCGCGTCGGTAATGCAACTGTCGTTTTGTCACGACGATTCCAGCACGTTGCATTACGTTCAGGCGCCTGGTCCAGTAGCCATGCCAAATTTCTGATCTCTCAGCTGCCGGAATGCCTGTATAGAAACGGATTTGCTCGACCTGCCAACCATTCGCTTTGCAGACTGCAGCAGTCAACTTACCGGGATCGTAGTTGGGATGATGATGGCCGAAGGCATCTTTTGCGTGTCGATATAGATTCTGTCCGTCAATGAAAGAAACAGCACGCATTGTCCCAGGCTCTTTTGGCATATCCCTCTCAAAAAATTACCCCGCCGGGGCCTTTCGGCAAGTCCGACGGGGGCTAAGTGAGCACGGTAACTAATCACCGAAGCTGCCTCTGTCAAGGCAAGATTAGACGCAATCGAAACCCTTACGGCTTTGCAAAATCAATTGATCGACCCACCTTAGGATTCTGTCGGTCTGCGTTCCTGCTCCTGAGTGTTGTCAATAAATGATGGCAAAAAAATTGCGCCCATGTGCCCAGAGCATCTTCGATGTTCCATGACTGTCGCGCACTTTTCCCATACGACCCACATGATCGCATCCGACAGGCACCGACATGACCCGTGTTTCTCTGCTATGCCTCGTCATTCATGCTGAACTTTTCGGCGATCGCGTCGGGCCAGAGCAAGTCGAGCGAAAAACTGATTGCCTCGAAGGGAGGACTCGAAACCGATTCGCTTTCTGCAAGAGATGCACGAAGCGCCCAGTGGCCCTCGTGCAATTCAAAAGTCTCGAGCGTTCGATTGCCGGGATCAATGACCCACAGATGTCGGACTCCCTCGCGGGAATAGACATCCCATTTTCTGCGTGGATCCAACCGTCGCGCGGAAGGTGACAGGATCTCGCAGGCCCAGTCTGGAGCGATGGTGCAGTACGCCATGTTCGGAAACTCGGTCATCGTATCGTGCCGCCAACCGACAACATGTGGCACGACGATGTCTCCGCCCAGATGCAATTCAAGTTCGCGAAAAATCCACCAGCCTCCCGGCCCGCCACCTCCGGGGTTAAATGATCGGTCCAGACGACGCACGAGGCGCGAAATCGCCCATGCATGACGCGCGGCCGGCCGCGAACGGATTAAGAGACACCCATCGAGCACTTCGGCGACCTTGTGAGGTGGCGCGTCGAGCACGTCTTGATACGTTGCGCGGCGCTTCCCGACACATCGGGCCTTTGTCGTCATCGTCCGTGTCCCCCCAACAAATGCGCCGTCCAACTTGATGTGTAACCGGGTCCGTCGGCGTGCGTAACCCGCCAACGCCACAAGCGACGATACCCTGCCCGGCCCAATTGAGGATGGTCCGCCAGGTCCGCAACCTTTGGACACATCAGCGGATTGACCCGCGAGGACTCTTTCGACAACGCCACCTCAGTCGATTACACTGGCGCGTGCACGAGCGAGGCGTTCCTGTCGAATTGAAACGTTGGTCAGGGTCTCGCCCATTCTTGCCTTGGCAATTTCAGAGTTTGGCCGATGGCCAACGATCGCCGTCTGCAACAATCTACCGGTGGACAATTCGGAATGGGTACTCCAGGTCAAATCGACACGACCACGCCCAACGCGGCACATCGCGAGTCGATCTTCGATGGTCAAGTCGCGACGTCCGTGTCCCACTGCGAAACCTGGTTGATGGAAGCCTTGCAAGACTTGGCAAACTGCCCGTCGTCTGCGCTTGACGAGGACATGACCGAACCTCCGGGACTTGCATTGACCAAGGCCGAAGAGTTGTTGCGGCAAATCGCCATGCAAGTCACCGACCGGCCCGACGTTTACCCGATGCCAGACGGAAGCGTTGCGATCGATTTTCGCACCGCCGACGGCACTTGTGGCGTCTTTTTCGTGATCGAACCTGATGGCTCAGGAATGCTTTATTGTCGAACCGAAAATTCCAAAAATCGACTGAGAGTCACCAATGCTGTCGATTTGCTCAAGAAAGGAGCAATCGAAAGAATGAAGGCCGTCGGCGTCCGGTAGCGAGAAACCAACCTACTGGGAAAAACACCGCCAGAAAGTGTGGGTCGTCACAAGACTGGTTTGGGACGCGGGATAGTCTTTGCGACTGCCACGTCACCGAAACCGTCAATTTGCTGGTCGACGTGTCGAATCTTGAAGCACGCCGTTCAAAACGACATTGGCGATTTCCGAGGAGACGTGTTCGGCGTCAACCGGCTTCTCGTCCTCAAGCTCGAGAAAAAACCGTACCTGCTTGGCCATGACCGCGTAGTACTCGGTCATCGCCCAGATGTGAAAAAGCAGAAGAACCGGATCGATGCGGCGGATACGGCCATCGGCAATCCAGCCCTCGACCAATGAAACCGCTCGTCGGACATCTTCGCGCGAACGAACCCAGTGATCCTGCAACATGCCGGCATCGCGCATGACTTCGTTTGCGAACAGCTTGACCTTGTCGGGGTGCTCGAGCGAGAACTTGACCTTGCGATCAATGTAGTCCCGGAGCACCGCCTCGGGTTCCCGATTGATGGCGCTTTCGTCAAAGATTTCGGCCCAGATGCCAATGATCTCGTCGATCACCTCTTCGTAGAGCTCTTCCTTGCCGGCGATGTAGTAATGAAGCTTGGTCTTGGTCAGTTCGGCGCGATCGGCGATGGACTGGGTCGTGGTGCCGCGCAAGCCGTGTTCAGCGAATTCCGCCGTCGCGGCTTCGCGAATCCTCTCGCGAAGCACCTCGCGTTTACGTGCGAAATCCGAACGCGCGTTCATCGCCGGACCGGACAGTACGCGGTTGCCTCGACCTCGACGAGGATGTCGTCAGTGGGCATCATGGCCGAGACTTCGACGACGGTCGAGACCGGAAGTTCGCCAGGAAAGAACATCGCCCTGACCTGGTTGTAGCGCGGAAAATCCGACAGATTCCGAAAATACTGCACCAGCTTGAAGACGTCCTTCATGCTACCGCCAGCTTCTTCCACTGTCGCTCGGATACGGTCGAAGACAAACCACGTCTGAGCCAGTATCGGCCCGTCTTTCGCGTCGACCGAGAACTCGCCGGTCTGGCCAATGGTCGCGCCAATGCCATCCGGCAGATCGGAAAACCCACGAACAATGGTTCCTGTCGTCGGGTCGACTGCGATGATGCCGGACAAAAAGATGAAGTCTCCCCGCCGTTTCCATGCGGCATATCGCGCAAGTGGAGTCGCCGTCATCGTCACACCGGAATGTTTTGCAGCGTCTTTTCGACACGGACCAGGAATCTCGCGCGTGCCGTATCAGTTGAATTGTTCATGTCGTAGAGCTGACGCCAGGTCACCTTGCAGTCCGACGAGAACAGGGGGCGAAGACCGCGTGTCCATAGGCTGCGTCCGGGATCGCGGATCAGCTTGATCCACCACCAGGGCGATCCTGAGGTGGTGATGCCGACAAATCGCCGGATCTGATGAAGCTTACCCTGCGGGCGCTTGAGTCTGGCTCCGGCAATCTCGAAGGCAATTCCGGGAAGCCAAACCCGTTCAAGCCATCCCTTGAGCATCGCCGGAGGGCCGTAGAACCAGGTCGGATAGATCACCACGAGCCCTTCCGCCCAGGTCAGATCGTCGACATGACCTGGGTGCTTGTCGACAATCGTCCCGGTTCGGGTCAGGTAGTCCGTCCATTCCTGGCGGGACATGACGGGATCGAAGCCGTCCCGATAGAGATCGCGTTCGCGCACGTCGTGGCCTGCCGCACGCAAGGTGCGGCAGGCCATTTCGAACAGGGCCGCGCCGTAGCTTTCGTCGCTCGGGTGACAGAATACCACCAGGATTCGCACGGCTCACGGCTCCTATGGCTTGAGGTCCATTCCGACCTTCTTGTTCACGAACTGGTCGGTTGCCACCATGGCGATGTCCACTGACCCGGCTTCGATGATCCCGGCCTCCACGGCGAGGTCATGAAACGCCTCGACCCGCGCGAGGTCGATGGCGCCGATGCCGACTTCGAGCTGATAACCGCTGTCAATGATGCCAAGCGCTTTCATCTGTTCGACTTCCGATGCCAGCTTTTCGATTGACTGGTCTGGATTGGCCGCGATGATGGCAGCATTGCCGGCGGAATTGTCGCCATAGAGGTAGTTGTACCAGCCGATGTTGGTCGCATCGATGAACCTCTGAACCAGATCCGGGTTGTTCTCGACCAGTTCAACCCGGGTTTCGACGGTGGTCGAGTAGGTGTTCCAGCCATAATCGGCGAGCACGAACGTCTCGACGTCGGCACCTTCCTTCGCCGCGTAGAGCGGCTCGGCGATCGCATAGCCCTGCTGGACCATCTTCTCGTCATTCAGGAACTCGGCGAGGTTGTAACCGTACGGGCGCAGACTTTCGTCGCGGAAACCGTGCTCGGCCTTCATCCACTGCCAGAAGCTGAACTGTCCGTCCTTCGAGATCAGGATCTTTGGTGCGTTCACCAGGTCTTCCCACCCATCGTAATGACCCTTGTGGGCGATCAGAACCTGCGGATCCTTCTCAAAATAGGACGCGACGACGATCGTCGGGATGTCGTTGCGAACATTGTCGATCGACAGAAGCAGGTTGCCGGTCATCAGGAAATCGATCTTTCCGGCCGCCAGCAGCGGTCGATTGTTCATCTGCGGACCGCCCATCTGGATCTCGACGTCCAGCCCGTGCTCGGCGTAGGTTCCGTCAGCCATTGCCTGGTAGAAACCGCCGTGACCGCCCTGGGCAAGCCAGTTGGTCGCAAAGACAACCTTGTCGGCTGCCGAGGCGCCACTCGCGATCAGCATTGCCGCCATCATGGCGAATAGTCTTGTCATCATGGATCAATCTCCCCTTTTCATGACAGTTCCAATCATGCCAGTGCCATTTCGGGCAACCAGCCCCGGGTCTTCCCCGGGTTCATCAGGCCGTGAGGATCGGCTTCCTTCTTGAAGTCGATCTGCACGGCGTCGATTTCCTTCATGCCGCCGTCTTCGATGGTGATGGCGTGCGGATCGAAGATGATGCACCCGTCGGTGTCTTCCATCTCGCGGATGATCTCGTAGATGCGGTCCCGGTTCTTCCAGCGAACAAGCGGCAAGGCAAAGACCTGCACTTCCCCGTCCATTCGCGCCATCTCGTGGTGAAAGTACATCTCGTCACCGTAGCGTTTCTGCTGTCGGGCGACGAGACCGGGATCGAACGGGCGTGGATAGGCCACCTGCAGATAGGTCCAGACGCCCGGCTCCACCTTGAGAGCCTGCAACGTGGTATGGTTCCATCCGCATTCCCAGGCCGGTGGAAGATTTTCGGCCTCGATATCGTCAAGCGATTTCGCGAGGCTGATGGTGCCACCGAATTTCGCCACCCGCATCCTGAACTCAGCCATCGCATCCGGAGCAACCATCGAAAACACCGCGTCCCTGTCGTAGGGAAAGTATCCGTTGAGGCGCCGATAGAAGCGCGAAAAACGGCACTCCACCGCGGTCATGAGATAGGCGTCGACACCCTCGTCCTGGGCCTCCATGGAAAACTCCAATGCGGTGCGATAGTCGCCGAAGAGCGCGACCGAATGAACCCAATCGGTCTTTGGAATCAGCGCGTAATCCATCGACATGATGATTCCGTTGGTGCCGTAAGCGTGCTGTGCCTTGAGAATGTCCCGGCCGTCGAGTTCGATAATCCTCGGTTCTTCCTCGACGGTCACGATGCGCAGATAGGTGATGTTCTCGCCGTCCCGAAGCATCCCATGGCGCAACGATCCGATGCCGCCTGATCCGCCAGAAACAAATCCGCCCATCGTGGCGATCCGCTTGGTCGAGGGGAACATCGAAAGCATCTGTCCCGTCTCGGCCACGGCATCCTCGACCTGCCCGATGCGGGCGCCAGTCTCGCAGATCACGCGACCTTCGGTGATCTCCTGGATGGACGACAGGCCCGTGGTCTCGAGAATCACGCCGCCTTCCATTGGTACGCACTGCCCGTAGTTGCCCGTACCGCCGCCGCGGACGGTCAGCGGAATCCTGTTCCGTGCCACGGCAGCTGCGATTGTCCTGACATCGTCTTCATTCCGAGGACGCACCAGCAACTGACCACAACACTCATCGAGCTGATCTTTCAGGATCGGCGAATACCAGTAGTAGTCCCGCGATTTTGCCTGCAACAGTCGCGGGTCGTCGAGGCACGGGATCGTGCCGATTTCTGCCCGAAACGCTGTCAGCTGTTCAGTTGTCGCCTTCATGCCGCCACCCTGTCGTTCTGCATGATCTCGCCTGCCCTTACCACCTGCCGGCGCGCCCGAGGACTGCGCAGCGCGTCGTTCCAGTCGCATCCTTCGATCAGCATGAAATCCGCTGGAGCGCCGACCGCGAGTTCCGGTCGATCGAGTCCCAGCGCGCGTGCGGGACCGGAGGTGATCGTGTCCAGCCAGCCAGCCGGTTCGAATTGCGCTGCCACCGACGCCATCCGCAGCACCTCGATCGCATCATAGCTGCCCGAGGGACAAAACGGGTCTGCAACATTGTCCGCTCCGAACACGACGGAGACGCCGGCAGAGCGCAACTCATGCACCGGCGCCAGTCCGCGCATGCGCGGCGTCCGGTCGTGCTGGCTGTCCTGGAGCCAAAGATTGGTTGTCGGGAGCGCCACAACCGCGACGCCAGCAGCAGCCGCTGCTTCAGCGACACGCGCAACATGTGCATCCGAGCGAACCGACAGCGAACAGGCATGACCGCACAGCACTCGCCCTTCGAACCTGCTTCTCGCTGTCAGTTCAACAATCTTCTCAAAGGCATTCGCCTCCGCTTCAAGCCCTTCATCGACATGAAAATCGAGCCTCAAGCCGTGCCGGTCCGCCAGTGCAAAGACACGGGACAGCGCCTCGTTCAAGTATCGGTTCCGGTAGACGAAACAACCCAGAACCTCGACATCGTTTGCAACCCGTTTCGTGATGCCGGGTCCGTGATCGGGATCGGCGAGCAAGTCGAGCGGTGACAGCGATGCCCGTTGCACGTGGATTCGCTCCTCCCAGTGATCAGCCAGCTCGCCGAGGACCTGCCAGGCGATAGGAACTTCGGGGTCGGACCAGTCAACGTGGCTGCGAAGCGCCCAAATGCCGTTGTCGCTGGCTTCTCCCAGCGCCCGGTTCATGCGTGCGCGAAGATCGACTTCGCTCCAGTTGGCAAGATCGGACTCCATGGCCTCAATGGCTCCGAAAAGACCTGGGCTTGCAGGCTTGCAGCGCGAGGCGGTGAACGTCTTGTCCAGATGCACGTGCGGATCCACCGGCAATGGGATCGCCACATGACGAGCCGGTTCCGGCCGAGGCTTGATTGCAGCAATACGGCCGCGTTCAAGCCGCATGTCGACCGTTTGCCCGTCAAGCAGTATCCGGTTCAATTCACTGATCACCGCGAATCTCGCTTTCGTGCCAGTGACCGAGGACCTTGTGCGACGCCCAACTAGTCAGGAGGAAAATGACGATTCCCAGCAATGACACCAGAATCAACGCCGCGAACATTCGGGGGATTTCGCTTCGGAACGAACTCTCGATGATCCGGCTGGCCAATCCGGTGTGCTGCCCCGCCGTCCCCGCGACAAATTCGGCAACCACGGCACCGATCAGCGCCAGCCCGCCCGCAACCCTGAGCGCGGCCATGAAATAAGGCAGTGCCGAGGGGGCCAGAAGATAGCGGAGTTTCTGCCAGGGCGTGGCCCGATACATGTCAAACAGGTCGCGCAAGTTTCGATCTGCAGATCGCAGCCCGACCACCGTGTTGGTGAGGATCGGGAAGAAGGCCACGATCCAGGCACAGATCAGAAGCGCCGCGAAGGTGCTGTCGACATAGATCAGTATCAGCGGCGCGATGGCGACCACCGGCGTGACCTGCAGGATCACGGCGAAGGGAAACAGGCTCAGCTCGACGGGTCGTGACAGCGCAAACAACGCGCCAAGCAGCACGCCGCCGACGATGGCCAGAGCGAGCGAGAAGAATGTCAGCTTCACCGTGAACCACGACGAAGCCATGAGCGACCCAAAATCGTTGACCAGGGTCTGGGCGATCAGGGTTGGCGCCGGAATCAGGTATTTCGGAATCTCATGGTAGCGAACCAGAAATTCCCAAAGGCATATGGCGATGATCAACAGCGTGATCGGCATGATCCAGCTCAGCACTCGCTCGCGCTGGGCACGTCGCAGATGGGCCGTGTTGACCGGGGAGCCGCTCGTCCCGTCGAGATCGGGGATCTGGTCAGTGGTCGATGTCGTCGACATTCAATGTACCTTTCAGGACTTCCGACACGCGCCGCGCCTCGGTGGAAAACTCGCTGGACGTGCGGTGGTCTTCGTTGCGCGGCCAAGCAGATTCGAGCGGCATGTCCGCACACAGCCGACCGGGACGGGCCGCCATGACGATGACCCGCGTCGAGAGATAGACGCTCTCGAAGACCGAATGGGTGACGAAGACCACGGTCAGGCCGAGTTCGTCGGCGAGTTTCATCAAGTCGTTGTTGAGCTTGGATCGCGTCATCTCGTCAAGAGCGGCGAAGGGTTCGTCCATCAGCAGGATCCGAGGTCGAGTCACAAGCGCCCTCGCGATCGACACCCGCATCTTCATCCCCCCTGACAGCTGGCGGGGGTAGGACTTGGAAAACCGCGTGAGACCAACCTCCTTGAGCGCCTCGCGCACTCTCGGTTCGCCATCGCTTCGCCTGAGCCCCGCGAGGCGCAGCGGCAGGTAGACGTTGTCGAAGACCGATGCCCACGGCATCAGCGTGGGTTCCTGGAACACGAAACCGAGATCGTGTTCGGCATCGCCCGAGGGCTGCGAGATGGTGATTCTGCCGGCCGTGAGCGGCAGGAGTCCGGCAATCATCTTCAGGGCGGTTGACTTGCCGCAGCCCGAGGGACCGAGCAGCGTCACGAATTCGCCCTCGCGGATGACAAGGCTCATGTCGTCGACCGCGTGCACTTCACCGAATGTCTTCGACACCCGGTCCATGGTGATGATCGGTTCACGGTTCATGCGAACCATCCGGATTGGCGACCGTGTCGAGAAACGACAGGGGCATGCGGTGGACTTCTGCGAGAAGTTCGACAAGCTGGCATGCGGCATGTTCGATCACCGCATGGCCTTTCGCGGCGGTGGCATTTGCGGCGTTTCCGCAAGCGCCGGCTGGGTTGAGATCCTGCGCCATCCAGCCGAGTTTTCCGCTTGGCGAGAGTCCAACGTGGCGGTTTGCACCCCGCATGGGTTCCTCCGCGATGACCGGGCGAAAGTCACGCGCATGCTGCATCTGGACGAGGTCGCCGTGCAGCGCCAGCATCACGCTGGTCTCCATGTCGCCTGCGTGAATGCCGAATCGCTTCTCATCATCCGAGTACATCCCGTCCGGCATTCCGAGCGCAAACCAGCTTGCGGCAAGGCTCAGGATTCCGTGCTTGACGCGCAGATCACGGGCGACAATGTCAATTGGCGCGATTTGACCTCCGTGCGAGTTCAGGATCACGAGTTTCTTCACGCCTGCGGCAGCAACGCATTCGCCCATCTCCATCAGCATGGAAATGTAGGTCGAGGCCGAGAAAGTCAAAGTGCCGGGCCATGCACTGTGCTCGTTCGACTTGCCGACGGGCATCGTCGGGAGGAACAGGACCGGCAGGTCCTGTGGGATTTTCGGCACGGCAGCTGCGATGACGCCATCCAGTATCGCCTGATCCACCGAGAGCGGCAAATGCGGTCCATGCTGCTCGATGGCCCCGACCGGCAGCACTGCAATGAGGCTGTCGCGATCCAGCGCCGCAAAATCGCGGGCGGTGTGATCGGCCCAGAATCGGCTCACAGCCCCAGCCCTCCGACAGCGCGCAACGGCCGCCCGGGCGACATTCGTTCCGCGACCTTGATGATCGAGTTCCGGTCGATGCCGAAATGTCGATAGAGGTCGGCGACACGTCCCGTTTGGCCAAAGTGCTCGACCCCAAGCCCGACGGCCCGATGACCGAGAACCGAACCGAGCCAGGACAATGTGGCGGGATGACCGTCGATCACGGTGATCAGGAGACAGTCGTGAGGAAGCGGATCAAGCAGCTGTTCGACCAGGCAATGGCCTGGGCGGCCATTGATCCGGGCCGTCTGCGCGGCCTGCCAGCCCGCATTCAGCCGGTCAGCCGAGGTGATCGCCAAAATCCCAATGTTGCGGCGGCCCTCTGCGAGCGAACCAGCGGCAGCCAGAACTTCAGATGCGACCGCGCCTTGGTAAGCCAAAACGAGTTCGCAGTTCGGCCCCGGCTTGCGCAACCAGTAGGCGCCGTCCACCACGCCTTTCCGGATCGTCTCCGGATCGCGCGGCAGCTGTTCGAGCGGCCTTGTCGAAAGGCGCAGATAGACCGATCCCCCACCGGCTTCGCGTTTCCAGTCGGCGGCATCGGCTTTGGTGTCGTCGCGCTGCATGTAAGCGAAGGCCCACTCCATGATGCAAGCCAGTTCGTCGGCGAATGCCGGCTCAAAACTTGCGAGTCCATCCTGCGCCATGCCGATCAACGGCGTCGCGATCGACTGGTGCGCGCCGCCTTCTGGTGCCAGCGAAACGCCCGATGGCGTCCCCGCGAGCAGGAAGCGCGCATCCTGATAACATGCGTAATTCAACGCATCGAGTCCGCGAATGACGAAGGGATCGTAGACGGTGCCCACCGGCAACAGGCGCTCGCCGAACAGGCTGTGGCTGAGGCCCGCTGCGCCGAGCAGAAGCATCAGGTTCATTTCGGCGATACCGAGTTCGAAATGCTGGCCTTCGGGCAGGTATTGCCACTTCTGAGTCGAAATCACCTTTTCGTCGCGGAAGGTGTCGGCCATCCGCGTGGTGGCAAAGAGCCCGCGCCGATTGACCCACGAACCGAGATTTGTCGACACGGTGACATCAGGCGATGCGGTCACGATGCGGTCCGCGAGCGGATGATCGGACTTTGCGAGCGCATCGAGCATCTTTCCGAATGCTGCCTGGGTCGAGATCTCGTCATCGGCTGGCACCGCAATGTTCGGCACATCGATGTAGGGCGCCTCCAGACGGCGGGACTTCCTGGCGAAAAAGGGGATGCGCCTGAACAGTTCGTTCAGTCCTTGAACATCGAGCCCGGTCCCTTCGGACTTTTCCCACTCATGTCCGTCGCGCACATTCATTCGGTCGCGAAACTCGGACATTTGGGCCGCCGTCATCAGCCCTGCATGGTTGTCCTTGTGCCCTGCGAGCGGAGTGTTCCATCCCTTGATCGTATAGGCGATGAACACGGTGGGGCGATCGTGCGTGGACGCGGTGTCGAAAGCGTCAATAAGCGTCTCAAGGCAGTGCCCCCCGAGATTCTCCATCAGGACCGCGAGTTCCTGGTCGCTGCGTCGATCAAGGAGCTCCGAAACGCCCGCCTTGTCGCCGATTTCGTCGTGCAGCCTTTTTCGCCATGCGGCACCGCCCTGGTAGGTCAGGGCCGAATACAGCTGGTTCGGACAGGCATCGATCCAGTCGCTGAGAGCGCTTCCTCCCGGTTCTTCGAAGGCAGCGCGCTGCAAGGTGCCGTTTTTCAGGCGAACAACATCCCACCCGAATGCCTCGAAAACGCCCTCGAGACGCTTGTAGAGTCCTTCGTGCACCACGCCGTCGAGACTGTGGCGATTGTAGTCGATGATCCACCAGCAGTTTCGAAGGTTGTGTTTCCAGCCTTCCTGCAGGCATTCGTGGACATTGCCTTCGTCGAGTTCGGCATCGCCGACGAGAGCGACCATGCGACCTTGGGGCATCCGCCCCCAGCCTCGTGCCGTCACGTAGTCCTGAACGAGGCTGGCAAAGGCCGTGATTGCGACCCCGAGACCCACCGACCCGGTCGAAAAGTCCACGTCGCCCTGATCCTTGGTGCGGCTGGGATAGCTCTGCACGCCGCCGAATCCGCGAAAGTTCTTGATGTTCTCAAGCGTCTGATTGCCGGCGAGATACTGCAGCGCGTGAAACAATGGCCCGCCATGGGGCTTGACGGCGACCCGGTCCTGAGGGCGAAGCGCGTGGCAATAGAGTGCGGTCATGATGGTGACCATGGACGCGCAGCTGGCCTGGTGCCCACCGACTTTCAGCCCGTCGGACTTGTCGCGAAGGTGATTGGCATTGTGAACCATCCAGCACGACAGCCACAGCAACCGTTCCTGGATCAAGTTCAATTCCGGAACTGACAGGCGATCAGTCAATTCGTCGATCCTACCCGCTATCCACGTATCGATGGACAATTCACACCAATAAACCTGATCAATTGGTTTGTCAATCTGTCGAGCGCGGTCAGACCATGGCCGCTCCAGACGATCAGGCGGTGAATCGAGCGGCCATGATCGACGCGAAGCAAACTTGATTTTTGTTTTTCAAATCAAACGTTTAGAGAATTTCGCGATACACCGGTGACATCGCCGCAGAAGAAGCGGGAAGATGATACCAAACCTCAGAACTCAGGCCCTACAGTTGGAGGATTTGTATCAATCTCAACGGGGAATGATCAACGACGACCTGATTTTGAGTTTCATGATGGGGTTCGGATTGGCTCTTCTCAAATCAGGCAAGAGCAAGGCACATTCGTTTCGTGCGCTCGCCGACTGGCGAAGCACATAACTTTCAAAAGATACGTCGTGGGCATGATGATCCGAACCGAGTCCGATCCCCCTTGGATGGCGAACCGTTCTGACCGTGCAAAATGACAATTCGAGGACGAGCTTCCGAGCGCATCGCGTCAACTGAAAACCGCGCGGAAAGTGCGTCTCGAAGAACGTCCGTTTATCGCAGCAACAATATGGAGTCGGCACTCCAGCCGATTCTCGACCGCGCACCCTGTTCCAGCACCGCTCGCCCTGCAGTGTTTCGCATCGAAATCGCGACCCGCTGCTCGGAACCGTCGAGCTTGATGCCGTAATGGGTCATGTCCCCGAAATACTCGACCTCTTCGACCGTCCCTGACACCTCCCTGTCCGCACGAGCGTCATCGAACAGGATCGTCAGCATTTCGGGACGAATGCCCGCAGTCATCGTGCCTCTGACGCCGCCCGGTGCCTGGGACTTCGGAACCACGACCTTGCCCAGTCCCGAAACGTCGACGTTGTAACCTTCCGCGCGCTCAGTCCGTATCCGCGCATCGAGAAAACTCATGACACCGATGAAACCGGCAACCCTGCGGTCGATCGGTCGGCGATACAGCTCCTGCGGTGACGCCAGTTGGGCAATTCGCCCGTCGAACATCACCGCGATCCGGTCCGACATGGTCAGCGCTTCTTCCTGGTCGTGCGTCACGAGGACAAAGGTGATTCCGATCGCCCGCTGGAGATGCCTGATCTCCGACTGCATCTGTTCCCGCAACTTCTTGTCCAGCGCCGACAGCGGTTCATCGAGCAAAAGAACCTTCGGCTTGAGGACAAGCGCGCGTGCAAGCGCCACCCGTTGACGCTGGCCTCCGGAAAGCTCGTGGGCTCGCCGCTTGCCGAGCCCCTCGAGCCCCACCATTTCGAGAGCTTCGCCTACCCGCTTGCCGATTTCTCTCCGGTCCAGCCGCTTGACCTTGAGGCCGTAGGAGACATTCTCGACGACATTCATGTGCGGAAACACGGCGTAGTTCTGGAACACCATGTTCGTCGGACGGCGATTGGCGGGCACGCCATCCATCGTGATGCCATCGATCAGGATCTCGCCACTTGTCGGATCCTCGAAACCCGCAATCACCCGCAGAAGGGTGGTCTTGCCGCAACCCGATGGGCCAAGAAGCGAGAACAGTTCGCCAGCATGAACGTCAGCCGTGATCTCCTTCAAGGCATCGACGTTGCCAAACGACTTCTCGATCGACCTCATTCGGATGATCGGTCCGCTCATATCAATCCTCCCGAATGCTCCATTCCCGTGCGCCGAGCGCCCCGGCGCCGAATGAACTCGGCCGTGATCAGCAGTGTCAATGACACCACAAGCAGAATGGTCCCGAGCGCCATCACGCTCGGCAGCCGTTGCGGAAAGCGCAGCAACCCCCAGATGTAGACCGGCAGCGTCGCATCGGTCCCCGACAGAAAAAAGGCGATGATGAATTCATCGAGCGAGATGGTGAACGACACCAGCAGGCTCGAAATGATCCCGGGCGTGACCAACGGCAAGGTGATCAGCATGAAGGTCGCAAACCTGCTCCTCCCGAGATCCAGCGACGCCTCTTCGAGACTCCTGTCGAGACCCTGGAACGAAGCGCTCAGAATGGCGATGCAAAACGGGGTGCAGATCAGCACGTGGCCCAGCACGATGCTCCAGAGCGACAGGCTCAACCCGATCTGCAAGATGACGACGAGAAGCGAAACGCCAACCACGATCTCCGGCAGCACCAGCGGCAGCATGACAAAACCAATGATGCCCCGCTTGCCCGGAAACCGATAACGCGTGGAGGCACGCGCGGCAAAGACTCCGAGGATTGTCGAAACCACAGCTGTCGTGATCGCAATCATCAGGCTGTTCCGAGTAGCCGAGAACAGCGCGTCCGTGTTCCAGAGCACCACGAACCATTCGAAGGTGAAGCCGCTCAGCGGAAACGCGACGATCCTGCTCGAGTTGAAGGCAAACACCGGCAAGAGAATGGCCGGTGCATAGAGAAACACGAGAAATAGCGCCGTGTAGACGTGCAGCCACGAAATTCGAGTGAGCGACATCATCGGGATCGCCCCCTCAGGAAAAGCCAGTTCAGAAACAGGAAGACGACGGAAATCAGCGTGACGATGAACATCGCAGAAATCGCGAGTGCCGCCCCGAGCGGCGCGTTGTTCGCTTTCTTGAACTGAACCTCGATCATGTTCGCGATCATCAGCCCGTTTGTACCGCCAACGAGACGAGGCGTGACGTAGTCGCCAATTGTCGGGATGAACACGATCAGCGTTGCCGCGATGACGCCGGGCATCGCCAGCGGCAAGGTGATGCGGAGGAATCGTCTGAGCGGCCCGTCGCCGAGATCCTCGGCGGCTTCGAGATACGATCGATCGATCCTTTCCAGCGCGACATAGATCGGCAGGATCGCAAACGGAAGCCAGGCATGGCTGAGAGTCAGTACGACAGCGTTCTGGTTGTAAAGAATGAAGGTCAGCGGCTCCTCGATGATGCCAAGCTCAATCAATGATCCGTTGACCACCCCGTTGAAGCCGAGGATGACCTTCCACAGGAAAATGCGAACCAGATAGCTCGTCCAGAACGGAATCGTGATCAGGAAGATCCACAGGGGTTTCCGCCTCTGAGGAATGTGAAACGAGATGAAATACGCGATGGGGAAGGCGAGGACCACGGTCAGCAACGTGACGAGGCCGGAGATCTTGAGAGATCGAAGCATCAATGCCCGATAGAGCGGATCGGTCCACGCCTCGCGGTAATTCTTTAGCGTCACGTCGCGGTTGAGATCGAGGAAATCCTGGGTCCAGAAACTCAGGGCCACCACCATGACGAGCGGGGCTGCAAGAAGGAGCAGTGCATACACGAAGGTCGGGCTGACGAGCACAAGACCATTGAAGGCTTCGCCCCTGAAGCGTCGTTGGATCGCGAGTGTCGCCCCTCGTACCATTGGCAGTTCCTTCTCGCGCCCCTACCGGTTTCCCAGGGGCACCTGCACCCCTTGATGCGACAAGGCGCCAGGTGGCGGCTCGATCTCGCAATCCATTTCAGGGATGATGCTGCGAAGCTGATCGTGGAAACTTCGCAGACCGTATTCGAGGTCCGAGTATATGACCCCGTCGAATCCGGAAGACTTGACGGCCTCCGATGACCAGATCGCGAGCATCCTGTCCTCGTCGGAGGCGATGCGATCGATGCGCCCGCTCAGGTAGCGGGCAAGTCGCATCTCGCGGGTCTCGTCAGGATACCTGTAGACAGCGCCCCGCTGAACCGTCCGGGTCGCAGAAATCGGGATCTCCTGATAGTACATGACGCTGTCAGGATAGAGGCTGAAGACCAGGTTTGGAAAGACCCCGATGTAGACCCATGCGTTGCGGTGGAACTCGTCAAGCCAGTCTGTGTCCGGCAGGATCCGGCGGTAGTTTTGAACGCTCCAGATCGTTCCCGGATGCGAATTGAACCTCCCCACTGATCGCGATGTCCAGCCGACAGGCGTTTCGTCAACGTAATCCTCTCCGTAGAGGTCGTGAAGTCCGGGATGGGCCTGTCGAACGTGGTAGCCTTCATTGTCGACGTCACGAATGGATTTCCAATTGACGGGAAACTCCTCCGAGATCGTCCCTTCCTTCGTGGTCTCGAGTTCGTCTGTCCTGTACATGCTCACTTCATCGAGATGCGGACGCATGATGTCGTGGATGGACGGCTGCGGGCCGGGCGTGAAGCGGATGAAGACGAAGCCGAGCCAGACATCGATCTCGATCGGTTTCAAGCTCCAGTCGGCTGCCGGGAGTTCGGGAAAGGTCTCTGCCTGGGGAATGCCGCGCAGACTGCCGTCGGTATTGTAGACCCAGCCGTGATACGGACAGGTGATCGTCCGTCCGCATATCCCGCTCGAACTGGCAACCACGCGCGATCCCCTGTGACGACACAGATTGTGGAACGCGCGCAACTCTCCATCGTGCCCCCTGATCACCAAACCGCGTTCGTGGGCGATATCGAGCGTGGCAAACTGTCCGAGTTCGGCAACTTCACTGACGTGGCAGACGTATTGCCAGTGATTTCGAAAGATCCGTTGTCGTTCAAGTTGATGCAATTCCTCGGAAAAATACGTCCAGCCGGGCAATCCGCCCCGATCCCACTGCGCAGGAACTGCAGTCACTGCCGTCGCTCCCGCATCCGGAGATTCACCAGGCGCCCTCGCGAGTGAGTTCGTCGGACACGTCGAGTATAGCCTGGCGAAGCGACGCGACGATGAAGTCCACCTCGGACTTGGTGATGACGAGCGGCGGTGACATCACGTTGAGGTGCCCGATCGGGCGCACGATCAGCCCATGCCGCTCGGCTGCAACGGCAATTCGCTTGCCGATGTCGACCGAGTCGTCGAACAGTTCACGGGATTTCTTGTCCCTGACATTCTCGATGCACATCATCAGCTTGCGTCCGCGGACATCTCCGACGGTCGGCAACTCCTGAAGTTCCTTGAGGCGTTGCTCGAAATAGGCACCGACCGTTCGCGCATTCTCAAGGAGATTCTCGCGTTCCATGATCTCGATGTTCTTGAGAGCAGCGACACAGCAGACCGGATGACCCGAATAGGTGAACCCGTGGGTGTACCAGCGCTCAGGATCGCCGGTCGAAATGGTCTCGTGCACGTGATCCGAAAAGACAACCGCACCAATCGGCAGATATCCCGACGACAGGCCCTTGGCACAACAGATGATGTCCGGAACGACGCCAAACTCGTCTTGCGATGCGAACCAGTGCCCGATCCGTCCGAACGCCGTGACCACCTCGTCAGCGACAAAGAGGATATCGTGGCGCTGACAGACCTCGTGCATACGCTTGAGGTAGTCCGCAGGTGGCACGATCACCCCGCCCGACCCCATGATCGGCTCGGCAAAGAAACCGCCGATCTTTTCGGCACCCACCCTTGAGATCAGTCCTTCGAATTCGTCCACCAGATATGCCGTCAGACTGCTCTCCGAGACCCCCTGAGGCAGCCGGTACGAGTTCGGGGATGTGAGATGGTGGATGGTGTCGTCAATGTAGCGGAACTCTGGCGATCGATCGCCGGATCGCTTGCCTATCGACATCGCCGCGAATGTCGACCCGTGATAGGAGTCGTTTCGCGCAATCACATGGATCTTTTCCGGTCTTCCCGCACACGCCTGGTAGAACTGTACCAGGCGATAGGCGCTGTCGATCGCTGTCGAACCGCCGGTCGTGAACTGGACATGATTCAGACCCGCCGGCGCCAGCTCCGCAATGCGGGAAGCAAGCATGGCGGCCGGTTCGTTGGACATGTCGACGAATGTCGATGCGTAGGCGAGCTTGCGAACCTGTTCCGCGATCGCGTCCGCCATTTCATCACGACCAAGGCCGATGTTCGTGCACCACAGCCCACCGACTGCGTCAAGGTAGGAATTGCCCCGCGAATCCGTCAGCTGACAACCGCTTCCTTCGCTGACCACGAACTGCGGGCCATCGGTACGAAAGCTCTCGAAATGCGTCCATGGATGAAGGACATGGTCTCGGTCTGCCGTCCAGATGGCTGCGTTATCGACCATGTCATCCACCCCTCTTGTCAATTTCCGTTCGACCGCGATCCATTGTCGTCTGCGAACGGTTCGTTGATCGGCACCAAATGCGGAACAGTTCACCCACGCCGAGACCTGTGTCTCGAAGGCGCAACCGCATCAGCTTGCATGCCAAGCGTCACCCGTCCTTCGTCGTGATCGACAGGTCCGACGCATTGTTCCAAACTGAGACCATGATGGTGTCGGGCCCGAGTCTCGGGCCCGACCAGTGCAAAATGCCGGTTCAGAAGCCAGCCTTGATCTTCTCGAATTCCGTGATCATCCGCTCTCTCAGAGCGTTGTCCATTGGAATTTGTGCCAACAGGGGGACACTGTCGACGGCACCCAAGCCGACCGACTCGAGAAGTTCCGTGCCCAGTTCTTCCATCGCGGCCTGGTTTCCGTGTCCGTAACCCCATTCATTGACGATGTAGTCCGTCGAGGAGGGATCAAGCCACGCATTGAAGTAGTCGTAGACCTTCGACTCATCGTTGGGGCCATCGGTCAGGTTCACGTAACCGCAGAACCACGTGGACGAACCCTCGGAAGTTTCGCGATTGGCAACCACGTCATGACCTTCTGCTTGCATTGTCGTCGGGGTTTCGTTCCATGCCCATGAAATCAGAACTTCGCCACTGGACATCAGTTGCGAGAGCTCGGCGCCATCGATCCAGTACGCGCGAACGTTCTGGTGAGCGTCGCGCAACCATGCGGAAGCACGCTGAAAGTCGTCTTCCGTGGCTTTCGACCAGTCGGTGGTACCGGTTGCCAGATATGCCAACGCATAGGCGTCATCGACGTTGTCGCCAATCGACGTTCGTCCGGCATATGCGGGATCCAGAAAGACCTGCAGACTTTGAACATCAGCCGCATCGACCAGGTCCGCCCTGTAGGTGAGCGCGGTTGTCCCCCAGTCCATTGGCAGGAGGTAGTATTCCCCGTCAAACTTGAAGGCTTCCTTCATGGTCGCGTTGACGTGATCCCAGCGGTCGATGCGGGACGTGTCGAGAGGCTCGATCAACCCGGCTTCGCGCCACTTCGTCACGGATTGCGAACACGGGTGCGATACGTCTGCCTTGAATCCGGAACGAAGCTTCTGGAACGCTTCTTCCTCGTCGCCGAAGAACGCGAACGTCGGCGAATCCCCGTGCTGATCGACATACGCCTGAAAAAACCCGGGATCGTCATACCCTGCCCAGTCGAGGACGATCAGTTCCTCGTCGGCAGCCATTGCCGACATCCCCGTCGACGCCAGCAAAAGGCCGGCAAATACGGATATCGTCTTGTTTCTGATTTCGTGCATCGAGCTTTCCTCCTGACAAATCACAATTTGAAGGTGGTAATTCGTGTGTCGATCAATCGCAAGGAATTTAGCGATGCGGGTTGCAGGGCGACCTTGCGACTGGGTCTGCGGAGAATCTTGGGGCTGTTCAAACTGGTCCGAACTGGCAAAGTTGTCGGGTCGTGCCGACGTTTGTCGATCTCGGCACGTGTCCGGTGTCGCACCCGCAATGTCGGAACCCGGGAGAACTGGACATTCAGTCCCACTCGACCGGGACCGATTTCGGTCCCCTGAACGCCCAGCCGACAAACTCGACGTCTCCTGCAAGTCGAAGTTCGGGGAAGCGAGCGAATAGCATTGGCAATGCGACATCAGCGATGAGGGCCCTGCTCGCGGCGGCGCCGGCGCAGAAATGCGGACCGGCGCCGAAGGCAAGGCTGCCGGTGATCTTGCGGGTGATGTCGAATTGATCAGGGCGAGAGAACACGTCCTCGTCCCGATTGCCCGAGCCGAACATGAGAAAGGCACGATCCTCCGGTTCGAAGTCGATTCCCTCGACCTCCGCATGCATTGCAACCCGACGCGGCGACATGCCGATGGGAGAAATCCAGCGAGCGTATTCCTCGAACGCATTTTGCCACTTGGCCCGTCCGTCAAGGAGCATCTCGAATTGATCGGGATGGGTCAGCAGGGCCCAGGCGGTTCCGGCAATCGCGTCGCGAGGCTCGTTCTGCCCGCCTGAAATCGCGAGTTTCACGTTCGCGCGAACCGATTCCATCGGCAGTCCAGCACGCAACTGCACCGCGAGCAATGACATGTCATCATTCGCTGGCACATCCCGCAATCTTTCGTCGATGTGGGCATCGATCGAGGCGGTGCAGTCGTTGCAGCGATCGGTCACCTCCGGGTCGCCAGCGTAATTCGCGATCCCGTCGATCATTCCCTGGCTCACGCGATCGACCTCCCGCCAATCCATGTTGTGCAAGCCGGTGATCACCCGCAGGGCATGTCCTGCAACCGGCATCGCAAAGTCGGTGACAAGATCACACTCACGCTTCTCCGCCAAGCCATCGAGAATGTCCGTCGTGTGGCGGCCGAACTCAGCAACCCAGTGATCCTTGACGGTCCTTGGGCTGAAGGCCGGGAATGTGGCGCGCCGCTCTAAGGCATGGGCTTCGCCGTCCTTGCGCATCATGTTCTCGCCCATCAGTTGAGTCATGAGGCCATCAGGTTGGCAACTCGAAAACGTTTCGATGCGTTTCTCCTGCTCGAAGATGGTCGCATGTCTTGTCATCAGTGTCGCATCAAGTTGCGGAACTCGGCAAATCGGCGCGACAGCTCGCATTCTTTCAAGCGCGGGATACGGATCCCGGTAAAACTCGGAAACATCGATTTCGAAGATGGGAGGTTCGGCCATGGGATGAGACTGCGACATCGCGATTTCGCATGCAACCGAAACCGACTGCACCTCTCGATGCAGCCGTGTCATCAGGCCCATGCCCTTCCCAAAAATCAAACCTCTGTCGGGGCGCGTTCGCCGATTGCCGCGATGGCGAAAAGAGGATTCCGATAGCCACGGCGAATGAAGTCACGCACGAGCGATTGTCCGGGCGAGCGAAACGACAACGCACAGCCTGCCGTAATGCCGAGCCTCGTCAGAGGCAAAAAACGAGCCCCCAGACTCATCGAATCCGTTCCAACCTCGCCGTATTCCAAGCGCAACGACTCAGTGCATACATTTTAGCCTGTGATAAAGATACTGTATAATTTTTGTGCATAATTCCGAATTTCTCGGGATCCTTGGTCAAGACTCGCCGTCCGTTGGTGGACGCAAGCAGCGAGACTGTGTTCCCAAATCCGAGATTTGGCGTTTTCGCGTCCGCTGCCGCACAGCGCACGCCTCGGACACGCCGCAAGGACACCACGTGACCAGACGCCAATGCTGGTCCGAACGAATGGAAGAAGAAATGATGTCAAAACACGCAAAATGTCTGCCACTCCTTTTTCTTGCTGCAATCGCCGCATCTCCGGCGAGTGCTCAGGATGCGTCCAGCGCTGATGTCGCGGGGCACACTGTCTTCATTCTCAACACATTCCTGTTTCTGGTCAGCGGTTTTCTGGTGTTCTGGATGGCTGCCGGCTTTGCGATGCTCGAAGCTGGGCTGGTGAGATCGCGGAATGTCACGACGCAACTGACCAAGAACTTCGGCCTGTTTTCCATTGCGGCCATCATGTACTGGCTGATCGGCTACAACCTCATGTATCCGTTGGGAAACTGGTCAATTGGAACGGACGACTCCGGAGGTTACCTTGGCGCTTTCGGGGTCGCCGTGCTGGAAGCTGTCGGCATCGGGCCCGATGGAGCCGATGACATCGAATACGCATCCACGGGTTCCGACTTCTTCTTCCAGTTGATGTTCTGCGCCACGGCAGCATCCATCGTGTCCGGAACGCTCGCCGAACGCATCAAGCTTTGGCCGTTCCTTCTGTTCACCGCCCTGCTGACCGGTCTCATCTACCCGATCCAGGCATCGTGGAAGTGGGGCGGTGGATTCCTGGACAGCCAGTTCGGCTTTCTGGACTTTGCCGGCTCAACCGTCGTTCATTCGGTCGGCGGATGGGCAGCGCTGGTCGGCGCCATTCTGCTCGGCGCACGCAGGGGGAAGTACGAGGGTGGTCAGGTCAACCCGATACGCGGCTCGAACATGCCACTTGCGACCTTGGGCACCTTCATTCTCTGGCTCGGCTGGTTCGGTTTCAATGGCGGATCCCAACTCGCCATGGGCAGCATTGGTGACGCGGCCGACGTCAGCCGCATTTTTGCCAACACCAACATGGCCGCCGCGTCAGGGGCTTTGGTGGCCATGGTCATGACCCAATTCATGTACGGCAAGGTCGATCTGACCATGGTCCTGAACGGGGCACTTGCCGGACTCGTCGCGATCACGGCCGAACCGCTCACTCCATCGCTGTTCGGCGCTCTGATCATCGGCGGCATCGGCGGCGTCATCGTGATCTTCGGGGTTTCCCTCCTTGACCGCCTCAGGATCGATGACGTCGTCGGTGCAATTCCGGTTCACCTGTTTGCCGGAATATGGGGAACGATCGCGGTCGTGTTCACGAACTCGGATGCCACTTTGTTCGGGCAAATCGCATCCATTGTCATCGTCGGCGTGTTCGTGTCCGTCGTTTCATGGATCGTGTGGTTCGTCCTCAAGTCGACCGTCGGAATTCGAGTTGACGAGGAAAGTGAAATCACAGGGCTGGACATGACCGAACTCGGCATCGAAGCCTACCCTGAATTCACCAACTGATACGCATTCAAGACGACATGTCCCGGGCACGCACGCCGTGTCCGGGACAGCTCATTGAGGCCCGTGCCTCTCACCACCGAATAGATGACTTTGGCCACTGCCCGCTTCATTCCGCGGCATCACCGACCGACCTCATCGTTACCGAACTCGCAACGAGATTTCGATGATTGCAGGATCGCTTTCGAACTCTAGCGAGACAGTGCCTGCCATTGACGACACCTCTATGCGCTTCCCGCATCCTCGGGTCGACCGCCAGCAGCATCATCGACATTCCAGGAATGGATCGTGCTGGAACCGAGTTCCGGTGCACCGAATCTCAATCCCGGACGCTCACCATTCATGCTGACCGGGAATCCGACGGAAGTAATGTCGGAATTGGCCGGATCGGTCTGAACGATACCAAGCGCCTTTGCCTGTGGATGATCCAGCGCTTCGGGGATTGAGTTCACCGGCGAGCAGGGGATGCCTGCTTCGTTCAAAAGGTCGAACCAGTGTCGTTGCCGTTCGGTCTTCAGAATGTCGCCAATCTTGCCTTCGATCAGGGTTTTGTTGCGGACCCGTGCCGAATTGTCCTTGAAGCGATCGTCCTCGATCCATTCAGGGTGACCAAGAGCAGGCGCGAGTCTTCGAAACAGGTTGTCGCTGGCGCAGGCGAGCATCAAGGGGCGGGTAGCGGTTTCGAAGAGTCCGTAGGGCGAGATCAGGTGATGGCTGGACCCCATCCGCACCGGGGGCTTGCCCGAGGCAAGAAAAGAACTCGCCGACACCGTGGTCCAGCTGAGAGCGGTTTCGAACAGAGAGGTCTGAACGATGCCGCCTTTGCCAGTGACGTGACGTTCGTGAAGCGCCGCCAAAAGTCCGATCGCCAGCCACATGCCGGAGCCAAAATCGCAGATTGACGGGCCGCAGCGAACGGGCGCCCTGTCAGGTTCGCCGGTGATCGAGATGACCCCGCCGAATGCCTGGCTCAGGATTTCGTAGCCCGGCATCATTTTCAGCGGGCCCTTGTGGCCGAAAGCGTTGATCTCACCATAGATCAGCCGTGGGAATCTCGCGGTCATCTCGTCCGGACCAAGGCCCAATTTGGTCATCGTGCCGGGACGCATGTTGTGGAGAAATATGTCGGCTTCGCCGAGCAGGGTCAAAAAATCCTCGCGGCCTTTCGGATCCTTCAGATCCAGCGCGACGGACTTCTTGTTGCCGTTGATGGCGTGAAAGACGGCAGCGTCCTTGCCCCAAAATGGCGGGCCCCAGTTGCGAGCCTCGTCGCCCGAACCGGGGCGCTCGACCTTGATCACGTCAGCGCCCAGGTTGGCGAGAATCTCCGCACCCCATGGCACGGCAAAAGCCTGCCCCATTTCAACGACCCGAATGTTTTCCAATGCCATGCTCTTGCTCCGGTTGTCAGTGTCGTGACGGTGCATTGGCCACGCAAGTCAATGCTGCGTCAAGGCAGCCCATTTCCGGGCAGCGTTGAAGAGTTTTTGCATGTTGGTGGGGCCCTCGCTGATCGCAAACGCACGGCTTTCGAGGCAGAACACTCTGACCTCGGGGTGCCAAAATGACCGGCACGGAGCGCTGCGATCAGGCATCAAGCGGACTCCCGCATCGAGACTGCCCAGACCAGCGCCTCGCCTGTATCTTCAACTTCGATGGTCTTGAACGTTCGCTGCGCATCGACCGCTCCGCGCCAGAGCTCGACCCAACAGGCCAACATGTTGGCGCGGTCTTCGCCCCCCATTCCACGCGCGATGCGCAGGCCTCTTTGGACGAAGACCACCTTGTTCCCGTCGCTTCGGACAGCGACCTCATCGCCCATGCCCTCAAAGGCGACGGCAAGAAAACGCGCTGCCTCAGCATGATCACCGTCTTCGCAACCGATCAGTTTGGCCAAATGCCGAAACTGCTGCAATCCGGTCAGGCGCGCGGTCCTCTTTCCGAGTTCCAGCGCGCGGTCACGGCCGACGACAGCCACGAGCTGACAGATGCCGTTGCGACAGTACTCGATCGCGTAGTTGCGCCCACCCTTGGCGAGTCGCTCCTCGCTCCAGTGCACATCAGGCGGGCTGGGCTGTTTGGCAGGGTCAAAAGGCGGCGGAACCTCGCCCGTAGCGAATTGCAGGCGTTCCTCGGGTTCCAGGTCATGGTCGTGTTCCTGGAAGTAGCCGCAGAGGCCGAATTCGCCGGTCAGGTCCTCGGAAACGCAGACAAAACCCAGGCGAGGGTTGTCGAGTGACACGCCGTTCTGAGCGTACCAGCCGTTCAGAAAACCAAGGCTCGCCTCGCGCGGGATGCCGCACACCGCAGGCCCGAAGTACATCCAGCGCGGATAACGAAAGCGCACCCAGGCTTTCTTGTCCGACTCTTCCATGAATTCGACCCGGACCCCACCGACAGCGTTCGAAAGCGCATGGTATTTTGCACAGGCCACGGCATGGGGCAGATCGTTCAGGCCCAGTTTTTTGAAACTGGGCAGGAACTTGTCGATGTGTTGCTGGCGAAAAAGCCGGAACATCCAGTCGCCAACGACCTCTTTGCCTTCTTCGACTGCCACCATCAGTTGCAAGCCCACGAAATACTGGTGGTGCAGGTGCGTCTGCAGATCAATCGGCGAAGTCGATTTTGACACGTCGTGGTCCCTGTTGTGCTGCTCGCGCGCAGTTTTCCCCGGCGACCCGTCGGCTGCAAGTTTTTTGTCTGGATCTGTCGGATTTCCGGCGAACAGCCTTCGCGGCCAAAGAACGACAACCGGCGCTACAACCCACACCTCCACGGCCACCGAATAGGCGATGAGGAAGGGTTCCGCACCGCGAAACATCTCACCGACCAGAGTCTGATGTTGTGCACGGAAGACACGCTGACGCACGGAATACCCACAAACGTCATGACGGGAGTGGCAATTCGGCAGAATGCCATGTTCATCTGGTCTTGGCACTTTGCAAGTCCGTGGAGAGGGGATTCGCAAGCCACCCGCCACCACGAAACAGGCGTGCGGAGATGAGAGCACCAACTGCAGCCGTGACGGTCATCGCCGTCCAAAGTGCAACCGGGGTCAGTACGTCGAGGAGAACCAGCACCACCACTGTCGGCAACTCGACACCGAGATACATTGCGGCAGACGCTAGCAGAACGGGCAAATTGTATCCCGCACCCTCGAAAGCCGCGTTAAAGACATGATGGATGCAAAGCAGGCAGAGCGCCATCGACATGAAGCCCAGATAGACCCCACCCGTAGCGACACTCGCCGCATCCCTTGTGAAGAGTTGAACGATTTCCCCACCGAAGATCCCCAACGGTAGTGTGACGGCACCGAGTGCGGCCGTGCCGACACCAACGAACCGGGGCAGCGCCTGACGTACAACACCCACCTTTCCTGCACCCAAATGAAGGCCGACAGTCACCGAAGCGCCAACGGCGATGCCAAACACCGCCATGAAGAGAAAACCGCAGATTCGGGCACCGATCCCGAAACCGTCACTGACAGAAGTTCCGAAACTTGCCACGATTGCAGTCACAGCAGCCTGCTCGAGATTGTATAGGATCATCACTCCGCCCAATGGCAGCCCGATCAACGTGATGCGCCAATAGAGATCCGGACACCACCCGAGGTTCGCAGCATTGAACACTCTGGCTCCGAACCGGTTCCTGGCAAGAAATGCTGATGCCATCATCAACGCGGCCGCCTGGGCGAGCACTGTCGCCCAAGCCGCACCAACGATGCCAAACCCCGCCCAGGAACCAGCCCCAAAGATGAGTACAGGATTCAGTGCCATGTTCAGAAGAAGAGCAAGTATCGACGTGCACGCCGCACCCGCCTCACCGCCAAGTGTGCGCAATGCCGTCATCATGGTCGAGTAGACCGGAACCAAGAGTAGCGACAGCCAAATGACTTTTGCGTATTCCGACAATTGGTCGCGGACTGACGCTTCGATATCGTAACGAGCCACCCCCCATTGCAAGAATGCGCCGAAGGCAAGAACCATCATCGCCCCGAGGACCAGTTTGACAAGCAGCGCTTGCAGGACAACATGGCCGGTTCTTGCCCGGTCCCCGGAACCAACGGCCTGTGCGAAGACCGGAACGGTGCCGGCACCAGCCACCTCGTTCAGCGCAAGCACGAGAAAGAGCGCCGACGACGCGATCGCGATGGCTGTTGGTGCGCCGGGACCGAGTTTCGCCACCCAGAAAATGTCGACGAGTTGAAACGAGTAATCGACGGCGTAACTCAAAGAAGAGAATGCGCCGATGCGCGCAGCGCTCTTCAGAAACTTGCCGCTCGTATTGTCCGGCATTGAGACCTCCCGGCTTGAATAACCCGGGCCACTTTCTCATAGTGCTGCTGCCAACAGCGTGGCAGCAGAGTCAGAGTCGCACAAATGTCCCGCATCGACCGTCTCTTCGAGCTTGTGCAGTTGCTACGTCGGTCCCGTCGCGCGATGACAGGAAGAGAGATTGCTGAGGCGCTGGAAGTCAGCCTGCGAACCGTCTACCGAGACTGCGCCTCGCTGCAGGCAATAGGCATTCCCGTCGAGGGCGAAGCCGGCGTCGGTTACGTCATGCGGAGGGGTTACGACCTACCGCCGCTGGCATTCACGGATGAAGAGGCAGAGGCCGTCCTCGCTGGCCTCAGAATGCTGGGCCGAACTGGTGACAGTACCTTGGTTGACGCAGCATCGCGGGCGGAATCCAAACTCGTCGTGGCCAAGCAAGTTGCAGGGGATGAGGACGACCCGAAACGATTTGTTTCCCAAGCTGGAGCACCGTACAGCCGGACGGACGTGCTCCGGGCCATCCGCGACGCTGTCGACACTGAAACTGGGATCGACGCCCGGTACCGAGACCGAAATGGGCGCGTGACACATCGGCGACTGCGCCCACTGTGTCTGATATTTTATCCCGATGCGACTGTCCTCGCCGCCTGGTGCGAGTTACGGCAATCGTTCCGACACTTTCGAGTCGACTGGTTTGACGAGATCGTCAAGACAGGCGAGAGCTTTTCGGACACTGGCAAGGCTTTGCGGGAACAATGGCGGACTCAAGAGGGCTGGTCTCCGGACTATCCGGGCGCAATCGGGCATGAATTGTAACTTCTCGAATTGACGAGGCATCGCAAAGCCGTTTGCCGCTTTGGCCGCCGTCGGTCTTTTTTTGCTGCGAAGGACATCCAGGACGGGATCTCTCTTCTGGGTCGTTCATGGACGCAGACACTGTTCGAGATCCCAAAGCGGGGCTGTCGCTCTTGAGCGGAAATCGCGTGCGTTCGACCTCGTCAATCTCATAACGAAGGGACAACCGACAGTTCAACGGCAACGCATTTGCGTTGCTTGCAAACGCCGAACGTTTTCTGCGGGAGACCGTGCCAATCGCCAGTCGATTCGAGTCTGGCAGCATCCAACGAATTGATGAACCCCTCTACCCGCCCTTGGCAATTCGAAAGGCGCTGGCCAACGCACTTTGCCACCGTGACTACACGTCGGGAGGGGGCTCTGTCGGGCTTGCAATTTACGACGATCGGCTGGAGGTTACGTCGACCGGCCCGCTGCATTTTGGGCTGACCCGTTTGGATTTATTCGGACCGCACGAATCGAAACCGTGGAACCCGCTCATTGCCCACACGTTCTACCGACGCGGGATAATTGAAGAGTCGGGGCGAGGGACGCTCAAGATGGCGGCCTTGGCAACCACCGCCGGATTGCCCCGCCCCGAAATCGAGGAACGCGGCGATTGGGTGACTGTCCGCTTTCGGCGAGCGGATTCCTTTCCATCTCGGCACATGGGGAACGATTTGGCTGGACGGCAGGAATCGATTCTGGCGCTCCTGGATCACTCGGAGGAAGGGATGGCATTGCGCGACATCGTCGCTCACATGGGAGTTGACACCAGCGAACGTCAGGTCAAGCGGGCCTTGGCGAAATTGCGCGAGCAAGGCTTGGCGGAAACGGTGGGACATGGGTTAGCGTCCAAGTGGCGACGTGTTCGAACTGAAGAAACCATCTGTTCCACGGTTGGGGGGCTTAAGGGGTCTTATAGGGGTCTTATAGGGGTCTTAAAGGGGTCTTTTACGAGCTGTGTATGCCTTGACTCGTTCGTTTTTTTCTTTTCGCGTCATTCTTACGATGTCCGGAAGGCCTGAATACGTCAACATGTAGCGTGCAGCCGGTCGCTGAATGTCCTATGTCGGAAAAAGTCAAAACGAACGAGTTCAGGAGCCTCCGATGGCCTCTCGGATTACCGTCACCAACACCTACCACACGGCGGAAGATCTGCAAGATCACGCAAGGAAGTGCAATTCCGGTCGTCACGCGCAACGCTTGCAAGCGGTCGCGCTCAGGATCAAGGGACAAAAGCCCAGCAATGTCGCAGAGAAAACGGGAACCACGGCTCAGTCGGTCCGCGACTGTTGTTGATTACTGCTGACTTGACCGCGATTCCTGCGGCATTTGACCGTTATTTCACATTTCGTCCCCGGGTACTCCCTGCATTCTCAAAAGCTTCTCCGTAATGGGGACGAGCCTGACCTGTCAGCGGGGACGGCATTGAACTTCGGGCCAGTTTGTCCCGAGTCGACAGACTGACTGAGGCTGGGCCGGCGGTCAGAGTTTGGCTTCGGCGACAGTCAGTCTTCAATTCCGTATATGGAACTTCCGTTTCGCGCCTGAATCTGCGACAGCGCAAACGCCTCGCGAAGCCGGGTTGTTGCAATGCCAAAACGCTGGTCGTATATGACCTCGGTGCTGGGGCGGTAGTGATTCCGCATCCCGGAAATCTGAGGACCCGTAGCTCAGCTGGATAGAGCATTTGACTACGAATCAAAAGGTCGGGCGTTCGAATCGCTCCGGGTCCTCCAATCCTTCACAGCAGATCATTCATCGTCAGCCGGGCCGGACCCACCGGCATGCCCAAACGGACTCGACAATTTACCGGAACTGACATTTCCGGCACTCGTCAACTTGACGCTGGCTCAAGCGATCCAGGCTGATCAGGAAGCGCGCAATTGCTGAATGATCGTTGGATCCTTGGCAATGAGCGAGAGCAGAACACGTGCAGGACCGCTGGGGCGACTGCGTTTCTGTTCCCAATTGACGAGAGTTGCCTTCGCAACGCCAATGCAACTGGCAAATTCCGTCTGCGACTGGCCCGAACTTTCACGAATGGATAAAACGTCAGCGTCGGGAACCTTGATCTCGTGGACCGTGGTCCTGATTTCTCCACGGGCATGGGCAATCGCCTCAGCGAGGCCCTGTTCCATGCTTTCGAAAGTTTCGTTCATCGAGGCTCCCGCAGTTGTCGGCAAGTACCTTGGCGAGGACTTTACCAACTCAATCTCCGCCTCGGCGAGACCGGCCTCGCGGGTCAACAAATCACCCACGAAATAGTGGGGTCTCTTTGGGGCGGCGGCGACTGACGATTCAAACGGCAATCAACCAACGCGAGAGTACGGGTAGGCGTTTTTGATGTACATGTTCAAAAACCGACCCTTTGAGGGCACTGCCATGATCTGCTCATGCATATTCTCCGGCACGTTGTAATACTGGTATATCCTACCATTCACAAATTGTACCTCGAGTGTTTCTGTTGTGTCGTCGTATCCGATTGAGGCGACATTTGACGAAGCAACTGAAGACCGTTCCATATCAAATTCCTTTCATTGTCCATCTGACTCGTCAGTAACTGCCTTACGATTGATTTCGACCTGTTCGGCAACTGCGAGCGGCCTTTGAGCACGCCATGAGGCCACTACGCGATGATAGCCCTCTTTTCTTCTTGGAAGTGACCAAGCTTCGGCAACTTTTGGGTCACTGCTTCTCGGCCGGAAATTTTCTGACGGAAGTGCGATCCTACTGCGCATCGGCAATTTTGCCGCTTCTCCCATTACAATTGCCTCTCCGGTTCTCAAGACTGGCAAAACGTCGAGAAGACTCACAAGGCCGTCTGGCATCATCCCTTGAACACGTTGTCGGTCGTTGGGATTCGACAATCTCAACGCAAAGCAGGTGCCACACTGCGAAAGTATAGTCTCGTCAACCTCAGACGGACGCTGGCTGATCACCATGGAACCCACACCGTATTTTCGTCCCTCTTTTGCAATCTTCCTGACTGTCTCGAGCGCGAGATTGTCCTTTCCAGAAGAAAGATAACGGTGTGCTTCTTCGAGAACTACAAGTAAAGGCCTGACTATGCCCCCTTCGGACTTTTCGCGACTCCAGAACAACGAGTCGTAAACGATTTTGAGAATGGAACCCACTAACCGTTCCAACACAGCGCTTGGAACACCGGAAAGATCCAACACGGTAATTGGTTTTGTTCCTCCAATCCAACCCTCCAACAGAGCGTCTAGGTCTGCTTTTGTCCTGCCATGCAAGTCTGGCTCCCAAGGTCCAGGGTGCAAAAGGAAATCATAACGCCGATCCAAGAGACGAGATCGTAGCAGGTTCAACTGGCGCCGAATTCCATGTGCGTTTTGATTAAGGAAAGGGCCTTGTGCACCCATCCCGTGTGGGAGATAGGTTGGAGCCGTCATGGATTCAGCATCACCGGCATCTTGTTGCGTTGATTGATCGCGATTTGGTCCGTCAAATGTCTTAATTTCAAAGTCTAACAGATCGTACCAGAGCTGCTTTATGCTAAATGGAAGTGGTGTGTCGACGGTAATTGAAGCTTTTTCCACACCAGGGAAATGCCCACTATCGTACGTATCGACCTTCAACGAAAAAATCGCGTCAGAAAATACCATCTCTCGCTTACTGTCGACATCGCCCGTGAGAAAATCCAACAGCTCCGATGAGCCTAGTGCCCAGTACGGAATGAACAACTGCTTTTGATTTTCTTGGGCATAGACGGAAAAAACCGTAGCAATGTCCCTCAATGCACCCGCATATTCGCCATGAATATCGAGCATGAGTATCCGAGAGCTCGGATACTCTCCGTCACTTCCACCGGAGCCCGCAATTGCGCGCAACATGCTGGCTACAGTTGTGGATTTTCCAGCCCCAGTTGAACCGAGAATGGCACTGTGCCTTGTGATCAGTTCATCTAGTCCTACAACTGCAGGAATACTTTCTGAGCTAGACAAGGCACCAATAACTACGTTGCCGGAGGCACTATTTCCGTAAATTCGGCCAAGAGTTGTCTCAGTGACGATGTGCACAGAATCACCAATGCTTGGGTGCTGGCCGACGCCGCGTTCGAAAACACCTCCAACGGCTTCACCTACAAGTTGGACTTGCATCCAGCGACCCGTGTCAACTTCTATTCCGTCAACTGTGCTTGGTACCGCTGTTGCACCGACTTTCGAGACGACGCCAAACAAATCTTGGTATCCTTGCGGTATACGAACGAAACTTCCCACCTGCCCAATTCTGTAGGCGCGGCCATCAATAATTGACAGTCCAGACGCTACCGACTGTGCGAGATGAACACTTGCCGCAGACCCAGTCACTGACGCTACAGTGCCGAGATATGTGGGGTCATTACTGAGCATCTACACCCCCGTCACCTTCCGTCAAACTGTTTGTCGTGATTCCTTCATCTTCATTCATGGCGATCGGATCTCTTGCACGCGAATCAATGTCTGACGCCTTTGCAAGACTGAGAAAGCGTGCAAACTTTGCAAAATCGCCTAGAACAAATCCTTCAGAATCGCTGTCAATTCCTGCTTCCCAAAACGTCCGCCTAATTGACACCCACTCTTCGAATGGCGGTTGCCCTGGTTCCCAACTGCCCTGCACGCCATGGATCACAGCACCATCTCGTGCGTAAACACTGAGATTGGATCTGTTAAGAGCAATCTTGCGCACCGGATCCGAACTGTGGATTCCCCCAAACTGGAAAGCAATGACCGCAGCATGCGAGTTCCCGGCCAAGGCCTCATCAATGATCGACGTAATGTGAGCATCGATGAACGAAAACCCGCAACAGAGCAACAAACTGTCTGGGGTGGCTAGGAAGGCACGCAGCCGCTCGAACAGCGCAGTGAATGGCTGTCGCGCAATCTGGTCGTACTTCAAGTGATCGGGATAAATTAAATCTGTAGCATCCCTCATGCCAGTGCGGATTATCGAGTCGCTCTGTATGCTCCATCCCAGTGATCCATGAATCTTCCAAATACGCGACCAACGTGCAGGGAGTTCACCGTCTCGAATGCTGGCAGGATCAAAAAAAGGTCTAAATGCCCCAGTGAATCCGTCAAAGTAAGGAAGCTTTGAGCGCTCGAAGGCTTCTTCAATGAGTAGGTCATAATTTGGTGTGAATATCTCGGTGGGATGCGCTCTATTTGTACCACCAATCCAAGACACAAGTTCAGAAAACGGATTCTCTTCGTCAGGCAATCGTTTATCGACAGCCTCCCCTACCCTCTTGCAAATTTCTTTTGCCAAATTGGCGTAACCTGCGCCATCCAAACCATGAACCTTCGCTTTCCCTATTGCCAGTGAGAGCCTCCTAACTTGCGTCAACACTGTCTCAATGTTTGGGTCTGCTCCCAAGTCTGGAAGGAGCAGATCAACTACCCCACGGTCAACATCATCAAGATCCTCCAACACAGATTTGGTCAATCTGGATACATCTGGAATGAGCGGTTCACCCCCTCCATCCAGCCCGCCGTCAGCACCAACTCGGACCGACATTGGACAGCCAGCACCAAGCAACAGGCCAATTCGTTTTCGTCCTTGCGAGAGGATCTGTCTGAGATCAATCATGTACAGGTCTGGATTATGAATCGTGGTTTGCAACATGGCGTGGCTGCGGCTTTTTCCTCAGGAAACTTAGTTTGTTGCGTTCAATATGGGAGCTCGAGTTCATGTGTGCAATCAGTCTGTTGACATTTTTTGTTCCTGACAGATGGTGTCCATTCAAACTGGATCGGCCATCTCACCTGCGTTCAGTCATCCGCGAACCCCAGGCATCCATCGTCGAGTTTCAAATCCCCTGCATTGGCCTTCACCGTCTTGACGACATCCTCGGGATACCCGGAATCGCCCCCTTTGCCCTGGATTTCCAACGTCAGTTTGACTTGGCTGCCCTGTGTTCGTGTCAGTTCCACCAACAGACCATCCATTATGCGCGCGACCTCGAGGCCAGCCCGTTCCGGGTCGATGTCCAGCGAAGCAAAGAACCGTCGGGGATTGGATGACCGAACGGGCGAAGAACCTGCTGGCTTGGGTTCGCCTCCCGTTGGTCGGCTGTCTGGCTCTGAGACCGGAGCGGCAGGCGCAATTGGAGTTACCGGCGGCGGGATGACCTCCCGACGAACCAACAACCCGTTACGAAGGTCGGAAGTCATCATCGGCCTGCTGTCGATGACACCGCTGTAGGAATTCGTCTCCTGATCGAACGAACCCGCAAAAGCGAACGGGTGATCAATGTCAGCAACCAGTCTGCGAATGGCTTCATCCAAGACCTTCTCATCTTGAAGGCGAGGCAGGTAACCGTAGGAGGCGAACCAATCGCGAATGGTCTCGATGGACAAATGCGGCTGGTCATCCATCCAAACCCTGTTCAAGGCCCGCAAAAGATTGGCCGGACCCAATACGTCAAGAACCACGCTGTCCGACCGCAGTTTGTCCCATACCGCCTGCGGTATTCCCTTGGCACCATTTCGATTGACAACGCGGAGCGAACGAATGCTGAAACCGGCACCGCCGTCAACGGCATCGGGCCATTCCGGGTAAAGAACATGGACCCATGCACCGCGCACGCTTCGTTCCAGTGCTTCTCGGCTACGCTTGCCCTGGACTTCGGCATCACTCGTTTGCGCCTGGGTCAGGTTTTCCCTCAAGTCACGATCGTCCAGGATCGAATTCCACGCGCGGGTGCGTCGGGCATTTTCTCGAACTGCATCGAGGGACGACGAGTCCGCCGCCACGAAGACCGGCATGTTTCGATAGAGGCGTTGTCCGGTTCCTCGCCGCGTGATGATCTCTCTTGCCAGCAACTCGGCTGGCGAACCGGCAGTCGCCGAGGTGTCGTGTGGGTCAGATGGCGGCAGAACGACAAGGGTTGCCACACGCCGGTCTTCGATGTCGAGTGGGTTCTCGGGTGCGGCATGCACGCGGGGAAAGCCGGCGCGGTCGCGACCCTCATCGCGCAACAGATTGACGACTCGTCGGTCAGCATCCTCATCGCTCACATCGCCAGCGCGGTCGCTTGCGAGCTTGTTCAGAGTCGGTTGGGGAGAGAACCAGTAGCTGTCGTCATCGCGGTAAAGGTATGCCGAACGAGAGGCGATTTCCTGCAGTGCCTCGGCAAAGACCGCGATCTGATCGCCGGGTTGGGCACAGGTCAATCGCAGTTCCGTGCCTGACATTCCTCCCTTTGCAGTTCCACCGTGAGGTGCTGTTGCGAAAAATACCGCCCTCGCGGCTCGGGAGGCCGCCTTGAACTTGGCAAGGCGTGGCCGTTTAGCCTCGATCTCGGCCGGCAACGACAGTTCTCCATCCACTTCGGACTGCAAGATCGGACCGAAAGACTGATCGAGCGGCTCCAGGAGCGCGGTTCGCACCTTTTCGTCGCGAAACGGCAGCAACGCCGGCATGATCAGTGGTGCCGAGCTCTCGCCACTCCAGAGCGAATAGACAGCATTGGCCATGATTTTCAAAATTCCGCGCGTCCTTTGGAACTTGTCCAGTACTGACCAGTCACCGGAAAAACGACGCAGCAGTTCCGGGTGGAGCGGGTAGGCTCGCCGCATCCGTTGCTCGTATGCCGCCTCGCGAACCTCCGGCGGGAAGTCGGCACGGTGCTCACGATACAGCTTGCGAAACGCTCGGATGGTTTCGTCTCGCGCCTTCTCGCCGGTTGCGTCAAGCGGCTGAAAGAGACGCCGGCGAACGATCTCGAAAGTCTCGATTCCGCTTGCCGGAGTCCAGGCCGACTGCACGCGACCAAATATCTTCTCGAGGCGCCTGAGCGCGTCTCTTCCTTGCTCATCGCCAACCTCGGCACCCGACTCGGGGAGCGAGCCGACGACGACCGCGCGCGGAACTGCGGCAGCCGCTTCAGTCAGGGACTGAATGAACGCATGGAAGGCGTCGTATTCGAGGCCGCGTAACTGGCGTGCAAATGCCACGACTTCATCCATCAGAATCAGGCAAGGCGCCGCATCTCGCAGGATTGGGATCAACCGCTCCGAACCCGGGTTTGTTCCGGCTGCTTCGGAATCGGCGATGGAATCAACCGCTTGCCAGCCACCCAGCCGCCAGGCGAGGTAGCCCCAAAGCGTTCGAATGCGTCGATCACCCTCGACATGCATGGCCTCTGCAACACCCTTGTGGGTCCCCACGAAGACGGCTCGCTTGACAATTCCCAGCGTGTCGACTTCGGCGGTCTTGAAGATCGGGCCCATTCCTTCCAGCTCTTCCGGCCGATAACCGGCTTCGGATGCGCCAGCCAGGTGATGAAGCGCGAGCATGGTATGGGTCTTGCCGCCGCCGAAATTGGTCTGCAGTCCGATCACCGGGTCGCCGCCCTTGCCAGCGAGCCTTGCAACCGTGGCAGTCAGAACGCGTCGCAATCCCTCGGTGGCATAGGTGATTCGAAAAAAGGCCGCCGGATCCTTGTATTCCTCGCTGCCCTCGCCTTGATCGACCAACGCGAGATTGGCAGCGAATTCAGCGTCGGAGAAACGCGCCTCAAGCACATCCGGGTGCGGTTCGCAAACATCACGCCAAGGGCGCAGGATTTCGGGCGTCTCAGGTTCGTCCAGCCAAAGAGTGGCCTGGTCTGTTCCGTTCTCCGCGCGCTGCTGTTCGTAGAGATCGGTGATGGTCTGGCTTGTCTTGGGTTCTACACTGATCGAATCGGCAAGTTCTCGCAGTGCATCCAGGTAACGCAGCGCTTCGCGTGCCGAGAAATCGCCCGCGAAATGAGACACAGCGTTGCGCGCATCCATGGCGAGCGAGATGAAGCTTCGTGCCCGACGCAGTTTTTCGTCATTGCGGAACAGATCATTCCAATTGTCCAGCAAGGTCTTGAGGAGGGCATAGATGTCAAGCGCGGTGCCGACACCGCCTCGAGCACGGCTTGCCAAGCGGCGCCAATCCTTGCCGTGACGATCCGCCATGTGCTTGCCGACATAGGCATCGAGGCCGGGCCGCAGCGCTTCGAGCCCCTGTTCGACCCTTTGCTTGGCGGCGATGGCTTTCTTGTCGCTCATGTAACGTCTTTCACTTGCGCAACCGAATTCTCCCGCTCAAATCGACCGGAGCGAATGCAGCGGAAGGTCCTTTGTTTCCAGCTTCGACAGATCCAGGCTCTTCGACGCCTGCACAAAGTCGAAACCGACCACGCGTCCATTTGCGTCAAGATCGACATTCACTCCGTCGGAGACCTCACGCGACTCCACGCTCGGAGCCGTCAGGAACTCGACACAAAGGCTGCCAGTTTCGGGTTAGTAGTCGAGTTTCACGGTCTATCCTTTCCGAATCGGCGGTCAAAGAACGCATTGCGCAACGTTTTTCCGTCCTCCAGCATGACAACCCGGAGGATGCACAGTCGGTTTTTGCCCGGTCGCTGCTCTTCTCCTCAGTGACGCATGCGACCGACGGATTGCCGTTCTCGATATATTGGAGCGGCGAGAACTTGCACACACCAATTTTTTTTCGATGCAGGGGTGCTTTCTCACGACCTGTTCGTCGAAATACCGCGCCCGCTCAATCTTCATGAATCCCTCATGTTTTCAACAACTCGAGCATTGTGGCGAACGCTACAGCAGGCGGTCTCGAAGCCGGGGAGCTGCATCCGCAATCGCCTGCCATTCTCGCGCCAGATTGTTCCAGACCTGTGCCTCGCCTGCCAGGTTCTTCTGGTCGGAAATGTCATAAAGTCGGTAGGCCAACGATTGCGCCGCCTCGGCCTTGTCTGCCTCCATTCTGTCAAAGATTCGAGCAGCTGCATTGACACCGCCGTCGGGTGACTCAAGCAAGTTTGCAAGGCACCACGCACACTTCCAGACAGTCAGGTCAAGATCCTGTTCGGGGTCCCAATCGTGAGGAAACTCGTCGCGGCGCAGCAATCGGGCACCTCCACCCCTGGCTTCAATGACCTTTGCGGTTTCCAGATCGTTGAGGCCGATACCGTAGGCCTGCGCCATGGTGATCGCATCGCCTGAATTGCCCTCCCCAATGCCAACGGATTCGAACCAGTTGATGCAAAAGCGTGTAACTGGGTCATATCCAACGGCCTCTTCGCCCGAGATCTCGTCACGCACCTGGTTGATGAGCGCGATGGCGGTTCGAACGGTCATCGTGGTGTCGTCGGCTTCCAGTACCTGCGAAACTTCGCTGAACACTCGCATGCCAGGCCCGATCGCGGCCTGCGCCATGTCGACGGGTCCGACACCGCCTGCTCGGATGTCCTTCAATGCTGCCGGCAACGTCTCTCGCAGTCGGGCGATGAATTCCCGGCGCGTGATTTTGGGCGCATCTGCCGACCTCTTGCGACAAACGAGCACGATGGACGAAGCAAGAGCATTCATGCGCTTCTTGAGGTTTCCGGAAAGCTCGGTTCGGACAGGCCATGTTCCGTCGATGAGATAGCCGACATCGACAACACCCTGCAAAAACGTTGCCCAACCGGGCGAGGTCAGTCCTTCCTTTGCCACTTCCGATTGCTTGAAAGCGTAGAAGATCGTGGCCGGATATTCCGCTGTCGCCGAGACATGCATGTTGGACAATGCTCGCTCCATGCCCTGCATGAAGAATCGCTCTGCTGCTTCTCTGCCACCATGTCGATGTGGGGTCGCGACAAGTTCCTCGTCCTTTGGCACCAAAAGGCGGCGAAACAGGTCTGGCCAGATGTCACGCAGCGTTCGTCGCTGCCAGACATAGAAAAAGTCGGAAAGGTCGGCGTATCCGATGTTGTCGTAGTACGGAGGATCGGTCGCGATCATCGCGCGGTCGACAAGTGACGTATCTTCTGCGGCATCATGCTGAATGACGGTTCCCGTGGCGGCATTTCCTGGGGAATTCTCGACAACCTTTGCGAGATATCCAACTTGACCAACGAAATTGCCGCTTGAATCGCTGAACGGGTTCCCTTCGCAAAAATCCCAAACCATGGGCAATGCCTGACGAGCGAACACCTGTTCCACTTTGGCACCCCCGGTGTGCCAGAAACTGAGATTCGAGCAACGGTTCGCCTGCCGACTGACGCAGAGCCCCAGGTACGTCGCAACGGCGTCTGCATAGGCCTCGGCACCGCGTCCGCCTTCGGCGAGTCGAAAGCCGTCACATCCCTTGCCGGCCGCGAGCGCGTCTTGGAGAATTTTTGCGCGTGCCTCGGAAACCAGTTCCGACAAGGTCCCCAAAGCCACCAATTGCCGGTTGGTGAAGAGGTCGGCCCAAGTGGTGAGACCGTAACCGTAGCAAGTTCCTCCAGTGAGCCGTTGCGGGACATCACCGTCGGGCTGCCAAGCCGGTTCCACCGACTTCGCCAACTCTTCCATCTCTTCGGTCGGGTCGAGATAGATCCGGCCCCGCACACCTTCAGCGACCACAGCCATCAGTCGTGCACCCATATGGCCAGCCATTCCCTCGGACTTGATGTGGTCGCTATCCAGCGGTGCACCCGACAAGAGACAATTGAAGCTCGCCTTCCCCGCCGCCTTGGTGCCGGACTTGGCCTCTTGCAATACCTCCGGCGTCAACCCGCTCGTCTTCACGACGAACCGATAGCCGCTGCTCTCGACGACCGGGACGACAATCGCTTCCTTTCCCTTCTTTGAAGACAACACGAACGAGCTTGCAAGCGGCACGTGCATGCCTCGGGCATAGGGGTCGGGGCTTGCGACCGTGCGGGCCCAAAGCCAGGCGATGACCGTCAGTTCCTTGCCTGCATAGGGCGAAAGGTCAGGGCGGTCTGCAGCCATTTCTTTGGTGACTTTGACCTTCGGATAAAGCTTGCCGATGCGTTTCTCCGCCTCGTTCCGCATCCAGTGTCCGTACCACCGAATGTCCTCCGCCAGACCTTCGGCTCCAGCCCAGTTCCGATGCAGATCACGTTCCGGGTTCGTTGGCGCGAGGTTGGCGAATTTCGGCGGGATTTCGCATGTGGCTTTCGAAACCAGCACCGCAACCGGGTTCAGGTCCGATCCATGCGCGCGCAGTCCAAGTCGCTGTGCTTCCAACGGAATCGAGCCGCCTCCGCAAAATGGATCGCAGACTGGCGGTACTTTCGTCGCGAGAAACTCGTCAACCTCGGCTCGTTCCACGGGTGGCGTGACGCCCAAGTTTCGCGCGACCGAGCGTGCAATTTCCCGCCTTGCGTCGCCGATCACGTAATCGTTGTTGGAGTTTTCCCAAATCACCAGCCGTTCGATGATTTCGAAGAGCCGCTGGCGTTCCTTCTCCTGCGCCGCCTCAGTCGGGAACTCGTCCGGTACGGAAGACGGGTCGTCCACAAGCTGTGCAAACAGCACCGCGCGACAAGCTGCGAGCGGCCTTCGTGCCCACCACAAGTGAAGTGTCGACGGGTGCCCGCGGCGGATCGACTTCTCGCGTTTCGACGCAGCGTTGATCTTGTCCAGCGGCAGCGAGACCTCGATGAGTTTTCGACGAATCTCGGTCATGCACTGGGCACCGACATCAATCGCACAATGACCTGCTCACGAGTCAGCAGTGGCACACCGTGAGCGTGGCTTGGCTCGGCAATGAACTCCAAGGCGAAACTGCCTCCTATTTTGAGTTGAGCAGCTGTCATCGCCACTTCGAGGCCGAAGTGCCAGACATGCAGTTTTTCGCACCCGCGCTTCAAGTCGCGATCGATGATGTCCATTGCCAATCGCCCAAATTGGGCAAGTTTGGCCAATCTCTGATAGACCATGGCCGAGTCCGACCAATGCCCATCAAAGAGCCAAGCTCGTTCCGACGGACGCAAACTGCCCAAAAAACGCGAAGACCACGACATGCGTGTCATGATTCAGCGCCAGCGTCCTGTTCGAAGTCGGTCGAGATGATGTCGCCACGGATTTCGATTTTGTCGCGCAGACTTCCGATCAACTCGCCATGCCCCCGCGCGAACGGAACCAACCGCGCAATTGGTATGCCTTTCCTCGAGATAACGAATCCACCTGCGTCGAGGCCGTCGAGAAGCGTCAGACACTGCTCCTTGAATTTGGCTGCACAGATCGTTTTCATCGTGTCGCTCCCGCGTCGCGTCGAGAATTTGTATGGCCGGCCAGGGGCCATGTCCAGCATTCAACTCCGCGATTCGCCTTGGCGAGAACAAGAAACTTCATCGCTCAACTGCTCCGTTGGAGGGCACCATTGATCCAATGAAGCCGGTGCCGTCTTCGCCGGGCAAGAACAAGTATCGATGGCAGGCAAGCTAAATTTCCTCGACTGTGGCAGTACGTCGCACCTCGCGTAAGGCAAAGCTCCGCGAAACTTCAGCGAAGCCAGGTTCGGGTCCGAACAGATTGGTCGGCTTCGGCACGTAGAGCGGTTCATGCACCATGTCTCTTTCGACCAGAACGACGGCAAGGATGTAGGCGTCCGCCGCGTTCATGGCCGCCAGCATCTCGTTGCGGGTCAAGGTGACCGTCTCGGCGTCCGCGCGTCGGCCCTTGACCTCGATGAAGCGGAGCCGTTCGGTCTCGGGATCACCGCTTTCGATGTCGTAACCTCGGTTTTCGGCTGACACGTCACGTGGCTGCAAACCGAATTCGCGCTCGCGAGCCATGACGGCCTGCATGGCGAGGACTTCGACTTCGGCGCGGCTGAGCGGGTTGGCATCATCAACTGACCCGGCAACATTGGCATCATCTGGCTCCCGAATCAGGCTGGCCGGCACCACGAGCGCCACACCGCAGATCTCGGGAGGCAACGGAGCGATGTCTCGTTGTCGCAGGATTTCCTCAAGCCGTGCCTGCAGCCGACCAGTGAGCGTCTCGGCGCGACGTCTCAAATTCTCGGAATTCAAACGCGGTCGCTTGCCAGCGCGCTCCTCGGTCTCAACCTCAAGCGCGCGATGGTGAAGATGGGCAATTTCACGGCGCATTCGCTCCTTCACCGCAGCTTCGATCTTGTCGAGTTCTGCAATACGTGGTTCCCTGACTTCTGCGAGATGTCGGGGGGCCAGATCAGTGACGGCAAGCGTGCGGGCCCTTTCATGGAAGTTCTCAACGAGCCATGAATCATCGAGGAACTCTTTGGCCCGGTCGCGTTCGTCATCAAGGACGGGTCGGCAGTCGAGGTAAGGTGCCGGTCCACCGTCAATTGCGTTGCCGCTCCTGTCGACCCAGACGAACTGAAGCCGTTCAGAAATGACCTGCGGTTTGCCATGACGAGTCATTCGCCCATCGCAAATCGCGTGTCGCAGGATCACCAATGCTCGAGGGTCGGAGTGCTGGTCCGTTTCATGAACCAGCAACGCGCCGCGATTCAGAACGTCTCGATTGCGTTCGAGTGTCAGGTCGACCAGCGCGTCTAGCAACGGATGCCCTGGAGACACGAGGGCTGCTTGCGGTGGGCCCGGTCGGTGCTCCTTGTCGAAACAAATCCGACGATAGCGTGGCAAGACCGGATCGGAACGACCGATCAGCCGGTCGCGGTCGCGCAGGATTGACGGCACGTGAGTGAGTTCGGCTCGTCCCTGTTCGCGCAGTCGCAGGACTCCGCCAGCCTCGGCGAATGCCTCCTCGAAGAAGGAACGAATGTAATGCGGCTGCAGCCTTCGAGCCGCTGCGCGCTCCATTTCTGCGCGAACGCCTCGTATGGTCGCCGGATCCAGTCCTTCGCGGGTCAGCTTGTTTCGATCGACGAGGTGATTGATATTCTCGACATCGACCACTCCGTCGATTGCCCCGAAGAGTTTCTCACGCACTTCTGGTTTCTCGCCATACCGGATCGCCTCGATGAACAGATCCCGCAGTGGCCGTGCATCGAACAGTTCGCCAAGCACGTCATATACCTTGCCACCCAACGCTTCCCGCGCCGTTTCCAGTTTCTCGAAAAGCCGCTCGTAGACCGCACCCTCGCGGGTCTCGCTCGCAACCAAGTTCCACAAGTGGCAGACCTCGGTCTGGCCGATGCGATGAATGCGACCAAATCGCTGTTCCAGGCGGTTGGGATTCCACGGCAAATCGTAATTCACCATCAGGTGCGCGCCCCGCTGCAGGTTGACCCCCTCGGCCGCTGCGTCGTTGGCAAGCAGAAAACGAACAGCAGGATCGTCGTTGAACGCTGCTATGACGGCCCGACGTCGGTCACGCGGAACACCGCCATGGATCATCACGATGCTGTCCGCTTCGCCCGTGCGGTCACGAATCCTGCCTGCGAGGTACTCGAGGGTGTCTCGCGCTTCAGTAAAGATGACAATCTTGCGGCGCTGGAGCAGGCCCGTCGCGCGAACCTTCGGATCATCCAAAATGCGTTCCAACTGGCGCCACTTCGTGTCCTCACCCGAGCGGCGCAGGGCTTTGGCCATGCGCTCAAGCCGGCGAAGTTCGTCCATCTCCGCTTCAAGCTCAGCGATCGTCTGTGCCGCTGTCGCCTGGTCAACCAGACGATCCTCTTGCTCTTCGACTTCTTCGCCCGTGGCCTCTTCGAAGTCATTTTCGTCGAACAGAAGGTCAGAAACTGCAGACGATCGAAGCGCCGCTGAACTGCGGTTTGGACTGTCTTGTCGTTCCTCCTCCAACCGTGTCTCCAATCGGGCGAGACGGCGTTTCAACGATTCATGAATCGCGGCGGGCGATGAGGCGAGACGCCGTTGCAGGATTTGCAGGGCGAATCCGACCGTATTGCGTCGCCGTGACCCGTCTTCGCTCAAACGATCAGCGCGGTTCATCTCCTCTCGCACATAGTGCGTGACCGCCTCGTAAAGTTCGGCCTCTCGGGATGACATTTTGTAGGCCACGGTGTTGGCACGGCGTTCAGGAAAAAGCGGACTCCCGTCGAAACGATAAAGTTCTTCCTTGGTCAGTCGACGCAACATGTCCGACGGGTCGACCTTGTGCACGCCTTCGCGAAAGCGGCCTTCGAATCGATCCGCATCGAGAAGCCCCATGAACAGCTGGAAGTCTTCTTCCTTTCCATTGTGCGGGGTCGCGGTCATCAGCAGGAAATGCTGGGCGAGGCGTCCAACCAGTTCACCAAGCCTGAAGCGCTTCGTGTACTTGACCTCCTGTCCGAAGAAGCTTGCCGACATTCGGTGTGCCTCGTCGCAGATGACAAGGTCCCATTCAGGTGCAGCTTCGAGCTTCTCCCTGAGCGCGTCATTCCGGGCGAGCATGTCCAGACGGGCGATCAGCCGTGAACTCTCCACAAAGGGATTGCCAGATGCAGATGTTTCGATCTGTTCTCGGCTGAGGATGTGAAAGGAAAGATCGAACTTTTCGCCAAGTTCGTCCTGCCACTGCTCGACAAGACTGCCTGGAGCGATGATCAGACAACGCTCGAGACTGCCGCGAATGATGAGTTCCTTGATGAGCAGTCCGGCCATGACCGTCTTGCCAGCGCCCGGATCATCGGCCAGCAGAAAACGCAACGGGTGACGATCGAGCATCGCGCCGTAGACCGCCGTCAACTGATGCGGCAGCGGTTCGATTTCCGCAGAATTGACGGCCACATAAGGGTCGAACAAGTGGGCAAGGCGAATCCGCAGCGCCTCACAGGCCAGACGGAAGAGTCGAGCATCACCATCGAATGCAAAACGGTGCATCGATGCGACTTCAGTGAGCCGGGATTCGTCACTGCGATAGAGAATTCTTTCGCCGAGACCCTCCGGACCCCTCCACGTGACCTCGACGGCATCGTTTCCATAAGCGCGGGCGGCAATGATCTCGACGGGCACGTCACCATGGATGCCCAACAATCGGCTGCCCGGCATGATTTGTTCAAGCTTCACCATGGCGTCGCTGTAGCCCATCTGGTCTGGCCCTGCTACCGTCAACCCTCGCGCCACACGTACTCTCTTTTCGCGATGGTCAGGACACCTAAAGTTCGGAATGGCGGGTCCGCAGGAGGCAGAACGTTGGGAGCACTTGTATCGAGGTCACGGAGTTTTGCATGTTGACCAAAAGCACCGTAGGCACTGGTAACCTTCCGACTTCACTCGTCGACGGTGAGAGCACACATGATCCATTTGACCTTTGTCGCCCGCAAATGTCATGGCATCGTTGCCCTCAACTCTCGTAACGACAGGCAAGACCAGTAACCCTACGCCCGACAGACCTCGTTGGTTGCCCTACAATCCAAACCACAGTCAAAAGCCGCAGTTTGTCGCGGAATAGCGGGTTCTTGCGAACGTGAACGGCTGACGGCACAAGACACAAAACTGGACACGGAGAACATAGTGACTCAATAGGTCAAAACCAAATGGGCCAGCACGAACTCAGCATTCTCGGATTCCGATTCTTGGGGGGATTGCGGATGTCGTTCACAACTCATCTGGATGCCAGCCGGAGCCATATTGAATTAGTTGATTTGTCCAAGCCAAGAGCAAACAGAGCCCCAAATTCTCGACTCCCCATCTTCGTCGGTGATCTCCACCGTATCCATCGTAGATTGCCTTGAGTTGATCGTGATAGAACTCCGAAAAATTGCAGTACGGACCACTCTCGCCAAAAAGGCTCAAGTCAAAACGTTCGCCGACTGACCTTGCTTTCTCATCAAGTGACTTCAGTACAGTTTTGTTTTTGATCCAATCGTACACCTCGTCTATGGCTACTGCATCAAATTTTCTGGAGTCAACCAGCCGGTTTATTTCGAAGACCAAAAGTGTGATGGCTCGCAATTTCACCTTGGGCAATTCTGCGATACTATCGATTATTTTCACAACTCTTGCAGACAGAAAAACATAGCGAACTGCTCCCCTCCTATCCGCAAACTCATGACCTGACGCCAATACGTGATCCCTAAGGGACCGCAGGTTTCTAATGGCAACTGCGGTCTTGGGTGTCAGTGCACCTTTGAATTCCAAGTAGTCAAGTGGTCGTTCGAGTGGTTCCGAATAGGTTTCGTTTTTTGGTAACAGACACTCTACTCTGTTTCTGGCAGCGAGTTCCAGATCATCCCACGCCTTCAAGACAGCCTGGTAGGGTGAGAACTCAGAATCTTCAAAACTTGGCCTTTTGGAGTAACCGAGGTCACCCTCTGGGCGTACGTCGTCAGCTATTTCGTGAATGGCCTCAGAAAACTCGAGATTGAATCGTCCATACCCGGCCTTTTGGACCGTCGAGAGCAATGATTTCAATTGTGGACGGAACAACAAGGCAATGATGACTACGGTCGAAGGCCAGGCAATGGCATCGATCAACGCGACAAAATGGTTCATTTTCAGTCACACCCCAATTCGTGCGAAATAAGCGAAGTCTCGCTATTTTCAGTTGTTCCAAGAGACGAGCCCTCACCTTGCCTCGCTTCCGTGGAGGATGCCCAAACATACGTGCGCCCGTTGTCTGCAACACTCGCGAAATCGACACTCAAGTTGGCACGTCAGACTCTCACATCGCTTGACGCGCAATACACATGTGTCGGGAGCTTGCCCATCTCGATTAGTCAACTTCCCATGGCGGCCTGCGGGACATCAGAGACTGCAATTTCGGGTCAGGGGCAGGTGGGGCACTCAAGGCAGCCACGAAGCGCTGAAACTCGGCCTCTTCAAGCACAAACTGTCGCCGGTCGAGGAGAACGTCGATGGCTTCTCGTCGCGCGGTTTCGACCATGAATTCCGTCCGACTCTTTCCGAGAACGCATGCGGCATCATCGATCATCTGCCGAGACCGCCCGTCTATCCTGAGGCTCACGCTCGACTTCGTTGCAGTTTCTTTTGACATTCTCGTGGACACTTCGACAATCCGATCCGTGGTTGATGCGACATGACTTCTGGATTCACGCATGTGCACTGTCAATACACGTGCATCGACCGACGGCGCCACTGCCAAGACTGGCAGCGACGCCTCCTCGAGTTGGTGTCCTCGGAACAAAAAGAAAATTGCAACTTTCGCGTGTTTCAGATGCGCAATGGTCAATAGGCGCTGCCTTGCACCCGAACGCGCAAGGAAACCCGCCACCCCTTGCAAGATCGATTCGCCGTGTCGACCGACGAACGCCGACTTTCCACGAAAACCATGACCGTGCCATCAATGCCATGCCGACCGACCGGAATCGAAATCGAACGAAAACACGAGCTTGCAGCCAATTGTCGGCATATTCCGGGAGAAGGCTTCTCCCGTTTGTTCCGGTAACATAACATATTGTGCCACGCCAAATCGGTTGATTCTCGCTGTCAGGGTTGCAGGTGACGTTGAACGAGCTCTTCTGTGCCCTGTGAACCGGGATCAGGGCAGCGCGTGTCCTTCGATTCAGCTCGGAACCGTTCGTGTCGCAGGAATCGGCGAAGACCGAGACAGCCGACGATAGTCGGTCAGAAGCGGTTGATTGTTGGGCTGGGTCAGACCCGCTGGTCGACGAAGTCGCGGTATGTCGCGTGCGGAAGCCGGGAGCCGATGCCGAGCAGCGTGTCGAAAGCCGCCGCCGTGTGACGCCTCCTGTTCCAGCGGAACACGAACTCGTCGAGGTATCGCTGGAGATGCGCCCGGCGCAGTCCATGGTACGTCCCCAGTGCCCAACGCTTGAGGTTCGAGAACACGCGGTGGGTCCAGACCAGAACATGATGAGCAGGTGTCATGCCGATGACCTTGGGATCATGTTCGTGCTCGGAGAGGCCCTGATAGCCGCGCCAGCCGTCCGTGATCACCGTCGCCCCGCTCAGCGCGGTCGTGGAAACGAAGGCGCGCAAGCTCGACGACGAGTAACTCTCGATCGGCGAAAGGCGAATCCGACGCGGGTCGCCCTCGGGAGACAACTCGACCGCGCCCGCGATCAGCATCTTGCCCTGCGAACTGCGGCCCTGTCCCCCGAAAGAGGGCTCTTCGGCGGTCCGGCACGGCAATGTCGTCTCGTCGACCTCGACAAGATCCTGCAGGGCGCTGCGATCGGGATCGACCATGGCACGGCGCAGCTTCTGAAGCAGCAGCCACGCGGTCTTGTAGCTGCCAAGTCCAAGCTGGGCCTGAAGCTGAAGGGAAGAAATGCCGTTGGAGTGGCTTGTCACGATGTGAACGGCGGTGAACCAGGTCTTCAGCGGCAGATGGCTGCGGTGCATGACCGTTCCGGCGGTGACGGAGGTCTGCTTGCCGCAGGAAGCGCACTCCCAGGTCATGCGGCTGCGCTTGATTTCCCAACCCTTTTTGTGGCCGCATGACGGGCAGACGAAGCCGTCGGGCCAACGCTTGGCGGCGAGATGGCGAGCGCAGGCCTCTTCGTCGGGGAAGCGTTTCTCGAACTCGGCCCGAGACATTGGGCGGTCGTTTTTCCAGCGGCTAGTCATGATGAGACAATAGGCGAACACGACTCAGAGTGCAACCCCCAAAACACAACATTTTGACGAACCTGAGCAAAGGGGATAAGCCTTTCCGGGAGAGTGCCCGAGACCGCGTCGTCGACATCACCCTTTCGGAGTTGCAGTGCATCAATCATGGTGAGAATCTGACTCGCCTGTCGCCCGGAATTCGGCTCCTGCCAATGACGCGAGGGTCCGACAGACCCGGGCAATCGACGAAGCGACACGGCCCGATCACCATCGCCGCCGTCTTGCGCTGAATTGCCCGCAGAACTTCGCCCGAGAAGGACGAACACGAACTCGATGATGATCAATCAACAGCGGTCGTGCGTCATGTAAGCGAAACAGTGCAGAAATGCGGGTGAAAACGCAGGCAAAGTCGAACTGAACGCCCCGGCAACCAGCCAGGATGCGATCTAAACGCCGGAGTTCAGGTCTCCTCGAACTCCTCGCCGAGCAGCCTCGAAACCGCGAACACGTCCTTGTCGCCGCGTCCGCACATGTTCATCACGAGCAAGTGGTCCTTCGGAAGATCGCCCGCAATGCGCCCCACGTGGGCAAGCGCATGCGACGGTTCCAGCGCCGGAATGATTCCCTCCTGCCGGCAACACAGCTGAAACGCTTCAAGGGCCTCGTCGTCGGTCACCGAGACATACTCAACCCGTCCGGTGTCGCGAAGCCACGAATGCTCCGGTCCGATCCCGGGATAGTCCAGCCCGGCAGAAATCGAGTATCCGTCCAGGATCTGTCCATCAGGATCCTGCAGCAGATAGGTCCGGTTGCCGTGAAGCACGCCCGGGCGACCGCCAGTCAGGGACGCGCAGTGCTCCATCCTGTCGTCGACCCCCTTCCCGCCAGCCTCGACGCCAATGATCCTGACCGAAGGGTCGTCAAGAAACGGATGGAACAGTCCCATGGCGTTTGAACCGCCACCGATGCAGGCGACCAGCGTGTCTGGAAGCCGACCCTCCTGCTCGTGCAGCTGCGTCCGCGTTTCCTCGCCGATGATGCATTGGAAATCGCGAACCATCGCCGGGTACGGGTGCGGTCCAGCCACGGTGCCGATGCAATAGAACGTGGATTCCACGTATGTCACCCAGTCCCGGAGCGCCTCGTTCATGGCGTCCTTGAGCGTGCCTCGACCCGCCGTGACGGGAACGACTTCAGCGCCCAGGAGCTTCATCCGAAACACGTTGGGGGCCTGCCGTTCGACATCATGCGCACCCATGTAGACAACGCATTGAAGTCCGAATCGCGCGCAGGCAGTTGCTGTTGCAACCCCATGCTGGCCGGCACCTGTTTCGGCGATGATCCGGGTCTTGCCCATGCGCCTTGCCAGCAGGACCTGTCCCAGCACGTTGTTGATCTTGTGCGCACCGGTGTGGTTGAGTTCGTCGCGCTTCATGTAGATTCGCGCGCCGCCGAAGTGGTCGGTCAACCGCTCGGCAAAATACAGCGGTGACGGCCTGCCGATGTAGTGGGTTCTGAACCAGGCCATTTCCGCCAGGAACTCCGGATCGACCCGTGCCCGCGTGTATTCCGCCTCGAGATCGAGGATGAGCGGCATCAAGGTTTCCGACACGAATCGGCCGCCGTACTTTCCGAAGCGTCCGCGTTCGTCGGGTCCACCGCGGTGGGTGTTCAATCCATCAGCTGCAGTCATCGGGTTCTCGCTCATCGCGTCTTCCGTTCATTTGTGGTCCCGCCCTCGGCTTTTCAGTCGCCACATCGAACCGTTGCAATCGATTCCGTGGCCGCGCCGATGAACGCCTTGATCCGATCGCAATCCTTGATTCCGGGAGCCGATTCAACCCCTGATGACACATCGACCTGCGTTGCACCCGTCATTCGAATGGCCGCACCGACATTGCCGACATCCAGTCCGCCGGCCAGCATCCATGGCAGGTTCCATGTCCGGTTCGCCAGGAGACTCCAATCGAATGCATTCCCATGTCCACCGGGTCGGTCTGCGTGGGCAGCCGGTCGCGCGTCAACGAGCAGTTGATCGACGTGACCATCCCAGTCCTCGATCTGCTCAACATCGGATTCCGTTCCAATTCCCAGCGACTTCATCACCGGCAATCCGAAGCTGTCCTTGATCGACTGGACGCGCTCGCATGACTCGGAGCCGTGAAGCTGGATCAAGTCGAGCGGCACACTTTCAAGAACACGGTCGATCTGCGCGTCATCTGGGTCGACGAACAGCCCCGTGCGGCAGACCCCGTTCGGGACTCTGGCGGCAAGATCACGCGCCTCGCTGATCGACACGTTGCGCGGAGACTTGGGGAAAAACACGAACCCGACATAGGCGGCCCCCGCAGCGACGCTCGCATCAACCGATGCCGCGTCAGACAATCCGCAGATCTTCACCTTCATCGCTTGTCGATCTCGAGAAGTTCAAGAACGTCGTCTCCAGCCCGAGGCTTTCCGGAGCTGGACTTGAGCTCGTCGATCTCGCGTTCGAGCCGGCGAAGCCTGCGTCCGCGTTCGCTCGCCTGCTTCCGATGCCGGTGACCTCGGATGTATTCGCGGACGACACCTGCAATCACGCCAACGAAAACGGCACCGAACACGACGAGATATTGCGGAACAAGATAGGCTCCGGAGATGCCCAGCGCCTTGCCGACGACTTCTGGGAACAACCGAAACGTCACGATGTCGCGATTGACCAGGCACAGCATCACGAGAAGAATCGCGAGGACGCACAGGAAGATGACTCGAAAGAACTGGATCATCCGATCACGACCGGCGTTTGAGGTGACTGCAGGCTACCCCAGGCTGTTCAGGCGATTCCTGAGGTTTTTTCCGGTCGTGAACACTGGAACATGCTTCTCGACGACGGTGACCGGAGCACCTGTTCGCGGGTTTCGGGCCTTGCGCTGACCACGGTAACGGACGGCAAACGTTCCGAATCCGCGCAATTCGACACGATCGCCTCTGGCCAACCCGTCGATCATTTCATCGAGAATGGCCGAAACCGCCTGTTCGGCGTAGATTTTCCTGAGACCGAAGTCCCTGGCGATCATTGCAACCAATTCGGATTTCACCATGGCCATCTCTCTCCTTCGGTCAGGATCATTGGAGTTCAACCCTTTGGTTACACGAACAGCCTGATTCCGTAAAGGAATTCAGCATGACCGAATTCCCGAAAGAACGATAACGTGATCAGGCGACAGCGAGAACCGAACAACCGATCGGCACCCGCGACGAGCCCACCGCAGGCCATCTCCGTGCAATGCCGAAGTCTTCGGCGACAAACCAAGCTTTGCCGAAGCGTGGATCAGTCGTCTTCCTTCTTTTGCAGCGCAGCGCCAAGAATGTCGCCAAGGGACGCCCCCGAATCGGTCGATCCATACTGGGCAACAGCCTCTTTTTCCTCGGCGATTTCGCGGGCCTTGATCGACAATCGCATCTTGCGTCCGCCACGCTCGATTCCTGTGACCAGGACGTCGACCTTGTCACCGACCGAATAACGGTCGGGACGTTGTTCGGACCTGTCGCGACTGAGGTCGGCGCGCCGAACAAACGACTGCACGCCCTCGTACTCCACGCCGATGCCACCGTCCTCGATCGACGAAACGGTCACCGTGACAACCTCGCCTTTCTTGAGTCCGGAGACGGCCTCGACAAACGGATCGTTCAGCGCCTTGACCGACAGCGAAATCCGTTCCTTTTCCGGATCGACGTCGAGGACGAGCACATCGACCATGTCGCCTTTCCGATACTCCTTGATCGCCTGGTCTCCCGGCATGTCCCAGCTGAGATCCGAGAGGTGAATCATGCCGTCGATGCCACCGTCGAGACCCACGAACAGGCCGAATTCGGTGATGTTCTTGACCTCTCCCGACAACTTGGTGCCTGACGGGGAGTTCGCCGCGAAATTCTCCCACGGATTTCCCTGGACCTGCTTCAATCCGAGCGACACGCGCCTCTTGTTCGGGTCGACATCGAGCACCATGACCTGGACTTCCTGGGACGTAGACACGATTCGACCGGGATGGAGGTTTTTCTTGGTCCACGACATCTCGGAAACGTGAACCAGGCCTTCGACGCCTGGCTGAAGTTCGACAAAGGCGCCGTAGTCCGTGATGTTCGTGACGCGTCCGGTGTGGATCGTGTCGATCGGATAGGTCTCGCGAACCGACTTCCAGGGATCTTCCTGCAGTTGCTTGATGCCAAGACTGATCCGCTGATTCTCGCGATTGATCTTGACGATCTGCACCTTGATCGTGTCGCCGACGCTGACCACTTCGGACGGATGGCGCACCCGGTGCCAGGCCATGTCCGTCACGTGCAGCAAGCCGTCGACACCGCCGAGATCCACGAAGGCGCCGTAGTCCAGCACGTTCTTGACGAGACCCTCGACCACGTCGCCGTCATTCAGGCGACCGACAACTTCCGCGCGTTGCTCGGCGCGCGACTCCTCGAGGATCGCCCGACGCGAGACGACGATGTTGCCCTTCTTGCGGTCCAGTTTCAGGATTTGAAATGGCTGAGGAAGTTCCATGAGCGGGGTCACGTCGCGAACCGGGCGAACGTCGACCTGGGAACCTGGCAGAAACGCCACGGCGCCGCCGAGATCGACAGTGAATCCGCCCTTGACCCGATTGAAGATCCGCCCGTCAACCTTTTCGCCGGCGGCATAGGCTTTCTCGAGCTTGTCCCAGGCCTCTTCGCGCCGCGCCTTGTCCCTGCTGATGACCGCCTCGCCACGGGCGTTTTCGACCCGTTCGAGATAGACCTCGACACTGTCGCCCTCGGATATCTCGGGGGCCTCTCCCTGCCGCGCGAATTCCTTGAGATCGACACGGCCTTCCATCTTGTAACCGATGTCGATGATCGCTTTTTCGGCTTCGACCGCAATCACCCGACCCTTGACGACGGTTCCTTCCGTCGGTGTGTCGATTTCGAAGCTTTCATTCAGGAGAGCCTCGAATTCCTGCATCGAGGCGGTTGCAGCCATTGTCATTGATGTCATCTTTCCGGAGTGGACCGATCTGTTCATGCGAACTCTTGCGCAATCGAGTCGGCAGTGTCTTTGTTCGTGTTTCGGTTCCGCGACCTGTTGGGGTTGCCAAAAAACAGAACCAGGGCCGGTTGTTTACCGACCCTGCCCATATTTAGCCTTTACAACGGCAACCGCCGTCGCAACTGCGGCCTCTATAGTCATTTCGCTGGTATCTAGCAACACTGCATCCTCAGCCTTTCTGAGCGGCGCAACCTCCCTTCCCGAGTCAAGCGCATCGCGGGCCCGTATCGCCCGAAGGACCTCTCCCCGATCCGGCCTATCCGCGCGACCGGCCGTCTCGGCATGCCGCCGTCGAGCACGAATGTCCTCCTCTGCGGTCACGTAGAGCTTCACCTCGGCGTCCGGACAGACGACCGTTCCGATATCACGGCCATCGAGGACCACCCCGCCCGCCCGCGTGGCAAACCTCCTTTGAAACCGGACGAGGACATCGCGGACTTCTGGAATGGCCGCCACCTTCGATGCAACGGCGGAAACCTCTTCGTCGCGCAGCCCCGGGCGCGAAAGATCCGCCTCGACAATCTGCTCCGCCATCATCGGGGCGCGACGCTCCAGGTCCGACAGGGTTCCCGATTCAATCAGCTTCATGCTCACGACCCGGTACAACAGGCCGGTGTCGAGGTGATGAAACCCGAATTGCTCGGCGATCGCTCGTGCGATCGTCCCCTTGCCTGCTGCCGCTGGTCCGTCGATCGTGACCGTGAAACTCACGCCTCAGCGCTCCGGTTCCCGATGCTCCAGTTGTGCCCCAAGCTCTCGCATGAGCGAGATGAACCCGGGGAAACTGGTGTCGATGACTCCCCCGTCGTCAACCGAGACCGGCTCACGAGAGGCAAGTCCAAGGCAAAGAAACGCCATCGCGATCCGGTGATCGAGGCGTGTCCCGACCACGCCACTGCCTGGAACGTTTCCCGGGCCCATGCCGTGGACCACCAGAGAATCTCGCGTTTCTTCAACCGTGACACCGTTGGCTTCCAACCCCCGGGCCGTTGCATCGATTCGATCGCTCTCCTTGACACGCAATTCGCCGATGCCCCGCATCACCGTCTTGCCCCGCGCACAGGCCGCGACAACGGCAAGGACCGGGTATTCGTCGATCATCGTGGGAGCCCGCTCCGGCGGCACGTCGACGCCGTTCAGTTCGCTGAACCGGACTCGGAGATCGGCAACAGGCTCACCGCCTTCGTCACGTTCGTTGCTGAACTCGAGGCGTGCTCCCATCTCTCGAAGAGTCACGTAAAGCCCGTCCCTCGTGGGATTCCGGCTGACGCCCGGGACACGGATGTCCGAGCCCTCGACAATCAACCCAGCACAGACAGGAAATGCGGCCGACGACGGGTCACGCGGCACGAAGATGTCATTACCCGAGAGTTCGGCATAGCCGGTCACCGAGATCTTGCGTCCGCGATCTGTCTGCTCCACCGCGATCTCCGCGCCAAAGGACTTCAGCATTCGCTCCGTGTGGTCCCGCGTCGTTGCGGGCTCGATCACCTGCGTGATCCCGGGCGAACTCAGACCCGCGAGGAGGACTGCGGATTTCACCTGTGCCGATGCGACAGGGCTTTCGAACTCGATGGGAACCGGGTTGGGTGCGCCGACCATCGTCAGCGGCAGGCGCCCACCCGAGCGACCATGGGTCCTCGCGCCGAACCGCGCCAGGGGCTCGGTTACACGCGCCATCGGTCGCGACCGCAAGGATGCATCTCCGGTGTAGGTCACCGTGATCGGCTGGGTCGCGGCGGCCCCCATGATCAGACGCACGCCAGTCCCGGAATTCCCGCAGTCGACGACGTTGTCCGGTTCGGCGAAGCCGCCGGTCCCGACTCCGTGCACGGTCCGCCGCCCGTCCTCGTGGCATACGACATTTGCGCCGAAAGCCTGCATGGCGCGTTCCGTGTTCAACACGTCTTCGCTTTCGAGCAGCCCGGTGATGGTTGTCTTGCCGACCGCCAGAGCTCCGAGAATCAGGGCTCGGTGCGACACCGACTTGTCGCCAGGGACAAGCGCGGTTCCGTTCAGCGAGCCTGATCGACTGGCTGTCAGCACTTGGGGTCTTCGATCGTCCGACATGTCACTGCACCTTGTTTTGAACCGTGGCGGCTCGGGCGATGCCAGCTGCCCTCACGCTGCGTTCAAGCCCCGTTTCAATGCCGATTTGCGAGGAACAACCTGATCCTTGCACACTGGTCTCACGGCTTGACGAAGGTGAGATATGTCGGGGCCCGCCCTTCCCGTACGGCCTTTCGTTCGTAGCGCGTCGCCATGCCGTCTGTCCACCTCTCGCGCCAATCACCGGGCTCGTTTGCGCTCCATTCATAGCTCATGCGGAACATCACCTGATGCAGCGCTTGAGCCACAAAACTCCCGATATCAGTCGCAATCCGCAGTTCGGCACCGGGCTTGAGCGCCCTGTCGAGCGGGTCCAGGAACTGCGGCGTGACGAAGCGGCGCGGGTGGTGGCGCCGTTTCGGCCATGGATCGGGATAAAGCACGTAGGCCCTGTCGATCGACTGGGGAGGCAAGACATCCAGGAGATCTCGCGCATCGCCAACATGAATCCGTGTATTCCCGATATCGGACTCGACCAGTTCGCCCACAAGCGATGCCACGCCATTGACGTAATGTTCGCAGCCGATCATCCACGCATTCGGATAGGTCCTGGCGAGATGAACAAGGTGCTCGCCATAACCGAATCCGATTTCGAGCCAGACCTGCCGATCTTCCTGGCCGATCCCGCACCGAGCCAGGTCAAGCGGAGTCCTTTCGGGATTCTCCGCGAGGCTGACGCCTGGAATCTGGTAGGCCTTCGCGCGTTCCGCATAGTTGAGGCGCTGGCGGGCTCCGAGCCTTCGCCCCCGCCGTCGTCCAAAGATCTTTCTGTTCGTGTCGTTGCGAATCATGGCCGTCTCAGTAGAGCCCAATCGGATTCGCGTCCATGGAAAGGCGCAGGCAGTGCGTTGGGCCGAAGCATTGCCGCACACGAATGCATCTGCTCGGACATCGACGGTCCACGACACCGATGAAGATTGGCCGTCCGAAGGCCAACCTCAGGAGGTTGAATCGGAACCCCCGTCGCGCTTTCCGGATTGCTCCCGCGCAGTTGACGGGCGCATTCTGGTGCCGCTCACGCTTGCGCCAAGAAGCATAACGAGGGCGAGGACCATCCACGGCCACTCGCCATGCCGCGCATACAACGGGGGTTCGATCGGCTCGGGAAGCACGTGATCGAAATATGCCGAGGTTCCGAGGGGAATCTCGGCCAGGACACGGCCATACGGATCGATTATCGCCGAAATCCCGGTGTTCGCCGATCTTGCGAGCGGCAATCCCTGTTCGATCGCGCGCGCCCGGGCCTGGACCAGGTGCTGATGTGGTCCGGCGATCTTGCCGAACCAGGCATCGTTGGTGACGTGCAGCAGCCAGCCCGGCCGAACGTCACCTGCCCTGACATCATTCGGAAAGACAGCTTCGTAACAGATCAACGGCAAGACCGAAGGCAGCCCAGGCACGTCGATGACACGGGGTCCCGGCCCTGCCACGAAGCCGTACGAGCCGCCACCCGCGAGTCCCTCAAGCCACGCGATTCCAAGACGACGGACAAGCGGAACGTACTCGCCAAACGGCACAAGGTGATGCTTGTCATAGACATCGATCAGTTGCCCATCTCTGTCGATGAACAAAACGCTGTTGAAGAGACCCTCGTCATCTCGCCGCTGGACCCCGGTGATCACGGTCGATTCGGGACCGGCCGCAGAAGCTATTCGATCGATGATGCGGGGATTGCGATCCATCGAAAAGGCAAAAGCCGTTTCGGGCCAGACAATGATATCAGGAGGGCGGGACAGTTCCGACCGCTGTTCCGTCATTTCAAGCAGGCGCGCGAAAAACACCCCGACCATGCTGGGGTCCCACTTCAGATGCTGCTCGGCATTGGGCTGCACGATCCTGACCAGCGTCGCGTCATCGCCCGGTTCCGCGGTGGAGTCCGGCAAACGCATCCAGCCAAGCGTCAGGGCGAGTGCTAGAAGCAATGCCGGCAAGCCGAAACGAAGGAAACGCGGGATGGTCTCGATCAACGGGATCAAGCAGACAAGACAGGTCGCAAAGCCGAGCCCGAACGGGCCCATGATCGCAACGAGCTGAAACAGGGGAAGCTCGCTCCACACGTACCCGATCAACCCCCACGGGAAACCGGTGAACAGGATCGAGCGACTGAACTCCGACAGGCTCCAAAGCGCGGCCAGCGTCAGGACGGCGCCCTTGCGGTGACCAAAGAACCAGCTGGCCAGACCGAACGGAACGGCCCAGAACAACGCCATGCCGGCTGTCGTCAGCACGAGCGCGAATGGCGCCATCCACCCGTGAATCTCCGGCTCGACCAGAAACGGCTCGACGATCCAGAACATCGATGCGCCGAAATGACCGACGCCGGCCAGCATGCCGACGAGAAACGCCCCCTTGGCGCCTCGGGCGTTCAGAAACAGCCACCCAAGCGCCGGCAGCGCCACGACGACGCCGAAAGGGAACGAAACGGGAGCGTGCCCGAGCCCGATGATCGCGCCGAGTCCCAGGCTTGCCAGGCAATCGAAGAATGGTTTTCGCGACTTCGGATCCTTGAATGCGGACTCCGATCGCGGGGCCGTGACGCGATGTCTCAAGCCGTGCCGTTCATTCACGCGCTGCTCGAAGTTCTGCGAATCCGCAAGCGCCGGATGCGTCGCGGGTCCGCCTCGACGATCTCGGCCTCGTATCCCTTGCCGATCGGAATGACTTCACCACGAACCGGGACGCGGCCGCAAACCATGAACACCAAGCCACCAAGCGTGCCGATTTCCTCGTTTTCGGCCGTGTCGAGGAAAGTCTCGCCGACGGTTTCCTGGAAACTGTCGAGCGGGGCCCGTGCCTGGCAGAGATAGACGCCCGATCGCTCTTCGATCCACGGAAGGTCCGCCTCGACGTCGTGCTCATCGACGATCTCGCCGACGACCTGCTCGACGAGGTCCTCGGTTGTCACCAGCCCGTCTACGCCTCCGTATTCGTCGATGACCAGCGCCATGTGCTTGCGTTCGCTCTGCATCTTCTGAAACAGAACGCCGATCGGCATCGAGGGCGGGGCAAACAGGAGAGGCCTGATCAGCGTCGTGAGATCGAATTTCTTGGCCCTGCCGTTGAACCCGTAAGCCAGCGCCAGGTCCTTCAGGTGGACCATCCCGATCGGGTTGTCGAGCGTGTTCGTGTAGACCGGAAGCCGCGAATAACCGCTGTCGCTGAAGACCTTGACCAGCTCGTCCTGGCTCAGATCATGGGAGACCGCGACAATGTCGGCCTTTGGAACAGCGACATCCTCGACGCGCAGGGACAGGAGATTGCCCATGCCGCCATCGGGCATCGACTGCCCCGAAACGACGGGCAAGGCCTCGGGTTTTCGAGTCGGCCGAAACAGGTCAGCAATGTGGTGAAGGATGGTCTGCCCTTGCCTGGAATGCGCGCCACGCGCTGCCCCAGGAGAACCGTCGGTTGATTCGTTCATGTTTTTGCGGTGATGGCCTCGATGCGTCACCCCATGCGGCTACCTTTGTTCAATATGGGTCACCGATACCCAGTTTGGCAAGAGCCGAAATTTCGATCACCTGCATGGCCCGCGCGTCGGCTTCGTCGTCATGCCGATAACCCAGGAGATGCAGGATCGCGTGGATCAGCAGGTGCGTCACGTGATCGCAAAGCGTCTTGCCCGAAGCGCTGGCTTCCGATGCACAGGTATCATAGGCAATCGCGATATCCCCGAGACTGCCGCTCCAGTGCCAAGCGGCGTGTCCCGAAAATGCGTCCGCCTCACCGGTCAGCGAAACATCGGATGCGGGCCATGAAAGGACATTCGTTGGTGACGGCCTGTTGCGAAACTGTCCGTTGAGTTCGGCGATACGCGTATCGTCAGTCGCCATCAGCGAGAACCCCGGAGCGCTGCCCGTCACTCCCAGTTCGCTCATGACGACACGGTATGCCCGATTTGCGAGACGATCCAGGCCGACGTCCTTCCACCGACGGTCCTCCAGTTGGACCTCAACCGGCTCGAGAGATGTCGGACTGTCCACTGTCGTAGGCCTCGATGATCTTGCGGACGAGTCCGTGCCGAACCACGTCCTCGGTGCCGAAACGGACAAAGCCGATTCCGTCGATTCCACGCAGCAAGCCGGAAGCCTCGACGAGACCCGACACGTGATTGCGCGGCAGGTCGACCTGGCTGACGTCGCCGGTGATGGCCATGCGCGACCCGTGTCCCATCCGTGTCAGGAACATCTTCATCTGCATTGACGTCGCGTTCTGTGCCTCGTCGAGCACGGCGAAGGCATTCTCCAAGGTGCGTCCACGCATGAATGCCAGCGGCGCGACCTCGATCCGGTTGTCATCGATCAGGCGCGCGAGTTGCTTGCCCGGAAGAAAGTCGCTGAGCGCCGCGCGCAACGGCTGCATGTAGGGGTCGACCTTTTCCTTCATGTCGCCGGGAAGGAATCCCAGGTGCTCGCCGGCCTCCACGGCAGGGCGCGACAGGATGATGCGCTCGACACGACCCGAAAGATACATCGAGACGGCAACGGCAACCGCGAGATAGGTCTTTCCGGTGCCCGCAGGGCCGATCCCGAAGACCATGTCCTGCTGGAACAGCTGACGGACATAGTCTGCCTGGGTTCGTGTTCGGGGCTCGACAGATTTCCTGCGGGTTTGAATCTCGAACGGTCCATGTACTCCCGCGCTTGCTGACGCAGTCCCGCCAGCCAGGTTCGACGCACGGTCGGCGGCCGATGGCAAGGGGCCGCATTCGAATCGGATGGCGGCCTCGACATCATGGGCGTCGACTGGCTTCCCGCCTTCGAGTCGTTCGTACAGGGATTCGAGAATTCTCTGGGCCTGACGGATCGATTCATCGTCGCCGTGAACCTGCAGAAGATTTCCGCGACGGGAAATCTGCACCTCCGTTTCGGCTTCGATCTGTGCCAGATTCCGATCGTATTCGCCGCACAGCCCGGCGAGCAGACGGTTGTCGGGAAACTCGAGTGTGCCATCACCGCCAGACGACTGGAAATGAGACATTGAATCGGCGACTGTCGCCAAGCAGCGCTCCGTTTGACGTGTTGAATCGGACAGGCTCTAACTAGCCGAAACTGGCGGAATGACGCAACCCGTGGCCGACGGGTCGACGCAACGCGACGCTTTCCGCCCCAAGTTCACTTCCAGCGGCCCCGTTGGGGCGCCCCGGGGCGTGAGTCACGACCGCATCACCTGCATTTCGCCATGCTCGTCACTGCGCGCATCGCATTGCGAAGTCACGACCCGGATCAGGACTCGTCATCGGCATAGTACCCGACCACGTCTCCCTGTGTCGTGACGCCGAGACCGTTCAGATGACGATTGACGTAATTGAAATAGGCGATGATCTGGTTCGCTTCGAGAATCTGACCGTCATCGAGCCCGGCCTCCCTAAGCAGGGCCACGTCAGCCTCGACCATTTCACCCGGCGAAACCGTCAGCTTCTCTGCGTACTTCATGAGCGCGAGTTCACGGCCTTCGAACACCGAGGCGAATTGCCCGCTTTCCAGCGCTGCGCCGATCACTTCGGCTCGCTGTTCGTCTCCGATCAGCGTTCGGGCGTTTTTCCAATGATTGGCAAACGAGTAGCCGCAACCGTTCAGATGGGAGACATAGCTGCCGATGGTTTCCTGGAGCCAGAGCGGCAGCGTGTTGGCATCGTCGTGCAGGGCAGCACGGTAGAGAATGACATGGCCTTTCATGGTGTTCGGGCGCAAGGAATGAACACGCATCACGTTGTCCACGGTTCCATGCGGCGTCCGTGCCATTTCCAGCGCCTCCCGCAGTTCCGGTCCGGCGTCGGCATCGGAGATCATCGAAATCCACGCAGCCATGATTCGTTCTCCTCTCGATCGTCACAGGCAATGGCCATCATCAACCTGATACGCGAATTCAAGCCCGGGTTCATCACCGCCATTCATCCTTGGTCGACTTGATTCGATGCGGAAGGGCCCAGGCATCTCGCGCGAATACGCGACCGTGCCCCGACAGCCAAAACGACTGACCGGCTGCCCTACATCCCGCGGAGACATTGAAGGAAAAGGGCTGGAATCAAGGCTCCGGCCCGGCTTCGCGGGCAGGCATGGAAAAGGGAATCCTTGGAAGAATCCGAAAAAAAAAGCAAAATTTCTACATTGCGACATGTTGAAATGTCTCTTTACGGCGCCTATATCTCGATCATGATCGAAAACGGCATCACTCTCGAACAACTCAGCGAACGCACCGGAGTCGAACCGCGCACATTGCGGTCCTGGATCAGCGAAGGGTTGCTGTCTCCACCCTTCAAGCCCGGTCGCGGGGCCCGATACCCGTCGAGCAACGCAGATCGCGCACTGGCAGTTCGTGCATTGAAGGAACTGCACGGGCTGTCGCTGGCAGAAGTCGGTCGCCGTTTCATGATGGCGACAGATGTTCAGATCAGGGACTGGGCGCGCGAAAACCTGCCGACCGCGACATCGCGAGGCTCGGCACGCGACTATCTCAAGCGGATCCAGGCGCAGCGTGCCCCGTCGGAAGCACCCGTCATGTACAGCATCGCGGACGACTCTCGAATCCTGAAGAAATTCGGGCCGAAGAGTTCCGACCCGACCCCGGGCGTTCTTTCGATGCAGTTCGATCAGGTTCGTGATTTCGATGAACATCATGCTGAACTGGCAGGCATCGAACGGCTGATCCTCGCGCTCGAAAAGGCGTTGGACACCCCGGTGCCGAGACGAGCGCGAGGCGACGTCTGGACGCGGATCTCCATCACGCCGGATCTCGAACTTTCCGTGCGCGGTGATCTCAAGCCTCGGGAGCGAGTCCTTTTCGAACAACTCGCGGACCAGTTCCGCACCATCTTGACAGGGAGAGCAAAGCAATGACTGACGTGAATTTTTCGGCCTCGGCCGTCTTCGACCGCAAGCTGTTTCGGGCTGGCGGAGAGTCCGTTCGTTTCCTGGTGGCCCGTCTGTCGGCTTCACGCGAGGACAACCGACGCCCCGAAGATCGACCACCGCTCAACGTCGCTCTCGTCATTGATGCGAGCGGTTCGATGGCCGGCGAACGACTCGAAGCGGCCAAGACCGCCGCGCTTGGTGTCGTGGAACGTCTCGCCGAACGAGACCGCCTGACCGTGGTCTCGTTCGCATCGGACGTTCGGACTCATCTCGATGCTGTCCCGGTGACGCCCGAAAACGTACAGCGGATTGTCAATGAGATCTCGAGTCTTCAACCGCGTGACGCGACCTTTCTGTCCGGAGGGTGGTTTGCAGGTGCCGAAAGCGCCGCGCGGATCGCCGAGGAGAACCCGCAGATGACGCCGCGGGTCATCATCCTCAGCGACGGCCACGCGAACGCGGGCATTGTCGACACGGAGATGCTGCGCGAACACGCAGATCAGCTCCGCGTGCGCGGCGTTCTGACTTCGGCAGTTGGCATCGGCGACGGTTACGACGAACAGCTTCTGCGAAGCATCGCCGAGAGCGGCGGCGGACGTCTCCACGACGCCGAACTGACAAGCGAAATCTCCTTGGTCCTCCTGGGCGAACTCGACGACATTTTCGGCACCGTCGTGGAAAACACCGAGGTCGCAATTTCAGTCCCGGCCGGCGTCCAAATCGAGGCGCTCGGCAAAACGACCGTGCAACGCCGCGGCAATTCCATCGTCAGCCAGCTTGGTCCGATTCAGAACAACGTCGAACGTATCGCCGTGTTCAAGGTCACCTGTCCCAAGACTGCGCTCAACGACGAACTGGCGTTCTCGATGGCAGCCACCGGGTGTGCAGTCGACGATCGATCCGAGCTTGCAATCGACGCAATTCGAATTGGACTCGCCGCCGCGAGCGATGCCGCCAACGATTCCCAGGTTCGCGATACGGAAGTCGCGGCCATGGTCATTCGCGCGTGGAGCGCGCAGGTCGTCTCCACAGCTGCACGGATGAATCGGGACGGCGCATATGAAGCCGCAAAGACCTATGTCTCGAAGGAGCTGCAACATTTTCGCGGCTATGCGGAGGGACTGAACCGCGCGAAAGAGTTCATCCACGAACTGGAAATCCTTGCGCAACGCGTCGACCAGCGGTTCACGCCACGAGCGCAAAAGGAAATGGTGCTCATGTCGCTCATGAGGGTCGACACCCGGGTCGATCACCGAGGCGCCGGAAAGGCCTCGTGGCTTGATCGCACGCAGGACGTCGCTTGATCAGGCGTTGAACTCGGGCCGGACCGGTCTTGTGACGGCTTGCACGCCGCCGAGATCGGTCTCGCCCTCGAACATTTCGCACCAATCGCGGATCTCATCGGTTTCCACCATCCCGAGTCCCGATCGACGATGACGCTTCCCGAGACGGCATCGGCTCGGCAGGCGCAGTCGCGGCGATCGCCGTTCTCGACGTGCCTGGCAAATTCCTCAATGACCTCCGATTCCATGCTTGACGAACCGGTCATCTGCCAGGCCGGTCGGCATGTCGGACACGGTTGCAAGCCCCACGCCAGGAGCGCGAAGGATCAACGAGATCAGGAGGAAACAGCATGGCCGTCAGAGACTTGACGACCCATGAATATTCGCGGAACATCGCAAGAAATCCAACGGGTGCGCCAACCGGGATCACCGCAGACCTCGAGGTGCCTTTTCGCTCCGAGAACTTGGCAAAGGCGTCGACACGAGAGAGCGAACCCCGAACCCGGCGGACGGATCCGTGCACGGAGTTTCATATGCCAAAGCCAGGACCTCAACGCGTCAATCTGATCACGCTCGGTGTCGAAGACCTCGCCAACTCGCGAGAATTCTACGCGCGGCTCGGCTGGAGGCCCGCCGAGGATCTGCCAAACGTGACTTTCTACCGCATGCGTGGCTGCATGCTCGGCCTGTTCGGAAAGGAGGCCCTCGCCGACGACCAGGGGCGACCTGGCACTCCGCTCGGGACAGGGGCCATGACCCTTGCCCAGAATTTTCCGTCTGAGGGCGACGTCGATCAGGCATTCGCCGAAGCCGTGGCTGCCGGCGCCACCCCGCTCAAGGCGCCCGAGAAAGTGTTCTGGGGTGGATATTCGGGGTATTTTGCCGACCCTGACGGCCATGTCTGGGAGCTGGCGTTCAATCCGTTCTGGCCGCTCGACGAGGATGGATTCCTCGCCGAAACAGACCCCGCGCAAAAGGACGAGTGAAGGACGGGCCGGGCCGGAAACCGCGGAGAAACCGACCGAGTGTCGCCGGAAAATCGCAACCGTGAAGACGCGGCTTGATCGTCATCAGGTCGTGACAATGCCCGACCGATCAACTATATGATGTGGTATAAACCGGAAAGTTGACCGATATGAATGAAGAAAACGCCGCCGCAGGCGATTACGACGTCAGCGACATCGAAGTCCTCAAGGGTCTGGAGCCCGTCAGGCGAAGGCCAGGCATGTACATTGGCGACACGGACGACGGATCCGGTCTCCACCACATGGTCTATGAAGTCGTCGACAACAGCGTCGACGAAGTCATGGCGGGCTTCGCCGACAGCATCACGGTCACCCTGCACGACGACGACAGCGTTTCCGTCGTGGACAACGGGCGCGGAATTCCCGTCGGAGTCCTCGAAGAGGAAGGCAGATCGGCCGCCGAGGTGATCATGACCACGCTTCACGCGGGCGGCAAGTTCGGATCGAACGGGTACAAGGTCTCCGGAGGGTTGCACGGCGTCGGTGTCTCGGTCGTCAATGCATTGTCTGAATGGCTCGAACTCGAGGTCTGGCGAGACGGAAAGCATTATGTTGCCCGCTTCGAGAACGGCGAGGTCGTCGACGAAATCCGTGCAATCGGCGATTCCGACGGCCGCACGGGAACCAGCGTCCGATTCCTCGCATCCGTCGCGACGTTTTCCGATCGCAACATTCGCTACCACACGCTCGAGAATCGCCTGAGGGAACTGGCATTCCTCAACTCCGGCATCAGGATCACGCTTCGGGACGAAAGACCGACACAACCGCAAACGGCAGAGTTTTATTTCGATGGCGGGCTGAGCGAGTATGTCCGCTATCTCGATCGCTCGAAAACCAGCCTGATCAGCGATCCCGTCCACATCTTCGGGGAGCGGGACTCCGTCAAGCTGGAACTCGCCATGTGGTGGAATGACAGCTACCACGAAGTTCTCCTGCCCTTCACGAACAACATCCCGCAACAGGACGGGGGAACCCATGTTCAAGGGTTCAGGTCCGCGCTGACCCGGACCATCAACGCCTATGCGGCCAACAGCAGCGCCACCAAGAAGACCAAGGTCACCCTTTCGGGCGAGGATTCCCGCGAGGGCTTGACCTGCGCGCTGTCCGTCATGGTTCCCGACCCGAAATTCGCCAGCCAGACCAAGGACAAGCTGGTCTCGTCCGAGGTCCGGCCCGTCGTCGAATCCCTTGTGCAGGAAAAGATCTCCGAATGGCTGGAAGAAAACCCCGACCAGGCGAAGACGGTCATCGAAAAGATCGTCGAGGCTGCGCGACAACGTGAGATCCTTCGAAAAAAGCGAGAGGAACTGAAGGCAAAGTCGTCGTTCGGCTCGGCGACGCTCCCCGGCAAGCTCGCGGACTGCCAGGAACGGGATCCGGCAAAGGCGGAGATTTTCCTCGTCGAGGGCGATTCAGCCGGCGGATCCGCAAAACAGGGCCGTTCGCGCGAAAACCAGGCCGTGTTGCCGCTTCGAGGGAAGATCCTGAACATCGAACGGGCACGTCCTCACAGGATCTGGGACAACGAGCAGATCAAGAACCTCGCTGCCGCTCTCGGGACCGGTCTTGGCAAGGACGATTTCGACCTCGAAAAGCTCAGGTATCACAAGGTCGTCATCATGACCGACGCCGATGTCGACGGCGCCCACATTCGAACCCTGCTGCTCACGTTCTTCTTCCGTCAGATGCCCGAGATCATTCGGTCGGGACACCTCTACATCGCCCAGCCGCCGCTGTTCAAATTGACCCGCGGACGATCCGAAGCGTATCTCAAGGACAAGCAGGAACTCGACGACCTTCTCGTGAAGCAGGGAATCGAAGACGCGATGCTGATTCTCGGCAGCGGCGACGAGGCTACGGGAGCGATTCTGCACGGCATTGTTGCGCAGGCGCGCACGGTCCGCAGCATTCTCGAGACCTTTCCGACACGTTACAGCCGCAGAATTCTGGAACAGGCCGCCATTGCCAATGTCCTGCGGGGACCAGGTCAGGGGGCGTCGCTCCAGGAACATGCGGACCGACTGGCGCGACGAATGGACATGGTCTCACTCGAGTATGAACGCGGCTGGATTGGCCGTCCGACCCAGACCGCCGGCATCAGGATCAGCCGAGTCGTGCGTGGCGTCGACGAAAGCCACACGCTGGATGGAGCTTGCCTGCGGTCGACCGAGGCCAGATTGCTCGCTGACCTGGCCGAACCTCTCGGAGAAACCTACGGCCTCCCTGCGAAGTACCGCCGAAAGGACCGGACGTGCGACATCCATGCACCGTCCGATCTTCTCGATGTGGTGATGGAAGAGGGTGAAAAGGGTTCGTCGCTGCAAAGATACAAGGGGCTTGGCGAAATGAACCCCGAACAGCTCTGGGAAACCACGCTCTGTCCCGAGAACCGAAGCCTTCTCCAGGTCAAGGTCGCGGACCGCCTCGACGCCGAAGACCTCTTTGCCAAGCTCATGGGCGACGAGGTCGAATCACGGCGGCATTTCATTCAGGAAAACGCGCTCAGCGTTGCAAATCTCGACTACTGACCCGACCAGTGTTCGAATTGATCGGCATCACTCATGGCGCGGGTGCGGCAGCAGACCGGGAACGATGATCGGCGACCCTGCAGGCTGACTCGCATGCAGACCGGCGTGGTGATTCCAATCGTGCTGAATGGCCTCATTTGCCTCCGGTGATCACGTCGAGATCGAGTGCGGCCCCGGTCTGGGTCCAGCCTCCGTCAGCTTCCAGAATGGCTCCGTTGACGAACCCTGCCGCCTCCGACCCCAGGAACAGGCAAGCTTGGGCAACGTCCTCTGGCAGTCCAAATCGTTTCATGGGCACGGATTCGATGACCCGCTGGCGCATCTCGGGCGTTGGGGCAAGTCTCGCCATTCCTTCGGTGCCGTCGATCGGCCCCGGAATGACCCCGTTGACGCGAAGTCCCTCGGGTCCCCATTCGATCGCGAGACAGCGGGTGACCATGTCGACGCCTGCCTTGGCCGCGCAGACATGGATCTGGTGCGTCATCGGCACGACGGCTTGAGGCGCCGATATGTTGATGATGCTGCCTCCTGGTTTCTTCATGTGCGGATAGGCCGCCTTCATCACGTGATAGGTCCCGATCAGGTCGATATCCACAACCGCCTTGAAGCCGTTGACGCTGATGTCGTGAGCCAATGCCGGAAAGTTTCCGGCTGCACCAGAGACCAGCACGTCGACCGCGCCGACCGCATCGGCGAAACCCGACAATGCGTCATTGACCGCTGTCGCGTCTCGAACGTCAAAACGGTAACCGAGAGCCGTGGGGGCCAGCGTCGAGAGCTCCTCGACGGCGCGGTCGATCTTTTCCTGGTTCCGGCTTCCAACCCCGATCGCGGCACCTGCACGCGCGAACGCCTTGGCGATTCCGAGGTTGATGCCGCTCGTTCCCCCTGCAACGAAAACGTTGCAGCCTGCGTAGTCGAACTCAGCTTTCATGGTCTTTGCGTGAAACCTGCCTGCTCAATTGATGAGCCATGGGTATAGAATTTGGGGCGACATTCAATCCTGTTTCGATCTCGACATGGTATCCGCACCGTTCTCTTTCTCTGATTCGGTGTGTCGATCAGCCTTGCCGCGACGCTGGTGGGTTCCTGTTCCGTATTCTTAAAATCAAACCGAGAGACTCGGGCTGACATAGCCATCCGTGTCAGCGGAAAGCGACCTTTGGTAGCTCGACAATGCAGCCAAGACTTCGTCCGCCGAACAATGTCCTTGGTGGCACATGAAGCATGCTGAAATTGCCAAATCGGTTCGGGGATTTGCACAAACTGCATTGCGTACCAGGGCAAACTCCAGAGTCGCGAGCAAAGATGCCATGGTCGACTCCAACGTTATGACACGACATTGCAGGCTGGAACAGGGGGAAGAATGAAGAGAGAGTGCGGCGAGTCCGCGAATAGCTCGCTTGTCGCCCGTCACCAGCCTCCCGTTTCGTGATGCGGCTATGGCGGTCAAAAGGCTTTCACCCGTGTTCACTTCAAGGTTGCGCTTCATCGCGTCTTCTTCGATTGCTGCGGCAAGCATGATTTCGTCGTCGGAAGGTTCAACGACTGAAACCGTCCGAAAAAAGCTCAGACTGGATGGATAAATCTCACGCTTTTTGAGAACGGGTGAAAAAACGAAGACCGCAGATGCCAGAATGCCGAGTTAAATTGGTGGTCGATGCAACGCTTCAGCAATGTTGTCCAACACTCCATATACGCATGTCTTGATGATGACGTCGTTGTCGACGAACGTGTCAGGCAATATCTGGCGCTCCGAGAACAGCAGAGACATAGGCCTCAGTATCTTCAGACAGGTCTTCTGAATTCAGATGTTGCCGTGCGACGCCGTTAACCACCTTCCAAACTTCACTTTTTTTACGATAGACACTGTCAAGCGCGGCATTGGCAATCGCCCAATCACCTGTCATGCGGCCGTAGCAAAGACAAATGGTCCCCGATTCCGTCCTGGCCCTCGCCGACGATCCAATTGCTGCGGTTGCCAATTCCGCTCCATTTCTTGGCTTCGCGTCGACTTCAAAGACTGGCTCAGCGCTGCCCGTGAGAAGCTCGAATGCGAACCGGTCGGCTGCAGCCTCGGTCTCATCGCGTTTGAAACCAGAATCGTGCTTGTCGGTATCGACGATTGCATGGAGATCATCCAAATGCCCGAGCGCGACATGACCGAGCACATGGGCCAAGTGATACGCTATTGGTGCTGGGAATACTGCATCTCGACCGATCAGGATCGCGTATCGGTCACCGACCCGGACTGCCATCGCCGCCATGCGCTTTGCAGAGAGCGGAAATGCCCGCAAATGGACGATCGGTATGCCTAGACCCCACCCGAGCTTGCAGAGTGACCTCAGGTCCACCAGGTCGCCCGTGCGTAGAATCTGATCTCGAAGCTGTGCAAGAACCTGCTCCAAGAGTGTCGAAATTTGGCCTTCCGGCGTCATTGAAACAAGTGTGCGTGACAGCGCAATACCAAAGGACGTAATCGCTGCCTTCTCCAAGTCATCCGGCGCTTCCGGTCCTTTGAAATTGGCATCTTGTTCCCAAAGGAATCTTGGTTGCTCGTCAAAAAGCGTAGAAGGAGCCAGCCCAAGTCGACGAGCTACCGCAAATCGAAGTTCTGCCTGTGCAGACGGCGACCTCTCCGCTTCATCGCTCCACCAACCTGGCCAAACTGCGTCGATTGCTGCGGGGCTGATTCCCATTTCACCGAGAGCCTGCCGAAAAGCGAAGGAATCGCTGATCATGCCCGCTTTGCCTTTCTGAGCAGCGTTACTAACGCACTCAGATCTCCAACGGTGTGTGCTTTTGCCATTCATCGCGAGGCAACGCCCAGTTCTTGCCGCACCATCGCAATCATGACCTGAAAACACCCGACCCGTGCGAACGGTCGAATTCCGTTTTTGCCCAATTCGGTGCCCAAAGCTCGTTTCCCCACTGCGTGTGCAACGCCCCGCAAAAACCACATGGCATCCAGAATTCTGCCGACCGACTTGTTCGAGACTTACGCACAAATCTCGGCTGTGTTTTGAGTCTCTCGCTCAAAAGGGCTTCAGGACTTCTTCCAAGTGGTGATGGTCGCCGGATAAACATGGACAATGAAAAAGTCGAGCAGAACAGCGATGTGATTGCCCGAGCGCACTCTTGAACCCGCCTTGGCGGTGAGGCTGGGCAGTCGACTCGTGTCACGCCCCAGTTGGCTGGGGACAACCGGCAGATGATGCAAATTTCCCTACGGATGATCGCTGGCCAGACCCCCTATGCATCACTCGCAACCCGCAGGCGGCGGCCATCCGAGCCGAACAGGAGCTGGTTTGAAGCCTCCCAGACAATCCCGCAGGCTTCGCCCTCTTCCGGAATCCGATCGGTTCCGGCCTGCCGGATGGTAAACAGCGTGTTGTCTTCCAGTCTCAGGTGAAGCAGGGTTTCGGCTCCGAGCGCCTCGGCATAAGTCATGCGCCCCCGGACAAGTCCTGCCTCGGATTCGCAAAGCCGAGCATGCTCGGGCCTGACGCCCACTCGCGCTGCCGTGCCTGCGCTCTTGCCCCCAGCAATCCCTGCCGGCATGAAGTTCGTGGCCGGAGAGCCAATGAACCCTGCGACGAATTCCGTTGCCGGATTTGCGTACACGTCGAGCGGCGCACCGATCTGCTCGGCGACCCCCGCATTCATCACGATCATCCGGTCCGCGAGCGTCATGGCCTCCACCTGGTCGTGGGTGACATAGAGCGAGGTGATTCCAAGCTCCTTCTGCAGATCCTTGATTTCAAGCCGCATCTGCACACGCAGCTTCGCATCGAGATTGCTCAAGGGTTCGTCGAACAGGAATGCCTTCGGCTTGCGAACGATCGCTCGTCCCATGGCCACGCGCTGACGCTGCCCACCTGAAAGCTCCCGAGGCTTGCGATCCAGCAATGCATCGAGCTGCAGCATCTCGGCGGCCGCCTTGACGCGGTCCTCTATCTGCGGCTTCGGCACCTTGGCGATTTTCAGTCCGTAAGCCATGTTGTCGAAGACGGACATGTGCGGGTAGAGCGCATAGTTCTGAAAAACCATCGCGATGTCGCGATCCATGGGTTCCGCATCGTTGACCCGCAAGCCGTCGATTCGCACCTCGCCGCTCGTCACCGTCTCGAGGCCAGCCACCATCCTCAAGAGCGTGGACTTGCCGCAGCCTGACGGGCCGACAATGACGATCAGCTCCCCGTCGGAAACCTCGACCGAGACGCCGTGGATGACTTCGGTGCTGCCGAAACTCTTGTGAACATTGTCGAGTGCAATCGTTGCCATTGCCTATTTCTCGCTTTCCATGAGGCCCCGCACGAACAGCTTCTGCATCGCGATGACCACGAATACCGGCGGGATCATCGCGAGCAGCGAGGTCGCCATGATGACCGGCCAATCCGCGATGTCGTCTCCTGACGGGAACATCTGCTTGATCCCCATCACCACCGTGTTCATTTGCGGATCGGTGGTGATGAGCAACGGCCACAGGTACTGGTTCCAGCCGTAGATGAAGAGGATCACGAACAGAGCGGCGATGTTGGTGCGACTCATCGGCAAAAGGATGTCGATGAAGAACCGCATCGGTCGCGCCCCGTCCACGCGGGCCGCTTCGGCCAATTCGTCGGGAACCGTCATGAAGAACTGCCTGAACAGGAACGTCGCGGTTGCCGAGGCGATCAGCGGGAAGATGAGGCCGGCATAGGAATTCAGCAATCCAAAGCGGGCAGCAACTTCAAAGGTCGGCACGATCCGCACTTCCACCGGCAGCATCAGCGTCAGGAAGATCAGCCAGAAGACCATTCGGCGGAACGGGAACCGGAAATAGACGATGGCAAAGGCCGAAAGGAGGGAAATGACGATCTTTCCAACCGCGATCCCGATCGCCATGATGGCGGAATTCATCAACATGCGCGCGACCGGCGCGTTGACACCCGAGACAAGCGCCTTGCTGTAGTTCTCAAAAAACTGGTCGCCCGGCCAGAGCGGCATCGGCGGCTTGACGATCTCGGGCTGGGTCACGGTCGATGCGACAAATGCCAGCCAGATCGGAAAGAAGATCAGCGCGACCCCGGCGATCAGACCAAGGTGAATCAGCCAGTAGGACAGTCCGCGCTTTTCGACCATGCCGTCCATCAGTAATGGACCTTTCGCTCGATGTACTTGAACTGGATGATCGTGAGCAGCCCGACGACGGCCAATAGAATAACCGACTGGGCCGCCGACGAACCTTGGTCCTGGCCGACGAAACCGTCGGCATAGACCTTGTAGACAAGTATCGTTGTCGACTGCTGCGGTCCGCCGCTTGTGATGGTGTGGATGACGCCGAAAGTTTCGAAGAAGGCGTAGACCACATTGACCACCAGCAGGAAAAACGTGGTCGGCGACAGGAGCGGAAAGACGATCGTCCAGAATCGTTTCCAGAAGCGGGCGCCGTCGATCGCCGCGGCCTCGATGACCGAGCGCGGAATGGCCTGCAGCCCAGCGAAGAAGAACAGGAAGTTGTAGCTGATCCGGCCCCAGCTCGAGGCGACAACAACGAGGGCCATGGCCTCGTTGTCGTTCAGCACGTGGTTCCAGTCGTAACCCAGAAGGCCGAGATACCAGGCCACGAGGCCGACACGGGTATTGAACATGAACAGCCACAGGACGCCCGCGACAGCCGGCGCAACCGCATATGGCCAGATCAGCAGCGTCCGGTAGGTGCCGGAGCTCTTGATCAACCGGTCGGCAAGCACGGCCAGCCAGAGGGCCACGCCCATCGAAACGAGCGTCACCAGCGAAGAAAAGATGGCCGTCGTGACGAAACTGCCGCGATAATACGGATCCTTGATGAGGAATTCGAAATTGCCAAGTCCGACGAACTGGGACTTCAGGCCAAACGGGTCAGGAATGAAGAGTGACTGCCAGACAGCCTGTCCTGCGGGGTAGAAAAAGAAGATCGCGGTGACGACCAGTTGGGGAACAACGAGAGCGATCGGCAACAACCAGCCGCCGAATATCACGCGCTTTTCCATCAGCTCAGCGGATCCCGGATCCGGTGCATTGAAGAACCTCGTCGATCAAACCCGAGGCGTGGGGTATCTCGTCCGCGCGAAACGGCGAAAACGACCGCTTCATGCGACCCGAGACGACCATGATGCAAGACACCCTGCGTGCCCGCGCAGTTCTCGCAGTCGTCCAAGGTGGCAGCCACCTGCGTGGAGCCCGTCAATCGGAATCGCGAGCTCAAGACCGGATCGTCGCCCGGAGCCGCCCCAAACGGCGACTCCGGGGACACTGCCTCATCACTCAGGCGATCGAGCCTCAGCGGTTCGCTTGCTCGAAACGACGCAGCAACGCGTTGCCGCGCTCGACAGCACTGTCCAGTGCAGCCTGTGCAGTCTTGTCGCCTGCCCAAACCGCTTCCAGTTCCTCGTCGATGATCCCGCGGATCTGGTCGAAGTTGCCCAACCGCAATCCCTTGGAGTTCGCAGTCGGCGCCTTTGCAGTCATCTGCATGCCGGCGATTTCGGTGCCGGGATTGGCTTCATAGAAACCTTCGTCCTTCGTCTGGGCAGCTGCCGCAAGCGTGATCGGAAGATACCCGGTGTCCTGGTGCCACTTGGCCTGAATGTCCGATGTCGAGAGGAATGCCAAGAACTCTGCAACGCCCTTGTACTCGTCGGCATCATGACCCGAGAGCACCCAGAGCGAGGAACCGCCGATGATCGTGTTTTGCGGAGCGCCATCCACGCCGTCCCAATAGGGCAGCGACCGGATCTCGAAATCGAACTCGGCTTCCGCCTTGACGCCAGCGTAACCGGCCGAACTCTCGGTGAAGAGGGCGCACTCGCCCGCTCGGAAGTTCGCTCCACCCTCGTTGCGTCGCCCGGCATAGAAGAAACGTCCGTCTGCAGCCCACGCGCCCATGGTTTCGATGTGCTGGACCTGAACCGGACCATTGAAGGCAAGTTCGGTATCGAGCCCTGCAAAACCGTTGTCCTTCGTGGCAAACGGCACGTTGTGATAGGCGGAGAAGTTCTCCAGGTGAACCCAGCTTTGCCAGGCCGTGGTCAGCGGACAGTCGATGCCACCTTCCTTGAGCGCCGTCAGCGCCGCATCAACCTGTTGCCAAGTCGAAAGGTCCATGTCCGGATCGAGTCCGGCCTTGATGAACAGGTCGCGGTTCACGTAAATCACCGGTGTCGACGAGTTGTACGGCAACGAGAGCATCTCGCCCGTCGTGGTCGTGTAGTAACCCTTGACGGCACCGAGGTAGCCATCGGGATCGAAATCGGCTCCGGCTTCCGCCATGACCTGGTACACTGGATTGATCGCGCCTCGCGCAGCCATCATCGTGGCCGTCCCGACCTCGAACACCATCAGAATGTGCGGCTGTTCGCCGGCCCGGAATGCCGCGATTCCAGCATTCAGGGTTTCCGAGTAGTTGCCCTTGTGACTGCCAACGACAACATACTCGCTTTGAGATGCGTTGAATTTTTCGACCTGCTCGGCGAGCAGATCACCGAGACGACCGGTGAACGCATGCCACCAGTGGATTTCCGTCTGGGCCGCTGCCGGCGGCGTCCATGCGAGGCAAGCTGCCAGCGAGACAGCTGTCAGCTGTGTCAATGTTGATCTTTTCATTGGAAAAATTTCCCTCCGTTCAATTGTCGATTCTGCCCGATACTGCATTCGCCTCGATCATTGCCTGTTGACTCAACGGTAGGCATCTGGCGGCAAACTGGCAAGGGCCATTCCCGGTGATCGTTTCGCCACGTGGACGGAGCCGGCATGCAGCGACGTGCCGTTTCGCGATATCGACACCCGAAGAAACCCCCGATGCCGTGACCAATTCCGATCACCATTCCGCTCGATCAAGGACACCGCGAACCGCGGTCCCGTGCAACCCCGATCCAATGCGGAGTCAAGGCATGCGCGTGACGTGAATGCAAAACACCGCAAGAGACGACATTCGATTTGACAACGAGGGGCGGGACAACTGCGATGCGCCGGCTCTACCCGGCCATGGCAGCCTTCTCCCGCCGAATGGTGAACACCCCTGCGCCCGCAAGAATCACGATACCGAGAATCGTCCACAGATCGGGGTATTCCGCGAACAGGATCATGCCGTAGATGACCGAGAACACCATGATCGAGTAGCGAAACGGCGACACGAAGAATATGTCGCCCGAGCGCATGGTCACGACGCCAAAATAGTAGCCGGCAAAGAGAAACATCGCCGAAAGCGAGAAGAGCCCGAAGTCGACGATGGACGGCGCGGTCCATTGCCCATCTGCAAGTGTGGCGAGACCGAACACCAGAGTCACGACGGCCGCCGAGGCAAGGGTCACGAACAGCGAGTCGGCCTCTTGCGACAACTGCCGAGAGGCAAGATCGCGCATCACGACGAACAGCACGGCCAGCAATGCGAGAAAGCCGTAGACGTTGAAGCCTTCGGTTCCGGGGCGAATGATGATCAGAACACCCACGAGCCCGACCAGTATCGCGACGAACCTCTTGGGCCCGGCACGAACCCCGAGAAAAAAATGCGCGGCAAGGGCAATCGCGAGGGGGACGAACTGCAGAATCGCCGTTGCATTGGCGATCGGCATGTTGAGGACCGCCGACAGGAAACAGCTTGCGATTCCGATTTCGGCAACGCTTCTGATCCCGATGAGAATCCGATCCCGCTTGCCGGGGATCTTTCCAAAGGTCCCACGCAACCACGCATATGTCCCAAAGATCAGGCACAAAATGGTGCCGCGCATGAACACGGCCTGCATCAGTCCGAATTCGGTGCCGACAATCTTGATGATCGCGTCATTGGCGGAGAATCCCGCCATGGACGCGCACATCAGGGCGGCGCTGCGGAAATTGTCGCTTCGTCTTGCCATCGCTCGAAAGGAGGCTTCGCGTTCGGGCCAGCCGGCCCGACGTCAGCGCCCCTTCCAGACCGGGTCGCGGTTCTCGGAAAAGGCCCGCGCACCCTCCATCTGGTCTTCCGACGAATACAGGACATCGACCGTGCGAAGCTGCCGACCGGTGATTCTGTTCATCGAATCCTGAAACTTGCTGTCTTCCGCGTCCCGAACGATCTCCTTGATTGCCGCATAAACGAGCGGCGGGCCCGAAGCGAGCAATCCGGCGAGTTCGCGCGCTTCATCCATCAACTGCTCGGCCTCGCAGATTCTGTTGACGAACCCCCATCTGTTCGCCTCCTCTGCATCAAGCCAGCGACCGGTGAAGAGCATTTCCATGGCGATGTGGTAAGGGATTCGCTTGGGCAGCTTGACCGATGCCGCATCGGCGATCGTGCCGGATCGAATCTCGGGCAGTGCGAAGCGAGCGTGTTCCGCAGCTAGGATGATATCTGCCGAGAGCGCCAGTTCGAGACCGCCTCCGCAACAGATCCCGTTGACTGCGGCGATGACCGGCTTGTTCAGATCACGCAGTTCTTGCAAGCCGCCGAATCCGCCGAGACCGTAGTCACCGTCAACGGCTTCGCCATCGGCTGCTGCCTTCAGATCCCACCCCGCACAGAAGAACCTGTCGCCACCACCTGTGATGATGGCCACCCGCTGTTCGTCGTTGTCGCGGAATGCCGCGAATGTCTCGCCCATGAGCCGGCTGGTGCCAAGGTCGATTGCGTTCGCCTTCGGTCGGTCGAGAACGACCTCCAGCACGTGTCCGTGTTCTGTCACCTTGATCGGCTTGTCGCTCATCTCGACCTCCTCATGAATGCGTCGCCCGCAACCGCCCCGTCCGGGCGACAAAGCAACGGGTTGACCTCGATCTCTTCCACCGCATGACTGTTTGCAATCACGCAATCGTGCACGGACTGCACGCTCCGCACGATGGCGCCTCGGTCGGCCCCGGGTCGTCCGCGATAACCGTCGAGCAGGCAAGACACCCGAAGCTGATCGATCGCCTCCTCGATTTCGCGTTCGGTGCACGGCACGAGCAAGGAATGGCGGTCGCACATGACTTCGGCCATGATTCCCCCTGCGGCCAGCGTGAGCACGAATCCGTGCGCCGGGTCACGCACCACGCCGATCAGGAGCTCCGCAACGACATCCGTGATCATTTCCTCGATCAGGAAGCTCGGCGCTTGCATGCCCTTGATGGCCGACGCCACGTCCGAACTCGACGCCAGATTGAGAACGACGCCCCCCGCTTCCGTCTTGTGGGCGACGCCCTCAGCCTTGAGCACGACCGGAAAACCGATCTCGATTGCAGCCTCGACAGCCTCAGCGGTTGACGTCACCCGTCTGGATTTCGGGATTGCGAGACCGTGGCGTGCAAGTTCACGTTTGGCTCGGTACTCGCTGACAATCCGGCAAGCCTGTTGCCGCGAGTCGGAACCGGTGTATGGCATCAGCAGCCCGAGTGGGTGACGCGGGCGCATCTCGCTCGTCGCCGCCAAAGCGGTGAATGCCTCGTCGAGACCGTTCAAGGGGGTGACCCCGCCGTCCATGAGTTCCGCAGCCACATCCTCCGGCATGAGTTCGGGCAGAGTCGCGACCATCGCGAGCCGACCCCCGGTACGTCGTCGTGTCTCGAGGGCCGCATCGATCGCGCAGCGCCAGTCGTTCTGATCGCAACGATCGGCCCGCGGAAAGTCCACGATCAGGACGGTCATGGCGAGCGACGGATCGACGATTGCCGACCAGGCCCGGGTCATCGCCTCCGTGTCTCGCCAGACATAGGTATGATAGTCGAGGGGATTCGACAGTGCGACCCGCGGGCCCAACGCTGCGCGCAGGTCATCGATCTGGCGCGGGTTCAGTGCAGGGAAGCTGAGCCCGCGAGCGCGACCGATGTCGGCCGCCAGGCTGGCCTCGCCTCCCGAGCAACTGACCGATGAGATGCGGTTCGACGGCAGCCTGCCCCCGACATGCAAGAGCTTGAGGACTTCGATCATGGCTGTCAGCGAAGACACGCACGCAAATCCCAATCTCGAAATCAGGGCCTTTGCCCCGACATGATCCCCGGCGAGCGATGCGGTGTGCGACATCGTCAGCCTTCTGGATTCCGCCGAACTTCCGACTTTCAGGACGACCACCGGTTTGTTCAGGGCCTCCGAACACTTGGCCAGTTCTTCGAGCGCATGGAGATCGCCGAATCCCTCGACATGCAGGCCCAAAGCGGTCACGCGTTCATCCTCGAGCAACGACTTTCCAATGTCGGCAATGCCGGTTTGCGCCTGATTCCCGGCTGTCACGACGAAGGCGACCGGAAGACCGCGACATTGCATCGTGACATTGATGGCAATGTTTGACGACTGGGTGACGATGGCCACGCCTGTGGAGACCCGAACCAGCCCGTGCTGATCGGGCCAGAGCAGCGCACCGTCGAGTCCGTTGATGAATCCGTAGCAGTTCGGGCCGAGGATCGGCATATCGTCGGCGGCGGCCAGCAGGTCGCTCTCCAGGCCAGCTCCGCCGGGCAGTTCCACTTCCGCTTCACGAAACCCGGACGCGAAGCACACGGCTCCCCCGGCCCTGCGCTCGGCGAGCGCGCGGACGATATCGAGAGTCGTTTCACGATTGACACCGATGAATGCCGCATCCGGCGCACCGGGCAAGGCACGGACTGTCGGGACGGTGTCAACGCCGGCAATCGATTCAGCACTCGGATGAACCACCCACATCTGACCGGGGAAACCGAATTTGCGGCATTGCTCGACAACCGAACGGCACCAGGCGCCGCCGCCCACGACAGCGATCGACGACGGATGAAACAGACGCTGGAGCGAATTCACGAAGCCGGCGCTCCGAATTCGCCCGACCTCAACGGCACGGCAGCGCAAGGGTTCGCAATCGGACCAGACCTGAACATGAAATCAGGCGCCAAGGGGTCGCAGGAGTTCACGGCTGATGATGTGGCGCTGGATCTCGGAGGTTCCGTCCCAGATGCGCTCGACCCTGGCGTCGCGCCAGAACCGTTCGAGCGGAAGATCTGACATCAAGCCCATACCGCCGTGAATCTGTATGGCCGCATCGGTCACGTTGGCGAGCATTTCCGACGCGAACAGCTTGGCGCTGGCGATCTCTCGATTGGCCTGCAAGCCCTGGTCCAGCCGGTCGGCCGAGGCCAGCGTCAGGAAATCCGCCGCATCGATCTGCGTGACCATGTCAGCGATCTGGAATCCAACGCCCTGGAACTTGCCGATTTTCTGACCGAACTGTTCGCGTTCGGCCGCATGTCCCAGCGCGAGATCCAAAACCCTTCGGGCGCGCCCCACGCAGTTGGCCGCAACAGTGATCCTTGTCGCGTAGAGCCAGGTGTTCATGACCTCCAGACCCCCGTCCACCTCCCCGAGGACCTGGGTATCCGGAAGACGACAGTCGTCGAACTCGAGAATCATGTTCTTGTAGCCGCGGTGGCTGACCGATGCATAGCCATCGCGGATCGTGAAACCAGGCGTTCCGCGATCGACCAGAAACGTGGTGATCCGCTTCTTGGCACCGCGAGGCGTCTCGTCCACCCCGGTGGCCATGAAGACGATGACGAAGTCCGCATGGTTCGCGCCGGAAATGAAGTGCTTGGTCCCATTCAGGATCCAGTCGCCGTCTTTTCGGATCGCGGTCGCCATCATCCCGCGAATGTCCGACCCGGCACCGGGTTCGGTCATGGCAAGCGCGTCCATGCGTTCGCCCCGAACGGCAGGCAGCAGGTACCTCTCTCTTTGTTCCTCCGTGCACGCCATCAGGATGTTCTGCGGTCGACCGAAAAAATGGGTCAACGCCATCGATCCGCGTCCAAGTTCCCTCTCCACAAGGGCAAATTCGAGGTGATTCAGCCCTGCACCACCGACCTCTTCGGGAAAGTTGCAGGCATAGAAACCGAGAGCGATCGTCTTCTGCCTGATCTCGTCAGCAATCTCTCGCGGCACCTCGCCGGTCTGCTCCACGAGGTCTTCGTGTGGCATGATCTCGTTCTCGACAAACGACCTCACGGTTGAGACGATCAGTTCCTGGTGTTCCTGAAGACCAAACTGCATGTCGAACTCACACTTCTTGGAAAAACCGCCGATGGCAAATCATGTCCGGTCGGATTGACACGCGATGGCAGCGATTGCAATCGGCGGTGACGCCCGTCGCGTTCGGACGGCTTAGATCACTGCGCGTTTGGGGAGCCGACCTCGTCATCGAAGCGATTTCGAGTGCCGATACAAGAAACGACAAGCGGACACCGGAAGGCTGGGGTGCGGAGAATTCATCGACGCTCGATGCTGCACGAATTGGCTGGCCCATGTCGGTGCTATCGTTGATCCTGACGAGGACAAAGCACTCGCCATTGCCTCGATCGGATCGCTGTTACCGTGCTGCGGGTCGGGACGTTTGAACAGTCGTCATCGCGATGTGCTCCCACTTGGCCGCGCCTTTGGTCGTTCGTGTTTTCGGCTTCGCCGCGCCCGAGTCGCCGCGGTGGCCCGATCGCTGCCGTCGTGGAACGAGCCGAACCAGACATCCCACGGCATTTCGGCAGTTCCGTAATTGCACTCGAAATAGCGGTGGTGCAGTTGATGGAAGAAATCGCCGAGATCGAAGCGTTTTTCCTCGCGAACGACCAGCCCCTCGAATCCTGAATGCGACGCCGCCGGGTTCAGTCCGTTGACGAATGCATGGAACAGGAAGTGGATCGGGTGAGATGGCACGACGAAGTGAATCAGGAGCGACGAGAAATAAAGCACGTGTTCCACCGGGTGCATGGAGATGCCCGACCATGGGCCGACATTGATGTTCCGGTGATGAAGGGAATGGGCAAGCCGGTAGAGCGGCGGCCAGTGAAGCAACCTGTGAATCCAGTAGAAATGCAGTGATGACCAGATCGGAATCAGCAGCAGCCAGACCACGAACCAGACAGGATTCTCCGACAACGAAACAAGCGGGACGAGGTCATTCGCCGCCGCGAGAAAATACGCCACTTCGTAGGCCGTCCAGACGGTCACGCCGCTTGCCAGCGACCAGAACATGTTGTCGAGCAACTGGCTGTTGAAAGTGAACCGGCCGCTCGTGCCACCGATCTCGCGACGATCGTACTTCAGCGCCGTGCCCTGTTTCCGAAACTGGCAAAAATACAGATGCATGCTGTGCGCAACCAGGAAGAGCAAGATCAGGTTGCGAAGCCAGATCTGGACGATCCAGTCGACCGAGACTGTCTGCATGGTCGCAAGTTCTGGCAGAAACATCACGTAGACGAGAACCGCCGCTGCCAGTTCCAGCACGATCATGCTGAGACTGAGCCATGAAGCCGCGAGCCAGTTCAAAGCCTCTCGCGGTCTGGGCGGCCAGACAAAGAGCGGCGATGTGGGGATCGGGAGGTCTGGATGATAGTTCCAGTCTGCGTTGCTTGTCCCGGAAGCCGTGGCCGATGCTTGAGTCGTTTCCATCGCCTGTTCTCCAGTTCGAGTCGGTCACAAGTGCGGGCTGCAACCCGTCGCCTTGCTCAGCTGGCGTAGTTCGATCCTTCCGAGTCGAGAATTTCCTTGATCTCGGACAGGTGTCGGTCTGCCTGCCCCGGATAGGAATCGATTTCCTCGGCCGTTCGTGCAGCGATTTCGTCTGGCAATATGCGGAGCTTGCGACCGGTCTGCAGTGCAATGATGTAGTTCCGCGCCGCCCTTTCGAAATAATACAGGCGGTTGAACGTTTCTGCGACGGTTTCGCCGATCACGAGCACCCCATGGTTGCCCATGACCATCACGGATGTCTTGGGGTCGTGGAACAGCGCTGCACAACGCGTTCCTTCCTCTTCGAATGCGAGTCCACCGTACTGATCATCGACGACGATGCGGTCGTAGAACATGGCCGCATTCTGGTCGATCGGGGGCAAGGTGCTGTCCTCGAGGGAAGCAAGTACCGTTGCATAGACCGAATGCACGTGCATGGCGCATCGCGCGTGCTTGCACAGCCGGTGAAGCGAACCGTGCAGACCCCATGCGGTCGGGTCGGGAGCGCCCGGTCGTTCGAGGACGTCTGGATCGTTGACATCGAGCAGGAGAAGGTCCGAAGCGCGAATGCGTGAGAAATGCATCTGGTTGGGGTTGATCAGAATTTCGCTCTGGTCATCTCCGACAGCCAGCGAAAAATGATTGGCCACGGCCTCGTGCAGATCAAGCCGTTCCGCCCAGCGAAATGCTGCTGCGAGGTCGACCCTTTCTTGCCAGTATCCGATGTTTGTGCCGGGATTCTGTGCCCATGCGGCCCGGGCGGTTTGCTGAGGACTCATGGTTGCTCCCACCTTCTTGCCGTATTCGCGTAATCAGAACTTCATATACACGCCCAAGGCGTGGCACGGTCAACAAAAATCTTGCTTGCTGCAACATGGCCGAGACTGCCTTTTGCGGGCCGCCAACTCGGTATTGGGCGATACACAGGACCTAAGTGCGACATTCCGGATTCCGTTGCCGTTCACGGCAAGAAATTCACCGACATGCCTTGATGCCCTCAACCTCTCCTCCACTCGCAGAGCCGCCAAAGTGTGCTGGCAAAGATGACCGGTGTGTTTCACTTTGGATGATCAAGAATTGCCTGTGAGTGAGCTCGGAGCCAATTCCAGACCCGAACCATCAAACTGTTCCGTGTGCCGACGACAACCTGAAAGCCCAAAGACCTGCAAACCCATGCAAGCAATGAGTCGGGAGATTCTGAAACTGGCAGGTTTCGTCTGATCGGATCCACATGCCCCCTGCCTGCAAAGCATGCATTGAGTCACGGCAATCGACATCATCAACTGACTGGCCGAACAGTTGTCGGGATTGGTCGAGACAATCGCTTTGACAGAGCAAATTGACAGCGCGGCGTCAGTTACGGTTGTGCCCGCCAAACACGTCCTTGATAGAATCTGAGATCATCAATCGTTCAAGCCAGGCATCGAGATCAACGATGCTCGCGTCGCGAACCCGCGCAACCTGAGAAGGTGAGAGTTTCCCGAACTTCATCCGAGCCTGACGCAATAAAGTCTCCGCCTTGCCCGCGCGCCTTCCTTTTTCGATGCCTTGCTCCATCCATTCCTGCGCAGGTGTTGACATCATCTCCTCCGCTTTGCCGGCAGCCACCGGCGAATGCCGCAAACCTTTTCCGGGCCGTCAACAGGAGGGCGGCGTCAATGGCGGCGGTGCCCGCCAAACACGTCCATGATTGAATCCGAGGTGATCAATCGTTCAAGCCAAGCGTCGAGATCAACGGAACTTGCATTGCGAACCCGCGCAACTTCCGAAGTTGAGAGTTTCCCGAACTTCACCCGAGCCAAATTCAGAAGAGTCTCCGCCTTTCCCGCGAGCATCCCTTTTTCTATGCCTTGCTCAATGCCTTGTTCGATGCCTTGCTTGACGCCCATGGCCAGCCCGTCCTGCCGGCCTTGCTCCATCCATTCCTGCGCAGGTGTTGACATCATCTCCTCCTTTTTGTCGGCGGCCATCGGCGAATGCCGCAACCCTTTTTCCAGGCGTTCAACAGACACGTTGGCCAGCTTGATAAGGTACCTGAGTAAGTACATCCCCCGCTCATCGTATTCAACACCTTCGAAAATCAGTTTGATCTCTTCGTCGCTGATGTCCTCATGGAACACGACGCACATCACGATCAGTATTGCCCGAAGCTGAAGGCTCCGAGACAACTCTTTGGGAGGGATGTGTCCGAGATCCATCAGCAGGATTCGACCGAAGGACTCGACCATGAATTCCAGCTCTTTCGGGGCATCGATCATGTCCTGGATGGACAGTGGAGCGCGCCACTCCTCCCGCCCTGCATAGTCGACCAGCGGAATGATCAACGGCAGTCGGCGTGCGCCGCCCTTTCTCTCGCTCTTCGTCTTGTTCAGTTCCTTGAGCCAGATCCGACACATGTAAATTATTTATGTTGCGGCCAGCATTATGTTGTGTAGTGAACGCAACTGCCTGCCCGGCATCAGAACTTTTTCGCCGGCCGCAACATAACATTCCGCACTCAGTGCGCGCGCAGAAAGGCCATCACGCCCTTGTCCTCTTTCCATGGACGCTCCGATCCGTCTTCGGCGATGTCGCAGAGCGCCATCGCCCTGGCCTTCGTTTCAAGATCGATTTCCGCGTAGACGTTGGTGGTGTCGAGGCTGACATGACCCAACCATGCGCGGATCGTGTTCAGGTCGACCCCGGCCTTGAGCAGGTGGCAAGCGCTCGTGTGGCGGATGACGTGAGGGGTCACCTTTTGCGTTTCGAGTGCCGACACGCAAGCCGCACAGCGCTCGACGAGCCGATAGATCCCGGACCGCGTGTACGGTTTCCGCAGACGGCTGACAAAGACGGCGTCGTTGTTGGCTCGCCCTTTCACCAGCTTCGAGAGCGCCCGCTCGGTCCTGGGCCACAGCGGACACTTGCGGATCTTGCCGCCCTTGCCGTGGACCGTCACGATCGTGTGGCTGTCCTTGGGTCGCCGGAACTCGATGTCTCCCACCACCAGGTTCGCCGCTTCGGAGACGCGAGCGCCCGAGTTGTAGAGGAACAGGAGCAGAGCGTGCTCCGTCCGTCCCCTCTGCGTGCGACGGTCGGGGACCGCGATCAGCGCATCCATCTCGGGCTGGCCGAGCCACTCGATCGGTTTCGGCGTCGCCTTCTTCAAGGCGATGGAACGAATGCTCCCGCTCCACTCGACAAGAGCGGGGTCGCGACTGGCGACGAAGCGGGCGAAGCTCCGGACCGCCGTCAGACGCTGGTTTCGGGTCTGCGCGGAACAGCCGCGATCCTCCTCCAGGTGAGCGAGGAACTGTCGAACGCGCTCGGACGAAAGATCCTCCACCGCAAGCCGGTCGGGCGATTTGCGAGCTTTCGCGCTGACGAAGGGCAGCAGCAGCATGAAGGCGTCCCGATAGCTCCGGACCGTGTTCTGGCTCAGATTGCGCTCGATGACGACATGTTCGTCGAGGAACCGGCGCAACCAGAGGCCGAGCGTGCGTGCTTCACTCATCGTCGTCTCCGTTGACATAGCTGTCGAATCGGAGCGACGCCTCCTGCAGCAGTTCCGGCGTCATCGTGAGATAGACCTGGGTTCCGCTCAGATTGGCGTGACCGAGCCAGGTGGCGAGCGCGGGCAGGAGCCTTTGCACGTCTTCACCCTGTCGATACCACGATTCCACGCGGTGCACGGCGGCGGCGTGGCGGAACGAATGCAGGCACGGCCGCCGCCGACCATTTCGGTCCTGCCCGATTCCGGCGCCCTTCAGCAGCTTGCTGAAAGCGAGCCGAACGGTCATCTTGGCCAACGGGGTGCCATCGAGATTGGCGAGCAGGGTCGAGGCGCCGCGCTGCGGCAGCGGGCGCTCGACGCGACCGGCCACATAGGTTCGCAGGGCATCGACGAGCTGCGGACCGACAGGAACCAGACGCGTCTTGAAGAACTTGGTGTCGCGTATGGTCAGCACTGCGTCGGTGAGGTCAGCATCTTCGAGCGTGAGCCGCTGCGCTTCGCCGAAGCGAAGGCCTGCGCCGTAGAGCAGGAGAAGCAGGGTCCTCATGGTGTCGGCATCGAACTGGACCGCACGCCGCCGGCTGGTGTCGATGGCCCCGAACAGGCGAAAAAGTTCATTGCGGGAATAGACATGCGGCGGGGTGGCGCACGCCCGTCTCGGTTCGTCTTCCGGTGCGGGAAGCGGAGACCGAGCGGCGAGGCCACGGCTGATCGCGTAGCGGTAGAACCCGCTCAGCGTAACGTACTTGTTGTTTCGGTACGCCGTGAGAGGGCGATTGCCGGCCAGGAATTCAAGAACGTCCTCGCCGGCAACGGAGCCGCAGTCAGCGTTGTCGCCGACATGCCTGCTGAAGAGACGCAACAGGTATTCACCGGATTCGAACTTCGCGCCGTGGTCCCGGCGCCATGCGACATATGCATCGATTGCGTCCCGAAGAGTCATGCCAGGCCCTCCAGATCGATGTCGGCGACCTCGCGCAGCGCGCCGAGCTGAACCTTGGCGTACGTCGACGTGGCCGAGACGCTGCGATGGCCGAGATAGTCGCCGACCTCCTTCATCGACATGCCCTGGTCGAGCAGGTGCTGGGCCGTGCCATGGCGCAGCGCATGCGGGCCGCAATGCTTGCCGGTGATGCCGATTCGCTTGAGACGGCTTCCGACCACGCGATTCACCACCTCCCGGGTCATCGGCCGAAACGGAGCGTTCAAACAAAGAAAGAGCGTCCCCTCCGAACATCGGGGGCGGACATCGTGGATGTAGCGCAGGATCGTCTTCCCGACGCCGGGCGAGAGCGGATAGTTCTGCGTGCGCCGCACCTTCGGTCGGCGCACCCGCAGGATCTCCTCCTTCCAGTCCAGATCGTCGAGCTGCAGACCGACGACCTCTCCGGAACGCAGGCCGTAGGCGATCAGCGCCATCAGAATCGCCCGATCACGGATGTCAGTCTGCCGGTCTCCCTCCGAGGTTGCGAGCAGTCGCAGCATCTCGTCCCGGGTCAGCCCCTTCGGGACCGTCTCGCCGCGACGAAAGCGCGGCGGCATGATCCCGTCCGTCAGTCCGGGGCTGCACCAGCCCTGGCGTTCGGCGAACCGAAAGAATGCGCGAAGATAATGCGAGTAGTTGCGAATCGTGTTCCTGCTGCAGGCGCGGGCACGCCAGCGTGCAACCTCCTGGTCGATGTCGCCGATACCGACTGCGACCAGCGGGACTCCGCGTTCGTCCAATCCATCGAAAAAACGATCGATCGTTCTGATGCAACTGACAGTCGTTTCTTTGGACCACCCGCGTTCGTCCTGCGTCCACGCTTCGAAAACTGCCACCTCGTCGACATGAGCATGTCGCGCCACGATCGGTTCATCGAGCAGGTCGATGAAGCGCAGCCATCGCACCGCATGGTTGACGAACTGCTGTCTCTGCGCGGGCCGTGCGGGTTGATCGCATTGGCGTCCGCCCGGAAGCGACCATCGATCGGCAACGGCTTCGATGCGCGCGACATTGACCCGCTCGCTCTCGTGAAGATCCAGCAGACGAATCAGATTGACCTGATGCGCCGCGATCTCGCGCAGACTCCGCGGTCGCGAACCCGTTTGTGCACAATGCGACAGGTAGCTGAGCCGTTCGTCGAGGAGCGGCGAAGCGCGATAGCGTCCGATCGTGTCGGGACAGGTGAAAAGATTCTCGAACATGATGTTGTCTCCTTCTAGTTGGAGACACGATCATGCCACACTCCGCGTGCGGAATATTATGTTGCGGCTGGCGAAAAAGTTCTTGTGCCGGGCAGACAGTTGCGTTCACTCTGCAACATAATGCTGGCCGCAACATAAGTTATGTTATGTTGAATTCAACATAAAATTATCACTTGAATCACTGTACTGTAATCTGGCTTCGACTTGTGTTCGAGCAGGGTGTAGATGTAGGCCTCTTCGCCGCCCTTGAGGTAGACCTGAAACAGCGCATCCGTATGCGACTTCCTGCCTTCGCCATCGACGAAGGTGCCCTCGAGATGCACGGGCGCCCGATCGGGGTCGATGAGTTCGACCACCTTCTTGGGGAGACGTTCTTGCAAGAGCGTCGCAGCGTCGGCGGGGCTTGAAACGAGATGGCGGAACAGCGCGTCGTGCGGATGGGGTGTCAAGTCGGGCAATCTATTTCTCCTGTCAGAAGGCATGTCATGGGTTCAGTCCGGAACCGGGAGTGGTCGCGATGTTGCGTCTGGCAATCGTGCCTTTCATCCGTCATGCGGATGCGTTTGACCGCTCGGGTCTTCAGCGGTCGCAAATGACCAATGTCTGCGGTCTCGGGATGCGAAACCAAACGGGTCAATGCCACAGCCGACGGGAACTGGTCTGACCGCTCGAGGTTCCGTGTTGACGACAACGACTCCGGCTCCATTCAATCGGCTCCGCCCGACTTCATGCACTTGAGCAAGAAGTCGGCAGCCTTCTGGGCGGCTCCGGCAGCCCGAAAAATCATTCGATGATCCGCCTCGAGACGCAGAGCCCAGTTCTTGATGTATGTGACCGAATTGCCGAGATCCGGCGCGATGCCGAGACTGGAGCACACGAAGCAGGAGCCGATCTCCGCGACGAGTTCCTCGAATGCATAGTCTTTCTCGCTGTCATCGTGGCTCAACCGGTTCAAGCGGGTCTTGTTGCCAGTCCAGTGCATGAGTTCATGCATGAGGACACCGTAGAACCGCTCGACAGGCTCAAAGCTGTCACGGTGCGGCACGACGATGCGGTCAGCGCTGACCAGATAGTAGGCATCGCTGTTGCCCTTCTTTTCGGTGATGCAAGCTCCGGTGTGCGCGATCATCCGATCGATGCCGTCAAGTCCTTCGGTACGAATCCGGGGGGTGTCGTCGCGATGGAATTCAGGGGGCAGATTGTCGATCTGGTCGGCGTTGAACACCGCATACCGTTTCAGGATGCAATGTCCGGTATCGTCTTCGTCCTGATCGTCAGAACGGGCCCTCGACTCGAAGTAGACCACTCGGGTCGACCGTTCGCCCCTACGGACTTGCCCGCCGATCTTTTTTGCCTGCCGGTAGGTCAGCCACCGCGACGATGCGAATCCTCTTTCTGCGGCCGCCAGCCACAGCATGAGAACGTTGATGCCCTGATAGGACTCTCCAGTCCACCGGCGCGGCAGCGATGCGGGTGTCATGTCGTTCGTCCATTCGGGATTCCAGGGTTGCCGGCCCCGTTCCAGTGCCTTGATGATCTTGAGTGTGATGTCGGTGTAGGCGCTGGTTCGGGTCGTCACATCTGGCTCCTTGTTTTTTGAAAAGGGTACGCGCCTATCAAAAACACGAACAAAAGAGGAACAAAAAAATCTCTCAGATCGGGTATTGGAGGCTGAAACCTCAAATCTGTGGCAAAAATGCCACATATGTCGTGACACGAACGGTTGGCGATGGGGCCAGGTGCTGTATTGACCGGCCAAAAGGGCCGGTTTAGGCTTCAAAGAAAAAAGAGCACGGGCATGACAGGCAGGAAGGCTGCGCAGCCGGGCAAATCCGCCCGTGCGGGGCAAGTTCCAGAAACAGGACAAGGCAATCCGAAATCCGGGAAACGCTCCGGCAGGGGTTTGCCGCGGCGTGTCCTTGGAAACTGCCTGCGACTCGCCACCAGGTGGTCGGTCTGGGTATCCGTTCGTCTCGCAGTTCTACTTCTGCTGATCTTCGGCCCCTGGACCCTTCACGATTTCGCGTCTTTGCCGCCAGCGGTCGAACTGATGGACGACCGTTCGAAGGGAGCGGTCACTCTGCTCGATCGAAACGACGAAGTCTTCGCCTGGCGGGGTGACCAGTTCGGAGGGCTCGTGACGTCGCGAGCCGTGTCACCCCATCTCAAAAACGCGATTCTCGTCGCTGAAGACCGGCGCTTCTACCGGCATTTCGGGATCTCGCTGCCAGGAATCGCGGGTGCCGTCTTCATCAATCTTCGCGAAGGACGCTCACCGTTCAGTGGCCATGGCGGTTCGACCATCACCCAGCAGGTGGCCAAGCGCGTGTTCTTTTCTGATCTGCGATCATTTGACCGCAAGATCCGCGAAATCCCGATGTCCTTCGCGATGGAGCTCAAGTTCAGCAAGGACGAGATCCTCGAAATCTATCTGAACCGGGTCTACCTCGGCGCGGGAACATTCGGCTTCGAAGCCGCAAGCCAGCGCTACTTCGGGAAATCCGCCCAGCACGTCGGACCTGCTGAAGCGGCGATGCTCGCCGGATTGCTCAAGGCCCCATCGAGGTATGCACCAACGCGGAACCTGCAAGGCGCGCGCAACCGCGCAAGCCTGATCATCTCCATGATGGAAGACGAAGGGCGTCTCACGCAGGCCGAAGCAGACCATGCACGCAACAACCCGGCTAAGCTGTCACCCGCAGCTGCGCGACAAGCAGGGGGTTATTTTGCCGATTGGATCATGGAAACCGGGCCGGGCTTCCTGCTCAAGGACACGAACGAAGATGTCGTGATCAGAACGACATTCGATCATCGCATTCAGGATGCTGCCGAGGCTGCCCTCGACCATGTTTTCGCAACCAAGGTCCGAAGCGGTTCACGCGCCGAGGCCGCCATTGTCGTGATGTCACCTGATGGGAGCGTTCGTGCCATCGTCGGCGGCCGCAGCACCGGAACACCCGGAACCTTCAACCGCGCCACACAGGCACGACGTCAGACCGGCTCGGCGTTCAAGCCTTTCGTCTACGCCGCTGCCCTCGAGGACGGTTATCGATCGAACTCCAGGATCCAGGATGCCCCCTTGACCATCGACATTCCGGGTTCGGGCACATGGAGTCCGCGAAACTACAAGGACCGGTATCTCGGGCTGACGGATTTCTCGACGGCTCTGGCACATTCCGCCAACTCGGCAGCCGTGAGAATTTCCGAAGCGGTCGGAAGGCAAAGGGTACGGGAGGTCGCTCGCGGATTCGGGCTTTCGAACACGCTCGCTCAGGGGCCGGCTGTCGCGCTGGGCGCCTCCGAGTCGACGCTTCTCGACATGACTGCTGCCTATGCGGGATTCCTCAACCTGGGCCAGTCGACTCCGCCATGGGGAATTCGCGGTCTCAGTCTTCAGGGCGAACCTGTTGCACTCATGGAAAGCGCACGCGTGTCTGGCGACAGGGTGATCAGCGACCATTCCGCGCGACAGCTCGTCGGGATGATGCACGATGTCGTCGAGAACGGAACCGGTGCCCGTGCCCGCCTGGACGACCGTCAGGCGGCTGGCAAGACCGGCACCACGCAAGGCGGGAGAGACGCATGGTTCATCGGTTTCACAGCCGACTACATCGCAGGCGTCTGGATGGGGTACGATGACAACACCCGTTTGACGGGCGTCACCGGCGGCGGACTGCCTGCGGATATCTGGCGCGAAACAATGGCTCGGGTTCACGTCGACCTGCCATCAAGACCTCTGCCCATGATCGAGCCCGAACCACTGCCCGATTACGAGGGGATCCAGGTTGCAGAAGAGACCCCGCGGTCCAATCGGAAACCCTCGTTCTTTGCCCGCGTGTTCGGCGGTCTGTTCGGAACCCGTCGAGACTGAAGGCAAGACCGAACACGACCCCGGACATCAAACTGAACACGTCCTTTTGCATGGTCGCATGCGACGTTTGCCGAACGACTGTTCCTCGAAACCATCCGGAAGCGCGCAAGATAACGGCTGCTGCGACAACCATGAGCGGCGGAACTGTTTGAACGGCCGGAAGTTGGCGCATCCTTCGAGAATTGCGCGATCGGAACACGTTCATCTCAGGCCTGGCTTCCAAGCGGCACGGGCTGGTCACGTTCCGGTACAATCAATAAAGGCGGGGTCGACCTGATCGCAGACCACGAAATGCTGAGGCACGCGACATTCACGTCAAAGCGGACTGCATGCGGCGAACATGCAGAAAACTGGTTCGGGCCATCGCGAAGGAGAAGAACTGTCGACCAACACTCGTTAGCGAACGATCCTCGAGCACTTCCGGCTTACGCAGTCTCGGAAGCAGCACACTATCTCTCCATGCGGCCAAGTACCATCCGATCTTGGTCACTGGGAAGAGACCAGCATGAACCGCTGATTCAAATCCCCACGTTCAAGCCACCTTTGCTGTCTTTCTTGAACCTTACCGAGCTTCATCTTATGGCCGCCATCGGGCGGGATCATGAGGTCAATGCGTCAAGCGTTCGGATGTCGATTCAGTACGTTTCGAGCCATGCGAAGGCACCTGTCGGCAATCAGCATTCACTCATCAGCCAAGAACTTGCAACAAATGGCTTGGACCAATTCATCGAAATGTATGGTCAACTGGTCAACGTTAGCCGAGCTGGTCGGCTCGCCATGCGCAATTTCATGAGCATGGCACTTGGGCGGATCAGGCGCGACTCCGTCGGCGTCCCGATTAAGCTTTACCCTTTCGCGGGGGGCGCAATGCATGACTCACCGTCGATGATCGTCATCGACCCCAATCTCTCCGCTGGGCGTCCGGTCATTGCTTGTACCGGTCTCGCCACCCAAGTGATTGCCGAGCGTTACAACGCCGGGGAATCCATCGACCAACTGGCACAGGACTATGGGCGCAAGACTGCGGAAATCGAAGAAGCGATCCGATTCGAACTCAAGGCTGCCGCCTGAACCGACGCATTTTCTTGGTCGCAGCCAGAGCAAACACTTCATCGCCATTCGGTTGTGCTACAATGACATGGCAATCGAGATGCATGACAATCATTTGCTGGCGGCAGTGCCCGGTGCGGACTGGATTGCGCTCTTCGTGCAAAGGGGCTGGATCGCGGTCACAAATCGCCATGCCCGATGTCGGACAGCCGAGATAGCAGCAATCCAGGACAACAATGCCCGGGTCATCGTGATTCGGATCAAAAACGCGACCGGTTCCGATATCGCCGATTTGCTTGCGCAAGGGCGGCATCGAATCGCGAGATTCAACGCCGAGAACTCCGCGCCGTACGATGCCGGAATTCAAAAGAACGGTTCTGTCAGCGCATACAGGATAGATCCGGCGTAGCGATCACTTTGCCTTGCGGCCACTCGTGTTTTGAGCCTTTCGCCACCGCTTTTTCCGCTTGACCGCTTTTGTCCTGCCCTTGCCACTCGCATGGACTTCCTTGGAACTGGATGTCGACTTGTCGGATTGCCATTGGGGTGTTCCAGCTTCCGATTCATCGATCACTTTGTCGATGGCCGCCATCAAGGCCTCATGATAGGCACCGTCCGTCTCATGTGGGGCACTCTCTGCAACGTACATGGCGACCTTTTTCTCAACGGCAGGGGACTGCTTGAGGAGATCGGCAATCTCCTTGTGATACTGTTCTTTTTCGTCGGTAAGCCTGGCCACTTCATCTTCAAGCTTGGCTGCGTAATTGGCACGCTTGGCGTTTGCATCCTTGAGCCTGGCCAATTCATCGGTAAGCCCGGCTGCTATACCTTCACGCTTGGCCAATTCATCCTCAAGCTGGGCGCGTTCTTCGCGAAGCAATTCCCATTTGTCGATAAACCGTTCAATTGTGGCGAGAGTTGCAGCATCACCTTCAATCTGCTCCGCCGTTTCTGCAAGGGAGTCAGCCGGAATCGTGGGTCCGAATCGCGCAAAGCGATCGGCGAGGTGATCCAGAAAATCGAACATCGCAGCCGCTTCCGGCGGAAGATCGTCATGAGACTCCAGTTTCCGAATCAGTGTTCGGCAACGCGCCTCGAGAGCGCGGGGATCTTGCATCATTCTGATGTCTCCATCTGGACGGCCCAACTTAACGGCCAATGCTGCCAAGTCGCGCTGACAACGGGTTCGCTTGCCGGAATGCGTTCAACTGCCTCGCGTCTGCTCGCCTGACGGTCGGTCAAGTTTCCACTCTCGCACCCGACCCCGCAGACCGGGTCAGGCTCGCGATTCAACGGTGGTTTCCCGGGCGCCAACAAGGACCGTTCCCGAACCATGGGCGGAGCGGACGCACTGCCAGAACGCGAGAAATGCACCAAGACCGGACAGTCGAGCCGGCGTCGTCACCCCAACAGGAAGCAAATTATTGAAACCGAGACACGCGATTCGTTCGACATCGGCATCACCGTAGCCGCCCCGATTGCAGCCTCGATCGACAAGGCGAAGCTCCGCGAGTGCTCGGTTGCATTGATCGAGGGCGACCGTTGCCGTCAATTGCGAGACTGCAATTCGGCGATCAGCAAGTCGATGTCGCGACCGGCCTGTTCGAACAACTGCCCGATCTCCTGGCGTTCGATCGACAGCATGCTGACCCCTTCAATGTACAGGTTAAAAACCCGCGCCCTGCCGCTCTTGTCCGAGATCTGCCAATCGATCGCGACAGGCTCCGCACCCGATCTGGTCGCAATCGTCTCGACAAGGACGCCGCTCTTGACGACCATGGAACGCCTGATCTGGACCCTGGAGTTCCGAAACGGCCGGAAATTCTTGCCGTACTTGAACGCCAGATATCGGGTGTATGCGGAAATGAAAGCGCGCCTCTGTTCGTCGTTCGCTTGGCGCCATGCGACTCCGAGCGTGCTTCGGGCCATGATCGGGAGATCTGCATAGGTCTCGAGCACGGACACGAAGCGCTCGAGAATCTGCGCTTCGGACTCGTTGCTGTTCATCGCGCTCAGCGTGTCTTCGACGATGGCTTCGATCAGGGCTTCGGCCTCGGCAACCTCCAACGCAACCGCCGGAGCCGGCCTAAGCAACGGGGCGCCCAGAATTGCCAAGCCAGCCAGGACTGAAACGAACATCCTGCGACGGGGATTGAATTCACTCTGCATAGGGATCCTCCAGCGCACTCTCGGTCAGACCCTCGTTGAGCAGCCTCTCCCGGTTCGAAAAATAGGCATTCCTGGTCGCGACATAGCTGTCTTCCGATTCATGCAGCAACTGGTCGAGAAACTCGCCCTGTCGTTCACGGAGGGACAGCAGATCGAGAGCCGAGACTGCCAGAAAAGCTCCCTCGCTGCGCGTGGGCACAACGTTGGGAACAGGATCAAGCAACATGTCAACCACCATTCCGGTGGCGTGCCGCACGGTCCGGGGGCCGACAAACGGAATCTCGATGTAGTTGCCGCTTCCCGCGCCCCATTTCGACAATGTCACGCCGAAGTCCGTCTCCTCGTCGGCAAAACCCAGATCGGTCGCCGGGTCGGCAATCCCTCCGAAGCCGATGATCGTGTTGGTTGCAAATCTACCGATCGTCTCCGCGCTGCCGGCGAAGTCCGCCTGCAGCAGGGAATTGATCGCCCGCCCCGGGAGAGCGAGATTCCGCGAAAAGTTCGCGATGAAAACATCGATCGGTCCCGGAACGATCGCACCGTATGCCCTTGAAGCGGGTCGATAAACTCCACGATCGAAGCCCCTGTTGAACTCATGGGTTTGCCTGTTGGTCAGTTCGTACGGGTCCATGTCCTGCCAGCGGTCTGCCAACCCTGCAGAAACCAAAGACACCGACAGCGTCCCTGCAAGGAAGACCGTCATCGCAATTCGAGCGAAACAAGCCGACATCGTGTATCCAAAAATCCCCATTCTTGCGCCCAACAATCCTGCCGACGGCCGCTTCAGGTTGCAAGGGCCAGTCCCTCTATATCGATCAGCCCCGAACAGGTACCCGGATCATGCATGCGACCCAGTTGTTGGGTCTTGATCCCGCGTCGGCACCGCCAACATTCGCCTCTACATGATGACGCTTTTGGACGCCACAGTGAAGGCTCTCGCCACACCCACGATCCCGTGACGCATGCCCGTCATGAGTCGTCGACCGATCTGCATGCGTGCCAAGCGCCGAGCCGTCACTGGCCATGCATCCTCGAACGTCGCACCATGTCATCGTGTGACGGAGCCGAAAGACCGGCACCCGAACGTCGGCTGCGGTTCTTGTGGAACCGATGGCGCGGGACTATTGACAGGCGCGGCACCCGTCCATGCCTCAAGGCACGGCGCGCTTGTCGCGATCGGATCAAAGCGAAGCGTACAGGAGACCGACATGAACGCCACGATTGACGACCGACTGAATGAACTCGGAATCGAGCTCCCGGAAGCGCCTGCACCGGCAGCAAATTACATTCCCTTCGTGATTTCCGGTGACCTGGTTTTCATCTCCGGTCAGGTTTCGGCTGACGCATCCGGACTGATCCGAGGCAAGCTCGGCGAGGACTTGAGCGTCGATGACGGTCAGCGCGCGGCGCGTGCCTGCGCGATCAGCCTCCTCGCACAGCTCAAGACAGCCTGCTCGGGTGATCTCGACCGTTTTGCCCGGGTCATCCGGCTGGGCGGATTCGTGAACTGCACGCCCGATTTCACCGATCAGCCGGCCGTGATCAACGGTGCCTCCGATCTGATCGTCGAGGTGTTCGGGGATCGGGGACGCCACGCGCGAACGGCAGTCGGCTGCGGCTCGTTGCCGCTTGGAGTCGCTGTCGAAATCGACGGGATATTTCAGATCAGTTGATGAAACTTCCCCGGGCATTCATCGAGAAACCGCTGGCCCACCGGGGCCTGCACGATGCCAGTCGTGACTGCCCCGAGAACTCGAGGGCGGCTGTCCTTGCGGCCATCGCGCACGAATACGGGATCGAAATCGATGTCCAGCTCAGCCGCGACGACGAGGCGTTCGTGTTCCATGATCATGAACTCGCGCGCCTGACGGGCGAGGACGGACAAATCGGCGAAACACCCGCGAACGCGCTTGCCGACATGCGCCTGCTGAACACAAAGGAAACTATCCCGCACCTTTCGGATGTCCTTGCAATCGTCGGCGGACGCGTACCGATCCTGATCGAGATCAAGAACGCCGACGAATCTCTCACCTCCACCGACGGCCGGCTCGAAGCAGCGGTCTGTCGCGAACTCGAGGCCTACAACGGCCCGGTGGCGGTGATGTCGTTTCACCCCGAGTCGGTGAAACGGTGCGCAGTCCTTGCACCGCGAGTCCCGCGAGGCCTCGTCACGGGCAGTTTTTCCGCTCGCGAATGGCCTGATGTGCCAGCGGACCGGCTCGGCAAGCTCAGGGCGATGTCCAGCCTGCCGGAGACGGGCGCATCATTCGTTTCGCACGAGTGGCAAGATCTGGTAAGAGACACCGTCGAGACGGTCAGGAACCGGGGGATCGACATCCTTTGCTGGACTGTCCGCTCGAAAGGCGAAGAAGTCGTGGCGCGACGGCATGCCTCGAACATCACGTTCGAGGGTTACCTTGCGCAACACTTGCGGGAGTAACGAAACCGTTGGTCCCGCCAATGTTGCCGACCGGCATGGTACTCGGTCCGGTCACATTGACCGTCAATGGCGCAGGATTTGAAGGGAGACCCCATGGCAGGCTTGCTGCAGGAAGAAGAGCGAGACATTGCCCTGAAGGAACTCGCACCGTCGGGGTGGTCAACCGTCACAGGACGCGATGCGATCGAGAAGACGTTCAAGTTCCGATCATTTGTCGACGCCTTTGGCTGGATGGCCAAAGTCGCGATTCGCGCGGAAAAGATGAACCACCATCCCGAATGGTCCAACGTCTACAACCGGGTTGCGGTCACCTTGTCGACACATGACTGCGGCGGACTGTCGGAACGCGACATCAGGCTCGCCAAGACAATGGATGCACTTGCCGAGTGACCGAACGAGTCGGTCGAACATCTGTCTCGTGACGGGCAACGCCAGCAGCAACTGGAACTGAAGAGTCGAGAGCAAACGAATACAAGGAAGGATCGGACATGGCATACTTCATCGAGATCGCGATCAATCTGTTCTACGCAATCGTCATCCTGTCGGTGGCTTATGTGGCCAGTGGATGGGTCCGGGCGCGCCTGGTGGAGAACGCCAAAAAATACGATCACATCGACACGACGCTGTTCGGGTTTCTGGGCCAGATCCTGCGTTACGCGATCCTCACTTTCGCCTTTCTGTTTGTCCTCAACCGCTTCGGGATCGAGACGACATCGCTCATCGCGATGCTCGGTGCTGCAGGCCTCGCCATCGGTCTTGCACTGCAAGGGACGCTCGCGCATTTCGCCGCCGGCGTGATGCTGGTGATCTTTCGACCGGTCAAGGTGGGAGATTATGTCGAGATCGGCGGAAAGGGAGGTACCGTTCAGGAAATCACCCTGTTCACGACTGAACTTTCCACTCCGGACAATGCCCAGATCATTGTCCCGAACGGCGAGGTTTGGGCATCGTCGATCATCAACCACAGCTACTATCCGACCCGCCGGATCAGCTTGACCTTCGGTGTCGATTACGATTCCGACCTCAAGAAGGTCGAAACCATCCTGCACGAAATCATGGCCGCAGACGATCGGGTTCATTCGGATCCGGAACCCTACATCAAGGTCGCCACCCTGAACTCGAGTTCAATCGACTTTGTCGTCCGCGTCTGGTGCGACAGCGGGGATTTCTGGACGCTCAGGCACGATCTGACACGAACGGTCAAGGATGCCTTCGCAAGCAACGGCATTCAGATTCCGTTCCCCGCCATGACGCTGTACCGAGCGAATCAGCTTGCCGAGGTCGACAACTGATCAAGCATGGCTTCGCCGGACGAGATTTCGCAAACACCGGGGTTTTCCTCGCGAACGAGGTTTTGAACCTCTCCGTCTTCGACCAGCATGCGGCATCGATGAGCGCGCGCGAACAGACCTGCATCGGGCGCATCGAACTTGATCCCGAGGGCACTCGTCAACTCGGCGCCCGGATCGGCAAGAACGCGAATCCCTGCAGCATCCGCACCCGTGGCTTTCGCCCACGCATCGGTGACGAACGGATCGTTGACCGTCACGCAGAGAATCTCGTCGACACCTTTGGCGCGAATGGCATCCGCATTGCGAACGAAACTTGGCATGTGGGAATTGTGACAGGTCGGCGTAAAGGCGCCCGGCACGGTGAATATCACCGCCCGCTTCCCGCCGATCAAATCCCCGAGCCGCAATTTCTGCGGGCCACTGTCGCCGATGGCCTGCAAGTTGATGTCGAGGATGTTGGCGTTTTCTGATGATGTCATGTCTTGATCCTTCTGCATTCCTGGGGATTCGATCCCCAACAATGAGGATGAATCAGAATCGGATTCGTGGCATCAGTTGGCTTCGGAATCAACCTGTGGAGAGCCGGACATGCAGCAGATCGTCGTCGTGGGCGCCGGGCAAGCCGGTTCCGCACTTGTCGCGCGGCTCAGAACGGCCGGGTTCGACGGTCACATCACCCTGATCGGCGAAGAGCCGGTACCGCCATACCAGCGGCCGCCACTGTCGAAGGGGTATCTGCTCGGCGAGATTCCGCTCGATCGTCTGTTCCTGCGGCCCGAGGCATATTACGCCGAACACGACATCCAATTGCTGACCGACACGCATGTTCAACGGATCGATCCAGACAACAGGACGGTCCACACCGAGTCCGGGCAGATCGGTTACGACCAGTTGGCGCTCACGACCGGGGCAACCCCACGAACACTGCCCGCATCGATCGGAGGCCATCTGGACGGGGTGCATTGCATTCGGACGCTGGCGGACGTCGATGCAATGGCGCCGAAGTTCGCGAACGGCGCCTCTGCGCTGGTGGTCGGTGGCGGTTACATCGGCCTCGAGACCGCCGCTGCCGCCTCCAAGCTCGGGCTCAAGGTCACGGTCGTCGAAGTCACCGAACGGATTCTGCAGCGGGTCGCGGCGGCCCAAACGGCGAATTTCATCCGCGAGCTTCATCAGGACCACGGAGTCGATGTTCGAGAACACGTTGGCGTGCAGCGACTGATCGGCGTCGAGAAAGTCGAACAGGCCGAATTCACCGACGGATCGCTCATGGACGTCGACTTTGTCATTGCCGGGGTGGGCATCGACCCGAACACCGAACTCGCAGCCGCAGCTGGGGTGGCGATCGACAACGGAATCAGCACCGACAGCCTTGGTCGAACGTCAATCCCGGGCATCTGGGCCGCAGGAGACTGTGCCTCGTTTCCGTATCGCGGCAATCGCATCCGGCTGGAAAGCGTCCAGAACGCGATCGATCAGGCCGAAGCCGTCGCGCTCAACATGCTCGGCCAAGAAAACCCTTACGATCCGACGCCGTGGTTCTGGTCCGATCAGTTCGACCTCAAGCTGCAGATCGCGGGATTGAACACCGGTCACACTGCGACCGTCGAGAGAACCGTTGTCGAGGGATCCCGCGCATCCATCTGGTACTTCGACAAAGACCGGCTGTTGGCGGTCGACGCCATGAACGATCCGATGGCATACATGGTTGGCAGGCGACTGATTGCGGCCGGCAAGACACCGGACCGAGCCGTCATTGCCGACCCGGAAAGCAATCTCAAGGCACTGCTACGGTGAGAATCATCGGGGGGCGCTTTCGGGGGATGCAGCTCGCCAGTCCACCTGACCGGAGCGCCGCATCGCGATCGAACCATGTCAGGCCAACAACCGACCGTACCCGCGAGAACGTCTTCAACCTGCTGACAAACAGCCGCCTCGGAGACCGTGTTTTGGGGAGCCACGTTCTCGACGCCTTTGCGGGGTCGGGCGCACTGGGACTCGAGGCCTTGTCCCGGGGTGCGGATTCCGTCCTCCTGATCGACAACGACCCTGCGGCATGTGCAGTGATCCGGAAGAGTATTGAACGCCTTGGCGCGTCAGAAACGGCCCGTTGCCTTCGGGCAAATGCGCTCAAGCCCGGCCCCTGCCCCGGTCATCCGTTCGATCTGGTGTTTCTCGACCCGCCCTATCGGCAGGATCTCGGGGCACGCATGCTCGCTCGCTCGACCCGCATGGGGTGGCTGAGCGAGGGGGCAGTGATTGTCTGGGAAGAGGCCGAGAGACAGAATGCTCCGACGGGATTCGAACTCATGGACGTTCGGAAATACGGCGGCACTCACATCCACCTGCTGCGTTGGAACGGTCCAGGATCGGAGGAACCCGAGAGCTCGACAGAGTCGAGCGCGTCGACCCCGATCGCCGGCCGGTAACATGGATAGGATGTCCTGACATGCGCCGCGTCGTTCCGTTCAATTTGGGGTGGGTGTTCCACGAAGGGCATGATCGATCACTGCTCGAGCGGATCAAGCCTGGCGACACGGTGACGTTGCCGCACAACGCAGTCGACCTGCCGTACGCTTACCTGGACGAGCACAGCTTTCAGCGACCGTTCACGTACCAAAAGACCCTTCGCTGGGATCCGGGGTTTCAGGAACAGCAAGTTTCGTTGATCTTCGACGGGGCCATGGCCGACGCCGTTGTCCATCTGAACGGTGCAAAACTCCACACCCATTCCAACGGCTACACCCCGTTCGAAGTCGATCTCACCGATCATCTTCGTTGCGACGAAAACCTGCTGTGCGTGACGATCGACGGAACCGAGAACCCCGAGATTCCTCCCTTTGGCGGCCAGATCGACTACCTCGCCTATGCGGGGATCTATCGTGACGTCTGGCTGAAATCGACGGCACCAGTTTCGTTCGAGCGAGTCCGAGTCGACACGCGCGAAGACGATCAGGGTGGATTCGCGCTCTCGGTGCGCTGCGACATCAGAAACCGCATGCAGACAGAGGAACCGATGGTCCTGACGGCGGCACTTTTTGCCCCGGACGGGACAGAAGTGTCGCGGTGTTCGGCTGAGGCAAGTTCGACCGACGGATTCGTCACCCTGTCGTTCGGCAATGTCCCCTCGAACGCAATTCAACGCTGGGACATTCGCTCGCCCGTTCTCTATTCGATGGCCTGCAGCCTCGAATGCAAGGGAAGTCACGATAACGTCGACGTCAGTTTCGGGTTTCGAACAGCAGAGTTCACGCCGGAGGGGTTCTTCCTCAATGGCCGGCCGGTGAAGCTCGTCGGGCTCAACCGGCACCAGTCACTGCCCTACGTCGGCTACGCCGCCGGTCGTCGCGCACAGGAGCGCGATGCGGAAATCCTCAAGCGCGAGTTGAGATGCAACGTGGTGAGGACCTCGCATTATCCCCAGTCGCCGTGGTTTCTCGACCATTGCGACCGGCTTGGCCTGCTCGTGATCGAGGAAATCCCGGGCTGGCAACATATCGGGGGAGCGGAATGGAAAACGCGATCGCTCGACAATGTCAGGGCGATGATCCAGCGCGACTGGAACCATCCCTCGATCATCCTGTGGGGGACTCGCATCAATGAATCCCCCGATGATCACGACTTCTACCAGCAGACCAGCCGTCTTGCGCGCAGCCTCGACCCCTCGCGCCAGATCGGTGGCATCAGGAATTTCGCGGGCAGCGAGTTTCTCGAAGACGTCTACACGATGAACGACTTCGTGCTCGGATCAGAGGGCGATCCGGTCGCACCGTTGTCCGGCACCAACCGCATGCGTCGGGCACTGCTTTCGCCACGCGCGGTGACGGGCCTCGATCGGGACGTCCCGTACCTGGTCACCGAATGCAACGGGCACATGTTTCCGACCAAGCGGACTGACCCCGAAGAGAGGCAGATCGAACACGTGCTTCGCCATCTCGAAGTCCTCGACGCCGCCCACGGTTCCTCGTCCATCAGCGGCTGCATCGGCTGGTGCATGGCGGATTACAACACTCACAAGGACTTCGGGGCGGGAGAGAGGATCTGTCACCACGGCGTTCTCGACATGTTTCGCGAACCGAAACCTGCGGCCTTTGCCTACGCCAGCCAAGGCCGACCCGAGGACGGGGTCGTCATGAAACCGGTCACCTTCTGGGCGCGTGGCGAGCGTAGCGGTGGCGGCTCCTTCCCGTTGATCATCCTGACCAATTGCGACGCGATCAGGTTCCGCCTCGATGACGGTCCAGTTCGAGAGGCGTTGCCCGATCGGTCAAGGTTTCCGAATCTGCCGCACCCTCCCGTGATCATCGATCACCGACAGCTGCCACCCGACGACCTCGATTGCTGGGGGAAGGCCTGGTACGATCTGTTCCTCTGGGGGATGCTCGACGGGCAGGAGGTCTGCCGCTGCCATCTTGTCGCCAACCCGCAACCGACCCGCATGCACATCAAACCGGATTCCGATCACTTGCTGGCGTCAGAAAAAGACCAGTTGCGGGTCGTCGTGCACGTGGTTGACCAGGCCGACAACCTGCTCGTTCATTTCAACGAGCCCTTGTCGCTGAACGTCAGCGGACCTGCCCGCCTCATAGGACCTGCATGTCTTCCGTTCCGGGGCGGGTCCGCTGTATTCTGGCTGGAGTCGATAGGCGATGCCGGGACCGTGCTGGTCGAGGCCCGCACGCTCGGGCTGGCACCGGCCAATGTGCGAATTCGGGTTGCATGAGCACCCGCACCACGATGGGGATCCGCGAATGTTGAAAGCGTTTTCAATATTGTCGAATGTCTCACGTGAGGCCAATGCTCCGCCCATTGGCTCCGGTCTCGGGCGGCGAGCATGCAAGTGGGGTGAAGTTCGATGAAGCAGACCAGGCAGGGTGCGCTTGATGTTGCCTTCCAGGCCGACCCGATCGAGTCGATGGACCTCACCGGCGACACGACGTTTCGCTTGATGGAGGAAGCAAGGGACAGAGGGCACAGGGTTTTTCATTACCTGCCCGAACAGTTGCAATACCGAAACGGTCGGGTGGAGGCGGTCGGCAATTTCGTCACCGTCGACCGGGAGAGCGATGACCGCTTCACTGCCGAGCCGGCCCAGATGATCGATCTCGCATCGATGGACGTCGTCTGGCTGCGCCAGGACCCACCGTTCGACATGTCATATGTGACAACGACCCATCTTCTCGAACTGGTCTCCGAGGGGACCTTGGTCGTCAATGATCCGCGTTGGGTGCGGAATTTCCCCGAAAAACTGCTGGTTCTTCGATTTCCGGAACTCACGCCACCGACCTTGATCACGCGCGATGTCGCGAGCATTCGCGCCTTTCGGGACGAATACCGCGAGATCGTCGTCAAGCCCCTGTTCGGGAACGGGGGCGCCGGGGTTTTTCACCTGACCCCGCAAGATCCGAATCTCAGTTCACTGTGCGAAATGTTCCTCGAGGCATCACGCGAACCTCTGATCATCCAGAAATACCTCCCCCAGGTCGTCGACGGCGACAAGCGGGTCTTCATCATCGGCGGCGAGCTTGCGGGCGCGATCAACCGCATTCCGGCGCAAGGCGAGGCGCGCTCGAACCTTCATGTTGGCGGCATGGCGGCCAAGGTGGAACTCGATGATCGGGACCGGGAAATCTGCGCGGCGATCGGCCCGATGCTCCGCGAACACGGTCAGGTCTTTGTGGGCATCGACATCATCGGCGGATGGCTGACGGAGATCAATCTCACGTCACCGACGGGAATTCCGCAACTCGAGGAATTCGAGAGTATCAACGCTGCGGCGACGATCTGGGATGCGACCGAGGCATTGCTGAACAGCTGAGCGTCATCCGCCGCACACCGAAATCACGGCAGGAAATTGACGCAGCGAACTCTCCAGGTGTCTGCGCCCGACAACGTGTCTCCAAGATGTTCGAGACAGGTAACCGAGAGCGTGTCGATATGGAATCTCGTCGCATTTGCCGGACTCATCCCGGTGGCGTGCTGCAGCTTGGTCATGATGACGCCGAAATGCGAGACCGCGATGATGTTCTTGCCCTCATGGGCCTGGCTGAGGCGGCGGACCACATTTGCTGCACGATCGCGAACCTGGTTCCAGCTCTCCCCGCCAGGAGGCGCGACATCACCCGGCGACTGCCAGTATTTCATTGCCAGTTCATGGTCGGAGCCCTCGAGATCGTCGGGAGAGAGAGTTTCCCAATCCCCGAAATTCGCCTCCCGCAGGTCGGGTTCGTTCTGCAACCGCTGCCGGTTGCCCTGTATGGCGTCGGCTGTCGCCGATGCACGCTGCAAGGTCGAGGCAACGACGATGCCGTCTGCTGGCAAGTAGCCCGACAGGCGTTCGAGGGCCGCCGTGTCCGAGAGATCTGCCGGAAGGTCGGTCCAGCCGTACATCGTTTTCACGTGCGTCGGCCCGTGCCGCACGCACCACCATGTTGTCATGTCATGCCCCGAAGTCCTTGAGGTTTCCCTTTAGTGTCGACGGCAACCCTGCAGTGACGTGAATCACCACGTCTGCAGCAGCTGCAATCAGTTGATTGATCTCGCCATGGACATCGCGAAATCGCCGGCCAAGCGGGTTGTCGGGAACGATCCCCCCGCTGACATCGTCGGAGACGCAAATCACGCAAGCCCGATGCGAGGTCAAGGCCTCAACAAGCGATGCGGCTTCAGTCTGAATCGCGGCATCGTCAGCCGTTCCGAGCACCCTGTCAGTCGTCCACATGGTGAGCGAATCGAGGAGAACGGGGCGTTCGCCATGGGTGTCTCCCAGCGCACCCAGCGCCTCGCACAGATCTGTCTCGGCAGTCTCGACCGTCACCCACTCGGACCCGCGCCTGAGCCGGTGCCGTTCGATGCGCGACCGCATCTCGTCGTCGCCTGGCGATGCTGTGGCCACATAGACCGGGCCTTGACCGGGAAGACCTTGCGCGATGCGTTCTGCAAAACTGGATTTTCCGGACCCTCCACCGCCAAGCACGAGCATGAGACCGGATGATCCGCTTTTCATCGTTCCCGGCCCCAAATTACAGTCCTCGACAAGTGCAAACTCCTGTTTCTCCTCGACAGTTCACGATCGGTCCACCCGTCCATTGCCCATCCGGCGAGGTCCATGGTGCATCTTTCGACCGACCGCAACAGGCTTGTCAGCCCATCGCGGCACCATTACATCACGAGGTGACGTTTCGATACCCTGGAGACTCCGATGCTCGCTGGCCGTCGAATTCTCCTGATCATCGGCGGGGGGATTGCCGCCTACAAGTCGCTCGAACTGATCCGGCGGCTCAAGGACAAGGGAGCCGAGGTTCTTCCTGTCTTGACCGAGGCAGCCGAGGAATTCGTCACGCCTCTTTCCGTTTCCGCGCTCGCCGGTCACCGCGTCTATCGGGATCTGTTCGATCTCGGCGACGAAGCGGAGATGGGACACATCCAACTTTCTCGAATGTCCGACCTCATCGTTGTCGCGCCCGCAACCGCGAATCTCATTGCCCGCATGGCGAACGGGCTTGCAACCGACCTCGCCTCGACGCTCCTGCTCGCGACTGACACGGAGATTCTGGTTGCGCCGGCAATGAATGTCCGGATGTGGGATCACCCCTCGACAGCGCGAAACCTTGCGACTTTGATCGGCGACGGGGTCCGCACCGTCGGACCGAACGAGGGCGACATGGCCTGCGGCGAGACCGGCTTTGGCAGAATGGCCGAGCCTGGCGAAATCCTGTCGGCAATCGAGACCGCCTTGGGGGCGGGCCCGCTTCAGGGTCTCCACGTTCTCGTGACGTCGGGGCCGACCCATGAACCGATCGATCCGGTTCGCTACCTCGGCAATCGTTCCTCCGGAAACCAGGGGACGGCGATCGCGAACGCGGTTCGGGCGCTCGGTGCGCGCGTGACCTTCGTCACGGGGCCCGCGACAAGCCCCATGCCGCAAGGTTGCCGGATCGTCGGGGTCCAGACAGCGCTCGAAATGAAGGCGGCGGTCGAGAACGCATTGCCGGCGGACGCTGCGGTCATGGTGGCTGCCGTCGCGGACTGGCGTGTCAAGCAACTCCACGGCGAGAAGATATCCAAGTCGGACGGGAGAGGATCGTCCAAAAGAGAAGCGAATGCAGAGAACGGAATCACGCTCGAATTCGTCGAAAACCCGGACATCCTGGCAACGGTGTCGCGGCTCGCCAAAAACAGGCCCAGAATCGTCGTCGGATTCGCCGCCGAAACCCATGACGTCATCCAGCGGGCGCAAGCGAAACGACAACGCAAGGGATGCGACTGGATCGTCGCCAATGACGTGAACCCGAACTCGGGGATCATGGGAGGGACCGAAAACGAGGTCGTCATCGTCACGGAGAGTGGCGCGGAACAGTGGCCGAAATTGAGCAAGGTCGACGTTGGGCACCGCCTTGCCGAACGCCTTGCGCGGTGTTTGGGGAGTTGAGATGTCCGGCATCACGGCCATGATCAGTTTTTGCGAAGGGGCGGACCCCGAACTGGGACTGCCCGCTCAGGCGACCCGGGGGGCTGCCGGCCTCGACATCAGGGCAAATTTTCACGAGGACATCCGCGCTGACGGGCTCACCCTGGGGCCCGGCGAGTACAAGACGATTCCAAGCGGCATCCGCATCGCTTTGCCAGAGGGATTCGAGGCGCAGATCCGGCCAAGGTCGGGGCTTGCGGCGAAGCATGGCGTCACGATCCTGAACGCGCCGGGCACGATCGACTCCGACTACCGCGGCGAAATCGGCGTCGTTCTGATCAACCACGGCGACCAGGCTTTTCACGTCCGTCACGGCGACAGGATTGCCCAGATGGTCATTTCGCTCGTGATCGCGGTTCAATGGGATCTTGCCGAAATGGGCGACAGCACCAACGGCCGCGGGCACAACGGTTTCGGTTCGACCGGAAGATCATGACCGACAACAGCGCAGACAACTCTTTGCCTCGCCCGGTTGGTGGGAGCACGGGCCGCACCAAATTTGGCGACGTCGTGCAACCGGCACCGATGACGGATGCAGAGCTCGAACGTTACGCGCGACACATCGTGCTTCGCGAAGTCGGCGGGGTTGGACAGAACAGGCTGCGTGCCGCTCGGGTCGCGGTTGTCGGTGCAGGTGGACTGGGGTCGCCGGTGCTCGAGTATCTTGCTGCCGCAGGTATCGGGAGCATCAGCGTGATCGACCACGACACCGTCACCCTGTCAAACCTCCAAAGGCAGGTCCTTTTCGACAGCGAGCAGATCGGCCAACCCAAGGTGACGGCGGCCCGAGACAGGCTCTACCGACTGAATCCAGGCACTGCGGTCCAGCCGATTCAACAACGATTGGACGACGGCAATTCCGAAGAGTTGTTGCACGACCATGACCTGGTTCTCGATGGAACGGACAGTTTCGCCGTTCGGCAGGCGGTCAATCGGCGCGCGGTATCGCTTGGAATCCCCCTGGTTTCGGGTGCGATCGGCCAGTGGGAAGGTCAGGTGTCGGTGTTTTCGGCGGGCGAAGGTTCTCCCTGTTACGCCTGCGTGTTCCCGAACGAACCTGCAGAAGGGGTTGCCCCGACTTGCGCAGAGGTGGGAGTCGTCGGGGCCCTTCCCGGCATCATCGGCGCCATGATGGCGGCAGAAGCAATCAAGGTCATCACCGGCGCGGGCGAGCCCCTCGCTGGTTTCTTGCTGATGTACGACGCCCTCTATGGCGAGTGCCGAAAGATCAAACTTCTGAAAAGAGATGACTGCGGGGTTTGCGGAGACATCACCAAGTGAAACGTTAGTGCTCAAAAAAACACTTATGGGCATAGAGCTTAATCTACTTGCAAGACCGGATCGATTGCGTCGGCAATTGGCCATTGGAGACAATTGGCTCTTGTCCCCTACATTTTGGTTCGACGACCTCCGAGATCGAATAGCGCATCAGCGATCTTCTCCATGTCCATCTTGCATTCTACGCAAAACCGGCTTGTCACGGTTGCTTTGGTCCGATACCGTACATCAAATTCGAGGGTTCGCATGTAAGGGTGCCCCGAACGTACGAGCGAGGGCCGGCTATTTATTGCAAGGAAGGCTGTTAATGCGAGAGCATTATCCGACGAAGCCACTTGTCTCGGCCAGTCTCCTGCTTTGGCAAAATTGGAACGGTTCACTGTGCAACAAATCGAGTACGCTCACATGATATATTTACCTCAGTTTGCAGACAACGTATCGCGACCCACTGTGGTACAGGTCCCTTCAACTGCCACTTACCATCCGCCGTTTTCCAATTCTTCTCGCACTGCCCGCAAGGGACCGTTAGAGCTATCAACGGAATCGTCCCCAGCGCTACAATCATTTGCTTGGTCACTGGACTCACGATTTCTTGTTACCGCTCCTGCTTACTCAATTCGTACACAATAGCGACGCAAAGTAACTTATTGGCCAATAATGGTTCACTTCCCAATCCTACGCAAATTTGAAGTCAACCACTTCGGCCTATTCCCCGGCCCCGATGACCATGCAGCGGGACCACGCATCGATTTCCATTCTGGCCTGACACTTGTCATCGGCGCGAATGGCCTTGGAAAAACCACCTTTGTGACCCTCCTTTACAGGCTTCTAACCGGACCCAACGACATCTCTTCGCTCGCTGGCCAGGACTACCTTGGATTCAGACGGCTCGAAGCGCGAACGATACCACCCACCGACCGCGATGTTTTTTCGTCCCGCGTTTCCGACCGAGCTGAGAATGCCGTCGGGCGACTTACAGTTTCTTTTGGAACCCACACATTAGAAATCGAACGAAACCTGAAGGACCTGGAATTGGTTCGTCTAACTCTCGATGACCGTCCTCAACTCTCGATTGAAACGGAGTACCACAAAATCATATTGAGGTTGGCCGAAGTTAGTTCATTTGGAGACTTTGTTTTGATGTTGCGCTTTATTGTATTTTACTTTGAAGATCGGCGAGCCCTAGTGTGGGATGAAACCGCGCAACGGCAGATTCTCCGCATGCTGTTCCTTACTCCCGAGACTGCAAAGACATGGACGGAGAAAGAACGAGAAATTCTTGAGGCCGACAGCCGCATGCGTAATCTCAATGCCACCCTAACGCGGGAACGGCAGTCCTTCACCGTCGCCGAACGGCGGGCACGTGATGGAACTGTTCTTCAACAAAAATTATCAGATCTGGAGAGACGGCAAAGGACCGATTCCGAGGAGTTGGTAAATCTCGAGAAAATCACTCTCGAATTGGATTCATTACGTCAAAGGGCCCGACTCAACTTCCTTGCAGCAGAACAAAACAGGGAAACTAATTTCCGTGCATTCGAACGCGCAAAGCTTCTTGCCTTAGACTCCCGGTTTCCCAGTGGAACAGACACAGCAAAATACATATTGGCTCATTTGATGACAGAGAACGTGTGTCTGGCTTGTGGTAACACATCTTCGGAAGCCGTAGCAGAGTATCATTCACGAATGGACGCTGGGCATTGTGTGGTTTGTAACACCAATCTCAAATCCACCGAGGATATTGTTCCGCCTGCATCAGTTGCAGACAGAAGGGTCACAGAAGCAGAAATCTCTCTGGAAAAAGTCAACCGCTTACTAAGCGGTGCCAAGTCTGCGCTCACACGAGCTGAAGCGAACTATTCAGACCACAAGCGGAAATGTACTCAAATCGACAGTTGCATGGCGGAACGGGCGTTGGAGATTAGCCAGACAATCGATCAGTTACCGCCTTCGGAACGCGAAATACGTGAGCACCGGGATCAATTGTCGGTCCTTCGGACACGGGTCGACGCATTGAAGGAAGAACTCACTCAATTGCGCACGGAGTTCTCTTCGTTCGTCGACGAGAACACGATGAAAGTCATCAACGCATCCGAACAGGTAGAACGGGCCTTTGCAGAATACGCTCAAGGATTCCTTGAGGAGCATGTGAGCATAACGCGTTCGTCACATATGGCACGTGTCGGTCAAGGCGGCCGAGCAATCGAGTTTCCATCCTATGCTCTTGATATGACTGGTTCAGACTTTCCGGACATGGTGCGCCGCACCGGGCCTACGGATGTCTCAGAGTCACAACGTGAGTTCATTGACCTTGCCTTTCGCATGGCATTGATCAAGGTTGCTTCACCATCCGGTTTCGGTAGCTTGGTCATCGACACTCCGGAGGCCTCTCTCGATATAGTCTTCGCTAAACGCGCAGCCGAAATACTAATTCGGTTTGCTACTGCAGGCGGCGAAAATCGCTTAGTTGTTACTTCCAATCTCGTCGAAGGGTCCCTGATTCCAACTTTGGCACAAGCGACCTCCTCAGACAGAGGAAAAATGGCCCCTGAAGAAAGGCTCGTAAATCTCTTCAAAATAGCCAAGCCAACGCGTGCGACCCAACGGTCCGAACAGGATTACCATGAGGCACTACAGCGATTGCTTTATTCCGCCACGATCACCAACGAGTGAGCGGTCATGCCTTCGGAACTGATGGTGGACGACCCGCACCCCGCCTCCATTCGTCGGCGTGTTCGAATTGTAATGTTACTGGATGCCGCAAATCATGCTGGCCTTACACCAATGCGGATTCTTCGATTTCATGCTGTGGCGTACTTGGCAAATGTATTGGCACCTGTCTGGCAGCTAAACGCCCACGACGGTAAGTTGCTGAAGCGCCGCGGTGGTCCTTTCTACCCTGCCCTGCAGAAAGACCTCGATAGGCTGACAGGGATGGGCGTAGTTAAACTGACTCGACTTCGCCACGAAGAGGAGGCACCGGGACAATGGCGTCTCGAAGGGTCGTACGACCTTAACTACGAATTCGCTGCTCCAGTCCTTGAGTGTTTGAAATCCGTTTCCAAAACCGAGCGGCGGAACCACACCTTTATCGTTGAACTGCTACTTGCCTTGTCATCGCTGAGCGATAGCGACTTAGATAATGCAGTGCTAGAGGATGCCACCTATTCAGATCCCTATGTGGCTGACGGCAACATTATCGACTTTGCAGAATGGTCCAAGCGAAACTGGACTGCGAATGCCGCCGAGCAATTCAAGCACATCCTTCCTTCGGGTGACCGCACGACTCCGGGCGAGAAACTTCATCTATATGTGTCACACTTGCACCGGAGAATGCACGGTGCAGTCTAGCCGAAGTCCCTGGGCCAACGACGATTTGCAAGGTACAATTCGGCGACACAACGGCATCGGCGCTGACCAAGACCTCTCCCCCGACTTACGATTTCGCCGAAATGTCGCGAAGCTCCTGAAGAGAAGGCATTCGGTTGAGAACGCCAGACAAGACGCTCTGGCCGTTTTCATCCTATCCGCTCGCCCACCGGATGGCGTGACCCAACCTCGCGTTCCAATGCTGGACAATGGCCGAACCGAAGTGGTCGGGAGGATTTGGTTTGTCAGCGAAGTCGTTCGAACGGGCCATTTTATCGAAAACGATTTCGAGGACGATGCCCAATTGTTCGACTCGATCTGCTTGCAACTCGACCTAGGCAGACATCCCACAATTGTCTTCGACCCGCGGCTGCCTACTCCTAACGTTAGATTTTATCCAAACGGTTTGCATATGGAAGACGACTGCAGTGACCACCCAATCACTGATACTGAAGTCACGCCCACTACCATCCGACAAGTCGTTGACAGCGTTCACGAAAGTTCATTTGTCACCCCTGCTGCCGGAGTACCAACTGCCATATCAGTTTGGGAGAATTCCGAGAAATGCTGGCCCTCCCGGAACGCCGAAGCCATCATCCAGTCACATCTCAAGGCCGGCTTGGCGGCCAAGTACTTTGATTGCGACATTCGCCACGAACAACCATCCAAAGTCGGTCGACTCGACCTCGAAATCGAACGGTCAGATCCTAATGATTACACTTCGATCACCCGGCTCGCTGTAATCGAATTGAAAGTGCTGCGATCTTTCAGGTACAACGGGACCAAATCACGGCACGAAGCTATTGCGCGACATGTCACCAAGGGCGTTAGGCAGGTCGTCGCATACAAGCGCGAGTGGCGCCCGCAGATGGCGTTCCTTTTTTGCTTCGACATGCGTGACATAGATTCGGGCGACGAGTGTTTCTCGCACATCAAATCACACGCCCAAAACGAGTCAGTCATTCTCTCCAGATGGTTCTTTTACAACTCTGCCGAAGCCTACAGGAAAGCGACTGGCATAATCGACTAATGCTCACCGAACTTTTTTAGAATCAAAAGTTGCTCCCGTAACAGATGCTGTCCACCTTGTTGCGGGGAACTGCGCATTGAGCGGCATGGTTCGATAGCTTCGATCCGCAGTCCAGTCTGTGGCATCAATTCCTCTAGAATTCGTGCACTTGATACCAAGACTCCAGAATAGCGACTGTCTCCAATCACAATCCAAGCCGTTCCTCCGACAACCAGAGAATTGGCAATGCCCTGCAACACACTCACCATATCTGCGAAATACCCGGACAGCATGTCCGGAATTCGACGATCCCAAAGTTCGCCTCTTTTGTCGCTAAGCCTGCCGAGGGTCTCGTTCAGCACCCGTGATCCGGTTGGGGCATCGGGAAAAGTGCGGCCGACTTGTACGTGACTACACAGTGTTTTTTCACGCAATCGCAAGTTGTCATCACGATCAGACAAGTAACCGAGCATCCAAAGTTCAACATTGTAGATGTCAGTGTAATCAAAAGAGTTTGGGTATGGCGGAGAGCACACACACAATTCAGCCAGCCTTTCAGTGGGAAGGACCTCTCGGCAATCGCCTACAGCAACTGCAAAATCAGTGCACAACCGGGGAGAAAAACTCCTGACCTCTTCAACTGCGTTGTATACGGCGGCAAAGAAGGACCGATCGACATCGCCACCATTGGTTGTTCTACACCGCCAGTTGCTACGGTATCGGCGGCCCTTCCCGTTGACCAAAACGTTGCTAAGGTGAATTAAGCAACCGCCTAAGAGAACGCGGAAAAATCTTCGGTGGGACTGCTCTTCCAAACTATTGATTGCGATCTGATACTGGAAAATCCGATCAGCGACGGATCGATCAAATAACCAACGATTGCCCTTGCCAGGTTCGACAAACGTCGTTGGAAGGACCGGCAGTCGCACAGTCTCGGACTCCGTTTCGACTTTCCGGGCGACTATCGCCATGTCGCGCAAAAGGTGGTCAATGTCGTAACTGGACAGTTTAGCCACAACAAGATCCGCTAAAAATGGATTCACCTCAATCGTGATTGGATGTACACCTAGAAATTGACAGGCAAGGGCAGAAGTCCCCGATCCTCCGAATGGGTCGACGCATGTTTGCACATCGAGATCACTCTCACTAATTGCGCGTGCGATGAGTTCTGGTGCAAATGCTTCCTTAAAATTGTGCCATGTCTGAAACGGCAACGTTTGAGCACCGCTATTTGTGCCCACCGATAACAGTCGTCGTTTCCCGGTCCATCTCTCAAAGCTCACATGCATTTTCGAACAACCCGCACCGGCTTCCCCAACGATTCGCCCCGCACTCTCGGAACTGCTGACTCAACCGTGCACAATCGTCCAACATCCGAAATGGGGCGCAAGTGTCTAGATCTGCGCCCAATAATGCGCAGATCACCGTGTATTTCCACCAAAAACTGGATCCCAGTCCCAGTTTGTAGACAACGGCATCCCAAATTCGCACCCTTCACGAAGTAGCACGGACAAATACCTGTTCTGTACAATTCAGCCCCAACATCATACGATTTACCGGGTTGCTCGCGCATCATTGTAACCTGATCGCCGAGATCAAACGAAAAGACAGGGGGGCGGCACATTGGAGACTTGCCCCTCAGCTGAGCCGTGGCAAAAACTAGAGCAAATCAGCCGTCGACCAGTCCAATGACGAGCCGCACAGTCTATCGAACACAGGATTAGAGCATGCTCGGGACGATCTGGTCGGGGGGACGGTGACCGTCGTCAAACGTCTTGATGTTGATGATGACCTTTTCGCCCATTTCGTGACGCCCCTCGCTCGTCGCTGACGCCATGTGCGGAAGCAGCAGGACATTGTCGAGCCCGCGCAACCGCGGATTGACTTCCGAACCGTGCTCGAAGACGTCCAGACCCGCTCCGGCGAGTTCACCTGAACGCAGCATTCGCGTCAGCGCGTTTTCGTCGATCACCTCGCCGCGCGACGTGTTGACAACAATGCCTGTTGGTTTCATCAGTCGCAATCGCCGCGCATTCATGAGGTGAAATGTTGACGGGGTGTGCGGGCAGTTGATCGACAGGACGTCAATCCGAGCGACCATTTGGTCGAGACTTTCCCAGTAGGTTGCGCCCAGTTCGGCCTCGGTTTCCTCCCTGAGACGCTTTCGATTGTGATAGTGAATCGCCATGTTGAACGCACGAGCCCTTCGCGCCACAGCTTGCCCGACCCGACCCATGCCGAGAATGCCGAGCGCCTTGCCGGCAACCCGGGTCCCCTGGAACGCTTGCGGCGCCCAACCTTTCCAATCGCCTGACTGCATATGAAGCGATCCCTCACGGAGACGGCGCAGGACACTCAAGACGAGCGCCATCGTCATGTCCGCCGTGTCATCGGCGAGAACGTCTGGTGTGTTGGTGACAATGATGCCGCGCTGTCGTGCCGTGTGGACATCGATGTGATCGAATCCCGAACCATAGTTTGCGATCAGCTTGAGACCGTCATGCGCATTGGCGAGGATCCCTGCATCGATCGTGTCATTCAGAGTCGGAACCAGTACATCGGCCCGCCGCATGGCGGCCACCAGCTGTTCCCTCGTGAATGGCTGATCGGACGAATTGAGTTCGACATCAAACAATTCGCCGAGCCGGGACTCGACAGCTTCGGGAAGTCGTCGGGTGAGAACGACCTTGAGCCTTTGCTTATGCTTTTCCATTCACGACCATCCGCATCTTCAAATTGTTCGCCCATTCTGACAAGAAACCGAGAATCTCGGCAAGCGCCAATTGGTCACTGCAACACCGTTTCGGGCAACAAGGGTTCATGAGACACATTCTGCTCACAAGTCTGATCATCGTGTTGCTCGCGGCCAGCGACACCGGAGCCGCATATGCCCAGAATGTCGGCAAGGTCACCGGGTTTCCGTTGCCCCGCTTCGTATCGATGAAAAGCTCGGTCGGCAATGTTCGCCGTGGCCCCGGATTCGGATACAGGATCGACTGGGTCTTCAACCACGAGAACACGCCATTGCTGATCACGGGCGAGCACAATCTGTGGCGGCGGGTTCAGGACGTCGACGGGCAAGGCGGGTGGATGCATTTCCGCCTTCTCTCCGGCGTTCGCACGGTCGTCTTTCGCAAGAGCGGCACCGCAATCCGCAATCAGCCCGATGTCGACGGATTGGTGGTCGCATTCGCGGACAGGGGAGTCATCGCCTGGCTCAAGGAGTGCACACTGCTCTGGTGCCGTGTATCCGTCGACAGCCACACCGGTTGGGTCGAAAAACCCGAAATTTTCGGGGTTTTCGCCGACGAGATCGTCAATTGAGATCATGTCCGCTGCGGCGGGGATGACATCGGTCGCCGATTCAAAGACAGCAAGGACTCGGTCGAATCAATCGACGGTGACGACCACCGACCCCATCTTGTTCGCCCTTTCAACCGCACGATGGGCTTGAACGGTTTCGGAAAGGTCGAACCGGTTCGCAACCGAATGGGTGAGCCGCCCAGACTCGAGCAGCGACGTCAGGCCTTGGAGCACCTCTGCCCTGATCTCGTCGCTCAAGAGATAGACCAGCACCATCCGCAAGGTCACGTCCTTGAACATCAGGGGATAGAACGGCAGCGTCGGGGTCATGTCCTGCGCCGAACCATAGGCAGCGATGACCCCGTTGGATCGGATGATTCGCTCCGTGACAGGCAGATTGACCCCGAATTCAAGCTCCACGATCCTGTCGACACCACCCATGAGATCCATCACGGCTGTCGCAACATCTTCGTTGCGATAGTTCAGGACGTGATGGGCTCCGGCAGCTCGGGCATAGGCCGCTGTCTCCTCGTTGCTGACGGTCGTGATCACGGTCGCGCCGTTCAATGCGGCAATCTGGATGGCGTAACGAGCCACGGTCCCTGCCCCACCGGCGACGAAAACGTTCTTGCCCTCGACCGGCCCGTCGCAAAACACGCACCGATAGGCCGTCATGGCCGGGATGCCGAGGCAAGCCCCTTCGACAAACTCGACCGCATCGGGCAAGGCGACTGCCTGCGCTGCGGGAAGAGAAATGTACTCCGCACAGCTTCCCTTCGAACGTTGCCATTGCGCGTTCCACAGCCAGACCCGCTGGCCAATTCTTCCTCGATCGACCCCTGTACCGACGTCTTCGATGACGCCTGAACCATCCGAGTGCGGAATGATTCGGTCGAACCCCATCGGACGCGCGCCGGCACGGAGCTTGACGTCCGAGGGATTGCAGCCGGAGGCACGCATTCGGACCAGGACATCTCCGGAATGAAGCTCGGGATCGGGCATTTCGCCGAATTCAAGAACGTCTTTGGCGTCCCCTTGGGACTCGTACCAGACCGCCTTCATTGATCGTGACCCTGTGCAGGTCCGCCGTCTTCCTGGGAAAATCCGCGTTTGACGAGCAGAGCCTCGACCCCGGGAAGCTTGCCGCGAAATGCCGTGTAGAGTTCGGCGGCATCTCGGGACCCGCCGGCCGAAAGGATGTGATCGTGCAGCCGGCCCGCAACGCCCTGATCGAAAGGCGACCCTGCCTCCGTGAAGGCTCTGAACGCATCGGCATCCATCACTTCAGACCACATGTAGGAATAGTAGCCGCTTGCGTAGCCACCGCCCGAGAAGACATGGGCGAAATGCGGCGAGGCATGGCGCATGGAAATGGCCTCGGGCATGCCGATGTCCTTCAACACCTCGGCTTGAGCCTGCATCGGATCTGCGGGCGCATCCCGGTCATGGAAAGCCAGATCGACCAGAGCGGAGGCAAGATATTCAACCGATCGAAAACCCTGATCGAAATTCTGCGCGGCCAGCAACTTCTCGATCAGTTCACCCGGCATCGGTTCGTCGGTTTCGACATGGCGGGCGAATCGCTCGACGACCTCGGGGGCAAAAAACCAGTTCTCGTACAGCTGACTCGGGAGTTCGACAAAATCGAGCGCCACATTGGTTCCGGAAATGAAGGCATAGGTCACGTCCGACAGCATCGAATGCAGCGCATGACCGAATTCGTGAAAGAGCGTGCGAACGTCGTCGACGTTCAAAAGGCACGGCTCCCCGTCCTTGGCCCCGGAAAAGTTGCACACATTGACGACGATCGGTCGCACATCTTCGTCGAGCCTGAACTGCGGGCGAAATCGAGAACACCAGGCTCCCGACCGTTTGGTCGGCCTGGCAAAGTAGTCGCCCAGGAACACGGCGAGATGCTTGCCATTCCTTTGCACGTCCCAAGCCCGGACATCGGGATGGTAGAGCGGGACATTGACCGGCGTGAAGGTCAGGCCGAACAATCGATTGGCGCAATCGAAACACGCCTCGATCATCCGCTCGAGCTCGAGGTATGGCTTGAGTTCCGCTTCGTCGAAATCATGGTCGCGGGCGCGCAATCGCTCGGAATAGAAATGCCAATCCCAGGCCTGCAGCGGGCCATCGATCCCGTCATCGTGCATCAGACTCTCGAGTCGCGCCGAATCGCGAGACGCCGCCGACTTTGCCGGTCCCCAGACCGCCATCAGCAGGTCACGAACTGCTTTGGGCGAACTCGCCATTTCAGGTTCCAGTCGAAATTCAGCGTAGTTGTCGTAACCTAGCAGTTTCGCCCGTTCCTCGCGCAGCGCCAGCGTCTCGGTGATGATCTCGCGATTGTCGGTGGCGCCGCCGTTTCGCCCGCGAGCGGTCCACGCTTCATAGGCCCGTTGTCTCAGGTCGCGCCGCGGGCAATTTTGCAGGAACGGAACAATCTGCGAGCGCGACAGTGTCATGATGTAGCCGTCGCGGTCGCGATCACGAGCGGCCTGTTCCGCTGCCGAACGAACGAAATCGGGACAGTCCTTCAGATCCTGTTCCGAGAGGGTCATCGTCCAGTCGCGTTCGTCGGCGAGCAGATTCTGCGAAAACGCGGTACCGAGTTCAGCGAGCCTTTTCATGATTGCCGCGAGGCGCTCGCGTGATGGCTCGTCCAGTGCCGCCCCGGAGCGGACAAACATCCTGTGATAGAGATCCACGACGCGACGCTGCTCGTCGGTCAGATCGAGGGAATCGCAATTTTGTTTGATTTCGCTGATGCGGGCGAACAGCCGCTGGTTCATCAGGACTTCCGACTCGAATGCGGTGAGGCGCGGCGACAATGTCCGTTCCAGCTCCTCGATTTCCGGGGTGCTGTTGGAACCGGAGAGATTCCAGAACACGCCCCCGATGCGATCGAGCAGCCTGTCTGCGCGTTCCATGGCCTCGATCGTGTTGGCAAAATCGGCCGGTTCCGAGTTCTCGGCAATTCCCGCGATGTCGATTCGAGCGAGATCCAGCGCATGATCATAGGCCGGCTCATAATGGTTGTCAGTGATCTCGTCGAACGGGGGGAGGCCGAACGGGCGATCCCAGGATTCCTTGAGCAACGGGTTGTCAGGCATGACGACTCCAAATTGGGGTTTTGGCCACGATCCGAATCGCGCACTCTCAAGACACGAAGGAACATGGCATAGAAGAACAGGCCCCCGTGCAATGCAAGACCGACGTCACCGCTTCACTGCCGCGCTTCATTGACATCTGCGTCTCGAGCGACAATCAGCAGTGACGGAGCAGCCAGACGGGTCACCACAATGGTCATGCGTCAGCACTGCCCACCAGCACGGTGCTCTCACTATCGTAGCTGTTCTTGATTCGAACGGTCAGATAGACGGGACCTCTTTACTTTGGGCGGTGTTTTGCCACAAATCCCTTCCACAGCGGAACTGTCTGATCACGGAAAGCACCATGAAACTACACGTCAGGGCCTGCGTCGTCGGTGGCGGAGCCGTCGGGACCTCGATCGCATATCACCTCGCGAAGGCCGGCTGGGACGATGTCGTCCTGCTCGAAAGAGACGAACTGACCTCCGGTTCGACCTGGCACGCCGCCGGTTTGCTGCCCCTGTTCAACATGTCGTACGCGACCAGCCACATTCACGACTATTCTGTGAAGTTCTACAAGTCCCTCGAAGAAGAAACCGGGCTCAACCCCGGGTTTTCTGTCGTCGGAAATCTTCGCATGGCACAGACCCAAGCGAGGATGGACGAATACATGGTCTATGCCTCAACGGCAGAATCGGTCGGAATACCCTACGAATGGCTGTCAGCTGACGACATCGGCGACCGTTGGCCGCTGGTCAGAACCGATGACCTCATCGGCGCGCTGTTTCATCCAACCGACGGTTACATCAACCCGGCCGATGTCACCCAGGCGATGGCCAAGGGGGCCCGGCAGCGCGGCGTCGAAATCCACCGGCGCATGCAGGTGGACGAGTTCGAATGGACCGGAGCGGAGTGGATTGTCCGGGGCACCCACATGACGGAGGTCGGGGGCAACCTCGTTCAGGGCGATGAAGCCTTCGAGATCCATGCAGAACACGTGATCACCGCGACCGGAAACCACGCCCAAAAAACCGCCCGCCTGCTCGGCATCCGAATTCCGGCGATCCCCGTCGAACACCAGTACATCGTCACGGAGCCGGATCCCCGACTGCTGGAGTACCGCTCAAATGGCCCCGAACATCCTGTCCTTCGGGATGCCGATGCTCGCTGGTACGTTCGCGAGGAACGGGGCGGATGGATCCTCGGACCCTACGAACGCGGAGCGCCCGCCCGATTCGGCTTCGGCGTGCCTGAATCGTTTCGAGCCGACCTCTTTCCCCTCGATCTTGACCGGATCGAGACCGAGTACATGTCGCTGATTCACCGAATTCCGTCGACCGAACCGCTCGGCATCAAGGACGATTTCAACGGCCCGATCTGTTACACCCCGGACGGAAATCCGCTGGTTGGACCCGCGCCAGGTCTTCGAAACATGTGGCTGGCGGAAGGGTTCAGCTTCGGAATCACGGCAGCGGGCGGCATCGGGCATTACCTGGCCCAGATGATGGTCGAAGGCGAAGCCGAGATCGACATGGCGAGCCTCGATCCCAAGCGATACGGCCAGTGGATGACCACCGAATACGCCGAACGCAAGAACGAGGAGTGCTACGAACACGTCTACATCCTGCATCACCCCGATGAAGAACGCGAAGCATGTCGACCGCTGCGAACAGCGCCGTGTTACGACCGGATGAAGGACCGTGGCGCCCAGTTCGGCCAGGTCAACGGCTGGGAGCGACCGAACTACTTCGCCATCGAGGGTTTCGATGATCATCAGTCACGCAGTTTCCGTCGCGGGGGCTGGTGGCAATTCACGCGCAACGAGGCCGAAGCCATCAGAAGAAACGTTGGCCTGATCGATGCAACGGCATTCGCCAAGCACGTGGTCAAGGGACCCGGCGCGACCGAATTCCTGGATTGGCTGACCTGCAATCGGTTGCCGAAGGTCGGTCGAACCAACCTCACCTATGCGCTGACCCCCGCTGGGACCGTCCGCACCGAATACACGATCTTTCGCACCGACGAGAATTCTTACTACCTGGTTTCTGCCGGGGCATGGGCCGATTACGACGGCGATTTCCTCAGGAAATCCGCTGAAGACACGGCGGATCGTTTCGGCCACGTCGAAATCCAGGAGGTCACGTCCCAATGGGGCGTGTTCGCGGTCGCCGGCCCGCAGACCCGCCATGTTCTTGGACCTCTGATCAAGGATGCCGATCCCGCGACGGCACTGTCAAACAAGCGGTTTCCGTGGCTATCGGTGCGGCGGCTCGAGGTCGGAATGTGCGGTTTGATGGCGGCACGAATGGCTTACACGGGCGAGTTGGGCTGGGAACTTCACCATCCGATCGAAATGCAGAATTACCTGTTTGACCGGATCATGGAGGAAGGCGAGAAGCACGATCTGAAGCTGGTTGGCGCCAGAGCGCAGAACTGGCTGCGCCTCGAAAAAAGCTACCGCGCGTTCGGCACCGAACTCGGGCGCGATGCAACCCCGCTGGAAGGCGGTCTGTCGCGTTTCGTCGACTCGTCGAAGAACTTCCAAGGAAAGCAGGCCATGGACGAGACCGGTGTGAGGTTTCAGTGCGTGACCTGCCTGATCGATGGCCCCGATGATGCCGACCCGTGGGGACGCGAAGCCCTTTACGACCTGAACGACGACCGGGTGGGCAGGCTGACTTCAGGCGGGTTTTCGGTCCATTTCCAAAAATCGATCGGAATGGGTTATGTCAAACCCGACCTCGCGACTCCTGGGAACAGGCTGAAGGTTCGCATGCTGAACGGGTTGTGGGACGCCGAAATCGTCGCCGACTGCCCGTATGACCCGCAAAACAGCCGCATTCGAATCGATGCGTGAAGCCTGACCCTGAACCCAACCCAATGGCCGCCTCCGCACGGCCGCAGAACTGAATTTGACAGTTCGAGCCAGCATGGAAATCCCGGGTTCGCAGGTGCAACTGATCTCGTCGATGGCAAGGCGGAGTCCCGCAACGTTTTCCTGCGGATGACTCAACGGGCAGACATGACGGGATGGTCGCGATCAGTGACCACGGTTTCCCCGCCGACAGCCGAGACCGACATTCGTCGGACATCGGCATCGACGGGCTCGAACACCTGCTCGTCAGTGCCGGTCATCCAGGTCTGGGCCTGCAAATCGGCCAACTCGCCATAGAGTTGAGCCCGCCTAGTCGCATCGAGATGCGCGGAAACTTCGTCGAGCAGAAGCACAGGCGGCGTGCCTGTATCCTCGGCCATGGCGCGCGCGCCCGAAAGCACCAGCGACATCAGCAAGGCCTTCTGCTCGCCCGTCGAACACTTGCGAACCGGAGTCCCCTTCGCTTCGTGCACGGCGGACAGATCGGTTCGGTGGGGACCGAATCGACTTCGGCCCGCTTGCATGTCGCCGGACCTGGCCGTGTCGAGCATGTTGGCCAGCTCGTCTGCATCGGGCTCGCCAACCGGCTGTTCCGGCCCCTCCAACGAAAGTCGCGCCACCGGAAACCCGGATTTTCCCGAGGACTGTGCGTCTTCAAGACGGGCAACCGTCACCCTGCGGTTCGCATCAACCACGGCACCCGTCTCGGCCATTTGTCGCTCGACAACCTTGAACCAGCCCGCGTCCCGAACGCCTTCCTTGAGCATGCGGTTCCGCTGACGCAGCGCCTTGTCGTAATCAAGGCTCGCGCGGGCGTGTCCCGGTTTGAAGTTCAGCGTCAATCGATCCAGGAACCTCCGGCGACCCTCCGACCCCTCAAGCCAGAGCCTGTCCATGACCGGAACCAGCCACATGACGGGAAATACCCGACCGAGTTCCGTCTGGGGAACTGACTTTCCATCGAGTCTGACGCTTCGGGAACCGCTGCCGCCGTACGACAACTCGACGTCGAAGGGATGGTCAGTCTGGTCAATTTCAGCCGTGATCTTCCAGCCCGAGCATCCGGGCGACCTGATCATTTCAGACGATGTCGCCCGCCTCAGTCCCCGCCCGGGAGTGAGCAGCGAAACGGCTTCAAGAACATTGGTTTTTCCGACACCGTTCTCGCCGATCAGGATGACCGATTGACCGTGAGTTTCGATGCAGACCTTTTGAAGGGACCGGAAACACGCAACGTTCAACTGCCGGACCGCAAGGCGGGGCAATGTCAGACCCGCATGGGCATCACGACAAACATGCAGTCCAGATCCTCACCGTTGCGAACGATGGCCGGATCTTCTGGCGAATTCAGCCAGAACACGACACTGCTCTGATCGACATGCTGGGACACGTCCTTGAGATATGTCCCGTTGAAGCCCATCGTCATTGCCTTGCCCGAATACGCTGCTGACACTTCCTCCGCAGCCGCGCCGAGATCGACGGAATTCAGGTTCATCTTGACGAGATCGGTATCGACCGCGAACATCACCGCTTCGGTATCGGGTGCGGTGCAAACCGTGATGACGCGGTCGACAGCTTCGACAAATGCGGTCCGATCGATTTCAAGACGGAAATCGTTGTTCGGCGGAATCACGGTCTGGTACCTCGGGAACGTGCCATCTACGACATTCGACGTCATCGTGACCGACGGCAATTCGAACTGAACGATCGTGCTCGAGACCGAAACCTTGATCTGCTCTTCGGGTTCGTCGAGCACTTTCAGCAACTCGCCGACGGTCTTTTGGGGGATGATGATCCCCGGCATGCCTTCGGCAGCCTCCGGTGCGTCCATGTCCGCCAGCGCAAGCCGATGACCGTCGGTCGCAACGCCGCGCAGCTTGCCTGGGTGATCTGCCCTCGTCTTGAAGTTGTGCAGGTAGACGCCGTTCAGATACTTGCGCGAGTCATCCTGCGACATCGAAAAACGCGTCTTGGCGAACAGGGGCTGGAACGCTTCGACCGAAACGGTAAATTGCTTCTCGAATTCATGGCGTTGCATGAGCGGGAAATCGTCTCCCGGCAGCGTCGGTGAATTGAAGACAATCCGACCGGCCGAAACCGTCAGGCGGCCCTGGCTGTCGTCGGACACGATGTCGATCAATGCGCCTGCGGGCAGCTTTCGCGCGATCTCGTGCATCAGAAGCGCGCTGACTGTCGTGTGACCTGGTTGCTCGACCTGCGCTTCAGCCGTGGAAATGACTTCCAGCCTGCCGTTGGATGCCCGGAACGACACCTTGTCTTCAGATGCCTCGACCAGCACGTTGGCGAGGATCGGTTTTGCTGCGTTCTTCTCGGCGACGCCACTGGCGATCGACATCGACTTAAGCAAATGGGTACGTTCAATTGAAAACTTCATCTTTCCTCCGGTCGCAGATGCCTGAACTGTCTGAGTTGCTTTCTCAGCCTTCAAGCATTCGTCTCAGAATTTCAAGATCCTCCGCGAATTCAACATCGTCGCGTTCGAGTTCCGAGACCTTTCTGACCGCATGTAGCACAGTTGTATGGTCGCGACCGCCAAAATATCGCCCGATTTCGGGCAATGACCGCGTCGTCAGGTTTTTCGAAAAATACATCGCGATCTGTCGCGGCCTGACAATCGACCTTGCACGCCGGTGACTCAGGATGTCGGAGATCTTGACGCTGTAATGGTCCGCGACCTTCCGCGTGATCGCGTCGATCGTCACCTTGCTGGCCGAAGCCCTGAGGACTTCCGAAAGGCACTCCTGGGCCAGGTTCTGATCAATGACCGTATTGCCGCTCTGCCCCAGGCAATCCGCGAAGGCGAACAGACGATTGAGACCGCCCTCGAGGACCCTGACGCTTCCCGAAATCCGCTGAGCCAGGAATTCAAGAACGCCGTCCTCGATCTTGATGTTGGGAAAGATCGCGCCCTGAGCCTCCGACTTGGCCCGCAGAACGTTCAACCGCAGCTCGTAATCGGGCGGGTGGATGTCGACGACGAGGCCCGACTGAAGTCGCGACTTGATGCGCATCTCGAGACCCCGGATCTTGCCCGGCGACTGATCGGCGGAGATCACGATCTTGCGCTTCTGATCGACCAACGAGTTGAAAGTATGGAAAAATTCTTCCTGCGTGCTGTCCTTGTCGGCAATGAACTGGACATCGTCAACAAGCAACACGTCAACGGATCGAAACAGCTCCTTGAAGCTCATGGTTTCGTTGTCGCGCAGGGCTTGAACGAATCGATACATGAACTGCTCAGCAGAAAGATAAAGAATTGCACAGCCAGGATTACGCTCGAGAACCTCCCATGCAATCGCGTGCATGAGATGGGTCTTTCCGAGACCGACGCCCCCGTAGAGAAACAGCGGGTTGAAATTCACCTTGTCGTGCGAAGCGATGTTTCGCGCTGCAGCATGGGCGAGTTCGTTCTGCTTTCCGACCACGAACTCGTCGAACGTGAATCTTGCGTTCAGCGGCGCGCCGGGCAGTCCCGAGGTGGCGGTGGAATCATGTTCAATGACGGTCGCGTTCGCGGGCCTTGCCCGTCGCACGTCCGGCGCGTTGTCGAGCGATAGTCCTGTCAAGGGCGAGTCGTATGCCTTGAACTCGATGTGCTCGAGGATGACGCCTTCGGACTTGAAGCACTCCCGAATCCTGTCGCCATAATGCCGACTCACCCATTCCCCGAAGAACTTTGTCGGCGCCGAAAACAACGCGGTTCCGTCGTCAACTCCGTGAAATTCGATGCGCTCAATCCAGTTCCGGAAACTATTCTTGCCAATGAGGCCACGTAATTCGTTACATACGCGAAGCCAGCTTTCATCGTTCATGATTTCTCCACCAGATACGCCACACATCGAGGCGCGAGAAAAAATTGTTCATCTCAAGACTGCACCCAGTCCAGGCCCCGGACCTTCCACCCGTTGACCGTTCCTCTTCGACCCTGCCCGTTGCGGTCTCCCTCGAATCCCTCTCGAACATTGATGCACTGGACATCACAGCCGGCCTCGCTGACGGCAGACGCGACACACCGGGCAGCGGCCATGGACCTCTGACCCGACCGACAGATGAAGTAGATGCGATCAGGCCAAGTGGCCCCTAGGCTATCGAACAAGGTGTTCGCGAATCCCTCGTCGATCGACATGTCGGGATAACGGTTCCACTCCAGCGTCACGATGCTCTTTCCCAAGGATGACAGGTCGGGGACACCGACAAATTGCCACTCGGGCCTCGTGCGAACATCGACAAGAACGGCCCCTTGACCGCTCTCGAGATCGCGCCAGGCTTCATCTGGCGTCACTTCACTGACATGTTCCGACGGCGAACTGAACATCACGCTCCCCCGAGTGACTCTGCTCGTTCGGAAAAACGTAGCGATGGTGCAAATCCGATTCAACGGGTTTCTGCTCGATCATGCGACAGGCTTCGGTTTCACTGGCCGCTTGACGCTGATCACGGACAATTGAATCGGTCTTCAAGGCCGGTTCACCGTTCGCCTCGGGAGCGCGATTCAGAGCGTCCCCATCATGGCGTGTTCCACTAGTCATGATCCACAATTTGTCGCTGCGCGCCGGGCCGGCTTTTCGTCAACACCCCGATATCCGTACTCGTCGACACGGTGGATGATCACGAAAAAGTGAGGACGAAATGGCGCACTCACCGCCTCAGCGCCCCCGTGATGTTCGGCAGTTTCGTTTTTCGTTCCTGCCTGGGCCGCGTTTCGCAACAGATGTCAGCGGAGCTTGATTCGCTTGCCTGGGTGAATCGACACACCGACAGCGGAAAGGGGCCCGACGGACCGCCACCTGCGAGTCCGGAACAATGGGGCATCCGATTTTTTGAGGCGTGAAATCCCGGACCAGCACCATGGCTGCGTCGCGCAACCGATGGGCGCGGTCGTCGGCAATTGGATGCTGTTCAGGCAAAGACGCGTTGCCCGGGACCGGCGTCAATGATCGTTGATCCGGGTTGCGATAGAGTTGCAGTCAGGAGCTGGGAGCATGCCCGATCGACACCCGCCAGACACGGGCGTGCGGCCTCACGCCGAGAAGCTTCGTCGCTGACAGGTCGGCCGGTTGGCGACCCTGTCGTCAGCCTTCCATCGACTTGATTCGGGCAGACAGGCGAGAGATTTTTCGGCTGGCGGTGTTCCGGTGCAGGACACCCTTGGTCACGCCGCGCATGACCTCCGGCTGAGCCGCCGTCAGGGCAGTGGCAGCGGTCTGGCGATCACCGGACGCGATCGCTTCCTCGACCGATTTCAGATAGGTGCGGATACGTGACCTTCGAGCCCGATTGACCTCGGTTCGACGCTTGGTCTGCTTGGCGCGTTTTGCCGCCTGTCGTGAGTTCGCCATTGTCGGTCTTTCCGTCCCGGATAATGTCTTGAGCGCGCTTCCACGATGCCCGTGGTGATCGCGAAACCGCCGTTTACGGCGACGGTCGACCGCCGTCAACCGCCAATGAAATCTTTGACGACATTGCCCTCTCGGCCAACATGACGCGTCGGGGCCGTTGTGGAACCGGCGAAGGTGATGCCGTCGTGGCGAACCGGGACGGCGCTCTCATCGTCAAGCGAGCGCGTTCATTTCCCCCGGAACTGCGGAGTTCGTTTTTCGGAGAATGCCTCCATGCCTTCGGACTGGTCTTCGGTCGCAAACAGCGAATGAAAGACCCTGCGCTCGAACAAGGTCCCTTCCTGCAACGTGGTTTCGTATGAGCGGTTGACCGCTTCCTTGACCGCCATGACCGCGATCGGCGACTTTTCGGCGATCTTTTGAGCCGTTGCCATCACCTCGTCCATCAGATCCTGATCCGGAACGACCCTGCTGACCAGGCCTGACCGCTCGGCCTCTTCAGCGTCCATGAATCGACCGGTGAGGTGCATTTCCATCGACTTCGACTTTCCGACAAACCGCGTGAGCCGCTGGGTGCCGCCGATCCCGGCGATGACACCAAGGTTGATTTCCGGCTGGCCGAACCGCGCGGATTCCGAGCAAATGATGAAGTCGCACATCATCGCGAGTTCGCAACCGCCGCCGAGTGCATAGCCTGACACGGCGGCGATGATCGGCTTCCTGCAACGGCGAATGGCATCCGCTTCGGGTCCGAAACAGTCGTCGCAATACATGTCGACGAAACTTCGCTTGGCCATGTCCGTGATGTCGGCGCCTGCCGCAAACGCCTTCTCGTTGCCGGTCAGAACGATGACCCGGACATCCTTGTTTCCTTCCATGGCACCCAGGGCGTCGCAAAGCTCGCCAAGCAGCGCGAAGCTCAACGCGTTGAGAACCTCCGGGCGATTCAGCTTGATGATGCCGACATGATCCCGGATGTCGGTGACAATTGTTTCATAGGCCATTTGCAATTCCCGGCTGTTTTTCCCCGGAGGTCCATAGCAAACGCGGGATGCGAGTCAAACAATTGTCGCGCGACGATCTTCGAACCCGTGAACTGAAGGGACGTGGGCAACGAGGCTCAGGGCTCCGCATTTCTGCTCCCCGTTGCTGCCCGATCATCTTTGGCACGCAGGACAATGGAATGTCGATCGGCCGCCTTGCCGCGATCTCCTGATCGTGCCGTGACACGACCCCCGTGGACACTCCTCGCCGTCCCTGCCGTACACCGAGAAAAGGTGCTGGAAGTAGCCGAGTTCGCCCTCTGCATCACGGTAATCCCGAAGTGACGAGCCCCCAGCCTCGATCGCGTCACTCAGTACCCCCAGAATCGCCTGGTACAGCTTCTCGACCCGTGCAGTGGAAATCCTCCGGGCTTGCCGGGCCGGGGCAATGCCCGCTCTCCACAGTGCCTCGGACGCGTAGATGTTCCCGATGCCGGCAACAATTCGTTGATCGAGAAGGACATTCTTGATCGGGGCCGAACGGCCGCGCAATCGTTCCTCCAGGTATCCAGCCGAGAACTCATTGCCGAAAGGTTCAGGACCAAGCGTTGCAAGCGACGGATGAAGATCGAGGGCATCTGAGGGAATCAGTTCGATCATTCCGAAACGCCTGTGATCCGTGTAGGTCACGACATTGCCATCCTCCAACCGCATGATGACGTGGTCATGCTTGCCATGGACTGGCCCGCGATCACCGCCGTCCCGCGGCGGATTGTCCGCGCCCTCGTCGATGCGTATTCGTCCCGACATGCCGAGATGAATCATCAGTGTCTCGTCGCTCGACAAGGCACACAGGATGTACTTCGATCGTCGATGCAGGCGATCAACCCGTGCACCGGTCAACCGCTGCTCCAGATCGGGCTGCAACGGACGACGCAGGTCAGGCCGGCGAACCGACACCTCGACGATCTTCCGTCCGACAAGCGCCTTTTCGAGTCCCCTGCAAATCGTCTCGACTTCCGGAAGTTCAGGCAATGCCGACGATCTCCTGTTCTCACGTTTTGTTCGGGCGCATTCCTCTATAATGAGGAGTCGTGGCAAAGCCACCTCCCGCGGGCATTAGGTGAGGACCCTGGACAGTTGGCACAAACGGAACAAACGACGGACTTCGGTTTCCAGACCGTCGCTCGAAGCGAAAAACCCGGATTGGTGCGGGAAGTCTTTTCGAGCGTTTCGTCGCGCTATGACGTGATGAACGACGTGATGTCCCTTGGCATCCACAGGCTGTGGAAGGACGTCATGATCAACTGGTTGGCACCACGGCCTGGCCAGGAACTTCTCGACATCGCCGGCGGGACGGGAGATGTCGCCACTCGCTTCGTTTCGCGTGCGCCGGACACCCGTGCCACCGTGCTCGACATGACCGAAGGCATGCTCGAGATGGGTCGGGAAAGGGCCCGGAAGACGGCGGTTGGCGACCGGATCTCCTGGGTCAATGGCGATGCGACCCGACTGCCGTTCGAGCCGTGCAGCTTCGATGCCTGCACCATGGCTTTCGGAATCCGCAACGTCGAAGCACGGGATGAAGCCTTGAAGGAAGCGCATCGCGTCCTTCGCTTTGGCGGCCGATTGCTCGTGCTCGAGTTCAGCCAGGTGCCTGTTCCGATTCTTCGCCGGATCTACGATCTCTATTCCTTCGAGGTGATTCCCTGGCTTGGATCGATGATCGCCAACGACCGACCCAGCTACCAGTATCTTGTCGAGAGCATTCGCCGTTTTCCGGACCAGGAGTGCTTTGCCGAATTGATGCGCGAGTGCGGCTTCCAGCGCGTGGCTTATCGCAACCTGACCATGGGAGTCGTCGCGATTCACTCCGGGTGGAAAACCTGATCGATGCGGGGACCTCACAATCTTTTCAGGTTGGTGCGCGCGGGGGCGACATTCGAACGCACCGGCGCGATGTCGGACGTGCTGGAAAAGCTCAACGCTCCGCTTTCGTTTCGCATCGTCTTGAGAGCCATGGTCTGGCCGTTCTCGTGGCTTGGCCTCAAGGGAGAGTCCGATCTTCCGCCCGTGCCGCGTGCCCTGACGGCACTTGGTCCAGTCTACATCAAGCTGGGGCAGAATCTGTCGACGCGACCTGACCTCGTCGGCACCGACTTGTCGGCTGATTTGAGAATCCTGCTCGACAAGCTTCCTCCGTTCTCGAACGAGGATGCCAAACGAATCATCAAGATCGAACTCGGCACCGATGTGGACGATCTGTTCACCGAGTTCAGCGACCCGGTTGCTGCGGCCTCGATCGCGCAGGTCCATCGAGCCCGCCTGCGATCCTCGGGCGAGGAGGTCGCCGTCAAGATTCTGCGCCCCGGAATCGAACGCGTCGTCCAACGCGATATCGACGCGCTGTACCTTACGGCAAGATTCATCGAGTTCCTCGTGCCTGCCACGCGTCGATTGCATCCCACTGCCGTGATCGCTCACTTTGAAAAGAACACGCTCGCGGAAATCGATCTGCGCATGGAAGCGTCGGCAATCTCCGAATTCGCGGTCAATACGGCGGATGACGAGGGATTCTCGGTTCCCTCTCTCGTGTGGGAGCTCTCGGCAAAACGTGTGTTGACGATCGGCTGGGCGGTTGGAGTCCCCCTCAGTGACCCGGCAGCCCTCGGCGAACATGGAGTGGATCTCGACGCCATTGCGACGCGCCTGATCCAGAGCTTCATTCGTCACGCGCTTCGCGACGGATTCTTTCATGCCGATCTCCACCAGGGCAACCTGATGATCACCCCGGAAGGGTCTCTGCTGGCAATCGATTTTGGAATCACGGGCCGGATCGACGACTATACACGCCGTGTCTATGCGGAGATCCTGTACGGATTCATTCAACGTGACTACGATCGGGTGGCAAGAGTGCACTTCGAGGCCGGCTATGTTCCGCGCAACCAGGACATGAAGGCCTTCTCCCAAGCCTTGCGTTCGGTGGGAGAGCCGATCTTCGGGCAGGATGCCACGCACATTTCCATGGGTCCCTTGCTTCGCCATCTGTTCGACGTGACAGAGAGATTCGGGATGGAAACGCGGACCGAGTTGCTGTTGCTGCAAAAGACCATGGTCGTGGTCGAAGGGGTTGCTCGCTCGCTCAACCCGCATCTGAACATGTGGGAAGCTGCCCAGCCGGTCGTTGAACAGTACATCAAGGACAATGTCGGTCCCAAGGCGATCATTCGCGATGCCGCAAGAACACTCGAAACCATCGCCCGATTCGGTCCGCGAGTCCCGCAACTGATCGAAGACAGTCTCAATCGGGCGAGCGAAGGATCGCACGATGATCAGTATGCGAAGCCACGGAAGAAATCCAACCTGGTCTGGTTCCTGATCGGGGTCTTTGTCACCGTTTCGGTGATGCTCATGGCTGATCTGATCTGACGATCACGGACCAATCGGGGCCGTCCGACTTCTCATCATCGGCGACAGGTCGCCGCGACGTTCTAGCTTGGTCGCAGCGCTCGGACTGGCTCCTCGCGGTCCCCATGCGTCGATACGAGCGACAACCGGATCCCGGATGATCACCACCGTGACAGCCGTGCATCGCCTGCCAACTCATGCGATGGCGGCGATTTCTGCCTCCATCGCCTGTTGGTATTCCCGATGATCGCCGCCCCCGTGCTGGATCCGCCACAGGCAGTAGGCTGCCATGCGCCAGCCGAAGAGCGGGCGCAGTTGACGGTATCTGTCGATCGTCTTCTTGCAAGGGTAGGCATCGAGGAACGTCTCGACCAGGTGGGGATCAATGATGGCTCCGCCGTTGGTCATCTGCATGCCTGGAGACAGGAAACACGCAATGTCATCCGCAGGGTCGCCGAATCCCGGGCACTGCCAATCGATCAGAACGAGTCGATCACGCGCACGGATCAGGTTGCCGGGCACGACATCGCCATGCGTGAGAGTCTGGTCGCCATCCGAAACGACATCGCATCGGGGTTCGGACTGTCGAATGCGGACAACCAGCTCCCCGCTGCACGTCGAGAGCATGTCGCGGGAATGCTGCCGGAGTTCGGAACTCCCCGAGGGTCGCGCCTCTGCACCGGGGAATGGTCGCAAAGCATGAACCTGGTCGAGGAAACGCGCAACTTCGCCAATCTGCCTTTCCCTGTTCGCCATCGAACCCGACAGGTTCCAGGGTTCGCCGTGGACATACTCGCAGATCAGAGCGACTCCACCATCAACCTCGACAGTACCAAGCAGTTCCGGTGCCAGCCCGGTGCCAGCCAGCCATTCAAGACATCGGGTTTCGTCTGCGGGCAGACTAGGGAATAGCGGGTTGTCGCGGCTTTCAAACCGGTACCTGCAGACGAGATCGTCACTTCCAGAACGGACCCGCCACACCTCGCTGGTCCGGCCGCCCGGCATGGCAGACCAAAGGGCATCATCCCTGGCCAGCCCGCTGTCGACGACGGCCTCCCTCAGACGACGCATCGGACAGCCGGGCGGTATCCGGGGACACCGCCCCCGTGCTTGTGATCAAGAAGTCGTTCTTTTCTTTGGGTCATGTCAGCGACGACTCTCCTGAGTAATGGTGATCCGAACGACACGGGGAACTCATGGACCTGCCATTTTGATCGGTGCCTCACTGACCAATTCCATTCCCGAGGCTGAACCTCGTTTTGAGCGTTTTGCCTGATCATGTCGACCACACGGAGTGCCTTGGCCTCACGGCAATGACCGGTTAGAGGGATGGAAAAGATGTCATTCTGTCGATCGCGAATTGCACGGTCATGCTTTTCTCCAGGGTCGATTCCGTTCGGGAGTGACAATTGCGAAACACGCGTGGTGGATCAGCGATTCGACTTGACAACGATCAAGGCAATGACGGCCCCGTAGCTCAGCAGGATAGAGCGACCGCCTCCTAAGCGGTAGGTCAGTGGTTCGAATCCACTCGGGGTCGCCAACTCGAATCCAAACTGCGATGATGCCTGACAGCAATTCAATCACGGCGATGACGACCCGAATCAAGATCTGCTGCATTCAGTCGATTCGCGAAGCGAAACAGGCCATTGACGCAGGTGCCGATGCCATCGGCCTGGTCGCAAGCATGCCGTCCGGCCCTGGCCCCATTGCAGATAAAAAGATCCAAGAGGTGGCCAGGGCGGTGCCGGGGGCCATGTCGGTTCTGTTGAGCAGCAGGATTTCGTTCGAAGCGCTCCATGAACATGTGGCCCTGTGCCGACCGGGCGCGCTGCAACTCGTGGACCGTGTCGACCCCGATACTCGGAGCCGTCTCAAGGAAACCTTCCCTGGTCTGACCGTGATTCAGGTCGTCCACGTCAAAAAAGGCATTTTCTCGGAAGCGCTTGACGAGGCCGTGCCCCATTCGGACATGCTCCTTCTGGACAGCGGGAACCCCGACGCGATCGAGAATCGAGAACTCGGCGGAACCGGCCGGGTCCACGATTGGTCGGAGTCTGCACGAATCATCCAACATAGCCCGATTCCAGTGTGGCTGGCCGGCGGGTTGACGCCAGGCAATGTAGGGCGGGCAATCCGCATGACCCAGCCTTACGGGGTGGACATCTGTTCAGGCCTCAGGCCGACAGGCGCTCTCGATTCCGAACTGCTCGCAAGCTTTGTCAACGCAGTTCGTGGGAACCCGTGAATCCTCTTCGTGACCGGTGAGCAGGCACACAGTCGGACGGAACGTAAAGGCATGCTGATCGCAGGTGTCGACGAAGTCGGGCGAGGCCCGATCGCCGGTCCTGTCGTGGCCGCAGCGGCAATTCCGAACGGAAACGACATCCCGGGAGGCATCGCTGACTCGAAAACGCTGTCGCACCGGAAGCGCGAAATCCTCTATCCGCAGATTCTCGCGGCGTTCACATGTTCAATTGCAAGCGTCGATGTGACCACGATCGACAGGATCAACATCCGTGCGGCATCCCTGCTCGCGATGCGCATTGCCATCGAGAATCTTGAATCGCGTCCCGAGCTCGCGCTGGTTGACGGTCGCGACATTCCGCCGGGGCTTGAGGTGCCAGCACAGGCGATCATTCGCGGGGATTCTCGCTGTCCATGCATCGCCGCTGCATCAATCGTGGCGAAAGTGGTTCGCGACCGCTACATGCGGTTCCTTTCGATCGAGCATCCGCACTACGGCTGGGACCGGAATGCGGGATATCCGACCAGGCTTCACCTCACGGCGCTGTCACAGCACGGCATTACGCGCCATCACCGACGATCGTTTCGCCCTGTTTCCAACCTTGTTTCGTCGGAGAATTGAATCGTCCGACTCGTATTCATGTGGCCAGCGCCGACCACATCGTGCATTTTCCGGAACACTCTCACGTCCGCCGCACGTCCGAGACATCACAAGCACCGTCTTTCCCAATTTTGCGTGACGTCACGCGTCCGTGGTCGACTGGCCCAACCTGTCGATGATCGGACAGTCCGGGCGATCGTTGCCCTTGCAGGCATCCACGAGGTAAGCGAGCTCGTCATGCAGCGATTGCAACTCCCGTTGCTTGGCCTTGATCTCGGACAGCTTTTTCGAGGCGATTCGCTTCACATCCGAGCTTGAACGGTGCTGATTCTCATAAAGGCCCAGAAGTTCCCTGCATTCCTCGATCGAAAAACCGAACTCTCGCGAACGACGCACGAAGATCAGTTTTTGCAAGGCAACCATGTCATAGACTCGATAACCGGTCACCGAGCGATACGGCGCGGGAACCAGGCCGATATCGGCATAGTAACGCACCGTCTTGACCGTCAGATGGGCCGCTTTTGCTGCGGCAGAAATGTTCATGGCCGACTCCTTGACCTTCCAGTTACTGGAAGCCCTATTTGTCTCCCAGGGACAAATCAAGGGTCAGGAGGTCGACAAGTGACCACGATCACACAGGCTGCAACGATCGATTGGCTTTGCCGCCACACTTGGATCCGTGCATCAAAAAACACGGCGTGGTGCCTGCTCGGATGTGCCATCGGCGATTTCGGCACGATCGCCTTTTTTCAGTTTACCGGAATTCCTTGGCCAACCTTGGCGATCATGACACTTGCCGTCATGAATGGCCTGTTGACTTCGATCGCGCTCGAGACCTTTATCCTGTCGCGGCAGATGGAGTTGCGGAATGCATTTCGAACCGCGATCGGCATGTCCTTCATCTCGATGATTGCAATGGAGACCGTCATGAACGCGGTCGACTGGTGGCTGACCGGAGGCGCCAAGCTGACTTGGTGGGTCGTTCCGATCATGCTGGCCGCCGGCTTCGTGACCCCGCTCCCTTACAACTATTGGCGCCTCAAGGCGCTGGGAAAATCCTGCCACTGAGTCGCTTTGCGGTCATCGCGATCAGGCTTGCCATGGAATGGGTTCCGGTGTTCCGGCCCGTGCAAGAGTACCGAAGAGGGCTTCGTCTGGCATGTCGCGTTCAAGAATCTTGCGTGTCTCGAGCAACTGACCGAGATCGATACCCGTCGGGAACCCTGATCTCTCGCACAGATAGACAAGATCCTCGAAAACGACATTGCCGGTCGCCCCGGGCGCAAACGGACACCCGCCGAGTCCGCCGATTGTCCCGTCAAGCACACGGACACCCGCATCAAGCGCAGCCTGGGCATTGGCAATTCCAGTCCCTCGTGTGTCATGCAGATGGATCACGACAGGAACATCGCCAAGCCGTGGCATGACGAGCGACAGCAGTTCGGAAACCTGCCGGGGACCGGCAACGCCCACGGTGTCGGCCAGCGAAACGACCTCGGCTCCGGCTTCGAGACAACGATCGACCACGCGCAGAACTGCATCCGGCTCGACCTTGCCTTCAAAAGGACAGCCAAACGCAACAGATATGGCCGCCGTGATGATTGGACTCGCCCCCGATTCCACCGGCCGCCGACCAGTCCGCGCGTAACGCAACAATTCGATCGCTGCCTCTTGAGACCGGTTCACGTTGGAACGACTGTGCGCCTGCGTTGCGGACACGACGACAACCATTTCCGACACGGCCGTGGCAAGCGCGTCGTCGATCGCGCGTTCGTTCAGCGTCAAGACAGATGAGGACACGCCGGGGATTTGTTCGACGTGGTCAACCAGTTGGCGAACGTCAGCGAACCTCGGGAAACGGGACTTTGGCAGAAACGAGCCAACCTCGATGTTCTTGACGCCCGCAGAGCTGACCTTGTCGATCCATTCGATCTTTGATGCCGTGTCCAGCCAGGACGAGGTCATCTGAAGACCGTCACGCAGACCAAGCTCCCTCAGCGTGATGCGGTTTGCCGGATAGAGCGTCGATGCCTCCATCACTGTCACCCGCTGTCCGATCCGCTGGCGCGACGCGCGGCATCGGCATCAATCCCGAGACCCGCAAGGATTTCGGCACCGTCGACACCGAGACCCGGAATGTCCATCGGCGGAACCACTCTGCCGCGATCGATCTGAACCGGGAAACCCGGCGCGCGAATTGTCGTCCCGTCCGCGTGCAAGCTCTCGACGAGGCTGGGGATTGCCTGCGGGTCGTCATACATCTCGGCTGGCGTGGTTACCGGTGCAAACGGGATCATCCGGCTTTCGAGTTCCCGCATGAGATCCGACGACGACCACTCAGCAACCGCCGCCCGAAACTCCGGAATTGTCCACTCGCGGGCATTGATCTGATCCATCCGGTCTTCAATTGCAGGATCCTCGAGAAACCTCTCCAATCCGAGCAACTTGCACAAGGCGATCCAGTGTCCCGAGGTCACGGCGCCGATGAACAGCTTCCGGTCGTCCCGCGTGACGAAGATGTCATAGACCGGCCACGTGAACTCGCGTTCCGGCATCGGTGCGGGTTCGCGTCCTGTCAGCGCAAACTGAACCATGTGCTGTGCAACAAGCAAAAGGCTGTTCTCGAACAACCCGACGCGAATCTCGCGGCCAGCACCCGATGTCTCCCTCTCCCGCAATGCGGCAACCGCCGAATAGGCGCCAGCAAGGCCTGCCATGATGTCATTGGCAGACGACCCGACACGAAGCGGCATTCCGGTTGGACCGGTCATGTGGGCAAGTCCCGTCATCATCTGCACCGTTTCGTCCAACGCTGGCCGATCGGAATAGGGTCCGTCCAGAAACCCCTTGCAGGAAACCGTGATCAGCTCCGGAAACCTGGCGCGTACCCCAGACAGTTCCAGTCCCATTCCGGCAAGAGTTCCATCACGGAAGTTCTCGACGAGAATGTCGGCTGATGCCAACAGACGATCGAGGGCCTCGCGGCCCTCCTCTCGATGAAGATCGAGAACGACGGATTTCTTGCCCCGGTTGAACAGTGCAAAGAAAGATGCGCCCATGCCGGTCAGTTGACGGGTCTTGTCGCCGCCGACCGGTTCGACCTTGATGACCTCGGCCCCGAGAAACGCGAGGAACATCCCGCAGGCAGGTCCGAATATCATGTGACTGAGCTCGACCACGCGAACACCCTTCAGCGGCGAAAACCCGCCCGACGGAAGCGACTGGTCCGATGACGGCGGAAAATCGTCCTGTTGCGTTTCGATCGTCACGATGTCGCGCACTCCTTCTGGTCATCCGCTATGGCAGGCACGAAGTCGTCTCTTTCGCCGGCTTCAGACGAGAGTTCCGTTTCACGCAGTCCATCGGACCTGTCGGCCAGTTCCCAGATCTTTCGCATGACCGTTGGCAGTTTCGCTGCGCTGAATTCGTCGCTCGCGACGAAGAAACCGCGTTCGGGATTGCAGCCCATTGGCACGTTGGCCTTTAGCACCTGCACACGCAGATCGAAATGGGTGAAGCTGTGATGAACAGCGCCCTCAATGGCCTGCCATCGCGCCGAACAGGGCGGAACGGGCGGTGCGCGCGTGACCCCGGCATCAACCCAGGAACTGCCCGGCCAGCCGAGAGTCCCGCCAAGCAAACCGCTGGACGGACGTCGCTCCAGGAGGACCGCTCCGTCCTCGCGAACTGCCACGAATGCCACCCCATTCCGCTCCGGACCGCGACGTGCTCGCCTCCGCGAACCGTGCCTTTCGGGTTGACCGCTGGCGAATGCCTTGCATTCGCTCATCCAGGGACAGATATCGCAACGCGGTGCGCGGGGCCTGCAGACCGTGGCTCCGAGGTCCATGATGGCCTGCGCATAGTCTCCCGAACGGACCTGCGGAGTCATGGCTTTCGCCTTTTTCCAGATGTCAGAAGGATTTGGCGGGATTTCGAGCATGCCGCCAAGGCGGGAAAGAACCCGTTTGACATTGCCGTCCACGACTGCGGCCGGCTTGTCGAAGGCGATCGCAGCAATCGCTGCAGCCGTGTAGGGGCCAACCCCGGGCAATGTCCTGAGGCCTGCCTCATCCTGAGGGAATCTGCCTCCGCGCTCGAACGCCACGATTTTGGCTGTCTTCACCAGATTGCGGGCCCTGGCGTAGTAGCCAAGTCCCGCCCAGGCTTCCATGACGTCCTCGCCGTCGGCCGATGCGAGATCCTCGACGCGCGGCCAGCGGGACACGAACCGTTCGAAGTATTTCGCGGCGACCGCGACTGTCGTTTGCTGCAGCATGACCTCGGACAGCCAGACGTGGTACGGATCCGGGCGCACCCCGATCGCTCGATCTGCCGGACCGACCCGCCATGGCATGACACGGGCGTTGATGTCGTACCACGCCAGCAAACTTGTCGAGAACCCGTCGAGATCACACAACCTTGATTGTCTCCCCTGCAACCTCTGTGGCAGAACCAGTTTTCGTTCGGAACGTGATGACATGTCATCTCAAAAAGAGTCGAGTCGGATGAGCGCAAAAGACGCGGTCCAGTCGCAAAGACAATGGCGGAGCGGTTCCGTCAGGATCGCCGATGTGCTCAGAAACCAGTTCAGGACGTATTTTGGAAAGCGCGGCTTTGCCGAGATGCGTCTGATCACGCACTGGCAAGAGATCGTCGGCAAGAACTTTGCGGCCGTCACCTTGCCGATCAAGGTGAGCCATTCACGCAAAGGGCTTGGCGGCACGCTGACCGTCCAGGTCAATGGCGCCGTTGCACCGATTCTTCAGATGCACACGCCCGAAATCATGCGCCGAATCAATGCATACTACGGTTACACGGCAATTGCGCGGATCACGCTGACCCAGACCTCCTCGACCTACCCCGGCATCCCGGTCCGGCGAGACCACGACAGTGACGACGGTGGAAACCCGACGCCCGAACCTCTGCCCACAGATGTTCAACGCGCGATCGATGACCTCGAGGATGACGATCTGAGGCGAGCCATGACGGCTCTTGGTGAACACGTCTACACACAGGATCACGACGACCAACCTGATCACTCCGAGAAAAAAGGATCACGACATGATTGACAGACGGCCCGACACAGCGATGCAACTGCCTCGACGCGCGACACTCGCCATGCTGGCTTCCCTTGCCGCAGGGTTTGTTTGGCAAGGCCCGTTGCAAGCGCAGGATTCAGCAGGAATCGACGTGCAGGAAATGTGGCTGGGCGCAGAAGACGCCAAGGTCGAGGTTCGAGAGTATGCCTCCCTGACCTGCCCGCACTGCGCAAGGTTCCATGAGGTCGTCTATCCATATCTGAAGGCGGAGTTCATCGATACCGGAAAGATACGCTTCGTGTTCAGGGAGGTGTATTTCGATCGCTCCGGTCTCTGGGCGGCAATTCTGGCGCGTTGCGCGGAACCGTCGCGCTACTTTGCCGTGGTCGACCTGCTTCTCAAGCGGCAGGACGACTGGTCGCGTGAGAAAGACCCGGCCAAAGTGGCCGAGCGGCTCATACGCATCGGGAGCCTTGCAGGCATGAGCCGCGCGACGATCGCCGAGTGCATGCAAGATCGCGATTTTGCCCTGGCAATGATCAAGAAGTCGGAATCCGAAATGAAGGCAGATGACGTGGAAGGGACACCCTCAATCGTCATCAACGGGGTCAATCACGGAAACCTGGGCTACAGCGAGTTGCGTCGTTTGATCAATGACGAGCTTGGCAATTGACCATGAGCCGGCCTGAATCGCGAGTGCGGCGCGCGCCCATGCCGTGAGCAGTTGATCAACCGATCGGGATCGCGGAGATTGCGTTCAAGGCATTCCTTGTTGGTCAGGCTCCTGGATCTCGCCGAGTTTTTCGTCGAGCGTCGATGGATCCTGCATGACCAGCCTGATCGGCACGCTCAGGACTCGCGTGCGATATTGAGGCGGCAGGCGAACCGAATCCTTTTCCGTGGTCACGAGTTGCGCATCAAGCCTGGCTGCGTCGCGCTCCAGCCGCCTCAAGATGCCCGGACCATAGGCCTGATGGTCCGCAAAGCTCCTGGTTCCCGCAACATCTGCGCCGAGCTCGCCAAGCGTTGCGTAGAAGCGCTCTGGGTGAGCGATTCCAGCAAAGGCCATCACTCTTTGCCCTTCCCAGTCCATGCCCGTGGGCAGGACCTCCAGTCTTGCCCGCACACACGGAACCTCTTGCAGCGCCGGCCACTGCGTCAACAGCGCTTCATGTTCGTCATTGGATCCGATCGAGACAACCAGGTCGGCTCGTGCCAGAGCGTCCTCGACGGTTTCCCTCAACGGGCCGGCAGGAACCACGCGGCCATTTCCAAAGCCCGTTTTGGCATTGACGACAATCACGGAAAGATCGTGCCAGAGGTCGGAATTCTGGAATCCGTCGTCCATGACAATCGCCGTGGCGCCGACTGCAACAGCTGTCTGCCCCCCTTTCAGACGGTCCCGCGCGACCCAGGTCGGCGCGAAGGCAGAATGAAGCAATGGCTCGTCGCCAACGTGACCGGCTTCGTGAACGGAAGGATCGACCATCACCGGCCCGACTGATGTCCCTCCGTACCCTTTGGACAGAACATGCGGGCGCTCGCCCCTGGCAATCAGCCGCGAAACGATCTCGATCACGGTCGGCGTTTTGCCGCTGCCCCCGACACTGACGTTTCCGACGCAGATCACCGGCACGCCAAGGGTCGCCCGCCGTCCGGAGCGGAGACGACGCCTTGTTGCAGAACGCCAAATGACGCTGAGCGGAGTGGTCGCCGCCGAAATCCAGCCCGGATTTGTCGGCGGGTTGAACCAGAACCTGGGCGGTTTCAGGCTTGGCATCGGAACATGCAAGGTGGCCCGAGACGCGGCCGCTGAAATGAACGCGGAGACCGATTCACGAAAACGGGATTGAACCCACTCAAGCGCTGACAGCCGGCGTCGTGCACCTTTGCGACGCGCTCGCGACAAGCCCAAGCCTGACAGACTCGGTCACGACCGTGTCGCGTGCCGTCAATCGGATTGCTCGGAGTCCTCCGAGACATCATCGACGTCTTCACGCAGGCGGTGAAGGTCGGCGATGAAATACCGCATGCGCGCGTTGTCGACCGTCTGCTGGGCACGGCTGCGCCATGCGTCGCAAGCGGATTCATAATCCGGAAATATGCCAACGATGTCGATGTCATCAAGATCTCGAAAAACCATGCGTTCCGGGTCCGTCAGTTCTCCCCCGAACACGAGATGCAAGCGGCGCGCCATCTCTTTCTCCCCGACTGATGCTTCGTTTTCGATCATTTGGCATGATCACTGGACCCCGGCGCATTCGCAAATCGGATTTCGCCATGACTTGACTGACACATTCCGGGCTCAAATCCAACCAGATGTCGCAAGTCCGCTGTCTGTCCCCACGGTGCCGGGCCTGCAGCTCCGCGGTATCCTCAAGCAGTTCGAGCCTTCCAGGCCGGCGCGACAGAGGCCGATTTGCAAGTCGTCTCACTTGCCGCGCACTTCAACGCAAGGGCGTGTTGCTTGTCGCGTCAGTCGCCCGCAATTGTCATGCCGTCGACCAGCAGGCTCGGCACCAGATCCGGTCGATGCGATCGCGCATCGTCCGCAGCCTCGAGGGTGAGAAGCATCTGGCGCAGGTTGCCCGCGATCGTGCATTCATGGACGGGAAAGGTCACCTCGCCGTTCTCGACCCAGAATCCCGATGCCCCGCGCGAGTAGTCTCCCGTGGTTGGATTGATCGCGCGTCCCATCAATGACGTCACGAGAAGGCCGGTTCCCATTCGCTCCAGCAACGAAGATCGTGAATGCTGCACGCCTTCCAGAACGATGTTGCCTGCTGATGGCGCCGGCGGCCCGCCAACACCCCGTGACGCATTCGCCGTGCTTTCGCGGCCAAGTCGCCTCGCGGTTCCGAGATCGAGGACCCAGCCCTTGAGCACGCCTGCATCCACGATCCTGCGTTCGCGGGTCGGAAGACCCTCCGCATCGAACCGTTTCGAACCAAAGATCCGCGGCCGATGCGGCCGCTCGACGATCGAGAGATCCGATGGCAGGATTGCCGTGTCCAGGGCATCGAGCAACCAGCTCGTGTTCCTCACGATCGCTGTCCCGTTGATTGCTGCAAGGATATGGCCAACGAGGGAGCTGGAGACTCGTTCGTCGAACAGGACCGGAAACACTCCGGATGCGGGTTTTCTGGACCCTGCGCGTGCGGCGGCACGCTCGCCGGCAGTTCGACCCACCTCGTCGGGATCCGGCAGATCCTCGCGGTGACTGCGTCGCTCGAAGCAGGATTCGCGCTCCATGTCCTGGCCTGCGCCCGAAATCGCGACACAACCAAGCGAGTACGAGGTCTGGGCGCGCGTTCCGCAAAATCCATTGGTCGCGGCAACGATGCTCTCGCCTGAACTCCAGGTCGCACCGGCAGCGTCGATCATCGCAACGCCATCGACCGCGCTGGCTGCGGCTTCAGCCTCGAGTGCCCATGCCTGCAAGTCTTCGGGCGACGGAGGCTGCTCCCCGCTGACCATGTCGAGATCGTCACGATCGTCCGGGGAGGCCAACTGGCTCGGGTCCGCAAGACCGCAGGTCGGATCTTCCGGCGCTTCGCGCGCCATGGCCACGGCCCGCCGGGCCATCTCGTCGATGGCGCTGGCCGACGTGTCAGAGCCGGACACCACCGCCTGTCGACAACCGACCAGCACGCGCAGCCCCACTTCGGTGCCTTCGGAGCGATCGGCCTGTTCCAGCTTTCCATGCCTGACATCGACCGAGACGCTCTGGCCCGCATTGACCAATGCCTCGGCCGCATCAGCTCCAGCCGAAACGGCAGATTTCAGCGCCAGCTCGCTCAGATCATGCCAACTGTTCACGGGATGGCACTCCTCCCAGTCTATCGGCGTGCGGTCCTCGACTCACCGCTCGCACCGACGCCGCCACGAGTCAACCGCTACCCGGCGCCTTTGAGGCGCAACGATGCCGCGACGGCTTCGCCCTCTGTGCAAACGAACAGCGACCATTATCGCGCTCGGGCAATGAACGGGATCAGTCGATCCAGCGCTCCGCGAGACGAGGATCACGCAAGACGGTATCCCGATCCTGACCGCTCGAGGTGATGGATTCCAGCGCCCAGAATGTGCCCGCCGCTGAACGGCAATCGATCGGCAGCGATCATGTCGAGCACTTTCTTGCGGGTCTGGATCGCGCCATCGGGGTCAACATCAAATGCCGCACAGATGGTCGGGTCGGCGAACTGCAGGACCTGGGCGTGCAGTGCATCGCAAATGTTGATGAAGCTGTCGGAACCCGAGTCCACGCGAAAACCGACGTGACCCGGCGTGTGGCCCGGCATGTCAACCAGCGTCACGCCTCCCGCCAGATCGGCATTGGCAGCAACCAGTGTCGTCCTGTCCTTGTAGGCATCCAGCACCGACAGCGCCACGCCTCGCCAATCGGCCGCCATGCCTTCGGCATTGGCAAAATTGCTGTCGTCGACCCAGTATGCGTGTTCATTTTCGGGAATGAAGACCTCCGCGTTTCCAAAGACGACGTTGCCGTCACCATCGATCGCACCCGCGATGTGGTCGGGATGCAAATGCGTGAGCACCAGATGCGAAATGTCGCTTGCAGTGACTCCAATGTCCTTCAGCACGTCGTGGATGTGACCGGCGGCGTCGCCGAACACGTCTGCCGCCCCGCAATCGACGAGCACGTTTGCGTCGCCCTGACGGACGAGGAACGCATTGAAACTGGTTTCGATCGCTGACGCGCCATTGTCAGACAGTATCGAGTCGATCCTGTCTGGATCGACGGCGGGGAACACCTCGTTGTCAAATTCGGTGCCACCGTCTTCCAGAACAAAGATGTCGGAATCACCTATGGAAATCTTGGAGTGTCGTGTCATTGCCCGTTCCTCATATCAAGCATGTTGGAAGAAATTCGCGGAAATTCGCATCGTCTATCTAGTGCGTTTGAGCCCGCATTCAACCCGCAGTCACACTTGGGACACGGTCTCGCGTGGCGAACGTCAACAGCCAATCTGCCAACAAGGCGATAAGTGCTCCCCGACCGGTCACGTCCCGGCAGCGGCGCATCAGCCCACTGACACGTCCTGTTCCGAGTCGTGTTGCTCGATGCGTTCACGCAGGGACTGTCCGTCAGTCTGCTTGGCGATGCCCTCGATGACGTATCTGTCGAGCTCCAGCGCAAGTTTGGGGTGGTCACGCTCAAGCGACAATCTTGCCTCGGGGTTCATGACGAGGGTCCGACACTGTTCAGATGCAACAACGGTGATCGGCGCCGTGCAGGGACCGATCGACGATTGCGGCATCAGGATGTCCCCGGGACCGAATTCATCGACTCGGACACCCGTCTCGGCCATTTTGGCGGTTGCGCGGCCTTCGACGAACAGGTGCATGCCTTCGCCCATCTCTCCCTGTGCCACGATGACCTCTCCTGCGGCAAACCGGCACTCCCGCAAACGAGGTTTCAGCCGGTCGACCAGGTCTTCAAAGCGCGCATGGGTTTCCACTTGCCGCATTGCCTCGTTGATCGAGGACGAAAACAGGGCATCGCGTTCCTGTTCCTTGTCAGCGTGGCTCTCGTTCCACTCCGCGATGACAAGATCCTCGCAATGCTCGAGGGCGCTGTCGAGTTCGTCGGTGAACACGAGACGTTCCCATTCGTCCTCGCCGAGGATGCGTTCGACGATTCCCCTCGCCCGTCCGGATATGGAGCTGATCACCACCTGGGTGCCCTGAGCGGATGCCGCTCGAATGCAGCGGGAAATGACATTGGCCGCCGAGACATCGAACCCGGAGACCCCCGTGAAATCGAGAACCAGGCACAAGGGCGACGGCTTCTGACGCAAGGCGTCATTCACGCGCTCTCCCAACGGAGACACGTTGCCGAAAATGACAAATCCCTTGAGCCGATAGACCCGAACCCTGCGACCCTGCTCCCGAAGCAGGGCGCGGTGCACGGCAGATCGACGCCGCGTGCTGTGCCGATCGCTGCCTGCAAACGACGTGCCGATCACGTCGACATGGCTGAAGTGCACCACGAAAATCACGACGGCAATCACCAGTCCAACGGCGACGCCTTGCACGAATCCAAAGCCGCCAATCACCACAGACACGATCAGGACGACTGCATAATCGGTGGCTGGAATGGATTTTCGGATCGTGAAGACCCAATCGCGGATCAGGCCAAATCCCATGAACAGAACGAGCCCGCCGAGAATGGGCATCGGAAGCAGCCCGAGCAGACCGCCGCCGAACACCAGAACGCCGAAAAGGCCGCAGGCCACGACGATGCCGGTGAATCGGGTCTCCGCCTTGACCGCGCGGCTCAACAGGGACATCTGAACGACGTTGCAACCGGGAACGCTTGGACCGAGCCCTGCAACAAGACATGCGGCGCCTTCAGCCCGGAACTCGCGGTTCATGTCGATGTCCCTGCCAGTCCCCAATTCGAGTGCGCCGCCGTTCATGACAATGGCCATCAATGCGATCAGAACCAGGGAGAGGACGCCCGGAACCTGGGATGCGACAGTCCACCAATCCACCTGCGCGAGCAAGTCCGGTCCGAGCGAAGGCCAGTGGTAACCCCCGGAAAGCCCGACGAACAGGATTCCCGCGCTCCGCGCCGCCTCATCGGGGATGTCGAGCATGAACAACGCGACCCTGTAGAGCACGATGCCGAGAAGGATCGATCCCGGCACGATCAGGTAGTGGGACCATCGCCTCGTCACCGCAAACAGCAGGACCGCGTATGCGACGCACGGTCCCCATCTCCAAAGGGTGTCGGCCTCGATGAACTGGGGGAGAGTATGCCACGACAGCCCGATCCCGCTCGCCATCTTGATGCCGCTGAGCGACAGGACCCAGCCAAGTCCGGCGAGGAAGCCGCCAACCAGCGGATAGGGCATGAAACGAAGGAAGTTGGAGAGCCGAAACCAGCCGATGAGCGAAAAGCACAGTCCCGTGGCAGTGGTCGAGCACACGAGGATCGCCATCATCGTTGCGGCCATCTCTTCGCTGGAAGCTGCCTCCATGCGGATGCCGAGAGTGGTCGAAATGGCCACGAGACCCGCCGCGACCGGGAACTGAGGAAGCGATATCGTCCCGGGATAGCTGCCGAACAAGGCGGTCACGAGACAGAGCGCGCTGGCGCCAGCGAGCGCGGCGCCGGTCCCGAGGGCGACATGCGGAGAGAGCGGGCCCGCAAAGATGATGCTGGCAATCGAGGTCTGAACAGCGACGACGAGCAAGGTCATCACCAGGCCGATCGACACGGCGGCGGGAAGCTTCGCGGTTCTGGCGTCAGTCGCGAGTTCAGAAACGAGTGCGCGGGTCATGGACTCAAGTCCGTATCCAAGACGTCAGCCTTTCATCATTCCAGTCATCGGCAAGCGTCCAATTGCCGCAAACACCGCAGCAGCCGGGGACCTTGATCCAGCGTGCATCTCCGAGCTGCAGTGCCGACGGCAATCTATTGAGCATCCCGAGCAACCACAATGCCGCAGAAATGGACGCGACCAACCCAATCGTCGCCGGCACCGACGCGCCCGGTTGGGCGACCTCGATCAGCGAATCTGCACCCTTGTGCGAAGCCCGAGGCCGTCGTCACTCGGCAAAATGACACGCCACCATGCGTGTTCCGAGGCGGCGACTCGCTGGCCGTTCGCGCCGGCAAATCTCCTGTGCGAGCGGACAGCGGGGATGGAAGGCACAACCGCTTGGCGGGTTGATCGGATCGGGGATCTCGCCTTTCGGAGGTTCCACTTCACGCCCGAAACCGTCCATGCGTGGCGCCGCATCCAGCAGCATTCTGGTGTAGGGATGCTTGGGATGATCGAACAGGGACTGCGGATCCGCCTCTTCGATCAACCGTCCGAGGTAGAGCACGCCAATGCGATCGGCCATGTGCCTGACGACCGTCAGATCGTGCGTGATCAGAAGATAGGTCAGACCCAGTTGCTCTTTCAAATCGCTCATCAGATTCAGCACCTGCGCCTGCACCGAGACGTCCAGTGCTGATGTCGGTTCGTCGCAGACGATCAGTCGCGGCTCTGACGCCAAGGCGCGCGCGATGCAGATGCGCTGTCGCTGGCCGCCCGAGAATTCGTGAGGGAATTTCCCCGAATCCAAAGCATGCAGACCCACCTGCTCGAGCAGGCGCTCTGCCAATCCGTCGGTCGCGCCGCCGAGCGACGCCACCGGTTCGGCAATGATGTCGCGCACGCGCCATCGCGGGTTGAGCGATGCGTACGGGTCCTGAAAGATCATCTGGATGTTGGACCGTACCCGAGCGATCTTGCCGGGGTCGGTTTCGGTGTGGAGATCCACGCCTTCGACCTCGACAATGCCCCCTGTCGGCCGCAACAACCCGACCAGCATCCGCCCGATTGTCGACTTTCCGGACCCACTTTCGCCCACGAGCGCGTAGGTCGTGCGCTCCTCGATCTCGAAGTCGACATCCGAGACCGCCTTGAGCAACATCCGGCCGCGTCTCTCCAGCAAACGGTTCAACCACGGCTTCGAGACGTCGAAGACCCGGGTCAAACTCTTGATGGTGACGTAAGCGCTCAAGACGCGGCCTGCGTGAGCATCGGGAACCAGCAGGCAACGCGCCCATCGGCCATGACGGGAACCGGTTCGCGGCCGCACCTGTCTCCGGCGCGAGGGCAGCGGGGGTGAAAGGCGCAGCCTTGCGGCAGCATCGTCAGGCGCGGCATCGCCCCTGGAATCTGATGCAACCGCGCCTTGCCCATCGCCGCAAGCGGGGTGGAGGCCATGAGCCCGTGCGTGTAGGGATGCTGCGGTGCGACGAGCACATCCCGAACCGGTCCGAGTTCCGCAAGCCGCCCGGCGTACATCACGGCAACGCGATCGGCCGTTTCGGCGATCACCCCCATGTCGTGGGTGATCAACATGACGGCCGTGCCCCGCTCGCGACAGAGCCTTTTGAGCAACGCGGTGATCTGGGCCTGCACCGAAACGTCGAGCGCCGTTGTCGGTTCATCGGCGATCACCAAGCTCGGCTCGGCGCAAAGAGCCAGCGCGATGACCACGCGCTGACGCATTCCGCCTGAAAATTCATGGGGATAGCTTCCGATTCTTTCGGCCGCCCCGGGGATCCCGACATCTTCAAGCGCCGCGATTGCGCGCCGTCCGGCCTCGTCACGCGAGATCGGCAAATGGGTCAGCATGGTCTCGACCAGCTGGTCGCCGATGGTCAGAAGCGGATTGAGCGAAGTCAGCGGATCCTGGAAGATCATCCCGATCTCCTTGCCCCGAAGCCTGCGCATCGCTTCGCCTTTCAGGGGATCGATGCGACGGCCATTGAGGTGAATCTCGCCTGCCGAAACATGGGCCGGCGGACTCAAGAGGCCGATCACGGCATTGCCCGCCATCGACTTCCCAGCCCCGCTCTCGCCGACAATTCCGAGAATCTCGCCGCCGGAAATTTCGTAGCTGACCCCGTCGACGGGTTTCACGACCCCGGCGCGGGTCGGAATCTCGACGCAAAGATCACGAATGGACAGGACGGGAGTCGTCACCGCAGCCTCGGATTCAATGCATCGCGCAGCCAATCGCCCAGAAGGTTCACGCTCAGCGCGAGCGCCAACAGGGCGCAGGCAGGGAAGAACAGGATCCACCACTCGCCGGAAAACAGGAAACCCTGCCCGATCCTGATCAGCGTCCCGAGCGAAGGCTGCGTGGGCGGCGCTCCAACGCCGAGGAACGACAGGGTCGCCTCCGCGATGATTGCGAGCGCCAGCGAGATGGTCGCAATCACCAGCACTGGCGACATGGCATTGGGCAGGATGTGCTTGACCATGATGGCCCAGGGGCTGCGGCCGATCAGCCGCGCGGCCGCGACGTAGTCCTTGTTCTTCTCGACCAGCGTCGTTCCCCGAACGACGCGCGCGAACTGCACCCAGTCAGACAGGCCGATCGCGATGATCAGCACCCAGATCGCCATCTGGTCGCGGTATTCGACCGGGGTGACGCCCTTTGCGACCCCGAAGATCAGCATCGCCACGAGGATGGAGGGAAAGGTCAGCTGAACGTCTGCGATGCGCATGATGATGGTGTCGGTCCAGCCGCCGAAATAGCCGGAAACCAGCCCCAAGACGATCCCGAGAACCATCGCGAACAGCACTGCGGATGCGCCGACGAAGAGCGAAATGCGCATGCCGAAGAGGATGGTGGAAAACACGTCCCTCCCCTGGTCGTCGGTGCCCATCAGGAAACTCTCCTGCGTGAAGGCGTTCGGCGTCATCGGGGGCGTGAACCCGTTCATCAGGTTCAGGCTCGCAGGATCGAACGGGTTGGTCGGAGCGATCAGCGGTGCAAAGACCGAAGACAGCACCATGAGGCTGACGACCAACAAGGAGATCACCGCAACCGGCGAACGCTTGAAGGAATAGAAGATATCGCTGTCGCGAAACCGCGCCCAGCGGCTCCTTTCGCCAGATTCCAGCGTGAATTCGGGGACAGGCATCTCGCTCATCAATGCGCTCCCGCCCGGTCGACCCGAAGTCGCGGATCGATGAAGACATAGAGGATGTCGACGAGCAAGTTGATGCCCACGAACATGACCGAGATCAGCATCAGGTAGGCTGCCATCACCGGAATGTCGACAAACTGGATCGCGTTGATGAACAGAAGACCGACGCCTGGCCACTGGAACACGGTCTCGGTGATGATCGCGAACGCGATGATGGCCCCAAGCTGCAAGCCAATCACGGTGACAACAGGAATCATCGTGTTCTTGAGCGCATGCCGGAAGTTCACCACGCGATTCTTGAGCCCGCGCGCGTGCGCGAAGCGAATGTAGTCCTGGCGAAGAACCTCGAGCATTTCCGAACGCACCAGCCGCATGATCAGGGTCATCTGGTAGAGGCCAAGAGTGATCGAGGGCAGGATGAGCGCTCGAAGACCGCTTTCGGTCAGGAATCCCGTGGTCCATCCGTCACCGAGCCGAACGGTCTCTCCCCTCCCGAAGGAGGGCAACCACCCCAATTCGACCGAAAAGAGATAGATCAGCAGAATGCCGATCAGGAATGTGGGGAGCGACACGCCGATCAGCGAGGCCGCCATGATGAAATTGGCGGTGACTCCGTTGCGCCTGATTGCCGTCAGGACGCCAAGCCCGATGCCGAAAACGATGGCAAGAACACCCGAAACGGCGGCGAGTTCGAGCGTCGCCGGTGCCCGTTCCACGAGAATTTCGGCGACAGGACGGCCCTGCCGATAGCTGACCCCGAAGTTGCCCTGCACGGCTCCTTCGATGAACTTGAAATACTGCACCGGAAACGGTTGATCGAGGCCAAGCTGGGTCCGCAGGCGTTCCACGTCCTCGATCGTTCGCTCCTGCCCCAGCATGTTGTCGATCGGGTCGCCGACAAAGCGAAACATCGAGAATGCGACCAGCCCGACGACCAGCAGCACGAGAATTGCCTGGCCGACCCGTCTGATGATGTAGGCCAGCATCTACGCCTCCGCGACGAGCGCGCAGGGTCGGGGGCGGAACTGCGACGAATTCGTCCGAGAGTCCGTCACTGTCCCGCTCCCCTGGATATGAGCGATCAGTTGACCGTGACCCACCGCAGGATGAAGAAATTGTCCGGACGCTGTGTCAGTTCGATGTTGCTGCGCGTGCCCCAGACCAGCGGTTGCACGTAGAGCGGCACATAGGCAACCTCGCCCTGGTAGATCGCGGTCACCTCGTCGATCAGCGCCTGCCGTTTCTCAGGATCGATCTCTGCCAGGATCGACGGCAAGACCTCGTCGAGGCGCGCGTTCGAATATCCGCCGAAGTTCCACGACCCCAGTCGTTTCTCCGAATTTGGAGTCGACGCGAGGAAGCGAAGCGGATGCTCGTGGTCGAGCGAACCGCCGGGCGACCAGCCGAGCAGGTACATGTCGAAATTGTCGGCACGAAGTTCCGGCCAGTAGTTCGAGACGCGCATTGCGTCGAGTTCGACCTCGATGCCGACCTGCGCGAGCATCGCGGTGATTGCCTGGCAGACTGCTTCGTCGTTCGGATAGCGGTCGTTCGGACACTTGAGGCCGAAACCGAAACCGTCAGCGTATCCAGCCTGCGCCAGAAGCTCCTTCGCGCCTTCGGGGTCGAAGGCCGGACGTTTGGCGTTTGCCTGCGAGAAACCGCTCAGCGCCGGGGTCACAAGCTGGCTTGCGGGCTGCGCGGACCCGCGCCAGATCGTCTGCAAGATGGCGTCAACATTGATCGCCTTCGCGACAGCCTCGCGCACACGGACATCACGGAACGGGTTGGGTTCACCGGCGCTGGAGCCGTATTTCAGGGTCTCGGCCTCATGCGCGAATCCGAGCATGATCGTTCGGGTTTCGATCCCCTGGATGATGTTGACGTTTGCATCGGCTGACAGACGTTCGGCATCCTGAATCGGGACCGGCTCGACGAAATCGACATCGCCCGACAGAAGCGCTGCAACGGCGGTCGCCGGGTTCTGGATTGGCGTGAAGGTCGCGCTGGTGATGTTGTGTTCAGCCTCGTCCCACCAGCTTTCGTTGGGCACCAGTGTCGTGGACAGGCCCGGTTGGCGATCCTGCAACATGAATGCGCCGGTCCCGTTGGCGTTCAACGTGGCAAAATTACCGGCTTCCTTGTCCGGGCGGGCTGCATCATTGGCCTCGGCCCAGCCGCGATCCATCATCATCCAGTTGGCGATGGACGCCGGAAACAGCGGGGTCGGGATATTCGTGTAGAAATCGATCGTGAACTGGTCGACCACCCGCACGTCGGTGACGGGAGAGAACCAGCTGCGCACGTCCGAGGTTTTGTCAGAGGCGCGCTCGTAGGAGAACAGCACGTCGTCGGCATCGAAGGCAGCGCCATCGTGGAAGATGACTCCTTGCCTGAGATTGAACCGCCAGCCTTCGCCATCGCCGATCGGCTCCCAGCTTGTGGCGAGTGACGGCTCGAGCTTCATCTCCTTCGACATGCGGACGAGGCCGTCGTAGACATTGTTCAAAAACCCCAGAACGGGCGCTGAGCTGACGGCATGCGGGTCCATCGTCTGCGGATCGGTCTTGCCGGCCCATTGGAATTCGTTGGCGGCGGCAGGCGCTGCAATTGCGGCCCCGAGAATCAGGGCGAGTGCGCGTTTCGACAGAGTCATTTTTTCACTTCTCTCTTGCTTGAATTGACCCGCTTCATGCATGGCTTGCGGCGAATTCCGGGTCGATTGACGACCGGCCGGCCCGTGTCGGCGCCGGCCGGTCACTGTCATTGTTGCGTCAGTTCACGGTGATGTATTTCACCTTGGGCTGATCTTCCGGGTCGACCTCGATTCCGAGACCGTCGGCCATGCCCCAATTCAGGACCTGATGGTGAATCGGGATGTAGAGCACTTCATCCTGCACCACCCGCCAGATGCTGGCGATGTCCGCATTCCGAGCATCCAGATCGGTGTTCGAAGCGAGAGACTTGATCATGGCGTTCAGGGCATCGTCATTGAACCCGGTGCCGTTCCACGATCCGATGTCGCTCTCGCGACCGTGCACGAGGAAGTTGAAGATGTACTCCGAGTCGTATGTCGGAACACCCCATCCCAGCATGTAGAAATCGGTCTCGCCGCCGGTGATCAGCGGGAAATGCTGAGCCTTCGGTTTCGCGTCAAGGTTCACCGTGATGCCGATTTGCCCCAGCATGCCGACGGCAGCCTGACAAATGCCTTCGTCGTTGACATAGCGGTCGTTCGGGCAATCGAGTCGGATGGAGAACCCGTCGGCATAACCGGCTTCCGCCATGAGGGCTTTCGCGGCTTCGACATCCGTCATGCTCTCGGCGTCCATCTCGGCCGTCCAGCCGTTGACGAATGGCGGCGCGATCATGCCAGCCGGCTGTGACTGCCCGCGCATCACAACCTGGCGAATTGCGTCACGATTGATCGCCATCGACATGGCCTTGCGGACCCGCACGTCGGCAAGGGGATTTTTGCCGTCGATGTTGTCGGCCGCGAGATCGTCGGCGCCCTGGTTCATCCCGAAGAAGATCACCCTGTTCTGCGGCGCCTGCTTGACGACCAGGCCATCGGCCGCATTGACACGCTCGAGATCCTGAACCGGCATGTCCTGGAGGAAGTCGATTTCTCCCGACAGCAGCGCGGCCACGCGCGTCGCGGCGTTCTGAATCGGCGTGTAGACGATCTCGGTCACGTGCATCGGAAATTGATCACGCCCCCAGTAGTCGTCGTTGCGGGTCATGACCGTCTTGACGTCCTGCTCGCGGCTGACCAGCTTGTACGGCCCGGTGCCGTTGACGTTGGTGGTGGCGAAGGTGATTTCCCCGCCTTCGAAATCCTGGACATTGACTGTGTCATTGGCCTCCGTCCAGCCCTTGTCCATGATGAACAGGTTGGTGAGGTTCGACGTCAGGATCGGGTTCGGCCCGTCCGTGACCATTTCGACCGTGTGGTCATCGACAGCTCGCACTTCCACGATCGAGCCGATCAGTTCCTTCATGTCCGAGTTCGGCTGTTTCGCGCGCTCGAAGCTGAAGACCACGTCCTCGGCGGTGAAATCGGCACCGTCGTGGAACTTGACGCCCTGGCGCAAATTGAACACCCAAACGTTGGGATCATCAGCGCTTGGCGCCCAGTCGGTGGCAAGCGCCGCCTGAAAAGCGCCGGTCGTGTCACGAATGATGAGCGGTTCGTACATCTGGTGACGCACGGTGTGGGTTGGTCCCTCGTTCTGAGCATGTGGATCGAGGGTCAGAGCGTCGCCAGAGCGTGCCCAGCGAAGCGTCTCGGCGGCTGCCGGAAACGTGAAAGTGGCAACGGCTGCCGCAATCAGAACTGTTTTCTTGGTAAACATGTGAACTCCTGATGGTTTCAATAATGCGAACGACCAGTGTTTTCCAAATCAGGGGCAAGAACAAGCCTGAATTTGGATCATTCGCCGGATGGGGGCAGATGGTCTGCCCGGGGAACAGGCTGAAACTGAAGGCAAGTTGTTGACACCGATGACTGGCTCGGAGTTCTCGCCTTCATTTGCCTGGTCGGCACCTACAAAATGGCGGTGCAAAAGTGATCCGGCAAGCCATGAACTGTTCGTGACACGACGTGATCACGAACCATTTTTCATGCCGAGTCCCGCTTCAAGGCGTTGGCACGCGAATAGGCGCGTTTTCGCGACACATTGAGACACTGGGCCGCGAGCGCCGATGCATCCTTTGGCGAAAGCTTTTCCAGGACAAGGCGAAGAAACCGGTCGATTTCGGCGTCCGACGCTGACGCGTCGTCGGTCGGGGGGCCGATGACGATGACGACCTCTCCTCGAATGGCGCGTGAGTCGTCGGACGATCGCGCATCGATTTCATCGGCCAGTTCGGACAGCGTGCCCGCCAGCACCTCCTCGTGAATCTTGGTGAGCTCCCGGCAGATGGTTGCGGGACGGTCCGCACCGAATTCGACTGACAGGTCCGCGAGCGCGGCACCAAGTCGTCGCGGCGATTCGAAAAGAATGACGGTTGCCCGAATGTCAGCGATCTCGCGAAGAAATGCCTTGCGAGCAGCGGAGCGGGCGGGTGCGAAGCCGGCAAACAAGAACCTGTCGCTCGGCTGGCCGGACACCGCCAGCGCGGCAAGAACCGCCGACGGTCCAGGAGGGTGAGTCACCGCCAGCCCGGCTTTCCGGCACGCCCGAACAAGGCGAAACCCGGGATCGGCAACAAGAGGCGTCCCTGCATCCGCCGTCAGAGCAACCCGAGCGCCTCCCGACATGGCATCGAGCAGCCTTCGGCGCTGGGATTCGCCGCTTTGGTCGTCGTAGCGAAGCAGTTGCCGACCCTTGAGCGAAATCCCGTGCATGGACATGAGATGGCGAATTCTTCGCGTGTCCTCGGCGGCAATTATGTCCACCTCCGCGAGAACATCGAGCGATCTGAGGGTGATGTCCCTCGCGGCTCCGATCGGCGTTGCGACGATGTAGAGTCCCGGTGCCAGTCCCGAGGTTTCAGGTTCAGCGGACATCACGAACTCAGAAGCTGCGCCCATCGACGCGAGGCATGAAATCGATCCCGCAACAACAGCAGCAGATGGGACCGTCCCCTTTGACCGGGTCCCGGCCGTGCGCGGTGCCCGTGATTCTCGCCAGACGCCTTTCGCATGCGGGTGGGTGCGTCAAGAATTGCCCAACCTGAACTGCCGCTTCGACCAGATGGCCAAAGCGACGTCGCGCGAACAGCATCGTTCATGTCAACCATGGAGATATCTTGCATTTCCGAATTCCGTTTGCCAGCCTGTCCGAGGACTTGCCAACTGTCCCTGGGGTTTTTTGGGTTCATCGAACTCATGCCGGTAAGCCTTTGCATCCCGGTTTCAACGAAGTGCCGGAGGGGCACAGGAACGTCGGAAGCATCACGGACGGCGACAAGCCAGGAACACGGTGACAGGAATCCGAATCAGTGAATGACATGTCCGCAACCGGTCTGACCCCGGCAATCGGCGCAGAAATCACCGGTGTCGATCTTGAACACCCTCCCGCCGAAGAGACCTGCGACGCTCTCTATCGGTTCCTGATGGAGCATCAGGTCATTTTCCTCAGGGACCAGCCGATGAGCCCGGCGGCGCACATGGCGCTTGCCCGGAGTTTCGGAGAGCCCGAACCGCCGCACCCGATCTATCCTCATCTCGAGGGGTACCCGTCGATCATGATCCTCGATTTCGGAGGCAACACCGTCCCCGACACCGATGTGTGGCACACTGACGTCACCTATCGGGGATCTCCTCCGTTCGCTTCCATCCTTCACGGTTGCACGATTCCACCCGTCGGTGGCGACACGTTGTGGCTGTCCATGACGGCAGCCTACGACCGACTTCCGAGCGGGCTCAAGTCCGACATCGCCGAACTCCGCTGCGTTCACGACCTTGGGGATTTTCGGAACACGTTTACCGTTGGCGAGGCTGACGGAGTCGCGACAAGACTCAATGACGCGCAGACCCGAATGGGGAGCGCGATCCATCCGCTTGTCCGGTCGCATCCTGCAACCGGCAAGCCGTATCTGTTCTGCAACCCGGCCTTCACCGTCCACGTTGAAGGGTTGACGGCATCAGAATCGCGAAGCCTGCTCGACTACCTGTTCGATCACATCATTCGCCCGGAAAACCAAGTCCGTTTTCGATGGACGCCCAATGCAGTGGCAATTTGGGACAACAGATGCACGATGCACTACGCGCTCGGCGACTACGCACCTGAACGACGGATCATGCACCGGGTGACGGTCACCAACGACCGGCGTCTTGCCGAAGACTCGCCCGATTGAATCACCGCGTTTGACTGTTGGATCCGGATCAAATCGAACAAGCAGTCGCTCACGCCCACGGATAGATCAGCCGATCTCGTCGACCCTGACGAACCGCTTTTCGGCGACCGACTTCAACGCCGCTTCGGCCAGTATCAACGCCTGGCGGCCATCCTCGAAGCCGACCTCCACTGGCCGGTTGTTGACGATCGAATCGACGAATGCGTCGATTTCGGCATCGAAAGCCTCTCGATAACGCTCGATGAAGAAATCGAGATACGGCTCGCTCGCCTCGACCAGCCGCGCGGAAAAAGCGCGAAATTCATGGGGTTTGCGATTGAGGCTCTGAACCATCCCGTCGGAGCCGAGAAGTTCGACCCGCTGATCGTAACCGTAAACCGCCGTACGCGACGTGTTGATGTGACACTGCTTTCCGCTCGCGGTGTGCATGATCACCATTGAGGTGTCATAGTCACCAAGTTCATCCATCATCTCGGGATCGATCAGCCGCCCGCCGATTGCAAAGACCTCCGTCGGTTCTTCGCCGAGCATGAAGCGTGCAAGGTCGAAATCGTGAATCACCATGTCGCGAAACACGCCGCCGGCTGCTTCGCAATAGGACCGCGGCGGCATCCCCGGATCTCTCGACGTGATGACGACCTGGTGCAGTTCACCGATGTCGCCTGCAACCGCGGCATCGCGAGCCGCCCGGTGACCAGGATCAAATCGACGGTTGAACCCGATTTGAATCGGAACGTCGGTGCCACGAATCCTGTCCGCGCAGGCATTGACCCGCGCAAGCGACAAATCGATCGGCTTTTCGCACAGGACGGGTTTGCCAGCGGCAACGGCAGCTTCGATGTAGTCGGCATGGGTCGGTGTCGCGGTCGCGATCAGCACTGCATCCACGTCGTCAGCCGAGAACACGGAGTCCGGATCATCGGCGACAGGCGCGCCGTGCTGCTCGGAAACTTCCGTCGCTGATGGCGCGTGAGTGTCGAAAACCGCCGCGAGTCGGGCCCTTGGGTGGGCCGCAATATTGGCGGCATGCATTTTCCCGATCCGGCCGCAGCCGACCACAGCAATTCCGAGCACGATCATTCTCCTTCGTTCACCCCGAACGGTTCAATTCAATTCAAGGCCTCTGTCAATGGCCGACTCCGGTGCGAAAGGGAATGGCGCGAAAATTCACCAATCGATCCCTGAGTCACGAAACACGGTGAATGCCGAGGTCAATCCCGCCAGCGTCATGGGCGTGACTTCTTCGATCCGCGAGGTCTGTCCCACCACCGAAAGAGCCTTTGCGTAGGCGGTTGCAAGACGCTCCGATCCGATCAGGACCAGATCGCGACCCAGCCAGTATTCGCGCGCGGCGGCAAGTTCGGCACCAATCAGTGCACCTGACAAGCGACCAGTGGCCGTTTCGGGCTCGAGGCCCGCGATCAGCGATTCCGCGCGGATCGCAAACATCCGTGCCGCAAGCGATTCTGGGCGCGAGATCTGGCTCTCGACCGCCGCCACGAACTCATCCTCATCCCATCGCAAGGGGTCGAGAACACTGCGCAACACGGAGTGGGTCTGAAGAAGACCGAAGATCTCGCCCGTCATGCAGGTGCGAAAACTGACGATTTCTCCAGCACTGACGTGGACCCATTTGGTGTGGGTTCCGGGCAGACAGATCACCCCGTCAAATTCGGGGTTCACCGACAGAAAACCCGCGATCTGGGTCTCCTCGCCGCGCATGACGTCGTGTGCCGGTTTCGTCTGACTGATCCCCGGAAGGATACGAACGGAAATCCGGCCATCGCGGGTGGGCGGTCTGACCGAATCCGCGCTCTCCAGCGGCACGCACGGAACAGTTCGATATGGAGCAGCCATCCATGCACCGGTGGCACCCGCCATGCCGCACACCAAAACCGGCACCGGGTCCGACCCGGTCAACCACCCTTCTATGTTGCCAAGAAGCGCTGGTTCGAAATCCTTCGGACCCAAGCTGTTCATTCCTTGGTCGGTGCTCGCCTCTGCCAAAATGCGAGACTCCTGCGACATTCCCCAAATCCGCAGATTCGTGGTTCCCCAGTCAACACCGATCCATCGTGGACTCGCCATGTGCACTGACTCCGTTTTTTTTGAAACGCCACGCCTTCCGTACGCGAACGAACCACAACAACGCAGACGTCGGTTGTCAACCACTGGCCGTGCAGGTGACATGACGCCCCCGGTATTTCGCTGCCTCGACGCTGACACCGAACCCGCTCAGTCGCAGTCATTCCAAGACATGGTCGCGATTGCGAGAGCAGGTCCGACAGTGTAATGAAAATTTCACCAAGATTTTCACGAAAGGGCGATTCTGGTGCGACCCGATCCGACAGTTGACGAACTCACCTCGCTCGGAGCCGATCTTCGCGCGTTGCGCAAATCCCGAAAATTGACCCTGTCGGCGCTTTCGTCACGGGTCAATCGATCGGTTGGCTGGTTGAGCCAGGTCGAACGTGACATTTCCCAGCCATCGATCAACGAGCTCCGCGATATCGCCGATGTCCTTTCCGTCCCGATCTCGATTTTCTTCGGCCAGGCGAAGTCAGTGCCGAGCGAATCCGGGTATGTCGTGCGAAGCTCCAACAGGCGACGGCTGGGACGTCTTGACGCCGGACTTCTCGAAGAACTGCTTTCGCCCGACCTGACCGACGATTTCGAGGTTGTCCACTCGACCTTCGAGGCACGAGCTCACCTGGAGCGCCCCGTGTTCAGGCCTACCACCGAGGTTGGCTACATCATCTCGGGGCGTCTCGACATCGAGATCGGCGAAAACCGGAAATTCACTCTTGAATCGGGAGACAGCTTCCGTTTCCGGCGTGAACCCTACAGGTGGTCGAACCCCTATGCCGAACCGGCGACCGCAATATGGGTCATTGCACCGCCCGTCTATTGACGAGTGCCGGTGCGTTCCCGTGTGTCCATCCCATTGGAATTGTTCAAGGATCAAGAATACCGTGACAACGATACAACCGAGCAGCCTGGCAGCGGAACCGAACGCTGATCGCATGCGTGCGCGTGTTCAAGGCAGTTTCTGCTGCAGCCTGCCTCACGACAACCACGGAATGCCAAGGTGCGCCGGTCGCGGCGATACCTGACAAACATCCGCCCGATACGACTTGAGACGGGGGACCGAGAGAGAAAATGGCCGAACTTCCAACAACCACACGGGTTTTGATCATCGGCGGCGGCGCGGTCGGCGCCTCGGCAATGTACCACCTTTGCAAATCAGGCTGGACCGACTGCGTTCTGCTCGAGAAGAACGAGCTGACCGCGGGATCCACCTGGCATGCCGCAGGCAATGTCCCGACATTCTCGACCAGTTGGTCGATCATGAACATGCAGAGATATTCTGCCGAGCTGTACCGTGGGCTCGCTGAAGCTGTCGATTATCCGATGAACTACCATGTCACCGGTTCGGTTCGGCTCGCGCATTCGCGTGAACGCATGCAGGAGTTCGAACGCGCCAAGGGGATGGGTCGCTACCAGGGAATGGATATCCGCACCCTGTCGCCGAACGAGACCAGGGAGCACTATCCGTTTCTCGAAACCCATGATCTCGAAGGATCGCTCTACGACCCCTACGACGGCGACATCGATCCGGCACAGCTGACTCAGGCGCTCGCCAAGGGTGCCCGGGATCTCGGCGGCCGCATTTTTCGCATGACGGCGGCAACGGGCGTCAGCCGGAAAAACGGCGAATGGATCGTTCACACCGAGAAAGGTGACATCCGCGCGGAAATCGTCGTCAATGCTGCCGGCTACTACGCACAGCGCGTGGGCGAGTGGTTCATCAGGTTCGGTGGACGCCGGGTCCCGATGGCCGTCATGAGCCATCAGTACATTCTTTCGGATGAAATCCCCGAACTCGAGCAATGGACCAGCGAGCACGGACGAAAGCTCCCGCTCCTGCGGGATGTCGACTCCTCCTACTACCTCCGGCAGGAAAAGCACGGCCTGAACCTTGGTCCCTACGAGCGCAACTGCAAGCCCCACTGGGTCACGCCCAATGATCCGCTGCCGGAGGATTTCAGTTTCCAGCTCTATCCCGACGATCTTGATCGCCTCGAATGGTACCTTGAAGATGCAATGGCCCGCGTGCCCCTGCTCGGTTCCGTGGGAATCTCCCGGATCATCAACGGCCCCATCCCCTACGCACCCGACGGAAACCCGCTCATCGGCCCCATGCCCGGCGTGCCGAACGCGTACGAGGCCTGCGTCTTCACCTTCGGGATTGCGCAAGCCGGAGGCGCGGGCAAGGTGCTCGTCGAGTGGATTACCGAAGGCGAAACCGAGTGGGACATGTGGTCGGTCGATCCCCGCAGGTACACCGACTACACTGACCACGACTACTGCGTGTCGAAGGCCGTCGAAGTCTACGGGCACGAATACGCGATGCACTTCCCGTGGTACCGCTGGCCAGCCGGTGCTGACCGCAAGCTCTCGCCCATTCACGATCGGATCGTGGAGCTGGGCGGACAGATGGATGCATACGGCGGTTGGGAACGCGCGAACTGGTTCGCAATGCCGGAAGACGACACATCGGCGGAAGCCGCCAGAACATGGCAGCGCGCCGGTCCCTGGGAGCCGAGGATTCGCGAAGAATGCGAAGCCGTTCGCGACAGCGTCGGTGTCCTCGATCTGCCAGGCTTCTCCCGGTTTCGCCTTTCGGGCAACGGTGCCGCAGCCTGGCTGCGCACAATGATCGCAGGCGGCCTGCCGAAAGTGGGGCGGATGAATCTCGCCTATTTCCCGGACTCTCGAGGACGCGTGCTGACCGAAATGTCGCTTGTTCGCCATGACGAGGACGATTTCACCCTGATCACCGCTGCTGCCGCCGAATGGCACGATTACGAGCTTCTGAACCGGTCACTTCCCGACGGCTTGTCACTGGTCAATTGCACGGCGGACATCTCGACCTTGATCGTCGCGGGACCGCGCTCGCGAGAGACATTCGCAGGTGTCGCCGATGCGGACTTTTCGTTGCCGTGGCTCACCCATCAGCAGGCCACGGTCGCGGGCCGCCCTGCAACCTTGATCAGGGTCAGTTTCGCCGGCGAACTCGGATGGGAAATTCACGCCGAGAATGAACACATCCCGGCCATGCACGACGCGCTTATCGAGGCTGGCGCGAAGCCGTTTGGCATGTGGGCGCTGAACTCGCTGCGGCTCGAGAAGGGATACCGGGCCTGGAAGGGCGATCTTTCGACCGACTACACGCTGCTTGAGGCCGGGCTCGCTCGATTTGTCAATTTCGACAAGAACGAGGATTTTCCCGGCAGATCCGCCCTTGTCGATGAACGGCAAACTGGCCCGCGAAAGTCCTTCGTGGCCATGACGGTCGATGCCGGCGACTGCGACGCTCCCTACATGTCGACTGTCTGGCACGGCGGGGAAGTGGTTGGCGAAACCACCTCGGGCGGATGGGGTTACCGCGTGAACCGCTCGATCGCCCTTGGGGTCGTTCAGAGCCCGCTTGCCGAACCCGGAACCGAACTCGAAATCGAGATCTACGGCGAGCGGTTCCCTGCCTTGGTGGCAGCGAACCAAGCCCTTTGGGATCCGGACAACGTGCGGCTTCGCGGGTGAGCGAGAGAGGCTGACGTGACCCCGATCACCATTCTCGACGGCGGCATGGGGCAGGAGCTTCTTGCCCGCGCGAAATCGAAGCCCACGCCCTTGTGGTCGGCGCAGGTCATGATCGACGAGCCCGACATCGTGCGTGCGGTGCATGACGACTACTTTGCGGCGGGCGCAGAAATCGCCACCACCAATACCTATTGCGTGCTTCACGATCGGTTGCAGCCCGCCGGGCTCGACCACAAGTTTCGGGACTTGCACGAATTCGCCTGCCGGTGCGCTGCAGAGGCTCGCGACGCTCATGGGAGCGGGCTTGTTGCCGGTTCTCTCGGACCTCTCGGCTGGTCGTATCGCCCCGACCTCGCGCCACCTTGGGAGGAAGCCGCCGAAATCTACGCCGAAATCGTTCGCCTGCAGGAGCCGAACGTCGATCTGTTCCTGATCGAAACCATGGCATCGGTTGACCAGGCTCGTGGCGGTCTCGCGGCATGCTCGATTTCCGCTCGGCCCGCCTGGCTGGCAATGACAGTCGATGACGACGATGGCAGTCGGCTTCGCTCGGGCGAGGAGATCACCGACATCGCCGGGCTCATCGACGAATTCGCCCCCGACGCCGTTCTCGTGAACTGTTCGACACCCGAAGCGACGACGCAGGCAATTGAGTCGCTGATGTCCATGCCGGTTTCAGTCCGAATCGGAGCCTATGCGAACGGTTTTGCCGGGATTTCGGACAAGTTCAAGCCTGCGCACAGCACGGCGGACAATCTTGACGTTCGCGACGACCTAGGCCCCGAGGAATACACTGAACACGCGGCCGGATGGATCGAGCGCGGGATCGAAATCGTCGGCGGCTGTTGCGAAGTCGGACCCGCGCACATTCGCGCGCTTGCGACACGCTTCGGGGCAGCAGCATGAAACTGACCGAACACGCAAGACAGGTGATCGAGACATGGCGTCTCGGTTACGTCGCTTCGGTCAGCCCCGACGGTCGGCCCAACCTTTCGCCAAAGGGGACCTTCGTGATTGTCGATGACGACATGATTGCCTTTGCCGAAATGCGGTCACCGGCAACGATTGCGAATGTCAAAGTCAATCCGGAGGTCGAGATCAACTTTGTCGACATTCTCTCGCGGAAGGGAATCAGGATCAGGGGACAGGCACAAATCCATGCCAAGGGATCCGAGAACTATGCCGGACTCGAACCGTTGTTCGTCGCGAGCTGGCCGGAATTGCGGGACCATTTCAGGCACGCGGTTTGCATCGCGATCGAGGATATTCGGCCTCTGACGAGTCCGATCTATGACGTGGGCGCAGAGGAAGCCGATCTCCGGTCCCTGTGGAAGCTAAAAATCAACGCGCTGTGAGTCTGTTCGAAACACAAGGCTGAACACCGTCAACTCGATGAAAGAAAATTACTCCACGGAGCCAATCGGAAGGAAGAACAAGAATGGTTGACAATCACGGCCACGCCAGAGTCGCGATCATTGGCGGTGGCGTCATCGGATGTTCCGTTGCCTATCACTTGGCGAAGCTGGGCTGGAAGGACATCGTCCTGCTCGAGCGTAAGCAGCTGACATGCGGCACGACCTGGCATGCCGCAGGTCTGATCGCCCAGTTGCGTGCAACGAAGAACATGACCCGTCTCGCGAAGTACTCGCAGGAACTCTACGGTCGGCTCGAAGAGGAAACCGGCGTTGCCACCGGGTTTCGCCGGTGCGGCTCGATCACCGTCGCTCTTGGCGAAGAACGCAAGGAAGAGCTTTTTCGGCAAGCCGCCATGGCCAGGGCGTTCGGCGTCGAGATCGAAGAGATCACGCCAAGCGAAGTCGCCAAAAAATACGAATACCTGAACACGGACGGCGTTCTTGCGGGCGTCTGGCTGCCACTCGATGGTCAGGGCGATCCCGCCAACATTGCCATCGCGCTTGCACGCGGCGCACAAAAGCATGGCGTCACCATCCGCGAACACGCTTGCGTGACGGGAATGACCGTCGACGGTCGCCGGGTTCGCTCGATCACCTGGACCGATGCCGAGGGAGAAACAAATTCACTCGATGTCGAAACCGTGGTGAATTGTGCCGGCATGTGGGGACACGAGGTCGGCAAGCTCGCCGGGGTCAATGTTCCGCTCCATGCGTGCGAGCACTTTTACATTGTCACCGAACCGATCGAGGGACTTCCCCGCCTGCCGGTCCTGCGGGTGCCTGACGAATACGCCTACTACAAGGAGGACGCCGGAAAGCTGCTCCTGGGCGCGTTCGAACCCGGGTCCAAGCCATGGGGTATGGACGGCATTCCGAAAGACTTCGAGTTCGACCAGCTGCCCGAGGATTTCGATCACTTCGAGCCGGTTCTCGAGAAGGCCTGCGCGCGCATGCCAGTCCTCGCCACCGCGGGGATTCAGACGTTCTTCAACGGGCCGGAGAGTTTCACCCCCGACAACGCCTACCACCTCGGTCTGGCACCGGAGAGAGACAATGTCTGGGTGGCTGCCGGGTTCAATTCGGTCGGGATTCAGTCAGCCGGCGGCGCCGGGATGGCTCTCGCCCAGTGGATGGAGGACGGGACGCGGCCTTTCGACCTGGGCGATGTCGACATCAACCGCATGCAGCCGTTCCAGGGCAACAAGCACTATCTCTTCGAACGCTCGCAGGAGGCGCTCGGGCTGCTCTATGCGGATCACTTCCCGTATCGCCAAAAAGCGACCGCGAGGGGCGTGCGTCGCTCGCCGATACATCGCGAACTCCTCGACCACGGTGCGGTCATGGGCGAAATCGCCGGCTGGGAACGCGCCAACTGGTTTGCAAGCAACGGTCAGGAACGCCAGTATCGCTACAGCTGGGGACGCCAGAACTGGTTCGACAATTCCGCCGCGGAACACCGCGCGGTCCGCGAGAACGTCGGCATGTACGACATGTCGTCGTTCGGAAAGATCCGGGTCGAGGGACCGGATGCGGAGGCTTTCCTCAACCATGTCTGCGGGGCTGACCTGAGCGTGGCGGTCGGCAAGATCGTCTACACGCAATTCTTGAACGACAACGGCGGAATCGAGTCCGACGTCACGGTCACGCGGCTGTCCGAGGCGCTTTATCTGGTCGTCACGCCGGCAGCCACCAGACTTGCGGATCAGACCTGGATGTCGAGGCACAGCGACGGCTATCGCGTGGTCCTGACCGACGTGACCGCTGGCGAGGCCGTCGTCGCTGTCATGGGACCTCGATCGCGAGAACTGCTGCAAACGGTGTCGTCTGCAGATTTTTCAAATGAAAACAATCCATTCGGAACCGCGCAGTCGATCGAAATCGGCATGGGGCTGGCCCGTGCCCATCGGGTGTCATATGTCGGCGAACTCGGATGGGAAATCTACACATCGACCGACATGGCTGCGCATGTCTTCAAGACGCTCATGGGCGCTGGGGTGGATTTCGGCTTGCGACTGTGCGGCATGCACATGATGGACAGTTGCCGGATCGAAAAGGCATTCCGGCACTTCGGACATGACATCACGTGCGAAGATCATGTCCTCGAAGCTGGGCTCGGCTTTGCGGTGAAGACATCGAAGCCCGATTTCATCGGCCGCGCGGCCGTGCTGCGGAAAAAGGAGGCCGGCCTGAATTCCCGGATCCTGCAGTTCCGTCTCGACGACCCCGAACCGTTGCTGTTCCACAATGAACCCGTGGTCCGGGACGGCGAAATCGTCGGCTACCTGACGTCGGGCAACTACGGGCACACGCTGGGAGGAGCAATCGGCCTCGGATACGTGCCATGCGTTGGCGAATCCGTCGACGATCTGCTCGCATCATCCTACGAAATCGATGTCGCGGGGACCCGGGTACAGGCGACCGCATCGTCTCGCTCGCTCTACGACCCGAAGTCCGCCCGTGTCCGGATGTAGGATTCACCAGACTAGAGCCGCATCTTCGGAGCGGATTTGACCGAAAGGCCGGCGGGGACGGTCCTCAGCGACCAAGGACGGGGCGGATCGACCTGTCCTGATTCTCTTGGAACCCAAGCACGATCACCTGTTCTCCCGACCCGCGCCCGAAGATGCGATCAGAGTAACGATTCCAGTTCTTCGACGTAACCGAAGGTCCCGGCCAACCCGCCCGTGTGCACGAAGAGCACGTTGCTGTTGCTTGCAATCGTTCCATCGGAAACCAGTGCAGGAATGGCGGCAAAGGCCTTGGCCGTATAGGTTGGATCGACCAATACTCCTTCCCGGCGGGCCAGCATTCTCATCGCGGTGATGACCTCCGCACCCATCTTGCCGTAACCGGGAGCCAACGCCCCGTCCCAGAGTTCGATGGGCATGTTCGGCGAATGCCAGTCCCGAGACGGCGTCAGGCCGGCCAGACGGTCGAGAACGGAACGGAGTCGCTCGTGCTGATCCGGTGCGGGCCGGCGAACGCAGCTTCCGATCACGCGCGCGTTTGAACCGGCGTCGCGCATTCCCGCCACAAGCCCCGCGTGTGTGACCCCGCTTCCCGATGCAACGATGACGAAATCGAAGTCGGGCGGCCCGCTGACGATTTCCCGCGCAGCACGCATGTACCCAAGGGCCCCGATCGGCGGATTGCCTGGAGAAAGCGGAATCACGTAAGGGCGGCATCCGCGCTCCTTCAGCTTCGAGGCGTGGGACCGCAGGGCCGCATCGGCTCCCTCTTCGTCTTCGCCACTTGCGAAGCGAATGATCTCGGCGCCAAGGATGCGAAGGAGGAGAACGTTGCCCGACGCATGATACGTCTCGTTCATGCCCGGAACCCGATCCTCGAGCTGCACGACCGGTTTCATCCCGAGCGCGCGTGCCGCTCCCGCTGCCGTTCGAACGAAATTCGACTGGACGGCACCCGTGATGAGGATGGTGTCAGCGCCCTCCGCCTGTGCCGCTCCAAGGTAATACTCGAGCTGTCTCGACTTGTTGCCCCCGAATGGCGCGCCTGCGAGATCATCGCGCTTGATGAAGAGATTGACGCCGAGATCGCGCGAGAGATTGCTCAAGCGATCGATGGGTGTTTCGCAGCTGAGAAGCTTCACGCGGGGATGGTTTTCGTCATTCATCGGCTTGTTTACGCCCCCTTTGGCGATAGGCTCTGGTCTTCCCGCGTGCAGTGCATCCGTCTCGACGCGCCACAATGCCGTTGCGAACGATCTGCCCGTCCCACTTTACCGGCGGTCTTGGGAGTCAATCGGTCACTAGATCGTTTCAGACGAGGCTGCTTTCCGATCTTCGGTGCATGAACTGCATGATCAGGACGGGAGCCGCGAGCGCCAAAGCAAACAGGTCGGCCTGAAGCGACGGCGCGATGAACACCAGTCCGGACAGCGCCATGAGGAATCTTGAGACACCGTTCAGGTGGGTGAACAGATAGCCGACCACCGCAACCGAAAGGGCGCCGACCCCGAGAATGCAGCTCAGTCCCGTATAGGTGAATTCCCACAGATCGAAGCCGGTCGAAGAGACGAACAGCAGAACAGGCGAATAGACGAAGGCCATGGGGGCAACCACCTTGCCCAGACCGAGCGAGAATGCCGACAGCCCGGTCTTGAAGGGATTCGAGCCGGCGATTGCCGATGCCGCATAGGCCGACGTGCAGACCGGTGGCGTGATCTCGGAAACCACGCCGTAGTACAGCACGAACATGTGGCTCGCGATCGGCGGGATGCCGAGCTGTGCGAGCGACGGTTGCGCCACCGAAACCAACATGATGTACAACGCCGTCGTCGGGATGCCAGCTCCCATGAGAATGCAGGCAACGGCAATGAACAGCAGCGACAGCAACAGCTGAAGATCGGCGATGTCGACTAACGCAAGCCCGCCAATGGTCAAGAAACCGCCGATGTCGGACGCGAGCGCCGCCGCCCCTTGGGTGACCATGAAGCCGATGCGGAACCCGATCCCGGTGGTGTTGATGACCCCAACCACGATGCCGACTGCAGCCGCAGCTGCGCCAACGGCCAGCGCGTACTTGACGCCGACCGCGAAAGTCTCCGTCATTTCGCCAAATTCGACCCGCCTTTGCGGGTTGAAGGCAGCGAGCGCGGAGCCGGTGATCAGCAAGGCTGCCATGGTCCAGTCGAAGCCGCCGCCGGATACCTTCCACAGGACAAAACCGATGAAAGCTGCCGGATAGACCAGCGTCAGCGGGTGCCGGTATCGGGCCATGCCGGCGATGATCGCGAGGGAAATCCCGCAGAACGCCGACATGAATGGCGTGTAGCCCGAGAAAAGCACCCACAACAGGCCAACCAGCGGAACCACGTTCGCCCACCCGTCCGACCAGACCTCGCGGAGGCGGGGAAGAGCTTCCTTTTTCAACCCCTTCAGGTCGAGCTTTCGTGCCATCAGATGGACGACCGCGAAGACCCCCACGTAGTGAAGCAGGGCGGGAAAGATGGCCGCGATCACGATGGTCGTGTAGGGAACCTGGAGAAACTCGGCCATGATGAACGCTGCGGCGCCCATGATCGGCGGCGTGATTTGCCCGCCCGCCGAAGCCGCAGCCTCGACACCGCCGGCGAAACGTCCGGGGTAACCGAGGCGTTTCATGTTGGGGATCGTCAGGGCGCCGGTCGAGACCGTGTTGGCGACCGACGAACCCGAGATCGTTCCGAAGAACGCCGAGGAGACGACCGACACCTTCGCCGGGCCGCCCGTGTAGCGCCCGGCAATGATGGTTGCATTGTCGATGAACAGCCGGCCAAGCCCCGTGCGCTGGGCGATCACCCCGAAGAGCACGAAGTGAAAGACGATGGTGGAAACCACCCACAAGGTGACGCCGTAGATTCCCTCCTGCGGGAAGTACATCGACGACACGAAGGTGTTGAACCGAACGCCCGGATGCTGAAGCAGGCCGGGAAACCACGGTCCCAGCAGCGCGTAGGAAATGAAGACGCAGATGATGAGCGGCAAGACCCAACCGAGCGTCCGCCTCGCGATGTCCAGAACCAGAACGATGATGATGACGGAAAAAACGACGTCGTAGCTGTTGGGATTGCCCATCCTGAACGACTGTTCCTCGATGCCCAAGGCCGGGATGCCGTGCCATGCCACGCCAAGGTACAGCGCCGACGAGACACCAAGAACCATGAGAACGAGATCGTAGATCGGGATGTTGCCGACCCGGAGCCAGCCGCCGCGGAGCGTCATCAGGCCGGTTGTGCGAATGATCGGAAAGAGTGCGTAGATCAGGATGAAGAGGCCAGCGAGATGCCACCCCATGTGCCAGTGGTCGGTCGGAAGACCGAAGCCGGCGGTGTAGTAATGATAGGCCGCGAATGCGAGCGCGACCCCCCGGACGAGCTTGTGGACCAGATCGCCGACTTCACGGGTCGCAAGGCCCTCGTCGAACTTGCGCTCGATCGCCTCAAGCTGCTCAGCGTTCAGCTCGACGTCGTCTCGCCCAGGCCCTGCCATGTCAGTTGTGGGGCAGATTCATTGCGACCCGACAGCCTGATTATTGCTGCCGGGTCGCGTTGTCAGATTGCATCAAGGCGTCAGCTTACTGCATCATGCCTTGTTCGCGGTAGAAGCGCTCGGCCCCCGGATGCAGTGGAACGCCAAGCGTCGCGATGCCGTCGAGTGCGGTCTCGGCCGTGATCAGCTTGCCTTTCGCATGCCCGTTGTCGAGCAGTTTCCGGGTGTTCGAATTCCAAAGAGCGGCCGTGATGCCGTGCACCAGTTCTTCGTCGAGATCCGAGGACACGACCAGAAGAGCGCTGACCGCTGGTGTCCGAACGTCGTAATCCACGCCTTCGTAGACGCCTGCGGGGATCTGCGAAGGAATGTAAGCCGGAATGATGTCGTTGATTTTCTGGACATCTTCCTCGGAGAAGGAGTGCAGTTCCATGCCCCTGGTCGATGCGAGCTGCACCATCGCCGCCACGGGCCAGCCTGCTGCGTAGAAATACGCATCGAGCTGTCCATCGGCGAGACGTTCCGCGCTTTGCGAGTTGTTCAGTTCGGCCTCTTCCATGTTGTCACGGGTGACGCCCCATGCTTCGAGCATCTGGAGCACGGCCACCTGGGTGCCGGAGCCTGCCTGCGCGATGCCAACCCGCTTGTTGGCGAGATCACCGAGATCATTGATCGACGCGCCCTTGGGGAGCACCAGATGCAGATCTTCTGGGTAAAGGTTAGCAATGATGCGCAGTTTGGGGTGTGGCTTGCCTTCGAACTTGCCGGAACCAAGATACATGGACCGTGTCACGTCAGCGGCAGCAAGTCCTGCATCGAGCTCACCGTTCTGAACGGCTGCGTTGTTGAAAACGGAGGCTGTGGTCGACATGGCGATGGCGATGAGGCCAGGGACGCCGCACTGACCGCCCTTGTCGCAGGGTCGTGCACCGGGAGGCGCAGAGATTCCGTTGGCGATGGTGCCGCCGATCGGAAAGTACGTTCCGCCTGCGCCGCCTGTTCCAATTCGGAAATAGGTCGGACTTTGTGCAACTGTGGCACTGGCCAACACCGCGGCGGCGAATGTTGCGCCCACAATTTTGGCAATTGAATTCATTGAGCGTCTCCTTGCTTCGTGTTCAACCGGCCCGCTAGGTCCGGTTCGTCGGGGGAATAACCCGCACGCATCGATGAAACAATACCCGGACCGGCAACGGGTTCCAACTCCATCTGGGACAAGCATTGCTGCCGCCCTGCATTGACGTCGGTCGATCCATTCAGGCCGTGCCTCGATCTCCTCGTTGCCGCGGCGTCCCAGCCAACCTGTTGCGTTTCGCACTTGCGTCGCTGTGGCGCTGGAGGTCGGCGGCAGTGTCCACGTCGCAAAGCGAGTCGATCACTCCGATATTTTCGCAAGCCAGACGCATCGTCAGAGCGCTGCGGGTGTCTTCGAAAGCGTCAGGCGTCGACCACCTGACGCCTGCGAACAATCCTTTGGGAATTGCCCGCGAGCGGCGCAGTCCGATTGCCCAGTATCCACCGTCCATAGACGGTCCCAGGATGGCGTCGTGGCGGGCGAGAGATCGAAAGCCCCGTTCCACGTGGTGCGGCGCGACATCGGGAATGTCCGCGCCGATCACCAGCACGGGCCCGGTTGGCGCCGTTCGGAAAACCCGCTCCAGCCGTGCACCAAGGTCTCCACCGCCTTGCGGCCAGAGTGTCAGACCCTCCGACCAGCAAGCCGATCGACGTGCCGCCGTGTCGGGGCTGACGGAAAGAACGGTCTTCCATCGCCGGTCGCTTCCCAAGCGGCGTTGCAGCCGACGCAGTTGATGCCGGTACCACCAAACGGCGCCGACCATTCCGATGTCCCGTCCGAGGCGCGTCTTGACCCGACCGCACCGCGGCAGTTTTGCCATGATGACGAGGTGTCGCGTCATGCAAGGTAGTCGACAAGAATCCTCTTGTAGACGGCCTTGAGGGCATGGATCTCGTCGATTTCCGCGTTTTCGTCCGCCTGGTGCATGGTCTTTCCGCACAGCCCGAACTCGACCACAGGGCAATGGTTCTTGATGAAGCGGGCATCCGAGGTCCCGCCGGATGTTGACAATGCGGGCCGCAGACCGGTCTCCTGCTCGACGGCAGAAGCAACGAGCTCGGAAAACTCGCCCGGCGGGGTCACGAACCAGTCAGTCAAGGATTCGTCGAAGGTAACGTCGATGTCGACGCCGGTTTCCTCGGACACTCGTGCCGCATGGTTTTGCATCAGCCGGGTCAGGCTGTCGGGCGTGTGCGAGTCATTGAAGCGGATGTTGACCACTGCCTTGCAAACGGCCGGTATGACATTGGCGGCGGGATTGCCGGTATCGATCGTGGTCAGGGCGAGTGTCGACGGCTCGAAGTGTTCTGTCCCCTCGTCGAGCGGCTTGCTGGCGAGTTCCGCTGCCAGCGCTGCAATCGCGGGAACCGGGTTGAGAGCGCGATCCGGATAGGCCGAATGGCCCTGAACGCCCGTCGCCGTGAACCGAACCGTCATCGATCCCCGCCGACCGATCTTCATCTGTTCGCCAAATCGTTCAACGCAGGTCGGTTCGCCAACAAGACAATGGTCCATCCGCTCCCCGTGCTCATCCATCCACGAGAGGATGGCCTTGGTGCCGTCCTTGGCCGTGCCTTCTTCGTCACTGGTAATCGTGATCGCGATCGATCCCTTGGCAGGACGTGTTGATGCGACATCGATGGCGGCTGCGACAAAGGCCGCGACGCCTGATTTCATGTCGGTGGCCCCGCGCCCCCAGAGCCGCCCTTCGCGAATTTCGCCGCCGAAGGGCGGAACCGTCCAAAGTGAATCGCCGCCTGGCGGGACGACATCGACATGACCGTTGAAGCCGATCGTCTTGCCGGTCTCGGCATTCCCCCAGCGGCAGAACAGATTTGACACGTCATTCACGTCGATGCGTGTGCAAACGAAGCCTGCCGATGACAGGTCGCGCTCAATAATGTCGAGGGTTCCGGCCTCGTCGGGGGTGACCGACGGGCAACGAACGAGCTCGGCGGTCAGTGCAACGGGATCAAAATTCATCGGCATTCTCGTATCAACTGTTGGGACCGAAGGGCCATACTATCCGCCCGCAGGGTTGACAACAGTCGCAGCAGTGCCGCCGGCACTCTCCCCGTCACGCGCTCTCGTCTGGCTGGCACGCGCTGCTGTCAAACGGTCTCGATGTCACGGTTGCGCGGCATCAACCGTCCAGCACGCGAGGGCCGACTCCTGATTGATTTGGCAGTTCAAGATAGTGGGTAGAACAGCAAGAACGCGGGGGAGTTGCAGCGGCCGATGCAGAACGATCGGCTGGTTTTCGCCACTGGAAGTGCTGAGATCAGCAACGAGAGCTTGGCATTGTGCGCAGATTGTCTGTCCAATCAGGCACCCGCCTGAATTCCCATCTTGTCCGAGTCTTCCATTTGGCCCAGGCAAGCCGGTCGCACGGACGTCGAAATTTCTTTTGGTTTGGGGTGCCGAAGAATCCTCAGAACCAGATGTGCGTAACGTTCGGGGGCGTGAGCATCTGATCCATCCGGGCGTTCTCGTCGCACCAATATGACAATTGGGGCATCGTGTACTCCCAGAACCCGGTGAGATCTGATTGCTTCACCTGCGCGAAAGTGGCGCTTGACATGTAACGGGGACCAGGAGACCCGGCTATTGTCCACAACGGCATTTCCTTAAAATACTCGCACCGATCAAGAGTGGCCAAATTTCTCTTGTAGTGAATTCCATGCGTCATGGCGTCTTCAATGATTCCAGCCGTGTGTTCATTGTCGTCTGCATAAAATGACCGCCCGCACCACATGTAGAACCATTCGCCGTCAACAGGCTTCTGTTCTACTGTCAACAGTGAGGCAGGAATGTAGATGTGCCCGCCATCGGGATCGATCCGTTCGAACAACTCGCGACACCGGTCACTGACGATGGTGTATCTGTCGAAATTCAGCCGATCAGGCAATACATGCGATACGCCCTTCTTGAATTTGATCACGACTTCATCGAGGTGTTCCATCCAGTCCAGAATGGGTTCCATATCGAGACTGAACACGCCTGGAGGGCAATCATCGCTTGGCAATCTGGGAGGGGGCCAAGGCATGCCCGCTCCTCTCGGATAACGCCCGGTCAAGCCTCTGAGCGAAAAAACATCATCGTTGCTTGAACGTTCCAAACAATAAATCACCGACTTGTCAGTGCCGATCATGTCCTTCGGATCAACGTTTTCATGTGACTTCAATGCAATGCCCAATCTGCCGAAATTGCCGCAGCAACCTGCCTCCTTGAAAAGGCCGGCTCACTTGCCGTCATCAAGGCTCGCGAGATACCCGATCACCGCCGCGAGATCATCGAGATCCCGAATGCCGACATAAACCATTGTCGTTCCGGGGACTTCGTCACTTGGCGATGCGAGATAGGCCGAGAGACGTTCGGGTGTCCAAGTGCCACCGATGCCCGCGAGCGCATCCGAATAGGCCTTGAATCCCGGCACCGATGCCACGGGAGCATTGACGATTCCGTATAGATTTGGACCGAGCTTGTGCCGTGCGCCCTTCTTGGTCGAGTGGCAAAGAGTACATGCCCGAAAGACTTTTTTTCCGCGCGCGATCTGCTCTTGTGAAACCTGCACTGCCGGCGCTTCATTCGCATCCACGCGCCAAAGTGAAGCAGTGCCGGCCATTGTCAGGAGCAAGCACAGCACGAAGCATGACGCAGACTTGCGATGCACTTTCCTCATGGGTGATCGGCTTCGGCCATTGGTGTGACAATCAACTTCTTTCTCGCGGTGATTCCAGAAACCCGACGCCCCGGAAGGCGTGTCAATCGATTGCATGACACCGAGGTGTTCGTCAATCGAGAGGACTCTGGCAACCCCGACGACACGCCCAGGCCAGAGTCCCTTTGGCCTATTCGGTCATGGGGAGATCGCCAATCAGAATACCGGGCGGCTTGCGGGGATACGCAATTGCAATTCGGGGAACCGCCTCGATAATGGCGGACGAGTCGCGCCCTGGTCGTGCTGCAGCGACTCGATGCGAGAGCAAGACCGGCAAGGCCAAATGAGTCGTTTCGGAAGCATATCAGACAAGAGATTCGCGTCGTGGGCAGCAAAATTTGCAGCGCATGCGAGGTCCAAAGGACTGGCGGACTCCACCATAGGCGCGGTGCTCGATCAAACTCGGCCCAATCCCGCCGTCGTTGCCGCAGACCGGAATCAACCGGAAACCGTCATTCCCATCGGCGAATACCTGCAACGGGTGATGCCTCCGGACCGTGTCGAGCGCGGCATCTCCCATCGAGACCGCCTCAGCGAAGAACTCGCCGGAATCGAAGACAGATACCGGGTCGAACGCCAGATCATCCTCGCCATTTGGGGAGCCGAATCCGATTTCGGACGAAGGATCGGGGACTATCGCGTCATTCAAGCCCTCGCAACGCTGGCCTGCGACGGACGGCGGCGCGCGTTTGCCGAAGGCGAGTTGATCAGTGCACTCAACATACTCGAACACGGCGATGTCTCCGAGGACCAGTTGATCGGCTCCTGGGCTGGTGCCATGGGTCACACGCAATTCATGCCGTCGAGCTTTCTGGCCTATGCGGTCGACCACGACGGCGACGGTCGGCGCGACATCTGGAATCCTGCGAACCCGCTCGATGCGCTTGCATCAACGGCCAACTACTTGGCTGAACACGGATGGCAGCAAGGCACCCCGTGGGCAGTCGAAGTTAGCCTGCCCAACGGATTCGACTATCTGCAGGCCGACCCGGCAGTGTCAGCCCCGCTTGGCACCTGGCAAGATCGGGGCGTGGTCGCTTCCGATGGGACGGATCTGTTAACGGGCGACCATCATGCAGCACTGTTTCTTCCGGCTGGCGCAAGCGGGCCAGCTTTCCTGATCTTCGGGAACTTTCGTGTACTGCAAAAATACAATGCCTCAGAACGCTACGCACTCGCAGTCGCTCTTTTTGCGGACTGCCTTGTAGACGCACCGCCCGTTCAGGTCGACTGGCCCTCGGATTCCGACCCGCTGTCTCGAAAGGATGTCGCGGTCTTGCAAGAAAGACTACAGGACCACGGATTCGACCCTGGTGCCGCCGACGGGCTGGTCGGACCCGACACCCGTGCTGCCGTTCGCAAGTTCCAGTTGTCCGAGGGGTTGATTCCCGATGGTTACGTCTCTGCAGGCATCCTCGAACGTCTACGCTGATGGTGCACCGTGATGCGTACGATCATTCTCGGCGAACCAGTCGTCCGATTGCATTTCGGCCAGGCGGGATGCGGTCCTGCGGAACTCGAATGCGCCCTTTCCGGCAGGATACAGATCCTCGGGAGCCGCCGCAGCCGAGGCCACAAGCGGAATTCGTGACTCGTAGAGCGCATCGATCAATGTCACGAATCGTCGGGCCGGATCCCGATCAGCATCGCTCATGACCGGAATGCCGGACAGGAGCAGCAGCTTGATGGAACCGGCGATCAGCAGCAAGTCGCCCGGGCCAAGCTTCTCGCGGCACAGATCTGAAAACCCTGCTCTGGCTATCCCGCGACAATATGCCGGGATGCGAACGTCACGGCCCTTGTTTCTGAGAACCAGGGGAGTCGTTGCACCGCCGGTGAGCTTGTCCCAGATGGAGTCGAGCGCGTTCGATGCGACCTCGTCGTCGGGCCAAAAGTACCGGCGTTCACCCTGCAACTGCTGTTTTCGGTGATCGACCTCGCCATCCACGTGCACCACGTCAAGATGTTCGGTCAGCAGCTTGATGAACGGCAAGAACAACTGACGGTTCAGCCCGTCCGCATAAAGGCCTTCGGGATGAAGGTTCGACGTCGTGACGACGGTCACGCCAGCCTGAAAGAACTGCTCGAACAGCCTGCCCACGATCATGGCATCGGCAATGTCGGTGATCTGCATTTCGTCGAGGCAAAGCAGGCTGACCGAATCCGAAATCTTCGCGGCAACCGGCTCGAGCACCGATGCGCAACCGGACCGTCTACGCTCGTGCAGGGCTTGCTGGATCTCCTGCATGAATGGGTGGAAGTGCACTCTCCGCTTCGAGACCCGGACCACCGAGTCAAAAAACATGTCCATGAGCATCGACTTGCCGGTTCCGACGCCCCCGTGAAGGTAGAGGCCCCGGGGACGCACTGGAGCCGAACCTGCGAACAACCGGGTGAACCGCGAGGCGGATGAGGACGGTCTTGAGGACTCGAGCGCTTGGCGAAGGTCTTCGAGCATCTTCAGCGCGCCCGATTGCGCCGGATCGTTGACGATTTCACCCGACCCGACCAGTCTTTCGTAGTCTTGAGGCAACGTCACGCGATTCTCCAGCCGGCATCCGCGCCGCTTGACGACGCATGGCGATGACGCATAACGATTCGATCACCTCTCGACAACAAACCGAAAGCAGTGTTCAGAGGCTCGATGCAGAGTCGCAATCCATCGGTATTCACGCCGGTCCTTGTTGCCGGAAGCATCGTCTTGCTGATCGGATTCGGAATCCGCGCCTCTTTCGGCGTGTTCCAGATTCCGATTGCGGAGGAATTTGGCTGGCTGCGCGCGGATTTTTCCGTCGCGATCGCCATTCAAAACCTTGCCTGGGGAATCGGCCAGCCGATCTTTGCCGCCATCGCCGAAAAAGTTGGCACGCGCCTCGCCGTCGCCATCGGCGCCCTTCTCTATTCGGCTGGTCTGGCAATCTCGGCCTTCGCAACAACGCCGATCGAACATCAATTGCTCGAAGTCCTCGTCGGGTTCGGCATCGCCGGAACGGGGTTTGGAGTCATCCTTGCCGTGGTTGGACGTGCCGCATCGGACGCGAACCGGTCCCTCGCGCTTGGGATCGCAACGGCGGCCGGGTCCGCTGGCCAGATCGTCGGACCGCCGTTTGCCGGGATCCTCTTGGCCTACATGAACTGGTCCATGGTGTTCATCGTGTTTGCCGCGCTGATCTTGGTTGTGCTCTTCACCCTGCCCGTCCTTGGCAGTCAGGATCAGGCGAACGTTGATGACCTCGAAGAATCCTTGTCCGACATCCTGTTGCTGGCGTTCAGGGATCCGTCCTACACGATGATTTTTTTCGGCTTCTTTTCCTGCGGGTTTCAGGTTGCGTTCTTCACGGCACATTTCCCAGCGATGATCACCGAAATGACGAGTCCGATCGCACCGGACAGCTTCCTGGCTCGCATGGGCGTCTCCACGACGGCGTCTCTCGGCGCCCTCTCGATCGGATTGATCGGACTGACCAACGTGATCGGAACGGTACTCGCCGGTTATCTCGGCAAGACGTTCTTGAAGAAGCATCTTCTGGTCTTCATCTACACGTCGCGCGTGATCATTTCGATCCTGTTCATCACCTTGCCGATCACCCCTCTTTCCGTCGTGGTCTTCTCGCTGGCCATGGGGTTCCTGTGGCTGGCGACCGTACCTTTGACATCGGGATTGATTGCCGCCATCTATGGCCTTCGTTACATGGGAACTTTGTACGGGATCATCTTTTTCAGCCACCAGTTGGGCGGATTTCTCGGCGTCTGGCTCGGCGGAGTCATGCACGACATCCACGGGACTTACACAACTGTCTGGTGGGTGGGGATCGGGGTTGCGGCATTCTCGGCCGCGATCCATCTGCCGATCCGCGAATCTCCGCTCTCGTCCCGCTTGGCAAGGGTCAATTGACATGCACGACATCTTGAATCTCGAACGGTATCCGCTCTACAAACCGGGCAGCGACGAGTGGGCAGCGCTTGTCCGTCGCTCACGACAAGAGCTCGAGACAAATGGCCTGTTCAACCTCGACGGCTTCTTGCTTCCGTCTGCCATCCGCGCGGTGCTCGATGATGTCGAGTGCCGGTTCGAAGCCGACGGCTTCGAGCATGCGCGCAGACACAATGTCTATTTCGATCCCGATCCGCCGATGGTGCCCCCTGACCACCCGGTCCGGATGGAATTCGAGACCTCGAACAGGACGCTGTGTGGCGATCAGTTGTCAGCCGATGTGCTCATTCGGCTGTACGAGTATCCCGAGTTCCGCGCGTTTCTCGCCGCAGTTCTCGATAGAGACCAGCTGAATCTGATGGCGGATCCGCTGGCGCGCATCAACGTCATGCAATATGTCGCCGGACAGGCGTTGAACTGGCATTTCGACAGATCGGAGTTTACCACGACGCTGTTGCTGCAGGCGCCCAAGATTGGCGGCTTGTTCGAGTATCGGCGAAACCTGCGAACGGACGACGACCCGAACCATGACGGGGTCGCAAGAGTCCTGACCGGCCAAGACCCGGATGTCAGGTCAATCAGCCTAGCTGCCGGCACTCTCAATGTCTTCACCGGCAAAAACACCGTCCACCGCGTGACCAAGGTCGTGGGCGACACCGCCCGCATTATCGCGGTCTTTTCCTACTATGATCGACCGGATGTCACGATGAGCGACGAGGAACGGCGCGGATTCTACGGCCGCGCCAAACCGCTTGATCAGGCCCAATGAAGAGCCGCCCTTCGAGGGCGATCACGGCATGAACTCGGGTGGAAACTGGCTTACCCGACCCCAAACCATCGCTGCGATGGCGTCTGCCACCATGTGAACGATCGAAAACCCGATCCCGTGCCCACCGGTGGCAACAAACAGCCCGTCATGGCCGGGAACCGGACCGACAAGAGGGTTCGAACCGTCCGCGCGCGGTCGGAGACCGGCCCAATTGCCCAGAAGCCGCGCGGAACCAAGGGACGGAACAAGCGATCTGGCATCGTCGATCACGGCGTCCAACCGCGCGTCGGTGCGGGATCGGTCATTCCATTCGGTTTCCCTTGTCGAGCCGACGCCAACGGTCCCGTTGGCATGTGGAACGACATAGATGCGCCCGGACTGAACAACCGGCATGTCAGGCAAGGAACACTCCAGAAATGCGGCCTGACCCTTGACCCCGCCGCCCGAGATGCCTGGAGCAATGCCCTCGATCAAACGAAACGTGTCGGCACCTGCAGCAACAACAATGGCCTCGGCAATGACATCGCCCCGCTCGGTGCAGAGCCGTCCCGATTCCACTCGCATGACCCGGCAGTTCTCGATGACATCGACTTGTCGGTTGCTTACGGCTTGTCGCAGCGCCGCGCATGCTGCCTGCGGTCGAATTCGCGCGGCAAGCGAGTCCCGAACAACGCCAAATTTCGCGCGGTCGGGATACACCCAAGTTTCGGATCTTGGCTCGATCCACATCGACGCCAGATCACCCCATCGATGCTCCGCAGCCGTCACGGACAGGCGAGCACGATCACAGGCATCTTGGGTCGCGAGCGGGACGATGCGCCCGATCCGGCCATAACCCGGCGAGAGTCCTGTTTCGCGTTCGACCTCGCTCCAGTAAGCATCTGCCGAGATCAGCCCGTCGAACTGGAACTGCTTGGTCCGCGTCCAGGGGGCTGGAGAGAACGGCGCCATGGCACCAACCGGGCCGCCGCTTGCGCCCGATCCGACGGTATTCATCTCCACGACAGCGGTCTTGCGTCCTTCACGAGCGCAAGCGCGGGCGCACGCCAGACCGAAGACGCCGCCACCGACAACTGCGATGTCCCATCGTCCGAGCGTTGCCATCAACCGGGAAAATCCTATGTTCCGTTACATCATGGATCACAGTGTAGCTCACGACGACCGGTGTCTCCAGTCGCCGACGGGTCAGTCGGTTCAGATCGATTGGCGGGACGGCAACGTTCCAGTCTCAAGGCATTTCGGCGACAGCTATTTTTCCGCTGTCGACGGGCTCGCGGAGACCGAGCACGTGTTTCTGCGCGGAAATCGCCTTCCCGAGAGATTCCGTCCGGGATTTCACATTGCCGAACTCGGCTTCGGGAGCGGTCTCAACCTTCTCGCTGCATGGAACACATGGCTGACCTCCGGGCAGAGCGGTCAATTGTCCTATGTCGGCTTCGAGGCCTTCCCGATGTCACCTTCGGCGATGGAAAGGGTTCACGGGCAATGGCCGGAACTCGCTTCATTGTCACGGCAATTGATCGGATTCTGGTCAGCAGGACAAACGCATTTCAAGACTCCAACGCTTGATGCAGAAATCATCATCGGCGATGCACGCAACACGGTCGCTGCGTGGACGAACACCGCCGATGCGTGGTTTCTTGACGGGTTCTCTCCGGCCTGCAATCCGGAACTGTGGGAAGCCGACCTCCTTCGCTCGGTCGCGCGTCGCACCGCACCGAATGGCACCTTCGCCACATACACTGCCGCCGGGCATGTCCGCCGCAACCTTGCAGAGGCAGGCTTCACCGTTTGCCGCGTACCGGGATTCGGTCGAAAACGGCACATGACCCATGGCCGGAAAGCCGTTCACGACCCGCAATCGCTCGGACAATGACCTGGAGCACGGATTCCGGTTCGAAAACCGAGTTCGGGCCAGAAACCACCGCCATTTCTGCCCGGGGCTCGGGGCATCTCCCGACTTCCCTCACCACCAGGTTGCCCATGCTCCGGAATCCAGCACTTGGCCATTTTTGCGGTAAATTTCACTTCGCGATCGCCGCCTGTCGACGTATCGACTGCCGCCGCGACCCCAGGTTGCAACCGTTCGGAGCGTCGACATGATCCTGCCGCCTCGTTTCGTGCACCGCCGCGTGACAGTGCTGATAACCGTCAGGACCCGCGCCTGATGTCTTCGTGAATGCTGATGGGCCCCACCCGACCTGCCATGCGTGCCCGGTAGACAAAGAGCGACTCCATCACCCTCATCACGTAGTTTCGGGACTCTGCGTAAGGAATGTGCTCGATCCAGTCGATCGGATCACTCCAGTCTTCGTGCGGATGCCCGAACCGTTCGAGCCATTTGGCCGTTTGCCCCGGTCCCGCGTTGTAGGCCGTGAACGTCAGGACATGAGAATCATCATACTCGGTGAGAAGTTCCTTCAGGTAAGCGGTTCCCATCTTTGCGTTGAATTCCCAGTCATAGGTGAGACGCCGACGGGAGTACGAGTCGCCGAAGCGCTCCGCGATCTCCTCGGCGGTCGATGGCAAGACCTGCATCAAGCCGCGTGCGCCGGCACCGCTGACGGCGTCGATCCGGAATTCACTTTCGGTCCGCGCGATCGACAGGGCCATTTCGGGCAACACGGGTCCCGCATGCTTGGCGAGATCGGTCACTGGGTAATATGCCCGCGGGATGACAATGCCGGTCTTGGCCGCTTCCTTGGCCACGCCCATCGCGACGTATGGGGAACCAAGGTCGAGGGCCATGTCTCCGAGGCGAATCAGATCGTCCCGATCAAGTTCTTCGGCCACATGCGCAAAGAACCACCGCGCGTGAGGTTCCCACCCAGCGCGCAAGTACAGCTTTGCAGCTCGAATGGTGCCGGAGTCGACAAAATGGGCGTTCCGCCAGTCTCCAGACTGTTCGTCTCCGATGAGTGTCGGATCGGGGGCGGCACCAACTTTCTGAGCGGCCAGCTGGCCATAAAAACTCGTCTGGTATTTCGCGCCGATCGCGTAGAATTCTTCGGCGACCGTGCCATTGCCGAGCGCCTCATGGGCCCGACCCAACCAGTAATTGGCGCGTCCCAGACTGATCGGAGACTGAACTGCGTCGCGAAACCGCAAGAAATGCTTTGCAGCCCGGTCGGGCTGATCGAGCTTTCGAAGAGCGAGATAACCTGCAAGCCACTCCAGCTCGGCATAGTTCGACCCCTCCGTCAGCCCGTGCTGGCTGGCAAGTTCGTATGCGATCTCGTTGTCACCGACCTCCATGGCATCTCGCGCCATGACACGGCGGTGGAATGCCCACTTTTCCGGTCTGCCCAAAGTGTCTGCCGATTCGGAAACCTCGAGCATCAGCTCCACCGCCGAATCCTCGAAACCGGAATGCAACCTCCACATCAAGCGGTCGTGCGCGAGGCCCGCGCTCTTCCTGACCGACCCTGGAAGGCCGCGGATCATTGCATCAACGCCTGAGCCCTGCTTCTTCAGTGCGATTCGGGTCTTGGCGAGCGCTCTCGCGTCGGCAGGCACCAGATCCAGCATAAGTCTTGCCGACTCGATCCAGTTTTTCCAAAGCAAGCTGTCGAGGCGCGTGACGTGAAGATCGGCAAGCGCATCTCCGAAACCGGCGATGAATGCGGCATGGGTCTCGCTGTCCATGCCATATTCGGCCCAAGCCCGTCGCGCTTCGGCCAAGGCTGCGTCGTGGCGACCGAGCTGTTTCAGCGCCGCGGTCAGGCGCCATGCCCCCACGCCTGTCTGAGGAGGCTGTCTTTCAAAATAATGAACGACTTCGTGCGGGTCGGCGTCTTCAGGGATGTTCGCTTCACCGGCACGTCGCAGACGCTTGAGTCCGGGCCAGTCCCCGTGCCGCCTCAGGAAATCCCGATACTGCTGCCAGGTTCCGTCACCCTCTCTGAGGCGCCACCATGCGACGAGATCGACAGCGTCGGGGTCACCAAACTCCTTCGCGAGCCGTTCGGCGTCACGCCATTCTTTTCTGTAAGCGGCCTCGATGGCGGCCTTGATGACCGAATCGTCGCCAGAAGATGCCGAAGAATCATGCGCTCCCGCCAGCATGGGTAACGCAATGAAGAGTGCCGAGGCGAGGCGAGTGGCAAGAGACGTCACGAATCCGAACTCGATTTCCTGGTCCACGGTGACCTGACTGGGTCTCACAATGTCATCATTTACGCGAAGTCCGAAGGAAAAAACAGAGTCGAACACCGCCGGAAAGACCTGTCGAGCGATCACATCTTCGTGTCGAAATGCCAGTCCCCGGGGTCGGAACTCATTCGCTCATCGCCCTTTGTCCATTCCGTGAGGCGTCCGCCGCATCTCGTGCCGCAGGTTCTCCAAAGACGATCTCAACCACATGTTTGCAGGAATTGACTTCGCGTTGCCGTTCTCGGGCCCTGGGTCGGGCTGAAATTCGGAGCAAACTTCTCCTTTCCGTTTCGAATCCGCTTGCGCTGGATTGAGCCAGTGCGCATGATGACCCCATGATTCCTGACGGCGTCCGACGATCCCCTCATTCGCGCAACCTGTCCGATCGCATGATATTCACGCGAGAGGAGTTTGGGGAGATTCTGCCCGTCTACGGGCGGATGGTCGCGGCTGGCCAATGGCGCGATTACGACATTTCGTGCCTCCGAAACGCGGCGGTCTTTTCGATCTTTCGACGGGCCTCAGAGACCCCGATCTATCGGATCGAGAAACGCATCGACACTCGCAGCCGCAAGAGCCTGTATTTCGTGATCGGCCGCGACGGCCTGATCATTCGGCGGGGAGGTCAGTTGCGTTCGGTGCTCGGGGTCTTCGATCAAAAATTGCTGCGGATTGTCGCCTGATCACAAGCGGCGCCTGCAGGTGACCGCACCACCCCCGGATTCCAGTATTCGGGCCTCGGCCTCGGCAAGCGGTTCGACCTGCACGGCCATGTGATGCGCGTTGGCGTGGATCAGCGAACGGGAATCGACCATCATTCCGACATGACCCTTCCAGAACACAAGGTCCCCGCGCTGCAGTCTGTCGTCGGAGGCAAGGACGCGACCGATGGCACGCTCCTGTTGATCGCTGTCGCGTGGAACGGCGACACCTGATGCTGCCAGAGAAGATTGAACGAGGGCCGAGCAATCCATCCCCCAGTTGCTGTCCCCGCCCCACAGATACGGTGTGCCGATCAGCATCTCCGCGACGCTGACCGGATCGGTCGCGTGTTCGGACAACGTCTTGAGCTGCCCCTTCGGGACATGGCCACCATCGACGATCTCGACAAAGGAGTTCGATTCACGGCAGGCCTCGAAGACCGACAGGAACGGCACGTTCAGGATTGGCTCGGTCTTGATGTCGGGTTCGGGATAGAGCTGGGCTCCGAGACTCCAGACCCTGTGACTGGGTGACCGGATTTCGGAGAGTCCATCGCGCACAACGTAACCCACGTAACCGTCCGCTTCGGCCAGACCGAACACGGTTCCGCCAGGTCCATCTTCGTCGAGAACCAGAAAACTCGACCCGTGCAGAAGCTGGCGGTCGCGCTCGCCGGAAGGAGAGCGACGCAAGTCAAGGAGCGGCGAGGCGACCCGCATGCGCTGCCCGTCGACAAATCGCACGCCGTCAATGCGTCCCCTCAGGGATGCGTGGGCGACTTGTCCGTTGCTCGCGAAGAGCCGTCTGTCAGTCTCATGTCTTGCAGTCACGGTACATCCTGATCCTGCCGTTGATGCACGCCGGGTGCTGGAGTTCTGGCTTCACTCTCCTGCAGGCTGTCAGGGCGCAGTTCTCGGCCTACGGAAAAAAGTTGATTTCGAGTGCGAAGGTTTCGCCGTTCACAAGCCACTGCCCGCTCTCATCGGTTTCGAATGCGAATTTCAGTTCAGAGGCATTCTCGCCTGAAGACATCTGGTCAAGCCATCTCAACACGGCTTCCTCCTGACGTACGGAAACAGAATGCCGGTATTCATCGAAGTTGGCGTCCAGATTCGACAGGAAGTCCGGTAAACCGTTCAGAGCAATGTCAACGCTTCCAAAGAAACTCGGGGACTGGCGCATGTCGATGATCAAATCCGAGACGACATCGAGGTCAGCGCCCCAACCCATGTATCTCAATTTCGGAAGTTCGAGAATCCAAGGAGTCGAAGACATCTCGTCTTGCGGCAATGTCGGAGAGTCGAATTGCAGTTTTGACAGCCGTCGCAAAAGGTCTCGGCCTTCCTCTCTCGCGGGCACCAAAGTGAGGTCCAGTTCAAATGCCATCGGATCGACCGACGCGAGCGCCAGACCTTCGCCACCCTCCGGTATCTGGTCTTCATCAAGAAGAAAACGCAGGGCGTCCGCCTCGACGTTGACGTTCAATCCGGTGTCCGGGTCACTGGACAGAGAAAAACCGCCCGGCCCGATCGAATAAGCCCAAGTCGTCTCGTCGGGATCCCGCCCGATCGCCCAGTTGCCAGTTGTGGTGGCCGAGAAGGCGACCCCGTCACCGACGGCTTCAAAGCTCAAGGCCAAGTTGTCGAAAAACACCTCGAAGTGGACTGAATCGACCGTCGAAACCGTGGAAAACCCAACGATCTCGGTGACAATCTGGAAATCGTCGGACGAGGATCGCTCGATCGACTGTTGCAGTCGGTCGATCACGATCTTTCCGGCGCGTCTCTGGCGTGTTCCACCAACGCCCGGTTCGCCTTCCGCGATGACGTCAGACATGCTGACGACCCAACGCTTCACGTTCTTGGCCTGATCGGGGATCAAGTCGAGGAGAAAGTCCTGTCCCGAAATTGGCACCTGGGATCGCTCCAGCTTTCGGGCCTGCGGTGAAAGGCTGTCCGCTCCACGCCGACCATCAGCAAAAGGGACCAACACCTCATCGGCCCGGACGTGAACGCTTCCGTCGCGGCTTCCCAACCGAATGGTGCCTCCGACCAGCAAGAACTCGGCATACGACGAGGGTGCAATGAAAAACTGCAGGCTTTCAACCTTTCCGGAAAACCCGTCACCTGTATCGCTGATCGTGAACTCCGGGATCACAAGGGCGAGTGGCGGAAATCTCGAAGATCGTTCGGTGAATGGAACCTGCAGGTTGGTGACGGTGATCACTCCGTTGGCGTCGGGCGGTGTGATCGCATCCCACAATACCTCGGCTTGCACTGACCAGTCGAGCAGACGTTCATCGGCTGCCAGGCCGGACGTTTCGGCCGAGTTCGATGCCATGGCATTCCCTGCTGTCGTCGTGCCGGCGAACACCGCAGCGAAGACGACGAGGATTGACCGAACACTCATGTTTTTCATGACTTTGCACTCACTATTGCAACACTCAAAATGAAGCGGCGGGGAGGCTTGAGGGCGTCATCGATCGACAAGTCACACGTCATCTACACATCCCGGCAGCGATGCAGGGCGACTGCCGGCAGCAAGCGGACAGACCTCTGTCGATTTGATGTACCAATGTCATCAAAGGCCGAAACATCTCAACGATCCATGCAGTTCAAGGATTTGGTGCCTCACCTCTGTTGCCGTAGCCTCGCAGACATCATCGCCCGGGAAAAAACTTGATCGAAAGGCTGTCCGTTCAACAACCACATCCCCTCGGCATCTGTCTCGAAACTGTAATTGAGATCAAAAAATGAGCTTCCACGGGCCGCCGTGCTTCTCAGCATGTCCACGACAAACTGTTCCTGATGCAGGGGAACAATCTGTTTGTATCCGTCAAAATAAATCTTCAGTTTCGAAAGGAAGACCGGCAAGCCGGACAAAGAGATGGCGGCGGTACCGCGGACATTCGGGGTTTGGAACACATCAAAATTCAAGTACGCGGTGGCATCAAGGTCAGCGCCCCAACCAGCCAATCGAAATTCCCTAAGGTCAAGAGTCCACGGAGTGGAAATCATCTGCACAAGTGTCCTTTCGGGACTGTCGATGAGTCGTTGCGGCAGTCGTCGCAGCAATGCTCCACCGAGAGTCTCCGCGGGCACCATAGCCAGATCCATGTGTATTTCCATCGGATCGACCGAAGAGAGATCCATGTCGTCTCCGTTTTCTGGAACTCGCGATGCATCGGACGTGGACCGAAAGTCTTCCTGTAGCATTCTAAAGTCGACACCCTTGTACGCATCGACTGACACAGAGAACACATAATCGCCGTGCGTAGACCCGATGATCCCCTCCACGGTCTTTTGAATCATCCATCCGTCTTTCCTGGCAGTAATGAAGTCAATCGTGTCGTCCGAAATTTTTAGCCTCGTGACCGTGTTGCGAGAGGTACTTTCGACAAAGCCCACGACCATGTTCATCACTGTCGACGTCTTGGCCGCTTCAGCGACAGAACTGATGACGCCAGTCGACGACCGGAGAACCGTTTGCTGAAGGCCCTCAGTCGTCACCGTGAATTCAAACGGCAGGGTCACCCCGCCGACCGGAATGTCGAACCGCATGGTCCCGACAGATTCGGACAAACTGGCAGCCAAACGCTTTGCGCCTGGTGCCTGGTCCATCCCAAGATCGATAACAAGGCCACGTCCGGCTATTTCCAGAGCCACCGAGTCCGTGTCAAAGCCTTGCATGTCTTGGCCGAATCTCAATTCAACCCACTCGAAGAGAGAATCGAGCAACTCGCCAGAAGACACGTCGACATACTCGAGAGCCCGGATTTGCAGGCTTCCGTCACTGTCTCCCAACTCGACGAATCCGCCAACCAACTCGCATTCGATGTCGATCAGTGGGACGAAACCCATCCGAAAGCGGTCAATCTTTCCAGAGAAGCCGTCTCCGGTATCGCTGACCGCGACCTCGGGGATCATGATCACCAAAGGCGGCAGGTCGGAAACAAACTCTCCAAATGGAACGTGCAAGTTCGTGATGGTCATGATCCCGTCGGCATCAGGCGGCGTGATTGAATCCCATCTGGCATCAATCTGCTGTGCCCAACTGACAAGACGAGCATCTGTCGGGCCACCGGACGTATCGATCGAAAGCGAAGCGATGGTCTGCTGCGCCAACGTCGCTCCGGCGACCGTCGAAAGAAAAACCGCGAAAACCGTGCGAACAATAATGCGAGTCATGAACTGCCTACCTTCATTGTCTTGATTTCTCGTGCAAGCCACTGTTCCCGGGCGCACCGTGCTCTCGGTCATTTTCGGCATCATCGAGGTCAATGCTCCAACCGTTGTAACTCAATTTCCGAAGATCGAGAAATCCATGGGGTCGAAGCCATTTCAGCATTCAGCGATATCGGAAAGTCGAAATGCAGTTGAGACAGCCGTCGCAATGTGTCTCGACCCTCCTCTCTTGCGGGCGCCACAGATAGGTCCAGTTCAAATGCTATCGGCTTGACCGACGCGAGATTCAGACTTTCTCCGTTGTACTGCGCCATGGCGAGGAGACTCGCACGTCATCAACGCGTCCCATGAAAGGTCAACGTGAGACCCAATCACTGCAAGCGTTCAGACCTCTGTCGATTTGATGTGCCGCCGTCATCAGATGCCGACGCCTAGCATCGATCCGGGCAGTTGAAGGATCGGGTGCATCACTGTTGGAATTGTTGCATCGCCATTGCCGTCGCCTCTCCAACAAAGGAATTTAATGGCCGCCCGTTCAGCAACCACATCCCCGAAGCATCTGTTTGGAAGCTGTAATAGAGGCCGAAGACGCTATCACCGAAGGACATGTATTCGAGCATGTACAAGGCCATCTTTTCCCGAACTTCGGGAACAGCCTGCCGGTACAAGTCGAAATTCGCCTTCAGATTCGAAAGGAAGGTTGGCAGACCGGACAAAACGACATAAGCTTTTCCGGAAACATTCGGGGCTGCAGTCATGGACAAGGCGACGTTCGCGCTGGCATTGAGTTCGGCACCCCATCCGGTGTAACTCAGTTTCCGGATGTCCAATACCCAGGGGCTGGTCAGCATCTCACTGCCCGTCATTTGCGGTTGATTGATGATCCGCTGAGGCAGTTGTCGCAGCAAGTTTCTTCTCGCGGGTCCCGTGGGCATCAGATTCAGATCCATGCGAAATGCCATCGGTTCGACCGAAGAGAGATCAAGATTGGCGCCATTGGCGGGTACCCGGGATTCGTCGAGAACGATCCGGAGGTCGTCCACTTCGCCGCTCATGCTGATCCCCGTGTCAGGGTCGATGGACAGGGCGAGGCCGATCGGTCCTGTCGAACTTGCCGAACTGAACAGGCTCCTGTCCCGCTGAATTGACCAGCCGCCTGTTGAGGAGAAAGAGCCAGCGATCTTGTCACCGTCAAATTCCAAGTTTGCAACGAAGTCATCATAGTAGCTTTCGGTTCTGGCCGTTGGCAAAGATCGCACCATGGACGTCCCGTCACTCACTGACATGGACCGAACCCTGCCATTCGGTGACCGCAAGAGAGTCTGTCGACTGTTCGTCATGAAACCTTCCTGACGAAGAATCGCCTTCTCTCCCCGGAATTCCACTTCTTGTTGCGCCGTCCAACTGAGCACGGAAGTGCTGAAAAACCATCGCTTAGAGTTGTCAGTCTGGTCAAACCCCAATTCAATGACATGATCCTGTCCTGTGTAAAGCATCTCCGTCATTTCCGTCTTCAATGCAGACACCGTCGGGCCAATTGTCAAATCGAACCAGTTGGCGAAAGGTCCATGCCAATCGCCAATAATTCTGAAAGCAAGCTTGTCTGCTGTGACATGCAAATTGCCCGTTCGGTTCTCGATCCGGACGATTCCGCCGACCAGATCGTATTCGAAGTCAAATGACTCCCCCATACCAAGACGCAAGCGCTCGATCTGCCCCGAATAATCTTCTCCATTATCGCTGATCGCAACCTCGGGAATCACAAGAACGAGAGGGTCCAGGCCGGGGATAACCTCTCCAAAGGGAACCCGCAGATTGGTGATGGTCATGACCCCGCTGGTATCGCGCGGCGTGATTGCATCCCACCCGGCGTCCATCTGTTGCGCCCAACTGACCAGACGAGCGTCGGTCGGACCGCCGGACGTGTCGACCGAAAGCGAAGCGATGGTCTGCTGTGCAATCGTCGCCCCAGCGACCGTCGAAAGAAAAACCGCGAAAACCGCGCGAACAATAATGCTAGTCATGAGTTGGCTACCTTCGTTGTCTTGATTTCTCGTGCGAGCCACTGTTCCCGGGCGCACCGTGCACTCGGTCATTTTCGGCATCATCGAGGTCAGTGCTCCAACCGTTGTAACTCAATTTCCGAAGATCGAGAAATCCATGGGGTCGAAGACATTTCGGCATTCAGCGATATCGGAAAGCCCAAATGCAGTTGAGACAGCCGTCGCAATGTGTCTCGACCTTCCTCTCTTGCGGGCACCACAGATAGGTCCGGTTCAAATGCCATCGGCTTGACCGACGCGAGTTTCAGACTTTCTCCGTTGTACTGGGCCATGGCGAGGAAAATCGCACGCATTTTCGATCAGCAAGCCTCACGTCATCAACGCATCCCATCAAAGGTCAACGTGAGACTCAATCACTGCAGGCGAACAGACCTCTGTCGATTTGATGTGCCGCCGTCATCAGATGCCGACGCCTTGCATCGATCCGTGCAGTTCAAGGATCGGGTGCATCATTGCTGCAACTGTTGCATCGCCACCGCCGTCGCCTCTCCAACAAAGGAATTGAAAGGCCGTCCGTTCAGCAACCACATCCCCGAAGCATCTGTTTCGAAGCTGTAATTGAGGTCGTCGACACTCTCACCGGAGGACAAGTATTCGAGCATGTACAAGGCCATCTTTTCCTGAACTTCAGGAACAGCCTGTCGGTACAAGTCGAAATTCGCCGTCAGATTCGAAAGGAGAGTCGGCAAGCCGGATAGAGAAATATCGGCGGTACCGTGGACATTCGGGGTTTGGATCATATCCACATTCACGCTCGCGTTGGCATCAAGGTCAGCGTCCCAACCCGCGAATCGAAATTTCCTGAGGTCAAGATTCCACGGAGTGGAAATCATCTGCACAAGTGTCCTTTCGGGACTGTCGATGAGTCGTTGCGGCAATCGTCGCAGCAAAGCTCCACCGAACGTTTCCGTGGGCACCACAGCCAGTTCCACGTCGAATTCCATCGGATCGACCGAGGAGAGATCCATGTTGTCTCCATTCTCGGGAATTTGCGATGCATCGACGGTGAAACGAAAGTCTTCCTGTAGAATTCCCAAGTCGATGCCGTTGTATGCATCGATAGACACGGAGGTCACGTGATCGCCGTGTGTATACCCGATGATCCCTTCCGGAGTCTTTTGAATCATCCAACCGTCTTCACCGGCCGTAACAATGTCAATCGTGTCGTCCGAAATTTCAAACCTCGTGACCGAGTTGTGAGAGGCACTCTCGGCAAGGCTCACCATCATGTTCATCACTGTAGACGTCTTGGCCGTTTCAGCGACCGAACTGACGACGCCAGTCGACGACAGGAGAACCGTTTGCTGAAGACCCTCAGTCGTCACCGTGAATTCAACCGGCAGGGTCACCTCGCCGACCGGCATGTCGAACCGCATGGTCCCGACAGACTCGGACAAACTGGCATCCAAACGCTTTGTGCCTGGTTGCTGGTCCATCCCAACATCGATAACAAGGCCACGTCCGGCTATTTCCAGAGCCACCGAGTCCGTGTCAAAGCCTTGCATGACTTGGCCGAATCTCAATTCAACCCACTCGAAGAGAGAATCGAGCAACTCGCCAGAAGACACGTCGACATACTCGAGAGCCCGAATTTGCAAGCTTCCATCACTGATTCCCAACTCGACGAATCCGCCAACCAACTCGCTTTCGATGTCGATCAGTGGGACGAAACCCATCCGAAAACGGTCAATTTTTCCTGAGAAGGCGTTTCCGGAATCGCTGATCGCGACCTCGGGGATCATGATCACCAAAGGCGGCAGGTCGGAAACAAACTCTCCAAATGGAACGTGCAAGTTCGTGATGGTCATGATCCCGTCGGCATCAGGCGGCGTGATTGAATCCCATCTGGCATCGATTTGCTGTGCCCAATTGACCAGACGGGCGTCGGTCGGGCCACCTGACGTATCAACCGAAAGCGAAGCGATGGTCTGCTGTGCAATCGTCGCCCCAGCGACCGTCGAAAGAAAAACCGCCAGTACCGCGCGAACAAAAATGCGAGTCATGAGTTTCCTGCCCCTGCCGTCTTGATTTTCTGTGTGCGTCAAATCTCGATGAACGCCGAGTTCCTGGTGGACCGGTGATACGTGGCATCATCGTGCAGACGTGCCACGAAGACCCCTTCAATTCCCCAAAGCAACGTTTTCGAAAACATCGAGGTGTATTGCACCTTCAATGGTGGTTGTCCATGTCGATCAACCCTCCCAAGTCCTGTTGTCACGGTCGGGTACTTCTCGCCGCAGGCAGGCGGCCAAAGCGTCGTTTGTCAGTTCAGTTTCGCACTCATGGCTTTCCTCGCGGCATGAACACGATCCAGGTCCCCGCAAACGGGTGTGACGATCGACAAAACGCGTCTGCAGACCACTCTGTTCTTTCCGGCGATGCACAAACATCGCCGAGCAGGGAGGTGTCACTCACCCAATCATTTCACGACCGCATCCATTGCCTCTTCAAGGAATTGATCAAAGGGGCGTCCATTCAACATCGTCATGCCCGCACTGTCGATTTCGAGTCTGAATTCCAGGTCAGAAAGGTCTTCTCCCGACGACATGTACTCCAGTGCTTTCAACACACGTCTCGCCTCACCTTCAAGAACATCCTCGCGATTGCCGTTCAAAGTCGCGTCAAGCGCTGAATAAAGTGTCGGCAGACCCTGCAGAGAAATTGCGGCGGTTCCGGCATAGCTAGGGGGTTCGTTCAAGGAAAAGGCAATTTCAGCATCCGCATCAAGTTCAGCGCCCATCGCCTCGATTCTCAACTCTTGAAGGCCGAGCAACCATGGAATGGAAAGCAATTCCGACATTGCAATGCCCGAGTCCTTCATGAGTCTCTGCGGCAACTGTCGCAACAGTCTTTCATCAGACTCGACTGCGGGGACAAGCGACATTCCTGCGCGAAACGAAATCGGTTTGACCCCAGGGAAACCCACGATTTCTCCGGTCTCGGGAACCCGAATCATGCCATGATCAACTTGCAAGTCCTCCTGGAAAACGCGCAAGTCGAAGCCGACTTCAGGGTCGCAGGACAGGTCAAAACCGAAGGAGCCATGCGAGTATGCCACGTCCACGACGCCAGGATCCGTCTCGGTTGCCCAACCACCATTGGTGGCGAGCGACAATGAAAATCTGTCATCTTCAATCTCGAAGCTCGCGACCAGGTTGTCGTGAAACCTCTCAGAATTGCTCGAGCCAATCGCGGCAACCGAGGAAATCCCGATGGCCTCGGTGAGAACCCGGACACCATCAGTCGAAGACTGCACGAAGGACTGTCGCAGACTCTCGATCTTGGTCGTCCGGTCAAGGTCATGGCCAATCATGCCCTCAGGCAGTTCATGTTTGGTGTGCCACATGAGTTCGGTGAGATTGATGGACCAGAGTTTTGCATCTTGCTTCTGGCCCGTGTCCAAATGCATGACCAAGTCCTTTGCCTCGTGTGGAAAAGCGTCTTGCAGGGCCCCAAGGACCATCCGCACCTCGAAGCTATACATGTTAAACAGATCATCAACGGACGACATGAACCAAATGTCAGGGTTGCTGCGGTAGGATATTGACATCGCATCGGCGCGAATTCGAATGTCTCCCTCGACATCATTCAGCTGAATGGTCCCGCCGGCCAGGTCATACCCCAAGTCCATCGAACGCGTGACACCAAACCAAATTCGCTCGACCTTGCCTGAGAACCCGTCGCCAGTTTCGCTGAGCTTGAGATCCGGGATCTCGAGTGCGAGAGGCGAAATTTCCGGGAGAATCTCGCCAAATTGAATTCGCAAGTTGGTGATGGTGACGAGTCCGTCGGCATCTGGAGACGTGATTTCATCCCATTGAGCATCGGCTCGCATCGACCACTCGACAAGACGAGACTCCGTCGCGAGACCGACAGCATCAACCGAGCGGGATGAATCGGTTTGCTGTGCCGTTGCCACTCCAGCAATGGTCACCGCGACCACAACAAAGACTGAACGAACCCACCTGAATTTCATGCGTCAGCATCCTTGTTTTTTGCAGTCGCAAGCACTTGTCCGACTCCATTCGCTGTGGCGGCAAGCACGCGGGACGCCTTCCTAGGAGACTGGCATTTGCGACTGCCCGAGACTCCCAGGTGGAACCTTCGTCGACTGCTGAACACATTCCACCTTCGGTTTCTGATGTCCATGCCAAGCGTGCTCGGAACTGAAATTCGCGTTTGGTTTCGCCGTAACGGGTCAATCCAAAAGGTGAGTTTCAAGCATCTTCGCCGTGATTCCGAACGAAAGAAGGCAATCTCGAGACGATCCTGCATGCCATCATGGAGTCGGACTCTTGTTGGCATGGAACAGCACCTGCAAAGAACCATTCTCTTGGCGATCAGTTCGGCGTCTCGTTCATGGCACTCAGCGCAGCCTTGACACGATCCGGTTGAATGCCAATGCATGACGATCAACGAAATTCGATTGCCGGCTTGCGGTCCACAACGAACAGCCGGCAAACGCCGAAATGTCGACATGCCGACGAGTCCGATCGATTCCCGTGTCACGAAACAAAGACATTCCGACGTTGATGTGGTAGTTTCCGCAGGGTGAATCGGGCGAGAATCGTCCCACGCGCAACCAGCCGAACGACGGAGGGCACCATGAGACTGATCAAGCGGTTGCTGATGATCATCCTCGCACTAATCATCATTGTGGTGGCTGTTGCCTATGTGCTTCCACGGAATGTCACGGTCGAACGGAACGTCGTCATTGACGCGACTCCCGACGAGGTGTTCACCTACGTGAACTCACTGCAGCGAACCGAAGAATGGTCTCCATGGCTGAGCCTCGATCCCGCGACCAAACTGACCTATTCCGGTCCCGAAACCGGCGTCGGAAACAGGATGGAGTGGGAATCGGACCACGAGCGTGTCGGTTCCGGATCACAGGAAATCACCGCAAGCATTCCAGACGAGCGCGTTGAAACTGCGCTGGATTTTGGCTCCATGGGAGTGGCACGTGCCTATTTCGATCTCCGGAGCACCGACTCGGGTACCGAAGTCACTTGGGGTCTCATCAGCGATCTCGGATACAACCCGATGGCTCGCTGGATGGGCTTCATGCTCGACCGATGGGTCGGTGCAGACTACGAAAAAGGTCTGGCGAACCTCGCTGCGGTTGTCGAAGGCCAATAGACCAGCCATTCAACGATCATCGACAACAGAGCCCCAAGGAAACATGAGTCACGGAGGGGTGTGAGCGATCAGCCCTTCTTGAGAACACGACGCCCGAGAACCTCCGCAATCTGGACAGCATTGAGCGCCGCCCCTTTTCGCAGGTTGTCGGACACGCACCACAGGTTGAGGCCGTTGTCGATCGTTGGATCCTGCCGGATGCGGCTGACAAACGTCGCGTAATCCCCCACACAGTCGGCCGGTGTCACGTATCCGCCGTCTTCGCGCTTGTCGATCACCAGCACGCCGGGAGATTCCCTGAGAATCGAACGTGCCTCGTCTTCATCGAGATCGTCCTCGAACTCGATGTTGACGGCTTCCGAATGACCGACAAAGACCGGAACCCGAACGCAGGTGGCTGTCACCTTGATCGCCGGATCGATGATCTTCTTGGTCTCGGCAACCATCTTCCACTCTTCCTTGGTGGATCCGTCCTCCATGAACTGGTCGATGTGCGGCACGACATTGAACGCGATATCCTTGGTGAACACCGATGCCTTGACGTCATTGTTGACCGTGAACTTGGCCCGCGTCTGGTCCCACAACTCATCCATGCCCGCTTTGCCCGCTCCCGACACGGATTGATAGGTCGAGACCACGACCCGACGGATCCTGGCCCGATCGTGCAGAGGTTTCAGTGCGACAACCATCTGGGCGGTCGAACAGTTCGGGTTGGCGATGATGTTCTTCTGGGCGTATCCGGTGATCGCGTCCGGATTCACTTCGGGAACGATCAGCGGAACCTCCGGGTCGTAGCGATACAGCGAGGAGTTGTCGATGACGATGCATCCCGCGTTCGCGGCCCTTGGGACATGTACCTTCGATGCATCCGAACCGATCGAAAAGAACGCGATGTCCCAACCGGAAAAATCGAATGTATCGAGATCTTTCGCCTTCAGTGTCCGGTCGCCGAACTGGCACTCCACGCCAATCGACCGCCTGCTCGCCAACGCCACCACGTCGTCGACCGGGAACTGGCGCTCGGACAGAATGTTCAGCATTTCGCTGCCGACCATGCCGGTCGCGCCGACAACTGCAACACGGTAACCCACCGCTAGACTCCAGTCTGTGTTCGATCAAGGGTCGGCTGTTATACATGTTGCCGCCGAAAGAAAATCCCGAGTTTCGACGAATTCCGGGTTGCGGGACCAGCGCAGCGGTGTCGAACGCGCTGTCGTTCATGGACATTCCTTGCGGCGCGAACGCGCGTGCGGCAACAAAAATGACCGGACGGGAATGCCGATCGAATTTCAGATCGGTGAATACGGCGTCATCCGGTCCGTGAAGACGGTCGTTTCACATTTTCTGGGCTCGCATGACGCCCGCGGCAATTCGGCACTCGTGATGGCCGGCCACGGCAAGGCAGATTGCCGCTGAAACGGACTTCCGGTTCTGCAATCAGGTCACATCGACCCAAGTCTTCATGCCCGACGCCTGATGTCCCAGCATGTGGCAATGCAACATCCACTTGCCCGGATTGTCGAACACGCAGGCGATGTCACGGGTTTCTCCTGCATCAACCAGTGTCGTGTCCCGAAACGCGCCAAGTTCGCCATCATCCCCAATCTCGAAAAAATGATGACCGTGCAGATGGATGCCGTGCGGGAATCGAGTGTCGTTCACCATGCGGATGAGCCCGGTCTGCCCTCGCTCGAATCGATGAAGCGGCGTGTCCGACAGTCCGGACTGACCGTTGAAGGCCCAAAGATCCGACTGGGTCATCATCTGCGGACTCATTGCTCCACCCTCCATCAGGAGAGTCAGAGAGACGGCATGGTCAAGATCCGGCTGGACAGTATCGTTCGGCGGAAGAGCATCCACTGCCGACGGTACTCGCGCAGTGTTCCGGCCCATGACCGGGATTTCGCCGAGCACGTATTCTTGATCACCCAACGTGAAAATCACCGAAACATGGTCGGATGACACGACATCGGCGATGATGTCTGTTCGCTGAGCCGGAGACAGGACAACTTCTGACAATTCATTTGGGACCGGCAACGGCATGCCATCGACCGCGACGATCTTGCCGTCGATCCCGTCAACCTGGAGCGGGAAAATTCGGTCTGTTGCGACATTGATCAAGCGCAGCCGGACCCGGTCGCCGCGTTGCAACGCGAGGTCAGGAACGACAAGTGCCAGCCCATAGTTCCCAAGCCGTCCAAAGTGCGCTTGATCGTGCCGATTTTCGAAATCGTCCGAGAGGGTGCCGTCTTCTGTCAATCGCCAGTCGTCAATCATGACAACCAGATCGTGATCAACGTCCGGCGGCGTCTCCTCGTCGACGATCAACGGACCGTAAAGGCCTCTCGCAACCTGTTCCCAGGAACGGCTGTGCGAATGGTACCAGAAGGTCCCTGCATCTGGGGCACCGAAGCTGTATCTGAATTCGGCTCCGTCACCGACAACATCCTGAGTCAGGCCCGGGACACCATCCATCGCATTGGAGGAACGCAGACCGTGCCAGTGCAACGCCGAGTCTTGACCAGTCCGGTTCAGGAACCTGACATCGACGGTTTGGCCCTGCCGGACACGCAAGACCGGTCCCGGCGTGGCCCCGTTGAACCCAAGCATCGGGGTCGACGGCTCGCCCTGGGGCAAGATCTGCGCCTGCACGGGCTGCGCGACCAACTCCTTGGGGGTTGACGCCAGCGTCAATCGAGGAGTCCACGCCGTCGCAAAGGCAAGAGCCACGAATTCTCGTCTGTTCATGAGAGCCTCAACTTGGAACGGTCATGGTTCCGGTGAGAATGGCAGTTGCCAAAAAGACTGCCGCGAAGATCGCCATTTCGATTTCGATCGAGCGCGCCAGGCGCCGACCAGCCCGTGCATCGCCCGCTCGCATGGCAGGGACGAAGCGAAACTTGTTTGCCGCCGCAAGCGCCAGAAGCAACCCCACGAGAACCACCTTGCTAAGCAGCGTCAACCCGTAACCGGTCATCGCGAGCGCACGCGGGCTGCCAACCAACGACAACACCATCAACATCCCGGCGAGAATCAACGCAGGAACGATCAGCATTGCTGCCCGACCAAACCTGTGCCCGTATATTGCCGCGGTCGCCAACTGCTCGGGCGATCGTGAAAGAGCTCGCAACGGACCAAGAATGCCAACCCAGAAAGTGATGCCAAGCAAATGAGCGAAGAGCAAAAGGTGGATGCCTGCAGTGTGCAGGTTAGACACATGGCCGATCTGCGTGAAAGACCACAGCGCCAGAAAGCCACCTGCAATCGAAATCCACTTTCCGAAATTTGGAACCAGCAGTCCTGCGACAACCATTGCCATGCCAGTGACCCGATACACCATCACGTCACCGGGCAGCGTCTGCCAAAGCAGGCTAAGCATTATTGGATCGATCATGCCGACAGCTTCGCCCATCAACGCGGCTCCGGGAAGCGCAAAGTCAAGGACCGAAGCGACCAAGGCAATTCCTGCCAGCACTCCCGCAGCTTTCCGTACCGATCTGCCCAATGGCAGCATCATTCCCGGGAACACGATGCTGACCAAAACCAGTCCTGTCGATCCAGTGACCCCGCCGTACAGGATCCATTTCACAATGACTCCGGCAATTTCCCACGAACCTGGCATGCTCACTCGACCGTGAACGAGAACTCGCACCGCATGACGTGTCCGTCCGCACCCAGACCGCGCCATTCGACTCGATAGGTGCCTTCACCGAATCCCTGCACTGGCAGGTCAAAACTGCGACCGAATTTCGTCTGGTCACCCAGATCGAGCTGAATCGACTCGTCGTCCTGATGAACCAGGTCCACCCTTGTCAACCGAATGTCGTCGGTAAAGCTCAGTCTGATTTCCGAAGGAATGCCGGCGACCACCGCGCCGTTTTCGGGCGTCGTGGCATCCGTGACTGAATGAGCGACAGCTCCTGTGGCCAACATGGTTGTCGCGACAAGACTGGCAATGAACTTCATGGGGTTGATCCTTCGATCAAGAAATCTGACGAGCCCAACTCGGTGACATTGGTCGATGGCCACGGAGCAGCCAAAAACAAGACAAGCATCGCTGAAAGCTGTCGGACACTGTGTCAACCACCCGTTGCGACCACAACACCAGATCGCTTGATGTCATGCTTGCTTTGCGTGCCGGCACCTCCGTTCACGATGCGAAGCTGCGATCCGTGTTCTTGCCGGAGCCCGCATCACGGCACGAAGCAAGGCCTGAGTTCAGTTTGACCGATCATGTTGCCACCGTCAATCGGTGGTCCGGTTCGTGTCTCTTTCGATCCCGTGAACAGTTGATCGAAAGCAAAGCGGCGTCATGTCCTCGATCCCGATTCCCACCGGTCCGGGTGATTTTCTGCGGTCGGATTGCCCGGTCCTGGCAGAATTTCACTGCACGTGTTCGAGTTCATTCACAGGCGCATGGTTTTGCCGGAGATGGATCGGCCATCGATCTCGAAATCACGGCTCGACGTCGAACTGACCGTGAAACGCAATCATCTCCTTGGTGACGGCCTCGGGAGCCTCGGCGAGAATCGCGTGCTTGACATGCGGGATGATCACCAACCGGGCGTCCGGCATGACTTCGGTGATCCGAGCATTCAGTCTCGGGTTGCATCCGCCATCGTTCTCGCCGGTCATGACAAGAGCAGGCGCTGAAATCTCGTTCAGCCACGGCAACATCTCGGTTTCGGCATAGATACGAAACACTGTCATGAACACATCGGGATCCGTGTCGAGCACCTGCTTGAGCCTGCGCTGAACGACCGACTCGTTGCGCGCGATGAAACCGTCCGTGAACCAACGGTCGGTCAAGGTCTGCAGTACCGGTTCAATGCCTCGCGATTCCATGGCTTCGATGACGGCCATGACGGCATTCCTGTCGTTCTCGGTTCGACCGGCTGCCGTCGACAACAGTCCCAATGAAGCGACACGGTTCGGATACCGACGGGCATAGGCCGGCACGATCATTCCTCCGAGCGAATGGCCGGCAAAGTGACCGCACTCGAAACCGCTCCGCTCCCGTACGCATTCAAGATCTTCGACCAGTTCCGAGAGACCCCCCAAAGGCCCGTTCGGGATTTCTGAATCTCCATGCCCCCGCAGATCATGGGTAATCACCGTGAAGTGCCGACCGAGTTCCGGCAGGACAAATCTCCAGGCATCGCTCGCAGCCCCAATTCCGTGAACGAGAAACAGCGGCGGGCCGCTTCCGGTGACTTCGTAGGCGCACTCGATGGGTTCGGGTCGGGTTGTCATTTCGGTCTCTCTGGATCGGTGCATTCCGATCGTCCTTCTGCAAAGCGGGCATCGCTCGTCCTGCCGTCGACATCCGACTTCGGATCGCCCGGACCAGCGTGGTCGCAGCCCGTGGACTTTCGTCGGTGTGACGTGAATTGAGGCATCACTTCACTGGCAAACATTTCGATGCAGTCGAGCGTTTCGGATTGGCCAGAGCCGAAATTGACGTTCAGAATGACACGGTCGATTCCGGCTTCGGCATATGGACCAAGCTTGTCGATCAATTCTCCAGGTGGCGCGATAAGAAGGCTGTCGGCCAGATCCTCGATCGACTGGGATCGGGGCAATGGCCGAATCATGCCGTTCTCCACAATGCCGGGGCCGGTGAACACGTTGTCGAATCGGCGATAGTAGTCCTCGGCTTCCTCGATCCTTTGACGCTGTTGCGCCTGGTCACGAACTGCGAAGGCGACTCGGGAGAGCGACAAGGTCAGATCCTTGCCTTCGTCACCGAGTGCCTCCTTGCCGCGCCTGAAGGCCGAGACCTGATCGAGCAGCAACTGGTGGTTTCCCGACAGCGGCGTGGTCTGGATGTGGAATCCCCGCTTGACGCAATGAAAAATTCCTTCGGGATTCATGACGGCCATCATGATCGGCGGCCCACCGGCACGCACGGGCCTCGGCATGACTGTCAGAGGATCGAACTGGTAATGGGTTCCGTTCCACGAAACCTCTTCGTCGCCCAGCAAGGCCATCAGAACGTCGAGTGATTCATCGAAATTGGCGCGGCTCTCCGAAAGCGGCACACCGAGGCGGTCCATCTCGAATCCGAAGGCGCCCCTGCCCACCCCGAGCAGCAGGCGGCCTTCTGTCAGGATGTCGGTGACGATCACCTCACCGGCAAACACCCTCATGTCGTGGATTGGCAGGACGACAACGGACGTCATGATCTTGAGCCGCTTTGTCATGGCTGCAATCTTCACGGCGAACTGCAACGGCGCCGGCATCAACAGAATGTTGATGAGATGATGTTCCGTGATCGAAACGGCATCGAAGCCGAGACGGTCCGCGAGGACTGCCTGCTCGAGCATGTCAGAATATAACCGATCGCCGCCATACGACTTGTCCGGGTAATACGAGGACAACTGAATGCTGAATTCCACGAGACGCTGCCTCCCCTGCCGCCCGAATTCACCTGTCGCCTGGCGGCCCCCATCCCCGGTGCCGACTGAACGACCTCGAGGCCGCGACCCTCGCGCTTTCAAAGCGCGGTGAGCGACTCTTGTCCTGACCGTGCACATCCGATCACGACCTGTCCACAGTGCCATCTCTTGGCGCGTTCCCAAAAGAGCCTTGGCTCGGATGAATCCGATTGGGTCGAAAACGCATCGGCGTCAAGTCGAGGTTGATCCGATCTTGACCGATGTCGCTGGAGAGGAGTGCATGGCACACAAGAACACTGGTCCTTGATCGATGGCCTCATGACGAACGTCACAGTCGCGGCTGATGGTTATCTCATCGAAATGATCGCATCGAATGACCATCAGACTGCACGGCGTCTTGCCTGCCGGCCACAGCCTGGTATGACCCGCAATCATCAGCAGAGGAACTGATCACGATGGCCGCAGTACGACCCGGCATGCATTCCCTTGGGACCGAGCACCTGCCTGACAGGCTCGGCAAAGGCCGGCGTCATCATTGTCAACACCGTGTCTTGACGATGCCCGCTGCTGTCGTGAATCCAATTTTCCTTCCCCATTGCTTCACCGGGTTGCCTGATCCCGTCAGGATCGTCCCAATACCCGCCGTCACAACGTCGCCAGCAACGAAATGTCGCGGCATGCATCAGCAGTCGGTGCACTGATCTTGATACGCCGTCTCCGAACCGGACTGTTCGAAGATGTCCTGACCTCGGCACTCGAGGCAGAGGTCAATTCCCGGCAAAGCGAGGGGTGGTGGGTCAAGGTCGACAATCCAGGAGACGCGGACCGCACCGAACTGCTGGCTCAGCATGTTCATCAAGTCGTCAGCCGGTCGCTCGAAGCGATCGGCAAGTCGGGGCAGTCCTCGGCTCGTGACCAGGTCGAGCTTGTGAACCGGATCATCGAACTGCTCTTCGAACACGACCCGGACAACGGCGAGCGGATTGTGGATGAGGCCCGTCTCTTGCTCGAAGCGGTCGAGAATCCCGGGCTTGCCAAGTCCGATTCCATGATTCCACGACCGCTCATGCCTCTTCGGCGAACCGACCTCCTGGTCAACGGCCGCAATGACGTTCAGATCGCAGGCGCCATTTCGCGAGAAATCCCCAGTGCCGATCGAATCGACCTCCTGTGTGCCTTCGTGCGTCATTCGGGCGTGAGGCTGTTCCTCGACGAGTTGACCGCAAGGGTCCAGGACGGCGCGAAACTCAGGGTGATCACGACTGTCTATACCGGGTCGACCGAGCGGCGCGCACTTGATGCACTGGTCAAGATCGGCGCCGAGGTGAAGGTCTCCTACGATGTCTCCCGCACCCGTCTCCATGCAAAGGCTTGGCTGTTCCATCGCCAGACCGGACTGCACACTGCCTATATCGGCTCTTCGAATCTGACTCATTCGGCCCAGATTGACGGTCTTGAGTGGAACGTTCGGGTCAGTGCGATCGACAATCCCGTAGTCGTCGACAGGTTCGAGGCAACCTTCGAACAATACTGGCAGGAACCCGAATTCGAAGATTACGTGCCCGAGACCGACGCCGACCGACTCGACATGGCACTGTTGGGTGATCGAGGCGAAGGCGACACAGGGCAACCGATCATTGTCGACGTCGCGCCGAAACCCCACCAGGTCGCGACGCTTGAAGCTCTCGATGCCGAACGCAGGCACGGACACTTCCGCAATCTGGTCGTTGCAGCAACGGGAACAGGGAAGACCTGGATCGCGGCGTTCGATTTCAAGCGCCTGCTCGAGGAGACCCCTGGTCTGTCACTCCTGTTCGTCGCCCATCGGATGGAAATCCTCGAACAGAGCCAGCGGGTTTTTCAGCTGGTCCTTCGCGATCCGAGCTTCGGCGAAAAACTGGTCGCGGGTGAGCGTCCGCGTCACGGGCGTCATGTATTCGCCTCGATCCAATCTCTTGCGAGGCTCGTCGACACGATCGATCCAAATGGCTTCGACGTGGTCGTCGTGGACGAATTTCACCATGCGGCGGCCGAAAGTTACGATCGCCTGCTCAACCGACTGAATCCACAAATACTCCTTGGACTCACGGCCACGCCAGAGCGCACGGATGGCCAGTCGGTTCTCGGCTGGTTCGACAACCGCATCGCATCGGAGTCCCGGCTTTGGGATGCCCTCGACCAAGGGCTTCTCTGTCCGTTTCATTACTTCGGCGTGAACGACACAGCCGATCTTTCGGCGGTTGAATTCAGGCGCGGGCGCTACGTTCAGGGCGAGATCGACAAGGTCCTGACCGGCGATCATGTTCGGGCACGACGAATTTGCGACGCCGTCGAGAAAATTGTCTCGCACCCGCACGAGATGCGCGCACTTGGATTTTGTGCCGGTGTTGGCCACGCACATTTCATGGCAGCCCAGTACACCAGATTCGGCTACCCTGCGGTCGCACTCGATGGGACGACCCCGGCCGACGAGAGGAGAGCCGTCAGAGAAAAGTTGAGGCGAGGCGAAATCCGCGCGATTTTCACTGTCGATCTCTTCAACGAGGGCATCGACCTGCCCGAGGTCGACACATTGCTCATGCTGCGACCGACCGAGAGCGCCACGATCTTTCTCCAGCAGCTTGGGCGAGGCCTGCGATGGAACAAGGACAAGAGCGTCCTGACCGTCCTCGACTTCGTCGGGCAGGTTCATCGCGAGTATCGTTACGATGTACGGTATCTGGCTCTCTTGGGTGGAACGCGGAGCCAACTGATCGGCTCCATCGAAAACGACTTCCCCACGCTGCCACCCGGCTGTTCAGTCAAGCTCGATCGCATTGCCAAGAACACCGTTCTTAACAACCTGAAACAGGCAACGCGAAACCTGCGCGCGCGACTGGCCGATGACCTGCGGTCTCTTGGACCTGCGACGCGACTACGCGATTTCATGAACGAGGCTGATGCGGGTCTCGACGACATCTATGCGCGACCAACGGCGGGGCACTGTTTTGCCAAACTCCGGTATCGGGTCGGCTTCGATGTCGACGAGCCCGAAAAGGACCTCGCCAAAGCGATCGGCGGGGTGCGTCACGCCGACGATCTTGAGAGAATCACGACGTGGCAGGAAATTCTCTCTTCCAATCATGCAAATCGCATTTCCGCTCTTCAGGGACGCATGCGACGCTTCGGACTTATGTTGTTCGACTGTCTGGGGAAGCAGAACCAATCGATCGATGAAGCGGACGGGCACCTTGGTCGAATTCTCGGATCAAGAGCCTTGCGTCACGAGATCGAGGATCTTCTCGACCATCTTGCCGACCGAATCCGCACTGTCTCTCGTCCGCTATATCCGCAAGGCGACATGCCTCTGGCCAGTCATGCGACATACACCCATGGTGAGGTCTTTGCAGCGTACGGGCGTTTTTCCCGCAACGGACAATTACTTCGGCCGCGTGAAGGTGTTCTTTGGGACGAGCGCACGCAAACGGATCTACTGTTCATCACGCTGGACAAGTCGGACAAGCGCTTTTCGCCGACCGCCCGACTCCAGGACTACCCGATTTCGCGAGAACTGTTTCACTGGGAGTCGCAGAACAAGACGTCACCCGACAACAAGACCGGGAAACGCTACATCAAGCAAGGGACCGGGTCCACGAACGTCATCCTGTTCGTTCGGGAGCGCAAGAAAGACGAGGCAAAGAGAACCCTGCCTTACCATTGCCTCGGAAGGGCCCGGTACGTTTCCCACGAGTCGGAGCGACCCATGAAGATTCTGTGGAAACTGGAGGAACCGATGCCGGAATGGCTGTACCAGCACGGTCGCCTGGTTGCGGGATGAGCACTTTCCGCAACGGTGACCGGCAGCACACGAGCCGTACGGCCCGGGATTTTCGGAACGACTTGCGGAAATTCAGTTTGACAGCGCACGGAACAAGCAACTAATCGTTTGTATACAAACGAATCCTGCGGACGCTCGTCTGATTGTGCAATACGCGGCCCCGAAATCGCTCCAAGAAGCCTTTCCGATCCTCGACAAGGGGACTCATTCCGTCGTCGCGGGCGGCACGGATTTCTACCCCATGCTGGGGGACGAACCACCCCCGCGCCATGTCCTGGACATCTCGAAACTGTCTGAATTGCACGGCATCACGCGTCACGACGACGGCTGGCGCATTGGCGGCGGAGCGACATGGACCGACATCATCCGCGCACCGTTGCCACCCGCATTCGACGCTCTCAAGGCAGCCGCGCGCGAAATCGGATCCATCCAGATTCAAAATGCGGGAACCGTGGCCGGCAACATCTGCAACGCCTCTCCCGCCGCCGACGGAATTCCGCCGCTTCTCGTGCTTGATGCTTCGGTCGAACTCGCGTCATGCAACGGCAGGCGCCTGCTTCCGCTCAAGTCATTTCTGAAGGGAGCACGGCAGGTCGACCTGGACGCCCGTGAACTGGTCACCGCCGTTCACGTCCCGAAAGCGGCATGCGAAACCCGCAGCGCCTTTCGCAAGCTCGGAAGCCGAAAGTACCTGGTGATTTCGATCGCAATGGTCGCTGTCGCCGTCAAGACCGATGCCGAACACCGCATTCTCGACATCAGAATCGCGATCGGCGCCTGCTCGCCGGTGGCCGTTAGGATGACCGCGCTCGAAAGCTCCCTCGTCGGACTGCAAGCGAGAGACGACAAGGATCTTCCAGACTTCGCACCCGCACTCTTCGACGACCTGTCGCCGATTTCAGACATGCGCGGAAGTGCCGGATACCGAACTGCTGCTGCAAGACAACTGACGAGGCAAGTCGTTCTCGCCGCGCTGTTCCCCGAGTCGACCGCAGATGCTTGAAACAACCGAAACAGAACATGTCACATTGACATTGAACGGTCGCGATGTCCGGGTTCGGCCGAAGCCGGGCGAACGACTGTCAGACACCCTTCGCGAACGCCTCGCTACCCGCGACGTCAAAGTGGGATGCAATGCGGGCGATTGCGGCGCCTGCACGGTGCTCGTCGACGGCGAGGCAGTCTGTGCATGCCTGACGCCGACCTGGCAGGTCGACGGATCGAGCGTCGAGTCGCTGTCGGGGCTGATTGCGAATGATCGACTTGCGCGGTCGCTTTCGGACAAATTCCTCGATCACGGTGCTGCCCAGTGCGGGATCTGCACGCCCGGAATGATGGTATCGGCGGTCGCTCTCTTGCGGAGAGTGGAGAAGCCCTGCGAATCCGATGTGACCGATGCGCTCGGCGGGGTGCTCTGTCGCTGCACGGGATATCGCAAGATCATCGATGCCGTCATCGACGCCGGCATGAACACGCCAACGGACCATTCCGCCAGCCAGCAGGTGGACGAGCACGGCTGGATTGGGGCATCCGTTCGGAGGATCGACGGCAAGGCGAAAGTCGAAGGCAGCGAACCCTTCGGCGACGACATCGCACCGCCCGGAGCCCTGGTTCTCAAGCTTGTTCGATCACCCTTTCCACGGGCCGGGTTCACCTTCGGCGACCTCGATGCCTTCCTTGCCGCACACCCCGACCTCGTTGCCGTCGTGACTGCTGCGGACATTCCCGGCGACAACGTCTTTGGTGTCATTCCGGGATTCGAGGACCAACCGGTCTTTGCCGAAACCGAGACCCGGTTTCGCGGCGAGGCGGTCGCGGCCGTCGTTGGCGAACCGGAGTTCATGCGCGATTTCAGCGTCAGGGATTTCCCGGTCACTTGGCGCGAATTGACATCAGTCGAGAAAATGACGGCCGCACTTGCCGAAGACGCACACCAGCTGCATGAGGATCGGGCGGGCAATGTCCTGTGCACCGGTCGCGTGATCAGCGGGGATGTCGAGAGTGAACTGGCCGGGTGCGACCATGTCGCCGAGGCGCGTTTCGAGACCGGTTTTGTCGAACATGCCTACATCGAACCCGAAGCAGGCTATGCCGAGTGGAACGACGGACGGATGACCGTTCATGCCTGCACCCAGGCGCCCGTTCTCGACCGGGACTGCCTCGCGCGCATCCTTGGCCTCGATTGCAACGATGTTCGCGTCGTGCCGACAGCAGTAGGTGGCGGCTTCGGCTCCAAGCTCGATCTGTCGGTTCAACCCTTCATCGCCCTTGCGAGCATGAAAACAGGCCAACCGGTCCGCATCGCCTATTCGCGCATCGAATCGATGCAATCGACGACCAAGCGCCATCCGTCAGACATCCGACTTCGTTTGGGTGCGCGTTCGGACGGGAAGATTGCCGGTGTCGATTTCACGGGCCATTTCAATACAGGTGCCTATGCGTCCTGGGGCCCGACCGTTGCAAACAGGGTGCCCGTTCACGCCTCCGGTCCTTATCGGGTCGGAGACTATCGCTGCGATTCCGTTGCGGTCCTCACCAATTCACCGCCTGCAGGCGCGTTCCGAGGCTTCGGCGTGCCGCAGGCTGCGGCGGCCCTCGAGACCCTGATCGACGAGTTGGCAGAACGGATCGGAATCGACCCGCTCGAATTCCGGATCATCAATTCGCTTCAGAACGGGGACCGTACGGTGACGGGACAATGTCTCGAGTCCGGTGTCGGGATCAGGCAGTGCCTCGAGGCGCTGAAGCCCGCATGGGAGCGAAATCTCCGCGAGACCGCCGAATTCAACCGGATCGCCCACGAACAGGGCAACCCGCTGAGGAGAGGGACAGGGGTTGCCGCAGGCTGGTACGGGTGCGGCAACACGTCCCTGCCGAATCCCTCGACGATTCGGGCCGGAATCCGGGCGAATGGAGACGTGGCGCTTCATCAGGGCGCGGTCGACATCGGGCAAGGTTCGAACACGGCGATCGCGCAACTGTTCGCAACAGCTCTCGGCATGCCGTTGCAGGAACTGACGATTGTCGGTCCCGACACGGACGTGACACCCGATGCTGGAAAGACGTCTGCGTCACGCCAGACATACGTCTCGGGAAACGCAGCGCGCCTCGCGGGCAATTCGTTGCGTGCCCAGATACTCAAGCTGTGCAACGCGTCCGATGAAGCCAGACTGGAATTTCGGCGTGGCGAAATCTGCGTCAGCGGGCCGGCATCGCAACACGTCATCGACCTGTCACGCATGCCCGTTGACCGGCATGGATACGTGCTGTGCGCCGAGGAGACCTACGATCCTCCTGTCACGCCTCTGGATGACCGTGGACAGGGCGTCCCTTACGCGCAATTCGGCTATGCGGCCCATGTCGTCCTGCTGGAGGTCGACACCAGTCTTGGCTGCGTGCGGCCAATTCACGTGACCGCCGCCCATGATGTCGGCCGTGCCGTCAACCCGGTGCTGGCCGAAGGCCAGGTGCACGGCGGCGTCGCACAGGGTCTCGGCATGGCGTTGATGGAAGAGTATCTCCCCGGAAAGACCGAGAACCTCCACGACTATCTCATCCCGAGCATCGGCGATGTTCCCCCGATCGAGACCGTGTTCATCGAGGAACCCGATCCGCACGGGCCCTACGGCGCCAAGGGTTTGGGCGAGCATGTCCTGATTCCGACAGCCCCTGCTGTCTTGAACGCGATCGCCAATGCCTGCGGCGTTCGCCTGCGTGCATTGCCAGCGTCACCGTCGCGAATCCTCGAAGCCTTGGGGAGTCTCGACCATGCATAGACCGAGACGAGAACGCCCGGCCAAGATCCGTTGCGATGCCTGCCCCGTCATGTGCTACATCGCCGACGGCCGATCCGGGGCCTGCGACCGCTACGGAAACCAGGGCGGCAAGCTGGTTCGGCTTGACCCGCTGACGGTCATTGAATCAGGCGCGGACGCCGTTCCGTTCCTCGGGTCCGACGGTGGCCTCGACTGGGATGGCGACCTCGTTCAGTGGCACCGTCAGTTCGTGACCGCTGTGGGCGCGGGCACGACCTATCCCGACTACAAGCCGGCTCCGTTCATCGTCAGCCAGGAGATCGACGGTGTCGACATGGTCACTGTCGTGACCGAAGGAATTTTCAGTTACTGCGGCGTCAAGGTCAAGATCGACACCGACAGCCACATCGGTGACGAGCGTGCAGCTGTCAGGGTCGATGACGAGCCCGTCGGTCATGTCATGACCAGCGAATACGGGTCGCGAATGCTGTCGCTCGGAGGTGTCGAACACCTGACCGGCGGCAGCAAGAAGGAGGGACGCGTCACCTGCGCCACCCTGTTGTCGCTGTGCAACCGGGAACCGGTCGAGATGTCGATTGATGGCGGCGCGACGGTCGTCGTGGAAGCCGGGAAACCCCCGATCGTCAACGGCACGCCCGAGCGCCTTATGCGAGTGGGGTGCGGTTCGGCCACGATCGGGATGTTTGCCCGCCAATGGCAACCGCACGTGGACGAAGTCATCGTCATCGACGACCACATCACCGGCGTGCTCTCCGAACATCAGGCAGGAAAGCTGCTCGGGATGGAGCCGACCGGCATCAGGGTAAACGGCCGTCGCTCGACGCCCGGACGGTACTTCCAGGTGGCTCAGCCAGGTTCCGGGTGGGGCGGTACCACAATCGAGGATCCCCTCGAGATCCTGCGTGACCCGGACACGCGGTTCGCGCGACCCGGCATCCGCCTGCTCATGGTCTCGACCACCGGCGAACAATGGGCCTATTACGAACTCGACGACTCCTTGCAGCCGCAACCGGCCGAAATCCCCCCTGCCTTGAAGCAGTCCGCCGAGAGAATTTCGGAAAACTGCGAGCCATCCGTATGTTCCGTGCTGTTCATGGGGGGTGCGGGCGGGTCGCTCAGAGCCGGCGTCACCGAAAACCCGGTTCAACTGACACGATCGGTTCGCCAGTCGCTCACGCGGCTGACCTGTGGCGGGGCACCTACATACATCTGGCCGGGTGGTGGCATCACGTTCATGGTGGATGTCATGGAAACGCCGGCCAATGCCTTCGGCTACGTGCCAACCCCTGCGCTGGTTGCACCGATCGAGTTCACACTCCGGGTTTCCGATTACGAATTGCTCGGCGGCCATACTGATCACATTGTTTCCATTGAAGATGTTGTCGATCCCGACCCGGATGCCGAGGATTCCGGATCGGCTCGGGCGGACGTGATGGACAGGGGTTATGACATTTCGGCGATGCGGCGGACGCGGGGATCATGGCGCAGCACGTAGCCGCGCTCCTGCCGTGCCGGCAGCGACTGCACCTGCAGCACGGTCCCATCGACCTGATTGTCGGTGCCGATGGCCGATCAGGCTCCGACCAATGCCGGACCCTGGCGTTCAGCGCGGCTGATCAGCGATTTGCCACCATTCTCGCCGAACTCGTCGCCGAACTCGAAGCTCTGCGCCAGCGAACCTCTGGCCTGACCAACCGGTTCCAGGGCGCGGTCGCCCGCAAGATGGCCGCCGCCACGGCACCGTTTGCCCGCGAAACCTTCGTCACGCCGATGGCTGCGGTTGCGGGTGCCGTCGCCGACGAGGTGCTGTCCGCAATGGTCGGTGCGAGCGATCTCGAACGGGCCTATGTGAACAACGGCGGGGACATCGCGGTCTATCTCGATGGCCCGCATGCCAGGTACCGAGCCGCCATATCCGGTCTCGATGGTGAGCAAATCGGCTCGCTCGAACTCAGCGGGAGCGAGCAGAACTGGGGAATTGCCACGAGCGGGACCGGTGGTCGCAGCCTCTCGCTGGGCATCGCGGACTCGGTGACAGTTCTTGCTTCATCGGCGGCCCAAGCCGACGCGGCGGCGACACTGGTCGCGAATTCCGTCGATCTTGCAAGAGACCACCCTGCAGTGGAGCGGCACCCCGCTTGCGAGATCGATCCTGACAGCGACCTCGGCGAACGCCGTGTCGTGACGTCGTGCAAACGGCTCGGAGGGCGCGACATCGATGATGCATTGGCACGAGGCGAGGAACGAGCACGGAGATTTCTTGCCGAAGGCCTCCTTGCAGGGGCCGCATTGTTCTTGCAAGGGCATTCGAGATTGGTCAGCATGAACCTGCTGCCGAACCAAGCGTGACACACAAGGGAGTCGAACGAAATGCCAGAACCTGTCGTCAGAAAGACAGTCACATCCATCGAGGAAATCTACCACGAAGGGGGGCCACCGCCTGCAACGCCCCAGCGACGCGGCTGGATCATTTCCGTGATCGAGAACCCGTTCGCCGGTCGTTACGAGCCCGAGATCGCTGGCTTCATGGATGACCTCAAGCCGCTCGGACTGTCCATGGCCAAGGCTCTCGTCAAGAGTCTCGGTGGCGACACGTCGCTCATCCAGGGTTACGGCAAGGGAGCCATCGTCGGTTCGAACGGCGAAGTCGAGCACGGCGCCCTGTGGCATGCACCCGGCGGCTATGCCATGCGCGAGCTTCTCGACAATTCCAAGGCAATCGTTCCCTCGGCGAAGAAAGTCGGCGCTCCGGGCGTCCGCATGGATGTCCCTGTCACCCACACCAACGCGTCATTCGTGCGCAGTCATTTCGACTCGATCGAGGTCGGCATTCACGACGCGCCACGCGCGAACGAACTCGCGGTCGTTCTGGTGATGACAACCGGCGGGCGCATTCACGCCCGCTCGGGCGGGCTGGCCCTCGACGACATCAAGGGCGAGGACGGACTGAGATGAGCGCCCAAATTCGAAAGATCGTCGTCTGGGTCGAGGAAACCCGTCGCGAATGCGGCCGCGACATCGTGCCGGCAACCCGCAAGGCCGTTGCGGCGGCGGTCATCGCAAATCCGTTTGCCGGTCGCTACGTCGAAGATCTTGAACCCCTGATGGAGATTGGGGCCGAACTCGGCGGACTCCTTGGAGAACGATGCGTCGCCGCTCTCGGGATCAGCCCCGGGGATGCGGAGAGCTACGGCAAGGCCGCCATGGTCGGCGAAAACGGCGAACTGGAACATGCCGCAGCGATTCTTCACCCACGACTCGGAGGTCCGCTTCGCGCCGCCGTCGAAAAAGGTGCCGCTCTCGTCCCGTCATCAAAGAGAATGGGAGGTCCGGGACACGTGCTGGACATCCCGCTCGGGCACAAGGATGCCGCATACGTGCGATCTCACTTCGACGGGGCCGAGGCTCGGTTGAACGACGCGCCACGGGCCGATGAGATCATGGTCGCCGTCGCCGTGACCGACAGCGGGCGCCCGCTTCCGCGGGTTGGCGGTCTGACCGCCGATGAGGCAACGGGAAAAGACGGGCTGCGCTGAGAGTTGGGGCACAGGCTCTTCCGTGCACGATGCGACACGCAAGGATGTCATTCCCGATCTCGACCTCCCCGCGAGGCAAATGGAAATGCCGCACTTTGCAAGGCAAGTCGCATCGAGAATGAGCCGAGAGTTGCATCAGGCGGAGACCGGTTCTGGCTGAGATGAACACCGAAGATGTCTCCGGGTGCCACGGCGCTGCGTACGACCTCGACGAGCAGGTTGGCTACCTTCTTCGCCTTGCCTACCAGCGACACACGCTGATTTTCCAGGATCACGCGCTGCAAGACCTGACACCAACGCAGTTCTCGGCCCTGGTCAGGCTCGCCGAGCGCGGACCGTGTTCCCAGAACCAGCTTGGCAGGCTGATTGCCGTCGATGTTGCGACCATCAAGGGCGTTGTCGACCGCCTCGACAAGAAAGCGCTGGTGACGCTCAACAGGGACACGACCGATCGCCGCCGGATCCTGATTTCGCTGTCACCGACTGGAATAGATCTGATTGCGAGCTTGCGGGCCATGGGTCACAGCGTGTCCGACGCGACGCTGGAAGCACTTGAACCGGACGAACGCAGGACTTTTCTTGAACTCCTGAAGAAACTGGTCTGAGCAACACGAACAAAGTCGAGAGGCCTGTTCGTCGGCGACGGATCGAACTCGACCGTCAGCCTGCTCGCGAAGTCGTGGCCGACAGCTCCTTGGCCACATGCCGAAATTCGGCTGAGGTTTTCAATAGACCGGGTTTACGATTTCAATCAGTCGTCGCTGAACTTTCAAATGGTCGAGGGTTGACTTTCAATTGGTCGAGATCATGATTCCAATCGGTCGAGAAAGGATGGCCCCGTTTTGCACCCCAGATTCGCAAAATCCAGGATCGAGAATGCACTGTCGGACACACGCGTGGTCCTGGTCGCGGGACCTCGACAGTCGGGCAAGACGACACTCGCAACCGAATTCGCCAACGACAAGAGGCCGTTTCTCTCCTTGGATGATCCATCCGTCCTGCGGTCCGCAATCAATGATCCGGTCGGTTTCGTCCGGGGCCTGGATCAAGCGGTGATTGCCGAGATTCAGCGCGCGCCGGACCTTCTTCTGGCGATCAAGCGCTCAGTCGATCGTGACCTAACCGCCGGCAGATTCCTTCTGACGGGATCAGCCAATCTCTTGACCATTCCAAGAGTCGCGGATTCCCTCGCCGGCCGAATGGAGGTTGTCAGGCTCCTGCCCCTGAGTCAGGCAGAAGTCCGCCGCAGACAATCAAGCTTCATCGATCAAGCATTTGCGGCCAGCAGACCAACTGCCAGCCAGATCATCGTCGGTGGCGAACTGGTCGAGTCGGTGCTCTTGGGCGGATATCCCGAAGCGATCAGCCGCAAGCAATGGAGGCGAAAGCGGGACTGGTACCAGGAATATCTCGATGCGGTCATCCACAGAGACGTGCGCGATGTGGCGAAGATCGAGAAACTCGCGATCATGCCGAGACTGTTGGCTGCCTTGGCAGAGCATTCCGGCCAACTGGTCAATCACTCCGGTATCGGAAAAGCGCTTGGCCTCAATCACGTGACCGCCCGAAAATACGTTCAGGTGTTCGAGAGCCTCTTCTTCGTGCATGCCCTTCAACCCTGGTTCACCAATCGGCTGAAGCGGATCGTCAAGTCACCCAAGTTGCATTTCCTCGATGCAGGTTTCCTCGCAGCGATGCGTGGCGTGTCCCCCGATACCGTCCGCAAGGACAGAACCGAATTCGGTTCAATCCTCGAGACCTTTGTCTTCAGCGAGATCTGCAAGATTGCAACATGGAGCGATCAGAGGTGCTCTTTTTCGCACTATCGCGACAAGGACCGGAACAAGGTCGACATCGTGTTGCAGAACCGGCGAGGCGAGGTCGTCGGGATCGAGGTGAAATCATCCGCAACCGTCTCCGCTCGAGACTTCTCGGGAATGCGCAAGCTGGCGGCCGCATGCGGCAGCAAATTCGTTCAGGGCCTGGTGCTCTATGACCACGATCAGGTCGTGCCCTTCGGAAACAGCATGTTCGCGGCTCCGCTCTCCTGCCTATGGAGCGAGTCATGAACCCGGGCACCAAGTCGGTGCGTCGACAACCTTGCCGACGACCTGCATGACTGCGTGCCGGGCTTCCGAAACGTACCCGATTTTCAAAGGTAGGTTTTACGCCAGGACTGACCGTGCAATGCGCTCGATCATGAAGTCCATGAACAGCCGACTCTTGGGATCCTGTCCCCGCCTGTGCGCGTAGAGGCAGGCCATCTGGACAGGTTCCGGTGGTGTCTCTTCGCCGACGACCACCAACCGGCCCGCCTCGAGATGGCCCGCGACCTCGAACATCGGTTTCATGGCGATGCCGTTGCCGGCCAAGGCCCAGTCGGTGAGTATGTCGCCGTGGTCCGACTCGAAACGACCGGAAACCCGAAACCGTTTCGTCCCCTCCTCCGTGACAAGAGGCCACTGAAACTCCAAGGCACCGGGGAACCGGAGCATGAGGCATTCGTGCCCATCGTCCACGATTTCTTGACCCGACTTTGGCCTGCCTCTCGCCTCGATGTAGGCAGGAGATGCACAAAGCACCCGTTCGACATCCGCGATCTTTCGAATGCGCAACGTGCTGTCCTCGGGCTGGCCAAGGAAAAAGAACAGGTCAAGGCCTTCGGTCGTGAGATCGACCTTTCGGTCCGTCAGACGAAGCCGCACCTTCACGTCCGGGTACTTTCCGATGAACTCCGACACGTGTGGCGCGATCAAGCGTCTTCCAAGCCCAAGCGGTGCAGCGACGAAGAGGGAGCCCTTGGGGGTATCGGTCAGGTTTGCAACGCTCGCCTCGGCGCTTTCAACGGCCTCCAGCACCTTGCAGGCGCCAGCGTAAAACGCCTTTCCCTGTTCTGTCGGCGCCAGGTTTCTCGTCGTCCGCTGAAAAAGCCGGACCTTCAGGTGATTCTCCAACTGCGAAATCCGGGCCGAGGACACTGCCGGAGAGATGCGCAAGTCGCGTCCCGCCGCAGACATGCCGCCGAGTTCATAGACGCGAACGAAAGTGCGGATGTTGTCGAGATAGGACATTATTCTGTTATTTTTGATGCTGTTTGGCCTTGCCTCTGTATATCAAAACAATCCCGATCGGCCTAGTGTTCGAGGAAACGAGCCCAAGGAGGCGCGACATGTACGATTTTCTGGTGCTGTGGGACTGGGTGGCCTTCTCGGTCCACTGGCTTCACGTGATAACCGCCATGGCCTGGATCGGCGCGAGCTTCTATTTCATCGCGCTCGATCTCATGCTGAAACCCGCAGACGACATGCCCGAAGGGGCCTATGGCGAGGAATGGGAAGTCCACGGCGGCGGATTCTACCACACGACCAAGTTCATGGTGGCGCCAGCGCGGATGCCGGAACACCTGACCTGGCACAAATGGCAAAGCTACTCGACCTGGCTGTCCGGGGCCGCGCTCTTGATGATCATCTATTGGGTCGGTGGCGAGATCTATCTGCTCGACCCGAACAAGGCGGACCTTGCCCTCTGGCAGGGCATCCTGATCTCGGGCGGGTCGCTGACCATCGGCTGGTTGGCCTACGACCAGATGTGCAAGTCCAGGCTGAGCGAAAACCCGACGCTTCTGATGTTGCTGCTTTTCGCCATCCTCGTGGCAATGTCATGGGGGTACAACCAGATCTTCACCGGTCGCGCTGCACTGCTCCATCTCGGCGCCTTCACCGCCACGATCATGACGGCGAACGTGTTCTTTCAGATCATGCCGAACCAGCGGATCGTGGTTGCCGACCTGAAAGCCGGGCGCACCCCTGACGCAAAGTACGGCATGATTGCCAAGGTGCGCTCGACCCACAACAACTACCTGACCCTGCCGGTCGTCTTCCTGATGATCTCCAACCACTATCCGCTGGCATTCGCCACCGAGTATTCCTGGATCATCGCGAGTCTCATTTTCCTGACAGGCGTGACCATCCGCCACTACTTCAACACGATGCATGCGACCGGGCGAGGTCCGCACTGGACCTGGGCGGTGACGGTGTTCCTGATGATCATGATTGCAGCGCTCTCGGTCGCGCCGATGCTGGACAAGCAAGAGCACGCCGAGGCACGCGAACTGACCCCCTACGAAATGAAGTTTGCATCAGCGCCGGGCTTTGACGAAGCCTACAACGTGGTTCTCGGAAACTGCTCCATGTGCCATGCGCGCGAGCCGTTCTTCAGCGAAACGATGCTATGGCCACCAAAGGGAGTCGTGCTGGAGACCGAGTCGGATGTCGCCCGTCACGCGCATGCAATCTTTCTGCAGGCTGGCCTTAGCCAAGCGATGCCGCCTCCCAATGCCGTCTCCACGATGACCGAGGAAAACCGCATGGCAATCGTCGCCTGGTATCGAGGCGCAACGGCCGGAACCAATTAGGCCGATGCACCAGGTGCTGCTCGGATAGGGAGACATCGGCCAGGCCAGGCTCCAACCCGGACGATGCCACTTGCCGTGGTGCACGACATCATCGGGCGATGCAGGATCAACGCATGCGGCCTTTCGAGACAGGCGCAGCCCAACTTGGCTTCTCGATGGCAAAAACCGCCGTCACGCCTTGCCAATCGCCACGAAACTGTCCGGCAGTCAGCGAGTTTTCCGGGTCAGCTCCCCCGATACGTGGAGTACCCGAACGGCGAAAGCAGGAGCGGCACGTGATAGTGCGACGCTTCGGACATGCCGAAGCGGATCGGGATCACGTCGAGGAAGCGGGGAGTCTCCGGTGGCGTGCCGGACGCATCAAGATAAGCGCCGGCATGGAAGACCAACTCGTAAGTTCCAGTCGCAAATCCTTCGCTGGGCAAGATCTGCTCGTCCGTGCGCCCGTCTTCATTGGTCACCAGTGCTTTCAGGCGGGTGCGGGACTCGCCTTCGATGCGGAACAGCTCGATCTTGAGACCTCGCGCGGGAATTCCGCGTGCGGTGTCAAGCACGTGTGTTGTCAGATATCCTGCCATCGCGGTCTCCAGTCCGAAACTCGAGTTGCCGGGATCATCGGGCATCGCGACGTCGGCGACAAACCTTGCGGCATTTGAGGTTCCTTCAAAAATAAATTGAAAAACAGTCTTTTTGTTCTGCTGTACAAGACCCGCACTCACGAAGGGTCATTCCGCGAAAAGACAACCGCGCATCATGACAGGCTACGGCGAAACAGCGCTGCCGCGATCAAGATCGGTTGGTCGCCCCTTGCACGAAAGATTTCAAGGCACCGGGCGTAGGAGCATCCGTCAATGAACAGTGCTCGACCTTCCGAGATGGACCTCGACGAGTTTGTTGCCGAGTTCGGTGGTGTTTTCGAACACAGCCCGTGGGTCGCCGAAGGCGCTCACGCGCTGGGACTGGGATCAACCCATGACACTGCCTCGGGCGTTCATGCCGCCTTGGTCCGCGTTTTCCGCTCGGCATCCAAGGACAAGTGTCTCGAAGTGCTCATGGCGCACCCAGACCTCGCGGGCAAACTGGCTGCAGCCGGTCGTCTGACCCCGGAGAGCACAGCAGAACAAGCGGGTGCAGGACTCGACATGCTGACGGACGAAGAGCGCGCGACGTTCACTCAACTCAACGAGACGTACACGAAGAGGTTTGGCTTTCCCTTCATCATCGCGGTGAAGGACAACACCAAGGCGACGATCCTCGATGCTTTCCGAAGGCGAATCGACAATGCGCGTGACACGGAGTTCGCGGAGGCCTGCCGACAGGTCGAACGCATCGCGGAACTGCGGCTGGAAGAGAAGTTCGCCGCATGAGCCAATTGATCGTCATTGAATCCCTGACCCAGGAAGCGTTTGCAGCCTTTGGCGACGTCACGGAGGCGCCTGGCAAGCCAGGCCCGACCATCAATCAAGGTCTTTGCGGCCACCATCTCGACAGGGCGCGCATGGATTTCTCGGATGGCCTTGCCGGCATCAGCCTGATCAAGGCCGAACCCCGAGAATTGCCTCTGACCCTTGAAATGATGGAACGCCATCCAAACGGCCCCCTAGCCTTTATTCCGATGAGAATGGACAGCTTTCTCGTCATCGTGGCCGAGGATGCTGGCGGCAAGCCGAGGCAACCCCGTGCCTTTTTGACGGCCCCAGGGCAGGCCATCGATTTCCACAAGGGCACTTGGCACGGTGCACCGACTCCATTGGCAGCGCTTGGCCTATTTGCGGTCGTGGACCGGATCGGCGACGGTCCGACCCTCGAAGAGCACTGGTTCGACACACCGTACACGGTCGAACTGGTCAAGGCGCCTGCCAGCGCGGAACTGGCCTGAGGTCACGACAAGGGAGGAACCCAACGATGGCCGACACTTCACTCGGGACACCGGAACAACTTCGCGACCCGGACTACACACCACCTCTTGCCAAGGCCGTTCCGCTTGGCATCCAGCACGTGCTGGCCATGTTCATTTCGAACGTGACGCCTGCCATCATCATCTGCGGCGCGGCAGGATTCGGCTTCGGCTCGAACTCGCCCGACTTCCCCCAGATGATCTACATGATCCAGATGTGCATGTTCTTTGCCGGCGCTGCGACGCTTCTGCAGACCATCACCATTGGGCCAGTCGGCGCGCGCCTTCCGATCGTGCAGGGCACATCGTTCGCCTTCATTCCGATCATGATCCCCCTGGTTGCCAATGGCGGGGTCGCTTCCATCGCCGCCTTGATGGGCGGCGTGATCGTGGGAGGGACCTTCCACGCGATCCTCGGCTTCTTCATCGGCAAGATCAGGTTTGCGCTGCCACCTTTGGTCACCGGCCTCGTCGTGACCTTGATCGGTCTTGCGCTTGTCAGGGTGGGCGTCCAGTACGCCGCCGGCGGCGTGCCCGCGATCGGCACCGAACAGTACGGTTCGCTGACCAACTGGTCCATGGCATTGGTCGTGATCGTCGTGACGCTGAGCCTGAAGTTCTTTGCTCGCGGCATGCTTTCCGTATCCGCCGTTCTGATCGGTCTTCTGGTCGGATATGCGGTCGCATTTGCGATGGGTGAAGTGAGCCTCGGCAACGTGGGCAATGCAGCTTCATTCGCTCTGCCGAACCCGTTCCATTTCGGCGTTGAATTCACGGCCGCCGCGATCATCGGCTTCTGTCTGATGGCGTTCGTCTCTGCAGTCGAGACCGTCGGCGACGTGTCGGGAATCACGAAAGGCGGCGCGGGCCGCGAGGCAACCGAGAAGGAAATCCGGGGCGCGACGTTTGCCGACGGCATTGGCACGGCTGTATCCGGTCTCTTCGGCGCCTTGCCGAACACTTCCTTCAGCCAGAACGTGGGTCTGATCGCGCTGACCGGCGTGATGAGCCGCCATGTCGTGACCATCGGCGCGATCTTCCTGATCGCCGCGGGCCTTGTTCCAAAGGTCGGCGCCGTCATTTCCACGATACCGATCGAGGTTCTCGGAGGCGGCGTGATCGTCATGTTCGGCATGGTCGTGGCAGCCGGCATCTCGATGCTCTCGGACGTGAACTGGAACCGCCGCAACATGGTGATCTTCGCGATTTCCCTGTCGATCGGCCTGGGCCTCCAGCAGGAACCGGGCGCGCTTCAGTATGTCGGAGGCACGCTGAAGATCCTGCTGACCTCCGGTCTGCTGCCTGCCGCGCTGATCGCCATCGTGCTGAACCTGGTTCTGCCCGAGGAGATCTCGCAGGAATCCACCGAGGAGGTCTCGGGTGGGATGGCGGGTCGCGGCGACGGCTCGATCGAGAAGAACTGAGCGGCCCCACATGAATGACAAGAGGCCCGCCGGGTTTCTGGCGGGCCTTTTTCTTTCAGCCTCTTTCAAGACTCCGGGGCTGAAATCCCCGCCGAAACCTCCATCTGGTCACGGTCACGTCAAGCGTGTCGCGATTCACTGGGTTCGGGCATTCCCGTCGTTTTTTGATGTTCGGAATTTGACGCCAATGCCCGCATGGCATGATCGCTGATCAGAGCTTTGATATCGACTTCAGTCGGTCAAAGGCGTCCTGCTGCTCGGCGTTCGGTGTCGTTGTCACCGAGAAAGCCTTGGCGTCACCTGAACCTTGATGTCGGCAAAGGTTGCGCGTGACCGTCGACAGGCTGGCAAGAATCGTCCGAAAGCTCCGATCCGGAATGCCGGTGTCTGTCTGTCCACTGTCCCCGGTCGCGCTGGTCACAGGCTGGGAGGGCTGCTCCGGCGTCGACGGGCGCGGCGGCTCCTGCACGGTCTCGAAATCGGAGGCGGCACCGAGCAGCGGTGCCCATGCGGCCCGCATGTGCCACTCGACATGATGAGCGAGCATGCAGACGACGGCGTGCGCCCGAATGAGATCTGGTGAACTGCGGTCGATTGGGAGCAATTGCAGATCGTCTGCCTGGTCGAACCGGAAAGCGCGTTTCAACGTGGCGAGGTTCGCGAAGTTCCGCAAACAGTCCGCTGCCGCCATTTCGGTCTGCGAGAGCGTTGTTTGGATGACTTGAATTCCGTCGAGCGCCGCCTCTTCTTCGATCCGGTCGGTTCGGCGATGGATCTCGAGCGTGGTGTCCGTGATGTCGATCGTGAGGTGCTTTGCGACCTTGAAGCGATCGATGACCTGACCGGCCGCGATTCCGATGTTCCCAGCCCCGTGCAGGTCTCCGTCGGCCACTCTCTGCCGGAGCATCTCGAGTTCGTTCTCGGCGGCTTCGAGCAGCTCGTTCCGCCTCCGCTCCTCGCGCCGTGCCAGTGCCGGGTGGCGGCAAGCGATCAGGCGTTCGTCGGGATAGTCAGGGTGAAGGATTTCGCGAGGGGCGGAGGCGCCCTTGAGCGGTTCCAAGGTGCCGTCTCCGAGCAGCGAACGGACGGAAGCACGCTTGAGTCCGGAAATCCAGTCCACGCCTTCGGCGCATGACAGATCGTCGATGGCAAGTCGCGTGATCGTGCCCCGGTCACCGATGACAGTGACATGTCGGAACTTGAACCTGCGCTGCAGACGCCGCAATTCATTGACCACCGTGGCGCTGTCGCCGGTGTTGTCGGGATTGACCGAAACGGCCACTGGGCAACCGCGAATGTCGCACAGGAGTCCGAAGTTGATCTTGGACTTGCCCCGCTTGGCCAAGGAACCACGGTCGCCCACGAATCTGGTCGAGATCAGATTCCAAAGGACAGGTGCGCTGTCAGCGAGATGCCGTCGGGCTAACTTCCCCTGGATGCGGTTCTGGCGCTTGAGAAGCAAGTCCATGGCGGAACGGACTGCATCGGCGCCGACATCCTCGAGACCGAAGACGTCCCCGAGCGTGACGGTGTTCCACCATCGGGTTGTTGGGAGCTCGCTGTCCTGACGCAGGATGCGAGCAGCGACCAGCGCGCAGATAATGTCTCGCTCTCGCGAGGGCGTTGACGAAACCAGCGTATCGAATCCGAGTTCCTCGAAGGCGGTGCGAACCGCGAGAACGCCGCCGTGATGACGCGAATCGATGATCTCGACAGGTTCACCCTTCGGAACAGGTGCAGGCGAATCGCCACGGAGGTGGGCCCGCAACGCTTCGATGGCGTCATCGGGCAGCGCGGAAAGATTGGCGAGCGTTCGTTTCTGGACCCGTCCTTTTTCGTCTCTGTAGCTCTCGCGGAGGAGCTTCGAGTAGTAGACGCGTCCGTTGTGGACCGACTTGATGATGGAAATGTGCATGGGGACTCGCTTCGTGCCCGCATGAAGGTGACAGGGATTTTGTGACCCATGTTGCAGAAGGCATCAAGGGGGCAAGCTCCTGTTGCGGCGTTTCTTCTGCAACTGTCCGACCGTACAGTTGCCCATCACCCCCCGGTTGTCGAGCAATCATTGGGATCACCCCCGTCCCCAGGAACACGGCAAGCAGGAGTGACGTGGAACCGCACCGACGGTCTTGTCCATGAACGATGGTCGGAGGCCCCAAAGACCTGCCCCTTTGATCACTCGAAGACGAGGTCGGGCAGGAACAGCGACAGTTCGGGCAAGAACGTAACACAGAGAAGCAGAATGGCCATCAGGGCAAGAAACGGCAGGACACCCTTGATGACCTCACTCACGGCCACGCGAGCGACGCCCGCGAGCACAAAGAGGTTCAGTCCAACTGGTGGCGTCAGCATGGCGATCTCGATGTTGATCACGACGATGATCGCATAGTGGATCGGATTGAGGCCAAGCTGGGCAAACAGCGGCATCACCAGCGGGACGGTGATCAGGACGATCGAAAGTCCTTCGAGCACCGTGCCGAGAACAAGCATGACCAAGTTCATGACGAGCAGGAACTGCCACAGCTTCAGGTCGATCTCCGTCACGAACTCGACGATTCGAGCCGGCATCCGCGTTTCGGTCAGCCAGTGTCCGAACAGAAACGCCGCGACCACGATGACGATGATGGCAGCGCTCCGACGCATGGCAACAGCCGTGATCTCGAGCACCTCGGAGACGGCGCACCCGCGATAGACAGCGAGACTGACGATGATCGCGAGAAATGCAGCCAAGGCGGCGGCCTCGGAGATGGTCGCATATCCACCATAGATCCCGACGAAAACCACGACCGGAATGATCACGGCGGGAAGCGCCCGCAGATTGGCGTGCAGGAACTGCTGCCAGCCCAAGGCCGGCAACCTGGGGAGCTTGTTCCTGTAGGCAAAGAACATGATGAACCCGGCAAACAGTGCACCCTGCAGCAGTCCGGGAATGACGCCGGCGAGAAAGAGCCGCGGGATCGAGGTTTCGGTGATGAGGCCGTAGATCACCAGGATGATCGACGGCGGGATCAGGATTCCGAGCGTGCCCGATGCGCCCAGAACGCCCAGCGCGAATGGCCGGTTGTAGCCCCGGGCCAGCATCGCCGGAACGAGAATCGTCGCCATGGCGAGGGCCGTCGCGACGGACGAGCCGGACACCGCTGCAAAAATCGTGGTCGCTCCCACGCATGTCAGGGCCAGCCCGCCGCGCAACCAGCCCAGCCACGCCTCGGCCATGTCGATGAGAGCCTTCGCGATGCCCCCGCGCTCCATGAACTGGGCAGCCACGACAAAAAACGGAACGGCGATGATCGTCTGGCTGTTCAGCTTGTCGATGGTGACCTGCGCGGTGGAAATCCCCGGCGTGTGTTCCAGAAGAAGAAGCGCCATCGACAGACCACCAAGCGCCGCGAATATCGGCAAGCCGATGAACAGCAGTCCAAGCAGCGTCGCGGCGACGAGGACGATCATGTCACGAAGCCGACCCCGTTTGCCCGTCGGAGCGCAGGATCGTGGTCAGTTCCACGACATAGCGACATCCGCAAAGCAGCATGGAGACGGGCAACGCAGCGTAGTACCAAACCATCGGTATCTGCAGGAATGAAGGGCCGCGTTCATCGAGGAGAACCGAGAACTCCGCCACTTTCCATCCAAACCATGCCAGGACGAGGCAGAATGCCGCCCCTGACAGGGACGCGAGAATGTCCGCCCTTCGTCGCATCCTCGGCCCCATCAGCCGAAGGAATATGTCGACACGGACGTTCTCGTTGTGAGCAACGACGCTCGATGCCGCCAGCAGCACGCCCCAGACGACCAGATAGACCGTGACCTCCTCGATCCAGCCTCCCCCCGCCGAAATCCCGATCAAGCGAAACCCTGATCCCGTCAGAAACAGGACCAGGGCCGCAAGCAGCAGAACTGCTCCAAAAACCGACTCGATCGTCCCAAACGCTTGACGCTGCGTGGCAGGGGGAGGCTCACGATCAGTCATGAGGAACCCAGGAACGGCCCATCACGAACAACCACTCGAGTTGGGAACTACTCGCCCAGCGCCTGCTCGGCCTTGGCGATGAAGTCGGGATCCATCCGGGTCGTTTCCACCAGTTCGGGCTGACTTTCCAGCAATCGCGCGCGGAAAGCCACGAGATCCTCGGCACCCGCCTGAACCGACTGAATGCCATTTGCCATGCCTTCTTCGCGGGCGCTTGCCTGACGGCTTGCCGCCAAGTCACGTGCCCCCGGCAGGGTTTCTGACCAGGTGTCGACGATGATCTGTTGAACGTCCGGAGACAGTGCATCCCAGGTCGGTTTCCCGATCATCGGCACATACTGCAGGAACGTGCCTTGGGTATCGAGAGCGTAAGCGACTCCCGATTCCCACAGCTTGGCGCTGCGGACGGTCTCGTGGGTCGTCATCAGCCCGTCGATCTGTTCCTGCGCCAGCGCGATCGGAACGTCACCGAACGGAATCGACACGGAACTGACCCCGAGGCTTTCGTAACGAACCTTGGCGGCCGGACTTCCGGGCACGCGAAGCGTCAGGCCATCGAGATCGGACAGCGCCGAGAGGGGCGTTGACGTCGTGAAGATCGATCCGTGCCCAAGATCGAGGTTTCCGCCGATGATCTTGACGTTCAGTTTCTGCTCGATTTCGGCGTTGAGTTCCGCCCCGACCGGGCCGTCCATGACCGCGTGCACCTCCTGGGGTGTCCTGCCATAGAACATCGGAAGGTCGAGCATCCCTGCGTTCGGGACAGTTCGTGCCAAATACAGAATGATCGGGACGCCCATTTCGACGCCGCCCTGGGCAAGCTGCTTGGGAACATCCGGTCCTTTGAACAATTGCCCGCTCGGGAACACCTGAACGTCAAGGACGCCCTCGGTCCGCTCGGAGAGTTTCGCGAAGAACTCTTCAAGAGCGATGTTGCGGACGTGATTCGGACCGGTGTTCAGCGAAACGCGAAAGCGCATGGCCTCCGCGGATACGGTGGTGACGCCGATGATCAGCAATGCCGAGACCATGGCGACGTAACGAAGAAATGCCATCTTCCTCTCCCTGTGTGAACAAATGAATTCCTGCTGCGAATCCGCTGTTGCCTGTACCCTTGACAACCAGCATAGATTACCAGATTTATACGGACAACCGGAAAATTTATCGCAAGAGGCATTCCGCTGTTCAGGAGCATCCTATTCACGCCCGCAACCCGGATCGACCGCGTTGCCAAGGGACGCAGCGCGCATCCGGACTGGGTGATCGTCGATCTTGAAGACGGCGTTTCGCCCGATCTCAAGGACGACGCCCGCATGGCTCTCGGCCTATTCGCCCAAGACGATTTCGAGGGAATGGCAGCGAAAACGGGAGTCCGCGTGAATGGCTTCGACACCGCTGCCGGGATCAGCGACCTCGCTGCCATGCTCGACTGGCCGTCATGGCCGGGGATGATCGTCGTGCCAAAGGTTGAATCGGCGTTCCAGATCCAAATGATCCGGGAGATCGCCAGGAGTTGCGGTCACGACCCGCGCATCCTCGCAACTTTCGAGACGGCCAGAGGAATCGAGTGTGCCGCCGAGATACTCGGACAGGCCGGCCCCGGAGTCGTGGCGGGATACGGATCGGCGGACCACACTGCGCAGACCGGAGGTGCGATGAGTCCGGCAGGCCTCGCTTGGGCACGCGGCCGCATCGTCAACGCAGCGGCTCTCGCAGGGGTTCGCGCGGTTGACGGCGCATGCCTCGACATCACCGACCCGGCACTCGCGAGACAGGACGCCATGCTCGCGCGGGAGATGGGCTTTGCCGGAAAGATCGCCATCCACCCAAGGCAAGTCCCCGAGATCAATGCCGCATTCGCGCCGACTTCGGAGGAAGTCACACATGCGCAGGCCATCATCGACGCTTTCGAGAGCGCTTCCGGCGGCGTATGTGTCGTGGATGGACGCATGGTCGACCGACCCGTTGTCGAACGCGCGCACCAAACAGTAGCAGCAGCAAGGACATTTTCATCGTGACCCAGACGCGACCCGGACTCGAACACGTCGAAGGCCAACGGTTCCGCGATTGCCGTGGACTCAGCTTCGAGGATTTCGAAGTCGGCGACATCTACGAGCACTGGCCCGGACGAACCGTCACCGAAACCGACAATGTCTGGTTCACCAACCTGACCATGAACACCCACCCGCTGCACTTCGATTCGAATTTCGCGGCGCAGACCGAATTCGGGCGCCCGCTAGTCAACTCGACGCTCACTCTCGCCCTCGTGGCCGGAATGTGCGTCAAGTCGTCCAGCCAGAACGCGGTGGCCAATCTCGGATTCGACAAGATCGAGATTCCCGCCCCCGTCCATGTCGGTGACACGCTCTACTCCCAGACCGAGGTTCTCGCCAAAAGGGCCAGCCGCTCGCGACCAACGGCAGGAATCGTGACGGTGCGGCATTCGGGTCGAAACCAGCATGGCACGGTGATCATGATCATCAACCGCAGTTTTCTGGTCGCGCGGCGCGGACATTCGGCGGCGGACGGATTCAAGCTTGCAGGGCAATGACATGAGTCGACCGCTCGAAGGCACGCGCGTTCTCGCGATCGAGCAATACGGCGCCGGCCCGTTTGGAACCCAGCATCTTGCCGATCTCGGCTGCGAGGTCATCAAGGTGGAAAACGGACGCCTCGGGGGCGACTACGCCCGGAGTCTCGGTCCGTATTTTGCCGATGGCGTCGATGCGGACAACGCGAGCCTCTTCTTCCAGTCGGTCAACTTCAACAAGAAAAGCCTATCGCTCGACATTTCGACGTCCGAAGGCCAGGCCATCCTCCACCGCCTGGTCAAACGCGCCGATGCGGTTGCGAACAACCTGCGGGGCGATGTCCCCGAACGGCTCGGGCTGACCTACGAAGCTCTGTCGCCGCACAACCGCGCCATCGTCTGTGCGCATTGCTCCGCCTTTGGCCGCGACGGTCCCCGCAGAGACTGGCCCGGCTACGACTTCCTGATGCAAGCGGAAGCGGGATATTTTCACATGTCGGGCGAGCCGGATTCGCCCCCGACCCGCATGGGGCTTTCGGTCGTCGATTTCATGGCGGGCACATGCATGGCTCTCGGGATCCTGGCCGGCATCGTCTCCGCCCGCGCGACCGGCATCGGGCGGGATGTCGACGTCAATCTCTACGACACGGCGCTCTACAATCTGAGCTATCTCGCCACATGGGCGCTGAATGCGGGATACGCGCCCAGGCGACTGCCCCGCTCGGCTCATGCATCGCTGGTTCCATGCCAGCTGTACACGACGTCGGACGGCTGGATCTATGTCATGTGCAACAAGGAAAAGTTCTGGCCGCTTCTCTGCACGAGCGTCGATCGCCCGGAACTGGCGGGTGACTCCCGTTTCGCGACATTTGCCGACCGCCTCGCACGCAGGGACGAACTGACCGGAATTCTCGACGAAGCCTTCAAGGCCGACACCGTTGCCGGGTGGCTTGATAGGCTCGGAGGCATCGTCCCTGTCGCACCGGTCCGAACCCCGAACGAAGCGCTGTCGGATCCGGCTCTCGCGGAAACTGGCCGCATCCGGAATCTCAGACTGGCCGACGGCGACGGGTCGATCAAGGCGCTCGCCACGCCGATCCGGACGGAACCGCTTGGTGACGACGCACCGGCGCCCACTTTTGGCCAGGACACACGGCGGATACTGTGCGATGCAGGCTATTCCGACGACGAGATCGACGGGTTCGCCAAGGACAAGATCATCTAGTTCCGTGGCGCGGACCATTCCCAAATACGTTCTGTTCGCGGACCAGCTGATCCGGGACATTCAGAGCGGAAAATACCGCGTTGGCGACAAGCTGCCGACCGAATCCGAGCTGATGGTCGCATTCGGCGCCAGCCGTTACACCGTGCGCAGCACGTTGCGGTTGCTGCGAAACCGCCGCATCGCGGAATCCCGGCAAGGGTCGGGGAGCGTCGTGATTTCGACCGGCGCCGAGCCGGCGTTCACGGCATCCGTGCAATCCCTCGATGAACTCGTCGCGTTCGCGCTCGAGACCAGCCGGACGATCATCGAGACCGGGACTGCGACTGCCGACCAGGAACTCGCAGAGATCATGAACTGCGGGGCCGGTCGACGACTGGCGTGGGCACACATGCGACGAACCAAGCTCGGCGCTGTTCCCGATCCGGTGTCGGTCTTCACGATCTGGGTGGACGCGCCGTTCGAGCCGGCGATCGCGGACATGGAAACCACCTCGCGCCCCGTCGCGGAGATCATCGGAGAGCGGTTCGGCTACACCACCGAAGAGGTCGTGCAGACCATAACGGTGGGCACCGCCAGTCTTGAGGTTGCCCGCGAACTCGGCGTCGATGTCAATGAGCCGGTGCTGATCATCGAGCGAACCTACTGGTCGGGTTCAAGCAGCAGCGCCCATGTTTTTTCGCGCACGTTCTGCCCGTCAAAGACCGTCAAGCTGGTGACGCGGTTTCGGGCGATCAGCGGGGAATGATCCGCGCCCAGCGGGTGATGGCGCATCCGGGTCCGGCGCCTGGAGAGCAAAGGCCTGTCGCGCTGCCATCAGGGTTGCATTCACGCCTTGCCACACATAGACACCGCGACTGCACAACGTCATTTGCTTGCATGCAAATGATCTGGCCCGTGTCAGGCCGTCCGCGTTTCGCGCGAAGGAGCCTCTCATCTCGTTTCGTTGAACTGCCCGGCTGCGGTCGGTCATATCCGGAGTCCAGACATGTCGACAGCGGTGCAGGCGAGGCCTGTTGAATTCCCGATTCCCCCCGGCATCTTCGCGGAAACCGTGACGAAGGTCACGCACTACACCGATCGCCTGTTCAGCTTTCGGATGACCCGACCGCCGAGCTTCCGTTTTCGCTCCGGCGAGTTCGTGATGATCGGACTGCCAAACGCGGCGAAGCCGGTCTATCGCGCCTATTCCATCACCAGCCCGTCGTGGGACGACGAGATCGAGTTCTTTTCGATCAAGGTTCCGGGTGGCCCGCTCACCGAGCACCTCAAGGAAATCGTCCCGGGCAACACCATTCTGATGCGTCGAAAGCCGACCGGCACGCTGGTCAATGACGCGCTCCTTTCGGGCGAGCGTGTCTACATGTTTTCGACCGGGACGGGGATCGCCCCCTTTGCATCGCTCATCCGCGATCCGGAGACCTACGACAAGTTCGGCACGATCGTCCTCACGCACACCTGCCGAGAAGTGGCCGAACTGAAGTTTGGCATCGAACTCGTGGACGCCGTCAGGAATGATCCGCTGGTGGGCGAACTCGCACGGGACCGGCTGATTCACTATCCCACGGTCACGCGGGAAGAATTCGAGCGGACAGGCAGGATCACCGACCATCTCAATTCGGGGCGCCTGTTCGAGGATCTCAGGTTTCCGCCGATCAGCCCCGCGACTGATCGCGCGATGATCTGCGGCTCGATGGCAATGCTGGGCGACACCAAGAAGATCGTCGAGGGATTCGGACTGGTCGAGGGAGCCAACAGCGCACCCGGCACCTATGTCGTCGAGCGCGCCTTCGTCGACTGAAAGCGCTCGCGGTCAATGAGCCTGTGGCCCCGCTCAGACGCCAAGATAGCGCGTCATCCGATCGTGGTCGTCGATCAGCGTTGCCGCTGAAACGATTTCGCGGCTGCGCCCGTCCTCGATGAACGCAACCCGATCGGCGATCGAAATCACCGCATCGACCCGCTGCTCGACCAGAACGATCGCCACGTTGTCGCGTTTTTTCTGAACAACCACATTCCGGATCAGTTCGATCATCGACGGTTGAAGGCCCTCGGTGGGTTCGTCGAGCAGAAGAACGCTCGGTTCCAGGCAAAAGGCTCTTGCCAGCGCCAGCATTTGCTGCTCACCGCCCGACAGGGTCGACGCCTGCTGGTGAAGGCGTTCGCGCAGACGCGGGAACAGCTCGAGCACCTGGGTCTTGGTGGCCTTGCCGTGCCCGCGGGCCATCAAGCCAATGTCCAGGTTCTCGTCCACCGTGAGTTCGGCGAAGAGCCGCCGGCCCTGCGGGATGTATCCGATTCCGAGCTTCGGGATCTGCTCGGCCGGGAGGTCGCTGATGACCTGATCGCCGAGGTTGATCCGCCCGGACATCAGGGGAAGATGGTTCATGATGGCCTTGAGCGCCGTCGTCTTTCCGGCCCCGTTCCTGCCGAGCAGGCAGAGGATTTCGCCCGGCGCGACCGCAAAAGAGACACCGAACAGCGCCTGAACCCGCCCGTAGGCCACGTGAATGTCATCGACCCTCAGCATCGCTCAACCGACCGGACTCGATCCGAGATAGGCCGCCTGCACCTCCCGGTTGGCCCGAATCTCCGCAGGCGTCCCTTCCGCGAGCACCCTGCCCGCATCGAGCACCGTGATGGACTCGGCGGTTTCCATGACCACATTCATGTTGTGTTCGATCAGCAGGATCGTGATCTCCTTGCTCAACTCCCGGACCAGGGCCTTGAACGCCTCGACCTCGCTGTCCGCCAACCCTTGGGTCGGCTCGTCGAGAATGAACAGTCGCGGCTCCTGACCCAGGCCCATGGCGATTTCCAGCAATCTCTGGTGCCCGTAGCTCAAGTCGCCCGCAGCCTGCGCCGACCGTTCGAGCAGTCCGACCCGCTCGAGCACCGACTGGACCTTGCGCTCGACATCTTCGGGGGTCGGCTGCATCCGGTTTCGGCGTACCGCGAGCGCGACGTTTTCGTGCAGGGACAGTCGCGAGAACACCGAGGTGATCTGAAAGGTGTAGGCCATCCCCAGCCTGATGCGCCGATGTGCCGCAAGCCCGGTGATGTCCTGTCCGGAGAATTCGACGGTGCCCTGGCTCTGCGGGATGCGGCCGCAGAGCATGCCGACGAATGTCGACTTGCCGGCGCCGTTCGGGCCGATCAGCGCCCGCACCTGGCCTTCGGGGAGAACAAAATCCATGTCCCTGACCGCAGCAATTCCGCCGTAGTTCCTCGAGAGGCTGCGGGTTTCGAGAAGGGGCGTGGAACTCATGGCGCTCACGGCAACCATGGCAGCAGGCGACGCTTCAATTCGCCTGCAAGTCCCTGCGGCGCGAAGAGCGTCAGCAGCACGAGCGCCAGCCCCGCAACCAGCAGGTAGGCAGAGGTCACCCCGCTCGACAGGTCGATCAGGTAGAACATGAAAATCGTGCCGATCAGCGGCCCGATCGTTGTTCCCGCCCCGCCGAGCAACACCCACAACAGCGGATAGATCGAGTACTGGACCGAGGCGAAGGTCGCCCCGGCATAGCCGAAGAGCAGCGCGTAGGCGGCACCCGCCGCTCCCGACATCGTGCCCGAGACAATGACGGCGCCGAGCTTGTGCATCAGCACGTCGTAACCAAGGAGTCGTGCCCGTTCCTCGTTCTCCCGAATGGCGACAAGGCATTTCCCGAACGGCGTCGAAACCAGCCACGCGATCAAAACGAAGCAGGCCGAGAACAGTGCCAGCGCAGCGAAATAGCGGTTGGTCGGATCGGTCAGATCGATTCCGACCAACGACCGTTCGGCCTGCTGGATGACGAATCCCTCGTCGCCGCGAGTGTAGGTTCCGAACAGAAGGATGGTCAGGAAACCGGCTTGCGCGAACATCAGCGTGACGATCATGAAGGCAACGCCGCTGGTTCGAAGCGCGAGGAACCCGATGACGGCCGAGACGACAAGTGCGCTCGCAAGCCCTGCAAGAAACGCGGGGGCCGGCGTGAGTTCGAACAGATGCATCGGCAGCGCGAGCCCGTACATGCCGGCAGCAAAGAACAGCGCGTGGCCGAGGCTGAGGAGGCCCGTGTAACCGAAGAGAAAGTTGTAACCCATCGCGAACACAGCGAGGACCATGATCCTCGCGAGGTTGCCGTCGTGATAGTCCGGCAGGACGAAGAACAGCAGGACGAGACCGGCGATGACACCGCCGTGGAGCAGTTGTCCGCGATACCGGGTCGACTTCTCGATCACGGGGCGCTCCGTCCGAACAGCCCCTGCGGTCGAAAGACCAGCACGAAGGCGACGAGCAGGGTGGCCAGGATCTTGGCAAGCGTCGGCGAAAAGAAGACCGAGATGATGCCGTCGCTCATGCCGATGAGAACGGCCGCCAGCAGCGTTCCCGGCAGGCTTCCGAGCCCGCCGATGATCACCGCGATGAACGACAGGAGAAGCGGGTCGCCTCCCATCAGGTAATGGGCCTGCTGAATGGGGACGATCAGGACCGCGCCCAGCGCTGCGAGACCGGCGCCCAATCCGAAGACGAGCGCGTACACCCGGTTGACCGGAATGCCGAAGGCCAGCGCCATTTCGCTGTCGAGGCGGGTGGCACGCATGACGAGGCCGAGACGGGTTCGCTTCATCACCAGCCACAGCCCTGCGAGAACCGCGATTGCCGCCACGATGACCGCGAGTTTGTAGGTCGTGGTGCCGAGTCCCCACGGCCAGATGAGCGCGAACCCGGCGTCGCCGTATTCGATCCATGGGATCGCGATGCGCTGGTTGAAGGGCGGTTCGACCGGACGGGCGTCGGGCCCGAAGGTCATCAGCGTCGTTTGCTGGATGATGTAGAGAAGCCCGATCGTCGCAACGATCGTGCGTTCAGGATCGTAGGCGATCCGCTTGAGCACGACCCAGTCCATGACGGCGGCGATGCAGCCGGCAAGAACGGGCGCAACGACGAGCGCGACGACGAACCCGAGCGCGGGATGGCCGCCAACCAGGGTGACGACCCACCAGGCAATGACGGCGCCGAGCATGAAGAACTCGCCGTGGGCGACGTTGACCACGCGCATGACGCCGAAAACAATGCTGAGACCGACGGCGGTCAGCGAAATCACTGCGGCCGTGATCGCGCCCTCAAGGGTTGCGAGCACGAGATGGGGGCCAAAATCCATGTGTTTCAGCCCCCGTCTGTTGTCGGATCAGTCTGTCGGGAAAGACCCGAGCGCCTCAGAACGACTGTTGCGTGTAGTCGACCTCGTCATCGTAGTAGGTGTCCGCGATCGAGGTCGTGTGCACGACATCAAGGCGTCCCCCGTTTACCCGAGATATGTACTGGTGTCCGAACACCTGGTGGGTGCGGCCGTTGAACTCCTTGGCTCCCTGCGGATGGTCCTCGGAATGAGGCAGATCGGACATCGCCTCGACCGCCTCGATCAGGGCTGGCCGATCGGCCGGACCCGAATAGCCTGATGCCTCCATGCCCGCCTTGACGATGTTCAGCGTTTCCCAGCATCCGAACATGTGGGCATAGGTCGAGACGTCCTTGGGATCGGAGACCGACGCGCCATTGTCGTCAACGCCGACCGCCGCGCGGAAGACCTTGTCGTATTCAGACTGGTCAGCCTGTGCATAGCGCGGGAAGCCTTCCCAGAAGTAGCTGCCTTCGAGGAACTCGAGGCCCGGGCTGTTGATGTCGACAGCTTCGAGACTGTCGATGAACCCGAAGATCTCCGGGCTGCTGGGACCGAAGAATTCGCCGAGTTCCTTCACGAAGGTCAGCACCGCCGGACCCACCATGACGTGGTAGACGACTTCGGTGTCCTGGGGGATCTTCGGGAAATACTTGGTGAAGGACGTCTCGGTCGGCGGAATGGCGATCTTTTCGACCACCGTGCCTCCCTGCCTCTCGACCGATGCCGAGAAGTAGTCCCTGTGGTCGTGACCGAAGGCGAAATCCGGGAAGATCATCGTGACCTTCTTGCCAAGGTTGTCCGCGACATAGGGTCCCATCGCCTCGACCTGGCTCTTCACGTCGGTGATCCCGGGCTGCAGCGTGTATCGATTGAGGATTCCGCTCGCGACGTGGTGTCCTTCGGAGACGACGAAATACGGAATCTTCAACTCGCCCGCTCGTGGCGCGGAACCGATGACGACATGGCTGAACAGAGTCCCGAAGGCGATGTCGCAATTGTGCTGTGTGGCGAATTTCTCGACGACCTCGGCGCCCCGCTTGGGGTCGGTGCCGTCATCTTCCGCGATGATCTCGACGGGTCGTCCGTTGATGCCGCCGGCATCGTTGATGCGCTTGACGGCAGCATCGGTCGTGCGCCCGTACCAGCGTCCGTAGGCGGCCCCGATTCCCGTTCTGTGAATCTGGAATCCGATTCGGATCGGTTCGGAACTCTGCGCCTGTGCGTATCTTGCGGCCAGCGGCAATGTTCCCGATGCGCCGATGAGGCCTGCTCCTGCGGCGAGTCCGCCGACTGCCTGCCTTCTTGTCATCGTGCCAACCGATGCTTGAGAATCCGGCCTTTTCTTGACCATGAGCTTGCTCCCTTTCTGTCAGTTCGGGCGCGGCCACGTCCGTGCCGCTCGGCCCGCAAACGATCATGCGGATTATTGTTGCTTGCCGGGCGCATTGTCGAGTCAATTTCGCCCTGACCCGCGCGAACAGGACCGGTCTCGTGATCGACCGATGATCTCGGCCCCGCATGCGTCCGGTCGCAAATGAGGTTGAGGGACGAGTTTCTCAGGCATCAGCGACGGGGAGCCGAAACACCGCCAAACTGCCGGGCGATCCAATCGGTGACCGCGAAAAACTGCCCGAGCCCGTCGACAACGGATCGGATTCGGATGGATGATGAGCTGCGACCCCAACGGAAAGGCCGGGCTTCACCTGCCGCACTCGATCGCTTAACCATGGGAGGCAATCTGGATCGGTCTGACAGGAAAGGAACGGCAACATGGATGTCTCGATCAAACAAATCGACAGCATCATGGCTGCAAGGATTCGACATGTGGGGCCATACGAGCAGATCGGGCCGTGCTTCGAACGCCTCGCCAAATGGGCAATTTCGACCGGAGATCCGATTTCCCGCGTGTTCATGCTGTCGTGGGACAATCCCGACTTCGTTGCGCCTCAGGATCTGCGTTCCGATGCCTGCATCGCGCTCGAGACCGAGACATCGCCGCCCGATGGCATCACTCGCGAGCTGATCGAGGGAGGACGATACGCGGTATACGTTCATCGTGGCCCCTACACCGGCCTTCGCGACGCGTACGGACGGTTGTTCTCGGAATGGCTGCCGGCGAGTGGCGAGCGGATGGCCGAACGGGCCTGCATGGAGATCTATCTCAATTCGCCGATCGAAGTGGAACCCGAGGATCTCGTCACCGAGATCTGCCTTCCGCTGGAAGACGCTTGATCGGGCAGCAACCTGGGAACGGCGCTGGCGAGATCAGGCACCGCGCGGGGATGCCAGCAGCCACAGGCCGAGAAGCGTGTAGAGCACCATGAAGGTGGCCATCGGAATCTGGCTGATCACTGCTGCGCGCCGCGTCCCGAACATGTCCATGGCGATTGCATGGGCGAGAAGGATGGCGATGACGTGGCCGACAACCACCGCACCCGCCTGCGTCAGCCAGATGACACGGACGGTATCGAGCGAATTGAAGAAACCGGTCGTGACATGGATATCAGCGAACCCCAGATAGTCGGCGCCGGTCGAGAACGGATCGGAAAACGCGACCAGCGCGTACTGGCCGTTGACCAGGAATGCGGTCAGGAAATGGGCGACATGATATCCGAACGCGATCGGGATGATCGAGAGCGCCAGTCGGCCGAATGCTTCGTCGAAACTCACTGACAGATCGATCCCCATGCGTTTCATGAGAACGAGTCCGGCCTGGACACAGCCTGCGAATACGCAAACGAGAAGAACATTGGCCCCCACCATGCCAATCACGGTCTGGGCGACGATCGCCGACCGCCCCGGAAACTCGAGCGGGTTCACCCCGAGTTGCGCGAGCCACCAGAAGGTCTCGTTGAGCCCGTCGAAACTGCCGATCCCGAGTATAGTAAGGACAAACACCGCCTGACTTCGGGACAGTGCGGGCGTGTCGACGACCGACCAGCCCGGAAACCCGATCCGGCTGCGGTCAATTCCGAGCGAGAGCGGCGAGAGCTTCGCGTACGCCCTGAACAGCATGGTGAAACATTCGCATCGCTCGAGCCACGCATCCGCGCCGAACACGAAGATTCCAACAAGCGTCAGAGCGATATAGGCAAGAACGACCCATGCGAGCCGTTCCGGATCGTCCGGTGCTGGATACGCAAGAAAGAAAGCCCCGAAAGCCAGAAACAGCACGACACCAGGCCAGGCCCCAAGGCTTTCCGGCAACGAAGGTCGGGAAAGCCGCCTGAGCATTGGTGCCAGCAGGCAATGCAGCCCGGTCCACGGGTTGACCCAGTACCACAGGTTTCCGAAGACCCCCTGGAGGGTGATGAACCCCATCCACCAGACCGTCCAGATGAACAGCGGGAGCGGATTGCCGAGCGGGTCTCGCGAACCCGCAAGGCCAAAGACCACAAGCCCGGACAGCAGAACCAGACAAAGGAGGCTGGTGCCTCCGGACAGCATTCTGATGTCCGGCAACCCTGGCAGCCTGCGGGTTAGAAACAGTCCCGCCGAAATCCGTGACGGAAGGTATGCGAGAACCAGTATGGTGAGAATGACCACGGCGATTCCGGCCGTGATGTAGACATCGGTCGGAAGCAGAAGCACCAGCGCCTGTTCGGAGACGTGGGCAAGAGCAGGGGTTGCAAACAGAACTGAAAGAACGGTCACAAGCCCCGCGAGATGTCTGCTGGCCCAAGCGAGGTTCGCGGCCACCCGACATGACACCGAGGATGCGCGAAGCGCAGTTGCAAACCACATGTCAACACCGTGCCCGCATATCGAGCGAAACGTTCCTGTCATTTGCCACTCCCCTTGATCGCCTTGCCTTTCGCTCACCCGGACTCTGACATGACATCGATCAGCGTTCTGTCCATATGTACCAATCCCTGGCATGGCCTCGCCATCAGTTGATCGCGAAGCCCAAAGCCGATAATTGGCCTGCCTCTGCATGGACTGAATCAACATGGCCGGAGAACCAGAATGCACATGAGGATTGGCGACTTCAAGGTTTTGACTTTCGATGTCTACGGCACATTGATTGACTGGGAATCCGGCATGCTCGAGGCCCTGCGGCCACTGACGGACAGGGTCGAACGCTCATTGACGAACGACCAGATTCTCGAATCCCATGCACGCAACGAATCGGAAGCGCAACGATGGACGCCCGCCATGCGGTACAGCGACTTGCTCGCCATCGTGTACCGCCGGCTGGGAGAGGAGTGGGGGGCCAACACGTCGTGGGAAGACTGCACGTCCTACGGTCAATCCGTCGGCAACTGGCCTGCATTCCACGACAGCCACCAGGCGCTGGCCTATCTCAAGAGCCATTTCAGTCTCGCGGTCCTGACCAACACGGACAATGCGAGCTTCGCACGCAGTTCAGCTCGGCTCGGCATCTCGTTCGATCACGTGTTCACCGCCGAGGATGTCGGTTCGTACAAGCCCGACCAGCGAAACTTCGACTACATGCTTTCCCAGCTCGAGCGCGCAGGATACGGCAAATCCGACATTCTTCATGTCGCCGAAAGCCGGTTTCACGACCATGTCCCAGCGCGAGCAAACGGCCTCGCGACTTGCTGGATCCACCGTCGCTTCGACAAGCCGGGTTTCGGCGCAACCATGCCGACTGCGACCGACCCCGGATTCGATTTCCGTTTCGAAAGCATGGCCGCATTCGCCGACACCCATCGTCAGGAGACCGGTGCCGTCACCTGAACTCCGATGCCGACAGCGCGGCGCGTTGCGGATTGGCCGCCGCTCGCATTCAGAATTTTCGCAGGGAGCGCCGAGCCGGTTCAACGCCGATCTGTCTGGTTGTTGTTCACGAATCCCTTCAGAAAAACGTATCTGCCCTGGTGCCCAGGCGTCGCAACCGGAGTCAGTCTCCACGGGCAACGATTGCCCGGAAACTGGACGCCAAGATTCGCGGCTGACGCTCTCGTCTGCGGATCGATGCGATATCTGGTCGTCTCGGAAATCAAATGCTATACCGCCGCGCTTGACGTACGAGATTCCTGCGGAATGCATTCCGACAGAGCGCCCGGATAGTACGGGGTTTCAGGAACATTCTCGACACGCTCAAATCGTTCGAATGAAAAGACATGGAGGAATATTCGAATGCTCAAATCACTGAGAGTGACAGCGACCGCCCTCACGGCGCTCGGTGCATCGTTCAGCGTCGCAGCGGCCAATGAGGTGGAGGTGCTGCACTGGTGGACATCGGGTGGCGAAGCAGCAGCGCTGAACGTCCTGAAGGACGACCTGGAATCTCAAGGCATCGGCTGGCTCGACATGCCGGTCGCAGGCGGTGGTGGTGAACAGGCCATGACCGTGCTTCGTGCACGCGTCACCGCCGGCAACGCGCCGACAGCCGTTCAGATGCTCGGATTCGACATTCTCGACTGGGCCGAACAAGGTGCGCTCGCCAATCTCAACGATACCGCCGCGGCCGAAGGATGGGATGCTGTCATCCCCGATGCGCTCAAGCAATTTGCCCAGTACGACGGGAAATGGGTCTCTGCGCCCGTCAACGTCCACTCGACCAACTGGGTCTGGGCGAACAAGGCGCTGCTGGATGACAACGGCATCAGCGTTCCCACCACGTGGGACGAATTCGTTGCAGCGGTCGAAACGCTCGCCGCAGCCGGCGTCACCCCGATCGCCCACGGCGGTCAGGCCTGGCAGGAAGCGACCGTCTTCGATGCTGTCGCGATGTCAGCCGGTGGACCGGAGTTCTACAAGGCGGCATTCATCGACCTCGATGAAGACGCGCTCGGCTCCGACACCATGAAGGAAGCCTTCGATCGCATGGCCTTCATCCGAAGCCACGTCGATGACAACTTCTCGGGCCGCGACTGGAACCTTGCGACCGCAATGGTCATCAATGGCGATGCGGCGTTCCAGATGATGGGTGACTGGGCAAAAGGCGAATTCCTCAATGCGGACAAGGTTCCGGGCGAGGACTTCCTTTGCTTCCGCTTCCCGGGCACCGGCGATCAGGTCACGTTCAACGCCGACCAGTTCGCGATGTTTGACCAAGGCGGCACGGTATCTCCAGCCCAGTCAGCGCTGGCATCCGCGATCCTGTCGACGTCATTCCAGTCGGCCTTCAATGTGGTCAAGGGTTCCGTCCCGGCACGCACAGACGTGTCCGACGAAGCCTTCGACGCTTGCGGCAAGCAAGGAATGAAGGATCTTGCGGCCGCTGCCAGCTCCGGCAATCTGTTCGGTTCGATGGCCCACGGCCACGCTGCACCGGCTTCGGTCAAGAATGCCATCTATGACGTGCTGACCGCTCACTTCAACGGCGAGTACGACTCCGAAACGGCAGTTCAGGAACTGGTTGACGCGGTTTCGATCGCGAAATAACCAAAAGCATGACGGTCGGCCCCGCATCGGGGCCGACCGTCAAATTCGACTTTCCGGCAGAATTCAGAAAGGCCGGCACGTGGCAGAGGCAGTCGCCCACAAAGACTTCAGGACAAGACTGCAGAACTGGATTCCCAAGCTGGTTCTCTCTCCGTCCCTGTTTCTCATTGTCATATTTGTTTACGGCTTCATCCTGTTCACGGCCTATCTGTCCTTCACGGACAGCAGGATCCTGCCGAGCTTCGGCTGGGTCGGGCTGGAAAACTACGCCAAGCTCTGGCGCCTCAGCCACTGGATCACCTCGATCAGCAATCTCGCGATCTTCGCGAGTCTCTATATCGTCATCTGCTGCGCCATCGGCCTTCTTCTTGCCATTGCGCTCGACCAGAAGATTCGCGGCGAAGGGGTGCTGCGGCCGATCTATCTCTATCCGATGGCGCTCAGCTTCATCGTTACGGGGACGGCGTGGAAGTGGTTCCTGGACCCCGGCATCGGGCTCGAAAACACGCTCCAGCTCTGGGGATGGGAGAGTTTCCGCTTCGACTGGATCAAGAACCGCGACTTCGCGATCTACACGGTGGTCATCGCTGCGGTCTGGCAATCGTCCGGATTCGTCATGGCGATGTTTCTTGCCGGACTCCGCGGAATCGACAACGAGATTCTCAAGGCCGCGCAAATCGACGGCGCATCCAACTGGAATCTCTATCGCAGGGTGGTGATACCGCTGCTGCGGCCCGCGTTCCTGTCCGCATTCGTCATACTCGGGCACCTCGCGATCAAGTCCTACGACCTCGTCATCGCGCTCACCGGCGGCGGACCCGGCAGGGCAACCGAACTTCCTGCGACATTCATGTATTCGTACACCTTCACCCGAAACCAGATGGGGATTGGCGCATCAAGCGCCGTCATCATGCTGATGACGATTGCCGCCATCATGGTTCCGTACCTCTATTCCGAACTCAGGGAGCGACGCTGATGGCTGCGCCCCAAATTGAAAACACGGTCCGCACGGGTCACATCGCGAAGGTCGGCATTTATCTGTTCCTGCTGCTGTTCGCGCTCTACTACCTGCTGCCGTTCTTCATCATGCTGGCCAATTCGCTGAAGCCGCTCTCGGAGATCACTTCGGGCAACATGGTCGCTCTTCCGATCGAGTGGACGCTGGCGCCGTGGAGGTCGGCCTGGTCCGAAGCCCAGATCGGCGTCCAGCCAACGGGCTTGAAGCCTTATTTCTGGAACTCGATCAAGATGGTGATCCCGGCGGTGGCGATCTCCACCCTGCTCGGCGCACTCAACGGTTACGTGCTGACCAAGTGGCGGTTCAGGGGCGACACCATCGTTTTCGGTTTCATGCTGTTCGCGTGCTTCATTCCGTTCCAGATCGTCCTGATCCCAATGGCGAGAGTCCTCGGACTGACCGGTCTTGCAGGCTCGACCCCAGGGCTGGTTCTCGTGCACGTTGTCTACGGTCTCGGTTTCACCACCCTGTACTACCGCAACTACTACGCGGCTTTCCCGGACGAGTTGGTTCGCGCGGCGCAGATCGATGGGGCGGGCTTTTTCCGGATTTTCTGGCGGATCCTCCTGCCGACATCGGGACCGATCACCGTCGTCTCGATCATCTGGCAGTTCACGAACATCTGGAACGATTTTCTCTTTGGCGCATCCTTTGCCGATTTCGACAGCCAGCCGATGACCGTGGCCCTGAACAACCTCGTTCAGAGTTCGACCGGGGTGAAGGAATACAACGTGCACTTTGCCGGAGCGATCCTTGCGGCGATTCCGACGCTGCTGGTTTATATCGTGTCCGGGCGGTACTTCGTTCGGGGACTGATGGCAGGATCGGTCAAGGGTTAGGACGGGCAGAATGGCATTCCTTGATATCGTCAACGCGACCAAGACCTACGGAACCGTCGAGGTTCTGCACGACATCAGCCTGTCGGTCGAACAAGGCGAGTTGATCGTTCTTGTCGGACCTTCGGGGTGCGGCAAATCGACCCTTCTCAACATGATCGCCGGGCTCGAAGAGGTTTCATCGGGCGAAATCCACATCAACGGACGTCTGGTCAACGGCGTGCATCCGTCGCGGCGAAACATCGCGATGGTGTTTCAGTCGTACGCTCTCTACCCCAACATGACCGTCGCCCAGAACATCACCTTTGGTCTCGAAATGCACGGCGTCCCGAAGCCTGAGCGAAACCGGGCGCTCGCCGATGTCGCCAAGCTCCTGCAGATCGAGCCCCTGCTCAAGCGTCGCCCGAGCCAGTTGTCCGGCGGCCAGCGCCAGCGCGTGGCGATGGGGCGGGCGCTCGTTCGCGAACCTGACGTCTTCCTGTTCGACGAGCCCTTGTCGAACCTCGACGCCAAGCTCCGCGTCGACATGCGTACCGAGATCAAGAAGCTCCATCAGGAACTGGGCGCGACGATGATCTACGTCACCCATGACCAGATTGAAGCGCTGACGCTCTCGACGCGGATCGCGGTGATGAATCGGGGGTATCTTCAGCAGGTCGGAACATCGCAGGACATCTACGAGTCACCGGCAAATCTCTTCGTCGCCGGTTTCATGGGCTCGCCGTCAATGAACCTGATCGAAGCCGGTCTCATCGAGGACAACGGCAGCGCCATTGCCACTGTCAAGAATGCAGACGGCAATCCGTGCAAGCTCAGATTGTCTCAGCCCGTCGACAGTCTTCGGGCTCACGTGGGCCGGGACATCATTCTTGGCGTGCGCCCCGAGACCATGACCGACATCGAGGGCGCTGATCGGAATGCCGGCAACATTCAGCAGATTCGCAACCGCGTCAGCGTCATCGAGCCGGCCGGTTCGGACACTTTCGTGACGTCGGTGATTTCCGGCAAGGACTGCACCTCCCGAATGCGGGTCGATGCCCCTGTCCGTCTGGGCGAGGACTTCGAATTTGCCATCAACATGGACAAGGCCGTGATATTCGACCCCGAGAGCGGCGACCGGATATCCTGATCGATCGCGCGAACGTCGCCGGCCACGCAGCCGAACGGGTCGCGACTTCCAAAAGTGTTGTGTTCTTTGGAGCGCGGGCCGCGCCGGACCGTGCATTCGAGTCGTGTATGCGTTGCCCGGATCAGGCCGGATCGCGTCTCAACGACTGCGCCATGCAATGGACGCCGCCACCGCCCCGGGTGAAGCAGTCAAGATCAGGGTCGTAGACCGTGAACCCAAGGGCCTTCAGTCGGGCGACGAGATCCGTCGCATGGGCCGGCGCGATCACCCGATCATCGCCGAGAGACATGACATTGCACGCCAAGGCCATCGTGTCGGGGTAGTTGACAGGAACGATCTCGATTTTCCGCGACTTGAGCCAATCGACGATGTCGGGATCTGTGGTGTCGAGACAGACCGCGCAGAGTTTCTCGGCCAGCATGCAAACCATCAGATCGATGTGGACGTAATGCTCGGCGATCGGCGCGATGCGCACTTCCCAGCCTTCGGCCTCGAACCAGCGTCGAACCTGTTCCGCCGATTGTTCCTGTGTGCGCTCACCGCACCAGCCGATGAGGACGCATCCGGGTTCGATGATGTCTAAGTCACCGCCTTCGAACGATCCAGCGCTCACCATGTCGTATATGGGAATGCCCTTTTCCATGTAGAAACGGATGACCGGCGCATACTCTCCCCGACGCCACCATTGGGCCATCTGGGTCACGACCGCGCCGAATGGCGTCATGAATGACGAGTCGCGGGCAAAGACCTGGTACGGGAGCTCTTCGTCGCCCTCCAGCCAGTGAACCTTGACGCCGGCGCTCTCGTAGGCATCGACCATTTCGCGGTGCTGCTTCATGGCGAGTTGGCTGTCGAACCGATCGCCACGCTTGAGCGTTGCCCTCGAAATCGAACTCGTCGGCAGCCAGCGGAAGTTGTCGGCTGGCGAAAGCAGGACATCCCGCAGGACCCCGTATTCGGAGTCGCAGCCCCATTCGTCGAGGACGGGCGTTCCGCCGTTTTCCTGGCGGCATCGAAGCGGATTGGCAACCAATGGACTTCCCTCCCAATCTTTGACGGGGTCGATTTCCCGCAGGACATCGCTCCGGTGCGATGCCCAGTTTTTTACAGAAACCCCGACCATGTCGGGATAACGGCGGACCGACACACGAAAAGACGGCCACAGATTGGTTAGGTCAAACGCTTGCCATCATTCAAGCGCATTCTCGCAAGGGCACCGGGACGGAGTCCTTGCCATCCTGAAAAGGTCGATACGCGCGGTCTTGGAATTCGGTCATGTACGAGCACCCGGAACGTCGCGCATTCGACGAACCAATGCGCTTGGCCGACCCCTGTCTCCCACCTGCCGACCTGTATTGTCACGCAGTATCGTTCGCCTTTGGGAAGCCAATGGATTGTTCAGCAAACGGCCAACGCCGATCACGGTCGCCAAACCGATGCCTGGCCGACCCGGACAATGCTGTCCGCGAGGACGTCGAACTCGCTCCTGATGAAGCTCACAAACCTCTCGACGGCTGGCTGAGACTGTCGCCCTTCACGCCTGAGGATTCCGAGGTGGCGGTCGGGATCGCCAAACCGAACCGACAGCGCCGAGATCGCCTTTTGATGTCGCATCATGAACACCACCGAGAACGGCAAGACGGTGAGCGCGTCGGAGCCGGTCAACACGCCGACGATCGCGCTGAGCGAACCTCCGGAAAAACTGATCTTGAAATCCCGAACCCCAATGCTCTCCAGAACCGCGCGCATGTCGTGATAGAGCGGGCTGTCATGCGGGTGCGCGATCCACGGATACTGCACGATGTCCGAAAGACGAACCGCACTGCGACGGGCAAGCGGATGGCCCGTGCGACAGGCAATGACATTCCGGCCAGGCAGAATCTGGTGGAACGAGAAGCCGTCGGGAATGGTGTCGCGACGCATCGGCATGATCGCCAGATCGATGATGCCTTCCTCAAGCTTCGGGACAAGATCGGGCGGGTAACCGTAGGTCTGGTCGATGCGAACGCTCGGATATTGCTCCTGAAACGCCGCGATCATGACCGATATCACGCCGTCAAGAAACACCGGCGTTCCAGCCACGCGAACCGCCCCCGACTTGCCCTGACGAAATCGATCAAGAACCGCGCTGCAATCGCGGCCAGCAGCGAAGACCTTTCGACCCTCCGCCGCCAGCGCCAGCCCGAGTTCCGTTGGCCTCAGAGGCCTCTTTCCCGGTTCGAACAAAGGGGAACCGACCCGTTGTTCGAGCATCGATAGCGAACGCGAAACGCTGGGCTGCGACTTGCCAAGCAACTCGGCACCTCCGGTCACACCACCGCGCTCGACAATCGCAAACAGCAATTCAAGGTGACGAGGATCAAGCTTCATAACGTGGCGTTATATAATTCCGACATCATTCGATCAACTGTGGCCGTCGATTGTGGCACGAAACCGCCAATCGCCAGTGAACATGTGGAGTGAAACACCCCGTTGTGAGTCCGACATGATCGACACCGCAAAATATTCAGCCGGACAATCGGTACTGTTTGGCGCCGGAATCAGCCGCAGGGTCGCGGACCACCTCGAGCCCTTGGGAGTCGATCGGGTTCTCGTGCTGACGACTCCTCAACAGTCGGACCTTGGAAGGGATCTGGCCGAACACCTCGGAGACAATGCGGTCGGAGTGTTCGCCGGCGCAGCGATGCACACCCCGACAGACGTGACTGACGAGGCCGAAAAACACTTGAAGTCGGTGGGCGCCGATTGCGTGCTGGCGGCCGGGGGCGGTTCGACGATCGGTCTTGGAAAGGCACTGACACTGCGTCATGGCCTTCGCCAGATCGCACTTCCCACCACCTACGCCGGCAGCGAATGCACGCCAATTCTCGGTCAGACCGAGGATGGCATCAAGACAACCATGAGCGACCCCCGCCTGCGCCCGGACACGGTACTTTACGATCCCGAACTGGTCGCGAGCCTGCCGGTTCCCATGACGGTGACGAGCGCGCTCAATGCCATCGCCCATGCGGTCGAGGGACTCTATGCCGAGAACCGGACGCCTGCCGACGTCGAGCTCGCAATCCATGGGCTCGAGGCATTCCGCTCGTCGCTGCCGGGAGTTGTCGCGAACCCGGGAGACCTTGCGGCGCGCGAAAACTCACAACGCGGAGCCTGGGCCTGTGGGACCGTGCTCGCGCGGGTGGGGATGGCGCTGCACCACAAGCTTTGTCACACGCTTGGCGGAAGTTTCTCACTGCCCCATGCCGAGACCCACGCAATCGTCCTGCCCCATGCGGTCGCCTACAACATGGTGGCCGCGCCCGAAGCGCTCGCACCTGTCGCCGAGATCTTCGGTGGCGACGATCCCGCGCTGGCGTTGTGGGAGTTTTCGCGATCGCTGGGCGCGCCCCATGCGCTCGCGGATGTCGGTCTCGCAGAGAGCGATCTCGATCGGGCGGCAGATCTTGCAACCCTCAACCCCTATTCAAATCCCCGGGCCGTGACCCGCGACGGAATTCGCGGCCTTCTGCAACGGGCATGGAGCGGTGACGCTCCACGACCGTGAACTCAAAGAGACGGAGAAACACCATGATCACGCGACGCAAGATGATTCAGAATTCGGCGGCGCTGGGGCTTGTCAGCGCCAGCGGACTGGCGGCCCCGGCAATCGGACAGAACGCCCGGATCAAGCTCGGCTATGTCAGTCCCCAGTCCGGCCCGTTGGCGACCTTCGCGGAGGCCGACCAGTTCATCATCGACGGATTCCTGAATTCGGAAGCCGGATCGAACTTCGAGGTGATCGTCAAGGACAGCCAGTCCAACCCGAACAGGGCCGCCGACGTGGCGCGGGAACTGATCGTCGACGATGGGATCGACCTCATGCTCGTGGCATCGACCCCGGAAACCACCAACCCCGTGGCGACGACCTGCGAAGTCGAGGAAATCCCCTGCATTTCGTCAGTGGCGCCATGGCAGCCGTGGTTCATCGGTCAGCAAGGCAACCCGGGAGCGCCGGAAACCTGGGAACCCTTTGCCTACAGCTACCATTTCTTCTGGGGGCTGGAAGACATCATCTCCGTCTTCCTCTCCATGTGGAGTCAGCTCGACACCAACAAGCAGGTTGGTGCGCTCTACCCGAACGACGGCGACGGCAACGCGTGGGGCGACCCCAATGTCGGCTTCCCACCTGTGCTCGAAGCCAACGGATACGCATTGATCGATCCCGGCCGCTATCAGAACCTGAGCGACGATTTTTCTGCCCAGATCAACGCATTCAAGCGCGGCGACGTGGAGATCGTCACCGGCGTTCCGATTCCCCCCGATTTCACCACCTTCTGGACGCAGGCCAAGCAGCAGGGCTTCACGCCGAAAGCGGCATCGATCGGCAAGGCGATCCTGTTTCCGCAGGCAGTCGGCGCGCTCGGTGACACCGGCCACAACCTTTCGTCTGAGGTCTGGTGGTCTCCGTCGCATCCATTCAGTTCGTCACTGACCGGACAGTCGGCTGCAGAGCTTGCCGGTGATTTCACCGCAGCAACATCGCGGCAGTGGACCCAGCCGATCGGATTCGTCCATGCACTGTTCGAATTGGCGGCCGATGCGATGGCACGGGCCGACGACGCAGGCGACGGGGATGCGGTGGCTGAAGCGATCGCCACATCGAACCTGTCATCGATTGTCGGAACCATCGCTTTCGGTGACGCCGGTCTGCCGCCGTTTGCCCAGGCCAATGTCGCCAAGACCCCGTTGGTCGGCGGCCAGTGGCGAATGAGAGACGATGGCGGATACGACCTTGTCATCGTCGACAATTCGAGCGCCTCGAACATCCCGACCGCCGGCGTGATGGAGGCGATTTCCTGATCGAAGGAACCAGGCGAGGCCAGACAAGAATGGCCTCGTCGAAACGGGAAACCAACAGATGACGATTCTCTCGCTCAGAGATGTCTCGAAGAGCTTCGGCTCGCTGAAGGTGGCCGATGGTGTCAGCGTTGACGTGCCTGCAGGCATGGCGCTTGGCATCATCGGCCCCAACGGGGCGGGGAAATCGACACTGTTCAACCTGATCACCGGAAACCTGCTTCCGGACGCGGGGTCGATCCATTTGCTCGGGCGCGATGTCACTCATGAACGGGCCATGGATCGTTGCCTTGCGGGCATCGGTCGATCCTTTCAGATTCCCCAGCCGTTCGACAATCTGACAGTGTTCGAGAACCTTCTGGTTGCGGCAACCCATGCACGCCAGAAAAGCGAACGCGATGTCGAGCAGGACTGCGCCGAGGTTCTCGAGCGAACCGAACTCATCGATGTAGCCAACATCCCCGCCGGACACCTGCCGCTGTTGCAGCGCAAACGGCTCGAGATGGCGCGAGCGCTGGCAACGCGACCGCGACTGCTGCTGCTCGATGAAATCGCCGGAGGCCTGACTGAAGGGGAATGCGAGCCCCTCGTCGACACGATCCGCGCGGTTCACGCGGAGGGGATCACGATCATCTGGATCGAGCACGTTCTGCATGCGCTGACCAGCATCGTCGAGAGGCTGCTCGTTCTCGACTTCGGCAAGGTCATCGGGATCGGTGACCCCGAGGAAGTCATGGCGCGACAGGACGTCAGGGAAATCTATCTCGGGATCGAGGTCTGATGAGCCTGCTCGAGACAGCGAAGCTGACAGCATTCTACGGCGACTTCCAGGCGCTCTTCGGCGTGGACATGGAGATCGACGAGGGCGAAACCGTCGCCATCATCGGCGCGAACGGTGCGGGCAAGACCACCTTCATGCGCAGCCTCTCGGGCGTCATCGCCAATGCGCCCGAAATGGTGAACCTCGACGGGCAACTCATCGGCGGCCTTAGCGCCGACCGGATCGCATCGCTCGGCATCGCCATGGTCCCGGAGGGAAGGCGTCTGTTCCCGTCCCTGTCGGTCGAGGAAAACATCGACATCGGGAACTACGGGCGAAAGGTTAACGGCTACTGGACCCGCGATCGCGTGTACGAGCTGTTCCCCGTACTCAAGGAAAAACGCCACGCTCCGGGCACGGCGCTCTCGGGCGGGCAACAACAGATGGTGGCCATCGGGCGCGCTCTGATGTCGAATCCCCGAGTGCTGCTCTGTGACGAGATCAGCCTCGGCCTCGCGCCGGTGGTGATCAGATCAATCTACGAATCGATCCCCGTGATCAGGGAGAGCGGCGCGAGCCTGGTCATCGTCGAACAGGATGTCAGCCAGGCAATGGCGGTCGCCGATCGGGTCTACTGCATGATGGAAGGCAGGATCACCCTCGAAGGCGAGCCTTCATCGCTGAGCCGGGACGCCATCCACGACGCATATTTCGGAGCAGCCGCATGATCTGGCTCGACACAATCGTGCAGGGCATCTTGCTTGGCGGGCTGTATGCGCTTTTTGCCACCGGTCTCAGCCTCGTGTTCGGCATCATGCGGCTGGTCAACCTCGCGCATGGCGATCTGATCGTCTGCGCCGCATACCTGATCCTGATGCTGGTAACCCTGCTGGGATTGTCGCCATTCGTCGCGGCGCTGATCGCGGCCCCTTTGATGTTTGCAGCCGGATGGGTGTTGCAGCGCGGTCTCCTCAACCGAACCCTTGGGACCGACATCCTGCCACCGCTTCTGGTCACCTTCGGCCTGTCCGTCGCGCTTCAAAACGCGCTCCTCGAGGGTTTCAGCGCCGACAGCCGGAGATTGCCGGCCGAAGCGATATCGACGGCGTCAGTGGATCTTGGCGTTGTCGCCGTCGGGGTGCTGCCACTCCTGACGCTTGCTACGGCTGTCGCAGTCATTGTCGGTCTGAACCAGCTGTTCTATCGAACCGAACTTGGTCGCGCATTCCGCGCGACGTCGGATGACGCCGTCACCGCGAGTCTCATGGGCATCAGGCCGGACCGGATTTTTGCCTCGGCCACGGCCATTGCCATGCTGGTCGTGACGCTGGCCGCTCTCTACCTCGGAATGCGTGCGAATTTCGATCCAACCATCGGTCCGGCGCGACTGATCTACGCCTTCGAGGCGGTGATCATCGGCGGCTTGGGCAGCCTTTGGGGAACGCTTGCCGGTGGCATCATCATAGGCCTGGCACAGACGATCGGAGCCGCCATCGATCCGGAATGGCAGATCCTGTCCGGCCATCTCGCCTTCCTCGTCGTTCTCATCCTTCGCCCGCGCGGGCTGTTTCCGAGGGCGGTCGACTGATGAACGCCGTGACCCAGCCTTACAGCGTTGCGACGCGAACCCGCACGTCAACAATCGCGGGCATTGTTGCATTGGTTACGGTTCTCGTCCTTGTCGCGGCACCTTTGTTCGTGGAGCGCAGCGTCATCCAGGATCTGTTCTTCATCCTGACCATGCTGGTTCTGGCCCAATTGTGGAATCTCCTGGCCGGTTACGGCGGGCTCGTCAGCATCGGTCAACAAGCCTTCGTGGGGATGGGCGCCTACGCCATGTTCGGCGGCGTCATCCTCCTCGGCATGGATCCGATCCCCGCGATCGCGCTTGGCGGGATTGCCGCGCTGATCATTGCGATCCCGACCGGGTTCTTCGCATTCCGCCTGCAGGGGGCATATTTTGCCATCGGCACGTGGGTGATTGCGGAAGTGATGCGACTGTCGGTCGCGCAATTCAAGATGCTCGGCGGCGGAACCGGAACCTCTCTGCCGCGTTCTGCCACGCGAGAGATGTGGGCGACGGACTGGATTGGGACGGTTCTTGACGTCAAGAGTTCGGCAGCACGCGATGTTCTCGCGTACTGGCTGGCGCTCGTTCTGGCGGTCGCGGTCATTGCAAGCATCTACGCGCTTTTGTGTTCGCAGCGCGGACTCGCACTCTCGGCTGTCCGCGACAACGCGGAAGCGGCTCGGTCGGTCGGGGTCGACGCGACGCGGATCAAGTGGCTCGTGTTTCTCGCTTCGGCTCTTGGAACGGGTCTCGCTGGCGCATTGATCTACGTGCAGAAGGCCCGAATCAGCCCCGATGCAGCCTTCAGCGTCACCGACTGGACGGCATACGTGATCTTCATCGTGGTGATCGGTGGAATCGGAACCATCGAAGGGCCGATCATCGGCGTCCTGGTGTTTTTCGTGTTGCAGACGCTGCTTGCCGATCAGGGCAGCTGGTATCTCTTTACCCTCGGGATCATCGGCATTTCCGTCATGCTGTTCGCGCCGAGAGGCCTGTGGGGGCTGATTTCGGACCGGACCGGCATTCAACTCTTTCCCGTGCGTCGACGGCTGAGCGGGGGCAAACTCAAGGAGAACAGACATGGCCGAGATTGAAACCGACGTCCTGATCATTGGCACCGGTCCTGCCGGTTCGGCGACCGCCGCATTGCTTGCGACCTACGGGGTCGAGAACATGGTGGTCAACCGCTACCGCTGGCTGGCCAACACGCCACGCGCCCACATCACCAACCAGCGCGCGATGGAAGTCCTGCGGGACCTCGGACCTGAAATCGAGGCCGAAGCCTACATGCATGCAACCGAGCAGGATCTGATGGGCGAGAACGTGTTTTGCGAGAGCCTTGCGGGCGAAGAGATCGGTCGCATGAAGAGCTGGGGCAAGCACCCTTTGTCCCGAGCCGAACATCATCTGTCGTCGCCGTGCTTCATGAATGACCTGCCCCAGACGTTCATGGAACCGATCCTGTTCAGCACGGCCTGCAGACGTGGCACCCAAGGGCGCATGTCGACCGAATACATCGGCCACGAGCAGGACGATGACGGCGTGACGTCGACGCTCCGCGACCGCCTGTCCGGGCGCGAATTCCAGGTCCGGTCGCGTTATCTGGTCGGCGCGGACGGCGGCAACTCGACCGTCGCCGAACATGCCGGACTGCCAATCGAGGGCAAGATCGGCGTCGGCGGTTCGATGAACATTCTTTTCAAGGCAGACTTGTCGCGATACGTCGCGCACCGTCCGAGCGTGTTGTACTGGGTGATGCAACCGGGTGCCGATGTCGGCGGGATCGGCATGGGACTGGTTCGCATGATCAGGCCATGGAACGAGTGGCTGATCGTGTGGGGTTACGACATCAACCAGCCCGCACCCGAAGTCGACGATGCCTTCGCGACCGGAGTCGCGCGCCAGCTCGTGGGCGACCCGGAGCTGGAGATCGAGCTGATCTCGGCCAACACCTGGACCGTCAACAACGCCTATGCCTCGAACATGCAAAACGGTCGGGTCTTCATAATGGGCGATGCAGCCCACAGGCATCCGCCCTCGAACGGTCTCGGTTCGAACACCTCGATACAGGACGGATTCAATCTCGCCTGGAAACTGGCTGCCGTTCTCAAGGGCCAAGCAACACCAAGACTTCTCGAAAGCTACACGCTCGAACGCGCGCCGGTCGCCAAGCAGATCGTTGCCCGCGCCAACCAGTCGATTGCCGAGTTCGGACCGATATTCGAGGCTTTGGGCATGACGGGCGGGACCGATTACGCGAAGATCCAGGCGAGCATGGAGGCGCGATGTCTCTCCGGAGCCGATGCAGAACGGCAGCGCGAGGCCATTCGCGAGGCCATCGCGTTCAAGAAATACGAGTTCGACGCCCACGGCGTCGAAATGAACCAGCGCTACAAATCGGACGCGATCGTGACGGACGGTCAGATGGAGCCGGCCTTCGCGCTCGATGCCGAGTTGCACTACCAGCCGACGACCTGGCCCGGCGCGCGGATTCCTCACGTCTGGATCTTCGATCACGACACGGGCGAACCGGTCTCGACTCTCGACATCTGTGGGCATGGCGCGTTCACCCTGATCACGGGGATTGGCGGGGAAGCGTGGAACGAGGCAGCGGCCGATCTGTCACGGACAATGGGGATCGAGATCCAGGTCTGCCTGATCGGGCCGCGACGCGCGTATGTCGATCACACGGGTGACTGGTCGCGCGCGAGCGAGATCTCGGACAGCGGTTGCGTGTTGGTGCGACCCGATCACCATGTCTGCTGGCGGGTCGAGGAGCTGCCGTCGAACCCTGCGAGCGAGTTGAAACGGGCATTGGAGCAGGTGCTGGGCTTCAGCGCCGATGATCAAGGCGGGAGGACATGATGACCGACGCGCACGAAACCGGATACTTCACCGAGGGCAACAGCGCAGAGGTTGTCACGGCACGCAATGCGAACGCGCGGGATGCACGACTTCGCGAGGTCATGGAGGTGATCACGCGCCATTTGCACGCCGCGATCAAGGAAATCGAGCCGAGCCAGGACGAGTGGATGCAGGCCATCCAGTTTCTCACTCGAACCGGCCAGAAATGCGATGACTGGCGTCAGGAATACATCCTTCTTTCTGACGTACTTGGCGTCTCGATGCTTGTCGATGCAATCAATTCCCGTCGCCCGTCGGGCGCATCCGAGAACACCGTGCTGGGGCCGTTTCACGTTTCCGGCGCGCCGGAGTATCCGATGGGCACCAACATCTGCCTCGACGGCAAGGGCGAAGATCTTGTCGTGCGCGGCCGGGTCGTCGACGTTGACGGAAACCCGATCGACGGTGCGCGCATCGATGTCTGGCAAGCCAATGACGAGGGGTTCTACGACGTTCAGCAGAAGGGCATTCAGCCCGATTTCAATCTGCGCGGCGTCTTTCGCACAGGCTCCGATGGCGCGTACTGGTTCAAGGCGGTTCGTCCTCGGCACTATTCGATTCCGGCCGATGGTCCGGTTGGTGCCTTGCTCGAAGACCTCGGACGCCATCCGTTCCGCCCTGCGCACTTGCATTACATCGTTTCAGCGGATGGCTTCGACGACATCACGACGCACATATTCGACCCCGACGATCCGTACCTGCACTCGGACGCCGTGTTCGGCGTCAAGGAGAGTCTGGTTGCAGAATTTAACCGGGTCGATGATCAGGCGCGAATTCGCGAGGTCGGGTTTGCCGGGTCCCACTACTGGGATGTCGAGTTCGATTTTGTCATGGCCCCGGCCTCCTGACAGCCCTCTGGAACCGGTCCGCCATTTTGGTGGTCATTAAGAATTGGGCGGAAATTCGTGGGAATGCCAAAGGTCTGCAAGAGTGTGCCAATAGTACTCGATCAGCCCAGATGTGTCGGTTGATTCAAGTCGTGCAATCAGAATCACAGCGCTCGTATGGCGCAACCTTTCGGCAATCTGCTCAGGGTTCCAATAACGGCTAATTGTGGGTCAGTCTTCTTGGTTTGCCCGTCTTATCACGCTCACCGGAATGCCAATCAACAGCAATGGACATGGATTACCGACTCCACGCTGTATTCGCTGACTGAGCTTGGTCCAGTGGGTAGTAGCGGCTCCGAATTTGTCTTGAACGAATCTCCGCGCCCACTCTTCAGAGAATTCATCGCCGTCTGGAGCCTGTAACATTCTCCGCTGCCTTGGTGTTGGATTGAGTCCTTGTTCTTCAAGGTCTGCGAACGACCTGATTTCCATGGCGACAGCCCACTCTGTGACAATTTCCACTAGGTCACTCTGGAGCGATTGCCCCCGCGTCACAACAATACCAACGCTAACCGCACCTTCAGAGTGGAGTCTTTGAAAATTCTCCAAGTCGCGGTCAAAAAACGGATCTTTGTTATTCCACTCTATTTCCAGTGCGACTGACCCTTGCTCGGTCGTGCGAACGTGATCTATCGCGTGCGAAGTTGATGACCTCTCAAGGCCGTCGACTATTTTCTTGATCTCGATGTTCCGCATGACCCAATTGCTATTTTCCAACGAACGTCGCAGACGTTGAGTTATTCTGGACTCGCCGCCGCCGCCGAGAATCAACTCTTGATCAACTATGCGAAACGCACTCAGTATGTCACACAGTTCTCCAAGGGCCTCGGGAAAATCGCTCTTCAGAATCGCAACCGCATGGTTCACCGCTTCAACGTCAAAACCGGCCTGAGACAAAAGTTCCAACTTCATGACGCGACTGACGCGCCGGAATTGTAAACATATGTAGGCCAGTCGGGCCGATATTCATCTTGGGCTTGGTCGCCCCACACGGTCCATTTTTCTCTTGATCCCCTCCCGAACAATTCGAGGTACGGCCCCCAACTGCAGCTTTCGATGACATCATACTGTTCATCCGGCTTGCGTGAGTGTTCGCGCTTCCGACTGGCGATCAAATTAACTTGCCTTCTTCCTGCATCGAGTGTCCGGGCGTTCTTGCCCCGAACGCCGAACAAAATGATCTCCGTCACGTTTCGGAAATAGAAACCAACCCCACGACCATCAGATCCGCCATCTTTGCGGATCTTGTGCCAGATCAGGTTTGACTTGTACTCGAATCCCCAAGCTTTCATGACCCTCAATCCGTCCGGCAGGAGAGCGTTCGGAACCCAAAGGTAACAATGTGCGACAGATTCTGTGTATTCCATGATCGGGAGTTCCGCGATTTCGTCGACAGATAATGTCGTATATCGTTTCAATCTCCCATGTTCTGGTGCGACCTTACCTGTTCGATTCATGAAGCGCCATGGCGGGTCAGCGAGAACGGTTCCGAATCTGCGGTCTCCAAGCTGCGTTTCGAGACTGTCCTTGACGGCCTTGATGTTCCCTTGACTGACGTTCATTGCATGGATCTCCTACAGCGTACTAGCGCACTGAATCGTCTCATTCCCGAGGACGACCCCGCCGATGGGGGGCGACCTACCCCGTTCTCGGCAATTGTTCAGAATTAGGTTATGTGATACATATGCCACAAGGTACAGTGGAAAATTCCGATTTTCCACAATATGTAGTGTCATCTCCAGCCTCTCGTCATCTTGTGATGACAAAGGGCCCTGACATGATGCGAAATCAAAGCGGCCGTACAAACCGGATTTGGCGGACCAAGAATTCGCCACACGCCGATGAATTGGATACGGCATTCGGGTTGTATGTAGTGGCTCACAATGCGAGATTTGACTTACGGGACTCATCGGACGCAACCAAGCTGTGCAAATTCCAAGTACCCATGTATTGAGGTATTTTCAAGCGAACGAAAGTATGGCTTGAACTACCGTTGCTTCCTAATCCTTCGTTCCCAGACTTGATTGTTCATAGTCTTTGCGAAGCCAATTTCAGTTGGTATGGGCACAGTACGCAAACAGGGTATATTCCGATCTGTCGCGAGCATACGACAATTGCGCAACTGGTATATCCCTTAGCCGCATCCGTGCCGCTTCAGCATGACGCAGATTAGTCCGCATCCGTCATTTTGCATATGCAGGCCAACGTGAAAGCGTATGACGGGACAAACTCAGCCAATCGCCCGATCACTGGCGACACTTTCGGCCCTAAAATGTCGTCCGAAGCTAATTCCTTGCCCAGACACCTGGACACTTGAACAACGGCGAACGAGCCATCGGCAGCGAGTCTCTTCAGTGCGTGCGCCCCTCGTACCGCCATACCAGATTCTCGGAGGTCGTCATCGGCGGATCACCAGTACTTCGCCCACTTCCCCATCCGCGATCAGCATCGAGAATCGGCGTTTCGCCTCGTCATTTTTGGCCTGTCGCGTGCTGGTCACCTTGTGCCTTGCTGAGTTCGCGCCCGAGTACCGGTCGCCCTCCATCACCTAATCGATTTCGCGCAAAGAATGCACCCAATAATCTCGTCAACAAACCAGCAGTCAAACGACCTTGACCGTCATGGCACCAAGCCCCTCGATCTCGACTTCAATGACATTTCCCTTAGTGACTGCGGAAACGCCCGATGGGGTTCCGGACAGAATGACGTCGCCACCGCCGAGTTCGAAATACTCCGACAGGTAAGAAATCATTTCCGGCACCTTCCAGATCATCTGATCAAGATTGCCCTCCTGGCGGAGAACGCCGTCGACACTGAGCGCGATCCGGCCCGAGGACAGGTGCCCGACCTGCGAAACCGGATGAACCGGACCGACAGGCGCAGACCGCTCGAACGCCTTGCCGATTTCCCAGGGACGACCGAGTTTCTTCTGTTCTCCCTGCAGGTCGCGGCGGGTCATGTCCAGCGACAGCGCATACCCGTAGACGTGATCCAGCTCTTCACCGAGAGGGATGTCGGTTCCACCAGATTTCAGCATGACTGCCAATTCGGCCTCATGGTGAACATCCGACGATTTGGGCGGATACGGAAAGATGCCCGACGGATCGAGATTGTTCGGGTTCTTCTGAAAAAAGAAAGGCGGTTCGCGGTCGGGATTGTGCCCCATCTCGATGGCATGAGCCGCATAGTTCCGCCCGATGCAGTAGACTCTTCGTACCGGAAACACGGCGTCGCTACCGGCGACGGGCAAGGTGACTTCGGGTGCCGGCGCGAATGCGTAAGTTGCCATCATTGATCCCCCACTTGAAAATCTGCTTTGGGCGATCTATAGTAGATCAATCGCCGCTATTGGTCAACCAATTGGAGGACCACGACAGTGCTGGCAGCACCGGAATCTTTGACCCGCGAAGACGCTCTCGCGAAGCTCAAGACCTTCATTGATGTCGGTAACTACAAGCCTGGCGACCGGTTGCCGCCCGAGCGCGATCTCATGGTCAGCCTCGAGATGACCCGCGCGAAACTTCGACGCGCTTTGGAAGCCCTTCAGCATGAAGGGCGAATCTGGCGTCACGTCGGCAAGGGCACATTCCTCGCCGGTGACGGAGCTGAGCGACTCGCGGACCTCAGCGCAAAGACGACGCCAGTCCAGATGATGCGTGCCCGTCTCGCGTTCGAGCCCGCACTGGCACAGGAGGCGACGATCAACGCGTCCGCCGATGACCTCGAGTCGATCAGGCAGTGCCTGCAGCGAACAGAGGCGGCAGCAAGCTGGGACGAATACGAAGCCCGAGACGACCAGTTTCACCGGTCAATCGCGGAAGCGACCGGCAACGTCTTGCTCCTGTCACTCTTCGACAAGCTCAACCAGGTTCGCCGCGCGGTTGCGTGGAGTTCGGTCATTCGGGACTCCGACCGGCCGGCGCGTGATCACGCGAGTTTTGCAGAACATGACCGCGTCGCATCAGCGATCGAATTGCGTGATCCAACCGCCGCTCGTGCGGCAATGCGGGATCACTTGCGTTCGGTGGCAGCACGGTTGTTCGGCGAGGTGTGATGGCGGCACACTGAACGAAACCGCCAAGCCGTTGAACAATTCGGCTCTGACAATCACCCCAACGTCAAGGAGATCAAGACATGTTGAACACCCTCAAACGGGCCGGAATGGCGGCCATCCTGCCGATTTCGATCGCTTTTTCGGCGTCAACTGTGCAAGCCGACACCATACGCATCGCACTTGCGGAAACGCCATCGGACGAACTCGCCGCCTTTTTTGTCGCCCTCGATCGGGCCAAGGCCAACGGACTCGACTACGAGTGGACCGCATTTTCCGATGAGGAACTGGCAATCCAGGCGGTCCTGAGCGGCCAGATGGATATCGGATTCGGAACGCCGTACGCAGCGATGCAACGCTCGAAGGCGCCGGTCCGGATCATTTTCCAACTCTCGAAGCTCAAGTTCTTCCCGGTTACGACCAAGAAATACAGCGAGCTTTCAGACCTCGACGGTGAACCGATCCTGCTCCACTCCCGCGGCGGCGGAACCGACTCGATCGCCAATGTCATCGAGGACAAGACGGGGATCAAGTTTGGAGAGCGGTCTTACGTTCCTGGATCGGCAAACCGTGTCGTTGCATTGGTTGCAGGCCAAGCGGATGCAACCATCATCGATCTCTCGAACAAGAACAAGGTGATGCGACAGCACGCCGACAAGTTTAACGTCTTGCCGATGTTCGACGTCGAAGCCTCGGATGAAGCCCTTTTCGCCAATCTCGATTGGATCCAGGAAAACGAACAGCAAGTCCAGATCTTTGTCGATGCACTCCTCAGTGTCTGGCAGGACATGAACGAAGATCCGACAATCATCAGCAAGGAAACCGATCCGGATGGCCCGATCGGCCAGTTGCCGGCCGAGATCCTCGACAGCCTCGACAACTTCTACACCGAAGCCGTTGCCGGAGGCCTCTATGACGCGAACGGCGGCGGTCGCAAGGCCGCGATGGCTGACCTCGAATGGTACAGCAATGCCGGTCAGCTCGAGGGCGATCCGTCAACCCTCAAGATCGAGGACTTCTGGTACATGGCACCTCTCGATGCCGCAATGAACTGAACCCTGGCTGACGGTGACCGAAATGGTCACCGTCACCCCCAACGGGATTGGTCAAATGATCATGATCAACAGGTCACTGTCACTCAAGATACTCTCCGCCGTGATCGTGTTTGGCGCCTGGGAGATTGCCGGGCGCATTCCTGTTAGTTACGGCTTCCCCACCTTCTTCGAATCCATGGCGGCTCTGCTCGCCATGGCGCTCGACGGTTCGCTGTTCGTTGCCTATGTCGACACGTTGCGACCGTTGGTTGTCGGGCTGATCATCTCCGCTTTCCTGGGCATCGCGCTCGGACTCTGGATCGGTCTCAGTTCCTGGTTCGACTGGCTGTTCCTGCCCATTTTCATCGTCATGCAAGCGGCGCCACTGGCAGCGCTCATCCCTCTGCTGGTCATGGTCTACGGGATCGGGCTGACATCCAAGGTCTTCGTCGTTTGCATCATGGCGATGCCCGTCATCGTTCTCAACACGGCGGGCGCGGTTCGCAACACCCCCGCCAACCTCAAGGAAATGGGCTATTCCTTCCTCGGATCCGACAGAGACATCATCCTCAAGGTCATCATTCCGTCAGCATCGCCGATCATCTTTTCCGGCCTCCGTCTTGGGACCTCCGCCGGGTTCATCGGCGCGATCCTTTCCGAACTCAAGATCACGCCGACGGGGATCGGTGACATCATCACCTACAGCCGCTCGATTGCCGATTACGCAAGCATGTATGCCGCCATTTTCTCCATCATTCTGCTTGCGGTGTGCTTTCTGAATCTCCTCGAGCTGATCGAACGCGGGCTCTTTGAAGGAAACGACCGTGGTTACGCATCAGACTGACCAGACGATAGCCGGCTCTGAACAAATGGAGCCGCCAGCAACCGCGGTTTCGGCGCGAAACATCTCGAAGACCTATGGCGAGGTCGAAGCGCTGAGAAACCTGACCCTCGAATTTCCCCGCGGCCAGCTCACGTCGCTTCTTGGTCCGTCGGGGTGCGGCAAGACAACCCTGCTCAAGATCATCGCCGGGCTTCTCGAACCGACGTCGGGCGAAGTCGAGGTCAACGGCGCGCCCGTCACAGGCCCAGGTCCGGATCGGGCCTTTGTCTTCCAGGATTTTGCGCTGCTGCCTTGGGCCAGCGTCATGCGGAATGTCGCCTTCGGACTCGAGCTGCGGGGCGTGAACCTCTCCGAACGCGAGGCCATCGCCGAGAAATACATTCGCAATGTCGGTCTTGCGGGATTCGAAAAAAGCTATCCTCACGAGCTGTCGGGCGGAATGCGCCAGCGCGTCGGGCTCGCGCGGGCCCTCGCCGTCGACAGCGAAGTCCTCTTGATGGACGAGCCGTTCTCGGCGGTCGACGAACAGACGCGGCGCAAGTTCCAGGAAGATCTGCTCGATCTCGTCGCCCAGGAAAACAAGACCTTCCTCTTCGTGACCCATTCGATCGAAGAAGCGGTCTATGTTTCCGATCAGATCGCCATTCTGCTTCCCCGTCCAAGCCGCGTCTCCGAGATCATCAGACCCCGGAATCTCCGTTCCGGGACAGTCACCGACATTCGTCGCCAGCCGGAATACCTCGACATCGTCGACCGAATCTGGGCGTCGCTGCGGAACTACGTGGAGTAGATGATGGTCGTCTTCGGTTATCGACTGCCTGGCATGTCGTCGCTCATCCTGTGGGGACTGCTGTGGGAAACCGTCGGTCAGAGCGGGATGTCCTTCTTCCTGCCGCCGCTCTCCGAGGTTCTTGCAACGCTTTACGAGATCTTTGGCACGCCAGCGTTCCAAAAGGCGCTGTCCGAAACCGCGCAGGCTTTTCTTGCCGGGGTGTTCAGCGCCGTTTCGATCGGAATTCCCGTCGGCATTCTCATGGGCAAGAACCGCCTGATCGACGAGTTGCTGTTGCCGTGGGTCAACATCTTCCTCAGTGCGCCGCTGACCGCGCTGGTTCCTGTCCTGATGGTCCTGTTCGGATTCGGGATGAAATCGATCATCATCACGACAGCCCTGTTCGCGATCTGGATCATCATCTTGAACGCTCGCGCAGGCGTCAAGCAGATCAACCGTTCGCTCGTTGACATGGCGCGCAGCTTCGGCGCGTCACCATGGGATGCTTTCACCAAGATCTACCTCTGGGCTGCGCTTCCCGAAATCCTCGGGGGCGTGAGGATCGGTGTCATTCGCGCCGTCAAGGGCGTGATCATCGGGCAGTTGCTGATCTCGATCGTCGGATTTGGCGCCCTCTTCGAACTCTATTCGGCAAATTTCCTGATGTCGCACTTCTGGGCCGTGCTGATCGTGCTGTTCGCGCTTGCCTTCACGATTTCAGAGCTGCTTGCCGCACTGGAAAGACGCGTCTCCTACTTTGCGGCGCAGCGATAGCCCGACTCGCACCGACGACCGAGAAGCGCAAATCCGGAATCGAGAGACGATCTTCCTTGGGTAACGGGCAAAGCGTGCGATGCCCAAACGGCAATGCATCCGCCCTCGCAATCACCACGCAAGCGTTCCGGCAGGCAGATCAGCCGAGCGTCACCGACTTTGCGGGTTTTGCACTGTCGCCTTGAGTTTTGCGGGTCACGTGAATGAATTCGTCGACCCGTTCGATTGCGGCAGCTGACAGACGATAACCGAGCCGGGTCCGCCGCCAGACGAAATCCTCTGCACGCCGGACCCACTCCTGTTGCACCGACCATTCGAGTTCTGCGGCCGTGATCGTCGCGCCAAAGTCTTCGCCGAGATCACTGGCATCCACCGCTTGCCCGAGAATCCGGCGGGCATCGGTGCCATAGGTTCGCACAAGGCGACGGGCCCAGCTTTCGTCCAGGAACCGGTAATCCTGACGCAGTTTGATAATCATCTTGGCAACCCCATCGACGGGGAAATCTCCTCCGGGCAGCGGCTCACCGGCAGTCCAGCGTCCTGCGGTGTTTCCGAGTCGCGGAGCAATCTGATCAAGCGCGGCTTCCGCAAGTCTGCGGTAGGTGCTGATCTTTCCGCCAATGACGGTGAGCAAGGGCAATCCGTCCGTGTCGTCGGACTTGAGCACGTAGTCGCGAGTCGCTGCCGTCGCCGATTTGTTGCCGTCGTCGTGCAGCGGGCGCAGTCCGGAATAGGTTGCAACAATGTCGCCTTGGGTCACCTCTCGCTTCAGGTATCGCGACGCAAGATCCAGCATGTAACGCATCTCGTCGTCCGTGCAGACCGGAGGATCCTCCGGCCGCTCATGCTCGCCCTCGGTCGTTCCGATCAAGGTGAAGTCATGCTCGAACGGAATCAGGAACATGATCCGTCCATCACTCCCCTGCAGAAAGTAGCACCGGTCGTGGTCGTAGAGCCGCCGCGTGACAATGTGGCTGCCACGAACGAGACGAACCATGCCGCCGGCATTGGCACCGAACAGTGCATGGTCGACCTCGCCGACCCATGGTCCTCCAGCATTGACCAGCATTCGGGCCTGGACGTGCCAGCGACGACCGTCAGCCTCGAGCTCGATCTGCCAGGATCCACCTTCGCGCCGAGCGCCCACGACCCGAGTTCGCGGCATGATCGTTGCACCCCGCCGGGCCGCATCACGCGCGTTCAAGACCACCAGTCGCGAGTCCTCCACCCAGCAGTCGGAATACTCGTAGGCCTTGACGAATTCGTCCTTGAGCGGTGCACCGGCTTCATCATTGGCAAGATCGAGGGTCCTGGTTCCAGGAAGAATCCTGCGCCCACCGAGATGGTCGTAGATGAACAATCCGAGTCTGATCAGCCAGTTCGGTCGTCTCGCCCGGTTCCAAGGCAGGGCACCTCGGAGCCGCCCCCCAGAAGCGGAACCATCCGAGTCCTCCCGGCTGTCTTGGCATGGAAGCACGAACCGCAACGGCCAAGCGATGTGGGGACACATCTGCAGCAACACCTCGCGCTCCTTGAGGGACTCGCGAACGAGCCGAAACTCGAAATACTCCAAGTATCGCAGACCGCCGTGGATCAGCTTGGTCGAGGCGCTCGACGTTCCCGAGGCCAGATCGTTCATCTCGGCAAGGCCGACCGCGAGTCCCCGGCCGGCTGCGTCTCTTGCGATTCCGCAACCGTTGATGCCGCCACCGATGATGAACAGATCAAACTGCAGGGGATCGGAGTCCGTCATCGCTGTCCCCATGGTTGTCGCCGGTCACGATGATCCGCGTTTCGCGATGTTCAGCCAATTCGGCAAAGGATGGCGGCGGTGGCCGATCAGTCACCACGCAGTCGAGGTCGGAAACATCGCAGATCCTGACAGGGGCCGAGATTTCGAACTTGGACGAATCGCAAACCAGAATCCGATTACGGGCGTTCTTCAGAAACGCGCGGGCGACCGAAACCTCACGCGCATCGAAATCGAGTATCGCGCCATCCGCATCCAGCGCCGATGCCCCGATCACCGCATTATCCACCTTGTATCGCGAGATGAATTCAACCGCATCTTCGCCAACGACGGCGCCGTCGGACTGCCGCACGACGCCGCCCACGAGAATCAGTTCCCTGACCCTCGTGTTGATCAGTTGATGGATGATGTTGATGTTGTTGGACAGGACCATCAATCCATCGTGTCCGGTCAGCGCCCGGGCGACATGTTCGGTGGTCGTCCCGATGTTCATCGCCACCGAACACCCGTCAGGAATCAGCGCAGCCGCACGCTCGCCGATCGCTCTTTTTTCCGCACCGTGCAGCTTCCGTCGTTCCTGGTACTCCCGGTTGGTCACCGATTCCACCCGTCGCGCCCCGCCGTGCGTCCGCCGCAGCACGCCTCGCCGGTCCAGTTCTCTCAGGTCATTGCGGATGGTCTGCGTGGTGACGTTGAAATGCCCGGCAAGATCTTCGACTTCCACGATGCCCCGTTTCTGGAGCAGTTCAAGAATCGCCTCCTGCCGAATCCCGATATCCATGCTCACCCTTCAATCATGCTTTCGTTTGTCATGAAGAATCATCGACAATGAAAGACGGACTCGCTGTTTGACTATCTTGCACTTTCGTTTATATGACCTTTCGTGACAATTCGCAAATAAACGAAAATCATCGGAGGAACGTCATGCGAAAATACATGCTCACTGCAATTGCGGCATCTGCCGTCATTGCCGGAACAGGTTCTGCGCACGCCGACATGGCCGCCGCAGAACGATGGATTGACGAGGAGTTCCAACGCTCGGCGCTGACCCGTGACGAGCAGCTGGCAGAAATGCAGTGGTTCATCGACGCGGCCGCTCCTTATGCCGGGATGGAAATCAACGTGCTTTCCGAGACGATTCCAACCCACGTCTACGAATCCGAGGTCCTGACCCAGGCATTCGAGGACATCACCGGAATCAAGGTGAACCATCAGCTCCTCGGAGAGGGCGAAGTGGTTCAGGCCGTTCAGACCCAGATGCAGACCAAGCGGAATCTGTACGACGGGTACGTCAACGATTCCGATCTGATCGGAACCCATTCACGGCTTCAGCTCGCCTACAACCTTGACGACATGATGGCCGGAAGCTGGGCAGCAACGACCAATCCGGGGCTGGACCTCGATGACTTCATCGGGCGCAGTTTCACCACTGGTCCTGACGGGAAGCTCTACCAGTTGCCCGACCAGCAGTTCGCCAATCTCTACTGGTTCAGAAAGGACTGGTTCGATCGCGAAGATCTGCAAGCCCAGTTCAAGGAACTCTACGGTTACGACCTCGGTGTTCCGGTCAACTGGTCGGCATACGAAGACATCGCCGAGTTCTTCACGGATCACGTGCAGGAAATCGACGGCGTCAGGGTCTACGGCCACATGGACTACGGGAAGCGGGCACCGGACCTCGGTTGGCGCATGACTGACGCATGGCTGGCCATGGCCGGAGCCGGAACTGTCGGTGAACCCAACGGCATACCCATCGACGAATGGGGCATCCGGATGGAAGCCGGCTCGTGCAACCCGGCAGGCGCCAGCGTGTCTCGCGGTGGCGAAGCCAATGGCCCGGCCTCGGTTTACGCAATCCGGAAATGGGACGAATGGCTGCGCAAGTACGCACCGCCAGGAGCCGCCAGCTACGACTTCTACCAGTCGCTGCCTGCGCTCAGCCAAGGCAACGTGGCACAGCAGATCTTCTGGTACACGGCATTCACGGCCGACATGGTTGCGTCCCGCGAAGATGGCAACAACACGGTCGACGAGAACGGCGTACCGCTGTGGCGGATGGCGCCGAGCCCGCACGGACCCTACTGGAAGGAAGGTCAGAAAGTTGGCTATCAGGATGCCGGTTCCTGGACGTTCCTGAAGTCGACGCCTGAAGATCGGGCACAGGCTGCGTGGCTCTACGCACAGTTCGTGACGTCCAAGACAGTGGACGTCACCAAGTCGCACGTTGGACTGACCTTCATCCGCGACACGACCGTGCGGCACGAGAGCTTCTCGGAACGTGCACCAAAGCTCGGCGGTCTCGTCGAGTTTTATCGCTCGCCTGACCGGGTGCGCTGGTCGCCGACCGGGATCAACGTTCCAGACTATCCGAAGCTGGCACAGATCTGGTGGCAACAGATCGGCGACGTCAACTCGGGCGCCTTCACGCCGCAGGAAGCCATGGATCGTCTTGCTGAAGAGATGGACGTGACCATGGCCCGGATGCAGGCTGCCGACGAGGCGGCGAACGTCTACGGTGGGTGCGGGCCGAGGCTGAACGACCCGATCGATCCCGCCGAGTGGCTCGGCAAGCCAGACGGCCCAAAGGCGAAGCTCGATAACGAGAAGCCTCAAGGCGAGACTGTCAACTACGACGAGCTCGTTGCACGCTGGGCACAAAACTGAGAATAACGTTCGGGCCGGGGTGCCAACGCCCCGGCCCGATCACACCGACAGCGCTTGCGATCCCTGACATTCGGACCAGTTTGCGCAAGCCGCCAAAAGGACCACCGCCATGACCATCGAACTCGAGAAGGTCACACGGAAGGTCGGCAAAATCACCCACATCAAGGAGACCACGCTCCGCCTCGCCGCTGGCCACTTCAATGTGCTCCTCGGCGGCACGGGCTCGGGCAAGACGTCCCTGATCAAGCTGATGGCAGGCCTCGAAACGGCCGCGAGCGGAACAATCCGGATCGACGGGCGCGACGTCACACGCCTTGATCCGCGCAAGCGCAACATCAGCCTCGTTCACCAGTTCTTCGTCAACTACCCTCACATGAGCGTGTTCGAGAACATCGCCGCACCGCTCAGGGTGGCCCGGTTGCCAGCCTCGGAAATCGAAGGCCGTGTCGAAGAAGCCGCAAGACTCCTGCAGTTGACCCCGATGCTCGATCGCCGGCCCCAGGAACTCTCCGGCGGACAGCAGCAACGGACTGCCCTCGCCAGAGCCTTGGCCAAGGACAGCCGAGCGGTGTTTCTCGACGAACCGCTTGCAAATCTCGACTACAAGCTGCGTGAGGAACTCCGCGAACAGTTGCCGGAGATCTTTGCAGGTCGCGGCGCGGTGGTCGTCTACGCGACATCCGAGCCCGAAGACGCGCTGCTGCTTGGCGGCGAGACGGCGCTCATGCACGACGGTCATGTGGCCCAGTTCGGCCCGACCAGAGAAATCTACCGCAATCCCGCAAATCTGATCGCGGCAAGAGTGTTCTCGAACCCGCCGATCAACACCGCGACGATCGAAAAGCGCGGAGCGCTGGCGCATCTCGATGGACAGCTGTCATGGGAGCTTTCGGGCGAGGCTGCTGATCTGTCCGACGGCTCCTACACGGTCGCGGTTCGCCCGAACCATGTCCTGCCCCATCGGACGGACACGGCAAATGTCGCATTGACCGGCGTCGTGCAGGTCACCGAATTGACCGGTTCCGAGTCGAGCGCCCACTTTGCGCTCGGCGATGTCAGCTGGGTTTCGCTTGCCCACGGAATCCATTCATACGAGGTCGGACAACCTCACGATTTCTTCCTCGATCCGAACCGCTGTCGCTACTTCGCGGCAGACGGGTCGCTGGCGGCCTGAGGCAAGATCATGAGCCGCATCGCGTTGAAAAACCTCCGCCACAGCTATCTCCCTAATCCCGATGGCGAAGACGATTTCGCGCTCAAGAAAATCGATCTGACATGGGATGACGGCGGGGCCTACGCTCTTCTCGGACCGTCAGGGTGCGGCAAGTCCACCCTTCTGAACATCATTTCCGGATTGATCGCCCCGACCGAAGGCCAAGTCCTGTTTGACGACGAGGATGTCACCGATCTTCCTCCGGACCGCCGCAACATCGCCCAAGTGTTTCAGTTCCCCGTGATCTACGACACGATGAGCGTGTACGACAATCTCGCCTTCCCGCTGCGCAACCGCGGGCGAGACGCAGAAACAATCCACCAGCGTGTCACCGATGTTGCCGAGATGCTGGAACTGACGACGTTGCTGTCCGTGCGGGCTGCCAATCTCGGTCCTGACACCAAGCAAAAGATCTCCATGGGGCGGGGGTTGGTGCGACAGGACGTCAACGTGATCATGTTTGACGAACCGCTGACGGTCATCGATCCGCATCTGAAGTGGCGACTGCGTTCGAAGCTCAAGGAACTGCACCAGCGCGTCAACACGACGATGATCTACGTCACTCATGATCAGACAGAGGCTCTGACATTCGCCGATCAGGTCGTGGTCATGGATCACGGCGTGATTGTCCAGACAGGTACCCCGGTCGAACTGTTCGAACGTCCGGCCCACACTTTTGTCGGCCATTTCATCGGCTCGCCCGGCATGAACGTGCTGCCATGCGAGGTCAAGGACGGCAGAGCCGTCTTGAACGGGATCTCGATCCCGCTGGAGGGCCCGATCACCCGCCAGTCCGGCACCTCCGAAATCGGGATCCGCCCCGAATTCGTCTCGATCGCGGATGACGGGATGGAAGCGCGCGTGCGTCGGGTCACGGATGTGGGACGTCATTGCATCGTCGAGACCATGCTCGGCGAGACCCGCGTCACAGCGATTGTCGACGGCGATGTGCCAGAAGTCGGATCGCCCGTTCATGTCGCGTTTCGCAAGGACCGGACGCGACTGTATGTCGATGGCTGGATCGCGAGCCAGAGCGAGGAGTTGGCGTCATGAAACCCGTCAACCAGAGAGCCTGGTTCCTCGTCCTTCCCGTTCTGATCCTGGTCGCCTTCAACGCCCTGATTCCGATCATGACGGTCGTCAACTACTCGGTGCAGGAGACCTTTGGCGACAATCTGTTTTTCTGGCAGGGACTCGACTGGTTTCAGCAGATCCTTCGCTCGGAACGGTTCCACGCAGCACTCGGTCGCCAGTTTCTCTTCACCTTCATGATTCTGATCATCGAGGTTCCGCTGGGCATCGCGATTGCGCTGTCCATGCCGCAACGGGGGATCTGGGTACCTGTGTGTCTCGTGCTGATGACCCTGCCGATGCTGATCCCGTGGAATGTCGTGGGAGCGATGTGGAACATCTTCACCCTGCCGGACATCGGTCTGCTCGGATACCTGCTCAATCACGTGCTGGGCATCCCCTACGACATGACCCAGGATCCGCTTGCCGCCTGGATCACCGTGGCGGTGATGGATGTCTGGCACTGGACATCGCTGGTGGTGCTGCTCTGCTACGCGAGCCTGCTGTCGATCCCCCAGGCCTTCTACCAGGCCGCCCGGATCGACGGGGCTTCGAACTGGTCGGTGTTCCGCTACATCCAGTTGCCGAAAATGAAGGCCGTGCTGACCATCGCGATCCTTCTGCGTTTCATGGACAGCTTCAACATCTACACCGAGCCTTTCGTGCTGACCGGTGGCGGCCCGGGCAACTCGACGACGCTTCTGTCGATCGATCTGGTCAAGATTGCCCTTGGGCAGTTCGACCTCGGTCCGGCAGCTGCGATGTCGTTGATCTACTTCGCCATCACGCTGCTTGTGAGTTGGGTGTTCTACACCCTGATGACCAAAGATGACGCCGGGCGATAGCGGGAGACCATGATGCGACTGAAATACCTTGTCCCGCTGTTCTACATCCTGTTCTTGATGCTGCCGATCTATTGGCTGGTGGCGATGAGCTTCAAGACGACCAACGAGATTCTTGCCGGTTTCTCGCTGTTTCCGCAGACCTTCACCTTTGCCAACTACGCTGCGATTTTCACTGATTCCACGTGGGCCTGGGGCTACATCAACTCGATTCTCTACGCGACCATCAACACCGTGATCTCGGTCGCGGTCGCGCTCCCCGCCGCCTACGCCTTCAGCCGCTACCGGTTTCTGGGCGACAAGCACCTGTTCTTCTGGCTCTTGACCAATCGGATGGCACCCGCTGCCGTCTTCGCGCTTCCGTTCTTCCAGCTCTATTCGGCGGTGGGGCTGTTCGACACCCATATCGCCGTTGCGCTGGCCCACTGCCTGTTCAACATTCCCTTGGCGGTGTGGATCCTCGAAGGGTTCATGCGTGGCGTTCCAAGAGAACTTGACGAGACGGCCTATGTGGACGGGTTCTCGTTTCCGCATTTCTTCGTTCGGATCTTCATCCCGACGATCAAGGCCGGAGTCGGGGTGACGGCATTCTTTTGCTTCATGTTTTCGTGGGTGGAACTGCTTCTGGCCAAGACCCTGACAGCAGTCGAGGCCAAACCGATCGCCGCAGTCATGACCAGAACCGCATCGTCGGCAGGATACGAACTGGGGCTTCTGGCCGCCGCAGGGACACTGACGATCATTCCCGGCGCGATCGTCATCTACTTCGTGCGAAACTACATCGCGCGCGGCTTTGCTCTGGGGAGAGTGTGATGTTGGGATGGATGGCCTGGACGCTGCCGACCGCGCTCGTGTTCATCGGCATATTCACGGCGCTCGCCGTCATGACCGCGATCGAGTTGCGCTATCCGGGCGGTCACGAGAGGCGCGGAATTCTCGGCCTGACGACCACGCGTGGTGATCGGCTTTTTCTTTCGCTGCTTGGGACGGTCTACATATTTCTGGCGTGGCTCGGTCTCGTCGGCATGCCTTTGTGGTGGCCGCTCGCACTGGCTCTCGGGTGGTCCGCGTTCTGTTTCTGGAAAGTCTGAGCGAGGACTTTTCGAGCGGTAGGAAAGGTTGAAGCCGATCCTACGATGCGGCAGTCGGCAACCGGTCGGCTGACATTGTTTTGTGGGATGCACATACGGCCAGACTATCGCGTTGGCGGTCTGGATTATGAGGCGTAGGAGAGTCGGCTTCCCGAAGAAAAAATGATCCTACATAGCCCCACGTACTTTGGTCGTCACTATGTTCTGGCCGAGCTTCCGAGACACATGTCAGCCCGTTGGTGTTTCCAAGAAGGAACACATGCAGGCGACAAGTGATCTTCGGATTATCGAACGTAGAAACAAGAACTGGTATCACGCCATTGTCATAGATCGCGGTTGCGCAGCAGCGCCCTCGCCAATGTCACGGGCGTCGCTCCTGCAAGGTCGCGGGCGGGTTCAAGCATAGGATTCATCGAGTCCTCCTGCAGGTCCTCTGAACTCGAACCGAACTAGTTCGCGAGGAGTTTCTTGTCGGCCTCCGAGCCGGCATCCATCGCAATCGTGGCAAACAAGTCTTTTGCACATGTATTGTTCACGCAAGACTGGCCGTCTATGTCAAGTTATCTGTGTAAGTCTCCAAATCAAAGACACGTCAAGATTACCGCACGCGGTACCCACTTGAACCCGGATTCCATTCCAGATACGACCGCAAAGGTCTCAGCTAGTATAGATGTGGGCACCTTTTCAGTTCAGAACGACACACCATGCCCCACTACCAATTCGGCTTTATCATAAACATTTTGACCACGACGGTTCTGCCGCTCTTGACACTCATCGTGTTGTGGCACGGGTTAAGAATTGCGAATCGTACCCTTACGCGAAGCGTGAAACCAGAAGTCGAGTGCTTCCTCCGGCCTCGCCCACACAGCCATGTGTTCGAACTGGCAATAGCGAACCTTGGCATGGGAACAGCGCACAACGTGTCGGTTGAGCTTTTGTTCGACGAAAACGATTTTGAGGGTCACAAAGTTTTTTTGACGTGGCGATCAACAAAGGTTCCATTCAGCGTCATCGAGCCGGGGGGAAGCATTAACAGTCTATTTGGAGCGGGTCACCTTTTGGTCGGAGATGGTCCACCATTAAAACCATTCAAAGCATTTGTCGAATATCAATGGCAGCCGTTTTGGACCAAACGCTTGAAATGCGAAAAGCGGGAGTTTAGTTTGGATGTGCGGCCGTTCATGGGCATGAATTATTCGATTCAGAGTGACGAGACTGCTGAAGCTCTTAGGCAAGGATTCAGGAGCGTCACACAAGCAATCAAGCATTCGTCGCGTTGAAGTAGTGCCTCCAGCAAAGCACCGGTCAATTTGAGGGTTCGAGTATTGTGACAAGAGCCAGTCGCAACATCACTTGGATTGCAAACTACATCTGGAGTATCGTCGACGATGTTCTCCGAGACTTGTACACACGCGGAAAGTATCGAGATGTGGTGCTGCCCATGACAGTGTTGCGCCGGCTCGACGCTGTTCTGGAAGACTCTAAACGGGCAGTCTTGGATATGAAGGGTGCTCTCGACAAAACAGGCATTGTTGAACAAGAGGCCGCATTGTGTCAGGCGTCGGGTCAGGCGTTCTACAACACTTCAAAATTCACGTTGTGCGATCTCCGGTCTCGTGCAAGCCAACAACAGCTACGCGCTGACTTTGAGGCTTACCTCGACGGTTTCTCACCCAATGTTCAAGAGATTCTCGACAGTTTTGAATTCCGCAACCAAATCCCGCGCCTTTCCAAGGGCGATGCCCTTGGAGCCTTGATCGAAAAGTTAACGTCGCCTACCGTAAACCTTGGTCCGGAGCCGATAAAGAATGCCGATGGCAGCATCCGGCTGCCCGGCCTTGACAACCACGCCATGGGCACGATTTTTGAAGAACTGGTTCGACGCTTCAACGAAGAGAACAATGAGGAGGCAGGCGAGCACTGGACGCCGCGCGATGCGGTTCGGCTCATGGCAAAACTGGTGTTTCTGCCCATTGCAGATGAAATCCAGTCCTCGACCTACACCCTCTACGACGGCGCTTGTGGAACTGGTGGCATGCTAACCCTCGCTGAGGAGACGTTGCAAGAACTTGCCGAAGAGCATGGAAAAAAAGTTTCAACCGTTCTTTACGGACAAGAAATCAATGCCGAAACTGCAGCAATCTGCAAGGCCGATCTCATGCTCAAGGGCGAGGGTTATGCAGCTGACAATATCGTAGGAGGTCCTGAACATTCAACTCTGTCAAACGATGCATTCCCTTCGCGAACTTTCGATTTCATGCTCTCCAATCCGCCCTACGGAAAGAGTTGGAAGACCGACATCCAACGCATGGGCGGCAAAAATCATATGCATGACCCACGCTTCATGATCAAGCACGATGGAAACCCCGAATATTCGCTCGTTACAAGGTCGAGCGATGGGCAAATGCTCTTCCTTGCCAACAAGCTCTCGAAAATGAAGGAAGACACCCCGCTCGGGAGCCGGATTGCCGAGGTCCACAACGGCAGTTCGCTGTTCACAGGTGACGCCGGTCAAGGGGAAAGCAACATCCGCCGCTGGATCATTGAGAATGATTGGCTTGAATCTATCGTCGCTCTGCCTCTGAACCTCTTCTACAACACGGGAATCGCCACATACGTCTGGATACTAACCAACCGGAAGCCAGATCATCGTAAGGGCAAGGTACAATTGATCGACGCGACACAGTGGTTTCAGCCGTTACGCAAGAACCTGGGCAAGAAGAATTGCGAGCTCGCCGATGATGACATCGAGAGAATATGCGAGACCTTTTTGAAGTTCGAAGAATCGGAACGGAGTAAGATTTTCGCAAACGCTGCATTCGGGTATTGGAAAGTCACTGTCGATCGACCACTCCGTATAGCGGGCGCCAATCCTGAGCGGGTTTACAAGTCGGCTGAAATCAAAGCTCTGAAAGAGAACGGGCAACGAAATAAGGATGTTAAGCCAATCATCAGGAGAATCCACAAGACCGGCGTTGCAGCAGATCCCATTCATGGCCTGTTTGAAACGACCATCAACGGCAATCTGGCCGTAGTTGAATACGAGCCGGACAGTAAATTACGAGACACGGAACAGATCCCACTTCAGGAAATCGGTGGAATTCAGGGGTTCCTGGAACGTGAGGTGTTGCCCTACACACCAGACGCTTGGTACGTGCCAGATGTGGTAAAGGTCGGCTATGAGATCACTTTCTCGCGCTACTTCTACAAGCCAGAACCGATGCGGTCGCTTGAAGAGATTCGGGCCGACATCATTAGTCTGGAGCGGGAAACAGAAGGGGTTCTTGATGAGTTACTAAGCGAGATTAATGGATGATGTCAGGACTCAGGCCCTATACGGAAATGAAGGACTCAGGTACGACTTGGATTGGATTGGCACCGGTACATTGGCAAGTAGTGCGGATAAAAAACGTAGCATCAATACATAACGGAGCGACTCCGTCCACCAGCAATTCGGCCTATTGGAATGGTGATATTCTTTGGTTGACACCCGATGACCTTGGGTCACTGGCGGACATACGAATAAGATCAAGCTCTAGAAAACTGACTCGGGCTGGCTATAATTCTTGCGGCACTTCACTTGCTCCACGAGGCAGCATTGTGGTGTCAACGAGGGCGCCGATCGGACATCTCGCGATTCTTGATCAACCAGCTTGCGTCAACCAAGGCTGCAAGTTGCTTTCGTTAAGAGATGGCATCAATTCAGATTACTTCTATTTCCTTTTGCTGACTGCGCGTACAGAGTTACAGTCTCTCGGCACTGGAACCACATTTGATGAAATCTCCCGATTACGGATTGGGGCAGTTCGTATCGTTGTACCACCTCTCGCCGAGCAATGCTCCATTGCACGTTTCATCGACCATTTGGGTCGCCAAACCCAGACATACATCCGCGCCAAGGAAAAACTTATTTCGTCGCTCGATCTGTACAAAAAAACACTTATCCATCAAGTTGTCACGGGGCAGATTAATGTTCGAACGGGTCGTCCTTATGGAGCGTACAAAGATTCCGAAGTGGGGTGGCTTGGGATGGTGCCCAAACATTGGGAAGTGTTGCCACTCAAGCGAATCGGAGAGATGAATGGGGGCACCGGATTCCCAATCGCGGAGCAAGGTCTCACTGACAAGGAGATTCTGTTCGCAAAGGTCTCCGACATGACCATTCCTGGAAATGAACGGTACATCCGCGCCACCAGAAACACTGTATCGCGCGAAGTAGCACATCGCTTGGGCGCCCGAGTTTTTGGTCGCAGCGCCATTGTATTCCCGAAGGTAGGAGGAGCGCTTCTCACAAACAAACGCCGAGTGCTTACACGAGACACGTGCATCGACAACAACATAATGGCGTTCGATGTGACTAGTGCTGATCGACAGTATATCTTCCGTGTACTTACATCGTTGGACCTTGGATTGCTTGCCAAGCCGGGCCCTGTTCCAGCGATTAGCGAAGGGGAAGTTCGAGAGATTCGCATTGCCTTACCATCGATCAACGAACAAACAGACATCGCCCGGTTCCTCGATCAAGCGGACAGCCGAATACAAACATATGTCCAATCTCAAAAAAAACTGATTGCATTGCTTTTCGAGTACAAACATTCCCTAATTGACCATGTTGTCACCGGCAAACTTGATGTCCGTGAAGCAGCCGCAAGGCTGACGGAAGTCGACTCGATTACAGAGGGTGCAAGTAATTCATTGAACCGGAGAGAAATTTTTGGCTTGGACAAAGCGAAGATCGTAGATTCTTCTGCCACGCCATGACAACGGACACTTCTGAACTCGGCCTCGAACGCCTGATTTGCACGATCCTTGCCGGCGACCCATGCGACCCGCCGAAGAGTCCTGGTGAAGAGGGCACTCTCGAGCCGCGGGGAGGCGTCGGTTGGATCCCGGGCCACTATCGAAATTACGACCGAGACCACTGTCTTGATCTGCCCCAGCTGACGACGTTTTTGCGAGACACCCAGTCGATTGTCGCCGATTCCATTGGCATTTCCAAAGATGGCCACAAGCGCCGCAAGTTCTTGGCTCGACTGCAAGGCGAGGTAACCAAGCGGGGAACGATTGACGTTCTTCGCCATGGGATTAAGCACGGACCACATCACCTCGATCTATTCTTTGGCACCCCTTCCACCGATAACCAGCGCGCAATTGAACGGTTTTTGCAGAACCGTTTTTCGGTAACCCGACAACTGCGTTACAGCCGCGACGAAAGCCAACGGGCGCTGGACATTGTGCTATTTGTCAACGGCCTGCCCTTACTCACCTTCGAATTGAAGAATAGCCTCACAAAGCAGACCGTTGAAGATGCAGTCGAGCAGTACAAGCGCGACCGGAGTCCCCGGGAAAAGCTTTTCGAATTTGGACGTTGCGTGGCCCACTTCGCAGTAGACGACAACGAAGTTCGTTTCTGCACGCATCTGAAAGGCAAAGCGTCGTGGTTTCTTCCGTTCAATCAAGGCTGGCACGATGGTGCCGGCAATCCGCCCAATCCCTTCGGAATCAAGACTGACTACCTGTGGCGCGAAGTCCTTACCCGTGAGAGCCTCGCGAACATCCTCGAGAACTATGCCCAAGTCATCGAGTCCAGAGACGACAAGACACAATGCAAGACCAAAACCCAAGTTTGGCCTCGCTACCACCAACTCGATGTCGTGCGCAGCCTGCTCTCTGATGTAGCTGAAAACGGTGCGGGTCAGCGCTACCTAATTCAGCACTCCGCAGGCAGCGGCAAGAGCAATTCGATCGCCTGGTTGGCTCATCAACTGATTGGCTTGGAGCATCAGGGTTCGGCAGCATTCGACTCCATCATTGTGGTTACCGACCGTCGGATCCTCGACAAGCAAATTCACAACATTATCAAGCAATATGCACAAGTAGGTTCCACACTTGGACATGCTGATCGATCCGGTGACCTACGACGATTCATCGAGGATGGGAAAAAGATCATCATCTCAACCGTACAGAAGTTTCCGTTCATTCTTGACGAGATCGGCAACGAGCAGCGAGGTCGTCGGTTTGCCATCATCATTGACGAAGCACACTCCAGTCAAGGTGGACGAACTAGTGCCGCAATGTCCGGAGCTCTCTCGGATACGGAACGAGTAGAGGAGGCCGAGACCTTCGAAGACCAGATAAACCGGCTGATGGAGTCCCGTAAACTGCTCAGAAACGCGAGCTACTTTGCCTTCACGGCGACACCGAAGAACAAGACGCTGGAGATTTTTGGCAGGGCGGTACAGCAACCGGATGGAACAGTAAAGCACCATGCATTCCACACCTATGCCATGAAGCAGGCAATCCAAGAGCGGTTCATTCTCGATGTTCTCGCCCACTACACGCCTGTTTCGAGCTACTACAGACTCGCCAAGACCATTGAGGATGATCCTGAGTTTGACAACAGGAAGGCACAGAAAAAATTGCGTAGGTTTGTTGAGGGTCACGATCATGCGATTCGGCACAAAGCCGAGATCATGGTTGACCACTTTCACGAACAAGTGATCCGGAAGCAGAAAATCGGCGGCGAGGCCCGAGCGATGGTTGTTACCAATGGCGTCGAACGTGCCATACAGTACTTTCACGCTATTTGCGCGTACTTAAACGAGCGGGAGAGTCCCCACAAAACAATCGTCGCATTCTCAGGAGAGCACGAATTCGGCGGCTCTGTCCATACCGAAGCCAGCTTAAACGGATTTCCCTCTGCAAAGATCGCTGAACGTTTCCAAGAACACCCGTACCGTTTTTTGGTGTGCGCGGATAAGTTCCAGACCGGCTACGACGAACCCTTGTTGCACACAATGTACGTAGACAAGACTCTCGCTGGTATCAGGGCCGTCCAAACGCTTTCCCGACTCAATAGAGCACGATACGACAAGCATGATGTCTTCGTCCTCGACTTTCTGAATGACACAGACACCATCAAGAACTCATTTGAGCCGTACTATCGTGGCACCGTACTGGCCGATGAGACGGACCCGAACAAGTTACATGATCTACAGGCAGAACTAGACGGAGCACAGGTCTACTCCAAAGAGCAGGTCGACAGTTTGGTATCCCAGTATCTCGAAGGTGCGGCCCGGGATCGACTAGATCCTATCCTAGATGTCACTGTAGGAGCATATCTGACCGACCTCGATGAAGACGGTCAGATCGAATTCAAGGGCAACGCCAAGGCATTCGTACGGACTTATGCGTTCCTTGGCTGCGTTCTGACCTACAACAACGCCGACTGGGAAAAACGCTCGATTTTCCTGAATTTTTTGATCCCCAAACTTCCATCACCCGAAGAAGATGATTTATCCCGTGGCATTCTTGAAGCCATCGACATGGACAGCTATCGGGTCGAGAAACAAGCCACGCAACAGATTCGACTGGCAGACGCCGAAGGAGAGGTCGGACCAGTGCCCACTCCGTCAGGCGGTAAACGCCCCGAACCGGAACTCGATCCATTGTCTGTGATTCTAAATGACTTTAACGATCGCTTTGGGGATGTAGAATGGGAGGATGCCGACCGTGTGCGCCAACTCATCTCCGAAACAATCCGCTTACGAGTTTCTGACGATGAGGCCTATCGTAACGCACGCGAGAATTCAGACAAGGAGAATGCTCGGGTGGAACACGACCGAGCACTTTCGCGCGTGATGACTTCATTGATGAAAGACGATACACAGTTATTCAAGCTTTTCTCGGACGACTCGGGGTTCAAGCGTTGGTTGACCGACATGATGTTTGACCTGACGTACCACGATTCCCGTACGCGGTGACCGGGTTGGCTTTACTGTTTGGTTAGAAGGACGTGAAATACGTGTTTCGTTTAGGTGCGATTGGAAAACATCACCGCAGAGCGTCACAAAACTCTGGGCATTATTGCCTCGATCCCATGTCGTTCCAGACTTCCGTTGTTCAGTTCGTCCAAAAGACTCGGTGCATTCTAGAAAGGTAGATTTGTCGGTGGGAACAAATGGTATCATTGCGATTGAACATGAGGGGCAAAGGTACAAGGCATTCCGATTTGTCATTGGTGATCAGGGTGAGAGTATAGCCGTGATGGCACCACCGAAATACATTGACGAGCCCAATAAACGATGCATCATCGAAAAGTACGACTTCGACGGGCATCCATGCAGCTATGAGATTACGGTCAACGATACTATCGCTTCGATGGGAGGAATTTGCATCGAACCCATGTCCGGCAAAATTTGGCGCACAATGATGCAGGCACACACGAAGGATGTGAAGATGAATTGGCATGCCGACGGGAACTTTCACATATCGGGAGTGGACTTGCCTTGCCGCTCCGACAATCCGTTCGTAAGTAGTTCCAAAAGGATTCACGGTGTTTTTTTTGATTCGTTGAACAACAATCCTGAGGTGTTTCTGCAAATGCTCGGTTGGATCCACATTAGCCGTAGTGAGGTATTCCTACGTCCTCAAAATCGCATTGAGAAGAGCAGGTCGATGCACGAGAAAACTGTGTCTTTGGGATCGCTCACACGACCACAAGGCATTTTCATCTGCCGCGTACGAACAGTCTCGGGGATGATGGTTGACCCGAAAGTCATTGACGGAATTGACAGACCCGAGCTGAGAGGTGCATTGGTTAAGTTAATTAGGTCACCGATATTTGGTGGCCTAACGGAAGACTGCGTAAATCTTGTCGAGGGCGAGGCACGAATGGCAGCAGTTCAAGGAGAAACGAACAGAAAATCGTACTTCCTGTTCTACATGTGTCCTTTGATCGAAATACGTGTTCCCAAGCGCATCTGGTTTATTTCAAGCGTCATGGGGGACGATGAAGTAGTTCTTTCTTTGACCGTCAAGCCAAAGAGTGATTGGTGGCCAGGTTAGACGGCTACCCGGAGAAGTGAGGTTTGCATCAGCGCTCCGTTTGCCTAACGCTCGCCGTCAGCCACTTTTACGGTCGCTCGGGAGGTGCTAGCTGCATAGCATTGTGTTTTCGATACGAGTACGCTTTGCCCGGATCATGGAGTTCGGGAACCCAAAAAAAGCGCACATACACTCCACTTTCGATAGCCACTGCACACGTTACTTCACTCTTTGCCGCTTTCCAGAGCGACCCGATGCTATCGGCCAGATTCAAAGCGATGTGCTCCCAGAGTATGTTGCAAGGCGGAAGTAGAGGGTCATAGTCTACGGGTTTCGACTTCCGGGCGTCTTTCCAATCATGGAATAATGGGACGGGCATAAGTATCCCGCGACAATAAACGTGACGCTTCGGCAACCACGAGTGCCCCGGAATCAACGTCTTCTCGCGTCAGAATTTGCATTAGGCACAAAGGCTTGCTGTTTACACCATTGCAGCGATGGCCTACGGATCCCGAATTCGAACGATCCATGAGGGCGGTCAATCTCAGGTGCCACGCAGCCGGCATGATCAGGCAAACAAGTCTTCGCACGCGGCTGATGCTCGCGAGCGGCTGGGCCGTTGCGTCGCGTTCGACCTCGAATCCAATCCGAACAGCAACCAAATCAAGAGTTTTGCCGCCATCAAGCCGAATTCCGAAGAATCGCTTGCCTTTCGCAAAGGCAAGCTCTCTGACGGGTTCGCTTCGCTCGACGAGTTCGTCGGCGAGGCCAGTTTCGTGCTCGGCCACAACATCATTATTCACGATCTCGAAATCCTGCGGGGTCACAAACCCCGTCTCGCCATCCTCAAGAAACCACCCATCGACACCCTGTGGCTCAATCCTCTCGCCTTCCCCCGCAATCCGTACCACAGCCTCGTCAAGCACTACAAAGATGCCCGCCTTCAGTCCGGACAGGCCAGCAATCCCGAGCATGATGCCGAGCTCGTGTTCAAGGTGTTCAAGAACCAGATCAAGGCGCTGCAGGAGATGGGTCGCAGCAACCCCGACCTGCTGACCGCCCTCCACTGGCTCACGACATCAAACAGGAATTCCGCTGGATTCCATGCAACTTTCCGGTTCCTGAGAAAGGCGGACAGACCCACTGCCCAGCAAGCCCGCGCCGCAATCAATCGAGTGCTCGCGGGCAAGGCCTGCGTGAATCAATGCAAGAGGGCAGTTGCGGGGCCGCCTCGCGACGCCTGGGCGCTTGCCTACGCGCTGTCCTGGATCATGGTCGCCGGCGAAAACTCCACGATGCCGCCCTGGGTTCGCCACCAGTTCCCGAGAGCCGGCGAACTCGTCAACGAACTTCGAAACAATTCCTGTCAGGATCCTGCCTGCGAATGGTGTCAATCGTGGGCAAATCCGGTGACACTCCTAGACAAGTGGTTCGGATTCGACGCTTTTCGACCCAAGCCCCCAGCCGAGGATGGCCGTTCCCTGCAGCAGGTTCTGGTCGAAACCGCCATGTCGGGATCATCCGTACTTGGCATCCTGCCAACCGGCACTGGCAAATCGCTCTGCTACCAGTTGCCCGCCCTGTCGCTCTATCAACGCACCGGGGCGCTCACCGTCGTCATTTCGCCTCTTGTTGCGCTGATGGCCGACCAGGTCAAAAGCCTCGAACGGCACCAGATATCTTCCTGCGTCACGGTCAACGGGTTGCTGTCCTTGCCCGAACGCCACGATGCCCTCGACCGGGTTCGCCTCGGCGATGCGTCGATCCTGTTGATTTCGCCGGAACAGCTGCGAAGTCGCTCGGTCAGGTCGATCCTCGAACAGCGCGAAGTCGGATACTGGGTCGTCGACGAAGCGCACTGCGTCTCCAGATGGGGTCACGACTTTCGACCGGACTATCGCTACATCGCGCGCTTCATCAAGAATTACTCCGACGGCAAGAGGCCGGCACCCTTGGTCTGTCTGACCGCCACAGCCAAGCCCAGCGTGATCGACGACATCTGCGCGTACTTTGAGAAAGAACTCGAAATCGAGATCGTGCGACATGACGGCGGGGCGCACCGCGAGAACCTCTCGTTCGAGGTCATGGAAACCGACAAGAAAGGCAAGTTCGACGACGTCGTGTCGATCCTTCAGGACAGGCTGCCGCAAGAGGGACGATCGGGCGCGATCGTCTACTGCGCGACCCGCAAGGCAACCGAACGGGTGGCCGAGGTTCTCAAGGAGAAAGGCTTTGCCGCCGGATACTACCATGCCGGGCTGAAACCGGAGGCAAAGATCGAGACCCAACAGCAGTTCACTGACGGCGATCTCAGGGTGATCGCGGCCACGAACGCATTCGGCATGGGAATCGACAAACCCGACATTCGGGTCGTCGTTCATGCCGACATTCCGGGCTCGTTGGAGAACTATGTCCAGGAAGCGGGGCGCGGAGGCCGGGATGGCGAACCCGCAAGCTGCATCTTGCTCTACTCGACCGACGACGTGGAAAAGCAGTTCTCCCTCTCCGCCCGATCGCGTCTCGACAAGGACGAGATCGCTGCGGTCCTGAAAGCCCTGCGGCGACTCAGGGAACGGATGAAAAACGAAGGCGACGTGATCGCGACTCCCGGAGAGATCGTCAGGGAGGACGTCGACGGGGACTTCGGACGGGACCGAACCACCGAGGACACCCGCGTGAAGGTTGCCGTGTCCTGGCTCGAGGACGCCGTCCTTCTCAGGCGTGACGAGAATGTCGTGCATGTTTTTCCATCGTCCTTGCGAATACGAACCTTTGAAGAAGCGCAGGAGCGGATCCAGAAGGCGAAGATTTCGGACTACTCGCGGGCGATGCTGCTTCGCCTTGTCCGCAGCCTGCTCAACTCGCCTCCCGATCGCGGAATTTCCACCGACGACCTTTGCGGAGAGACCCGCCTGAATCTCAGCGAACTGCGAAACGCGCTGAGCCTTCTTGAAGCGCTCGGAATCGCCTCGAACGACACCGCAATCACGATCTATGTCCACCTTCGTGTCGAGGACTCGTCCAATAAACGACTGCAGAACATCGCGGGGCTTGAAGACGATCTCCTCGACCTGCTTCAGGAACTCGCACCCGATCTTGCTCGAAACGAGGCATCGGTTCTGAATCTTCGGATCGCCTCGCAGCGACTTCACGATCGAGGTCATCGGACCGTTCGGCCCGACATCGTCGAAAAGCTCATTCGCGGGATCGCACGTGATGGGCGAAACGACAGCGAGGGCAAGGGAAGCCTCAGGGTTCGGCGGATTGATCGGGAGCGTCTATCGATTCGATTGCAACGCGAGTGGGACTCCCTGGTCAAAATATCGGAGTTACGCCGCAAGGCGGCAGCTATCATCCTCGACTCGCTCACGGCAACCGCACCATCCGGGGCGCGGGGCAAGGACATCCAGGTCGCAACCACGCTTGGGGCGCTGATTTCCGCGCTCCGCAACGACATCGAACTCGCAACCCGCACCCAGACCGAGTGGTCTGCGCTGCTCGACCACGCCTTGCTTTGGCTTCACGAACAGAGTGTGGTCACGCTTGGCGCCGGCCTGACGATCTTCCGCCCCGCCATCACCGTTCGCCTTCGCCCCGGTCATTCCCAATATACGGCGAAAGATTTTACTCCGCTCTCCATTCATTACGAAGGTCAAACGCTGCAGACTCACATCATGGCGGCCTATGCGGAGGCAGGGATCGCTGACATGCGCCATGCCCGCAAGCTGATGGCCGACTACTTCACCCTCGATCAGCAGCCTTTTGTCGAGGCGTGGCTTCCAGACAGTGCTGCTCAGCTTCGCCGTCAGACGACGCCTGAATCCTGGCAAGAGATCGTGGAGTCACTGGGTAATCGACGTCAAGCCGACATTGTCGCCGACGACCGCGAACGAACGAACGTTTTGGTGCTTGCGGGGCCCGGTTCGGGCAAGACGCGGGTGCTCGTTCATCGCATAGCTTTTCTGATCCGGGTCCGACGACAGAATCCGCAATCCATTCTGGCCCTGGTCTACAACCGCCACGCCGCAACTGAGATCCGACAGCGTCTCTTTGCACTTATCGGTGACGACGCCCGCGGTGTGACCGTTTCCACCTGCCACGGAATGGCCATGCGCCTGGTCGGGGCATGTTTTGCAAGGCAATCCGGAGACGTCTCGAACGATGATTTCGACGAGATACTGCGACGCGCCGTGACTCTCTTCGAAGCCGACGATCTCGCCAAGGGCGAAGCAGAGGCCCTCCGCGACACCCTGATCGAGGGATTTCGCTGGATTCTGGTCGACGAATACCAGGACATCGGGCCACTCGAATACAAGCTGATCTCGGCTATCGCGGGTCGGTCCCTTGAAGACGAAGGCAGTCGACTGAGCCTCTTCGCCGTCGGTGACGACGACCAGAACATCTATTCGTTCAGGGGGACGTCCGTCCGGTACATTCGACAGTTCGAGAAGGACTATCGCGCACGACCTGTCTTTTTGACCGAGAATTACCGATCGAGCGCAAACATCATTGCTGCAGCGAACATGCTCATCGACCCAGCGTCGCATCGCATGAAGACCGACAACGAAATCGTCATTAACGAGAACCGTCAGGAGGAGCCGCCGGGGGGCGAACTCGAGCGGCTCGACCAGGCCGGGCGCGGGCGCGTGCAGATTCTCCGCGTGTCGAAAGACGAAAAGATGCAAGCCGCCCAGGCGATCGCCGAACTGCAGCGCATTTCGGCACTGGTGCCAGAATGGAGCTGGAGTAACGCGGCGGTGATCGCCCGCAACTGGCGTTTTCTCGATCCCGTCAGAAGCTACTGCGAGGCGCATGACATCCCGATCCAGATCGGATCCGACGATCATCCGAACGTGTGGCGTCTGGTCGAAACCCAAGCGCTGGTCGACTGGATCAGGAGTGAAACTGACACTTCTGTTCGAGCCGCCGACATCGCCGAGTGGCTGAATGATCAACCGACCGGTCCATGGTGGACACTCTTGAGAGAAGGCCTCGACGACCTCGCACTCGAAATCGGGAACCATGCCATTCCCAAGTATGAAGCGATCGAATGGTTTGCTGAATGGAGTCGCGATGCCCGCGAACGTCAGACCGGCCTACTCCTTTTGTCAGCGCACAAGGCAAAAGGGCTTGAGTTCGACGATGTCGTCATTCTCGACGGCGGTTGGGACGAAGGTTTTCACCGCGAAGACAGGGACGAAGACCGGCGGCTTTACTATGTCGCGATGACACGCGCCCGCCGGTCGCTGGCCATGATCTCGATGTCAGATCGCCATCCGTTCCTCGACAAGCTGGAGGGGCCTGCCGTTCTTCGCCGGGTTCCGGATGGAAGCAATCTCGATCTGGAGAGTTGCAGAAACATCCACCTCACGCTCGGACCCGCCGATGTTGATCTGGACTACGTGGGTCGAACCTTCGACGGAGAACGCAGGCTTCGGGCAACTGACGAGGTCGTGGCAGGTGACGAAGTCTCCTTGGAAACCCGCAACGGACAAATGTTGATCGTCGACCGGAACGGCCGTCCGATCGGACGCGTCGCACAGAAGTTCAAGCCGCCCCCAAAGGCCGTTCTCACTGCAGGCCGGATTCATGCTGTCACCACTCGTTTTCGAAAGGATTCCCGGGAAGAATTCAGCGACAGAATTCGCCGTGAGCAATGGCGAGTGGTTCTTCCCGAATTGATCTACAAGCTCTGACACCCAGGCCGGGCCCAACCTGTTTTGCCGGACATTTCGGCTTGGAGGCATACGGCCAACATGAGTTGATCGTCGCTCGATGGCATGCTGTGGACGGGCGAAACCACGACCGAACCTGCCAAGTTCAATCGCAGTCTCCAAGCCGATAGACCGGATCGCCAAGGCTCTCGTAATCCGGCGTCACGCCAAGGCCGGCGGCATCGCTCGCAAAGAGCTTCCCACCCGCCGTGGCGGGACCCGGCTTCCCCGTCGAACGAGTGTTGTAGTTGTGCAGATCGGTCGTGTTGATGAGAAACTCGGGGGGCGTCGATGCAGCAAGATGTGACAGGGTCGCCGTCACGATTTCGCCACCCCAGGTGTCCTCGACCGTCATCGGAATCCGGTGGTCGACAAGCAGATCGCGCACGCGGCGCGCCTTGCTCAGGCCGCCCTGCTTGGAAATCTTGATGCAGACGATTTCGGCGCCGCGATCGGCGATGACCTTTTGCACTGATTCCGGCCCGGTGATGCACTCGTCGAGCTTCATTGGCAGATCTGTCTGTGCACGAACCTGCCGACACTCGTCGAAGGTTCGACACGGCTGTTCCAGTATGTAGTCAAGATCCCGCGTGGCGCGTGCAACACGAACGGCCTCATGCACGTTCCAACCCTGGTTTGCATCAGCGAACGCGTTCTCGCCTTCTTTCAGCAACGGAAGGGTGAAGCGGATTCGCTCGATGTCGCGGGCCCAGTCCGAACCGACCTTGATCTGGAACTGCCGATATCCGGCGTCGCGGTGCTGCGAGAGTTCTTTTGCGGTTTCTTCAAGGGACTTCTGTGGCGCCACCCGGTACATCGGCGCCCTGTCGGTCAGCTTGCCTCCCAGCAGCATCCAGACCGGCTGTCCTGTCGCCTGGCCAAGTATGTCCCAGCAGGCCGCATCGAAGGGTGCTTTCGCATAACCGTGACCACGAATGACGTGATCCATGAGTTGCTCGATACGACCGACCTGTCGAGGATCCTCTCCGAGCAATGCGGGCGCGAGAAGTCTGGCTGCGGCTTCGACGCCATGGGAGTGCGCCTCCATGTAGTTCTCGCCACAGGGGCAGAACTCGCCACATCCCTCGAGACCGGCATCGGTGCGGATCACAACGACGCTGGAGTGAGCGATTTCGATGCTGTTGCCCCGGCCCCATCCGTACGAACCCCCGACATAAGGCAGGGCTGTCCGGTAGACGCTGACGCCCGTGATTTTCATGGTGTCCATTTCAGAGGGTGTTCAAGAAGTCGCGCGATTCTGTCAAGCGATTGGTCGGAGTCGATCAGCTGAGACGTGAAACTCCACGGCCCTCAAGACTGTAGCTCAGGCCATACCGGACAAAATCATCGGGCCAAAACCAGCGACTCCCACTCGGCGATTGTGCGTGGAGTTTCCGGTTCTTGCCTGCCCCATGTCCGTTTTCCGCACAGGCTCATGAGACCATTCACGCAAGCCGAACGCATGACCAGTGTTGCGCTCACTCTACAGGAACGAGGGTGACAGCTTTGACTTGAGGAAATCCGGCCTCCACGACTCAGGGCGTCTTGCCAGAGACGTTGTTGACGAGCCCAAAGCCCGCAGCCCTGACCGCCGTTTCACTTCGCTTAAATCGGCAATCGAAATTCAGGAAGAAGTCGGCGCAGCCCATGAGGGCTGCGCCAATAGGTTATCCGCAGTCTCGCTTCACGCAAAATCGACCGCATTTTGCATCGGGTGTTCCGTCACCCGCGTGCCGGTCGCTTTTGCAATCGCATTGGCCAGCGCCACGGCAGCGGGCGGAACGCCCGGCTCACCAACCCCGGTCGGAGCCTCGGTCGAGGGCACGATGTGCACGTCGATCTCGCGTATGCCGCCAATTCTCAGCGGTTCATAGTCAGGGAAGTTCGATTGTTGCACCTCGCCGTTCTCCAGCGTGATCTCATCGAGGATCGCATGGCCGATCCCGTAACCGATGCCGCCTTCCATTTGGGCTCGGATCGTTGAGGGATTCACGGCAATGCCGCAATCGACCGCGCAGGTCACCTTTTCGACCTGAATGCCGTACTCGTTGCTGACTTCGACCACCTCGGCAACATAGCTGTTGAACGACTTGTGGACAGCGATGCCCTGGGTCCGCCCCTTTGCGGGCTTGCCCCAACCGGCCTTTTCTGCAGCGAGCTTCAAGACACCGGCAAGACGCTGCTGGTCCTTGTCATCGCCCGGCAGATAGCGGAGGCGGTATTCCACCGGATCAACCCCCGCCGCCTCAGCCGCCATGTCCATCATCGTTTCCATGGCGTAGGCCGTATGCGGATGCCCGACCGAACGCCACCAAAGAACCGAGGTCGCTTTTTTCACGTCGTTCAAACCGGCCGAGAACCCTGGGATGGCGTAATGCGTGTCATTGACCCCCTCGACGGAGGTTCCATCGACGCCATCGACCACCGCGAAGTCCTCATAGAAGGTGCCCTTCAGGATCGACTGGCCGGCAACCCGGTGGTCCCATCCAACGATATTGCCGTCCGAATCCAGACCCACGCGCACCTTGTGCGCGAAGGCGGGGCGGTAGTAACCGCCGGTGATGTCGTCCTCGCGGCTCCAGACCAGCTTGACCGGGCGGGTCCTGTCGGTCACCGCGAAGGCCAGTATGCACTCGGACTGGTAATCCATGGTCGGATTGGCCCGACGCCCGAATGAGCCACCGGCAAAGACCGTGTTGATCCGAATCTTTTCCATGGGCGTGCCCAGGATCTGGTTGATCCCGCCATGAGGCATCGTGGGCATCTGGCACCCGTCGTGCAGCGTGACAATTCCGTTTTCGTCCTGCTCGATGGTGCAGGTGAGCGGCTCCATCGGTGCATGGGCCAGAAGCGGGAAGTAAAATGACTGCTCGAGAACTGTCGTCGCGTCATCGATCGCCGCATTCGTCCCCGCTGCGTCTCCAACAAGCTGGAATTCCGCATCCCCCTCAAATGCCGCCATCATTTCGGCCTTGATGTCTTCGGAAGATCGGCTTTCAGCATTGGTGAAGTCCCACTCCACGCTTACCTCATCGCGCGCCTGGAACGCGGCCCAGGTGTGTTCGGCAAAAACCGCCACCTTGTCGTTCGTCGGCAGCACCGCGGCACGGATGAAGCCCGGCATGCCCTCGGCTCCGCTGGCATCGAAGCTCTTGACCAGCGCGCCCATTCGAGGCGGGCGGATCACGACGACAACCATTTGGTTCGGCAGCATCATGTCCATGGCAAATCTGGCAGAACCATCGAGTTTGCTCGTCCCGTCAACCCGGGTGATGTTCTCGTTGCCGATCAAGGTCCACTCGGAGGGGTCCTTCAAGGCAGGCTCTGCCGGGGCCTCCATCGAGGCCGCTGCCGTCACGAATTCACCAAGGTCCGCCGAGTGGCCGCCGCCCGAGATCATGCCATCCTTAATGCTGAGCGATGCGGCATCGAGACCCCATTCCTTGGCTGCAGCCCCGATCAGCATCTCGCGCGCAGCCGCACCGGCCTGACGATACTGCATGAAGGAGTTGGCAAGGGCAGTTGACCCTCCGGTCCCCTGGAACGAGCCGAAGAAAAGGTTGTTGTACACTTGTGGATTGGAAGGAGCGAATTCTGCGTCGATCTGATCCATGGACACGCCGAGCTCTTCAGCAACGAGCGTGGCCAGGCCGGTGGCTGGCCCTTGGCCCATTTCGAAATGCTTGACGATCGCGGTGACACGACCATCGGTTCCGATTTTGACAAACGGATTCAGCATGGCGTCTTCACCGGCGGCAAGCGCCCCGTTGGGGCGAAAACCCAGCACCATGACCGCAGCGCCTGCTCCGGCGGTTTTCAGGAAACCGCGACGTGTTGTCGTAAGCGTATTCATGGCTCAACCCTCCAAAATGTCAGACGCGCGCTGCACGGCGCTGCGAATGCGTTGATAGGTGCCACAGCGGCACACATTGCCGTACATGTAGTCGTCGATGTCTTCGACAGTCGGCTTGGGCGTCTCTTTCAGGAGCCCTATGGCCGACATGATCTGTCCGGACTGGCAATAGCCGCATTGCACCACGTCGAGCTCTGCCCATGCCTGCTGCACGGCGGCGCCAACCGCTTCTTCCGAAACGGCTTCAATGGTCGTCACCTCGGACCCTTCGACATCCTCGATGAAGGTCACGCACGAACGCACCGGCTCGCCGTCCAGGTGCACGGTGCAAGCCCCGCATGCGGCCACCCCACAACCGAATTTCGTGCCGGTCATCTTGAGTTCGTCGCGGATCACCCAGAGGAGCGGCGTGCCATCGGCAGCCTCCACGCTGACCTCCTTGCCGTTCAGCTTGAGCGTTCTCATGGCTTGCGTCTCCTATCTGTTGAAAATTTCGTTGGCACCAAAAGGGCTTGAGATTGACAGCGCCAATTCGTGTGACAATGGCTGTCAAGGTTTCGAGTGCCCAATCGAAAGATACCATGACCGCGGTTGTGGTGCCAGAGACTTGCGATTTGGACATCGCCGGCATCGCGTTCAAGCATATCGTAATTGGCAATCACGAAACTTTTGGGCACCATGTCAAAGCTCACGCCATCCAGAGTCCTTTGGCCTACAGCGGCCGCCGAATCAATGATTGACCGTTGATGTCCCTCCCCGATCAGCCCTGTGCTCATTTCCCCCGTAGGCTCAAAAGATAATTCACGTAGGCCGAGCACATTACCAGCATGAGTCGCGCCTCCGCTTCGGTTACGATACGGGCACCCTCCAATAACGGGTGTCGAATGCCATCCTTCCCGTTGGTCCATCCGTAAATTGCCGAAAACCCGTTCTGGAGTGACTTGGGAAGTTCAATTCCCTTTTTCTCCATCGCGGCGATTGCAGTTCCGATGTCCTTGTGCCCTTTTCCAGTCAGCATGCGGTAAGTAGCTTCCACTGCAGAGATGCTCTCTTTGACCGAATTGCGGTAATCTGGGCTTGACCTGTCTCTATACAGCGCGACTGCCTGATGTATGTGGTCCCCGGCCTCGTCCGTGGCCGCCGCCTTTTCCAACTCCGCCTTCTCCTCCGCATTGGTAATCGGCGCAATCTGATTCGCGACGAACCGGAAACATGCCTTCTCCTGTTCCAGTACTTCGTTGCATCTCTCCACAAACTTTTGGGGATTACACAGATAGCTTGACATAGGTAGCCGGTATTGCGTGAACAATACATGTATATTAGGCTTTCCTGCCGCGTTTGCGATGGACGCCGGCACGGAATTCGACAAGAAACTCTTTGCGAAATGGTTCGAGTTCAGCGGATCTGCAGGAGGACGCAATGAAACCAATGCTTGACCCCGCCCGCGATCTTGCGGGAGCGACGCCTCGGACATTGGCGAAGGCACTGTTGCGCAACCGCAATCTACAACCCGGAACCCGAAGAAAGACCGTTGTCCGCGACGAGGTTCCGGTAGAGAAGCCGCCGACCGACAAGTCGGGCAGCAGTGTCCCGCATTTGCACAAGGGTTCCTGAGTCGCGAATGTTGTGCTTGCCCGCGAACTCATGGACGTACCGCTGCAGATGCTTCGGGCTGATCTTGTGAAAGGTGCCCTTGTGCGCCCGCTTGAACATGGACCAGAAGGACTCGATCCCGTTCGTGTGCGCCATGCCGTCGACAAATTCGCTGACGCTGTGGTTGACCGCCTCGTGATCGAACTCCGGCATGCCTTGGTAGGCCTTGGCTTCATCGGTGTAGAGCGTCGCGCCCGGTTCGACATGCTCGCGAACAAAGCCCTTGAGCGTCTCGCCATCGGTGGTTTTGACAACTTCTGCCCGGACTTCGTTCGTGTTCCGATCCTTGATGCCGACAACCGCCGACTTGCCGACCGCGCCGCGGCCCGTGAGGCCCTCGCGTTTGGCCAAGGGCATGTTCTTGCGCTTCCCGCCGATGTACGTTTCGTCAACCTCGACCGGGCCGTCGAACTGGCCGCCGTTGTCATCCGCCCATGCCTGGCGAATGCGATGCAGCATGAACCAGGCTGTCGCTTGGGTGACGCCGAGGTCCCGGTGCAGCTTCATCGACGAAACCGACTTGAGCGACGTCAGGCACAGGTAGATGGCGATCGCCCACTTTCGCATCGGAAGGCGGGAATTCTGCATCGGCGTTCCGGTGCGAACGCTGAAGTACTTCCGACAGTCCGAGCACCAGTAGGGCATGGGCTTCGCGTTCGGAACCTTGCGCGTTCGAAAACCTCCGCAATGGCCGCAGTGGCGGCGTCCGTTCGCCCAGACTGCATCCTCGAACCAGGCGACAGCGGCCGCTTCGTCCGGGAACATGTCCATGAGCTGAACCAGCGTCACGCCTTCACGATGGGCCTTGCCCGGACCGGTCTTCGACATTTCGCCTCTCCTTGCCTATCGCATTGAATCATAAGCAATTAAGGTGCTATGTCAAGTTATCTGTGTAAGCCCCAAACTTTTCTCTCGTGTCGCGTCCAATCCAAATGATCGACGCTACCTTGTCGCCTGCCATCTCTTCCAGAAAGTCGTAGAAATCAGGAAACTGGAGTTCGAAGTAGCGGGCTCGAAGAAATGACCGTTCGCTAGTTGGTACATTAGATCTGTCATCAACGGGGAGCTTGAAGTAGGAGTGTCGCAAATGCTCGGATAGTGCAGAAAAATAGACTGAATATTCGTCGAACCTCTCTTCAACCATTTCATCAGAAAAAAAGAGTTCCCAGAGTACATTCCAGACTCGGTTTCGCAACCCCTCTGGCAGGTCATGCTCTTCAAGCATAGGTGCCGCCGTTCTGAACCGGTGCCTTTCAGAAAATCTCATGCCTTCAACCTCCCCGAACGTCCAAAACTGACAACGGCTGCCTCGTCAACGTCAGTCGAAACCAATGAGAACCAACCCACAAAGTCTATCCGGAGGCATTGTCCTCAAGTACCGCCAGCGCATCATGAACTCTCTGCCGCTCGGCCAATAGGTGATTGTATTGAGCATCGCACCCCGCGACCGGCGTGGGGTAGGCCCGCAATTCATCCCCAATGCGAGTCAACTCACGCTGCAGACTCGTCCGTGCTTCTTCCGTGAAACTGGAATTGTGTTCGTCCGTCACCGTCATGCCTTTGTTGACTCCCCTGTCCACGATCATGGATGGGCATCGTACCTTTCACTCGACTTCAAGGCCACAGCGAGGCGGGCACCATGACCTCGCCCCGGGCCAGCAATCTCGCGGTGCGGATCAATCCGGACGATTTGAGGGTCATGCCCTCGGTTGTGCGCTCGAAATCCACCGTGACCTCGACCGATCCCGATGCATGTTCCAGAACGATCGTCGCAGGGCTTTCCGTCGGCACGGTTGCAAGGCCGTCAGAAACCGTTCCAGGCGACAGCACGCAAGCAGCGAGACACTGCGCCCCGGTCACCGCCATCGCAGGATGCGTCGCCCAGGGCATGAAATAACGCGCCGCAACCGTGCCGCCATCGCGGGGTGATGCCAGAAGCCCGAACTTGGGCATGACGGAACTTGAAACGTCCCCCATGCCCATGGCTTCGCCGGCCTGAATGCGCACGGCTTCCATCCGGGTGAAGAACTCCCGGTTGTCGTTCAGCTCGTCGACACCCTCGTACCCCGAAAGACCAAAGCTCTCGGCCCGGGCAATCGCCATGGGCATCGCGACATCCATGCACGTGACGTCGATGCCATCGAAGCTGTCACGGAAGTTGCCGGTGGGCAGCAACGCGCCCGTCGCTCCGCCGACCGTATCCTGGAACTCCAGCCTGATTGGAGATGCCGTCCCCGGCACCCCATCGATCCGTGTCTTACCTTCGTAGACGACGCTGCCCTCGTGGGTTGCAACCGTGGCCGAAACCCGGGCGCCGGTATTGACGGCCCGTATCCTGACCACCTGTTCGGCATCGGTGACCGCGACCAGCCCCAACTCGATTGCCGCTGGCCCGACTCCCGCGAGGATGTTGCCGCAGGTCGGGCCGTAGTCGACCTCGCGGGTCTCCACGCTGACCTGCGCGAAAAAATAGTCCACGTCGGCCCAAGGGTCGCTCGATGGCGAGAGCATGGCGACCTTGGTGGTGACCGCGTTCCCGCCACCGATCCCGTCGATGTTCAGATGATGGCCCGACCCCGTCACCGCGACCAGGACCTCCGACAGAGTCTCCGTGTCTTCAGGAAGATCCGATCGCCGAAAGTATGGCCCTCGCGAAGTTCCGCCCCGCATGAACACGAACGGAATCGCCGCCTGGGTCATGTCAGCGGCCAAGGAAGTGCGACGTAGTATTGCAGCAACCCGCTTGGGAAGTCCCTGTTCAAAAGGCCCGCCAGGAAACACATGAGCGCGATTCCAGCGACGGCAAACAGTGCAGCCTGCCAGAATTTTTTCCCGGCCCGCACCATCACGAAGGCCACGAGGAAGATCGCGAGCGCCAGGATGAACCCGAGCAGCGCGCTCAACGCGAGCAATCCGGCAAACCACGCAAGCGTCGTCCACAGCCCGTGCACGGTGGCATCCGCGTCATCACGCTCGCGGTCGGCAAACATCACGTCAGTCTCGTCCTTGAACATCATCCGGACCAGCAGCCACAGGCAGCCGATGATGCCGACGATTGCAACGAACGCCGGGAAGACCCGATCGGTCGCCGAGTGGTCGGGAATGAGCGATGCGTTCCAGTAGGCCACGACCATGTAGCCGAGTATGCACAGAAGGAAAGCCATCGGCGCGATTTTCGAGCCGGATCGGACCTCCCCCTCGGGCAGAATGTTCTTTGCCTGCCGGAGACCAATGACCACCGATATCACCGTGATGATGATCAGAACGATGACGATCGGGCTGAAGATGTAATCCAGCCCCTCTTCGAAACCCTTGCGGAAACGGGACGTTGCAATCTGCACGGCCTGGTTGGCGTAGTTTTCGGCGGGGTTCGACAGGACGAAGCCGATGAGAAAGGCGGGCCGCGACCAGTCGAACCTGCGCATCATGATGCCGAGAAGTCCGATGCCGAACAACGCCACGAGATCGAACAGGTCCTGGTTGGACTGGAACGCCGCGAAGCTGATCACCATGAACAGGAACGGTGCCAGCAGCACGAACCTGATCGAGGTCAGTCGCGCGATGCCGCCCGATGCGACGATGCACAGCAATGTCCCCACGACATTGGCAAAAGCGAGAAGCCAGACGATCGCGTAGGTGAAGTCGAGATTGTTCTTGAGCATCGACGGACCGACTTCGATCTGGCCACTGCCAAGAAGCGCCACCGCCGAGATGAAAATCGCCATAGACCCCGATCCGGGAATTCCGAACAGAAGCGTCGGCACGAGGCCACCGCCTTCCTTGGCGTTGTTAGAACTCTCGGGCCCAACGACGCCACGAACGTCGCCGGAGCCAAACCGCGACTTGTCCTTGGCGGTCTGTATCGTGTGACCATAGGCGATCCAGTCGACCACCGAGCCGCCGAGGCCTGGAATCACGCCAACCATGACGCCGATAAGCGAGCACCTGATCGACAGCCACTTGTTGGCCCACCAGTCGCGGATGCCGCGAGCCCAGCCGCCGCCGATGAGCGCCCGATCCGAAATCGACCGGTCCTGTCGGAGAAGCGCAACGATCTCCGGGACGGCAAAGATGCCGAGGCCCACGATCACCAGTTTCAACCCATCGGTCAGATACGGCAGTTCGTAGGACGACATTCGAAGAGCACCGGCAAAGGCGCCCTCGCCGATGGTTCCGACCAGAAGTCCGAGGCAAGCAGCGACGATGCCCTTGATGGCGACGCGACCCGCGAGAATCCCGACCATCGACAGACCGAACACGGTGATCATCAGCAGTTCCGGCGTCCGGAACAACAGAACGATCGGACGGGCCGCGAGAACGAACAGCGTAAGGAATGCTGCCCCAACCAGCCCGCCGAAGAGTGAAGACGCGAATGCGGCAGACAGTGCACGCGCCGCATCGCCACGCTTGGCCATGGGGAAACCGTCGAGCACGGTCGCCTGGGATGCGCTCGACCCCGGTATTCCCATGAGAACCGAAGCGAAAGTGTCAGAGGTCGGAACGACCGCGATCATCCCGACCATCAGAGCGAGCCCCGCGAGAGGCTCCATCCCGAACATGAACGGCAAGAGAAGCGACAGCCCAGCGATCCCGCCGAGCCCCGGGAGAACGCCGACCGCAAGTCCCATGCACACCCCGAGCACCAGATATCCGATGACGAAGGGTTGAAGGATCATGCCGAAGGCATCACCCAGCGCTGGCATCGCGATCGAGAAGGCCTCCATGACGTGCTGACCTCGTGTTCAGATGTTGTGTTTGGGTTTGGTCCGCGGCGCCACCCGGACGGGTGGCGCCGGAGACAGAGTCAGTTCAAGGTCACGCCAAAGCGATCACTGAGCCAATTGATGACGAACTCCTTGGCTTCGGCCGGAACCTGGGTTGCACTGGCTTTCGCCGTTTCCGCCTCTGCACCTGTCATCTGCGGGTAGATTCCAAGGCGCTTGACCGAAATCTCGCCAAAGTCGGCCCGATTCTTGATGGCATCGAAAGCCGCCGTGTAGGTCGCGATCGCCTCATCCGACGCGCCGTTCGGCAGGAACACCATTTTTTGCGCAGGGAAGCCCGCGACAAAGAATGCTTTCCACGCATCCCATTGCGTCCCCGAAGTCTCGCAACCGTCGGTCGCTTCACAGACTTCCTTGAAGGTCGGCAGGTCAGGGAAGGTCGGATCCCTCACGATGTTGCCATCGGCATCAAGCGCGCCAAAAGTGAACCAAGGCACCGCCGTGCCGGCTTCGACCAGCGGCGTGACACCGGAAAGGAACGAGGATGAGGTCTGATAGTCGATGTTGGCTTCGCCACGCTCGAACATCAGACGTCCGTCACCGCGGCCCTTGATGCCAAAGACCGGTTCGACCGAAAGACCGAGCATCTCCCACGCGAGGATCGGAACGAGATCGAGACGGGTCGCGCCTTGCGAGCCGTAAATGAAATCGACATCGCTGACAGCCGCGGCACCGCCGTCTGCCACTTTCGCCGCAAGGTCCGGCGGCAGGTAGGCAACGCCACCCGTTCCCGACGCGAGAACCACGTTCCAGTCGCCGTACTCGTACCGCACCCGGGGGTCGCCGAGAAGATAGGGGAACTGGGTCGAACCCGACGAGCCGAATATCAGCGTGCCGTCTTTGTAGGACTGTTCCTGGAAGTGGTTTGCGCCCTTGGTCGAGCCGGCACCCGGCATGAACTTCACCACCACGGTCGGGTTCCCCGGAAGTGCCTCTGAGAGAAGCGGTGCGTAGAAATTCGCCCATTTGGCAGAACCGCCGGTCTCGGAGAACGGAATGATCCATTCGACCGTCTTGCCTTCAAGATCGAGTTCGGCGCTGGCGGTTGACGCCAGTCCAAGCGCTGCGATTGCCGCCACGAGCGTTCTCGTCGCACGGCAAATGGTTTGTGTCATGAACATAATTGCTCCTTCAATTCTGGAAACAGGACAGCTTGATCTTCCAGTTATTGCCCGTCAAACTTGCATGAAACTTTCAACGGAACGGGAAATTCCCGATGCGCATCGTCATTGTCGAGGACAATGAGTCCGTCGCCAGGGGGATCGCCTTCGTGCTGAGGGACTCCGGGCATGCTGTGGATCTGCTCCACGACGGGGACGCTGCGGACGAATTCCTGCGCGATGACGGAGCCGATCTGATCATTCTCGATGTCAAGTTGCCAGGAATGGGCGGGATCGAGGTCCTGAGGAATCTGCGACGACGCCAGGACGACCGACCGGTGCTGATCCTGACCGCTCATGGCGATACCGATGAGCGCATCGCTGGGCTTGATGCAGGTGCCGACGACTACCTCGTCAAGCCTTTCGAAATGGCCGAACTCGAGGCCCGCATCAGGGCGCTGGCTCGTCGACGCAACGTTCCGGTCGTCAAGCCGCTCGACATCGGACCGCTGACATTCGATTTCGATTCTCGCCAGATCACCGGACCGGACGGACAGATCGACATGCCAAGACGAGAATTGGCCGTGTTCGAAGCCCTGGCGCGCGCGAAGGATCGACTGGTGTCGAAATCCGCCCTGCTTGAGGCGGTGTACGGCGTCGGGGCCGACATCGACGACTCGGTCATCGAAGTTCATGTCTCCAGGCTCCGCAAGCGCCTGAATCCGTTCGGAATCACGATCGGGATGCAGCGGGGGCTGGGCTACCAGATCAAGATGACTGATCCATGAATCCGTCCCTTCGGCTGCGGCTTGTTCTGATCATCCTCGTGCCGCTTCTGTTGATCGTGGTCGCGGTCGGAAGCTGGGCGGTTCATGACGCGCAGCAAAGAGCCGCCGATCGCTTCGACCGGTCCCTGCTGTCAGCCGCGCTTGCGATATCGCGCGATGTCGCCTTGTCCGACGGGGATGCGCTCAGCCCCGAAACCGATGCGCTCCTTCGGGACACGTCCGGCGGAAAGGTCTTCTATCACGTCTACGCCCCCGACGGGGTGTTCGTGACGGGCTACGCCACCCCTCCGGTTCCGATTCCGCCACCGGAGGCGATGGCAACAGGGCAGGCCTACTTTGATGCCACCTACATGGATCGCGACGTGCGGGTGCTTCGCTTCGTGGATGCCATGCAGTTCGAAGGACTGAGCGGTCTGTTCACCTTCACGGTCTGGCAAGACACCGAACTCAGGGATGCCATCGTTCGCGACCTGTCGTGGCGGACCTTTCGGATCATTGCACCGCTGGTTGCGGCCATTGCGCTCGTGGTCTGGTTCGGTGTCCGGCTCGGACTGAGACCTCTGAACGATCTCGAGGACGCAATCGGTCGAAGGACGTCGAACGAACTGAGCCCGATCGTTCGTTCGGTTCCCTTCGAGACCCGGGGAATCGTCAGGACATTGAACAGACTCCTCGGACAGGTATCGGCGTCGATGAAGGAGAAGGACGAATTCATCTCGAATGCAGCGCACCAGATCCGAAATCCGATCGCAGGCATCGTCGCAATGTCGGAAGCGGTCGTATCCGCCAGATCCGTCGAGGATGTCAAAAACCGGACCGGCGAACTCCAGTTGGCTTCGCGCAGGGCAAGTGACCTTGTCGACAAGCTGCTCGCGCTTGAGCGGGCGTCGGGAACGCCCGTCCAAACGAAGGCATCGAGTTTTGACCTGAGCGATCTGGTTCGCGACCTGTTTGAGGAAAGGCAGGCGTCGCTCGCAAGCCAGGCCGAGCGACGAATCGACCTTCGACTGTCGCTTGAGCAATTTCCTTGCGAGGCGTTCGGCGATCCGACCATGATCCGAGAAGCGATTGCCAACCTCATCGACAATGCGCTCGTGCACGGGGGACGCCAGTTGACCAGGATCGGGGTTTTGGTGAGGAACGGCGCACAGGGTGCCGAGGTGGTCGTCGACGATGACGGCGCTGGCATTGCACCCGAAGATCTCGAGACAGCACGGGCGCGATTCGGCCAGGTCAAGCCGTCATCAGGCAGCGGCCTCGGCTTGGCGATTGCGGATGCCGTCGCAAGCCGCCATGGCGGAACACTCGAACTCACGCCGCTCTCACCGGGTCTTCGCGTTTCGATTGTGCTCCCAAGCGATAATCTCTGAAGTCCTTTCGTCCCCATCCGGTTGGCGACAGAGCCACCCAAATGATGCGCGTGTTCTCGGGGAGCGGCGTTCAGTCCGGTCGAACAGAGTCTCGCCGACCAACGGTGAATTGAAGGCGGCTCCGGGGTCGGCCCAAAACTCCGACTCCCGGCCTGGAATTCCGATCGTGGCAAGTTCGGGATCGGCACTCGCCGATGGGGTCGCCAATCACGAGAGTGATCAGACGGGCGGCGTTCCGTGGGTGTGGAAGGTTTCGATCGTCTTGAGGCCCCACGCCTGCCCCTTCTTGCGGTCGGTTTCGGTCCAAACGACCGTCTCCCAGTCGGGCTGCATGATCAGGCGGGCGCCAGTGTTGGCCAGTTCGACCCGATTGCCGGCAGGTTCCCAGACATAGAGGAAAAACGTGCCTTGGATCGCGTGCTTGTGCGGGCCGGTTTCGATGTGCACCCCGTTTTCGAGGAATATGTCCGCAGCCCGCAAGATGTCTTCGCGCTGATCGACCGCGTAGGTCAGGTGATGAAACCGCCCATAACCGCCGCCATGTTCCTCGGTGCAGGCAAGATCGTAGGACTTGTTGTTGACCGTGAACCAGCATCCCCCAAGGCGTCCATTGTCCAACTGGATCTGCTCGGTGACACGGGAGCCCAGGCAAGTGATCATGAAATCCCTGAACTCGGTCACGTCGGCGGCCAAAAGGTTCAAGTGGTCGATCCTGCGTGGACAGCAACCCCGTCCATGGTAGCGCTGTGCAAGGTTCTTGAGCGCGGGTCGCTCATCTTCCGATGCGATGAACTTGCGTGTTTCCCAGTACAGTTCGAAGACATGGCCGAATGGATCCTCGAAGCGGAATGCCGGCCCATGGCCCGGATCGTCGTCGCACCATCCGATGACCTTGTATCCCGATGCCTCGATGGCCGCGACGCGGCGCTCGAGCGCCTCTGGAGATGACACGCGATAGCCGATGTGACCAACGCCGGTGGATTCGGACTGGGTCAGCTTGAGCGTGTGGAATTCGTAGTCGTCGAAGGCGCGCAGATAGACGCTGTCGCCATTGCGTCCGCTCTCGGTCAGTCCATAGACCCGCGTGAAGAAGTCAAGACTCTCCGGCAGCTTGTCTGTCAGCATCTCGACATGGCCGAGGTGTGCAACGTCAAAACATGGTTCCATTGGGTTTCCTCAGTCGAAAATCGTTCCGTCAAAGAGTTTCCTGGCGGTGCGCAGAATCGCGGTCGATGTCACCGTCCCGTCGGCATCCGTCTCGGCGATGACTGTCGTCGACCCGGAAGGATGCCCGATCGCTATCGACTTGGTCGGTCCCTCGGGAATGGAGGCGAGGCGAAAGCCGGGCGAGCCGGGCAACAGGCAGGCCGCCGCGACGCTGATCGCGCCAAACACCCCGATGCTTGCGTGACACCGATGCGGGATGAACGTGCGGGTCGTGATCGACTCGCGATGTTCAGGAGCGCTGACAAGGGTCATTTTCGGGACGGTCTTTTGCGAGACATCGCCCAGGTTCATGAGTGGCCCGCATTCGAGACGCAACTGTTCGAGACGCGACTTCAACTGGTCGTGCGCATCCAGCTCCTCTCGGGTTTCTCGCCCCGTGATTCCTGCATTCGCTGCATCGAGAACCACGACGGGCATTCCGTTGTCGATCATCGTGACCGAAATTCCATCGACAACATCGACCGGGTTTCCGGTCGGCAAGAGCGCGCCGCAGGTCGAGCCCGCGACATCGCGGAATTCGAGCGGGATGCCGGCGGCGCTACCCGGAACGCCGTCAATCGATGCATCGCCGCTGTAGGTCGGAAGACCATCATCGAGCTTGACGGTCGCGACCGCGACCTGGCCCGAATTCTCCATGTAGATCGATACCCTGTGCGTCGATTTGGTGACCGGCCCCACCAGCCCGCGTTCGATGGCAAAGGGTGCAACGCCGGCCAGAATGTTGCCGCAGTTCTGCGAGTCGGAAACCAGCGGTTGATCGACCGCCACCTGCAGGAACAGGTAGTCCACGTCGGCATCGGCCCGGGTCGATTTCTTGACGACAGCAACCTTGGAGGTCAGCGGGTCAGCGCCGCCCATTCCGTCGATCTGTCGGGCATCGGGCGAGCCCATCGCCCTGAGCAGGAATGCATCCCGATCCTCCGGCAGGTCGTTTGCCAGGAAATATCCCCCCTTCGACGTGCCGCCCCGCATCCACATGCAGGGTACGCCGCTAGACATACTTGAGGCCCTTCTCCTTCAGCTTCCCGCGCATGTCGTACATGTCGAGCCCGAGTTCGCCGCTGGCGAGGCTCTGCCGCTTCTCCTCTTCGGCCGCAATCCGCTGACGGGATCGTGTCAGCACGTCGGATGCGTCCTCCCGCCTGACGATGCAGACCCCGTCATCATCGGCAATGACGATATCGCCAGGGTTGACCTGAGCGCCCGCACACACCACCGGCACGTTGACCGATCCGAGAGTCTCCTTGATCGTGCCTTGGGAGCAGATTGCCTTTGACCAGACGGGGAAACCCATGGCGACGAGATCCTTCACGTCCCTGACGCCGGCATCGATGATGAGACCGCGACAGCCTCTCGCGACGGCCGATGTCGCGAGCAAGTCGCCAAAATACCCCGCATCGGACGGGGATGTCGTCGCAAGAACCATGACATCGCCTTCGCGCAGTTGCTCGATCGCGACATGCAGCATCCAGTTGTCGGCAGGTGGACACAGCACGGTCACGGCCGGGCCCGCGACGGCCATGCCTTGAGCGATCGGTCGCATGTAGCTGGCCAGAAGACCGGATCGACCCTGTGCTTCGTGAACCGTGGAGACACCGCATTCCAAGAGAGCGTTCGCCATCTCGAGATCGGCACGCTCGATGTTCTGGACAACGACACCCATCACAACTCATCCACGCAGCGAGGATAGACCGACTGGAATCCTTCGGCGTATTTTGCCGGACGTCCACCGGCCTGACCGCCGGAGTTGCGTCGGAAATGGTTGGCCCGATTTTCGGCGACGTTGGTGTAATACTGCCAGAGGTGCTGTTGGCCTTCCATGCAGTTGATGGCGGCGCGCTTCTGTTCCCACACATCGGTGATGTCCAGCAACACGTCAGGTTTCCATTCCATCTGTTCGGTCTGATGCGGTTCGAACAGGTAGAGTTGCGGAGCTCCCAGCACTTTTTCGCCGGGGTTGTGTCCCCAGGCTTGGGCAATCATTCGAACCTCGATGACCGCGCTCGTCGTGTTCATGTGGTCCGTGTTGTAGGGGTCGTAATGCGAATGGCTCAGCATGAAGTCCGGCTGAACCGATCTGACGATGTCGACCATCCTGAACCGGGCATCACGATCGAGGTTTAGCGGATAGTCTCCGAGGTCGAGAAACTGTATGTCGTGGACGTCGAGAGCACGCGCGGCCGCTTCGGCTTCCTTGCGGCGGACCGCCTTGACCTTTTCGAGGGTTGCACCTTCCTCTTTCCAAAGTCGGGCGCTCTCGCCTCGCTCGCCGTAGGACAGGCAGGCGACAGTCACGTCATAGCCGAGCTTCTGGTGCAACGCGATCGCACCCCCGCATCTCCAGACGAAATCCGCCGCATGGGCCGAGATGACAAGGGCAGTTTTCTTTTTTTGCATGAAGGTCTCCTCCCTGGACCACCGGTCGCATTATGCATTCCGGCGCAATGCGTTTCCACATCATTCGCGTGAACGTCACCCTCCGAATTCGGGAGAGGAACGCTCAGGCACGGTGTCGACGAACCGCACCTGGCACCCGGCGACACACCGAGAACCATCTTTCGGCGCAACGAACCTGTCTCTGTCCCTCGCCACCCAAGCGGCCCGCATCATGTCGGCTCGACAGTCAGCACCGGCTGTCGCATGACGAGGTCCGAAAAGGAACTGCGACTGGCCGCTCGCGACTTCTTGGTCACCGATGCCCGATGCGGAGCGTGCCGCGCCGTGGTACGGGTTTTGCCGAAAACCGCCCAACGCCGTGGTGAATCAATCACTCTTGCATTGACATCTACGCTAGTGGGACGATAGTGGGCAAGGGACATTGCCTGGAGGAATGCGTTCATGGATTACAAGGCCTACGCCGCCACAATGCAAAGTGTCTGGTTCAGCGAGGACGAAGGGACAAGCTGGAACCGCCTGCTGACGCCAACGGGCGGATTCTACAACGAAGCGCGGGTCTGGGCGGTTCACACCCACGCAGACCGTCCAGGTGACGTTCTTGCCGGTTCGGATCAGGGCCTCTATCGATTCACGGAACGAACTGGTCGATTCGACCATGTCCCCTCGCCGATGGACAATCTCCACATCCTGAAAATCGCGCAGTCGCCGACCGACCCCAACTTCATCGTCTGCGGGACGCGACCGGCCGAGATATTCATATCCGAAGACAACGGCGCAAACTGGACGCGTTCGAATCTTGATGCCTCGACCGAGTGCTGGTTCATCAACACATCGCGCGTGACGTCGATTCATTTCGACCCTGCGGACGAAGACACGATCTGGATCACCGTCGAAATCGACGGAGTGTTCCGCTCGACCGATCGCGGCAAGACATGGGAGATGATCATCCGGGGACTGCACGACAATGACACCCACGATCTCGTGTTTCGGGAACGCGATGACGGAAGTCGCACGGTACTCTGTTCGACCGAGGACGGCGTGCATCGCTCGGATGACAACGGCAAGACGTGGCATCAACTCGACATTCCGGAGGCGAAGTGGGACTATTTTCGTTCGCTCAAGCAGCCTGCGGAGAATTCGGACACGGTCATCGCCAGTGTCGGCGACAAGCCTTCGGGCGAAGCCGGCGAGTTGCTGATCTCAAGAGACTTCGGCGAGACATGGGACATTGCAAAAATGTCGCATCCGGCCAATTCCACCATCTGGAACATTGGCTCCAACGCCGCCGACACGAACCTTCTGTTTGCCGCCACCATCTTTGGCCAGATCTTCAAGAGTACCGACGGCGGCGAAAGCTGGCAGAAAGTCCAACGTGAACTGGGCGAGATCCGAATGATCACCTGGGCACCGGTATGAGGAGAACAACGTGTTTTTGCTGAAACCCCATGTCACCGGTCGCGAGGGCCAGGTCACTTCGCCGGATGTCATCGTCGACGCCGTTCTTGTCGATGGAGAGCAGCGCCCCACGGTATGCGTGACCCACGAATGCTGGCAACAAGCCGCTCGGGATATCGACTTGCGACCTGCATACTGCATCATGGCACTCGGTGGTGGCGCGTTGATCTTGCCGGGGGTGACACTCTCGACCGGTCTGGTGATCGTGTCGCGACAGGCCTGGCGACTCGCTCACGTCGATGACCACATCGATCAAATCACGCTGAACGACATGCCACTGGCAAAAGTTGGCATGCCCAAAAGTCTGATCGAATCGGCAGGTGGCACCGAGGATGCGCTGCCGCGTGGATTCCTTCTGGTCAGGACAGTCGAGGAGAGTGACGACAAGGCCGTTCTGCATGATCCGGTCCTCGACCGGACGATTTCGCACCGACTGTGCCTTGTTCCGCTCGACGAAGACCGATGGGGTGATGACCGCCCGCGTCCGCGTTACTCGGTGGGCCCGACGCAGCAAGAGGTGACCCACTACATTTGATGCGCGGTTGATCATGCTCGAAGGTGACTGGGACTACATCATCGTCGGGGCGGGAACCGCAGGATGTGTCCTTGCGAATCGACTGAGCGCCGATCCCCGCAAACGGGTCTTGCTGATCGAGGCCGGCGGACGCAACCGCAACCCATGGATCAGGATACCGGTCGGTTACTTCAAGACCATCGGTGATCCACGCTTTGACTGGCGACATCAGACCGAGCCGGAACCGAACCTGCATGGCAGGCGGCTTGACTGGCCGCTTGGTCGAGGGCTGGGCGGGTCGTCAGCGATCAACGGTCTCATCTACGTGCGGGGGCAACCCGAGGATTACGATGCTTGGGGACGCGTCGCGCCGGGTTGGTCGTTCGCCGAGTGCCTGCCGGCCTTCAAGCGAGCCGAACGACAACAACGCGGACCAGGGCCCTACCATGGCGCAGACGGCCCAGTCGGCGTGTCGGACACGCGAGCAGAATTCGCGATCACCGATCGTTTTGTCGCGGCTGCCGAGTCGTTCGGGCTGCCCTTCAACCCCGATTGCAACGCCGAGTCGCAGGAGGGCGTCGGTCATTACCAGACCACGACATGGAATGGTCTGCGCGTCAGCAACGCGCATGCATACCTTGATCCGATCCGCCGGAGGCCAAATCTGCGGATGTTGACGGAGGCGAGAGTTCTCCGCATCGAGATCGAGGAGCAACGGGCATGCGGTGTTCACCTACGCCTTGGTGCGGAAGAACATCGGATCAGCTGCTCGGGCGAGGTGTTGCTGGCAGCCGGTGCAATCGGCTCTCCACACCTGCTCATGCTCTCCGGTGTCGGACCGGCAGAGGAGATCGCCAAGTTCGGGATTTCGCCGGTCCTGGATTCTGTCTCCGTCGGCAAGAGATTGCAGGATCACCTGAAAACCCACAACAGCTATCGTGTGCGAATGCCCACGTTGAATCAGCAACTTGGTTCGATCACGGGACGCATGCGGATGGGACTTCAGTTCGCCCTGTTTCGCAGCGGACCACTGACCATGGGGGCAGCGCCTGTCTTTGCGTTTCTCAGGAGTGCGCCTGGCATTGAGCGTCCCGACATTCAGTTTCACGTGCTGCCGTGGTCAAGTGACGACCCGACCAAGGGCTTTCATGACTTTCCGGGGTTCACGGTCTCGATTTGCCCAACCCGGCCCGAGTCGCGAGGCGAAATCATTCTGAAATCAGCCGATCCTATGGACGCGCCTGCGATCCATGCCAATTACCTTTCGAGCGAAAACGATTGCCGCTGCATCGTGGCGGGAGTGCGCAGGGCGCGAGAAATTTGCCGGCATCCGCCGCTATCGGACTTGATCGAAGAAGAGGTTTGTCCCGGTGCGGAGTTGGCGGAAGCCGACGACGAGGCCTTGCTTGACGCCATCAAGATGCAGGTGACGACGATCTATCACCCGTGCGGTACGGTTGCGATGGGCGATGGCGCACCGCTCGACGAACGCTGCCGGATGCGGGGGATCGACCGTTTGCGGATCGTGGACGCATCGGTGATGCCGTCAATCGTGTCGGGCAACATCAATGCGGCGGTCAACATGATCGCCGAGAGAGCGAGCGACATGATCATTGCCGATGCCAGGTAATCAGATAGTCAACGATATTGCCGTCGCAAATCAAGTAGCACTCCCCAAGACCTGCTCTTCGAGACGAGTCAAATCCTTGGGTTTGGTGTCAAGAATGTTCGCGAGTTCATCACGGTCAATCCGGTTCTGGTAGAACCTGCGGAACGCAAGACGGATGTATTCCGTCCCAAGATGATCAACCTTTGCGCTTCTGCGGTGCACCCCGTTTCGAAGCTCACCGTGCTCAGCCCTCTGCTGGGCAGCCATCTTGGCGGTGACCGCCACTGTTGGCAGTCTCCCCGCAAATTCGGCCACAAGGGTTTCTTCTGGCACCATCAGGCGGTCCGCCACGCGGTTGCAAATGACTTCGATACGACGGGCATTGCCCGCAAGCTCATCCACAATGCTGTCGCCTCGAAGGTCGACTCCGCTGGTGTGAAACAGGAGATGCATAAGTTCGTGAAAAAGAGTGAAAGTCTGCCGGGTCTTTCCTGCGGTGCTGTTCAAGTAGATGATCGGGAATTCGTCATCGTAGACGCAAAACCCGAAATAGTCCGGTTCCCTGAATGCGTCCTTGAAGACATGGACTCCGGCACGAAGCAACGCCTGACGCCATTCATCCAGTGCTGTCGCTTCGCCGCCCCACGCGAATTGCTGCTCCGTCGTGACGCCAAGGTACTTTCGGACGTCGGCGGCAATCTGCTCGATGCGGTCGGTGGGCCGAAATTCCAGATCGCGCGTAATCAGGCGCTTGGCCGGATTCTGGCCGTCATTCAGCTCTTCAAGCCCCATCTGGAACGTCTGCGCCTTGCGAAAAAGATACCGGATGCGCGGCGGAATTTGCGCGATCTGGTCCGGACCGAGCGTGCGGAAGGTCTCTTCAACGGGCGGAAGATCCGGCGGTTCCGGGAAGAAAAACACGGCGACCGGCACTTTGAACTTGTCTGCCATTTTTTCGAGTTGGGGGTAGCTTGGGCATGCCTCGCCCGCTTCCCACTCAACAATCTTGCGAAACTTGGCTTTCGCGGCTTCGACGGAATAACCCGCCCGACTCCGCGCCCAAGTCACGATTCCCGGGGTGATTGGCATCGGTTCAGCCATCAGATGAATGCTCCTGTGCCTCGGCCTGCAACACGTTTCGACGTGCTGCCGACGGAGTCATCGACATTTGCCGTCTCGGGCGGTTTCCCGCTTCGCCTCAACCGCAGTCATTGATTGGCCCGCGTCGATCGACGCTCTCAATACCGTTCGTTTCGAAGCTCTCGCACGAGTTCTGAAGGAGAGCGTCGCAACCGGGGCATTTCTGCCCGAAACCTTGCCAACTCCTGTAACGGCAGCGGTTTCTTGGGTTTGGCAATAGCAGACAGGCGCGCGACGGCTTTGCCATGTCGCGTGATGATCACTTCCTCTCCCGCTTCCACATCATCCAGTAGCTCACTGAGGTCCAATTTTGCTTGGGTCAGATTGACCTTTTTCATGATTCTCTCACTGTGGCAATGAAACTGCCCAATTGGCGCCGGTATTGGCAGTCATGGCGTTGGGCCTATTGAGTCAAGGTGATTACCGCTCCCTCTTGCCTCCTCAAGTGCCCGATCATGCGGAGAAAACTGTCGGCGCAGGGGTTCCCCTGGTCCGAGAGCATGCGCTTGAGACTGTTCGGGGTGCTGCCGAGTTCGATTGCCAGTTTTTCAAAACCACCTGCGGCATTGACGTAATGCCGCAAGAGCACCTTTCCCGTTGCGATGTCGTCGCTCAGGAGTGCCTCAACCGCATCTTCGAACAGCCCGAAGCGAAACTCCGGGTCGCGTTCGGCCCGTGCCTTGACGGTGCATGCAAAGTTTCTGGCGAGAGGCATCTCGATTTCCTTCATCCGCACCGTCCGCCGGATCATCCCGTGGCCAAACGTCGAACGGGCTTCACGGTGCTGACATGCGCAGTTTCGCCACAATCTGACGACAATCGGCGTCGATGCAGCTACGTCACAACGGAGTCGTGCGCAACCTGGCACCAATTTCGAAATGGCAGTCGGACTTTGTTCAGAACGCCCGATCTCCATCTCAATGTCGCGAGCGCGTCAACCGGATCGTGGTCGTTGGTCGTCTCGTCCGCCAACGCGTCAATCACTTTGGCAGCGGAACAAGACCCATGGCTCACACCTTCAATCGACAAGTCGTGCGACTCATGCCCGGTAGGACTCGCGGGCCGTCACCGAAATCGGACACGGCTCGACGATGCACTGCACGTCGGTCTGGGCATGACGTTCAACGGTCGGCTTCAGCGTTCCGCCATCCGGCTCGCCCCACCTCAACGTCACCTTGGTGCCCGGTTCCGCCGCGCGCTCGTCAAGGAGCGCCAGCGAAATCCAGCTGCGCACGTTCGACGTGTAGACCGGGTAGTGAGAGATCCCGACCGTTTCACCGTTCATCCGAACGTCATCATAAGGACAGGTCGCGTAGTGGGAGGCAGGCATCTCCATGAACTTGTAGCGTTCGCCATCGTCGCCAAGCTGGGAGGCGAAGATCTTGACCACGTCGTCCTTCGACCAGCGCAACGTCCTCTTGTGACGATGGGGCTCGCCGGCAATTTTCTCCAGCGCATCGCGGCCGATGAAATCGTGATCGAACTTGACGATGTGACCGTAGCCGATGTCGTACGGCGTGAGGTAGTAGTCGTCGACGCTCTCGCCAATGAACGAACCGCCCAGCGACAGATTCGCTTCGAGACTGTCCGCAGACAGCCACTTGCGATAATCGGCAAGCTCCGCACCGGTGTAGATCGCGGGCAAAGGCGACGGGAACCAGCCGCTTTCATGGGCAACGGTCGAGTAGGTCCTTGAACCCGCCGCCCGCAGACCCTCCGGTTCCCCTGCCTCGAGAATTGCATCCCGAATCAGGTCGTAGTCGTCGAACGGTCCGAAGAGTTCCAGCCCGGCAGCGCCCGCCATGCCATGGCGAAGCGCCCGTACCATGCGCCCGGCGATGTTGACCTCTCCCATGCCGAAGAACTTGAACCCCTCGATCGGCCCGCCGTTGAGCTTTTCGAGAACTCCCCAGGCATTCGGCCCCTGAACTTCGAACCGGTAGCTCTTGCGTCGTCCGGTGTTGTCGAGAGCACGGCTGTCGAGGTCGAACTCCACGTCGAAGCCGTCCCGCTCGGCGTGATACATCACCCAGTTGGCGTTCATCGGCTTGTTGACGATGTTGGCGTGATCCTCTTCAAGAACGAAAATGATCGCATCGCCAACGACATGGCCGCTCTCGGAGCAATGGACGAACTGCTTGGCGATATCGCGACGCCAATTGGCCATGGAATTCACCGCAAGGAATTGGCAAAGTGCCTTCGTGCCAGGTCCCTTGACGTGAAGATCTGTCATGTGGAACGACTGATCGAAGAGCACCGCCCCATGCCGCCAGGCCTCCTGTTCATCCCGCCAGTTCGTGAACTCGGCCTTGATCGGAAACTGGTATGGGCCCGCAGGGGCGTTTCTGAGCATGGTCAGCGGGTCGCCGACAGCATCGATCTTGTCTTGCAGCGTTGCCATTGTCATCATCCGTCCTCCGGTGCATTTCGGCTTTACTAGTGGGCAGAAAATGGGCAGGATGCAAGCCCAAATACTGATGGAGTCATCATGGGCCAAATCGACGCAAGGCTGTCCGAACTGGGCATCGTCTTGCCAAAACCGCTGATCCTGCCGAGCCCGAACCGCACATCGGCCGTTCAGGTCGGCTCGATGCTCTATGTCTCGGGTCACGGCGCAGCATTGCTCGAGGATGACAGCGTCAGGCGTCGCGGGAAAGTCGACATCGACATCACCATCGACGAAGCCTATGCAACCGCACGCGCCTTGGCCGTCAAGATGCTCGCAACCATCAAGCATCATGTCGGCGACCTCGACAGGGTCCGAAGGGTCGTCAAAATTCTCGGAATGATCAATGCACACCCCGACTTCGAGAAACCCAACACCGTCCTCAACGGTGCCAGCGATCTCTTCTTTGAAGTCTTCGGACCCGAGATCGGATGTCACGCCCGATCCTCGGTCGGTGTCGACTCCCTCGTCGACCGGCAGCCGGTCGAGATCGAGGGGACCTTTTTGATCGGCGACCAGGATTGAACAAGTTGAACACCGAAATCGCCGCACTCGTCAAAGACGTGAAGAAATTCTGCGTCCGGCACGGAATCGCCGAAAGCACTTTCGGCCGTCACGCGGTCAACGACGGAAAGCTCGTCAGTCGCATTTCCGCCGGCAGCTGGATCGAGGACGACACGGCACGCCGCGTCCGCGACTTCATGCAGCGAGCCGAACGCGGCGAAGTCGCACTGCGCGGGCGGCCCAAGCGAAAGAAATCGGAAGCGAATGCCGCCATGATGGCCGAACTCATGTCGAGCGAGAGTTCGGTTCGAACCCCCGGAAGCTTCGCCTTCCACGAACAACGACAGCGCTTTCACATCTTTGCCAACACGACCAACGAAAGCTGGGTCATTGCCGATCGGGTGGCAGAAGAACTCGCCCATCTGGAACCCGGCCCCGACGGCTTTCGCCTGCTCTACACGCCAATGGACAATGGCATCATCCTCGCCCGAACCTTGCGGGCCCTGCACGCCCATCACCCCGATGTTCCGATCCTGGTGGTAATGAAGGGACGAGGGCTCGAGGATCTCCGCAACACCATGGGACGGCTCATGGACCGCGTCGCGGAACACCCGCTGTCCGCCTTCGTCATGACAAACATGTACCTGCGCGAGGCGGTCGATCTGACCAAGCGCACCAAGGACAACCCGAAACCCGTGGTCAGGCGAAATGTCGCCTTGGAAGGTCATCGTTCGTACGACTTCCAGGTTCAGCTCGCGGAACTCTATGGCGAACTGGCCAAGGAATGGTTGGTTCACCAGGGAGAGATCTCGCAGCCGGTCTATGCAGTGCCGTCAGTCGTGACGATCTACCGATCGGACCAGGAAAATACCTTGCGACCGATACTGCCGAAGGAGGGCGATCCCGAGCTTCGCTACAACTACGCGCTGCTCAATCATCCCTACCTGCACAACCACACGATGAAGTATCGTCTGAAATACGTGCTTCGACCGGTCTTCGACCGCCTCGCAGAAGGTGGGCGCATGACCGTCATCCAGGGGTTCGCGAACGATCCCGCGCACGAGATTGTCTCGCGCATATGGCCCGAACAGACCCTCCCGCTGATCAGCCGCTATGACATCATCCGCGAGCTGCGAAAGGAATTGACCGGTGAGAGCTTCACCGTGTCGGGGATGACCGACACCCGATCGCTCTTCCGGTTCGACATGCACACGCTTCCCGTTCTCGAGAACCACAAGCTCGGGGCACAGTCCCTCGCGACCGCCTTCAACAACGCCGTCTACTTCGCGCAGGTGCGCGAAGATCTGATTCAGGACGCCATCCACGAAGGCCGCCGATACCTCGACATCACCGAACAGGTGCTGCGCAAGAATGGCGGGTTGTGGTTCGTGAACGAGGCGTTCTCGGTGACGAAAAAACCCGCATGATCGAACTGGATCGTACAGAAGCGGCAAAGCTCGCGATGTGCTTTGCGCCCGCAAGCGCCGCAATCATCGGCGCTTCCACAAATCCGATGAAATTCGGCGGACGGGCACTGAAGTTCTGCCTGGAGCGGAACTACCGTGGCCGCCTCTATCCCGTGAACAGCAAGAACGATGAGGTTCAGGGCGTGCCGGCCTTTCGCTCCATCAGCGATCTGCCAGAAGCCCCCGATGTCGCCGTGATCGCGGTGCCGGCACAGCTGGTCAAGGACAGCCTGATCGAGGCCGGAAAGAAAGGAGCCAAAATCGCGATCGTCTATGGCGCCCAGTTCGCGGAAGCAGGTCCCAAGGGTGCCAAGCGTCAGCAGGAGTTGCTGGACATCGCCCGATCGTTCGGAATGCGGATGATCGGCCCGAACTGCATGGGCGTCATGTCGCTGACGTCGGGATTTGTCGCAAGTTTCACGACGGCTCCCGAACATCACGACGGCAATGGCTGGCCAGAAATCGGGACGCTGTCGGTCGCGAGCCAGTCCGGCGCGGTCGGCATACAGATGTTTGCGCAGCTTCGCGACCGGGGGCTCGGAATCGCGAACTGGATTTCGACCGGCAACCAGGCCGACATCGATGTTGCGGATGCAATCGCCTATTTCGCGACCGACGATGCCACGAAGACCATTGCCGTCTACATGGAAGATGCCGGTCGCGGCCTGAAACTGCTGCAGGCATTGGAAATCGCGCGAACCGCGGGCAAGCCGGTCGTCATCCTCAAGGTGGGAACGACCCCGCAAGGCGGCGAAGCGGCCCAGGGACACACGGCGTCAATGTACGTCGAGGATCGCGTGGTCGACGACCTTCTTGCCCAGTACGGCGCGTTGCGGGCCGGATCGATCAACGATCTCATCGATCTGGTCGCCGCATGCAACGCAGGCGTGATGCCTGCGTCGAACGACGTTGCTGCAATCTCCGTATCCGGCGGCGGTGCCGTCATGATCTCGGATGCGGCAGTCTCAGGCGGCCTGCAACTTCCCCAGTATGCGTGCGCGGATCTCGAAGAACTGAAAGAGGTCAATCCCTTCGTCAACGATCGCAATCCGATCGACATCTCGGCCCCTTCGATGGGCAACATGGGGATCACCGGTGGTCACCTGAAGTGGGGAACCCAGCGCAGATTGCCGACCATGCTGGGCTACATCAGCCATGTTCCGCTGGTCCCCCGGACCCGCAAGGAGATTCTCCCACGGCTCCGGGAGCTTCGAGCGGGCAATTCGGATCAGCTGGTCGCGATTGCCGGGAACTTCCACGCGGACGATCGTCGTGACCTCATCCAGGAAGGCCTCGCGATCTTCGATGATCCGACCGTCGCGACCCAGGCGGTCGCCAAGCTGGTCAATGCAGGAAAGTCCCGGGCGGAGGTACGCAGCGCTCCCGAGTCAAATGCTCCCGAAGAACCCGATATCAGAGACGTGCTGGCCGGTGCCGGCGTCAACATGGTCGATGATCACCCGGTGTCCAATGCGACCGACGCAATGGAGCTTCTGGATGCCTGTCCCGAAATCGTTCTCAAGCTGACCGCTCCCGACTTGAAGCATCGAACCGAAATCGACGGGGTCCGCCTCCGTCTCAAGTCGCGCGCAGATGTCGGACAGGCATTCGACGAGCTTTCCGCACGGATCGAAGAACATCAGGCGACATATCCTGGGCTTTCAATAGTCGCCCAGAGGATGGTGCACGGGGCCGAGTTTCTGCTCGGCACGCGGCGCGACCCGCATTTCGGGCCTCTGGTCCTGTTGGGATCCGGCGGAACGCTGTGCGAGCTGTTCGACGACCTGCGCTATCGAAAGACTCCGATCATTCAATCGGATGCGGAACAGATGGTCGCATCGATCACCATGTCGCGGATGCTGGACGGATGGCGCGGCGGCCCCAAGCTGGACCGGGACGCACTCATGCACGCGACATGCGCCCTGGCGTCGGTTGCGAGCGCTCTCCCCTCGCTCGAAATCAATCCCCTGATCGTCACGCAAGACGGCGCTTTTGGTGTCGATCTTGTCATCGACGGAGTGGCTGCATGACGAACATCACGAACTTCATCAATGGACAGGATGTCGAGGGCCAAGGGCCGCCGATTGCCGACCTCGACCCATCGACGGGCAAACAGATTGCGTGCCTGTCCGAGGCTGACCCATCGCAGGTCGAAGAGGCCGTCGATGCGGCACGGCGTTCGTTCGATCGGGGCAGCTGGTCCCGCTCACCCATCCAAGAACGACAGGTCGTCCTGCGGCGAGCAGCGAAAGCAATTCGCGAAGCGGCCGACGAGCTGGTCGAACTCCAGGTTTCGGAAGGGGGCATCATCCCAAGAGCAGTGCACGGTCAGGTGGCCGCCGGAGCGGCATGGTTCGACTATTTCGCCGATTTTCTCACGACCGCATCGGGACAGGTCCACGGACAGACGCCAGGAGCCACGACGATTGTCGAGCAGGAACCGATCGGTGTCTGCGCGATGTTCACGCCTTGGAACGTGCCCGTCACGCTTTCAACGGTCAAGCTTGCACCTGCGCTGGCAGCGGGCAATTCGATCGTCTGGAAACCCTCCGAGGTGACCCCGCTCGTGACCAAGCGACTCGGTGAACTCATTCACGGTGCCGGTCTTCCCGACGGCGTCCTGAACATCGTCAATGGCGGCGGGGCCACGACGGGTGCCGCGCTGACCGCCGCGCGAGGCATCGACATGGTGTCCTTTACCGGCGGTCACATTGGCGGCGCGGCAGTCGCCGAAGCTGCTGCACGCAGGCATCTGCCATGCATCACGGAACTCGGCGGCAAGTCTGCCACGATCGTCTTCGATGACGCGGATTTGCAGCCTGCGGTTCAGGGCGCGGTGATGTCAGCCTATGCCAACAACGGCCAAGCCTGCCTCAACGGCACGCGCATTCTCGTTCAGGAAAGCATCGTCGATCAGTTCAACGAAGCGTTTTCGCGAGCAGCCGGGGATCTGAAGGTCGGCAACCCGCGTGATGACGGCGTCACGGTCGGTCCGATGATTTCAAGCGACCATCGAGACCGGGTGGCGTCCTATTTCGGAACGCAGAACGGTCAAACACTATTCGGTGGAGACTGCTTCGGCGACGGGTTTTTCATCACGCCAGGCGCGATCGAGATCGCCTCGACCGACTGCCCCTTGTGGAGAGAGGAGGTCTTCGGACCAGTTGCTGCCTTGACCACCTTTTCGGATGATGATGAAGCGATCGCGCTGGCCAACGACAGCGACCACGGGCTGGCCGGCTATGTCTGGACCCGCGACATCGGTCGGGCAATGCGGGTCGCCAAAGGCGTTCGCACCGGAACCATGATGGTGAACTCTCCCTTCAGACGCGAACTCAACGCGCCATTCGGTGGTTACAAGGCTTCGGGTGTTGGCCGCGAAGGCGGCGTGCACTCCTGGTCGAACTACACCGAAACCAAAACAATCATGATTTCGCACGGTTAACATGCTTGAGAACAAACGCATCATCGTCACCGGTGCCGCTCAGGGCATCGGTGCAGTTCTGGCCGCAGGGTTCGCATCGATGGGTGCGAGTGTCATGCTCGCTGACATTGACGACCCCGAACCGGCAGCGTCCCGCATCAGGGAGTCGGGCGGCGTCGCGAAAGCGGCACAGGTGGACGTCACCAAACCCGATGACTGCGAAAAGATGGTCGCAAAGACCGAAGACGCATTCGGTGGCGTTGATGGCCTCGTCAACAATGCGGCGCTGTTCTCCGCCCTGCCGATCGAGATGCACGACGAGATCGAGCCAGAGCTTTGGGATCAGGTGATGGCGGTCAACGTCAAGGGACCGTGGCTGTGCACCCGCGCTGTCGTTTCGGCGATGGATCGAGCCGGAGGCGGTTCGATCGTCATGATCGCGACGAACCGAATTTTTCACGGCTTTCCAGGCCTTTTGCATTACGACGCATCGAAAGGCGCGGTCTTCGCCATGACCCGGTCGCTCATTCGCGAGCTCGGAGACAAGAACATCCGCGTCAATACCGTGGCGCCCGGTCTCACCATGAGCGAGGGCGTGCTGGCCCGCGAGGGAATTGCCGAACGGGCCGCGCCCATCGCGGCCGCAAGATCGATCGCCCGCGATCAGCAGCCGCAGGATCTGGTCGGACCGTGCGCCTTCTTCCTCAGCGATCACGCGCTGTTCGTGAGCGGCCAGTCGCTCGGCGTCGATGGTGGCGGCGTCATTCATTAGGAGACAAGCATGGCAATCGTTCAGGTGACAATCATCGAAGGGCGAGAGCCCGAGACCAAGCACGAACTGATGGCCCGTCTGAGCGATGCGGTTGTCGATGTTCTCGGCGCCAAACCGCACCAGGTGCGGGTGGTGATCAACGAGGTCAAGGATGGCGACTATGCAGTCGGGGGCAAGCCCGTGATCCTGCACGGTGACGAGCATGGCTGAAACCCTGTGCCATGTGAGCGGCGCTGCCGGCATCGTCAGGTTCAACCGACCGGAAGCGCGAAACGCGCTCACCGACGAGATGTTGAGCGAAACCCGCGCGGCAATGGAGGCGTGGGAACTCGATCACGCGATCGCAGCCGTTGTCCTGACCGGAGATGAAACCGCATTCTGCGCCGGTGGCGACGTCAAGGGCACGGCATCGTCCGGCATGCCCGCGTTCGAGAAGTACCGCCATCGCCACAACCAGTCGGTCTGGCACGAATTCATGCGGTTTCTCGCCCGCTACACCAAGCCGGTCATCGCGGCAGTCGAAGGCCATGCGCTCGGTGGCGGTCTGGAAATCGCCTTGCGCTGCGATTTCATCATCGGGTCCGAGACCGCGAAGCTGGGACTGACCGAAGCGAAGCTCGGGCTGTTCCCGATCCTCGGGGGAGCCTGGTCGCTCGCCCACGCCATCGGCGAACGCAAGGCGAAGGAACTGGCCTATACCGGGCGCAGGATTACGGCCGAAGAAGCAAAGGATCTCGGGCTGTTGAACCATGTCACGCCCCCTGGTCAGGCTGTCGCGAAAGCCGTCGAGATCGCCGACGAAATCTCCCTCTCGGCGCCGTTGGCGGTGATGGCGATCAAGCAGGCCATCGATCGCTCGGGTCACCAGAGCTTCGATCAGGCCCTGAGCGAAGGCGGGGATCTTTCGGCCCTGCTGATGTTCTCGCAGGATCGCAAGGAGGGGCTTGCGGCTTTCCTGGAAAAACGTCCACCGGAGTTCACCGGCACATGACTTATGACGCAATCATCGTGGGAGGTGGCCACAACGGCCTGACGTGCGGGGCCTATCTCGCCCGGGCAGGAAAGCGGGTTCTGGTTCTCGAACAAAAACCGCATGTCGGCGGGGCGAGTGTCACCGAGGAGTTTTCGCCCGGTTTCCGGGCCTCGACCTACTCCTTCATCCTGGGCCATCTTCATCCCAAGGTGATCGCTGAACTCGAGCTCAAGAAGTACGGGCTGGAGTATTTCCCTCAACCCAGCGTCTTCAACCCGACCGAGGATGACGGGATCATATTCTCGAAGGATCCGGTCAAGACACGCGAACAGATCGCCCGTTTCTCTCAATCCGATGCCGACAACTATCCGAAATTCTTCGAACGCCTGAAATCGACCATCGAGATCTTGCGGCGACTTCAGCTTGAAACGCCGGTGAATCCGTTCAGGAGAGATCCGGTGGGACTGTGGAGGACGGCCCGATTTGCGTGGCGCTATCGAAAGGCCGAGACCGAGACCTACAACCTGCTGCACGCGCTGTCGATGAGCGCGCACGACTACGTGAGCCGGTGGTTCGAGAACGACCTGGTCAAGGCCAAGTTCATGTTCTGGGCGACAATCGGCGGCAATGTGGGACCTTACAGCCCGGGGACCGCCTTCTATCTTGTGACCCACATGATCGGCCAGATCGGCATGAACTTCTGCAAGGGCGGAATGGGAGCGATCGCGGACGCGCTCAAGGCGAGCGGCGAGGCACATGGCATGGAGGTGCGCTGCGATGCCTGGGTCGACGAAATCCTCGTGAAGGACGGACGGGCGCGCGGCGTTCGACTGCGATCGGGAGAGGAATTGACGGCACCGCTCGTGGTCTCGAACGTCAACGCCCGCCGGACGTTTCTGGACATGGTCGATCCCGCGCATCTGGAGGAGGATTTCCTCGATGACATCAAGGGATATCGCTCGCGGGGCATGAGTTTCAAATTGCTGTGCGCCATCGACCGGTTGCCGCAATACAAGGGATTCTCGAAAGACAAGACCGGCGTGGACTATCCGGCCTATGCGCATATCTGTCCCACGCCCGAGTTTCTCGAACAGGCATTCCATGACGCCAAGTTCGGCTGGTATTCGTCCCAACCCTATCTCAGCCCCAATGTTCCGAGCCACTCGGACCCGACACTCGCGCCAGAAGGCAAGCACGTGCTCGTCATTCAAGGCGGCGTGACACCCTACGAGCTGCGCAATTCCGACTGGAAGCGCGAAGGGCCTCAGCTCGTCAGGAACGCCTTCTCCGTCATGGACAGGTTTGCGCCCGGGTTTTCCGACAGCGTCATCGACCATCGACTGATCACGCCCGTCGACATCGAGGCCGACATCAATCTTCCCGGCGGGAACAGCCAGCATGGCGAGCTGACGCTCGACCAGCTGTTCTTCATGCGGCCGGTCCCGCGCTACGCCGACTACCGTTCCCCTGTCCGGGGGCTCTATCAGTGCGGAGCCTCGACACATCCGGGCGGAGCCGTGTCTGCGGTCAATGGTCACAATGCGGCACGCGAGATTCTCGGCGATCTTCGCTGGAGGCGCGCCTGATGCGAATTTCGTTGATTCGAGACGCTAGTGGGATAATAGTGGGAAGGTTCTTGTGAACTGGAGACGAACATGCCCCACAACGTGACGATACCCCACTACGTGATCGAACGGATCATGGCCAAGCGCGGCAGGCTGGAGGTGTTCGACGCGTTCGAAGCCGAGAAGACGGCGTTTCTCGTCATCGACATGCAGAACTTTTACGTTGCGGAGGTGGAGACGGCAATTTCGATCGTCCCTAACATCAATCGCATTGCCGCCACATGTCGAGCCAAAGGCGTTCCGGTGATCTGGGTCATCATGCGGTGCGCCGATCAGGAAGGGGCGCCGAGCCAGTGGCAACTCTATCACGAGCACTTTTTCACCGACGCCAAGGCGAAGAACCACTTGACCAGCCTGTCACCCGGAAACGCCGGGTACGAGATCTATCCGGACCTCGATGTGCAGGACGAGGACAGGATCGTCACGAAGAAGCGATTTTCGCCATTCATCATCGGCGCGTCCGACCTGCACGACATCTTGCAGGATCTCGGGGTCAGCAACCTGATCGTTGCCGGAACCGCGACGAACATGTGCAGCGAGAGCACGGCTCGCGACGCGATGATGCTGGATTACAAGGTGGTCATGGTCGAAGACGCCAACGCGGCGAGGTACGACGACGACCACTTGGCCGGGTTGACGTCATTCTATCAAAGTTTCGGTGACGTCCGAACAACGGACGACGTGATCGCGATGATCAAGTGAAGTCCAAGAGCAGCAATTTCAACAAAGGGAGTTCCTACATGCACATCAAAACCATCCTGTTGACGGGTGCGCTGGCCGTTTCGGCGAATTTGGCGTCGGCACATTGCCACAACAGCGTTCCGATCAAGACGATCTCGAACGCGTTCCCGGCCTACGAGATCATGACTGCCGCAATGCAGGAATGCGGCAATGTCGAAAGCGAACTGGACAAGGACCATCGGCTGAAGATCGTCGATGCGTTTTCGGCCAACCCGTCGCTCTACTCGATGACATCATTGACCAATTCGACATCGGTGCCGATGATCGATGCAGATCTTCTGCGACCGCTCGACGATCTGGTCGCAGCGCATGGCGGTGCGCTGAGCGAGAACCAGTTCATCAAGATCGATGGCAAGATCATGGCGGTTGCCGCTTTTGCGAACACCCAGCACCTGATGTATCGCGAAGACATTCTGAGCGATCTCGGAATTGCCGTCCCGACCACGTGGGACGAGTACATCGCCGCAGCGGAAAAGATCCAGGAAGCCGGTGTCGTCGACTATCCGATCGGCCACTACACCAAGGATGGCTGGAATCTCGCATTCGTTTTCGTCAACCACTACCTTGGCGAGGGCGGTTCCTTCTTCAACGATGACTGGACCCCGTCGATCAACAACGAGCAAGGCCTTGCAGTGCTCGAGCGGATGGCGAAGCTCGCGACCCTGATGGATCCCGAATACCTGGTATCCGACACGACTTTCGTGACGAAGCAGTTGCAGCAGGGCAAGGTCGCCATGGCGAACCTGTGGGCAAGCCGTGCCGGTGCGGTCAACGACCCCAATGAATCGTCCGTCGCCGGCAAGGTGGTGATGGCCGCAGGCTTGCGCGGCGCCGAACGGATCTCCTCCACCATCTGGTGGGACGGCTGGGCAATCGCAAAGAACATCAGCGACGAGGAGGCCGAGGCCGCATTCAAGCTGATCGTCGCGTCGATGACCGAGGATATCATCAAGGCCAACAACGACGACGCGCTCTGGCTCGCACCGGGGTTCGTTCCGGGTGACGCGGCAGTTGGCGCCTTTGCCACGGCAGCCGGAGACGCGGTTCCCTATCCGATGAACAAGTACATCGGATCGATGCACAGCGCGCTTGGCAGCGGGCTCGCCGCGTTCATGACCGGCGACAAGGATGCCGCGACAACGCTGGCAGACATCGAGGCCGCATATGTCTCCGATGCCACGGAGAAGGGGCTGCTGTAGTCGCATCGTGACATCACTGTCTCGGGCGTCCCGCTGAACAGGGGCGCCCGGACACGCCATTCGGGTTTGGGCACATGAAAAACAGGACATTCGCGCTGTTTGTCGGTCCATCGATCTTCATGATGGTCCTGTTCATTGCCGCGCCGCTTCTTTCGGTGCTGTGGCAGAGTTTTCACGTGACCCAGCCGATCTACGAACGAGTCGAGGTCGAGACCTGCACCCCTGGCCTTCTCGGCACCACGTGCGAGACCGAACTGAAAACCCGCCCGATCCTCGACGAGGACGGCAAGATCGTCACCGAAACGTCGTTCGTCGGGTTTCAGAGCTATCGAAACGTCCTTGAACCGGACAAGTTCTGGGCAGCGCTGTCGGCTGGCAGTTGGCAAGAACTGATGAACATCCGGTTCTGGTCGGCTCTGCGGTTCACCCTTGCCTTCACGCTTCTGACCCTGCCGCTTGTGCTGGGAACCGGACTCCTGATCGCGCTCGCGGTGCACAACACCGTGCAGTCGATCAAGGGGCCCGTGATCTTCGTGTCGTTGCTGCCGTTCATCATCACCCCGGTGATCGGGGCGCTGTCGATCCGGTGGCTGTTCATCGGTGACGGGATCCTGACGGCAGGGCTCGAGTGGTGGCTCGAAAGAGACATCGCCATGTTTGCCCAGGCGTGGACGATCGAATTGATGATGTACCTCTATCGCATCTGGCACGTGGCGCCGTTCGCGTTCGTGGTGTTCTACGCGGGGCTGCAGACCGTCAATTCCGATGCGGTCGAGGCCGCCGTCGTTGACGGGGCATCGCGGTGGCAGAGGTTGAGATACGTGATCATTCCGCATCTGATGCCGCTGGTCATATTCCTGACGCTGATTCACCTGATGGACGCCTATCGGGTCTTCGAGGAAATCGTCGGTTTCACGGCCTCGGCGCACGTGATTTCGCTGCAATGGCTGACATACGAGTTCCTGCTACAGGATGGAACCGGCGCGCGGGCGATCAGCCGGGCATCGGCGAGCGCGATACTGACGATGATCGGAATCGCGATTCTGCTCGGTTGGCCGCTTCGCCGCGTCTGGCGAGACCGCTGAGGGAGAGTGTCAGTTGTCTAACCCAGCCCTGCGTCAACCGGCCAGTCTCAAGATCCTGTCCAACGGGTTCCTAGGGTTCTGGTGCTTTGTCGCCGCGTTTCCGATCATCTGGATTGGGTTCATGAGCTTCAAGACACCCTTGGACGCCTTTGATTCGAACCCCTTCCGCGTGATTTTTGGCCCAAATACGCGCGACTCCATCGGCGGACTGTCGTTCCTGGACATCGTCATCGGGCTGGCCGTCGTGGGGTATCTGGCATGGAAAGCCGTCTTCTGGCTGCCCGCCAAGGTTTCGCAGCTGTCGTCTCCGAACAACCGGAAATCCGCCTGGCTGATCGGCGGCGGCGTCTATGCGCTGGCATCCCTGTTGATCGTCATCGTTGTTCTTCCGGCTGTTCTTGGCGTCATCAACCCGATTGCGGGTCCGCTTGGCGCGGAGATCATCGGTCTGACGACAGAGCATTACGAAGCCGTCTGGGTCGATCGCGGTTTCACCCGCAATTTCACCAATTCCATGATCGTGACGACCGGCGTGGTTGTCGTTTCGCTGACCGTGGGAACCCTGGCCGGCTATGGCCTTGCGCGATCCGATTCGCTTATCGCCTTCTGGTTGCTCGTGGTGGCGCTGGTGTTCCGCGCGCTGCCGCATTCCGTCCTGGTTTCGGGGTACCTGCCCTACTTCATCACATCGTCCGAATGGCTGGCGCCGATCCTCGGTGACGCCGCTCCGACGCTCTATGGCAAGCCGTGGGCGGTCATCGCCGTGCTCGTGGCGATCAATCAGCCCTTCACCATCTGGATGCTGCGATCGTTCTTTCAAAACATCCCTGCGGAACTCGACGAGGCGGCACGAGTTGACGGCTGCACTCATTTCCAGGCGTTTCGTCGGGTTATCGTCCCGGTCATGTGGCCAGGCGTGATCACCACGGGGCTTTTCAGTTTTCTGCTGGCGTACAACGACTTCCTCGTCACGTCGCTGCTTCTTGACGCGCAGAACATGACCATGGTTCCCGCCATCGCCAACATGTTCAACCGCGAGACGACCGCTTCGGACGAGGTTCAGGCAATCGCTGCCGCAGTGTCCATCACGGCGCCCCTCTTCGTGCTCGTCCTGGTGTTCCAGAAGCAGATCGTCTCCGGATTGACTGCAGGGGCCGTCAAGGGTTGATCACGAATCCTCCCGCCGATTGGTGGGCAGATGGAGAGAAAAACCTACCGAGAAGTGTCTCGAAACGCGAGGCGGTGCACGAGCAGCCAACTGCCTTGCACATGACATCTACCCCGGCTTCCCTTACCTGAAAGGAAACCTCACATCCGCGAGAGCGATTCGGTTGAGATTGACGCCAAAAGGGGATGATCATGCTGGCATTTGAGAACGCGGCTGCCTCAGTCGATGCGCCGATGAGCGCCGGCTTCGAGGCGTGCACTATGACGGTGCTTGAGAGCGAAGCAGACAGAGAAGCGTTTTTCAATGCGCTCGACAATCCTCCAGAACCGACCGAACGGTTGCGAAAGGCCTTTGCCCATCGCAAGAAGTTGATTGCGAATTCTGACTGAAGCCGAAGACAAAGTACCGTTTACACATTTTTGGTCTTTCGATCCCGAGCAGGCGATCGAACGGCATTGTCGGGCGATCGACCGGTCATTTGAAACCCGGCGTGTCGCAATGGTATCGAGACCGCTATGGGATTCACCATGGTCATGACCCGAGATGGCGCTCCATAGCCTCGAAGACTGGTGACTTCGGGGAACCGAGTTCGCCGATGATCCCGATGTGAGACTTCCCGGGGCTTTCGGCGTATTCGACCCTATTCCCATTTCTTTCAAGCGCCTCTGCGAAGTCCCGCGACTGCTTCAGGAAAGCCGTGGTTTCGTCCCCACCGCAGCAGACAGAAACCGGAATACGAGGTGACGGCAGATGTCGAGTCGGACTCATCGCCCGCGCCGTTTCGGGATCCAGTCGAAGATTCTCGTTGATCTTTTCGTCGAGAAGGGGAACCAGGTCGAACAGACCGGAAACCAGTGTGAGCGATCGCACCCGTCGCTGATCGACACCAGCAGCGATCATGGCCGAGAGATGGGCACCAGCCGAGTTCCCGACCAGGTGGATCCGCGATCGATCGATGCCGAAATCACCGCCATTCGCTTCGACCCACGCGAAGGCTGCCCGTGCGTCATCCACGATTTCAGGCAGAGTCGCCTTGGGCGCCAGCCGGTAGTTAGGAACAATCCAAGCGACGCCGCGCTGCTGCCATTCGATTGCGGGAAACCGACGATCCTCCTTCTCTCCGAAAACCCAGAAGCCCCCGCGAAAGAACAGAAACACCGGCGCGCCGTCACCCGCAGGAAACACGTCGAGACGCTGACGGGGGTGGGATCCGTAGGCAATGTCGAATTTTGCGCCGGGCAACGAGGCGGCAGGTTCGGACCGTCTCGCCAAGGCACGCTGTTCCTCGACAAACCTTGGGGACGACATTGGCAATTCATGTGCGTCGGCCATCAGCAATCCCCCGTTGTTTCAGCATACAGTCATCATCCGTGCACTCGACGTGCCACCGCAGCCCGTACCGTACTTGACATGACAATTCACGAACGGTTCCAGTGCCTTTTGTCCCGAATGTGCGGTTTCAGTCTCGTAGGGACCTTCAACTCGACCGCGGTGAATTGTCGTTGAGGCCAGGGAACCCGATCGTCGATTTCTGGCCGTATACACCAGATCACTCCAGCACCACCACGTCCCCGTCGGCAAGCGGTCGTCGCCTCAGCGGAGATCCGAGAAATGCCTGCCAATGCAATGTTCAGAACGTTGACGGATTTGCAGTTGCAATGCCTTGGGCAGCTAACTCGACGAAACGGCATGCTGCGCGATCCATTTTTCGGTATCGCCGTGTTTCACATGTCGGCCATGTCTGGCATGACGACGGATGCAGTCAACCAGGTGCGATTGCCGGTTCCGGCGGAGCCATCCCTACGATGACGTCGTTTCCTGGTGCGCATTCAAGTTTTGGACCACCACTCAGGTGAGACGGCGACATGAAACCACTTCGCGTTGGATTGATCGGCACCGGCAGGATCAGCGGGATCTATCTCGAGAACTGTTCGGCATTCGATGAAATCGACATCGTGGCCTGCGGCAGCCTTGATCTCGAAGAGAGCCGCGCCAAGGCGAGAGAACACGGAATTGATCGTGTCCTGCCTCCCGAAGAGATCATTGCAGCCGATGGAGTCGACGCTGTTCTGAACCTCACGATCCCCGCGGCACATGCCGAAATCGAGATGGCTGCTCTTGATGCAGGCAAGCACGTCTATTCGGAAAAACCCTTCGTCACCGATCTCGAAGACGGCCGCAGGGTTCTGAGATTAGCCAAACGGAAGGGCCTCGTGGTCGGCAATGCACCCGACACGTTTCTTGGTGGTCGTTGGCAGACCGTGCGCGCATTGCTCGACAGCGGAGTGATCGGCAGGCCGACAGGGGTGACCGCCCTTGTCCCCACCCATGGGGTAGAACGCCATCACCCAAACCCCGACTTCTACTATCGCGAGGGAGGCGGTCCATTGCTGGACCTCGGACCCTACTACCTCAGCGCGATGGTCTTTCTTCTTGGCCCGATCGCGCGGGTGGCTGGCATGGGTCGACGCACGTTTCCACAACGGATGATCGAGAACGGGCCGCGAAACGGCGAGATGATGCCGGTTGAGGTCGACACCCATTGCGTCTCGGTTTTCGAGTTCGAGAGTGGCGTGCTCGGCCAGATGATGGTCAGCTTTGACGTCTGGGACAGCGAAACCCCGAGGTTCGAGATCTATGGAGAGGACGGCACGATCTGCATTCCCGACCCGGATCCCTGCGGCGGCGCCAATGTCTTCGGAGGGCCAGTTTGGTACCGCACGCATGCGGAATCGCGCTGGACACGGCAACCGCGCCCAGAGGCTCCGGCCGACTGGCTCGTCGCCGAGAACATGCACGGATTCAATCACGACGCCCGCGGGGTCGGGCTTCTCGACATGGCATACGCCATCGATGAAGGCCGTCCGCCACGTGCCAGTGGCGAGTTGGCATTTCACGTCACCGAGGTGATGGAGGCGATGCTGAAATCGGCATCCAGCGCGAGTTTCGTCGAGATTGCGAGCCGATGCCGTATTCCCGATCCGCTTCCACGGAGCTTTCCTGAAAGCAATCGCTGATTCCCTCGCATCTCCTGTCTCCAACAGACGCCTTGCCACGACGGGGTGCGCTGTTCGGGCGAGGCGAGACGGTGCCGACCCTCCCCAGTTGCAGTCGTTCGTTTGCGCACTGTCGAACTCCGCAGGAACTCGAAGACAAGGTTGGTTGGCAGAGCAACTCTGCACAATCGAAAATTGCGGACCGACGGAATGAACGGTGATCATCGTACAATTGACAGTCTCAACGAAAACGGAGTTCACGGTGCAGTTCTTGAATTCGAGACTCTTCTTCTGTTGTCTGCTTGCCATCCCGGCAATTCCTGTCCTGTGGCAATTCGTGGCTCAAGCGCCAGGGCCGGGCGGTCAGTCGACGGCAGAATCTCTGCTGCATCCGACCGGTGAAACCTCGGCAAGGCTGATGATTGCAGCGATGGCGTTGTCGCCGCTGCGAATGATGTTTCCCGGATCGCGCTTCATTCGATGGCTCGTGAATCGGCGGCGTTACCTGGGAGTTGCCGCCTTTGCCTATGCCGGACTCCACACGATCTTTTACCTTGTGGACATGGCAACCTTGCGGGCGATTCTTGGTGACATGCTCGCTCCAGGAATCTGGACGGGATGGTTGGCCGTCCTGATCCTGCTTCCGCTGGCGCTGACCTCCAACGATTTGTCTGTTCGCAGACTCGGGTGGAGGTGGAAGGCCCTGCAACGGCTTGTCTATGCCGGAGCGGTCCTCGCGCTCTTGCACTGGGTCCTCGTTCACGATGACCAGGTCGCCGCAATGGTTCACGTCCTGCCGCTTTGCGCCCTTGAGGCCTACCGGATCTGGAAGGTCCTGGCCCTCCGCCGAAGAGTGGCCTGAAATCCAAGGGAGCAAGGACATGAAAAGACTGATCGCCTTTGCACTGGCAATTGTCGTGCCACAATGGTCAATGGCAACCGGAATGCACGAATGCGAAGCTGTCCCTCGGGACGAATGGTTGTCCCAAGCGTCGCTGACAGAGAAACTGGAAGCGGAGGGCTGGCAGGTCCGGCGCATGAAAGTCGACGGCGGTTGCTGGGAGGTTTACGGGACCACACCCGAAGGCCAGCGTGTCGAGGGGTATTTTCATCCTGCATCCGGGGAGATGCTTCTGCTGAACCAGCGCGGCAGGATCATCTTTCGTGCCGAGGACTGAACAGGAAGCAACGCCAGATCCTGTCAGAGCCTTCTGCATTGCACCGTCGTGATGAAGAAGATGAGCAAGTCTTGCCGAGCCGCTCGCTCCGAGGGTCTTGGCCAGACGCCTGTTGTGCTGATCTTGCCTTCGCTCGCGCTGACCTCCTAAGGCCATTTTTTTTCGAGGCTCGGTTGGAGGTGGAAAGTCCTGCAACGCTTGGTCTATGCTGGGGTGATCCTTGCGCCTCTGCACTGGCTTTCTTTCTCCCGAGCTGCGCTCTTGAAGCCTGCCGAATCTGGAGGCCCATGTCGCGCTACCGCAAGGTAGTCTGAAGACCGAAGGAGCAAACCCATGAAAAGAGTGATCGCGGTTGCCCTGTTGCTCGCTGTTCCGCAAGCAACAATGGCATCAGAAGAATACGAGTACGAGTACGAACACGAGTGCGCGGCCGTTGCTCGGGATGATCGAATCTCGAGGGTCGCACTGACCGAAAAACTGGAGGCGGATGGCTGGCAGGTCCGACGCGTCAAGCTCGACGACGGTTGCTGGGAAGTCTACGGGACCACACCCGAAGGCCAGCGTGTCGAGGGGTATTTTCATCCTGCAACCGGAGAGCCGCTGCTGTTGGAACAGGATGACCGGGTCATCTTTCGTGCCAAGGATTGACACGGGCACCACGCCGGATCGCGCCAGAGCCGTCGATCCATCGCGACTGTGATCACAATTTGCAACTTGGCTTCGTTTTGGCCGAAAAGCTGGCGGCCAACTGGACTGACGGAGTCGCCACTCGCGCGCTGCCGAGTACCCACGCCCTCCGAACCTTCAGGCATGACCGTTGCCCTGAATTGCCAGGGGTCAATTCCAAGGCAAAATACGCCCAAACTGAACCAACTGACCGTTCGGCGAGTCGCTGCCGTCGGGCGTCAAAAGCAGATCGATGATGGGCACGGCGCCGTCATCGGGGTGCAGTGCGTTCTCCATGCTGTCGAACCACGGACGCGAAGCCGCTGTGTCCAGCAATCCAGGGCAAACAGCATTCACCAGGATGCCGTCCCTTGGGCGAGCCATGGCAAGATCCCGCGCCGCGATCCGTGCAGTTGCGACCTGGCCGATCTTCGAGGGAATGTTAATCCATTCCGGCCAGCCTTCCGCCGCAGCCGTTCCTGCCTCGACCGCTTCGACAAAACGGTCCATGCTCGCCTCGATGTCGTCCAGCGAGAGCGTCCCGGTGTCAAAGAAATGATGCAATCGAGGGGGAAGGTTTCGCAATTGGCCGAACGAACTTGCCACCATGACGTAGCGCGCATTGGCATTGAGAAGCGGCAGCAACGCGCCGTACAGTGAACGGGAGCCGTGGTTGTTCGTGGCAACAAAGTTCCTGACCTGCTGGGACTGAGGAACGTCTTTCGCAATCCGGGCCGCAGCGTTGGAGGCAACGATGTCGACGCCTCCATGCCGCGTTTTCAAGAGTTCGGCCAAGCGAGCGACTGACGAGGCGTCCGCCACATCCAGTTGCGCAAACCTCATTTCCGCCGTGGTGATGCCGATTTCCTGCAATGCCGCACCACCCCGGTCCTGCGAACGCGCAGTCAGATAGACGACATCATCCTGCGACAGGCGGTTTGCCAGACCCTTTACCAGGGCAAACCCCAGCCCTTGGTTTGCACCGGTCACGACTGCAACCTTGGACATGACACATGCACCTTGATCGATGCTCAGAACCGATTCGCCGGCGTATTCACGCGCTTGCCGGAATGGGTGGGCAACGGGCGCTTCAGTTTCCGGCAGCATCGAGATTCTGCGACGTAAAACATCTTGGTCTGCATATACAAACGCTTTTGCCAATTCGGCCGCATTGCCGGCGACAAAGTCAATGCAGTCCGTGATGCGCCACATGGGGCGCGTCTTCAGTTCAGTGAATTCCTGGTGGCCTTGAGATGGTCCAAAAACAATCGGAGCGGGACCATGTTGCGGTATTCTCTGGGGAAATAGATCGAGATGCATGGAGACACTGGCAAGTCGTCGTGAAGAACCGAAACCAGCGTGCCATCCTTCAGCTCGTCCGCACAGATTTCCTCGAAGACGTAAATCAATCCAAGGCCCTGCCGCGCAAGATCGACCAATGTCGGAAGAGTGTTCGCAACAAAGCTCCCCTGAACGGCCACCGTGAACGACCCGTCGGCCCCTTCGAAGTTCCACGGCGCGATCTGTCCCGAAGACTGAAACCGATAGCGAATGCATTCGTGTCTCAAGAGGTCCGAAGGCACCTCCGGCGTGCCCTGAGCCTGCAGATACTCGGGGCTCGCCGCAATCACGAGTGGCAGAGGCGGTGTCAGTCTTACCGCCACCATGTCCTGAGCGATGCGATCACCCAAGCGAAACCCCGCATGGAGTTCTTCGCCAAGGATGTCGCTCAAGGCGTCCGATAGCGACAATTCGATCTCGATTTCCGGGTATGCCGCCCGAAATCCGCGTAGCGAGGGACCGACCAGAAGCCTGTAGACAAACTCGGGCATCGCCAACCTCAATGCTCCTCGCGCCACGTGCCCCGTTCCACGTGCAGTCTCGACAGCCTCGCTCAGTTGCGCAAACGCAGGCCCCGTGCCGCCGAGCAAGGCGCGGCCAGCTTCGGTCAAGGTTACCGATCGTGTTGTTCGAATGAACAGGGCAACACCCATCCGCTCCTCGAGGGAGCGCAGCTGATGGCTGACTGTCGACGGTTTGATTCCGAGTGCGTCCGCCGCACTGCGCAAGCTTCCATGCTGGGCAATGGCAGTGAAGACTTCGAGCATTGCCAATGGCAATCGCATGGGATCTCTCCCTCTGATTCTCCCGCTATTATGCGATTGGATACATTAAACAAGTGGCGTTTTGGGATATTAACGCACAAGATCACATAGATTAGGGTCGCAGTGCTGCTTTTTGATAGGAGACCCAGATGTCGCAAGGCCTCATCAATCTTCAGAACACACCTGACAAACCGGGGGTAAAGTCCCTATCGGCAAGATTTGCAAGCGAGGGTTGCCGTTTGTCAGGCACGCTTTTCCTGCCGATGGAATCCGAAGGACCGTATCCGGCTGTGATCGTGACCGGCGCATGGACAACTGTCAAGGAACAGATGGCCGGCACCTATGCGCGCGAACTGGCCGCCCGGGGTTTTGCCGCGCTGGCTTTTGACTTCTCCGGATGGGGCGAGAGCGAAGGCACGCCTCGGTTCGTCGAGGACCCTGCGACCAAGACCGCCGACATTCATGCCGCCACCGCCTGGCTTGCGGAGCACGATCCAATTGACGCTTCACGCATTTTCGGATGCGGGATCTGTGCCTCGTCCGGCTACATGGCGACAGCGGTTGCAGACAATGCACTGTTGCAAAAACTCACCCTGGTCGCGCCGTGGCTGCATGATCCGGACATGGCCGCCAACATCTATGGCGGTCAGGAACAGGTGACGGAACTGATCGCCGCGAGCGAACAGCCGAGTGCGGCAGACACGATCATGACAGCCGCGAGTGCAACCGACGAGTCGTCGATCATGTATCAAGCACCATACTACACGGAGGTCGACCGCGGCCTCATTCCTGCCTACGACAACAAGTTCTCCGCCCTGAGCTGGAAACCTTGGCTGACCTATGACGCTCAGGCATCCGCAATGCGGCTGACCAAACCGACGCTGTTGATCGGGTCGCCATCGATTGCATTGCCTGCAGGGGCCGAAGCCTACGCATCAGGAATGAAGACGCCGCCGGAACGCCTTTGGCTTGGAGACGATGTCACGCAGTTCGATTTCTACGACCGTGTCGATGCGGTGACAGCGGCTGCCGACGCCATCGCGAGATTTTTTGAGGAATAGGGAGAGAATGCACCATGCGAACGATTGCAGCAGCTTGGTTCTTGATTGCCGTCATGTCGACAGGAGAATCCGTTATGGCCGACACGCAGGACATCAACACCGAACAGGACATCTCAAATGCCGTCTTGAGGTTTTTCGCTTCCGTTGACGCACAAGACTGGAGCCAAACGGCAGCTTCGATGACCGCGCCGTTTCAGCTCGATTATTCAAGCTTCGGTGCTGGACCTGCCGCCGCATTGGACCCTTCCGACATTGTCACAGGATGGAGAAGCATTCTTCCGGGATTTGACTTCACGCATCACCAACTTGGTCCACTCGACATCTCTGTCGCTGGGGATGCCGCCGTGGTGGCGTCCGATGTCACCGCCACGCACTTTGTCGACGGTGAAACCAACGGGTCGATATGGACCGTCTTTGGTCGATACACCGTCGAGGTGGCGAAGGATGACACGGGTTGGCGACTGTCCGGTCTCACCTTTCATTTCAAGTTCCAAACGGGCAATCTCGAGTTGCCGTCAATCGCTCAAGAACGTGCCAGTCGTTGACGGCACGGGAGGAAGTGCAATGTTGAAACGCCTGTTGTTAGTGACGGTGTTCGTCGCCTCGCCTGCTCTTGCAAAAGACCTGCCGATCGCAATTGAATGCTATCGGGACGGCGCCAACGCAAAAGACATTGACGCGTACATGTCGTGTTTCGTGCCCGATGCCGTAATGATCGACGTGTCTCGCACGTTTACTGGACACGAAGCCATTCGCGCGTGGGCTTTGCGAGAAGTCATTCCGAGCGGCGACGCTTTCGCGCATCGAGAGATTCTTGAATCTGACGACGGCTATGCAAAAACCGAAGTCAACTGGATGAGATGGGTCGTCCATTACTCGTACTGGTGGAACGCAGATGGAAAGATCACCCGCATGTCCCTGCAATACGCCAACTGAGATCGAATGACTGAAACGAAGCGCGCTTGACGTGGGCCAACAGCGGCGTTGGTTTCGAGACGGCTCACCGCCAAGCCAAGATTGGACATGAGGTGATCGTCGCCGTGCGTGACCCTGACGCATTCAATTTGGCGGCAAGCCAACACTCTCGCTGATGCCATTCTCGGTCGTGTGATCCAAACATTCATCACATCGAACTCGAAGGCGCACCAGTTCTGACGGGTACTTCTCAAAGCCATGTCGGGAGCCGGAAGTGTTTTGCTGATTCCCGACGAGACGAAATTCCGCCGTCTGGATCGATGCGTATCCTTCGGAGTATGCCGAATACGCATGGTCCTGATGGTCAGGATGGCAGGATTGCAACTTGCGTCCCTTGATTGATCAGCCTTGAGGCCATTGGAGTCGTTTCCGAAACATTGCAGTCTACCCTCAGTTCATCGATGCTTGGCTGTCCCCGCAGGGATGCTATCATCGCTCAATGACACATCGGCACTCGGGATGATGTTGATGACTTCCCGGTACACACACTGGCCAAACGATCAATTCGACCTCAACAGGGCCTATGTCTCCCTGCCAGAAGCCATTTTTGACGATCTGACGGGTGACGAGAGCCAGAACGTTGCGAGTACCACGAAAGGCTGGGCCTCAAGACTGATGGACCAACATGTCTACGGCAACAACGGGTTCTTCATCGTCGACGGGAGAAGCTATCCGAGCATCGATCCTGACCAACGCATCCGATTGACCGAGCGGCTTGTGCCGTGTCTTGGCACACCCATCGTCCACCACTCCAAGCATCTGAAGCAGGACATGGTGACCAACGTCAAGGATGCAGGCGTGCGCTTCACGAGCAGCAAGGATCAGAACTTCAGTTCATCCAATCAGGAGGCGGTCGAACATACGGAATCGACCGAATTGCCAAACCCTATCGGAGCTTTTCTGCTCCATTGCGTGAATCCGGCCTGCAGAGGCGGAGCCAACCGGTTCGTGAATGCATACACGTTGCTCGACAGACTGGCAGCTATCGACCCCGGTCATGTGAAGGCGCTGGAGCGACCATTCTGGTTCGATACCGGGCGTGGCGAAAGGGTGGAGGCTCCCATCGTTTCTCACGACGACAACGGTGACCTTGATTTCAGGTGGATGTGGGCATTTCTCGAAAACGGACGGCCGCTGACCAAGCACTGGGACGGCCGTGTTCAAGAGGCCATCAACACAACGAAACGCCTGATGAAAACGTTGCGCATCGTGGTGAACTTGAACCGCGGTGACATCATTGTCGTGAACAACAAGATGATTCTGCACGCACGTGACGGATTTGAAAACCACCCCGACAAGCCTCCAAGGTGGCTGTTGCGGAGTTGGCTCGCGTAAATAGAACGTTCAGAAGATGTTCAGGACTTGATCACGGTTCCAAAGGTCGTTTCGTCGCAGGATTGCAGCGTTCATGCGATGGCGACCCACTACCCGCGTTGAAGAGCTGTATTGGATTGGACAAACCAGTGACTTTGGCCCGTATTGGTCGATATCGCGATCTTCAAATCGATCGATTCGGCCGAGATTGGCAACTTGGCCTTGGCTTGCCCAACTTGTGTCGACGTTCGAAACGAGTCATGGTCGCGCTGCGCGAGTTTTCAAAGAGCAACCCTCGCCACATCCGCCTCTTCAATGCTGGCCACATTGACCAAACACCACGGAGGAAATGCCATGTTTAAGCGCTTGTTGTTGGTTACCGTTTTGCTTGCCCCGCCGGCGCTTGCGAACGAACTGCCGACGGCGATCGAATGCTATCGAGACAGCACCAACGCGAAAGACATCGACGCGTACATGTCTTGCTTCACGGCCGATGCCGAGATGATCGACGTCTCGCGCACCTTTAACGGACAAGACGCCATTCGCGCGTGGGCTTTGCGTGAAGTCATTCCCAACGGCGACAGGTTCGTGCATCGAGAGATTCTCGAAGCCAGCGACGGTTACGCGAAAACGGAAATCGGTTGGATGAGCTGGATCGCCCATTACTACTATTGGTGGGACAACGACGGGAAGATCACGCGCATGTCCTTGCAGTACGCCAATTGAGTTCGACACAATGAAGCGACGAGCACTTGTAACCGGAGCCAACAGGGGCATCGGTTTCGCGACCGCTTCCCGCTTGGCCAAGATGGGACACGAGGTGATCGTTGCCGGACGTGACCCGGACGCGATCAACGCGGCTGCGAAGAAGGTCGGCGGGACTCCCTGGGTTCTGGATGTCGCCGATCACGGGAGCATTGCGCAACTGGCCGAAGGCGTCGATGACGTCGATATCCTCGTCAACAACGCGGGAGTTCTCGGATCCGGAGGTGTTCTCGAGCGCATCGAGGAGTGGGAAACATCCATGTCCGTCATGGTCAACGGACCGTTCAGGCTGATGCACCTCCTCGTTCCGAAGATGATTGACCGCGGCTACGGACGGGTCGTCAACGTCTCGTCAGGTTGGGGCGCGTTTTCGAGCGGCGTCGCTGGCCCCGGCGCGTATGGAGTCGCCAAGGCAGCGCTCAACGCGCTCACGGTGTCGGCATCGCGCAGCGTTCCCGACACGGTCAAGATCAACGCTATGTGTCCGGGATGGGTCCGGACCAGAATGGGCGGGATGGGTGCAACCAGATCGCCGGACGAGGGAGCGGACACTGCTGTCTGGCTCGCAACGCTCGATGCCAGCGGTCCATCAGGCGGTTTCTTTCGGGACCGGACACCCATCGACTGGTAGCGCATAGCGCGACAATCAGATGAGAGTCCAAGACTGTCGATGCGTTGGCTCGCGACAAAGCGATCTTGTCAGCCATGCAAGACCCAGTCAGAACACGAACGCTGATCCAGATGGTGCAATGCTACATGCATCGGCGCAGTCTGCGGTCTCCTCGGTATTCGTGAACGAAATGACCTGGGTGTTCTCCTTGCAGTTTTCCGCACACCGCCTCTCACGGAGCAGCGTCGGAGGAGTGTTGCTGGCATCGTCCAGATGAACATCGGTTCACGGTCGAGGTCGAAAAAGATGGCCTCTGGCCCGTGACAAACCACCGGTGACGATCAAAACTGGATCAAGAAAATCGGCGCACATCATATTGTGCCAAGATTTTTTCAACCCTCTACATATTGTATATTTCTCGTCTCTTGGCCGGCCAGGAAAGCCTCGGATTACATCAACGATCAAATGTGGGTCAAGAAATCTGTAACCATAGCAGAAAGCATATGTGCTTGATATAATTACCTAAATCTCGTACCCCTCCAACTTGATCTTGCTCAGAACCAAGTTTGGATCAAATGTGGATCAAGAAATCCCCCTCACGTGACCCTTTCGCAACGGCGGAGCAACCCTAAAGACCACCTCCCGCTCCTCCTGACTGTCCAGAAAAGCACCAGATCGTGCCCACGATCAAAAGTGGATCAAGAAAATCGGGGCATACCGCAGGCTCCTATGTGCCTGTCGCAATTGACTAAATTTCGCACCTCTCCAAGTCGACCTAGCCAAAAACCACATGACGATCAAATGTGGATCAAGAAATCAGGCCCAGATGGGGTGATAACCGGCCTTCGGATAGCCAGTGTCAGCGACCTTGATTAGTTTCTCATCGAGAGCGTCTCGGATGACTTTCGAAACTTGAGCAGCATTACGTGCATCGATTCCCAGTCTTCCGCGCAGAGTAGAGTTCTTCATCCGGTCACCTGAGACGTACTTCAACACGGTGTGCCAATAGCAAGCCCGCACCCTTTCATCCTTGCTCATCTCGGCAAATGACCGGGGGCCGTACATCACGACCTGCATTGCAGTCTCTGAGGCTTTCAGCAGAGGGGCAGGCAAGTGCAGAAACTCAACTTCTGCAAAGACCTTGTCCAGACCACTTCCAAGCTCCTCACACATCTTCATGCGACGCATCAGATGAGCCAGTCTCTCGTTCCTCGAGCGAGGCGGATGATCGACCATGCGATTGGTCTCGATCAAGGGTGAACCCGGATTTGAAATCTCGATACGATCCAAGAACAGTTCGACAAGTGGTCCCGAACCGCCAACCGTCATGTCCTGGTGAATCAAGGCGTTTGCAACAAGCTCACGAACAGAAAGGGCTGGAAACAGGGGATGTGCCTGCCGGAAGACTTCACCAATGCGCTCATTTTGAGGAATCAGTCCGTTAATGTAGTTCAGCAAGCCCTCAAAACCATTGGCATAGCCCTTCAACTCGTCATGTCGGTGCGTCACTCGAGCCGTCCGATCATTTCCATCATAGCGAATGAACCGGACACCTTTCCTCGCCAGACTACTGCCGAATCCGCGGACATCATTTGCAAAAAGTATTGCTCCCAAGTTCAGAACGTTCCAACGCGCACCCACATCCTGCTGGATCAGGCGATCAGACGCCAGTGTCTTCAAGATTGTGTCGCGAGACTCCGGAACAGTCTGTCCAGTCAGTTCGAAATAGGAACGAAAGTCCAGTAGCCGGAGAACATCTTCGGATGTCAAATATGGTGCGGCCACTCCAGTCTCCCAACTGTACGGACGCATCTTTTCAATCAGAGCCTGGTACCGATGCGGATCATCGGCCAATTTCGGGGTCGCGCTTCCTACCCGAATATATGGCGTACTGTCGAAGGCTGTCGGTGCCATTGAGGCCGCCGGAATCTCGAGCAACACCAGCCTCCCGTCCGGATGCTCGACAGAACGAAACCGAAGTGCAGGAGCCGGGCTCAGCTTGTTCCTGAGCCACAGTTCAAAGACTTGGTTTCCGACCTTTTTTGACGACGGATCAAACCTTGTTCCGACCACATTGTGCGTGCAGTTCTCGATTCCCCAAACAAGAAACGCTGTCTCTTTGCCGTCCAACCGTGCTGCATTGGACAAAGCCGACACCAACTTCCCGATCTGGTTTTGATCTTCTTGATTAACCTTGAACTCCAGCCAAGATGTCTCGGTCGGACAAGATCTCAGTTCGTCAATCAGGTCTATGTCACGCTTCTTGTTCAATGCTCGACCTCTGTGGGATCTACAGGAAGAACTTGTTTCTGTCGCAGACAATCCCGCCGATGCAAATCAATTCCGGCAGTGGCAACAACTGTCGTTGATGTCATGCAGGGAAACCCGACGGGTCACTTTTGCCCGACCGATCTGGCGACAATCGAATTCACAACGCCTGCCTTCCGAAGACAATGTGTTCCCAGGCTGAGCTACACTCCGCAGTGTTTTTTGCAAGGCAACCGTCTAGGATCGGGATCGGAAAAAAACAAGCCCGTTTCAGGCATCGGTCGATCCTTCGAGCCTTCTGGGAACTCGTCGATCAGGTGATCGACGACATTTCGCATGAACTCGTCAGGTGCAGCCTCCGTTCTTTTGAGTGCAGGAAAACATGAGAGCCCAGCCACAGGGTGGCCTGTCCCGAGGCGCGAGCACATCGTCATGACTGCCGCCAGCGTCATGGATTGGCAACACCTGCACAACTCTCCGCAGGTCGACGGGTGCATGGTTGAGTGTCGTTGAGCCTTCGAGTGAGCCAACCGTACCGTAAGTCGACCCCTCGACACTCGCAGCAGATAGCTTTTTCAGTGTCCGAGGTTGCCTTGAGTTTCTAGCAAGACCACCATGCATCCAAAGCATGTTCACGCGTCCGGAAGTGCGGAATTTCAATTTTTGGTAGTCGGCCGATATCCGGCTTGGCTTGATAGCGGGATCGTTCGGCACCAATTCTTCAGGGAAAACAAGCCTGATCTAGTACTCGCTTTTTCTCAAACTGATCAAGGAGTTTGCTGACAGGAATGTCGCCCTTGATCCCAACGGGCCATACAAAAGGCAGGCACATGCACAGGCGCGGATTTCAGTCGCCATGAGAGCCTTTGGCTCGATCATGCAATCGGGATGAACCACGTTGCTGTCCTGTCATTGCAGACACGGCTGGTAGCCGGAAGCCCGAAGTCTCCCGCTAGGACCGTTTGGCGGTCGCCGCCGGTGTCAAGCTAGAGAGCCACGTACCAACGAGCGTTGTGTTGACCTTTTTCCTCGGCGACGCCCCAATTCCGTGACCCATAACCGAAGGAGAAGCCCAACTTCAGATTGGACACATGGGTGCTGGACGGAATTCGGTTTACCGGACGCCCGGTTGCGGCGTCGAGCCGGCCGACCCCTCCCAAGCCATGCCAGTTCCCGGATCAGGCCCGGATGAAGTTCCGGAACGCGAGTTTCCTGTCTGATCTCAAGCCTGCTTCCGAAGAACAGCTGAATCGGACATCCTTTCTTGGAGCATTTCGCGAAAACCCTCCAAGTGATTGCCAGTTGGCTCACTCCACGCCAGCCGATGTCGAGAATCGGGGCAAGAGTGCACTCTAGCGTTGCATTTCCGGGATTGGTCGGGGCGGCAAGGATGACAAGGCCCGTCAGGTTCGACATCGTCCCAATGCCGGAGAGGGCCGGAATTCCCGCGAAATCGATGTGTGCGACGACTGTGCCACGAAGGGCTGTCGTGTCAGCTGGTATCGCGAGAATAACAGCGATTTCGAAGATCCGGTCCACATGGCTCAGCTTTCGGTGACAGAGGCCAATACATTAGGGTCGGGCGGCAGAACCAGCCCTGGCGCGCTTGGCAACGGGACCGACCCGCCACAAATCGAAAGGGCATCGCCGCAAAGTTCGGTGCGAAGCGGATTGGCGTTCACATCGATCTCGCAAACCGAACGGTTCCCGACTGCGGCCGTAACCGAGAGCGCTGCCATCTGTCCAACTGCAGTGCCCATGAAATGGGGCCAAAGCTCCACGTCACCTGGAAGCGATCGGGCAAGTTCCAGGGCACCGGTGATTCCGCCCCATTTGGCAACATCGGGTTGCAACACACCCACCCCAGCGTCGGCCATTGAACGGAAATTCTCCAATCCGTAGACGTTCTCGCCGGCAGCCAATGAAATGGACGACGATGTCGCCAAGTGCTCCCAAGCACTCAGTGGAGCATTTGCGGCGATGGGTTCTTCGGCAAACAGCAAGTCGAATTCTTCCAGCTTGGAGAGCATGGATTTTGCCTTGCTAACGGACCAGCTCTGATTGCTGTCGACCATCAAGGCGGCACCTTCGGGGCACAGCCCAGCCGCCCTTTCGACAAATGCCAGGTCGCCTTCATCACCAAAACCCAGTTTCAACTTGAAATGAGCCTGACCCATCGCGGCGTGTTCACTGATCCCTCTCTCGAGCTCGTTGCGGTTGATCGAACTCGCATAACACCTGGCTTTTGCGGGGGTCTGCACGTGTGCTGCGAAACTGCGGCCCGCGCTGCGCAATGCGAGGTCCCACAGTGCAACGTCGAGGCCCGCCAGAATGTGATCGAACACGCGCTCCTGGCCGATGTGCAGAAAATAGACGCCGAGAGAACTGCGCAAGAATAGTTCGACTTCCCTTGGGTCCGTGTACGAGAACTTGGCAAGTTTCGGAGCCAGCACGTCCTCGATCAAATGCGCCTTATGGAGGTTCGCCCGGGGCGGGAAATTGGCCCAAACTTCACCCCATCCCGTGCATCCGTGCGTGTCAACGATGGCAACAAGAAGTCCTGGCCGCGTTGGCATCACGCCCAGCGCCATGGACGGGCTGACACCGCCCGATGCACGCAATGGATACAGGTCGATGCGATCGATGGTGATCGCCCGACTGAAGCCGGAAGGCGAGTCGATCTGGGCCAGTTGTTCCATGGCCTAACAGGTCACACAGGCGGCATGTTCGGGGGTGCCGGAATTCACTACCGTGGGGCCGACCGAATGGGCGCCAAGCCGGCGGCGCCGGCGGAAATTGAATTGTCGGACCCCTCTCGGGCAAATCGCTCCATGGTCGAGCGGCCGATGCCACGCGCTCCGTCGGCAATGACGGTTGCACTTCCCAATCGTGGTGCATCCCAAGTCATTTCGCCGTTCCGTTGTCACTTGATCGTCTGCAGACTGGTGCGGTCGGGGGTGGCGACTTCGTCGATGCGCACGTCAATCACTGTTGGCTTTGGGTGGGCAAACGCCTCGGCAAAGGCAGCGTCCAGATCACCGCTGACGTCGACGCGGATGCCATGACAGCCAAAGGCGCGCGCAATGGCAGCATAGTCCAATTCGGAGAACTCGGTCGAAATGTAGCGTCCGTCAAACAGCAGCCGCTGGTTGTCGCGAATGAACTGCATGTTCGAATTGTTCATCACGACAATGGTCAGATTGGCACCGCTACGGGTCGCGGTCTCCAACTCCTGGATGACCATCGCAAATCCGCCGTCGCCAGTCAGGCAGACGACATTCTGTGTCGGCGTCGTCAATGCCCGCGAGATTGCAGCCGGGGTGGCATAACCCATGACTCCAAACCCGCGAGGGCCCAGATAGTTGCGACCCGGGCTGCGCACCTCGAAATACTGGCCACCCCAGATCTGGTTGAAGCCACTGTCACAAACCAGAACGTCCTCATCACCCATTGCATCACGCATGGCGCGGATGACCTGGATCGGATGAACCGGTTTGGATGACATGTCCCGCGCCAGGTCGGACTCGATACCCTTTTCCTTGCGCCACTTGGCGGCAAGGGCGGAGACCTCTTCGCGTTGCGCTGACCTGGGTTTCACGCGAGGATCGGACTTCAGCTTGTCGAGCATTGCACGGAGCACCGACTTGAGATCGCCTGTCAGCGCGAGTTCCACCGGATAATTGCGGCCCACCTGCGTCGGCTCGATGTCGACCTGGACGAGTCTCGTGTGCTTGGCCGGAATCTGCCAGGCTGCAGTGACCACGTTGTTGAACCGCGTTCCGAGGGCAAGCCCGAAATCGGCCTTCAAGATGAATTCGTTCGACGCTGGCCGCCCGAGCACGCCGTAGGTGCCCAACGCCAGCGGGTGGTTCTCGGGGATCGAGCCTTTGCCCATGTAGGACGTGGCCACCGGCAGACCGAGCAATTCCGCCAGTTCCTGCACCTCGGACATGGCGCCGGAGGCCATGACGCCGCCGCCGGCAAGCAACATCGGCCGTTCAGCACCCAACAGCAGGTCTATCGCGGCATCGATCTCTCTTTCTGGCGGCAGGGTGCGGTTCGCGGGCCACCGGGCGTAACGGGTATCTACCCGAAGGTCGTCCTCGGAAAAGTCATGAGACGCACGAAGCGTGGTCATGGGAAAGCTCAACAGCACGGGTCCGGGCCGCCCAGTCGTGGCAATCTGAAAGGCGCGCTTGATGAACTCCGGAATCCGTTCGATGTGGTCGACAGAGATCGTCTTCTTGGTGATCGACCGAAAGAGCGTGACCTGATCGATTTCCTGGAAACTGTCGCGGCCCCGCCAGTCGGCTCGAACGTCCGAGACGATTGCAACGACAGGAATTCCGGACATGAACGCTTCGGCGATGCCCGCGATCAGGTTGGTCGCGCCGGGACCGACTGTCGCGTCGCAAACCCCAACCTTGCCTGTCGAGCGGGCGTATGAGTCGGCCATTTTGGAAGCTGCCTGCTCGTGGCGCACAAGGAAATGCCTGACATCGTTGCGCCGAAAGATGGCGTCGTGCACATGGGTCTGTTCACCCGGCAGGCCGAACATCATGTCGACGTCAAACCTGCTCAGCATCTCGACGATCGCTTCGCCGCCGTTCAACGTTCGGGCGCCTTCAGTGGGCATGTGGTCTCCTTCAATCCCGCCAAAGCGGGGCAAATCGGAATTCAGGGACCGACGTAAAGGCCGCCGTTCACTTCGATTGTCGTGCCGGTCAGAAAGTCGGCAAGATCTGAGGCGAGATACAGGCAGGCCTTCGCGACATCTTCCGGCAAGCCAAGCCTCCCAATCGGGGTGTTGGCGGCGATGGCCTGATTGACCTCGTCAGGAACGTCCTTGATCATCTGCGTATCGATCCGGCCCGGGTTGACAGCGTTGATGGTCAGACCCGTGCCGCTCAACTCGCGCGCAACGACCTTGGTCAACCCGAGCACACCGGCCTTGCCCGAGACATAATGCACCGGCGCGACATCGCCTCCGATGCGCGCAGCCAACGAGGAAATGTTGATGATGCGTCCGTGGCCGCGCTTCAGCATGGCGGGTATGAACAGACCGGTACACTGAAAGACCGAGGTCAGATTGACATCGACCACCGCCTTGAAGTGCTCGACCGGCATTTCCCAAGTCTTCCAAAACTCGCCCTTGGCATTGTACTTGGGCGACCAGCCGACGCCATTGATCAGGACATCGGGCGCATCATCGGAGCAGGCCAGCGGACGAAGCGCCTCCTCCGTGGCCACCGCATCGGCCAAGTCGAGTTCGATCAACCGAAGCCGATCGGGATCGGCCTCAAGCTTCGATCCCGGTTCGGTGTTCAAATCGACAAGCGTCACGCGCTTGCCTTCATCGAGAAAAGCGCGTGCAATCCCTCTTCCGATATCGCCGCATCCACCGGTGATCAAAACGTTCTCGCCAGCGATCTTCATTCCTGACTCCGTCATCTCGCCATCTGGCCCGCCGAAACGGCCTTGCCTGCGTAGCCCACCTGAGTTTCTCGCTTGAACAGGCTCCCGGTCAGGGAACCTCGATCGCGCTTGGCAGTAGCTCTTTCTCGAGGAACACCTTGGCTTGGGCGTGCGTGATCCAATCTGGCGGCGGAAAGTCCGCCGCCATGTCCCAATCGTCTCCGGTCGCTTTCATGTGCGCGTCGATGCGCGCATCGAAATCATCCATGAGTGACTCGTAGGCCGGGTCGTCCACCAGGTTGTTCTGTTCGTGATAGTCGGCGCGTTCGTCAAAAAGCAGCACGCGTTCATTCTTGTGCCGCATGTAGAGCCAGTCCTTGGTACGGATCCCGCGTTCGCCGAAGGGCGCGAATTCATGCTGATTGCCGCCGGTCTGGGTAAAGACCTGGTACCAGATCTCGCCACGTGCCACATCCGTCTCTCCGTCGAGCACCCTGAGATAGCTCTCACCGTGGATATCTCCCGGGATCTCCGCCCCCACGATCTCCAGCAAGGTCGGCATCATGTCCGGACCGACATCGATCATTGCACCCGACTTTTTCGGTGAAAACCGTGCCGGATATCGCACGATGAAAGGCACGTGCATGGCAGCACGATAGGCCTGGTTCTTGATACCGCAGTAGTGACCGTGCTGGCCGCACATGTCCCCGTGATCCGAGAAAAACATCACGACCGTGTTGTCTGCCACGCCCTGTCGGTCCAGCTCGTTCAGGATGCGACCCACGTTGAAATCGATGTTGTGAATCATGCCGTAGTATTCGGCGATGAACCTGCGAATGTCCTCTTCGGTCTCCGGCTCTCCTTTCGGGATCGTGTCATGACGCGCGTGACTTGTGTGGCCTGACCGGGGATCTCCGCCGCACCAGACCTCGTTGCGGATGCGCTGGAAGCGACGCTGCAGCTCCATGTTCGGCACACCCGGCGGGAGCGGTATTTCGTCCGGGCTGTACACGTCGCGCAGGTAGTCCGGAATATCCATCGGGAAGTGGGGCGGACCGTAGCTGACATAGCCAATCCAGGGCTTGCCATCTTCTGCGTTGGCCGCATCCCCGATAAAGTCGATCAGCTGGTCCGTCTGATAGTCCGGTTCATAACGCAACGAATGGTAGGCTTGACCCTCGTCGTCATAGTAGATCGACGACATGTAGTCGTGGCCCCGGTTGAAGCCGATGAAGTGGTCCCAGCCGAAACGCCGGTCCGGTGGGACGAAGCCGGGTTTGGGCCCTCCTTCCAGGTGCCACTTGCCGATGTATCCTGTGCGATAGCCCGCTTGCTTCATCAATTCCCCAAGGAAATTCTGATCTCCTCGCAACGGGAAATGGTTCTGAACCATCCCGTGACCCTGGGCGTACTTCCCTGTCATGACCGAGGCTCGAAAAGGGCAACAGATCGGGTAGGACGTGTAGGCTTCGGTGAACTGCACACCTTCTCTCGCCAGCCGATCGATCTGCGGCGTCTTGATCACCGGGTTGCCTGCGCAACCCATTGCGTCGTAGCGCATCTGATCCGCATAGATCAGCAGGATGTTCGGCCGGTCACTCACGAGTCCTCGACCTTTCCAGCACTCCGGCCCTTGATCCAGGACATGGCAGGCCCCCAGACAATCGTCAGGATGAGCGCCGCATATATGCAAAGACCGATCGGCGTGTTGAGAAACTCGGCAATGCTGCCGTCCGCTATCGTGATTGACTGGCGCAGCGAGTTTTCAAGTATGTGCCCGAGAACGAAGCCGATCGACAGCGGTGCAATCGAATAGCCCAGTTTTCGGACCACGTAGCCAAGGACACCTGAAGCCAGCAGCACGCCCACGTTGAAGAGGCTGTTCGACACCGCATAGATGCCCGTTACGCTCAGCAGCAGCACGACGGGTACAATCACCGTCATCGGCACCATGATGAGCTTTGCCGCGAACCGAATCGTGACAAGACCGATGAACAAAAGCAGGATGTTGATGATGAAGAGACCGATGAACAACGAGAACATGAGGTCGGGCCGCTCGTCGAAGAGGGTCGGTCCCGGCGCAAGCCCCTGGATCAGGAATGCGCCCAGCAGAACGGCCGCTGCTGGACTGCCCGGCACCCCCAGTGTCAGCGTCGGGATCAACGCCCCACCGACGGTCGCATTGTTGGCGGTTTCCGGCGCGACGATGCCTTCCGGGTGTCCGGTGCCGAATTTTTCTGGTTCTTTAGACCGGCGTTTTTCCTCGGAATAGGCGAAGAACGCCGCGACTGCCGCGCCTTCGCCTGGAATGATCCCGATGATTGTGCCCAGCAGCGAAGACCGCGCAAGGTTGCCCTTGAGTCGCTTCAGGGTCTGCATTCCTGGCAGCTTTACCGTCAAGCTCGTCTGATCGAACTTGACCTTCCTGAACGCTTTTTCCGCGCCAATCAGAACTTCGGAGACTGCGAACAGACCCACGAGAAATGGAACCAGCGGGATGCCTTCATACAGGTGATAAGTGCCAAATGTATATCGTTCAGCACCGTTCAGCTCGTCCAGCCCCCAGGTCGTCAGGAAGATGCCGAGAGCGCCCACCAACAGGCCCTTGAAGATGTTGGCCCCAGCAACGCGCACGACCACGACGACGCCAAAAACGCTGATTGCCAGAAATTCGCGTGGTCCGAACTTGATGGCCACCTGCGCCAGAATCGGCGCGATGAAGGTCAGGCAGACGACGCTCACAAGACCGCCGATGATCGAACCTGCGAGAGACAGTCCCAGGGCTTCGCCGCCCTTGCCAGCCTTGAACATCGCGTTGCCGTCCTGGACGGTGGCTATGGCCGCACCGGTCCCTGGTATCCCGACGGCAATGGCGGAAATTGACCCGCCATAGATGGCAGCGTTGTAAATTGCCAAGAGCAGGATCAGTGACGGAACCGCATCCATGTAGAAGGTGAACGGGAGCGCCAGGGCGATCGCGATGGGCGGACCCAAGCCCGGCAGAATGCCGATGACAAGGCCGAGGACGATTCCGCCGACCAGCAGAAGCAACGTGAAAGGATCGGCAAGATTCGAGAATGCGGACGCGATTGCAGCAGCTTCAAACATCAGAATTGCGTCCCCAGGACTTGAGTGAAGATCACGTAGACGCACCCGAAGATCAGGTAGACAGAGACGTAGATGATCGGGCTGCGAACCCCCATTGCAAGCCCGGTGGCAGCCGCGAGGAAGACGGCCATTGGAATGTATCCGAAAATTTGCCAGATGAAGTAGCCGATGATCACGGCGACGAGCGTCAGGAGTCCGCGTCGCGCCTCAGCAGGTTCATCGTAGACGTTCTCGGCCTCCTTGTCGTCCGCCTTGCCCTTTGAGACATACGTGACCAGTACGCCCACCGCGCAAACGGCCATGAAGCCGAGCGTGAGATGCGGAAAGAAACTCGACGGAAGTCCTGAACTCGCCAGCAGTCCTGCAGCTTGAAAACCCTGCGCCAGAACCGCCAAGTATGCGCACAGTCCGAGCACCAACACCATGAAGGCAATGTTTGCCAGTCGCTGAGACAGCATGACGACTCCTTTGACAATGAAATCGGGATGGGGTCCTGCGCCGCCGAGCCGGCGGCGCAAGTTGATGCGAGGTCACTTGTGCAACAAGCCAAGACCGTCGAGGATCGGAGCGTAGAGGTCGACACCTTCCTGAATCAGGTCGGACACGGCTGCGCCCGAAACATACTCAGTGTCAATTCCAGGTGGAACCTTGGCAATGAACTCGGGCGTGTTCAGCACTGCCGATGCCGCAACAAGTCGGTCCACGATTTCCTGAGGAGTGCCCGACTTGACGGCAAATCCACCACGAACCCAAACGCCGGCCTCTTTCCCCGGAAACGCTTCGCCAACTGTACGGATACCGGGCAAACGATCTTCGAAGTATGGCTGGCGGTTGTTGTCCAGAATGATCAGAGGACGAACGTCGTCCTTGAACGCATTGAAGGATGCAACCTGACCGACGGCTACATCGACCTGTCCGCCGATCAGTCCGGTCATGGTCGCAGGGACGGTTTTCAAGGCGATGGTCTTGAATTCAAGACCGAACTCGGAAGCAAGTTGGACCGCGCTCAGGTTTGGTGGCGCGCCCAGGTTGTTGACACCCATGCTCAGCTTTTCGGCCTTGGCACCCTCGATGAATTCCTCGAACGTGTTGTAAGGGCTGTCCTTGCGCACGTAGAGGGCGTTGGATGCCGTTGCCAGGGCGTAGATCGGCGTGAAGTCTTCCTTGACGTTGTACGGCACGGCCCTGGTCAGCGGAACGACCATGAAGCTGGGCGGTGACCAGTTGAAAATGGTGTAGCCATCGGCCGGCGCCTCCACGACGCTCATCGTGGCCGGAATGTGTGCCCCGCCCGGCTTGTTGATCACGTTGATCGGAACACCCAGTTCCACGCTCATGGCTTCGGCTGACAGGCGCGCGAGGATGTCGGCATTGCCGCCTGCGGCAAACGAAACGACGACCGTGATCGGTTTCTCCGGATATTCGGCCAGCGCGACACCTGCACTGACACTCAACGTTGCAAGAACGGCTGCAACGAGTTTGGTTAGCTTGTTCATGGAAATCTCCCAGTTTTGCATCAAGCCGTGCAAAGGGCTAGATGTCTAAACCTTTATTCAAGAATGCGGGTTTGTCAAGCACGTTTCAGGTCGCGCCCGGACTTCGTCCGAAAATCGGCCTGTCCGACCGAAAACGTCCGCGATTCTGACGACTCGTGCATCCGTTTCTCGAGCGGCCTTCCAGCATGGTGCGCGGGCTGGATCGCTCGGTCCGGCCACGCTCATTCAAGGGCGTTGAGTTTCGTCGGGTTTCGATGTTTTGTCACCATTGGAATGGCGCATGCGGCGAGCATGCGGCAAACCCGCTCAAGCGTCGCCGCTTGCCGGATTGCCAGGGCAACTCAGGAAGCACGAACGAGGCAGCGTCCGCCCGGTCGAGCGGAAACGCGCACAAGGGGCCAGCGATTGGCCGTCCGCTGCCTTGCTTTTTCGTGACGCGAAAGGCCAAACCGACATCGCTTCGAGAGACTGAATGGAGGATTCATGCTTTTTGTGGAGCGGCCCGACCTCTTCGGCGTGCTGGCAAGTTCTGCTTGAAATCGTTTCCAGATAACGGTTTACGTCGGCATCAACGCCATCGGGACCGCCTCCCTTGCGTGTGCGGCAGACAGCATCGCGATGTCGATTGGCAACCCCGATTTTCGAAAACGACTTCAGGAACGCATCGAGTTCGGGAGCCGAATGGCGGCGCAGGGCAGCAGCCATGAACAAAAGGAGGGGCCGAAAGCATGAGCACGGAAAGCAAGAAGACCGTGGTGATCACCGGGGCCACCGGCGTGATCGGAACGCAGGTCGCAAAGCGGCTGTCGCGTGACAAATGGCGACTGCACCTCGTGGATGTTGACGCGGGCCGGCTCAAGTCGCTTGCTGACGAGTTGTCCGACGACACAACCTTTGCGGAATCTCGTTTGACTGATTTCGTCGACTGCCAATTGGGACTGGTCGGCGCTGGCGACCGGGTCGAAGCACTGGTCCACATGGCCGGCATTTTCGTGGCACATGATCTGACGTCGGCGAGTCGCAGTGTCTATGACGAGACCCTTCAGAACAACGCAAGCAATGCCTATGATCTCGTGTCGGCCGTACTGCCAAGAATGCCAGACGGAAGCTCCTTCGTTTTTGCGTCGTCGCTCGGCTTCAACCGAGGCAACATCGATGGCATCGCCTACACGATGGCGAAAGGGGCAATCGTCGGACTCACCCGCGCATTGTCACGCAAATTGGGTCATAGGGGCATCCGTTCAAACGCCATCGCCCCTGGCATCATAAACTCGCCGATGTCAGACAAGATAATTGCGGCACGCGGCAAGGAAGCGCTGTTGTCGAGCATACCCATGGCACGATTCGGTGAACCTTCTGAAATCGCGGGAACGGTGGCATTTCTCTTGTCCGAAGACGCTTCTTACATCACCGGTCAGGTCATCAACATCGACGGTGGCATCATCAACGGATGACATCTCGACTTGCATGGCAGCTTCGCACCCCGACCCGGGTTGAGAATGTCACAATCGCCGGAACCGGATCATGCCAAAGCCGATCGCCCAAGAAAACGGCTTCTTCGACTGCTCGATTTCGGGTCTCGCAAGTCGTGGGTGGAAAGCCTGCTCCAACGGAAGCGAGCATCCCCGACGTCACTGCGGCGGCAACCAAGGACGGTTCCTCGGCGGCAATGACACGGGTTGCATAGCCCGCATTAGTCTTGGAACTTGGTCCTGCCTGAGGAGCAAAGTCGGGAAGAGGCAGTGTTCGAACTCTCTCGGTTGGACTTCATCGGCAACGCAAAGTCAATTTCAAGCTCAAGCAGGTCACCAGGATAGACGAGCAGCGCGGAATAGATCATGTTGCCGGATTCATCAAAGAACTGGCGTACCACTCGGAAAACCGCCGAGTTCACCTGGATGCCCAGTGACGCTGCCAGATCAAAATCAGCATAGGAAATCGTGATTTTCTGCTTCGCCGAGATCACCTCGACGCCCAGATCTTCAAGCACGCTGACAGCAATTTCAGACAGGAAACGTTCGGGTGCCAGATCGAAGACCGCCTGGTCCAGATGCACCGCAACTTGGCAAAATGGCTTGCCGTTCATCAAGTGAGTCCGCTTGATCAACCGATAGGCACGATCCTCGATCTGGACATTCTCCGCAGCGGCATTCTTGCCTTTCACATCCACTTGAAGCTGCGACACCATCGCATAGATCTGCGAGATCTCAGCATGCATCTGCAGTTTGTACCGTTCCGGCACGCAGACCTTCTGCACAAAGGTTCCACGCCCGGAATAACGTTCGATCAGGCCTTCGTCCTCGAGCGTGTTCATTGCCTGAATGATCGTCATGCGGGCCACGCCAAGGGTTTCAGTCAGTTCCCTCAAAGCCGGGAGTTTTGATCCGTAGGGCAAGTCCCCGTAAAGGATCTGGTGGCGCAAGACCGCAGCGACTTCCGCGTGCAGGGGCACGTCTTGCTGGCGCATTGACTGAAGGTTGCGCTTCATGACCGTATTCCGATCGTCAAAGGTCTAGACCTACAACAAGATGCACGTGGAATTGAAAACAAGCCGCCCAGCAGGTCTGAAGTGCGGCTCCGGCACGATCACCTGCGTTTTTCGGTTGGGCGCTGTCTCTCCCGGCATCACAGCAGCCGCTGCCATGCGTTGTTCCGAAATTGGACCATCCATCCGGACTCTCTCCACATCGTTGCATGGAGGCACCAGCTTCGACGGGCGGTTCAATCAGTGCGGGCAAAAAGTTGTGCCGCGTGTCAGCCCGGCGACATCGACGCAATCGGCGAACCGGTCTCTGGACCGAATGCCGAGGGCCTGGACGACAATGATCCCGATCACGCCGGCGGCAGGGTGACAATCCCGCCCCGATGCTTCTTGGGCATGGTGACCTCTGCCATCCTGATCTTGAGTTCGCCGTCTGGCTTGACCCAGCAGATGGCACGCAAGGCCGTCTTGTGACCGCTGCGGGGAGGACACGGCCAGCTCCGACATCAGCATCAGCTCACCGATGGTGAAGCCTCGACAGCAATGACGTCACGCGACAGTGTCGTCCGATGTCACCGCGGGGCCGCGAGTTTTTGGCGACTGTTTTCGTCCATCGACCAGGGCAGCCATCGTGAGAGACCGGAAGGGGGTCGGCTGCCGCAGCGTGCATTGGTTGTGGGCCCGTTGTCCAGCCCGCTCCCGACATCGACCTCGTTCAGCCGCGGCGCCTCGAAGACTCAGCGCGTCGCGCGAAATGCTCCGCACCGCGCTCTCCGTTGGGACCGAACGACAACACGGGCGAGTTGATGGGACAGCGCGGCGAGCGCTCAGTACGGTCGCTGCCCATGGGAACTCGCGGGGACAACGCCTTCACGCCCTCATGAATCGGCACCCGCCCGAATCAGGCAGCATGGAAATCGCAAGTACCTGATCCATTGGTCGGAGTGGCGAGATTTGAACTCACGACCCCTGCCTCCCGAAGACAGTGCTCTACCAGGCTGAGCTACACTCCGAATTTCTCTTGCGAGACCGAGACATCTAAGGCCGTGGTCCTCAAAAAACAAGCCCGATTCAGGCGTCGGTCACACCCTCCAGAAACTCGGCGACCAAGTGATCGACGACGTTTCGCATGGCCTCTTCGGAGGTGGCTCCTGCGTCAAGTGCATCCTCTCGTACCCGGCGTTGCCGATCGGCAGAGGTTCCGTCCTGAACGATCTTGCGCATGTGCAGCAGCTCGTTCTCGCACCCCAGCTCTTTGGCGCCCTCGCCGAGCAGTTCCATTAGTTCCTCTGCCAGGTCCTTGTAAGGAACCAGCTTGGCCTTGCCGTGATCGACCATCATCCCTTTGGTCCCGTACCGTTGGCCACGCCAGCGGTTTTCCTCGATCAGGGTCGACGGGTACTGGCGCCACCGCTGGTTGCCGGATCGGAGCGTCAGCAAGAACGCCACCAATGACTGGTAAGTCGCCGCGACGCACAGAGCGTCATCCAGGCGGCTGCAGACATCGGTGATCCTTTGCTCAAGCGTCGGAAACTTGGCTGACGGGCGAATGTCCCACCAAATCTTGGATGCGTCTTCCAGGCACCCGGCGCCAACGAGCTGCGCAACGAGTCGTTCGTACTCGCCGTAGGAGACCAGCTGATCCGGAAGTCCCGATCGCGGCAGTGAACTGAAGACCGATAACCGATAGGACGAAAGCGAAGTGTCTTCGCCCTCCCAGAACGGCGATGAGCAAGACAGAGCCAGGAGATGCGGCAGGAAATACGTGACCTGGTTCATGATATCGATTCTGAGTTCGCGGTTCTCGATTTCCAGATGCACGTGCATTCCGCAAATCAGCATTCGCCGGATCGTCTGACCAAGGTCCATGCGCAAGACATCGTAACGTTCCTTGCGGGTGTGAGTCTGTTCGCGCCATTTGGCAAACGGATGCGTGGAGGCCGCTATCGGCGCATAACCGAACTTTTTGGCTGAGGTGCTGACGGCCTCGCGAAGACCGGCGAGTGATTGCCGGGCTTCGGCGATTGTCGCCACAGGCGGTGTGCCGACTTCAACCTGACACTGCAGGTATTCATTCGTGACGTGATCGCCTGAGAGTTCCCGACAGGTGTCCATGAACGCTGGATCCGGTTCACGAACCAGATCGCGGGTTTCAGTATCAACGATCAGATACTCTTCCTCGATTCCGAGTGTCAGTCTCGGCGTGTCGCTGATTTGGTTCATGGCACCCTCCTGAGCGAACGCGAATTCTTTTCGCGCATGATCATCTCACGGGAAGCGCAACCGCGACAAGGCCAGTTCAACTGCCGTGAGATGAACAACCCCGTCCGTTGGCGGCGGCGAGTCTCCATGGAGTCATTCGTGACGTGGGATCCAGCGAACCGGAATGTGGTCGCCTCAAAGGCTCTCCTCAAGCGCCGAAATGACCGCATCGCCCATCTCTGTGGTCGAAACAGGCTGCACGTCGTCTGTCCCCTGGATCAGATCACGGGTCCGAATGCCTTGTGCCAGAACGGCCTCGATCGACTGTTCGAGTCGGGCCGCTTCCGAACCCTGGTCAAAGGAATATCTGAGCGCCATCGCGAAACTCAGCAGGCATGCGAGAGGATTTGCAACGCCCTGGCCTGCAATGTCGGGCGCCGATCCGTGCACCGGTTCATACAGCGCCTTGGGACGCCCGCTCTCGGTCACCTCACCGAGCGAAGCTGACGGCAACATGCCCAGCGAGCCCGTCAACATCGCCGCACAATCGGACAATATGTCGCCAAAGAGATTGTCGGTCACGATGACGTCGAACTGTTTCGGGTCCCGAACCAGCTGCATGGCGCCATTGTCCGCATACATGTGCGAGAGTTCCACATCGGGATACTCGCTGGCATGGATCGCGTCGACCTCCTCGCGCCACAGCACCCCAGATTCCATGACATTTGCCTTGTCCATGGAACACACACGGTTGTTGCGGCGACGTGCCAGTTCGAACGCGGACCGCGCGACCCGCTGTATCTCCGAGGAGGTGTATCTTTGGGTGTTGATTCCGATCCGTCCGCCTTCGTTGTCCTCGATGATGCCGCGAGGTTCGCCGAAATAGACGCCCGACGTCAGTTCGCGCACGATCAGGATGTCGAGACCCGCCACGACCTCCTGTTTCAAGGTCGAATGGTCGGCCAGCGCATCGAAACACTGCGCCGGACGGAGGTTTGCGTAGAGATCCATCTCCTTGCGCAGGCGCAGCAATCCGCGTTCGGGCTTGAGCGAGAAATCGAGATCGTCATAGGCCGGACCCCCAACGGCGCCCAGCAGAACCGCATCGGCCTGATCGGCCTCGTTCATGACATCGTCAGTCAGCGGAGTCCCGTGCACGTCGTAAGATGCGCCGCCCAGCAACGCCTCGGACACATCGAAGCCGATCCCCCTGCGATCCTCGAACCAGGCAATCACCCGCTTGACCTGCTCCATGACCTCCGGTCCGATGCCGTCGCCGGCCAGAATCAAAAGAGATGGTCTCATCATGCTCTCCATTTTGTCCGCGCCCCTTCAAGGCGGCTCCGCCAGCGCTTGCCAATCCCGGAACGCGCAGGCAGAAATCAAGGTCCTGGCCTGGGACCCTGAAAGTGCGCTCAGATCCAGGGTGTTCGTGATCGGGCTTCGTTCTCGAAGGTCTCGATCGCATCCATTTTCTGCATGCTCAGCCCGATGTCGTCGAGGCCCTCGAGCAGGCAGTGCTTCTTGAACGGATCGACCTCGAACGAAAAAGTCGTCCCATCCGCCGCGGTCACGGTCTGCGATTCCAGATCGACCGTGATGCGCGCGTTCTCGCCCTTGTCGGCATCATCCATCAGCACATCGACCTGCTCCTTTGACAGAACCACGGGCAGGATTCCGTTCTTGAAGCAGTTGTTGTGAAAAATGTCCGCAAAAGAGGTGCTGATGACGACCCTGATTCCGAAGTCCTTCAGGGCCCAGGGGGCGTGTTCACGCGACGACCCGCACCCGAAATTGTCACCGGCAACAAGAATCTCTGCCTTGCGATATGCCGGTTTGTTCAGCACGAACTCCGGGATTTCATCGCCGTTATCGTCGTAGCGCATTTCGTCGAACAGATTGACGCCGAGTCCCGTGCGCTTGATCGTCTTGAGGAACTGCTTCGGGATGATCATGTCGGTGTCGATGTTGACAAGCGGCATGGGTGCAGCGATGCCTGAAACCGGTTCAAATTTTTCCATGTCTGCCGAGCCTCTTCGTTGTCCCAATGATCAAACCAGTTCGCGGACGTCGGTCAGCCGGCCATTGATGGCAGCTGCGGCCGCCATGGCAGGCGACAGCAGGTGCGTTCGTCCACCACGGCCCTGCCGGCCCTCGAAGTTCCTGTTCGATGTCGACGCGCACCGCTCGCCCGGACTCAACTGATCCGGGTTCATGGCAAGGCACATTGAACATCCGGCCATGCGCCATTCGAAACCGGCCTCCTGAAGAAGCTGGGCGATCCCCTCTTCTTCGGCCTGCGCCCTGACGAGGCCCGATCCCGGAACCACCATGGCCCTCAAGCCGTCCTTGACCTTTCGGCCCCTCATGACTTTTGCGACCTCGCGGAGATCCTCGATCCGGGAATTGGTGCAGGAACCGATGAACACCGTGTCGATGCTGATGTCCTCGAGCCGCGTTCCGGGCTCCAGGCCCATGTAATCGAGCGACCGTCTCACGGCACCTGCCTTGCCGGGTTCGAAACTGTCGGGATGCGGAACCGTTCCGGTGATCGGCAAGACATCCTCGGGCGATGTTCCCCAGGTCACGACCGGCGCGATTTCGTCGCCACGAAGGGTGACTTCCTTGTCGAATCTCGCGCCATCGTCGGTGTAGAGCGTGCGCCAGTGCGACTCCGCTGCTTCCCACAGGGCGCCTTTCGGCGCGTGGGGACGACCACGGACATAATCAAACGTCTTGTCGTCCGGCGCGATCAGTCCTGCCCTCGCGCCACCCTCGATCGCCATGTTGCAGACGGTCATTCGACCTTCCATCGACAACTCGCGGATGGCCTGGCCTGCGTATTCGATGACATGCCCCGTGCCCCCGGCGGTACCGGTTGCGCCGATGATCGACAATGTGATGTCCTTGGCGGTGACACCCGGTGACAGGCTGCCGGTAATCTCGACCAGCATGTTCTTCGATTTCTTCTGGATGAGAGTCTGCGTCGCCAGAACGTGTTCGACCTCGGAGGTGCCGATCCCGTGAGCAAGAGCCCCGAACGCGCCATGTGTCGCGGTGTGCGAGTCTCCGCACACGATTGTCATGCCGGGTTGGGTCCAGCCCTGTTCCGGTCCGATGATATGAACAATGCCCTGCCTGATGTCGTTGACGTCATAATAGACGATTCCAAAGTCCTTCGCGTTCTTCTCGAGCGCTTCGACCTGAATCCGGCTCTCTTCGTTGTCAATCCCGTTCACCCGATCGGTCGTTGTCGGGACATTGTGGTCCGGAACGGCGACGGTTTTTTCTGGTGCCCTCACGCTGCGGTTGGCCAACCGCAATCCTTCGAAGGCTTGTGGGCTCGTCACTTCATGAACTAGGTGCCGATCAATGTAGAGAAGGCAGGTGCCGTCATCGGCTTCGTGGACAACATGCGCATCCCAGATCTTGTCGTAAAGCGTTCGTGGTCCAGACATCTTCGGTTTCTCCGTCTTCAATCCATGACACTGTCAAACTGACAACCAATCATCCGCCCATCAAAGGATCAGAGAGCCGCCACGAGCGCGGATGCAGTGTGCCATTTCGTGGTGGTCGCCAGTCGGCAGGGCCGAGTCATTCCCTATTCAGGAACATGAAGCGACGCAAGTGTGCGAAACACCGGTCATGACCGCAGCTGTTGCGCAAAGCAAGCGCTCGGCCAAGTCGGCGTGATGGTCGGTTCGGCAATCGGGAATGCACTTCTGAACGAGATTCCCAAGGCCATTGGCGGTAACTGCCGAGCAGAAACAACGCCCTGTTCGGCTGGGGTGAATTGTTCCTCAATTCAACTCGAACCGGAATATGTGGCCACCAAAATCGTGTGTTCGGCGCTCATGGCGAGCCGCGTCACGGCGACCGATACAGTGTCTGGAACCGTTGCGGAAAAGGACAATCGTCACAAACCCGCTTCGAGAACATCGAGCAGCGAGTCCATCATCCGGTCACAGCGAGCGATCTGGTCAATCGTGACAAATTCGTCCGGCTTGTGGCCCTGCTCCATCGACCCGGGGCCGCACACGATCGTCGGCACGCCCAAGTGTTCCGAGAACAGCCCGCCTTCGGTCCCGAAATCAACCCGGGTCAACTCCCCGGTCTCCGCGAGGGACCGAATGAAGGCCACGATGTCGGAGTCTTCCGGTGTCTGCAGACCGGGATACCCGAACTCGGTCGTGAGACTGATTCCGCAGCCCTCGTGCTTGTTGCAAACCGTCGCCGTGCGTTGCGTGACGGTCTTGTGAAGATCCCTGATGATGGCGTCCGGGTCATCGTGCGGGAGATTGCGAATCTCGAAATCCACCGTGCAGAGGTCCGGAACGATGTTCAGTTGCGTGCCCCCGTTGATCTTTCCGACATGAAGCGTCGTGTACGGAATTGCATAACTCGAATCCTTGATGCCCGATGCTGCCAGTTGCCGCTGGGCTTCCTTGACGCAGACAACAAGTTCTGTTCCGAGATGGATGGCATTGACCGCAAGCGGTGCGAGCGCCGAATGCCCTGCGAAGCCGCGCGCGACTGCGCGATATGCCGTCTTGCCCTTGTGTCCGGTCGCGATCGCCATCGATGTCGGCTCGCCCACGATGCAGTATGCGGGCAGGCATGCCGTCGAAGCGATGGCCGGGATGAGATCCCTGACGCCGATGCAGCCGATTTCCTCGTCATAGGAAAGCGCGAGGTGCAACGGAGAAGCGAGCTCTCGCTTTGCGGCACGACCTGCGGCCGCGACCGCGCAGGCAACAAACCCCTTCATGTCGGCTGTCCCTCGGCCAAAGAGGTGATGTCCGCGACGGGTCAAAAGGAACGGGTCGACCGACCAGCCCTGTTGATCGGCCGGGACCACATCGGTGTGTCCCGACAACATGACCCCCTTGCGCCCGGCCGGGCCAATCGTTGCGAACAGGTTGGTCCGTTCGTTCGGCAGCTTCGAAACAAGGCGGCTCTCGATGCCGAATGACGCGAGGTAGTCCGTGACGAACTTCATCAATCCCAGATTTGGCTGACGGCTCACTGTTGGAAAACCGACCAGTCGTTCAAGAATCTCAAGACTGTTCATCGCTTTGCATTCCCGGTTTCGGCTTGGTTTCGGTTTTGGAAGGTCGCGCGTCAAGCAAATGCAGAGTTCCGTGCCGCATGACACCCGACCCTGTACGATATCGAGCCACGACGGAATCCAATGGGGCAACTGACGGTCTACACCGACATGAAGCGTTCGAAAACCGCGCCAACGGTCACGACAGTTTCAAGACTCGGGGAAAGCGCTCGCGTGCTGTCGCAACTGTTGAACCTGCCCTTTCGAACGATTGCCGTGAAGGCCTGCTCTTTCGCACGGTTCAGCCTGAAACTGGTGTTTTGGCCGTTGCAGACCGGCTAACGTTCTTTTATTGTTCGACAATTGCGCAAGGCGCTTGCATTCCTCAGGACCGTGCAGAGCACGTCCATGCCCCGGAGTTTCATCATCCCCTCGCGGACGCAAGTAGGGTTGGGAAATGCCAGTTGCTGCGTGACGGAGAGTGCGCATCACGATGAAGACCGCGGGCGGGGCGGGCGGCCTGAACTTCAACAACGGGAGGTGATTTCATGGGTGGACAGTTTGTCGTTGGCGCGAGCGAAAAGCTCGAAATAGAGGCGAAGGCATGAATACAGCGCAAAAGTACATAGGCTCCGGCGATCAAGGGCCGATCGATCGGACAAGCCAGGACTATCAGCCGATCAGCAGCGTCTGGGAGGGAAGCGATCGCGACCTTCTCGAAGTCATGTTGAGGTTCTATCCGTCGATTCCACCTGAACCGATCCTCGACTCCACGTACAATGCAGGCCGCTTTTGGAGGGGGTCGCCTCGACAAGTGGTGTCGATGGACATTGATCCGAAGCACAAGACCATGATCGTCGGCGACAACCGTGTCATGGAGGGCATCCCGGATTCGGTGTTTGGAACCGTTGTCTATGATCCTCCGCATGTCGGGCCCCAAGGACGGGACAAGAGCAAGAAGCGATTTGACGAAGACTTTGGCGCAACGGCAGAGTGCGGAAAAGAACAAGGCTGGACCTTGAGCTATCTTTATCCCCCTTTCCTCAAACAGGCAAAACGCGTTCTGAAACCTCGCGGCATCCTGCTTGCGAAGATCACCGACATGGTCAATTGCCATCGGTCGCAGTGGCCGCACTGCGACTTCATGAGGATGGCTGATGATGCCGGGTTCACGGTTTGCGATCTCATCGTGAAAATCAGAAAAGGGCCAATGGTCTCGAGCAAGTGGAAAACGGCGCAACATGCCCGCAAACGGCACTGTTTCTGGATCATCTGTCGAAACGGCCGCAGTTGCGAGAGATAGAACTGTGAGTCAGGCGATCGCCTGAGTGTCGATGAACTCGGCCACAACACGGCATGCATTCGCATGGACTTCCACGCGCGGCACCATTGCTTCGGCAACCTTTTGATTGTGGGGGGGCGAACTATCGATCAGTCTGAGACAATCCCGCGCGCGACCTGACATGCCTTCCGCGGACACTTCGAATCACCGGGTCCGAGGCCCGGCCCAACATGAGGTCGGCGTGTTACCGAACACGGACGAACCGTTGCGCCAGGGCGCGATCGCAATGCCAACCTCTTGCATCACCGATTTGCCCGCCAACGCTGGCCAGGCACTCGCATTCGGGAGCAATTCCAGCCATAATGTCCACTGACAACCAGATAACCGCCTGAGGATGATGACCCATGGCAACCGGGCTTCGGTCAATGCCGATCATTCCGTCACGAGACGTCGATGCGACGGCCCGGTTCTTCACCGACATGTTGGGATTCGACGCCAACGCCTTCTTCCGCGACGATGACGGACCCGCCTTCTTTGCGATCGTGGGACTTGGGTCGGTGACGATCGGAATCCAGAGACTGGAGCAATTCGACACCCACGAAGGCTCGGTCGCCTATGTCTATGTCGATGATGCGAAAAAACTCGCGCAGCGATTCAGCGATGCCGGGGGAACCCTGCGCCACGAGCCGCATGAGACTTTCTATGGAATTCTCGAATTTGACCTGAAGGATCCGAACGGTCACATCATTGCATTCGGCCAGGATCTTTCGCCGGGACAAGATGGCCCCGGGTTGTAGGTTGAGCGATGGATTCTGAACTCGAACAGGAAGAGGTGCCGACAGAAGGATCGCCACCCGATGAGGTGCCAACTGAAGAGCCTCCGAACGACGAGACGCCCACCGACGGGTCGCCACCCGATGCGGTGCCCACCGAAGAATCGCTGACCGACGAGGCACCCACAGAGACGACGCCGACCGACGACGTGCCGGTCGAAGAATTGTCGACCGCAGACGTGCTGGCCGAAGAGGCATCAACTGAAGAGGCGCCTGCAGAAGCGGTGCCGGGCGTAGACCCCGATGGCGCGCTGGAACCGACCCCACTTGAGACCGTGACCGCCGACACGGTCACGCTGCTCAACGAAATCCAGCAGTTCTTCATGGGGCTGTTGCAACCATATCGACTGACACAGGTCGGGATCATTCTTCTGCTCGTCCTGATCTCCCTCGTCATTTCAAGATTCGCCACCCGTGGATTTACCCAGTGGTTGCGGTCCCGCGAAGGAATGCCGCTGTGGCAAATGCGGTTTCTGGCAATCTGCAACCGGCGTTGGCACGCAATCATCTTTGTCGCCCTGATCTGGCTGACAGTCGGCATCATGCAGCAGGTCACCTGGCCCAGCCGAAGTTACCTGATCGCAGCGCTTGCAACGCTGACAACCGCCTGGCTGGTCATTTCAATCGCCGGCCGCCTCATCCGGAATCGGTCGCTCCGCAAGCTGACCGTCGGGTTCGCGTGGATCGTGGTCACGCTGCAAATCCTTGGCCTTTGGGATTACTTCTACTCGTTGCTCGACGCGGTTGCGATCAACTTCGGTGCAACGCGGATATCGCTCCTGGTCGTCGTTCAGGTGGTCATGGCCATCGCGGTCTTCCTGTTCCTGGCCAACGTTCTGAGCAGGACCGCCGCCAAGAGAATCAACCAGAACGAAGACATCTCCCCGTCGCTGAAGGTGCTCTCGATCAAGCTGACCAAGCTCGGCCTGTACGGTGTCGCCTTCGTTCTCGGCGTGCAGGCAGTCGGTTTCGATCTCACGACTCTGACCGTTCTCTCAGGCGCGATCGGCCTCGGCCTCGGCTTCGGACTGCAAAAAATCGTCTCCAACCTTGTCTCGGGCGTCATTCTCCTGATGGACAAGTCCATCAAGCCTGGAGACGTGATTTCGCTCGATGACACCTTCGGGTGGATTTCCGATCTTGGCGCGCGATATGCGGCAGTCGTGACCCGCGACGGCAGAGAGTACCTGATTCCGAATGAAGATCTGATCACTCGACAGGTGGTCAACTGGTCGCATTCAAACCAACTCGTCCGCCTCGAGATCAATTTCGGCGTGAGCTATGACAGCGATCCGCACCTGGTTCGCCGTATTTCAGTCGAATGCCTCAAAGGAGTCGGTCGGGTCAGGTCGGAGCCCCGCCCGGTCTGTCACATCACCGCCTTTGGCGAGAGTTCGGTGGACTACGTTCTTCGTTTCTGGATATCCGATCCTTCGAGGGGGCTGGCCAATGTCCGTGGCAACGTTTTCCTCGCTCTTTGGGACGTGCTCAAGGAAAACGAAATCGACATTCCTTATCCGAGGCGTGACATCCAGTTCGTCGAAAATGTCAGCGAGTCCGGTCAGCCTGCGTCCACCACAACCACCATTGAGGGTCACTCCGTCAACGAGAACAGCGATGTCGTGACCCATGATGGGTCAAATGAAGATGACGGAAAATCAGAAAGAGATTCGGAAACATTGGGCCTCGAAGAACTGGTTCGAGGCAACCGCAGGCATGGCGGACAGTGATCACGATCCATGCTGGACAGTTTTTTCAAGGATTGAGAAGCAGTGCGTCCGGCCGAACGCTCATTCCTGACCCGATTGCCCGTCTTGCCTGACTCGGCAATTCATGGCAGAACATCGCAAAAAAGGATGGAGGCAGCAGGAATCCGTCGTGTTTCGTTTCGAATGGCTGGCATGCGCCACGATGGTCTTGAGCATGATCGCGACTGTGGCGTCTGCCCAGGATCCCCAAGTCCAACCGGTTCAAACCATTGAGAAATGGTCGGTCTACGTCCATGAGGCCGGTGGCGAGAAGTCGTGTTTTGCGGCTTCCGTCCCCCAGCGATCACGCAATACGCGCAACGGCAAGTCTGTCTCTGTGCGACGGGGTCCGACACAGATGTCGGTGATGTTCAGACCGGCAAGTGCGACGCAGGGCGAGATCTCGTTTACCGGTGGATACCCTTTCGATCCAGGCCGGACCGTCAAGGTGACTGTCGGTGGAGAATCATTTGACCTGCACGTGGATGACGAATGGGCTTGGACCGGAAGCGAAGAAGAAGACCGAAAGCTGCATGAGGCATTCAGACGAGGATCGACCGCGATCGTCACAGGTGTCAGCACGCGGGGAACGACCACGACCGACACATTCTCGCTTATCGGTTTCACTGGCGCGTTCAGTCGAGCGAAAGAACTCTGCTCCTGAATTCAGGGCTGACGGTGAATGCAAGGCAGCAGGAAAGTACCCGAGCCAACAAGCAGTCAGGTCTGGCGTAAGGCCCGCGGACGACAATTTGCTTGTGGGCCTGAGCCGTGAACTCTCCTGAAGTTTCGGAAGTTGCCCTTGAGTCGGGCACGGCAGATTTTGGCAATCCTCTTGAATTGACAGGGCTTCAGCGAGAGGAACTGACAAACATCCTCGCGCGTGCCGGCGTTCCCGAACCGCTCATCACCCGCCGGGCGACCGAAATCAGAACCTGGGCATTTCGCAGGGGTGTGACGTCATTCGACGACATGATCGGTCTTCCCGCATCGCTCAGATCGCGACTCACCTCCCTCGTGACGATTGACAGGCTCGAGGTTTCCCAGCGCCTGATATCTCGTGACGGAACACGAAAGTACATCCTGCGGCTGACCGACGGTCACGAAATCGAGACGGTCTTCATTCCGGATGAAGATCGCGGGACGCTGTGCATCTCAAGCCAGGTCGGCTGCACGTTGACCTGCCCGTTTTGCCATACGGGGACGCAGAAGCTGGTGCGCAATCTCACCGCTGCGGAAATCGTCTCGCAGTTTCTCACCGCCCGCGACGACCTCGAAGACGTAGACGAAAGGCCCGAATCCTCCACCCGGCGGATCACGAATCTCGTGCTCATGGGAATGGGTGAACCCTTGCTCAATCTCGATGCCGTCATTCAGGCCATGCGGATCATTCGCGACGATGAGGGGATTGCGCTCTCCCGGCGTCGCATCACCCTTTCGACGTCCGGCGTGGTTCCCGGCATTCACCGTGCAGGTCGCGAAATCGGCTGCATGCTGGCGATCTCCTTGCATGCAACGACCGACGAGTTGCGAGATCGCCTCGTCCCGATCAACCGGAAGTATCCGCTTTCCGCATTGCTGGACGCATGCCGCAGTTATCCGCGCCTGTCCAATGCCGAGCGGATCATCTTCGAATACGTGATGCTTCGGGACGTGAATGACAGCGACGAGGACGCCCACCGACTGGTTCGTTTGATCGAGGGCATACCGGCGAAGATCAACCTCATTCCCTTCAATCCGTGGCCGGGCTCGCCATACGCATGTTCCGAGCCTGACCGGATTGACCGTTTCGCCCGCATCATCAACAGTGCCGGATATTCGAGCCCGGTTCGCACCCCGAGAGGGTCTGACATCATGGCGGCTTGCGGCCAGCTCAAGACGGAATCGGTGCGTCAGAGAAAATCCCGCGGCAACCAACCGGCAAAGAGAATGCTTGAATCTGCATGATGATGAGATGCCTGGTCATATTGGCAGTCGCGTTCCTGCTCTCGGGCTGTGGTGGTCCGTTTGATGGATCTCGAAACCTCCCCGAGGTCAACCGAATTGTGGTCGACAAGTCAGAGCGGCGCATGTGGCTTCTTGATGGCCGCAAGGTCGTTCGTTCCTACCCCGTCAATCTCGGGTTCTCGCCAGTCGGCGACAAGAAGATGGAAGGCGACGGACGCACGCCTGAAGGCGTGTACCGGATCGATCGGCGAAATCCGCAAAGCCGCTTTTACCGCAGTCTCGGCATCTCCTACCCGAACAGACGGGACATTGCCGAAGCTCGCGCGCTGGGGCAGGACCCGGGCCGCGACATATTCATTCACGGCGGACCCCGTCTGCGGAAAAACCGCAACCGAAAGGACTGGACCGACGGGTGCATCGCCGTCAGCGACAGGCAGATGTCTGAGATCTACGCGATGGTTCGCATCGGCACACCCATTCACATTCGCCCGTGACATTGAGTGTCTCGGAGAGAATGACCGTCTCAGCCTGTGCTGGTCCGGGAATGCTCGGAAAGTACGCCGGCGGGGACAACAAGGTTCGGTCTCGGGAAAGTTTCGGGAGGTCGCCAGTCGATGTCCGCTGCTCGGTGCCTGTTGTCCATGTCGAGATCGGTCTCCAATGGCGGCTTGCGGTCAGGTACGGGTAAATTTGGCCTGATGGACATTGTAGCCGTGTTTCACGTCGACAATTCCATCGATACGACTGACGCAATGTTGCGCGCTGCCCCAGACTTGTAGAACCGGAAAATGGCTTTCAACATCGAACGTGTCCCAAACCAGGCCGGAAAGCCCGCGATCCTGCTCAGACAGGCATGGAGAGAAGGCAAGAAGATCCGGAAGAAGACCATCGCCAACCTCTCCAAGTTCCCGCCGGAAGTCGTCGAGGGCTTCCGAACGGTCCTGAAGGGCGGCGTCGCGCTCAGCGACATCTCCGAGGTCTGCAGCATCACCCGATCGCTGCAGCACGGACATGTGGCGGCGATCCTTGGAACGGCCAGGAAGCTCGACCTCGAACGCATGCTCCATCGCCAGCGAACGCGGGAACGGGATCTGGCCCTCGCCGCGATCGTCGCCCGTGTGATGGCGCCGGACTCGAAGCTCGCGACCGCCCGCAGGCTGTCCCCCGAAACCGCCAGCAGCAGCCTGGGCGCCGTGATGAACCTGGGCCCGGTCTCCGGCAACGAGGTGCTCGACATGCTCGACTGGCTGCTCAAGCGAAAGCCGTGGATCGAGAAGAGCCTCGCCCGGCGGCATCTGCACGACGCGACTTTGGTACTCTACGACGTTCCGTCGAGTTTCGTCGAAGGACGGAAGTGCGCTCTGGCGGCGTTCGGACACAACCGGGACGGCAAGAAGGGCAAGAAGCGGATCGTCTTCGGACTCCTGTGTGCGTCGGACGGCTGTCCGATCGCCGTCGAGGTGTTCGACGGCAACACGTCGGACCAGACCACCGTGGCGGGGCAGCTGGCCACGATCCGCAAGCGGTTCGGCATCAGCCGCATCGCCCTGGTGGGGGATCGCGGCATGATCACCACGGCTCGGGTTCGCGAGGACCTCGAACCGGCGGGACTGGACTGGATCTCGGCTCTGAGGACCAGCGATCTGCGCAAGCTCGCGAGAGCTCCGAGATCGGGCGGCGATCCGGTGCTCGTCCCCGAAGCGCTGGTTCCCGATGCGGTGGCCGAGATCGTCAGCCCCGACTTTCCCGGCGAACGCCTGATGGCGTGCTTCAACCCTCGCCTGCAGGAGGAGCGTCGCCGCAAGCGCGAAGCCCTGCTGCAGGCCACCGAGAAGGCGCTGGAGAAGATCGCCGCCGCCGTTCGTGACGGAACCCTCTCGGGAGCTGCCAAAATCGGCCGCCGGGTGGGGCGAGACGCCAACCGCAGGAAGGTCGAAAAGCACTTCGACATCGCCATCGAAGAGAACGGCATGACCTGGGCTCGACGCGAAGAGGCGATTGAGGCCGAGGCCCGGTTCGACGGAATCGACGTCATCCGCACGAGTCTCGACACGATCACGCCGAACGACGCCGTGGAGTCCTACAACAGTCTGGCGACTGTGGAACACGCGCTTCGAATGAATTCGACTGATCTGCGAACCGGCGCGACCGAAGTGCATTCCGAGGATCACCTGCGCGGGCAACTTTTCCTGTGCATGCTGAGTTACCATGTCGAATGGCACATGCGTCGGTGTCTGGCACCGCTGCTGCGCGAAGACGACGGACAATGTGTCCAGAGCTTCCGAACGTTGCTCGACGACTTGTCCACCGTGGCACTGAACGAGGTCCAGTTGCCCGGGGCGAGTAAATCGGACCTTCCGATCATGACCACTCCGACACCACTTCAGTCGCGAGCGTTCGAACTTCTCGGAATCGACCCGCAAGAGCCATTTGCTTGAGCATGCAAAATGAACCGAGCTTGCTGCGATAGTCGGATACTCCGAGACGTCGTTTCGACGACATGATTTGGCCAAAGTCCAATGACGCTCCGATCGATGCGTGCCAGTGCGTCGAGAACAGAATTGTCTATCTGCATCTGATCGTGGCCAACGCCTTGCCCAACTCACTTCAAGGCCGTCCGTGATGTCCGACGAAATCAGGGAACTGTTCGCCAATCTCAGGGTGTTTCAGGAGCGTGGGAGACGCGCTCCGCACAAGCCACTGCTTGCCTTGTGGGCCATCGGGCGGTGTCTGAGAAACGAGACGCGACTCGCAACCTATGACGCGGTTGCCAAGGAAATGGTCGGACTGCTCCGCCAGTACGCACCGCCCAAGAAAACCGTCAACCCGGATTTGCCTTTCTGGCATCTGCGACGCGACAGAGTCTGGGAAATCCCGCAAGAATCCCACATCACCGAAACGAAAAGTGGCCACGCGCACATCACGTCGCTGCGGCGGGAAGGTGCGCAGGGCGGCTTGCGAGATGACGTGTTCAAGGCATTTCGGCAGGACAGGACACTTGCGCTCGACATCGTGTATTCGCTGCTCGACGCCCATTTCCCGGCAACTCTCCACGATGACATCCTGCGTTCTGTCGGAATTGATGTCGGATTCGAGCATGTGCGCCGCAGATCGCGCGACTCGGCCTTCTCGCGAGCCGTTCTGGACGCCTATGGCGAACAGTGTGCCGTCTGCCGATTTTCCGTGCGGCTGCATGGCACGCTGTTGGCACTCGATGCAGCGCATATCAGGTGGCACAAGGCTGGCGGACCTGATCGGGACAAGGTCAGCAACGGGCTTTCATTGTGCGCCTTGCATCATCGGCTATTCGATGCCGGCGCGTTCACGCTCTCGCCCGAATACACCGTCATGACCGCGCCCGCTGCGAGGGGACCAGGGCGCGACCACGCACTCGAGCAGTTTTCGCACCGCGAAATCCTGCTTCCGCAAAAGACCGAAGACTATCCGGCCCGCAATTCGCTGGATTGGCATCACCGCGAAGTCTTTGGCCCCATCGAATGACGCATCGATCAACACAATTCTGGCAAGCATGCTTTGTCCCGCCGATCCTCACCATGTGAAAAGAGCCCAGCGTGTCGCGGAAGTGTTTTCTGCAACGAATGATAGCGGGAGTTGACTTATCCCGTGAACTCCGTCCTTTTTCCATTCAGTGACTTTCTCCCGCACATTGCGATCGAGCGGGAGCGAATGGCAGCAGACTGAACGCAGGGAAATTTCATCCAGATGATCTACGCGTACAAGGACGGCATCAAAGAAGACAACTTCGTGACCGTAGCCGATGGGAACGAACGGATCGGTTTGGTTTGTCCTTTGCCCAAGGGGACAATTCTGGACCTGCACTGGGACGAGTCATGGCTGGTTGTCCTTGCCTGGGAAAGTCGGTCGGCAGACAAGAAGAGGGACTTGGTCGTTTACAGGATGGCTGACCTTGCTGAAGTGGCTCGCTTGGAGTCCGTGAGGTTTGCGCACGAAATAAGGATCATCGCCGGAACAGACTTGATCGGCGTCGGACTGTCAGACCGTGTCAATGCGATTTACCGCCTGCCCGATCTGGCAGAGGCCTGGCAGGACCTGCCGAGATTTCTTGTCAATTCAAAAGGAGAACTGCGTCACTTCGAGTTGCCACGAGCGGACGATGAATCGTGCATCACGCTGGGGTTTCCACTTTTTCGGAGATACGACGAGGCCATTCTCGGCACGATTCATGAGGACAGCATGCCACAAGGCAGACCAAGACCTGTCGGGTTGATGGAGGTCGACTTCAAGAACAGGCGGCTCACACCTCGGATCATGGAGATGCCCAAAGGGACCTCGACATCCCTGGGATCACCAAGCCCATGTGGACGCTTTATCATGCGCGCCGGAAAGATCCCTCAATACAAAGGAAAACTCGGGCAGAACAAGTTTCTGGTCTCGCACAGACTTGGCATCGAAATCGATGTTTTCAAGACCGAGGACCTGAGCTTGTACAAACGGTTTGAACCCGGAGACGTCGTGGCTACGTGCCCGATTCAAGAGAGCGACACGCGTGTCAAAAACTTGATGCGGGATCGGCTGCTTTTTGGACCTGGCTCGCTTTGGCCATCCGGTACCATGCCCAAGGACTTTAACCGTGGTTCAACCGTGGGAAGTCGCCTTAGCATGCCCGTTTGGCCAGGCCACAGCGAGGCGTTCTATTTTCGTTCAGAAACCAGCCTGCGCAGGGTACCGATGACCGGACCTCCCGGGCCGTGGATCCACTACAGAGTGGGGAAGGATCATCCGGTCCGGGACATTCTGGGAAACCAAGACAGGGATTTGGACATCTGTTGGCCAAGCTCACCGTCCGGGCTGTCAGGATGGTCGACAAGTCTCATCGAATCTGTACGCGAGTTTGGTGATACGCTCCTGATCTCTGAATGGAAGTCTTCTTTGAAGGTGTCGCTGGATGACGGGATGTCGCTGCATGACTCCGACCAGATCATTCTCACGTCAGGAAATTGCGAGTGGATTCGGCCAAAATCACTCGAGTTGACCGATATCGAGACCTATCTGCCCTGTTTGTCGCAGTTGAAGAGTTGGAAGCCAGGGGATGTGGAAACATGTCTCGAGGAATTGACTGAGAGGCTGCGCTCTGAATTCAGCGACATGATCACGGACGGTTTTGAGCCGTTTTTCAAAACGCACGGCGAGATCTTGAATGAAAAGGAATTTTTTGCCCGGATTGAGCAGGAATCGATTGAAATCGCCCCGACCGTGCGTCGCTATGTCGACACATTTCTTGTCATGGCCAAGCGTCATGATCACGAGCCTTTCGACTCGGACGAACCCGGTGCCATCACGCCAGCGCTCGAATATCTTGTTGCCCGGGAAGACGCCACTGACCTCATGCTTCGTTACCTTCACCAATGTGACGGTCTTTGCTCATACCATGTCCGAGTTGTCATGTTTCGGGACATTGTCTCGAAGGCATGGGCAGATGAACTTTCGGAAGCGCCGTACTACGCCGTGACTGAAGCGACCGCATGGCTCTGCACGATGGATGACAGCATCATGGAAGACGATCGATACGTGACTACATTCGAGCTCTTCGGTGTTTTCGAAAAGTGTCGCACGAGAGTGTCTCCGTCAGAATTTGCTCACTTGATTTCGTTGGTCGCTTCCGAATTCGGTCTCGATGTTCGAGCGCTTGCTGAAGAATGCTCCGAGTTTCTCGGGTCTTCATTCTGGGACCGCAAGACGAAGCAGTTGTTGTCAAAGCTCTGAGCGCTTGGTCTCGCTCGACCTTCCAAGGTGACCGGCGCTCGGCCTAGACCACGGACGAAACGTCGAGGTCAGTGACGTGGAATGGTACCGATCAACAAGCCCTCACTCCGGACCCTCAAGAACACGGATGAACGGATTGCCGCTTTCGACGCCGACATTGTGAACACGGCGAAGAGACACCCAGGCAGTACCAACGAATTCGACAAGACTGCGAGATTCTTGATCGTCGGAACCATGACCCGTCAATGCCGGATGCAAACCGTCAACATCGTGACTTGGCACTCTCATGACATCGTTTCGGAGCTTGTGTCGCTCGTTCCACCCGTGGTCCCGACCGCGCCTCAGCCCATCATGCCAAGGCCGCAGCCTGCCAAACCAGTGGCAACTCAACCTCGATTGACGTTGACAGACCGACAGAATGTGCCAAGCTCGACGGTAACTGAACAGTTACGTGAGCGGTGAACGTGGCAGCAGGCCAACAAGAATTCGATTACGTCGTGATCGGTGCCGGAGCGGCCGGATGCGTTCTCGCCAACCGACTGTCCGAAGACTCCGACGCCACGGTCCTCCTGCTCGAGGCCGGAGGACGCGACAACAGTTTCCTTTTCCACTGGCCCGCCGGCTTCGCAAAGATGACAAAAGGCGTTGCAAGCTGGGGGTGGTCAACAGCCCCGCAGCGACACATGCAAGGCCGCGAACTCTGGTTCACCCAAGCGAAGGTTCTCGGAGGTGGCAGCACGATCAACGCCCAGATCTACACCCGCGGCAATGCGAAAGACTATGATGGATGGTCCGACGACGAAGGCTGCACAGGCTGGAGCTATCGCGAGGTCCTCCCGTACTTCAAGCGGGCGGAAGGAAACGAACGGATCGCCGGCCCATATCACGGCATCGAGGGTCCGTTGGGCGTTGCGACCTCGCGTGGCGCACTGCCGATCTGCGACGCCTTCATCCGCGCGGCCCAGCAATACGGAATTCCGTACAATCCGGACTTCAACGGCGCCGTGCAGGACGGTGTCGGCTACTACCAGTTGACGCAACGCAACGCTCGAAGATGTTCCACGGCAACCTCCTACCTGCGTGAAGCGCAACCCCGTCCCAACCTGAGCGTGCTCACCACCAGCCACGTGTCCCGCATCAACATCGAGAACGGACAAGCGGTGGGCGTCGAAGTGGCACATCGGGGCAATGTTGCACTGATGCGCGCACGGCGTGAGGTGATCCTGACCGCCGGTGCCATCGGCTCCCCCCGGCTCCTGATGCTCTCAGGGATCGGACCTGCCAACGAGTTGCGATCGGTCGGGGTCGAGCCAGTTCACGATCTTCCCGGCGTCGGCCGCAACCTGCAGGATCACATCGATCTTTGCGCGATCGCCGAGTGCACGGGGCGACACAGCTATGACGGCGTTGACAGGATCGATCGAAGCATCGTGGCAGGTCTCCAGTACCTGCTTTTCAAGTCCGGTCCGGTCACCTCGTCGCTCTTCGAAACCGGAGCCTTCTGGTATGCGGACCCAGGCGCGCGATCTCCAGACATCCAGTTTCATTTCGGACAGGGCACGGGAATCGAAAAAGGCATCGTCTCGATCAATGGATCGGGCATAACCCTGAACAGCGCCTTTGTGCGACCAAAGTCGCGCGGAAAAGTGACTCTGGCATCGCCCGACCCCGCCGCCGCCCCGATCATCGACCCGAACTACTGGTCGGAACCCGACGATCTCGCCACGTCGTTGCGCGGATTGCAGATGGCGCGCGAGATCCTTCGTCAGCCGGCCCTCGAGCCTTTCCTCCGCAAGGAGGTCTTGCCGGGCGAAAGTGTTGTCAGCGATGACGACCTCTTCGACTATGCCTGCAGCATCGCCAAGACTGATCATCATCCCGTCGGGACCTGCCGCATGGGACATGGCGAGATGGCGGTCGTCGATCCTGAACTCCGCGTTCATGGGATCGAGGGATTGCGAGTCTGCGACAGTTCGGCAATGCCGACGATCAATTCGTCCAACACCAACGCACCAACCATCATGATTGCCGAGAAGGCATCCGATCTCGTGCGCGGACTCACCCCGCTGCCCCCGGTCAATCTCGATGACGCTCGCGATGATCGACGGCAGATCGCGGCGGAAGCAGACACCCGGACACGGAATTCGTGAGGATCTCGCAACACCGATATGGGGACTCGGATTTGGCGGCCGTTCAGATCTGGTCGTCATGCGTGCGCTGCGTCAACGCACGCATTCATGCACGAAATTCGAACGGATCTGGCAATCCCGCATCATCCGGAGCTTGATGCACCGGTTGACCGGTCGCCCCTCCTGCGATGGCCAGTCAGCCCCCGACCAATTGCACCCACCAGAACCGGCCATCGAAATCCTGCTTCCAGCCGATGCCGATGCTTCGCGCATCAGGGTCGAGAATCATCGAGCGAGAGTTGGCCTGCCGCAGCCACGCTTCGGTGACTTCCACGTCGTTCTCGAATGTCTCGGCGACATTTTCCCCGATCAGCGCGCCATCAAAGTCCTGGCGCAGGACACGATCGAGCGGTGACGAACCGTCACTGCCGAAATGCCAGACCCGGCGCTGGCGTGACATGTCTCGTGCATGCACATCGGCAGCGGCTTCGAGTCGCGCATCGAGGGTCACGTCCGCAAGTCCCAGCGCGCGACGGGCTTCGTTGACGGCAACGAGATGCCGACCCGGGATCAGTCGTGCCTCCTGCGGCGAAATCAGTCGGGGCGCATTCGGGTTCTGGTTCGGCACGGCGCAGCCAGCGAGCACCAGCGCTGCCAGCACGAGCGCCAGCAACCGTGGCATTCCATTGATCGATTCCCGAAGGGTTCTCATGAGCAAAAGGTGTTATCCGCTATGAAAGGCACGTTCAACAGTCCCACTGCCTGTACGCCGGTGGCAGGCGGCAGATCATGGGTCCGAGTTTGTCTCCGAAATCGCGGCACAACATCGCGGAGTCACACGGGTTTGAATTGATCTTTTTGAATAGCCGGGGTAGCCATGCCTCAATCCAGCACTGGCCAGTCAAGGTTTCGATCACATGCGGGAAAAGTCAAACCGGCTCATGACACGCAGGGCCTTCACCGCCGCAGCGTTCACGACGTCGCTCGCCTCGACTCCGGCCATGTCCATGGTTGCCGAGTCGATCTACCAGGTGGCCGGGGAAGATGCCGAACCAACACCTCCCCGCATGGTGCGACGAAATTCCTCGAGTTTCAGAACCCGAAGGTGGGAACCGTACTTCCGGAATCTGAAAAACGGAGCCATCCTCGCCGACACCCAAAGCCGCGCCCTGCATTTCTGGTCGGAGGATGGCGAGACCTACCGGCTCTTCCCGACCAGCGTGCCCGCCTCGCCCGAACTCACCCGCCTCGGGCGAACCCGGGTCGTGAGCAAGAAAGTCGGACCGGACTGGCGCCCCACGCAGGCGATGCTCGAGCGCAATCCCGAATGGCCGCCCTACGTTCCGCCCGGCCCGGACAATCCGCTCGGCACTCACGCACTCTATCTCAGCTGGCAGTACTACCGTATCCACGGGACACACGATCCCGAAAAAATCGGACGGCGTTCGTCAAGCGGATGCATCGGCCTCTACAACGAGCATATCGCGGAACTCTTCGAGCTGACCAAGGTCGGAACCCAGGTCCAGCTGATCTGAATGCTGCCGCTGCACGCGGCCGAGACAGCCAGATTCAGTCACCCCGAGCCTGCGCAAGCAGAGCCGCAAGACCTGAGCGATAGTCGGGATACTCGAGTTTGACTCCCAGTTCCGCCTTGATCTTGCGATTGGAGACCCTTTTGGAATCCGCGTAGAAGCTCCGGGCCATCGGCGACATCTCCGCCTCGTCGAACGGAATTGCCGGAGGAACCGGGACACCCAGCAACTCGGCCGCATGGGCGATCACCTCCTCGGGCGGTGCAGGCAGATCGTCGCAAACGTTGTAGATGGCGCCCGGGTCAGGCCTTTCCATGGAGGCCTTGAGAACCCTCGCGGCATCATCGACGTGAATCCTGCTGAACACCTGATCGGGCTTGATCACCCGTCGCGCCGTTCCGGCGAGGACCTTCTTGAAAGGCCCCCGACCAGGACCGTAGATTCCTGCCAGCCGAAAGACATGCATGGGAAGCAGCCCTGACCGCCAGGCCCTTTCCATCCGAACCCGGGTCTTGCCGCGTTCGGTCGATGGATTGACTGGCGTCGACTCGTCAACCCAGGCACCGCCATGATCGCCGTAGACTCCCGTCGTGGACAGATACCCAACCCAGCGCAGCCCTTCGCGCTCCAGCAAGGATTTGCAGTCCGTGCTGGCCAGCAACGGATCGCGACCGTCATCTGGCGGGGCGGAAAGCAGCACGTGCGTGGAACTCATGATCGCTTCGTGCAAATCGGTACCCGGCCAAACCAGGGCCTCGACCCCCTCTTTCGTCAGTTCAACGGCACGCTCTTCGGTTCGGGTCGTGCCGATGATCCGCCAACCCAGAGGCAACAAGAGCCGCGCGAGCCTGCGGGCGGTGTAACCGTGGCCGAAGCTCAGAAGCGTTCCTGTCATTTCGCTTGGCTCCTGTCGGCATCGGGGCCAGCCCCCAGTTGATCAAGTGCCCAACGGGCGGCATCACGAACGGTGGCATCATCGTCCTCGAGACGCGCGGATGCAGCAGGACCGAGTTCGCTCATTCCCGAATTGCCGATCGCGTAGAGAACGTTTCGCACGAACCGGTCACGACCGATCCGCTTGATCGGGGACTTTCGGAAGTGCTGCCGAAACCCCGCGTCGTCCAGCTCCGCAAGCTCTGCAAGCCGTGGACGTCGGAGCTCAGGCCGGGACCGGTAGCCGATCTCGCGCGCCCGAACGGCAAACTTGTTCCACGGACACACGGCAAGACAGTCGTCGCATCCGTAAATCCGATTGCCCAGTTTCGCCCGCAAGGCTTCATCGACCGGTCCCTTGTGCTCGATGGTCAGGTAGGAAATGCAGCGGCGGGCGTCGAGGCGGTACGGCGCGGGGAAGGCATCGGTCGGGCAAATGTCAAGACAGGCCCTGCAGGACCCGCAATGATCGACGGCGGGTGCGTCGGGTTCAAGCTCGAGCGTCGTGAAGATCGCCCCCAGAAAAAACCAGTTCCCCATCTCTCGCGAGAGAAGGTTCGTGTGCTTTCCTTGCCAGCCGATCCCGGCCGCTGCGGCCAGCGGTTTTTCCATCACCGGCGCCGTGTCGACGAACACCTTGATCTGTGCGCCTGGCGATCTCGCGATCAGCCACCGACCCAGCCGCTTCAGACGCTTCTTGACCAGCTCGTGATAGTCCCGGTTCTGGGCATAGACCGAAATCGCCGCGCGGTCGCGTTCCTCAAGAACGGCTGTCGGGTCGTGTTCGGGGGTGTATGCCTCGGCGAGCATGACGACCGACCGCGCTTGAGGCCACAGCGCCGCCGGGTTGCCGCGCCACTCGGCCCGCTTCGCCATCCACTCCATCTGGCCGTGATAGCCATGGGCGACGTAACCCGCGAGATCGTCGGCAGCGCCCGGGATCGCGTCCGGTCGACAGACGCCCACGCTCGAAAACCCCTCTTCGATCGCCCTGGCCCTGAGCGCATCCTTCAGGGATCGCTCGTCGCCGGACATCAGAAGTCCAGGTCGGCGTAATGGGGCGGCGGCGGAAAACCGGACAGGTGATCGCTGAGAATGGTGCGAAACGCCGGGCGCGACTTGATCGTCGCGTACCAGATCCTGAGCGACTCGCTGCGGTCCCAATCCACGTCCGAGAGGTAATCCAGGCAGGACAATTGGGCCGCTGCGGACACGTCGGCAAGGGTCATCGTGTCGCCCGCAAGCCAGCGCCGCCGATCGAGGAGTCCCGTCATGTAGTCGATGTGAAACCGGAAGTTTCGCAACCCGACCCTGACCTTCCCGCTCTCGGGCGGCCCGCCACCAGTGATCTTCTTCATCAACCTCTCCCACAGGAGGTTTTGGGTCACCTCGTGGTAGAGCTTGTCGTCGAACCAGCCAACCAGTCGCCGCACTTCCGCCCGGGCCTGCGGCGAATCCGGCAGGAGCGGCGGCTCCGGATAGACTTCGTCCAGATACTCGCAGATCGCCGTCGACTCGGCCAAGACGTCCTTGCCGATCTTGAGGACCGGGACCTTGCCCGCAGGATTCAGCCTCAGGAAATCCGCCGAGGGACTCCAGAAGCGCTCGATGATCTCCTCGCACTGCTGGCGTTTCTCCGCCAGAACGATTCGGACCTTCCGCGAGAAAGGCGACAACGGGAACTGATGAAGGCGTAGGACTTGCGACATCTCACGTCCAGATCTTGAGGCACTGAATCGGGCGTTTGCAACGCTGGTGACAAATGATCAACAGCGATCTCGATGCCACTCGATCACGCCAGTCGCCGATGCGAATCCTCCACGAGCGGATGGTCGAGACGATCGACCATCTCGCGGGGGCAGATCTGCACGAACTCGGGCAACCGCCGATCCCATTGTCGCAGGATGTCGGCAGCAAGCCGGCTCCCGGTCTCGTCGCGATGAAGCGAGACCAGTTCGTGCAGCTGGTCCTGCCAGTGACGCGTGGACACCGGACAGGTGACGATCGAATCCGTGTTCAGGAACGTCGACACGCTCCCGTCGGGATCGTGGATGTAGGCCATCCCCCCCGTCATGCCCGCTCCAAAATTCGGGCCGATCGAGCCCAGAATAACTGCGGTTCCCCCCGTCATGTATTCGCATCCGTTGGACCCGCAGCCCTCGACGACGACAACGGCACCCGAATTCCGGACGCAGAACCGTTCCCCGGCACGTCCGCTCGCGAACATCCGGCCGGCGGTGGCACCATACAGCACGGTGTTGCCGATGATCGTGTTGCGCGACGAATCAAGGCTGCTGCCCTTGGGCGGTCTGACGACGATCGTCCCTCCGGACAGGCCCTTGCCGACATAGTCGTTGGCGTCGCCGTCGACCTCGATCTTGAGACCCGGAGCCGCAAAGGCACCGAGCGACTGACCGGCCGAACCGGTCAGCTTGACCGTGAGGTGATCGTCGACCAGCTTGTTCTTCATGCCGAAACGCCGCACGATGTGGCTCGAGACCCGCGCCCCAACCGTGCGCTGGGTGTTTCTGACCGAATACGACAGCTGCATTTTTTCGCCGTCCTTGAAGAACGGCTCGGCATCCCTGATGATGTCCGCATCGAGCGTGTCGGCGACCGCCTGGCGCGGCCTCGCGCGATCGTATTCGATCGAGTGGTCGGCATCGACGGAGATGAGCATCGGATTGAGATCGAGATCGTCGAGATGCTCGGCTCCCCGGCTGGTCTGGGCCAGCATGTCCGCCCGACCGATGATCTCGTCGAGCGAACGGGCACCTAGCGATGCAAGGATCTCCTGGATTTCCTGGGCGTAGAAGGTCATCAGGTTGACGACCTTTTCGGCCGAACCGGTGAACTTCTGCCGCAGGTCCTCGCGCTGGGTGCACACGCCGACTGGACAGGTGTTCGAATGGCACTGCCTGACCATGATGCAGCCCATGGCGACGAGCGCCGCGGTCCCGATGCCAAACTCTTCTGCGCCCATCATCGCCGCAATGACGATGTCGCGTCCGGTTCTGAGACCGCCATCGGTCCGCAGGATGACTCGATCGCGGAGATTGTTCAGCGCCAGAACCTGGTGGGTCTCGGAGAGCCCCATCTCCCACGGCAGTCCCGTGTACTTGATCGACGTTGCTGGCGAGGCGCCGGTCCCGCCGTTGTGCCCCGAAATCAGGATGATGTCGGCCTTTGCTTTTGCGACACCGGCTGCAATCGTGCCAACGCCATTGGCAGCGACCAGCTTCACCGTCACCTTCGCGCGCGGGTTGATCTGCTTGAGGTCGTAGATCAGCTGCGCCAGGTCCTCGATCGAATAGATGTCGTGATGCGGCGGCGGGCTGATCAGGGTGACGCCTTCGGTCGAATGCCGCAGCCTGGCGATGAGTTCGTTGACCTTGATCCCCGGCAACTGCCCGCCTTCGCCCGGCTTGGCGCCCTGGGCAATCTTGATCTCGAGTTCATCGCAGTGGTTGAGGTATTCGGCGGTCACGCCGAAGCGTCCCGAGGCCACCTGCTTGATTCGCGAAGCCGGATTGTCGCCATTGGCCTCGGGCACGAGGTAAGCGGGATCCTCGCCCCCCTCTCCGCTGTCGGACTTCGCCCCGATTCGGTTCATCGCCACGCTCAGCGTCTTGTGAGCCTCGGGGCTGAGCGCGCCGAGCGACATGCCTGGCGTCACGAAGCGCTTCCTGATCGAGGTGATGCTCTCGACCTCGTCGATCGGGACGGGTTTGCTGACCGGCTTGAAATCAAGAAGATCGCGCAGGTGAACAACGGCGTTGTTTCTGATCAACTGCGAATACTGTTTCCACTGGTCGTAGGAACCGCTGTTGCACGCCATCTGGAGCATGTGCATGGACCGCGCTTCCCATGCGTGCTTCTCGCCCGAATGGCGTGCCTTGTAGAAACCGCCGATCGGCAGGACGTCGTTCGACTGCCGCCAGCCACGGGCGTGAACGATTCGTGCCTTGCGCTCGATGCCGGCAAGCCCGATCCCTGAGATTCGGCTCGGCATCGAGGGGAAATACTCGGCGACCAGCGACCGGCTCAGCCCGACCGCCTCGAAGTTCAGGCCGCCTCGATATGACGAAATCACCGATATTCCCATCTTGGAAATGATCTTGAGAAGACCCTGGTTGATCGCTTCCCGGTAGCGCTCCACCGCCGTGTCCAACGGACCCTCCAGCAAGCCGCGGCGGATGCGGTCGGCGAGCGAGTCCTCGGCGAGGTACGGGTTGACGGTGGTGGCACCAGTTCCGACGAGAACGGCAAAGTAATGGGGGTCGACGCACTCCGCCGACTGCACATTGATCGAGCAGAACGTCCGCAGGCTGCAGCCGGTCAACCAGCTGTGGACGGCCGAGGTGGCCAGGATCATCGGTGCCGGAATCCGGTCGGGGCCCTGGTGCCGATCGGTGAGGACGATGTGTCCTGCGCCGGCCCTGACGCAGTCTTCCGCCTCCTGGCGAATTCTCTGCAATGCGTCCTGCAGCCCGTTCTCCTCGTCGTGGTCGAAGCAGCAATCGATCTCCGTGACACCGCTGCCGAATGACGCGATCATTGCCTCGAAGCCTGCATTCGACACGAACGGGCTTTCGAGCGTCAGGATGCCGTTGTGTCCGCCCTTCGCATCGAGGACATTGCCCAGATTCCCGAAGCGGGTTTTCAGGCTCATCACCCGGTATTCGCGAAGACTGTCGATCGGCGGGTTGGTGACCTGGCTGAAGTTCTGGCGCAGAAAATGGCTCAGCGGCCGGTATTCGTCGGAGAGCACCGCTGTCGGGGTGTCGTCGCCCATCGACGCGACCGCTTCCTTCCCGTCCTCGGCCATCGGGTGCAGGATCATTTCCAGATCCTCGATCGTGTAGCCCGCGGCCGCCTGCCGGCGTCGCAGTTCGTCGCCCGTGAAGAGCGCTTTTTCGTTCCCGGTGCCAACGGTCGCTTCGAGGTCGATGATCGAATTGACCCAATCGCCAAACGGCTGGCTGGTCGCGAGTTCGTCCTTCACTTCGCGATCGCCGAGGACTCGATTGCCGTGCATGTCGACGGCCAGCATCTGTCCGGGACCGAGCGCGCCCTTCTTCGTGATCATGCCTTCGTCGATCGACACCATTCCCGCTTCGGACCCGCCGAGGACGAGGCCGTCTTCGGTGACGACGTACCTGAACGGTCGCAGGCCGTTTCGATCCAGCCCGGCGCACACCCATCGCCCGTCGGTCATGGCGAGCGCAGCCGGACCGTCCCAGGGCTCCACGATGGAATTGTTGCACGCGTACATGTGCTGCCAGGACTCGGGCATCTCGGTGGTGAAGTGCGACCAGCTTTCGGGCACGAGGATCGCCTTTGCCATCGGTGCCGACCTGCCGGCGCGAACCAGCACTTCGAACACGGAATCGAGCGCTGCGGAATCCGAGGAACCGGCAGCGATCACGGGCTTGATGTCTTCGGCGTAACTTCCGAAATTGCTGGATGCCATGCGGATTTCATGGCTTTTCATCCAGTTCATGTTGCCCTTGAGCGTGTTGATCTCGCCGTTGTGCGCGAGCATCCGGAACGGCTGGGCGAGCCACCATTGCGGAAAGGTGTTGGTCGAGTATCGCTGGTGATAGATGGCGTAGGCCGAGACGAACTCCGGGTCCATGAGGTCCGGGTAGAAGGCCGCGACCTGTTCGGCGAGCATCATGCCCTTGTAGATCACGGATCTGCAAGACAGCGAACAGATGTAGAAGCCGGTCACGTGGTGGGCCATCACCGCCTTTTCGATGCGCCGGCGAATGACGTAGAGTTCGCGCTCGAACTGTTCCTCGTCGACGTTGCGATGGTTCGAGATCAGGATCTGCTCGATCTCGGGACGGGTCGCATTGGCACGCTCGCCAAGACAGGACACGTCGACCGGCACCTGCCGCCAGCCATAAAGATCGTAGCCCATTCGCAGGACTTCCGACTCAACGATGGTTCGGCATGTTTCCTGGGCAGCAAAGTCGGTTCTTGGCAGGAACACTTGGCCGACGGCCAAGAGCTCGCCGTCGCGCGGTTCGTGCCCGGTTCGGCGAATTCTCTCCTTGAAGAACCGGATCGGCAATTGAACGAGGATGCCGGCGCCGTCGCCCGATTTGCCATCGGCGTCCACGGCACCCCGGTGCCACACCGCCTGCAATGCCTCGATTCCGAACTCGACGACTTCCCGTCGGGGTTCCCCGTCGACACGCACAACGAAACCGACACCACAGGACGAATGCTCCGTCTCGGGGTCGTACATGCCGGTCCTCGCGACCCGGTCGCGTTCGGCTGCGTGTCTTTTTGCCCAATCCGCACCGATCATCATCGTCTTCCCCTTCATCTGCCCGATCAACGGCCAGCCTGGCCGTCAGGCGGCGGCCCGGTGCATGGCCTTGGCATCGAGGTATTCCACGATGCTCTCGGCCGCTTCGCGTCCGTCCCGAATTGCCCACACCACCAGCGACGCGCCGCGAACGATGTCGCCGGCAGCGTAGACGCCGTCGAGGTTTGTCGCATGGGTTCGGAAACTGGTTCGAACCGTTCCCCAGCGGGTCACGTCGAGCGACGGGAGGTCCCATTGCTCGGTCAGGGCCTCGGGTTCGAAGCCGAGCGCCTTGATCACCAACTCGGCACTGGTCTTCGTCTCGGATCCGGGGACTTCCTCGGGGGTCTGCCTGCCGGTCGCATCCGGCGCCCCAAGAACCACCTTGGCCACCCTGACGGAACTGACCGAACCCTTGCCGTCGAAACCCTTCGGGATCGACAGCCAATCGAACTTGACGCCCTCTTCCTCGGCGTGAGAGGTCTCGCGACGCGAGCCCGGCATGTTGGTGCGGTCCCTGCGGTAAAGGCAGCGCACCGATGTCGCGCCTTGCCGCACCGCCGTTCTCACGCAATCCATCGCGGTGTCCCCGCCGCCGATGACCACGACGTTCTTGTCGCCAGCCCAGAGCGTTCCGTCCTCGATTTCCGGGACCTCGTCACCAAAGCTGTGGCGATTCGATGCGGTGAGGTAGTCGATGGCCTGGACAATGCCGGCATTGCCTGAACCAGGTCCGCCGAGTTCCCGGCAGAGGTACACACCGGTACCGATCAGGATCGCGTCATGCCGCGCGCGAATGTCCTCGAAGCTCACATCCGTGCCAACATCGCAATTGAGACGAAAGGTCACGCCGGCCTCTTCGAGCTGCCTGACGCGGCGCATGACGATGTCCTTTTCGAGCTTGAACCCCGGAATCCCGTAGGTCAGCAGGCCGCCGGCCCGATCGCTTCGCTCGAAGACTTCCACGTCGATCCCGTTTCGGCGAAGGACATCCGCTGCGGCGAGTCCGGCTGGGCCGGAACCGATCACGCCGACGCTCTGCCCGCGCGCCGATCCGGGCACGATCGGTTTCACCCAACCCTTTTCCCAGGCGGTATCGGTGATGTAGCGTTCGACGGCGCCGATGGTGACGGTGCCATGCCCTGACTGCTCGATGACGCAATTGCCCTCGCACAACCGGTCCTGCGGGCAGATGCGACCGCAGATCTCGGGAAAGGTGTTGGTCATCTGGCTGAGCTGATAGGCTTCCTCGAGCCTGCCCTCTGCTGTCAGTTTCAGCCAGTCGGGGATGTTGTTGTGCAACGGACAGTGAGTCTGGCAGTACGGGACTCCGCATTGCGAGCACCGCGACGCCTGCTCCTTCGCCTTTTCGCTGGCGTAGCTCGCATAGATTTCGCGCTGGTCGAGCAAGCGCTCTTCTGCGGACCGCTTGTGCGGCATTTCGCGTCCGAGCGTGACGAATCTCAGCATCTGTTGCGGCGCCATGCGATTCTCCCGTGGCAGAAACTTGATCACGGCATTGTGCATGCCAGCGGATTCCGTCACGCTGGCCGAATGCACGCCGTGCATCAGAGGTGGAATCAGCCGTCTATAGGGACCGGCCACAAAAATAAAGGCAGTTTTATTGACCTTTTTGACGGAAAGATGCAGCGAGAAAGCGAAGATTTGGCCGACCGCCAGATTTTTTATGTCAGTAGACATGTCCTTTTGCATGGCGATGCGCCGTGATGATAAGTCCATTGTCGCCTTCACCACGGCCGGAGTTCCACCATGGCAGTGTTCCACCTCTGCATGCTCGCGTTGATTCAGGGATTGACGGAGTTCCTGCCGATTTCGTCGTCCGGCCACCTCGTCCTCGTGCCCCACCTCACGGGGCTTCCGGACCACGGCCAGGCCATCGATGTCGCGGTTCACGTGGGAACGCTTGGCGCGGTCATGGTCTATTACCGGTCCGACGTGATGCGGGCCGCGAACGGTTTCCTGCGATGCCTTGGCGGGGATCGGAGTTCCGAAGACTCGCGCCTGTTCCTCGCCCTCCTGGTTGCAACAGTGCCGGTGGTCATCGTGGGGTTTCTTCTCAGGATGACCGGTGGCGCCGACATGCTTCGCTCGGTCGCGGTCGTCGCCTGGGCGACGATCGTCTTTGCGGTCGTCCTCTTCGTGTGCGACCGGCGGCCGGCCCACAGCGAGGCAGAGGGTCAATGGACGCTGAGACAGGCCTGGATTCTTGGCTTTTGGCAGGTTCTGGCACTGATACCGGGAACGTCGCGTTCGGGGATCACCATATCGGGCGCGCGCTGGCTCGGTCGTGACCGCGAAAGCAGCGTCCGCATCGCGATGCTGATGTCGATTCCGGTCATCATTGCATCGGGCACCCTGCTCGGGGTCGAGGTCGCCGTCTCGCCCGATACGGGCGCTCTCAGGGATTTCGCGATCGTGGCCCTATTGTCATTTGTTTCCGGATTGTGCGCGCTCGCATTCATGATGCGCCTGCTCAGGCATGTCAGCTTCACGCCATACGTCATTTACCGCATCGGCCTGGGCGGCGTCCTTTTGTGGGTCGCCTACGCCTGATCATCAGCAGGGCTGGGTGACGTGCCGATGGCGCGGGGCCGTCCCCGATGCCCGGGCGCCAACTCGCCTACGGTTTCTTGTCGAAGTCCTTCGCGGATTCGGTCAGCGAGGCGTACTGGCCGTATTGTCGATAGCGGTAGAGATAGGTTTCGAGGACCGCATCGAGCGCTCTTGGCGTGATCTGCAGGTCGGCAAACGTCCGGGCACCCGGCCTGACGGCATCGTCGGCTCGCAGTCGGCGAACCTGATCCTCGGTGATCAGGTGATTGACCAGCAGCCCTCCCGAAAGGAACTGGAGGATATCGAGCGCCCTTCCCATGAGTCCGGCCACAAAGAACGGAATGGTCACCACCAGTCGTCGGCGACGAATGACCTCGAGCATCCGATCCATGCATTGGCGGAAGGTCAGTGTCTCGGGCCCGCCGAGTTCGAATATGCCCGGGGTCAGGCCGGCCGGTCCCACTGCGTCAAGAACCGCCGTCACGATCGCTGCCGCCACATCGTCGGCATGAACCGGCTGGAAATGGGCCTCTGGACCGACAATTGGAACGACCGGCGAGAGCACCGCCATTTTGGCGAAGCGGTTGAAGAACTGGTCCTCGGGGCCGAAGATGACTGACGGACGCAGGATGAACGCACCGGGGAAAGCGTTCAGCACCGCTTGTTCCCCTTTGGCTCGCGAACGGCCGTAAAGGCTCAATCCGTGGGCGTCAGCGGCGGTCGTCGAGACGTGAACGAGGGTTCGAACCTTCTGCTCTGCAGCGATCCGGGCGATTCGTGCCGCCGCATCGACGTGCACGGCTTCGAATTTCTGCGCCCCGGTTTCGACCAGGATCCCGACGCAGTTCACGACCGCATCGGCGCCTTCGACAACCTCGCGAACCGAGTCCTCGAACCGGATGTTGCCAAGCACCGGCTCGACCTGACCGACAACCCCGTAGGTCCGAACAAAATGCGCCTCGTTGGGACGTCGGCATGCCACCCGAACGCGCCATCCGGCGCGGGCGAACCGCCGCGCCGCGTAACGGCCGACAAATCCCGCACCGCCGAAGATGGTGACGATCCTGCTTTCCAGTGGCATGGTTCAACCTGCAATTGACCTTGCGACAACCGAATAACGCGACAAGACATTGTGAACAAGCCGCTCGGATGATCGCTTGCAAGATGACGATTCCGATGCAGCCTTGACCGCCATCAGGGGTTCATCGTGGCAGTGTTCCGCTTGGGAATGCTCGGATTGAGTCCTGATCTCGGCGGCACCCATTCCTGGAACGTCTGCGCCCGATCGTCAGCGGCGCTCGGAGAATTGCCGACCGGCCGGGGCCGTCCACGCCGCACAGGCACTCCAAGGCGCTTACGATGCCTTGTCGAATCTCTTCGCGGACTCGGTCAGTGACGCGTACTGGCCGTATTGTCGATACTGGTAGAGATAGGTTTCGAGGACGGCATCGAGCGCGGTCGGGCTGATCTGCAGATCGGCAAACGTTCGGGCGTCGGGGCTGACGACAGTGTCCGATCTCAAGCTCCGGACCTGGTCTTCAGTGAGCATGCGATTGACGAGCAACCCTCCCGTGAGCAGTTGCACGATATCAAGCGCCCTGCCCATGATTCCGGCCGCAAAAAACGGGACTTCGAGCAAGAGTCGCCGGCGGCGAATGACCTCGATCATCCGATGCATGCACTCACGGAACGTCAGCGTTTCGGGTCCGCCGAGTTCGAAGATGCCCGGAGACAGGTTGGCTGGCCCCGTTGCATCGAAAACCGCCGTCACGATCGCTGCCGCGACATCGTCCACGTAAACCGGCTGGAAGCGGGACTCGGCACCGACAAGCGGAATGACGGGCGAGAGCTGCGCCATTTTGGCGAAGCGGTTGAAGAACTCGTCCTCGGCACCAAAGATGATCGACGGCCTCATGATGAAGGCATGGGGGAAGGCGTCCAGCACGGCTCGCTCCCCATTTGCCTTCGTCCGTCTGTAGAGACTCGAACTGTCGGGATCGGCTCCGGTTGCCGAGACGTGAACGAGGGTTCGAACCTCCTGCTCCGCGGCAATCCGTGCAATCCTCTCCGCAGCCTCGACATGCAAGGCTTCGAACTTCTGCGCCCCGCTCTCGACCATGATCGCGACGCAGTTCACGACCGCGTCGACACCCTCGACGGCATTGCAGACCGAGTCCTCGTGCCGGATGTTGCCGAGTATCGGCTCGACCTGACCGACGACACCATAGGTCCGGACAAAATGCGCCTCGTTGGGACGTCGACATGCCACGCGGACGCGCCATCCGGCTCGGGCAAAGCGCCGCGCGACGTAGCGGCCGACAAACCCCGATCCGCCGAAGATGGTGACGATCCTGTTTTCGCTTGCCATGGTTCACCCTGCATCTGACCCTGCGGCCACCGAATAGCGAGACATGACATCGTGAACAAGCCGCCCCGGATCACTTTCAGGTCTCATCCAACCTACCCAATCGGCTTTGGCGTGCCACGAATCCGACGGAGTCGATCGTGCCGAAGCGCAGTGGCGATGCATACTGGCTTTCGATGCCGGGGAGACGTGTCTGTTGCGAACGGGAGTCAAGTTTCACGTTTCACGAGCATCGGTTGTCTTGCTGTTCGGGTAATGTTAGCGAACAGGCTCGTCACGCAGCGCTCTTGAGAGCAGGCGTGATCATTTGAGTCAGAAAAGGGACAAGCAATGAATCAGAAGAAGAGAATGTCCATCGCCAGGACCGCCATGGTTTGCGCCGTGACACTTGCCGTTGCCGGCGAAGCGGCCGCGGTCGAATGGAACGTGTCGCTCTGGGGACAGCGCAGGGCATTCACCGAACATGTCGAAAAGCTCGCCGAACTCGTGTCCGAGAAGACCGGCGGCGACTTCACGTTGAACATTTCCTATGGCGGGCTGTCGAAGAACCGCGAGAATCTCGATGGAATATCCATTGGCGCATTCGAAATGGCCCAGTTCTGCGCGGGCTATCATGGCGACAAGAACCCGACGATCACGGTGCTCGAACTGCCCTTCCTGGGCATCACGACTCTGGAAGAGGAAGTGGCGGTCAGCCATGCAGTCTACGCGCATCCGGCAACCGTTGCAGATCTCGAGAGGTGGAACGCGAAACTGCTGATGACCTCGCCGATGCCCCAGTACAACATCGTGGGGACAGGAGAGCCACGCGATGAACTCGGCGAGTTCACGGGTATGCGGGTGCGCGCGCTTGGCGGACTTGGCAAGGCTTTCGAAGCGGTCGGCGCAGTCCCGACGTCGGTTACCGCGACCGAGGCCCAGCAGGCGATGGAGAGCGGTGTCGTCGACACCGTCGCCTTCGCGCAGCATGCCCATCTGTCGTTCGGAACGATCGATCTGGCGGACTGGTGGACCGAGAACCTGAACCCCGGCACGGTCAATTGCCCGGTCGTGGTCAACATCGACGCCTATGAGGCTCTCTCCGACGACCACCGTGCGGCGCTGGACAGTTCCATCGACGAAGCGATCGACCACTACCTCGCCAACTATGGCGAGCTGCTGGCAAGATGGGAGACCATTCTGGCCGAAAAGAACGTCCAGAGGGTGACGATCAGCGACGCTGAATTGGCGAAGTTCCGCGAAGTGGCAGGTCCGGTCAGAGATGCGTGGATCGAGACAATGTCCGCACAGGGTCTCCCCGCGCAGGAGCTCTACGACCTGGTCCAGTCCACGCTTGACGGCATGCGCTGAACCCGATGACGGCGAACCGCGCACCCGCGTGGTTCGCCCTTCAAACCTTCATCTCCCATGGCCACTTCCGCCGTTCATGTCGATGGCACGAAGCTGTCGCGCCTTGATCGCTGGTTTCTCAGGATCGAGTCGTCGCTGAACCTGGCCAGCGGGGTGGTGATTTTTGCCCTCGTCTGCCTGGCAGCGGCCAATGTCATCGGCCGCAAGTTGCTGAACCTGCCCATCCCGGGATTCATCGACTGGGTCGAGCAGTTCATGGCGTTCTTCGTCTTTGCCGGGCTCGCCTTCTGCCAGCGAGAAGGCGGCCACATCCGCATGGAGATCGCCATCGGCCGCATGCGCGGGCGGCGTTTGTGGTTCGTCGAGTTCCTTTCGATCCTTTTCATGATCATCCTGACCACGGTGCTGATCTACGGCACGTGGTCACATTTTCTTCGCAGCTTCGACTTCGGGTCTCCGTACTGGAGCCGTGACAGTTCGATCGATCTCGGGCTGCCGCTTTGGCCTGCCAAATTGATCGTCCCCGTCGCGATGGTCCTGTTGTGGCTCCGTCTCGCGCTGCAGCTCTGGGGATTTGGTCGCGCGATCCGCCTTGATTCCACGACTCCCGTGGCCGTGCCCCTCGTGCTGGACGCTGCGTCACAGGCGGCCCACGAAGCCGAAACGGTCACTGGCGCCGATGGCTGAGATGTTCGACATCAAGGCCCTGCTGGCGGGGCTGGATCCGTTCGTGATGGCCTTGTGGCTGTCGGGCCTGCTTCTGGTGCTGGTGGTGATCGGTGTTCGCGTGGCATTTGCCGCCGCCTTCATCGGTTTTTTCGGCCTTTGTCTTTTCTTCATGCAAAAACAAGGGTTTGAACGGGGCCTCATCACCGCCACCAAGCTGACCGGACAGATTCCACACTCCAAGTCCACGACGTACGCGCTGTCGCTGATTCCGACTTTCATCCTGATCGGATACCTTGCGTATTTTGCCGGGCTGACGCGCTACCTGTTCGAGGCTGCCAAGCGTTGGGTCGGATGGCTGCCAGGCGGTCTCGGGGTGGCCACCGTCTTTGCAACGGCCGGCTTTGCGGCCGTGTCGGGAGCATCGGTCGCGACATCGGCGGTGTTCGCGAGAATTGCCATCCCGGAGATGCTGCGTCTCGACTACGACCGTCGCTTCGCCGCTGGCGTCGTGGCGGCCGGCGGGACCCTGGCGTCGCTGATCCCCCCTTCGGCGATCCTCGTCATCTATGCGATCATCGTCGAGCAATCGGTCGGAAAGCTCCTGCTTGCCGGATTTATCCCGGGCGCCGTCTCGGCACTGATCTACGCGGCGCTCGTCATCGGGATGGCATCCTGGCACAAGAACATGGCCCCGCCCGTCACGGGCTTCAGCTGGCGCGCGCGTTTCCAGAGTCTTCCTGGCGCTGCGCCGATCATGCTGGTCGTCCTGATCATCATCTACTCGATCTATTTCGGCTGGGCCACGCCGACCGAAGCGGGCGCCCTTGGCGTGTTCATCGTGCTGTTGATGGCCTTGTGGCAGGGCATGCGATGGCAGCAGCTCAAAGGGGCTCTGATGGAGGCCGCCAAGCTGACGGTGATGATATTCGCCATGATCTGGGGGGTGCTGATCTATGTTCGGTATCTCGGTTTTGCCGACTTGCCGGGAACCTTCGCCGACTGGATCGACGGGCTGAACCAGCCGCCGCTTCTGACGCTTGTCGTCATTCTCGCCTGCTACGTCATCCTTGGCATGTTCATGGATGCAGTCGGCATGCTGATCCTGACGCTGCCTGTGGTTTTTCCGGCGGTGATCGCGCTCAACGGCGGACCTGACGTGACGCGCGAGGCTTCGGGCCTCGGCATGACGGCGGAGGAATGCGGAATCTGGTTCGGGATCATTGTCGTCAAGATGGCGGAACTATGTCTGATCACGCCACCGATCGGTCTGAACTGCTTCGTTGTTGCGGGCGTCGCCCGGGAAAACAATTTCCCGATCTCGGTGCAGGACGTTTTCCGCGGCGTGTCACCGTTCTTCGCGGCCGACGTCATCACGGTGGCGGTGCTGATCGCCTTTCCCGGAATCGTTCTGTGGTTGCCGGGTCTTCTGTGAGGTCGTGACAACAAAGGCCGTCAGATGACATTGCTCGAACGCACCCCCTGGGGGTCCAAAGGACCGCCCGTTGTATTCAGTCGGTGCAGACCTTCGTTCTGACAAATCGGATGATTCGCGTCCAAGAGTGTTGACGTCCGCGTCGTCGCGAATAGTTTGCATTCCATAGTCATCAGGCAAAAGTGCAAGGAATTGTACACCCATCCAGTGACTGCCCGTCTGTCAAAGGGCAATCGAGAAAACCTGGACCGCTTCGCCAGCCTCACAGGGCACTCTCGTTCCTTCGTCATCAACGAAGCGGTTGAGCACTACCTTGAGGATCGCTTGGCGTATCTCGCAGACTTGGACTCGGCAGTTGCGAGCATCGACACGGGACCGACCCATGATGCGAATGATGTTTTCGAATGGGTGAGGACCTGGGGAACTGAAGACGAAAAGCCTGCGTCTGACGTGTTCGCTGACCCGAGACATGATGCAAATTCATGAAATTCGAACTGGTGCCTGCCGTGCTGCAGGATGCAACTTGCAACACCATCGGTAGCTGCATGCCGACCTGAGTCGCCCGCCTGTTGCGAACACGATTGACAAGGTCCACGAAATTCTCGCCGGTCGTCTTGCGGAAATCCCGCGGGAAGGCTGTCGGGACCGTTGGGGTTGGGTCACGTCATCTTTCACCCAGCTGTGCGCGAGAGTGGGTCCGTTGCGGAACAGCGGCAAGGAGCGAAATCGCCGATGCGGTCTCCGACGGAGTCCTCGCCGGCCATCGCCGTGATCAGATGAAGTTCGTGCCTGGGAGGACTTTGTCACCTGCACAATCGGGTCGGCCAAACATGTTTGCGGATCCTGACCGCCTCTGTCGAACGATCAACGTACTCCAACCCAGGCTTTGTCAAAGACGAGGTGCCGTCACCTCAGCACATTGCCGCCATCGACGCCGATCGTCTGTGCGGTCATGTATTGCGACTGATCGGAAGCCAGGAACACGGCAACCCGTGCAACATCGACCGGTCGTCCCATGTAGCCGAGCGGAACGGCCTCGCCGACTTCACGCTTTTTCTGCCCGATTTCCTTGTTTTCCTCGGCGGCAAAGAGCCTGTCGACCGTCTCCCACATCGGCGTGTCGATGACGCCTGGCGAGATCGCGTTGACCCGGATGCCATGGGGAGCAAGAGCAAGAGCGGCAGATTGTGTGTAGCTGATGACGGCCGCCTTCGTTGCGCAGTAGTGAGCGACCAGCGCCTCGCCCCGATGCCCTGCCTGGCTTGCAAGATTGATGATCGACCCGGGTTTCCCCTGCGCGATCATGCCCTTCGCCGCCGCCTGCATCACGGCGTACATCGCTCTCACGTTGATGCCGAAAAGCCGATCGAACTGCGCAAGATCGGCATCGAGCACGCTGCCAAGATCAAAGACCGCCGCATTGTTGAAGAGGATATCCGGTGTCGCGTTCGCGATCCAGTCGGTGCACGCCTGCAATCCGTCTGCTGTCAGCAGGTCAAACGCCCGGTGCGAAGTCGCGCAGTCGCCTTGGAACCGATCACCCAGATCTGTTGTCAAAACCTGCGCCCCGAGAGCCGCGAAATGTTCGGCTGTGGCCTGACCGATGCCCCCGTTGGCACCGGTGACAAGACAGGTTTTGCCGGCAAGGCACGTCGGTGCGGGGTCGATGGTCACTTCAGCGCTCCGAGGGTCGGACTTTGCACCGACCGTCTCCGGGACAAGCACGGGGTGGCAATGGTTGCAGCATGACGAATGGCCACCTTCATGTCGATCGGTGCGAGATTCACGTGGATCAGGCTCTTCGTCCGCACTGTCGGGAGAATTGGCATTGCCCTGAGTCCCGGTCCTTTTCGCGCATCGATCAGCGAAGGGCGACCGACTGGGCAGACAGCCGAGCCGTCAAGGAGACCTGCCCCTCGTTGACCATCCACTTTCGCAAGGTGTAGGTGCGCACGCCGCGCTCGTGCATCGGATCGTTGTCCGCAAGGTCGCGGGCCTGCTCGAATGACCCGGCGCGGTAGATGATCAGACCCATGCCGTGCATCTCGGTTCCGGACTCGTCAGACAAAGGTCCCGCAAACGCGAGCGATCCTTCGTTCTCGAGTTGGCGTTGATAGTCCAGGTGCTCGGGCAGACAGGCCTTGAGTTCCTCCTGTGTCGCGACAGGTATGGTCAGAACGACATAGAGCTCGAATGCCAGGGAACCGCGCGCGCGTGCCGCCTCCCTGTAGGCTTCCCATGACGGCATGATGTCCTCCCCCGCAACGGCAATCACAGACACGGTCGCAACGACAGGGGCTGTCGTGACGTAGTTGGCATTCAACGCAGTGGAAAATTCGAAGTCAACAACGAGTTCCTCCTGGCAGGTTCGATGTGCCGGGACTCGCCGACGCCGGTCGGCTCCACCGCCCGTGCCTGACATTTCCGCGAATTGCGTCCGGGCGATTCCGGACTTATGATCGGACCTCGTGGCGGCTTCGAACGTCTCGTGCACGTGAAATCCCCGATCATGATCTGGTCGTCTGTCAATGCGCCCGGATCTCGTTCGCGTTTGCGGGTCCTTGATGCGCCACACAGATCACGATTGAAACGCATCAAGGCACTGAAAACGGAAACCGGTCTCTTCTCCGCCCGGCCGGGCAAGGCGAGACCACCTTGCACGAGAACGACTGGCCGCTGAATCGTGCCGGCCGTTTCGCCTTCGCGAGAGACCGGATGTTCGGCGAAAGGACAACGACAAGATGGACACGCAACCGCAGAGCGGAACACCTGCCGCAGCGCAGAAGGCCATTCGAGACTTGCGATCCCGGATCGCTCGTCTCGGCGATGACGCGATCGACCTGATCCTGCGCGAGGCACGCTCGCACTATGCCTGGACCGACCGACCGGTGCCCGATGAACTGCTCCAGGAGATCTTCGCGCTCACCATTGCCGGCCCAACGAGCATGAACACCTGCCCGGCGCGGTTCGTGTTCGTGCGGAGTTCGGACGCGAAGACGCGTCTTTCGAAGTGCGTGAGTCCCACGAATCTCAACAAGATGATGACGGCCCCCGTGACGGCAATCGTCGCATGGGATCCCCTTTACTGGCAGCGACTCGATTTCCTGTTTCCCCATGACGACCGCAGATCGTTCTTCGAGAAGAATCCTGCCCATGCGGAACAGACCGCATTTCGCAACGCGACGCTTCAGGGCGGCTATTTCATTGTCGCCGCGCGGGCGATGGGCCTCGATGTGGGCGCCATGTCCGGGTTCTCGAATGCGGCGGTCGACGAGGAGTTCTTTGCGGAATCGGGCTGGAAGTCCAACTTCCTGTGCAACCTGGGCTACGCCGACGAAACCGCGCTGTTTCAGAAACTCCCGCGTTTCGCCTTCGACGACATCTGCGAAATCATCTGAACGGCTGCCCTCAGGCGCATCCAGATCACCTTGACCCGGGGATGCACGGCACTCGCATCGCCGCCGACCAGCGCGATTTCCGGGGCCGCTAATCGAAAGGTTGATCGACCCTGCGTGGCACGAACAGGACCTTCGGGCCGAAATTGTCATGCAGGTCACTGAATGTGATCATTGGGCCATCTGAACGGACCGCACAGGCGGTGACAATCGCCCCCATCACTCCCGATCCGACTTTTCCTTCCCTTTCTGGTCATCGAGCGCGACGCCCATCTGCTCGCCGATTTTCTTGAGCAGCGGAAGGTGAACGGCGAGCTCCATGATCGACTCGACAACCGAACCCATCACGTGGCGCGACGAGCCGTCGCCCCCCGATCCGCCAAATCCGCCTGAGAGGTGGTTGACGTTGATCGAACTGATCTTTTCGGCCGGCTTGACCATTTCGGACAGGATTCCAGGCAGCGCCTCGAGACGGGCCTTTTCGATGTCCATAGCCACGATGTGCTCGGAGCGAATGTTCCGCGCGTTGTTCCGGGCCTCTTCGACCTCGGCCTCGGCAAGGCCAACATCTCGCGCAGCTTCTGCCGCCTCACGCCGCGCTGCCGCCTCATCTGCAGCCGTGGCCCGTGCCGATTCAGCCGCGATGGCTGCGCGTGCCGCTTCCGCACCTGCCTCGGTTTCTGCTGAGATCCTTGCAAGCTCTGCGCGACGTCTGGCTTCCGCAACTGCCCGCGCCGTTTCAACGGCTTCGGCAGCCTCGACAGCTCTCGCCCGGGCCATGTCGGCTTCGGCCCGCGACCGGTTTTCGTCCTGGCTCTTCGCAAAAACTGCGATCTGGCGTTCCTGTTCGGCAATCGACAGCGCCTGTTCGCGTTCCACCTCTGCCGTCCGGATCCCGGTCTCCATGTGAATCCGGGCGCGGGCTGCCGTGAGTTCGCCCTCGGCGTTTCGTTGGGCCACTTCGGCGATCTGCGCAGCTGACAAGGTTTCGATCTCCTGCTGCTGCGCGATTTCCGCGCGCCGCTCTTCGAGTTCGATTTCCAGCCGCTTGAGCGACGCCTCCATGGCAGCGCGGCGCACGCTGACCTCGCTCTCGGCATCGATCTCCGCGCGTTCCTTCTTGGATCTGGCCACGACCTCGGCGAGCTTGCGCATGCCGACGGCATTGAAGGCATTGTTCTCGTCCAGTGCGGCAAAAGGCGTCTGGTCCAGCGCGGTGAGCGAAACGCTGTCGAGCCGCAGACCGTAGCGTTCCAGCGGTCCTTCCAGAATCTCTCGTACCTTTTCGACATATGACCCGCGGTTCTCGTGCAACTCGTCCATGGTCACGCTGGCCGCCACCGATCTCAGGGCGTCGACCATCATCCCGTCGAAGAGGTCGCGCAAATCTTCCTGGCGAAAGGTTCGCTTGCCGAGCGTCTGTGCGGCTCTCGCGATCGCCTCCGTCTCGGGCACGACCGAGACGTGGAATTCGGCGCCGACATCGACCCGAAGGCGATCCTGCGTGATCAGCGAGGTGTCGCCGCGCTGATCGATGTCCAGGCGCAGCGTCGCCATGTTGACCCGGCTCACCTCGTGAAAATACGGCACGACCAGCACGCCGCCTTCGATCACCACCCGGCGTCCGCCGAGCCCGGTCCGAACGAGGGCGACGTCGTTCGACGCGCGTTTGTAAAACCAGCCCAGGATGGCGATCGCGATCGCCAGCAGGGCAAGTATCAGGACAATCCAGCCAACGGTTTCCATTCCTACGTACTCCCTCCCTACAATCCGTGCATCTCGCACAGTATGTTTGATGACATGCCCCCGTCGACGGGGATGTTGGTGCCTCGGATCCAGGCGCTGTGTTCGCTGAGCAGGAATGCAACCACCGGAGCGATGTCGGGCGGCCGGCCGGGGCGATCCATCACCCTGGCATCCTCGTCGGCGCGCGCGCCGAGCGTCTTGCGAAAATCGCCGTAGATCGGCGTCTCCACGGGACCCGGGCTGACCGCGTTGATGCGGATTCCGCGATCTCGCCACCTCCAGCGGTTTTTCATCGTCCAGACGACCACCGCCTCCTTCGAAAAGAAGTAGCTGCGACCGCCCTCGCTGGAAACCTGCCAACGTTCGACAAAGGCATCGATCCCGTCGAAGTCCAGCGTTTCGCTGGCCTTGATCGCATCGACCGCCTGCGGCCATCCGATTCCTGCAAGCGAGGCGAGATTGACGATCGATGCATTGTCATTGAGTTTCGAAATCAGCAACTCCGTGAGATGCTTGAGCCCCACGAGGTTGACCGCGAGCACCTGTCGCGCCGGCCTCGTCGGCGGCAGCCCGGCGTTGTTCACCAGCCCGTCGATTCCCTCGGGCAGGACATCGACCAGCGCCTCGATCGTCGGACCGTCGCTCAGATCGGCCCGATAGAACTCCTCCAGATTGTCGAAGTTCCGGTTGTGGTCGACACCCAGGACCTCTGCGCCCTGGGCCCTGAGGAACCGCGATATCTCGTAGCCGATCCCCGACGAGGAGCCGGTGACAACGATGCGTTTGTCGGTGAGCAACCCCTGCATGATCAGAACACCGGCGGGAACGGCCGGCCTCCCCTGTCCAGCGTGATCCAGCGAGTCTCGGTGAAGGTCTCGATCGACCACCTGCCGCCGTGTCGCCCAACCCCGCTGGCCTTGGTGCCGCCGAACGGGACATGCGGCTCGTCATTGATCGGCGAGCAGTTGACGTGGCACATGCCTGTCTCGAGACGGCGAGCCATGTCGAGCGCCCGTTGTTCGTCCTGGGTGATGATTCCGCTGCTCAGCCCGTATTCGGTGTCATTGGCGAGGGTCACGGCATCGTCGTCGGTCTCGAACGGCGCGACCACAACCACCGGGCCGAATGTCTCGTTCTGCCAAACCTCCATTTCCGGCGTCACGTGGGTCAGGATGGTCGGCTCGACAAATCGCCCGTTGACGCCGCCGCCCAAGGCGACTTTTGCGCCCCTCGCGGTTGCGTCCTCGATCTGGTTTCGGACCCGGTTGGCCTGTCGATCATTGATCAACGGTCCGTTGACGTTGGCACGATCGGCGACGTTGCCTGTCCTGATCTTGCCCGCGCGTTCGACGAACCTCCGCAGGAAGTCCGGATAGACGTCCTTGTGAACCAGGACCTTCTCGGCACTCATGCAGATCTGGCCCTGGTGCATGAAAGCGCCGAAACTTGCGGCCGCCGTCGCCCGTTCGAGATCGGCGTCGTCGAGGACGATCAGGCTGTCCTTGCCGCCGAGTTCAACGCAGCATTTTTTCAGATGCGCCCCGCACTTGGCCGCAATCCTGCGACCGACTGCGGTCGAGCCCGTGAAGGAAATTCCCTTGACCAAGGGGTTGTCGACCATCTCGTCACCGACTTCTGCCACGCGATCTCGCGAGCAGGTCACGACGTTGAAGGCCCCGGGCGGCACGCCGGCTTCCTCGAGAACCTCGGCGAAGAACAGTCCCCCGGCGTACGGCGTGTCCTCCGACGGCTTGAGGACGATGGTGTTGCCGACCGCCAGCGGGAAGGCGAGTCCACGAGAACTCAAGATGCCCGGCACGTTCCAGGGCGAGATCACCCCGACAACACCGAGCGGCGATCGAACCGCCGTGGAGATCTTGCCGTGTTCCGATGGCATCAGTTCTCCAATCGGTGCGTAGCATGACCCGGCAGCGGCCCGGAAAACCTCTGACACGTATCCCGCCTCGAACTCGCACTTGCCGAGGAACCCGCCACCTTCGAACCGGACCGCATTGACGAAATCGGCTCGGCGGCTGTCCCAGACATCGGCAATCCGAAGCAGCACCTTCACCCGTTCGTGGAACGGCCGCGACGACCACGCCGGAAACGCGTCATGCGCCGCCTCGATCGCCTGTCGCATTTCGCTGGCGCCCGCATCCGGAACATGTGCCCAAACGCTTCCATCCGACGGGTTGATGTCTTCGAACCGATGGCTGGTCTGTTGCCAGTCACCACCGACATAGATGCCCTTTATCCTTGGCGAGGGCACAGGGTTGTCAAGCATGTCAGTTCCTTTCGAATTCTCCTGAGGGTCCAGGCACGTTCAAAAGTTCTTTTTTTCAGCTGCAGATGCTCCTGAAGGCCTGTGCGACGCGTGGTCTTCGAGGAACCGTCATGCGCCATTTTGGAGGGATACGGGCAGTTGGCGCCGGTTTCAACCGAACTGTCGGTTTGGATTCTTCGGTTTTGGGGTCGGGAGTCACACCTGTCCTGCGGCGCGGAGAACGCGCGTTTGTGCGAGTTCCTGACGACGTCGGACGTCGGCGCGATCAGGTCATGATGGCGTCGAGTGCATCCTGAGGGTTGAAAGCGTAGCTGCGATTGGCCGTGGGCACGAAGCCGCGCGGTTGATGGATGCGGATGATCGAAATCGCGATGTTGGACAGTGCCGCAAGGTTTCGCGGCAGGTTCTTGACCCGGACCCGGCAGCGATCCTCGTCGTATGAAAAATCTCTGACGTAGTGGACGCGATTCTCAATCGTCCAGTGAGTCCTGACAATCTGTCCGATCTCTTCGGGTCCTGCCTCTTCTGCGGACAGTGACGTGAGGCCGTAGACGATCTGCGTGGATGCCTTTCGGGTCTTGATGGTCTCGCGATTGCGGATGATGCGGAAGGCCTGCTGACGGCCGTGGAGATCGCAGAATCCGTTCCATTCCTCATCGGTGATGTCGATCGCCGCACAGTCTCTCTTCTCCAGTCTCCCGTGACCTTTCTCCCATTCGCCTTCGAAGTGTCGCGCCTTTGACCAGTCGATCGCCGCGATGTCCTCCTGCAATGCCTTCTGGTTCTTCTTGACTGCGGTCATGACATAGTTGGCGCCGGCCTCCTGAATGCACTGCGCCGTTTCCTGCTGGACATGCATCGCGTCCATGGTCACCGTTCGTCCCTTGAGGTCGAGTTCGCCCACCAGCCGTCGCACGGCGGGGATCTCGTTGGTCTTGTCGGGAACCTGGAGCTGCCCCAGCACCAGGCCGCTGCCATGCTCCACGGCGGCGACCATGATCCGCTGTTCGTTCTCGATCTGCTTCGATGCTCCGCACACGTTCTTGCCGTCGATGGCGACCGGTCTGGCACCGTCCCTGCGTGTCTCGATCCATTCTCTGAGCGCATTGTCGAGTGTGTCAGGCGGCATCAACGACAAGATGTAGTGGAATGTCGACGTTGCGGGCGCCACGTGGCACTTGCGCGTCGGGCTCCAGAACGCCCCGACCGCCTCGAGCTGATCCTGACTGAGCATCGCGGCGAATTCGCCGAAGGCTGACACCCCGCGAAAGCCGCACAGCCGTGCCGCCGCCATGATGGTGAAGTAGCAGGCCAGGCTGTGGCGCCGACCTCGCGCCTTGCGGAAGTCCTTCATCCGGGCGAAGATGTCGTGCAGGCTCCGCAGCGTGCCGTCGTCAGGCAGTTCGACAGCGCCATCGACCCGGCAGGAACCGGGAACCTCGTCGTCGCACAGCAGCCTCTGTGCATCCCGTGTCAGATCGAACACGAAGACCTCCTTCTTCTGACCGTTGTGCCGCCAGCGAGCCGACCCTCCCGGCTCGCGGGAAAAGCCCCGCGTGAATCCAAGGGACTGCCAGTTCGAGGCGCGATAGCAGGTGCCGGAAAACCGCGACGGATCGACGAAGCTCTCCGCCAGATAGACCGGATAGCCGTGCAGGGCCTCCATGTCGCGCGACAGGCGGCGCAGGCTCAGACCCAGAACCCGCGACGCCAGATTGGCGGGCCGGTCGTCGCCGAGCAGCACGTAGCGAATGTTGTTGGCGATCAGATGCAGACGCGAGAACTGCTGGGCGCGGGACCAGCCGATCCAACGGTCGCGCACCCCGACCTTGAAGGCGCCGGAGGCCCAGCCGACGAGCGCCAGCCACTCCCCGTCGTGAACCGCGACGTGGCGCAGCGACTTGCCGAACAGGCCGCTGTACGGCAGGTAATGGTGCTCGGGCACGAGAGCGTCCCAGCGACGTCGGTCCTCGGGAGTGAGCACAAGCTGGATTTCAACGTCGCGAAGACTGATCATGGGGTCCCAAAGCTGATCGAATCACCGTGGAGAACCGTCTACCACCCCGAGTATTGAATGGCCAGAGCCGATCAGGAAGAAACCACAGACAGAATCACTCAACAATCACGAATCAAGTGCCAAATGACGACTTTTGATTAGCCCTGCCTGAGGGTCGCCGACGGTAGACTTCGACCCTGGGGCGACGGTAGATCTCGATGACCGGCCTCTTGGCGGAATCGGGATCAGCGGGAATGGACTTTTCCCTTGTCTCATCCGCCTCTGGCTTCCGCACCGGAATCCTCGCATCGGACGCCGCCTTCTTGATGTCGTGGATCGCGGCAGCGAGCCGGGCCGAATGAGAGGTGGACCCGGCATGCGACCCCGACGTGCGCGAAGGTGGTGCAGAGTGCCGCTCGACACGATTGACCAGTTCATCGATGTCGATCCCCGCGTGCTCGCTTGCGGAACGTCGAGGCTGCGGTTTGGGCTGAACCGTCATTCTTTCGGGCGGCTCCGGAACCGCGGCTGTTTTCGCCTTCGAACTCCGGCCTCCCGCACCCAGGTAGGCCGCCTGCACGGCCGGATCGCTGGCCAGGTTGCTGGCGCTGTCGTGATGAACGATTCGGGTGTTTTCGAGCAGGTATCCGCGATCGGCAATGGCAAGACTCTGGCGCGCATTCTGCTCGACAAGCAGCACGCCGATGCCGAGCGATCTGATCTTCGCGAGATTCTGGAAGAACTCCCTGCACAGGCGCGGCGACAAGCCAAGGGATGGCTCGTCGAGGACCAGGATCCGCGGTGCCGACATGATCGCCCGTCCGACCGCGACCATCTGCTGTTCACCACCCGACATGGTGCGGGCCACCTGGGTCAGGCGTTCCTCGAGCTGCGGGAAGAGCTGCAGCACTCGATCCAGGTTTTCGTCTTCCGAGCCTCGGGCACGGGAGCAGTATGAACCGAGCAGGAGGTTCTCGCGCACGTTCAGGTCTCCGAAGATGCCACGTCCCTCGGGCACGAGAACAACGCCGCGCTCGACGGTCTCGTCGGGGGCGAGACCGACGAGCGATTGACCGTCGAGAAAGATCTCTCCGCTGACCTGCCCCTCGCATATGCCCGAAATCGACCTGAGCAACGTGGTCTTTCCCGCGCCATTCGCACCGAGAATGACAACGAGTTCGCCGGAGCCCACCGACAGCGACACATCCTGCAGCGCCGGATGCCGGCCATAGGCGACAGAGAGTTCACGGACATCAAGCATCGGCCGACTCCGACCCGATGCTGTGCTGGCCTGCGGCAACGTTGTGATCCTGATGGTGGTCAGGCATCGTCATCTCCGAGATAGGCACGGATGACATCGCGGTCCGAGAGAACTTCTTCGGGGGAGCCCTCGGCAATCTTGCGGCCGGATGACATGACAATGCAACGGTCACACAATGATCGAATGGCGTCCATGACGTGTTCGACCAGCACGACCGTTCGCCCTTCGTCGCGCAAGGCGTGCACGAGGTCGATGCCGGTCGCAAGTTCAGTCGGGTTCAGTCCTGCGAGCCATTCGTCGAGCAACAGCACCTGCGGTTCTCCCGCCAGCGTTCGGGCAAGTTCGAGGCGTTTCTGGTCGATGTATGTCAATTGCGACACCGACGCCTTGGCGCTGGCTTCGAGACCAACGCGTCTCAGCATGTCGAGAGCGAAGTCCTCCGCCTCCCGTCCCCATCGCCGCCGGTGACCGAAGACGGCGCCGGCCATCACGTTTTCGAGGACATTCAGCCCCGGCAAAAGGCGCACGAGCTGAAACGTCCTGCCAACCCCGGCACGCGCGATTCTGTGTGCGGGCAGTCCCGATATCTGCTCGCCCCTCATCGCGATGCGCCCCGATGTCGGCTTGAGCGCGCCCGAAATCATGTTCAGGAGCGTTGTCTTGCCCGAACCGTTGGGGCCGATCACGCCGACCATCGCGTTTTTCGGCACATCGAAAGACAGACCGGAAACCGCGACAAGACCCCCGAACCGTCGCGAGACGCCGTCAACCGAGAGAATGACTTCGGCGGAGTTCATTTCCGTTTCTCTCTCACCCATGCCCCCAACTGCTCGATGCGCCCGATGACGCCTTGCGGCAGAAGATAGACGATCAGAAGAAACGCAAGCCCGAGGACAAGCGTGGACTGGTTCGGGAATTGCACCGCGACCCACTCCCACAGGATTGTGAAAGGGATGACGCCCACCAACGGACCCCAGAGACGCCCCGAGCCGCCGAGCAGCGCCATGATCACGACGAGAAAGCTCAGCTGCGGCGAAAACACCTGGTTCGGTTCGATGTAGCTCCAGCGCGGCGCGATCAGCGCACCGACAAGAGCGGCAAAGAATCCGGTTGACGCAAAAAGAATGACCTTCGCGGTTGCAGTCTCGATGCCGACGTGTCGGGCGACGGTCTCGTCGCCACCGATGACGCGCAGCGCGAACCCCAACCGCGACCTGCTGACGAGCCAGCCGAAGAGATAGATGACGGCCGCTGTTGCGAGAAGCATCCAGTAGATCTGCGGGTCTCTGAGATCGGTCAGCACATAGAGACCTCGCGATCCGAGAAAGTTGTTCTGGACCCAGCTGACGAGATTGCGGATCATCTCCGCAAGCCCCAGCGTGAAGATCACGAAGTAGACTCCTGACAATCGCAGGGTGGCGATCCCGATCAGAGCCGCGAGCACCAGGGCTGCGATGGGTCCGATGACGACCATCAGCGCGAAAGGCAATTGGTAGTCCGACATGCCCGCGCCAACCGCATAGCCGCCCACTCCGAAGAAAGCCCCCGTTGCGAGGCTGATGTAGTGAGTCGGCCCCGAAAACAGCGCCCAGGACGTGGCGAGCGCGATGTACATCATTCCTGTCACGGCGATCGACAGCCAGTAGCCGTTCGTAACGAAGGGCACGCCGATCGCGAGAATTGCCAGAACCGCGGCGATCGCCAACTCGCGAGTGCTCGACGGTTTCACAGCGGACGCCGCCCGAAGATTCCCTGCGGGCGGAACAGCAGGATCAGGACAAAGATCAGATAGGCGGCAGCCAGGGTGAGGCCCGGATCGATGAGGGTCGCGACTGCCGTTTCAACAACGCCCAGAATGACCGCCGCCACGATAGCCCCCCGGATGTCGCCCACGCCTCCCATGATCACGATGATCAACGCCTTCATCGTGAACACGACCCCTACCGAGGCGTCGAGCGTGATGAATGTCGAGATCAGCGTGCCGCCGGCGGCCGTGATGGCACCGCCAAGGGCAAAGGCCAGCGCTGCGGTTCTTGGCACGTTGATGCCGACAAGGCCACTGGCCTCGGTGGAAACGGCGACAGCCCGCAGCGCGACGCCACTCCGTGTCCGGTACATCCACAGATACAGAAGAATCCCGATCAGCGACGCGAGCAGAAACGCCACCACTCGATTGAGAGAGGTGGTGGAGCCGACGATGGAAACGGGTTCCGAGAGATAGGTGTAGGCGAAGAATCCGCCTTCGATGCTCACCATCACGCCGATCAGGAAGAACGACACGCCGAAGGTCGCGAGAATCGAGTCGACTTCGAGCTGACCGCGTGTGCGGGAACGTTTCGCGAGCGGGGACAGAAGAAACCGATAGATCAGCCAGTTCCCGACGAACGCCGCCGGCGTCACCATGACCAGGGTCAACAGCGGCGACACGCCATTGGTCGTGAACAGCCAGAAAGCCGCCAATGCACCAAGCACGAGAATCTCGCCGTTAGCGAGATTCATGATGCGGGCAACACCGTATTGCAGGTTGAGACCCATCGCGACGAGCGCGTAGGTTCCCGACAACAGGAGTCCTGAAACGACGATGTCCAGCATTGGCTTGGGCAGGGATTGAACGCCCCCGGCGGAACAATCCGCCGGGAGGCTCTGGTCAGGCTGGCAGGACGGTGGTCTCCGTCAATGCTCTGTCAGCCCCGACCGTCAGATTACCAGCCGTCCTTCTGGCGTACCGAGACTGCGCCCTCGACATTCGAGCCCTTGACGCCGCGGAAGGTCCCGTCCTGCCACTGGCCAACCGACCAGAATGTGGCGGAGTTGTTGTTGACGAATGACAGCGTTCCCATCACGGTCTCGAAACTGTTGTTCTTGATGTATTCGGTGACCGTATCCTTGTCGAGCGATCCCGATCCTTCGATTGCCTGACCGAGGATTTCCAGCGCTGCATAGGTGTTGGCGCTGGCCCAGTAATCGGCAGTCTTTCCGGTCAGCTCCTCGTGAGCCTCGCGGTAGGCGGCGATCCTTGGGTCATCGACATTCGTACCACCGGCACCAAGGACATTGTTGATCTTGTCGCCATAGGCTGCCTTGAACGCCGGAAACGACGTGGCAACCGCCGAGTAGTAGAGCTTGACATCGAGGTTTTCGATGATTGCCTGCTCGGCAAGTCCGAAAGTGTCGGGAGGATATGACCAAGCGACAAAGCTGTCGGCGTCGGTGGCCTTGGCTCCCTTCATGACCGGCGACAGATCCGGTGTCCCCAGAGGATAGGACTTGTCATAAACGAGCTCGAATCCTGCCTCGACGAAGAGCTCGCGGGCGCGGTCGGCCAGCTCGATGCCGAATGCATCGGCAACATTGACCATTGCGACCTTGTTGTTGATCCTGCCCGCGTCGCGCTCTTCGATCAGGATGTCGCGAACACCTTCGACGAAGGCGGTGGTGGATCCCAGCGTGAAAAACAGGTTGGGATAGCGCGTGGTCAGTTCGTCGATCTTGTCGGTGATGGCCGAGACGGCGATCATCGGATAGCCGTACCTGCCGTAGATCGGCGCGGTCGCGATGTTGAATCCAGTCCCGTATGGCGCGACGATGAAATCGACCTCGTCCTGTTCCGCCAGTCGCTGAGCAAGCTTGATGTGCTCGCCGGGATTGGTCTTGTCGTCATACTCGATGACTTCGATCATCATCTGCTTGTCGCCGACCTTGAGGCCACCGCGGGCATTGACCTGCTTGACCCAGAGTTCGACGTTTGGCCATTGGGTGACTGTCGCGCCACCGGCCAGCGGACCGGTCTTGGGCGCGATCGTTCCGAGCTTGATCACGTCCTGCGCCTGTGCCGACACACCCATCATCATCGTTCCGACAAGCGCGGCAGCGGCCAGTACTCTATTCATTGATCGCAACATGGTTTCCCCCCTTGTGTCTTGTTTCAAGCTGACCGGACTTCGACTCTTCAATGCCAAAGGCGGCGATCACGAACGGCATAGTCCACGAAATCGCGTTTGATCGGTCATCTTGGGTTCGGTCATTGTGGTAGTCATTCAAGACTTGCATTGCAATCTTGGATCTTCGGAGCCCCGCTCGTGTCTCCGAGCCGCCTTCGCTGACCGGCGATGCGGAATGACTTTCTCGCATGAGGGAAAAACGATGTTCGAGATTACCGCCAAGAGACTTGGCACGACGCAGAATCGTTTGTTCGAACGCCCCTGAATCGGCAGTCGGATTCAGCTTCGAGCTTCCCAACCGCGTGCAGGTTCAGCGCCTTGGAGATGCTGATCAGCCGGTCAAGGCTCGCTCCAGCGTAGTTGGATGCCTCGTCGCGCTGTATTCTCTGTGGTTGCACTCCGAGAACTGCGGCCAACTCAGATTGACTCATGCCCGATGCAATCCGGGCCTCGATCAAAACGCGGGGCAAGTCGTCCAGGGAGAACGACTTTGCGTGGGGTTTGTCACCCGATTTGAGCATGTTGTAACGGGAGATGTCGGCCTCGATTTCGGCGATCTGGCTCTTGAGGCCTTCGATTTCGAGTTCGCGAAGCCACTCATCGTCGGTTGGTTGCGCCTCGGTTGCGGCGAGCGCACTCTTGAGATTCGCGAGCTCTCGCTCGGACACACCGCATTGCCGGTCACTGTAAATCATCGCGTCACCTGTATTTGTCGCATCGTCGCCGTGATCAAGTGCGAGGCCCGAGGCCTCGCGAATCCGGCGGTACCAAGATCGCCACCCTCAAGCAGTCGCGCTGGCGTGCACCGAGGCAGATACCGATCGCAATCGACGAAAACCGCCCCAAGTCAGATCGCGGCGAGTTCCTGTTCGAGATCCGCCATTTCGGCACCGCCCGACATCAGGCGGCGGATGTCGTCGCCTTCGAGATCCTCATGTGTGCCTGCGCCGATGACCTCGCCGAGCGACAGAAACGTGAACCTGTCCGCCACGAGTTTCGAGTGAATCTCGTTGTGGGTGATCAGGATGATGGCAATGTTGCCCCGCGCGCGAACGCGCTTGATCGTCTTGAGGACCTCCATCTGCTGACGCTGACCAAGCGCCGAGGTGGGTTCATCAAGAATCAGGACCTTGGCGCCGAAATAGATCGCCCGGGCAATCGCAAGTGTCTGGCGCTGACCGCCCGACATGGTTCCGACAGCTTGCCCCGGATCGGAAATGTCGATCCCGATCTTGATCATCTCGTCATGGGTGATCCGATCCATTTCCGCCATCTTGAGCACGCCGAGAGGCGGTCGCCCCCAGTAGATTTCCCGGCCCATGAAAAAATTCCGAGTCACGGACATCAGCTGATTCAGCGCCAGATCCTGGTAGACCGTCCCGATCCCGACCTGGGTTGCATCCCTCGGCGAGCGAAAGTCGACCGGTCGTCCTTCAACGTGGATCTGTCCCGAGGTCGGGCGAAAGACCCCAGACAGGATCTTGATCAGCGTCGACTTGCCCGCGCCATTGTCTCCGAGCAAGGCATGGACCTCGCCCGGATGGACCTCCATCGAGACCCCGTTCAACGCCGTGAAAGGGCCAAACTTCTTGACGATGTTCTCGAGGCGAACGAGCGGAGTCGTCGAATTCGTCATGTCAGATCCCTCCGGTAATCCGCTTCCGGATGTTCTCGTTGCCGAACGCCGCAATCAGCAGCACGGTCCCGAGGAACACGCGATAGTAGGAACCGTCAATCCACGAAATGTAGAAAACCGAGTTCTGCACGAGGCCGAAGATGACGGCGCCAAAGATGACGCCGACGATCGAGCCGAAGCCTCCGGTCATCACCGTTCCGCCCACGACCGCGGCAGCGATTGCCTCGAGTTCCTTCAGATTCCCCTTGGCCGCATCAGCCGTGTTGGTGTCGAACACCTGACAGGCCGCGAACAGCGTGGCGCAGAAGGCCGTGAACATGAACAGTCCGATCTTGACCTGGTTGACCGGAACGCCGTTAGCTCTCGCGCTCTCCTTGTTGTCGCCCGTGGCGTAGATCCAGTTGCCGAGCTGAGTCCGGGACAGAACCACGTAGGAGCATGCGGCCAGGATCATCCACCACGCGACACGGGCATCGAAACCCGTGACCCATTGCTCGCCGCGCCGGTTGATGTTCCAGCCGATCTCGTAGAGCAGCGAGAACAGCCACTTGAAGGTCTCGCCGCCGAACAGATAGGCGACGAAGTCGGATTCCTTGAAGTCCGGCAGGCCGGAGATCTGGGTCGATCCCTCGTTGAATTCCCTGAAGCAGACTTCGGTCAAGCCGCGGAGAATGAACAGAAACGCGAGCGTGACGATGAAAGACGACAGGCCGGAGCGGACGACGATGTTGCCGATCAGCCAACCGATGGTCAGCGTCATGATCAATGTCAGAAGAAACGCCTGAAGCGGCGATGCCTCGCCGAGACCGAACGGGAGGCCCCATTTCATCATCATGGCCATCGACATTCCCGCAAAGCCGATCATCGAACCGATCGAGAGATCGAACTCGCCCGCGATCATCAGCAGGCAGGCCCCGATCGCGATGATCCCGAGCTGGGAAATGATGGACAGGTTGTTCTTGATGCCGAGCGGATTGTAGACCACGTCCCCGGCAACGATCGCCAGAAACACCAGGATGACGACCATCCCGGAAAAAGACCCGATCTCGGGTCGCCTGACGAGCCGTCGCAATGGCCCTTCACGGACCCGACGGTCCGCTTCCTGTCGTGTCGTGTCAGCTTCAGTCATCGATATCCTGTTCCATTCGAGCCATCGATCAATGCGAGTTCAGTGCCCTGATTCAAGCGGCAACTGACTTGGGTCAAATTGGTCCGGGCACCGAAATCCGGCACCCGAACCAGATGCGACATCCGACATTTGGGATGAACGCAAATTCAGATCAGCGATTGACGCCGGCCTGCGCTTCAACGGCGTCCGCGTTGCTTGCATCGACAAAGCCGGGTCCCGACGGGATATTGTCCCCCGGCAGCATGCCGGCATTCGTCGTGTAGAGGTGCAGAACGACGACCGGCATGTATCCTTGCAGGCGCTGCTGCTGGTCGATCGAGTATTGCACCTTTCCGCTCTTGATCAGCGAAATCACGCCCGGCGTCAGGTCGAAGCACGACAGATGGACGCTCGCACCAACATCATCGATCGCATCAGCTGCGGCCTCGCAGACATGCGGTCCGACGGCGAGAACGGCGTCCAGGGACTCGTCGGCCTGCAGTGCGGCGGCCGTCCGGGTCTTGATCTGGGCGACGTCATTGGAAACGTCGATCATGTTCAGTTCCTTGCCCATCGCATCGAAGTATCCGTTGCAGCGATCGACGAGGGCCGTGTTAAAGGCCTCCTGGTTCAGGCAGATCGGATTTGTCGCGCCTTCGGCAGCGGCTCTTGCACCTGCCTTGAAGCCCGCGAGACTCTCGGGCTGGCCGACATGCATCAGAGCGCCGACGTCAGCGGAGGATTCGAGGCCGGAATTGATGGTGATCACCGGGATGCCCGCATTCGAGGCGCCGCGAATGGCGTTGCCCAGTGCGGCTGCGTCTGGAAGCGAAACGATCAGACCGTCCGGATTGGTCGCGGTCGCGGCCTCGATCAGCTTTGCCATGTCTGCCATGTCGCCGCTCGGCGCGAAATTGTATTCGAGCTCGACACCCAAGGCGGCGGCGGCATCCTTGGCACCCTTCTCGACAACCGGCCAAAACGGGTCGGTGCCCTGCGTGTGGGTCACCATCACGTAGCGTTCCGCTGATGCGGCTCCGGCCAGCAGCAGCGACGCCGCTGCAAGTGAAAGCAGTTTTTTCATGAGAGATTCTCCATTTTGTCAAAACACGGGAAAGCAAGTCATGCCGCGCGATTTCGATAACAAAGCGGCCGAAATCAGACGCCGATCAATACATACCCTCCCTTGTTCGCGCCACCTCGGAGACACAGGGCAGATCATTGATCTTCCATCCCGCCGAACGCAGGCGAACGCGCCATCAATTGCCAGCATTGTTCCGGCGAATCAACCGCAATGGCCTTCGGAAACGGGGAAATCGACAATCTGGCCCGCATCCGACGATCGACACGGTTCCACGGGGCCAACGAGAGATTGCTGATGGAAAAGGCTTGAGCTGTCAGCGCCCTCGGACCATTGCAAGCCACGGCGGTTGCCCCAGTTCCCGGACGTCTCTGCGGGAACCGCACCATGCAGCGCCCAACCGGCACCCGCCTGCTCATCCGACGGGTTCTCAGGCGTTTTCGGGAAGAACTTCCTCGGACTCAGGCTGCTTCGCGCCGGTCATGTATGCGACCGCATCCGACATCGAACATGATTTCGGATCCACGACGCACAGCCTTCGGCCCAGGCGATGGATGTGAACGCGATCCGAAACGTCGAAGACGTGCGGCATGTTGTGCGAAATCAGGATGATCGGAATTCCGCGCGAGCGGACGTCCCTGATCAGGTCGAGAACCCGATTGCTTTCCTTCACGCCAAGCGCCGCAGTCGGCTCGTCCATGATGATGACCTTCGAGCCGAAAGCCGCGGCTCGTGCCACAGCGATGCCCTGGCGTTGCCCGCCCGACAGTGTCTCCACCGCCTGCCCGATGTTCTGGATGGTCAGCAACCCGAGTTCGGACAGTTTCTCGCGGGAGATCCTCTCCATTCTGGAGCGATCGAGCTGGCGAAACAGCGTGCCCATGATTCCCGGCTTGCGGAGTTCGCGACCCATGAACATGTTGTCCGAGATCGCGAGAGACGGCGACATCGCCAGCGTCTGGTAGACCGTTTCGATGCCAGCCTGCCGGGCCTCCATGGGAGATACAAACCTGACCGGGTCTCCTTCGAGCCAGATCGTGCCCTCGTCGGGCGTGACGGCCCCGGAAATCGCCTTGATCAGGGTCGTCTTGCCAGCCCCGTTGTCGCCAATGACACCGAGAACCTCGCCCGGCATCAGCTCGAAATCGCACCGATCGAGCGCGGTGACTCGGCCATAGCGCTTGACCAGGCCCTTTGCTGCCAGAATCGGTTCCATCAGGCGGCAACCTTTCTGATCCACTGGTCAGTGGCAACAGCGATGATGATGAGCAAGCCGATCAGAAGGTACGTCCACTGGGCATCTGCCCCCAGCAATCGAAGACCGAGCGAGAAGACCCCGACGATCAATGCGCCGAACAGCATTCCCAGGATGGACCCGCGGCCGCCGAAGAGCGATATTCCGCCGATGACGACCGCCGTGATGCTCTCGATATTGGCCAATTGGCCCGATGTCGGGGAAACGGAACCGATCCGACCAATGAGGGCCCATCCGGCAAATGCGCAGATCAGGCCTGCCAGCGCGTAGACCGAGATCAGGGTCTTGCTGACGTTGACGCCCGACAGTTCGGCAGCCTCCGGGTCATCGCCCACAGCGTAGACATGCCGTCCCCAGGCCGTGTGCCGAAGGACATAGGCCAGCACGAAGACAAGGATGACCATGAAGAGAACACCGTAGGTGAAGACTGCGCCACCAACTTTCAGTTGCGTGCCGAAGAACTGAAGCAGCGGAGCGTGTTCGGCAATGTCCTGGCTACGGATCGTTTCATTGGCGGAGTAGAGGAAATTCCCCGCAAGAACGATCTGCCACATGCCGAGCGTGACAATGAACGGGGGCAACTTGACCTTCGCGACCAGCCAGCCGTTGATGAAACCGCAGAGAGTGCCGCAAGCCAACCCGCAAGCCACGGCCACTTCGGTCGGCAGCCCATAGCGGAAAGTGAACTGTCCCATGACGACAGAACTCAGCACCATGATGGCGCCGACACTGAGATCGATGCCCGCGGTCAGGATCACCAGGGCTTGAGCGGCACCGACGATGCCGACGATCTGGACCTGCTGAAGGATCAGGGTCAGTGCGAATGGCGAAAAGAACTTCGATCCAAGGAGAAGTCCGAAGACAAGGATCGACATGCACAGGACGATAAGCGGAACGATGGCGGGGTTTCGGTGCAAGGCCGAATGAACCCCGCGAACAAATTTGTTTCGATTGTCGCCGAATTCGGCGAATCCCGCGACCGGATCAGGTGAAGCGTCAGACATGCTTTTCCTGTTGGTTCACCGGCAATCGTTTACGTCCGGTCAGGTTGCATGCGCGGGCCACCCATGAGCAGCCCGCGCTTCTTCAATAGACAATGGCATACCGGGTCAGGCGACCTCGGTCAAACCGTCATCCCCAGCAGAGTTCCAGACCCTCATCGGTATCGATGCTCTCGACACCGTCAACAGGCTGATCGGTCACCAGCGCGACACCGGTGTCGAAGAAGTCCTTCCCGGGGGTCGGCTCAGGCTTCGTTCCGTCCTTCGCCCATGCAGCGATCGCTTCGATGCCGAGCGATGCCATCAACAGCGGGTATTGCTGCGACGTCGCGCCGATAATCCCTGCCTTGATGTTCTGAACACCTGGGCATCCGCCGTCAACGGAGACGATGAGAACATCGTTCTCTCTTCCGATGGCCTTCAGCGCCTCATAGGCGCCCGCAGCTGCCGGTTCGTTGATGGTGTAGACAACGTTGATCATCGGATCGATGGCGAGGAGATTTTCCATGGCCTTGCGACCGCCTTCCTCGTTGCCGGCCGTCACGTCGTGTCCGACGATCCGCGGATCGTTTTCGTCGCCCCATTTGTTGGGATCGGCGAGATCGATGCCGAAGCCCTGCATGAAGCCCTGGTCACGCAGGACGCCAACCGTCGGCTGACTGACCGCGAGATCGAGCATTCCGATCTTGGCATCGGCCGCTGCATCGCCGAGCGCTGCCGCAGCCCATTGCCCGATCAGGACGCCGGCCTTGAAATTGTCGGTCGCAAATGTCGCATCAGCGGCATCGATTGGGTCAAGCGGCGTGTCGAGCGAGATCACCAGAAGACCGGCATCACGCGCCTGCCGAACCGAGGAAACGATCGAAGACGTGTCCGAAGGCGTCAGCAAGATGCCGTCGGCGCCGTCTGCAATGCAGGTTTCAATCGCCGCGACCTGGGTTTCATGGTCACCGTCGATCTTTCCTGCATAAGTCTTGAGTTCGATGCCCAGCTCGTCGGCTTTCGCCGCAGCGCCTTCCTTCATCTTGACGAAAAACGGATTCGTGTCCGTCTTGGTGATCAGGCAAGCCGACGTTTGAGCCACGCTCACTGTCGTCGACATCGCCAGGGCGACCGCTGCAACAGCGGCCCCAGTCATCATGGATTTCATGGATGGTTCCTTTCGTTTTGCGAATTTCTGCAAAGCATGCCCCCTTTTTTACATCACGGCACCCGTGTAGATCAATAATAAATTCGGTGGATTTATTAATTGGGCTGTTGCATAGTCGGAGCAGGCAACAGCCGCTTCGGCACCTCGATGCCAGTCGAGACACTGATTCTGCACGCCGGGATTGGAACAAGTGGTCCGACCTCCCGAGCCATTGCGACCGGCTGCGGTTTCGTCTGGGTCTCGTGCCGGAGCGGCCGTCTCGCGGGAGAATAACAAGCGCTCGACCACCCGTCGCGTCGAGCAGCGTGTTTCAAATGGGTTGGAGAAGGAACCTGAACGTCGACAATCAATCGCAGGGCGAGCAGGGAGGTCGCCACGAGTCAGCTCTCAGGTCGCAACTCGCCAATGGGACAGGATCGGCCTTCCCGCTGGCAAGGGCGATGGACGGTACATCTGTGCGCAATCACAACGAACGGCTCGTCCTGTCGCTGTTGCGCAACTCGAACGGCCTCGCCAGATCCGAGATCGCGAGGCTGACGACCTTCTCGCCCCAAACGGCATCGGTCATCATCCGGGGACTTGAGTCGGACGGTCTTGTCACGACCGGGCATCCTGTCAGAGGCAGCGGAAAGGTCGGAAAGCCCGTGCAACCGGTGCGGTTGAATCCTGACGGCGCTTTCGCGCTCGGCATGAACATCGGCCGCCGCGGCACGGATCTGATCCTGACGGATTTTGCGGGAACGGTTCGGGACAGTCTGTCGATCGAGTACCGTTACCCCACGGCCGATATCATTCACCAGTTCGCCCGCTCCGGCGTCCCAGAGATCATCGATCGCCTGTCGCCGCAGTCCCGCCAACGAGTGGTCGGAATCGGTGTCGCCATTCCGTTTCAGATCTGGGAATGGCTCGATATCGTCGATGCTTCGCCGGAAGTCATGGGAGCATGGCGAGACTACGTCTTTGAAGACAGGTTTCGCGAATTCACCGATTTGCCGGTCATGACTGCCAACGACGCTTCGATGGCTTGCTGCGGCGAACTCCTGTTTGGAAGAGGAAGAGACTGGAAGAATTTCGCTTATTTTTTTGTCGGGTTCTTCATCGGCGGCGGGCTTGCAATCAACGGAAAGGTGTTCCTCGGCAACACCGGCAATGCAGCGGCCTTCGGGACCCTGCCGGTCGGGCAAGTCGGCGTCGGGCGACACCAGCTGATCAACCACGCTTCGCTCTATCTCCTCGAACATGAACTCTCGCAGGTGGCAGGGACCGAAATCGCGCTCAAGAACAACCCACGGGCGTGGCAGGAACATGAGACAATCGTGGAGGAGTGGATGCTGGCGACAGCCAACTGGATCGCGAAGGCATCGGTTGCGGTCGCCTCAGTGGTGGATGTCGAGAGAATCGTCATTGACGGCGAGTTCCCCGAGGACATCAGGCATCGGCTGACCCGTCAGATCGATCAAGTGATCGACGGTGTCGACATGACGGGCATCGCGCGTCCCGTGATCGCAAGCGGTTCGCTCGGTCCGACCGCAGGCGCAATCGGAGCCGCCTATCAGCCCATACTCGAGGAATTCCTGATCGAAGGCAGCGGCCACGCATCCTGATCGCTGCGTGGCATTTTCAGGACTTTCGTTTGCGACGATTCCTGCCCGCAACCGTTTGAAGCGGGGTTCGCATTTTCTCGTACAGCATGAACAGATGTTCAACGCGCTCACGCTCGGAATCAAAGGCAGCGCGGCGGTACAGCCGGTCCACCGCTCGGTCGAGGGATTGATGCGCTTTCGACAGATTCGGTGGCATGAGGTCGGGCGCATAAAGATCTTCCAATGCCGCTTCAGGATGCGCGGCACGAGCATCAATGACAGCTTGGGCGAGCGGTCCCAGCTTGGCCATGCCCGAGCGTTTGGGTGGCAGTGGAAACGTGTTGTAGACAAGGCCAATGGAATATCGGTAGCGGCTTTCCAATCGCCCTCCGATATGGCGAAGCCAAGCCATGTGCATTGTCGAGGTCAGCAGGGCGAAATCGACCAGTGTCGCGTTTTCCAAAACCCGCACAAGGTTGCTTGGGATAACCGGAGGCTCCAGCCAGCCGATTGGCACATAGGTTCGCCGCTCAGAACTGACTTCGGGAATCACGAGGAATGGTACAGCAGGAATCACGTTGACGTGGTAGAGTGTTGGCGTTGATGCAAGTTTCCGGGTTGGCGCGCTGTTGCTCGCCTCCCGGTAGGTGCGAACGGCAGCTATTCGCTCTCTCACTTTCGGCAGCCCCGCCAGTACGTTTGGTGGCGCATCATGCAGAGCCAGAATCCAGCGCTCTCCGCCGTTCAAGTATTCCCGAGTTCCCACGAACGGTCGCAGCCACCGTGCGGCTTCCGGTTCAGCTTTCAAGAAAGCTGCACGTTCCTTCGCATCAAAGATGTAGTTTCCGTCATCGATGGGCTTGGAGCCAATGATCAGCCGGCCCATCCCATTGATTGGCGCACTCTCTTCTCGCACGACCAGGTGTGGGTCAGGAAGATTGCCTGCATCAACAAGATAGGGCGACAGAGCCTTGCAGTGGCTCTCTTCCGGATCACCGTCAATGTCGGGATAACTGAACAGTCTCTTGTAGCCGCGCGCATCCTCGCGTCGGTCAAAACCGACAATGACGACATGCACGTGCGCCTTGCCACGCGCGTCTGACCCCCAGGCGAATGTCCGATGGGCAAACGCGATCTCCAGCTGGCAGCGCTCAAACAGCACCGGCCAGAGCTGCGCGACCTGCTCGCCTTGCGTAATCGAGTTGGTAGCGACAAAACCGATCCGAGCATGTCCGTCCCGCACGTACTCCCCTGCCTTGACGAACCATGCACAGACATAATCGAGCGTGCCGCCGCCCTCGCTGTAAGCGACAGTCCTGCGGACTTGAGCTCGCTGGCTATCGGACTGGTATTTTGCACCGATGAAGGGAGGATTTCCCATCACGAAAGAGCACTTGCTTGGCGACAGCAGACTGGCCCAATCCGTTTCCAGCGAATCGTCGTGGACGATGTGCGGCGACTTTTCGAGCGGTATGCGGGTGAAGGACTGGCCAAACTCGAGACTCAGCCGGTTGTTCATGATGTGGTCCATCATCCAAAGCGAGGTCTCGGCGATGCGCGCGGGAAACTCGCCGATTTCAATGCCATAGAACTGATCAACATCGACCTCGGACTGCCAGGCGACGTCAAGCGCAAGGGTCTTGGTCACTTTCCGAATCTCGCGGATCACCTCGATTTCGAGCATCCTGAGCTCTCGGTAGGCGATGATGAGAAAGTTGCCGCAACCGCACGCCGGATCAAAAAACGTCAATGAGCCGAGCTTGACCTGAAACTCTCGGAGCATGGCGCGACGGTTCCGGCGTCGGCCTCGCAGCTGTTCAAACTCGGCCCACAAGTCATCCAGGAACAGCGGCTCGATCACTTTCAGAATGTTCTTTTCGGTCGTGTAGTGTGCCCCTTGGGCCCGGCGCTGTTCCGGGTCCATCACCGATTGGAACAGAGCGCCAAAGATCGCAGGCGAAATGTTCGACCAATTGAAACGGCAGGCTTCCAGCAGCGCGTCGCGCATCGACGCATTGAAAGAGAAAATCCGCAAGTGCTCCTTGAACAGTTCGCCATTGACGTGCGGAAAACCCGCCAGATCCTCGTCAAGGGATGTTGGTCGCTCGTGTTCGGGCGTGTTGAGAACTTCAAATATGTGTGCCAGCCAAGGCCCGAGATCGGAACCATCCTCGCGCGTGCGTGTCTCCATGAAATCGAGAAAGATATCACGCGGTTCAAAGACACCGGTGTTGTCAGCAAACATGCAAAATACAAGGCGCACGAGGAAGCGTTCCAGATCGTGGCACCGGTGCCCAGCATCGGCAAGCGCGTCGTGCAACCGTCCCACGAGTTCGGCGGCCTCTATGTTGGCCGGATCCTGGTCTCGGAATGTTCGGCGTTGCACGCCGACGATGAATCCGAACGACTGCACGTGCTTGGAAAGGTCCGCGAGTGAAAACGCAACGGTCTCGCGTTCGTCCAGGTCGTGAAGCTCAAATGTCTGAAAGTCGCTTACCAGTATGAACTGCGGGCGCTCGTGCTGCGCCAATGCGTCAAAATACTCTCCAGCTTGATCGTATGCCTTCTCGAGGTTGCGGCCTGCACTCTTCTGTTCGACGATCAATACACCGGGCCAGAACAGATCGATGTAGCCCGAGCGATTGTCGAGCTTTGAAACATGCTGCTCGTAACGTGCAACGTCACGACGGCGTTTCCCGAAGATTTCAAAGAACTCGTTGTAGAAACCTTGCGTCTCGCCCTTTTCGTAGGTTGCGTCCTTCCATTTGTCGGCGAAGGCAGCGGCACGGGCGCGAATCTCGTGCCATGTCAGGCGCATCAGTTACCAAGACCCATCAGCACAAGATGACAGACAACGAAACGCAACGTTGGATGACAATGCCGACGCGGCGCATGATCACACTTGCAAACCTCCCGTGTGCTTTTCCGACGCAACTCGAACTTCGAGAGCTTGCGCAAGCTCGACATTCACTTGCATTCGCATCCAATGTTCGGCCGCATCCAATCGAACATGTTCAAGCGCCAGGGCCATGTTCGTTGAAACCCCGGGGAGTTCGTTCGGCAGGCGGGAAAGGGTCCACGTTCGCAACCAGGCTGAACCGAAGTCTCGGTCACGTTCCTGCCCAAATCGTCCGTGCGTTCGAGAGGGAGTTCGCCCACCAGCGACGGCTTGCGCGTTGGACCAGCGCGATCTTTCGCTTCGTCTGCTGCCCGGTTCATGACCACCATCTCTCCGATGGTTCGGGCCGCGCAAGTCTGGGGCAAAGGCGGCCCTTTTGCGCTCAGGCCTTCGGTTTCTTGACGGGTTCCCAGATCCGCTTGTTGGTCAGGTAAAGCAAAGCGCTCAGGAGCACGAGAAGAGCGACCGCGACAAAGCCGGCCTTTTTTCTTTCAACGAGCTTGGGTTCCGCCGTCCACATCAGAAACGCGGTGACGTCCTCGGCCAGGTGATGGACATCGTTTGCGTGCCCATCGCGGAATTCGACGATGCCATCTTCCAGCGGAGGCGCCATGGATATCCATCCACCCGGAAAGGCCGTGTTCTCGTAAAGGATGGCCCCGTATTCTTCCTTTTCCTTGCCGGTGTAACCGGTCAAGACCGATGCGATGTATTCAGGGCCGCCGATCCCTTTGAGCAACTGGTTGATCCCGAGACCGTACGGCCCATGAAAGCCCGCGCGGGCCTTGGCCATGAGCGACAGATCCGGCGCGTCATCCAATGCGGATTCAGGGAACTTGTCCGACGGCTTGGCGGGTCGAAAGTCATCGAGTTCGGCGTCGAAGATCTCGAACTGACTGGCGAATGCGGCAACCTGTGACGCTTCCATGTGCGGACCTCCCGCGTCGCCAAGGGTGCGATACGGCACCTGCCGCAGACCGTGACAGGCCGCGCAGACCTCCGTGTAGACCTGGAGACCGCGCTGCAGCTGGAATTCGTCGAAGACGCCAAAGGGTCCCTCGAAACTGAACGCAAAATCCTCGACGTGGCCAGCGCCACCGGCGGCACTGACAGAAGTCGCGAGGGCCGCTGCTGCCGCCAGCGTGGGCCAGAAGACCGCCTTGTTCCTGCTCATCGATGTCATCTCCTCAGCGGGTCACTCTGCCTTGGCATGCCGACTGTCAAAATCTTCCTCGATCGACGCTGGTCGCGGATGCGGTTTCTCAAGTACCCCCAGGAGGGGCAGGATGATCAGGAAATACGCGAACCAGTAGACCGCGCCGATCAGCGAAATCGTTGGAACCAGCCCCTCGGCTTTCTGGGCTCCGCACCACATCAGGACGAAGAAGTCGAGGACCAGCAACCAGAACCACCACTTGAATGATGGCCGATAGCGACCCGATCGCACAGCCGAAGTGTCCAGCCACGGTGCCAACGCGATGACGACGATCGAGCCGAACATCAACAGCACGCCCAGGAACTTGGCCTCCAGGAACAGGACATCAAACGTGATGGCACGCAGGATCGCGTAGAAAGGCAGGAAGTACCACTCGGGAACAATGTGCTCCGGCGTCACCAGCGGGTTGGCCTCGATGTAGTTGTCGGGGTGCCCGAGATAATTCGGCATGAAGCCCACGAATATCGCGAACACGACAAGGATGACCGCAAGAGCGAACAAATCCTTGATCACGAAATAAGGCCAGAACGGAACCGTGTCCCTTTGGGCAATTTCCTTCGAATCCCGCCTGACCTCGACTCCGGTCGGATTGTTGTTTCCAGTCGTGTGAAACGCCCAGATATGGACCATGACGAGACCGGCAATCACGAACGGAAGCAGGTAGTGCAAGCTGAAGAAACGATTCAGTGTCGCGTTGTCCACTGCCGGTCCACCCAAAAGCCATTCCTGGATGATCGGCCCGACGCCCGGGATGGCTCCGAACAGCCCCGTGATGACGGTCGCGCCCCAGAACGACATCTGACCCCACGGCAGAACGTATCCCAAGAATGCTGTCGCCATCATCGCGAGGTAGATCAGCATGCCGATGATCCAGGTGATCTCCCGCGGCGCCTTGTAGGAACCGTAATAAAGACCGCGAAAGATATGGGCATAGACCGCGATGAAGAAGAGCGCGGCACCGTTTGCATGAAGATACCTGAATGCCCAGCCGCCATTCACGTTGCGCATGATGTGCTCGACAGAATCGTGTGCACTATTGATATGCGGCGTGTAATGCATCGCAAGAACGATGCCTGTGACAATCTGAAGCGCGAGGCAAAAGGTCAGAACGACGCCCCAGATCCACATCCAGTTGAGGTTCTTCGGTGTCGGAATGGTCAGGGTCGCATGAATCAGACCCAGGATCGGCAATCTCGAATGGATCCACTTCTCGATACCCAACTTGGGTTCGTAGGCGTCATGCGGAATTCCGGCCATGGTCTCTTCCCCTCAACCGAGCTTCAAGGTGTTGTCGTCGACAAAGCGCGCCACCGGGACCGGCAGGTTTTCCGGTGCGGGTCCCTTTCGGATGCGACCGGACGTGTCGTAATGCGAACCGTGGCAGGGGCAGAACCATCCGCCGAACTCGCCAGCTCCGTCGCCGAGCGGGACGCAGCCGAGGTGCGTGCACACGCCCATCATCACCAGCCACTCGCCATTCTCGTCCAGCGCGCGGTTCGTGTCGCTCCCGTCACCTTCGAAATTGGCATTCCGTGATTCGTTGTCCGGCAATTCGGCGAGATCGACATCGCGTGCGGCGGTGATTTCGGCTTCCGTTCGACGTCGAATGAAAACCGGCTTGCCTCGCCATTTCACCGTGATCTGAGTCCCCGGCTCGACGCCCGAAACGTCCACATCGATCGATGCCAGCGCCTGGACATCCGCGCTCGGATTCATCTGATCGATAAGCGGCCACGTGGCAGCACCTGCCGCAATGGCACCTGTCGCGGCTGTCGCGACGTAAATGAAATCCCTGCGATTTCCGGCCACGACTTCCCTCCTCGCTTGTCTGCAGTTTCTGACGTTCAGCCGAACGGATTCCCGGCCCGGAATTCAGCGGTTACTACACTTGCATGTTGCGACCGTCCAGACAAACCTTGCAACCGAATGCGGTTGTGATCATTGCAACCGAAACGCGCGCCACATCGATCCATCGACCCGGTCATCTCTGTCGGTCCGACAAAGCAATTTCGCCGAGCATCACCACGTCATTTCCCGACCAGGACCGGCACACGGTCGCGTCATCTTCGGCCTTGTTCCGGGCACATGCCCTCATCCAACCGAAGGGCCTCCAGGAAATCTCGCCTTCTTGTCGCCCAGACAGGCTGAGCCCGCACGCATTCGACTGGTCTCGTGACCCGTTGAGCATGCCCGACAGGGTCATTGGGGTGGAGTTGCCGCCATCGACGGCCGCTTCGAGAACTCCGCCTGCCATGCCGCGAGACGGTCCCGTCCGGATCGCCAGCCGAGTCCCGGGTGCCTAAAGTCCAGATATTCCAAAGCGATCCCGACGCCGAACACACCCATGTCGAGCGGTCCTTCGAGATGCGCCATCCAGTCACGTTCGATCGCATCGAGCGCGCGATTCACCTTCATCCTCTGGCCGTCGAGCCAGTTCTCGTCAACGAGATCGGCGGGGCGACACCGGTGTTCGTAAACCATCAGGACTGCAGCATCGAGAATGCCGTCGGCCGTCGCTTCCAGCGCCAACGTGGTCCACAATGCGTCGTCTTGAGGGTAGAGGACACCACCGGCGCGCTGGTCGAGATAACGGGTGATCACCCGGCTGTCGTAAAGCGCGCGTCCATCGTCGAGGAGCAGACATGGGATTTTTCCCAGGGGATTGTGCGCTGTCGGCATGGAGCCGGGGTCGACCGGCGTTCCCATTGCATCGACCAGTTCGACATCGCTTTCCTGGTCGGTCTCGATCAGACAGACCCTGACTTTCCTGACGAAAGGGGACGGCTGCGCAAAGTAAAGTTTCATGCCCGTTTTACTCCCCCCGACATTCTGACCCTGACCTGAAAAATCGCTGCCGCATCGACCTCGATCCAACGCTTCAGTCCCGCGAGACGATACCGCCGCGTCATTCGCCCGGAACCGTGGAGGCGGTTTCTCCCGCGCAGGCTGGCGCAGAGACCGGGCGCTGTCCGGTCGAGTCTGTCGGCGTCTTTCTCAGAGAAGGAATGCGGGGCGATCTGGCGCCACGTCACGAAGGCTGCCCCGGCGAGGACAAGCGCCTTTGCCAAGGGTATGGCTGGAATCAACATTGTTTCGAATCCGTTTCCCTGTTTCCCCGGATGTCAGTCGTCGGTGTCGAACACGATGTTCGGCCCGAGACGACCGTCAACCGGCACTAAACGATGTGGGCACTGAGTTGCTGCCCGTCAACACCGGCAATCGCCGCATCGACGATCGTCCCCGGAATCGCGTCAGAATCGATTTGAACCTGCGCGAATCCACCGGTTCGACCCTTTCGGGCGCTTTCCATGAGAACCGGCTGGCGCCGCCCGATCTGTTCTTCGAGGTGGATGTCGACTCGGGCCTTCGCGATCTCGCGCAATCGACGCGCCCGCGAGTTGACGACATCGGGAGAGTTCTGCGGCATCCTCGCCGCAGGCGTTCCGGCACGAGCAGAAAACGGAAAGACATGAAGCCATGTCAGCCCGCATTCCTCGACCAGCGCGACCGAATTCTCGAACATCGCCTCGTCCTCGGTGGGAAAGCCTGCGATGATATCCGCGCCGAAGACGATATCGGGTCGGCGGCGGCGGACGTCATTGCAGAACCTAATGGCGTCTTCCCGGCTGTGCCGGCGCTTCATCCGCTTGAGGATCAAGTTGTCTCCCGATTGAAGCGACAGGTGGAGGTGCGGCATCAGTCGGGGCTCGGACTCAATGATGTCCATCAGGGCGGGGTCGACCTCGATCGAATCGATGGACGACAGTCGCAGCCTTTGAAGCCCAGGATTCTGCTGAAGAACGCTTCTGACGAGATCGCCAAGTCGCGATGTCGTGTCGAGGTCCATGCCCCAAGCGGTCAGATCGACCCCGGTCAGGACAACTTCGCAAAATCCCCGATCCACAAGGTGGGCGACCTGCTCGACAACGAATGCCTCGGGGACCGAGCGGCTGTTTCCCCGCCCGAACGGGATGATGCAGAACGTGCAGCGATGATCGCATCCGTTCTGGACCTGAACGTGGGCCCGCGCGCGCGTCCCCAGTCCATCGATCAAGCCGACGGCGCTCGATCGAGACTCCATGATGTCGCCGACCTGCACCCGTTCGGCCTTCGGGGAGTGCGGGTCGTTCACCCCGAGCGCAGTCCAGGTCTTCGGATCCAATTTCTCCGCGTTGCCGATGACATTGTCGACTTCCGGCATGACATCAAACATCTCGGGGGTCGTCTGGGCCGCGCACCCGGTGACAACCAGCTTGTGATCAGGATGATCCCGTCGGAGTCTCCGGATGCGTTGTCGCGACCGCCGCACGGCTTCGGCCGTGACCGCACAGCTGTTGACAACAACCGTCCTGGTGACGCCTGAATCCTCGGCGAGCCTCGTCATGGCTTCCGTCTCATAGGAATTCAGCCGGCAGCCGAAGGTCTCGAACACGTTTTGGCCCGTCATGCCAGCGACTCCAGGAATTCCGGTGCGAGCTTGCCGGCATACACGTTGCTTGCCGGACCCGTCATCCAGACGCCGTCGTCGCGCCAATCGATGTCGAGCGAACCCCCATCGAGCTGAACGCTGACCTGGCGGTCGGTCAGTTTCCTCAGATGGGATGCCACGGCGGCTGCACACGAGCCGGATCCGCTTGCCATGGTGACTCCGGTGCCCCGCTCCCAGATGCGAACCCGGATCGCGTCCTTGCCGAGGACATGGACGAACTCGACATTGGTTCTTTGCGGGAACAACGGATGGCGCTCGATTTCGGGACCGCGCTCTTCCGGTCCCGTCAATCCGTCTTCATCAACAAAGAAGACGCAATGCGGATTGCCCATGTTGACCGCTACCGGCGTGCCCTCGATTGGAAGGTTCATCGTGTCGATGTCCTGCGCGAGGGGAATGTCGCTCCATTCCAGCCGGGGCCGGCCCATGTTGACGGAATACTTGCCCCCACCCGCCGCATGGACGCGGAGAACGCCTCGACCGGTTCGAATGTGGACGGTGTCGCGCCCGCTCTCCTCGAGAATCATGCGCCCGATGCAGCGCGTGGCGTTGCCGCAAGCATCGGAGGGCGAGCCGTCTGCATTCCAGAAGTCGACGATGGCATCGACCGGTTCACCACGGTCTCCGTCGATTGGCACGCGATCCCGCAGGACCGCCACCTGATCGCAGCCGATTCCGAATCGTCGATCCGCCAACGCCTTGGCCGAGGGAGAGCGCATGCGAAAACCGTGATTCCGACCGCGCTGGTCGATCACGACGAAATCGTTTCCGAGCCCCTGCATTTTCAGGAAAGGGAGTTCGACCTGTTTGTTCCCGTTCTTGGACATGACGCCGTCAATATCCCATCGGTTCCGACTCGACCAGTTGATTGAACCGATCGCCGAAGCCCGTCTGTCGCCTGCTCGAATCGATCAGGCCCCAGTCTGTTGGAACGGCATGACCGTGCGCGGCCCGCCCGCAGCCTGAATCGCTGCGCGGCGAAGCGTCCGAATGCCCATCAAAAACTAAGGCACTGGCAACAGCGAACGGCTCTTTGCAGCCGCAGTGCCTGCCGGCAGGCTCCTTGCCGACAGTCCGCGCGAGGCCAGGACGTGACGTCAATCGGTGCGGATCATTACGCTCCGAGGTGCGTTGCGAAGAACGCCAGCGTCCGGCGCCAAGCGAGCTTTGCAGCTGCTTCGTCGTAGCGGGGCGTGGTGTTGTTGTGAAACCCGTGGTTCACGCCCTTGTAGAAGTGAACGCTGAACTCCTTGCCGTGCTCTTCCAGCGCCGCGCCATAGGCTTCCCACCCGGCATTGATGCGCTCGTCGAGGCCTGCGTAGTGAATCATGAGAGGCGCCTCGATCCGCGGAACATCGGCGGCATCGGCCTGACGTCCGTAGAACGGCACGGAAGCTGCGAGGTCTGGATAGGCGACGGCAAGCGCATTGCAAACGCCACCACCGTAGCAGAAGCCGACGCATCCGACCCGACCGGTCGAATCTTCATGGTCGCGCAGGAATTCGAAGGCCGCGAAGAAGTCTTCCATCAGCTTAGCGCGATCGAGCTGGCGTTGCATCGTCCGGCCGTCATCGTCATTTCCCGGATAGCCGCCAAGCGGTGTCAGTCCGTCTGGACCGAGCGCCAGGTATCCGGCCTTGGCGGTTCGGCGAACAACGTCCTCGATGTAAGGATTCAGCCCGCGATTCTCGTGGACGACGAGGACTGCCGGAAGCGGGCCGCTGGCGTTGGACGGTCTGGCCATCAACCCTTCGATCATCCCGTGCCCTTCCGGACTTTCGTAGGTGATCCGTTCGGTCGTGATGTCCGGATCGTCCGGCGCGACCTCCTGTGCCCAGGCATAATTTGGCTGGAGCTGTTGAAAAATCATCGCGCCAGTTGTTCCGGCGACGGCATATCTCCCGGCCTGGGAGATGAATTCGCGCTTGGATATCTTTCCATGCACGTAGCCGTCGAAGATATCGAGTATGCGTTGATCGAAGTCTGATGCGCGCTTGCGTGCTCCTGACATGTTGCCATCCTCCATGGAATTTCGGGTCGTCTCAGCGAAATCGCGCACGCGACATCCTTGTCGCATTGCGAGCGACTTCATCGGCATCTGGACAGGCGTTCGTCGGACAATGCCCCGGACGCCATCCGCTGGTCATTTTCTCCGACAATGGCAGACGGGGCCAGTGTCTTGCAAGCTCAACCGGAATTGACACCGCACGGGATCACGGGGCGACCAGGTCATTCTCGTGCGCCTTCAATTGTCATCAGGGGGCAGCGACATGAACACGATGGGCATTTGCAACGGTTTCGAAGCCGGTCCGCCCCCGTTGACCCACGGCACATGCACAGTTTTGCTCCGAGTCTGTCGTTCGACCTTGAATCTTCATCACGTCGCTCATATGAGGCCTTCATGTCGGGGGCCCGTAGCTCAGTTGGTAGAGCAACTGACTTTTAATCAGTGGGTCACAGGTTCGAATCCTGTCGGGCTCACCACATCCAGATTTTCTCGAAACCTGATCAGTGAACCGGTCGCTTTGGCTTGCGGCAGCGAACGCGATTGTCCGCCTTCGCCCAATGTCTTGCGAACCATGCGTCAACGTGCGAGCGACCACGACGGCCGCGAGGCGAACCGCTTCCAACAACGGCCATTTTCCGGACGGCATTCCCAATGATCAAGGGGATTTCATGCCGAGCGCGTCATCTGCATCGACATGACATCCCCGTCGTCACATCCGGTCCCTGCAGAAATGCAACCGGCGCGAGTGCAACGACATGATCGTCCGGTTCGTCGCTTGCTGCGTCCTTTTCTGTTGCTCCGCACCAATTCCGACGCCTGGGAGGTGACACTTGTCTCGCCGGCCACACTCGTGGTGCCGGTTCGGTGTCTTGCGAGTGGTCAAGCAACGACTCCGCACACCAATGCGGGACGTCACATTTTTGGTGGCAGTTAAAGCCACACTGTCAAATTGGGCAGTCGTTTTTGAAATTCAGTCTGCCTTACCGGTCCCAGGCGGTCTGCCAAGCGGCAAACTCGGATGGTCGAACCCGGTACAGGGCAAAATTGCCTTTGTGGAGGCTCAACAGTTCCTGCTCGACAAAATTGTGAAAACGATCTCGATCAGCTTCGCCAATGTTGTCGTGGGCCCAATCAACAATGTGCTGGCCGGCGTCTTTCTTGTCCATTCTTCGCCGAATGACATCTCCGACGACTTGGCGCATGGCTGCACCATGAAGCAATCTGAACGGATCAGGCTCACCGACCAACCGGCCTATTCTTGCGTATCGCAATGCGGACCGTTGATAGGCCCACAAGAAAAGGTCGCGCAGCAGTTCGGTGCGCCGGAGTTCGTAAACGCCGAGAACAGCCTTCGCGTAGAGATCGCGAGGAACGTCTACGAACGACAGCGGAGACAGGTTTGCCTTGATGAACGGGATGCTCGTGGAAATGCGTGACGTGCGCTTGTTCACGTCTTCGAACGGCTGAAGATACGGCAAATGCACCAATACAAAAAATGCCTGTTCGAACGGATCCTCGACCAGGGACGCTTTTCTCAGGATGATGTCGAAACACTCTTCGATCAGTTGAGGGAAGTTGATCGGATGATACGCCGAGCCATGGATGCCAACAGGCTTGGTTCGAAGTCGTCCTGGCGAAAGAGGGTCAAGCAGAAGATTGTCCGCCAGAGCTGCGTGAAGATTGCAAATCGTGTGACGATCAAAACCCGCAATTTCGGCATCTTCAACGAGAATCTCGATTGCCAGCTTGTGATTGATGATCATCTGGGTTTCGACAAGACTCTTGCCCTCTGCCGCTTCGCTCGTTTCAATCAGTCGAGCAGTATCGAGAAGGGAATAGGTGTTGTCCTCGAGACGACTCGAGTTCCAGGCGAGATCGATCAAGAACCGATTCATGACCTCCTTTGCGTGGGCGCCTGCCGGCTCGTCCACGACTTGCGTCTCGCCAATCTTGCGCAGCTCTTCGCGTTCCTGTTCCGACAGATAGAAACTGGCATTCGGTTGATATTGATCGAGGAACAGGCGATCGTAACCGACAACGCGACGTTCCGAGAGTGGCCGGGAGACATCATCCAGGACTTCGGCGCCCTCTTTTGACAGCGGTGGCTCCGTCAACTGCCGTGCGTGAAAGCGGACATCTGCTGTTGCCGCTTGCCCGGCAGGACTGGAGATCTCGGGCGCGCAGTATCGTGCCCCACGCCCGGATCCTTTCTTGATCAGACGGTTTCGATCGACAAGGGATTTCAACCGGTACTGAAGGGTTCGACGGGGTTGCGGGAAGGCCAGGGCCTCGGCAATCTCGGACACCGACATGTATCCCGCTTTCCGCGCGACCACTGTTTCGATCGCCTTGAGGCTGTTCGGGTCAATTCGTCTGGCCATTTTTCATGCCTGTGCTGCGCCATCAATTGCGCAATTTAGTCGCAAATCACGCAATTATCGATTGGCTTTGTCGTCATTATGCTCATTTTCGTCGACAATGCGCAGAAAACTGTCTGCGGTGGGCAATACCCCACGCTGCCATCGCCGGGATGGTTCAGTTGTTGCGCGAGCCTCTGGTTAATCGCGCCCATGCGAAACTTTGCATCGCAAGATCCGAACGCCGAAGCCCGCCGATGACTCGAACCTTGTCGCGACCCGGACATTGCCTTGGCAGATGCCAGATTGTAGCATTTGTCAGCCAAATTGATCCCTTGCAGGGCGCAACTACATAGACGACGGAGTCGACAACATGGTCAAATCGAGACTTGCTTCGGACCTTCCGAGCAAGACAGCCGAACTCGCAGCCCTGGGCAGAGCCTACCACACGCTCAGGTCGTCGCGGCATGTCTTCCGGGACGACCTCGCCCCTTCCATGTGCGGGCCAAACTGGCAGATCGTCATGTCGAGCCGCATCCTGACGTGGATCGTGACGAACACCTTGATGAAACGAGTGACGCCGATCATTCCGCTCATCTACACGCGTGCACGGTTCGGCGAAGATTGCCTGGAAACGGCGCTGACCAATGGCGTGACACAGTACGTGATCATCGGTGCGGGCTACGACACGTTCGGATTTCGCCGCACGGATCTGCGCGATTCACTTGCCGTCTACGAAATCGATCATCCCGCAACCCAGAACATGAAATTCCAGCGCATGAAGGCTGCCGGAATCGATGAACCGGACAATGTTCGGTACATCGGCTGCGATCTCGCCGCTGAAACGGTCCACGAGGCCCTCAAGCGCACCGACTACGATCCGGAGAAACCCGCCGTGTTCTCGTGGTTCGGCGTAACCTACTATCTGACCGAGGACACAGTGCGTCGGACCCTCGTGGGGCTTGCCGAAGGAAGCGCCGCCGGATCGTCGATCGTGTTCGACTATCTCGCGACCAGCCAGAGCATTCTGCCGGCCTACCGAGGTCTCAGGAACACCCTGACCGAATTCGTTGCCAAGCGCGGCGAACCCATGCTGTCCGATTTTGTTCCCGAAGACCTCCCCGAGATTCTGTCAGAGCTCGGTTACTCCGAGATCGAAAACCTCGAACCGAACATGGTTTCGGAGCGGTACCCGGACGATGACCTGGAGTTTCGCTATCCGCCTGTGTTCGGGATGTGCAGCGCAAGCGTTCGAGGCTGACAATCGCGACCAGCAGAGGCATTGACTCAACGGGTCCGCTCCCGTCCGCAGGCCGGTGACTCTCGCCTGTTTCGCACGCTGCTTGACATCACCACCTCGGAGAACTGCTGAGTGAAACTCAAGATCGCGACCTGGAACATCAACTCGGTTCGTCTCCGTGAACAGCTGGTCCTGGATTTCCTCGCAAGCGAGTCTCCCGACGTGCTGTGTCTCCAGGAGTGCAAGTCTCCCGTCGAGTTCATTCCCACGGAGGGATTTCGGGAGATGGGCTATCCGCAGATGCTGGCGCGCGGGCAGAAGGGCTACAACGGCGTTGCCATCCTTTCCAGGCTTCCGATCGAACCCGTCGATCACCGGGACTTCTGCGGCAAGGGCGACGCTCGCCACGTTGCCGGAAGACTGTCGAACGGCGTTACCATCTACAACCTCTACGTTCCGGCCGGCGGCGATGTCCCCGATGTGTCGATCAACGACAAGTTTGCGCACAAGATGGAATTTCTCGACGAAATGCGCGACTGGTTCGAAGCCGATCCGCCGAAGAAATCGATCCTTGTCGGCGACCTCAACATCGCCCCGCTCGAACACGATGTCTGGAGTCACAAGGCTCTCCTGAATGTCGTTTCGCACACGCCTCAGGAAGTCGAGCGACTGGAATCTGTCCAGAGCGCGGGCAACTGGACCGACATCACCCGCCTCCACAACCCGACCGGCAGTCTCTTCAGTTGGTGGTCCTATCGTGCCCGGGACTGGAGCCTGTCGAATCGAGGCCGTCGCCTCGACCACATCTGGGCGACGCAGGATCTGGCGGACCGCAGCCTGTCCAGTTCGATTCGTCGGCATGTCCGCGGCTGGGAGAAGCCTTCCGACCATGCACCAGTGGTTGCGACCTTTGATTTGACGTGAGAATGAACCGGACGTTGGCGGGGAACCGACGACCGGCAATTTCGATCAAGGAGTTCCGAGTGCCACGCTCTCCGGACCTTGAAGCGGGAACCCGTTTTCACTAAATCCCGTGCGTGATCGCGGCGCTCGACGGCGACGCGCCTTGTTCCGGAGAAAATCATGTTGGGGCTTGGAAACGGCAACCCTCAAAATGGGCGCGACCGGCTTGTCAAGGACGGGTCAGAAGCGACTTTCATGGCGGATGTCATCGAGGCATCACGCAAGACGCCGGTCATTGTCGACTTCTGGGCTCCTTGGTGCGGCCCCTGCAAGACCCTTGGCCCGACCCTCGAGTCTGCGGTCAACGCAGCCGGTGGCCGCGTCCGAATGGTCAAGATCGATATCGACAAGAACCAGGGAATTGCGGCCCAGATGCAGGTCCGATCGATACCGGCGGTGTTCGGTTTCGTCGACGGGCGGCCGGTCGACGGATTCATGGGCGCGAGACCCGCATCGGAAATCAAGACATTCATCGACAATCTCGTCGCGAGGTTAGGGGGCGGTTCAGACAACCTCGACGACATGATCGCCGTCGCGACGGAACTGTTGGACAAGGGCGCCGCCGTGGATGCAGCGCAAGCGTTCTCCGTCATCCTGCGAAGCCATCCCGACAGTGCGGAGGCTTATGCCGGGCTGGTCAATGCCCACCTCGCGCTTGGCGAGACGGACAAGGCGAAATCGCTCGTTGACCACGCTCCGCCCTCGATGTCCGACAGCCCGGTTCTCGCGGGCATCAAGACCCGGATCGAGCTGGCGCTGGAGGGGGCCGAGGCGGGCGAGCCCGAGTCATATCGCGAGGCGGTCAATTCGAACCCGGGTGACCACGAGGCTCGTTACAACCTTGCCCTCGCTCTGTTGGGCAAGGGCGATGCCGAGCGCGCGATTTCGGAATTGCTTGAACTTTACAACCGGGACAGCGAGTGGAATGACGCGGCGGCCAGGAAACTGCTTTTCAAGGTTTTTGAATCGCTGGGAGACAGCGACCCGTTGACAGGCAAGGGCCGCAGGCAGCTCTCGTCATTGATGTTCAAATGACGCGACCGAGGTTCGCCTCCGCATTGCGAAGTGCCCGCTGTCGCCCTGTCATGCGCGCCGGCACCGTATTGTCCCGAACTGACGTGAATCGTGCCAGTGCCAATGGCGCTGCCATCTTCCAATTGCTGTCACGCACGTCGTGAGCCCGACCGATCCCAAAGACGGTCGCCGGGCGCATCGAACGATGCTCGAGGCCCTGGTGTGTCCCATCACGCACGCGTCCCTTGATTTTGACCGTGAACGGCAAGAACTGATTTCCCGTTCAGCCCGGCTGGCATTCCCGATTCGTGATGGAATCCCGATCATGCTCGTCGACGAGGCACGATCTCTCGACGACCCAGACGAGGATTGAGACTTCCGCGAACGCCATTGACCCAACGCGTCCGCGAGTCCCCCACTGTGGTGCGGGACAATGACGGACCATCACCTGTCAGCGGAAAATTCGCCAATCCGGCTCGCCAAAGCCGGCCGCTGCGTGCATGAATTTCCGCTTGATGCCCGGCATTCGGTTGAGCGCTCCCATCGCGGCCCGACGAACAACGGGCAACAGAGGGATGTTGTTGGAATAGAACCGGTTCAGCCCGTCGGTGACCGCACCGAACAGACAGGCATCGAATCGACGCAGTTGCTGATATCTGAGCAGCGTTGTTTCGGCGCCGATGTCTTCGCCGCGTCCAGCTGCGCGTTCCACCACATCGGCCAAGGCCGCGACATCGCGAATACCGATGTTCAGACCCTGCCCGGCAAGCGGGTGAATGACATGGGCCGCATCGCCGACGAGCGCAGTTCGCTCGACAACGAACCTCTCGGCGACCGACAGGCTCAGCGGAAAGATCGCTCTGTTGCCCGCGAGCGAACACTCGCCGAGCAACCCGCCCAGTTCCGACTGCAGGCGTGCAAGATATGCTTCATCGCCGAGGAACTGGATCTGCCGTGCAGTCTCTTCCTCTTCCGTCCAGTAGACGGTGCTGCGATTGCCCGTCATTGGAAGAGTGGCGAGGGGGCCAGTCGGGCGGAAAAACTGGTAGGCAACTCCCCGGTGCGGAAGTTCATGGCTGATCGTGCAGGTCAGATTGCGCTGTGGGTATGTCCAGCCGAACTTTTGAATTCCCGAGCGTCGCGCGATCCTGCTGGATTTTCCGTCCGAGCCAACCAGCAGGCAGCACCGAAGAGACTCGCCGCTTGTCAGGCGAACATCCACATGGCCCGCCGACACCTCATGGTCCGCGACATGGGTGCCCGCGCGCAAGTCGATGCCGGCATTGTCTTTCATTCGCGCGAACAAGGCCTCGCGAATGCAGCCGTCTTCGACGACATACCCGAGCTTTCCTTCGTCGCCTTCACCGAGTTCGAAATGAAGAGCAAATGGTGATTCCTTGGGATCCGGGGACCCGTCCTCGATCACCATGTCCTGAACCTTCTGGCAGTGGTCCTCGATCTCCGACCAAATGCCGAGCGACTGCAACAGGGACTTGGATGACACGGCAAGAGCATAGGTTCGGCCGTTGCGCTCGACCTGCCCCAACTCTTCGAGCGACCTGCCTTCAATCAGCGCAACGGAACGGCCGGATCTGGCCAGAGCAAGTGCCAAAAGCGAGCCGCACAGCCCGCCACCGGCGATGATGACATCATGCGTTCGTGACATGGGTCATCTATGCCACGGTAAAGCAGAGAGTCCAAACGATGGTTGGGCGAATCAAGCAATTGTGGATGAGGCACATGATCTTAAGAGAGGTCCCTGAAGAGATCGTCGGTCCGTGTCATGACTATGCCGATGTCACTTTGATCCAACAAGTTTCGCTTGCTTCACTAAAAACCGTCATAACTCAGACCGGGACGTCCATTCTGACATTTGGGGCATTTCCTTTGGAAAATGTCTGATCCGTTGGCACCATACTCATATTGGCAGTGAAGGCACTGTAGAACATAGATTTTCTGATTATGGTCATTGCCCGGAAGCGGTGTCCCACGAACAACAACCTGACAATTCCGGTTTATGAAACCAGGTTCTGTCGTTCCGGCTGATTGTCTGCTTCCCATCGCCTTTTACTCCTCCTCTGCCTCAAATTTTTCCGTGATTTCGTTCTGATGTGGATTGACCGGAAACCGAGCGATCACTCCGTCCTCCCGGATCGCAGCAATCGCCGAGGCCGTTCGCCTCGACAGTTCGATGCCATCGGCCGACATGAGAGCTTGAGCCGCCGCAGTTTCCTTGACGACCGTGCCGTCGGCATCGATGCGGGTGGAGTCCTCGCCTTTGTCCTGCCGAACCGATCCGTCGGCATTGATCCAGACCCATATACCGTTCACCAGAACGACGATTTCGCCTTTCTCGACCACGATTCCTTCCCATCCGGATCCGGCTTCTCGGCGCAGCAAGATCCTGTCTGGCCGCACGCGAATGGAGACATCGTTTGACGGCTCTGGGTCATCTGCCTCGACAAGAACCACCGCTTCTCGCCTGGACGGATCAGGGTGAATCGCCACCTGTGCATCCTTGATGTGATGAATCCACGGTTTCTGCCGTTGATTGCCTTCCCGGTCACGATGGTACCCGATGCAGAGCTTTACCGATCGCCAGACTCGGGCCAATGCATCATTCGGTCCAGGCATGTTCATCTCCCCACGGTTGCTCATTCTGGCCAAGGCAACGCCATGGTGACCTGCGTGGTTGCAAAAGACAATGGACTGAACGGCAACCAACGAGGTCACGGTGGCACAGGACATCTCCGACCACCACTTATCCGAATTGGATTCAGCCGTCGCGGGTTATCCCGCTACGAAAAAGTCGATCAGGTCAACGAGCAACACGAAGCTCCTCGCTCCGCCGAAAGTACGGTCGTCGCAATATACTCAATCAGCCGCCCAGTGGACCGCAGCGATGATTCTCTCCTGATCCTCGCTGGAAAGATAGGCATGCATGGGCAAGCTGAGAACAGATTGGCTCAACATTTCCGAAACAGGCAGTCCGTTGCCTGCGGTCGGAAAGTCGACATATGCCGTTTGCTGGTGCAGTGGGCGGGGGTAGTGAATTGCGGTTGGAATGCCTTGTGACGCGAGACGCCGACAAAAGGCATCGCGGTCGAGACCATCAAGGCGGATCGTGTACTGAGCCCAGGTCGAGGTCGAACCCGCGCGAACGCGAGGAACTTCAAGGCACGAAATCGATTCGAGAGCTTCGGAGTATCTCTTCGCAACCGCATCGCGTCTTTCGATCTCTTCGTCGAATATCCCCAGCTTCTCAAGAAGTATGGCGGCCTGAAGAGTGTCGAGACGGCCGTTGATGCCGATCCGAACATTGTCGTACTTGTCCTCGCCGGTGCCATGCACAAGGACCGATCGGATCGTTTCCGCGAGTTCGTCATCGTCCGTGAACAGGGCACCGCCATCTCCGTAGCATCCCAAGGGTTTCGACGGATAGAAACTGGTCGTCGTCACGTCGCCGAACGTGCCTGTCCTTCGACCCTGATATGTCGCACCGTAGCTTTGGGCAGCATCACAGATCAGCCACAAGTCCTGTTCCGACACCGCCTCTTCAATGGCGTCGTAATCGGCAGCCTGCCCGAAGAGATCGACCGCAATGACGCCGACAGGCCTGAGAGACCGACTCTGCGCCGCCGCAATTCCGGCCCTGATCGAATGTTCATCAAGGCAGAACGAGTTGCATTCGACATCGACGAAAACTGGTACGGCACCGAGCAGTGCGACCGCCTCGGCTGTCGCGACGAAGGTGAAACTCGGGATCAGAACCGCGTCGCCTGGCTCGACCTTAAGCGCAAGCAGTGCAAGCAGAAGCGCATCGGTTCCGCTCGAACAGCCAATGGCGTTGCGAGCGCCGCAGTGTTCGGAGAGACGTTCTTCGAGTCGGCGAACCTCGGGCCCCATGACGAATTGGCCATGGTCGAGAACATTCGTCATCGCGTCCGTGATTCTGTTGCCAAGACGCTGTCGTTGAGATTCGAGATCAATGAAAGGAATGGTTGGAGCCGCTCTGGCGACAGGTGCCGGTGCCGGCTTCGCAACGCTTGCGTTGTCGCCGCCATTGTCCTGCCGCATCGTTGGCGACCCGTACGAATGTCGATCAAGTGCTGTGGCCATGTCGATCCAGACAATTCCGTTGGGTCATTCCATCACGTCGGTGTGACCCGAATTTTTCACCCTGCTGACGGATGGCGTAGCCGATGTCAAAGTTGTCGCCATCACCGAATGTTTCAAAGACCCATCGCCGGGTCGAGAAACAGAGTGCCTCGAACTCCCGCCTGCCGACGATCATGTCCTCGCACCCGAACCAACAGGTCCCTTGTCACCGAGTCGCATGCAGCCATCCGAGGTCCACCCCGCATGCATCGGGGCAGCCGAAGCGCGTCCGTGCAAGCGTTCTTCCGTCATTTCGGTGCGACGTGGATCATGAATCGAAATTGACAGGGACCCCCGACTCCATGGAGCGGATCATCGATTCCAGAACCCGAACCACACTTGTTCCTTCGACCCCGTCCGTCGTCGGTCTGGTTCCGTCGACGATGCACCTCACGAAGTGATCGCATTCGGCACGAAGGGGCTCGGCCTTGTCGACGACGATGCACTCGCCCTGTTCGCCGCCACCTGAAGAGTCGTCACCGGCGTCGCTTCGATGGAGCACCAGCTTTCTGTCCCAGTCTTCGCAGTCATCGAAGACAATGGCACCGGACTCGCCGGACACGATCAGCTTCTGTTCCTTGACATGATTGTACCACGAAACAAGGAGATGACCCTTGAGCCCCGAGGGAAAATTCAGGGAAGCGAGAGCGACATCCGCTCCCTTTCCGCCAGCCACGTGATCGCCATGGGCGTAGACGTCGCGCGGCGTTTCACCTGCCAGCGCAAGGATCATGGAAATGTCGTGAGGGGCAAAACCCCAGACAGCATTCTCTTCGCGTTTGAAGCGGTGATTGGTTGCCCGTACCGTACGCACATACCGCAAACCGCCGATCGCTCCGGACTGAACAATGCGTTGGAGTTCGCGAAAGCACGGATGATACCGAAGCACGTGCCCGACCATCAACACACGGTCGGCTGTGCGGGCCGCCGTCATGAGGGCATGGGCCTGCGAAGCCGTGACGGCGAGCGGCTTTTCGACGAAGACATGCTTGCCTGCCTCGATGGCCTGAACGGCCATGCGGTAGTGTTCCTGCGCTGGCGTGGCAATGACCACCGCATCGATCTGGTCGGATGCAAACATCTCGTCCACATCCACTGACGCACATCCATGCGTTTTCAGCATCAGCTGCAGGTTTTCGGCTTTCTTGTCGCACACGCAGGCCAGCAGGCCCATCTCGTGGAAGTTTCGGACCAGGTGGCGGCCCCAATTCCCGCATCCGACAACGCCGATCCTTGGACGGCTGAGTTGGTCCATCAATTTCGACTCCGCAGAGATTTCCGCAGACAATGCCCCTGTTCGGGAGATCGGCCGCAATGTCCAGACATGTCGTCGCAACAGACACCACCGCCAAGCATGATCATCCGATCGTCAGCAAAGACCTGTTCGCGACCATCGGCTTTTAGGGGGGCTGGTGTCGATTTCCAACCCGTTCATTAGGTTTCGGTGTCCGATCACCCATAGTGGCCATCACGTTTTGATCTGACTAGCACCGATGCCCTTCAGTAGATACTCGATCACGCTACTCACCTCTCTCTGTCGCAGTATGCGAGCCTCCTGTCGCCTCAAATCGTCACCCTGGCCTTGCTCAAATCGGGCAACGGCGACAGGACCGTCTTTCCGAAAACCCTCGACACTGTCGTCCCCAGCAAATCGATTGCGAAGTGCTGACAAGCAATTTCGAACAACAGCACTGTGCCTGCCCTTCAATGCTTCACAAAATTTCTCCACGGCACCGTCGATGCCTGCGTCGGCATTCTCAATGCAATAGACCAAGTCATGAGCATCTTTTCGCTCGAAGCGTTGGTCGAAGGCCAAAACCTTCAAGCAAGTGAAGCTGACCAGATCGGCATGCCTCACCAACTCCACCGCATTCCCTCTACCGTCAAGTAACTCTGCCCGAATCTCCGAAGTCTGGTGCATGTCGAAGACAATGGAAGAGTGAGGGATGTTGAGCGCTGAGATATTCCCCTTCGTGGGAAGTGGTTCCACGCGTCCTCCCGCAATCTCCGGTGCATCGGAGAGCAGTTCGACCACCATGAGCGCGCCTTTCTCTGTGCGTGTCTGCCAGCGCCACGAGAGTTTCTGGCCTCCACTGTTTGTAGACCGTTCAAACCCGATTGTTCGCAGGTTTTCCTCAAGTGTGCGATAACCAGATGTACGAGTCAGGATTTGCAAATCGATTACAAGGTCCACATCGCGTGTACCGGCGTGCAAAGGTACTTTAGGAGGCCGGGCCTTCACCAGGTATCTGGGAGTCAGCCCACCGACCAAAAATATTGAATTCTTCCACGGACCCAACCCGCGCAGAAGAGTAACGAGAACACGTTCACAGTCGACTGTATATCGATCGCTGTAGCCATCAATCGTTGCAGGCTTCGTCATTAGAAGCCGATCACTTCTTCCCGCAGATGTCTTGCCATTTCATTGGCACGGCCCTCGCCACGCATCAGATCAAGGTACACCTGCACTGCACTAGCCAGCCACATCCCGTTCACGAACCGCCGAAACAACAATTCCCCAGGTGAGAGTGTCTCAATGATTGCAAGGTTCGCGCCTTGGTCGACTTGCCGAGCATCCAATTCGCTTAGCACCTGTTCTGCTGCAGAACTAAACAAGAGACGACAACGAACCTGGGAGACGGCCGACAGAAACGGTGCATACTGTTGTCCTGCCTCCTCGTGGGTAATCGCGTAGTCAACATTCCTTGCCGCGCAGGCTTCGGCGAATCTTTCGGCCAAACTACCGGCTCGTACCGTCGGTACAAAATACCGCCGCATTGACAAGGGGGGCATCACAGCCATTTGCTTCACCCATGCATCCAGCAATGCACCAGGTTCTTGCAGGTGACGTCGCTTGGTTGGTCCTTTTCCATACGACACCACCCAATCGAACTTCTCCAGTTCCTTCAAGACCTGCGAGGCAGTCGCAGCTGATACCCGGGCCTGTTTAGCAATGTCCGTGACTCCAAACGATTCTCCATTTCGCAACAGAATCGCATGCAACACTTGTGCACGACGACCCGAAAAGACCGAACGGATGGATCGAGACATTCCTTTTGGCAACGGCTTGTCTACGCATACATAGATGTTACTGGCAGGAAGAAACAGACTCCCCCCGCTATCGTAATATCCAACCCGCTCGTTCCTCAGTATGTCCTTGGCTCCTGGTGAAATCGACCGAGCAATCAGGAAATACACCTGTTGTTGTGCTTTCACAGGATGCGAACTCCGACGCACGATTTCACGGGATCGCCAAACCATCTGCCTTGCGTCGCGAGGGTATATTTCCTTTTTCGCTTCAGTCAGGAGGGTTGCAACTTTCCCTCCAACCCGGACAACGACCTGCTCATCACATTTCAAGTCAGCTTCACCTAGCTGTACAGCCTCACACACCTCCGCCCGAACACCCGGCAGACCTTGGAGGGCTTGCAAACACTCGTCAACCAATCGTTGCTGCGTCAGATTCAAGTCTACTGACAATTTTTTTCCTTAATTTGCTGTACAGCGAATAAATGCAATATAGTAAATTTCTGATCTTGGTGCAACACCCTCTATGTCGCGACAACCGCCGGCTGATGCACGGCATGCTGCAATCCAAGTTGGGAGTCCTTTCCTGTTTACCATCCGGCGTCATTCCACTTTGCCGATTGGCTAACTCATCAATCAGCACCGCGGATGCCACTCAGGATCCCATGTAAAATGTCGCGGTCATCTCAATGGTCGAGCGGGGGGCGACGATAATTTGCCCCCGCCCCAACACCGGACCGTGATCTGCCGGCAGCCAAATGGTCATGACACTACCATCACGCGATCGCCGACTGAGTGACTGATAGTAGGCAAATCTCAGTTCCGGCCAAAATGACCGTGGAACCCCAATGGGATCGGGTAGGGCAGCCATGCCGTCATGACCGGCCCGTCCGACACTCTCCGAGCATCAAAGACCGTGATGCCGCTGACACCGCGCTTGTGCGCAAGGAAGGTTCCGACCAGCCAACCGTCATCCTCGGAAGTCCCGTCAGGAAATGGCACGAAGACATGCTCTTCCGGAATTCTCTCGTCGCCGAAATCGTGGCTCTGCAAGTCACCGGAATGATGATCGCGCCGTTCGAGAACCCGAAACACCCAGTCGGGACTCCGTCCGGGGCCGAGCGTGTAGACGAAACGGTTTCGGTGTCCGACCCGACGCGGCGAAACCTGCGGAAACTCCGCAATGTCAGGCGTCTCGCTCACTTCGACACGGCCATTGGCGTGAATGACGTACCGCGTGTATCGCGGCACTTGCGAATGGATGAACTCGCCCCGCATGACCTGGCGGAACGAATCCGTCAGCATGCTCACATCGCTCGACACGCAATGATCGAAATGGATGTTGCCCCGAGAATCCTCCCATCCGTTTCCGTGGTGAAACCCGAACCCGGCTGGCAGCTGAACCCATCGCCTGTCATCGAAGTCGTCCTTGGCGACCACCAACGCCCTCGACCCGCGTTCCGGCGACCAGACATGTGAATCGAGAAACGACCCGTCGTGTTCGGGACGGTACTCGTACGGCGGAATGACAAGGACAAGATGACGGGTCGTGATCACGAAATCATGCACCATGCCGAGATGGTTCTCGGGAATCACCGCTGCCTTGATCAGCCGCCCTGACGCCGAAACGTGATAGAGAATGAGAGCCGGGCTTGGCAGGATGGCGAAACCGAACGCCCAAAGGGTCCCGTCGGAGTCGACTTTCGGGTGTGCAGTGAAAGGCACTTCGCTCCAACCGTCTCCCCACGACTTGAAATGTGACCATTCAAGCGAATCCCGGTCGAGAACGCTCGGCGAGCCGCCCTCCCACAAGGCCATCAATTCGCCATGGTGGTCGATCACCGAAATGTTCGCGGCGTTGAGATCGTCCGGGCCGCGCACCGCCACCCCGTCGTCGACCTCGGTGGCAAACCCGGGAAACAGGCGCCGGCCGGCCTCGTCTTCGCGAACGAGCTTGGGCGTCGCGAGCATCCGCCCTCGGTGCGACACGCCGGAATCCGTGAATCTGAACTCCTGGATCATGCCATCGCCGTCGAACCAGTGGCCGTATCGGTGACCATGCCGGCTGTGGGCAGCCGGCCCGTTGCGTCGGAAGACCCCTCTTAGATCCGAAGGAAGCTCACCCTCGATCTCGATATTGTCGGCATCGAGCCGATCGGACTTCGGAGCCGACCAGCCCAGAAGACGCGAGTCGCCGGCCATTCGCCGCTCAAATTCGCTCGCCGGATCGGTCAATTGACTGGCAATCGAAGCGCTTGCCCATGACGGGAGATGGTTTGCGATGCCGGCTGCAGCCGACATCAGCACGAACTGGCGTCGATCCATTTCGTTTCTCCTCAGTACCTGATGGTCAGTATCGACGTGACGGAATCGCCGCTGACGGTGACTGCCGCATCGTCGAATTTCGGCGGACCCATGAAGACGGGGGCGTCGTTCGAAAACCCGTAGCCTTCCGTCGGCAGACCCAGGACGTTCCTGTCGAATTGATCATTGCCGTTCTCGTCATGATAGGCGGTGACAGCGTATTCGCCGTCCGGAAGCCCATGCCAGGTCACACGAACCGAACGATCTTCGGCCAGCCACCAGCCACCGAGAATCATTCCTTCCTCCTGCGGAAAATCGAAGCCTCGGGTCGGCGAAAAGACCCCGACATAAACCCGGCCCGAGTCGCTGCGAAGGCCTTCGATTTCGATCGAAAGATCACCGGCTTGCGCCAACCCGGCGCCATGTCCTGCAGCCAGTGCAAGAGCGGTCAATGCTGCTAGTCCCGTCTGTCTGTTCACGTTGAATCTCCTTGTTCCTGTGGTAAGCATGAGCGCTGCTCGTCAGTGATCGGATCACTGATGCCCACATTTCGTCGGCCATGCCTGAACAGGCTGCAACCAGGCTTTCGCCAACTGGCCTGTTTCTTCGCCAACGGATGGAGATGTGCGTTTGACGATACGTGAACTGACGCAGAATCCTCGATTTCGTCGCCACGGCCTCGCTGTTTGCGCTGCCGTGGTCGTGTTTTCGTATCTTGGTCCATTCGGAACGTCGGGGCGTCTCGCGACGGGAGAGCTCTTTGTCTACTGGGCTCTCGCCATCATTCCAGTGTGGCTGCTGGCGATGATCGTCTTTCCCTTGAGTCTCGGGGGGCGGTTTCGATCGCGGCCCGCCTTTCTCGTGGCGGCAGCGGTCGCCACCTTGGCATGCGCCGTGCCCGGAACCGGTATCATACTTGCGCTTGAAGCCTGGATGGCCAAACCGATCCATTCCGCGCTCAACGTCGCCTATGTCTACTCATGCGTTGTTCTCGTCGTCCTCATCTTTGCCTTTCTGTCGTATCGCCTCGTCGAAAATCCGCACGACATGTCCGAGGACCCTGCCGACGGAAACACGAAGATCGCGGCGAAGGTTCAAACAGGCCCGGAGGCTCCCTCGTCATCCGAATTCGCAAGGCGTCTGCCGGATCACCTGGGAACCGATATCCTCTACCTCCGAATGCAGGATCACTACGTCGAGGTTCACACAGAGCGCGGCAAGGACATGATTCTGTTGCGTTTTCGCGACGCCATCCGCGAGCTTGCCGGATCGGACGGTCGTCAGGTCCACCGATCGCACTGGGTCGCCCGGCGTGCAGTCGAGGGAAAGGTGCGCAAGGAAGGCCGGCTGCACCTCAAGTTGTCGAACGGAACGCTCGTGCCCGTGAGCCGAACCTTCCTGGCCGACCTCAAGAAAGACGGCTGGCTCTGAAACCCTGCACGCCAATCGCCATGACCGGCGCAGGTTCACTGTTGATTGTGGCGGCCTGGAGCTAATCCGTCGGCGCTTGCCGCTTGCGCGCCCGAGGCCCCATCGACCTGTCAGAGGCCATGTCCGCCACTGTCGTCTCAAGTGCCGAGAGTGACGGCCTTCGCAGCCGTGACAGCAGCCACGACACGTGAGCCCTGCACTGAGCGCCGTGCCACCGATCCGGAAAGACCTGCTCGGGAAGCGTCGGCGCCTTCAGGATCAGCCGCCTCCAATCGTGCACGATCATGACCCTCAATGTCGCCACCTGCAGTGGCGTCATGGTCGCGATCTCGAATTCCGGATCGGAAAACCGCCCTCTGAGCGCGGCGAGGCGGTCCGCAAGAACGCAAGACTGGGTCACGAGATCGGCCGGGCAGACTTTCGCGGTGACCCAATCGGGCAACCCGTGCCCCGACTCGAGAGGTGTCGAGAAGATTCCGTCACCGTTCGGTTTCTCAGCCATGATCCACATGCCTGTCCCGACCGGCACCGCATCAACCACGTCAGCATCGACCGGGAATCCTGGGTCGGCGAGAACCAGCCAGGCCGAGCGTCCATTTGACGCGGTCCCGTAGATTCGCCGACTGGCATCGACGCTGATTTTCTGTCCTTTTTCCGACAGCAGGTGCACGCTGTTCCGGCCGTTCCGACGACTGACGATCCACTCGTCCTTTCGCAGGCGATGAAGTGCGACCCTGATCGCCTCGGGCTTGATCCCGATCAGTCCTGCGAGACCATGCAGCAGGTTGCCGCTGATTTCCGATCCCGGCTCGCGTGCCAACTCGCCAAAGACGGTCACCACCCATGACCACACCCGCGGCGACTGACCACCGGAAAGACCGTTCACGAGGTCGTCGAGGGTTTCGTTGTCCATTTGACCGTCTCGAGCGGCAGCAAGCCGGGCCCCGCCATCATGATCTGCGCGCGTTCATGGTGCGAAGCTCGTATTCCGCGACATGGTCGTCGTCCTGGTTGAACAGGGTGACATGCCATCGGATCTCGCCGTATTCGTCGGTTCGTGGCGTCTTTCGCTTGACCGTCAGGCGAACCCGGATGCTGTCGCCTGCTTCGACCGGTTTCATGAAGTTCAATCCGGCAAGCCCGGTATTGGCCAGCACCGGCCCTTCCGCCGGCTCGACGAACAGCCCGGCCGCGAAGCTCAGAAGAAGATAGCCGTGGGCGACCCGACCGGGAAAGAACGGGTTCCGCCTTGCAGCGGCATCGTCCATGTGAGCATAGAATTCGTCGCCGGTGAACGAGGCGAAGTGCTCGATGTCATCAAGCGTGATCGTGCGAGACTCGGTCAGCAAGGTGTGGCCGATTTCCAGATCGTCAAATGAGAGCTGGAACGGATGGGCAGGGACCGGCAATTCGTCAGCTCCAGGAATCCACTGCTGCCCGATTTCGCTGAGCACCGCCGGGCTGCCCTGAACGGCTGTCCTTTGCATGTAGTGCATGACGCCGCGAACGCCGCCGAGTTCCTCGCCGCCACCGGCGCGCCCCGGCCCGCCATGAACCATGTGCGGTAGCGGTGATCCGTGACCGGTCGCTTCCGCCTGGCAGTCGCGGTCGTTGAAATAGAGTCTCCCGTGAAAAGCGCCGGTGCCAAGCACCATCTCGCGCGCGAACGCCCGATCGTGGGTGATGATCGAGGCCACGAGCGATCCGCCACCGCGGTTTGCCAACGCGATCGCGTGTTCCGGATCGCGATAGCCCATGACCGTCGAGACCGGACCGAACGCCTCGACTTCGTGGATCGCGTCGGTGCCGTCAGGGTCGGGGCAGACAAACAGCATCGGCGGCAAGAATGCACCCCGGTCTTGTTCGGCTCCATGGACCTCGAAACGATCCGCGTCGCCGCAAACAAGATCCGCCCCGGCGCCGATGGTCGATGCCTTGGCCAGGACGTCACGTTTCTGATCATTCGAGATCAAGGCACCCATCTCGGTGTCGTCCGCCCGAGGGTTGCCGATGCGGACTCGCTCCAGCCGGGTCTTCAGCGCGTTGATGACCGCCCCGACCCGCACTTCGGGCACGAGAACACGCCGAATCGCGGTGCATTTCTGGCCGGACTTGGTCGTGATCTCTCGGCAGACCTCGTCCAGGAGAATGCCGAACTCGGGAGTTTCCGGATCAGCGTCCGGACCGAGGATCGATGCGTTCAGGCTGTCCTGCTCCGCCACGAACCGAAGCGAGCTGTCGATGATGTTGGGCCGCGAACGCAAGAGGGATGCGGTCTCGGCCGAGCCGGTGAAACTGACCACGTCCTGGCCGCCCAGCATGTCGAGCGTGTTGCCGAGGCCACCCGTGACCAGCTGCAGCGCGCCCTGGGGCAGGATCTCGCTCTCGAGCAGGATCCTGAAGGCAGCCTCTGCAACATGGCAACTCGAAGTGGCAGGCTTGACGATCGCAGGGACACCGGCAAGCAGCGTGGGCGCCAGTTTTTCCAGCATGCCCCAGACCGGAAAATTGAACGCATTGATGTGAACGGCGACGCCGTGCACCGGCGTTGCAACATGGAGTCCCTTGAAGCTTCCCGACCGCGACAGATCCTCGACATCGCCGTCGATGTGGATGCGCGAGTCGGGCATCTCGCGTCGCCCCTTGGATGCAAACACGAAAACGGTCCCGATTCCGCCGTCGATGTCGATCCACGAGTCCTTGCGGGTCGCGCCGGTCGAATACGACAGCTCGTACAGGCGTTCCTTGTGCTCATCGAGGTGAAGGGCCAGCGCCTTGAGCAATCGTGCCCGGTCATGAAAGGTCAGCTTTCTCAGTGCCGGGCCACCGATCCTGCGCCCATGGTCGAGGGCGGCCTCGAACTCGATATCCCCGTCGCCAGCCCGCGCCACGACCTCACCGGTGGCGGCATCCCTGATTTCGCTTGCACCGGAACCCGGTCCGATCCACCTGCCCGCGATGTGGCTGTTGACGTCAATCACGCTCATGGCAATTCACTCTCGCTCTTCAGGTTCCGACGAAGCGCTCTACCGTGGCCCACGAGCACGGACATGCGGCAGCCCGTGATGCCGGCGCGGCCCTGATCGCCGCGTTCACCCTCAGGACGGTCCAGTACCGTGCTCCACCCTTCCATCTTGGAGATCCGTGGCCTTGGATCAGGGTATGGTCGACTCCGGCAGCACTCTCCACGGTCCCCGCATTGACGGGATCGGCACCCGCGTCGGCCAGAACCGTGAGCAGCGGCTTCATCGGGCCTGCCTGATCCTCTCGTGACCCGGCATTGCCGTGCGGATTGTCAACTGCCACCCGGGCGCGTTCGCCTTCGCGTTTCACCCGGACAACACCCATCGCGCATCTCCAATTTCGGCCCCGAAAATCTGTCTCGGTTCATTGACCACCGTGTCGGTTCATGCAAGGGGAAACGGAACCGAAGATGATCGCGGATCCGTCGCATGAGTCCCACCATTCTTGTCGATAGTCACGAGACTTGGGTCGAAATCACGTTGAATCGACCGGACAGACTGAACAGCTTCAACGAAGACATGCACATCGCGTTGCGGGCTGCCCTGGATCAGGCCCGGCGCGACAAGATGCGTGCCATCCTGCTCAGCGGCGCCGGGCGCGGTTTCTGTGCCGGACAGGATCTCAACGATCGGAATCCGTCGGCAACGGGCAAGCCACCTGATCTCGGCGAAACGGTCCGCACATGGTATTCGCCGCTCATTCGCCGCATCCGCGAGTTCCCCGTTCCGGTGGTCTGCGCCGTGAATGGGGTTGCGGCCGGAGCCGGATCCAGTGTCGCGCTTGCATGCGACATCGTGCTGGCGTCCGAAAGCGCCAAGTTCATCCAGTCCTTCGCGAGAGTTGGTCTCATTCCGGATTCCGGCGGCAGCTGGCAGCTTCCGCGGCTGCTCGGCGAAGCCCGCGCCAAGGCGCTCGCGATGACGGCGGAGCCGCTGCCAGCAAAAACCGCCGAAACCTGGGGTCTGATCTGGAAATGCCTGCCCGACCAGGAATTGATGCCGCAGGCCCGCGAATTGACGGAAAAGCTCTCCCGGGGACCGACAATCGGATTGGGCAAGACCAAGCAGGCCATCCAGGCAGCGGCCTTCAATTCGCTCGACGCCCAGCTCGAGCTCGAGGCGGCCATGATGGAGCAGTGCGGACAATCTGCGGATTACGCAGAGGGCGTGGCCGCATTCCTGAACAAGCGACAGGCGGTGTTCACGGGCAAATGACCATGTCGCCCCAGACGCGTGCCGAACGATCGGCCGAGGCCATGTGGCAGAACGACCGTGCATCGAAATGGCTGGGCCTGGAACTCGTCGAGGTGGGCGAGGGCCGGGCGGTCATGACACTCGAGGTCAAGCCGCACCACTGCAACGGCCATGGCACGTGTCACGGCGGAGTGACATTCTCGCTCGCCGACTCTGCCTTCGCCTTTGCCTGCAACAGCCGAAACAGGCGGACGGTCGCCCAGCACAATCTGGTGAGCTACATCGCACCCGCTCGCGAGGGTGACATGCTGAGGGCCGAGGCCCGCGAGGTCTCGCTTTCGGGCGCAAACGGAATCTACGACGTTCGGGTGGTCAGGCAGGACGGCACGAAGATCGCCGAATTCAGGGGCATGTCGCGCATGATCAAGGGCCAATTTTTCGAAGAATCGACGGAAGACTGATGAAAGACCTCACTCCACCCAGATCCACGCTTGATCCAATCGAAATCGCCAGCCGAGACGAGATCGAATCTCTTCAGCTCGAACGGCTCAAGTGGTCGGTTCGCCACGCCTACGACAACGTCAAGGCCTACAGGGACCGATTTGCGGCCGCTGGCGTGCACCCGGACGATCTTCGCTCGCTCCGCGACCTCGAAGCGTTTCCGTTCATGGCCAAGGCCGAACTGAGGGACAGCTATCCGTTCGGGCTGTTTGCGGTTCCGACCGATCAGGTCATCAGGATTCATGCCTCATCCGGCACCACCGGCAAACCCACCGTCGTCGGATACACGCATCAGGACATTTCCAACTGGGCAGACCTTGTGGCCCGGTGCATGCGAGCCAGCGGCATTCGCCGCGGCGACATGGTGCACATTGCCTATGGTTACGGTCTGTTCACGGGCGGGCTCGGCGCTCATTTCGGTTCGGAGCGTCTCGGCTGCACCACGATCCCGATGTCAGTGGGACAAACGGCACGACAGGTCACCCTGATCAACGACTTTCGACCCAACGCAATCATGGTCACGCCGTCGTACATGCTGAACATTCTCGAGGAGTTTCATCGGCAGGGTCTGGATCCGCGAGCGTCCTCCCTCGATGTCGGGGTGTTTGGCGCCGAACCGTGGACCGATTCCATGCGGCGTGAAATCGAGGAAGCATTCGAAATGCACGCCGTTGACATATTCGGCCTTTCGGAAGTTCTTGGTCCTGGTGTTGCCAATGAATGCGTCGAAACCAAGGACGGTCTGCACATCTGGGAGGATTATTTCTATCCCGAGGTCATCGATCCGGAGACCGGAACAGTCCTCCCGGACGGAGAGAAGGGCGAACTGGTCCTGACGACCCTCACCAAGGAAGCTCTTCCGATCATCCGCTACCGAACGCGCGATCTGACGAGGCTGTTGCCGGGAACTGCCCGAAGCATGCGACGCATGGAGAAGATCACCGGTCGCACCGACGACATGATCATTTTGCGCGGGGTCAACCTCTTTCCCACCCAGATCGAAGAACTGGTCGTGGCCGCAAGCGGGCTGGCGCCGAACTTCGTCATCGAGCTCGACAGGAACGGTGCGCTGGACGAGATGACGGTCAACGTCGAAGCCCTGCCCGAGGCCGCTGACCCGGACAGTCGGGACGGAACCGGGCAAGCACTCAAGCAGCGGATCAAGGACACCTTGGGCATCCGCTGCGAAATCGTCGTCCAGGATCCCGGCCAGCTAGAGCGAAGCGAGGGCAAGGCCCGTCGGGTGATCGACAACCGCCCGAAAGAGTGATCCGAGGCGACCGGCACGAACTCATCCTCGCGAGAAAACGCGACGAGATGCCGCCCTGTTTCGGCCGTCCTCGAACATGCAACGGCCAAAGATGACCGAGGCCGCAACGAGTCGAAGCGCACTGAAGGTTATCGTTCGAATTCGATCGCGACGCGTTCGGTCACCGGCAGGGACTGGCAGGCGAGAATGTGACCGTCCTCGACCTCCTGCCGACCAAGGGCGTGATTGGCAATCATCTCGACCTCTCCCTCGAGAATTCGGCAGCGACAGGTCGAACAGATTCCTGACCGACAGGCGTAAGGGGCATCAAGCCCGTTCTCGAGCGCAGCGGCAAGGAGAGTCTGGCCCTTGGACATGCGGATCTCGCGCGACGACCCTTCGATGGTCACCGAGACCTCGATTGTCCCACCCTTGAGCCGCGATTGTATCGGCACGTCTCCGCGTTCGAGCCGGCCCGGCTGATCGCTGCGAAACAGCTCCATCGCGATCCGGTCGCGCGCCATCCCGTGTCGCTGAAGGGCGTGCGAAATCGTCGCCATCATCGGTTGTGGACCGCAGACAAACGCCATGTCGGCGGTGCCAACGTCGACCAAGCTGCCAAACAGCGAGTCGCAGGTATCGTCGTCGATCATTCCGGACAGAATCTCCGAATCCCGCATGCCGGACTCGAGAACGTGGATGAGGTTCAGCCGATCGAGATAGCGGTCCTTGAGATCGGACAGTTCGTCGCGAAACATGATCGTCTCGGGAGACCTGTTGGCATAAACGAGGGTGAAACTGCTGTCCGAACGCTCTTCGAGGACCGTCTTCAGGATCGAGAGGACCGGCGTGATGCCCGAACCTCCCGAAAACCCGAGATGGTTCCTGATCTCCCAGGGCGTTGCCTCGGCGTGGAAATTGCCCCTCGGCTGCATCGCCTCGAGCACGTCACCGGGTTTCAGGGCCGTGTTGGCCCAGGTCGAAAAAGCCCCGCCATCCACGCGCTTGATGCCAATCTTTGCCCGTGGCTCCCCGCGGGCCGCGCAGATTGAATAGTTGCGTCTGACCTCGGTTCCACCGAACACCTTGCGAAACGTCAGGTACTGACCCGGGATGAAGCTCAGCCCCTCGCCGTCCACGGGCTCGAGCGTGACGACCACCGCATCAGGCGTTGTCTTGTGCACATCCGTGACTCTCAGCGAGCGAAACAGCGACATGGCCCTGCTTTCAGATGCACTTGAAGTGATCGAAGGGCTCCAGGCAGGCGCCGCAACGCCACTGGGCCTTGCACGGGGTCGAGCCGAACTGGCTGACCAGCGAAACTTTACTGCTGCCGCAGCGCGGACAGGATCGCGGACCACCCGACGGCTCGGGCGGGGAAATCCCGAATGCAGCGAGGTTCTCTCGGCCCTTTTCGCTCATCCAGTCCGTGGTCCAGGGCGGCGCCAGCTGCGTTCTGATCCTGAAGTTCTCGACGCCATGTTTCCTGATCGCCTTGTCGATATCAGCCGCGATGACCGCCGTGGCCGGACAGCCCGAGTAGGTCGGCGTCACGGTCACTTCGAGCATGTCATCGCACCAGCTGACGTCTCTCACGATCCCGAGGTCGACAACCGAGATCACCGGGATCTCGGGATCCGGCACCTGATCCAGCAACTTCCAGATTTCGGCGACATTCGACATGACCTTACCAGCGAGCGCCAGGGTAGGCCCGCTGCAACCATTGCATCTGGGTCAGAAGGTGGCCGAGGTGCTCGGAGTGGCGGACTCCCGTCTTGCCACCCCGGTGTGCATGCCCCTCGGCAGGAATGTTCAGTGTCGCCTCGGCGAGAACGTCGCGGACGCGCGCATCGAACAGCCGTCGCAGTTCTCCGAGCGGCTGAATGACCCCCTCATCCGCCAGGGTGGTGTCGACATCGTCAGGGTCGAACATCTCGTCGACATAGGGCCAGAGCAGGTCGAGCGCGTTTTGCATCCTGTCGTGGCTTTCGCTCGTTCCGTCGCCCAGGCCGATGACGGTGTTGGCGGATCGCTCGACGTGATAGCGCGCTTCCTTGACCGCCTTGGCCGCGATGTCCGCAATTCGGGAATCAGCCGAACCGGTCAGGCCGTCGAGCGTTTCGACGTGCCAAGCGTCGAACAGGAACTGCCGGACCATGGTTTGACCGAAATCGCCGTTGGGCTGTTCCACCAGCAGCAGATTGCGGAAGTCCCACGCATCTCTGAGCATGGCGAGATCATCCTCGGTCCGGCCCTTTCCCTCGATGTCTCCTGCCAGACCCAACCACATTCGGGTCTGCCCGATCAGGTCGAGAGCGATGTTGGCGAGCGCGATGTCCTCTTCGAGGACAGGTGCGTGCCCGCACCATTCGCTGAGCCGGTGTCCCAGGACGAGCGTGTTGTCGCCCATCCTGCACAGGAAATCGAAACGGGCTTCTTCGGGGTTCGGTGACCTGTTCATCGTGCTACAGGTGTCCGATTTCGTCAGGGACGTCGTAGAATGTCGGGTGGCGATAGACCTTCGAACTGGCCGGATCGTAGTAGGGTCCCTTGTCCGATGGCGACGAAGCAGCGATGTCCACCGACTTGACAACCCAGATCGAAACGCCCTCGTTTCGGCGGGTGTAGACGTCACGCGCGTTCTTGATCGCCGTCTGGGCGTCGGGTGCGTGCAACGAACCGAAATGGCGGTGCGCCAGCCCGTTGCGACCGCGCACGAATATCTCCCAAAGCGGCCACTCGTCCCGTGCTGGACTTTTCTTGTCCGCATCAGGAATGTTCTTGTCCGGTGATGTCATGCGGCGACCTCCTGCCGTGCAGCCTGCTTCTGCGCATGGGCGAGAAGCCCGTCTCGGACCCAGCGACCGTCGTCCCAGGCCTTCTTGCGGGCAGCCATTCGATCGGCATTGCACGGCCCGTGGCCACTGATGACGGCGAAGAACTCGGACCAGTCCGGCTCGGTGAAGTCGTACTGGCCTCTCTCCTCGTTCCATTTCAGGTCGGGATCCGGGATAGTCAGGCCGAGATGCTCCGCCTGCGGAACGGTCTGGTCGACAAATTTCTGCCTCAACTCGTCGTTGGTGTTCATCTTGATCTTCCAGGCCATCGATCTTGCCGAATGAACGCTGTCCTTGTCCGACGGTCCGAACATCATCAGGGAAGGGTACCAGAAACGGTCGAGGGCGTCCTGGGCCATGCGTTTTTGGTCATCCGTTCCGTTGACCATCGCCAGCATGATGTCGAATCCCTGCCGCTGGTGGAAACTCTCTTCCCTGCAGATCCGCACCATCGCGCGCGCGTAGGGACCGTAGGACGTCCTTTGAAGCGGGACCTGGTTCATGATGGCCGCGCTGTCGACCAACCATCCAACTGCACCCATGTCGGCCCATGTCAGGGTCGGATAGTTGAAGATCGACGAGTACTTCATCTTCCCTTCGAGGAGCATTTCGGTCAGTTCGTCGCGGGTCACCCCGAGAGTCTCCGCAGCGCAATACAGGTAAAGCCCGTGGCCGGCCTCGTCCTGGACCTTGGCCAGCAGAATGGCCTTGCGCTCGAGAGTCGGTGCCCGGGTGATCCAGTTCCCTTCGGGCAGCTGACCAACGATTTCCGAGTGGGCGTGCTGACCGATCTGCCTGATCAGGGTCTTTCGATAGCCGTTGGGCATCCAGTCATTCGGCTCGATGGTGTCCCCTTCATCGATCCGCTCCTGGAAGGCGAGCGCTTCTGCCGACTGGTCGTCATCTTCCGTCTTGATCAACTGGGCGTACATGATCAGAACTCCCTTATGCGCGTTCCAGAATGATTGCCGTTCCCTGCCCGACCCCGACGCACATCATGCACAGAGCGTATCTGCCCCGAATTCGGTGCAACTGACGGACCGCTGTCAGAACGATCCGGGTCCCTGTCATGCCGAGCGGATGGCCGAAGGCGATCGCGCCGCCGTTCGGATTGACCCGTTCGTCGTCGTCGGCCAAACCGAGCTCCCGCAGTGTCGCCAGCGCCTGGCTGGCAAAGGCCTCGTTCAGTTCGATAACGTCCATCGAATCGAGGCTCAATCCCGTTTGGGCGAGCGCCTTCCTGCACGCGGGCACCGGCCCGATGCCCATGATCCTGGGCTGCACGCCCGCCGATGCCACACCGACGACACGGGCAAGCGGGCTCAGGGAGTGATCGCGAACACCCTCGCTTGATGCCATCAGAACTGCCGCAGCGCCGTCGTTGACTCCGCTGGCATTTCCAGCGGTCACGGACAGGCCCGACCCGTTGATCCCTCTCAGGGCGGCAAGTTTTTCCGCCGTGGTGCCCGGCCTTGGATGTTCGTCTTCAGTAACCGTCACCACGCTCCGTCGGGGACCCGGCACCGTGACCGGGACGATCTCTTCCCGGTGGATTCCCGCAGCGTTTGCAGCGGCCCAGCGTGCCTGGCTGCGTTCGGCAAAACCGTCCTGGTCAGCCCGCGAGATTTCGTATTCATCGGCAACATTGTCAGCCGTCTCGGGCATCGAGTGAATGCCATGAGCCGCCTCGATCTTCGAGTTCACGAACCGCCAACCGATGGTCGTGTCGTGGATCTCCGTTGAACGCGAAAACGCCGCAACCGGTTTCGGCATGACGAAAGGCGCACGGCTCATGCTCTCCACGCCGCCCGCAATCGCCAGGTGTTGGTCGCCCGCGCGAATGGCTCGGCCCGCGATCGCGATCGCGTCCATCCCGCTCGCGCAAAGTCTGTTCACCGTCAGCGCCGGCACCTCGACGGGCAGCCCGGCGAGCAGCGCTGCCATTCTTGCGACATTGCGGTTGTCTTCGCCGGCCTGGTTTGCGCAACCCAGCACGACTTCGTCGACACGGTTCCAGTCGACGCCCCGGTTTCGCTCGACCAGTGCCGAGATAGGAACTGCGGCCAGATCGTCCGTCCTGAGCGACGACAGGGCACCCGCATACCGCCCGATCGGGGTTCGCACTCCGTCGCAAATCAAGGCATCCAACGGACAAACCTCCCGGATTTCAACCTGTTGGACCCACCATAGCGGTCTCGAAGGGCCCTGCCAAGCGAAAAGTTACAGTTTTTGGGCATAGGTCGTATTTTTGTAACATGTTGGGTTGAGACACCCCGAACACACAAGTTGACATCGCGCCGTCGTCCTTGTCGGCAACAAGGGGTGAGTGATTGCTCGACACGAGAATCTCTCGCGACAACTCCGCCGTTCCCGTCCAGTCGCGATCGCTCAGCCTGCCTCGATGCCACGCCCAAGCCGAGACCGCGAAGGATCCAGGTGCCTGTCACCTGTCATGCGTACACTCAGCTCACTTGGTTGGCTTGCCGCCGAGAACGGTCGCAACAACAGGGACGGAATCGAGTTCGGCGGGATCGACTTCAAGCGGGTCGGCACCCAGAATGCAGAAATCCGCATGTTTCCCGCACTGGATCGAGCCCACGCGATCATCGAGCTTGAGAACATGAGCCGCGCCCATCGTGATGCAATGAAGAGCCTGCGGGACGGTGAGCTGCTGGGAGTCGCCAAGCGTTCTGCCCGACATGGTCTTGCGATTGACCGCACACCATGCGGTCTTGAGCGGAGCGAGCGGTGTCACCGGGGCATCGGAGTGAATGGCGAATTCACCGTTGAAGATCCTCCACGCGTCTGCACAGGCGTTCATCCTGCGAGCACGATCAGGACCAATTGTTTTCGTCCAATGGACATCGCCAAAGTAGTGCAGATGGTTGGCGAACAGATTGACCGTCAGCCCAAGCGCGCGCATGCGCTTGAACTGGTCGATGCCCGCGAGTTGTGAATGCTCCAGCGTGTGCCGCAGATCCGGATTCGGAGAAGCAAGCATGGCCTCTTCGAACGCGCAGATCGCCTCTTCGGTTGCCTTGTCGCCGTTGGTGTGAACATGGACCTTGACCCCGGCGGCGTGCAGGATCCGAACCGACTTGCGAAAGTCGTCCATGTCCATGTTCCAGATGCCGTTGTCGACGCCCGTCATGTAACCGGGCGGCTTCAGCTTCGCCGTCCAGCCCTGGATGGCTCCGTCGGTGAACAGCTTGGCGCTGCCAAGGAACAGTTTCGATGTCGATCTCTTGCGAAGCGCAAGAGCCCTTTCGGCCGCCTCCTCCGGCTCGACGTCGGTCGCCGCCATAACCGGAGAGTAGCGGATGGGGAAGTCCGGCTCGGAGGTCACGTCGAGGAGCATCCGGACTTCCTCTTCGTAAAGGTCCGAACTGAGATCGGCGATGGTGGTCACCCCGCAGTTTCGGGCCAATCGGCCGTAATCGCGCACCGACTGTTCGTCGGAAAGCCCGGAGACCGACATGCCGGCCACTTCCATCGCCGGCGCCATCGCCTTGAATTCCCGCAGCTCTCCGGTCAGCGTTCCGTCATCGGCCATGCACAGCCCCTCGATGTCCGAGCTGGCATCGAGACCCGCCAGTTCAAGAGCGCGGGAGTTGGCGCATAGCACATGGAAATTCGAGTGGAACAGAACGACCGGATGATCGGTTGAGACCTTGTCGAGCAGATGTCGGTCCAGCCGTGGCCCGTCGACGAAGCTCGGGTCGAATCCCCAACCTACCACCGGGGCGTTTGTCGATGTCGTTGCCGCAACGCCTCGAAGCTGCTTGACGACCGCGTCATTGGAAGTGGCGCCTTCCCAGACTTCGCCGTCGACGCCTGTTCTTGGGTAATGGCCGACATAGCAGTAACGCGAGACACCGCCCGTCATCACGTGGGCATGCGCCTCGATCAGTCCAGGCATCATGATCTGGCTTGCGAAGCGATCGTCATGCACGATGTGGTCGCTCCAGCCTTGCGCGCAATCCGGACCGCCGACCGCAATCACGAGACCGTTGCGCACCGCCACATGCGTCGCCTGGGGCATGTTGCGATCCATGGTGATGACTTTTCTTGCTTCGAACACGGTGATCATGACTGCATCTCCTCGGACAACCGGCGTTTCGTATAACCGCTTTCGACGATCATTCGACAGCAAATTCGCCTTCGTGGAGCCAACCGGTGAACAGGACGCATGAGCATCGCCAACCTCTTGGCCATGACCGCGAGTCCCTGGCGGTTCGAGAGCACGGCATTGTGCTCCCGAAAATCACGCCCTGGTCGAAATTGGTGGCATGTTTTTCGAGGTTTGCGGGCGGACAGGCGTGCACGACCGCAATTCATTCGATTGCCGACAGGTCAGTCTGGCTTTCTCCGGTGAGCCGAACCGCCAACGATGACAACGCCGATCTGTTCTGCCCGTCAGTGAGGTCCGACGCTGTCGACTTCAGAAGTCGACCTCGATCGCGACGCCCTTCTCGGCAGCGATCTCCACCACTGACGCGGCGACGGCGAGGTCCTGGAGTCCAACACCCGTTCCGTCGAAAAGCGTGATCTGATCGTCAGACGTCCGTCCCGGGTTGGTGCCGTTGATCACGGCGCCCAGCTGGGCGATGTCGCTTTCCTCGATCAGGCCTTCCGCGACCGCATGCTGCGCTTCGCCAATGCTGACGGACTGCGCCACCTCGTCGGTGAACACTGTGGCGCGAGCCAGCAGGGCAGCCTCGACTTCCTGCTTGCCCTTGGTGTCGGTGCCCATGCAAGCAAGGTGGGTGCCCGGGCTGACGTGGTCGGCCATCAATGACGGCGAAAAAGCGCTGGTGATCGAGATGATCACGTCGGCCTCGCGCATGCGGTCCAGTTCGACGGCCTCGAAGGGCACGCCGGCCTCGGTTGCGACCGTTTCGATGTTGGGCAGCATGTCGGGGTGGTAGTTCCAGCCGATCACCTTTTCGAACTCGCGCTGTTCGAGAGCCGCGCGCAACTGGAAGGTGGCCTGGTGGCCTGCACCGATCATGCCCAGCACCTTGGCATCGGCCCGTGCCAGATGCTTGATGGAGACCGACGACGCGGCCGCGGTGCGCAGAGCCGTGAGCAGGTTGCCGCCGACGATCGCCTTGACCATGCCCGTATCCGGATCGAACAGGAACACCGTCGACTGGTGATTGATCAGTCCACGCTTCTCGAGGTTGTTCGGCCAGTAGCCCCCCGCCTTGAGACCGAGCGTCAGGCCGGCGCGATCGAACCCGCCCTTGAAACCGTAGAGCGCATCCTCATGCCCGATCGCCTCGCGGACCACCGGAAAATTGTACGCATCCCCCGACGCCATGGCAGCAAAGATCTTCTCGATGGCATCGAAGGCCGCTTCGCGGGTCATGAGGTCGGCGATTTCGCGTTCGGGCACGATCAGCATGTCACTCTCCAGGTTCCTCGTTTCGAGAGCCTCCAATCACATGGCCCGCCCCTGTCCCGCACAAATTGAGTTGCAGGACGCCGAGGCGGCGCGGAGGGCTCCAAATCGCATCATGGTTCATGCGCCCGTGTGTCAATGCCGGAAGGATAGCATGCACACGGGCGCCTATCCGTCTCTCATCGAGCCGGAATTCCTTGTCTCATGTCGGCCGCATCAATAGGCATGACCGCGCGCCGAAACCGGCCAGACGCATTCCACCTTGCCGCCCCGCAAGCCGACGTACCAGTCGTGCACGTTGGCGGTCGGGTCGCAGTGGCCGGGGACCAGCTTGAGCTTTTCGTTGATCTTGAGCGCGCCGTTCGGATCCATCACGACACCGTGCTCGTCGGAACACTTGACGTATTCCACGTCGGTGCGACCGTAAACGACAGGCAGACCGGAGTCGACCGACTGGGCCTTGAGGCCCGCATCGACAATGGCCTTGTCCGCCTTGGCGTGGCTCATCACCGAGGTCAGGATGAAGAATGCGTTCTCCCACTCGCCCTGGTCGATGCGCTTGCCATCCTTGTCGAGGATTCGGCCATAATCTGCGTCCATGAAGGCGTAGGATCCGCACTGCAACTCGTTGTAAACGCCCGAGTTTGACTCGAAGTAGTACGAACCGGTGCCGCCCCCGCCGACGATATCGCACTCCAGGCCTTCGCTCTTGAGCGTGTCGACCGCATCCTTGACCATTGCCACGGCGACATCGATCTTCGCCTTGCGCTCGTTGTAGTCGTCAAGGTGCTGCATGGCTCCCTGGTACGCCTGGATGCCCGCGAACTTCAGGCCTTCGGCCGCATCGATTGCCTTTGCGATCTCGACCACCTCGGGCGTGGTGGTGACTCCGCAGCGGCCCGCGCCGCAGTCGATTTCCACGAGGCATTCGATCTGGGTGCCGTTCTCCTGCGCCGCCGCCGAGAGATCGGCCACGTTGGCGAGATCATCCACACAGCAGATCGCGCGCGCGCCCAGCTTGGGCAGGCGGGCCAGACGATCGATCTTGGCTGCATCGCGCACCTGGTTCGACACCAGGATGTCCTTGATGCCACCACGGGCGAACACTTCGGCCTCGGACACTTTCTGGCAGCAGACGCCGCAAGCGCCCCCCAGCTCTTCCTGGAGCTTCTGCACGTCCACCGATTTGTGCATTTTGCCATGCGTGCGGTGGCGCATGCCATGCGCCTTGGCATAGTCCCCCATCTTCTTGATGTTCCGCTCGAGTGCATCAAGGTCGAGCACAAGGCATGGGGTTTGAACATGCGCTTCGTCCATGCCCGGCTTGGCCGGGATGTCGAAGCCCACTTCGAATTGGTCGAGATTGGTCATGTCTTTCATGTCAGCGCTCCTATGCCAGGATTCAATCATGCAGTTGAGGTCAGGCAGTGTTCATCCAAGGCAACCTGTCGAGATCGACATTCCCGCCGGTGATGATCAGGCCCACCCGCTTGCCCCTGAAGGCGTCGGGATTCTTGAGAACGGTTGCCAACGGCACTGCCGAAGAGGGTTCCATGACCACGCGAAGATGCTTCCAGGTCAGCTTCATCGCATCGACAATCTCATGCTCTGACGCCGTGTAGATCTCGGAAACATGGTTGGAGACGAAGTGCCATGTCAGGTCCTTCAGCGGCACGAGCAGCCCATCAGCGATGCTCTTCGGTTCATCATCGGCGATGACGTGTCCTGCCTTAAAACTCCGATAGGCATCATCGGCCTGTTCGGGCTCAGCGGCGACGATCTCGGTTTCGGGCGCCAGCGTGGACAGGGTCAGGCAGGTGCCCGAAACCATGCCGCCTCCGCCAATCGGAGCCACGACCACATCGAGGCCGTCGGTCTGCTCCATGAACTCCTTCGAGCAGGTGCCCTGGCCGGCAATCACCCGCGGATCGTTGTACGGATGAACGAAATCCCCGCCGGTCGCTGCCTGCACTTCGGCAAAGGTTGCCTCGCGAGACGAGGTCGAGGGTTCGCATTCCGTGATCTTGCCGCCGTAGCGACGAACCGTGTCCTTTTTGGCCTGCGGCGCCGTGCGCGGCATGACGACGTTGCAGGGGATCCCACGCCTCATTGCCGCATAGGACAGGCAGGATGCGTGGTTGCCCGACGAGTGGGTGGCCACACCGGTCTTCGCCTGCTCGTCGTTCAGTCCGAACACGGCATTCGAGGCGCCTCGTACCTTGAACGCGCCCGGCTCCTGGAGGTTCTCGCACTTGAAGAACAATTTGCAGCCTGCAAGTTCGTTCAGGTAGTCGGAGGTCCTCACCGGCGTTCGGCGGATGTGGGGTTCGATCCGCTCGTGGGCCTCGAGCATGTCCTCGTAGCTCGGAATGTGCATGACCATGTCTTTCATCATGCAGCTTCCTTCAGGACCGCGGAGGCATTGCCGCGATAGTATTCCTGGGCGGCAGCGACGCCGGAGCCGAGCTCGATGTCGAGGCCGAGGTCCACCATGCACATTTCAGCGGTCGCGATGCCGCTGATGGCCATGACGTCGGTCATCATGCCGAGGTGGCCGATCCGGAACACCTTTCCGGCCACTTCGCCCAGGCCGACACCGAACGCGACGCCGTATTTTTCGGCAGCATGTGTGACGACGTCGGTTGCATTGAAGCCTTCCGGCGTGCGGATTGCGCTGACGGTGTCGGAATGGAGCGACGGATTTGCCGCGCAGAGATCGAGTCCCCAAGCACCCACTGCGGCGCGCACGCCCTCGGCAATGCGGTAATGGCGCGCGAAAACATTCTCGAGTCCCTCGTCGAGCAGCATGCGGCAAGATTCGCTCAACCCGTTCAGCAGACCGACGGCCGGCGTGTAGGGATAGGCATTGTTGGCGTAGCCGCTGAACATGTCACGCACGTCGAAGAAGGTACGAGGCAGCTTGCCGGTCGCGGTGGCTTCAATTGCCTTCTTGCTGAAACCGACGATGGCAAGACCGGCTGGCAGCATGAAGCCCTTCTGCGAACCGGTCACCGCAACGTCCACGCCCCACTCGTCAAAGCGGAAGTCCATCGAACCGATCGAGGACACGCCGTCGACGAACAGCATGGCGGGATGGCCAGCCGCATCGAGCGCGCGACGCACGGCAGCGATGCTTGACGTCACGCCGGTGGCGGTTTCGTTGTGCGTCGCCAGGACGGCCTTGATGTCGCGGTTCGTGTCGGCGCCCAGGATCTTCTCGAAGCAGTGTGCCGGAATTCCCTCGCCCCATGTTGTGTCGACGACCTTCACGTCGAGGCCATGCCGGACGCACATGTCGATCCATCGGTCGCTGAACATGCCGTTGCGCGCAGCGAGAACCTTGTCACCGGCCGAAAGCGTGTTGGTCAGCGCTGCCTCCCAGCCGCCGGTACCGGTCGAGGGGAAGATGAAGACCTCGGCGATGTCACTCTTGAGGACGTTGCGAACGCCTTCGCGTGCCGGGCGCAGGATCTCCCCGAAGAGCGGCGACCGGTGGTCGATCGTCGGCATGTCGCAAGCCTTGCGCAGGCTGTCGGGAATGTTTGTCGGGCCCGGGATGAAAACCGGGTTTTGAAAAATCATGACTAACCTCCTTCCGTCTTGGCCTGATTCCTAGACCAGTTGCGAACTGGGGTAAATTTTTTTGAAATAAACTTTCATTTTTGCTCACAGGCGAATTATTTCTGTATTGTCAGCGGGTTGTAAATTTCATATGGTGAATTCGAATTTCAGAAAGAATCAAGGGTAGCCATGGAATCCCAGGACAACAGCCCCCGAATCGGTCGCAGAGCGCGGGGGAGACCCCGCGGTTGGCACGACAAGACTGCTCAGAACACGATCAAGTCGGTCGACCGCGCCATGCAGGTCTTCGAGTATCTGAGCGAAGCGCAGGGCAAGCCTCTGATCATGCTGGCGGATGAAATGAACCAGTCGCCAGCAACCGTCTACCGGATACTCGTGACGCTCGAGGGAAGAGGGCTCGTCGAATTCGACAGCGAAGAACAGCTCTGGCACATTGGGCCGCGGGCCTTCGTGATCGGCGCGCGTTTCCTGAGGCGGACAAGCCTCGTGGGCCAGGCGCGTCCGATCATGCGCAAGCTCATGGTGGCGACCGGCGAAACCGCCAACCTCGGCATCGAGAAGGAAGGCTCCGTTCTGTTCCTGAGCCAGGTCGAGACGCATTCGAACATCCGGGCATTTTTTCCGCCGGGAACCTTGTCCCCCATGCATGCCTCGGGCATCGGCAAGGCGTTGCTCGCGCACATGGACCCCGACCGCCTGGACAGGTTTCTCGCGAGAGTGGACTTGCAACCCTTCACCGAGCATTCGATCACCGATCAGGCAGAACTCAAGCAGAGTCTCGCGACGATCCGCGAATGCGGGTATTCCATCGACAATGAAGAAAAGAACGCGGGAATGCGCTGCATCGCAGCTCCCGTGTTCGATATCAACAACGAAGCGGTCGCTGGGATCTCCGTCTCCGGACCCACCAGCAGGATCAGAATATCGGAGATCGAAAGACTGAGCCGCCCGGTCATTGAAGCGGCTCGACAATTGACCGTGGCAATCGGCGGCAGCGATACGCGAACGCTGCAGTAAGCCGGGTCGCGCTGGTCGTGGCGAACACCGGCTTGGCTGCGATTTCGCGATTGTGCCAAATGCTTTCCCTGACACGCATCCGGCCATTGCCTCTGCAACGCCGGACTCGGTGACATGCGCCGAAACAGAAGCTTCTCTTTGCTCCGACAAGCCTTGGACAGCATGGCCCGCAACCTCGCCGTTGCGGCCCCGATGGCAGAATCAGATCCCGCAGAGGCAGCATCGATCCATTGTCTGGCAGGACAACGCCGATGCAAATGCCCCGCAAGACATGCGGGTGTCGTTTGGAATTGAACGAACGTTCAATGTCGGTTAGCTTTCCTTGATCGGCCACATTGGGCCGTCTTTCGAAATGGTCGCAATCACTTGGGCACCGACCCTCGGGCGCATGCCTCAAAGATTGCCATGGATATGGAGAGACCTGCATCATGATCATCAAGAGCCCTCGAAGGGCAATCACGGCAGCTGTCGTTTCGACGACACTTGCAATGACGGCGACAGTGGCATCGAGCGAGACTGTCCTGCGCGTCATACCTCACGCAGACCTGAAGAATCTCGATCCGATCTGGACCACCGCGTACATCTCGCGGAACCACGGTTACATGATCTACGACACATTGTTCGCGATGGATGAATCGTTCACGCCGCAACCGCAAATGGTCGACACGTGGACCACGGCCGACGACGGCCTGGTTTGGACCTTCATGCTCCGTGACGGTTTGACATTCCACGACGGTTCGGCCGTCACCGCCGAAGACGTCGTCGCCTCCCTTGATCGATGGGGCCAGCGCGACGGAATGGGGCAGCAGCTGTATGCAAACCTTGCGAGCCTCGAAGCCAGCGATGACAAGACTGTCGTCCTGACCCTGGCGCAGCCTTTCGGCCTGGTTCTGGAAGCGCTTGGAAAGATCTCGTCGAACGTTCCGTTCATCATGCCGAAGGAAGTGGCGATGACGGACCCGTTCGAGCAGATCACCGATTACACGGGTTCCGGACCTTTCGTGTTCCAGGAAGACGAGTGGGTCCCGGGGTCTCAGGTGGTCTACACGCGCTTCGAGGACTACGTGCCGCGCAGCGAGCCGGCATCAGCCGCGTCCGGGGGCAAGATCGCAGGCGTCGACAAGGTGATCTGGACGTATTTTCCCGATCAGATGACGGCCGCGAATGCGCTGGATGTGGGCGAAATCGACTTTTTCGAGTCGCCGAGCAACGACCTCATGCCCCTCCTGTCGGCCAATCCTGACGTTGTCGTCGAGGTCAATGACCCGCTTGGCAATATCGGCTTTGCCAGGTTCAACCACCTGCTTTCGCCTTTTGACGATGCCGACGTTCGCCGTGCCGCAATCATGGCGATGAAACAGGAAGACTACCTCGCAGCAGCATTCGGCTCGGAAGAGTTCTGGATGACTTGCTATTCGGTTTATCCGTGCGGAACGCCGCTTGCCAACGAAGTGGGTTCTGACGTGATGAAGACCGGCTCGGTCGAAGAAGCTGCCAAGGCTCTCGCCGCGACGGGCTACGACGGCACACCGGTCGTCATCATGCAGCCCACGGACGTGCCTGCGCTTTCGGTCTTCTCGCTCGTCACAGCAGAGAAACTCCGAGCGGCCGGCTTCACGGTCGAAGTCCAGGCGATGGACTGGGCAACGCTGACGTCACGACGGGCCTCGCGTTCGCCGGTGGCAGAAGGCGGTTGGAACATGTTCCACACCTGGTGGATTGGCGCAGACGTCCTGGACCCGTTGGCGATCGCCTTTTCGGGCAATCCGGACGCTGGTTGGTTCGGCTGGCCGACAGATGCGGAACTGGAAGCCGCCAGAAAGGCGTATGCGGTTGCGGCAACGCTCGAGGAAAAGAAGGAACATGCCACGAAGGTCCAGGAACGTCTCTGGGCGATCGGTGCATCCGGCGAGCTCGGACAGTTCTTCGTTCCGGTTGCGTACCGCAACTCGGTCAAGGGGCTGATCAAGTCTCCGGTCCAGTTCTTCTGGAACATCACCATCGAGTGACCTGACGACCGGAAGGAAAGTCCTGGTTTCTGACACAATCCGGCGCCTGCCACGCTGCAGGCGCCGTTATCTTCGGATGTCGCCATGCTGAATTACGTGCTGCTTCGGATTCTCTCGACCATCCCTGTCATGGTCGTCGTGGCGCTGTTTGTTTTCATACTTCTCAGGATTGCACCTGGCGATCCGGCTGCCGTCATCGCGGGCGATTATGCAACCGCCGAAGACGTTGCGCGAATACGGGCACAACTCGGGCTGTCCGACCCGATTGCGATTCAGTTCGCGCGGTGGCTGGGCGGACTGCTGCAAGGCGACCTGGGGACATCGATATTCTCGAACAAGCCGGTCACTGAACTGATCGCCCAACGGATCGAACCGACGGTCATGCTGGCGATCACGACGATCACCTTTTCGGTCGTGGTTGCCGTCCCGCTGGGGACGATCGCGGCCTACCGAGCCGGCAGTCTGATCGACCGTTGCGTCATGCTGTTCTCGGTCGGCGGCTTCTCGATTCCGGTCTTCGTGCTCGGCTACATGCTGGTCTATGTCTTTGCCATGACCCTGAAAATCCTGCCGGTACAAGGCTACAGATCGCCGTTCGCGGACGGTCTGGGGCCGTTCCTCATGCACATCATCCTTCCCACGGTAACACTGAGCGTGATTTTCATCGCGCTGATTTCGCGGATGGCGAGGGCTTCCGTGATCGAGGTTCTGGAAGAGGACTACATTCGGACGGCGCGGGCAAAAGGACAGTCCGAGATGCGCATTCTGATGCGTCATGCGCTGCGAAACGCGGCCGTTCCGATCATCACGGTCATCGGCATCGGGATCGCGTTGCTGATCGGCGGCGTTGTCGTGACGGAGAGCGTCTACAACATTCCCGGACTTGGCCGCCTCGTGCTCGATGCCGTTCTCGCCCGCGACTACCCGATCATCCAGGGCCTGATCCTGTTCTTCAGCTTCATCTACATCATCATCAATCTGATGATCGATCTTTGCTACACGTTTCTTGACCCGAGGATCCGTTACTGATGGACGCCCCGAACGACTCCGGGCGCGGTCGCAACGATCCCACGGTCCTGAAAACCGTTCTCGGGAATCGAAACGTTCTGTGGGGCGGCACGACCCTGGTTGCGATCGTTGCGCTCGCCATCGTCGGTCCGCTCGTCGCCCTCGATCCGGTCTCCATCAATCCCATGAATCGTCTCAAGCCGCCTGGCGCGGACGGGTTTTTCGGGACAGACATGCTCGGCCGCGACGTCTTCAGCCGGGTCCTGAACGGCGCGCGGGTGTCCTTGACCATCGGGCTCGCCGTTGCCGCAATGTCGGTCCTCGTCGGCTTGGTGCTGGGTCTGATCGCGGGCTACATTCGCCTCCTCGATGCGGCGATCATGCGGGTTATGGACGGGTTGATGTCGATCCCCGCGATCCTGCTCGCGATCGCCATGATCTCTCTGTCCGGCGCTTCACTAACCACGGTCGTTGTTGCGATCGTCATCCCGGAAATCCCGAGGGTGGTCCGGCTGGTCCGTTCCGTGGTCCTGACCGTGAGAGAAGAGCCGTATGTCGAGGCGGCCATCGCATCGGGCTGCAAGACGCCCCAGGTCATGTATCGGCACATCCTGCCAAACACGATCGCGCCCCTGATCGTGCAGGCCACTTACATCTGCGGTTCGGCGATGCTGCTCGAGGCCATTCTCGGGTTCCTCGGGGCAGGCATTCCGCCCGAGATCCCGTCCTGGGGCAATATCATGTCCGAGGGGCGGACCTACTTTCAGCTGACTCCGTGGATCATCTTCTTCCCGGGTCTGGCCCTCGCTTTGACGGTCCTTTCGGTGAATTTCGTGGGCGACGGCCTTCGAGACACTCTTGACCCCCGCATCGCGCGGAACATGCGATGAGCGCGGTCCTCGAAATCGACGGCCTGAGCGTCAGCCTGCCTGCGTCTGGCGACCGCGAATTCGCGATCGAGGACATTTCGCTCCAGGTCGATCGCGGCGAAATCGTCTGCGTCGTCGGCGAGAGCGGCTCCGGAAAGTCCGTCACCGCGTTCACGGTCATGGGCCTGCTCGACCGGCGCGCGCTGACACCGGTTGCGGGCTCGATCCGCCTCGAAGGCGACGACCTGCTGCAACTTGACGACAATCGCTTGCGCGAGTTGCGTGGCGAGCGCATGGCGATGATTTTCCAGGAGCCGATGACCGCACTCAATCCGGTGATGCGGGTTGGCGACCAGATCGCCGAGATGCTCGAGATTCACACCGGCATGTCGCGCTCGGAACGCGTTGAGACGGTCTTGAACGCCATGGAGGATGTTCGTCTGCCCGAGCCAAAGCGGCTGTTCAATTCCTATCCCCATCAGCTCTCCGGCGGTCAGCGCCAACGGATCATGATCGCGATGGCGCTCTCGCTCGAACCTGTCCTGCTGATTGCCGATGAGCCGACCACGGCGCTTGACGTGACGACACAGGCCAAGATCCTGCAGTTGGTCAAGGACTTGCAGGCATCGCACGGCATGGGGGTGATGTTCATCACCCATGACTTCGGCGTGGTCGCGGAGATCGCGGACCGGGTTGTCGTGATGCAGAACGGCCGGATCGTCGAGCAGGGTCGCGTCGAAGACGTCCTCAATCGACCGACCCATGACTACACCCGGCTTCTCATCGACGCCGTTCCATCGATGAATCCGCCCGAACGCGAAGAACCTGAAGGAGAGGTCGCGCTCCAGGCAACGGATCTCAGCAAGACCTACGGATCCAGTGGCTGGTTCGGCGGCGGACGCGAGGTCCAGGCAGCCGATCGGATCTCGCTTTCGCTCAAGCGCGGCGAGACGCTTGGAATCGTGGGCGAAAGCGGATCGGGAAAATCGACCGTCGCCCGTTGCGTCATGCGACTGATCGACCCGACCTCGGGCGAAATCCTCATCAACGGGATCGATGTCGCCACGATGGGACAGGGTCGTCTGCGTGCCCTTCGGCATCAGATCCAGATCGTCTTCCAGGATCCTTACAGATCGCTGAATCCGAGACGGACGGTCGGTCAGTCGATTGTCGAAGGCCCGATCAACTTCGGCGTTGCGTCCGAAGAAGCGTGGAAGCGGGCAAGGGAATTGATCGAGATTGTCGGGATATCCGCCGATTCACTCGACAGGTTTCCGCATCAGTTCTCGGGCGGACAGCGTCAACGGATCTGCATCGCGCGAGCGCTCGCGATGGAACCTGCAATTCTGATTGCGGATGAAGCTGTTTCGGCGCTTGACGTGTCGGTCCAGGCGCAGGTGCTCGATCTGCTCGACCAGGTTCGTCGAGACTTCAGCCTGGCCATGCTGTTCATCACCCATGACCTGCGCGTCGCAGCCCAGATCTGCGATCGCATCATCGTCATGCAGAACGGACAGTTGGTCGAACAGGGTCCGACCGCAGAGGTCTACGCGAACCCGAAACAGGAATACACGCGTGAACTTCTTGCAGCAGCACCGGGGCGGGTCCACTCGCTCGCCTGACTCGGGTCCAAAGTGTCGGCCTTCAGAATTCACCGCGGGAGCGGTTGTCCGCGGTCACCCATGGCACTGCAGCCCTATGTGAGCTTTCCTTTACAACGGTCGGTATTGTCATCAATCAAACTCTCTGCCTGCTTCTTTGCGTGTGACCTCGCTGTGTTCTCAGGACCAACAGGGATTTCCTCAATGCGGTTCACCGCCCCTGTTCCACACAATGAGATTTCAAATGTACGCCGTCACTGAGGCAACTTTGGTCTGCATGTGCAAACAGTGAAAAGCTCGAACTCTGGTCCAGCCAGGTTCATGCTTCTCCACCTTCCAACCCAAGCGCCAACAGTTTTTCCAACGCATCGTCCTCTGATACATCGGCATCCCAACCGTAGGCGGCTGCGACGGCAGAATCGAGCGCTATGTGCGCGTCAACCAACCATTGGGGTCGCTCATTGTAGAGATTGGTCAGAGTGCGCGCATCGAGTTCTTTTGCCGCAGCCGCGCTTCGCGCAACGGGACGCTTCGGGTAGCCCGCCACCGGTTCGTCGACCCACTCCACCCATTCGGGCGGGTTGAGCCACCTGTCACGGAGTTCCACCAGTCTGCGCGAGGCCTCGGCGATGGCAACTGCGTGAGGGTCAGCGACGTATTCGGAAGCGGGCACTTCAGGGGATAGACCTTTCGGAAACGGGAAAGTTTCAAAGGTTGTGGTTGGCGTGTAGCGTGGGTCATTGCCCTTTCCGAGCCATGTTCCTTGACGAAGTGACCACGCCTCGTGGAACCGGCTGTGCAGGATGCCGAAGGCCACGTCGTCGTCGCGTGCGATGACAACCACCTGATTGTCCGGGCAGATCCGTGCATCAAGCCAGACAAACAGCCTATGTTTGGCGATTCTCGGCGTCGCGATGAAGCGGGAGAGACCGTCGAGGGCATTCCACATTGCAGGCCGGGGGTTCCAGTGCCTGAACCAGAATTCTCTGCTTTTGGGTTCCTTGTTCGTCAAACGCTTCGGCTTCACATGCGTCGCTATGTGCCGGAACGGTGCTTCGTAGAGCGCAGCGTCGGCTTCCGACATTTGCCACCCGAAATCGACGATCCACTTACCTGCAGGCCGACGCGTGAGATCCATGCCGTTGACCCATGGCTTGAGGACATCAGCATTGGGGCGACCGTTCGGGTTTTTCGGAAGGCTCAACCATTCGCGCGCTTGATCGCCTGCAACATCGAACGAACCACGTTTGATGTCTCCTTGGAATGCAATGTTTCGGTTCGAAGGAAGGCGCCTTGCTTGTGTCAAGTCAGATCCCGCCCCGTCGACTGAAGCGGTCAGATCAGCGTAAATCGTGTCCACTGGCTGACCATTGAGCCGCGCACTTGGCACAGGTTCGGCGGCGGCGGCGGCGAAGCAAACAATCGATACCCGTACTGCGGCACCTTCGATAGTCCAAGGCTCATCCGACCACGCCTCGAAAATGGTCCCTGTATCGAGGATGAATTTCAGGACGTTGCGATTCGTGCCACCTCGAATCGAGTTTGTGGCGACAAGCCCAACTCGCTGAATCTTTTTCTCGGCCACCAGCTTTCCTGCCTTCGCAAACCAGTAACAGACCAAGTCAGGCTTCCCCCTGACGATTTTCCGATAGAGCTTCGGTAGAGTTTCAGCGACGCAATCTCCCAACTCGTTTCGTATCTTTCTGTTTCCCAAAAATGGTGGATTGCCAATCACGACATCGGCTGCAGGCCACTCCGGCTCGCTGCCGTCCGGCGCGAGGATCGCATCACGGCATTCGATAGTTTCGAGCGGGTCGAGGATTGGATTTTCGTTGCTGTTGAATCCGTTGCGTCGCATCCACTGGATTTCGCCAATCCACACGGAGACTCTGGCGAGCTCAGCTGCATATGTGTTGATCTCGATGCCCTTGACGTTGGCTGGCCCGACCATCATCGAGAACTCGCGTCGAATGCCGAGCATCTCGGCATCTAGTCGGACTCTGTGCTCGACATCCTTCAATGCGTGCAGCGCAAGGTAAAGGAAATTTCCTGATCCGCAGGCAGGGTCGAGTACAACGAAATTCTGCAAACGTTCGAGAAATCCTTGGAATATCTGTTTGGCCTGATTCCGTAATTTTGTCTGTCCCCCTCCATTCGAACTCATGGCATCGGCGCGCTCCATCATGGACGCGATTTTTAACTTCACAGGCTCCCATTCCTCGAGCAGCGGACGACGAATCACAGGATCGACGATCTGCATGATCTTGTCGCGGTCGGTGTAGTGCATACCCAATTGCGATCGTTTTTCAGGATCGAGACCACGCTCGAACAACGTGCCAAGAATGGAGGGGTCGATCTCTGACCAATCAAGCCTTGCCGCCCTGAGTACCGTCGTTACACTCGCCCGATCGAGCTGCAATGCTTTATCGTCGTCGAACAACCCTCCGTTGAACCACGCCACTGTTTCGAAATCGAGATCACCGCCGACGGCCATCGCCGCGAACAACTTCGAGGCATAGTCTGCAGACTTTTCGGGATACTGCTGCGAACGCTCCAGCATGCGAATGAACACATTGTTCGGCAACAGCCCGACATCGTTTGCGAACATGCAAAACACCAGACGGTTGACAAAGTGCGCCACTGTCTGTGGGTCAAAGCCTCGGTCCCGCAGACCCTGTGCCAATTCAGCGAAGGCCTCCGCCGCACGCTCCGTTACCATCTGCCGAGTCTCGCCTGGCCTCAGTCGCTCCGGATCCGACATCGCCCACTTGAGCAAATCGCGGGTCGCGCCGTCGGCGAGATCTTCGACCGAGAACTCGTGCGTCACGCTCACGCTGTTTGTCCAATTGGTGCGAATGCGGAACCGCACCATGTCTGAGACAATCAGCAGCGGTGGGTTTTCCAAGGCAAGCGCGTATTGCCGCAACTGATTGAAGGCTGCGTCAAGGTTGGCGCGTTGTCCTTTATACTCCCATGCAAAACACTCGCGCTTCCAAACATCTGCCCAACCGTCACCACCAGAGTCCTTCCTTGCGCCGCGCTCGAAGCAATACCATTCGCCTTCAGAGTCGGCTGCGGCGGGCGTTGGCTCATCAAGCAAACTACACAGGTCGAGGAAGTGCTCATGCGATGCCGAGCTCTCCTTCAATTTTGATGCCTGCCATTTCGCGATGAACTCGCCGGGGGTCATCGTACGCACCGCGCTACTCCGGGAATGCCAAAACCGTGCCGACAGATACCGAACTCAGACGATGCAACAACGATCATCGAAGTATACCTTCCATTGTTGTCCGACTATTCTCAACAGGCATTGGCTGTGTTCGACGCACACTCTCGGTGGAGATGGTCTGGACAGGAACCAGTCCCGACCGCCGCCGGCGCGATGATGACCGAATAGCCTTACGCGGTTGGCTGTGCAATGCAGAAGGCTTCTTCGGTGCGAATCTGCGATGGCTGGCAGAAGCGCATCAAACGCCGCCTACGGCGTTCGCGCCCCTTCCAACGCCGTACGGACAAAGACTGGCTGCAAAATTGATTTGTTGGCCGGATGGTTTGCGTCACCACGAAACCATTCGGCACATGTTTTTCACACTCCAGCGTACGGATGACAACGGTCAGTCAGGTGCCAAGGGATCGATGGGTCCCATCTGCAGGTTCAGTCTTTCTTCGATGGCACGGGCAACCTGCAGCAACCTTGCCTCTCCTCTCGGCGGACCGATCAACTGGACCCCGACCGGCATTCCTGAAGGCGTGAATCCGGCTGGCATTGAAATGGCCGGCAGCCCGGTCGTGGTCGCGAGAAACGAAAAGCGCAGCCACTCGACATAGTCTCCCATTTCGACCCCGTCGACGACCGGGGGATACTCGACCTCGACCGGCCCCGGGGCAATCCCCGTGACCGGAATGGCCAGAACATCGTGAGACTGAAGGAACTGTCGCATGATCTCGTAGAGCGATGACTTGTTCCTCAGCGCCACGAAGATCTCCGATGCCTTCAGGTTTCGCCCGAACTCGGCATTCTCGCGCAGCGTTCGCTTGAAGTGGCGCTTCGCGACATCGGGAAGATTGTCGACCACCGCACCGTAGTGAATTCCGCGCAGCGTCAGATAGGTGTCGTTGAGGTCGGGAAGATCGGGGCAGGCCTCTTCGACGACGACATCCTTGTCTGCGCAGGACTCGAGCGCCTGCCGCAGGACGGCACGGATTTCGCCCTCGACCGGAGCGAAGCCGCCCTGGTCTTCGGAAAAGGCGATTCGAATTTGACCCGGATCCTGCCTCACCGCCGTCTGGAACGGAGTGGCGGGCGCCTCGAGGCTGATGGGATGACGGGCGTCGTGGCCGCACATAGCATCGAGAAGCAGGGCCGTGTCGAGGACATCCCTTGCCATCGGACCATCGACCGCCTCCGGCGCGAACGCCATGTCCTTCGGACCGCCGCCACACCGACCTGGCGACGGTCGAAACCCGATCACCCCGCAAAATGCTGCCGGCGTTCGCAGCGAACCCGCGAGATCGGAGCCGTGGCACAGCCAGTATTCCCCAGTTGCGAGCGCAGCCGCCGAACCGCCGGATGATCCTCCTGCGTTCAGTGCAGTGTTCCATGGATTCCGGGTGCTGCCGAACACCTCGTTGAAGGTGTTGGCGCCAGCGCCGAATTCCGGCGTGTTTGTCTTGCCGGCAATGACCGCACCTCTTTCCTCCAGCCGCTCGACCAGGGCATCGCTGCAATCCGGGACATAGTTGACGAGCGCCGGACTGCCGCAGGTGTTCGGCAGACCTGCGACATCGATCAGATCCTTGATGCCGACCGGAAGTCCTGCAAGCCATCCCGGTTCATCGCCATTGAGCCTGCGCCGTTCATCGAGTTGAGCGATCGAATCCCGTGCGCGGTCTTCACACCTGATCACCGTGGCATTGATTTCCGATTCGACCTGATCGAGCCGAGTCAGTGACGCGTCCAGCAGTTCACCGGGGCTGATGTCTCCTGAAGAGAGCAACCGCACGGCTTCTCTCGCAGAGAGTTTGCACAGTTCCGGCCCCGTATAGCCCGTGTCAGGTCTGCTCATGGCGATGCTCCTCATGGTTGTCTTGGCTGCGTGTCAGGCGGTTCGCCCCGGACATCCGGCTTGCCGGTCGTCACGACAGCGGGATGAATTGGCGATAATCGCCCGTGATGCAACTGCTTTTGTCGGCAACGGCAGGAAACGAGGCTACGGGTCTCCTCCACCGATCATCGCGGAGAGCCTCCTTGCGGCTGATCTCGCCTCCGGGTTCCCAGGTGGTTCGGGACCCTTGCCATCAACAGGTTCCAGGCATCGAAAAAAGGTCGATGACATCGATCATCTCGGGGTCTTGCCCCTGTTCAAGTCACGCAGATTTGTCCTAAACTGATCCGGTGCTCGCGACCATGCGACACGACATTACGAATGTCCCAATGGATGGAGGAACCAGGATGACGAGATGCATTGCGGTCATTGGCCCGTCGGCGGCAGGCAAGTCCGAACTCATCGACCAGCTGGCCATGCTCGAAGGAAGCAGGCCCCCGCCAGCGCCCCCGGTCGATCTGCGCTGCGCAGAATTTTCCTACCTGGACGAGAACTGGGTTGCGCTGGACTGCCCCGGTTCGCTCGAGTTTGCACAATCGGCGCTTGATGCCGTGCTGTGTGCAGATGCCGTCGTCATCGTCGCATCCCCCGACCCCGACCAAGCTGTCCTCGCTGCACCATGGATACGCCTGGCCGAAGACGCCAATGTCCCGTGTTTCGTGTTCGTAAACCGCATCGACGAATGCCGCCACGATGCACGGAGCATCATGTCCGCCATTCAATCATACTCCGCGCGTCCGATCATCCTGCGTCAGGCTCCAATCCGCGATGGCGATCGGATTGTCGGGGCGGTGGATCTCGTGTCCGACCGGGCTTGGCGCTATCGCGACGGAGAAGCCTCCGAACTTATCGAAGTGCCCGAAGATCTTCTGGTCAGACAGGCGGAAGGCCGCGACGAGTTGCTCGAGAGCCTGTCGGAACACGACGACTGGCTCCTTGAGGAAATCATCGAGGATCGGGTCCCGGCTACCGGGGCGGTCTATGGAATCTGTGCCCGCACGCTCGCCGAAAACCTGACCGTTCCATCCTTTTTTGGTTCCGCTGCGACCGGAAACGGCATCCGCCGCCTGATGAAGGCCATCCGCCACGAGGCGCCGAAGCCCGAGGACACCCGGGCCCGGTTGAACGATGCGGTAGCGTCGGCGTTCATGTGCCGCACCCGCAAGCACGTCGGCAAGCTCGTTTGGGTTCGGGGATTCGTTGACGACATGAGCGCAGGGGCGACAATCGGCGGGGGCTCGGTCGGCGGACTGCTGGAACCGTTTGGCGAGCGTCCGGCCGCCAAGTCGAATATCGATGCCGGCGGGGTTGCATCGGCGGTCAAGTCCGACCACCTCAAGGCAGGTTGTCTTTATTCCGAGGCCGGTCCCGTCGACCCTCCCGATTGGTACAATCCGCTCCCGGCACTGTGGAACCGAACCATCTCTGCCGTGAATGACAGAGACGATGCAAAGCTTTCGGAAGCCCTGCACAAGATCGAGGAAGAGGATCTGTCGCTGACGGTGACTCACGACCAGGAAAGCGGGCAAGTGATCCTTGGCACCCAGGGTTCGCAGCATCTCAGGCGAATTCAGCACACGCTGTCCGACGTCTTTGGCGTCGAGACCGACACCGGGCCATTCGTCGCCCATTACCGGGAGACGATCACCCAAAAGTCCGACGTGCATTACCGTCACAAGAAACAGTCGGGAGGCGCAGGACAGTTTGCCGATGTCAAGTTGACGATCGAGCCAGCCAAGCGCGGAACCGGGTTTTCGTTTTCGGAGTCGATCCACGGCGGGTCGGTGCCCCGGAACTACATACCCGCCGTCAACCTCGGCGCCGAAGAGGCCACCGCCCGGGGGCCGCTGGGTTTTCCGGTCATCGATGTCGTGGTCAATCTGTACGATGGCCAGCACCATTCGGTCGATTCATCGGACATGGCTTTCAGGATCGCGGGCCGTGGGGGTGTTGCAGAGGGACTCTCCAAGGCGCAACCGGTCCTGCTCGAGCCGATTTTCGAAGTCCGATTCAGGGCACCATCCGTTTTCACGGGCGCCCTCAATCCGATGATCTCGTCGATGCGCGGCCAGATTCTCGGCTTCGACCGAGAAGCGAATGCCGAAGGCTGGGACATGGTTCGCGCGCTGATGCCGGGGGTCGCGCTGGAAGGCTTGATCAACAACCTGCGTTCAGCGACGCAGGGGGTCGGTCGATACGAGGCAGATTTCGCGCATTTCCAGGAACTCTACGGTCGCGAGGCTGACGAAATCGTCGAACGGCGTGCCGAGGACAACGCCCGCAGGTAGGCGGATGCGGAGAAGGGGACTGGAGCAGTCGTGGATCGTGACTGGATTTCTCGCATGTGAGCCGGATCACGAGGCTGGCGACATGCGGGCCTTGCCAGTTCCAGCCACCCTTCGACCTCGGGCTTCGCGTCCCGGTTCTTGATTGGCTTCGACATGGCCAGACCGACACGTCGGCAAGACAGGCCATCATTTGAACATGACTCGGTGGCCTCGGGTCCGGTTCAATGGCGGAGCCTCGGCGAGCATTTTCTTGCCAGTATTCCGGTTGCCGCATGACGGATGAGCGCCAGAGCGTGCAACAGGCGATTGGCCTTCGAGCGAATGATCCCGTAATGAAAGTTTGCCTTTTTTTGGATTTTGTCGCAAATTCGCCATGTTGGCCGGCACCTGTCGGCGTCATTCCGTGACAGACTTCGAAGTAGACAATGAACGGGCCAGAATGCCGAACCTCTCGATGATGAAACGCGTGGTCGCCCTTGCGACAATGTGGACCGTTACGGTGGTGATCCTTTTCGTCCCATCACCTGCCAGTGCAGCGCTTGATGCGGAAGCATCGTTTGTCCTGAACAGCTTCTCCTTCCTGATATGGGGGGCGCTGGTCATGTGGATGTGCGCTGGGTTCACGATGCTGGAATCGGGCTCGGTGCGAACAAAGAATGCCTCCGTGATCTGCCTAAAGAACATCGGGCTCTATTCGATCGCCGGGCTCATGTTCTACCTCATCGGTTACAACCTGATGTACGTCGATGTCGGCAACTGGATCGGATCGTTCTCGCTGACCTACGGGATCACGGACAACGAGGTGGCATTGCTCGCGGGCGACGAGACGGTCGCCCCTGCGGTCATCGACCAAGGCTATGCGACAATGTCGGACTGGTTCTTCCAGATGGTCTTTGTCGCGACCACGGCATCCATTGTTTCTGGAACGCTGGCCGAAAGGGTCAACCTCTGGTCGTTTTTCATCTTCATCACCATACTCACGGGCGTGATTTACCCCATTGTCGGCGCGTGGACCTGGGGTGGAGGCTGGCTGGCCGAAATGGGCTTCCAGGATTTCGCAGGCTCGACGATCGTTCATTCAACCGGTGGCTGGGCGGCCCTTGCGGGAGCCATCATCGTTGGCGCGCGGAAGGGCAAGTTCAGGGATGACGGCAGCGTCAAGGCGACCCCTCCATCCAATGTCCCGGTCGTGACCCTTGGGGTGTTCATTCTCTGGCTCGGCTGGTTCGGCTTCAATGGTGGTTCCCAACTCGCGCTTGCAGGCGCCAGCGATGCCGTCGCGCTCAGTGTCATTCTTGCGAACACCAACCTGGCGGCGGCGGCTGGCGTCCTCTTCGCGATTGCGCTTTCACGACCCATTCTTGGTCGGATTGACCTCCTTGCGGGGCTGAACGGAGCGATCGGCGGGCTTGTCGCCATTACCGCCGGACCTGACATCGTCAGCCACAACTGGGCGATCGCCATCGGCGGTGCGGGTGGCGTCATTTGCCTGCTCGGCATGAAGTTCATGGAAACGATGAAGATCGATGATGTCGTGGGGGCTGTCCCGGCCCACCTCTTCGCCGGCATCTGGGGAACGCTGGCCGTTTGCATTGCGGCTGGAGGCAATCTGATCGTCCAGGTCATCGGCATCGTTTCGGTCGGCGTGTTTGTCTTCGGTGTTTCCACGATTGTCTGGTACATCATCAGCAAGACGATGGGCGCGCGGGTGACGCCAATGATCGAGGAACTCGGACAGGATGCGGGAGAGCTTGGAATCGAGGCTTACCCCGAATTCGTGCTGATGCCGGAAGATGATTGAAATCAGCAGAGACACGGATCGGGATCGGTTGATGGTGCCGCGATTGCCGGTCTGCGATCGAACGGCTCTGCCATCATCTCGTCCTGTATCGGACGATTGAAACGGTCGTTGCGAGAATGCCAACCAGAGGTCTTGGCAGGGTGCCGGACCTGATCAAGTGAAAAAGCAAGACAACAGAGATCGAGGAAAAAATGGACGTTCAGTTTACACGAGAGGGCAGCACACTCATTGCAGCGGTCGTGGGCCGCATTGACGGCGGAAACGCGCATGAGTTTGCGGAGACCGTCGGAAAGGCTCAATCAGACGATGACAAGGCCATGATCATGGACTTTGCCGAGCTGGACTACATCAGCAGTGCGGGCCTTCGCGCGGTTCTCATGACAGCGAAGAGTTGCAAGAGCAGCAACTCCGAATTTGCCCTGTGTTCGCTTCCGGATCAGATCATGACTGTTTTCGAGGTGAGCGGCTTCGACAAGATCATCGCGATTCATCCGGATCGAGCAAAAGCGATCGCGTCCGTCAACTCGTAACTTGTGCAGGCGGCGACCACGAGAACGATCTTGGCGCCGAGGGCTGCGGCATCGGTGGTGCTTCGGAAATTGACGAGGCGCTACGGATAGTTGCAGGAATATCCGAGTTCTCACGACCATCGGAAGCAGGGGTGGGAGCGTTCTGACGAATGCGATCACTGAGGCGCATGACGGAGCCAGCAGCGGCATGACACTCGTGACGCTGAGACGATTCCGTATCGACCCTCGCTCCCAAACAGCCGACGGTTTGCGGTGATCACAAAATACCACGCGACTGCGCCGGAGATCATCAAAGCGATTCCGCCGGATGATCCCGAATTGTTCTGGACCGCGAACAAGATCGACCTGGCGGCGAAATCTATACACGGCAACGAGAACGCAAACCCTTTCGACATATTTGCCGGCATGGTCTGGCGCCTTCAGGAAAGGTTGTTGTGATGAGAACCTTGAACTTGCAACCTGCGATCTCGAAAAGCGCATTGGCCTTGGCTATGGTCTTTGCAGGGTCCGCATCGGCGAGTGCTTTCGACTGCAGCAGATTGAACTGGATCGATGTCATGGCCGATTCGACGATTTCGGACTACGAAGCCTGCCTCGACAACGGCTATGACCCGAACACAATGGTCTACAAGGCCGCCAAGCGATCTGTGCTGGAGTCAATCAGCTCGATCGGGACACCCGAGCATTTGGCCGCCGACGTCGTCCGTCTGTTCCTTGAAAGAGGAGCCGATCCAGACGGGATGTACGAGGAGCGCTACGTCGGTTCGACTCCGTTGGCCAAGGCGGTGTCCAGCCGCTGGTACGGCTGGCGTCGCGGCCTGAGCTGGAAGCCGGAAACCACTGTCGGGGTGCTCACCGCTCTTCTGGAGCACGGGGCCAACCCCAACCTCCGTAACCATTCGTCTCGGCGCGACGTACAGAGGCATGGGCGTCCGCCGAGCATCGTCACCGCAATGCGCCAGCGCGGCATCAGAGGCTCCATCATCGTGAGCCGCCTCGGCTTCACCCCGCTGATGCTGGCCGTGCGCGAAAACGAGCACCATTCCATCGTGCAGGTTCTGCTCGAACACGGCGCAGACCCGAACATGGCGACGCTTCAGGAAGACTGGACCTCGCTTCACATCAGTGCATGGCGCGGCAACCCTCGCATCATGCGGGCGCTTCTCGACCACGGGGGTGACCCGACCATGGTAACCTCTCAGCGAAATTGGACGCCTCTTCACGTTCTCGCATGGACCGGCGGAAGCAAGCCGAGGGATGCGGTCGAAACCATGAAGCTGCTAATCGATGCCGGCGTCGATTTGGCGGCGAAGGACGCCAAGGGCCGCACAGCGTGGGACATCATCGACCGACGTCACGGCAGGAAGCTGAAGGCCGCGATCGAGGCAGGGCAGATGTCCGAAGCGACTCGGGCCATGCTCGACGATCTCCGTCGCGCTGGCAACTGACCGGACATGAACCTAGGCACAAAACCGCCTACCGCGTTTCCGACCGGTAACCCCGAATCGCCCTGGATTGACGGCAAGATCGATCTGGCGTTGGAAGCGATACACAGCGGCGAGCCCGCAAACGCATTCGAAATCTACGCCGGCATGTTCCGGTGACTGCAGGATAGGTGGCTGTGATGAGAGTCCCGCATTTGACATCCATGATCGCGATTACCTGCATCGCGCTGGGAGCACCCGGTCTGACCAACCCCTTCGAGTGCGACAAGATGAATTTGGTCGAAGTCAAGCTCGTTGCCACCATCGAGGATTACAGGACCTGCCTGGACAACGGTTTTGACCCGAACACGATGGTCTGGGAACACACCAGACAGTCCGCGCTTGAAGCCATGAGTTCCGTTTCTACTCCCGAACATCTGGCGGCTGATGTCGTCCGCCTGTTTCTGGAACGGGGGGCCGATCCCGACGGAGTGATCGAACGCGGGATCACGACCCCGTTATCACATGCGGTCTCATACCGCTGGCTTGGCTGGAGACACGGCACCAGTTGGCGGCCGGAAACCACGGTCGCGGTTGTCACAGCCCTGCTCGAATACGGGGCCGATCCAAACATTCGCAACCGGGCCAACCCGGACGGCAGACAAAGTCATGGGCGGCCACCAAGCATTGTGACTACCATGAACAAACACAGCCTGGATTCACGGGAAATGGAGCGGTTGGGTGTCACCCCGCTGATGCTGGCCGTGCGCGAAAACGAACATGAGTCGATCGTGCAGGTGCTGCTGGAACACGGCGCGGACCCCAACATGGCGACGCACCACGAGCACTGGACCTCTCTCCACATCGGCGCTTGGCGCGGTAATCCACGCATCATTCAGGTACTTTTTGAACACGGCGCGGACCCGACTGCCGTGACATCTCAGCGCATGTGGACGCCGCTCCACATACTCGCCTGGTCCGGCGGTCGGAAACCGATGGAGGCGGTCGAGACCATGAAGCTGCTGATCGACGCAGGCGTGGATCCGGCGGCGAGGGACGCCAAGGGACGCACCGCCTGGGACATCATCGACCGACGTCACGGGAAGAGGTTGAAGGCCGCGGTCGAGGCAGGCCGGATGTCCGACGCAACTCTGGCCATATTTGACCAGCTTCGCCGGGCCGGTAACCAATGACCCGGGACCGGACGTGCCCTGAAGGCAGAGCCCTGACTCAGCCGAACCACAAAAGGAAGGGTGTCGAAGACAACGTCCGGGCGCTGAGGCAATTCCGCGACGGCTGGCTTTCGCAGAAAACCGGCGGCTGGGCGTCGATCAGGGAAAACTATGCGCTCGCCCCCGACATCGTCGCGGCAATCCCGCCCGATGATCCCGAATTTCTCTGGATCACCAGCAAGATCAACCTGGCAGTGGAAGCGATTCACGGCGGCGAACCCGCCAACGCATTCGACATTTATGCCGGCACTGTCCGGCGACTGCAGGAAAGGTGGCTGTGATGAGAGTTTCGCATTCAAGGCGCGTGATCACGTTGGCGACCGTTAGTGCATTGCTGGCTTCAACCGCCGCAGCATCGACCTTTCAATGCAGCAAGATCAATTGGCCTGACCTCATGGTCGATGCCACCATTGCAGACTTTGCGGCATGTCTGGACAGTGGATATGACGTCAACGCGATGGTCTACAAGGCTGGCCGCCGGTCGATTCTCGAATCCTTGAGTTCCGTGACGACGCCCGAACGCCTCGCCCCCGACGTCATCCGCCTGTTCCTGGAGCGGGGAGCGGATCCCGATGGTCTGTACGAGGAACGAGATGCGATCTCGACCCCGATAGCACGAGCCGTGTCTCGACGCTGGCTTGGATGGCGCTATGACGAGAGCTGGAAGCCGGAGACGACCGTCGCGGTGATCAGTGCTCTCCTAGAACACGGTGCCGATCCCAATCTCCGCAACCGTCACGCACTGGCGGGCAAGCAGGAGTTCGGGCGACCGCCAAGCATCCTGAGCGCCATGCGAAAGCGCGGCATAAAAGGGTCCATCATCGTGCGGCGTCTCGGCTTCACCCCACTCATGCTGGCCGTGCGCGAGAACGAGCACCACTCGATCGTGGAGGTTCTCCTCGAACACGGGACTGACCCCAACATGGCGACGCACCACGAGGACTGGACCTCGCTGCACATCGGGGCCTGGCGCGGCAACCCGCGCATCGTGCAGGCGCTGCTCGAACACGGGGCGGATCCGTCTGTCGTGACCTCCGAACGCGAATGGACACCGCTTCACGTTCTCGCATGGTCAGGCGGGCGCAAGCCGGGCGACGCCATCGCGACCATGAAGCTGCTGATCGAGGCCGGTGTCGATCCGGCAGCGAAGGATGCCAAGGGGCGCACCGCCTGGGACATCATCGACCGGCGTCACGGCAAGGATCTGAAAGCCGCGATCAAGTCGGGGCAGTTGTCCGACTCGACGCTGGCCATGCTGGATCGGCTTCGACAGGCCAGCAACTGATAAACCGGTGATTTTTCAGGTTTAGACGATCTTCCGTTTCTCTCGCGTCGCCTGCTCCCGCCAGATACCGAACAGGTCCTTTATCCAAGCCACCCGCTGATTGTTCGTGGAGTGGAAGGCATACGGCACGACACGCAGAATGCAAATCTTCCGGTCACGCAACCTTGTCGAAGCGGCCCGGCCGGATTAGCACTTCTGCAGAATTCCCGAGTTTCTCATGATCATGTCGATCGACAGGCCTTGCTTGCGGTCAAGAATGTCCGCTACCCGGTTGCGGGGGCCGATCACCTTACAGAATCCTTGCGGGTAAGGCCTTGCTGCCACATCCGGAACCGAGTGGCCTCGATAGGATCAGGCGGATCCATCGGATGATGCTCCGCCTCATAGACTTCGACCAGCGTTGCGAGCACATTGAGACGATCGCCGTCTGGCGTGCCGCTCTTGGCGCCCCAAAGGCGTTCGATCTCGTCGAGCGCTTCGTCGTGGTCCGTCTCGGAGCGGATAGGCTTCAGCTCAGTCGCCATGTTTCACTTTAGCCACGTCTGTTGTGTCATATGCCTTGTGGGTAAGCTGGCCCACTTGATCCTGGCGATACCCTTTTCGAAATCGTCGACAACCACCGGGCGGCAATCGTTTCTCGAATTCTGATGCAGGCGGTTACCTTGTGCCGTAGATTCTGTCACCGGCATCGCCAAGACCCGGAACGATGTACCCCTTCTCGTTCAACCGTTCGTCGACTGCGGCAGTGATGACTGGCACATCCGGGTGTGCCGCATGAAACGCCTTGATCCCTTCGGGTGCCGCAAGCAGGCAGGCCATGGTGATTTTCCGCGCCCCAGTCGACTTGATCTTTTCGACAGCGGCAATCGCCGTGTTGGCAGTCGCCAGCATGGGGTCGAGGACAATGACGGGTCGTTCACCCAGCTCGTCGGGCACCTTGTAATAGTACTCCACCGCTTCGAGCGTCTTTGGGTCGCGGTAAAGACCGACATGCCCGACACGCGCGGAGGGAACAAGATCCAGCATGCCGTCCAGCAGCCCGTTGCCCGCCCTGAGGATCGAAATCAGGACCAGCTTCTTACCGCTCAAGAATGGTGCCGACATCGGGGCCAGTGGCGTCTCGATTTCACGATCCTCGAGTTCCAGGTCGCGAGTGATCTCGTAGCCGAGAAGCAGGGAGATTTCCCGAAGAAGGGTTCGAAACTTGACGGTCGTGGTCTCCTTTTGCCTCATCAGCGACAGCTTGTGCTGAACCAGCGGATGACGGACGACTCGGACGACGGATTCACTCATGACAAGCCACCTTTTGAACAGTTTGGTGCCGTTGATCGGGCATGACTCTCTTTCGGTCGAATACAGGGGTGGATAACGCCATTCACAAGTGATTCCGACCCTCGCCGGAACGGTGAACCTCGCGCCACAGATTGTCAATCCGGCTTTCCATGGGCGACGGCGTTATGCGACGCTTTCAGCAGTTCCCAGCGTCAATTGTCGGAGAGGAATTTGGCCAGGTGGGGCACGTCGACCATGGGCGTTGCGACCTTGCCGGTTGCACTTGTCAAACGAGTAAAGGAAGGGCGCGACACAATTTCGGCCAGGCAAGTAGCGGCCGATCCAGAAAGCCGGACATGAACGGCGCGAATATCGTTCCTGTTCGGTATTCCCGCCTGGCTTGCCTGCAACAGGCGAGTCCCAATTCGCCCGAAACCGACGGCCAGTTCGACGGTGGCCGGATCAACGCGCGTCGGTCGAATTCAAGCGGAGTTCGGGGCAGAATCGTCCGGCGTCATCAATGCAAGCCCCAAGCCCGACTCTCCCGCGCAAGCGTAGAACAGCCAAGGCTGTCCACGATCGACAAGAACAAACGGGTCGCGCAACTGGTTCATCGGCTGGTCCGCGGGACCCATGGCCGAGGGTTCGACCGGCAGGTGTCCGCCTTCCCATTCAGGTCCCGCTCGCAAGAGTTCTCGCGTGTCATCAAGCCGCCACTGCCGCCAATCCCCCTCTGTCGAAACCCGCGAAATCACAAGACGTTCCGGGGCATCGCCAATCCGGCTGTAGACCGAATAGAGCTCCCCTTGATGCGCGAACACCGCCACGTGCCGGATGTTGGTTTCGCCAAGTCGCGTCTTTTCGGGGAATGTCTGGCCGCCGTCAACGGAGCGATGCATTGATCCAGCACGTGCCATGGCGTAGGTCGTTCCCCGCCATTCGAACACTCGGGCATAGTAGTCCGCAACCGTTGGTCTTGGGTCGCGAAACTCGATCCCGTTGACAGAGACTGCGCGGCGCGTGGTTTGGGTGCAGTCCCGTTCCAGCCCGTGAAAGTGCATGACGATTCTCTGGTTTCTCCGATCGACATGAACATCTGGAGATGCGATGTGCGGTCGCAGACGGCCCGACGCGACACTTGCCCGATAGCGCTCGGGCGGCGCCAACTCGGATGCACGCACGGGAAACCCGCTGTCCTTGAGCCAGAGCGTGCCAGCTTCATGAACGCGCCAAGCTCCGGCGGGTTCGTCTGCAAAGGCCAACCTGATGTGGTCGCCCCGATGATCCGCAAAATAGAGGTAGAAGCGACCGAGCGGGTCTGTCACCCATTCGGGCACGCGAATGACGGATGGTCCGTTGATGTTGGTGCCGATCGAGGACGACAGCCCCGGATGGACAATCGGTCCGTCGGCCAGCCGTTTGACGGTGAATTGCACCAAGGGTTGTCAGCCTGAACGGACCGATGTCGTCCCCGGGGCGACCATTGCGCCCCAGGGACAGTGGCAAGAGACTATTGTTCGCCCTCTGCGATGTAGTCCTGGTAGAACTGCACCATGTCGTCCGGGATCGTTCCGACGCTCGCTGCAGCAGCCGCAACGCTTTCATAGGCAACGAAATTGACCGGCTTGCCGAACGCCTTTTCGTGAGCGGCAATGAATTCCGGATCGCTCGGAAGAGCGTCCCAACCGGCCTTGACGGCGTTGAATGCCTCATCCGGAGTTCCTTCTGGCATCCACACCGACAACCCCATCGCGGTCAGGATGTTCAGCGTCTTGTAGGCTTCCCAGTGTTGGCCAGACGGGTCCGACCCATGCATCTCCCGGTAGAGTTCGACCAAGGTCGGAACACCAAGATCTTCGAGCTGGCTCGAGCGCGGACGCACGTTTCCGTCGGCGTCTGTCTTGTCGTACTCGACCCACAGCATGCCGGGTCCCTGATCGACGAGCGCTTCACCCACGGTCGCCGCAAACGAGCCGTAGTTTGTTCCGATCAGGCTGATCTCGCCGGACATGAATGCCGGGAACTGCTTCGCCTGACCCCGATAGCCTGGGATGTAGACGTAATCGATGCCGAGAATGTCGAGGCCCAGACGCTGGCGAAGGTCGAGCGTTGAAGACGGAGCAAGACCTGCAACGACAAGCGGTTGCGGACCCTGACCCGCCGTGGTGCGGTCGCCGTCGATCATGATGTTCTTGTTGACCACGGCAGTGTTGATTGCGGATTCGCCACCAACGGGACGCATTTTCGAATAGTCGAACCGGACGCCTTCACGACGGGTCATCTGAGCAACCGACAGCCACGGTGCACAGAGGATTTCCGAACCGTCATTCGGCATCTCGTTCCCGGCGTAGTTGTTGGCCTTGAGGCCGCCTGCGCCCGACATGTTGTTGATGATGATGTCGGGATTGCCCGGAATCGTTCGCGCGAGATGCGGCACGACCACGCGGAAGAACGCATCCGTCCCGCCGCCCGGCGCGTACGGCACCACGCAGGTGATTGTCTTGCCGGCGTAGAAGTCTTCGCCCGGGGCAGTCGTTCCCCAAATGGCGGCTGTGGCGGACAATGCCACCAATGCTGGTTTCAGAAGTTTCATGGTCATTCCTCCTTGTCGGACCGAAATCTGATTGATTGCTCGGATTGTTCTTGCCTCAACATCTTGCACCGTTCTCAAAACAGCTTGCCAATCAATGGCCGCTGGAACGGGATGTGCATCGTCCAGTCGTAAAACACCGTGATGAACATGTAGATCGCTGCCGCGTAGAGCGCCGCCAGCCAAAGCGGCCGCTTTCCCCAGAAAATCAGATAGGCGAACACCAGCCCGGCGATCGCGAATTTCTGGCCGATCAGCCAGCAGCCAAGGACCGTGACAGCCACCCACAGCACGAAGGTCAGGCCTTTCCGCAGTTCGGCCTGTTCGGTCGCGGCACGCCAGGCTTTGCCCAGTCCGCCAAATTCGGTCATCCGTGCAAGCGACGCACCGCCGTCCTTCCACAGGATCGCGGCGAGCAGCAGCAAGGCGGCGACGCAGACAGCGATCGGGTATTGCCGATTTGTCGGGTGGTAATCGATGGCGAGGATCGCCGCCGCCGCGAAAAACGCGACGAAGAACAGCGACAGCACGACCGCAATCACCGGGTTTCGTTCGCCGCCCTCGATCGAGATCTTCGCGTTCAGTTCCGGATCGTCGACCGGTTTGGACTTTCGTTTCTTGACGAGACCCGATGCGGTGCCGACGATCGTCAGGATGATGATCAGCCCGATGATCCAGGATGGCGTGCGCTCCAGCCACCCGAGCGTGCCGTAGATCCGGTTCGAGATGACCAGCGAGTTTTCCATGTTGGGGCCAAGAACCAGCGCGATGATCAGTGGCGGCCTCGGCCAGCCCGATCGCTTCATGAAGAGCCCCAGCGCGCCCATCGAGCACATCAGGATCAAGTCGCCCATCGACTGGGCGCCGAGCCATGACCCCATGAACACGAACATGATCACCAGCGGCACCATCAGGTGTCCGTCGATGAAGATCGCGCGCGCCACCTGGCGCCCAAGCACCATCAGCAGCATGGCCGAGACGATGTTGGCGATGATCAGCGTCCAGATCATGGCAAAGGTGATGTCGAGTTCGGTGGTCAGCATCTGCATTCCGGGCCGCAATCCCTGGATCAGCAAGGCGCCGAGCAGGATCGACATGGCGAAGTCGCCTGGAATTCCGAAGGTCAGCGTCGGAATCAATGCACCGCCGCGCTGGGCGTTGTTCGCGCTTTCGGGCGCGATGACGCCCCGGATGTCTCCACGCCCGAAATCTGTCTTGCCCTTGGTGGTCTGCACGGCCATTCCGTAGGCCGCCCAGTCGACAATCGAGGCTCCGAGCCCAGGCAGCATGCCGATGTAGACGCCCAAAGTGGAGCTCTTCAGCACAAGCCACCAGTTGGCCAAGACGTCTCGCACGCCCTGGAGCATTCCGCCGCCCTTGGACTGGTCGGCGCTGACCCGGCTGATCGACGTGTTCTTGGTCGCCAGTTCCAGGAGTTCGGGAATGGCAAAGAGCCCGAGCACGACCCCCACCAGCGGCGGCGTGTTCAGCATGTACTCGATCCCGAAGTAGTATCGCGGCTGGCCGTTGAAAGTGCCTTCCCCGATGGTGCCGAGCATCATGCCGAACAGACCGATGACCAGTCCCTTGGCGACGGAACTCCCCGACAGCGATCCGACCATCGCGATGCCGAGAAGCGACAGCATGAAGTATTCGGGCGTCGAAAACAGCGTCAGGATCGGCTTGATCAACGGCATCGAGACCGTGAGGACGATGGCCCCGATCACGCCTCCGATCGCCGAACAGGTGTACGCTGCGCCGAGCGCCCGGTTCGCCTGTCCCTTTTGGGCAAGCGGATATCCGTCCATCACAGTGGCCTGGCTTGCGGCCGTTCCTGGTATGCCCAGCATCACCGAGGCGATCGTGTCGCTGGTCGTCGTCACCGCGAACATGCCGAGCATCAGGGCGAATGCCGAAACCGGGTCCATGGTGTAGGTGAATGGCAAGAGAAGGATCAGGCCGGTGATGCCGCCGACGCCGGGCAGGGCGCCGAGCCAGATGCCCAAGAAAATGCCGAGCCCCAGGTAGCCAATTGCCGGCCAGCTGAAGACCTGCATCAAGCCGGAGAGGAGCGCCTCAAGCATCGGGCGGTTTCCCCGTCAGTTTCCTGGAGGGGTGACATGTCGGAAATGCGTTGCTCCGCATCCGCGCACCGACCGTTGTAAGGACCCGGTTCCGATGTCCTGGACGCCATGGCGCTGGAACATCGACCATCTCAACTCGACCCTTTTCGGTCAAAAGACCTCACGGCCAAAGACCTGTCGAACAGCCCAGGCGATCGAGGACACGTGCTGAGGCCAGATTCCTGACAGCACATCGCATTGCATCTTGGCCACATCGTCAAAAAGACGCCCTCCCTGGCCCTGCAGGAACGTGTCGTCCCACTTTCTGCCCACTAGCAATACAGATGGACTTGCCAATCGTCAATCGGTGCATTGGATGCCGCAGAAGAAACCGCAGAATGCCGCCTGCCCACTTTCTGCCCACTAGAAAATCCGTGCATCTGCATATAGACTGGCAAAAAAGAATCGTCGAAGCGAACAGCGTTCCGACCTGGCATCGTCGACAGGACCCGCGAGGAAGCGGGCGTCTGATGAGACGGAAAACGCGCTGTTGACCGCCCGATTGCCAAAGGGGTCCAAAATGAAACTCAGAACGCACGGCTTTCAAAGAAACGCCTGGTATGCAGCCGCCTTGAGCGACGAAGTCACGCGCACGCCGCTTCGCCGCATCATCTTGAACGACCCCGTGGTCTTCTATCGCACCGAGGCAGGCGAGGCGGTCGCCCTGGAGGACCGATGTTGTCACCGACTTTCTCCACTGTCGCCGGGGCAACTGATCGGCGACACGATCGAATGCCCCTATCACGGGCTTTGTTTCGACAAGTCAGGAGCTTGCACGCATGTCCCGGGACAGGTCGACATCCCCGCCCATGCACGGGTGCGCGCCTATGCCATCGTGGAACGCTATGGCCTGATCTGGACCTGGGCCGGCGACAGCGCCGACGCCGACGAAGGCAAGATGCCGGATTGGCGGTGGGCTGAGGATGACGACTGGACCACGATCGGCGGGTATTTCAACATCCCCTGCCATTACATGATGTCCGTCGACAATCTCATGGACCTCTCGCACGTGGGATACGTGCACAAGACCACGATCGGCTCGGCTCTCGATGGCGAAGAGGCAGAGATCGACACCTTTGCCGAAAACGACCATGTCACGGTGCGACGATGGACCCGAAACCGCCCGCCGCCGCCAGCCTACGCGAAGCAGCACGGGATCGAGGGGCTCGTCGACCGCTGGCAGATCATCGAGTTTCGGGCACCGTGCCACTTGCGGACATTCAAGGGGATGGGGCCGAACATGTACGGCGCGGACGGGTTCGATTTCACCTCCGCAGAAGCGGATGCGCCCGAAGGCCCGCTTTCGGTGAGCCGGGGGAATACCTGCATCACGCCGGAAACCGAGACCAGCTGCCATTACTTCACCATGCATTGCCACCTGGGCGCGGTGCCAAAGGAACGGCTTGACCGAATCTGGGCATCGACAGTCGAGACGCTCAACCAGGATGTCGACATTCTGGCCCGCACGCAGGAGAACATCGCGTTCAATCCGGACGCCGATCTCGTTTACATCCATGTCGACGAGGGTGTCGAAAAGGCGCGGCAACTGGCGCGGGTGGCCGCAAGAAAGGAGGCGGACGCATGAAGATCTCCGCACTGAAGCCCGCTTTCGGGCTGCGAATCGACGACATCGACGTGCGTCATCAGACAGAAACCGAACGCGACGAGATCATCCGCGCTGGCAACACGGCAGGCGTCGTTCACATCCCGGGCCAGTCGCTGAGCGAAGAGGAACAGCTCGCTTTCACTGAAATCTTCGGCCGCATCCGTGTCTTGCGGGTAAACCGAGCACGAAACTCGCAACGTCCGCCCGGAATCGTGGAAATCTCGAACATCGACGCCAACGGCAACCTGGTGCCCCCGAGCAACGACATGCTGCGGTTTTCCAAGGGCAACATGATGTGGCACTCGGATTACTCCTACACCGCCGACTGGGCGGCGCAGTCGATCCTCTATGCGCTCGAGGCGGTCAGCAAGGGCGGCGAAACCGAGTGGGCCAGTACCGAGGCGGCTTACAATGCGCTTCCGCAGTCAGAGAAAGTCCGGTTGTCGAAACTCACGACGACCCATGACCGGTTCCACTCCCGCATCAAGAACGGCTACAACGAATTCACCGAGGAGGATTACAGGCTCACGCCGCCCGTGCCGCATCCGCTGGTGACGACGCATCCGGTGACGGGACGAAAGGCGCTACTGCTCGGCAGCCATCTCAGCAAGATCGACGGGATGAGCGAAGAGGAGACAGAGGAACTGGTCGCCGAGTTGACCGAGCACTGCTGCCAGCCGGAATTCGTCTATTCCCATCGCTGGACCCCGGGAGACATCGTCATCTGGGACAACCGCTCAACCCTGCACCGCGGACGCCCGGCCGATCCGACCGAACGCCGCGTGATGCGGCGCACGGCGGTGTTCAGCCCTGGCGCGGAGGGCCCCGAAGTCCAGGTGGTCGGTTGAGCGCGTTCAGTCGAAGCGCGAGGCACTCCGGTGACAAATGATTTGAACGTCACGCTTCTGGGCACGGGGACCCCCAACCCCAACCCTGACCGCGCCGGCGCCTCGTACCTGTTCCGCGCCGGTGAGTTTCGTTTTCTGATCGATTGCGGCCCCGGCGCGCTATTGCGGCTGGGTCAGGCGGGGGCGAACGCTTCCGACATCGACCACGTGTTTTTCACCCACGACCACCTCGATCACTGGGCCGATTTCGGTCTTTTCCTGGTCAATCGCTGGATTCGCGGCAACCACAGGCCGTTGCAAGTCTATGGACCGGCCGGGTTTCGGGACCTCGTCGACAACGTGCTGGTGTTGCACCGTCGTGACCTGGAGTACCGTCAAAAAATCCGCAACGACCCGGCAAGGCTGCCCGAAGTCGTGGTCACCGAAATCGAGGAAGGGTTCGTGTTCGATCATCGTGGGCTGCAAGTGGCCCCGTTCGATGTCACCCATTTTCCGGTCGAGCAGCCGTTTGGCTATCGGGTCGAATCCGCAAACCGCAAGATCGTCTTCTCGGGAGACACCTGCCCGAACGAAAACCTGGTCCGCCACGCTCGAGCTGCTGACGCATTGATCCACGAATGCGTCGAATACGGTGACTGGACTGCCTCCGACATCAAGCAGGATCACATGCAGCACGCCCACACGCCGCCCGCCGAACTCGGCCGGGTCGCCACCGAGGCCAGGGTCCGGTTGTGCGTCACGACACACATGCTGTCATCCTCAGAGCCAGAAAGCCTGCACCGTCAGATCCGCCAAAACCATTCCGGCCCGCTGCTCATCGGACAGGATCTGATGACGCTGTAATGCAGACGTCCAATTGTGGCGGCAAGCATTGGCGGTCACGCCAGTTGATTTCGCCGAGGACGATGCTCTCAGTACGTGAATGCACTGTTGGGCTGCAGGGCTGGAGCAAGCGACCACGCCGTATTGGAGGACAGTTCGACGCCAATGACAGCGTTCGATGCCATCATCGCTCCCTGCGAAGTTTGCGGGGAATTCGGGGCATCGACCACCCCGCAGTTTCGGAATGTGCAAAATCTCGCTATGACAGTCTGATGGACCTTGAACCGACCCGCATCCGGACAGGCGTCATGAGCATCAGGCCATGACCGAGACGCCTGTTCTTGGCAGCACCGATGACCGGAACTCCACTGACTCGGTCGCACCGCCGGAACCGGAAGTGACGGGCACGCCCGATTCAACAGGCATGAGCTTTTTCTCGCTGGCGACCACCGAGCCTTTCAGTGCCGCCACGCATTCAGTCCCGGGCTTCCACGCCGCAGCGAGCACCGCCGGGTTTAGTGCCCGGCCCCGGACCACCCGCCGCTTCAACGTGGCCGACCTTTTCGAGTTTCATCGAAGGCATGGGGACTTTCTGTTCTCGCTGCTCATGCTGGCACTTGTCCTGTTCCTGCTGTGGCAATTCGGTGTCGAAAGCGGGTGGAACGAGCGCGACCTTCCCCAGAAACGGGTCGGAAAGATCCTCAAGCAACCCTGGATTGGCCCCTTCATCTGCATGTGCATTCTGGTGCCGGCCGCGCTGTTCAACACATGGTCGTCATGGCAAAAGGTGAAGCGCAACAGAAGGCTCCGCCGGCCGGATCGAACGAAATTCGAAGTCGAGCAATGGCTGCGTTCGTTCGAGTACATCGCGTATTTCATCGCGTACACGGCGCTCATGCCGATCTTCGGCTATCTTCTCTCGACCCTGGTGTTCGCGGTGTTTCTGACCTGGCGCCTGGGATACCGAAGCTGGCGCTGGATCGGGATCAGCCTTGCGTCCGCTCTCGCCGTTGTCATCGCGTTTCGGACGATCCTGCAGATCAAGACACCCGTCAACATCTGGCTCTACGAACAGTTTCCGCCTGCGGTGGAAACATTCATGAAGATCAACTTCTGAGCCTGACGTCATGGACGCCTTCTTCACCGGTCTCGACAACATCCTGCAGACCCAGGTGCTGATCGCCATGGCAATCGGCGCCCTCGGCGGGGTGGCCATCGGTGCCGTCCCTGGAATCGGCCCGGCCATCGCCATCGCGATTCTCTTGCCTGCGACCGTCTTTCTCGACGACCTCGTCAGCCTGGTACTGCTGCTCGGCGTCTACGGATCAAGCATGTACGGTGGGGCCATTCCCGCGATCCTGATCAACACGCCCGGCACGCCGGTCAACGCGCTGACCACATACGACGGCTATTCCATGACGAGGCGCGGCGAAGCGGCACGTGCCCTCTCGCTGGCCTATTCCGCGTCGTTCTTCGGCGGGTGCTTCTCGATACTCACCGCTCTCGTCTGCCTCATCGCCTTTGGCCCCTACCTGAAGGATTTCGGAGCCCTGTTCGGACAGCGGGACATCCTGATGGCGGCTGTCCTAGGATCTGTCCTCCTCATCCTCGCCCACCGGCGAACCATGGCGATCGCTGCGTTGCTCTTCGGCTTCGGTTTCCTGATTTCCATGGTCGGTCGCCAGTCCACTCGCGGGTTCGCGCGTTATACCTTCGACTTCGAGTATCTCGCGGCCGGGTTCAATCTCATTGTCGTCATCGTCGGCATCTTTGCCCTGAGCCAGGCTCTGAACCTCCTGACCGGCAAGGATGCGGATCCGCCGGACGCCAGGTTGAGAGGAGGACTCTTCAGAGGCCTGATCGAGCTTCGGAAATTCCCCGGCGTCGCAACGGCGTCCGCCATCTACGGGACCGTGATGGGGATCATTCCCGGCGTTGGCGAATTCGTGGCCCAGTTCTTCAGCTACGCAACTGCCCGAAGCCTGTCCAAAAACCCCGAACAGTTCGGCCACGGCGCCCCGGCAGGCCTGATCGCGTCGGAAACTTCAAACAACGCCGTACCGGCTGCCGCCATGCTGCCGTTGCTGGCGCTCGGCGTGCCGGGCGAAGCGCTGACCGCCATGATGATGGTCGTGTTTTTCGATGCCGGGATCAAGCCGGGGCCGGACATCTTCGAAAAGACCCCGGACTTCCTGTTCAGCCTGTTCATCGCGCTGCTCTTGGTGAACCTGCTCGTGGTGGCCGCCTTGATGGTCTCGACGCGCGCGATCGCGAAGATGGTCTACATTCCCAACCGATTCCTCGGCGCCTTCATCATGATCCTCGCGTTCGTCGGCGTCTTCTCTATCCGCAACAGCTTTGTCGATTGCGCTTTCGCCGCGGGTTTCGGGTTCCTGGGGTTCATCCTCAGGCGGCTCGACTGGCCGCTGGTTCCGATGGTGCTCGGCATGGTTCTTGGCTCGATCATTGTCGAAAAACTGACGGCAGGCGCCGGAAAAATCCGCGACTGGTCCGATATCGTCGATCGCCCGGTCTCTGGATTCCTCGCAATTGTCATTGTATTGGTTGTGATCGCAACCATTGTTTCGCTCGTTCGCGAGCGGCAACGAGGGCTTTCATGACCGTATGGTGAGGAACAAACTCAATTTGCAAAAGGAAAAAATGATGTCCTTCACGATCAGAAAACTTGCGGTCACGGCCGCAACCGCCGCCGCTCTGTGCCTGCCAGGACTGGCGTCGGCGCAGACATACCCGGACGGCCCTGTACAGTTCATCGTTCCCTGGCCGCCAGGTGATTTCGAAGACATTCTCACGCGCATGCTTGCCGAAGACATGCAGGCAGAAACCGGCTCCCCGGTCTCGGTCGTCAACCGACCAGGCGGTGGTGATGGACCGTTCCCGGGCGCTCTGGAAGTGCTGAACGCACCGGCAGACGGTTCGGTCGTCGGGTCGTTTGTCATTGGCGTCCCGGTCGTCGGCCCGGCGCTTGGCATCGGAATCGAGGAAGACAGCTTCGAAGCCATCGGCATATTCCTCACGTACCCGTTTGTCCTCGCCGCCTCCGGCGACGCGCCATATTCGAACATGGCCGAGCTTGCCGCACATGCGCAGGAAAACGATGTCGTTCTCGGGCATTTTGGAGCAGGGCTGTCGCCAACCCAGGCCAGCATGGCAGCCGCAAAGCTGATGGAGTTTGAATTCGCCGATGACTCCGCCTTCGACATGCTCGACTGCAATTCATTGAATTCTGGAGATGCTGACGTCATCAACACCACCCTGGCCCTGATCGAACCGTGCCTCGACGAGATCAACATTCTCGCCAACATCGGCGAAGAGCGGATCGGCAAGCTGCCCGATGTCGCCACCCTGTCCGAGCAGAGCGGCATCAACAACCTCGAGTTGTGGAACGGACTGTTCGTGCCAAAAGGAACCCCGCAGTACGTCAAGGACGCGCTTGCGGAGTTCGCCAAGAAAACGATGATGAGCGATCGCGCACAGGATCTCATGCGCGAAACCGGAGCCAGGGTCTACTGGCAGGATGCCGAAGCATCGGAAGAACGGATCAAGGCAGACCGCATGAAGGGTGCCGAGATTGCCGACATCCTTGCCAACTGACCACGTCATTGCCCGTCACGCTGGCCGGGGCCGACCGACTGTCTGCCCCGGCGCTTCAGCGTCCCTGCATGCCCAATCTGGCGGTCCAGGCGATCGATCATGACGATCACGCGCTTGGGCATCATTCAGGTCAATCACGACAAGAGCGAGTCGATCGGCGATCGATTTCCCGATGACGCTCATCGCTTCCGCGATCTGTTCGACAGCCTCCCGCAGCGATTCCGCTACCGCGTCTACATGACGATCGGGGGCGTCCTTCCGGACCACATCGATGAACAGGACGCCTACCTGATCACGGGTTCGCCGCTGTCGGTCAATTCGGACGCCGGATTCTTGCCGGATCTGTTCGCGTTCATCAGGCGGTGTGACGATGCGCGAAAACCGCTCATTGGGGTCTGTTTCGGCCACCAAGCTGTCGCCGCGGCATTGGGAGGGCGAGTCGAACAGTCCCAAGAAGGCTGGAATGTCGGCGTCGAGACGACCACTTATTCGGCCACCCGCCCGTGGATGCAGCCACGCACCGACCTTGACCTCTACGTCTTTCACCAGGACGAGGTCGTGGAACTGCCCGACGGCTGCGACCTGCTCGGCTCGAGCCCCCGCAACCTCTTCGCGAGTTTCGCGCGAGGCGATCACATTTTCACCACCCAGTCGCACCCCGAATTCGACGCACCCTTCATGCGGGCGTTGATCGAGGACGAGCACTCCCTGCTTGGCGAAGAGCTCTACGCGTCAGCATCGGCGGACATGAGTCGTCCGACCGACGGAGGTATGTTTGCGGCATGGTGCGGACGTTTGTTCGACACGTGCGCCGGTGACGTCTCGGACCGCGCCGCATGACTTCACTTGCCGCATGCCCGGTCGCGACGATGCTTGAACGACATCGCCTCACCAATTGCTGGGCAAACTGGTTTGAATTCAGCGCCTTGGCGAAACTCCACAACGTCGACGGTACGGAACCCGAAATCCGACGAGGATACTGAGATGACACCGATCAATCGAACACGCGTTCTTTTTTGCGATCTTCACGGCCTGCCGCGCGGGAAATTCGTGCCTCCCGCCATCGCCGAGAACGGCGGCATCGGATTCGCGCGTGCCGTCTTTGCGGTCTCGCTGGACCGCGACCTCGTCATGGTTCCAGGCGCCGGTCTTGAAGACGGGCTGCCTGACATGACACTGATCCCCGACGGTTCCTTTCGCAAGAGCTGGCAAGAGGGAACGAACATCGCGCTCGGCGACATTTTCGCGGACGGCGCCCCTTGCGAGCTTTGCACGCGATCATCGCTTAAGCGGGCCATCACATCGTTCGAGGACTCCCTCGGTCTGAAACCCATGGTCGGAATCGAACTCGAAGGATACGCCTACCAGCAAGACAGTGACGGAGTGTGGCGGCCCTATGACACGCCCGGCGCCTTTGTCTACGGGACAGGCCCGTCCAACGACCCGCGCGGGTTGATGGACGCGTTGTGGAATACGGCGCTCGAAGCCGACATTCCGATCGAAAGCATCAATGGCGAATATGACAACGGCCAGTTCGAGATGACGCTGTGTTTCCGCGATGCGCTCACGGCGTGCGACGACGCTTTCCTGTTCCGAACCATGGCACGCGAAGTCGCTGCCGGGCTGGGCCTTCTGCTCACGTTCCTGCCCAAGCCGGTCCCTGACCGGGGTGGATCGGGTCTGCACGTCAATTTCAGCTTCGCCGACAGGAACGATTCCAACGCCATCAGCGAGAACGGCGAATTGAGTGATCTGGCCAAGCAATGCGTTTCGGGGCTGATCCACCACCACGAGTCGCTCGCCGGACTGCTGGCAACGACGGTCAACAGCTACGACCGACTCGCTCCTGCATCGATGGCGGGCTACTGGGCAAACTGGGCCGAGGACCATCGCCTCGTGACGGTTCGCACATCGACATCATCACCAAATTCGTCGCGGCTCGAGCACCGCATGGCGGATGCGGCGACCAATCCGTATCTCGCGGTGGCAGCGGTCCTGCATGCGGCCAGGCTCGGTGTCGAGCACGGCTACGACCTTCCGGCGCCAGAAGATCTCGACGGCCTCGAACAGACCCGCGCAACCCGCCATGTCCCGTCGAGCCTTCCACGAGCCCTTGACGTCCTGTCCAAGGACGAGCCTTTGCAACAGGCGGTCGGCGACTTGCTCTGCACTGCCTTGATCGAGCTCAAACGCGACGAAGCCAAGAGGCTTTCGGGCAAGTCCGTTGATGAAGTTCGTGACTACTACATGCCGTTCATCTGAACGGCAGGGCTCGATCACGCATTCACGACCATCCGACGGTTACACCGCCAAAAACGTCGTACTTGCCCGGGTTTTTCGGGGTCAGTCGCATCGGACTCATGGCTGGTGATGCGGAACAACAGATGCAAACACGGACAGGGCCTGTTCGATTGCTGCGGACATTGTGCGCGCGGCAACCGTCGGCATTGAACCCGGCGAAGAAATCAACGTCAGCCTCATTTCCGAGGCCCGATCGCACTTGAGAGGAACGGCCACAAGCCTACCATCAGCCAGTTCCTCAACGAATCCAAGGCGGGTGTAGAAGGCCATGCCGACCCCTTGCAGCAACAATTGCTTGATGAGTGTCAGGCTGTTGGAGGTCACGACCGGCGAATTCACCACTCGGAATGTCTCCATTTCGTCGCCAAGGAACAGTCTCATGGGCCCTGAATCATCCTGGTAGATGAGCCGTTGCCCCGAGCATTGTTCGAGTGTCAGGAACTCATGGCCGGCAAGTTCGTGCTCCGGATGCATCACCGCCACGAACGGACACGGCATTTCGCGAAGCACCATCATCCCTTGGGACTTGACCGCGTTGAAAGTCAGTCCCAGGTCGGCACTCCCGCGCCTCACCCATTGGGTAACCTCCATGGGATCTCCGGCGATGACACGAAGCCTGATCTCTGGATGCTGCAACGAGGTTTCGGCGATGAGATCGGGCAGGAACTGGACAGTGAGACTGTTGAGCGTGGCAAGGGTGACCGTTCCTCCAACCACACCGTCGAGCTTGCCGATATCTCCCTTCAACCGTTCAAAGTCATGAAGCGTCCGACGCGCATGCTCTTGTGCCAGTCTGCCTGCCTCCGTCGGCTTCATGCCGTCGGGGCCTCGGTCGAACAATCGCGCTCCGAGCTGGTCTTCCAGCTTCTGGATCTGCCTTGTCAGCGCCGATGGCGAGACATTCAGTCTTTCGGATGCCTCGCGGATTGACCGGCATTCCGCCACCATGTTGATGTATCGCAAGGCTGCGGCGTGCAACGCCTACACCTCGGCGAGCGGGTTCGCCGGCCTGGAAGCGACTTCAGGATGGTCCTGCTCTGTACGGAATTCCGGAGACATGCCTCCTGGTTGTCCCCATCCAGTAACTTCCTCGCCGAAAAACTCGGCATTGATGCGGATGAAATCGGTCAGCGGGGCCGGAAGCGCCTCCTCGTACATGATGGCATCGACGGGACAAACCGACTCGCAGATCGCGCAATCGATGCACTCGTCAGGCTGAATGTAAAACATCCGACCGCCTTCGTAGATGCAATCAACCGGACACACATCCGCGCACACGCCGTCCTTCACATCGATGCAGGTTTCCGCAATCACGTAGGTCATGTCGATCAAGTGCCCGTCCAGGCGGGCCTGCGCTTTTCCTGGAATGCCCTGACGCCCTCGGTCGCGTCCCGGCTCTCGAGCGCTTCCAGCAACGAGGCGGACAGTTGCCGCCTGGCTCGATGCACACTCATGTCTTTCCCGTCATGGACGCTTCGCTTGATTGCCTTGAGACTCAAGGGAGCGCAGGCGACGATGTCCCGGACCCATTCCTCCACCGCCTCGTCGAGTTCATCGTCCGCCACGACCTGGTTGACCAATCCCCAATCTGCCGCTTCTTCCGCCGAAATGCGCCTTCCGGTCAGCATCATGCCCAGCGCCAGCTTCTCGGGCAACATTCTCGGCAACACGATCATGCCGTCAAGAGGAAGACGGCCAACGCGAGGTTCCGGCAAACCGAACGATGCCGACCGGGCTGCGACCACGATGTCGCATCCAAGCACGGTCTCGAATCCGCCTCCGAGCGCCAGCCCATTGACCTTCGCCACCAACGGAATGTCCAACCGACCGCCGCAAGCGATTCCGGCAAACCCGTGCTTTCCGGTCAAGCTCCAGTATTGCAGTCCGCCTGGCCCCTCTTCCTTCATGTCGGCGCCTGCACAGAACGCCCGTCCAGTGCCCGTCAACACGGCGCACCTGAGATCGGTCCGGCCTTCGATTTCAGACCAGATTTCTTCCAGCCGTCGGTCTGTCTCCTGATCGACGGCGTTGAGACGGTCAGGCCGGTTCAACCTGATCCGGGCGACGCCATCGGAGTCCTCGTACTCGACACTCATGCGGCCTTGCTCCCGGCCAGCTCCAGAAGGACTTCGTCAGTGTGTTCTCCCAGCTTCGGTGGCGTCCGCCGAACCCCGAATGGAGCTTCAGACATGTCGATCGGCGAGGCAACAAGCCTGACGGGGCCGCCGGGAGTCGGCGGCAATTCGACGATCATTCGGTTGCTGTGCGTCTGCGGATCTTCAAGGGCCTCCGCCAACGTGAAGACCGGAGCGCAGAGAATGTCGACACCATCAAGACGCTCGAGCCAATGGGACGTCGTGTTCGACGAAAACCTGTCCCTGAACATCTCTTGCAGTTCGTCCCTGTGATCCATCTGCCTTTCGAGGCTGGAATACTTCTCAATGGCTGACAGATCCTCCAGTTCCAGCGCTTCGCAGATATTGGCCAGCGGGTTTGCCTTGAATGCGCCGATCATGACCAGGGCGCCGTCCGTGGTTTCGAACACCCCCGAGAGCGGCATCGCCGCCCAGTTCAGTTCCTTCTCCCGCATCATCCACATGGCCGCCTCCTGCATCTGCATGGCGAGCATTGAACTGTAGAGCGAAACCGAAACCTGTTGCCCTTCGCCCGTCTTGTCCCTCTGCAGCAGCGCCAGCAGGATGCCCTGCACGAGATGCATGCCGGCCGCGTAGTCGGCAAGTGCGGTCGGGTAGATCGAAAAGGGCTGTCGCTTGTCCGCCCGCCGATGCATGGCGCCGCTCATGGCCTGCGCCAGGACATCCTGCCCTCCCTTGTTGACGTATGGGCCCTCGAGCCCGAAACCCGTGCCGACCGCATAGATGATGCGCGGATTGATCCGTTTCAGGTCTTCGTAGCCCAACCCCATCCTCTCCATCACCCCGGGGCGGAAATTGTTCACGACCACATCGGCGGTGCAGGCAATCCGCTTGACCGCGGCGCGGCCCTCCTCCGACTTCAGGTCCAACGCAACGCTGCGCTTGTTCCGGTTGAGACTGGCAAAAACAGGATTGTTGCCTCCGTCCGGATCCTCGCCAACGCTCCAACGCGACAGATCGCCAAGCCCGACCCGTTCAACCTTGATGACATCGGCGCCGTAATCGCCCAGCACCTGCGTGCAGCAAGGCCCGAGCATGACCTGGGAGAAATCAAGGACCGTCACCCCTGACAGCGGCAACGGGGCGGTGGATTTGCTGTCCGCACTCGACATCACGCGACCTCCTGCAACTGGGCGTTTTCCGATGGCAGATCGCCGGGATCGGCTCCCTGGGCCCGCATCTTGCCCTGGATGGCGACGGGATCGACGTCCTTGACCTTGATGCCGGCGTCGAGCGCCAGCGCTGCGGCGATTCCCGTCGCCTCGCCCATGGCCATGCAAGGAGGAATCTCGCGGCTCAGCTTCTGGGCCTGCGACGTTGCCGAATAGTGCCGACCGGCGACCAGCAACTGGTCCACCCCCTTGGGCAGCAAGGACCGGTAAGGCGTGTAATAGTCGCGACCCCGGCAGACGCTGTCAGCGAAATGCACCCGATTCATGATGTCCTGCTTGGTGACGACGTATTCGCCCTCCAGCAGCCTCGACTGACGCACGCCCGTCTGTGGCGCGAAATCGACGAAATGCGCGTTTTCGAAACCCGGAACTCGTTCGCGTGCAAATTCCAGCAGCGCCTGCATCCGCTTGCGTCCCTCGAATTCCGCTGCAGTCAGGTCCTCGACCTTGAGGCCGTCGAAGCCCGTCATGTGCGGGCAATTGCACCAGACGATGCCGGGAAGCGGAGTCTTCAGCCACCAGTAGTCCCAGCAACCCCTGATGATCTTCTTGGCCTCGCGCTCAAGCGCAGAGAACTTCTCCGGCTCGCCGTACTGGAAGCGCTCTGCAGCGTCGGTGTCGACTCCGCCCATGCGCGAGACCGTCGTGACGATGTACGACCCGTCCGCAAACGGAGCGCCAGCACTCGCCGCGACATCCAGGTCGCCGGTCGCATCAATGACAACTTTCCCGCGAATTGCCTGGGCGCCTTGCTTGGTTTCGACGATCACGCCGGTGGCGCATCCGTCCTCCACGATCGTCGACTGGAACCAGCTGTGCAGGCGAAGATTGACACCTGCCTCGCCGACCATGTCCAGTGATGCCTGCTTGAAGGCGTCGGGGTCGAAAGAGGCGGCAAAAACGACCGGATGCGGACGATAATGGACATGAAAGTCGCAAACGCCCCAACGCGCCCACTTTTGCACCATTTCTGTCGAACCCCTGACATCGAGAGCGCGGTCGCTGTCAGGCGGGTAGACACAAAGACCGCGCGCATGCATGCGATCGATGATTTCCATGGCAAGACCGCGGACCGAAATCTCGATGCCGTTGTGCATGTCGTCAAGAACCAGCACCATTCCTCCAGATGCCAAGCCACCGAGGTAGGGGTAGCGTTCGACGAGAGTTACCGATGCGCCGTTGCGGGCAGCCGAGACAGCCGCCGACACGCCCGCCGGACCTCCGCCGACAACAACCACGTCGCTGACAGCCACAACCGGAACGGTCGCTGACCTGCGCTGGATCAATTCATGTGATTTCATCTTTCTCACTCCCTTTCCGTCAGTGGACGGCACCGGATTTCCATTTGACGAACCTGCGTTCGGCAATGGTCGTTGCCACGAATCCCGCCACGGCCAGACTGGCTCCCAAGATCACCGTTGCATAGAGCATCGGTGAACGGAAATTGTAGGTGGCTTCGATAATCAGGGCTCCCAGCCCATAGTTTGACCCGATCCATTCGCCCACGATTGCACCGATCACCGAGGTCGTGGACGCGATCTTGAGCGCGGCAAACAGGAATGGAAGCGAACTCTGCAGCCTGACCTTCAACAGGATTTCCCTGTCGTTTGCCGACAGGACTCGCATCAGTTCGATCATCTGCGGGCTGACAGCCTTGAGCCCCCTGACCATGTTCACCAAGGTCGGGAAAAAGCAGATCAGCGATGCGATGACGATCTTTGGGGCATAACCGTTGCCCAGGATGAGCACGAGGATCGGGGCGATGGCGATGATCGGAATCGTGTTGATGAAGACCGCGATCGGATAGAAGGCCTGTTCGGCGAAACGGCTGTGAACGAACCAGATTGCAAGGAGAACAGCCACGGAGTTGCCCAAGATGAACCCCGATGCTGCCTCAAACAGCGTTGGCAGGAAGTTGATCCAGAGCACGTCGCCCTTTTCGACGAACACGGCTGCCACCTGGACCGGGCTTGGAGCAATGTAGGTCGGTATGGCAAACACCGTCACGACCAGGTGCCACAGCACCAGCAGGCTGATCGCCGTCCCGATTGCCGGGAGTCGACGGCGCCAGGCCCGACCCCTGGTCGACCTTGCCGATGGCAGCGATTGTTGCTCTGCAACAGCCATCATTCCTGTCCCGCTCGTTCGAGGAGCGCTCGCAATTTCCCGGTCACCTTCACGAACTCGAGCGTATCGCGGATTGCCGGACGGCGCGGCTCGGACAGCTCGACGTCAATGTAGTCCAGAACCCTGCCGGGATTCCTGGACAGTACCAGGCACTTCTGGCCAAGATACGCAGCTTCAGGGACTGAATGGGTCACGAACACGATCGTGGTTCCGGTTTCCTTCCAGATCCGCAAGAGCTCCTCGTTGAGCTTGTCCCTGGTAATTTCGTCGAGGGCGCCAAAGGGCTCGTCCATCAAGAGCACGCGCGGCCTGCAAACCAGTGCCCGCGCGATCGATACACGCTGCTGCATGCCACCGGACAACTCGTGCGGCAGCGCTGCCTCTCGTCCTTCGAGCCCGACGAGCTTCAGGAGTTCGGAAGGCTCGAAGTGCTTCTCGAACTTTCCGCTCTCCTTGCCCACTTCAAGCGGAAGCAGAACGTTCTCAAGCGCCGACCTCCAGGGCAGCAGTGTCGACTCCTGGAACACGAAGGAGAAATCCCGCGCAAGCCTCGCCTGTTCCGGTGTCCGACCGAACACCTCGATGTTTCCTTCATCGGCCTCGACCAGGTCGGCAATTGCCCTGAGCAGGGTCGACTTGCCGCAGCCCGAAGGGCCAACCATCGTGATCAGGCTTGCCTCCGGCACTTCGAACGCAATGTCCACCAGAGCCGTGATCTGGTTCGGAGCATCTCCAAACCGGACCGCGAGTCCGTCTACCGAAATGGCGGAGGCGCCGTTTCTCCGGCCCTCCGCCTCATGATTCATCCGGTCAGCCAACCTGCCGTCGGATGTCTGCCGTTGCATCGAGGATTTCGGTGGTCATGACGTCACCCAATCCTGGCGTTTCGCCCTGGAACTGGTCAAGCTGATCGTAGGTGTCAATCTGCGCCTGCCAGTTCTCTGCATTCATGGTTGCCCAGCCTTCTGCCGCGGTCGTGTCGTTGAACGCGAATCCAAGAACCGGATTGACAGCTTCAAGTTCGCTGTCCCGGTCGAGATTCACGTATTCTGACACCAAGTGATCCACCGCTGCTTCCGGATTGTTGCGGGCGAATCCCCATCCACGCGCTGAACCGGTCAAGAACCTGGCAAGCACGTCCGCATGCTGATCGAGCATCTCGTCCGTGGTGTAGTAGACGTTGGCATAGAGCTGAATGCCGGCGTCCCACAGCATCATGTCCACCCGGTCTTCCCCGAGTATCTTGAGTGCGTTGGTGTTGGTCATCCAACCGGTGACCGCCTGCGCCTGTCCCGACAACAGCTGATTCATGTCGCTGCCCATGTTGACGGCTTCAACCTGGTCTTCGGGAATTCCGTTCTTGGCGAGCAACGCACGAAGAAGAATCATCGCTGTTGGCTGCGTCGCAATCGTCTTTCCAACCATGTCTGCCGGCGTGCGGATAGGATCGCCTTCCAGCGAGAAGTAGGTGAAGGGGTGCTTCTGATATCCCGCAGCAAACGCCTTCACCGGGATGCCAGCCGATCGCGCCAGCATGAGTGACGGGCTTGAAGAGAGTTGGCCAACGCCTGCCCTTCCTGCCGCCACGGACGCCACACCATCGACTCCAGGCCCGCCTGGCGTCACCTCCAGTTCGATGCCCTCTTCGTCATAGTATCCTTCGCGCTTTGCAACGACCTCACCGAGTATGCCGTTGCTGGCCAGCCAACCGAGTTGCATGTTGACCTTGGCACCGGCAGCACCGGCCGTCGTGACGCTCACAAAGGATGAAACGGTCGCAAGCCCTCCAATGGCCGCGCCTTGCTGCAAGAGCCTTCTCCGGCTCAACTGCGGCGACAATGACTTCGTTTTCTCGGTCATTTTCATTCTCCCCTTTCGATACACGTGTCCCATCGTAAATTGCGTCGTGTTGAATAAACAGTTCAATTTCTGCACAATCCGTTGACGAAACGGCAACGGAAATCTTCGCGTTTGATGATGCGAAACGATCCCATTCTCGTCATGCGAGACCGGCAGCTATCTTTTTGCCAGAGGCCACAACAAAACCGATAAGGAACGCGAAGAGTCCGAGAGGTGATTCGGCAAGTCCGTGGATGAAGTTTGCGACCATTTCATGCCGACGGTCTGAGTGGCACGAGTTGATCGCACCGGAACACTGATCCGACCATTGCACCGGCAGGAAGAGAACCTGCGTAAACTTTGTCGAGGTGGAGCAACTTGGAGATTCTGAGTTGCCCGTCAGGCAATTCGTGTTGAGTGGCAATGCCGACGGGCAGGAACATTGAACCATCGATGTCGATGCAGGTTTCGCATTCGGTCTACAGGACATGCAAAATGTCGGATCCGAGACAATGCGGGCGAGCTTCGCAAATGGCTATGACCAGCGGTCGATGATCAGATCGGCGGCCCGGTTGGCAATGGCCTGGGTCGGTGCATTCGTGTTCGCGCTCACGAGAACCGGCATCATCGAGGCGTCGGCAACACGCAATCCGTCGACACCCTTCACCCGGAGATCGGGCAACAGCACCGCGTCGCCGTCATCTTCCGCTCCGATTCTACAGGTTCCGACGGGATGATAGCCCGACTTCACCGTTCGTTTGCAGTGCGCCTCGAGTTCTTCATCGCTCGTGCGGTCCGCACCGGGCAAGAGTTCGCAATCGATCTCGCTGGACATGACGCGCGTTCGCAATATCTCCCGCGAAAACTTCAACCCTTCGATCTCGAGCCGGAGATCCTCCGGATGACCAAGGAAATTCGGATGAATGAGCGGCGGATCGTCCGGAGCGCTTGATCGCAACCTGACCCATCCGCGTGCCCGGGGCCTGAGAAGAAGCGCATTCAAGGTGACGCCGGGCGCCGGGTCGACGTCGAGAATGTCCCGATCGAGATAGACCGAGGGAATGCAGAACATCTGCATGACCGGATCGCCGGTCTCGTCGGGCATGACGAACGCCGTCGCTTCGACGCCGATGGTCGAAACTGGGCCGCTCCTGAACAGCAGATACTGCAATCCGTTCACCAGCATCTTCAGGCCGCGATCCTCCCCGAAATAACCGAGCTTCCGACGGGTCGTCGCGAACACCGGCACTTCGTGATGATCCTGGAGGTTCTTGCCGACGCCGGGCAGCGGAACCCTGGTTTCGATCCCGACTTCGGACAGTTCACTGGGATCGCCGATTCCCGACAGCATCAACAGCTTTGGCGTGATGAACGCTCCTGCCGTCACGATGATCTCGCAATCAGCGTGTGCGGTCTGTACCTGGTCCCGTTCCCGGTATCTCACGGCCCGCGCCCGATTGCCGTCGATCTCGATGCCGAGGGCGGTGGCATCGGTCACCACGCTCAGATTCGGGTTGTCGAGAACCGGACGCAAATGTGCGTCGACGGCGCTGCACCTGCGGGCACGGTCGATCGTGTACTGCATGAAACCGACCCCCGACGGCCGACCGACGTTGAAGTCGTGGCAATAGGGATGGCCCAGTTCCTGCAGCGCCTTGACGAACAGGTGGCTCATCTCGCAGGCGTAATTCGTGTCACTGACCTTCAGCGGCCCGTCGTGACCGTGAAATTCGTTGTACAGCCGCTGGTTGCCCTCCTGGCGAACGAAATGGCCGAGCATCGACTCCCAGTTCCAGCCGGGGTCCCCGGTCATCTCGGCCCAGTCGTCGTATTCCGCCTTGCGCCCACGCATGTAGACCATGGCGTTCACGCTCGTGGACCCGCCAAGCACGACACCCTGGGGAACGGTCTGCACGCGGCCATCGAGCGCCGGTTGCGGAACGGACTCGTGGATCACCACGTCGCGGTGGCCGTTGATCATCTTGATGAAACCCGCCGGCATGCGAAGCATGGGGTTGGAATCGCGGCGACCCTGCTCGATCAGCAAGACGCGTGCGCCTTCCAGCTCGAGAAGCCGCGATGCAATGACGCAACCGGCCGCACCGGCCCCGACCACAATGAAGTCCCAACCTTCACTCATTCTTGGGCCTCCGGTGTTTTCACGGGCCGCAGACGCGCTCCGTCTGCCGAAAAGAACAGGCAATCGCCCGGCTTCACTTTCAGACCGACACGGCTGTCGAGCTCGAAGGCCTGCTGCACGGACTCCAGTATCCGGACCAGGTTGTCGCCGAGCCGCACCGTCAAGTAGGTGGTGTCGCCGCCGTATTCCGCCGAGTAAACCACGCCAGTGGCGTTTCCGCGCCCCTCGTCGCAGACATCGATCATGTGCGGCCGGATGCCCAGCTTGACCTCTCCTTCGTCCGCGATTCCGCAATTCTCCACCCGCAACCCGCTGCCCTCGAAGACCCCCGATCGCACGGCCCCCGTGACAATGTTGATTTCAGGCGTGCCGACGAACCCGGCGACGAACTCGGTCACCGGATCATTGTAGATCTCCTCGGGACGACCGAGCTGCACGACGCGACCTTCGTTCATGATCGCGACACGGGTCGCGAGAGTGATCGCCTCGATCTGGTCGTGGGTGACATAGACCGTCGTGATCCCGATCTGGTGATGAAGCCGCTTGAGTTCCGCGCGCATTCGCACCCGGAGCTTCGCATCGAGATTCGACAACGGTTCGTCCATCAGGAAGGCGTTTGGACGCCGCACGAACGCCCGGGCAAATGCGACCCTTTGCCGCTGGCCGCCTGACAGATCGCGCGGCTTGCGATCCAAAAGACCTCCCAGCTGAACCAGCTGCGCTGTCTCCGTCACCAGCCGTTCCCGTTCGGATCGATCAATCCCTCGAAGCCGCAGCGGATAGGCGATGTTCTCGCCAACCGTCATGTGGGGGTAGAGACCGTAGTGCTGAAACACCATGGCCATGTCGCGCTCGCGCGCAGGGAGTTCGTTGACCACGACGCCATTGACGCGGACATTGCCCTGCGTCGCCGTCTCCAACCCCGCCATGATCCGCAAGGTCGTCGTCTTGCCGCAGCCCGAAGGACCCAGGAGAACGAGAAACTCGCCGGTCTTCACATCCAGGTTGAGCGCATCGAGAATTCGGACAGTGCCGAAATCCTTGGTGACATCTTCCAGTTCAATTCCCACCGCGAGGTCTCCTTGGAGGATCCCAGGATCGCCATCAATGCCGTCATTCTCTTATAGTCGGACTTTTTGCCGAGAAAAGCCGAATGAAGGCCAGAATTTCTTGATGATTGGCGAAAAGTCTGATTATATCGAGAAAAGGTCATTGGCCGGATGTGCTGCCAGTGTGTCCGGTCGCGACACGCACCCCAAGGCAAAAGCCTTGAGACGACAGTGCAAAAGGAGGACTCCGATGAACCGATTTCATCCAGGATCATTTCAGAATTTTCGCCCCATCAACCGGCGCCTTCTGCTTCAGGCAGCGGCTTGCATCACGGGTGCCGCCGCATTGGGCCGTCCCACCGCCATGCTGGCGGCCATGTTCGACGACGTCAAGGACCAGTATCTGAACGCCGGCATCGACTGGCGCCAGGCGGCCGGCAGCAGGATCCAGCTTGCCGGATTGACCCATCCCTGGATGGAGACCATCCGTCCGCTTGTTCCGATCTTCGAGGAGCTCACCGGCGTCGAGGTGGAGGTCATCGAACAATCCAACACCGAGTTCATCACCGAAATGCCGGTCAAGCTGGCAGCACGGAACGCGGTCCCCGACGTCTACATGGTCTGGGCACAGGGGCAGGCGATTTCCGGGGGATGGCTCGAGCCGCTCGATCCCTATCTCGATGACGCCTCGTTGCACGATGCCGGCTGGTGGGACGACGGGGACAACTTCCCCGGCGCTCGATCCTTCTCGATCTGGAGCGATGGCGTTTCGTACACGCGAACCATCACCGCCGAGGCGCAGACGCTGTTCGTGAACAGCGCCATCCTTGCCGACAACGGCGCGTCGGTCCCCGACACGTTTGACGATCTGCTCGCAACCGCTGCGGCCATCAACAGCGACGACATCTCGGGCGTTGCGATGCGCGGCAAGGCTACCGGCGATGCCGTCGCTTGGCCAGCGGGTGGGTACGTGTTCTCGTACGGCGGCGGCATACTCGGCCTCGATGGCGCAGTCGCCATGGATTCGGCCGAGGCAGTGGCGGGTGTCGACATGTATGCCCGAACCCTGCGCGAGGGTGGACCGCTCGGCGTGTCCAACTACCACTGGCTCGAAGCGCTGAACGACTTCCTCCAGGGAGCGACGGCCTTCGGCTGCGACAGTTCGAACTTCGCGACCGACATCTCGAACCCCCAAAAGAGCATGGTCTCCGATGTCGCGACCTTTGCGGCCTTCCCGAAATCGCCGTCGGGCGTCTCCAAGCCGAACATGTGGCACTGGTTGACGGGCATCAATCGCTTCTCGGAAAACAAGACCGCAGCATGGCTGTTCCTGATGTGGGCGACATCGAAGCCGACAAACATGCTCGGAGCCGCTGCGGGTCTCGCAACACCGCGAACCTCTGCATGGTCATCGGACGCGTTCAAGGCGGCATTCGGCTCGGAAGCTGCCGAGGCGGCACTTGCCAACCTCGCCAACACGGATGGCGACATCATGAAGGCCACGTGGTTCCATCCGCAGGCCGGCGAAGTGCTCGATTCCTTTGCGATCGCCGTCAATGAAGCCATCACGGAAGCCAGCGACGCCGAAACCGCCTTGAAGGCGGCTGCGGACAAGGCTCGCCGTGCCTTGGGTCAGTAATTCTGCATGACCGCTCGGGCATCCGGGATTCCGTGAAACACGTGGGAACCCGGGTGCCCGTCAATTCAGACTCTTGTCATCTGCCATGAAACGCGGCCTGTCACGTCGCGCGTTCATCATCTTGATGCTGGCGCCGACCACCATCCTGCTGCTCGGTGTCACGCTCTTCCCGTTTCTCACCGCATTGGTGATGAGTTTTACCAACTATTCACTGATACGACCGGACGAGCTCGCCTGGATCGGTCTCGACAACTACCGCGACCTGCTCACCTCGGCGGAGTTCTGGAACTCTTTCCGGATCACGGCGGTGTTCACCACCTTCGCGGTGACGTTGCAGATGTTCCTCGGAACGGCTGTCGCGTTGCTGCTGCACTTCGAGACGCGTCGCGTGGCCTGGCTGCGGGTGATCTATCTCTTGCCCATGGCAATCACGCCGGTCGCCGCAACCTTCACCTTCCGCATGATGTTCAACCCTTCGCTCGGCGTGATCAACCACGTGTTCAAGACCGTCGGACTGCCACCACAGGACTGGCTTGGATCGCCGTCGACGGCACTTCTGTCGCTTCTGATCGTGGACACCTGGCAGTGGGCCCCGTTCGTCATGCTGATCGCCATCGGCGGACTTGCCGCCATGGACGACGAGCAGCTCGAGGCCGCCCAGATGGACGGCGCGACCTTCTGGCAATTGCTGCGCCACCACGTCATCCCGATGCTGACGCCGTATCTCGCGTTCGCCCTGGTGTTTCGCTCGATCGATGCCTTCAAGACCTTCGACATCATCTTCGTGCTCACCGGGGGCGGTCCGGGAACCCTCACCCGCACGCTCAACCTCTTGACCTACAAGCACGGGATCGAGTTTCTCTCCATGGGCTATGCATCGGCGATCGCGATCGTGATGCTTGTCGTCGCCATCCTTGCAAGCCAGGTGTTCCTGCGGCGACTCCGGCTTTTGCAGCCAAGAGCGGCACGCGCATGACCCGGCTTCCGGACGACTTGGGCGCTCGCGTTCGCAGGCACCGGATCGTCTCGGTGGCGAATCGCGTTGCGCGCCGCGTCTGCCTGTTTCTGTTCGCGTTGTGGTGCCTGTTTCCGGTCTACTGGCTTGTCGCCACCTCCCTGAAACAGGAACGTGCAGTCCTTTCGCGGCGACCGCGCATCTTCTTCTTTGAATACCAACTCGACAACTATGCCGCCGTCATCGTCGATCCCGCCACGCTGAGCTATTTCCTGAACAGCATGATTGTCGGCCTGGGCTCGACGTTTCTCGCGCTCCTGATCGGCGTTCCAAGCGCATACGTCATTGCACGATACAGGTTCCGGGGTTCTTCGGACTTTGCCTTCTGGATCCTGACCACGCGAATGGCGCCGCCTGTCGCCGTTTTGATCCCGTTCTTCGTCATGTATGTCACGCTCGGTCTCAACGACTCCCACATCGGCCTGATACTCGCGCATGTCGCGGTCAACCTCTCGATCGTGGTGTGGCTGCTGCGCGGGTTTTTTGAAGACCTCCCCTTCGAAATGGAGGAAGCCGCATTCATGGATGGCGCGACCTGCTTCCAGGCGTTCAGGCAGATTGCCCTGCCTCTCGCGCTCCCGGGCATCGGGGCGGTCGGGATCCTTTCATTTCTCTTTTCGTGGAACGAGTTCCTGTTCGCGCTCGTGCTTGCCGACGAGGCCGTGCGGACGGTTCCGGTGGGAATCTACGGTTTTGTCGGATTCCAGTCGATCGCCTGGGGCCGGCTTTCCGCGTCATCGGTCATCATGATCGTCCCGGTCGTCCTGTTCATCGTGGTGTTTCAGCGCAGCCTGATCAGGGGTCTGACGGTCGGGGCGGTCAAGTGACGAAGGGCACGCAGTTTCTCGATTCCGGTCGCGGTCGGGCCCAGAGCACGGCCAAGGCGATCGGGCAGAAGATCCTGCGCGGGGACCTTCCGCCGGGAACGCCGCTTCCGCCCGAGACCGAGATCCTGGCCGAGAACTGCATCGGCAGGTCCACCCTCCGCGAGGCGTTCCGCATCCTGTCGTCGAAGGGCTTCATTTCGTCCCGCCAGCGGAGCGGAACCCGCGTTCAACCCCGGGCGGAGTGGAACGACCTCGACCCGATGGTCATCGCCTGGACGGTCGAGATCTTCGACGTGGACGAGATCCTGTTCGAACTCTACGAATATCGCCGTCTGCTCGAGCCCGAGGCGGCGCGACTGGCTGCAGAGCGGGCCAACGCAGACGACATCTGCACGATCCAGGACGCATTTTTTGCGATGCAGCGGTCGCTTGGCTGCAGGAAAGCGGAGGTCGACGCCGACATCAAGTTTCATGTCGAGATCATCCTGGCGGCGAACAACAGGTTCCTGACACCGCTGGCGACAGCCATCAAGTCGTTGCTCAGCATCGCGATCGAACGCTCGCATTCGGAGCCGACGCCTTTGGCAAAGAGCATCGACATGCATGGCGCCGTGGTCGAGGCGATTGCCGCGGGCGACGGAAGCGGCGCCCAGTTTGCCATGCGCCGCATCATCGAAGACGCGATCACCGCCTTCCTGGTTTCACGACGCTCTCGGTCGGAGGGGCGTGGTCAATGAACATGTTCGCCGCTGGCACGCATCGTGCGGGCCGTTGGAAGGTCATCGTCATCGCGACTTGATTCCTGGGAGTGCTTGAAATGGCTGCGCGTCGCGCCCAAGGCAGACGATTCACCACTCCGCGATCGATCCGTCAGGGTGACGCCAAACCGGAGCGCGCCATCGATGGCCGATCGCGGCCTGCGCCTGGACCGCCTCCTCGTCGATGTCGATTCCCAGTCCCGGTCCGTCGGGGATCGCCAGGAAACCGTTCTCGCTCCTGAACCGACTCTCCGGATGAAGATAATCGTTGAGGTCGCATCCCGTGTTGTAATGGATGCCGGCGCTCTGTTCCTGGATGAAGGCATTGTGGCAGACGGCGTCGACGTGCAGGCTGGCCGCCAGAGCGATCGGGCCGATCGGACAGTGAGGAGCGAGCGCGACGTCATAGGCTTCTGCCATGTGGCCGATCCGCACGGTTTCCGAAATCCCCCCGGCGTGGGCAACATCCGGGTTGATCACGCAGGCAGCGCGTTTCTCGAAGACCTCGCGAAAATCGTAGCGGGAGTGCAGTCGTTCACCGATGCAAAGCGGAATCGACGTCGACTGCGACAGCCGAGCCATTGCGTCGACCTGCTGTGAAACAACTGCATCTTCGATGAACATGGGCCGGAACGCTTCGAGTTCCTTCACCAATATTCGCGCCATGGGGTCGTGCACGCGACCATGGAAATCGAGAGCGATGTCGATCGTGTTTCCGACCGCGTCCCGAAGCCCGTAGAGTCTTGCAAGGATTGAATCGACCATCGCAAGACTGTCGACGATCTGCAGTTCCGCGCAGGCATTCAGCTTGGCGGCATCGTATCCCTCGTCCTGCAAGGCATTCACGCTGGCGACCAGGTCTTGCGGCCGGTCACCCCCTGCCCAGCGGTAGGTTCGGACCTTGGTTCTGACGGGACCGCCCAACAGCTGGTGGATCGGCTGGCCGTACGCCTTGCCCTTGATGTCCCACAAGGCCATGTCGATTCCCGAGAGCGCGCTCATCAGCACGGGACCGCCTCGGTAGCAGCCATTCCGGTAGAGCTTTTGCCACGTGTCCTCAATCAGCATGGGATCGGAACCGAGGAGGAAGTCGCCGAATTCCTCGATCTTGGCTGCCAGCGTGTCGGCGTGTCCTTCCAGAACCGGTTCGCCCCAACCGCTCAATCCGCTGTCGGTCTCGATCTTGAGAAACAGCCACCGCGGCGGGACCTTGTAGGTCTTGAGGGCTGTGATTTTGACCATTGCATTACCGGCTGATGGGTTCGATCTCGGATCACGGCAGAGCGGTATCCGTATACTTCAAATTCGGTTCGGATCAAATTGGCGGGTCAAACCCCGTCGGAGACCATCGCCCCATCACACGACAAAGTTTCTTGCCCCGATTAAACTCCGAAGGTGCGCTTCGTCGACTTGCGCTTCAAGCTTGGGCACATCGTCGGTCATGACCTCATCAAGCCCCAAAAGCATGAGGAGCTCGCTCCAGCCGTTTGGCTGCGCCAGATTCCAGTTCCGAAAACTGGCGAGGCCAACATCATCACTGCTGCAGCATCAGTAGCGCAGCTGCAGCTCCAGTCCCATCCTGGTTTCAGAGTCGGAATCGTCGCTGTCGCGAAGCCCTGCTGTCACCGACGCACCGAACTCGCCGCGAGCGAAACTGATACCCGTCTCGAAGCTGCGCGTGCGCGCTTCGTCACCCCCGTACGCCATTTCGGCAAATGGGGTCAGCAAGCCGCCCGACATCGCGAAGCCATAGCCCGAGCGCGCCGTGAGCGACAGGCCTTGGGGCTCGCTCTGCTGTTCGTCTTCAAACAGTTTCTCGCGGGTCAGCGCGCCTCCCTGCTGTTGGTGTCCCCAGTCGGTTCCAAGGGCCAGCGACAGTCCGCGCCCGTCCGTTCCCGCGTTCATGCGTGCTTCGAGGCTCGCACCCCACTCCTTAGTGCCGTTCTTCGAGTGCGCAGCCAGCCAGTGACCGCTTGCATCCAGACTGATGCGCCCGTCAGGTGCCGTCATCCGGACGCCTGCCGAGACTTCCATGCCGGTGCCGGTCACCCCGTCGCCCCCGTCCTGTCGAGCGGACACCGATCCACGCGGGGCCATCATCCAGCCCGATTCGGAAGACATGGGATAGCCGTCATGCGCAGCTTCCACGCCGGCACGCACCCTCCAGCTGTTCGCCTTCAGACCGGCAATCGACGATGTCGCCGCCTCTCCGTTGGTCTTGATCTGAGCCATGCTCGCACCGCCGATGGCCGAAATCGACGCATTGCCGCTCCGGGTCATCAGGAAACGACCGCTCACCGAACCCGCAATGAGCGACAGGCTTGCCTCTTCGACCTCTTCGTCGAACCCGCGATGTTCGGCATCACCGGTTCCCGCTCCAAGAACGAGGCGGACAGCGCTGCCTTCACCCGTTGTCATCTGGACATACGGCCAGACAGCCGTCAGCGACGTCTCGAGCGTGCCTTCGAATTCCCCGTCAAGCGTGTAGTCGGTCTCGACGACGCCGCGCGACACCGCCAGCCCGGCCATCACGCGCTCGCTCATGCGCGTGTCGGCACCCAGCCACGCGGTCCATTGCTTGCCGTCCCAGCTTTCAGTGCCATCGACGCCCTCGAAGCCGAGCCAGTCGCCGCGTCCCCACAGCGTCCAGCCTGAACCTCCCGAGCCGTTCTCTGACAGCGCCAGGGTGAACCCGCTGTTCCACAGGAGGGAATTCTCGTCGATCCGCTGAGCTTGGAGATGTGCATCGTTCCACGGCTCCATGCTGTCGCGTGCAAGCCTTGCGTCCGCCCACGGATCGGTCCCGAAAACCGTTTCCTCTTCATCGGAAGCCATGGCCACCTCGGGGGTGTCCTGGGCACCACCGACCGTTCGCCCGGCCAGTGTCAGGGTATTCGCCCTCGGTGCCGCATCGAAGCGATGACCGATGGTGTCCACCGCGCTGGCAAGCGTGGCCTGCGCCACCGCCGCCATCGTCTGCTTCAGCACCCGTTTTTCTTCTTCCGCTGCCGGCCCTGGTTCTGGCGTCGCCTCCACGGCGACCGATGCCGCGCCGTCTCCGCCATAGCCGACCGCGCGGATGCGGAACCGGTGCTCGATGTCGCCGGTGAGATCGCGCACTGTGTAGCTCCGCGTCGACGCATTGCTGCCCGTCATGTCGGTCCATATGTCGGCGTCGGCGTCGTCTTTCGGCCAGTCGGACCAAATCGTTTCACCTGTGGCCGTCTCACCTGTGCGCACGCTTTGTTGATACTGCCACTTCTCGATGCTGGCATCCGCGGCAAGCGTCCAAGACAGCGTAACCCGCCTTGCGCCCGCCTCTGCGGTCAGTACCGCCGCCGCCGGCGGCCCCGCCGGTGTGGCAAACTGGTCGTCGCTATTTGGGCCGAATTTGTCGTTTGTCGCCACTGCACGAATGCGGTAGCCATACTTGATGCCGTTGGTGAGCGAAGTGCGCTCAAGTTCCTTGGTGCTCTTGTCGCTGGCGACAATGTCGGTCCAGGCAGTGGGCCAAGCGGCATCGCCAACCTTCTCCTTGTATTGCCATTTCACGATGCTGGCTTCGTCGTCGGACTGGTCGTTCCAGACGAGCTTGATCTCTGCGTCGCCAGGCTCCAGCTTGAAACCCGAAGGCTTGCGGGGCGTCTTGTCGGGCGTCACCGAAGCCGAATCATTGGACATCGTGCCTTCGCCGCCCACCGTCACCGCGCGCATCCTGAAGGTGTAGGCGGTGCCGTTGGTCAATCCGGTCACGACATATTCTCTTGCGGCCGCGACGTCCCCTGTCAGGTTCATCTTCTCCCAAGTAGTGCCGAAGTTGCCGCTGCTCTCCTTCTGCTGATATTCGTACCTGATGATGTGGTCATTCTTCGGCCCGGTCCACGACAGCGTCACCTGCTGGTCGCCCGCTTCCGCCTTGAAGCCCGCCGGTTTTTCCGGCGGGGCAGCCGGCGTGGCGGATATGAAGTTGCTTGGCTCGCTGCCCACGCCGTTGGTCGTACTCGCGCGAATCTGGAAATCATAGGTCGTGCCGTTTACGAGATCGGGATCGGAATTGGAATCGACGGTGTACTCCCTGCCGGATTCAGTAACGCCTCTCATCTCCTCCCAGTTGCCCCACGCGGTGGTGCCGCTTACTCTCAACTGGTATTGCCAATGGCCGAACTCTGCATTGTTCGGTGTGTAGGTCCAGACCAGCTTGACCTCTCCGTTGCCGGGCACCGGATCGCCCAACACGGGTGTGGCGGGCGCCACTTTGGGCGTGGCGCTCTCAGTCTTCGACACTTGGCCTTCATGAGCCGCCGTGCGCGCGCGGATCCTGAAGTAGTAGGTCGTCTCGTTGGTGAGTCCGGTGACGTCGTACTCCCTTGCGTCCTTGCCGCCCGGAATTTCCTGCCATTTGTCGCCAAAATTGTTCTGATTGCCTTCGCTTTGCTGGTACTCGTATGTGGTGGCAATAGCCTTGTGAAGATTGCTGGGCTTGTCCCAACTGAGGTTCGCACCGCCGTCGTTGGGTCCCACCGAGAAAGCCCCAGGCGGCTGTGGCTCTTCGTGCGGCGTCACGTGCTGCGACGACTCGGCGTACAGACCGGGCGAACCGCCTGCGCTGAGACCGCGAAGACGGTATTGTCTCGCCGTGTTGTTGTTGAGATTGGTGTGGGTGAACTCCTTGGTGCCGTCAGCTGACGTCGTGATGTCGCCGGGGGCGATAGCGGTCCAATTGTTGCCCCATTTGTCCCAATCGATCGTGTCGTTGGACTGGTAGAGACCCACAATTGCCTGATACTCCCAACTGCCGACAGAAATGCCCCCCGGCAGAGGATCCATCCAGGTCAACTTGACCGCCCGTCTGCCCGGCGTCAGCTTGAAATTCTGAGGTTGGCCGGGGCCAACATTCGGCGTCGCCGTCACCTCAGCTGTCTCGTCACTGTAACAGGAATCCACTACTGCGCGTACCCTGAACGCATATGTCGTACCGTTGGTCAAGTCGGTGACGTTATGGCTGGTGGTTGACGCGTCGCTAGCGGTTATGTCCTTCCAGCCCGCGTAATTTCCGTCGCCCGTCTTTTGATTGATCTGATATTTGGTGATGGAGGAGTAGTTCGGGTTTGCCCACTCCAACCTCACCATTTCGTCGCCTTCAATCGCCTTGAATCCGGTGGGCGTGGTTGGCGGTAGCGTGGGATTGACAGTCGTGAAAATCACCTTTTCGTCGCCGATTGTGATTGTCAAAATGAAGTCGTCGTCCCTCACTCCAAATTTGTCGGACAACGGACCATTGAACGTGGCGCCCGACGCAGTGCTGGGCACCGTGTATGCAGTGTCGTCACCATTCAGCCATTCATCATTAAGCCCCAACTTTTTGTCGAATTTACTGAGTTGAAACGAAAAGCCAGAATTGAAATTATCTTTCGTAAAGTCCACCCAATTTTTCCCGTCTTCTAAAGTACAGCCTCCCTCGATTTTGGGATCTGGGATGCTGAATTCTTGTACTGTTTTTTTGGTGGGTCTGTAATCAATAAAAAACCTGAACTTGTTGTTCCAGTTGTTTATGATTAACCGCCCAGTGCCCTGGTCATCTGCAGTGCCTCCCTTGGTAAAATCTGAGAGATCCAAACTTCCCGAAGGGGTGATGGTGGAGTTCGTACCGTCATCGGTGAACGTGAAGGTCAGCGTTCCCGCCTCAGCAATCGCCGTACTTCCGATCAAGATAGCCGCGCCGAGGGGCAGTGCCGCAATCAACCGCTCTCCAACCGTGCGCAATGAAGAGATGTCTGCGATGGCGGCCAATGCTGAGCCGATGTTGTGGCAAGTCGAAAATGAGGAACGCATAATCATGGCACATGGTCTCCAATCGTTGGATCGTGTCCGAAATTCACAATATCAATAATGTTGGGCATGACCGGAATCCAGCGATTTTTTCTCGGTGCTGTTTTCGGCGAACTGACCGAGACTCCTCCAGAGTTGGGGTGCGCAATCCATGTCCTCGAAGACCACGACGTGACGGGGTTGCCGAGCGCGGCATGCAACCGCAAAAGCTGAAACCGAACGCAGTTGTCAGGCCAAACCTGCCTCGGAGGATGCGCCATCACGCCCTCACTGAACTCTTGCGGTCCAGCGACTGGCAGTGGGCTCGTTCGTTGGCAAAGCAACGCGCAAATGCCGCAGTGAAGACGACCTTTTGTCGATACGTCGTCAGGTATTGGTCGATTTTAGGTCAATCGGAGAGTTGACGTACAATATGACAAGCCGAGTCGACCACGCTTGACAACGGTTCTTGCAACCGAGTCGTGTTCGGTCCGACCCGACCTGCGGATTGGATTTCCGCCTTCTCCTTCCCGAAGCCGGGGAGAAAAACCCGTGACCAAACAATCCGAAAGATGTCATCAGACCATCCGCGATCTCAGGTGTTGCACTCGTATGTTGAACGGGCTGAAGCGACCTGCGACGAAGATGCTCATGTCGCCGGGACGCAACGTTTGGAGGGCAGCAAGCAACTCGTCATCTGACGTCTTGGTCGGCTGTGCATCGTTGCGCTTGTCGGTCGTTTTCTCGATTTCAGGCATGCGTCAACATGGCCGTGAGCCTCTGTCGTCGTCAAACTTGGTCGCAGGCGCGTCCCTGTTCTCGCTCGGTCGACGACTTGTCCAAAGCTGCAAGCTCCGACGTGACGCCGTCAACGGCGGTCGCGCGAATCCTGTTGACCTCACCCGTGTCGACTTGCGGCGAAACCGCATTTTTGGGTTTTGGCGTCTCCAAGGAAAGCGAAACGGCTGCCAAGAAACTCGCAAACAGTGATTGGGACTGCGCGAACTCACTCTCAGGTGCCGGTTATTGGGCCTCTCTCGTTCCGACGAGGCCGCTCGTCAGGTCTTTGCCCTGTCGCGTTTTCGCTGTTTTCGCCAAGCCTGTGGCGTTAGGGTGCCATAGGCTAGGCAGGTGCCTGCAGACACTGCAACCGCGTTTGCGTCATCGACAGGAAGACGTCGACGCCCCAGACAAGAACGACGCTGAAGCAATGAAACCATATGGCGGTGTTCACGCGGTGCTCTATGCACTTTTCGACCGTTCGGGCCAGTTGGACCGAGGCGTGATGCGCAGCCAGGTCGAGGCGTTGACGGGTTTCGGCGTGGACGGAATCACCATCCTCGGCCTTGCAACCGAAGTGCAGAAACTGTCCGTCGTCGAGCAAAGGGATCTGGTCGTCTGGATTGCGGGGGATGTGGCCGGTCGGTTGCCCTTTTCGGTTACCGTCAGCGGCAACAACGTCAAGGCCCAGCGTGACATGGTCGAATTCGCGCTTGCAAACGGCGCGGACTGGCTGATCCTGCAGCCCCCTGCCCAAGGCCTCGAGCCAGGACAGACCGATCTCGATTTCTTCTTGCGGGTCGCCGACGGGTTCGACGCGACTTTCGCGATACAGAATGCCCCGGCATTTCTCGGACGTTCGCTGAGCAACCCGGAAATCGATCAACTGGTTGCCTCCAACCCGAATTTCTCGCTGATCAAGGCCGAGATCCCTGCGGTCGAGCTTGCGGAACTGGTTCGCGGCGGCAGTCGAAACCTCACGGTGCTGAACGGACGCGGTGGTCTGGAACTGACCGACTGCCTGCGCGCAGGAGCATCCGGTTTCGTGCTGGCGCCAGACGTGATCGACCACAGCAAGGCAGCTTTCGATGCCTGGTCACGCGGCAACGAAAACGAGGCCGAGGCCATCTACCGAACGGTCCTGCCCGCCATGACCTTCATGATGCAGTCGGTCGAGTTCCTCGTCTGCTACGGCAAACGCGTCTACGGAGCTCGGACGAACACCCCGATTCACGACCGATCTCCGGCAATGGCCCCAACCGAATTCGGTTTGACGATCGTCGAGCGGTGGGCTGAGGCGCTTGGCCCGTTCGGTGCCAGGCATGTCTTTGGCAAGGATGCGGACACATGATCCTTCGACCGAGTCATCAAGAAGGTTCGGGGGAACGTCACCGGAATTCCGAAGTGGAGCGAAGCGATGGGCAACCGACTGTCTGGGAAGCTGGCAATCGTCACCGGATCGGGTCAGGGAATCGGTGAGGCGATCGCGCGATCCTTCGCCGCCGAAGGCGCGCAGGTCGTTGTTGCGGAACGAAACGAGGTGACCGGCGCATCGGTGGCGTCCGAGATATCAGGTCTGTTCGTGCGAACTGACGTGACCAAGCAGGGTGACATCGACCGGTTGATGCAGATCGTTGCGGCTGAACTCGGTGCGCCCCACATTCTCGTCAACAACGCGGGCGAGAACGTGTTCTATCGGCCCCATGAGTTGCCTCGGTCACGGTGGGCCCACTGCATGGCTCTCGACCTCGAGGCCTGCTGGGCGATGGCGGAGGCCGTGTTGCCGCCGATGCGCGAACAGGGTCGTGGCAGCATCGTGAACATTGCCAGTTCTCACAGCTTCAGAATCATTCCGCACACCTTCCCTTACCCGGTGGCAAAGCACGGCCTCGTGGGTCTGACCCGCGCACTCGGCATCGAGTACGCAGCCGAGGGCATCCGCGTCAACGCCATCGCTCCTGGCTACATCGACACCGAAGCGGCCCGCGAGTTCTGGAACGGCTTCGACGACCCGGCAGCAGAGCGCGCCAAGGCTGAACGCCTGCATCCCCCCGGGCGAATCGGCACCCCCGAGGAAGTGGCAATGACCGCGGTCTTTCTTGCCTCGGACGAAGCGCCGTTCATCAACGCCGAGACCATCGTCATCGACGGCGGCCGATCATCGCTCTATCACGACTGAAACAGGGTTTTCAGGCGCGTTGAGAAAACCGCTTTCGCGAAAAACGCGCGAGAGAGAATTGGTGTAGCGGAGGATGCTCGCGACCGGGCAACTTCCCGTCGATCAACGCCTGTCCTTTTGTCCGGCCGCAACGGTGATCTTGTAGTCGGTCGCCGTGAATTCTGCGGCAACGACACAGCCCGATGCAAAGCTCCCGCCATCAAGGTTGATCTTGCCGCCTTCGAGCAGATGCGGACCGATGATCTCTTCGACGGATTCGGAAGGCTTCCCGAATCTGACCGGCGTATGGCCATGGACCACCACGTGATCCTTGACCGGTTCGGGGTGCTTCAGGAATCGATAGCGCATCCAGGCCCAGTGGTGTTCAGTCAGTTCATGCCACGGAATGGACAGGAATTCCTCGGTCTCGATCTCGGGATCGACCCCCCCATGCACGAACAGCAATCGACCCATGCGGATGTGTGGTTGCAGCTGTTCGAGGTGTTTCACCCTCCGTTCGCCGAGCAACGCGACGAGATTCTCGCCAAATTCCCGATTGATCTGATCCTGTAGCGGAACCGATTCCCGCCGCGACCCACCGAGTCGTCTGAAAATGTCAGGTGGCGCGCGCAAACGGAGTTCATCAAGCACATCGACTCCACCATTGTGGAGCCAGATCCACGGATCGAAATCCGGCAACCCCTCGAGGGCGAGACGCAGCATCTGTTCGTGATTCCCCATCAGAGGAACCACTTCGTCAAATCCCCACCTCTGCGGGTCGTCGACAACATCAGTCGCGATGTCGAGAGCCCCCAGGGAGTCCGGGCCCCGGTCGACCAGGTCGCCGAGCTGAATCAGCAGGTTTCGGTCATGGTCGCCTGCGCCTTTCACAAGGTGTTCCAGAAGTTCGCGAAATTCTGTCGATCTACCGTGGACATCGCCAATCACGCAAACGCGCACGCCCTCGGGTATTCCCGTGGACAGGGGTTCAGGATCTGCTGAATGAAGGACGGGGTCAGTCATTTGTATCGATCAATCCTCGCGTTCCCAGGGCCGGTTGTCACGGCAGCCACGGTGCGGAAATTGCTGAACCAAGGGCTCCCGGGACAACCGCCCGCCACGACGCGGATCACTCGCGAACGGCTCACGCGCTCTCGGAATCGGGAATCTCCTGGCCCAAGCGTCGCGCAGCGCGCAAGGCTCCTGCAAGAAACGCCTCGGCATCGTCGTGCGAAAACAGGATGCCGACATCGTCGAAGTTCAGAAACAGACGATCGCCGTCTCCCGCAAAACCGGTGGTCCCGATGCTGATCGTTGCCTCACCCTCGAGTTTGGCAAAGTCCGCAACACGACGCTTGAAGTCGACACGCGTGGCCAATCGAACCTCCTCTTGCCATCCGTTCGAGCTCTCCACCTAACCAAGATTGGTCGTTTGGTCCACTTTGGAACGGCGAACGATGGTCCGCGTGCGTGGGATCGACCGAATTCGACAACAAAGGCCAAGCCTTCCGCATCGTTGAGATCGTCGGCGTTGGTGGCTCTCGATGGAGCCGGAAACGATCTCCGTTTCACGACCTCTCAGGCCGGGGCGTTGACCACCCCGGTCGCGGTCAGCTTCGTGTCCGAGAGCCGATGGTCCTGGAATCGCATCCGGTGGTCGAGCAGCTTGCGCGTCATGCGCAGCAGCGTCTCCGCGTAGGCGGCGTCCCCTGCCAGATCGACCGACTCGCCGCCGGGCGACTGCAGGTCGAACAGGAGCGGGGGCAGGCCGCCGTTGAAGTGAACGAGCTTGTAACGCTCTTCGCGGAGAATCGCGAAATTCGCCTCGCGTAGCGACAAGCCCAGTTCACGTTGCCAAAGTGTCGGTTCATCGGGCTCGCCGTAATCGAACTCGCAATAGACGTGATCACGCCATCGCTCGGCGCCCGGACCGTCGCCCGAGAGGAAGGGGAGCAACGACCTGCCGTCCATCCCGCGCGGCGGTTCGCGTCCGATCCAGTCGAGAATCGTCGGCGCGACATCGACGGACTCGGTGAAGTCAAAAAAGCGCGTTCCATGCGACTCCGGCCGGTCCGGATCGCGGATGATCAGCGGAACATGGAAGGAAGCATCGTGAAAACTGTACTTTGCCCACATGTAGTGATCGCCGAGCATCTCGCCATGATCACCCGTGATCACGATCAGCGTGTTGTCGTATCTGCCCGAATCCTTCAGCCAGGCAATCACCCGGCCGACGTGATGATCCACCTCGCTCGCAAGCCCGAGATAGACCGCTCGAAGACACGCGACATCGTCGGGGTCATCGTCATCCAGCTGTGCATCGTAGCCCTCGACCATTGCGTTGATCCAGTCGTGGTTCATCGCCGCCGCCAAGAAGGGATGCACGGACGCGGTTGCCGCCTTCGATTCCAATCGCGTGGGTCGCGGCATCTCCTCGGCCCGGTACATCCGGTTGTAGGGTCTTGGCGCGATCAGCGGCGGGTGCGGGCGAAGATAGGTGAGATGAGCCAGCCAACCCTCGCGAAAGGCGATCTCGTCAAGAAACCGGTCCGTCAAGAACGCCGTGTCGCTGTCATGCGCGTCGTAGAATGCCGGATCGTCGGGACGCGGCCCCCGATCGGGGTCGAACTCGCGCGGTGCAAAAAATTTCTCGAACGGCGGGAGATCGTCGACCCGAGAATGAAGGTATCCTCTCCACGCGTGATTCTCCTCCAGCCGGGCTTCGACGATCTCGCGAAACCCCGTCATGACGCGCTCGTAGGATCGAAGTTCGGGATCTGCCGGCGAGTGAACCTTGGGGTCGGGTCCGGTGTCGGTGTATCCGAACAGGAGCGGCTCGTAGCCGGATTTCCGCACTTCCGTCGCGATGTTGTCGATTCCGTGGGCAAGAGGCGTTGCATTGCGCACCATGCGGTGCGTCATCGCGTAGAGGCCTGTGAGCAGGCTCGCGCGCGCGGGCCCGCACGGGGTGGTCACGGAATAATGCCGCTCGAAGCTCGCCGCATCGGATCGCAGGGCATCGAGATTGGGCATCCGCCCGATACCGGCGAGAGGGGATGGAACCTCGACCGTGCCCGAACAATCTGCACGCATTTGATCGATCACGAGCAGGAGAACGTTGCGAACCTGGCTCATCGCAGATTCAGTCCCTTCAATGAATCGATTCTGGCGGCAAACGCATCCGAGGTCGGTCCGTACCCGGATGTCCGCTTGCGCCCGCTGACAGCATCCATGGACCCGTTGACTTCGCGCAGAACAGGTGCCGGGAGGTGCGTCATGCCAGACCGTCTATCCGGTCGCCGGCGCCTGCATCGACAGCGCGCCCGTGTTCGCGAGTTCCTTCCAACGGTGGCACGCAACGTCATGCTCGTGTTCGACGGTCTCGAGGGCCGGTTCCACCTTGCGGCAGACATCGACCACATATGGACATCGGGTCTGAAACCGACAACCCGGTGGTGGATCGGTCGGTGACGGAATCTCCCCTTCGAGCTTCTGCGCCCGTCCCTTGTCGTCGGGATCAAGCGACGGGATCGCCGACAGAAGCGCACGCGTGTAGGGGTGACGCGGGGTACTGAAGAGGGATCGGGTCGGCGCCGTCTCCACCAACCGTCCGCAATACATCAGCGCAACGTGATCGCAGATTCGCGCAACGACACTCAGATCGTGACTGATGAACAGGAAGGTCAGGCCCAGCTCGTCCTGAAGCGCCTGGAGAAGATTGAGAACGTCAGCCTGGATCGAGACATCCAGCGCCGCCACGCTTTCGTCGGCAACGACAAAGCGCGGCCGGGACACCAGCGCTCGCGCGATCGAGATGCGTTGCCGTTGCCCTCCAGAGAAGGCGTGCGGAAACCGCCGAAGATGCTCGAGGTTCAACCGGCACCTGCCGGCAATGTCGCGCACCCTGAGGTCGGTTTCTTCGCGGGACTTCGTCAACCGCATCACCTCCAGCGGCTCCGCGATGATGTCGCGAACCGTCATTCTCGGAGACAGGGCGGCGTAAGGGTCCTGGAAGATCAACTGGGCACGGCGGCGGTAGTCCTTGAGATCGCTCGGCGTGACGGCGGTCAGCTCGTAGGTGACGTCCTCGTCGCTGTAGACCACTTCGCCTTCGCTGATTGGCGCAGCATGGAGCAGGGCACGACCCAGCGTGGTCTTTCCTGATCCCGACTCCCCGACCAGCCCGTGGAAACTGCCCTTGACGATGTCGAGACTGACGTTCTCGACCGCGCGGACCACGGCCTTCTGTCGAAAGAGCCCGCCCCCGAGCGGGAAATGGACCGAAAGCGAACGTGCCGAGATGAGGATGTTGTCATCCGCCATGGGGCACCCCCTCGCTCTTCGCGCCATCAAAGATGTGGCAGGCGACGCTGTGACCAGAATCGATTGTCAAGAAATCCGGGATCGCCTGACGGCATGCATCGCCCACGACCGACTGGCAACGCGTCGAGAACACGCACCCTCGCGGTCGCTCCAGCGGCGACGGGATATCGCCCGGTATCGGCGTGAGGGGCGCATCGAGATCGTCGATCCTGGGCAGCGCCGCAATCAGGCCCTTCGTGTACGGATGGCACGGATCATGGATGACCGAACGAACCGGCCCGTACTCCACCAGGCGCCCGAGATACATGACGGCCACCGTGTCGGCGGTCTGGGCGACGACCCCGAGATCATGGGTGATGAAGATGATCGCCATGCCGAATTCCGCGACAAGATCCTTCATGAGATCCAGAACCTGCGCCTGGATCGTCACGTCGAGCGCCGTGGTCGGTTCATCGGCAATCAGGAGCTTCGGCCGGGTCGAGAGCGCCATCGCGATCATGGCCCTCTGGCGCATCCCGCCGGACAACTCGAACGCGTACTGGTCAAAACGTCGTGCTGCTTCGGAGATTCCGACCCGCTCGAGCATCTCGATGGACAGATTCCGGCATTCGGGAGCGGACATGTCCGTGTGAATGCGCAGCTGTTCAACCATCTGGCTGCCGATCGTGATTGCCGGTGCGAAACTTGCCATCGGTTCCTGGAAGATCATCGAGATCGAACCGCCGCGAACGACCTGCAGCTCGCGCGAGGACTTCAGCGACAGAACGTCGACCGGACCGCTGTCGAGATGGAGAGTGATGCGCGAATTCTCGGAATAGACCGCGTTGGAGGGATTCAGCTTCATCAGCGACTTGGCGGTCACGGATTTTCCCGAACCGCTCTCGCCGACCAGGCCCAGCACGTGGCCGGGCTCGATCGAAAACGACATGTCCTCGACGGCGGTGATCCGCCCCTCGTCAGTGTCGAACTGAAGCGTCAGGTTCTCGACGTCGACAAGCGCGCTCATCGTGACACGTCCGAATAGGGATCCGCCGCATCGCGCAACCCGTCACCGACGAAGACGAAGGCCATGACAAGCGTGATGAAGAAGATCACCGGGATGAAATACCACTGGTAGTTGAGCAGCACGTCCGCGTTGGTCACGTTCTGCAGCATGACCCCGAGCGAATTCACCGGATCCTTCAAGCCAAGACCGATGAAGCTGAGCGCGGTCTCGGACAGCACCATGTACGGAAAGGATATCACCAGGTCGACGATGATGTAGCTGGTGAAGCTCGGCAGAAGATGCCGTCGAATGATGTGGCCGCCCGAGGCCCCGCACAGCTTCGCCGCAAGCACGTATTCCTGGTTGCGTTCGGACAGCAGGTGGGTCCGCACCCTTCGGGCCAGAGTCGGCCAGCCGATGAAACCGAGGATGATCGATATGAAGAAGAACCGGGTCTCGGCGCTCCATTCGTCGGGAACGAAGGCGGCGAGCGCCATGAACAGCGGAATCGCCGGGATCGTGCGAACGCTGTCGGTGAACATCTGGATGACCGAATCCAGCCACCCCCCGTAGTAGCCGGACACCCCGCCGATGATCAAAGCCAGGACAAAGGCGATCATCACCCCGATGGTGCCCACCGCGAGCGAGGTGTTGATGGCATGCAGGGTTCTCGAAAAGATGTCCTTGCCGCCTGAATCAGTGCCGAAGATGTGAATCATGCCCTCGTCGACGCCGAACAGGTGGCGGTCGAACTTGAGGAACGGAATCCTGAACAGGGTGTATTCGCTCCCTTTCGGGAACAGGACGACATAGCGGCGCTTGTCCCTGTTGGCCTCGGTGACCCAGCGGAAATTCGTCTCGATCGATCGGCTTCGCTCGTACGTGTAGATGAACGGACGCAGCGAACAGCCGTTTTCGTCGCAGAACTTCGGAATCTGCGGCGCGCCGTTCTGATATTCCTTGTCGCGTCCCGCGATGGTCGGGTTGTAGGGCGACAGAAACGGCGCGAACAATCCACAGATGACCAGGAAGATCAGGATGTAGCCGGCGATCATCGCCGAGCGGATCTTTCGGAACCGTGCCCAGACCAGCTGCCATTGCGATGCCGTGAAATAGGCTTCCCGACGGCTTTGATCGATGTTGGGATCGGTTCCGCCGCTGGGGCTGCCGTCGGCGGCGACCTGGTCCGCTGCTTTCGGAACCGTTTGCTGGGTTTCTTGCATGGGGGTCTCGCTCATCGTCTCAGCCCAGGATGCTGCGGCGAACCCGCGGGTCGGTCAGCGCAAGCAGAATGTCGGTCAGGAAATTCAGGGTCACAATGCTTGCGGTCAAAAGAAAGATGATCGCGCCGGCGAGCTGCTGGTCGTTGGAACGCGCCAGCGCCTCGATCAGCAGGGCCCCGGCTTCCGTCAGGGTCATGATCAGCGCCACCACCGGGAGTTCGTTGAAGATCCGGTTGAGATCGAAGCCGAGCGAATTGACGATCGGTCCGAACGCGTGCCGGGCCGGGTAGCGAAACAGAAGCCGCCACCCCGCGACACCCCGTGCCTCGGCGGCCGTCACGTAGAGCTTGCCGATCTCGTCGGACATCAGCGCCCTGACCGTCTGGATGGCAAAAGCGGTCGCCGACCACCCGAGGATGAAGACCGGCAGCCAGACATGGGAGAGAAAATCCAGGACCCGATCCCAGGACCAAGGCGCATCCCTGTATTCCTTCGAGAAGAGCCCGGTCAGGCTTTCCCCGAAATAGATCGTCGCAAAGAGCATGATCAGCAGCGCCAGCAGGAAGTTCGGCAATGCGAGGCCGAGGTAGCTGACCAGCCGGAGGGAGTTGTTCAAGATCGGGCTGTTGGCCGTGACCGAAATGATGCCGACCGGAATCGCGACAAGATAGGCGAGAACGAGCGCCGTCAGGCAGATGCCCAGCGACAGCCAGAACTTCTCTCCCAAGAGGTTGTTGATGTTGACCCGCAGGATGCAGCTGTCACCAAAATCCCCGCGAAAGGCGTTGCCGAGCCAGGTCACCCAGCGCACGACAAAGGGTCGGTCGAGCCCCAGGCGCGCCCGTTCGGCGTCGATGTCCTGAACGGTGATCTGCTGGCCTTGGGTATTCTTGAACGCCAGGTAGCGTTCAGCGCAGTCACCCGGCACCAGTTCCATCAGCGAAAACACGATGAAGGAAACGAGGACCAGCGTGATGCAGGCCATCACGGCCCTCAAGACGGCAAATCGGAGAAACTGGATCATGTTGCGCGCATTTCAATCAGACGCGCCGCACATCCACAAGACCTGATGGTCATTTCGGGCAGGTCAAAATAGGCAGGCGGGCACCCGTTGGTTGGGTGCCCGTCACCATGTCGTTGTCGCTCAGATCACTCGTCGAGATACCACTGGGTCGCCCGATACGGGTAGGTCCGGTAGTATTCGTACGAATGGGTCTTCATCACCTCGAAATTCTTCAGGGCATTTCGATGGTAGATGGGAGCCGGGGCCTGGACCGTGCCGATGAACAGCAGGTTGGACACCATGTTCTCGACCATTCGCGAACCCAGCATCCTGAACTCGTCCGATTCGGAATCAGCCGACTGGAAGGCATTGATGTCCTCGATCAGCTGCTTGACGTAGTCAGGCGGTTCGACGCCATTGGCGCCGCCCGAATCCACCCATTCTGCCCAGAGCATCCCGGTCCGATGGCCGAAATAGTTCTCGAAGGGCGGGACCCAGAGTTCGTTGTTGCCTAGAACGATGGCCAGCGGCTGGCTCTTGCGCCACATGCCGACGTCAAGAAGGTTGGCCGACTGGGCACTTCTGTACTCGTCGGGCGTCACTTCCTTGACCGTCGTTTGCAGACCGACATCGGCCCAGTACTGGCCGACCAGTTCAACGACCTGTCCAGCGATGCCCTGGGTCGAGAATTGCATGTTGACGACGATCTTTTCGCCATTCGGCAATTCCCTGAACCCGTCGCCATCCACATCCATCATGCCGATCTCGTCGAGAAGCGCATTCGCCTGGCCCGGATCGTATTCGATGTAGTGGGACAGCCACGCATCGTCGACAAACTCCGGCTTCGGCGAGAAGCCGATGTACTGCCGTGGGGTGCCGAGACCGAAAAAGGCGATTTCGTTCAGCTCGTCCCTGTTGATCGCCAGTGACATCGCCTGGCGGAACCTCAGGTCGCCATAGACCTTCCGCCGTTCCAGGTTCTCGTGCGTGACGTTGAACGAGAAGTTCGCCAGCGTGATCTCGGGTCTCAGATCGACCGTGTAGTCACCGGACTCCTGGTTTTCCAGGAGCAGGGGTGCTGACGGCAACTGCAGCGACTGCGACTTGTAGTCGGCTTCGCCGTTGACCAGCTTGAGGATGCGAACCTCGTTGTCGTTGGCATAGATCTCGTCCTGCTCGCTGATGTACGGCAACTGATTGCCGGCCGTGTCGACCTGGTGGAAGTACGGGTTGGCGACCAGATGACGTCCGTCGGGCGTGTCTGCCGTGTAGATGTGCGACTCGAGGGTCGGAACCACATCTGCCGGCAGATTGCCAACCTTGTCCGGGCTGTTGAGCAACGGGGACGGGGTGTCCGTCCAGTCGGAGTTGCCGAAATAGGCCGACAGGACTGCCAGGCCGTTTTCGAAACCCGCTTCCTGGGCCAGCGCATCCGCTTCCGGATTCAGATCTGGGTGGTATCTGCCAAGGAAGTGCTTGGGCTGGAACCCTTGGGCAAAGGACGTCGCGAAGTGCGCGAGAAGCCCCGGCTTCGGCGCCGGAAGGTTGAACCGGACCGTCTGCGGGTCGATGACTTCGACCTCCATGCGCTCGCCTGCCACCAGCACGTAATCCTTCGGCTTTTCGATGATCTTCGGATCGAGCGCGAGGTTGTCGTACCAGAATTTCACGTCTTCGGCGGTGAACGGAGCGCCGTCCGACCACCGGTGACCCTTGCGAAGATAGAAGGTCAGCTGGGTGAAGTCGTCATTCCATTCCCAGTCCTTCGCAACATTCGGAACGATGGTTTGGAGATCGTCGGAATACCTGACGAAATTGACGTGACGCACCGACAGAAAGTCGGACGTTCCGGCTTCGGTGGCGTTGGACAGCACGTCCAGCGTGCTGCCGTACTTTCCGATCGAATGGTACGGAGCCATGACCAGAGGTTCTTCGGGGAGACGTTCCGAAAGCGGCGGCAGTTCCGGATTCCCGCGAATGCGGGCATTCAGAGCCCCGATGTCGGGGTTTTCGTCAAAGCTCAGCGTGCAGTTAGCCAGAGCTTGGAACTCGGAGAGTTCGTATTGTTGCGGATACTTGCCAGCTGGCACGCCCATGGAATCGGCGACCGTGACCGGCGGACAATCGGCTGCCACCATTCCTGCGCTCGCAAGAACGACGGCACCCGCAAGGGTTCCCAGTTTCATTGAATTCCTCCTAACTGGTCAAATTGCGCTCGAATGAGCCGACGGTCCAACTGAAGTGCCGCCAGTCCTGTCGAGCCATGGTGGTCTGCGGACATCCCGACTCTTGACCTGTTGGGGTCACTCGAGAAGTCGGTCCGTCCAGACCGTCATTTTGTTGTCTCACCTCCTATTGCGACTTGCGTCAACTTCGGCAACCGCATTCCGACAGGATGGGTGAAAAGGTCCGGAATGCCATTGGCACATGTCCGATTCCTTGACCCGCAAACTGACAGGTGATTGTGACAAATGTAAGACGAATTTTACGAATAATCCAGTTTCGCGACAATTTGTGATCAGGCCCGCAGAGTGCGCCTTCAAAGCTCCAATCGGATCGGAAACCTGGCTCGAATCTGCGCGTCGATCTCGGGTGGCAAATGGTCCGGGGGCGGCGCATCAAGAAGCTCGCGGGTGCGGGCACGGGCGCGTTCGAGCAGGTCCTTGTCGAGGGCTCCCGCCCACTCCTGGGGCGTTCGACGGTCGGACAGGGCCGGATAGAAATAGTCGGACTGCATCCGCTCGAGAGTCTGGGCTTCGCCGAGGAAATGTCCCGGACCGCCCATGCAGACGTCGCGGATGGTTTCGAGCGAGAGAGTCTCGGGCGTCACTTCGATGCCGCGCGTGGCACGAAGAATCGATCCGATCATGTCGTTGTCGAGCACGAAACTCTCGAGCGAACTGGCCAAGAGCGAGCCGTACATGCCGGCTGCCTCGTAGATCAGGTTCGCCCCTGCCAATGACGCGAGCAATTCGGTGTACGCCTTCTCGTAACCCGCTTGAAAATCCGGCAACTTGCTGTCGGTCATGCCTGCGCTGACCGCGCATGGCAGGCCATGGTGCTGGGCCATCTGCGCGCAGGCTGCCATCAGGAGACCCTGTTCGGCCGACCCTCCCGACATCGCGCCCGTCCGCAGATCGCTGACGAACGGCAAGGCGCCGAAAGTTGCCGGATGTCCCGGGTTCAGCAGATTGACATAGACCAGCCCGGCAAACACTTCGGCGGTCTGCTGGGCAACCGCACCCGCAAGCGGCGCCGGGCTCGTGGCTCCGGCCTGCCCGGCAGAGACCAGTTTCAGCGGAATTCCGTGGCGCGCCGCGCACTCGATCACGCCCAACGCCTCTTCCGCGAACGTCAGCGGAGGCACGATGAAACAAGTCGACACGCAGACCGGCGGACGCGCACGCAACGCATCGGCTCCGCCAACGATGATGCGGAACATCTCCACCGCTTCCTCCATCACCTCGGCCGAACCGAAAGAGGTTCCGGTTGGCTTGGCGGTTCCTTTCAGGCACGCGTAGGCGGTGTTGAGGTCCATCTCGCGCGGGTCGGTCAGATCGCGGGCGACAACGGTGCGTTGAAACATGTGGATGTTGGGAAGAGCATCCGCCAGCCGGGCCATGTCGTAAAGATCGCGCAGCGTGCTGTCGCGCATCTCGCCCGTCTCGCTGTCGATGACATGGACGGCAGCGCCCGACGTTCCGAAGTGAACCCGCGTTCCTGACGGATCGATGTCGTGTTCAGGTCGCGTGCCATGCAGTTTGAAACCGCGACCGGCCAGCTCGAGGGTCGATCTGACCAATGATTCCGGCATCAGGAGGCGACCGTCATCGGTCACTTTGCCACCGGCGGAGCAGACCGTCTTGGCGCAGAACGGGGTGGCTCCCTTGATGCCGACGGTTTCCAGGATCCGCATCGCGGTCTCGTCGATCATGGTCACCTCGGACGACGTCAAGGGGAGGTAGCCGCCGCCGGGAATGCCTGGCCAGATTGCCTGCGTCGGGCCGAGGCCGGCACCCTCCGAGCGCGCCTGCCTGCGCGCATCGCGCCCTTTTCCGCGTCGCTTCGTGCTCACCGCGACAGCTCCATGAAGAAACCGGCAACGTCGGAAGCCTCGACCCATGACAAGGCCTGCCGAAACTCCGCCTCGGGCCGCCCCGTCGCCCAGTGCCACTTGTCCGCCAGTTCCTCGTCGCTCATTGGATTTTGCGAAGCGCCAAGCGGATAGACACAGCTGGCCTCCAGCACCTCGCCTGTCGAACGGGTGATTGTCAGCCGATCCGGTTGATCGGGGTCATAGTTCAGGGCCCTGTTCCGCGCCGGTTCCGGCGTGACTGTCGTGACATCGATCAAGCGCTCGACTTCCGTGCCGGTCCAGAATTCCGATGCGCTGTCGTCGAGTGTCAGCGTTCCGGCAGCCAGCGTCTGGGCGACGCAGGCGGGCACCGAAAACAAGGCTTCCTTTCGGCTTCGCGGGCGATGAAACGGCAGGATTGCGTGGTGGAAGTCGGGCAACGTCGCATCGATGGCCACGATATCTGCTGTTTCTCCATGCAGCTGCGACCGAAGCTCGAGCGCCGCCGTCATCAATCGATGGGTGTATCCGCAAGAGGGCCACGGCTTGAGAACGAGTCCGTGCTCATCGAGCGCCCAGGGCGAGCCGAGGCTATCGGGGAGTTCGCCAAACCTCTCCGTTGAATGCGGTGCCATCAGTCCCGCAAGACCGCGTGGATTGTCGATGACCTCCGGCTGCCCCGTCGCTCCGTTGGCCGCGAGACACGCCGCCTCGAGGCCTGCGCGCGCGGCGAACCCCGCCTGCAGCGGCTTGGCATCGGTTCCGAACTGGATGGTGTATCCGGTTGCCTGCGATGCGGCGATCGACAGCGCATGGGTAGTCTGAAGCGGCGTCAACGACAACAGGCGGGCCACCGCGCCGGCAACGCCGATGGTGCCCAGCGTGGCGGTCGTGTGAAACCCGCGGGTGTAGTGATCGAGCGACACGGCGACGCCGAGGCGCATGATGATCTCGGTGCCCACGGAATAGGCGGCGAACAAGCGCGCACCGCTTGTTGGACGCAGGTGCGCGGCAGCAAGCAAGGCCGGCAGCAGAATCACGGTCGGATGGGTGTTTCCGGGTTCTTCCCAGTCGTCGAGTTCCCAAGCGTGACCGGCAACCGCGTTGACCAGAGCGGCATGGGATGCAGGCAGGGTTTCAGACGTTCCGAAGACCGGCGAACTCCCCGACCCGACGAGCGAGAATGCGGCCCGCGCGCGACGGGCCACGTCGCTCTCGGCACCGGCGAGGATGCAACCGAAACAGTCCGCCACCGCCCTCGTGACAATCCCGGCCAGTGACGGATCAGGCTGCGCGGTGACGGCGAATTCCGCAAGCGCTTTCGACGCGGTCATCCCCATCGATTTGCCAACAGATCAATCGACATGTCCATCACACCGGCTGTCGAACGCCCCGAAACCAATTTGGCCCGGGAACTCGGGATGCCTTGAGCCTTTATGCGTCACACCAGCGAGCCCGACAAAACGTTATCGCCGGGATTTCTTTGAGGCAATCACGAAATTCTGTCGATCTGAATCGCGATCTTCTTTGCGGTGTCCTGCCGATGGTGTCGCGACACGTTGCGGGGTCGAGAATCGGACCGCCAGTTCAGACCGCAACAGGTCCGGCAAAAGGTCGGGCCAGCGCTCTTCCAGAATGCGGGCTGCACGGGTTCCAGCGCGCACTCATGTGTGCTCGGCACCTTTGCCGACCACCAGCGCATCGCCCCGCGTGCCGCCCACATCCGCGCCGATGCGCCGGGAAGGCGCCAAGCGTTGAGAATCAACCACGATGGGTTCTGTTCGTTGAATGACTTTGACGCCGAGTTCGCGTCGTGAGGATATCCAGAATTGGCGCAAGCGAGTTTGTGCGAACCCGGGCGCACTCGCGCACGGCCAGCAGGAAATTTGCCACCAGGCACCCCGGTGATCCACGCGATGATCGGATCGCCGGCGGGTGCCGCGGTCAGTGGACGCCGGCATGGCTTCTCCATTCGGTCGGGGCTCTTTCGCGGTGAGCAGGCCAGTCGACTCGGATGGCTGCAACCGCCGGTCGGACCGTCGTCATCCCGCTGCCACGCGCCAGAGGGTCGTGCCCCCCCGGCGAGTTGTCGGAACCGGGGCGGGCGTCGCCACCCCGGCTTCAGAAGCCGAGGCGGAGATCGAGGCGGAAGCGAGTGTTGTCGGTGGAACCGTTGCGATACTCGTGGCCGGCGGCAAGTTCGAGATCGACGCGACCCTTTTCCGCCTGAAGGGACAGGCCGGCTTCGATGTCACGCCCGTTGCCTTCTTCATGCGAGAGACGAAGCAGCGGCGACAGCAGGCCGTGCGTCGCTGGCAGACGGAAGCCGTAGCGGGCTTCCAGTTCGAACGCCTTGTGATCGTCGTCGGACACGAGGCCGGCTGCGACATGGTCCAGATCGTCGGCCAGCATCATCGCCCCGCCATCGGCACGCAGGCCGGTCGCCAGGCTTGCCGACCAGGAGAGGCCCGCGCCGTCCGCCGCCGGCTCAAGCTCGGCCGTCAGGCTCGCACCCGTCCCGACATGGCCGGTCCCGGTGGAAAGCGCCAGATGGCGGCCCTCGGCCACGAGCGCGAAGCGCGAGCCCGGCGCGAGGAGGCGCGCGCCGAAGCCGGCCTCCACCCCGGAGCCATCCTGCCAGTCGCCGCCTTCGCCGCGCCACGCCAGCGAACCGAAAGGCGCCAGCGAGGCGCTGCCGAGGCCCCAACCCTCATGCTCAGCCTCCAGCGACGCCCGCGCCCGCCAGACCTGCACCTCATGCCCGCCAGTCACCGAGCGCGTCGTGCCGCCGGTCTCCAGCGAGACGAAGCCCGCGTCGGCATCAAGCGCGAGGTCGAGCGCGCCCAGCTTGGCCAGCGGCTGACGACCGCCGGCCGAGGCCAGGCGCATCTCCAGGGCCCTGCTCTCGCCGGATCCCTCCGCCGGTCGGTATTCGACCGATCCGTTGCCCGCGCCCAGCATGGTCCAGACCTCGGTCCCGCCAGCGAGTTTCAGCTGCATGTAGGGCCAGGCGGCGTCGAGCGCGGTGGTGAAGCCCGCCCCGTCGCTCGCTTCAGTCTCGCCTGCGCTCCGCGAATAGGCGAAGCCCATCAGCAGCCCGTCGCCCATGCGCGCATCCATGCCAAGCCAGCCGGTCTCCATGCGGTTGTCATGGGAGGTCGCCGCCCCCTCGGCCCGGAAGCTCGTCAGCCCTCCCTGGCCCCAAGCCGTCATCTCCAGGCCGCTCGCAGATTCCCTGAAAGCCATCTCGAAGGCGCTGTCGCGACGAAACTCCTCCCAGCTGACGCGCTGCTGGTCGTCGTCGCCGTCAAACGCCATCCCGCGTTCGCGCCAATCGAACTCCACCGGCTCGGATGCCGCACCGAACTCGACCTGCCGCCCGGCGAGCGTCAGGTTGAACACCCCCGGCGCGGACGACAGCCGCTGGCCGATGGTCTGCTGCGCGCCGTCGAGCATGCTCGCCGCCATTCCCGCCAGGCTCTTCCCGAAGGCCTGGCGCGCGGCCGCATTGGCGCCGCCGCCCGCCGCCACCTCGATGGTGAAGCTCAGGCTGGCACTGTCGCCATCGGCGTCGGTCGCGGTCCAGCTGTAGGTCGTTACCGCCAGCGCTGCCGTCGGCGTGCCGCTGACGGTGCGCGTCGCCATGTCGAGGCTGAGACCGGCAGGCAGGGTCGGCGTCAGCGCGTAGCTCAGCGTTCCGTCGCCGCCGCTGGCTTCCGGCAAGGCGAAGGCCGCAATCGCCGCATTCTGTGCGACGTTCCGGTCCGCGATCGTCGCCGCGCCGAAGGAGGGCGTGAGGTCCTGCGGCGTGCCTGCGACCGTGGCCGCCGGCCCCGCGCCCAGCCCGTTCACCGCGCGCAGCTCGACGCTCACGGCGATGTCGTTGGAGAGCCCCGTCACCTGATGACTGGTGGCGTCGCCGGCAATGTCCGTCCAGGCGTCGCTCGCGGTGAAGGGCAGAGCCGACGTGACCTTCCAGCGCAGCTGCTGCTTCTCGATGGCGGTCGTGTTGGTCGGCAACGTCCAGGCGAGCGCCAGCCCGCCATTTCCGCCGACCGCCGTCAGCCCCGTCGGCGCCCCCGGAACCGCGTTCGGCACTGCCGTCACCGTTACGGAGGGTTCGCTCACATTGATGTAGTGGCCAGGTTTGACGTGAACGGAGCGAATCTGAAACGCGTATTGGGCGTCATTCTCCAGCCCGGTCACGACATGGCTCGTCGTGGCGCCGCTGCTGCCGGCAATCTTGGTCCAGCCGCCATCGCCGCTGAAGCCACCGCCCTTCCTGTAGCGGAGTTCGTAATGGTCTACATTCGGGTCGTCCGGATCGTCCCAATCGAGCGTCACCTGCCCATTCCCTGCCTGGGCGGCGAGATTTGCCGGTATGGCGGGCCGGACGTAGTCAAGTCTCAATTTGAACGTCAGCGAGGCCTCCTGGCCTACCGTGTCCGATGCCGTCAGAGTGTAGGTCTTGAAATCCGACACTCCCCTGGCCGATCCCCAACCCTTGATCCGCCGATCCGAGGCCGTGAAAGCGAGGCCCTCGGGCAGTGTCGGCGTCAGCGCGTAACTCACCGCGCCCACGCCGCCCGTCGCCGCCGGGAGCTGCTCTTCCCTCTCTTCCCAATAGACAAGCCAAACCAGATCCCGGACGCTGGCGTCGCCGAATGTCAGCAATTGGGCCGGTGTCAGAACCTGCATGGTGAAACTCAGGCTGGCGCTGTCGCCATCGGCGTCGGTCGCGGTCCAGCTGTAGCTCGTCGCCGCCTGTAGCGCCGTCGGCGTGCCGCTGACGGTGCGCGTCGCCACATCGAGCACGAGACCCGCAGGCAGGTCGGGGGTCAGCGCGTAGCTCAGCGTTCCGTCGCCACCGCTGGCCTCCGGCAGGACAAAGGCCGCAATCGCCGCACTCTGTGCGAGGCTCCGGTTCGCGATCGTCTCTGTACCGAAGGAGGGCGTGAGGTCCTGCGGCGTCGCCGTGATGGCGATCGACCTGCTCGCACCAAAAGTATTGATTGCACGCAATTCGAAGCGGTAGGCGGTCCCGTTGGTCAGGCCGGTCACGACACGGCTCGTGGTGTCGCTGCCGGGTATCTGAGTCCAGCCGTCGTCGTCGCCGAAGCCTGCACCATCCGTGAAGCGCATCTCATAATGCTGGAGACCGCTGTCGGGTGGAGCGTTCCAGGTCAGAGTCACCTGGCCGTTGCTGGCCTCGACAGCAAGATTCGCCGGTTCATATTCAGAACCGATGAAAACCGGGTTGTCCATGACAAATGTCAGGCTGGCACGGTTGCCGCTGTCATCCTCCGCCGTGTAAGTGTAGGTGGTGTAATGCGGGCCGTTCCAGGGCACCCCCGCGAGCTCCCGAGTTGCACCGTCGAAGGTCACACCCGCCGGCAAGGCGGGCGTCAGGCTGTAGGTCAGTGCGCCGGTGCCGCCGGTGGCCGCCGGAAGCGTTAGGCCGTAGCTGCCGGGATGGGCAACGATCCAGGTCAGTTCCGGGATCGTCTCGGAGCCGAAGCTCGGCAGTTCGCCCGTCGCCACCACACGGATGGTGAAGGCCAGACTCGCCACGTCGCCATCGGCGTCGGTCACGGTCCAGCTGTAGCTCGTCGCCGCCTGGAGCGCCGTCGGCGTGCCGCTGACGGTGCGCGTCGCCATGTCGAGGCTGAGGCCGGCAGGCAGGGTCGGCGTCAGCGCGTAGCTCAGCGTTCCGTCGCCGCCGCTGGCTTCCGGCAAGGCAAAGGCCGCAATCGCCACATTCTGCACGACGTTCCGGTCCGCGATCGTCTCCGCGCCGAAGGAGGGCGTGGGATCCTGCGGCGTGCCTGCGACCGTAGCCGCCGGCCCCGCGCCCAGCCCGTTCACCGCGCGCAGCTCGACGCTCACGGCGATGCCGTTGGCGAGCCCCGTCACCTGATGACTGGTGGCGTCGGCGGCAATGTCCGTCCACGCGTCGCTCGCGGTGAAGGGCAGAGCCGACGTGACCTTCCAGCGCATCTGCTGCTTCTCGATGGCGGTCGTGTTGGTCGGCAGTGTCCACGCGAGCGCCAGCCGGCCATTGCCGCCGACCGCCGTCAGCCCCGTCGGCGCCCCCGGAACCGCCTTCGGCACTGCCGTCACCGTTACGGAGGGTTCGCTCTCATTGATGTAGGCGCCAGGTTTGACGTGAGCGGAGCGAATCTGAAACGCGTATTGGGCGCCATTCTCCAGCCCCGTCACGACATGGCTCGTCGTGGCGCCGCTGCTGCCGGCAATCTTGGTCCAGCCACCATCGCCGCTGAAGCCACCGCCCTTCCTGTAGCGGAGTTCGTAATGGTCTACATTCGGGTCGTCCGGATCGTCCCAATCGAGCGTCACCTGCCCATTCCCCGCCTGGGCGGCGAAATTTGCCGGTATGGCGGGCCGTATGTAGCCAAGTCTAAATTTGAACGTCAGCGAGGCCTGCTGGCCTACCGCGTCCGTTGCCGTCAGAGTGTAGGTCTTGAAATCCGACACTCCCCTGGCCGATCCCCAACCCTTGATCCGCCGATCCGAGGCCGTGAAAGCGAGGCCCTCGGGCAGGGCCGGCGACAGCGCATAGCTCACCGCGCCCACGCCGCCCGTCGCCGCCGGGAGCTGCATGTCCCACTCCACATAATAGACAAGCCAAACCACATCCGGAACGCTCGCGTCGCCGAATGTCAGCAACTGGGCCGGCGTCAGAACCTGCATGGTGAAACTCAGGCTGGCGCTGTCGCCATCGGCGTCGGTCGCGGTCCAGCTGTAGCTCGTCGCCGCCTGTAGCGCCGTCGGCGTGCCACTGACGGTGCGCGTCGCCATGTCGAGCACGAGACCCGCAGGCAGGTCGGGGGTCAGCGCGTAGCTCAGCGTTCCGTCGCCGCCGCTGGCCTCCGGCAGGACGAAGGCCGCAATCGCCGCATTCTGTGCGAGGCTCCGGTCAGCAATCGTCGCTGTACCGAATGAGGGCACCTGGTCCTGCGGCGTCGCCGTGATGGCGATCGACCTGCTCGCACCAAAAGTATTGATTGCACGCAATTCGAAGCGGTAGGCGGTCCCGTTGGTCAGGCCGGTCACGACACGGCTCGTGGTGTCGCTGCCGGGTATCTGAGTCCAGCCGTCGTCGTCGCCGAAGCCTGCACCATCCGTGAAGCGCATCTCATAATGCTGGAGACCGATGTAGGGCGGAGCGTTCCAGGTCAGCGTCACCTGGCCGTTGCTGGCCTCGACAGCAAGATTCGCCGGTTCAAATTCAGAACCGTTGAAAACCGGGTTGTCCATGATGAATGTCAGGCTGGCACGGTTGCCGCTGTCATCCTCCGCCGTGTAAGTGTAGGTGGTGTAGTGTGGACCGTTCCGGGGCACCCCCGCGAGCTCCCGAGTTGCACCGTCAAAGGTCACACCCGCCGGCAAGGCGGGCGTCAGGCTGTAGGTCAGTGCGCCGGTGCCACCGGTGGCCGCCGGAAGCGTCAGGCTGTAGCTGCCGGGATGGCCAACGATCCAGGTCAGTTCCGGGATCGTCTCGGAGCCGAAGCTCGGCAGTTCGCCCGTCGCCACCACACGGATGGTGAAGGGCAGACTCGCCACGTCGCCATCGGCGTCGGTCACGGTCCAGCTGTAGCTCGTCGCCGCCTGGAGCGCCGTCGGCGTGCCGCTGACGGTGCGCGTCGCCATGTCGAGGCTGAGGCCGGCAGGCAGGGTCGGCGTCAGCGCGTAGCTCAGCGTTCCGTCGCCGCCGCTGGCTTCAGGCAAGGCGAAGGCCGCAATCGCCACATTCTGCACGACGTTCCGGTCCGCGATCGTCTCCGCGCCGAAGGAGGGCGTGGGATCCTGCGGCGTGCCTGCGACCGTAGCCGCCGGCCCCGCGCCCAGCCCGTTCACCGCGCGCAGCTCGACGCTCACGGCGATGCCATTGGCGAGCCCCGTCACCTGATGACTGGTGGCGTCGCCGGCAAGGTCCGTCCAGGCGTCGCTTGCGGTGAAGGGCAGAGCCGACGTGACCTTCCAGCGCAGCTGCTGCTTCTCGATGGCGGTCGTGCTCGTCGGCAGCGTCCAGGCGAGCGCCAGCCCGCCATTTCCGCCGACCGCCGTCAGCCCCGTCGGCGCCCCCGGAACCGCCTTCGGCACTGCCGTCACCGTTACGGAGGGTTTGCCCTCATTGATGAGGCCAGGTTTGATGTGAGCGGAGCGAATCTGAAACGCGTATTGGGCGCCATTCTCCAGCCCCGTCACGACATGGCTCGTCGTGGCGCCGCTGCTGCCGGCAATCTTGGTCCAGCCGCCATCGCCGCTGAGGCCACCACCCTTCCTGTAGCGGAGTTCGTAATAGTCTACGTTCGGGTCGTCCGGGTCGTCCCAGTTCAGCGTCACCTGCCCATCGCCTGCCTGGGCGGCGAAATTTGCCGGTATGGCGGGCCGGATGTAACCAACTCTCAATTTGAACGTCAGCGAGGCCTCCTGGCCTACCGTGTCCGATGCCGTCAGAGTGTAGGTCTTGAAATCCGACTCTCCCCTGGGCGATCCCCAACCCTTGATCCGCCGGTCCGACGCCGTGAAAGCGAGGCCCTCTGGCAGTGTCGGCGTCAGCGCATAGCTCACCGCGCCCAAGCCGCCTGTCGCTGCCGGAAGCTGCTCCTCCCTCTCTTCCCAATAAACAAGCCAATACAGATCCCGGACGCTGGCGTCGCCGAATGTCAGCAAATGGGTCGGCGTCACCACCGGCATGGTGAAACTCAGGCTGGCGCTGTCGCCATCGGCGTCGGTCGCGGTCCAGCTGTAGCTCGTCGCCGCCTGGAGCGCCGTCGGCGTGCCGCTGACGGTGCGGGTCGCCGCATCGAGGGTGAGGCCTGCAGGCAGGTCGGGGGTCAGCGCGTAGCTCAGCGTTCCGTCGCCGCCGCTGGCCTCCGGCAGGACGAAGGCCGCAATCGCCACATTCTGTGCGAGGCTCCGGTCCGCGACCGTCGCGTCGCCGAAGGAGACCGTGAGGTCCTGCGGCGTGCCCGAAACTGTGGCCGCCGGCCCCGTGCCCAGACCGTTCACCGCGCGCAGCTCGACGCTCACGGCGATGTCGTTGGAGAGCCCTGTCACCTGATGACTGGTGGCGTCGCCGGCAAGGTCCGTCCAAGCGTCGCTCGCGGTGAAGGGCAGAGCCGACGTGACCTTCCACCGCACTTGCTGCTTCTCGATGTCGGTCGTGTTGGTCGGCAGCGTCCAGGCGAGCGCCAGCCGGCCATTGCCGCCGACCGCCGTCAGCCCCGTCGGTGCCACCGGAACCGCGTTCGGCGTCGCCGTCACCGCATCCGAGGGGACGCTGCCATTGGTGTATGAGACAGGGCCGGAAAGGGTGTAAATGGCGCGGATCTGAAACACGTATTGGGAGCCATTCTCCAGCCCCGTCACGACATGGCTCGTCGTGGCGCCGCTGCTGCCGGCAATCTTGGTCCAACCGCCGTGCCCGCCGATACTCGTCCCCTTCCTGTAGCGGAGCTCGTAATCGGTCATGTGGGGATCGTCCGGATCGTCCCAGCTGAGCGTCACCTGCCCATCGCCCGACTGGGCGACAACGTTCGCGGGCTTGTCTGGTACGTAATAACTGAGCCTCAATTCGAAAGTCAGCGAGGCTTGCTGGCCGGTCGCATCAGTCGCCGTCAGGGTGTAGGTCGTGTACTCCCGAACCAATCCTGCGTCGGCCGACCTGGCTGTCCCCCGCCCCTTGACCCGCCGGTCCGAAGCCGTGAAAGCGAGGCCCTCGGGCAGGGCCGGCGTCAGCGCGTAGCTCACCGTGCCCGCGCCGCCCGTCGCGGCCGGCAACTGGTAATTCCACAGCCCGGTGAACCTCCAGTCCAGCTTCGGAACGCTGGCGTCGCCGAATGTCAGCAACTGGGCCGGCGTCAGCACCTGCATGGTGAAGCTCAGACTGGCGCTGTCGCCATCGGCGTCAGTCACCGTCCAGCTGTAACTCGTCGCCGCCTGGAGCGCCGTCGGCGTGCCGCTGACGGTGCGCGTCGCCATGTCGAGGCTGAGACCTGCAGGCAGGGTCGGCGTCAGCGCGTAGCTCAGCGTTCCGTCGCCGCCGCTGGCTTCCGGCAGGACGAAGGCCGCAATCGCCGCGTTCTGCACGACGCCCCGGTTCGCGATCGTCGTTGTACCGAAGGAGGGCGTGAGGTCCTGCGGCGTGCCCGAAACCGTGGCCGCCGGCCCCGTGCCCTTCCGGTTCATCGCGCGCAGCTCGACGCTCACGGCGATGCCGTTGGAGAGCCCCGTCACCTGATGACTGGTGGCGTCGCCGGCAAGGTCCGTCCAGGCGTCGCTCGCGGTGAAGGGCAGAGCCGACGTGACCTTCCACCGCACTTGCTGCTTCTCGATGTCGGTCGTGTTGGTCGGCAGCGTCCAGGCGAGGGCCAACCGGCCGTTTCCGCCGACCGCCGTCAGCCCCGTCGGCGCCCCCGGAACCGTTGGCAAGGTCACCGTCACCGCATCCGAAGCGTAGCTCTCATTGGTGTAGTCGCGAAAGGTGTATACTGCGCGAAGCTGGAACACGTATTGGGAGCCATTCTCCAGCCCGGTCACGACATGGCTCGTCGTGGCGCCGCTGCTGCCGGCAATCTTGGTCCAGCCGCTGTCGTCGCTGAAGTGCTCGCCCTTCCTGTAGCGGAGTTCGTAATCGGTCATGTGGGGATCGTCCGGATCGTCCCAGCTGAGCGTCACCTGCTCATCGCCCGCCTGGGCGACGAAGTTTGCGGGTTTGTCGGGTTCGAGATACTTTATCCTCAGTTCGAAGGTCAGCGAGGCTTGCTGGCCGGCCTCGTCGGTCGCCGTCAAGGTGTAGGTCGTGTACGTCCACGATGTTTCATCCGCCGATCCCCGCCCCTTGACCCGCCGGTCCGAAGCCGTGAAAGCGAGACCCTCGGGCAGGGCCGGCGTCAGCGCATAGCTCACCGCGCCCGCGCCGCCTGTCGCCGCTGGCAACTGGTAATTCCACAGCCCGGCGAACGTCCAATCGAGATCCGGAACGCTCGCGTCGCCGAATGTCAGCTGCTGGGACGGCGCCACCACCTCGATAGTGAAACTCAGGCTCGCCGCATCACCATCCTCGTCGGTCACCGTCCAGCTGTAGCTCTTCGCCGCCTGGAGTGCCGTCGGCGTGCCGCTGACGGTGCGCGTCGCCATGTCGAGGCTGAGGCCGGCAGGCAGGGTCGGCGTCAGCGCGTAGCTCAGCGTTCCGTCGCCGCCGCTGGCTTCCGGCAGGGCGAACGCCGCAATCGCCGCGTTCTGCACGACGCCCCGGTTCGCGATCGTCTCTGTACCGAAGGAGGGCGTGAGGTCCTGCGGCGTGCCCGAAACCGTGGCCGCCGGCCCCGTGCCCTTCCGGTTCATCGCGCGCAGCTCGACGCTCACGGCGATGTCGTTGGCGAGCCCCGTCACCTGATGACTGGTGGCGTCGCCGGCAAGGTCCGTCCAGGCGTCGCTCGCGGTGAAGGGCAGAGCCGACGTGACCTTCCACCGCACTTGCTGCTTCTCGATGTCGGTCGTGTTGGTCGGCAGCGTCCAGGCGAGCGCCAGCCGGCCATTTCCGCCGACCGCCGTCAGCCCCGTCGGCGCCTCCGGAACCGTTGGCAAGGTCACCGTCACCGCATCCGAAGCGTAGCTCTCATTGGTGTAGTCGCGAAAGGTGTACACTGCGCGAATCTGGAACACGTATTGGGCGCCGTTCTCCAGCCCCGTCACGACATGGCTCGTCGTGGCGCCGCTGCTGCCGGCAATCTTGGTCCAGCCGCTGTCGTCGCTGAAGTGCTCGCCCTTCCTGTAGCGGAGTTCGTAATCGGTCATGTGGGGATCGTCCGGATCGTCCCAGCTGAGCGTCACCTGCTCATCGCCCGCCTGGGCGACGAAGTTTGCGGGTTTGTCGGGTTCGAGATACTTTATCCTCAGTTCGAAGGTCAGCGAGGCTTGCTGGCCGGCCTCGTCGGTCGCCGTCAAGGTGTAGGTCGTGTACGTCCACGATGTTTCATCCGCCGATCCTCGCCCCTTGACCCGCCGGTCCGAAGCCGTGAAAGCGAGGCCCTCGGGCAGGGCCGGTGTCAGCGCGTAGCTTACCGCGCCCGCGCCGCCTGTCGCCGCTGGCAACTGGTAATTCCACAGCCCGGCGAACGTCCAATCGAGATCCGGAACGCTCGCGTCGCCGAATGTCAGCTGCTGGGACGGCGCCACCACCTCGATAGTGAAGCTCAGGCTGGCGCTGTCGCCATCGGCGTCGGTCACGGTCCAGCTGTAGCTCGTCGCCGCCTGGAGCGCCGTCGGCGTGCCGCTGACGGTGCGCGTCGCCATGTCGAGGGCGAGACCGGCGGGCAGGTCAGGCGTCAGCGCGTAGCTGCGCAGCCCGTCGCCGCCGGTCGCTTCCGGCAGGATGAAGGCGGTTATCGCCGCATTCTGTGCGAAGCTCCGGCCCGCCACCGTCGCCTGGCCGAAGGAGGGCATGAGGTTCTGCGGCGTGCCAGCAACCGTGGCCACCGGCCCCGCGTCCAGCCCGTTCACCGCGCGCAGCTCGATGCTATAGGCCGTCTCGTTGGTCAGCCCCGTCAGCCGATAGCCGGTGGCGTCGCCGGCAAGGTCGGTCCAAGCGTCGCTTGCGGTGAAGGGCAGCGCCGAACTGGCCTTCCAGCGCAGTTGCAGCTTGCCGATGTCGGAGGTGTTGGTCGGCAACGCCCAGGAGAGCGCCAGCCCGCCATTGCCCCCGACCGCCGCCAGCCCCGTCGGAGCCCCCGGAACCGCATTCGGCGTCGCCGTCAACGGCCCGGCGGCCGCGCCGACCACGCCGCCAATCGTTCTGGCACGAATTCTGTAGCCGTAGGTCGTGCCGTTCGTGAGACCTGCTTGCGCATGGGACGTGGTGGCGCTGTGACTGTCACCTATCTCGGTCCATTCGCCCCACCCGGCCGTGCCGACCTTCTGCTGGTATTGCCAGTTGTCGATTCGGCTTTCGCTCGACTGGTCGTTCCACGCCAGATTCACCTTCGCGTCGCCCGGCACAAGATTGAACCCCTGCGGCCTGGAGGGCGGCAGGTCCGGCGTCACTTCCGCCTCATTGGATGCCGGCCCCACAACCACCCCGTTCATGGCACGGACTTGACCGACATAGGTCGTGCCGTTCGTCAGATTTCCGATCTGGATCGTCCTGCTCGCGCCGGAACCCGTGACGCCCACGTTGGACCAGATGGGATAGGTTGCCGCGCCCTTGACCTTGAGACGGGCTTGCCAGGAGGTGATGGTTTCGTATGACTGCGCACTGACAGTCCATGTCACCGTGCCATCACCAGCGACAACCGAATCGATCGTCGGCGTGGACGGCGTCTCTTCCAGAGTCGCTGTTATGAAGGACACGTCACCCTCGTGGTCCGCCGTCACCGCACGGAGCCTGATCGTGTAGGTGGTGCCGTTTGTCAGCCCGGTCACGGTCGCGGTCGTGGTTGACGCGTTGCTATCCCCAATCAGGGTCCAGCCAATGTCGCCCGGCGAATGATCGTACTCGTATCCCGTGATGTGAGGGTTGTTGGGATCCGTCCAGCGGAGGTAAATTTCACCGTTACCCAAGAATGCTCCCAGACCTGCAGGTGCCCCCGGCTTCGGGTACGGCGTGCCCGCGACCGTGGCCGCCGGCCCCGCGCCCATCCCGTTCACCGCGCGCAGCTCGACGCTCACGGCGATGTCGTTGGAGAGCCCCGTCACCTGATGACTGGTGGCGTCGCCGGCAAGGTCCGTCCAGGCGTCGCCCGCGGTGAAGGGCAGAGCCGACGTGACCTTCCACCGCACTTGCTGCTTCTCGATGTCGGTCGTGTTGGTCGGCAGCGTCCAGGCGAGCGCCAGCCGGCCATTTCCGCCGACCGCCGTCAGCCCCGTCGGCGCCCCCGGAACCGCGTTCGGCGTCGCCGTCACCGTTACGGAGGGTTGGCTCTCATTGACTTCGTGGCCAGGTAAGGCGTCAGCGGAGCGAATCTGAAACGCGTATTGGGAGCCGTTCTCCAGCCCCGTCACGACATGGCTCGTCGTGGCGCCGCTGCTGCCGGCAATCTTGGTCCAGCCGCCATCGCCGCTGAAGCCACCGCCCTTCCTGTAGCGGAGTTCGTAATGGTCTACATTCGGGTCGTCCGGATCGTCCCAATCGAGCGTCACCTGCCCATTCCCCGCCTGGGCGACAAAATTTGCCGGTATGGCGGGCCGGATGTAGCCAAGTCTAAATTTGAACGTCAGCGAGGCCTGCTGGCCTACCGCGTCCGTTGCCGTCAGAGTGTAGGTCTTGAAATCCGACACTCCCCTGGCCGATCCCCAACCCTTGATCCGCCGATCCGAGGCCGTGAAAGCGAGGCCCTCGGGCAGGGCCGGCGACAGCGCATAGCTCACCGCGCCCACGCCGCCCGTCGCCGCCGGGAGCTGCATGTCCCACTCCACATAATAGACAAGCCAAACCACATCCGGAACGCTGGCGTCGCCGAATGTCAGCTGCTGGGACGGCGCAACCACCTCGATAGAGAAGTTCAGGCTGGCGCTGTCGCCATCAGTATCGTTAACAGTCCAGCTGTAGCTCGTCGCCGCCTGTAGCGCCGTCGGCGTGCCGCTGACAGTGCGTGTCGCCATGTCGAGGCTAAGGCCGGCAGGCAGGGTCGGCGTCAGCGCGTAGCTCAGCGCGCCATTGCCACCCGTCGCAGCCGGCAGCACCAGCGCCGCAATCGCGGCGCCTTGCACATAGCTCTGATCAGCAATCGTCGCGGCGCCGTCGAAGGCAAGCGCGGGACCGCGCGGCGTCGCCGCCGCGACGCCGGAAGACGGGCCGTATTGCCTCGAATACCACCACCCCCAGGGCGGAAAGACATCGTAGGCCCTGCGGATCTGGAAGACATAGTCCGCGCCGTTCTCCAGCCCCGTCACCGTGTGGGCGGTCGTCCGGAAGGTGCTGCCGGAGATGTTCCGCCAGCCGCCGCCATTCGGGAAGCTCGCACCCTTGCGGTAGCGCACCTGATATCCGTCCAACCACCAATCGTTATCGGCGTCCTCGCCTGCGCCATTGTCAATCCAGCTCTTGCTCCAACTGAGCACCACCTCGCCTTCGCCCGCCGTGGCAGTGAGACCGGTGGGAGCGTCCGGGGTGTAGGCCGCCGCGGCTGGGGCGAATGCAAGCGCCAACAGCGCGGCGGATGCAGCCGTCCCGATGCGCAAACCCGTGACGATTCGAACGATGGCTTGTTTGAACCGATTTGATCTTTCGGGCGGACTGGGCCGCGCCGCAACGCCTTCCTTGTTCCATGGCAATGCCGACTGGGATGAGCGGCAGGTGGCACGGGTCGGGCGCAAGGCGTTGAACAGATTCATCGTTTCCAGCTCCATATCGGACTAAATCTCCCACATGTCATATTAGGGCGTGAAATTTGTTGTGGTGTCAAGGTACTTTTGGGAGAGTTCGAAACGCGAGTCATGCCTGCGTATTTTTTTCACTGTTTTTCAATTGGTTAATGTACGCTCTACCCGCCGCAAGGCCTCGCTTGCATCGGGTTGCCCGCGCCTCGCCAAGTTCCTTGCAGCCGTACCGCAACATGCCCATCAAGTCAGAGGCAGCGCTCCGAGACAACCGAAGTGAAGCCGTCTTGTTTGGCTACTGCCTCGAGGCTCTCGAGAGTCTCGTCCGGAGACACTTGGGCGTTAACGCTGTTCTTTCCGACCGCCCATTCCACAGATCCAGCAATTCCCACCAAGCGCTGGATTTTTTTGAGTTTTGCACCTTGTCGAGTGATCGGTGATTCGCGGTCTTGCTTGATCAAGCGATGATGACACCGCTGTTGAAGTGTGCCTGATATTGAAACCCATGTGCCCGGATTCGAGCATTTCCGGACGCATGGTTTCATGGTTGACGGTCCTGTTCGTGTCCGTCCTCTGGCAGCGGGTTTCGAACTGAATCGCGATCGACTCCGCGGGATCCTCACGACGGCATCACGGCACGCTGCGGTATCGAAAAGCTGACCGCCAGCTCATGCATCAACGGGTCCGGCAAGTGGTCGGGCCAATGTTCTTGCAGAATGCGAGCCGCTTCGGCTCCGGCCCGAGTCCCCATGTCCGCCTGGTCTCCGTGCGACCATTCGTCGATCGTCCGGCGGTCGGCAATCTCGGGATAGAGAAAGTCGCTGCGCATGCGGGCATGGGTTTCGGGGTGACCGAGGAAGTGTCCTTCGCCCGCGACAACCTCGGCGATATCGTCGATCATCAGGGTCCCCTGCGTGACCTCGGGCGTTCGGTTGGCCCGAAGAATGGCCCCCAGCATGTCGTTGTCGGCAACCATCGCGGCGTGGTTCACCGCCATCAGACCGGCCTGCATTCCGACAGCCTGGGTGACCAGGTTCGCCCCGGCCTGAATCGCGGTTCCGATGGTCAGCGCTTTCTCGTACCCCGCCTGAAAATCCGCCAGTTTGCTGTCGGTGGCACCCGCGATGACCGAGCAGGGCAAATCCCAGGCCCTGAGCGCCTGAACCGCCAGTCCCGTTGCGACGACCTGTTCGCCCGCACCACCGGCCATGCCTCCCGTGCGCAAGTCGGTGATCATCGGACGCGGGCCGGCTATTCGCGGAGCACCTGGATCGATTGCATGCACGAACGCCAGCCCTGCGAGCGTTTCGGCGAGGGTCTGGGCCACGGAACCGGCCGCCGTGACCGGGCTCGAAGCGCCAAGTTGACCGAGAACGTTGCAATGAACCGGGATGCCGTGGCGAACCGCTGCCGCCATGACCTCCATGCTCTCGGCATGAAACCGCAATGGCGGGATGGCGTGGTTGATGTTGAGCGACAGGATAGGCCGCGCCCGAAATTCGCTCTCTCCACCCGCGATCCGATGGCAGAGACTGGCGATTTCGGCCACGTGGGTCGGATCGCTCGCCTGAACCATCACGTGCTTGGACGTCCCCGCGAGGCTGATCGCAGCCGTGGCAAGATCGAGCGTGAGCGGGTCCGTGATGTCACCGGCAACAAGGGAGCGGGAGAAGAAGTGAACATGATCGAGCGCGTCGGCAAGGCGCGCCGCATCATGGAGATCGCTTGAGGTCGACGCCCGAAACTCTCCGGTCACTGGATCCATGACGTTCGGTGCTGCGCCGCCGGTTCCGGTGTAAACGCGGGTACCGCCCACGTTCATGTCGTGCTGCGGTGATTGCCCTGCCAAGAGCACGTTGCTCGGACCATCGGAAATTGCCGCTTCGACCAAAGCGATCGGGTAATGCAGCCTGCCGTTTTCCAGTCGACCGCCGGCCGCAAGGATGGCGTCGCGAACGACAGGCGGCGCTCCAGACATGCCGATGTCGGCGAGAATGCGGATCGCGGCGGCACCGATCGACTCTGCGTCCTCGTTGGTGGTCGGACCCCAACGACCACCTTCGGTGGCAGGTTCCAGATCGGGAGCCTTGCCCCCGCCCGCGTGAAGGTCCCTCCGCCTGCCTTTGCGTGCGCGTCCCAAGAAAGCGCTCCTGTTGGATGGGCTGGACTGACAACCCCGTTCACATTTTCCTTATGCGATCAAGGGAGCGGGTTGCAAATCAGCCCGTTGAACTCTTGCGTCTCTCTCGAAGATCGTCGATCCCAGCGATGCGCTTCGCAGTCTGGTCGACCTCCCTGGAGACCAGCGCATGGCGAGGAGGAGAGGATGGCGCTCAGGATCACTCTCGGAGATCTGCTGCACGATTGCTCGGCCCGTTTTGCCAACCGGCCTTTCGTCACCATTGCCGAGACCGGAAAGACCCACGGCTATGCCGAATTCGAGCGCCTGACCAACCGACTTGCCCACGGCATCCGCGACCGGTTCGGCGGTGGGCTCGACTACGTGGCGATCGTCCTGGAAAACAGCGTCGAATACCTTGCCACCACCTATGCGCTGAAAAAGATCAACGCGATCGAGGTGTCAGTGAACAGAGCGATGCGAGGAGCTCCCTTGGCGCGGATGATTGATCAAACCCACGCACCGGTCCTGTTTACCTCGGAAGAACACCTTGATGCCCTGAACCGCGTGCGCGACGCGATCCCGCACGTCAAGACCCTGGTGATGCTGGACGGCCTGGACGAGGCCAGGCGTCTGTTTCCCGCGCTTGAGGTGATCGGTTTCGACGCGTTGCTCGCGGACAGGGACGACCATGTCGTCTCTCCTGCCAAGGACACCGAAACTGCCACCATTCTGTTCACCTCGGGCACGACCGGTGTGTCCAAGGGTTGCCTTCTGTCGCATCGCTATGCGGTCCGCACGGCAGAGAACATGATCGAGCCATTCCGCATCACGGCCGAGGATTGCATCTATTCACCCTACCCGCTGAGCCATATCGGTGCGGCATATTATGATGTCCTGCCGACGATGATGACGGGCGGTCGGGTGATCTTGCGGCAGCGTTTCAGCCTGTCGAACTTCTGGCAGGAAGCGAACGATTACGGCGTCACCTGGTTCATGATGCTGGGCTCGGTGCAACAGCTGCTTTGGGCCAACCCGCCGAGCGACCTGGAGAAAAGCCACAGGATCTCCCGCTGCTGGTCGACCCCGGCCCCGGTGCCGAAAAAGGAATTTGACGAACGCTTCAACACCCACCTGATCCCCGGCGGCGGCTACGGCTCCACCGACGCGGGCTGGGTGGTGGCGCCGCAATGGGATCACGAGGGTGGTATCGTGCTGCCGCATTTCGAGGTTGCCATTCTGGATGACGACGATGATCCGGTTCCGGCCGGCACGCCGGGGCACGTGGCGGTGCGCCCCAAGGAACCCGGGGTCATGGCGGATGGCTATTTCGGCATGCCCGAACGGACTCTGGAGAGCCGTCGCAACCTTTGGTTCCACACCGGTGACATCGGTCGCCTCGATGATGAAGGCCGGTTCTATTTCATGCACAGGGTCAGCGACCGCATCCGGGTGAAGGGCGAAATGGTCTCAGGCTACGAGGTCGAAGAGGGTTTGCTGACGCATCCTGCCATTCAGGATTGCGCCGTGATCTCCGTGCCTGCCGAGACTGGCGAGGAAGACATCAAGGCGTTCGTCACGTTCAAGGACGGACAAAGCGTCGATATTCACGCGCTGAAGGATCACTGCGCTGCCCGCATGGCCAAGTTCATGATACCCAAGCACATCACGGTCCTGGACGACATCCCTCGCACCCCGACCGGCAAACCTGAAAAGGGCAAGCTGGCGTTGATGTAGGGTTCTCGATCCAGGTCCGTCGCGCTGCCAAGGCAGACCGGCAAGATAGTGCGCCCCATGGCAGGATCTTCGCTGCCGAAGTGTCCGCCATTCGCCAAGGATTGCCATTCATTTCCAAGAGATTGCCGACGATCTCCGACATCAGATTTGAGCGGAATCCCTCGGGTCTTCGGGCGGCAGCGGCGGTCGGCCAAGAATCATGTCAGCCGCTTTCTCCGCCATCATGATCACTGTCGCGTAGAGATTCCCAGTGATTTGAGACGGCATCGCGGATGCATCACACACCCGCAGGCCTTCAACGCCACGGACCCTCAACTCGCCGTCCACCACGGACCCCGCATCAGCGCCCATGCGCGCGGTGCAGCATGGATGATGACCGGTGTAGGCGGTCCGGCGTATGGCCGCGACGATCTCGGCCTTCGTTACCGCGCCTTTCCATGCTCCGATCTCTCCATTGTGGTAACGGGCGATCTCCGGTCGGGCCATGATCTCGCGCATGGCGAGAACACCTTCGACCATCTCGTCGAGGTCGCGGCCATCCGCGAAATAGCAAGGATCGATCAGTGGATGAGAAACGGGATCGGGACCTGCAAGGCGCACGGTGCCGAGGCTGCGCGGTCGTTCGAGATTGATGTCGATCTGAATTCCAGGACGCGCAACCATGCGTCCTCGCACCAGCAAACGGCGACCAAGACGCTGCAATGGCGGCGCCTTCTCGTTTTCGCCGTCACCGATGTTCTCGTCGACGATCATTGGCGTCATGAAGACCTGGAACTCCGGCAATGCCGGGTCTCTCAGCGCGTGGAACAGCCCAACCGAAAACAGCGCGCCGGATCCGGGCCCGGTCCCATTCAGCAACCAGCGCCCCATCAGCATCGCTGCACGGTCCAGGCGCTGGTGACGCGCGTGGCTGAGATCCAGCCGGTCGGATGCGTGCTGCATCGAGACATCGACGTGATCCGCCAGGTTCGCGCCGACTTCCGGCAAATCGACCACAGGCTTGATCCCGTGTGCGTGCAGGTGATCGGCCGGACCGATTCCCGACAGCAACAGCAACTGGGGCGTTCCGAACGCTCCCTGGCAAACGACAACCTCACGTTCGGCACGGATCTCTTCGCCGGACAGTGGCTGGATGCCAACCGCCCGCGTGCCATCCAACACGATCTGAGCGACATGGCGTTCGGTCAGAATCGTTAGGTTCGGCGGTGGGTTGCCGAGATAGGCGATCGCGGAAGTTTGCCGCACACCTTGTCGGACGGTGCTGTCGGTCCGAGCGACTCCGGTCCGTTCAGACCGGTTGAAATCATCCAGTTCGCCATGACCGGCGGCAACGGCTGCATTGATGAACGCGCGATCGATTTCACCGAAATTTGCCAACGGCTCGGTTGCGAGCGGACCGGTCTGCCCGTGCCATGAGTCCTGCCTCGTGCGCGAAGCCTCAGCCCGCTTGAAGTACGGAAGCACATCGGCAAAACCCCAGCCCCCGAGCCCCTGTTGCCGCCACATGTCGTAATCGACCGGAATACCCCGCATGTAGATCATGCCGTTGACTATCGACGAACCGCCGAGCGCCCTTCCGCGCGCAAAGTAGACCGTTCGCCCGTTCAGACCCATCTGCGGGACGCTGCGATAGCCCCAATCGAGGCGCGGATTTCCGAACACGAACCCGTTGCCCGCAGGCATTCGAATGAAGAGGTCGCGTCCCTTGCCACCCGCCTCGACAAGGCAGACCGAAACCGACGGATCCTCGGCCAGCCTGGCCGCGAGAACGCAACCCGCCGATCCACCGCCAGCGATCACGTAGTCGAACGTCACGACCCCAGCTCGTCGAGAATGGCATCCGCCATGAGAGTCGTCGAAGCGGATCCGCCGATGTCCGGGGTCGCGATGCCGCTGTCCAGCACCCGTTCGATCGCTCGTTCGACGGCCCGGTTCAGGTCCGGCCGAGCGAACGTGAACGCGAACATCATCCCCACCGACAGGATCATGCCGCACGGATTGGCAATTCCCTGTCCCGCGATGTCGGGAGCCGACCCGGCGGTACTTTCATAGATGCCGAATGCCGGGCCATCGGCCGGGTTCGAGGCGAGACACGCCGACGGCAACATTCCCAAGGACCCCGCAACCGCCCCGGTCAGATCGCTGAACAGATCGCCGAGCTGGTTGCAGCACAAGACGACGTCGAAGTCTCGCGGGCGCATCAGCATCTGATAGCCGCAATTGTCGGCGAACCGATTCTCGAATGCGACTTCGGGGTATTCCTGGGCCACTTCGCTCACGACCTCGCGCCACAGTCTGTAGCTTTCCATGACATTTGACTTGTCGCAGCTGACCAGCCGACCGCGCCGAGAACGAGCCAATGCGAAGCCACCCCGAGCGAACCGGGCGATTTCATCCTCGTCATAGGCGGTCATGTCGTAGCCTTGGCGTCTGCCTTTGCTGATGCGCACTCCCCGTTCCCTCGCGAACATCGCGCCGCCGCACATCTCGCGAAGTATCAGGACATCGACACCGTCGGCGACATGCTCCCGGAAGGGCGAACGGTCGATCAAGGCGCCCCAGTTGCGGGCCGGTCTCACGCCGAGATAGGTCTGCAGATGGTGACGAAGAAACATCAGCCCGTCCTGGCATTCCGCACCTCCTGGCAGCCGGACGTCATCCCATCGCGGGCCGCCCACGGCACCGACCAGCACCGCATCTGCCGCACGCGCCTTTTCGAGAACTTCTGGCGTGCAAAACGTCCCGTGCCTGTCGTAGCTGGCTCCGTGAAGCAGGTCATGCTCGATGGTCAGCGACAGCCCGGCAATCTCGCCAAGACGCTGTGCGACGCGAACCCCTTGCGCCAGGATCTCCGGCCCGATGCCATCACCGCCGAGCGCCAGGATGCGTGCGGGCTCCACGACGCGTTCCAATTGGTTCAGGTGGTCAAGCTCAGAGTTCAATGGGGCGGAAACCTCTGAATGTGACGCGCAGCGCCGACTCGGTGCCAAAGTTCGCGGTGCGCGAGACCGTGCTCCACCGACCAATCATGTCGTTGCGCGTCACCTCGATTTGCGGCTTTCCAAATCCATCAGGAGCGCTGCTTCGATGATCTCGAGGGCTTGATCGAGTTCGGCCTTGGTGATGATCAGCGGCGGAGACAAGGTCAACACGTTCCCTTGGGAGATCTTGAAACTCAGTCCCATATCCAAGCAAGACAGAAATATGCTCTCGGCGGCTTCGCGATCAGGGTCCTTGCTTCCATCCCCCTTGACGATCTCAACGCCGATATGCAGGCCGCGCCCGCGAATGTCTCCGACAATTCCAAGCTCGAGCCCGGCTGCAATGCCTGACAACCGATCCTTGGCATATTCGCCGAGTTTGCACGCCCGCTCCACGAGTCCCATCTCGTCGATGATCTTCAGCGTCTCGATCGCGGCAATGGCCGTGACCGGGTTCTTTTCGTGGGTGTAGTGGCCAATCGCGACGTCACCGGCAACATCGAGGTCCGCACGGGCGATGACTGCAGCGATCGGCAGAACGCCTCCGCCGAGCGCCTTCCCCAACACCAGAATGTCGGGAATCAGCTCATCGTGTTCGCAGGCAAAGAACCGTCCCGTCTTGCCGAGTCCCGTCGGAATCTCGTCGCAGATCAGCAACACGCCGAAATCGTCGCAGGCCTTTCGGACTGCTGCCCAGAATCCCTTCGGCGGAACGTAGGGGATGGCTCGCATCGGCTCGGCAACGAACGCCGCGATATCGCCTTCCCGTTCGAAAACGTAACGGATCATTTCGGCACAGGCGAGGCCGCACGTCTCCGGGCCGGGGTGACCGTAAGGGCAGCGATAGCAGGCAAAAGGAGCCACGTGCTCGGTTCCCGGTAGCAGAGGTCCCGCACCTTTCGAGCGGAACGTGGAGTCGCCCCCAACCGATGCAGCGCCGAACCCGGCGCCGTGAAATGAATCCCAGAAGGACAGCGTCTTGAAGCGACCGGTCGCGGCCCGCGCGATCTTGAGCGCAACCTCGATCGCGTCCGATCCCCCGGTCGTGAACAGGACCTTCGCCTCGTCCCATGGCGACTTTTTGATCAACATCTCGGCAAGACGTACCGAATTCTCGTTCGTGTAGCGCCGCGGCGAGAACGTCAGATCATCAAGCTGGTCCTTGATGGCCTTGATGAGTTGCGGGTGCGAATAACCGAGGTGGTGTACGGAATTGCCGTGGAAATCCATGTACTTCCAGCCATCGAGGTCATCGATCCAGATGCCTTTTGCATCTCTGATGGTTCCAAGACATGGCGTCGAAAGGGACTGATGAAAAAAGGCATCAGAATCTCGGCGCAACAGATCCCTGGCTTCCGCACCAAGCCTCGAGTCCCGCCACCACTTGATCGGTTCCGATTGGCTCGATTCGCCCTCCGTATGAAAATCCTTGCGCGCCATGTTTCCGTCACCTGCTTTCGCTCGCCGATGAATCGATGCGGTCGGGGCACAGTCGGCGGCCCCAGGACATTGAAGACGCGCCCGGATCCTTCAGTCGGGACAGTCTCCTCGTGTCACCCCCAGGGCAACGAGAATGTCTTGACGTTCGTGAAGCTCTTCATCGCTTCGATGACGCCTTCCTTGTATCCCAGTCCGCTGTCCTTGATTCCGCCGAACGGGGACATCTCGATGCGGTAGCCGGGGACCTCCCAGATGTTGACCGTGCCGACATCCAGCCCGTCAATGTATCGTTGCATGCGTCGGAAATCATTCGTGCACACGCCCGATGACAACCCGAAGGCGGTGGAATTGGAAATCGCGATGACCTCTTCATCGTCATCGGGAACCCGAATGACCGGAACCACCGGCCCGAAGGTCTCTTCCATCACCAGCTCGCAATCCCTTGGCACGCGGTCGAGAACAACAGGGGGCAGCAAGGCGCCGTCTCGGCCGGGATGATAGAGAATCTCTGCCCCGGCTTCGCCTGCCCGCTCGATCCGCTCGTCGATGACTCTAGCGGCCTCTTCGTGAACGACTGTGCCCAGGTCGGTCTCGGGATCCATCGGATCGCCGAAGCGGATCCGCTTCGCGCGTTCGAGAACGAGAGGAACGAAACGTTCGGCAACGCTTTCCTGACAGAGGATCCGCTTGACTGCGGTGCATCGCTGACCCGAGTTCTTCGTCGCACCGAGCACGGCGAGTTCGGCAGCCTGCTGCAGATCCTCGTCCGACAGGTCATTGCACACGATCAAGGGGTCGTTCCCACCGAGTTCCAGGACGGTCCGGCGATAACCAGCCGTCTCGGCGATCAGCTTTCCGACCGGCACCCCTCCCGTGAAAGTGATCAGGTCAATGTTCGGGTTCTTGACCATTTCGGGGCCGATGACCTGCGGCCAGCCGGTCACGACCGAGAACATCTCGGGCGGCAATCCCGCCTCGTAGAGAATGTCGGCGAGAATCATGGCCGACAGCGGCGTCAGTTCCGTCTGCTTGCAAACCATGCAGTTGTTGGTCGCGATTGACGGCGCGACCTTGTGCGCAACCATGTTGAGCGGGTGATTGAACGGCGTGATGGCCGAGATGGCACGCAGCGGCTCTCTCAGCGTGAATATCCGCCTCTGCTTGCCTTGCGGGGTCAGATCGCAGGAAAAGATTTCGCCGTCGTCGTTGATGCAAAGCTGACCGGCCAGCATGAACACGTCGTTGGCGCGCCCGACCTCGTAGACCGCATCCTTGTGGCAGATTCCGAGCTCGAGAGTCAGCGTTCGGGCGATCTCGTCGCGCCGTTCGAGCAGCCCTTCCGCCGTTCTGAACAGGATCTGCTGGCGCTCGTAACGGCTCAAGCGGGGCTTGAAATCGGCCGCAATCCGAAATGCGTCTGCCGCGTGTTCGGGCAGGCCGGCCGGAACCGACGCGATTGCCTCTCCCGTGAAGGGATAAGAAACCTCGATTTGCTGCTCTGCCTCGACCTTGCGGCCGGCTACCCGCATCGACTCTTTCTTGAACTCGATTGACATCTTGTCCACGGATCAAACCTCCCTCTTTCAATCCGGCTCGCGTTGCCGCCAACCTGACCGGTGTGTCGCCAAGCGGTCCTGTTGCGTCACGTCGTTCCCGCCGCAACTGTCGCGGCGTTGGCGGGCAAACCCGCAACCCGTGTCGCATGGAATACTGCATCGTAGTTTCTAAGCACTTCCGGCCCCGGCAGGTCGACCTTGCGATTGACGATGAACGGGACGACCTGCTCGGACAGCCCGCCATGCGACCTCAACGGTCGATCGAGGGCGCCAAGATCATGGCGTTCGCGGGAACTCCCGATCGCCGTGTCGGAATTCGAGAGCAGGACGATGTCACCGATACGGTCGCGCGGAAGATCGAATTGTCCGGCCGCATCGTCGCCCGACAGAACCAGCTCGAGTTCCGGGATTTCTCTCAGCCTCGCGATCGTCTCCGACAGGTCGCAAGATGCATCAAGGTAGGCCGTCGCATAAGAGCCGAGCGATCCGTGGTGTACCACGTAGGGGTCGGTGATGGGAAGAATGACCCGCGTCTTGCCCGCCCCCAGCCAGTCATCGAGGAGATCCTGTACATAGCACACCTGCGCGGACCCGTCGGAGTCGTGCTTGGCTTTCATGCCGTGATCAGCCGTCAGCACGATGACGGCACCGAGCTTGTCGAGTTCGCCGACATGCTTGTCGATCATGGCGTGGAATTCGTTGGCGACGGTTTCGCCTGGCGCATACTTGTGCTGAATGAAATCCGTCGTCGTGAGATACATGAGATCGGGTCGCCATTTTCTGAGCAGCTTGACCCCAACTGCAAGCACGAACTCCGAAAGATTCGCTGAATAGACATCCGGTTGAGGCATTCCGAGCCACTGCGCTGCGGCCTCCAGACCGTTTGCCTCAACGGTTGTGAATTCGGCTTTTTCGGCCGAAAAGCACACGGCTTTACCTGACCCGAATTCCAGGCCAGCTCCCAGCAATGCGCGCAGCTTGTCCTTTGCCGTGACAACCGCGACCTTCGCTCCATGATCCTGGAACGCCTTGAAAATGGTGCCGGCCCGCAGGAACGACACGTCGTTCATCATCACTTCATCGCCAGTCTCGCGGTCGAGAAAGGTGTTGCCCGAGATGCCGTGGATGGCAGGCGGAGCCCCCGTGGCGATCGACAGATTGTTTGGATTGGTGAAGGACGGGATCGCGCTGCGGGCCAACTGCCAGGACCCGCTGTCGCGCAGCCTCTGCAGATTCGGCATGAGGCCGGAGGAAATCGCCTCATCGAGATATGCCGGCTCGCATCCGTCGATGCAGATCACGACCGCCGGGACTTTTGGGACGTCATAGTGCCTCCCGTTGACCAAGATCGATGTGTCAGTCACCAGATTCACTCCCTGTCGGCCAGAACTCAAAAGCCGTTCGCTGCAGGCCCGGGATCACCGTCCGGAACACCCATTTCGGACAATGTCTCGGCCACCGCCGCGATTGCATCGCGCATGACGTCGTCATCGAGCTTGCCAATGCATCCCATTCTGAAACTGTCGGCGGCCGTCAGCTTGCCGGGATAGAGAACGAACCCCTTGTCCTTCATGCAATCGTAGAATCGATCGAAGACGAAAGCCTCGTGATGCGGGCACAGGAAGGTGACGATGATCGGCGACAGCCATTCATCGGGTAGCAATGTCCGAAAACCCAGCTTCCGCATGCCGGAGACCAGCGTGTCGCGATTGCGTTCGTAGCGCCGACGGCGTCCTTCGACACCGCCCTCGTGCAGGTGCTCGTCGACCGCTCTGAGCAATGCGGCAACGACATGAGTTGGTGGCGTGAATCGCCATTGGCCGTTTCGGTTGAACCCTGACCACTGTGCGTTGAGATCGAGGCTGAGCGAGCGACAGTTTCCTTCCGCAGCCTTCAGCATATCGGCCCGCGCGATCACGAAACCGACTCCGGGTACGCTCTCGAGGCATTTGTTCGACGATGCGGCCAGTGCATCGAACCAGATCCCGTCGCCATGGACCGGCAGCGCCCCGTAAGCGCTCATCGAATCGACGAGAAGGATCCGTCCGCGCTCCCTTGTCACCTCCGCAATGTCCGCCAATGGATTCAGGATGCCGGAACTGGTCTCACAGTGGACAACCGCCACATGGGTAACGTCCGGGTGACTGTCCAGCGATGCACGGACATCGTCGCCGGTCACCGGCTGGCTGTCTCCCTTGTCGACGGCGAGAAATGGCCGCTCGTGTCGGCGAAGAATCTCGGCCATTCGGTGACCGTAGGCACCGTTGATCAGAAGAAGTGTCGTTGCCTCCGCGGGGACCAGCGAACCGAGCATGGCCTCGACCGCGAATGTCCCGCTGCCCTGAACCGGCACGCAGTCGAGATCGCCCGATTGATCACCCGCGATGTCCAGCAATTCGGCCCTAAGCCTGGCGGTGATGTCGTGAAATTCCCGATCTCGCGACCCCCAATCCTTCAGCATCGCGCTCTTGACCGTCGCGGAGGTGTTGAGAGGCCCTGGTGTCAGCAGAAATGGCGGGTTTACGGCGCTGGTGACGCGATCGGATGAATCGACTGCCATTACCGACCTCTTGGACTAACGCCGGATTTCGACTGCGAACGGACCGTTTCGGTCATCGCGACCCTGTCCGGGATTCAGGTGACCACAGGCGTGGCCGACTGCCTCCCGTGCTTTCGTCCTAATGCCCGCCCAAGTCACCGGCAACAGCAATGTTGATTGCCCGCGAGATTCCGCGATGGAAATCTCGTGGTCAATCATGGGGCAGCGAAGGCTCTCGAACACAGGCGGGCGCCGAGTCTCGGCCGTGGGTTTTCATTCGCCGCTCAACCGGGGACCGCGGCTGGTTTTCGCTTCACGTGTGAATCGTAGGCATCGAGGGCACGTTGCCGCGCCATTGCGTGGTCGACCATCGGATGAGGGTATGTCCTGCCAAGTTGAATGCCCGCTTCTTCGAGCTCCGCATCGGAGGCCAGCCAAGGCGTGTGGATCAACTTGTCGGGCAGCCGTGCAAGCTCCGGCACCCATCTTCGCAGATACGTTCCGTCAGGGTCGAAGCGGCGCGACTGGGTGACCGGGTTGAAGATGCGGAAATATGGCGCTGCATCCGCGCCGCAACCGGCAGTCCATTGCCAAGACGCGGAGTTGTTGGCCCAGTCAGCATCGACAAGGCAGTCCCAGAACCAGGCCGCCCCGTGACGCCAATGGATGAGCAAGTGCTTGGTCAAGAACGATGCGACGACCATTCGCACCCGGTTGTGCATCCACCCCGTCGCCCAAAGTTGACGCATGCCGGCATCCACCAGCGGATATCCTGTCATCCCGCGTTGCCAGCGGCGAAGATCGTCCGCATCGTCTCGCCATGGAATCCGGTCAAATTCCTCACGCAGGCCCGCTTCCCCCATCTTGGGGTTGTGCCAGAGCAGGTGGTAGCTGAACTCGCGCCAGACCACTTCGCGCAAGAATGCCTCTTGGCCGTGCGGGTCCAAAGACTGGGCCAGGCTGGCGATCTGCCGGGGGCCGATCTCGCCAAATGCGAGGTGCGGCGACAGCCGGCTGGTTCCCGGTTTCGACGGGAAATCCCGGTCTGTCTTGTAGCGGCCAACAGTATCGGAATGACCAAGAAACTCCACGAGTCTTTGATATGCCGCCGTCTCTCCGGGTTGCCACGCCTCGCGCAGACCTCCAGCCCAATCCGCGCGCTGCGGTCTGAGCCGCCATGAGCCAAGTTCATCGCTTGCCGGCCAGCTTGCTGGTGGTGTCCCGGCGAGATTGACTGGCGGGCCTTCGCTCCCGAATCCCGCCGCCAAGCACGCCTTCCAGAACGGCGTGAACACCCGGTACGGTGTTCCGCCCCCTGTTTCGATTGTCCATGGCTCGAACAGGAGAGCGCTGTTGAAACTCCGGGCTTCGATGCCGGATTTGCGAAACTCTGCCTTGATCGCCTTGTCGCGACCGACATCCATCGGGTCGTAAACCCGGTTCCAATGGACTCTGACGGCATTGGTTTCGCGGACCAGTTCGTTGAGGACCCTGCCGGCCGGACCACGCCGCAGGATCAGCCGGCTGCCAGCCTGTTCGAGGGACGATGCGAGCTGTTCGAGGCTGCCGTGCAGCCACCACCGGGATGCACCGCCCAACTGACGAGCACCGGAGGATTCGTCGAGGATGTAAACCGGGACGACTCGCTTCCCCGCGGCCGCGGCCTTGGCCAGTGCAGGATTGTCGGCAAGCCTGAGGTCGCGCCGGAACCAGACAACGACTGGGCGTCCGCCACCGCTGCTTTCAATGTCTGCCTGTTCCATGAGCCTCCGACGCCACCTCAATTGCCTGGTTGTGTCACGTTCTCAGCACGCTGAACCGACCATCCATCGTTCATTCTCGGTGCGGGGCGCGAGACAGGTCTTCCAAGCTCTGTCGTTGCTGACGATCACGAAGAGCCAACCTCAACCGAACGGTTGTGCGCTTCGCAGAAAGGCTTGCTCGGGTCAATGCGATCGGGGTCACAGGTCACAATGCCGGTAGTGTCAGAAACTCCGCCTGCGCTCTTGCTGTTCCGCGATCGCCCCAGCGAACCGGTCGGATGTCCAGCCTTCATTCAGCGCTTGTCGCATGATGTCCTGCTGGCTCGGTGGCGCCATTCCTGACAGCGGCGAGTCGAGATCGAGATTGACAGGAAAAGGGTACCCTTCGGCCGTTGCGGCAACCACGTTGTCAACCTGCCGCTCGGTCAAGGCGCCGGATTTGTTCAGTTCCGAGAGTACGGGAAAGACCTGCTTCGAGATGCGGCAGCGGTCGACGATTTCGATCGATCGGCCGTAGCCCGACCCGATCTGCATCAAGTTGGCTATTCGGTGAACGTCATTTGTCCTGTTGTCTCCGGCGGCATGAAACGTCGCGGGGTTGAAGAACAGCATGTCGCCTTTTTCGAGAGGCAGCTGAACAAAATGATCGTCGAAATAGGCACGGATTTCGGGGCGGTGAACCGCAATGTACCCCGCCGCAAAGCTCTGCGAAAACGGCAGCATCCTGGTGGGTCCGGATTCGATCGGCATGTCGCAATGAGCAACGGCGCCTTGCAACGTCAATGCCGCCGACAGCGCATGCTGTGAAGCAGGATAGCATTGAAGGACTTCGGTGGACTGGAAGCCCATGTGATAGTCCCGATGGGCAACCTGCGCCTTGCCGCCCGGCCGGACAACGTTCACCTGGGTGGTGATCTGGTAGGCCGGTCCAAGCCAGGACTCGCAGACCCTGCGGAGAATTTCGCTGGAATTGTAGCGAATGAATAGCTCCGGAGCCCGCATGCAGAGTTTCTCGTGCGCATTCCACAGCCGGCTGTTCGACCCGGCTTCGGCGAAATGGTCGCCCGTTCCGGTACCGGCCGCCTCTTCCTCCTCGATGATCGCTTCCAGTTCCTCGGTGACCGCATCGATCAATGACAAGTCATCGTAGCCGCCCCTGATCGCGACGATTCCAGGCCCCGAAAGAAACGACCTGTTCATTTCGGCCATCACCATCCGAGCATCGCTCTCGGTGGAGAACAGCCGATCGAGCGCTCTGCCATCGTAAACCGGAATGTTGTCGGCGATTTCCGCGGCTGACGGATAGTGCTGGGGCAGGGCCTCTTGCTCGACGTGACGCTTGAATTCGTCAATCCCGCAATCGCTGTCCTGGATCCAGGCCGTGTCGCTCATGGTGTCGTGTTTTGCCATTGGATACCTCTGACCATGACGCAGGTCGGTCTGGCCCGCATCGTTACGCTTCGATGACCGCGAGCCATCAGTTCGTCGGTCATTGGTGACTCGTTGGATGCATGAACCACCCACGGTGTTCCTGCGGTCACGGTGACATGCACGCCAATCCGAGCGGCGGTGCGGTCGTGCATGGCGCCGGGTGGAGCAATCGAGAGCATTGCGAGAAACACGACCCCATCCAATCTGTCGCCTTTGTTTGCTCGCTTCCTACGTTGTCATTGTTGGGGACGGCTTTCAAGTATCGCCTCCGGCAGGAAGTGCCCGCCTTGCCGCCAGGCGGCCACGACCATTGTCTCAATTGTTCGACCGGCAGGGGATCGGCGACACATGGAAAAAACCGCTCCATGTCTCCACTTGCTTACCCGCGCCTTCATTCGAACCAACGAATGTTGTCGAGCATTCCAGGCACGGCCGCGAACAGTCGGTCCCGGAGGATTGCCCGTCAACGCCCACCGAACGTCTCTTCGTTCGGTCTCAGGCGTGAGCCGTCCCGCCAGATCAAGTAGTGCCGGTTTGCAGAGAGCTCGACCCAGTCGCTTGTCATCCGATCAGGCCACGTGACCCTCAGACGCACGCCGCTTGCGGCCCCAAGACCAAAATGCTCGTAACCCGCTTGACCGCTCGCGTGGCCACCCCCGACCAAGATCTCCCTGACTCCGGTCACGGTGTCCGCCGCAATCTCGACCTTGGCACCCACCGCGTTGACGTTGCCCGAGTGCTGTCTCAGTCGGATCTTCAACCAGTTTCCCGTGTTCTCGCTGGTGTTTTCATAGACGACCAGTGGCGCACGCCGCTGGACGACGACCAAATCGAGAAGCCCGTCGCGGTTGAGATCTGTCAGTGCCCCACCTCGCCCGCGCTCTGTCGATGCGATGCCGGCCTCGAAACCGACCTCCTCGAACTGGCCGTCTTCGCGCTGCATGAGCAAATTGTCGGGATCACGCATCGCTGCATCGGCCATCTGGTTCACGTTGCCCTTTGAGATGAACAGATCGTCGCGTCCGTCGTTGTTGACGTCACCGAATTGAACGTGCCAGCCCGTGCTGGGCCGCCCTTCGTCGCCAACATGGGGGACATGGGCAGTCGTTCCCCTCTCGTAGGAAATCGATCTGAAGGCCGCGTTTCCGGCCTTCGGGTCGCGGGTGAAGAGTTTCTGATCAGCCATGCTGGTAACCGCGATTTCGGGGAGAGCGTCACCAGTGATGTCGCGAGACGCGAGGCCCATGCCCCAGAGCTTCTGCGGCTGCCACCCGTCCTGCAACGTGTATTCCCTCAACTCCGGCGTGACGCGAAAGAGTTGCTCATGACCGTCGTGGATATAGTAGTGCCGATCATTGCTGATCCACAGGTCCTGACGCCCCGAACCGCTCCAGTCGGTGAACAGCATCGACAGCGCGCAGTGTCCAGGACCGATCGGCTCAGCGGGCAGGTATCCGTCTGTCCCCGGTCGCAGCAGCTGATGCAGATCGCATGCTTCGAACGGACCATCCGGGTCGTCACGGTCGACATAGTTTCCGACGGCAAGTGTCGGCCGTTCCGCGCCCTCCTCCCAAGTGGCCGAAAATGCAGTCGTCCACCCATCGCCGGAATCGATCGACCACGTCTCGCCGGCCTTCCTGAACCGGCAGTTGCCCAACCCCCGAAAGACCGCGTTGTCACCGACCCGCAGGACAAAGAGGTCAAGAATGGCATCTCCGTCAATGTCGAGCGGGTAAGCGCCCGTGACACCAACGACCGCGAGTTCGGGTACGTCGGCAACCTCGAAGTGGATCGGGGAACCCGCTCGAACGGTGGTATTTCGGAACAATCTCGCCGGATTGTCGCCGCCGGCGACATAAATGTCCGGGAAACCGTCCTCATCGCAATCCAGCACGGCGACGCCGCCGCCAACAAAATGCTCCCAGCCTCCGTCATAAACGTGAGCCGAGATTGCGTGATTGGTCAGCGGCGTGAAAACCGGATTTGCCAATCCCGGGCTTGCGATAACCGCTCCACAGGCAAGAAAAACGTGTTGGGCAAAACCTCTACGCATTCTCGTCCGACAGGATTCCAGGTGCATACGATCCGTCAGGTCGCTTGCCCAGAATGATCATCTGCAAGACCTCGTCCTTGTCGGTTTCTGCGGTGGTCCCGGTCCAGACGTGACGACCGTTCTTCATGACAGCGATCCTGTCCGAGAGGTCGAAGACATCATGAAGATCGTGCGAGATCATGACGAGAGCAATGCCCTCCCGCTTCAATGCGCGGATGAGGTCGGCAACCATCTGGGTTTCCTGCGGACCAAGAGCGGCCGTCGGTTCGTCCATGATGATGATCCTGGCATTGAACTGCAGCGCTCTCGCAATGGCGACAGACTGGCGCTGGCCGCCCGAGAGGTTGCGCACCGGGTCATGGAACTTGCTGAACGCCGGATTCAACCTTTGCATCACCTGTATCGCAGCATGCTCCATGGCCGCCTCGTCAAGCGCGTTCCACGGCGTCAGGATTTCGCGCCCGAAGAAAATGTTTGCTGCCGTGTCGAGATTGTCGGCCAAGGCGAGCGTCTGGTAGATCGTTTCGATTCCCAACTCCTTGGCATCGATGGGATTGTTGATGTTCGCCGGCTGTCCATCGACGAAAATCTCGCCCGCATCCATGGCATACGCCCCGGAAAGCATCTTGATGAAGGTCGACTTGCCGGCTCCGTTGTGGCCGAGCAGACCGACGACCTCTCCGCTGTGCAACTCGAGGCTCATGCCTTCGACGGCATGGATCCCGCCGAAGCGCTTGTAGACATCTCTCATTTCCACCACGGGTCCCATGACCATGCTCCCTAACGGCGACGTTTTTGATAGATGACGTCGAACCAGACCGCGAAAATCAGCACGCCGGCCATGATCATCTGCTGCGGCGCGCTCTGGACACCAAGCAGAACCATGCCGTTTTGAAGACTTTGCATCAGCACGGCCCCGATCAGGGCGCCGAGGATCGTGCCGGTTCCACCTGCCAGCGATGTCCCGCCGATCACGGCGGCTGCAATGACCTGCAGTTCGAGAAGTTGCCCGATGGACAGCGGCGCTGCGTTCAACCGCGCGGTCGAAATCACCGCACCGATCGCGGTCAGGCCCCCGATCAGCATGAAGCTGATGATCACGACCCGCCGCGTGTTGATGCCCGACAATTCCGCAGCCTCAGGATTGCCGCCATATCCGTAGATGTACCTGCCAAATCGGGTCATGTTGGCGATGTACATCATCACGCAGACCACGATGATCGTGGTCAGCACCGGAGCCGGAATGCCCCGACCGATCTCGCTTCTTGGCAGGTTGTAGGAATTCATCGTCCAGACAAAGGCCGCGATCAGGACGGCGCTGACGACCAGTATCGCGATTTCGACTCCGACCGGCTTGACCTCGAAGTCGAGCGACTTTCGCCGCCGCCGTTTCCACAGCGATATGATCACGAGACAGGCAAATCCCACCACACCGACGATCCAGCTCCAGGTTTCGCCGATGAAACCGCTCCCGTACAGGCTGTAGGTGGTGTCAAGCGGCGTGACGGTGCGACCTTGGGTGAACAGCCAGCCCGCACCCCGCCAGAACATCAGCCCGCCGAGAGTGACAACGAAGGCAGGTATGCCGAACCTGGCAATCAACCACCCTTGGACGCCTCCCGCCAGGCACCCGACAATGATCATCAGCAGAATGGACAGCCACCAGGTGTGGGTCCCTTCGAGGGGAAGCAACTCCGTCTGGGCAAATCCGCCGAGGATTCCAAGGAAGGCAAGCAGCGATCCCACCGAGAGGTCGATGTTCCGAGACACGATGATCAGCACCATGCCGGTTGCGAGCAACGCAGTCACGCTGGTCTGGACCGACAGGTTCCACAGGTTTCGCGGTGACAGAAAGATGCCGCCCGAAGAGATGTCGAAAAAGGCCCAGATGCAGGCGACGGCACCGAGCATCGCGATCAGGCGCGTGTCGATCTGCAGCGTTTCCGCCAGTTCCTGATATCGTGTCCCGATGCTCTTCCGTTCTGTCTTGACGGAGTGTTCCACTGCAGCCTCCCTGGTCAGAACTCTGTTTGCCAGCCCAAGAGTGACGCGAAAAGTTTGAAACTGCTTTGCATCCATGTCAAACTACATTTTTCCGGAATTGCCCAAAAAAGGCGATGTTTTCGGGAAAAGTCGAAATCATGAAGGAGATCAGCCATGTTGAATTGCAAGATCAGGGGCCTGGTGGCATTGACATCTGCCCTTGCGCTCGCAGGCGGTTTTGCCACGACATCAGCGGTGGCCCAAATTACCGTTGGCGTCAGCTGGTACAAATTCGCCGACGAAAGATGGGCCATCGACGAGGCCGGCATCAAGTCGGTTCTCGAGGAGGCCGGAGCAACCTACATTTCCGCCGATGCGAATTTCTCGCCCGAGAAATCGGTTGCAGACATCGAAAACCTGATCACCCGCGGCGCCGACGTTCTGATCGTCATGTCAGGCGTTGCCGATGCGGTTGGTCCGGTGGTCATGCGTTCGCTCGACGAAGGTGTTCCTGTCGTTGCCTATGATCAGTTGATCGAAGTGCCCGGAGCCTTCTACGTCTCGTTCGACGCACGCTCCGTCGGCAAGCAATTGGCAGCAGGCATGCTGGAGGTTGCGCCTGAGGGCAACTACGCCATCATCAAGGGCGACGACGGCGACCCGAACACGCACCAGATGTTCGCGGCGTACCAGGAGGTCATGCAACCGAAGTACGATTCCGGAGAAATCACCGTGGTCGGCGAGCAGTTCGTCGACAGTTGGCGGCCGGAACTCGCCAAGGACACGATCGAACAGATCCTGACGGCGAACGACAACAATGTTGCCGCCGTGATGGTGATGAATGACGGCATGGCAAGCGGTGTTGCGGAAGCCTTGGCGGAACAGGGTCTCGAAGTGCCGATGTCCGGACAGGACGGCGCTCCGGGCGCTCTCAATCGCATCGCGCGCGGACAGCAGACCTTCACCATTTGGAAGAACGCTTATGAACTCGGCCGTGCTGCGGCGACCGTCGCATTGGCTCTTGCGAATGGCGAAGAGGTCGAAGGCAAGCAGATGTTCAGCGGTGGTCCGCAGGGAGTCGAACTCGACGCCATCCTGCTTCCGGTTGACCGGATCGACCGGACGAATCTCGACAAGACGATCGATATCGGATGGGCCACGACCGAGCGCGTCTGCGCAGGCGTGACCGAGAATCCACCGGCTGTTTGCCAGTAGGCATCACGCACCGGCAACGTCGATCAGGAGTTGGCGCCGCCACGTTTTCGGCGGCGCCAATTCACCTCGAGCCGCGATAAGCCCCGCGGAGGTCGGGCCTCGGGCCTCGGGCGCGAGGTCCTCGACGCGAATCGATCGCCCGTGAATGATGAACGGACATTGTCTGACCGATTCACGAACCGGCAGACGAGGTGATGCCTTGCTGCCGCTTCATGAAGGCTTGACGTAGATGGAGCGCGGTTCAAGCGGAAACGGTCATTCCGCCACCGCCAGGCGCGTTGCACTGGCAGTCGTTCTGGCCAGCATGCCCAGTTTCGGAATCGGCGCACTCGAACTTCCCCCACCAGTGACGGATGCGATGTATCCGGCGGTCAATCCCGCCGAGGCTGAACTCGGACGGTTGCTGTTTCATGATCCGATTCTGTCGGGAAGCGGAACCGTCGCGTGTTCGAGTTGCCACCACCCGGCATTCGGCACGTCTGATGGCGTTTCGCTCGGTCTCGGCGATGGGGGCATCGGGGTCGGACCGGCCATGAGCGTTGATCCGGACAATCTTCCCGAGCAACGGGTTCCCCGAAACGCGCCGGGATTGTGGAATGTCGGGGCGTTCGAGTTTCGGTCACTGTTTCACGACGGCCGTGTGGAGCTTGGCAGGTCGGGGCCGGGCGGGGTCCGCACACCCCTCGATCAAGACATGGTCTCTGGGTTTGCCTCCGTGCTCGCGGCACAAACAATGTTTCCGGTGGTCAGCCCCGACGAGATGGCGGGCCATTACAGCGAGAACAGCATTGCGGAGATCGTGCGGCTGGGAATCTTGACCGAGGAGGGTGGAGCCTGGGACCTCATTGCACGGCAGGTCGCCGACAGCGGGGACTATGCCGAGCGATTTGCTGAGGTCCATGAACATGTCGAAACTGCCGATGACGTGACTTTCGTGGACATTGCCAATGCGATTGCCGCGTTCGTGACCCACGAGTTCCGATCGGACACGTCGCCATTCGACGCATTCCTGCGCGGAACGACACAGCTGTCCCCCGCCGCGATGACCGGAATGGAACTCTTCTACGGCGATGCCGGGTGTTCGTCTTGCCATGCGGGGCCGTTCCTGACCGATCACGAGTTTCACGCCATGGGTGATCCGCAACTGGGTCCGGGCAAGGCCGCCCGCTTCGAGGATCACGCCCGCGACGAAGGGAGATTTCGCGTCACCGGCGATCCCGCCGACAGGTTTGCGTTTCGCACGCCGTCTCTTCGAAACGTCGCCCTGACCGCACCTTATGGGCACGCGGGTTCTTTTTCCGACCTGGCATCGTACATCAGGCATCACATCGACCCGGTTGCGGGGCTCGCGCGTTATGATCGCAGCGGGGTGGCGCTTCCGGGTCTTGCGGTGAATGACTGGAGAATCATGGATGACCCCGCGGAGGTCGAGGCGATCTCGAATGCGGTGACGACTTCCCCGACGAACATGTCCCAAAGCGAAATCGAAGCCTTGGTCGCGTTTCTTGGAAGCCTGACCGATCCCGTCGCGAAGTCTGGACGGCTCGGCGTGCCAGTCAGCGTGCCAAGCGGTTTGCCAGTCCCAAAACCTTGATCCGGCAGCCTTTTTCAGCGTCGCGACGGCGACTTGATTTGGCGTGCATTGGCGAAAACGAGCAGGCAAAGTGCCTTGTCGTCGGCACATGGAGCGGCATCACTACCCTTCGTTCCACTTTTGGCGGTTCGACGGAATCCGGTCTATTTGACTGTCCAGTCCGGATCTTCAGCAAGCGTCAACTGAATCGGAAGACGAATTGCTCGAACCAGCGGATGGGCCTGAAGCAAATTGAGAGCGGCCTCGTGCCGTTCAGGGTTCAAGTCCGCCTTCGCAGGCTTGATTGTCGGGGTTTCTTTGACGGACCCCGGACCAAAACCGCCGACGACGAAGGCGGGCGCGTCGCTGCAGGTCAACTGCAAATCAAGCACGGCCATGCTGCCGACCTCGGTGATGACAAATACCCGCGTGCCCGGCCCCAGTCCCAGGAGAATCCGTTCAAGACTTTCCCATAGGGCTTGGCAACCGGTGGCATCGTCGGCGATTTCGCTTCGCTCAGGCACTTCGAACAGATCGATCAGGTAACCGGAAACCGTTGTTCGGTCACTGAACAGGTGAATGATTTCCGGCACAGAGAGTTGCCGCTTTTCCGCTGGAGGAGCGATCTCGACCGTGTCGATCGCGCCCACTTCGGCGCGCGCGGATGACGGCGCCTTCGAACTTTCCATTCCCATATTCCGAATCCTTGTTTCGACGACGATCTCGGCTTCGTTCACTCGCCGGATCAAGTCATCAAGATCATTCTCCAGTGCACGAAAGTACAATGTGCCGATTTCATCCCCACCGACACAGGAAAATTGTGGCGGTCTAAAAAGACAGGAAACCGGCCGGCAGCCCTCTGCGATCGCTTCAGTGCGCATTTGCACCTTGAAATATGCTGCAGGCCCGAATTCCTGCTCGGCGATTTCCGTCCTGGCCTGCTTCAGCGAGGCCAAGAGAGCGGCCTTGTGACTGGCAAAGGCAGAATCGGCGCCATCGAAGAAATCCCTTTTCGGGTGCCGTTGCTCCGGTTCTGGTGCCTGACGAAAGTGACGATCGGTCAGGATGATCTGAACAGGACTATTGGGCAACAAACCAATCTCCGACTTCACGATGACGTATCTCTTGCCTGATCCCAATCACAATGAATGAACCCGGCAACTGCTCCGACTTCTTTCATTTTGAATTGGCAATCGCGATCGTTCACCGCCACGCAGACAAATACCTTCCGACCCTTGATCAACATCCACGCGGACAAGCTCACAAGGTGCGGTGCCTTGGACAAATCTGAACGAGGGCAATGGATACCGATGCCTCGTCGTACTTGCTTTTGTCAACGCGATTGTATGGGTGACGGCGGGTTGCGACACGTCGACTCTGCCCGCCGCTCGGAACATGCTGCAAGACTCTTGAAACGCCGAAACGAGCCTCCGGCTCCGTAAATCCCGCGAGATCACAGGGCGTTGAGAACACGGCTGAGCCGATCGACCAAGGCAGCATCGCCCGGATCAAGCCCCAGGTCGCCGAGCCGTTCATGCCACCGCACCGTGGCCCTCGACAAGGCATTGGGCATGCCGAGTTCCTCCAGGGTCTTTACCACCTCGTGCATCTCGGCGGCGCGACGTTCTCCGTGCACGATCATGCGTTCCAGCGTGTAGCTGCCTTGTTTGGTCCAATCGATGTCGGGATTTGATCCGCTCAGGGACTCGACCACATGTTCCAACACACCGGCTCTCTGAGCGGCCAGGAAACACTCGGCAAAGAGGGCTTCCGTCCCTTTGATCATCACGGACCGCAGCATCTTGATCATTGAGGCCTGACCGATTTCCGTGCCCACGACGGTGGGCCGCATCGCGAGGCTCGACAATTTGTCCGCCGCATCATCGGCATGAGGGCCCGAGAGGAGCAACGGAACTTCGTGGCACCTGGGATCGACGGGAGCCATGACGGCAACATCGACATATCTCCCAGATGCTTGCCCGATGGTCTGAGCGGCAAGTTGCTTGGTGCTCGGAGCACAGGAATTGCAATCGAGCCAGAGACTGTTCCCAAGGTCGCACTCAGCCGCGTTTCTTGCTGCGACCAGCGCTTGGTCCGCTGTGACCAGAGAAAAGATGATGTCGCAACCCAAGAGCGCATCAGCCAGTCTGTCCGAGCCCGTCACGCCGTGGGCAGCGTAGTCGCGCAGCTTCGCGTCGCGTGTCCTTGGATCGCGCGTTTTGATGTCAAAAGCGGAGACAGAAGCATTGGCCGTGTGCCAGCCTGACACAAACGCCATGGCCGCCTCGCCGAAACCAACACTGCAAATCTTGACTATGTCTTGGCCCTCTCACTTCGCTTTGATCCGGGACTCTACTGTTAATACTGTGTCTTGGAACAGGGTTCGAGCTTGTTTAGCCGTCCAGCAGTGCAGGATGCAGCCCGGATCGATCAGACGTTGTCTACCCAGGTTCATCGGAAGAAGTGGTCATCACTGACGACAGGAACCGTCATGTCGAAGATAGAGGAGTTCCTGCGCAATTGACTGTCTTGCAACACCCAAGACTATTCAGTGCTCAGAACCATGCTCGAAACCGCACGCAAGCAAGAATGGAACACGCTCCAAACTCTGCGAACCTCGCCGAGCGCACTCATCAGGACAGACCAACCGGCTCACGGACCCTGAAATGTCCATGAAGCAGACCCGAACAGGCACCGGAAGTCCTTCGTGCCAAGGAATGTGATCGTGAGGTACCCGCGCAATCCAATACGGAAATCCGCAATGCGCGATTGAGTAGAGCTGCGATTTCCGCAGTCGCTCGCCAGCATTCAGATTGAGGCAACTGCCAAGTTCCATTCCTTGGCATACGTCGACATCAACGAACATGTCTCTGCGGTCGGGCTCAGGTAGGCGGCAACCTGGGAGGATAAACCGCGATTTGGCGCCCCAAGCAGTGCAGCCCCTTGGCTTGTCCCGGTTGTGCTGTCCATTGGTATCACATGCGATGAAGATGCTGCGCCCAGCATCCAGAGGTACGGTTTGTTTCGAGCGAATGGACCCTCCACGACAACAGAGCCTTCATGTCCGATGAGTTCGAGGCAGCGCGCCGTCACGAGGGCGAGATAGAATCCGACTGCTGCAGACCTTTGCCCGGAACCAGGTGGAGGCTCTTCACGACGCCAACAGGCATCCGCGCCGGCGAAAGGGCCGGTCTCGGGCACAAGAGCGGGCAACAGCATGGCACGTCGGGTTAGCACCTCCAGTATTTCCTTGTCGTTTGCGTCAACCGGTTTCCCTCCGAGCGCAATGTCGTATTCCCGACCGCCCATGAAGCGCGCTGACGGCACGGCCTCACCGAACGCATTGACATTGACCAACGTGTCGAGCGCCGGGTCGAGCGTCACAGGCTTGCCGCCGACCGTCATGGCGATCACCCAAGTGCCCGTCGAGACGACGCTAAAGGGGGGCTCAAGTGTGACAAGATGCGAAAGCAGCGATGCATTCGAGTCGTGAATGCCGCAATGGACGGGCGTTCGCGCATCCAGCCCGGTTCGCTGCGAAATCTCTGGCAAGACAAGCCCAAGAACATCGCCAGGTTTGCGGGGCGGTGCAATTTTTTCAGTGATGCCGAGAGTTTCCGGAAGTGACGAAAACACGCCGTCGAATGGGTTCCACAGGTCGGTATGGCAGCCCAAAGACGTCACGTCTGTCGCATGAACTCCCGTGAGACGATGCGCCCAGAACTGCGGGTACGTGACAACCTGGTGGACCTTTTCGCGCAACCGCGGGTCGGTCTCGAACTGCCAATGGAACTGAGCGCCGAGGTTGAGACCCATCGAAAGGCGTGGTGACCCGGTTTCGAAAAAAGGTGGCCGGATCTTGTCATAGGCGGCGGCAACTTCGTCAGGTCCGGCATGCTCGTAGTCGAGGATCGGAGCCGCCAGCGATCCGTCACCGCAAAGCAACGCTCCCGCCGCGCCGTGGGTCGTGACCGTCAATGCGTCGATGCCATGTTCGGCCTGGAAGCGTTCAAGCCCATCGAGCAGGAAGTCCCAATGTCCTTCCACGTCGAAATGCGGATAGGGCGGACCGGGCAAAACGGAATTCGGCCGCGTGATGACCACGATTTCGGACAGGTCTGACAGGCGAACGAGCGCCAATTTGGCGTTCGTCTTGCCAATGTCGATGACGGCAACGTGCCCGTTGGTCATGGCATGTGGAAGACGGGTGTGAGCGCCGTCGAAACCGGTTCGTTGTTGTCACGTGTTTCCATGATATCGGCCATGTGTGCCCACCACTTCTTCATGACCTCTTGGGCTGGCAGATCGTCCATCTTGTGGTCGTCATTGCGCCAAAGGACTCCGAAGAGGATGTTCGTCTCCTCGTCAAGGTGGATCGAGTAGTCCGAAATGCCTGCCTCGTTCAGGAGCGTGACCAGCTCCGGCCAGATCTCATCATGGCGCTTGATGTACTCTTCCTTCGCACCGGGATTGAGGCGCATCTTGAAAGCGTGTTTTTCCATCCCGATCCCTCCTGGTTCTATCGCTTTTCCGCTCGCGTTCGCCATTTCGCCCACAAGCGCGGCAGCGCGATGACCCCAATCAGAAGCGCGCCGATGACAATTGACATCACGATGCCCGGCACGTTGAGCAGGCCGAGGCCGAACGTCACCAGCCCCATCACGAATGCCGCGATCACAACGCCGGGGATCGAGCCCGAGCCGCCAAGAATGCTGACCCCGCCCAGGACCACCATGGTGACGATTTCCAGCTCCCAACCGAACGCGATCGATGGGCGCGTTGAGGCGAGGCGCGAAGTCAGGCAGATGGCCGCTACCCCTGACATGAGGCCAGTGAGCATGAAGAGAATGAACTTCACCCGGGCGACCCGGATGCCCGAGAACTCGGCGCCAACCGGGTTGTTGCCGATGGCATAGACCGCCCGGCCGAAGTTCGTCGTATGGAGGACGACGAAGTAGATCATGGCGAGAAGGGCGAAGAGCACGAACTCGAAAGAGATCACCCAGAACACGTAACCTTGGCCGAAGAAGGCGAAGTCAGGCGGATAGCCGCGATAGGCCTGATCGCCGAGAACGATGTAGCTGATCCCGCGAAACAGGCTCATTGTGCCAATGGTCACGACAATCGAAGGCAGGCCCATCCGCGTGACGAGAAAACCGTTGAAGGTGCCGCAGATCAGCCCGACACCGAGCCCGATCAGCACCAGGCCCGGCGTTCCGACCCCGACTTGCACTGCGGCTCCCATGGCCGTCGACGCCAGCGCGATGATCGAGGCTACGGAAAGGTCGATCTCGCCCGCGATGATCAGAAGAGCCATCGCGAAGGCGATCATTGCCTTTTCCGTGAAGTTGAACGTCATGTCGCTGAGATTCCACGCGTTCAGGAAATAAGGCGAAGTGAAACTGTTCACGATGAAAATCGCGACGGCGACGGCCAACAGGAGCGTCTCCCAACTCTTCAGGCGACGCTCCAGCGGGGATTGCAGTCGGTCCGGAACGAAGCGGATCGTGTCGTTCATGTCGCATGCTCCGCGCGTTTGAGAATGATCCGTCCCTTCTCACGATTGGCCTGCGCGTTCAGAGCGACGGCAATGATGATCGCACCGCCAGAGATCGCCAGTTGCCAGAAGGGAGAAATGTCGACGACGGGCAGCGCGTTCCTGATGATACCGAGGAACAGCGCCCCGAGCATGGCGCCTGCCACGGTGCCGATGCCTCCCATGATTGCCACGCCGCCGATCACGCAGGCCGCCACGACATCCAGTTCGAACCCGCCGGCGAGGTCCACGAAAGCGACGGCAAAACGCGACACCCACAGGTATCCGGTCAGACCCGCCAAAGCCCCTGAGATCGTGAAGGCCCAGAACTGTGTCTTCCCGACGTCGATCCCCGCATATGTGGCGGCGTGGGGGTTGCCGCCGGCCGCGTAGAACGCGCGTCCAAGCGTGGTACGCGTCATAACGAGAGAGAAGAACACAACGGCGGCGATTGCTATCCAACTCATCACCGGCAGACCAATCAGTTCTGTCCTCGGGAACGCCTTGAACGGATCGCTGAATTCATGGGCGTTGACCCACTTGCCCTCGGACAGCAGGAAGATGGTCCCGCGAAAGATGGTCATCGTTCCGAGCGTCACCACGATCGGAGGAATGGCGAGTTTCCAGACAAGGACACCGTTGAACATTCCCAGGAGCGCGCCGAACGCCACGGAGATGACGATGATCACCGGCACAGGCAGACCGGGAAGGGCGACATTGATCATTGCGACGACCATGCCAGTGAGCGCAAGGTTCGCCGCGACGCTCAGATCGATGCACCGGGTCAGGATAACGATCATTTGGCCAATGGCCAAAAGTACCAGGGGCGCGGAGTCGTTGAAGACGTTGGCGAGGTTCGACGGCGCAATGAAGGCGGGAAACCGCGATGCAATGATGGCCAAGAGCAAGGCAATCGCGCAGGTCAGCAGCACTTCGCGAGACATGAGAATCTGTCTTGACATGCTTGGCCTCCCTCAGATTCCTGCCGCGTGCCGGACAAGGGTTTCGGGGGTCATGTCGTCGCCCGAAACCTCCGCTGCAATCCGGCCTTCGCGCATCACGATCACCCGATCCGACATGCCAAGGACTTCGGGAATTTCCGAGCTGACCATGATGACTGCCAGGCCCTGAGCCGCCAATTCGGCCATGAACTCGTGCACCGCAGCCTTCGAGCCGATGTCGATGCCCTTCGTGGGCTCATCGAGGATGATGACCTTCGGTTGTGTGGCCAGCCACTTGGCAATGACGACCTTCTGCTGATTGCCTCCGGAAAGATCGCCGACGTCCGTGTCCAGAGAGGCAGCGCGTAGATCAAGCCGTTCCGTGTATTCCCGCGCCAATCTGAATTCCTCGGCCAACTGCAAGAAACCGTTGCGCGATGTGCGGCCAAGCGAGGGCAGCGTCACATTCTGGAAGATCGGGAGCGCCGTGATCGTCCCCTGACTGCCGCGGTCTTCGGGAACATAAACGATGCCCTTGCCCACCGCATCGGCAGGGGACCGGATGATGGCTCGCTCACCATCGATGTGCACTTCGCCTGCCGAGGGGCGGGTGATGCCAAACAGCGCCTGCATGAATTCGGAACGGCCCGCACCGACGAGACCGTAGAAACCCAGGATCTCACCCAAGCGGAGCGTGAAGCCGATGTCCGCAAACTCGGTCGGATGTTCGTAGCCTTCGACCACCAGGATCTCGTCGCCCACATTGCGCTGTCGATCCGGGAAGATCTGGCTGACATCCCGTCCCACCATCATCTTGACCAGTTCGGCCTCGGACACGTCGGCGATCGCTCCGTTGCCGACCAGCGCTCCATCTCGGAACACCGTGTAGTTGTCGGCGATCCGGAAGATCTCGTCGAACTTGTGACTGATGAAGAGGATGGCCTTTCCCTGTCCCTTCAACTCCTCTACCAGTTCGTAGAGCTCTTCGATCTCCTTTTGGCTGAGCGCCGCTGTCGGCTCATCCATGATCACGACTCGCGCGTCGATGGAGAGCGCTCGCGCGATTGCCACGAGATGCTTGTTTGCGATCCCGAGGTCCTTCAACTTGTTCGTGGGATCGATATTTGCGCCGATGCCCTTCAGAATTTCCCGAGCCTTTTCGACCATCTTGGCTGTGTCGATCAGGCCAAACCGCCCACGTGGTGCATGGCCCAGGAAAACGTTTTCCGCCACCGACAACTCGTCGAAAAGAACCGTCTCCTGGTGGATCGCGGTGACCCCCGCATTGCCGGCATCCTGCGCGCTCGGAAATCGGGTCGGCGTCCCATCGATTTCGATGCCACCGCCGTCCGGCTGGTATATGCCGGTCAGGATCTTGACCACCGTCGATTTGCCCGCGCCGTTCTCGCCAACAAGAGCGGTCACCGTACCCGGAAAAAGCTCAAGCGACACCTCAGACAACGCCGTGACGCCGGGAAACGTCTTTGTCACCCGGTTCAGCGACAGGATCGGGTTCCCGCACCGTGAGGTGGAAAGGTCGGATTTTTGATTGTATTCCATCAATTTCGGGTTTGGCTGCCGTGCCTGCAGATCGTCGGCGCAGCGCTCACGCTGCGCCGACCTCATTCAGCGATCAGAAGATGTCCTTGAACTGATCAATGTTCGAGGCGTCATAGGTGAACGGATCCGACATGGCGGCCGAATTCGTGTCGTCGAGCGTCACGGAGCCCATGCGGCCTGTCGGGATCTCAGCTCCTGGCTCTGCGGTCGCGGCACCCGAGGCCAAGGCGTGCGCGATCATCGTCGCGGAGTAGCCGAGGTCGATCGGGTTCCAGATCGCAAAGCTCACGGTCGCACCTGACTCCACGCAGCCCGCCATCTCAGACGGCAGACCGAGGCCGGTCACGTTGATCTCGCCGATCTTGCCGGCATCGGACACGGCCTGACAGGAGGCTAGAATGCCGACGGTCGTGGGCGCGATGATGGCTTTCAGGTCCGGATAGGATGCCATGAGACCTTGCGCTTCGCGGTAGGACTTGTCCGAAAGGTCGTCGCCATAGACCGTGGCAACAAGTTCGACCCCGGGGTAGTTCGGGAGAACCTCTTCGGCGGCCGCGATCCAGGCGTTCTGGTTCGTGGCCGTGGCCGATGCCGACAGGATTGCCACTTGGCCACCGTCAGGCATATGGTCGGAGGCAAGCTTGATGATCGTGTTTCCGATCAGCTCCGTCGAGGACGGGTTCAGGTGCATCATCCGTCCGTCCTCGTTGACGCCGGAATCCCAAGAGATCACGGTAATGCCTCGTTGCATCGCGCGGCTCAGGGCAGGCACAACGGCGTCTGGGTCGTTTGCCGAGACGGCGATGGCGTCGACGCCTTGCGCGATGAGCGAGTTGATGACCTCGATCTGGCCTTCCGCGGTGGTGTCGGTCGGGCCGGTGTAGATGATCTCGACATTGCCGAGCTCGGCCGCAGCTTCTTCGGCACCTTCAGCCGCAGCTTCGAAAAAGCCGATGCCAAGCGCCTTGACGACTAGCGCGATGCGCATGTTGTCCTGCGCCATGGCGCTGGTGCCCATGAGGCTGGCCGCGAGGCTGATTCCTGCCACCAGCGAAGTGAATGTCCGACGTTGCATTTCATGTCCTCCCAATGAGACGATTTGACGAGGCTGATTCATGAGGCAGCCACTTCCTCTTGAGCGCCGCCGGATGCGGCGACGATCAGTTTCACGTCCGCAGCGTCCAGCATGGCTGCCGCCTTGTCCGAGATTCCTTCATCCGTGATGAGTGTTGAAATGCGATCGAGCCCGCAAAGACTGAGGCTGCATCGCCGTTCGAATTTGGTGCTGTCAACGAGCACGACAAGCTCGTCGGCCTGACCCATCAGCTTTTCCTCAGCCCGGATCAGCAAGGGGTCCGCTTCCATCAGGCCCAGCGGGCCGATGCCCTGTGCCCCCATGAACATGTGGCGGGCATGGAAATGGCGCGTCACGTCGTTCTCGAAAGGAGACAGGATGATGTTCTGCTCGCGATAGATCGCACCGCCTGGCACCATCACCGTGTTCTTCGAGTGCTTGAGCAGGTGTTCGGCAATGGGAAAGGAATTCGTGAAAACCTGGCAACGCCGGTTCGCCAGGGGATGCACCATCTGAAAGGTCGTTGTCCCGCCGTTGATGATGATCGGTTCCCCATCTTCGCAAAGATCCACGGCCGCGCGCGCGATCGCCCGCTTCTCCTTGATCCGAAGCGTTTCGTTGACTGCGAACGTGCGACCGGCAAGGCCCACGAATTGCGGAGGGTTGAGTGATTCCACGCCACCCCGCACGCGTCGAACCTTTTGCTGCAAGTGCAGGGTCGAGATGTCTCGGCGTATGGTGGCCTCGGAAGCGCCGGTCAGGTCGCACAGGTCAACGACCGTCACCACAGCCCGATCCTGGACCGAAGACAGAATGACCCTGTGGCGCTCTGATTCGTGCATGGAGACCTCCCTTGATGCTGAATTACACAGATTCTCACAAGCCGTCAATCAAAAACAATCACAATCAATCAAAAATTGCCGCGATATGATCAAAATTGATGGAAAACGATTGACAAAGTGTCGCGCCACCATCACGTTGCGCGTCAAGGAACTGCGGCTTGGTCCGTCTGAACAGGAGCGAATCATGTCGAAATCGGTCGACAATCCGTTACTTGAGAACCGCTGGGACGATGAGGCGGCAAAAAGCATGAGCGAATCAGAGTTGCTTCTCTACCGCTCCAACATCCTTGGATCCGACAAGCGCGTGACCAATTTCGGTGGTGGCAATACTTCAGCCAAGGTGATGGAGACGGATCCGCTGACAGGCGAAGATGTCGAGGTGCTCTGGGTGAAGGGCTCCGGCGGCGACATTGGCTCCATCAACATGGATGGTTTCGCAACGCTCTACCTGGACAAGCTCAACGCCCTGAAAACGCTCTACCGTGGTGTCGAGCACGAAGACGAGATGGTCGGCCACTTGCCCCATTGCACTTTCAAGCTGAACCCGCGCGCGGCCTCCATCGACACACCGCTGCACGCCTATGTGCCGCGCAAACATGTCGATCACGTGCACGCGGACGCGATCATCGCCATCGCCGCGTCGAAGAACTCGAAAGCGCTGACGCGAGAGAGCTTCGGCGACCGCATCGGCTGGCTCCCTTGGAAACGCCCCGGCTACGAGCTGGGCCTCTGGCTTGAGAAATTCTGCATCGAGAACCCCGATGCCGATGGTGTCGTGCTGGAGAGCCACGGACTGTTCACTTGGGCCGACACGGCGAAACAGTGCTACGACACCACCATCGACGTCATCAATCGCGCAACCGAGTGGCTGCAAGTGCGGACCACGAACGTGCCGGCCTTCGGCGGCGCCAAGCACGCCTCTTTGGACCAAGCCGAGCGTCGCGCGGTGGCTGCCCGACTGATGCCCGCCATCCGCGGCTTCGTGAGTGGAAACCAGCACATGATCGGTCACTTCAGCGACAGCCCCGCAGTGCTGGAATTTGTAAACGCGAAGGACATGGAGCCGTTGGCCGCGCTCGGCACTTCCTGCCCGGACCACTTCCTGCGAACCAAGATCCGCCCGCTGGTGGTGAATTTCGACCCAGCAAAGGGCAATCTCGATGAGGTTCTGACCGGTTTGCCCGCACAGATCGAAGCCTACCGCGAGGATTACACCGCCTACCACGAACGTTGCAAACGCGATGACAGCCCCGCGCTGCGCGACCCGAACGCCGTCGTCTACCTCGTTCCCGGCGTCGGCATGATCACCTTCGCCAAGGACAAGGCGACAGCGCGTATTTCGGGCGAATTCTACGTCAACGCCATCAACGTGATGCGCGGCGCATCAGCCGTCAGCGAGTACCAAGGCCTGCCCGAGCAGGAGGCATTCGATATCGAGTACTGGCCGCTTGAAGAAGCCAAGCTGCAGCGTATGCCTGAACCCAAGTCGCTGGCGGGCCGCGTCGCATTGGTAACGGGTGGCGCGGGCGGCATTGGCGCCGCAACGGCAGAGCGGTACTTGACCGAAGGCGCTTGCGTCGTTCTGGCGGACATCAACGAAGACGACCTGAAGGTCGCGCAGGACAGCCTGACAAAGCGGTACGGCGCGGACATGGTTCGGTCTGTCGTGATGGACGTCACCAGCGAAGACGCTGTGTCGAAGGCTTTCGCCGAGACCGCTGTCGAGTTCGGCGGGATCGACATCCTCGTCTCCAATGCCGGGATTGCATCCTCGGCACCCGTTGAAGAGACATCGCTGGCGCTCTGGAACAAGAACATGGACATTCTCAGCACCGGCTACTTTCTTGTCAGCCGCGAGGCATTCAAGCTGATGCGGGCGCAGGACATGGGCGGTTCCATCGTCTTCGTCGCTTCCAAGAACGGTCTCGCCGCCTCGCCAAACGCGTCGGCGTATTGCACTGCCAAGGCTTCGGAAATCCACCTTGCCCGCTGCCTTGCGCTTGAGGGGGCGGAAGCTGGTATCCGCGTCAATGTCGTCAACCCTGATGCAGTGCTGCGCGGATCCAAGATCTGGCAAGGGGAGTGGATAGATCAGCGTGCTTCGACTTACGGCACCGACAAGAAAGGCCTCGAGGAATTGTATCGCAACCGCTCGTTGCTGAAGCGTTCGGTTCTACCCGAAGACATTGCGGAAGCCTGTTATTTCTTCGCTGCCGAGACCTCGTCCAAATCCACTGGGAATATCCTCAACGTGGATGCTGGCAACGTGCTGGCATTCACGCGCTGATTGCCGCTGAAGGGAGGAACGTCATGGGTTACGAGACCGCGAAGGCAATGTTTGCCGAATGGCGTGTGGACACCGAGGCCGCGATAGAGCGACTGAAGACGGTCCCGATTTCGGTGCACTGCTGGCAAGGCGACGATGTCGTGGGGTTTGAAAATCGAACAGGCTCCTCTGGCGGCGGCATCCAGGCTACCGGAAAACATCCCGGTCGCGCACGCAATCCCGCCGAGTTGCGCGCCGACCTGGAGTTTGCCTATTCCATGATCCCGGGACGGCACCGCCTCAACCTGCACGCCATGTACATGGACACGATTGAGACGCCGGATCGGGACGAGATTGAATTCAAGCACTTCGTGCCATGGGTGGACTGGGCCAAGGAACAAGGCATCGGCCTCGATTTCAACCCGACATTCTTTGCCCATGCCAAGGCAGACGACAATCTGACGTTGTCGCATCCCGATGCGGGCATCAGGGATTTCTGGATCGAGCATGGCAAACGCACCCGGGACATTGCTGCAGCCATAGGTGCCGAACTCGGCAGCCCCTGTGTCAACAACATCTGGGTGCCGGATGGATACAAGGACATACCCATCGACCGGATGGCCGCGCGCAAGCGGTTGCAAGCGTCGCTGGATGCGATGCTCGCACCGGAACGGAACACAGCCCAAATGCTTGACGCCGTGGAGTCAAAGCTCTTTGGCATTGGCGTCGAGGCCTGCACAGTCGGCAGCCACGAGTTCTACATGGGATACGCGATCCGCAAGAACATACTCCTTTGCCTCGACATGGGGCATTTCCATCCAACAGAGAACATCGCCGACAAGCTGAGTGCGGTGGCGCTGGCACTGCCGCAGATTCTGCTGCATGTCTCACGCCCGATGCGGTGGGACAGCGACCACGTGATCTTGCAGGATGACGACATTTTGGCCATGGCCCACGAGTTGGTGAGTGCGGATCTATTGGATCGAACTTTCATCGGGCTCGATTTCTTCGACGCGACGATCAGCCGGACGGCGGCTTGGGCGATCGGGGTGAGAAACTTGCAGAAAGCGCTATTGCGCGCGCTTCTCACCCCGTGGGAAAGGCTGCGGTTGGCAGAAGACAGGCTCGACTTCACAACACGCCTGACCGTGACTGAAGAACACAAGGACCTCCCTTTCGGCGAGGTCTGGGCCGAATTCTGCGGGCGAATGGACAGACCGACTGGGCTTTCTTTGATCAACGAACTGAATGCCTACCAGGCGCACGTATCGGCGCGCGGATAGGTTCAGTCAGCATTTCAATTCGCACCTTTCGATCTTGTCGAGGTTGGCGGAATACCAGGCCAGTGCACTGATTTAGCCACGGATTTGGTGTCCCGGCCTTGAGCAGTGACCTTCCGTGTCCGGAAGATGCAGCGAGGTGGTATGCAGGGACGAAATCAGGAAGGGAGAAATATCACGTTCGACCGGACGAAAAGAACGGTCGCTTCTTCGGTTCCTGGTTGATTCCGAAACACGGCTGCTGGCTAAACACGGCCGAAATCGAGATCAACAATCAACGTGCTGACTCGGCAATTTCTGAACCGACGGGGTCCCGACAGGGAAACCATGGTGAGGGAAATCGCTTCTTGGCTGCGCCGTCGCAACCTGTCGGCGACGCCAGTCAACTGGCGTGTCCACGTTCAGGACGCATAGGTGAAACTGAAGCCGCGACGCCCATCAATTCAATGATGTTGCGACATTAGCCAAGATGTTCCGCGAGTGCGAAAGCTCGATGTTCGTTTCGAGTATTGCGAGACCCTCTCTACATGATCGCAAATTCGCTTCGCGGTCCATGGATCTTCTTTTGTGGCCGCGAGTCGTTGGGCGACGGCCGACAAAGCTCGCTTGCAGACAGGAAACACAAGAAGAAAATAGCGCGCTCGTGGGGACGAGTCCCGGCGCATGTTGACGATCATCGTCACTCGTACCTATACGAACCCTCGCATCCAGATCATCCAGGGCGGCCAACACGTGACCACGGTGTTGCTCCCGGCATTCTGTGTCGGCCTGCATGACTTGGCCTCGTGATTGCTGGGGGTGTTCGTGCCGAACAAGGAAACGTCCGTCACGCCGATGATGGCGCAATATCATCTGATCAAGGCCGAGAATCCGGGCTCCCTGCTGTTCTATCGCATGGGCGATTTCTACGAGATGTTCTTCGATGACGCGGTCGCTGCGTCAGAAGCTCTCGATATCGCGCTGACCCAGCGGGGCACGCACCGGGGCCAGGCCATCCCCATGTGCGGCGTTCCCTACCATGCCGCCGACGGTTACCTTCAGACCCTCGTGCGCAAAGGCTTTCGCATTGCCATCTGCGAGCAGCTCGAAAACCCGGCCGAGGCCAAGGCGCGCGGCCACAAGGAGGTCGTCAAGCGCGGCGTCACCCGGCTGATCAGCCCGGGCACCGTGACCGAGGACAACCTTCTCGACGCGCGAAGGCACAGCTTCCTCGCGGCGTTCTCCACCATCCGTGATGCATCGGCCATCGCCTGGATCGACATCACGACAGGCGACTTCCATGTCCAGAGCTGTCCAGGCGTGATGATCTCGCCGCTCCTGGCGGAACTGTCCCCGCAGGAAATGCTGATATCCGAGGCGCTCGACGAACAACTCGCCGAGGTCTTCGAAGAGGCCGGTTCGACCATAACCGTTCTGCCGCGAGCCTGTTTCGACAGTTCACTCGCCGAAACCCGCCTGCTTGAACTCTACGAGGTCGGATCGCTCGACGCGTTCGGGCAGTTCGGCAAGCCGGAGATTTCGGCAATGGGCGCGGTTGTCGACTATCTCGACATGACCCAGAAGGGACAGCGACCGAATGTCCTGCCGCCGGTGATCAAGGACAGGAACCGGGTCCTTCAGATCGACAGCGCGACACGGCGAAACCTGGAACTGACAGCAAGCCTCGACGGCGAACGCGCGGGCTCCCTCCTCGGCACGATCGACCGAACGATCACGGGCGCCGGAGCAAGACTCCTCGAGCGTCGACTCGCAGGTCCGTCTACCGAACTGTCGGTGATCGAAAGCCGTCTCGATTCCGTCGAATTCCTGATCGAGGCGCCGTCACTGACGGAATTGTGCAGAGGCATCCTGCGAGCGGTTCCCGACATGGCGCGCGCGCTTGGCCGGCTGGCCCTTGGACGCGGCGGTCCGCGCGACATGGCAGCCATTCGCGACGGCCTGAATCACGCGCAGAGCATGGCGGACGCATTCGAGCAGAACGACTCAGGCGAACGACCGAAAGAACTCGAAGACGCTGTCGCCGCGCTGAGCGGCTGCGGCGACCTTCTGCCAGAACTGCGCGAAGCGCTCATCGACCATCCTCCGCTTTTGGAGAGAGACGGCGGTTTCGTTGCCACCGGCTTTGACGAAGAACTCGACCGTATGCGGCAACTTCGCGACGAAAGCCGCAAGGTCATCAGCGAACTGCAGGCTCGATACTGCGATGAGAGCGGAATCGCGTCGCTCAAGATTCGCCACAACAACATGCTCGGCTATTTTGTCGAAACCCAGTCGCGTCATGCGGAACGCATGCTGGGCGAGGAGCTCGCCGCCACATTCATTCATCGCCAGACCATGGCCAACGCCCTGCGATTCACCACCGTGGAACTGTCGAAGCTCGAAGCTGACATCCTCGCGGCGGCAGCCCGAGCCGTCGAGATTGAACTGCAGATATTCGACCGACTGAGCGAACAGGCGCTCGTGACATCGAGCCCGATCGGCGACGCCGCAACGGCCCTCGCGGTCATCGACGTGTCCGCAGCCCTTGCCGATCTCGCAAGCGGCGAGAACTGGTCGCGTCCCGAAGTCCACGAGGATCGCCGTTTCCGCATCGAAGCCGGTCGCCATCCTGTCGTCGAAGCTGCGGTTCGGCGCGATGGTACCGGGTCGTTCGTCGCGAATGACTGCAAACTGTCTTGCGAAGAGACCAATGCGCCACAGATCTGGTTGCTGACCGGGCCCAACATGGCCGGCAAGTCCACCTTTCTGCGCCAGAACGCCATGATGGTGCTGCTCGCGCAAACCGGGAGTTACGTCCCTGCCCGGAAAGCGGTAATCGGTATTGCCTCTCAGCTGTTTTCGCGGGTGGGTGCCGCCGACGACCTCGCACGCGGTCGATCGACCTTCATGGTCGAGATGGTCGAGACCGCCGCGATCCTCAATCGCGCCGACTCCAACGCATTTGTCATCCTTGACGAAATCGGGCGAGGTACCGCGACCTATGACGGCTTGTCGATCGCATGGGCGACGCTCGAGTATTTGCATGACGTGACAGGCTGCCGCGCCCTGTTCGCAACCCATTATCATGAACTGACAGCGCTCTCCGGAATGCAGGACAACATCGTCAACGCCACGGTCGCCGTCCAGGAATGGAAGGGGGACATCCGGTTCCTCTACGAGGTCAAGCCTGGAGCCGCCGATCGATCATATGGCGTTCAAGTGGCCAGGCTCGCCGGCTTGCCCGCCACCGTGATCGAACGGGCAAAGTCGATCCTCGAGACACTCGAACAGGGCGATGACCAGACCGGCGGCAAGCTCGACAGCCTCCTCGACGGGCTGCCTTTGTTCGAACACCGCCGTTCGGCCCCGCTTCCCGCGAAACCCGTTTCGGCGCCCGTCCTCGAAAAGCTCAAGGATGTTCATCCCGATGAACTCACCCCGCGAGAGGCACTTCAGATTCTCTACGAGATCAAGTCGTTGAGCGGGTCGGATTGAGCGAAAGCACGGACGCTCTCTCGGTCAGTCTTCCGGCGTCTCCGGTTCTGGCGGCGGTCCGGCAGACACGCCGACCTGCGCTGCGCGCAGCAATCTCTCCGAAATGCTGAAACCAGTCTTGAAGACTGTGGTGATGTTTCCCGCTGGAATCTTGGGATGCGGCGCATTGAACATGGCCTCGTGACTCTTTGGGTCAAACTTGTCGCCGACCTCCGGGACAACCGGACGAATGTCGTTCCTCGAAAACGCCGCAATCAGTTCCTTCAGCGTCAGCTCGACTCCCTCGATCAAGGCGCTTGCCGCCTCGCGCTGTTCATCGTCAACGTGTGACACGGCCAGACTCAAGTTGTCGAACACCGATAGAAGATCCCTCGCGAGGCGCGTCCCGCCGTAGGATTCTGCCTCCCGGCGCTGCTTGTCTGCACGTTTGCGGGTGTTTTCCAGCTCGGCCATCGCCCGCAGCAAATGGTCCTGATATTCAACGATCTCCGCGCGTGCCTGAACCAGTTGCTCTTCGAGCGACATCTCGACATCTTCGGAGTCCGTTTCTTCTCCCGCCTCGCCATCTTCGGTGGCAGCTTCAGCTTCAACCTCGGCCTCGTCCACTGGCTCATGGGCGTCGGCATTCAATCCCTCCAGGGGCGTTTCCGTCGCTTCACCATTGGCGCTCTCGGTGCCAGCCTCTTCCTGCACATCAATGTCTTGGTCATCCGTCGCGCCGACATCCGCCTCGACCTGCTGGTCGTGAGCCGGTTCGGATATCGCGTTGTCCGCGGGCGCTACTGTCTCGGTCTTCGTGTTCATTCAAGCCAGTCCTTCATCGGCAACAACGTTCCGAGATCACTTTTCCGCCATCAGCCGGCCAATCAGCTGTGCCGTGTAATCGACGATCGGAACGATGCGGCCATAGTTCAACCGGGTCGGTCCGATCACGCCGACCGCCCCGACAACCCTGTTCTCGGGATTGATATAGGGCGAAATCACCAAAGATGAACCCGAAAGCGAAAATAGTTTGTTTTCGGACCCGATGAAGATCCGGACCCCCGATCCCTTTTCGGCCAATTCCAGCAACTCGACGATTTCCTTCTTTCGCTCTAGATCGTCGAACAGGGTGCGAATGCGTTCGAGATCGTCCTCTCCGACCGTCTCGTCCAGCAGGTTCGATCGCCCGCGAACGATCAGTCGCGACTCGGGCGAGCTGCCCTCGCTCCAGGCTGCCAGACCCTTCTCGATCAGTTTTTCCGACAGTTCGTCGATTTCCCGGCGTCGCTTCGGGATCTCCTTCTTGACTGCGGTGACAAGGTCCTCGACCGTCTGGCCGCTCGAAATGGAATTCAGGAAATTTGCCGCCTCCCGCATTGCCGATGGGGTGAGACCGGACGGCGGGCGGAAAATCCGGTTTTCCACCTTGCCGTCCTCGGTCACCAGAACCGCGAGCGCGCGGTCCGGTGACAACGAGACGAATTCGATGTGCTTGACGGGCGCGTTCGACTTCGGAACGAGAACGATGCTCGCGGTCCGGGTCAGACGCGACAAGAGCGACCCCGCCGACTCGAGCAAGGCCGCCCTGTCCCTTGCCTCGCCCTCGAGCGAATGTTCGATGCGCGCCAGTTCGTGAGTTTCGAGATTCTCCACTTCGAGAATCCCGTCGACGAACATGCGCAATCCCAATTCAGTTGGAACCCGGCCGGCCGAAACATGGGGGCTTTCGAGAAGACCCAAGAACTCCAGATCCTGCATCACGTTTCGGATTGTCGCCGGCGACACGCTCTCCGAAAGACTTCGTGCCAGAGTCCGCGAACCAACAGGTTCGCCTTGATCCAGATACGTCTCGACGAGCGCCCGAAAGACATCCTGCCCGCGAGCATCAAGCGTTTCGAGTGAGGTAATCGACGAGTGAACCACGATGTCAGGATTTCCGGTTTGACGCCCCCCTTGGCCGATGGAAACTAGTGCCGGTCCCTTATCGGGTCAATCGGCTTGCATGACCTCCGGTGCGGAAGTATTCGATGTCGATCCGTGGTGGCGACCAGCCATGTGCACAACTTCAACCACCCGGTCGGTCGATCGAGGACACCCGTCATGCGCATTTCCGGACGCGAACACCACGAAATGAGGGACATCCTGATCGAGCCGCATGTCTCCCGATACGCCGAGGGTTCCTGCCTGATCCAGGTCGGAAACACCAAGGTCATGTGCACGGCCAGCCTGGAAGACAAGGTGCCACCATTCATCAGGAACACTGGGCTCGGATGGGTCACCGCAGAATACGGAATGCTGCCGCGAGCCACCGATACGCGAAACCGGCGCGAGGCAACCGCAGGCAAGCAGGGCGGGCGAACCGTCGAGATACAGCGTTTGATCGGCAGGTCGCTTCGCGCTTGCGTCGATCGGGTGCGGCTCGGCCAGCGTCAGCTGACCATCGACTGCGACGTCATCGAGGCCGACGGGGGGACCCGCTGTGCAGCCATAACCGGTGGCTGGGTCGCGTTGAGACTCGCGATCGCCCACATGATGAAATCGGACCTGCTGACGCACAATCCGATTTCCGATCACGTCGCTGCAGTGAGCTGCGGGATCGTGGGCGGCGAGTGCGTCCTCGATCTGGACTATTCCGAGGACAGCGACGCAGATGCTGACGCAAACTTCGTCATGACCGGTTCCGGGAAACTGGTGGAAGTCCAGTGCACGGCTGAGACCGTTCCGTTTTCACGCCAGCAGTTCGACAAGATGATGGGACTTGCCGAAACAGGTGTCGGCAAGCTGGTTCAGCTTCAGACACGGGCAATCACGCAACGGCCTCGATGAGACGTCTCACCGAGTCATCGGTCGTTCTTGCGACTCACAACGCGGGCAAGCTGCGGGAGTTCAGGCAGCTGCTCGCGGCCTTCGGCAAGGAGGTCGCCTCCGCATCGGACTACGGTCTCGACGAACCGGCTGAGACCGAAAAGAGCTTCCAGGGCAACGCAAGAATCAAGGCTTCCCATGTCGCCCGAATGACTGGCATGCCCGCACTCGCCGATGACAGCGGCGTCGAAGTGGACGCTCTTGACGGCGAGCCGGGCATCTACACGGCCGACTGGGCGGAAACGCCTTCGGGCAGGGATTTCAAGCAGGCGATGACCCGGGTCTGGAACATGCTCGAAGAAAGAGAAGCGCCGGAACCTCGGACGGCGCGGTTCACGAGCGCGCTGTGCATCGCGTGGCCGGACGGCCATGATTCCGTCTACGAGGGCTCTGTTTCGGGGCGTATCGTGTGGCCCATGCGGGGCGAGAGAGGATTCGGTTTCGATCCCGTCTTCCAACCTGACGGGCACAGTGAGACCTTTGCAGAAATGGACCCGTCCAAGAAACAGGCCATCTCTCATCGGGCCGCAGCGTTCGCCAAATTTGCCGACGCGTGTCTTCGTGACACATGACCTTCGAGGCGCAGACGCTCTGAAGAACGCCGGCTTCGGCGTCTATGTCCATTGGCCGTACTGCGAAGCCATCTGCCCCTACTGCGATTTCAACGTCTACCGAAAGGGACCGTTCGACGACTCCGCCTGGATCGATGCCTTCAGCGCTGAAATCCGTCATCATGCGAGCCTGCTGCCTGAACGAAGGGTCTCGTCAATCTTCTTCGGTGGCGGGACTCCGAGCTTGATGAGTCCGGATCTGGTGCACGGCGTCATCGATGCCGTGAGCAGCGAATGGTCCGTCGACGATCGAACCGAAGTCACGATGGAGGCAAATCCTTCGTCAGTCGAGGCCGATCGTTTCGCGGGATATGCAGCGGCAGGCGTCAACCGGATTTCGATCGGCGTGCAGTCTTTCATCGATGCGGACCTCAAGCGATTGGGGCGCAGACATTCGGCCGCCACGGCCAGGCGGGCGATCGACATCGCAAGGAAACACTTTGCTTCGGTCAGCATCGACCTGATCTATGCCCGACAGGATCAGACTGTTCGGGCGTGGACCCGCGAACTCGGCGAAGCCCTCGAAACAGATGTCGATCACCTGTCGCTCTATCAACTGACCATCAAGCCGGGCACGCCGTTTGCCACGCTTGCGGCACGCGGAAAGTTGCCGGGACTGCCCGGTGAAGACCTGGAAGCCGAGCTGATGGAAATCACGGACGAGTTGTGCGAACGGGCCGGTTTCGCAGGCTATGAAACCTCGAGCTATGCGCGGCCCGGACATTCGTCCGTCCACAATCTGATCTACTGGAAGTACGGGGAGTTTGCCGGAATCGGGCCAGGTGCCGACGGACGCATCGTCCATGACTGTCGCGCCCACAGAACACGTGCGCATGCAAACCCGGCCGACTGGTTGCGCGCGGTCGAGGTGTCAGGGACCGGGATCGGCGAAAAGGAGGCACTGTCTACCAAGGAACTTAGCGAGGAATACCTGATTGCCTCGTTTCGCCTTCGCAAGGGTGCCGATCTTGATCGCTACGCGGCGATCGCTGATGGCAAGGTTGCCGAACCAGCACATGATGAGCTTGTCGCTGACGGGCTGCTCGAAGTCGACGGTCGGCGCTTGCGCGCGACCAAACGCGGCCGCCTGTTGCTCGACTCGATCCTGAAAGAACTCTGCGCCGGTTCGGAATGACCGTGATCACGTTTACATGATGTCACGCTTGCAGTGGCGGGCAGTGATTGTCACCACATGCCGTCAAAGGGCCGACGCGACCCAGTGCAGACAGCTCTCGATCGAAAAAACCGGCAACCCCGTCGCATCGCGGACCTGCTGACGGTACGGAGGCATGTTGGTGCATTCGAAGAGAATCGCGCCCAGGTCGTGATGATGCTCGACGAACGAGACGGCCGCATCGGTCATTTCGCGAGCAGACTGCTCGACGTCCAGCTCTTCTTCATCGTCAAGGATCGCGCGTTGAAACGCACTACCCTCCGGAACCCCCCAGATCGGCGTTCCCTGCGGAACCCCGACGGCATCAAGATGGGCGTCGGTGAGCGAGCCGCGGTCGATGGTCAGGATGCCGACACGGCGTCCTGGCGGCAACATCGTCTGGATCGAGGCCGCCTGCATCAATGCGGAGGTCACAACGGGCACATCGAGCGTTTCGGACAGTTCCGACTGAAACACCGAGAGAAATCCGCAGTTCGTGGTGATGAACTCGACACCATCGTTCACCAGTTCTTCGCCCGCAGCGACGAACGCTGGCAGCAATCCGGCGGCAGACCGCCGCACCACGAGATCGGGTGACGCGCCACGCACCACCTTGTATCTCACCGGGAACGGCCAAGTCGTGGCGTTTCCCATGTCGCCGGGGATCCTGGGAAACCGGGCTTCGAGCATCAGGATGCCGATTGGCGCTCCATAGACCGCCTTTCCCCCCTTGACCGTTGTCATGCGATCACTCCTCCTGCGAATTTTTGTCCACCCCGCGTAGCCGATTGGCCGGAACTGCAGTGACAGGTTTTCGGACCTCTCGATGTTTGAAGATCAAAGCCCTTCGAGGCAACCGATAAAACCAACTGAACCCGTCGCGCGCTCGTGCGCTGCCGTTTGGGAGTGCCACGACCTGGTTGGACCTTTTCGTGTTGATGGGTCGTTGGAATCGGCTACAGTCCCCGCCGTTGTGGGCAGAGCCGGTCTTCTGGCTGCTGGCCGCGAACCGCCATAGCTTGTCGAAAGAACTCAATTCCATGCATGTCGTTGTCATAGGCGCAGGAATCGTCGGCGTTTCCACCGCCATCTGGTTGCAGCGCGAAGGTCACCAGGTCACATTGATCGATCGGGACGGACCCGCTGCAGGAACCTCATATGGAAACGCAGGCGTGCTCGCCGCCGGATCCGTCGTGCCTGTCCCTGTCCCGGGGCTGATCCCGAAGATCCCCAAGCTGCTCTTCGGTCGGAACCAGCCGCTGTTCCTGCGCTGGCCACATCTTCCGCGTTTGATCCCCTTTCTCCTGCCATATCTCGCGAACGGACGTCGCGCGCCTTTGGAAAGGATTTCCGCCGGTTTGGCCGAATTGCTGCGCGACAGCCCCGACCAGCATCTCGCGCTCGCCGCAGGGACCGGTGCGGAACGTTTCGTCAGGAAGAGCGACTATCTCTTTGCCTATGCAAACCGTAAAGCGTTTCAGGCCGACAGTTACGGTTGGATGCTTCGAAAAAAACACGGCTTCCGTTTCGAGGAAATGGATGAAGACCGGATCGCCGCCTACGACCCGGCGCTGGCCGGACGTTTCGGCTTCGCGGTCCGCTGCCTGGACCATGGCTTCGTCACCGACCCGGGACAGTACGTCGCCGCTCTCGCGAGGCACGTCGAGGACAATGGCGGCGAACTCAGGATCACCGAGGTGCATCGCGTCTCCGATGACGCCGTGGTCGAAACCGCCGACGGCGACATTCCCGCCGACCGTGTGGTTGTCACCGCGGGGATCTGGTCGAAGAACCTCGTCAGCGGTCTCGGACAGAAGGTTCCGATGGAATCCGAGCGCGGGTATCATGTCGAGTTTCACGACCCGTCGATCGAGTTTCGCTCCCCGGTCATGGTTGCATCGCTCAAGGGCGTCCTCAGCCCGATGGACAACCGGCTTCGGTGCGCGGGTCTTGTCGAGTTCGGAAGTCTTCACGCGCCGCCTTCATCGGCACCAACCGACTTGATCATCCGCAAGGTCAAGGAGCTGTTTCCGGACCTGACCCATGGACGGGTCGAGACCTGGATGGGTCACCGTCCGTCAACGACCGACTCCTTGCCGATCATTGGAAAAGTCGGTTCCTCCGGCCGTGTACTTGCCGGTTTCGGCCACCAGCACATCGGTCTGACGGCTGGTCCCAGAACGGGGAGGTGGCTGTCCCGCCTCGTGTCCAACAAGATTCCCAACGAAGATCTCGGAGCGTACGCACCTGACAGGTTCCAGTGAGTCCGGACAAGGCGCTCCTCGGGACAGTCCCGACATGTCCAGGAACATGGCGCTCGACCAGGGTTTTTCACGACCGCTGCTGCCCGAAGCGCACCCTTGGTCGAGACTGTCCTCGCTTTGAGAGCTGCAGTGCGAGGGTCGGTGCGAAACCGCAGCGGTCAGCGTCACCAGAACGGTCACGTTCAACCCGCTTGCACCAAGGCCATGCATCAATTACTCAATCCTTCGAAAACCCCTTTTCGAAAGGAAATCCCGATGCAAATCTCATCTCCACGTTCACTGTTGCTCGCAACTGCGGCAGCAACAGGTTTGATCGTCTCCGCATCCGCCATCTCTGCCCAGGAATGGGACATGCCGATGGCCTACGCCGACAGCAACTATCACTCGCAGAACGGCAAGCTGTTTGCCGAAGCTGTCGGAATCTGCACTGGAGGAGAACTGACCATCACGGTGCACGCCGGCGGGTCGCTCTTCAAGGGCAATGAAATCAAGCGCGCAGTTCAGACCGGCCAGGCCCCGATTGGCGAACGCCTGCTCTCGGCACACCAGAACGAGAACCCGCTTTACGGAATCGACTCCGTTCCCTTCCTTGCCACATCCTTCGCAGACAGCGACAAGCTGTGGAATTCGGTTCAGGGACAGCTGTCAGATGCGCTGGCCAACGAAGGCCTCGTGCTTCTCTATTCCGCTCCTTGGCCTCCACAGGGCGTCTACTTCGATCGCGCGATCGAATCGGTCGCCGACATGGAAGGGATCAAGTTCCGCGCTTACAATGTCGCAACCTCGCGTTTCGCCGAACTGACGGGAATGATCCCCGTGCAGATCGAGGCTGCCGACCTCACACAGGCGCTGGCGACCGGTGTCGCCTCGGCGTTCGTTTCGTCGGGATCGACCGGATACGACCGGAAGGTCTGGGAGCATCTGAGCCACTTCTACGACACCCAGGCGTGGCTGCCCCGGAACTACGTCTTCGCCAACAAGGAAGCGTTTGACGCGCTCGACGCCGGCAAGCAGAACTGCCTGCTGTCCGCCGGAAAACTCGCGGGCGCAGCAGCGACCGCGCGCGCGGAACAGCTGGCTGGCTGGTATCTTGCCCAGTTGGCGGCCAACGGAATGTCCGTTCAGGCACCAAGCGACGCCTTGTCGGCAGAGCTTGCTGAAATCGGCAACCAAATGGCTTCCGAATGGGCCGACGCTGCCGGTGACGCCGGCGCAGCGGCGATCGACGCCTACAAGATGGCCGAATGAGCCCAAGCGAATAACCGACTTCGGCCCTCCCCGAACTGGGGAGGGCCATTTTTTTCCGATCAGGGGACGACATGTCGATCATTCGCCGAACTCTTGACGGGTTGTATCTTGCAGGCGGAATCATCGGGGCCGGCTTTCTGATCTGCATCCTTGTCATCATCTGTCTTCAGATGATCGCCCGCTGGAGCGGCATACCGTTTCCGGGTTCGACCAATTATGCCGGCTACTGCATGGCAGCCTCGACGTTCTTCGCGCTGGCACATGCCTTGAATCGCGGGGCCCACATTCGGGTCACCATCGTCCTGCGCCAGCTCGGCAGGTTCCGCCGCCTGGGCGAGATCTGGTGTTATCTCGTCGCTGCCTGCGTCATGAGTTTCTTCGCCTTTCACGCGCTGGAGCGCAATCTCCAGACCAAGAAGTTCAACTTCATCAGCCAAGGGCTCGATGCAACGCCGCTGTGGATCCCGGAAGTCGCCATGACCGCCGGCTCGGCTCTGCTCGCGCTGGCCTTGTGGGACCACCTGGTTCGCCTGGTCTTCACCGACCACACGGGCATCGAACAGCCCGACCTGAGCGAACAGCACGGATAGGCCGCCGCCATGGATCATTTCACGCTGACAGCGATCTTCCTTTTTGTCCTGTTCCTGCTGCTCGGAACGGGCGTGTGGATCGGCCTTGCCTTGATGGGCGTGGCGGCCATCGGCATCATCCTTTTCGACAAGGGTTTTGTCGGCGCCAATCTCACCGACAAGGCTTGGGACAGTTCGTCCAGCTGGACCCTCACCGCGCTGCCCCTGTTCATATGGATGGGCGAGATCCTCTACCGAACACGATTGTCCGAGGACATGTTCAAGGGCCTCGCGCCGTGGATGGCACGGATGCCAGGCGGCCTCCTGCACACGAACGTCGTGGGGTGCACGATCTTCGCGGCGGTTTCGGGTTCTTCGGCCGCAACCCTGACCACGGTCGGCAAGATGTCGATTCCCGAACTCCGTCGACGCGGCTATCCGGAATTCATGACCATCGGAACGCTCGCCGGGTCAGCAACGCTCGGATTGATGATCCCGCCGTCGCTGACGCTGATCGTCTATGGCGTGACCATCAACGAAAGCATCACGCAACTGTTCATGGCCGGGATCTTTCCCGGGCTGGTTCTGGCCGGCATGTTCATGCTTTACGTGGCCGCATGGTACTACCTGCGGCCGTCTGAACGCCCAGCTGCCGAGGTCTCGCATTCCTTCAGGGAGAAGCTCTACAACTCCCGTTTCCTGATTCCCGTGATCTGCCTCGTGCTGCTGGTGATCGGATCGATGTACTCCGGTTACGCGACCGCAACAGAAGCCGCCGCGTTCGGCGTTCTCGGCGCGCTGATTCTTGCAGCCACCCAGGGCTCGCTCAACTGGTCAACCTTCTACGAGAGTCTGCTTGGCGCCACGCGAACATCGGCGATGATCGCTCTCATTCTCATGGGTGCGGCGTTCCTGAGCCTGTCGATGGGCTTCACCGGATTGCCGCGCGAACTGGCACAGTGGATCGACTCGCTCGGATTGCCGCCCGCCGTCCTGATCGCGGCGCTGATGATTTTCTACATCGTCATCGGCATGTTCCTCGACGGGATTTCAGCCGTTGTGCTGACGATGGCCGTCGTCGAACCCATGGTTCGAACCGCCGCGTTTGCCGATCTCGGATTCGACATGATCTGGTTCGGGATATTTGTGGTCGTGGTGGTCGAGATGGCCCAGATCACCCCGCCGATCGGTTTCAATCTGTTCGTGCTTCAGGGCATGACCTCGCACGAGATCGGATACATCGCCCGCACGGCTGTGCCGATGTTCCTGATCATGGTGCTCATGGTGGGTGTGCTGGTCATCTTTCCGGAACTCGCGACCTGGCTTCCCGAGACGCTACGCGCTCGATCCTGACTTCAGAGCATGCAGGGCGGAATCTGTTCAAGCGCGCCGGCTTGAGCGCGTCGCGCATCCGCACCATCGAAACCTCAGTGGAATCGAGGGTGCTGCCGGTCCAATTCAAGAATGCAACAGACCAGCGGCCATGCAGTCGGGGCACCCGTGCCCTCGCGGACTGACGAGCGCCGGCGCGGTCCGATGGTTCAAGGTTTCAGAAACTCCGATGCCCAACGGGCAACGCGGGTCACAGTCCGGATTCTATCCAGGATGCGATGGCGGCCTTGGGTCTTGCGCCTGTCAGATTCGACACGACCTGGCCATTCTTGAACAGGAACAATGCCGGAATGCCTCGAACACCCAGGCTGGACGGCGAGTTCGGATTGTTGTCAATGTCGACCTTGACAACCTTGACCCGTCCTTCAAGCTCATCCGACAATTCTTCGAGCGCCGGACCGATCTGCTTGCAGGGTCCGCACCAATCTGCCCAGAAATCCACGACGACCGGGATGGTCGATTGCCAAACCTCGGATTCGAATTGATCGTCCGTCACGGCCACTGTTGCCACGTTTCTCTCCCCCGTTCGGATGATGCCAACCCACCTCTAGTAGAAAGTCGCCATGTGCTGGTCAAGCACGTGTTGCGGGACCGGTCTTCACTTCTGATGAACCCCTCGGATGACAACCGTGAACTCCGCTCGTCAAAGCGCAGGATCCAACTCGTGCAGAAGGTCCGCAGTGACCTCGAAGCCCCGGCACAGCCAAGACATGATCAGGTGAGTGATCACGTTTGTTCCGCGTGGTGACGAACAATATGGTTTGGGAAGTCTGTGGCATTCAAGTCGGAACATCCGAAAAACGCGAATTCATGACTGTTTTTCAAACACTTGCAGCACGTCACGACAGAATCGTTGGGACAGCGGGTTTGCACGATGCCAGGCAAAATCTGCCGTGTTCGGCTGTTTGACGGTCGTGATTCGCCCTCCATCATTGACTTGATGGCCCGGCCTTCGGCCAACACCCTGGATCGATTCCGAGAAATGCGTCCGAGGAAGAGGCGCTGCTGGTGGCTGAAATGATGCGAATCGCCGAAGCCAACGACTGATCCCGACAGCGCCTGCATTGCGAGGCAACAGTCGCGTTCGTGGCGCCTTCCCGCCAGTCGATCATTCGAATTCGACCGACGAACAGGCGTCGTGACACTGTCGCATCAACTTGCCAGGGAGAGAGATCAAATGTCGCGGTGCGGTGCGGGCAAGTTCCAGGTCAGCCGGTCAGCCCAAAGGCATGAGCGTTCCGGTCGCCGTCCACAGGATCGCGGTCTTGATGTCACGCTTGGGATAGACCCTCTCGAGCGCGTCCGCATACGCGCCCATCTGCCTGAGCAGCCCATCCGGAACGTCGCTGGGCGATTCAGGCACCTCCGCATTCGTCTTGTAGTCGACCGCCAGCACTTCGTCGTCCGTCACGATGAGGCGATCGATCATGCCGACAATCCGTCGTCCGCTCGTTTGGTCCACCAGCGCTGCAATCGGCACCTCGGCAAGACTGCCCGGTCCGAAGAGACCTTCGAATTCGGGATTGCAAAGAATGCTCTTCGTCAGTTCGACTGCACCCCCGAAGTCCGACCAACCTCGCGAGGCTCCCAACCGATTCGCGATACCGGTCCACTCTTCGCTCGGATGCTTCGGCAGGTGTTCAAGCAGGGTGTGGACAATCTGCCCGAACTCGATGCCGGATCCCAGTGGAGCATTCGATGTTGCAGGAGTCGAAATCACCTTCTCGCCACCGAGTTTCGACGGGTTTTCCGCAGGCGCGTCGGGCCAGTCCAGAGCCGCTATTTCCCGCAACCACCACGGCGCGGTCGCGCCATCCTCGGAGGATGGTTCCATCGTCGCGATCGGCCGGGGCGGGGTTGGCCACTTATCGCAGCCCAACCGCAGACCCTCGGCGTTGCCGACCGGTGAAGACACAGGCCTCGCGCCGAGCCCGTTCATTGCCGTCTCGAGACACGAATACCAACCCTGTGACCGTTCGCTTCCACCGTCACCGGCACCGCAGATCAGCAACCACTGGGCCGCGCGGGTGATCGCGACGTAGAGCAGGCGGTTTCGTTCCCTTCTTTGGAATTCCTCCCGGTCTTCGTCCGCATATGTCTGTTCTTCGATCGCCTCGTCCTTGCTCGATCTCCAAAGCAGATGCCCGTCTTCGAGCAAGAGAGTCTGCCCGCCGCGCCCGCGTCGGGTCTTCGCGGTGTCGGGCAGCACGACAAACGGCGCCTCAAGACCCTTGGCGCCGTGAACCGTCATCACGCGGATCTGGTCGAGACCGGCCTGGGTCTGGCGCTTGACGTCCACCGCACCAAGCTCGAACCAGTTGAGGAATCCCGTCACCGTTGGCGGCCCCGACTGTTCGTATTTCAGGGCTTCGGCGACCAGTTCGTCAATTCCGTCCTCTGCCTCCGGACCGAGACGCGCCAGCATCCGCTGCCGCCCGCCGTGCCGGCCAAGAATCCGCTCGATCAGGTCGAACGGCCGGAGCAGGTGGGATTGCTCGACGCAATCGGCGAGAATGGAACAAGCGTCGTCGAAACGGTCGCGCCGCGATGCCACCGCCGTCCACAGGCCGCCCTCCCGCTCGTTCGCAACATCGAACAGTTCGGCCTCCGACAACCCGATCAACGGCGAACGCAAGGCTTCGGCCAGCGCCAGATCGTCGCTTGGCGTTGCAGCAAATCGCAAGAGCGACAGAATGTCGCGCACTGCAAGCTCGGCGCCGACCTCCATCCGGTCAGCGCCTGCCACCGGCAGGCCCCGGGCCTTCAGCTCCCGTATCAAGGCATAGAACATCTCCGAACGGGTCTGAACGAGGATCAGAACATCGCCAGCCGAAAGGGGTCGGCCACCGTCGCCCGGGGACAGAACCGGCGGGTTCGCGAGGAGTTCATCCAGGTACCCGGCGAGCGTTCTGGCGAGTTCGAGCCGCACGTCCGCCTTGGCAGAACCTTGCGTCTCGGGCCGTTCCCACGCATAGTCCTGACCCTCCTTCTCCTTTTCGATGTACGGCCACAGATCGATGCGTCCGGGCAGTTCCTCGTGAAATGCTCGGTGCCTCGTCGGGTCGTGGTTGCCGGTCATCTCGACCTGCTGGCACACTTGATCGGTGAGTTCGAGAATCGGCGGGGCCGATCGGAACGAGTAGAGAAGCCGACTCTCCGCCAGATTGCGCCCGACCCGCGCTTGCCGCATGGCGAAGTGATCCCGCATGTCCATGAAGTAGTCCGGGTCGGCACCCTGGAAAGAGAAGATCGACTGCTTCTCGTCGCCCACGACGAACAGTGTCCGGCCGTGCTCGCGGTCGCTTTCGCCAGCCGTGAATTCCGCCTCGATGCACTGGATGATTTCCCACTGCTTCCGGCTCGTGTCCTGGGCCTCGTCGATCAGGATATGGTCGACCCCGCCATCGAGGCGGAAGAGAATCCAGTCGGCAATGCCGGGGCTGGAGAGCAGCTGGATCGTCTTTCGGATCAGGTCATCAAAGGTCAGGTAGCCGCCGAGGAGCTTTCGCCGATCGAATTCGGCAAAGTAGCATTCGGCAAAATCGTGGAGCGCGCGGTTGCGTTCGTAAGCCTTGAGATGGACCCGATAACTGCGTGCTTCGGCCACGAGGCTCATCAGACCGGCCAACCGACCATGGTTTTGCGGCTCCGCTTCCCGCATCGCCTTGGTCGGGAAACTGCTGTACTTGGGCGAAAACGGCTCGTTCGCCGATCCGCCGGTCAAAAGGCACCCTTCGAGCATCTCGAGGCCGTCGAGAGTTCCCATCATCTCGAGCGCACGCGCCAGTTTTTCGGCTCCCCGCCTGTCCATCGTGCTGCCTCGCTCGCGCAGCAGATTCACCCAGAAAGCGAGGAGTTCGTTGGTCTCGGGCGTGAACACTCGCTCGATCATCGTCGACAGCGGCTCGGGTTCGGCCCCCAGCTCCTCGGGGAAACCCAGCTCGAATGCGTCCCGCTGCCCGACGATTTCATCGAGGAACCCGTCAAGTTCGACATCGCTGATGTGCGAAAGCAGCGCCTTGACGATCTCGCACGTCGAATCCCGCGCCGCCAGGACATCGAGAATGTTGCGCCGCATGACGCGCGCATGGCGGTCGTCGATGATCTCGAACTGCGCGCTCACCCCCGCTTCGAGCGGAAACCTCCGCAACAACGTGTCGCAGAAGGCGTGAATCGTCTGTATCTTGAGGCCGCCCGGCGTTTCAAGGGCGTTGGCGAACAGCCGGCGCGCGGTCCTGAGGCTGTCCTCTGTCAGATTGTCCTCGGGCTCGCCAAGGTCGAGAAGAGCCGATCGGAGCCTGTCATCGGGCATCATCGCCCAACCGCCGAGGCGCGAAAACAGCCTGTTCTGCATCTCGGCAGCGGCGGCCCGCGTGTACGTCAGGCACAGGATCTTTGCCGGATCGTTTCCTCGAAACAGCAACCTGCTGACGCGATCGATCAGAACCCGGGTCTTGCCCGAGCCCGCATTGGCCGGCACCCAAGTCGAGGCGTCCGGATCCGACGCCTCGACCTGCGCAAGCGTGGCGTCGTCAAACCTCGGCATGCCCGACCTCGATTGCGACAGCATCGTCGGCTTCGCTCCATTCACCATGGCGAGAGAGATGGTCGTAGTCGGATGCAAACATTCGCCCGCTCGTGCTGCCTCGCGCTTCGTATCCGAGCCCAGGATCCATGTAGGCCCCAAGCAGTTCCTGCAATTCCTGCCAAGTGACGCTGAGTGTCCCGTCCTCGTCCTGGCCGACGATGCGGGTTTCGAGGGCCGGGCCGAGACCGATGTACTCGAGCCTCGAGACTTCGGCCGCCGCGATTTCCGCAAACCCGCCCCGAGCCGCCATCGCGCCCATGATCTGCAACTGCCTGTCATACTTCTTGATCGTCACCGTGGTGGGTGGTTTTCCGGATTTGTAATCGAAGATCCGAAGCCGACCGTTCCCGTCGCGATCGATCCTGTCCGCACGAGCCGTCAGGGTCATGCCGATGTCCGTCAATTCGCACTGTCCGGCGACCTCCAGTCCGAGCGTCTGCGCCTCCTCGTTGCGCCGCGCTTCGGTGGTCACCAGCCATTCAGCGACACGTCCGAGGCGCATGAACCAGCTCATCCTGATAGAAGGGGACGCCACTTCTTCTTCGAGCATGCGTTCGGCAGCATTCATGAATTCGTCGACATCGGCCGTGGTCCGGCCAGTGGAGAGATTGCGGACGAACTCTTCCATGATCATGTGGAACACGATGCCGCGCTCGCGTGCATCCGGTTCGCGACCGATGTGGTCGAGCGGGCGCAATTTCAGGACATGACGCGCATAGATCGCGTAGGGATTCCGGACGAGGGTCTGGATTTCCGTGGCGCTGAGCTGCTTGGGGCGTGCGCTCAACGGCGGATTCGGCGCCGGTCTCGGCGCCGCCGCGACGGGCCTTTCGGGGCGGGCGATCAAGCGACCAAGCCCGAGCAGCCTGTCCCCTCGCGCCTTCATGGCTGTCGCCGCCGCCTCGCCTTCCGGTCCGAGCCCACCAACGAGGTTGTTGAATCGGGTCAGCCATCGCGAAGCGACTGTCGGCTGCTCGCGATCCCGAAGAGCGCGAGAGAGGATGATTTCGGGGGCCGACACCGCCTGCTGGAAGTCGTGAGCCGCGAGGCCGTTTTGTCGCTCCGGCAAGCCGAGTCCGATCTGCCTGCGCATCGCGCGGTTGAGCCAGACATCGCCCCTGCGAATGGGCGGCCACACCCCTTCGTTGAGGTTACCAAGAACGACCAGATCCATGATCCGGTCGCGGACCTGGTATCCCCCCCAGACCACGACGTTTTTCTGGTTGACCGTCTTGCCGTAGGGTTTGCTCTCCATGGTCTGCTTGCGAAAGATGGCCGCGTATTCCGCAACGCTCAGCGTTCCTGCAACCGCCGCCTCCCCGGACAATGTCGACATGACTCGGGCAAGATCCTTGCCGGCTTCCGTTCCCCAAAGCGAGCTCACCTGGCTCGCGGCAGAATCAAGCGACACGGCTTCGGGATCGGATCCCAGGACGCAGGCGCTCGCCACCCGCACATGCCGTTCGACCAGTTCGTCGAGAGCGCCGGGGCCAGTCTTCGATGCGAACCGGAGAACGCCGCTCAGCCATGAGGCCCATTCTCCTCGCGACTCTGCGTCACCGTCCGCGGCCCAGCGGTCGATATCGCGGTGATCGACGACAGCCGATGGCCGACGGCGCAAGGCATGCTCGAGCGAGCGCGTCATTGCCTGGTGACGTTTCCGATCTCCGACCTGTGTCAACGGATGCTTGAGAATCGACATCAGGGTGTGCGGAGCGAGGGGGAGTTCGGACAATTCGAGCGCGAGACGCAGGAAAATGCCCTCCGATGTCAACTGCATCGAGTCGCCGATGCGGTCGTCAGGCTCGATCTGCCAAATCCGCAGCGTGGCCTTGACCCGCCTGGCCAGTTCGAGATTCTCGGTGACCAGCGCAACCCGCCGTCGCTGCTCGACCGCTTCGCGAATGGCCACCGCGATCGCCTGCGCTTCCTCCTTCATGCTCGCGGCCTCGATCAGGCTGATCCCGCCCGTGGCCGCGTCCAGTTCGCCAGCAAGGCCAGGGCCTTCCTCCATCCAGCAGTCGGTGAACGGCGCCGGGCGAAGGGCCAACGAGATCAAACGGTTGCGTGACGGGTTTGCAGGTGGCGTGTCCGCCCAACTCGGAATGTCCTGCGGCAAGGCGCCGACACTTCTGCAAAACCGTGCCAACATCGACTGCGGGTGTTCAGGACATTCGTCATTCTCTTCCAGACGCGCCCAGTCCTTCCCGGACAACTCCGTATCGAGGCCGGGCAGAACCACCGCGCAGCCGGGCATGTTCGCAACGGACTCCATCAGTCGCATCATCGGCGCTGTTGACCCGGTCGAACCCGCGACGATCACCGGATGATCGGGGGGATGTTGCGCCCAAAGTTCGGCGATCGCGTCCACTGCCGTCCTCAACCGGGCACGCCTGTCGAGAATTCCATCCTCGCCGAAGGCCTTGGCCAGGATGTTCAGGAATCCGAGGCTCCGCTCCCAGTGTCCGGACTGGTCGCCCACATCGAGCGTGAGCAGCCTTTGGATCTCGATCCCTTCATCCTGGAGTTCCGAGAAGACCTCGAGCAGCGATTCCGCGAGATCGACCGCGGCAGAGACGGGCGCGAGATCGGGTTCCTGTTCGAGAAGCGCCCTCACCAGTTGTCGAATGGTGAGCATTTCACCGACCCTGGTCATCGGTGGCGGCAGGTCGGCGTCGGGCAACGACAGGTCGTCGATCAGGTCGGAAGCCAGGCGGATCTGCGGCAAGAGTCGGGATGGTCCGGTCTCGAGGTACTGGGTCAGCTCCCGTCTTCCGTTGGGAGAACCGGCATAGATGACAACCCGCGCCAATTCTTCCGGCGGACCCGATCCGAACCTCTGCAGGAGGCCGGAGACGAACGATTCCGTGAAGTCGCAGCCGACCGGCACGGCAAAGATCCCCGGACGGCCGGCACTCTCAATCACTGGCTTCGACCTCTTCGGATGCTCGCTCGTTGAGCATGGTTTCGGCAATCTCGACAGCTTCGGGGTGTCCGACTTCTGCCCATCGTCCTGCATGAACGATCCCGTACAGTCGATCTCTCTCGATCATCCGCGACCACAACCTGCTGACCGAAAAAACCTCGTCCTCGATTTCCGCGAGACCTTCCGTCTTGATGATCTGGGCGCCCGCATAGACAAGCGTGGGCTGTCCGTCGCTGCCCGGAGGTGCAAGCCGACCGCTGCTCTGCAGGCAAAAATCGCCTGGGCCTCGGTATCCTGTTGCCCGGCTCACGGGCAGCATCAGCATCAGGCCGTCCATCCGTTCCGCATCCCAGGACTTTCCGAGCTGTCGAAGCGGGTTCGCCCCCGACCACACGTAATCCGAGTTCATGGTGTAGACGGGCCCCGTGCCAAGAAGCGGCAAGGCCTTTCGAAGTCCGCCGCCCGTGTCGAGAATGTCCGGTTGTTCCCGTATCGGCGTGACATCGGCCATCGGAGCAACATGCGCCTCGATCTGGTCGGGAAGATGATGGGTGTTGACCACGATATTCGACAAACCGGCCGCGCGAGCCTGATCGAGCGCATGGTCGAGGAGAGTCCGTCCGGCGACCTCGATCATCGGTTTCGGGGTGCGATAGGTGATCGGACGCATGCGGGTTCCAAACCCCGCAGCAAAGATCATCACGCCTTCAGGTCTCACGCGACCCGCTCCTGATCCGTTCGAGCACATCCTCATCGGGAGGCGGCACCATCTTCTCTATCCACGCAGCCAACTCGCCGAGGACCGGATGGCCCAGGTCCCGTTGCAAATGCTTCCAGACCCGGGGCACGAGGTCGAGGTATCCCAGCTTCCCGTCACGCATGCACAATCGCGAGAACACCCCCAGTATCCGCAAGTTTCGCTGGGCTCCCAGCACCGCATATGCGGCTTCGAACGCTTGCCTCGCCTCGCGATCGGGGTTCTCGCCGCGAGCCTTGCACGAGGCCGTGAAAAACCGCGTCTTCATGGCTTCCTGGAGCGCTTCAGACGTATCCCGTCTGGCATCCTCCAGCAGGGACACGAGGTCGTAGGCCGGATGACCGGCCACCGCATCCTGGAAATCCAGGAGGCCCGCTCGGCGCTCCCCCTCTCGGTCACTCAGCCACATGATGTTTTCGGCATGATAATCCCTGAGCATGATGACCCGATCCGCATCCTTCACATTGCACGCGCTGTCAAAAGCATCAACAACGAGGGACACGAACGCCTCCCCTGCCTCGTTGGAGACCGGTCTGCCCGTCGCGGCGGGGAGATACCAGGTGGTGAACAAGCGGGATTCGATTGAACATGTCTCGTGATCGTAGGGCTTGAGGCCCGTGGGTGGACACTGGTGAAGGCGGACCAGCACGTCGACCGCCGTTTCGTAGAATTCGGTTTCCCGCTCGGGACGGGCCGAGCACATGGTCGAGAACACGTCGTCGCCGAAATCCTCGAGCAACAGCAGTCCGGCGTTTTCGTCGGCCTCGCGAATCTGAGGTGCGCTGAGCCCGCATCGCGTCAGCATGGCCGCAACCTTGACAAAAGGTCGCACGTCTTCGCCGTGCTCAGGCGGCGCGTCCATGACCATGGCCGTCGCGCCGGTCACCGGGTTTCGTACCCTGTGATAGACTCGACGCGACGCATCGGAACCAAGGGTCTCGGCAGATGCGCCAGCCCACCCTGTCCGCGACAGGAAAGCGCGCAGCTGTTTCCCCCTGCCGTCAGCCACAGGCTCGTTCGCGAATCTTGTGATTGCACCCGTTCTCGAACACCCGGTCAATGATGGCACCCCAGGACGAGTGGTACCACCTCAGCGTCATGTCCCGTTCGAATTCGCCCGTGATTTCGAAATCGACGAACAGGCTTGTCCTTGCATGGCGGTTGGCGATGATCTCCGGCCATTCGACCAGGCAGATCGAGCTTTCGATCGCGTCGTCCAAGCCCAGCTCCTCCAGTTCCGAGACACGCTCGACGCGATACAGATCGGCATGCAGGAGGCTGCACGTCGGGGTTTCGTAGGCCTGAACCAGCGTGAATGTCGGCGACGGGACGTCCTCGACCCGGACTCCATCCAGTCTTTGCCGAGACTGAATGAGCTCCCGGCAAAACACGCTTTTTCCGGCGCCAAGGGGCCCCGACACAAGCAACACGTGGCCGGCATCAAGACAAGGAGCGAAATCCCGCGCCAGTTTCTGGCACTCGGACTCCGACTCGACGGCCACGGCCAGTCGATTCATGGCTGAGAGGAATCATGCCTTCGCCGGCGGAGCCTGACATAGAGCGCGCCCGCGCCTCCATGTCGCTCGTGCGCTTCGGCAAAACTGTGGACGATGAGCGACAGCGGCCGCCGTGCCAGGAATTCAGGAACCGAGCGTCGCAGGACGCCGCTCTTTGGACGGTTGAATTCGTCAAGGCCTGTTCGGTTGCCCTTCCCCGTGATGACCAGGACGTTTCGTTGCCCCCGACCGTGAGCCTTTTGAACAAACCCGGTCAATGCCGCTGCGGCCCGTTTCTCTGTCAGCCCGTGAAGATCCAGCCTGGCATCGATCCGGTCCTGGCCCTTTGCCAGCCGGGCGTGCAGCTTCCTGTCGAACGCTTCCAGTGGCGGCGGGTCAGATCGGGAGCGTCTGCGGATTTGTTGGGGAATCCTCGTGACCGGTTTCGACTCAACTGACGGCTTCGATGCCGCAGCTTGCGACTGCGTGCTGTCTGCGTCTTGCCCGAGATCCTGTATTTCGGCGTTCCAGGCCGCCATGTCCGCGTCCGAGATCAGTTGCCGCTTCGGCTGTCCCTTTGCCCGGCGAACACTGCGTGTCGACACGGTTTTTCGCGCCTGGTCGTTATCTGCACCAAGCTGTCCCGCGCCGGAGCCTGCCTTGTTTTTCGGTGAGCTCTTTTCGAAAACGTTCCGGGTCTCGGCCACCCACACGGCCCGGTCGTCGTCTGTCAATCCTCTCGGACTTCTGTCGTCCACAGGACCTACTCGTCGGTATCGACCAGCAACCAGTTCGGGTTTTCATCCCCCATGATCCGCGAAAAGGTCCAGACGTTCTTGTCCTTCTTGAGCGTCCTGGGATCGCCCTCGACGATCGTCCCATCGGCGTCGCGCACGACGGTTGTCAGCTCTCCGACAAAACTGACGGTGATTTCCGAGTCTTCGGTCCGCTTGTCGAAAGTTGCCAATTCGAGTTTTGCCTCGCGGACCCCGATGAATTTCGCCTCGCAGCTGTACCCTGCCTGCTGGCGTTCCAGCACGACGGATTCGAAGCTGGCATAGACATCGTCCGACAACAGCCTCTTGAGCGTGTCGAGATCGCCGTTCATGAACGCCATCAGGATGAGTTCGTAGGCGTACCGCGCACCATCCATGAACTCGTCGACCGAAAACTCCGGTTCGACAACCTTCATTGCCGCGAGCGCCTTGCCGCTCGGACTGTCGACGGGGACGTGATCGGCAATATCGTGATCGACCTCCGATGCGTCGCGCTGCGAATGCATCGACGAGGCGGACCTGACGACCACAGGGTTTCGCTTGATTTCGGGTTCGAAACCGTCCCGAGTTCCAAGCGTCCTTTTCAGTCTCATGATGAGAAACAGGGCGATGGCCGCCAAAAGCAATAGGTGAAAATACCCTGAAACCATGGGATTGACCTTTCAGAACGCGCGCCACAGACCTTTGCATTCGGCCTGCCCACGACCTATGTAAGGTACAGACCCGCTCAAGTCCACCTGTTCGCACCAGCTACCCAGAGGTTTCCGTGATCTGGCTGTTCCTTCTGTTCCTGACGGTCCCGATACTGGAAATCGCCCTTTTCATCAGTGTCGGGCAGGCAATCGGTCTGTTCCAGACGCTGGGAGTCGTGGTCCTGACCGCCGTTATCGGCACGTGGCTGGTTCGCTCCCAGGGGCTTTCGGAGCTCGCGCGCCTTCGCGATGCAGTGGCCGGATCAGGCGATGCATTCGCCTCGATCGCGCATGGCGCGATGATCCTGGTTGCGGGCATCTTGCTTCTCACGCCGGGATTTTTCACCGATGGCGTGGGGTTTCTTTTGCTGGTTCCGGCAGTTCGGGTGATGGTCGCCCGAGCGATTGCCGCGCGAATTCGCGACTCATCCGCCTTTGTCGCCACGGCTTCAGGCGGGGGCGGGCCGGGCAACATGGCAGGCGACATCATCGATGCGGATTTCGATGTTGTCGACGAGACCGGATCGGGCCCTCGCGGGACCACACGCCCGGGTCGCCGGGGAGCTTGACAGGCCGGACGCGTCGGCCAGAGATTGTCGCCAAGTTGATTGGCTGTTACCACCACGCAAACGAGAAAGTGATTGAAGACGATGGCAACCGAGCACTCCGGAAAAACAAATGGGGCGGGAAAGAGCAACGGTGCGGGCCCGGTCCAGGCCGAGGCGGCTCCGGTCGAGAAAAAGCCGGCCAAGCCTCGTTTCGAGCTGATCACGCAGTACATTCGTGACCTCTCTTTCGAAAATCATGCGGCCCAGAAATACATCACCGGAAAGATCGACCAGCAGCTTTCGGTCGATCTCAACATCGACGCCAAGACGCGGGCCGAGAACCGTTACGAAGTTGTCCTGAAACTCTCGATTTCGGCCAAGAACGCCGAAGGGTCGGTATTCCTGCTCGAAGTCGACTACGGCGGACAGTTCCTGATCGAGAACTATCCCGAGGACAAGCTGCACCCGCTGTTGATGGTGGAATGCCCGCGGCTGCTGTTTCCGTTCTTGCGTCAGCTCGCCCGAAACCTCACGGCGGAGGGCGGTTTCCCGCCGCTCAACATCGAAAACATCGACTTCCTCAGGCTGTACAAGCAGCGCACCGCGAAATCGGACTGATACCGATCAGGTTGGGCCCGCGCTATCGGCGGCGGGGGGATATCCGTATCTTTTTTTCCAGACGGTGTCGTCGCCCAAGGTCGCGATGAACGCCTTGTGAGCCTCGAGTTCCTCTGTTGTCAGCAGCACGGGTCGACTTCCCGGTCGTTGTCGCGCCTTTCGCTGCTGGGGTTCCTCCAATCCGGATGTCGATGCAACGGCTGAGTCGAAGACCAGTTCCAGGCCTGGCTGACGACCTCCAATCAACTCGAGGTAGACGCTTGCCAGAAGCTTGGCGTCGATCAGCGCTCCGTGCGCATCCGCCCTCGAGGAATTGTCGATCCCGAACCGCCGGCAAAGAGCATCAAGCGAATTCGAGACTCCCGGGTATTTCGCCCGCGCCATTTCGAGTGTGTCGATGGCCCTTCCTCTCGTGAGGGGGCCGATCCCGACGGCTGCGAATTCGTGGTTCAGGAACCCGAGGTCAAACGGTGCATTGTGAATGATCAGCGGCGAGTCACCGATGAATTCGACCAGTGACTGACAAATGTCGGCGAACAACGGTTGCGACGACAGGAATTCCTCGCCCAACAAGTGGACTCTTTGCGCATCGGCGGGAATGTCGCGCTCCGGGTTGACGAAAGTGTGGAAGGTCTTCCCGGTCGGCATGTGATTGGAGAGCTCCACGCAACCGATCTCCACGATGCGGTGGCCCTCCTGCGGTTTCAGCCCGGTGGTTTCCGTGTCCAGCACGACTTCACGGGTCATTTGGCACCTCCCTCAACCCTGCACATTCTCCAACAACTCGAGTGCCAGGAACAATGGTTTCGCAAGATCGTTCCCCACGTGCCGAGCATCACGCGACGGCCCTTGGGATACCGAACCGGCCAACCGATCTGGCAAATTGCCATCCTGCACCATCGCTGGCAGCGGGTCCAAACGCTTGCAGGAATGACTTTTTCCACATCTCACCATTGTCCTGCAGGGATCTCGATCCTGCCCACGCAACACATCGGTCGATTATGGAAATCTCGTTCGCGATCAGCACGTTTTCATGAACTCCACGACATCTGCAGCATTCCTGTCGGGCGGAAACACCGGGAAGAAGACCTTCTTGACCAGCGTGTCGCGCACAACGAGCGTCAATCTCCTGATCAGCAACATGCCATCGACCTCCATTGTCGGAAGCCGCAGCCGGTTCGTCAGCTGCAGTTCCGCATCCGATAGCAACTCAAATGGGAGGTGCAAGCGGTCCGCCGCTTCCCGTTGGTATTCGGTGCTTTGGGTCGAGATCCCGTAGACTGCTGATGCGCCCGCGTCGGCAAGCTCTTGAAACAGGTCGCGGAATGCGCAGGACTGGGGCGTGCAGCCCCGTGCACCGGCTATCTCGTCCCACCCGTCCGGCAGCGGCACATCCGGTCGCCCGGTCATCGGATAGAAAAACAGAATGTTCCACCCTTTCAGGTCTGCCAAACCGACTTGGCAGCCTTTCGTGGAAGGCAAAGCCACATTCGGCAAGTGGATGCCCGACAAGTGACTGGCAGATCCGTCGTCAACCGGGGATGGAATTGCCCCCCAGTCCACTCTTTCGAGGCTTTTCTGGTTCATCGATTGATTTTCTCGGACGACTGACTGGTACGACGGCGCGTTATCAGGTCAATCAGCGATCTGACCTCTTGTGCTACGTGCTCATGCGAAACCGACTCGATGACGAAGTCGGCACGCGACATTCGGTCGCCGTCTTCGACCTGCCGCGCCAGGATGACGTCAAGGACATCCTTGGTCATTCCATCCCGGGCGAGCGCCCGTCGTTCTCTTTCCTCAGGCGTTGTCACCATGACGAGGACGCCGTCGCAGAATTCTTCCCCGCCTGTTTCGAACAGCAATGGAACCTCGCAAACGACCAGCTTGTGTCCCGATTCCGAAGCCCCCGCGATGAATGTCCTGCGGTCGTCGGCAACCCGGGGGTGGACGATCTTTTCGACGTCTTCGAGCAGCGACGGCTCTTCGCGGAGGCGCTCCCGCAGAACATCGCGGTCGACAACCCCGGTCGCGGCCGCTTGGGGGCAGATCGTCGCAATCTCTCGGATGACGTCGCGATTGTTCCGATAAAGTCTTGCGACGGCCTCGTCCGCATCCCAGACGGGGACGCCGGCCGCGCGAAAGTAACCTGCCGCCGTCGACTTGCCTGACGCGATGCCTCCCGTCAGGCCAAGAACATAGTGCATCGTCTGCCCTGAACCGATCCTTTGATCCGCCCTCATTGTCGAAATCCCTTGGAAACGACAAGCAGCAACTTGCTTCACGGTTCCGGCAACCTGCCCGAAACGACATCAAGATGGAATCGCGGGTGTCGGACAGCCACTCGCCCCAGCACTTGGGGATCCTGTCGCTTCATCGAGTCCAAAACTTGCACCTCAAGCCCGACAGCGACGCAAGATTTGCTGCGATCGCGTTCTTCGCTCACCGCAACAATTGGCGCAGGACGGTTTCGTGGAGTTCGTCATCAACCTCCGGGGCCACACCGAACCAGCGTTCGAATCCCGGGGCCGCCTGGTGCAGCAGCATCCCAAGACCCGTGATGATCCTGTTTCCGTTTCTCTCAGCGCACTGCAAAAACCGTGTTTTCAACGGGTTGTACACGATATCAACCGCTACCGCCGACCGCATGCTCGGTGTGAATTCGACATCGAGCACGGGCTGGCCGGTCATCCCCAGCGAGGTCGTGTTGACGATCAGCGTCGCATCCTTTCCGATGCGCTCGAGGTCGCCTCTGCCAGCAGCTTCGAGATTGCTCCCGAAATGACTGCACAGCGACTCGGTTCGCGCCAAGGTCCGGTTGATGATGAAGATCTTTGGAACATTTTCTGCCAGCAATGCCCAGACGATCGCGCGCGCGGCCCCGCCAGCACCGAAGACTATCGCCGGACCATCCGGACCTCGCCAATCGGGCGCCGAGGCCTTCACGTGGCGCATGAACCCCGCGACATCGGTGTTGTCCGTGTGAATCGCCCCATTCTCGCGAAACGTCAGCGTGTTGGCAGCACCTGTGTCGCGGGCAGCGGGCGTGACCTCTGTGGCGTGGGCGAGAGCTTTTTCCTTGAACGGGATCGTCACGTTCACGCCCGCAAATCCTCTGTCCCTGAGAGCTGGAAACTCGCTCTCGAACTTGTCGGGCTCGATGCCGATCGCAACGTATTGTCCGGACAGTCGGTACTTGTTCAACCAGAAACCGTGGATGGATGGCGACAGGCTGTGGCTGATGGGCCAGCCGATGACGCCAGCTTTCGGATGCCCTTTTTCGTCCGCGATCGTCATTGCTGCAGGGCTCCACGTATCCTGAGGTAATCCAGTATCTCGATCAGTGGCAGGCCCATGATCGCGAAATGGTCTCCCCTGACTCTCGCCATGAGCTGAACGCCCTCCTCCTCGATCCTGTAGCACCCGACAGAACCCGCAACCGCAGGCCAGTTCCGCGCTAGGTAGCTCTCGATAAACGCATCCGAAAACCTTCGCATCAAAAGGTCTGCCTGGCTGACGGCGTGCCAAACGCGCTCACCGTCAATGACGACCACTGCCGCCGAGATCAGGCTGTGCGACACGCCTCGCAACGAAGCCAGGGTTTTTCTTGCCTCGTCGATGCTGTTTGACTTGTGGACCACATTGCCATTGGCCCACAGGATCTGATCGCAGCCGACAACGATCTTGTCTCTCTCACGGGATCCGACTCTCAAGGCTTTCATCTCGGCCAGGCAGACGGCGATTTCCGTAGGCTGCGCCTCGTCGCGAATGAGTGAAGCCGCCACTATTTCTTCGTCGACACCGGGGACCTTGACCTCGACATCGACACCAGAACGTTCGAGCAGTTCTTTCCGGGTGGTCGACCCCGAGGCAAGAATGACCGATGGTCGTTTCATCGTTGATTCACTGGTCATGCTTCCTCTTGGCTGCCTCCGAGCGTCAGTATCGCTGTGCACGAACCTGTTGATGGTTTTCGGCCAAGTTGTGGATAACTCCGAGTTATGCACAGGCAGAGAGGTTTTGCCCGGATCTTCATCGCCGCCACACAGGTTATCCAACGACATTTCCCTGTGGATGAATTTTGTCAACAGCTGTGAATTGTGTGGACAACTCTTGCGCGAATCCATCGTTGCGGGTCAATCCGCCTGGCATGACGTGACAACACATTGATAATGCGACACAAACCATCACCCCGCCTTGCACCTGCAGAATCCACCGTCAATCCTTCAACCATGAGTATCTTGTGGACAAGTCTGTCGTTCACAGTATCCACAGGCCCAACAACAACCACTATTCAAAATTTTAATTTAATGATTATTTCTTTGCCGTGTCGCCTTGTTGTGGAAAAGAGATTGTCAGACCATGCTGAGTTCCCTGTACCCCTGGTTGAAAGTGCTTCACATCGTGTCGTTTGTCTCCTGGATGGCAGGGCTGCTTTACCTCCCTCGATTGTTTGTCAATCACGTGGAGTCAGCTCCCCCCGGAAGCGATCTGTCAAAGGTTTTCCTTGGCATGGAGCGGCGGCTCCTGAAGCGGATCATGACTCCGGCGATGCTCGCAACGTGGGCGTTCGGCCTGGCCCTGATCATGGTGACGGGAATGGCGACCGTGCATTCGATCTGGATGACGGCCAAACTCTTCCTCGTGATCGGCTTGACTTGGTACCACCTATGGCTGTCGCGGTGTCTTCGTGACTTTGCGGCTGATCGGAACCGGATTTCATCAAGAAGATTCCGATTCATGAACGAGGTGCCAGCCGTTCTGATGGTGTTCATCGTCATCCTCGTTGTCGTCAAACCGTTCTGAAGGGTTGCGGGATCTCGCCACATGCAGCTGTCCTGGTTCGGCAACCAGTTCATCAACAACACTTGGATTGTGACAAGAGGGGCTTCCGCCTCAACCGTGCGTCAACTGCATTGGAATACAGGTTGGTCGGCCTCGCGGTACTGTTGCGATCGTCTTGGAGGTCTCGGCAGGCTGGCTGATCCGGATCAACAATCAACGGCGTCTGTCGGTGGGTCCAGTGGTTGAGACCGAACGCGCCAAATCACCGAAGACATTGACTTCGAGAGCCGTTTGATTGTCGTTGCGTTGGCAATGTCATGCAAGTGCATGCCTGCATGCCGACGACATGTTAACATGTCTGTGCGGGAAGACCGTCTGTTGCTGACGCTTTAGGTGCCTTTGTCGCTGAGATCCGAGTGAATTTCATGGAAGATCAACAACAAGGGACCACATGACGGACAATTCGAGCCAGTCCCGCGTTGCCCGCGGAGAATTCGCGATTCTCTGTCTCGGCGGGTATCTCCTTTCGATCGCCTACGGAGTGACATTCCTGATTCCGATGCTTGTCGTCCAACGCGGTGGCGATGAAGCAATGGCCGGACTGATCATCTCGGCCGCCACCATCAGCACGGTCATCCTGGTGATCCTATCGGGCCATATCGGCGACATGCTGGGCTCGGCGCGGGCTGTGGCGGTCTCGGCGCTTTTTCTCGCGGCTTCCGGGCTTGGATTCGCGTTGATACCCTCGGCAGGGACAGGATTGATCCTGATGGGCTTCGTGCTCGGCATGGGCTGGGGCACCTGGTACACGATTGGCCCGATCCTCGTGGCGGCGATCATGGAGCCTGCGCGAAGGGTGAAGTTCCTGGCGCTTCTCTCCGGGTCAATGATGACAGGGATCGGTACCGGGCCGATCATCGGTCGCATTGCGACAGGGATGGGATTGCCGCTGGAATCGGCCTTCCTGGTTGCTGCCGTTGCGAGTCTGATTGGCGGTGCGATTTTTCTCTGGCTGCACCAACGCCTGATCGGCACGGGCAAGATTCTTCCGCAAGTGAGCCGCATCTCGCTTGAATCTGCGCGCGAGGTCGCTGGGTCACCAGCGATCTATTCAATCGTGATGGTGGGGGTCGGCGGCGCCATCTTCGGCGGGCTCTCGAGCTTTCAGACAAGCTATGCCGCGCATTACGGCTTTGACTACTCGCTCTTCTTTGTCGGGTTCATGACCGTTGCCATCCTCTGCCGGATGCTCCTTGCGGGTTACGTGGTCCAAAAGGATCCTTTTCATTCGCTCCTGATCCTGACTGGTCTGACATTGATTTCGATCGTTCTCTTCATGACCGCCACCAGCAGCGCGCTCGCCTATCTTGGGGCGTCGGCAGTTCTCGGCTTGGGCTATGGACTCACCTATTCCGTCATCACCGGGCTTGCCGCGAACGAGGCGCCGGAGGGACGAATGCCGCAATCGCTCCTGCTCTTCTCGCTGTCCTACTTCGTTGGCGTATTCGGGTTTCCGCTGGTTGCGGGCAACCTGATTGTCGCTGCGGGCATTGAGGCAATGCTGTCAGTGATCCTGGCACTGGCGGTTGCGAGTTCGGCCATCGTCGTCTTCCGTACGGTGCACCGGATGGCGACACGCAAGAACATGTCGTGATCGATCGCTTTCCGTTACAGGATTTCACCCATGCGGGGTTGATCCGTAACGTTTCAGTCGTTCATGACGTTTGCCACGGCCTCGGCAAGTCGGTCGAGACCTTGGTCGGGAAGTCCTGCCACGTTGATTCTGCTGTCACCGACCATGTAGACCGCTTTGTCCGTGCGCAGCCGTTCGACCTGTTCTGGTGACAGACCCAAACGGGAGAACATGCCGCGGTGGGTTGCCAGAAAGTCGAAACGGTCACTTCCGGTGCATTTTTTCAGGGCATCGGCAAATCCCTCGCGCAGCCTGAGCATCCGCGTTCGCATTCCTGTCAGTTCTTCATGCCATTCCGATCTCAAGTCGTCATCCTCGAGGACAGCGAAGACAGACGCCGCAGCATGGTTGGGTGGCATCGAATAGCTTTTTCTGGCGATCGCCTTCAGTTGACTGAATGCCGTGTCGGCCTGTTCGGGTGTTCGACCGACAATGATGGCCGCGCCGACGCGGTCACAGTACACGCCGAAATTCTTTGAACAGCTGACCGCGGCGACAAGTTCGGGAACCGTATCGGCGAGGCAACGCAATCCGGCGGCATCGGCGTCGATTCCGTCTCCGAATCCCTGGTAGGCCATGTCGACGAACGGGATGAGTTTCTTTTCGACCAGGAACTCGGCAAGAACTGGCCACTGTTCCGGGGTGATGTTGGCGCCGGTGGGGTTGTGGCAGCAGGCGTGCAAGACAACGATGTCACCGGGCGATGCGGTACTCAGCGACTCGAGCATAGAATCGAACTCGACGGTTCCTGTTGAGGCGTCGAAATACCGATAGGCGCTTGTCCTGAAGCCGGCCGCCGTGACGGTCGGCAGGTGGTTGGGCCAGGTGGGGTCGGACAGATGGACGGTGGCTTGCGGATTGGCCGCCGCGAGGAGCTCGGCGAGGATGCGAATGGAACCGGATCCGCCCGGAGCCTGCATGGTTCGGGTTCGATTGGGGTCCAGGCTGTCGCCAAGAGCAAGGCGCGCCATCGCGTCATTGAAACCTGCGTGCCCTTCGATGCCAAGGTAGGTCTTTGACGTTTGCGCGTCGATGACTTTCAGCTCGGCTTTTCGCACTGCTGACATGACCGGCGTGACGCCGTCGGAATTCTTGTAGACGCCCACGCCGAGGTCGAGTTTCTCGGGCCGGTCGTCGCTCCTGAACATTCCGATGAGCTGCAGGATCTTGTCCGGCTGCGCGGGTTTCAGTGTCTCAAACATGTGAACCTCCGTTCGAATTCGCCTGATTGCCGGTCAAGTGCGCAGGAATCCCCACACCGGACAGCGGCACTGTCCCATCACGTGTCTCATACCGGCCAGCACACGGAAATGCACGAGGCCGAAAGCAGGGGATTTCGGGCATGTTACAACAAGGTCCGAGAGTGTTTCAGGCGAGTGAGCTGGGCCAGTGATGATATCATGATTGACAGGTGCGTGACGCGAGGTCCAAGTTTGACATTCCCGGACTCGATTGACCTGTGATCAAAAATGAAGAGAGGCTGATTTGTACGATCTATTCTGGGTGAGAATTCTTGTCGATCGTGCAGTCGCTTACGTTCGCGGTGTTGCAGCGAGTGTCCGTCAGCGACTGGTGAGGACATTCAAACGAATGCCCAAGACTGGCGTCACCCGCGACAGCGGAATTCAAAGTGTGAGCGGTTCACAGAGCGGAGAAATGAAGATCGGCCATGTGGATGATCTGCTCAAGTCACTCGGGTGGCAGTTGTCGAGAGACACGGGAATCAGGATCGGAACTTATCGGCTTTCAGATCGATACATTAGCCTGATTTACGGTATCAGAAATCTAACGTACCATCAGAAATTGTGGCTGACGCCTTCTGTTCGGACAAGAGCGTTTTCCACTGCCTGTGCCACAATTGAGCCTGGCTACGGAGAGAGCGCCCCCTTTATCAGGCTTCTTGAATCTATCGACATCAGCGTGCCTGAATTGCATGAGCAGCACGTTCGACAAGCGTCTGACACGGTCATAACATGGGCGCAGGATCAGGATTTAAACAAGGCGCTTATCGAACATGCGGTGATTTCGACGAGTTCAGCAGGTGCGTCCCCGATCTGGCACCTTGCAGCATTGGCGCTGATTCGTGAGCTGGGTCGGCTGAGATCCTATCTGGAAAGTTTCGATGCGGGAGACCGGCTCGGGTTTGTCAACTACGTGACAAGGGATCACGTCGACCGCGCGCTCCAATTTGCCGAAGGCCGGATAGGCAGCAAGCTCTGCGGTTCGCGACGTCGTCGCCAACCAGTGACCGCATGGCAAGACGAAATTGTTGAGGCTCTGGGGGCGACCGCACGGCCATCAGGCTTCGGTGGGGCGGCATGGGCTGCAGTGGAGGCGGAGATCGGATGCGCTTTGCCGGCCGGTTTCAAGGTACTGATTGATCGCTTGGGGGCCGGTTGCATTGGTGGTTCCATCTGGTTGCCTTCGCCTTTCCATGAGAACAAGGATCTCGATACTGCCGTCGTGGCGAAGAATGCCATGTGTTCTTATTCGCGCTTGCACGAACGTCATCCGGTCTACTACCCGCGCCTCTCTCCCCCCGAAGATGGTGCTGCGGTTGCGTTTGCCCGCACGGGCAGCGGCGATTACCTGTCGTTCATCTGCGAGCCGGGCGATCCTGACAATTGGGCAGTCGCGATTTGCCACAAAGGCATTTTTTACGACGAAATTCTGGCTGTTGATGTTGCAGAGTTCTTTTTTGCACTTGTCGAGAACCGCGTGCGGAGCATCGTGCTTCCTCCTGATTTTTTCGATCTGGAGATGAAGTTTGAAACCCACGACACGTAACATCCAATTCCCAAACTGATGACAGAGAACCCTGTGACAGGATATCCAGGAACAAGTTGGACACAGCGCGGTCGCGGACCAAAACGAACTGTCCGAAGGCCGAGGAGCGTTCGACATGCAAACACTTGCTTATCGGTAGGTGTTGTGGAGAATGGCTGCTCATGGAAACGCTACCAGTCTCGGTTTACGCCAGCAACAGTGACACAGATGCAAGGAGCAGAGTCCTAGTTGCCAAGAAGAGCAATGCTGACGTCAACACAGGAAAAGGTGGATTCGCCGGACCGGGGAGAGATATTCGTCTGCAAGTCAAAGACGGAAAGGCTGTTCTGAGTGGACCGGTTGCCAAAGAACTTGGGTTTGTTCCAGGAGTTCCCCTGGTCGACCAGGGTTACGATGAAGGTCCTATATTCAGTGCGCGTAAATTCGGTAGCGGAGGGACTGAAATTGGTCACGTGGATGAACAGCTCGAAATCCTCGGGTGGGAGGTGTCGAAAGATTTAGAGGGATACCGGTTCGCAGCTTTTAGGCTTTCAGATCGAGAGGTCACCGTCGGTTACACGTTGACGGATCTGCCAGACGAGCAGGAGTTGTCCGTTTGGCCCGGTGTTCAAAATGACTCTTTTTATGCTGCTTGTGCGAGAGTTCGGGCGGTTGACCGCCGGTTCTTTCCACTGGCTATAGCAGCGAATCCTGGCGATTTCAGAGCGCCTCAGATTATGGAGCAGCATGTCCGGCAAGCGTCAGAAAGTGCGATTGCATGGGCCGAGGAGCAGAACTTGGACGGAGCTCTTCGTGATCACGCCGAACTGGCTGCGAGTTCTTATGGAATGCTCCAGATCAATCACCTCGCTGCACTGGCTCTGTTGGGTGAAGTCGACAAGTTGAAGTTCTATCTGGAGAGTTTCGATAAGGGAGATCAGCTCGATTTTGTTGATAGCACAGAAAGAGACCATATTGTTCGTGCGCTTCAAATTGCCGAGGGCCAATCATCGTGATGTTTACCGAGTTGAGGTGAATTGAGAGGGACAGTTTTTGACTTCTTGCTAGTCGCTGCCGTGGTTTACGAGTGTGATGACTTGTTGGTGTGGCGGTGAAGCAACGATGTCACCCATCCAACCCCCTGGGTGGACTACCCCTGATAGCCGAAGAGCCTCGGCAGCCACAGCACAATGTCCGGAACCAAAATGAGCAAGAGAAGGGCGACGACGAGCACTGCCAGGAACGTCCAGATCTCGCCAATGATCTCCTTGAGCGGAATGCCCGTTGCCGCGTTGATGACAAACAGGAGAATCCCGTAGGGTGGCGTGATCAGCCCGATCATCTTGGTCACCCACTGCAAAGATGGTCGTCAAGTTCGTTTCAACAGCCCGATGTCAAAATGAGAGCTACTCGCGTTGCTTTGCCCACGTTATCGGTTCGTAGACCAATTCGGGCACAACAACTTCCCATTCATCGCATCTGAAAGAACTTTGGTATTTCGGGTCTGATGCCTCGCGACTCCATCCGACGATGGCAAAGACCTTGGCTGATCGACACCTCATCCTGTCGGGTGGCTTGAATGAGCTGGCAAGACTTCCGACGACACTTCCTCGGCTGCGGAGAAGAAGGACTCCATCTTTGTCTCGTTTCACCAGATCAAGATGATCGCCGACCGACAGATTTGCGATGTCTCGGTGAATCCGGTTGTGCTTGCTGTGACGCCCTGCGAACCCGATGTTGATCTCGTTGAGAGGTGGGCGGAGATACCGCCATTCCGCTTCTTTTGGACAAGGAGGAAGCTGGGGAGCCTCACGCGAGATCGTGGCTGGATTTCCGATAAGCTCGGCATGAAATCCACGCGAGTTTCCGGCGCGTGCAAGCATGAGTGTCTGTCGCGCCCGCGTCATGGCGACGTAATAAAGCCTTCGGGATGCATCCGGATCTTCGTTGCGACCCGTTCGGCCCCAGCCGCCGTCGAGCACCGCGACATGATCGAACTCCAGACCCTTGGCGCGATGGGCGGTGAGAAGCAGGAGCCCTTGCTGTCGACGACGGATGTCTTGACCCCATTCAGCCAACCACTCGATGAAATGTCTGACCGGAATTTCAGCATCTCCGACTTCAAGGGCATGTTCATCGACGGCCTGACGCAGCAAGTCGTGCCAGTGATCGCTGGGCCATGAAATTGAATGTTCCCTCAGTATGTTTGTGTCGACAGTCGGCGGGTCGAGATCGCGCAACCACGAAAGAAAAGCGCGAGTCTCACGCATGCGCCAGAAACTTGGTATCTCTTCGTTTGCCATCTGGACCGGGATGTTCTGTGCCTCGCATATAGCTCTGACCGGCTCCAGGTACTTCCACTCGCGAGCAATGACCGCACAGTTCGACCAGTTCCAGCCGTCATCGCAATCGCCGAGCCGTTGAACCTCCGCAACAACCGTTTGTGCTTGGCTGACGATGCCCCTTTGGACCGGGATGATTTGCACCCTCCCGCGTGCAACGGGGTCCAGGTTTTCCCAATTTCCGCCGGGGGCATCATTCTTTCTCGCACGATTGATCGTGATGGGATGCTTGGCCTTCATCCTGTTTTGCGCAGGTTCAATAACAGCATTTGCTGCAGCGATGACATTTGCAGTCGAACGGTAGTTGTCAGTCAGATATGACGGTTTCGATTTGTAGTCTTCATCGAACCGACGAATGAACTCGACCGATGCGCCATTGAACGAGTAGATGTTCTGATCATCGTCGCCGACAACAAAAACTGTCAGCTTTCCGTCCTTGTCTTCACTCGTTCGGCCAGCGAGAGCTGATATCAGATCGTATTGTTCCTGCGCAACGTCCTGATACTCGTCAACGAGAATCCACCGAAAGCCTTCGAGCAATCGAGCACGCCGTTCGTCCGCCTCTTCGGGCGAGAGTTCCTCGCCGCGGAGCAGTTTGACCGCATGGCTCATGACCTCCTGGAATGACTTGTCATCCGGTTTTTCCGATGTGCCAGCGAATGTGGTCCCCGTCAGGCGCATGGCAAGTGCATGACAGGTGAGAACGATCACGCCACGGGAGTCGTCGCCGATCAGATCAGCGAGACGACGCCGGATCTCGACTGCGGCATGTCGGTTGTAGGCAAGAGCAACAATGCCGCGAGGATTTTCTCGGCGGACACGGATGAGCCACGCAATGCGGTGAACAAGTACCCGTGTCTTTCCGGAGCCGGGTCCAGCGAGTACCAGAACGTTGGTCTGTTCGCGGGTGTCGGCGACGATGCGCTTCTGTACCGGATTGTTCAAACTGTCGACGATTGCGTTCCAAGACTCGGGCGTTGTCTGGCGATTGATTTCCTGGTCGCGCCCGGCCAGCCAACGATCCAGAAACTCTTGTTCGTCAAGCGTGAAATAGTCCATCGACAAACGCAGCGCTTCGCTCATTGCACCGAGCCCGCGATTGGCAAATTCCACCATGACGTGGATCTGCAAGACTTGCCCTTTGTAGTGAAGAGAGAGGGGCTCGAAATCCACACCCGAAAAACCGCGTCCGCTCTGATTCTCCTCCAATCGGATTGTCATTGCAGGACGGAAAACGGCCAGCCCCTTGTTCAGGCGCAGGACTTCCTGTTCATGGAGCCAAAGAAGGGCTCGGTCCAACAACTTTCTCGGTTCTCGGACCTGAGCCTTGAGAACGAGATCTGACTCGATCGCATTCAGGAGGTTCCCGAGCGTCGTCTCGGCAAGAAGATCGACGCCGGTAGTTCCTGAGGGCAGGCGTCCGAGCAGATGATCAAGCAGGCGGCTTGCACCCTCGCGACGGCGTCTCGCGGTCTCTTCCAGCGCGTTCCATGAACGATTCAACGTGATCTGCACGGTCTCCGAATCTCTTTTGCGAGCAGAGAGACTGCCAGTCGCAGTGTCGCCTTCTCCGCGTCCGTCGTAGGCGATCCCCCTGATCATGCGGAAAAGCCTCTCTGGCAGCGGGTCGACGAGCCCTTTGTTCCGCAAGATCTGTGAGGCGATACGAAGATGCAGCGTCGAACTGTCACCTTTGCCGAGGTCTGGAGCTTCTTCTCTCATGTGAGAGATGAGAGAAGTTTCCACTTCGCTTGCCTCGGAGAGCCGTTTGCGCGACGATCGTTTCACACCGTTGTGGACAAATGCCGTCAGTGCCGTGTCGTTGTTGGCGATTCCGAATCGCTCGAGATCATAAAGGGCGCCACGCACGCGTTCAGGGTCGAGACCGGAGACACCCATCAACTCATCCGTGCTGAGACCTTCATCTGCATCCGCATTGATCATCGCGGCAGCGATCTTCTCCAGTTGAGCGCGGTACGTCGCCAAGATGTCTGCTCTTGCTAGCCGTTGCCTGACTTCTTCGATTGAGTTTACGCGCAACGAAGACGGAAAGACTTGGACCATGTTCTCTTCGCGCGTGACGAGTTCCGATTCCTCAAGCCAGGCGATGGCCGTGCGCACCCGAGTGTCGTCAGTCGTTGCATCGCGCTCGAAGGCTTTCTCATCGTCTTCGTCGAGGATTTCACCGGCGGTCGCCACCACTTCGCCGCGGAATCGACCCACCGTCTTGCCGCCGACTCTCTTCTTCCGATCAAGATTGCGGAGAGCTCTGAGGATGCCGTGGATTTCCCGACGTGTCAGTCGGGAGCGTGCAGACATGCCAAATTGCCGTTCGACGTCGTCCTTTGAATAGAGAAGCACGCAGCGTGCCGGGTAACGATCACGCCCCGCTCGTCCGGCTTCCTGCAGGTAGTTTTCGAGCGACCCAGGGATGTCGGCGTGAATGACCAGACGGACATCGGGTTTGTCGATCCCCATGCCAAACGCATTGGTCGCAACGACAACGCGCAGATCGCCTGCAATGAACCTTTGCTGCACGTCTTTCTTGGTTTCGGGCGACAGGCCTGCGTGAAAACGATCCGCTGAAATCGCTTTCGACTGCAAGTACTCGGCGATGTCTTCGCTCTGCTGCCGGGTTGCACAATAGACGATTGAACCGCCTTCGGATTCGGGTGGCAGGTGTGACGACAAAACCATGAGGATGTCCGAGAACTTCTTGCCTGCCTCGGTCGGAATCACCTCGAAGTCGAGATTGTCGCGCTCGGCACCCCCATTGAAGACGGTCAGTTCGATCTTGAGCTCTCTGCGAAAATGCTCGGTAATGTCCCGGACAACATCGGGCTTTGCCGTTGCTGTCAGACAAAGGACCGGTGGTATGCGTCCTTCTCCAGCCCTTTTCCGAATAAAGCGGCTCACATAGCGGTAGTCGGGCCGAAAATCGTGACCCCAACGCGACAGGCAATGTGCTTCATCGATGACCCATCCACCGATCTCGCGTTGCTCAAGTGCCCGCTGCAAAGTGCGTGAACGCAATTGTTCGGGAGAAATCAGCAAGATACCGGCATCCCCCAAGCGGATCTTGTCCAAGGCATCGGCGCGTTCTGGCATTGACAGGAGGCCGTTGACGGTCACGCAACAACCGATGCCACTGCGTTCGAGTCCGGCGACCTGATCTGCCATCAATGCGACCAGGGGCGAAATCACAACTGTAAGCGCTCCGGTCTTGTCGTAGCGCGACAGCGCCGGGATCTGGTAGCACAGCGACTTGCCGGTTCCGGTTGGGAGAATTCCCAGCGCGTGTTTTCTTGCCATCACTTCTTCAACGATGGCCTGTTGCATGGACTTGCCATCGTCGGCGACCGGCTCGGGGCGGAAACTATCGTACCCGAACCAGCGTTTCAGTTCCTTGGTTGCGTCATGATGCTCTCGACACCAATTGCACGCAGGGTCAGTGCATGCGGCATCTCGCAGGCGTCTCGCCAATCGGCCCGCCTCAGGGAACTGGTGACGGACCCAGGGCGGCATGACAGAATTGCCGCCTGCCACGGAAAGCCATGCCAGGAAATAGGCAAGCGGCCAACCAAGCTCATCGAAATTGTCAAGGAGATGGCCCGCTTCGACAGTACAGGATGCGCCGTCGAGTCTTTGGCTGATCGCTGCCGCGGCTTCAGCCTCAGATGGACGGCGAGATTTGCGAATTTCATCGAAGACTGCATCGAGGGCCCTGTCAATTCCTCCGTGGTCCGGCGTGCACAGCCAGTGCCATGCGACAAGAAGATCGGGTTCCGCCTTTGCCAGCGCCGCGAACTCTTCGTTGAAAAGATCGAGCGCGATCTTCGCATCCCATTTCGGATCGTTTCTTCGCCCGCTGACAAGTGCGCCGTCATGATAGTGCTTGATGAGGGCGTGATACGGGTTGCGGGGGAAGGCCAGCGGGCTCAGCCGCAGTGTATCGATGATGGGTAGCTTCAACAGTTCAAGGTTCGGGTTGGCGGCAGCAAGGTGCGGCAAGTCGTGCGCAATCAAATTGTGTCCGAGCAAGAATGACGCACCTTCGGCCATGTCATCGAGCTGTGCCAGTCCGGTGTCGATGTCGCGACCAGTAAAATGAAGACACTGGTCTGTGTCCGAGCGGACCGCACCGATGGCAGCAATCCGGGAGTTCTTTCCGACTTCAAGATCGAAAGACAGGCAACGAGACGCGGACACGGTGGTCACTTCCGGCAAACTCGCTTGACGGGCCAAATTGCCGGATGGATTCTCATGGCCTTGTTCGGCCAGATTGCCGCGGTCCGAATGACATATTGACAGTGGGCCTGTGTTGTTTCGGAACCCGCCTGGTCATTCAAGCCAAGCAGATGGCATCAGTTTGCCGAAGGAACACAGCAGCTACAAGGCGATTTACGCAACAACCCTCAACCAAAACGAAAGGGTGAACGCGACAGTGAAAATGGGGAAACAGTGCCACGCCTTCTTGAGTGCGGCCCAGGTTTCGGCGAAGATGGAAGAAGTGGGAATGTATGAAGATGCGTGATTGCCTCGGTCACGACCTTGGAAACGACCAGCACAAAATGACGGGACGAGCGGGGAGTTTGGTGAAAGATCTCATTTTTGGAATTGGGTTCGTTGTAGGGTCTGTCCATCGGCAACTGGGGAGGCTGTTTCTGCGACAGGCCGATACAGTGACAGCCAGTGCTGGTCGCGACCGAGCGGTGAGCGTTTCTCCGAGAGAGGGCATGAAAATCGGCCAAGTGGACGAAGAGCTGAAATCACTTGGTTGGCAGCTGTCGAGAGACGAGGGATACAGGATCGCGACTTTTCGGCTTTCGGATCGAAGCGTCAGCATGATTTACGGTGTCCAAGATCTCAAGGACAAAAAACAGCTGTGGATGACCCCCTCTATTCGAACACATGAGTTTTCCTTTGGTTGCGCCACAATTGACCCTGGCTACGGAGAAAGTGCTCCGTTCGTCAGGCATTTGAATTTCCCTGACATTTGCGCACCGGAAATACTTGAACAGCACGTTCGACAAGCGTCCGACATGGTCATCAAATGGGCGCGGCACCAGAATTTGGACAAGGCTCTTGATGAACATGCGGCATTGCCGGCCAATGTGCGAGGTGCCGGCCCGATCTGGCACCTCGCCGCTTTGGCTTTGAGCGGAAACGTGGGCCGACTGAAATTCTATCTGGAGTGCCTTGATGCGGGAGACCGGCTCGGCTTTGTCAACTACATTACAAGGGGTCATGTCGAACGGGCGCTCCAATTGGCCGAAGGCCGAGCAAGCGGTACGGACATCGGTTCTCAACGTGGTCGCGAGACAATGACGGCTGTTCCTCGACATTCAAGGAAAGGAGTCAAGTGACAAGACACCCCGAAGCAGGTGGACGAACTCCGCGATCAAGACTTGAAACCGAACTGTTCACAGGAAGGTGTCGCGCTATATGTTTTCCAGGTGCAAGTTGCCGAGATGGTGAGTGTTGAGTTCAAGGCAAGGCAAATGTTGCTCAGCGAACGAAAGAGAAGACTGTTTCCAAAGTTCAAGGGTGGTGGAGACATCATTGTGAGAGGTCGTGTCGCCAAAGAGTTTGGACTCGTTCCTGACATTCCGCTCGGCGATCAGGGTTATCCAGATGGTCTTGACGATGGTGTGTATCGACGCCGGCAACGCGGAATGAATATCGACCAGGTGTCCGAACATTTCGAGAAGTTGGGGTGGAAGCTGTCGATAGACAAAGCGGGACGCTGGCATGGCATGTATCGGCTGTCAGACCGATGCGTCAGCATGGATTACAGCGTCAGGCGTTACACGGACTCAAACAGCCTGTCATTGATTTCTTCTGTTCGAACAACGGTTTTTTCCGATACCTGCTTCAAGATCAGCGACACCGATAGCCAGATTGATCCATTTGTAATCGAGAAAAGATTCACCAACATCCAACCCCGCGAGATTCACGCAGGGCATGTTCGACAAGCGTCTGACATGGTCATCGGGTGGGCACAGGAACAGGATTTTGACGAAACTCTTCGCGAGCATGCGGCACTGCCAACGAGTGCGCCAGGTGCTCGCCCGATCAGGCACCTCGCCGCATTGGCTCTGATCGGTGATGCGGATCGATTGACATATTACTTGAAAAAATTCGATGCGGGAGACCGGCTCGGTTTCGTCGATCACATAACACAAGATCATGTCGAGCGTGCGCTCGAAATTGCCAAGGGGCAGGAGAGTTGCACGCAAGACGGCCCTCGACATGAGCGCGAAATCGTGACGGAATGGCAAGATCACATCGTCGCGGCACTTGGGGCAACTGCGCGACCATCACCATATGGTCCGGAGACATGGGCCAAGGCCGAAGCAGAGGCCGGATGCATCTTTCCGGCAGGGCTCAAGGCACTGATTGATAGGTTGGGCGCGGGCAGCATCAGTGAATATCTGATTTTGCATTCGCCATCTCATGACAAGGATTTCCACGAGATCGGCGTTTTGGCGAAGGATGCGGATAATTTTTATTCCATAATGCGAGATGATTTTCCGACTTGGTACCCGCGCCCCTCTCCCCCTCGTGAAGGTGCCGCTCTTGGGTTTGCCCATACAATCGACTACGGGGTCTATTTGTCGTTCATCTGCGGGCCGGGAAATCCTGACAAATGGCCGGTCGCAATGTGCCATGAGGGCGTACATTACGAAGACTTTTTGGCAGACGGCGTTGCAGAGTTCTTCTTTGCGCTTGTCGAAAACCGATTGCGGACCGAGCAGCTTGCCTCTGGGTTTCTGGCCTACAAGATGACTTTTGAACCGTATTGATCGAGAGAAATAATCCGTGTCTGTCGAATTCGGCCGTGTTCAAACAGTCCGCGAGACAGATCCACAACAGGTCAGGACGTATTGTGACTCAAGCGGACAGGCTGCCAAAAGGCTCTAACCCTGGTAACCGAAGAGCCTCGGCAGCCACAGGACAATGTCCGGAACCAGGATGAGCAAGAGAAGGGCGACGATGAGCACTGCCAGGAACGTCCAGATCTCGCCAATGATCTCCTTGAGCGGAATGCCCGTTGCCGCGTTGATGACAAACAGGAGAATCCCGTAGGGAGGCGTGATCAACCCGATCATCGAATTGACGACGACCAGCACGCCGAAGTGCACGAGGTCGATGCCGAGCGCCTTGCAGGTCGGGATGAACAAGGGAACGATGACCAGGATGATCGTGGTCGCGTCCAGCACGCATCCAAGAACGAGAATCAGAAGATTGACGGCCAGCAGGAAGACGATGGGGTGAACGTCGATCCCCACCAGCATCTCGGACATGATGCCGGGAATGTTCTCCGAGACCACGACGAAATTGAGGATCAGCGCCCCGCCGATGACGACCCCGACGGCGGCAGAGGAACGAGCGCTCTCGACAAAGATTCGATAGAGGGACCCGACCGAAAGCGCTCGGTAAAACAGTGCCGCCAGAAGCAGCGCGTAGAGCGCGGCAATCGCGGCGGCTTCCGTCGGTGTCGTCACGCCGCCGTAGATGCCGTAGAGCAGGATCACCGGCATGAGCAGCGCTGGAAAAGCTGTCACAGTGACCTTGGGCAAATCGCGTAGCGGTACCGGCCTTTCGGTCGCAAAGCCGCGCTTGCGCGAGAGATGAAAGTTCGTGGCCATCAGGACCCCGCCCATGACGAGCCCGGGCAGGATCCCGCCAAGAAACAGGGCGCCGATCGACGCGTTGGAGACCAGCGCATACAGAACCATCGGGATTGACGGCGGGATGATAGGCCCGATGGTGGCGCTGGCAGCGGTGATCGCGGCGGCATAACCCCTGCTGTACCGACCATCCTTGGTCATCATACCGATGATGATCTTGCCAATCCCCGCGGCATCGGCAACGGCGGAGCCCGACATCCCCGAAAAGATCAGCGACGCGACCACGTTGACGTAACCCAGACCGCCGCGGAATCTGCCGACCATCGCGATGCAGAACCCCAGCAGCTTGTCCGAAATCGTGCCGGCATTCATGATGTTGGCCGCAACGATGAACAGCGGAACGGCGAGGAGAACGAAGCTCTTGTAGAGTCCCTGAAGGATTTTCTCACCCGCGAGAGCAAGGTCGAGCCCTCCGACGCCGAGATAGACGATCGATGCCAGGATGATCGAGTATCCGACCGGCGTTCCGATACCGGCCAGTCCGAACAGCACCATGAGACACAGCGCAAGCTCGAGGCTCATGCGGGATCGCTCCTCTTGGCGAGAACAGCCTTACTCATGCCGACAACTCCGCCGATCGCTTCATCGCTCCTCAGGCCCGCTCCTGAGGATCGCGACAAACCGCCAGCCATAGCGCGCGATCAGGGCCAGCATGAACACAGCGTAGATGGAAAATATGGTGCGCATGGGAATCTTGGCGCCTGTCAGCGGATTCTCCACCGTGGTGGTCTTCCGGATTTTCATCCAGTCGATGTAATCCCACGTGGGCAGCAGCGCCACGCAGGTCCCGATGACGATGGATGCGCAGGCGATCAGCGCGAGAACCTGGCGCGGCCGAGGCGGGACTGCCTGGTACAGCACGTCAAATGTGACGTGATCCTTTTCGCGGACGAGGAACGAACAGCCGAAAAACACGATCCATACCCAGAGAATGAGGCAAAGTTCCAGGGTCCAGCCGAACGGCGTCAACAGGACGTATCGAGAGAAGACCTGGAGCAGGAATGTAAAGAACATCGCCGCCAGCAATGTGGCGGCGATGAATTCCGCTCCGTGGGTGAACCATTTTCCGATGGCTTTCATGAATGATCCCCCCACGGGCTGTCATCGAGGCTCAGTTGCCGAGTTCGTTGATCCTCTCCAGAACGCCTTCCGGCCAACTGGCGGTGAACTCGCTGCCAACATACTGGGCCTGAACATGGGTGCGGAACGCGTCCAGATCAGGCGTGTAGATTTCCACACCCTGGCTACGGATGAAGTCGGCAAGGCTGTTTTCCTTGTCGAGCTGCTTCAAGCGGCCGTAGGCGGCAGCTGCATCGGCAGCGCGCTGGACGGTCAGCTGCTGATCCGGAGTCAATTCGTCCCAGACGGCCTTGGAGAACGCGATGTAGTTCAGATCGACCAGATGCGACGTCAGAGCGATCTGGCTGGTGACCTCGTAGAACTTGGCATCGACCACCGTTGGCAACGGATTGTCCTGTCCGTCGACGGCACCGGTCGACAGTGCGGTGTAGACCTCGGTGAAGGCCATCGGGGTAGGCGACGCACCAAGGGCGGCACCGAGGAACTGCCATGCATCCGTCCCCGGCATCCGGAGATTGACGCCCGCCAGGTCAGCCGGTGTCTGCACGTCGAGTTCGGAGCGAGGCTGACGCAGATTGACGTGTCTGCGACCCAGGTACATGATCGACAAAAGCTTCACGCCGAGTTCGTCCTCGGCCTTTTGCTTGAAGGGATCCATCAAGGGGTCGTTGAAGACGCGAACCTGGTGGGCTGCGTCCTGGTGAACGTAACCTGTCGCAAAGATAGAGAATTCCGGAAAGAATTGCGCCATTTCCTGTGCCGAGGCGATCGACATTGTCAGGTTGCCGCGGCTGATTGCCTCAAGCTCGGTACCTTGTGCAAAAAGCGTTCCGTTGTAGCCCGGCTGATAATCGGCAAATTCCGAAACCATCGGTGCGAAGACTTCGGCCATGGCGACGGAGCGCTGGTCGGTTTCGGAGCCGGCCGTGGCCAGCGTAAAGGTCATCTTGTGGCCGTCGGCGTGGGCCGAGGCCGACATGACGGTTGCGATGCCTGCAGCGACAGCGATCGACACGAGCGTCGAGCGTCGTGAAAGTTTCATCATGATTGTCTCTCCTTTGATCCACGTAAGGCAATTCCATCGATCCTAATTGAACTTGTCGTTCCAAGTCCAGAGACGAAAACGTCGCCCCTGTGGGCAGTTGCGCACGCCAAAATGGGCAACGAGCCTGCAGATCGAAGTTGTCGAATGACGAACCGACGAACGCAGCGAATTCCGTCGAAGCATGTCAATCGCGCAAACTCGGCGCAGTTTTCCATCGCGGTTCGAGTTCGAAGTCCGGGCGGAGTCGCTCGTCCGGAATCGTCGGGCTCAGTCAGTCAGGATCCTGAACTGAAATCAGTCTTCGTTCTCCGAGCCGGTCCCGCTTTCGTCGTGCCATGGAATGAGCGTGTCATGGAGCGGCAAATGCTGCTGGGCGCCGTAAATGTCCTTGTCGCCGAAACTGCCCGACGGAATCGAGCGCGGAAAGGTGACCTTGATCGCCGCGACCCTGTCAAACTCGTAGACCGAGATCCTTTGCGTGTCCGGCAATCCGTAGAGATCGGCGATGCGCTCGTTGGTGATGATCCCGGATGATTTGACCCGCTCGTAGTCCGCCTTCGAGTGGAAAAAGACGTCGAGCGTCAGCTTGAACGGACCGGCATTCTTGCTTCGAAGGTATTTCGCGATTTCGCCCAGCTTGCGCTCACCCATCGGGATCCCTCAGATCTCTTCGATGGAGACGGGAAAGAGCTGAACGGGATCGTCAACTTCCAGAAGGTGGTAGATGCTGAACTCGTAGACCTCTCCGAGATCGAAGTCCGAGGGCGAGAACGGAAAGGCAAGATTGCCCGCCACGGTCTTCCGCCCGGGATAGGGGTGATGCAACAGCGCTCCGTGGGCGAAACTGCACACTGCATGGGCGATCTGCTGGGTGTCCGCGACGACCTCGCCCACGATGCCAAGTTCCACCGGGACCGCGCCATTGACAGCCGGGCCCATCAGGACGCCGTCCTTTCCGAAAACCCGGAAACTGAGCCGATAGCTCGCGGGATCGTTCGTCACGCCGGCTCTGACATTGGCCTCCACGTCGGCGAGAATGTCCTCGATTCCGTCGATGAATATCGGATCGCGGGCGCCTGCAATGAACAGTGATCGGTGGCCGACGGCCGCGGCACCTTCGAGCTTGAGCGTGTACTGATCTGCCTGGTGAAACCTCGTCTTGGCCACGCGAACCCTTCGGTCGCTGACGGCCTCGAATGTCGTCTCCTTGAGATCGATCATGCCGCCAGGAAGGAAGAGTTCCACCGGACTCTCCTTTTCGTAGAGCGTATGGGCTGCGACGGACTCGACGGTGCAGCGAAGAGCGGGATTTGTCGGCTCCACCTCGAAGTGATCCGCGCGGATGGTCCCGAACATCGCGTCGGCCCCCGATTGCGGTTCGGCGGCATAGGCCCCACATTCGAGGATCTTGCCCATGTGGAACGCCAAACCCTTGTCGAATCCGTTCATGATCGGGAGCGCAGCGATGATCGCAGGGTCGTAGCTGCGGCCGGCAACGATGATGTCGGCTTCGGATTCGAGGGCTCGGATCAAGGGTTCGACGCCCATCTGGGCAACGATGTTGCAGCTGCGGTCGATCGCCTCGACCGTCAGGCTCAGCGGATGCTCAAAATCTCGAATACGGCCATCCTGCAGACTCTTCTTGAGCAGCGACTTGTCGATGTCGGCAGGAATGACGGCCATCGTCAGGCTGTAACCGTTCTCGCGCGCGATATCGCGGACAATGTCGACGGTCTTTTCGACATGTGGTCCGGCGCCTGCCGTGTAGGCCGTGCCCACCACGAGCGGGATGTCCAGATCCGCGCGCGCCTTCATCAGCTGAGCGAGGTCGTTCTTCTGCGCGTCGCGGCTCAACGTGCCTTCGCCGCTGCCGAGATAGTGCGGTCCGGGATCGGTGGATCCGGCATCGACAGCAATGACATGGGGCTCGCGACGCATTCCCTCGTCGATGGAAACCTGGGGGCACCCGTAGCCGAGGCCGCCGCATGGGGTGAAAACGCGGACTTCGTTCATCTTGTTCACGACGACCTCATTGAGTCATCAGGCTCGGCAACCATGTCGACAGGAACGGGACATATGCCACGAGGCCGAGGACCACGAGCTGGGCAATGAAGAATGGGGTGATCTCTCGGATGACGTCGATCAACGGCGCCTTGGCCATGTTGGAAACCATGAAGAGAATGATGCCGACAGGTGGCGTCAGCAGCGCGATGCCGAGGCAGAGCACGAAAACCGGCGCGAAGTGCAGTGGATCGATCCCCACCGCTTCGATCAATGGGAAGAGCACGGGCACGAAAATGAAGATCATGCCGATGGTGTCGAGCGCGCATCCGATGATCAGGAGGAACACGATGACGAGGAGCATCACCAGCTGCGGATTGGTGGTGATCGAGGTGATGAGTTCGACAAGGTCATGCCCCACCCCGGTGGTCACGACCACCCAGGAGAAGAACGAGGCTGGCGCGATCAGGATGAGAAGCGTTCCCGCGCCCTGGCTCGTCTCGACGATCAGGTCCCAGAACTGCCTTAGCGTCATCTCGCGATAGAAGATCGAGACGAGAACGGCGTAGAGAAACGCAATGACGCCCGTCTCGGTCACGGTGACCACGCCAAGGAGAATTCCGCCGATGACGATGACGGGCATTGCCAGCGCCGAGAGGCTTCGGACGGTGATCTGCACCACTTCGCTCGCGGTTGGAAGGCTCTCGGAGCGCGGGTAGTTGCGGGCGACGCTGAGCCAGAACGAAATCACCAGGAGCGCGACGCCCAGCAGAACTCCGGGGATCGCGCCGGCAAGGAACAGCGGTCCGATGGGCAACTCCATCATCACCCCGATGATGATCATGACGATGCTCGGCGGGATGATGTGCCCGATGGTTGACGAGGCGGCCGTCACCGCCGCCGCATAGGCGCCCGAATACCCTTCCTTTTTCATGGCAGGGATCAGCACGCTGCCGATTGCCGAGGTGTCCGCGGTGCAGGATCCCGACACGCCGGCAAAGAACATGCTGCCGGCGATGTTGACCTTCGAGAGACTGCCCGGAACCCGTCCGATCAGAACGCGGGCAAAATCGAGAAGCCGGTTGGTCAAACCTCCCGCAGTCATGACGGCACCGGCGAAATAGAACATCGGAATAGCCATCAGGCCGTAGTGCTCGAGACCGACGACCATCTGCAGCGGCAGCATCGCGGTCAGATTGAACTGGTCTGTGACGTAGAGAAAGACCGTCGCGGCCACGCCCATCGAAAAGGTGACGGGCATGCCGATCATCATCAGAAACAGCAACGTCGCAAAAAGGATGAAGATGTCCATGCCGCTCAGTCCGCCTGAACCTGATCCGGCTGATCCTCGAGGGAACGCCGAATCTGTCTCACGAACACCCGCAGGCATTGCAGGACCATGACGCTTCCGGCGATGGGAACCACCAGGAACAGGATGTCACGGTTGAACGGCAAGGTGTCGTAGACAGCGGTTGACTGCAACCGGATGATCGCCGGGCTCTTGATGATGACGAAGATCAGGAATGCAGCCGATACCAAGGTGATCAAAGGCACCAGAATCCGCCGTATGGACCGTGGCATCAGCGTCTCGGTGAATTCGACGCGTATCTGGTTTTCGTCGCGAATGGCGGCAGAACCGCCGAACCAGATTCCCCAGACAAACAGGAACATCGCCATCGGGGTTGCCCAGACGATCGGGCTCTGAACGAAATAGCGAAAGATGATCTGGAGGCACAGAACCGCCATCATGCCCATGAAGGCGATCGCGCCGAGATTGTCGAGAATTCGATCGAGGATTTTAATGAAACGTTTCAAGGCAACGGTCCTGAATTCATGCTCTCGCCGATGGTCGGGCCGCCCGACTGCCGAACGGGCGGCCCGAGCCAAAAGTCAGTTTCGATACTCGTCGAGTTGCATCTGGACTCGATCCATCATGCCGGCGTCCCACTGGCCGTCAGCTTCAAGCTCTGCCCAGACTCCCTTGGCGATTTCGATGAACGGGCCCTTGTCGACCTCGATCACCTCCATGCCGTTGTCCTGAATGGCCGCAAACCCCGCTTCCATCGACGCAGACAGCTCGGCATCGTTGTAATCGGAGGCAATCTTCAAACCGGCCGCGACGGCGTCTTTCAGTTCGTCGGGCCAGTCGTTCATCGCGGCGGTTCCACCAAACAGCATCCATGCGCCGAAGGCATGATCGGTCTTGGAGTAATATTTCTGGATCTCGTAAAGACCGCGAGGATGAACGACCTCGATGCCGTTGTCCTGACCCTCCACGAGCCCGGTCTTGACCGAAGTGAAGAACTCCGAGAACGGCATTGGAGTCGAAATCGTGCCAAGTGCACCGAAGAAGGCGGCGAATGGCGGTGATCCTGGAACCCGCATCTTCAGGCCCCTGAGGTCTTCCGGCGTTCTGACGGGCGTGTTCGCGGTCGTGATCGCTCGCGGCGAACGCGAGCCCATGTAACCGACGATCTGCGCGCCGCCTTCGGCGAACTGAGCCGCCATGTCATTGAACAGCGGGCTCGACATGAACATCAGGAACTCGTCCTGGTTCTGAAAAGCGTAAGGTGCCGACAGGGCATTGAAGTTGCGGCCTTCCTCGAAAAAGGTCGGTTGCGTCGCCGTGCCCTGGTAGAAGTCCAGCGTGCCGAGTTTCAGCATCTGCATCATCTCGCGGCCGGAGCCGAGCTGCTGGGCGGGAAAGAGTTCGATCGTGTACTCGCCGCCCGTCGCTTCGTTCACGTGCGCTGCGAACGCTTCAGCTGCGCGAAAGGCAAGCGACTTGTTCGATACCAGCAGCCCCATCCGGAGCGTGTCGGCCGAGGATGCGGTCGAGAATGCGGCGGAGGCGGCAAACGCGACGCCGACGATCATCTGTGAAAGCTTGTTCATGGTCCTACCCCTGATTGCTTCGGCGGACCGTCCCGCTTGGGGTGGCCACCGTCATTGGTGTCGGGCCTGGCGCCAAGATCATGCACGCATGCAAGCCCTTGACGTCAATCATTACAGCATAATATTTGTTCGGACAACCGTGCAATTGACATTTTTTGCCATGGCCCTTACGAGCGCCTCGGCAGGAACAGAAAGGATCGGTTTCCTTGGCCGTCGGAATTCCGAAATATCGCCAGATCGTCGATCAGATCGTCGCCGAGGTGCGCAGCGGCACCTACGCGGTCGGCGACATGTTGCCGACGGAACACCGCCTGATGGCAGCCTATGGCGTCAGTCGGCACACGGTTCGTCAGGCCACCCAGGCGCTGCGGCAAATGGGGATCATCGAAGCCCGCCAGGGAAGGGGATCGATCGTGGTCGCGAAGCCGGGCCTGTCCGCATTCGTCGAAAGGGTGGCGAGCATCGAGGAACTCGTCAACAACGGTGCGAAGCTCGACCGCCGGCTGGTGGGCAAGACGACCGTTGAAGCCGATTCCGAACTGTCTCAGGCTTTTGGGTGCAAGCCGGGACGAGAATTCGTGGAAATGCGGTTCGTTCGGCACATCGTCAGCGACCGGGCCATTCCGACGGTGGCGCTCACGGTCTGGATCGACCCCATGTTCGAGTCGATATCGACCACGCTCGAATCCGAAAACGGGACCACCCGAGACGCGATCGTCGAAGTCATGCGGCGGCAATTCGCGTTCGAGACGGCATCAATTCGCCAGAACGTGTCGGCCTTCGCACTCGACGAAGCATCCGCCGAGGCACTTGGCAGGCCCTTGGGAGAGTGCGCGCTTCGAATTGAACGGCGATACTACCGAGACTCGTCGTCCACGCCGCATCTACGGACTGTTTCGATCTGCCGGCATGACCTGCTCAGCATCGACTCGTATTTCCAGGCAAATTGAGGGCGCAGATGCCCGCAGGAACGGCGTGACTCCAACACCCGACAAGGCCCGGAGTCGATCGCGCGGCGCGCCGATTTCAGATCCCGCTTGGCCTCGAGCGACAAGGGATCATCACGAGGCTGGTTGCGCCTGGCGGGTTTGAAGGCCGCTGCCCTGTGTTCCATGGCCAGATGCATCGGCCGCCCAGTTCCATGTCAGGGGCGACTTGCGTTTCAACGCTCCGCTCAAGTGCTGGCGCATCTTGTATGACGCATCCACGATTTCTCCGGCATCAAGCAAAGCCAGGATCTCGAGATGTTCGGAACACTGTTCGACCAACCTTTCACGGTTGACTTCGGCGCGGTATTCCATCAGCCGGCGCATCCGATTGACACGCTGCAGCGCCATCAGGAAGAAGGGATTGCCCGAGAGCCTGATGATCTCTTCGTGAAACAGCGCGCCGCTATGGAGGAGGGATTCTCCTCGCGCGACGTCCATGTCCATCTCCAGCATGCCCTGCTGGATCCTCCGTTGCTCGTCGAGGACCTTGCGATCCAGGCGAAACGTGGGCTCAAGCAGCGCGACAGGCTCGATTGCCATGCGAAACCTGTAGATCGCGTCGAATGCCTCTGGGGTCTTCGCAACCGGCAGAAGACGCCAACCGTAGCCCTCCTTCCGCTCCGCCCAGCCCTCCCTCGCGGCCCGGATCAGCAAGTCTCCAACCTTCGCCTTCGTCCAGCCGAATCGTTGCCGCAGAAACTGTTCGGTGACGTCTTCTGGAATTTCGTTGGTCAGCCAGGCATTCGCGAGGTTCTGGTAATCGTCGGATTCATCAGTCGCTGCATCAGCCAGTCTGTCCTTGATGCTTGCGGGCAGCGTCTCGGAGACGAAGTACCCTCGGTTCTCCTGGCGAACCAGTATTTCCTGCCCTTCCAGGGACACCAATGCTTCGCGAACGGGCGTTCTGGAGACGCCGTATCGGTCGGCAACCTGCTGTGCGCTGATGTGTTGACCGCCTTCGAGCGTCCCCGCGACGATATCATGAAGCAGCCGGTTGGAGATCTTCTTGGACAATTCGCTGGTTCGCATCGGAGATTTCGCCTCTGTGTTGCATTGACCGGTGATGCAAAGTGTACGTCGTTGATCGAGCATACACCCCTTGTTTTGGTTTTACACGATCAAAAATCCAAAAATGTGCACTCTCAGACTGCCGCCAGGGGAAAGGATGGTTTCGCCACATTGGTTTTCTGTTGGCAACGGCTCCAAGCGTCAATCACCGAATTCTGGATGCACGAGAAAAACATGCGTAAAATCATGTCTTTGAATCAAGCACGAGGATGAGGGGTCGAACCAGCTTCGGATTTTGTCTGCCCAAAATGCAAAAATGTATTGGCTTTTAACACGCAAATGTGCAATCAAGGCCAATCGGTGCGAGAGGCGCACCGTGAAACACGACTCAAAATGGGAGGACCACCCGTGTTCATGAAACTCAACCGCATCATTGTTGTGGCAGCTGCTGCAACCATTGCAGGCGTGACCGGCGCGTCCGCCGAATTCAAGGCCGAAAACCCGCAATGCATCGCGCCGTCGAACCCAGGCGGCGGATGGGACTTCATCTGCCGAACAACGGCAAAGTTCCTGTTCGATCTTGGGGTCATCGAAGACTCGATGCAGGTCACCAACATGTCAGGCGGCGGGGGCGGCGTGGCCTTTGCTCACGTCACCAAGGAGAGAAACGATGACAACAACCTGATCGTGGCGGCTTCGATGAGCACAAGTGCCCGGATCGCTCAAGGCATCTACGAGGGAGCCAAGCAGGACGACGTGCATTTCCTCGCAACGTTCGGAGCGGAGTATGGCGCGATCGCCGTGCGGGCCGATTCCAAGTACCAGTCCCTGAACGAGATGATGGATGACATCCTTGCCGATCCAAAGTCAGTGGGCATCGCAGGCGGGTCATCCGTGGGCAGCTTCGACCACATCAAGCCAATGCTGATCGCTCGTGCGGCCGGCATGGAGGACGTGACGCAGATGAAATACGTCTCCTTCTCCGGCGGCGGCGAAGCCATGACCGGACTCCTGTCCGGCGCGACCGAAGCTCTGTCGGGCGATTTTTCCGAGATGCTGGGCTTTCTGGAATCCGGCGATGTCAGGATACTCGCCATCATGGGGCCGGAGCGTCTCAAGAACTACCCGGACATCCCGACGGCCAAGGAGCAAGGCTACGACGTGATCGGCGCAAACTGGCGCGGACTCTACATGCCTGCCGGCGCGTCCGATGAAGCCAAGGAGTTCTGGAGCAACGCGATCCAGACGATGGTTGCTGACGCGGACTTTCAGGCAACGCTGGAAGCTGCGGCCATCGCGCCCTTCAACAATTTCGGCGACGACATGTACAATTTCGTTGCGCAAAGCATCGAGGACGTGACCAAGCTCTCCAAGGAGATTGGCATCATCGATTGACTTCAAGATCTGGCTGGCCCGTCATGACGGGCCGGCCACCATGACGAACAATTTGGGAGGGAGACATGAGTGACCGCATATTCGGCGGTTTCGGGCTGGTCCTTGCGATTTTCTACATATGGGCCGCCTCGATCATCAAGGACAGTTTCATGGTTGACGTGATCGGTCCGAGAGCCTTCCCCTACATCGTCGGCTCGGTCATCGCTCTGACTTCGATCTATTTCATCTTCCGTCCGGACGAAGAGCCGAGATGGCCCTTGCTTAGGGACTTCGCTGAGATCGTTTTCGCCACCGCCGTGATGTTCCTTTACGCATGGTTCTTGCCCGAGGTCGGGTTCGTTTTCTCGACGACATTGGCAACCGCATATCTGACCTGGCGGCTTGGAACCGCTCCGCACTGGTCCCTCGTTGTCGGCGCCATGACCGCGATTGGCATTTATGCCGTCTTCCATCTCATTCTCGGCCTATCCTTGGCCGAGGGTCCGCTCGGTTTCTAGGGCGCGCCGATGGAGACTCTTTCACTTCTGGCCAGCGGTTTCTCGGTCGCGCTGACACCCGAGAACTTCTTTTTGGCCGTCCTTGGCTGTTTTCTTGGAACGCTCGTGGGTGCGCTACCCGGTCTCGGTCCGGCGAATGGCGTCGCGATCCTGATTCCCATCGCCTTCTCACTGGGGCTCGGGCCCGTTCCCTCGCTCATCCTGCTGACGAGTGTTTACTTCGGGGCGATGTACGGCGGTCGGATCAGTTCGATTCTCTTGAACATTCCCGGTGACGAACCAGCCATGATGACCTGTCTCGACGGATATCCGATGGCAACCAAGGGTCAGGCAGGCGAGGCTTTGTCCCTGTCGGGCGTGGCCTCCTTCGTCGGCGCATTCGTTGCAACCTGCGGTTTGGTGATTCTTGCCCCACAGCTTGTCAAGATTGCGCTTCTCTTTGGCCCTGCCGAGTATTTCGTTCTGTTCACCGTCGCCTTCGCGACGCTCGGTGGCGTTTCGTCCACGAACCAGGCCAAGTCCGCATTCGCTGCTGCGCTCGGACTTGGCATCGCCATGATCGGCAGCGATTCGCAGACGGGGTCGCAGAGGTTCACCTTCGACCACATTCACCTCTACGACGGCATCGACTTTCTGATCGCCATTGTCGGTCTATTTGCGCTGAGCGAAGTGTTCATCTTCCTCGAACACCATCGGGGCGGGGCGGTCGGCTCCTCGAACGCGACAAGGATCGGACGCATTCTGCCGGACTTCGGAATGATCAGACGCTGCGTTCCGACCATGGCCCGGGGTACAGGGCTGGGATTCTTCGCGGGCGTCCTGCCGGGCGCCGGGGCTTCGTTGGGCTCCTTCCTGGCCTATTCTCTCGAGAAGCAGACCGTAGACCGGGAGGGCAAGACTTTCGGAACCGGTGATCCGCGCGGTGTTGCCGCGCCGGAAGCCGGGAACAATGCCGCCGCTGGCGGTGCGCTTGTGCCAATGCTCGCGCTCGGCGTTCCGGGCTCGGGCACGACAGCAGTGCTGCTTGCGGTTCTCTTGCAGTTGAACATCACGCCAGGCCCGTTGCTCTTCACGAAGAACCCCGATGTCGTGTGGGGCCTGATCGCTGCGCTCTTCATGGGCAACGTCATCCTGCTCTTGATGAACATCCCGCTCGTGGGTCTCTTCACACGGGTGCTGCTGGTGCCGACCCGCATACTGATGCCGGTGGTTGCCATGATTTCGTTTGTCGGCATCTATTCGATCACGGGTTCGACCTTCGACGTGATGCTGATGGTCGGATTCGGGTTTGCGGGTTGGGTCTTGCGAAAGCTGGAAGTGCCGCTTGTCCCGGTCATTCTCGGGATCCTTCTGGGCAACGAAATGGAGGTCAACCTCCGCAGGGCGCTCACGATTTCGGACGGAGACTGGCTTGTTCTGGTCGGAAGCCCGCTCGCGATCATTCTGTGGGTCATCGCCATTGTCGGCTTTGTCTTGCCGATGTTCATGGGCCGTCGCATGAGAAAGCGCATGGAGGCCCAGCGCCCGACCGAAGACAATCGGCCGAATGACTGACGCGACCGCATTTGAAGAATGCCGTCGTCGGCCATGACAGGAGATATCGGATGCGTTTCATGACTCTGCCTTGCGACGGCATCGGACCCGAGATCATGGCCGCGACCATTGAGGTTGTTGAAGCGGCAAACAGGAGATTCAATCTCGGCCTGACGTTCGAGGAAGAGGTCTCGGGATTCGAGAGTCTCAGGAAACACGGTATCACGCTGCGCGAAGACGTGCTCGAACGGGCACGAACGGAATTCGACGGAGTCATTCTCGGCACCCAGTCTCACATGGATTATCCGCCGGTTGCAGAAGGCGGTCGCAACGTTTCCGCCGGGTTCCGCATCGGACTCGATCTTTACGCAAACGTCCGGCCTGCACGGAGCCGAGCGTCTCTCCCCAGCAAGGCGCCCGGCATGGACCTCGTGATCATGCGGGAAGCGACCGAAGGGTTCTATCCGGATCGGAACATGTTCAAGGGCGTGGGCGAAATGATGCCCGATCCTGACATGGCACTCTCTGTCCGCAAGATCACGCGACACGGATCGATGCGCATCTGCCGCGAGGCGTTCAAGCTAGCCATGCGTCGAAACAAGAAGGTTGCGGCAATCCACAAGGCGAACTCTTTTCTGATGACGGACGGGTTGTTTCTGGAGTGCTTCCGCGAGGTCAAGAAAGGCTTCCCCGAGGTCACTGCCGAGGAGGTGATCGTCGATGCGTTTGCCGCATTGCTGGTACGGCAACCTCACGAATACGACGTTGTGGTGGCCACCAACTTTTACGGCGACATTCTCTCCGATCTGGCCTCGGAACTGTCCGGTTCACTCGGACTGGCCGGATCGATCAACGCCAACGCCGAGACCGGCCTGTGCTGTGCCCAGGCGCAACACGGATCGGCTCCCGACATCCAGGGCCAGAACATCGCCAACCCGTCGTCGCTGATCCTGTCCGCCGCCATGATGCTGACCTGGCTGGGGGAACGGCGTGGCATCACCGAACTGAGTGATGCCGGACGGGCAATCGAAGTCGCTGTGGATGAGGTCATCGACGATCCTGCGAAGAGAACTCGCGACCTCGGCGGCACCGTGAATACGGACACTTTCGGCAACCTTGTTGCCGAGACGGTGTCCAAGCAATCAGGCGATGCCTGAATGGTCATTCTTGGGCAGGATCGACCACGTCAGCCTGCGGTGTCGCAGCATGCGACCGCGCCCCGAAATCGAGATTGATCAATGTCGGACCAATCGCGACAACCCAGGGTAGCTTTCGTTCACGCAACGCGGATCGCAATCGATCCCATTGAAAATGCCGCACAAAAGCTCTGGCCTGAGGCCGAGGCGATCACGATCCTGGACGAAGGTCTCTCGATCGACAGATCGAAGGATCGGGAGCTGTCTGCCGACCTCACGAGGCGCATTCTCGATTTGAGCAGATATGCCGAAGATGCCAAGGCGGACGGCATTCTGTTCACGTGTTCTGCGTTCGGCTCAGCCATCGATCAAGCGAACGGCGAGGCCGGCATTCCCGTGATGAAGCCGAACGAAGCGATGTTCGACGAAGCATTCGCGAACGGAGATCGCGTGGCGATGATTTACACCTTCCCACCGGCCGCTGCGGGGTTGGAGGAGGAATTCCGGGAAGCCGCTCATGAGCGGTGCAGTGCCGCCCGGATCACGTCGTATTTCTGCGACGGAGCGCTGGATGCGAAACGATCGGGCGACCACGATCGCCATGACCAATTGATAGCGGAAACCGCCTCTGCCATAGCAGATGCAGACGTCATCCTGCTTGCCCAGTTTTCTATGGCCGGCGCCGCAGAAGAGGTCCGGAAACAGACCGAAATTCCGGTCCTCTCGAGCCCGGAGTCGGCACTGATCGAAATCCGACGACGCATTGAAGGCAGCAATCGCGGCAGGTGAATCCCTGTCAGCTCGACTGCAGGCAATTTCACCGATTACAGCGACATCGAGAATTCCAATCTTTCAGGCCACTCGGAATTGTCGAGGTGTGGCGAGATGGGGGAAACCAAGACGGCAGTCCAGCCCGATGTCTCTTGGTTGGCGACGGGTGATCGCCCTTGCAAACCTACACGTCGAACGGATCGAAACTCTCGGCGCGCGACCGCGCCCAGCGCATGCGATAGTCGTACCGGTCGGTTTCGTCCGGTTCGGGGTCTCGCAACAGGAAACCTCTCGGCATGTAAGGGTAGACGTCCTCACCGGTCACCATGTCGCGGTCCGCTTCGCGCATGAGCAGGTGGTGAGGCAACAGCATGCCGGGGTGCGCGAGAGCTGCCGCGCCGGTCATGTCGGCCAGCGCCTTGAGCGTGTTTTGATGAAAACGGTAAACGCGCTCCGATTTGTCCGGTATCACCAGGGCCCGCATGCGGGTGGGGTCCTGTGTCGCCACGCCCACCGGGCACTCGTTGGTGTGACATGCCTGGGCCTGAATGCATCCGACGGAAAACATGAAACCACGTGCCGAATTGGCCCAGTTTGCGCCAAGCGCCAGCGCCTTTGCGATATCGAAGGCCGTGACCAGCTTTCCAGAGGCGCCGATCGTCAGGCGATCGCGAAGGTCCGCACCGCGAAGCGCGTTGTGGGCAAAGGTCAGGCCTTCCACCAACGGCATGCCCATGTGATTGGACACTTCCAGCGGAGCAGCGCCTGTCCCGCCCTCCTTGCCGTCGACGACGATGAAATCGGGGACGATTTCGGTTTCCAGCATGGCCTTGACGATGCACATGAATTCGCGCCGATGCCCGATGCACAGCTTGAACCCGACAGGCTTGCCGTTCGAGAGCTCGCGCATTCGCCCGATGAACTCCATCAGCTCGATGGGGGTCGAAAACTCGGGATGTGCGGCCGGCGAGATGCAGTCGACGCCCATCGGGATGCCGCGAGCCTCGGCGATTTCGGGCGAGATTTTCGCAGCCGGCAGCATGCCGCCATGGCCGGGCTTGGCGCCCTGGCTGAGCTTCAGCTCCAGCATCTTGACCTGCGGGTCGGCAGCCTGATCGCGGAACTTCTCGGCATCGAACCGGCCATCTTCGGTCCGGCAGCCGAAATAGCCCGATCCGATCTCCCAGATCAGGTCGCCGCCGCCCTCTCGGTGGTAGCGGCTGATCCCGCCCTCGCCGGTATCGTGGGCGAATCCGCCTTTCCGCGCACCTGTGTTCAACGCGAGGATCGCATTGGCGGACAGCGAGCCGAAGCTCATCGCCGAGATGTTGTAGATCGACGCCTCGTAGGGAATGCTGCAGTCAGGCCCTCCGACGGTGACGCGAAAGTCGTGATCGGCGATCTGCTTTGGTACCACGGAGTGCGTGATCCACTCGTATCCCGAGTCGTAGACCCGCGCGCGGGTTCCGAATGGCCGCTTGTCTTCGTCGCCCTTGGCGCGCTGGTAGATCAGCGAACGCTCTTCGCGCGAGAACGGCTCTTCGTCCTCGTCGCTTTCGATCAGGTACTGGCGGATCTCCGGACGTATGCCCTCGAACAGAAAACGCATGTGCCCGATGACGGGATAGTTCCGCAGGATCGCGTGCTTGGTCTGGACGAAATCGTGCAGGCCAAGAGCCGCAAATGCGCCAAAGAATGCCAAGGGGACCAGCGCCCACTGAGTCCAGACCAGAGCGACAAGCGACACGACGCTCAGCAGGACGGAAACCAAAAAAACAAAGAATCTCTGCATGTCCGAATGCTCCTCCCGAGTTCAGACCACTGCCATGAAGGCAGTGCAAGCAGGTCATCGTCGCCCAAAACCGACAATGATTCAACCCGATGCCTGTTTGTTCCCTTTGGATCAGATGACGAGGCGATGCCGTGACGCCGTCCTGACGAGACCCGATCTTGCGCTGGCACGGACGGGACAGCGGTCGCGGCCGCATCGTCACCCATCGATCACTGGGTCAGGATTGTCCCTCGGCAAGCCTGTTTTTCCACGAAGCCAAGGTGTTTGTCAGTTCGTCCTTGATCCGAAAGTAGCGGCTCTGGGGGATCGGAACTGACAGGGCCAAAACGTCACCATGTTCGTCCGGCAACGCGATTCCGAGCGCACAGATTCCTTCCGTGTGCTCATTCTCGTCGAATGCAATTCCCGACGAGCGCGCCGTCTCGATGTCGTTGAGGACCTTGGTAATGCATGGTGACATCGGCTCTTCCTCGTCAATCTCTTCGGTGATCAACTCGAGCGCATGTTCCGGGTCGAGACACGCAAGCGCCGCCTTGCCGTTTGCGGTGTCGGTCAGGGGAAAGTTCTCGCCGATGCTCGAGACCGCGCGCAAACGATGGGTGCCGACGACCTGATCGATGAACAGCATGCTGTTCCCCTTCAGGATCGCGAGATCGACCGTCTCTCCGGTCTCTTTCGAAATCATCCTCATGGCCATCTTCATGCGATCGCGCAGTCCGCTTCGCGACGCGTTTGCGAGCCTCTGGATCTCCGGGCCAAGCCGATATCCGCCATTTTCGCTTTCGGGCGCGACAAGCCCCTCCGCTGACAGGGCGCCGATGATTCTCTGAACCGTGGAGCGGGGCAGGCCGACGCGGTTTGCGATTCGCGCGAGGCTCTTGCCCTCGTCGTCCCGCCCGAGAATCCGAAGGATATCGGCTGCCCGCGAGATCACTTGCACTCCTTGCATCTTTCGGTCTTCGGCCATTTTCGCTCGCAGGAATCGTCTGTCGCACCGGATCTTGAAGGATCCGGCCCGGTCTGCGCATAGCACTCGGTTGCCGCGAACTCAACAATTGACTGCATCGTGATACAAGTGTATCATGATACGGGACATTTGGCACGAGACTGGGGAGGCGGTCATGACTGCAACGATCCGCGGGGTGGAATTTCAGGAAAACACCAACAATGATATGGGGCTCGAGTTCTACAATCTCAGCCATCGCTACGGGTTCCAGTGCCCGAACTGGCCGTATTTCCGCGATGTCCTGATCGAACGAAAGCACTACATGGCCAAGTCGGGCGTGCTGTCCCAGACCATCACGACGACAATGCATGTCACGACCCACATCGATGCCCCGGCCCACGTGGTCCAGGGCACGCCCTTCATCGACGAAGTCCCGCTCCCGCACTTCTTCGGCTCCGGAATCGTCGTCTCGATCCCCAAGGAGAAATGGGAGTCGATCACCGGCGATGATCTCGAGAAGGCCTGCGGTCACGCGATTCGCAAGAACGACGTTCTGATCATCAACACCGGCTGGCACCACAGGTACGACGATGGCGACTATTTCCCGTACTGCCCGGGACTGGTTCCGTCTGCAGCCGACTGGATGATCGAAAAAGGGATCAAGGTTGTCGGTCACGACACCCAGGCAAACGACCATCCGCTGGCCACCGCGCTTGGGCCGCAGCGAAACGGACCGATCCTCCCGCACCTGGAAGCGGAGTATCGGGAATGGTCGGGCGGCAACGACTGGAAAGCGGACTTTCCCGATTGGGAACCGGTCCACAACATGCTGTTTCCGAACGGAATTCTCGGTATCGAAAATGTCGGGGGAGACCTTGACGCGGTGACCGGAAAGAGATGCACTTTCGCCTTTTTCCCGTGGAACTGGGATCGGGGCGATGGATGCATCATCCGGCTCGTCGCGATTCTCGACAAGGGCCAAAACTATCGGATCGAACCCGGGGACGAGTTCTGATGCGGGTCAGGAGGTTCGAGGATGCGAAGTCCTACGAAGCCCCCAATCATCGGCACGTCTTCGGATTGCGCCTGCAGGGTTTCGAAGACGGCGGACCCGAGAACCAGTGGGTCGGTCTGTCCCAGTTCTTGCCCGGCGGCGGCGCTGGCCCCGACAGCACCCCGTTCGAAAAGGTCTACATCGTGCTCGAGGGCGAAATGACCGTCATCATCGACGGGCAAGAGACAGTGCTTGGTGCGATGGATAGCTGCACGATCGCCCCCGACGAGGTTCGACTGATCGAGAATCGCTCGAACAATGTCTGCAGGATGCTGGTCGTGATGCCGTACCCGGGCGGCAAGAGACCGGAGGCATCGTGATGGAATCTCAAACGCCTTACGCGCTTTTCGACATCACCGGAAAGGTTGCCTTGATCACCGGCGCATCAGGCGCGTTTGGGGCTCTGGCGTCAAGGTGCCTCTCGGCAGCAGGATGCAGAGTCGCGCTCGCGGGCGGAAACGCGGCCGCCATTGCTGAAGTGGCGGCATCATGCCCAGGGCCCGCCGTGGAGTTGAATGGGCGGCCCGAGTCCGAGGACGCCTGCGCGCGTCTCGTCGAGGAAACCGTTGCCGCTTTCGATCAGCTCGACATTCTCGTCGTGGCGTCCGGGATGAACAAGGTCGCGAAAATCGACGACATGCCGGTTGAGACCTTCAACGATATCATCGATGCCAATGTCACCCAGAGCTGGCTGATCGCGCGAGCCGCCACCAGGCAGATGAAATCCCAGGGCGGCGGCGGAAAGATCGTCCTGATGTCGTCGGCAAGAGGCCTCTTGGGTCACCCAGCGGGGTACACGGCCTACTGTTCATCGAAGGCGGCTGTCGACGGCATGACCAAGGCGCTTGGCTGCGAGCTCGGATCGAGCGGAATCACTGTCAACGCAATCGCCCCGACCGTGTTTCGTTCGCCGCTCACGGCGTGGATGTTCGAAGACACCGAAGAAGCGAAGAAGGTGCGTGAAGGATTCCTCACGCGCGTGCCGAAAGGCAGGCTGGGCGAACCCGACGATCTCGCCGGCCCGCTTCTCTTCTTGTGTTCGCGGGCATCGGATTTCTACACGGGCCACATTCTCTACGCGGATGGTGGATACACGGCTGGCTGAACAATGACGCAGGAACGGCGCATTGCGGTGATGGGCGCTGGTCTGATGGGCCACGGTATCGCGCTTGCCCTCGCTTCAGTCGGCCACGGGTTGAAGGTGATGGATTCATCGCCCGAGGTGCGTGACAGCGCATGCGACAGGACCGCGGAGAGCCTCTGGCCCATGAGATTGAACAGACCATCTCACGACGATGAATGCCATGCTTGATGCATGAACAAAAACCGACACAAGGGAGGAACGATCATGAACAAACACGCAACACGACGCCAGCTTCTTGGCGGAATGGCCGCAACACTCGCGGCACCGGCACTGCTTGCCTCAGGACGAGCCTATGCCGCCAATCCGACCATCCGCGTCGGTCACGTCAGCCCGCGGACCGGTCCGTTGGCGGGATTCGCCGAAGCCGACGAATTCGTCCTTCAGGGAATCGAGGCGGCGTTTTCCGGCGGGATCGAGAACAACGGCAAGACCTACGGCGTGGAAATCATTTCGAGGGACAGCCAGTCAAATCCGAACAGGGCAGCAGAAGTTGCCGCCGATCTCATTCTCGGCGAAGAGGTCGACCTGATCGTGGCGGCATCGACGCCGGACACGACCAACCCGGTCGCGGATCAGGCCGAGATCAACGAGGTCCCCTGCATCACGACCGACTGCCCGTGGCAGCCGTACTTCTTCGGTCGCAACGGCAATCCCGCCGAGGGCTTCCAGTACACCTACCACTTCTTCTGGGGTCTCGAGGACGTCATCGGCAACTTCCTCGATCTGTGGGAGAACTCCGGTGCGGCAAAAACGGTCGCGGGTCTCTTTCCGAACGACGCCGACGGGAACGCGTGGGGACATCCCGAACTCGGTTTTCCCAAGCCGCTCGCAGAGAGCGGTTTCACGCTGAGCGATCCCGGCAGGTACCAGCCGCTCAATGACGATTTCTCCAACTACATTGCCGCCTTCAAAGATGCGGGTTGCGAAATCGTCACCGGAAACATGATTCCGCCGGACTTTGCCACCTTCTGGTCGCAGGCCGCGCAGCAGGACTTTCGGCCGAAGGTGGTCACCATCGGCAAGGCGCTGCTGTTTCCCTCGGTCATCGAGTCTCTTGGCGACCGCGGTGACGGCCTGACCTCCGAGATCTGGTGGACCCCATCGCACCCGTTCAACTCTTCCTTGACCGGAGACAGCGCAAGGTCGCTGGCCGACGGCTACTCGAACGCGACCGGTCGACCGTGGACCCAGCCGATCGGCTTCAAGCACGCGCTGTTCGAAGTCGTGGCAGACGTCATCGGCAGGTCCGCGGATCTTGAGGACCCCGATGCGAACCTCGAGGCGATCAGAACGACGTCGGTCTCGACGATCGTCGGCGATGTCGACTGGTCCCAGGGTCCCGTCCCGAACGTGACCAAGACTCCCTTGGTTGCCGGGCAGTGGCAAAAACAAGGCGACGGCTTCGAACTTGTGGTGACGACCAACACTTTCGCGCCGCAGATCCCGCTCGGCGGTTCGCTCAAGCTGCTGAGCTGAACGAAAGGTTCAGATGATGTCGGCGCTGTTCTCGGTTTCGGCATTGAGGAAATCCTTCGGTGCCGTCGTGGTTTCCGACGAAACGAGCTTCGACGTTCCGGCCGGCGAAGCGCTTGGCATCATCGGACCGAACGGCGCCGGAAAAACGTCGCTGTTCAACCTGATCACTGGTGTGATCCGGCCCGACTCGGGCCGGATCAGCTTTGGCGGAGACGACATCACCGAGACAGCCGCTGCGGAACGATGCCGGTTGGGCATCGCGCGTTCATTTCAGATCCCCCAGCCGTTCGGCGGAATGACGGTCTTCGAGAATGCACTCGTTGGCGCAACCCACGGCGCGGGGCTTTCTGACGGGGATGCGCGCAACCAGGCGCTCATGGTTCTTGACGAGACCGGCTTGCTTGCAAAGGCCAACCAGCGGGCCGGCACGCTGACCTTGCTCGAAAGAAAGCGGCTCGAACTCGCCCGCGCGCTGGCTGCCAGACCTCGGCTGCTCCTGCTCGATGAAATCGCGGGCGGCTTGACCGAAGCGGAGTGCCAGTCGCTTGTTGCCACCATCCGCCGGATTCATGCCTCCGGCACGACCATCTTGTGGATCGAACACGTGGTTCACGCGCTGATCGCGGTCGTGGAACGCCTCATCGTGATCGACTTCGGCAAGATCGTTGCCGATGGTAGCCCGAAGCCGATCATGGACAGCAAGGAGGTCCGGGAAATCTACCTCGGGATTCCAGCGGATGCCTGAGGCATTTCTCAAACTAAGCGGCCTCGATGCCCACTACGGCGACTTTCATGCTCTCTTCGGCGTCGACATGGAGGTTTCCGAAGGCGAGGCGGTGGCGATCATTGGCGCCAACGGAGCCGGCAAGACCACCTTGATGCGCTCGATCTCGGGAATGGTCCGAAACCGCCCCGATCAGATCCTCTATCGCGGCAGACAAATCGGCGCGCTCCGCGCTGACCAGATCGCGCGTCTTGGAATCGCGCTTGTTCCGGAGGGGAGGCAACTGTTTCCGTCGCTCTCTGTCGAGGAGAATCTTCGTCTTGGCGGGCGTTTCGGCCAGAACGGGCCTTGGAATCTGGATGCGGTCTACCAGCTGTTTCCGGTTCTGAAGGAACGGCGGCACCAGGTGTCCACCTCGTTGTCGGGCGGTCAGCAGCAAATGGCCGCCATCGGTCGGGCGCTGATTGCCAATCCCGATCTCATCCTGCTCGACGAAATCAGCCTCGGCCTCGCTCCGGTCATCATCGAGACGATCTATCGTGCCTTGCCGGGAATCCTCGGGGAAGGCATGACCGCAATGATCGTTGAACAGGACATCACGCGGGCACTTGCGGTCTGTTCACGGGTCTATTGCCTGCAGGAAGGTCGGGTCTCCCTGGAGGCAAGAACCGACAACGTCGAGCAAGCGGAGATCACAGCAGCGTATTTCGGTGTCGCGTCATGATTGAATGGGTCGGCGCAATCGTCCAGGGGACGCTTCTTGGCGGACTCTATGCGCTGTTCGCTGCCGGACTGTCGCTGATCTTCGGGGTCATGCGTCTCGTCAACATCGCCCACGGCGACCTTATCGTTCTCGCCGCCTACATGGGTCTGAGCACCACGATGATGCTCGGGGTACATCCGTTCACCGCATTGATCGTCGTTGTCCCAGCAATGGCCGCATTCGGCTATGCCCTGCAGCTGGGGTTGCTCAACAGAACTCTTGGCGACGACATTCTGCCCCCGCTTTTGGTCACGTTCGGACTCTCCGTCATCATCCAGAACGTCCTCCTTGAGGCCTACACGGCTGATCCCCGGAAACTGCCGGGTGGCGGGGTCGAAACCGCGAGCGTCACGGTGGGCGGAATCTCCGTTGGCGTTCTGCCGCTCCTGACCTTCGCCATCGCCGTTGCGGTCATCGCCGGCCTGCAGCAGATCTTCTACCGAACCAGCCTCGGCCGCGAATTCCGTGCCGTCTCGGACAATCGGGATATCGCTCGTTTGATGGGGTTGAACACGGCCCATGTCTTTGGACTTGCCATGGCCTTGGCGCTCGCCGTGACGGCCATTGCCGGCATTCTCCTGGGCGTGCGCACCAGCTTCGACCCGGCGATTGGCGGTGGCAGGCTCATCTTCGGATTCGAAGCGGTCATCATCGGGGGGCTCGGCAATCTTTGGGGAACGCTTGCGGGCGGGGTCATTCTCGGGGTTGCCCAGACACTCGGCGCCAAGATCAATCCGGGCTGGCAATTGCTGGCAGGGCATGTCGCGTTTCTCGTGGTGCTCGCGATCAGGCCGAACGGGCTGTTTCCGAGGGTCGAGCATTGACCAGTATTCCGGTGACACGAAGCACGGGTGCAACCCGGCCCGCACTTGTCCTGGCTGCGATCGTCATCTTGTTTCTTGCGGCCGCTCCGTGGTGGGCCGGTCGCGCCGACATGCGCCTGATGAGCGAGATCTTCCTGTACCTGTCGCTTGCGAGCCTTTGGAACCTGATGGCCGGATATGCCGGCCTCGTTTCGGTTGGCCAGCAGGCGTACGTGGGCTTCGGCGGATACATGCTGTTCGCGCTCACCCAATTCGGTGGACTCCACCCGATCACCGCGATCGTCCTGGCCGGGCTGCTGGCCGCAGGCCTTTCGATTCCGGTCGCGACCCTGATCTTCAGATTGAAAGGCGCCTACTTTGCCATCGGGACATGGGTCATCGCGGAAGTCTTCCGACTGGTGTTCGCCCAGGTCTCGGCACTTGGTGGCGGGTCGGGGTCATCGTTGCCGGTCGGAATCGTCAAGTCGCTCGCGGCATCCCGGTCGGGCCGAGAGGCGCTGAGCTACTGGCTGGCGCTCGGGGCGACCCTCGCCGTACTGGCGTCGATCTATCTTTTTCTTCGCTCGCGTCGCGGGCTGGCCTTGAAGGCGATCAGGGACAACGAAGTGGCGGCGGCCGGATTCGGTGTCAACATCTGGAAGACCAAGCTCGAAGTCTACATGCTGTGCGCGGCGCTGACCTCGATCATCGGTGGGCTGATCTTTCTGCAGAAACTGCGGATCTCGCCCGACGCGGCGTTCTCGGTCAACGACTGGACAGCCTTCGTGATCTTCATCGTCGTCATCGGGGGGATTGGAACCATCGAGGGCCCGATCATCGGAACCATCGTCTTTTTCCTGCTGCGAGAGACCCTCGCAGATTTCGGCACCTTCTACCTGATGATCCTGGGCCTCGTGGCGATCGTCGTCATGCTGAAAGCTCCGCGAGGACTATGGGGCCTGGTTCGCGACCGCTTCGACCTGGAACTGTTTCCTCTCAGTTTCCGCGTCAAGTCGTCGCAGGATGGAACGAAGCCCTGAATCCGTCCCGTCGCTTCAAGGCTCGTCAGATCCTCGCACGCCGATTTCGCTCGGCCGAGTCCCGGATTGCTCGACAACGAGAGCCGATTTCGCCTTGGGTGTCTTCAATGGATGGCCTGGGCCGAGATCACCAGCTCGACCCGGTCATCAAGATCACGAGACGCGAGTGCGCCAACTGTCGGCATAATTCTCGCGGGCATCGGCCGAGTATGGCACCTTCGCGACGCGCACCCGGATTTCCGTTTGCTCGTGCGGCTCGACGGTCGTTTTTGCCGTCCCGCCGTCTTCTTCGCCCCAGACGAGAGTCAGGATGTCGTTTTCATTGATCTCGGGGTCGACAGTGCCGAGCGAGAGTTGGGCACGCTCGTTGTAGGAATACCCAGCGAACATCGAGATGCCGACCAACTTGTCGCCCATCATGATCCGGTCCGCGCTCGTCGAGGCATAGTTCGAGATCGGAATGTCGATGGTCTTCAAATTCGGCTTGCCGGGCTCCAGATGGCTCGCGTGGACGCGCGCGACGTCTTCGGAATTCCACTCGAACGTGACCTTGCGGCGATGGGGCTTGTCCTTCATTGCCTCCAGCGCGTCTCGGCCGATGAAGTCGTGGTCGTACTTGATGTAGAAGTCGTAACCCAGCTCGTGCGGCGTCACGTAGTAGTCTTCGATGCTGTCCGACACGAAGGAGCCGCCAATGGCCCCCGTTGCCTCGTAGCACTGCGCCGGCATCCATTTGCGATAGGCAGCCTCGATCTCCCCGCCGGTGTAGATCGCCGGGAGCGGCGACGGTATCCAACCTGATTCCAGCGTGTTCGAGGCATAGGCTCGGCTGCCGACCTGGGTCAGGCCGAAGTCGGCGCCAGCCGCGACGATGGCAGCCCGCACTTCATCACCCTCTTCATACGGCCCCCAGATCTCGAGGCCGGGCGTGCCGGCCATCCCGTGACGCAAGGCGTTGACGCGGCGCTTGCCGATATTGATCCGGTCGGTGTGGAAAAACTTGATGTCTGGTACCGGGCCGCCGTTCAGACGCTCGAGAACTTGTGGTGCGTTTGGACCCTGCACCTGGAACCGGTAATGCCGCCTCGTGACGGGCCGTCCCATCGGGCGTGCAGGCGAGCGATCGTCGCGCCCAAGCACGACGTCGTATCCGCCGGTTTCGGCATGGAACTGAAGCCAGGTCACGGTCGGGGTGCGCCCCACCATGTTGAAGCGCATGGCATCGTCCCGGAAACCGATCACGTCGCCGATCACGTGCCCTGTGCTCGAGACCGGCACCACGTGCTTGGCGCGGCCCACCGGCCAGTTCTTGACGGAATTGATGATCGTGTCCGAAAGCAGGCGCTCCGCGTCCGGACCCTCGATGAGCAGTTCGGACATGTGATGGGACTGGTCGAACAGAACGACGCTTTCGCGCCACGCCTGCTGTTCGCTGCGCCAGTTGGAAAATTCCGGCGCGACAACCGGATAGACATAGGCGCCGATCTGGCTGTTGCGAAGGTGGTGCACGGTATTGCCGGCTTGATCCAGCACGTCCTGGAGGGATTTGGCAGTCATGGAGAGCTCCTTTGGTTCAGTGTACGGTGTTTGGCCGCGAAAGCCGGTTGGTGATCTTGAATTCGAAGGTGGCCGGCATCACTTTTCCCCATCGTCCATGCCGATCTTGACGTCGAGCAAGACCTGTTTCCGCTCGTTTCGGATCACGCGTGTCGCGCGTTTCAGCGCAGCGGGCAGATCTTCGGCCAATTCGATCGTTTCCGCGTGACAGCCACAGGCTGCTGCGATCCTTCCGAATTCAGGCGTCGGCATGAAGGGCACGGTGGGCACGTGATTGGCTCGCGATGCCGCGCCGTCCGGATAGATGTCCAGGGTCGAATTGCGAACCGCATCCCAGCTCCCGTTGTTGAGGACCACGGTCAACAGTGGCAGATCCTGTGCCGATGCCAACTGGTGGCAGGCGATCGGATTGGCAAACATGTAGCTGCCGTCCCCGACCACGCAAACCGTCAGCCTGTCGCGATCGGCAAGCTGAAACCCGAGAGCTGCCGGAAGCGCCCAGCCAAGACCGCCGGCCTGTGTGTTGCCGAACCACTGGTTGGGCCCCGCGACGTCAAAGAGCGGCCTTGGCCCGCCGCGCTCGCTGAACACGACTCCGTCACCCAGGACATCCGAAATGCATTTCGCGACCCACGGCTTGTTGGCCAATCCGGTTTTTCCGGCCTCCGCCTTGCCCGCGATCCGACCGAAGAACTCTGCGTGCTTGTTCTCGATCGCTTGTTGCCGTTCGTCATTCGGTCGTCCGGGAAGCGCTGCCCGCAGGGCGCGCAGCCCCGCCACGGCATTGCATTGTATTGCCTGGGTGGTGCGATAGCCGCGCACGGGAATGCGCGCAAACAGGGGATCCGGGCCGAGATGGATGACCTCTGCATCCGGTGACGGCGACGCCTTCGCCTCGATCCAGGCAACGCTTGCGTCCACCACCAGTACCACGTCGGCATCGGGCAGATGGGCGGCGACGTTCCCGCCGACACTGTTTGGAAACCGGGTCGGCAGGACGTTTCTGGTGACATAGACCTCGCTGACCGCGAAGGAGTTTTCGGAGGCGATCGCCTGGATTTCCTCGGACAGTTCCCCGTTTGCATCTCCGCGTGAGCATATGATCAGCGGGTTCCTTGCCGCTGCCAGGCTCCTCGCCGCTTGTTCGACCGCAGCCGGATCCGGATGGGGAGCCGCAGGCGTGACTTGTGCCGGCCCCCCGGGCAAGTCCGTCGTCTCGCAAAGCGGTTCGCGCGGAAGGGACAGGTAGACGGGCCCTGTCGGTTCCATCTGCGCGATCGCACAGCCGCGGCTGACAAGGTCTGCCGCGTTTTCGGCGTAACGCAATTCGTAGTCCCACTTGACGGTCTCACGCACCAAGGAGGTTTGATCGAACATTTCCTGGCCATACTGGATCGGGGTGTGGCGGCTGCCCTTTCGGTCGCCTTCCGTCAGTGGGTTTCGACCGGACATCATGAAGATCGGCACGTTGTCGGAATGTGCGTTCAGCATGCCCATGACGGCATTCGCGAGACCAACATTCACGTGCACCGCAGCTGCCTGCATCTTGCCGGTGGCGAGATAGTGACCATGCGCCATCGTCACCACGACGTTTTCGTGGGCGCACGCCACCGCTTGCGGAATGTCCCCAGACGGCGCGCCCGCGAGAGCCTCGATAATCGGGGCGAAGTCGCTGCCGGGATTGATGAACAAGTAATCGATGCCATTCGACTTCAACGACCGAAGAATGGCCTCGCCCGCAGATATTTCCGTTTGAGCCTGGATCACGAACTGCCGGTTCATGGCCCGTTTCCAAAAATGCGTGTTGTGACAGTCTGCGGTTGCGAACAGAATTCGAGGCTGAGTTGGCCGCCCTGTTCACCAATGCCGCTGACTCCCGCGCCCGCGAGCGGGCTGAGGAGATCTCGCAATTGCCACGAGTTGATCCAGGCATGGCCGACCCGGATCTCCGGGGCCACGCGATGGGCACGGTTCAGGCTCTCGGTCCAGATCGATGTCGCGAGTCCGTATCGCGTGTCGTTGGCGAGCGCGATGGCCTGATCCTCTTCGTCAAACGGGGCCACGTGCATGACGGGGCCAAAGGCTTCTTCCTTCACGAAACGGGCTGATTCAGGCAGGCCAATGGCAATGGAGGGTTCAACGAATGCACCGTTGTCCCGCTCGTCTCCGAACTCTGGTATCCCGCCTCCGGCAACGAACTCGCCGCCATCCCGTGTCACGGAGTCCAAAAGATCAGTGACCTTTTCGCGGTGCTGCTTGCTGATCAAGGGTCCGATGCTGAAGCCGTTCTGTTCCTTGTGTCCGACAACGATTCCGCGCGCGACGCGCCCCATCCGGTCGACGAACTCGTCAAAACGCGAGCGATGGACGTAGGCACGCTCGGTGCAGAAACAGATCTGGCCGCAGTTGAAGAACGCCGATCGCTTGACGCCCTCGGCCACGCGATCCATGACGGCGTCCTCGAAGACGATCGCGGCGTTCTTGCCGCCGAGTTCCAGCGAGACCTCTCGCAGTCCGTCGGCCGCCGATTTCATGATCGCGGAACCGGTGCCACTCTCGCCCGTAAAGGTGATCGCATCGACCTGCGGGTGCGCCACGAGGAATCCCCCGGCGGAGTCGGGACCGAACCCGTGCAACAACGAAAACGCGCCGTCGGGGACATCCGAACTCGCAACGACCTCCGCGAGAACGCTTGCCGATGACGGGGTCTCTTCGGATGGCTTCAGAACCGCAGCATTTCCCATCGCCAGCGCGGGCGCGACCTTCATGCATGCCATCAACAGCGGCATGTTCCAGGGGCAAATGCAGGCGATCACACCCTTGGGACGGCGGGCGGTGTACCACAGCGCCTGGCCGCCATCCTGTGTCTCGAACCGTTTCGAACGAGCCTCCAGCCCTGCCGCAAGATCGGCGTAGGCGGTGAACAGGCCTGCCGCGCGCGCGCCGTCGAAATTGCGTGCTTGCCAGTAGCTGCGCCCGGTGTCCGCCACCTCGGCCTCGACCAGATCGTCGATGCGGGCCATCAGCTTGCCGGCAAAGTCGCGGATGATCGACAGTCGCCTTTTTTGTGGCAGCGCTCCCCAGGCATTCGCGTTCGAACCGATGGAAACCTCGTGCCCGCGCTCGACGGCCTCGGCAACCATGTCCGCGTTGGCCTCGTGCACGCGCGCCACGAGCGAGCCATCGAACGGGCTGCGCTTCTCGAACAGCTTCTCTGAGACGACCCATCGGCCCGCAATGAAATTCTTGAGCTCTGCGGTCATTTCCGAGAACCCCATTTGGTCATTGCCTGGTGCAGGACGGCGACACCGACGGCCACAGCAAGCGCCGGGGCGTTGACCGCGACTTCGGGGTGTATCAGCGCGAGACCGGCGACGACGCGGAGGATCACTTCCCAAGGCGGCATTCGCTGCTTGTCGAAGCGGCTGGTTGCGGAGGCGAGCATGTAGATCAGGGCCGCGAGCCGGATCAGCAGCCAGACGAAGCCGGCGAACGTCCAGTCTCCTCCAGCCTCCGATACAAGCAGGAGTTCGGGGTTGAAGGCAAAGAGGAAAGGAATGGCGAAGATGACCACGCCGATCCGTGTCGCCTGCACCGCCGTGCTGATCGCGCCGCCGCCCGAGATGGATGCGGCGGCAAAGGCTGCCATCGCGACCGGCGGCGTGATTGCCGATGCAACGCCGAAATAGAACACGAAGAAATGTGCCGTCAGCTGGTTGAGGCCAAGGCTGGTGAGCGACGGCCCAAGAATGATCACGATGGTGAGGTACGCGGGCAAGGTCGGCATTCCCATGCCAAGGATCAATGCCGAGACTGCGGCGAAAAGGAGCGCGACCAGCAACTGGTCGCCTGCGCTGGAACTGATGACCTTGGCAAATTCCAGCGGAAGACCCGTGGCGCCGAGGACGGCGATGATGATGCTGACAGTGGCAATGGCCATCAGGAGGCGTCCGAAGGTCACGCCGCCCTTGGCAAAGCTCGCGGCAACCAGGATCGGCCTTGCGCGCATCTCCGGGTTCAGAAAGCTCAGGAACAGAAGAACCGTGAGCGCGATCATCGCTGATCCTGCGGGCGAGAATCCGTAAATCAGCGCGATCACGACGATCGAGATCGGAACGACCACCAGGATCAGGTTGATCCAGTCTTGCGGGACAATCGGGTCCATCTCGACTTCGCCGCCTGCCTCGACTCCCAGGGCCCGCGACTCGAAGACGACGGTCGTGAACAAAGATGCGTAATAGGCCAGGGCCGGCACGATCGCGGCGATGATGATCGTCAGGTAGTCGATCGAGATGAAGTCGGCCATGACCAGGGCCGCCGCCCCCATGATCGGCGGCATGATCTGGCCTCCCGTCGAAGCGGTCGCCTCGACCCCACCAGCAAAGGTCGGTCTGAATCCGCGTTTCTTGATCATCGGGATGGTGATCACGCCGGTGCCGACCACGTTGGCCACGGCCGAGCCTGACACGGTGCCGAACAGGGACGAGGCCATGATCGCGGCATGGGCCGGGCCACCGCGAAACCGCCGCATGGCGTGAAAACTGAGCTTGATCATGGAGCTTCCGCCGCCGGTCCCTTCAAGCACGGCTCCCATGATGATGAACGGAAAAACGGTGTTGATCAGGATGGCGAGGATGTTGCCCATCACGCCGTCGCCGGTGTTGTACCAGAGTTCGGGCGGGGTATCCTGTTCGAAGTCCATGCCCGCATGGCCAAGAATGCCGGGCAAGTGTTCCCCGAAAAAGAAGTACAAGAGAGCAAGACTGCCAACGGTTGCGAGCGGCAGCCCCCAGGTGCGCCAGCAGAAATAGAGGATCACCACGCAGGCGCCGATGCTGACCCAGGAATGGAAGGCGCTGAAGAAGAAGAGTCCTTCGTCCTCGACCTCGCGCACCGTGCCGTTGAATGACCAGAGCGCATAGAAAGCGGCGCAGATCAGCGCGAAGTTGAAGATCGTGACGACAAGACCGGTGCCGGAAAACCGGGACACCGCGATGCAGGAAATCAGAAAGCCCGAAGCCAGCACGATCGGATGCAGGTCGACCGCGCGAATGACACCGATCGAGGGGATTGGGCCCCAGTCCGGTGCGGCGTTCAAGTAGCCCAGGCAGGCGAAGGCGAATCCGACCAGGAGCAGGATCCGTTCCTTCGTCGGGCGAGCGCTATCGGTCGCGAAAGACATCGCCGTCTCCAGGTGGAATCAGGATGGCGACCTGGGGGCCGAGACTTGACCTCGGCCCTGCCAGGTCTTCAATCTTCAGGACGAACCGCCACGGAGGTGGTCCGGGACTGTTGCGCCGACTTCGTCGAAATACCGCAGCGCGCCAGGGTGCAACGGAGCAGCCAAGGACACGAATGCGTTGTCGAGCGTCAGTGGCATCAGTCCTGCACTGACCGAATGCGCGTCATCGAGATTCTCGAACATCGCCTTCGTCAGGTCATAGGCTGTCTGCTCGGCCATGTCCTTGTGGACGCTGACGAACATCACATAGGCCGAGACGTAGAGATCCTCGTCGTTGTTGGCTTGGTTCTGATATGTCCCTGCAGGCATGGTGTCCGCAGCATAGCCGGGCGTCTCGAGGTAGGTGTCCCATGCGGGCGTTCCAAGCACGTCCTCTGGAATTCCCAGGAGACGGAACTTGCTGGCGGCCCCGAACTGATCGACCGCAGCAGACCCCATGGTTCCGGGACGCATGAAGACGTCGAACTTGCCGTCTTCCCAAGCCTGGTTTGCCGCACCCCAGGCAAGCTTGATGCCTTCGTAGTCGGTGCCGTTTTCCATGCCGGTGATGGCCTTGATCAGCGCTTGGGTCTGGTTCCCGAAGGAACCTGCCGGCGGTCCGATGAAGACGCGCTTGCCGCGGATGTCTTCCCAGGTCTGGATGTCGCCGTCCGCAGGAACGATGACATGGACGTGGCCACCGAGGAAGGAAAACAGCGACCGAATGTTGGCGGAGGCCGCAACAGCTTCCTCGCCCAGTTTGTTGTACGGGCCCTTGCCGACCTGCATCTTGGCAAACGCGCCGGCCGGCGTGCTTGCGATATCGATGGCGCCGGTTGCCACCTTCAAGGTCGCTCGTGTCAGCGTCTGGTCGACGTTGACCCGAACTTCATGGCTGTCGGCCACGTATTTGGACATCAGTTGCGGAACGAGTGCGGAAAGGCCGGCAGCCGAGCCGCCCTCTGCCTTCAGCGTCTCGGCCATGACTGGGGCGGTTGCAGCCGCGATTGCAAACCCTGCAGAGGCCAGCGTGGTGATGATGCGATTCATGAGAGTCCTCCCATTGTTCAAGCATGAAATCTCTTCGAAGCATGGGACACGGGCATGGTATTTGTAAAATTGCAATTTGTTGCCCTGCCATGCGTTTTTCTATACCACATTTCCATGCTGGATCCGAAACACCTCCTGTGGTTGGCCGAAACGGCCGAACTCGGTTCTATGAGTGCCGCCGCCCAGAAGCTCCACGTCACCCAGCCAACGCTGTCACGGGCGATCCAGGTGATCGAGGGGCACGTCGGCGGGAAAGTCCTGGAGCGCGAGCGTCACGGCGTTCGACCGACGGAAATCGGTGGCCGGCTGGTCGAGATGGGTCGCAAGATCATCGAAACCAAGGCACAGGCCGAGGACATTGTCGACTTGTGGCAGGACGGACTGGAGCGAGCCCTGCACGTGGGTGTCGGCCCCATGCTCGCGACAACTGTCATGGGATCCTTTTTTGCGAGAATGGTGACCCAGCGGCCTCGGTACGGCTTGAGAATCGTTTCAGCGACGGTCTTTCGATTGATCGAACGGCTGAACAACGACGAGCTGGATGTTGTCCTTGCGCCCGAGCGCGTCAATCACTTCCAGGATGACCTGGTCCAGTACCGGCTGATGCGCGACGAGCTCGCCATTTTCGCGGGGCGTGAGAATTCGATCTCGGGTAGCCGAACTGCCGTGCCACCGGAAGTGCTGGAGGCACAGACCTGGATTTCGGTTGGGACGTTTTCGGGAATCTCCGGCACGAACGAGGAAATCTTCCGCATTTTGGGAATGCGGAACGTTCCGTCCAGGATCGCGTTCACGGGTGACACCGTCATGGTGCTTGAGATCTTGAGAAGCACGGATGCGGTCTGTGTTCTTCCGCGCCGCCTCGTGGAACTCTCGACTCAGATGGACGACATCATTGCCATTCCGACAGGCAATCCGCTTCCAACCCGAAACCTCGCGATGTGGTCACGAAAGACCGACCGCGACCGACCCGACATCATCAACTTCCGTGAGAAGATTGAAAGTTACTTCCGTTCGATCGTGGGAAATTGACAACTCGCAACCGCGATTGCCAGCCATCAGATCCACGAGATCCAGCCGGCCGTCCGGTTGAAACCGCCAACCACAGTCCGTATTTCATTGAAGAAGCACACGATGGATGTTCGAGAACCATGCTTCATGAAGGCGCCGCTGGCGCATCCGCCGCCGAAGAAGAGAATCTTTGGACAGGCTCGTTCGGCCATCGAACAGCGATCGAGGCGCTCGATCTCGATCTCACCGGAAACATGGGCGGATCGCTTTCTCGAACATGATTGACGATTGCTTCACGGGCCTTGCTCGCGTGATGCCGCCAACCGAGGTGACCGGTCGTCTGCACCGGGATCCAACAATGTCACGAGGGAGCGACCTGCGATGAATGTCCTTTGGATCATGGCCGACCAGCTGCGCTGGGACTATCTCGGTTGCTACGGTGCCAAATGTCCGCCGACACCGAACATCGATCGCCTTGCATCGAAGGGAGTTCGTTTCAACAGGGCCTACGTGCAGTCGCCAGTCTGCGGGCCAAGTCGCATGAGTTACTACACCGGTCGGTACGTGCGCAGCCATGGCTCGACGTGGAACGGATTTCCGCTGCGAGTGGGTGAGCCGACCCTGGGGGAACATCTGCGCGAAATCGGGGTGAAATGCGCTCTTGTGGGCAAGACGCACATGACGCCCGATCGCGAGGGGATGGAAAGGCTGGGGATCGATCCCGAAACCGCCATCGGCGCCCTGGTCAGCGAGTGCGGTTTCGAGGTTCGGGTTCGCGATGACGGCACCAACCACACGGATTATCCGAACCGGCACGCGCAGGACTACGATGCGTATCTTCGCAGCCATGGGATGGATGGTGAAAACCCTTGGGAAGAGTGGGCAAACACTGCCATCGGGCCTGACAGCGAACTGCGTTCGGGCTGGCTGCTCGAAAACGCGCGCTATCCGGCCAGGGTGCCAAGGGAACACTCCGAAACGGCGTGGCTCACGACCCGGGGTATCGAGTTCATCGAAGAGCAGGGGGATACGCCCTGGCTATGCCATCTCAGCTACATCAAGCCGCATTGGCCCTATCTTGTTCCGGCCCCGTATCATTCCATGTTCACGGCTGACGACGTTCCGCCGCCAAACAGGAGCGAGTCCGAGCGGCAGTCAAACCATCCGTTCTTGCGCGCCTGGATGGACATGCGGGTTTCGAAAAGCTTTTCGCGCGATGAGGTCAGGGACGTTGTTGCTCCAGCCTACATGGGACTGATCGCGGAACTCGACGACCAGCTTGGTCGCCTGTTCACCTTCCTGGAAGAGACCGGGCGATTCGACGACACGATGATCGTGTTCTGCTCGGACCACGGCGACAACCTCGGAGATCACTGGATTGGCGAAAAGGACCTGTTCCATGATTGCTCGGCGCGGGTCCCGCTGATCGTGTTCGACCCCAGGCCGGAAGCCGACGCGACCCGCGGCAGCACGCGCGACGATCTTGTCGAGGCGATCGATCTTGCGCCGACGTTCCTTCAATTCTTCGGAGGCCGAGAAAAGCCGCACATTTTCGAGGGTCGCTCGCTGGCGCCCCTGCTTCACGGTCAACCCGTCGAATGGCGCCAGTACGTGTTCTCGGAGTACGACTATTCCACCCGCGATGCCCGTCGCGATGTTGGCGTCGACCAGCTCGATGCCCGGCTGGTCATGGTGTTCGACGGCCGCTGGAAATACATCCACGTTGAAGGATACCGCCCGATGCTGTTCGACCTGCAAAGTGATCCGAACGAGCTGACCGATCTCGGCGACGATCCGGAGCATGAGGGACAGGTCAGGAGATTGAAGGACGTGCATTTTCACTGGGCACGCAAGCATCATGCGAGGATCACGCTGTCGCCTGCCACGATCGAGGCCATGACGGACGAGAGGGAGCCTCCTGGCATCATGATTGGTTACTGGAACACGGAAGAACTCGAACGAGACGGCTACGTGCTTCCAGGTCACGTATCGTCCCGGTCATCCAAGGACCAAGATCCGTGATGACAGGCGAAGCCGGCAGCACGAACGGGCACGCGGGAGGCTGGGAATTTCGGAATTGGTCCAGTTTCTTGCCCGCACTCCTCGACAGGCCCCGTCTCCCACCGTGATCGCGACTGCCTGAGTCGAGGAATCCTTATCTCAGAAAGCGAATTCCTCGAAGAACTCGAGCGATGCCCGGATTGCGCCGAAGGCACTTGCGCTTTTTCGGAAATGCAGCCCGGCCCCGCGCTTGGGCATGCCTTGCCTGCTTGGTTTGATGATCAGCTCTTCTCGCTCGACTCTCGCTGCAAGTTGGAGTGGTGCCGACATGATGAAGGGACCTTCCTTGACCAGTTGCAGGCCGGTGGCAAATGATGCGGTGCGAATGTCCATCAACTCTCGACGCGCGCCGTTCGGGTTGGTCAGGGATCTGATCCGGTCTTCGGTTTCCTGGTCGAAGCCGAAGATCACCCACTGGTGATCCGCAAGTTCACTCACGTCGATCTGACTCCTTCCGGCCAAGGGATGGTCGGGGCGCATGACGATGCCATGCTCCACGATCGTGACGATTCGTGAAGCGATGCCGTCGGCACGCTCACCGTCGCCGATGACGCCAAGATACATGTCCATTCGTCCGCTGATGAGCGCGTCGCCGGTGTCCCGTTGCGTGTCCGTGATGAGTTCGAGATTGAGCGCAGGAAAGCGCGACTTGAGATGCGTGAACAGGTTCGCAACGCAGCTCAGATGAAAGAGTGGCCCAGCCCCCACTCGCAATGACGTGAGGCCAGCCGAATCGATGGCGCGCAGGGCTTCGCGGCAGAATCCGTACTCGTTCTCGATGCGCTGCGCGTGGTCGAAAGCGATCGACCCGGCCTCGGTGAGAGTCATGCCGTAGCGGTCGCGGTCGAACAGCGGAACGCCGAAATCGGCTTCAAGGTTCGCGATGCGCTTTGAGACGGATGGTTGCGTCACGCCGAGGATATCGGCGGCATTAGTCAGGGACTGGTTCCGGGCGACGGCAAGGAAAGCGGCCAGGTTGCGGTCCATGTCGTGCTCTCCCAGCTATGCAAAAATTGAATGAAACATGTCAAAGATTCAATTTTACTGAATATCTGCGACATGGCAATACCGCTTGCAGCGACGCACAACCTTGGGGAGGGCCGATGCGCACGGTGTTCATGCTCTTTGATTCCCTGAACCGGCATGCGCTCGGCGCGTATGGCGGCGAGGCGATCGCGACGCCGAACTTCGACCGGTTCGCCAAGCGCGCAACGACCTTCGATGCGCACTACGTCGGAAGCCTGCCATGCATGCCGGCGCGACGCGACATGCACACCGGCCGGCTCAACTTCATGCATCGGCATTGGGGCCCTCTTGAGCCTTTTGACGAATCCTACGCCCGAATCCTGAGCAACAATGGCGTCTACTCCCATCTGATTTCGGATCACCTGCACTATTTTGAGGACGGAGGCTGGGGTTACGCGAACGCCTTCGACAGCTGGGAATTCATCCGCGGACAGGAATACGACACATACAAGGCCATGGTCGCACCGCCGGTCGAACGACTGCGGGAACGGTTCGACTCCCGCCATTATCCTTTTGACGATTTGCCCGAAGGGACCGTCACCCGCGGGAATTCGAGCAAAGCAGCATGGAAACGATCGCGTGGTGCCATCAGCCAGCAGTTCTTCAAGGAGGAATCCGATTTCCCGACTGCCAGGTGCTTTGCCGCTGCATTCGAGTTCCTGGACCGAAACCGCGAGGCGGACGACTGGTTCCTGCAAATCGAGTGCTTCGACCCTCACGAACCTTTCGTTGCCCCGGATCGGTTCAAGGCGGCGTTCGAGAGCGGATACAATGGCAAGATTCTCGATTGGCCGGTCTACGAACGCGCGACGGAGTCAGCCGAGGAAATCGCCGAGATCCGAGGCAACTACGCCGCGCTTGTCGCCATGTGCGACGAGTATTTCGGCAAGCTCCTCGACTATTTCGATGAACACGACCTCTGGGAAGACACGGCGATCGTGCTGACGACCGACCACGGATTCCTGCTGAGCGAACATCAATGGTGGGGCAAGAACCGCATGCCCTATTACGAGGAGATCTCGCACATTCCCTTGATGATCTGGCACCCCGGAAACGAAGGGGGGAATCGCGTCAGCGGGCTGACTCAAACTCCCGATCTCATGCCGACCATTCTTGAAATCCACGGCTGCGAGGTACCTCCCTTCGTGACCGGAGAGTCGCTGTTGCCTAGCTTGGCGGGATCCGCCCAGGGACACTCGTCCGTCATTCTCGGCATGTTTGGCGGGCCTGTCTGCGCGACGGACGGGCGCTACAGCTACTTTCTCTACCCCGAGGATCTGAAAGGCGAGGATCTCAACCTTTACACGCTGATGCCGACGCACATGACGTCGCATTTCAACATCGATGAACTCAAGAGCATGGAACTCGCGGCGCCCTTCGACTTCACCAAGGGCGCGCCGCTCATGAAAATTCGACTCGACCCCAGCAACACCCAGGTCGGCAACGACGGCCTGACGCTGGAGGACTGCCAGACCGCACTCTACGACCTCGAGGTCGACCCCGGCCAGGAGCATCCAATCGACGACCCGCAGGTGGTGGCCCGTCTCACCGAGGCGATCGTGGCGCATTTCGCCCGACATGACGCACCGCCTGAAATCTACGGCCGCTTCGGCATCGAAGCGACCCGTCACCGCTGGCAAGCCAGCAAACCTGCTAAAACTTGAAGGAGAAACCAGATGACCCTCACGAAAAAATTTCTCGCGGCGGCAGCCGCCCTGGCATTGACGGCCACGACCGCGCTCGCCGAGTTCCCGGAACGCACGATCGAACTGATCCACCCCTGGGGGCCCGGAAACGCGATGGCGGTGAGCCAGATCATCGCCAAGGCCATGGGCGAAGAGCTCGGCGTCGACATGCCGGTGCTTTCGGTCCCAGGCGCCGCCGGCACCAAGGCGCAGACGACTGCCATGGGCAAACCGGCTGACGGATACACCGTTTTTGACGGCTATGTGGCTCCCCTCGTCCTGCAGCCAATCCTGGGCAACGCCGATTGGGACTATTCCGACTTCAAGCCCTTGCATGCGGCCGTCTCCAACGCGTTCGCGATCGGCGGACGCCCGGACGAGACCCGTTGGTCCAACTTCGAGGAGATGATGGCATACGGAAAGGCGAACCCGGGCGAGTTGCGCTATTCGTCGGGCTCACGAAACAACCTGCCGCACATGGTCATCGCCAAAGTGCTTCAGTCGTATGGGGTTGTGGCGCAGAACGTGCCCTACACCCAGGACGGAAATGCCGTGAAGGACCTGAAGTCGGGCGTGCTTGATTTCTCGTTCATCAACGTGGGCAACTACAAGAGCGACCCATCCGCGTTCAACATCCTGATGGTTCTCTCCGAGCTTCCCGGCTCCAAGGCCTCCTTCGACGGGGCGCCCAGCATTGCCGACATCGACATCGACCTGGGCCTCTCCAAGCTGGGGCCGATGGGGTGGACCTGGTGGATCGTCAATCCAGACACGCCGGACGACGTGACCGACAGGCTTCGCGCGGCGATGGGCGCTGCGATGCAGCGCGCGGACGTGCGGGAGGCCATCGCGAAGATCGGTTTCGTGCCGCTAGAATGGGATCACACGCAGTACGACGAGATCGTCGGATCGGTGAAGTCTCAGCTCTCGGCCATGGGCAACGCCCTCGCCTGGGAAGAAGAAGAGCTCAAGAAGCTTCAGTAGGAAGAATGATGTCGACCAGACATGCGGAGTGGGTGGCGGTCGCGTTCTTCGCAGCGCTGGCCGCCCTCGTTTTCCAGCAAATCGCCACGTCGATGGCCGAACAGGGGATCGCCTCCGGCGGTCCCTACGACAACGCCGCCAGCTACCCGCGCAACATCGCAATCCTGGTGATCGGACTCCTGGGAGTGCAGTTGGTGCAGTTGATGCTCGCGAAAAGTGACAGACAAATCGAGACGGAGACGGGAACCAGACCGCAGCAGGCGATCAAGCTGCTTGTCGTTTTCGCGGTCTATCTCGCGTGTCTGGATTGGCTCGGCTACCACTTGTCCACGGCACCCATGGCTGCGGCGGTCATGTGGCTTTGCGGGGCCCGCAGCGCCGGTCGGATCCTGGCCGTTGCCCTGGGCATGGCTTTCGCCATGGCCTTCGCCTTCGAAAAAATCCTGAACGTGGTGCTGCCGGGCGGCATCTTCGGTCTGAACATCCCGTGGTGAGCCAGAATGTTTGAATCCCTGCTCGGCGGCTTCGAGCTGTTTTTCTCGCCCCTTGCCATCGCACTCACTCTTGCCGGCATTCTGATCGGCCTTCTTGTGGGGGCGCTGCCCGGACTTGGCCCGCTCATGGGCATCATCCTGCTGTTGCCGGTGGCGATCAGCCTGCCTCCGTTGGCGGGGATGGGATTCCTGATTTCGATCTTCGTGGGCGGCTCCTGTGGGGGTGCCGTGTCGGCAATTCTCTTGCGAATACCGGGAACGCCGTTGGCCGCTGCAACCCTGCTCGATGGTTATCCCATGGCGCAAAAGGGGCGGGCATCGGAGGCCATCGGTCTTGCGCTTGCTGCGTCCTCGCTCGGCGGACTTGTCGGTGGTGTCGTGCTGATCACGGCCGCCCCGGTGCTTGCGAATTTCGCCAGCCGTTTTGCGCCGCCCGAATACACGATGCTCGCGATCACGGGTCTGTTGACCATTTCGCTGATTTCGGAGGGTACCCTGGTCAAGGGCCTTCTCGCCTGTTGCTTTGGTTTGCTGTTGTCCACGATCGGAACGGATGAGTTCTCGACCGGCTATCGTTTTACCTTCGATTCGCACCACATGCTGAACGGATTCCACATTGTTGCCGTTGTCGTCGGCCTTTTCGCGATTTCCGAGATGGCATTTCAGATGACTCGAAGCGATCTCATGGACAAGCCGAAACTCGAAATCGCGAAACCGAGCCTTCGGTCCATCCTACAGACGCTCCGCCACTGGAAGAACGTCTTGCGCTCTTCGTTTGTTGGCGTGTTTTTCGGCTCGCTTCCGGGCGCTGGAGGCGACATCAGTTCGTTCAGTTCCTATGCGATCGCGAAGTCCTTTGCCAAACCGGACGAGAAGTTCGGCGAGGGCGCCGAAGGTGGCGTCGTGGCAACCGAATCCGCAAACAACGCGACGGTCGGCGGTACGCTGGTGCCGACACTCGCGCTTGGCATCCCCGGTGACGCTTCATCGGCCATGCTTCTCGGCGCGCTCCTGATTCTCGGGTTCATTCCCGGACCGGAGATGTTCCTGATGCAGCCCGACTTCGTCGGCGGGTTGTTCCTGGTCTACATGGCCTCGAATTTCATGCTGCTCTTTGCGGGCATTCTTGCGGCACCGCTGTTCATCCGGGTCCTTCTTGTTCCCAAGGTCTATCTGATCCCGGCGATTCTGATTCTCTGCTGCATTGGAACCTTCGCCCTGCAAGGCTCGGTCTTTGACCTGATGGTGATGCTGGGTTTCGGGCTCATCGGCATTCTGTTTCGGTTGGCGAAATACCCGTTGTCGCCAATCGTCCTCGGTCTCATTCTCGGGCCGATCCTGGAGGCCAACCTGCGGCGTTCGCTCCTGATCTCGCGGGACGGCTACTGGATCTTCCTCGATCGACCGGTTGCGGCGGTATTGGTCTTCGTCGACGTCGCCATATTGTTGGGTTTCGCCTTTGTTACGATTCGCCGTTGGCGCGCCGCGAGGAAGTTGAAATCAACGACGTAGGACCGAACCAGACCGTTCCATACGCCTCACGACCGACTCCCTCGATTCTTGACCGCGATCAATTCTGGCGGTCGCGGCGCTTAACGCTTTAGGCCAATTGCTCCGGGGGTGTTCGGGTCGACTTGTCATGGTCACGTAGTCATCGGAGGCGGCCGAATAAACAATTTACATCAACAGGTTAGGCATGAACGGCCCTTGTTCGACGACCGGCGGAAAGCCGGGGTTTTTCCGGAGAATCGGATTCTGTCATTTCCTGCATATTGACTCCAACAGGATTGACATGTGCGGCAAAGCTGGCGTATTGGCACCCACGCTCGGTTTCCCGACCACTTCAAGAGCGTTTCCACCTTTCTGACTGATGCCGATGAACGTCGGTGCTTTGACTTTGGTTTTTCAATGACACCAGATACCGTGATCTCGAACGACTCTCTGACGCTGTCCGATCTCAAGGCGAAGAGCCCTGCTGATCTGTTGCAGATGGCCAAGGAGCTCGACATCGAAAGCACTTCACCCATGCGAAAGGGTGAAATGATGTTCGCAATCCTCAAGGAAAAGGCCGAAGAAGGGGCCGAGATCTCGGGTGATGGCGTTCTCGAAGTGATGCAGGACGGATTCGGGTTCCTGCGTTCGCCGGAAGCCAACTACCTGCCCGGACAGGAAGACATTTACGTCAGCCCGAACCAGATCCGGAAGTACTCGCTGAGAACGGGCGACACCGTCGAAGGCGTGATCCGGGCTCCGCTCGAGAACGAACGCTATTTTGGTCTGGTCAGGGTCACTTCAATCAATTTCAGCGAACCAGGAGCATCACGGCACAAGGTTCACTTTGACAATTTGACGCCACTGTATCCCGACACGCGGCTCAACATGGAAATCCCGGAGATCGATTCCAAGGACAAGTCGGCGCGAGTCATCGATCTTGTGGCGCCGATCGGCAAGGGGCAGAGGTCCCTGATCGTCGCCCAGCCGAGAACTGGCAAGACCGTCATTCTCCAGAACATCGCTCATGCGATCGAGCAAAATCACCCCGAATGCTATCTGATCGTTCTGCTGATCGACGAGCGGCCCGAAGAGGTGACCGACATGCAGCGATCGGTGAAGGGTGAAGTCGTGTCTTCGACGTTCGATGAGCCTGCAACACGCCACGTTGCGGTATCCGAAATGGTGATCGAGAAGGCCAAGCGACTTGTCGAACACAAACGCGACGTGGTCATCTTGCTGGATTCGATCACCCGCCTTGGCCGGGCATACAACACCGTCGTTCCATCGTCGGGCAAGGTCCTGACCGGGGGTGTGGATGCGAACGCCCTGCAACGGCCAAAGAGGTTTTTTGGCGCCGCGCGGAACATCGAGGAAGGCGGATCGCTGACAATCATCGCCACAGCCCTGATCGACACGGGCTCGCGCATGGATGAGGTGATCTTCGAGGAATTCAAGGGCACGGGCAATTCCGAGATCGTGCTCGACCGCAAGGTGGCCGACAAGCGAGTCTTCCCCGCCATCGACATTCTCAAGTCAGGAACCCGCAAGGAAGATCTGCTCGTCGGCAAGTCCGAACTCTCAAAGATGCACGTGCTCCGTCGCATTCTGAATCCGATGGGGACCACCGATGCCATCGAGTTCCTGCTGGACAAGCTGAGAAAGACCAGGACCAACGCAGAGTTCTTCGATTCGATGAACACGTGAGCGCATGACGCGCAATCACCCGTCATTGAAATTCTGACGGGAGTCTCTGGTCGGGGACAAGGAAATGTCCACAGACACGATTTTTGCCCTTGCCACGGCTCGCGGAAAGGCAGGGATTTCGGTCGTCAGGATCTCGGGCCCTGATGCCTTCGTCGCAGCAGACACCCTCGGGGCGAAACAGCTCACCGCCAGGCGTGCCGCATTGCGGTCGTTGCGAGCAGCCAACGGAGGGCTGATCGACGAGGCCATCGTCATCGCCTACGAGGCTCCAGGTAGCTTTACCGGCGAAAATATCGTTGAATTTCAATTACATGGCAGCTTGGCATCGATCAATTCCCTGATCGACGAACTGGCGCGCATCGATGGCTTGCGGTTGGCGGAACCGGGCGAGTTCACCAGGCGAGCGATGGAAAACGGCCGGTTGGACCTGTCCCAGGTCGAAGGGCTGGCCGACCTGATCGAGGCCGAGACCGAGTGTCAGCGCCTGCAGGCCCTGCATGTCCTGCAGGGAGGACTGACCGAGCTGGTGGAGCGATGGCGGCGCAGTCTCATTCGCGCGATGGCGCTTCTGGATTCGATCATTGATTTTCCTGACGAAGATGATGCACCGCTTGATCCGTCGCCGGAGATCGCGGGGATTCTCGCGAGTCTCGAAGAGGATTTCAGCCGCGAGATCACAGGCTCGCACGCGGCGGAACGCATCCGGGACGGGTTCGAAATCGCGATCGTGGGACCACCCAACATCGGCAAGTCGACGCTTCTGAACGCACTGGCCGGGCGCGATGCTGCGCTGACGTCGAGCCGGGCCGGGACCACCCGCGACGTGATCGAGGTGCGAATGGACATCGGAGGCATTCCGGTCACGGTTCTCGACACGGCGGGCATTAGGGAGTCGGGAGATGAACTGGAGTCGCTTGGGATCGAACGCGCGCTAAGCCGCGCAGAAGCAGCGGACATACGGGTTTTCCTGACAAGTGACGGGACGGTGAGTGAACTCGGAATGGTTCCGGAGACCGGCGACATTGTCGCCCGGGGAAAATGCGACCTCGTCAGCACGGGCTCTGGCTTGGCCGTGTCCGGGAAAACCGGGGAAGGACTCGATCGCCTGATCGTGGGGATCGAGGCTGCACTGTTGCCACGCGTCGGGGTGTCCCGGACGGCAATTCGGGTTCGGCATCGAAACGCGATCGAGAGCGCTTGGAAACTTGTGACGTCGGCGCAGGCCTTGTTGGCTCACGAATCCTTTGAACCAGAACTGATGCACGAAGAACTGCGTGCCTGTGCACATGCCTTGAATTCACTTCTGGGCAAGGTTGATGTAGAGGATGTGCTCGACGAGATTTTCTCGAGCTTTTGCATGGGGAAATGAGGAACCTCGGGGATCAAATGTTTCACGTGAAACATCGAGACATGACCAAGGGCGGCAGTTCGTCACCGGAAGCATCGGCAGACGTGATTGTCGTGGGTGGAGGTCACGCCGGTTCGGAAGCGGCCCATGCGGCGGCACGGATGGGTGCGCGCACGATCCTGGTGACGCACAGGTTCGACCGTATCGGCGAGATGTCCTGCAACCCGGCGATTGGCGGGCTCGGAAAAGGGCATCTGGTTCGTGAGATCGATGCGCTCGACGGGATCATGGCGCGGGCTGCCGATTTGGCCGGGATTCAGTTTCGTTTGCTGAACCGAAGCAAGGGTCCCGCGGTTCAAGGCCCGCGAGCCCAGGCCGACCGCGCGCTTTACAGATCGGCAATTCAGGCAGAGTTTCGCGATTGCCCGGGTGTGACCGTCGTCGAGGGCGAAGTTGCGGACTTTCGCATGGATGGTTCGGCGGTCGCGGGTGTCGTCTTGGCGGATGGCAGTGAGGTCACCGCAAGGAAGGTCATTCTGACGACTGGCACGTTTTTGAGGGGCATCATCCACATCGGCGATGAATCCCGACCTGGCGGACGCATCGGTGATCGCCCGGCCTGTCGCCTGGCGGATCGGATGACGGCGTTCGAATTGCCCTTGGGACGTCTGAAAACCGGCACCCCACCACGGCTTGACGGAAAGTCGATCGATTGGAGCCGGACGGAAGATCAACCCGGAGACGAGAATCCGGTGATGTTCTCGTTTCTGTCGGCGGGTCCGACGGCACGCCAGGTTTCATGCGGCCTGACCGAGACAAACAGCAGGACCCACGAGATCATCGAGGAAAACCTTGCACGATCGGCGATGTATGGCGGACGGATCGACGGAATCGGTCCACGATATTGCCCGTCGATCGAGGACAAGATCGTTCGTTTCCCGGATCGGACCTCTCACCAGGTGTTCCTGGAACCAGAGGGTGTTGACGATGACACGGTCTATCCCAACGGAATCTCGACATCGATGCCGCGAGATGTGCAACTTGAATATGTTCGAACCATTCGCGGCCTTGAACAGGCGGTAATCAAGCAGCCTGGTTATGCGGTCGAGTACGACTACGTCGACCCGCGCTGCCTGCGACCGACGCTTGAGGTGACCGAAATCCCAGGCCTGTACCTCGCTGGGCAGATCAACGGGACCACGGGATACGAGGAAGCGGCGGCGCAGGGACTTGTTGCGGGCCTCAATGCAGCGGCAGCATGCACGGACCGAGATCCAATCGTTTTTGGTCGGGCCGATGCCTATATCGGGGTGATGATCGATGATCTCGTGACCCGCGGGGTCGCGGAACCGTACCGGATGTTCACGTCCAGGGCCGAATACCGTCTGTCGTTGCGGGCAGACAATGCCGACCAGCGTTTGACGCAGACCGGCATCGACATCGGGTGTGTCGGGGAAGCGCGACGAGCGGCATTCTCGACCAAGATGGAGAGTCTTGAGCGGTATCGCGATGTTCTTGAGAACAGGTCGATGACACCAAACGAGGCAGTGCGCGAAGGAATTGCGGTCAATCAGGACGGTGTTCGGCGCAGCGGAATGGAATTCCTGTCGCGAAAAGACGTGTCATTCACTGGACTCGCGCAGATTTGGCCTGAGTTGAACGGGGCTCCGAGGGAAATATCCGAGCAACTCGAGCGTGACGCCGCATATCTTCACCATATTCGGGCCCAGGATCGGGACATCGAGGCGCTGAGACGCGATGAGGCAATTCCGATACCGCAAGACCTGCGCTACCAGGAGATCAGCGGGCTTTCGAACGAGTTGAAGGACAAGTTGATGCGGGTCCGGCCGGAAAGTCTTGGCCAAGCGGGTCGAATCGACGGGATGACGCCTGCCGCATTGGTCCTGCTGCTGGCCCATCTGCGCCGTAACGGTGAAAGCGCCACGAGTCGACGCAGCGCATGAGGCGTGACGGCGAAGCGCGGTCGCTACTTGAGTCCCGCTACAGTGTTTCACGTGAAACAATGGCACGTCTTGACCGTTTCACGGCGGTGCTTGAGGCGTGGAATGCGCGGCTGAACCTGGTTTCGTCACAGAGCATCGGGCATGCCTGGGACCGCCATATCCTCGATTCCGCCCAGGTTCTCGATCCGGTTCGATCCCGACAGCAGGTGCGCTGGGCGGATATAGGCAGCGGTGCCGGGTTTCCGGGACTGATTGTCGCCATCCTCGGTTCGGAGCTGATTCCTGGTCTGGACGTCACCCTTTTCGAAAGCAATGCGCGAAAATGCGCGTTTCTCGCGAATGTTTCACGTGAAACATCGACGCCGGTCAGGATTGTCAATGCGCGGGTTGAAGGCGTTGATCCTGTCGATCCAGGTGATTCTCGGTCCGATTCTGACAATTTCGATGTCGTTTCAGCACGGGCCGTGGCCGAACTGCCCGAATTGCTGCGGTTGGCGGCAGGAATGCTGGCAGATGGGGGCGTCTGCCTGTTCCCGAAGGGTCGAAGCTGTGATAGTGAAATCCGTGTCGCTCGGGAGAACTGGAAGTTTGCGCTGACCCAGTGGCCGAGCCTGACAGACCCCGACGCGCGGATTCTAGAAATCGGAGACATTGTTCGTGTCACCTCGACCTGATGGGCATGCTGAACCCAAGATTGTCGCGATTGCCAATCAGAAAGGTGGGGTCGGAAAGACAACCACGGCGATCAATCTCGGGGCGTCGGTGGCGCTCGCCGGACGAAGAGTCTTGCTGATCGATCTGGATCCGCAATGCAATGCGACAACAGGCCTTGGCATTGAACCCGGAGACGTCAAGACGTCCATGTACGAGGTCTTGCTCCGGAAGGCGGAAATCACGGACGCGATTGTCGAGACAGGCGTGTCGAGACTCGATCTTGTGCCATCGTCACCCGATCTTAGTTCCGCCGATGTCGAACTTTCCGGGCGAGACAGGCCGGCATTCGTGCTTCGTTCGGTCATCGCGGGACGCAGGGCCATCAACCCGGCTCCTGATTTCGTGCTGATAGACTGCCCACCTTCCTTGAACATGTTGACGGTCAACGCATTGGCCGCCAGTCATTCGGTGCTTGTTCCCTTGCAATGCGAGTATTTCGCGCTCGAAGGTCTGTCGCGGCTGGTTTTGACCATTCGCGAGATCAGGCAAAGACTAAATCCCGGGCTTCAGACCGAAGGCGTCGTGCTCAGCATGCACGACCGTCGAACACGGCTGTCTCAGCAGGTCGAGAAGGATGCGCGAGAAAACCTGGGAACGCTAGTCTACAAGACAATGATCCCGAGGAACGTGCGGTTGGGCGAGGCCCCATCGTTCGGGAAGCCGGTTTCCCAGTACGATCCTGAGAGCGCAGGAAACGTTGCATATCAACGACTTGCGAAAGAATTTCTTGACGCGAACAAGGTCGCCAAGGTCGAGGTCGAGCGGAGAGGTGGCCTGGTCACGAGGACCAGAGGAGGTTGAAATGGCGGGAACGGAAGACTCCAAAACACAGGCAAAGCGGGGACTCGGGCGTGGTCTGTCGGTCTTGATGGGAAATCTCGGTGTGGATGCATCGAACGCGACTGAGGATTTGTCACGAGAGCGGAACGAAGATGACATTGCCCATCCCGGCGAACATGAGACATCAGCGGCGAAGGAGCGGTCGGTGGGCGCGACGAAGGTGCCGATCGAGTTGATCAGGGCCAATCCGGAGCAGCCGCGACGAGACTTCGACGATGACGACCTCGCCGAGCTCGCGGCCTCGATCGATCGGAACGGGATCATTCAACCGCTTCTTGTTCGCACGGATCCGAACAATGCGGACGGATTTCAGATCGTTGCTGGCGAACGCCGCTGGAGAGCTGCGCAGAGAGCGAGGCTCCACGAGGTTCCGGTGGTCGTCAGGGAGGTAAACGACCAGCAGATGCTCGAAGTCGCCCTGGTCGAGAACATTCAGCGGGCTGATCTCAACCCGATCGAAGAAGCTCGGGGTTTTCGTCAGTTGATGGACGAATTCGATCATACCCAGGCGAGCCTGGCCGAAGTCGTCGGAAAAAGCCGCAGCCACATCGCAAACAGCGTGCGGCTCCTGGGATTGCCGGAAGATGTCCTTGGGTTGCTTCGTGACGGACGGATATCGGCCGGCCATGCTCGGGCATTGCTAGGATGCGAAAATCCGTCGGGGTTGGCACGACGAGTGATCGCCCAAGGCTTGAATGTCCGACAGACGGAGAAACTGGCAGCTCAGGCAGGCACGGATCTCAAAAAGCCGCAGTCTCGAAAAAAGGACGCCGACACGCGGGCGATCGAAGCGGAATTGTCGGCATGTCTCAGGCTGCCCGTTGCCATCCAGCATCAATCGAAGGGCAAGGGCGGGTTTTTGAGGATTTCGTATCGGTCGCTCGACGATCTAGATGCCGTGTGCCGGTTTTTGAGAACTGCCCCTAACCAAACCGATGACGATGGGAATGCTTGGAGGAACTGAAAAAAAACACGTAAGTACATTGAGATAACGTCCACTGCCGACTCGGAACCGCACCAAATTGGCGCCGCATCACTGAAAATTCCGTTAAGATGAACGAGCTCTTCTGTCGGAAGCTGTTCGTCTCGGCCATACTGCATAACGTCCGCGCAGTTGAGCGTCCCTGAGTCAGTGCCAGAGAACACGGAAGTGAAGATGCCAATCGACGTAAATCCACACATTCTCGTATGGGCACGAAAAACTTCCGGCCTCAGTCTGGGTGAAGCGGCACCCAAACTCGGGCTGATGACCAGCGCGAGAACCACCGCAACTGATCAACTCGGTGAAATGGAGAGTGGACAAAAGAAGCCGACCAGAAAACAACTGAGAAAAATGGCCAAGGTCTACAGACGACCTCTGCTGGCATTCTACATGGCAGAACCACCGAAGGCCGCACCCCTTGGGATCGATTTTCGTCAGTCGTCTGAAACGCGGAGTGCGCATGAAAACGCTTTGCTTGATGCGTTGCTGCGCGATGTCAGTGCGCGACAAGGGGCCGTGCGAGACATCTTGGCGGACGACGACAATTTCGGACAGGTTGATTTCGTCAACTCAGTTACCGTCTCGGATGGTGTAGAAAATGCCGTTGCGAAGATCTCTTCAGTTCTCGATTTTGACAATAGGGATCAAGTTCTGCGGACAGGCAAACCCCGCGACCTGTTTGAAAATTTGCGAACCTCCGCCGAAGCGGTAGGGGTTTTCGTGTTGGTCGTGGGTGACCTTGGCTCACGCCACTCCAGAATCCAGGCCGATGATTTCCGAGGGTACGCGATTGCCGATCATGCCGCTCCGTTCATCATCATCAATGCCCACAGGGACAAGCCGGCGCATGCATTCACATTGGTCCGAGAACTGGCTCGTGTCCTCCTCGGCAAGACCGGTGTGAGCGGTTGCATATCCACAGATAGTCCCTCGACATACACGGCTACAGTGGAACAGTTTTGCAATGACGTTGCGGCAGAATTCTTGCTTCCAAACGACCTGTTCCATACGGACGTGGCTGATTTCAGCCCGGGGTGCGTCAATGAAACCCGAAGGGCGGTGGAATCCATTGCCCGACGCTGGGCAGTCAGCGAGTCGATCGTTGTCTATCGCCTGAATCGAATGGGAAATCTGACAGCCCGAGTCCATGACGAACTTTGGGCCGAATGCCAAACCCGCAGGAAAACAAGGATTGGTCAGGAACAGGACAAACCTGCCGAGCAGTCTGATCCTTTCGAAATGAAACGGTTCCAAGCGGGGAACGCGCTCATGAAACTTGTCCACGAGAAAGTGCGGACGAAAGAATTGTCTTACACCAAGGCAGCGATCATACTCGACACCAAGCCAGGTGCGGTGGAGCCGCTGCTGCGACACTTCAATAGGGGGTCTGTCTCCAGCTTCACAAAGGCGGCGTCCGGTAGATCCTCTTGACTTGGTTAGGCGAGCAACCCTATTGAACATGTATGGACAGGCTTGAACAGCTTGATACAGGACCAGTCATGGTCGGCGCGCCGAAATCTGTCCGGATCGCGCACGCCCTGGAACGCGAAATCCGTTCCGGCGCGCTCCGGCACGGTGACGCGCTTGCCAGCGAAAACGCCATGGTCAAACGCTTTTCCGTCAGCCGAAACACGGTGCGCAAGGGGCTGGAAATCCTTGCCTGCAAGGGCCTTATCACCACCACAAACGGAATCGGTTCGTTCGTCACCTTTGATGGCAGGACCATAGATGATCGCGCTGGCTGGAGTGTGGCCTTGGAATCCGGCGACGTGCACATGTCAACGAGGGTGCTGCAGCTGGTTCGTGGCTCGATGGAATTGCCGGGCAGCCCTGTTTCGGAAGGCACGGATTGCCTGATCGCAGACCGATTGCGCGTCCGCAACGATACGGGCCAAGGCGTTTCCTTGGAACGCAGCCGGTTACCATGGCGCCAAAAACTGCAAGATGTTCCAGAGCACGGGTTGCTGAACGGATCCTTGAACGCAACCCTGGTAGCGCGGGGTCTCACGGTCTGCAGCGGTGTGCAGTGGGCGAACGTCCTGGTTGGATTGTCAGCAACGGATGCAGAATTGATGGTCCGCACGCCCGGTGAACCCATGTTGCAGCTGCGGAGGTTGACCCGCGCCGCCGATCATTCGGTCATCGAATTTGTCGAGAGCATCCTGGACCCGGATCTCTTCGGGCTGCACATCGAGTTTTGAGGGTGAACGGGCATCATGCGCGGAAGCCTTGATCGTGCCAGCGCTGCCCTGACCGGACTTGCGGTCGGCGACGCGCTGGGAATGCCGACCCAAACCATGTCTGTCGCCGAGATCAGATGCCATTACGGCAAGATTTCCACCTTTGTCGCACCATACGACGGTCATCCGGTCGCAGACGGATTGCAACCTGCGCAGGTTACGGATGACACCGAACAGACTTTCCTGCTCTCCGAGCGGCTCATTGATGACGCGGGACTCATCGATCAGACCCGGTGGGCCATGGATCTGCTGGCTTGGGAGGCAGACATCAAGGAACGAGGACTTCGGGATCTTCTCGGGCCTTCGTCAAAGGCCGCGCTGGATGCCTTGCTGTCAGGAACGTCTGTCTCCGAAACCGGGCGATACGGGACCACGAACGGAGCTGCGATGCGCATCGTGCCCGTCGGAATCGCGGCACCCTGCGAGCCCTTGCCTGACCTGATCGACATGGTCGAGCGAGCTTGTCGTTTGACACACAACACCGGCGAGGCCATCGCAGCGGCGGCGGCCGTGGCGGCGGTGATCAGCTGCGGGGTTGATGGCCTCGATTTCAAAAGTGCCGTCAACTCGGCTCTTGAGGCGGCTGAAGCCGGGCAGCATCGGGGATATCCTGAGGGCGCACAAGACATGGCTGCACGAATCGCGTCTGCATTGGACCTGGCCGATCGCGGGTCTGCGGCGGACGAACTTGCCCGAAAGACAGGGACTTCTGTTGCTGCGCATGAATCTGTTCCTGCGGCATTCGGCATTGTCAGGCTGGCTGAGGGCGATCCATGGCAAGCGGCGTTGATCGCCGCAAATGTTGGCGACGATACCGACACGATTGGCGCGATCGCTGGCGCAATGGCGGGCGCATGCGCCGGGTGTTCGGTATTTCCGGACGACAAGGTCCGCGAAGTTCGCGCCGCCAATGATCTGCCCGTCGAACAGGTTGCGAAGGATCTGCTCGGGTTGCGCGCACGGCAAGAACAGAGCCGCGAACATGGCAGGGCAGCTTGATGGAGAACCGGTTGCTTCAGATGTCAGGGGTTGTGGTGGACCTCATCTACGAAGTCGAGTCGGTTCCTCGTGCCGGGGAAGAGGCAATGGTGACGGGATTTCACGTCATGCCTGGCGGTGGGTTCAACGCGATGGTCGCGGCGCGCCGTGCAGGAATGGACGTCAGCTATGGCGGCTCGCTCGGGACCGGTCCTTTTTCTGACATCGCGATGAACGGCCTCGAGGTTGAGCACATCTCTGTTCTCTTGCCGCGATACACGGAATGCGACCAGGGCTGCTGCTGCGTCCTGGTCGACCCCGCAGGCGAAAGAACCTTTGTCGCAAGCGATGGCGCCGAAGGCCGAATGAGAAGTGACGAACTGCGCAGGATCAACTTCACGGATTTCGACTGGACGCTGCTTTCGGGCTACGGGCTGCACTACAAGGGTTCGCGCGACGCACTCGTTCGGTGGCTGGAGCGTGACGATCAGATTCCGCGACTTGTGTTCGATCCCTCGCCCGTGGCCGGATTTCTCGCGCGTGAATCGCTGTCGGCCGCAATGGATCGTGCCCTGTGGATCAGCGCAAACGAGAGGGAGGCGACGGTGCTGACAGGTCTTGCCGACCCTTGGGATGCAGCTGCCGCACTCTCCGAAGGACGGCCCGCCAATGGAGGTGCGGTGGTTAGGAACGGTGCGAATGGGTGCATCGTCGCAGTTGACGGTCGGTGCACGGAAATCCCGCCGCACCGGGTTCAGGTCGTCGACAGCAACAGTGCCGGCGACACCCACGTGGGCAGCTTCATCGCCAAGCTCGCCGAAACGGGCGATCCCGAAGCCGCTGCTCGTTATGCCAACATCGCGGCCGCGATCTCCACGACAAGAAGAGGTCCGGCAACCGCTCCCAACAGCGCAGAAGTCAACGCGGCTCTGGAAGAACAGAAAAGAGGGCCGAGCAGTCGGGCAAATCCAGAATGTGTTCAACGAGGAGGACGAACATGATGAACAAGACTTTGATGAAATCGACGGTAGCTGCGGCGATCTTGGCCGGCTCTACCGTCACAGCCGACGAAATTCGGGTTCTGAACTGGCAAGGTTACGGTACCGACCTGGACTGGGCCATCGCCGAATTCAGCGAGGCAACCGGCCACACGGTTGTGCACGAGTATTTCAATTCCGAACAGGAGATGCTGACGAAGTTGCGCACCAACCCGGGCGCGTATGACGTGGTGCTGATCAATGCGGCATTCACTCCACAAGCCCAGGAAGAGGGGCTGATCGCTCCGATCGATGCAGGAAAGATCGCGAATATCGCCGACGTTCCTGCGGATCTGACCGAAAACCAGGACCTCAATGCCGGCGGATCCCTGCATGGTGTTCCCTGGACCTGGGGCCTGACATCCTTCGCGGTCAACACGAATGCGTTCGACACGATTCCGACCTCGATCGAAGTGTTCTGGGACACGGCGCACGAGGGCAAGGTGTCAATTCGGGATGACGCGCTCGAAGCGATCCAGTTTGCGGCGATAGCCACCGGTCAAGACATCAATGATATCGAAGACCTGGATGCGGTGAAGGCGAAGCTGGAAGCTCTGATGCCCCAGATCAGAACCTACTGGGGATCGGAAAACGACTGGAACCAGTACATGGCGGCAGGCGATCTTGATGTCGCCACGTTCTGGTCGGGTTCGGCCAGCCGGTCCATGGCCGCTGGTCTGCCCGTGCAATTCGTGGTTCCGGAGGAAGGTGCGATCGGATGGCTCGACGGACTGTCGATCCCGTCGTCTTCGACCAAGAAGGATGCGGCGCACGCATTCATCGACTGGATGATCGATCCGTCATTCTATTCCCGCTGGGAAGCTGAGGGTGCGCCGGCATCCGCCAATGCACGCGCTGCTGCAGAGTTGCCTGACGACTCTTTCAACAAGCGGGTTCTGGGTGACCCGGCCGTGGTCGCACGCGTTCAGTTTCAACGCCCGGTTGATGCCGAGACACGCGAGGCCTACCTGGCAATCTGGCAGGAACTGAAGGCGGCGCAGTGATCGTCTGACGGCACAAAGGGGATCAATATCTCCGAGGTGCTCGCAAGACAGGATCGGCTGAAAACAGCCGGTTTGCTGTCCCCTGCCTACCTTTGGCTGACAGTGGCGATTTTCTTGCCGCTGTCGGCCATGCTCTACTTCAGTTTTCTCTCGGATGTGCCTTTCGGCGATGCCGAGAGGCATTTCACACTCGAAAACTACCAAGCCTTTTTTGAGACCTCGACCTACTCAACCCTGCTTTGGAAATCCATCCGGCTCGGACTGACCGTTACGCTCATATCTGTGCTTGTCGGGTTCCCATGTGCCTATGTTCTGGCGAAGACCATCAAGGGACGGACCCGCGAGGCGCTGTTCCTGCTGGTCATACTTCCGTTCTGGTCCAACTCGCTCGTTCGCGTTTTCTCCTGGGCAATCGTGTTGCGCGGAAACGGGGTGCTCGAAATTGGCCTGAATGCAATCCTGCCCTTCGAGGTTGACGTGAACCTGATGTTCTCGACAACGGCGGTCGTGCTGGGACTCGTGCACTCCTATGTGCCTTACGTCATCTTGACCTCGTATCTGGCCATACAGGCCATCGACGACGACCTGATCGATGCGGCGAGATCCATGGGCGCGGGGAAACTGACCATCCTCTCCCGCATCATTCTGCCCTTGTCGTTTCCCGGTCTCGCGGCGGGAGCGATACTGATTTTTGTTCCTGTGGTCGGTTCCTTCATGGAGCCCCGCATACTGGGAGGACGTGTCGGGACATACTACGGCACAGTGATCGAAGATCAGTTCGTTGCGGTTTACAACTGGCCGCTCGGAGCCGCGCTGTCCTTCATTCTTCTTGCGGTCGTGTTGCTAATCCTTGCAGTGTCCAGTCCCATCCTGCGGAGGGCCAGTTCGTGAGCGGCACGATTCTCAATCGCCTGGGCAGGCTGTGGCTGATCCTGATGCTTGTTTTCCTGTATGCTCCGATCGCGGTCATGGCATTCATGTCCTTCAATGCCTCGCCGTTCTATCAGTTGCCATTCGAGTTTTCGACGAACTGGTACGTTCGGCTGGCTGGAAACTCCGAGATCATCGAATCCGCAGCCCGTTCGGTGTTCATCGCGGTCGTGACGACGATTGTCGCAACGACACTGGGTACCGCCGCCTCCATAGGGCTGTTCAGATTCGAGTTCACCGGCAAGCGGTTCCTGCAGGTGTTGCTGTTTCCACCCATCGCCATCCCCTGGCTCATCACGGGGACGGCCATGCTGATCTTTTTCTTCGGGATCGGTCTCGGCCGCGGCACGCCATCGGTGATCGTCGGTCACGTGGCGCTGGCGCTTCCGTATGTCATCGTCGTCGTCAGTGCGCGGCTGGCAACGTTCGACCCGGCTCTGGAAGAGGCGGCAAGGTCGCTGGGCGCCGACGCATGGACCGTAACCCGCCGCGTGACGCTGCCTTGGATCGCACCAGGGATCGTTGCCGGCGCTCTGTTCGCGTTTGCCGTCAGTTTCGATCAGTTCGTTGTCTCGTATTTCCTTTCCGAACCGGGCGACAGCACGCTTCCGGTGCTGATCTACACGTCGATCCGCAAGGGATTCACCCCCGAGATCAATGCGGTCTCGACCATCATCATATGCGTATCCATGGCGGTCATGCTGATCGCGGCGCGCTTTTCGAAATTCGGTGGGGAACGCTGATGGCAGAGGTATCCGTCAGAAACGTGACCAAGACGTTTGGAACGCTGAGGGCTCTTGACGAGGTGTCGATGGACTTTCCCGACGGCGGGTTTTCCGCACTTCTCGGACCATCCGGCAGCGGAAAGACCACTCTTTTGCGCACGATTGCGGGATTTGCCTTCGCCGATGCCGGTTCGATCCGGATCGGTGATCGGCAGGTTGAACACGTACCTGTCGAAAAACGGGAAATCGGCATGATGTTCCAGAATTACGCGCTGTTCCCGAACATGACCGTGGCAGACAACATCGGCTTCGGCTTGCGTGTTCGCAAGTGCGGTGCCGACGAGGAGAGGCGTCGGGTGAGCGAGGCGCTCGAGCTTGTGCGACTTGACCAGCTCGGCAACCGCAAGCCGCATGAACTTTCGGGGGGCCAGCAACAGCGTGTTGCACTCGCCCGCGCCATCGTGACGAATCCGTCGGTGCTGCTTCTGGACGAACCGCTGTCGGCGCTGGACAAGGCCCTGCGAGTCGACATGCAGATCGAGCTGAAGCGCATTCAGCGCGAGGTGGGGATCACGACCATTTTCGTGACGCACGACCAGGAAGAGGCGCTGACGCTTTCCGACCAGATCGGGATACTGAGGTCTGGCCGGATGGTGCAGGCCGGACCGCCAAGGGAGGTCTACAACAACCCGGTCGACGTGTTCGCGGCCAGTTTCCTGGGCGAGGCGAACATCCTGGATGGCGTGGCGGAAGATGGGTGTCTGCGCCTTCCCGATGGCACGGGCATCCCGCTGCCGCCCGGTTCGGCTCGAGCCGAGGCCTTTGCCGTGCGCCCGGAAAACATGTCAATTTCATCGGTTGAGCCAACCGAAGGAAACTTGGCGAAATTGCGCGCCACACTCAGGCAGCGGGTCTTCGCTGGCGCAATGGCGACATGCATCGTTGAGTGGAACAGGAAATCCTTCAAGGTGATCGCGCGGGACAAGGACATTCCTGACTTGCCCGATGGTGGACCAGTTTGGCTGATCTGGGATCCTCTGAACACATTGCTGATTCCGCATCTGTCGGTTTGCAAAGACTCTGAACCGCAATGAGACACGGTCCGCTTGCCTGAAATCGTTTCGACGTTCGTCCGCAAGTCTCGGCGTCGACATCCCTCCCCAAGGTTGCGCTCGGTCGTGACGTGTTACCTTGCCCACCACGGTTGCAGAGACCTGTACTTGTCATCGTTACGTTTCGTTCGCTACCGCCGACATGAAAGCACTCTCTCATTGAGCATCTGGCTGGCTTTGCACTGCCGAATGCTGGTCAGGTGATGGTGACAGGAAAAAGGCCGAGAAAGGTTCAAGAGCGTGGAATTTACGGAGGATTGTTAGAATTCCACACATATGATATCATCAAATGGACAAAAAAGACAAAGTACGTTTGATAATCGAACATGCAGCCAATAATGGAAACTAGGCTGTGCGGGTCGGGACAATCGGAGCGAAACAAACATGAATGCAGCAGACCTTGGGGTTCGATTCAGACGGGCGCGCGAGTTGCGCCACTTGAGTCAGCAAGCCATTGCCGAGGCTCTCGACATCTCTCGATCGGCAGTTTCTCAGATCGAATCCGGAAACCGATCGGTTTCCACGCTCGAACTCGTTCGGTTCTCGCAATTCTGCTCGGTACCAGTCACCGAACTCCTGGACCAGGGACCGGCGAGCGTCGATGGCGATGTCACCTCGGAACTTTTCCGAATGGTGCCCGAACTGGAAAACGATCCGACCATGCGCCTTCAGATGTCATTGTGTCTTCATCTCTGTCGGGAAGGAGAGGACCTGAAATCAATGTTGAACGTAGGAGCGGTGCTGCGTCCTCCGTTCTACCAGTTGCGGGATCCGCGAACATCCGGAGAGGCGGTTGCCCAGGGTGAGCATGTGGCAATCCAGGAACGAAACAGGCTCGAACTTGGAAACGCCCCCGTAATGGACGTACCCGCGCTTGTCATTTCGCAAGGGATCTGGGCGTCAGGTGTTGCCCTGCCAGTCGGCACATCAGGCATTTTCATTCGCCACAATGATGTCGGAATGGCCACGCTGGTGAATGCGTCACACTCGAAAGGCAGAGGGCGGCTGTCGCTTGCGCATGAGTACGCCCACGCCTTGACCGATCGAAACCGTGGCATCATGGTTTCGCAAATGGACGACATGTCCGAGTTCGTTGAGCAAAGGGCAAATGCCTTCGCGTCCGAGTTCCTGATCCCGAACAGTGGTGTTCGGGCGTTTCTGGAAGGTCTTGGAAAAGGCCAGCCAAGCAGAGTGGATCGAGTCATTTTCGAAACTGCAGGTGGTGGGCACTTCGAGGCGACACAGCGTCCACCCGTTGGCTCACAAAGAATCAGCTACAAGGATTGTGCCATGCTCGCAAATGAGTTCGGGGTGACATACACCGCCGCAGCCATTCGATTGAAGAGCCTGCAATTCATCTCCGACGACGAATGCGAATCCATTCTGGATCACGAACGCTTCGGACGCATGTACCTCAAGGCTCTCGGAATGTTCAGCGAACTCGGAAAGCGAGAATTGCAGCAATACCGGGACCGAGAGCTGCGCAACGAGATCGCCCATCTTGCCATCGAGGCGCGCCGTCGTGACAAAGTCCCCGACCAGCAAATTCTCGATCTCAGCAAGCCCCTTCGCATCCCAGGCGACACTCTCCTCAATCTCGCCGAAGCAGCGCGAGGAAATTGATGCCCAAGGCGCCATGTCCGATCGTCCATCCCGAATGTCGCGCTCCAACTCCCCGCTTCCATGCCGACCGCCAAGCCGGCAACTCGTCACAGCCACCTTGGGCGCAACGATGTTTGACGACGCAGACCACATGTGTTCGCGGTGGAGACGTGATTTCGGGACTTGCGTTCTCGCAAGTGAATCCTGAAGAACGGCAAGGAGAGAATTCAGAGTCATGCCCAAAGTCACCATATCGATGCCCGACGACATGAAAGTCTGGGTGGAAGACCGAGTCAAAGCGGGCTGTCATGGCAACATGAGCGAGTACTTCCGCGACTTGGTGCGAAGAGACCGGGACCGCAAAGAGACCGCAATCCTGGAGTTGCGTGAATTGATGGACCGAGCCGAACAAGGCGGAACAACGAAGCGATCATTTCCGGAAATCATCGAAGCTGCACGAAAGAAAGCGAGGCGACAGCGTGTTCTGCGTGAACATGACTGAAACCACACATGACATTCAACACGACCTGATAGACATCCTTCTTCTCAACGCTGACTGATTCAAATCGACACGGGCCAATTCCACCTGCATTTGAGGTGCGACTCAGCAGCCAACAAGGCGGTCGACAACGGTGCCTTGCGTTGGCTCATTGGAGTCCATGGTACGACGCTCGGCCACGAGACAGCAGGTTTTCGGCGACGATCAGGTAACGTCGTGAGCCGCGCCGTCGAATTCGTTCACCAATGAACCTGCCAGATACAATGAGCCGCAGATCAATATCCGTGCATCAGGCACCTGATCGGTGATCTTCATGACCGCGTCTGACACGCCGTCGGACGTGCCGGCCTCGATCGAAAGCGACTGGCATGCCATGGCGATATCCTCTGCCGGCCTGCTTGCATCCTCGCCTGGAATCGTGACCCCGATGACCGAGTCGACCGCGCCGACGAACGGCTCGAGGAACTGCGTCGGGTCTTTTGTATTCATCATCCCGCACACCAGATGCGTCGGTCGGCTCGGAAGGCCGCGAAGTGTCTGCGCCAGAGCCCGACCAGCTGCAGGATTGTGTCCGCCATCCAGCCAAATCTGCGCATCAGGTGCATGAAGGGAAAGCTCGGTGTCTCGCACCGGCTGCATTCGCGCAGGCCAGTCGCTCGTCTCGATTCGACCCACCGCCGCAGCAATCGCATCGAGCTGCACTCCAAGAATCCGCAATGCAGCAACCGCGCAGCCGGCATTCATCAGTTGATGCTTTCCCGACAGGCCGGGCGTCGGCAAATCGAGTTGACCGTATTCGTCCTGGTACCCGAGGCCTCCCGAATCGGTTTCCCACACGTGCCAATGGTGCCCGTGAATCTTCAAGGTGGCCCCGACCGAGGCCGCGACATCCTGGATCACATCGAGAGCTTCCGGGTCCTGCTCGGAAATGATGCCAAAAGTGTTGCGCTTCAGAATGCCTGCCTTTTCCCGCGCGATCTCCTTCAAGGAGTCGCCCAGGAAATGCTGGTGATCCATGGAAACCGGGGTGATGATTGACAGTGCCGGCGATTCAATGACGTTCGTCGCATCGAGTCGTCCGCCAAGACCGACTTCCAGGATCGCGTAATCAGCAGGCGTGCGCGAAAACGCCAGAAACGCCGCACAGGTGGTGATTTCGAAAAACGTGATGGGTTCATCGCCATTGGCCCGCTCGCACTCGTCGAGAATCTCGCTCAGCGCCTGCTCGGAAATCAACGCGCCTGCGACCCGGATCCGCTCGTTGAATCGGACGAGATGGGGTGACGTGTAGACATGGGCCGAGTGCCCGGCGGTCTCGAGCCCCTTTCGAATCATCGCTGCCGTCGAACCCTTGCCATTGGTTCCCGCGATGTGAATTGCCGGGGGTAGATCAAGTTCGGGGTTGCCCAATGCCGCCAGCAGGCGGGTCATCCGATCCAGTGTCAAGTCGATCAGCTTGGGGTGCAGTCGGGTCAGCCGGTCGAGAATGGCCGTGCAGTCCGGGTCGGTCATGCAGTCTTCGCCCCAGCCTTCGTTTGGGCGGACGGGGTCGTGTCCTGAACCTGGCCATTGCTGGGAGAAGGCAGTTGACCCTTGATGGGCGGTGACATCCTCATCAGCATGCGAACGATCGAGATCAGTTCGTCCCGGATATCCCGCCTGTGCGTCACACGATCCAGCATGCCCTGTTCCAGAAGATACTCTGAGCGCTGGAATCCTTCAGGGAGCTTTTCGCGGATGGTCTGCTCGATGACACGAGGGCCGGCGAATCCGATCAGCGCACCAGGCTCGGCCAGATGAATGTCGCCAAGCATGGCATAACTTGCCGTCACGCCTCCGGTCGTGGGGTGCGTCAGAACGACGATGAACGGCAATCGAGATTCTCTCAACATCTGAACGGCGGCAGTCGTTTTGGGCATCTGCATCAATGAGAAGATGCCTTCCTGCATGCGTGCGCCGCCCGCGGCCGAAAACAGAATCAACGGCGTCTTGCGTCGCGCAGCTTCCCTGCATGCCGCGAGAATCGCGTTGCCCACCGCAATCCCCATGGAGCCGCCCATGAACGAGAAGTCCTGGCCAGCTGCGACAATGGGTGCATCCCCGATCTTGCCCGCCGCAACAACCATGGCATCGTCGTCACCTGTTGCATGGCGTGCCGCCTTGACCCTGTCGGTGTATTTCTTCTTGTCGCGGAAACTCAATGGATCCTGAAGACAGGCCGGAACCTCGATCTCCTCGAAAACGCCATCATCGAAAAGATATTCGAAGCGCTGACGTGGCGCGATCGGCAGATGGTGGTCGCAATGCGGACAAACATGCAGCGCCTGGGTGAGTTCGCGGTGATAGATCATCGATCCGCAGCTGTCACAATTGCTCCACAGATTGGACGGAACGTCGCGGCGCGAGAACAGGGAACGCAATTTAGGTCTGACGAAATTCGAAATCCAGTTCATTGAAGCGAGCCTGTTCCTTGTTGCTGTCTTGCGGTCTGCCGCACTCTATTTTGCCCTGCTCAGGATGGCAATCTGGACTGGTCCTGCGCCGCCGCCTTGCGTCGCGTGTACGCCACCACCGCCAGAAACACCGCATAGGCGATGCAGAGGCTGACCAGATCGACTATCGGAATTAAGCTCAACCCCGGATCCCGCGAATTTGTCATTCCCGGCAGCAAGTAAAGGCTGAGACCCGAAACACCATTGTCCAGACCAAACAGGCAGAAGGCAAACATGTTGTTGGCGAAATGAAGGCCGACGGCAACGCCTATGCTGCCGGTGCGCGCCGTGACGTCGGCAGCAATCAGGCCGAACATCATGGTCAGCAAGGCCACCAGCGGCGCGTTCACCCCATACAACAACGGGTCGTAGTGCAGCGCCCCGAAGATGAACGAGGGCAAGAACCACCACATCCAGCGGTTCGAAAACCGTGCCGCGAGCTGTTGCTGAAGATAGCCGCGAAACAGAATCTCTTCGGAAAATGTTTGCAGAAACACTGCTGGCACCGCTGGAACGAGCCACAGCAGCCAGACCGACAAGGCCATGTTTCGGTATGGATCCGTCCACAGGATCACAATGGCCGACGCCGGCGCAAGAACGGCAGTTGCAACCAGTGCTCCGATCGCAAAATGCCGGACAAGAGGTCGACCCGGGGCACAGATCAGCGTCAGAGGAGACCGTCTGTGCACGAAGTGCGCCGCAAGACCAGCCCCGAGCGTCAGACCGCCGAAGCAGACGAGCATCCAGAGCACCCAGACAGGCTCGGCGAGCGAAGGAATCCGAAGCGCGAAGCTGATGTCAAAGATCGAGTTGCCGGTGACGAGCGCCACGAAAAGCACCAGAGGCACGATCAACATCACGGTGATGCCGGCGACGATCAGTGCAATCCCGAACAAAAGACGCCACAGTTCGGGTGACTGTCGTGCCGGCATGACGAATTCCGCGAATGCGGGGCCCGAACCGGGGAGCGGGAGTTTCAAGGGCATCACGGTTCACCGAATGTTGCGGAGCTTCCGATGCAGGCTGTTCTCGGAGTCATTGGCTTGCAAGCACCAGACATTGCGAGTTTTCGAATTCTGGTGGGACGCGGACACAGACTCCAGTGGCGTCCCTGTCACACGGGTTCCGTTTTTTCGGGCGTCACGGAATCCCGCCGCAAGGCTTGGCAAAGGCAGTGCACCCCGCCGCCGCCCAGCGTGAACATGGACATGTCAGGGTCGTGGACCTCAAATCCCAGCGCGCGCATGCGCTCATTCAAATCGGGGCTGCTTTTCATGGACAGCACGCGATCGTCGCCCAAGGCAACGAGGTTGACGCCCAGGTTCTTTGCTTCCGCATAGCCGACATCGATGAAGCCGAAACCGCGAAATCGCAAAGCCTCGACGAGCCAGGCTTCCATCGCGTCCACGCACGCGACCAGCAGTTTTGATGCGAGCGGGACCACCAACCCGTCCATGTGCACGAATTCGCGGGAGATCGGCGCCACGATGCACTCCCATCCCTTTTCGCGAACCCAGGCCGCAACCTGCATTGCGCCAGCTCCCTCGGATCGCTCGCCACAGTAGCCGATCAGGACCAGGCCCGGTTCCAGGATGACGAAGTCGCCGCCCTCGAAATGGCCGGCAGTCGCGTATTTCCAGATCGGAATCTCATTGTTCTGGTAGAAGCGGATGGCGGTGACGTAATCGGCTCGCCGGCACTTCAATTGCATGTGGCAGATCAGCGCGCCCCATGGTGTCATGGCGCTCGAGTCCCGCGCAAAGAAGTTCCTGTGCAGCACCTCATCGGAATCAAGGTAATGGCAGGCAACGCCCGCACTCTCGTAGATGCTCACCATCTCCGCATGCTGGGCCATCGCGGTCTGCAGATTGAAGGCGACGCCGGTATTTTCCTGGTTGTCGAGCGTGCGACGCGTGATCGGGCCGGCATCCACCCAGCGGAAATGATCAGGCCGTCCTAGCAGCACGTCGCGCAACCGGCCGTAGTCGTTGTCGATTCCCCATGCAGGGTGGGTAGGATTGGGATCGGCGTTGGTGCTTGTCATGGCACGGAACTCCAAAAATGTTGCGCGACGCTTGACCCTGAGAATGACGCGCCGAAGTCCAAAACTTGCCCCGCTGCGGGCAATTCGGGTTCGAGGGACATGTCAGCGCTGGAACAGGTCAATTGGACTCGTTGTCATGCCGTAGATGATCTCCGCAGGTGAAATCAACTTCGGTCGTGACGGCCGAGTTCGGATGCGTTCATGCGTCACGAGACCACAAAAGAAAACGCCCCGCAGTGCGGGGCGTTTCCGGATTGGTTGGAATCAGGCGACTTCAGCAGACCACCAACGTTCGCAGATGCGCGAACTGTCGAGCTGAAACACGTTTCCAAGATCGGGTCCGTGGGCAAGCCGCGTCGAATTGGCGTCGACGTAGTTCGCATACATTGGAACGATAGTACCACCTTCGGCAGACATGAGCGCCTGCATTTCGTGGTAGATTTCGCGACTCCTGTTGGAGTCGAGTTCCGCGCGACCTTCGAGCAGAAGCATCTGGAACCGTTCATTGTTCCAGTGGTTGTCGTTCCACGGAACGCCCAGTTCATAGGCGGTCGAGAACATCCAGTCCTCGGTTGCGCGTCCGCTCCAGTAACATGCACACCACGGTTTCTTCAGCCACACATTGGACCAGTACCCGTCAGCCGCTTCCTGGACCACGTTGATGTTGATGCCGCCGCCCTTGGCCGATGCCTGGTAGAGTTGGGCGGCATCGACGGCACCTATGAAAGCGGCGTCGGATGCGGAAAGATCAACGGTCAGCGAATCGAGGCCTGCCTGCTTGAGATAGAACTTCGCCTTGTCCGGATCATAGTCGATCTGTTCGAGTTCGGCATGGTAGTGTTGATTGGCGGGTCCGATTGGATGATCATTGCCAACCTTGCCATGTCCCTGGAGGATCTTGTCGACCATCTCCTGCCGGTTGACCCCGTGCTTGAGCGCCTTGCGGACATTGATGTCGTCGAAAGGCGCAAGATTGGTCAGCATCGGGAAGGTGTAGTGCTGGTTGCCCGTGACTTCGAAGATCTCGATGGCGGGATTGGCTCGCATCAGGGGTTCGATCTTGACTTCGATTCGGTTGACTGCGTCAACCTGCCCTGTCATCAGCGCATTCATCCTTGCCGAACCGTCGTTGATGGCAATCGACTCGATACTGTCAAACCATCCAGCTGAACCATCCTTGTAGTGGTCGTCGTATCTGACACCCAAGAATCGCACGCCCGGGTCGAAGCTCTCGACACGATACAGGCCGGTTCCGATTCCCTTGGCAATCGCTTCGTCGACCATTCCGTCCGGGTAAATCATGATGTGATAATCGGACAAGAGATACGGGAAGCCGGCGTTGCCTACGGCGAGAGTCAACTGAACCTGGTGGTCGGTCAGCTTTTTCATCTCGACGATCGGTTCCACGATTGGCTTGGCCGCCGACTTGGCGCCCTCTGCCACGTGCATTCTCAGTGAAGTCAGGACATCATCGGCACCGAACGGTTTGCCGTTGTGGAATGTCACGCCCTTGCGAAGGTTGAATGTCCAGACCTTGGCGTCGGGGGATGCCTCCCAGCTTTCCGCGAGTTCACCGACAAGCTCTCCGCTTGCTGTAATTTCGGTGAGGCAGTCGAAAACGCAACCGTGCCCGTGAACGATCATGAAGCTGTCGGAATGGGTACGACTATCCCAACTGTCGGACGTGTTGGCACCTCCCAAACCCAGGCGCAACTCGCCCCCGCGCGACGGGCTTGCGACGGCCCGGCTTGCCAAGGGCGCTATCGCCGTGGCGGCAACCGTTGCCGCACCCGTCTTCAGGACGTTGCGGCGGTTCAAATGTGTCATCATGTCAGTCTCCCTGTTTTTGTTTGCCGCTGCTCCCTGACGTGATCAGCATCGCTTCAGGGACATTAATGATCATTATGGGCCGTTGGCCGAATGATCAAGAGATTTGGGCCGATGCGGCGTCGCCAATATTGTCGACTCCACGGGCCTCAAGCAACTCTGTCAACCAGTTTGGGTCCATTTCGGGAACCGAACTGAGCAGCAAGTCGGTGTATGGATGGTGCGGAGGCGTGAACATGTCCGTTTTCGCTCCGGCTTCGACCACCTTTCCTTCCTTCATCACGACGACGGCGTCGGAAATCGCCCGTACCGTCGCGAGATCGTGGGTGATGAACATGTAGGCGAGATTCAGGCTGTCCTGCAGATTGGCCAGGAGCTTCAGAATGCCTTCAGCGACCAGCTGATCGAGTGCCGATGTGACCTCGTCGCAAATGATGAATCTGGGCTCTGCCGCGAGCGCCCGCGCGATTCCGATCCGCTGCTTCTGACCGCCGGAAAGTTCGGACGGAAAGCGGTCGTAGTATCGGCTCGGTTCCATTTCGATCTGCTCGAGAAGTTCTTCCACCCGCTTGCGTTTTTTGCGCCCTTTGAGGCCAAGGTAGAACTCCACCGGGCGCCCGATGATTTCGGAAATCCGCTTGCGGGGATTCAGCGCCGTGTCAGCCATCTGATAGATCATCTGCGCTTGGCGCAGCTGATCCTTGTTTCGCTTGCGATAGTCGCTGGGCAGCGTCTTGCCCTCGAATTCGATCGATCCCGAAAGCGGAGGCAGCAGGCCCGTGATGCACCGCGCCGCCGTCGACTTGCCTGATCCGGATTCGCCCACCACCGCGACGGTCTGTCCCGCGTGAATGTCGAAGCTGACGTCGTGAAGAACGGGGATCTTCCCATAAGCCGCCGTGACGTTCTTCATGGCGACAACCGGCGTCTCGCTCTTGGGCGGGATGGGCTTCTGTTCGCGCTGGAAACTGCGAACGGCCCACAGCGTCTTGGTGTAGTCGTCCTGCGGGGATTCGAGCATGATGTCTGTCGGCGCTTCCTCGACTTCATCTCCCTTGAGGAGCACCTTGATCCGGTCCGCCATCTGGGCAACGACCGCGAGATCATGGGTGATGTAGATGGCGGCTGTGTCGAACTGATCGACAATGTCCCGGATCGCGGCCAGGACCTCGATCTGGGTCGTGACGTCGAGCGCCGTGGTCGGCTCGTCGAAAATGATCAGATCGGGACGACACGACATGGCCATCGCCGTCATGGCTCGCTGCAGCTGTCCCCCCGAGACCTGGTGGGGATACCGAAATCCGATTTCCTTGGGATTGGGCAACCGCAGCCGCTCGTAAAGCTCCATCGCGTCGGCCTGGGACTGCGAGGCCGAATAGATCCGGTGCTGGACAGGGGCTTCCGTGTGCTGGTCGATGATCCGGTGCGCCGGGTTGAAACTTGCAGCGGCCGATTGAGCGACATAGGCGATTCTGCTGCCGAGCAATGATCGCTTGGTCGCAGCGTCCGCGTTGACCAGATCAATCCCGTCAAACTCGACCGTCCCGTTGGAAATCCGGCAACCGTCGCGGGTGAATCCCATGGCAGCGAGTCCGATCGTGGACTTGCCAGCGCCGGATTCCCCAATCAGCCCGAGCACTTCGCCTGCGTTCAGATCAAGATCGACACCATTGACGATCTGGATCCAGGTTTCGTCCGACAGTCCTTCGATCTTGAGGTCCCTGACGCGGACAAGCGGGGTCGGCTGTTTCATGTTGTCAATCCTTCAGGCCGGAACTCTTGTGAAGCATCCAGTCAACGACAAAGTTGACTGCCACCGTCAGCAACGCGATCGCACCGGCGGCCATGAGAGGCAATGATGCGGTCAGCGGGCTGAACGCCGCGAAGTTGATGAACTGGGACAGGTCGCGAACCATGGTCCCCCAGTCGGCCAGTGGCGGCTGAATTCCGATGCCGAGGAACGACAGGGCGGCAATGGTGAGAAAGACGAAGCAGAACCTCAGCCCGAACTCGGCGAGCAGGGGCGCTGTGGCATTCGGGAGGATCTCCCGGAAAATCAGATAGGTCAGATTCTCGCCACGAAGCTTCGCGGCCTCGATGTAGTCCATGACGACGATGTTGAGACCGACGGCGCGCGCGAGACGATAGACGCGGGTGCTGTCCAGAAACGCGATGATCACCACCATGTACACCATGATCAGAATCTTGTCGGACCCGGCCCAGGCCGTGGCGATGGTCATCAGCAACAGGGCGAAAATCAGCTGGGGGATTGCCATCAGCGCATCGACGACTCTCGATGCGATCTGATCGACCCAGCCGCCGAGCGCGGCCGCCAGAAATCCGACGGAGGCTCCGATCAGGAACGCAAGGCATGTGGTCACGAAGGCGATACCGACCGTGTTCTGGGCTCCGTAGATCAGACGAGAAAGAAGGTCCCTGCCGAGTTGATCGGTTCCAAGCAGAAAGCGCGGGTCGCCACCATTCTCTGGGTTGCCTCCGGGCAGGACGTTGATCGAGTCGAATACTTCCGCCTGACCGTATGGCGCGATGAAATCGGCAAAGATGGCGAGAATTGAATAGACCAGAATGGTCAGAATGCCGAAAGCCGCCGTGATCGGCATGTCGCGAAAGACCTTCTTTGAGAGCGGTGTACCGATGAATCTGCCGAGCAAGCGAAAGATGAAACCGCATGCCGCAAAGAAGAGCAGCCCGTTAACGGCCCATCGGAAAAACGGGACACCCAAGAAAAAGTAAAGGAGTACCGAGAAACACAATGCCAAGAAAGCCAGAACGAAACCGAAGGCGACCAGCAGGCTCATGTCGCGGAAGTACTCGTTTAGCCCTTCTGCCCGGAACGTTGCCCATTCGATGCGCCGGCCGATGAAGCGAAAAACCCATGCGACAGCGACCATCCCCGCCAACGAGACCAGCAATTGAAAGAGGATGAAGATCATCAACAGGAAGAAGACCATGAATGTGCCCTCACTTCGGGTGACGCAGACGCGGGTTCGACACGATGGACAGAACGTCTGCGAGCAGATTGAGGAGAATGTAGGCTGATGCAAAGATCAAGCAACAAGCCTGGACGACCGGAATGTCGCGGATCTTGACGCTGTCGACGAACATCTGGCCGATCCCGGGATAGACAAAGACGACTTCGACGACCACGACCCCGGTGACAAGGTAAGCAAGGTTCAGCGCGATCACGTTGATGATCGGCGCGAGCGCGTTGGGAAACGCATGAACCACGATGACTCGGAACGGGCTGATCCCCTTCAAGCGCGCCATTTCGATATAGGGGGACGCAAGCAGGTTGATGATTGCCGCCCGCGTCATCCGCATCATGTGTGCGGTGACCACCAGAGTCAGTGTCAATGCAGGAAGCATTGTCCGCTCGAGCCGCTCGCCGAACGACATGTCGGCGTAGATGTTGGAGAGAGACGGAAAGACCGGTACCAGGACGGCGAGGAACAGGATGAGGATGTAGGCGAGGAAAAACTCCGGCGACGAAATCGAGGACAGCGTGCCGATGTTGACCGCCCTGTCGTAGACCGAATTCCTGAACAGTGCGGCGAGGATGCCGAGTATCAGGGACAAGGGAACCGAGATTGCTGCCGAAACCGCAGCGAGGAACAGAGTGTTCTTGAATCGCGGCTCGAGCTGGGCGGCGACAGAACCGATCCCGCCCTTTCCGGTTGCCTCGCCCGCAAAGGCGTCAAAGTTCGCCTGTGCAAAGCTCGTGCCGAAATCTCCCGTCACGACTCCCCCAAGCCAGTCAAAATAACGAACGACGGCGGGCTTGTTGAGGCCAAGGTCCTCGCGAATTGCAGCGATGGCCTCTGGCGTTGCGCCTTGACCGAGGATGGCCTGGGCAAAGTCGCCGGGCAGGAGGTTGACGGAAAGGAATATTAGGACAGAAACGACGAAAAGCGTAACAACACCCAATCCAAGGCGCTGAAGAATGATTATCGCAACAGATTTCATCCGCTATCCCCCCAATAATGTTCAACACTTACCGTGTTTCAATCGCCATGACAAACACGGATGCTCTTACGGCCAATCTGGGATGATTTTACGGCCAATTCAGTGCCAATTGCAAACCTGCGGCACCTGCCGCCCCGCCATGCGGCTCCACCAAGGGCGAATTGGTGCCGGAAAAAGCGTGCGCGACCGCCGAAACCGGAACTCACGGACGGTCAACAGGTCTCCCTCGAACTTTCATGCGGGTTTCTGCAATCAGGTCCATCGATCGCAAGAGTCGGGCCGCGATGCCCGGCTCCGAAATCGAGTGACCGGCGTCGGGGATGACATGGAGTTGCGAACGTGGCCAGGCAGCATGAAGCCGGAAGGCCGCGGCGGGCGGACAGATCATGTCGTAGCGACCCTGGACGATGGTTCCGTGAATGTCCTGGATCGCTCCCATGTTTTGCAGGATCTGGTCGTCGCGCTCGAGAAAGCCCCGGTTGAAGAAGTAGTGGTTTTCGAGCCGGGCGAACGCGAGGGCATAATCGGCCGGAACTGGTGCGGATTCGTTCGCTGCACCGATTGATGCCAGGCCGTTTTCCCAGCGCGTCCAGGCAGCGGCGTATCTCGCCCTGATCTCGGGGTCGGAGCCGAACAGGCCCTCGTGAAACCCAGCGATGACATCGTCGCGCTTGTCTTCGGGGAGCACCTCGACGAATTTCTTCCATTGGTCGGGAAAGAATGCCGCGACGCCGCCCCCGTAGAACCAGTCGAGTTCCGACTGCGTGAACAGGAACGGCCCTCTCAAGATCAACTGCATGACCCGTTCCGGATGCTGCTGGGCATAAAGGATTCCCAGAGTTGCCCCCCAGGAACCGCCGAACACGATCCACCGCGAGATTCCGAGAAGGGACCGGATGGTCTCGATATCCTCGATCAGATCCCAGGTCGTGTTGTTTTCGACGGATGCATGGGGACGCGAATTTCCGCATCCGCGCTGGTCGAAGAGCGTCACGTGGAAGCACTTCGGATCGAAGAATCGCCTGATGTTGGGATGAATTCCGCCGCCTGGTCCGCCGTGCAGAACCACGACCGGAAGCCCGCCCGGGGTTCCGTACTGCTCCACGTAGATCCGGTGTCCGCCTGACACTTTGACCATCCGATGGTCAAAGGGTTGCCCCGGTGGGTGGAGCCGGACTGGCATGGCCCGGCGGTTCGGGTGGTCGGCGCGATGCATGTTCGAACTGTTGTCCTGAGCCCGCTTTCGCTAAAGTGAGGTCGGTGCAATTCGTCCCCGTTACAGGAATGCACCTATTTGCGACCGGACAAAAGAGCAAGAATGACGAATCCCGCAGATACGCGTGACTCGCGTGAAGTCGCGAAGTTCGAAGCATTGGCTTCCGAATGGTGGTCTGTCGACGGCAAGTTCCGGCCGCTTCACATGTTGAACCCGTGCCGGCTCGACTGCATTCTCGACCAGATACGCGCCGAGTTTCATTTCTCGTCGCGGAACCAGAAACCGCTCGAGAATCTGACACTGGTCGACATCGGGTGCGGCGGTGGACTGCTCTGCGAGCCCATGGCGCGGCTTGGCGCCGATGTCACCGGCGTGGATGCATCGCCCGCCACCATCGGCGCGGCAAAGGCGCATGCGGCGCAATCGTCACTCGACATCCGCTACGATTGTTCAACGGCAGAATCATTGGCGGAGAACGGCGAGAGCTTCGACATCGTTCTTGCCATGGAGATCATCGAGCATGTCCCCGACCCGGCTGCGTTCGTCCGGGTCTGCGCAGCGTTGCTGAACCCGGGCGGGTTGATGATCTGCTCGACGCTCAACCGGACGCTCAAGAGTTTCGCGCTGGCGATCGTCGGGGCCGAGTATGTCCTTCGCTGGCTTCCGCGCGGCACCCACGACTGGCAGCGATTCATCACGCCGGCCGAACTCGATGTGATGATGGTCGATGCAGGTCTCGAACCGCTCGACTGCAAGGGCCTGGTGTTCAACCCGATTTCGCGGTCGTGGTCGGTTTCGGCAAGCGACACCGGCGTCAATTATGTCTCGGCCTGCAGGTGCCCTCTGTCGGACCCGGATGTTGCTGGCGGCTGACGATCGCCAATAGTCATGACGTGGCGGTTGCCGGATCGCCGGCACCCGCCAGGCTGACCTGGTCAAGGCGCCGCCGACGGATGAGTTCCGGGCGGCATCATGAGCGCTGTCATCGAAACAGCGCCAATCGCACCGATGCCCTCGTCATTCACGGAAGTGCGGCGGCAATCCTTGTCATGCGGCATGCAAACGGCAGAAACATGATGCCTTGACAGGCACATCGGCCCGGGCCCGGGCAATCTCGAGGCGCTGCTTGATGATCGCTGCGAGGGAATCCTTCCCAAGCCGTTCGAGGCACTCATGGTAACCGCTCAGGCTCCAGACATTGTCCGGGTGCTGGCAGGCCCTGCGAAGCGTGCGGTCAAACCCGAGATCCGCGCGGTAGACCGCCTCTGCCTCCTCGATCCGTCCCTGTTCGAGCAGCAACGCCCCAAGGGCATGACGCACCGGCTGCATCCAACCCCACGGTTCGTCGTAAGGCAGGTTGTCGTCGAGTTCGATGGCAGCCCGAAGGTGAGCGAACCCCGCATCGTGGTTGCCAAGGCGGTACTGGATCTCGCCATGCATCATCTCGCGGGCGACAGCGAGAATGTCCTTGCACGAGTTGTTGAACAGGTATCGCGAGTCGGGAACGGCGGCCAGCGCGGCGTCGAAGGCCTCGGCTTCCTTTTGGGCCTCGTCGGTCCGGCACAGGGACGCAAAGGCGACGGCGCGCGCGTATCGCATGGTCGCCGTCGTTGCGGAATAGAGTTCCTGATCTTCCGGCAGCGCCTGTTCAATGATCTCCTCCCACTTTCCAAAGCGGATGAGCGCGTGCTGCCTGATCGGAACGAACCCCTCGAGCCAGTCGGCCATGGGGGGAGATTCCACCCGCAGCAGTTCTTCCGGGATGGTGCCGATCATTTCGTCGGCGGTCGCGATCGCCGTTTCGTACTGCCCCAGGAACATCGCGCCATAGACCTTGAAGTGGAAATCATGGCACCGGTAGAGCGTGTAGAAGTTCAAAGGTCCTCTCGAATCGAGAAACCGTCGATCCGCCCTGATCGCCGCTTCGTTCGATGCGGTCACGGCGACGTAATCCCCGCAGATGACATCGATGTGCGTCGGCATGTGCTGCAGATGACCGGAGTCGGGAACCAGATCGCGAAGCTTGTCGCCGGCAGGAAGCGCCTTTTCGGGCCAGGGCGACATTTCCATCAGGTGGATGTACATGTGCAACTGACCGGGATGCGGGTTCTCGCCAGCTTCCTCGCGGCGTTTCATGCCGGCCTCCAGCACGTCGCGCGCTTCGGCCGAGTCGGCGCCATCGGGAATCTCGCCGGATTCGAGGTCCCACAGTGCCCAAGGTGTCCGATTCATTATGGCCTCGGCGAACAGTGACGTGACGTCGGCATCCTCGCTGTGGCTGGCGTGGACATCGCGCATCGCGTCGGCGTAGGCGTCGTTCCATATGCACATGTCGTCGTTCGATGCAGGCACATCGCTCGGATAACGGGCTTGAAGGGCGCCGATCAGGGCCTTTTCCACGTCGGTGCATCCTGGCGCGAGTTCCCGAGCGCGGCTCGCGGCCCGATGTGCCGTTGCGAGCGCAGTCCCCGCCTCCTCCTCGTCAAAGGCCTCCCACGGCTTGTTGTAATTGGGACCGATTGCGTAGGAGACCCCCCAATGAGCCATGGCGCATTCAGGATCGGCCGAGATGGCCTTCTCGAAGCACGCGACGGCCTCTTCGTGATTGAAGCCGTAGGTCCACATCAAGCCCCGGTCGAACCACGACTGGGCCTCGTCTGACTTTGTGGTGATTGGACGTCGATAAGTCCCGAGATCGAATTCATACTCCATCGCTCTGCCCTTCGTTCTGGGGGTCCTGACTGGAACCGCCGAAATAAGCCTCCCTGACATGTGCGTTGTCACGAAGTTCATCCGCGGTCCCGCTGGTGCGGATCTTGCCCGTCTCGAGGACGTGAATTGTCGTTGCAAGATTCAGCGCAAAATTGACGTTCTGTTCGCTCAGAAGAATCGTGAGCTTGTAGTGCTTGTTCATGCGAACGAGCGCGTTCGCGATATCCTGGCATACCTTGGGCGCCAGCCCGATGGTCGGTTCGTCGACGATCAACAGCCGCGGGCTTGTCATGAGCGCGCGTCCGAGCGAGACCATCTGCCGCTCGCCGCCGCTGAGCGTTCCGGTTTCCTGGGCGTGACGGTCCTTGAGAACCGGGAACAGGTCGTGGACGATTTCAAGATTGCTGGCTGCGTCACTCATTGCAGTATGCGCGCCGACCAGCAGGTTGTCGCGGACACCGAGATAGGGAAAGAGGTGACCGCGCTCGGGCGCGTATCCGATGCCCGCCCGGACCCGGTCCTGTGGAGGTCTCCCCGACATGTCCGCCTGGTCGAACCGGATTTGGCCGCGAACGTCCACCAATCCGAGAACCGAGTCGAACAGCGTCGACTTCCCTGCGCCGTTCGGCCCGATGATCGCGGTGATCGAACCCGCTTCGACGGAGAGCGAAACGCCGTGAAGCGACCGGGCCTTGCCGTACCATGCCTCGAGATTGTCGATTTCGAGCAAGGCCATGTCGATACCCCCCCAGCCCCTACCCGAGATAGGCATTTCGGACGCGTTCGTCTGCCATGACGTCATCGAAGCGGCCTTCGGCAATCACGGTTCCGAACGACATGACGACGAGGCGGTCGACGAGCGGTCGCAGCGACTTGAGGTCATGGCTGACGATCAGGAAACTCATGCCAGCCTCTTTCCTTGCGAGCAACAACTCGCTCAGCTGGGCGATTTCGCCGTAGGTCAGTCCGGCAAAGACCTCGTCAAGCAGCATGAGATCGGGTTGCGTGGCGAGCACGCGTGCCAGTTCGAGCTTTCGCAATTCCCCCATTGACAACTGACCCGGGAGCAGGGCGGCCTCGCGATCCCCGAAGCCGACGCCTCTCACGATGGCCCATTCTTCGTCCTCGGGCTCGCGGTCGGCAATCAGCCTGATGATGCTGTCAGGCATCGAACCGACCCTGACGTTGTCGAACACGCTCATTTCGAAAAACGGTCGCGGGATCTGGTAGGTTCGACCGATGCCCCTTTGGACCCTGAGGTGCGGCTGCATGCGGGTGATATCCTCCCCGCCATGCCGAACTGTCCCGCTGTCGGGACGATGCTCGCCCATCACGATGCTGAAAGCGGTCGTCTTGCCGGCGCCGTTCGGGCCAATCAGGCCAAGCGATTCGCCCTCGCTCAGCGTGAAGGAGAGGTCGTTGACGGCGACCAGCCCCCCGAAACGCTTGGTGATGCCATCTACTTCGAGGAGATGGGTCATGGCGGAGACCTGGAGGCCAGAAAACGTGCCCGAAGACCGTCACCAAGCTGCGAAATCATGCTGTAGAGACCCCGCGGCTGCACGACATAGACCACGAGCGCGACGCTTCCGTAGATCAGGTAGCGTTCAGGTCCGGGGATGAACGGTCTGAGATACTCGAGCAGGAATGTCAGGAAGTAGGCGCCGATGATCGGGCCGGCAATCGTCGTCGATCCTCCGATCAGGGCGGCAACCATGATGGTGAACAGGAAATTGATGTCGAACAGCGCGCGCGGAGAGATCGATCCCAGATAGTGGACATAGAACGCGCCGCCGATCCCGGCGACCGCCGCGCTGACGCCGAAGGCGAACAGCTTGAGCCGCAGTGTGCTGAGGCCCGACGACTTGACGGCGTCCTCGTCCATGCGAACGGCTGCGAGCGCCGAACCGATGCGGGTTCGCACGAGCAGCCACAGGACGACACCCACGACGATCAGCAGTCCCAGCGTCAGGTAGTAGTTGGGAATGGCGCCGCTGACGATGGTGTCGATGTTGGAAAGGCCGCGGGTTCCGCCGGTGACCTTCGGCGCGACGACCTGGGTGAGCTGATACATGAGCTCCATGAACGCGAGAGTCACCAGGGCGAAATAGGTGCCCCTGATCCGCAGGGCCGGCACGAAAAACAGCAATCCCCCGATCAGCGTCATCGCGATGGCAGCCGGAATGCTCAAGAAGAGCGGGACGTCGAGGTGTAGCGACAGAATGGCCGAGGTGTATGCCGCGATGCCGATCAGAAAAGGATGACCGAAGCTCACGTAACCGGTTCGACCCGAGATGAAATCCCAGCTCAGGGCGAACAGGGCGAGGAAGTTTCCGAAGATCATGATGCGCACGGTGCCGGTTGACACGAATATGGGCAGAACTGCCATGATCCCGGCAAAGACGACCCAGCCGGCGCACTGGCGCCGGAAAACGGGATCGGCGAGTCTAGACGTCGCCACGACCGAACAGTCCCTTGGGGGCCACGATCAGAACCACGATGATCAGGATCATGGTGAAGACGCCCCGGAGTTCCGCCGCGACGAAGGTCGTGGTCGCGGTTTCCATGAACCCGATGATGTGGGCAACAACGAGGCTGCCGATGATGCTGCCGATCCCGCCGACGACCACGACAGCGACGGCGACGATCAACGGTGCGACCCACATTGCCGGATGGAGTTGGGTGTAGGTCGCGAAGAACACGCCGGCCAAGGCCCCGAGCCCGCCCGAGATCGCCCAGGTCAAGAGGTTCATCTGGTCGGGATTGACGCCGGAAATCACCGCGCCCTTCCTGTTCATTGAAACGGCCTGGATGGCACGACCGTGACGCGTGTAGCGGACAAACAGAAGCAGCAGACCGATCGCGAGCCAGCTGACCACCATCGCGACAAGGATGTTGTAGGTCACGAAGAGGTCTTCGTACCGGAACACCCCCTGCACGACCGGCCACATGCTTTTCGAGGTCGAACGGTAGATCAGAATGATCAGCGCCTGCACGACCACGGCCAGGATCAGTGTTGAGATGGCGACGGCCTTCGGGTTGTCGAGCAGGCGCCGCGCGAGGAAGCGATAGACGAGAACCGCGAAGACGGCACCGGCCAGGATCGCGACGACGAAGCCGACGATCTTGGGCATACGCTCGACCTGCACGACCGTGTAGTAGGCGTACCCGCCGATCATCAGATAGACGCCGTAGGCGAGATTCAAAACGCGCCCGACGCTGAACACCATGGTGAAACCGACGGCGATCAGCGCGTACAGGCCGCTGAGAGCCAGCCCTTGAACGACAAGGTTGATCATTTTTGCCCGGTTGGGAGCATCAAGTTGGTCGTGACGCGAGAAACCGGGGAGCCGTCGCCGGTTGCGAGGCCCCCCGGACCGTGTCGAAGACCCGTTATTTCACCCACGGGGGCACTTCGAAGGCTCCCGTTGCGTATTTCGGCGGGTAGACCACCTTTTGGGATCCGTCGTGATACCACTGAACGATGACCATTGGCGGCACGCCATCGTCGAACGGCGCTTCCATGTCGAACCGGATGTTGTGCGTGTATTCGCGCCCGGTTCGGGGCTCGATCTCGCCGGGTTTCCAGTACGCGTAACGATGCCACATCGCGCCGTCCTTCTCGAGAACGACATCGGTGGCTTCCATTTCGCGAACCCAGTCGTCGAGAGGCTCGAAGCCGCCCGCGCGTTCGGCTGCCGCGACGGCGTTCTTGAGGCCGTAATAGGCGTTGAAGCCGTTGAAGTGCGGGAAGATCGGACGATTGTCGCCGTGGCGGCTGACGTATTCGTCAACGAATGCCTGCGAGACCGGATCGAGGTCCATGCCGATTGCCGGCAGCGGGCTGAAGGTCGACGAACCGCCGGCTGCGCCGCCGGTGTCATCCCAGAAGTCGAGACCCATCGCCGCGACATTGATGCCCGTCAATGGAACCGGGACCTGCAGTTTCACGTACTGCGAGGACGGAACCTGGCTGTTGACCGAGGAAATCAGGAACAGGAAATCCGGATCGAGCGATGCCGCCTTGTTGTAGATCGGCGCGAAATCGACCGTCTGCGTGTCGTAGACGATCGTCTCGATGACATCGATGTTGGCCTGCGCCTTGAGTTCGGCCGCGATGAACTCGGCAACGCCGCCGCCGAAAGCCGTGTCTTCCTGCAAGATGACCGTGGTGCTCCAGCCCATCTCCTTGGCGAGAACGTCCCGGCCGAAGTCGATGTAGACGGTGCCGAGTGCATAGTCGTTTCCGACGTTCATGAAGTACATCTTGTACTTGTCGTACTCCTCGACGACGAGATCGATGATCCCGATGTAGGATGTCCAGGTATCGAGCGTCGGCGTGCGGTATTCTGCCATGCGCGGCAGCCATGCGAGCGAGACGTCGTCAATCGAGCCCGAGATGATGAATTCGGCGTTCTCGACCTCGTTCAGATACTCGTAGGCCCTGACGCCTTCGGTCGGATCCTCGCGCGTGTCGGCCGCGACGAGCTTGATCTGGCGCCCACCAAGCACCCCGCCTGCGGCGTTCAGTTCATCGGCAGCAATCTCGGCGCCTCTGAATGCGCTGAGGCCAACGTCCGAGGACATCGAGCCGATGTAGCCGATCACCAGGTCCTCCTGGGCATGCGCTGCAAGTGTGCACGTGGATGCAACGGCAAGCGCACCGGCCACGTTGCGAATGGTGCGGCCTGTTGCGAGTTGAATCTTGAATGTCATGATTTTCTCCAAGTCTCGGCGAATTCGGGTGAATTCAGCCGTCAATGAGGAATTGACCGCAATTTACACCAAAGGCTCATGTCTTCAACAAAAATTGGCGTTGGCTCCGATGCTGCCGCCGGACGGGAAATCCGTGCCGTCACAGTCGCGGCAATGTCACGACATGGCAGCATCCGCTTCGGAACCGACAGTTCTCGAATTTCGAGCGGGATTCGACTGCCTCGAGAAGGCGACGTGTTGTCAATCGACCCATCGACTGTTCGGGGCGACTCTGCATTCGGATCGCCGCCAAGTCAGACCGTCGCCAGTGCGTGTACGACTCTCACATCCGCGAAACAAACGGCTCCGGCAAAGTCTTTTGGCATCCGACTGACGATGCGCCGCATGCATCATCGAACAGATTTGGGTCATGCGTGTCGTTTCGGCCCACGGGTCAGTCCGACTTCGTGGAACCCCGACCTATTCCGGGTCGCGCAGGCCGGAATTGGATGCTGTGCGCGGAGGGACCAGCCCGGCATTGGCCCAGAACCCGTCGTACAGCTCGGGAATGTCGCTGGTGTCGATGTCTTTATCGCCCAGTTGTGCAAGCTGTTCAGGCGTCAGCGGTTTTTCGTATCGCCTTTTCATTGCGCATACTTTTCGGATTGACTGCCGGTCGGCCAACATCGGTGCAACGCACGCCTCCTCGATTGACGTGGACGACGGCAACGAATGTCAGACCGTTGATCAGCGAACGATGTCACACGTCCGGCCATTCGCAGCAAGAGCCTCATGTCTTTCCCTGGGTGACTTCGGCGCGAAACCGGCGCTGCACTGCACAATCTGGAAAACCAGCGCGTGCTGACCTATTGTCTCGCGAGATGGTGGATTGACCGATCGCATGTTTGTCCGCAATTGCGACCTCATGTCGGCGACATGCGTGAAGCTCGGACGCCATCGACGTGTCGAAGCGCTCCGATGAACACTCGCGAGGCAACCATGTCGCTTCTCAATATACCGCGAGCGCCCGGGCTGCCGATCCTTGGCAATTCGGTCGCGATGGGGCGAGATATCCAGGGTTTCTTGCTGAAGCAGTATCGCGAACTGGGTCCGATCTTTCACATTCGCCTGGTCAATCGACGCTTCATCGTGCTGGCCGGCATCGAGGCCAACAGGTTCCTGCAAAGAGACGGCAGTCGACATCTGCGCTCCTTCGAAAACTGGGTCGGCCTGAACGCCGAGTTCGGCGCGGCGAATTCGATACTGACCAGCGACGGGAGCGACCACGCGAAATTCAGGCGGGTCCTCAAGCGGGGGTATTCCCGCCGTTTCGCCCAGGACCATGTCCCGGAACTCGTCGAAATCGCGCGCCAGAAGATCGCCGGCTGGCCTCGCGGCGCTCCGTTCGCCGTCGTGCCAGCCATTCGCCAGATCGCAAGCGAACAGGTGGGCGTTCTGTCCACCGGAGTGTCACCGACTCCTTACGCGGATGACCTGGCCCTATTCGTTCACGAGTTGCTCGCGTCGCTCATCGTTCCAAGGATCATGCGCCGCCGCGGTTCGCGGTTCCGGCGGGCGTCCGCTCGGATGAACGACCTGTACCGCGAAGTGATCGAGCGACACGCGGGCTCGGAGTCCGGGCCGAACGGACACCAGCCCGATCTCATCGACGACATTCTGACCCTCCACCGAACGGATCCGAGCTTCATGCCTGAAGCGGATCTCAAGATGGCGGTGCTCGGACCCTTCATCGCGGCGCTCGACACCGTCGCGAGCACCTGCTCGTTCATGCTGTACGAGTTGTTGAAGAACCCCGATGTCCTCATACGGGCGCGCAAGGAGGCCGACCAGTTGATTGCCGCAGGGCCGTCAGCATGGTCCGAACTTCAGGGGCTGGACGTGATGCATCGGGCGGCTCTGGAGACAATGCGAATGCATCCGGTCGCGCCGTTGCTCATGCGCACGGTGGCCAATTCCTTCGATTTCGCTGACTGCACGGTTCCGGCCGGCGCGAGCGTCATGATCGCGACATCCCTGCCGCACCGCCTGCCCGAGTTTTTTCCCGATCCTGACCGTTTCGATATCGAGCGCTACACGCCGGAACGCGCGGAGCATCGCCAGACGCTCGCCTATGCCCCCTTTGGTCTCGGCACCCATCGATGTCTCGGGAACGGTTTCGCCGAAGTGCAAACTGCGGTGATGATGGCAACGATCCTCTCCGAGGTCGACCTGGAGCTCCGCCCTGCCACCTACCGGCTGAAGACCGCGCAGATTCCACTTCCTGCTCCGACCGAGTCGTTTCGGGTTGTCGCCACGACTCGGGCAATGAGCGACAAGGGTGCCAAGGGCATCACCCACGGCATCAAGGTGCCCGATCCTGTCATGAACTGAGGTTCAGCTTCATTTGGGGGTGATGCGAGAGCGGAATGCCCGACCGCAGGTCCCAGTCACAGAACTATCCGCCCTTCATCGTCGTGAATGATGGCATCGACCTCGATCTCGACCATCATGTCAGGTGTGGTCAGCCCGGCCTCGACGGCTGAGGTCACCGGAAAGATCCCGTCAAAGACCTCGCCGTGAGCACGAGTGAACTCCCATGCCGTCGACATGTCGGCCAGAAACGCACGGGTTCTGACGACATGAGCGAGTTCGGCCCCGACATCCGCGAGCGCCTGTTCGATCCGCTGAAACACGTAGATCGTCTGGGCATAGGTGTCGCCCGGAGCATGAAGGCGTCCCGAAGGCTCGATCGCCGTCGTGCCTGCAACGGCAACGAATGGCCCGACCCGTTTGGCGCGCGCGTACTTCCCCGCCTCTTCGAACCTGCCCCCACCCGATGCCGTGCGGACAGTCATCGCTCCGCAGACGTTCCAACGCCATCAAGCCGGGATCTGATTGCGGTGGCCGCTGCCTGCAATTCTGCCAGTTCCGACTCCGACAATGCAACGGTGTCGATCTCGATCAGCCCTTTCGCGCCCAGGATGCAGGGAACGCCGAGAGGAACGTCGCTCACCCCGAACTCGCCGTCGAGGCGAACGGTCACGGGCACGGACCCGACCAGCGCACCGCGCATGTGTTCGAGAATTTCCATCGAGGCGTGAGCCGGTGCGACCGCAGCCGACGCCGTGCGGCGAAGTTCGAGCACGCGAGCCCCTGCCACCCGCGTCTCGTCGCGGCAGGCCTCGATCCGATCCGCACTCAAAAACCTCGCAACCGGCAGGCCCCGAATCCTTGCGAGTGACGTCAACGGGACCATTTCGTCGCCGTGACTGCCGATGACGATGGCCTCGACTTCGCTGATGGGAACGCCGGCGGCGCGGGCGAGCGACTCGCGGTAGCGCGCCGAGTCGAGAGTGCCCGCCATTCCAAGCACCCGCTCGCGCGGAAAACCGGTTTCCGCCAGCATCACCGCCGTCATCTCGTCGAGTGGGTTCGAGACCACGACGACCACCGCTTCCGGCGATGCCACGCGAATCGTGTCGGCAATGTTCCTGATGATGCGAGCGTTGGTGGCAGCGAGGTCCGCCCGGGTCATTCCGGGCGACCTGGCCCGTCCGGCCGTCACGACGATCACCTCCGAGTCGGCAACCAGCGCGACGTCGGTTCCGCCAGTGGTCCGGCAAGCGGCACGCGAAATCCCGCCCGCGTGATTGATGTCGAGGGCGAGCGACTCGGCAAGCCCGGGAAGCACGTCGACCAGCGCCAGACTGTCCGCGACATCGCGAGATGCGACCAACTCGGCAAGATGGCCGCCGACTCCCCCGACCCCGACGATTGCCAGCTTGCCGAATCGCATCGGCGATCTTCCCGCCCGCGGCACGCTCGGCATCCACCGCGGATTCCGCCGGTAGAGTCCATGATAGAGCGCCAGCGCCCCATCAGGCGCAGCGGCAGGTGGTGAGTCGAGAGGACCGACCCGCAACTCGATTCCGGTCCCCGCAGCTGAATCGCGTGCGAGTTCGGTGACGATGCTTCCGGGCAAAACCTCGACATGGCGCCGGCCCTGTCTTGCCGCCCGAGAGATCTCTTCCGCGCCGATGACACGCTTGACGTCGGGTTTCATGGCGCCCGTCCGTCGGTTTCCTCGATCACGCGGGTTGCGGCTGCCATTGCGGTCTCCACCGAGGCAACCGAACCGGTGAAGAACAATCGTCCGTAGCGGCCAACCGCCCTGACCTCGACGATGTCGATTTCGGCGGATTTTTCCGCTTCATTGGCCGCAAGCGCGACATAGGCGGCCGGCGCACACTCCACGACCCCGAGGCTCTGACCCGGAACCACGAGCGATCCCTTGGCCCATTTGTTGAGCAGCTGAGCCTGGTAGGGCTCGACAGAAGTGATGATCTGCGTCGATTCGACGGCTGGCTTGAGTCGGTCGTTGATGGAGAGACCCAGCAGTCCGAGAATCGAGTCGCGGGCGGCGGTGATTTCCGCATGGCTGGGCGAGCGCAGGATGAAGAACCCGAATTCTCGCTCGACGATCTGGCTCGTCGCCTCGGCCCTGCTCGCCTTGAGCGCCGCATCGACAATGGTGAAGACGGTGTTGCCGGGGGCAAACTCCCCGACCAGGATGGCATCACCCGCGAGCGGAATGGACCCTTGGACCGTCGCGCCGTTGTAGGCTGCAAATTTCGGCTGGATGCGATCGAGCTGCACGAGCGCCCTGATGGTTGTGGAACCCTTCATCACTCACCGGTTCCGAAGGTCTCGTAGAGGTCTCTCCAAGGTCGCGATTCCCATGCGACACGCTTGATGTTGATCAGGTGGAGCGCGGTGACATTGTCGCTGACGATCGAGCCCGACGATGTTCCGGTCCCCAGCATGAAGCTCGGTTCGAGGCCGGTCGAGTATCCCATGCCGCCAACGAGAGCCGGGGTGTTGACCAGAACCCGGTGGGCGGGAAGCCTGCTGTAGTCGGCGACGACATCTGAATCATCGGCGTGAATGACGCAGCTGTGCCCCCAACCGCCGAAACGGACAATCGCTTCGGACGCCGCGATTCCAGCCGCGACATCGGCGGTTTCGATCCATCCAAGCACCGGATTGAGCTTTTCTGCCGACATCTGCACGTCGCGACCGACGCTTTCGAGCGGCGTGACCAGCACCCGGGTGTCGGATCGCACCTCGAACCCGGCCAGTTCGGCAAGGCGAGGGGCGGACTGTCCGACATTGGGAATGACAAAGGCGCCGTTCGGCTCGAAGATCACGCGCTGCAGTCGTTCGGTCTCGCGGCGGGTGCAGAAATACGCCCCGCGGAGTTTCATGTCGCGCATCAGGTTGGCGGCAACCGGCCTGTCCGCCACGACGGTCTGTTCGGCCACGCACGCGGTGCCGTAATCGAAACTCTTCGAGGTGATGATCTGATCGGCGATCTCCCTCGTGCGATCGGAGACCGATCGATGGACATAGACGGGAACATTCCCCGGCCCGACGGCGATCGAGGGCTTTCCGGCCGAATAGGCGGACCTGACCATGTCGCTGCCGCCGGTGGCCAGCACGACCGACGTCCGCCTGTGCCTCATCAGCTCGACCGTGCCCTGGATGGTGACCTCGTCGAGGCACTGGATCAGATTGGGCGGCGCGCCTGCCTGCTCGGCGGCCCTTGCGAGAACCTCGGTGGTCGCCAATCCGCAACGCACGCCCCTTGGGTGCGGAGCACAGACGATGGCATTGCCAGACTTGACCGCCGAGAGCGCCTTGAAGATCACCGTCGATGTCGGATTGGTCACCGGTATCAGGGCAGCGACGACACCCATCGGTTCGCCGATGGCAGCGACCTTGGCTGCTTCATCGCGCCAAAGCACACCGAGGGTTGTCACGCCTTGCAGCCACTCGGCCACCCCGAGCGCGTTGTAGAGGTTCTTGATGCGCTTGTCCGCTTCGTTGCCGTGTCCGGTCTCGTCAACGGCGAGTCTTCCAAGGCGCGCGGCTTCCGGCTCGATCGCGCGGGCCATCGCGTCGACGATGCGGTCGATTTCTGCGGGAGGGGTCGACCGGAACGCTTGCCAGGCGTCCCAGGCCCTTTCCGCGCTGCGCCGTGCCGCGGCGATCGATCTCAGGTCCGCATCCATCACTCGCTGCCTCTCAGCGTGGCCTCGAGCCTGCGCCTTGCGGTCTCGAGATTCGTCGACATGATGCCGACCGAGTGGAGGTACCTGCCCACGGTCCCGACTTCGGTCCCGAATGCCGCTTTTGCGAGATCGATGCTTGCAGCTGTTGCCGGTGTTTCCACGCCCGCGAGCGATGCTGCCGAGAGCAGGGGAATCGCGGAGCCGACGACGGCGCAGCGAAGCAGGACATCGGCTGCGGGGCCGTCGGGAATCGGGCGGCTTCCATCGCCCGCTTCTTGACCGGCCTGTTTTGCGAGATGATCATCGAGTTCGGGAACGTCGTGCACGCCCCAGGACGCGGCGACTCGCTTGCGCTCGTCGGCCAGTTCCGCAGCCAGCGCCAGCTGGCGCTCCCCGAACAGTGCCCGAAACGTCTGTCGCTCGGGCAACGGGACACCGCCCCGAGGCACCTCGACGCCACCTGCAGGCGCCGCCGGACCACCGATCATAAGGGCAGGGATGTCGATGACCGAGGTCGCGTCCGCGAAACTGCTCATGAGCACGGTTTCGACCGGCTGCAATCCGGGAATCAGACGCATGAGACCATGCACGGCGTCCCGCCGACCCGTGGGCAAAGAGGCCACTGCGACCGGACCCGACTGGGTCAGATGCATGGTCGATCCCGACGATCTGATCCAGTACGGAAATCCCTGGACCTCGAGGATCGTCAGATCGGGCACACGCCCACCGGCCCGGGTCATCCAGGAGGCTTCGAGAGCGCCGAAGGTCCGCCCGGGCATGATCGCGAGCGACTGTCCCGGGACCAGCAACGGCCCCAGCGGCATGGCGATCGCCCGTTGACGCAGCACCGGTCCGCTGAGGATGATCAGATCGGCTCCGTCGACGGCCGTGTCGAGTTCCCCGGTGAGTTGGAGAGACGGACCCGACGGCCGGTTGATCTGGAACGTGCCGATCGGGCCTTCGCCCCGAAGCGTCACGCTCCCGTTGTTCGCCAATTCGTCGAGCTCGCGACGATAGGGTGAGAACACGGCGACATCGCAGCCTTCGGCAAGACAGAGACACGCGACAAGCAGCGCTTCGGAGGACGACCCCAGAACCGCAACCCTTTCGAACACCCGTGGCGTTGGTTCAGGTGTCGCTTGTGCCGTGTCCAGCTTGTCGGCAAACGCCCGGAACTGGTCGGAACTCATGCTCGGAATTCATCCGCAATCGGTCGGTATGCCGATATCAGGCGAGGTCGGAGAGGAGTTCCGAAAGGTCGTCATGCGGCCGCGGGATGACGTGGACGGCGATGACCTCGCCGACCTTGTCTGCCGCGACGCCACCGGCATCGGTAGCAGCCTTGACGGCCCCGACTTCGCCGGCAACGATCGTTGCGACCAGCCCGCCGCCCGACTTGCTCTGCCCGACAAGACGAACATTCGCGGCCTTGACCATCGCGTCTGCCGCTTCGACCGCCGCGACGAGGCCGCGGGTTTCGATCATTCCGAGGGCCATTCCCCCGACGCCTGATTTCTCGTTCATTTGCCTTTTTCCTCCTTGGGTGATGCAATTCTCTTGAGATCGACCGGTCGATTTCCGACCGACATTCCGTCAACAAATGCCACGGCGGTGGCGTCCGTCGGGCTGCCGGCCGTGGATTGTGCCACGCGTGCCGCCGACCCGGTCGCAACCAGAACCAGGTCGCCCGGTCCCGCACCGCACGCATCGACGACGACGATCGACTCGACGAGCGTCGTTCCTTCGGCATCGATGATATCGGCGAGCAGCATTTTCTTGCCGACCAGACCCTCGGCCTTGACCGAGGCCGAAACCCGGCCGGTGATGCGAGCAATTCGCATCAGAAATTCCTCAGGTAGCGTTCGACCTCGAGCGACGTGACATGATCGGCGACCAGGCCGCTTTCTCGCTCGGCCTGGCCTGCGAGAATCTCCAGCCGGTCCGCGCCCAGAACCTCGGTCATGAAGGCGGATTCCCGGGCAAGGCGGATTGCCGTGTCGATGTCGGCGGGCAACTGCTCCGCGTCTTCCAGCTCGTAGCCGTTTCCGGCGGAAAAATGTTCCGGCTGAAGATTTTCGGCCACGCCTTCGAGACCGGCGGCGATTTCGCATCCGATCAGGTAATACGGATTGCAGTCGGCGGAGCCGTCCCTCTTTTCGATCCGAGTCGATGAGGCCGAGCCCTCGATGACCCGAAGGCCGACGGTACGGTTATCGTATCCCCAGCAATTGTTGGTCGGGCAGAAGGTGTAGGCCCGGCGCCGTCGGTACGCATTCGGCGTCGTCGAGGCGCTCAGCGCCGCCTCGGCCATTCGTCGCTGGATTCCCGCGAGATAGCTGCGGCCCAGATCGGAGAGCTTGCCATCGTCGCTTGCGAACACGTTCGCCCCGTCTTTCCATGCAGAGTGATGGGTGTGGAAACCGCTTCCAGATTCGACCGCGAAAGGCTTGGCCATGAAGGTCGCGATGTAACCGTGCCGCGCGGCGATTTCCTTGACGAACATCCGGAAGGCGACGACATTGTCCGCGACCTTGAGCGCGTCACCGTAGAGCATGTTCACTTCGACCTGACCGGGTGCGTATTCCGGGTTTGACTGTTCGATTCCGATTCCGAGGCCTGACAATCCGTCACGGATGGGTCCGAGCACGTGCTCGAGTTCCGAGGCTCTGACGAGTCCGTAGAACTGGTTGCCGACATCGCGGGGTTTCAGGGTTTCGGGATCGAGCAGGTAGAACTCGAGCTCGGCGCCGATCTGGACGTTGAAACCCATCGACTGGGCCTTTTCGACCTGGCTGACGAGAACGCCGCGGGGGTCGATCGGCACGGGCTTGTGGTCCATGCCAAGCGCCTTGCCGAAACAGAATCCGCAACCCTCTTCCCACGGAATCGGGCGCACTTCCGTTGCCGGGAACAGGTGCATGTCGGGATAACCGTTGTCCATGTTGACGTAAGGGGTGTCCCAGACGTCGCTGACCATGTCGCAGGCAAACAGCGCGATCGAGGCTGCGGTGCCGGAGTCCCGTGCACGCTCCCAGTTTTCGGCGGTCACGCGTTTCCCGCGCATGATTCCATTCAGGTCGCCGATGCCGATGGCAATGGTCTTGATGCCAGCCGGAAGTTCCGCCGTCGTTGTGCTCATGCCGTCTTCACTCCGTGTTCTCTGTCCTCGTGTCGACCCTGATTCCTCTCGGACATGGCCGCTGCCGTGTCCTGATCCAGCCAGACCGGAACGGCCTCATGGCGACGAAGCGCCATCCCGAGCCGGCCTGCCTCTTGCATGGTCCCACGCATTCCCGATGGCCGACCAACATGTCTGAGGCCGGGGAATCTTGCCCGGATCGTCGCTTTGCGGTCATTTCCGATTGACGACCGGAGATGTCAGCGTCCATGCATGAGTTTCAGTGACAGGTCATGGATACTGAACGGAAGTGCCAATACAAGCAAAAACTGACATGACACGGCGGCGGGCACGACCGAGCGACAAACCTGTCGCCATCGTGGTCGGTGCCGGCATTGCCGGAGCGATGACGGCGCTGTCGCTGCTCAGGAAAAGTTGCGCGACGACCTTGATCGACCGCTGGGAACCTGGACACTCCCGGGCGTCGTCTTCGGATGTCTCGCGCATTCTTCGAATGATCCACGGGCGGGACGAGCTGTACACCGAATGGGTTCGCGATGCGCGACTGCGATGGCTGGAACTTCAGGAAGAAGTGAAGGCCACGCTCTTTGTCCAGTGCGGGGCGTTGATTCTTGCCGGCCGCAATCACACGACCTGGGAAGACGAAACCCTCAGGACGTTCGACAAGCTGGGGGTTCCTCACTTTCGCATCGGGTCCGACGAGTTGGAGGCACGATTTCCGCAGTTTCGCTGCCACGATGTCGAGTACGGCATCCTGGAACCGGAATCGGGTCTGGTGATGGCCAAGCGAGGGCTCGTCAAGACGGTCGAGCTGTTTTGCAAGGAAGGCGGACACCTGGTTCGGGGACGAGTCGAGACCGATGCCGACGAACGGCTGTTTCTCGAAGGCAAGCGGCTCGAGGCGGACATCGTTGTCGTTGCTGCCGGTCCGTGGCTGGGCGGACTGTTCCCGAAAACCGTCAAGCCCGTTGCAAAGGTCGTCAGGCAGGATATCGTCTACACGTCGACGCCGGATGGCGACACGGCGTTCGATGCGGACCGCATGCCGTGTTGGGTGGATCACGGATACGGCGCCTACGGGACGCCCTCGGTGGAGGGGTCGGGCGTGAAGGCGGCGATAGCCTGGGCTGAAACGGTCATCGATCTTGATGATGACGAGCGTGTTGTCGAAGATGCGGCGTTTCACAGAACGCGCCAGTACATCAGGCACCGTTTCCCCGGCCTGATCGGGCAGCGGGTCGTGGACCAGAAGGCGTGCCAGATCACGATGACGCCCGACACGCATTTCATCATCGACTTTCATCCCGGGCAAGAGGGTGTCCTCATCGTTGGAGGCTGCTCGGGGCATCTCTACAAGCACGGGCCGGTGATCGGGGATTTCGCGGCAGGCGTTGCAATGCGGGAGTGGGGCACCCCGGATCGCTTCAAGATCGCAAAGAGATCGACCCTGTCGCTTGCTGAATCGCCTTCAGGGCGGTGAAACCAGCAGCACCGTGACGCCGGCACATCGCGCCGTCATCTTGTCGCCATCGAATCTGACCGGTCAAGCCTGCGCCTTCAATTGACGCGTTCGCCGCTCACCAGGAAAACGGTCGGTCGATCCCTGCGAGCGGCACGCCCGTAAAGGCCGAAGCCTCGAGCGACATTGCCCGAAGATCCTCGACTTCAAGGTTCTCGACTTTGGACTTCCCGCAAGACTTCGCTAACAGGGTGATTTCCATGGTCATGGCGGTGAGGAAGCGAGCCACGCGCTCAGCTGCACCGGGAACGTTCAATCGAGATTCAAGATCGGGATCCTGAGTGGTGATTCCAACCGGGCACAGACCGGTATGGCAATGGTGGCATCTTCCGGGCGATGTTCCGAGCGCCGCATAATCGTCGAGATAGCGCGGCGAATTGCAGCCGAGCGCCATCAGTGCCGCGGTTCCGATCATGATCGCATCGGCTCCGAGCGCCAGCGCCTTGGCCGCATCGACGCCGCTTCGGATCCCGCCCGCCATCACGAGCTTGACCTCGCCGGACATGCCGCATTCGTCGAGGGCTTCTCGAGCGGCCCGGATCGCAGAGATCGTCGGGATTCCTGTGTGGTCGAGGAGGATTTCCGGCGATGCCCCGGTCCCCCCTTCGGCTCCGTCGACGACGATGACATCGGCACCTGCCTTTGCAGCAATCGCGACATCGTAGCGCGGGCGCGTGGCGCCGACCTTGACGAAGATTGGAACCCTGTAACCTGTCGCTTCTCGCAATTCCTCGATCTTGACCTGAAGATCGTCGGCCCCGAGGAAATCCGGATGGCGAACGGTCGAGCGCTGGTCCACGCCGAGGGGAAGGGATCGCATCTTTGCGACCCTTTCGGACACTTTCATCCCCAGGAGGACACCTCCGGTGCCCGGCTTGGCGCCCTGTCCCATTACCAGTTCGATTCCGTCTGCCATCCGCAGGTGCTCGAGATCGAGCATGTAGCGCGACGGGGTGATCTGGTAGACGAGAGTCTTGGAGGCTTCGCGCTCGTCTTCGAGCATGCCGCCTTCCCCGGTGCAGGTCATGCTGCCGACCTTTGATGCACCGTAGCCCAAGGCCGCTTTTGCACTGGCGGACAGCGCGCCGAACGACATGGATGCGACGTAAATGGGGATCGAGAGCCTGATCGGCTCGGACACCAGTCCTGGTCGGTCGCCGAGAACGACTTCGGTCTCGCAACTCTCGCGGTAACCTTCGAGGGGAAGTCGGGTCATGGTGGCTGGGACGAAAACGAGATCGTCAAAGGTCGGCATCCGCCGGTTGAATGTCGTGAATCCGCGCAGCTGGTATCGTCCCAGCTGTGCCATCGCATGGACATCGGCGATGGCTTTCGCGGTCCAGCGAGGAGATCCGCCGTCATCGTAGGATTCCGGCACGCCGACCGGACGCGAACGGTCTGCGCCATCGCGCATCGAAACGTCATCTTCCGACGGGGATGGGAACGGGTATTCGAACCCGGTGTTCAGATCATCAGCCATGCGCTCGCATCCCTGCTCTGGAAGTGCCACAAACGTTGGGCGGACACGATCTTGATCCACTCCCGTGACGAATCCGCAAGTCCGAGAGGGGCCAACGTGCCCTCGACCTCTTCGACTTCAGTTGGCGTCGGTTCTGTCTGGTGCGAATCGACACCGAGCGATTTCGGCGGTTTCGCCAACCAGACTTCACCGCCCCACAGCGAGTCGGCACAGGCATCTTCGGCCCCTTCAAGGGCAATGATGCGACCAGCATGAGCCATGAACCCCGACAGATAGCCGATCCGCCCTTCGACGATGATCGTCCCGCCTTTCATGGCCACGCCGCATCGCGGTCCGGCGTTTCCGCGTATGTGAATGAGCCCGCCGAGCATCGACGTTCCGGCGGACATGCCCGCGTAGCCTCCGACGGTGATCTTGCCGCTCGACATCGCCTCCCCGACGGCCCAGCCGGCGTTTCTTTCGATGACGATCTCGGCACCGCAGTTCAGGCCGCCGCAATAATAGCCGACACTGCCCTCCATCCGAACGGAGGCGCCCTCGCCGAGCCCGATTGCCAGATTGTGGCGCGAACGTGTGTCGCTGACGACGACCGGTTGTCCGGTTGCGGCGTGCGCCCGGATTTCGGCGTTGACTTCGCGGATCGGTCGATCTCCGGCCCGCACCTGTGCAAATTCGTTGCCGGTCATGCTGCGGCCTTCAGGACCGGCCAGGTCTTGGTCAGGGCCGGTCCGTCATGATTGTCGACGTCGCCTTCTTCCAGATAGATGCGCCGGACCGCCTGTTCTTCGGTCGCGACCGCGATCTCGGGCCGAGCTCCCATGGAGACAAGCGGTTTGATCGCCCATTTGTCCTTGGCGAACCCGATGGTCTCCGTGTCGGCGATCAAATAGGTGAACACGCCGTCGATTTCGGAGATGGACTGTTCGAGCGCCTGCAATTTGTCGATCCCTTCGGACATTCTGTCGGAGATCCACACAGCGATGAGTTCGCTGTCGTTCTCGGTCATGAATCTGTAGCCCTTGCGGCGCAACCGGTCCCTGAGCAGAAAATAGTTCGTGATCTGACCGTTGTGGACAATGGCCACGTCCGGAAACGGGCGGGCCCAGAACGGGTGGCTGGCGGTTGGATGGACGGACGACTCGGTTGCGAGACGGGCGTGCCCCAGTCCGTGGGTTCCGACGAAATCGCGAACGCCATGCTTGATTGCCACGTCTTCGGCGGTTCCGGTGTCCTTGACGATTTCGAGCGATCGCCCAACCGACTGGATTTCGATCCGGTCGCTGATTTCATCGGCGGCCTCCGACCATGACGGAAGGTCTTCGACCTCGTCGATGACGAAGCGCACGCTGACATGGCGGCTCCGCGCTTCGTCAAAGGTGGGATCCTCGATGATGTCCGATCCGAAGTCCCGCACGATCGAAACCAGATCGTCCATGTCCTGCCCGAGTCGGCTTCGATCGGTGCCGACGGCGCGCACCACGTAACCGGTTTCTCTTGGCGGTCCGTAGAGCGCAAAACCGGTCGAGTCCGCCCCGCGGTGCACCTGGGCATTCATCAACTCGACCAGATCATGACCGATGTTGCCGGGTTCGGAGAGTATTCTGCCGGCGATTCCACACATGAATTGACCTCCCTTGTCTCCGATTCAGTTAACCGGTCACCGAGGGAGTTTCAACACGGCTGGTTGCCGCCACCAAACCCCTGGAACAATTCACCTTGCGATGACCGAACCGCGCGTCCGTGATGACAACAGCGCGTGGGGACTCTTGCATGCCGATTGCTCGGCAATGCGTGTTCCTTCCACCTTGGTGGTCTGCAAATGCTTGTTCCGGGGATTCGATCCGGCAGTTGAGATCGATAGAATGTGCCCGGCCGGAATTGCCTCGGCGTTTGAAAACTCGAATGCTTCACCAAAAAAGCAAGGGCCTCCGAAGAGGCCCTGCACCTTGCGGTCGAAACCGCAAGGGGAGTGGACAAGCGTATAGATCACTTGTCGGCCGATATCAACCAGGAATGCCGAAAATCCGCGACCATTTCCGCTTCACGCAAGAGCGATGTCATGACGAGATCGACTTGTTTTTTTCCGATGCCACCCGACGAGATGCTTGCCCATCGCAACGTCGCCGCCGTTGCCTGCCTTGAAAAAGCAAGGGCCTCCGAAGAGGCCCTGCACCTTGCGGTCGAAACCGCAAGGGGGATAATGACTCACGTATGGATCATCAGGCGGCAGAAAGCAACCAAATCTCCCGGCGATTTTCGCATTGAGGGACACGGCTGACATTCTCAGAACGCAGTCATGTTCCTCCGTCATCATCCCCTGAAGAAGCGCGGATGGCCGTGGCCGCTACAGCCACTCAGCACTCGCGGATTCGCCATCGCTCTGATCGGGGCCATCATCCAGCATCCCCGTCTGATCAGTCTTCCCAAGCGCTTCACAAGGTGACACTCGGGAGCTCAGTTGCTATCCTCTCGATAGTGGGAGTGGCCTGAATTTTCGGACAGATCGAGAGTAATCAAATGCATCACAAGCACACAACATGCAGTCGAAAAACCGGTTTTGTCTCGTCGGAGCTGTACTATTGGCATGACACCTTGAATTGGTGCGGTTTCATGGAGCCCTCGCTGATCTTGCAGCCCGGGGTCCACTTCGAGAATCCCGAGACGAAACGCAGGATACAAAACCTGGTTCAGGTAACCGGGTTTTGGGACCGTCTCGCCCACATTCGCCCTGAAGCGGCGGGTGATGACGTCATCCAGATGGTCCATCCGCAATCCCACATCGATCACTTGAAAGCCGTTTGCGAAAGCGGTGGCGGTGATTCTGGCGCGATGACACCAGCAGGGCCTGGCAGTCTCGACATTGCTCGGCTTGCAGTCGGCGGCACGATTGCGGCGGTGGATGCGGTGATGTCAGGGGAGGTCGACAACGCCTATGTTCTTTGCCGCCCGCCGGGGCATCATGCGCTTCCCGATCTCGCGATGGGATTCTGCCTGCTGGCAAATGCCGCGATCGGTGTGCGGCATGCACAAAAGCGCCACGGGTCAAAGCGCATTGCGACCGTGGACTGGGACGTCCACCATGGAAACGGGACCGAGGCGATCTTTCTGGACGATCCATCGGTTCTGACGATCTCGTTGCACCAAGACAATCTCTTCCCGCTGGACTCGGGCGGCCTTGATGCGACCGACAAGGCACGCGGCAATCTCAACATCCCGCTGCCTCCGGGCTCGGGCCGTGGCGCCTATCGCGAAGCCTTTGAAAAGGTCGTCGTTCCGGCGCTTCGGGACTTTGCTCCCGAATTGATTGTCGTCCCTTGCGGATTTGACGCAGGCGCGCTCGACCCGCTTGCCATGCAAATGCTGTCCTCGGAGGATTTTCGGTGGATGATGGGACAGATTCTCGCGATTGCGAATGATCATTGCGGTGGCCGTGTTGTCGCGACCCACGAGGGTGGATACTCACCGCAACACGTGCCGTTTTGCGGCTTGGCGGTCTTGGAACAAATGGCGGGCGCGTCCGACGAGCTGGCCGACCCGTTCCACGATTTCATCAAGAATTATGGCGGACAAGACTTGAGCAACGATCAGGCAGCAGCAGTCGAACGTGCGCGTATCGCGTATTTTGGCGGCTAGATCCGTCGCACCAAGAGGGCCGAACTCGTACTGTTTTCGAAACCAAGGATCGTCAATAAGGTTCACGACCGCGCTTCCCCAAGGGCGAAATGCGGCTATCGCCACAGTTTTTCGTCGCCAGTGTATTCCGTTCCGGGGAGTTTTCCGTCCTTGGCAAAGGCGTCAATGACATTGCGCATGATCGTGGCCACGTTGTTCTTGCCACCATTGCACGGCAGAGCCTGGCTCCAGGCGATTGAACCGGCAGCAAAGACCGCACCATTGTTTGGCGTGGTGAAGTAGATCATGTCACCCCGCACTTGCGCGTCTTGCGTGCCCCCACGACCGGGGAAGGCATAGGTCACTTCTTCCGAAACAAGCGGATAATTGTCTGAATGGCCCCACGTGGCGGCCAACAGCATCGTGTGCGGCGGCGTGCCAAGCGCAAGATCGTAGCGATCGAGTTCGACACCTCCGGCCCCGCCTGCGGCAAGTCCAAAGTCACCGATCGGTTCGGTGTCGTCGACACCGTCCATGATCCACGAGACGCGCTTGTGAAAGCTGTCAGGCATCCGTTCAAAGGGCTCGCTCGCATCCATGCCTTCGGTCGTGAACCCAAGGCCGACAATCTTCTGCGGGGCTCGGCCGCGCGATCGCCAGAGCCCGGAGCGCTCACCCGTGCAGGCAAGATGTCCTTCGCCCGGCTCCGCCTGCCAGGCCCGCGAGCCGGTGTCGAGCTTGCGCACCTCGATGCAGTGCGGTTCGCCGTCGCGGGTGCCAGTGACCCAGTAGTACCCGTTGCCACCGATATACATGACACGACCACCGGACCGAAGGTAGTCCTCCGTCCCGTCCATCATCTCGACGGAATAGTACTCCGGATGAGTTCCGTTCAGGACGACCTTGTATGGTCTCAACGCCTCGGCACCCTCGGCGTGAAGGTCGTGATCGGTCAGCACGTCGTAGTCGTAGCCTTCGTTTTCCAACCACCAGATCAGCGACAGATCCGCAGGCAGCGCCCACGGAAAGTTCATCGCCGGCATGCGGTATTTCGGACGGAGCGAGATGATTGGACGACGCCAGGAGGAGTAGCAACAGCCCGCGCCATCGGTGTGATGGTCGTAGGTCGACAGTCCGAATTCATCGAGTTTCTTGAACTCGAGGTCTTCGGCGGTGATGACTGGCGTGTGCGCGACAATTGCCTGCGCGATCGGCGCCTCATAGGACAGATGCTCATTGGCGTAGGCGAGATAGGTGAATGTCGGCAAAAGCACCGCAATCCTTGCGCGCGGCCTGTCAGGCCGGACGATGAAGGGGATGTGATCCTCGGCCTCGCCCGCGCTCAGCCGGAGCGCATAGACGCCGCTCTTGAGGTCGCCAGGCAGCGAGAGTGAATGGCTGACATCCCAATTGCTGTCGGTCAGCGCGTCGTCGTGGAAGTGCACGCCGCCATAGGTTTCCGGCGACATGTGAAAACTGTCCGCGCCGACCCAGTTGAAACCGGTCATCAACCGGACAGGGCGATTGACTCCCACCAGGTCAAGGCCGTTCGGACCCGTGTCGCTGATGGTGTCGTCGACACCTTGCGGACCGATCCCTGCGGTCGTGTCCCAATACGCGGCAAGGTTTTGTTCCGACGGAGCCTCGCCCGACGAAAGGGCAACGACCTCTTCGCGCGAAATCACCCGGTTGTAGATGCCCGGTCTGTCGAGCTTGCCGTTGAACAGAAACGCCGCATATTGGCCGCGTTCGGAGTTCCAGGCCGTGGCTGCCGCGAGCTGGAATTCGGCGTCATCCTCGGTCGTTGCTGGAACCACGCGCAAGGTTTCCTCGACCCAGGTGTCGTTTTCGAACGGAACCACGGTCGAGATTCGGGAATTCCAGGAATTCACGCAATTGATGACATGCAGGCTCGCCTTCTTGCTGTCAGCATCAAGGCTCGCAGCGATGAAATACCACGCATGAGGGACAAGGGGCATTTCGGTCGTGATCTGATCGACGGTGTCGCCGTCGCCAACCCAGAGCGCCGCGAAGCCTTGAGGGTCGATCCCGAGGCCGTAACCGCGGTTGCCCTCGATTTGCCAACGCCCAAGGATCATCTGCCGCTCCGCTTTCACGAGCGTGGGATAGACATGGGCAAAGAGCGTGAAACTGCCGAGCCCGTCAAGAACCCGGTCAGGGTCGACGCATCGGGCGAATGACCCGATCTGCGTGAACTGGCGCTTGACCTTCAACTTCGCGGGAAGATCGACCGCGATCTCTTCTTCGACAAATCCGGGGCCGTCGGGGTTTTCGTCGCCGTGAAGGAGGCGCACAAGCTTCGCGTCGACCTCGGAACGCCCCTCCACCGAAATCATGAAGTCAACCGATTGCCCGGCAGTCGCGTTCAGAGGGTCGGCATACCCGAATATTCTGGCATTGGTCATGTCAGCTTTCCAAAAGGTCGTTCACGCGCAGCAGAAAGACTGCGTGATAGGCCTCGTTGATGTCTTCGTAGACCCGGTCATCCACCAGGCGCGGCGGCGTGCTGCGTTCGCCCGAGAACGCAACGATCTTGTATTTGTGAAACCCGTCAGGCTGACGCATGATCGCGTACTTGTCCGCCATTTCGCCGCGACGGAAATAGTTGAGCACGCGGTTGAGCGCGTCGGAATGCTTGCCCAGCGGGTCAAGCCGATGCTCCTCGATCAGCTCGTCCGTGACCAGGGACTTGAGACTTTCTCGCAGGCGCTTTTGGAAGCGCCGGTAGTAGATTTCCTGCTTGTCGGAGAATTCAATTGCCTCTTCGGGCATGACCTCACCCCCTTTTTCGGTCCGCCGCGCACGCGCTTCGGTCCTCTTTCGATTTCTGTAATTCCGGAACTGATCGCGAATGCCGACAATCCCGTTATGGGACCATATCGTGACCCCGAGCATGATGGCGGCAATCAGCAGAATGCGAAGCGGCCCAAGGTCGATCAGGCCCTTGTCGATCACCACGACGATGGCAGTGCCGATCACGGCGCCTTCCGATCGCCCAAGGCCGCCGATGACGATCATCGCGAAAAGCAGCATCAGCTGATCGAGCGAAAAGATCGCCGGCGAGATCGACATGTAGAACATCGCGTAGAAGGCGCCGATGAAGCCCAGGCCGGCCGAGGTGATCAGGAAAACGTGCAGGCGGGCGCGGCGATAGTCGATGCCGATCGCCTCGGCAAAGGCCTCGCCTCCGGGTTCTTCGCGGGCGGTCTGCAACATCATTCCCAGCCGTTCGGAGTTGACCAATCGGAAGACCAGCAACGCCAGCAACAAGACGGCAAAGGCCCCGAAGAATCCCAGGATCAGCCCTGGGCGTTGCAGGAACCATTCGTCGGGAATGAAACTGTCGATATTGTTGATCGAACCGTTGAACTTGGTCAGCGCCTTGAGCTGCACGACGAACACCCGGCAGATCTCGGCAAAGCCGAGCGTCAAGAGCGCATAGTAGAGCCCGTCGAGCCGGGTGGACGGCAACGCCAAGACCACCCCGACCACCAATCCGGCAATCGTTCCGGCCACGAACACGAGCGGCCACGGAAGACCCGCATAGACGTTGAGCGCGGCACCGACATAACCGCCGATCCCGACGATAGCGAGCGTGGCCAGCGAGAATATTCCAGCCGTTCCAATGACCAGCGTCCACAACACGTTGATGGCCGCAAACATGCAGAAAATGGCGGCGATCGTGATGAAGGAATTAGACGCAAACGGCGTCGCCACCAGCAGTGCACCCAGCCCGATGGCCCACCAAAGGGGGCGCTTGTCATCGAGGCGACGTTCCTGGCGCAGCGATTTCGCATTTGCCCGGCTTCGCCATTTCAGCAGATGGCGTCGGGTGAACGGGAGGCGCCGGCGTTTGAGCGCGACATCCTTCGGGGGATAGAACAGAAACTCGTCCGGGCGCTGCCCGATCTGGTAACATCTGGTTTCGCCGTCCACCCGACTACTCCCGCGTCGTGTCCAGCAGACCGCCAAGTCCGCGTGGACGGACGATCAAGACCGCGATGATGAAAGTGAAAGTGGCAAACAGCACATAGCGCTGGCCGAGGAACGGGATGGCTCCCACCCCAGCTTCCAGAAACCCGATGATGATCGCCCCAGCAACGGCTCCAGGCACCGACCCGAGCCCGCCCAGCAGCGCGATGATCAATCCCTTGATCAACGGAATGGAACCTGCGGTCGGACTGACGAAAATCGTCTGACCCAAAAGGACTGCGGCGATGCCCGCCAATGCTCCGGTCACAATGGTGACAGGCAAGGCGGTCCAACGAACGGAAATGCCGGACAGCACCGCGCCTTCGGGGTTTTGCATCATGGCGCGGATTTCCAAGCCTTTTCGACTGACCCGCAGCCACAGCAGGACCAGCCCGAGAATCACCGCCGTGGACAGGATCGCGCCCAACTGGTCATATCGGATTGGCACGTCGCCAATCTTGAATCGACCAAAGCCGAACATCTTGGGCAGCGCGCGTTGGCGAGGGCCAAAGTACCAAAGCAGCATCTGAACCGTCGCAAGGTTGATCGCCAACGTCACGATCAGGGAGCGAACCGCATAATTTGGCTTGTCGTGAATGGTCAAGAAGGCCAGCACGTAGATGAGCGCGCCAAATGCAGCGCCGGCCAGCGCACCTGCACCGACTGTCACGCCGGCCATGGCGAGCTTTGCCGCCAGGGTCTTTCCCAGCGCCGCCGCAATGACGGGCTTGGCTGCCGATGCCGCGAGCCAGGCCGCGTAGCCCGAAACGGCGAAAGTGGCCCCGTGAGCCATGTTTATCATGCCGATCGACGACCACAGGATCGAAATGCCGATCGCCATCAAACCGTAGATCGCCGCGAGGTTGAGCCCGTGGACGATGGTGCCGAAAATCTCTGCCGCCAACTAAACCAACCCCACATGGCCGACATCGCCGCGAATGCGTCCGGCATGCATTCCAATCATGCGGTCTACCCGATTGCTCAACAGCGCGACGTTCTGTTCGGCGATCACCATTGCACGGCCTTCGGTCGGCAAGGAGAACAGGGCTTCGACAACGCTGGCAGAGATCTTTGGAGCGAGACCCAGCGAAGGCTCGTCGATCAAGTACAGCGATGCATCCACCATCAAGGCCCGTCCAACCGAAACCATGCGACGTTCGCCACCCGACAGCTTTCCGACCAATGCGTCCTCTAGCTTTCGCAGCGGGGGAAAGATATCCATCACCATGTCGCGCCGCTTGCGCCGTTCGCGCCATGCCAGCCGCGAATAGGCCCCGCAATCCAGATGCTGGCGAACGGTAAGTCCCGGAAAAATCGCGTCGCCCTCGGGGGTCATCGCCAAGCCTTGACGAACGATCCCGCTCGTTCGACGCCCCGCACCTGTCGATCGTGTCCCGCCGATCTCGACGCCGTTCAATCGAATCGAGCCGCTTTGCCATCCCACCATGTGGGCGACGGCCCGAAAAAGTGTCGTTTTCCCGTGCCCGTTCAACCCCACAAGCCCGACGCGCTCACCCTCTTCGACGCGAAAGTCGATCTCGTGGAGAACTCGCAGCGGCCCGTATCCGGCCGTCAGCCCTTCGATGGCAAGCACCTCAGGCATCGGCGGGTTCCTCGAAATAGGCCGCATGGACGCGCGGATCATTGAACACGTCGCGCGGCGAACCAGTCGCGATGACCTTGCCAAGGTCCAGAACGACGGTGCGATCGGCAATGGCCGACAGCAGTTCCAGCCGGTGTTCGATCAGGACAGCGGCCATGGAGAATTCGTCGACCAGACGACGAATGATCAGGTCAAGCTCGTCGATCTCCGAATTGATCAAGCCCGACGCCGGTTCGTCCAGCAACAGGACTCTCGGTCGACGCATCAATAGGCACGCCAACAGCAGTTTGCGTCGATCAAATGTGCCCAGCTTCCCGGACGGCATGTCCCAAGGTGGCTTGAAGTGAGCAAGATGCGCGCCCCATTCGGCGTCGAAACGTGTCAAGAAAGGGCGGTGCGAGAACCGGGCGGCGCGAAAAACCTCGGCCACGGTCATGGCGCCCGGGACCACCGGGCTTTGGTACGTGCGCGCCAAACCCGCCCTGGCGCGATCGTGGATGTTCCAATCGGTTACGTCGTCGTTACCAAGCCACACCTGTCCCGAACTTGGCGTGTATCGCCCGCACACGACCTCGAAAAGCGAAGTCTTTCCCGCCCCGTTTGGTCCAACCAACCCGAGGATTTCGTGGTTGTGGACATGCATGCCGACGTCATCCAGAATGGCTCGGCCGCCAAAGGATATGTTGACCCCGTGGCAGCCGAAAATGCCCTTCCTTGTCTGCTCCGACACGAGCTTGCGCTCGGACCTATTCCATCCACCATGCCGGCTGGAACGGGACCTCGGCGAAGGGATCGGGCGAAATGATCCGGTGCGCGTCGTCTTGCACCTGGAAAATCAAATGGGCCTGACCCGCCTCTGGGTCATCCGTCTGGTTCGGATAGCTGATTGGCGTCTGGGACTCGTTGGCAAAGGTGTAGGTGCCCGCCGTGCCCCGGTAGGTGATGTCGCGGATCGCATTGCCGACGGCATCAAAATCGCTTGGGTCGACCTCGCTCCAGACCTTGGCCAGGATAAGCACGGTGTCGTAACCGGAACCGGTGTAGACCATGCCCATGGTTCCCGGGAATCGTTCCTGGTATTTCTCGCGAAACTCCATGCCCTGCGCATCGGCGTACGTGCCGAGGACCGACCCCCAGACAAATCCGTTCGCGGCCTCGCCGGCAAGGTCGAGAAATTCAGGCTGGGACGGGCCGTATTGCAGGTACACGAGCGAACCCTCGACAGGATCGGAAACGAAAGTCTGGGCAAACGAGGCCAGTTCCGCCGCGACCCAATGGTCGATCATGATCACTCCAGCGTCGCTGTCATGCAGCGCGCGCATTACTGGCGACCAATCCTGCACCGGAAACTGAATGTCCGTGACTTCCGCCAATTCCCATTCTCCGTTGGAAGCGGCAATCGCGTCCTGGGTCGCCTGCGAGATGATCTGAGTGTAGGCGATCTGTTCCTGGACGATGTGAACCTTGTTGTTCTTGGGCGTCCATGTGCCCGATGCCTTCAGATCCGAGAGGAAGTTGATGAAACCTGACCCGTACCACGCCTCTTCAACGTCGATCTGGAAGACGTTGCGGTATTTTTGCGGGTCAGATCGGAACAGTTCCAGCGATGGCGACGACGTGTTGCCGTGAAGATATGGAATGCCCGTCGAAGCGGCCGCATCCATTGCCGGCTGCGGGATCAGAACAAAGGGCGAGATGATCGCGTGCGCTCCGCCTTCGATCAGGTTTTGCATCGCTCCCAATGTCCCCTCGGGCGTCAGAATGTCCTGATCGACATTGTCGATCTCGATCATGCGACCGTTGACCCCGCCAGCGGCGTTGATCTCTTCAACGGCGAGAGTGACACCATTCATCCAGTCCTGATGGTCTGCGACACCGACCGGCCCCGACTGGGCCGTTGGGACGCCGAGCCGAATTGGCTCCTGGGCCATTGCTGGCCAGGCAAGACAGACAGATGTGGCCGCTGCCAGTGACGCTCCCAATACTGCACGTCTGCAAAAAATCGACATTTCGAACTCCTCCTGTTTTCAAGACATTAAACTCCATCCGAAACCGACCTGTCCATAGTGCAAATGGGCCGCGCACCATCATCATTGGACAGACCGGAAGGTTGAATTCAGTTGCAGCCGCACGTTCGCAGGCCAGAGGTTCCATGGCATCGAGGCATTTCCAAAGCGGGAAACTCGGCCCGGCTAAACGAGGATGCGAGGTCGATGACCAGTACTGCTCAGTGTCGATTCAGTCGTCGCAACAACAACTGCACGAAGAAAACGACGAGCAGGACACGGAAGACTTGGTGGGTCGCCACGAACGCAACATCGGATCCAGACGTGACTGCAATGACTGCCATCTCCGGTTGGCCGCCAGGCAAGAAAGCGATCAGGGCGTCCAGCGGTTCCAGGCCCAGCAATCGGGTAATGACAATGATCAGTACCAGGCTCAAGGCACCGATGAACACGACATAGGCGACTCCTGCTGCCACGTAGGTTCGCAGTTCCTTGAATGTGTATCCGGAAAACCTGGTCCCGATGACCGTTCCGACCACAAACTGAGAAAAGGAAAATACTTTTTGAGGCGGCACAGAATTGATCAAGCCTGACGACGTGCAGAATGCGGTGAGGATCAACGGGCCGACAAATGGGGCTCCGGGGAGCCCGATTCGTGCGGCAACCAGCCAACCAACGACTCCTGTAATCAGCATCAGAGCGATGTCTTGGGTTGGCAAGTTGGCCATTTGACTTCCGAAGCGAAGGGCCAGGTTCACTCCCAGGATCAATTCAATGGCAAACGGGACAAGCGCGATAATGACCAGGACCCTTGTGGCATGGACCAGCCTTATGGCGTTCATGTCCCACGGAGATACGCCGGCCCGCTTGGCCATGACCGGCATTTCATTCAGGCCGCCCGGCATGGCCGCATAGAATGCTGTCAGCCGGTCGAAACCGACGAGCCTCAAAAAAGCGAATCCTGCATAGCCAATGACAAAAACGAAGGGCGGAACGAGTGCCAATGATTTCGCCATGTCGGGAACGTTGGCAACAATCTCGGGGGTGAATGCCGTTCCGAACACCACGCCCAAACACGCACGGGTGAGAGGATCGTAGAATCCGAGATCCTCGATGCGGAAGCCCGACACCGCGATGATCAAAAACCCTAACGCGGTTCCGAGCAAGACAGGCAGGGGTAACCCCAAGTCAATAAAAAGATAAAAGCAGGCCAACGCAGCGATCGCGGCAAGAACAAGGCCATGAAATGGCTTGTCGGAAATGGCTTTTTTCATCTTCATGATCCGACGATTAAATGAAACAGCCCCAAATCACAGCCTCTTTCGCTCCCGAAATCGTGCAGCTGGAGTTGATTGTAAGCTGAATGCTGCAACACGAAACGATTCCAGACCAGAAATCGACAAAGGGTCACATGGTCGAGGTTCGAGACTGGGCGCTCATGCCAGGTTGCGTCCCAGTTCGATTTGCGGACTCGGCCCTAATTTCGTTTGTCAACCATCATGCAGGGATAATCGGGTGAGGTTCCTCACCGCCATGATGCCCGTATTTGTCACCGCGATGGCTGGTTGCTCCCACGCTCGATGCATCTGTGCTTTGTCATCCGAATGTTTCTGATTGCCCGCAGTCATCCACACGAGCGCCCAAAAAAAACCGAGCACAATGATCAGCCTGCCAACCATGAGCAGGAATGTCGCTCGTTTCGGCATGGCTCTTATCCCTCAGTTTCCCTTTTCAGTCGGGCGAGGACTTCGCGGACCTCGGGCGGAGCCGCTTGGAGACGCTCCGGCGTGAGCCGTGCCGCGACCAGATCCCATGCGGTTCGTCCCTTGCGATCCTCGATCGCGGGATCGATGCCGGCGTCGAGAAGCAGATGGCCGGATTCCGCCGTCCCCGCCCCCGCGCCTCCTTCGGCCAGCGCGTGGAGCGCCGTCCATTTGCGGTAGCTGGTGACCGCGTGCGGGTCTGCGCCGTGTTCGAGCAGCAGACGGATGACATCGGGGCGAGCCATGAAGGCCGCGACGTGCAGTGCGGTCCAGTCCTGACCCGGCGCCACGGTGAGGTTCGGGTCGGCACCGTATTCAAGCAGAGCGGCGATCGATCCGATTGGGCGGTTGGAGCCGATGGCTGCGTGCAGGATGCGCCACTCTTGCCTGATTCGGAATGTGTTCACCTTTGGGGGCAAACCTGCCGGGTCATTGCGGCGGGCAGCTCTGAGAACGGGAAGAATGGGCCTCGATACACCAACCCTCATGTCATCGCTTAAAACATTTGGATCAGCACCGGCCTCGAGCAAGGCTCGAACAACCGCTTCGTCGGCCTCTGCTGAACGTGCAATATCCATCCGTCGCCATCCGGATGATGACCAGAATGTCAACGGCTTTGATCGGAAAGGGCTGTCGTTGGGATTGAGGCCGGTTGCAAGCAATGCTTGAATACCGGAAGCTTGGTCATCGTCCCGGAAAATGGGGCTGGCGGCTCTGTAAAGAAGTTCCCTTCGATCTATCCCCTCCACCATCATGCACCGTCGCAGGTCATCCGGGGTTGCTGCGGCGTACCAGTGCATCGTGGCCTTGGGTCGGACCGCATGGTTGCAGTTGGCCACATCGACACCTGTTCCTGCCGACAGTCTCGGCTTCGATGTCGGAGGCGTGGTCGCCGTTTCTGGCCCACAGCTGACCAGAGCCAAGCCGACTACCACGAGCCAGGTTATCGCTGGGTGTCTGTCAACATTGAGTGGCAAGATCAGTCTCCCACAAGAGCAAATCAGGCGCAATTTGTGCGCCCTGCATTGGTTATCGAAGCCGTCACGGTTCGCAGCCATCGCATCCTGCAATCTCCGGTCCATGGCCAAGATGTTGGGTCAATTCATGGTTTTGATTGATTGGTCAAGGCTCAGAAGAATGTCCAGCACGGACGCCTCAGCCCTGTTGAACCGAGGACAGCTGTTGATGACCGATACCGGTCACTGACTTTGCAGTCGTCGCAACAAGAACTGCACAAAGAAAACGACGAGCAGGCCTCGCAAGACGTGGTGGGTTGCCACGAATGAAACATCTGATCCAGACGCGACTGCAATGGCTGCCATTTCCGGTTGGCCGCCCGGCAAGAAGGCGATCAGGGCATCCAGCGGTTCGAGGCCAAGAAAGCGGATAATGACAGTGATCAGAATCAAGCTCAAAATACCAGTGAACATGACGTGGGCAATACCTGCCGCAACATAGGTTCGGAGTTCCTTGAAGGCGTATCCCGAGAACTTCATTCCGATGAACATTCCGAGAAAGAACTGAGCGTGGTAAAACAGGTCCTGGGGCGGCAGAGAATTGATTAAGCCGGACACAGTGCAGAGAGCGGTGAGGATGAGCGGGCCGACAAATGGAGCTCCGGGCAGCCCGATTCTTGCGGCAACCAGCCAACCCGCAACTCCCGAAATCAACATCAAGGCCATCTCGCGGAGTGGTACATCGGCTGCTTGGCTTCCGACCAAGGTGGACAGATTCACTCCCAACACAAACTCGATGGCAAAAGGGGCAAGCGCGAGAATGACCAAGACCCTTGTTGCATGAACCAGCCTTATGGCGCGTACGTTCCAAAATTCTACGCCGGCCCGCTTGCCGATGATTGGCATTTCATACAGGCCTCCGGGCATGGCCGCATAGAAGGACGTCAGGCGGTCAAAACCGACGAGCCTCAGAAATGCAAATCCTGCGTAGCCAATGAAAAAAACAAAGGGCGGAACGAGCGCCAATGACATCGCCATTACGGGAATGTTTGTGACAATATCGGGCGTGAATGTCGTTCCGGCCACGACACCCAAACACGCACGGATCAACGGGTCGTAGAAGCCGACGTCATGAATCCGGAAGCCGGCCGATGCGACGATAAGGGTCGCTACTATTGGTCCCAGCACGGCTGGCAGGGGTACCCCCATATGAGCAAAGATTACCCCGAAGGACACAGACCCGAATGCCGCAAGACCCAAGCCGACGAGTGGCCGGTCGAAAATAGTTTCCTTGTTCATGATCAAGTAACCGACCGAAATGGCACCAAATTGCAGTAATTCACGGTTCCCAAATCGCGTAGCTGGAATTGATCAATTGGCCAATTTCCGGAACACGAAGCGATTCCTGACCAGCAATCGACGAACGACCAGTCGGTCGAGTTTCGAACCCGGGCTTTCCTGCCAACTGCGGGCTCGGTCCCGATAGCCATTGTCGTGCAACGTCCGGAGATAGCGGGCAAGGTCCTGCATCTCCACGATTCCGCATCGGTCACTGCAATCGCCGATTGTTCCCACGGTGTTTTCATCGTCGCGTCTTCACCCGGATGTTTCTGATTGGTCGCATTCATCCACAAACGCGTTCAGAAACCAAACGCAACGATCACTTTCCCCAACCGAGAGTTGAAGCGCGGTTCGTATTGCACGATCGTCAACTTGCAGTTGCGGCGAGCAGCCGGTCGAGCACTTCGTGGACTTCTTCTGGTGCCGTTCGCAAGTCTTCGGCCGTGAACCTATCGATGATCAAATCCCATGCGGTTTGTCCGTTTCGGTCCTTGAGCGTGGGATCGATGCCGGCATCGAGCAGGAGATGCCCAGACTCGGCGGTGCCCTGCCAAGTACCTCCTTGGGTGATAACGTGGATTGCCGTCCATTTCTGGTAGCTGGTGACGGCATGAGGATCGGCACCGTGTCGGAGCAGCAGTCTGATGACATCGGGGCGGGCCATGAACGCGGCGACGTGCAGTGCGGTCCAGTCCTGACCCGGTGCAACGGTAAGGTTCGGATCCGCGCCGTGTTCGAGCAGGGCCTTGATGGTGCTGGTCGGTTTGTGAGTGGCAATGGCTGCGTGCAAGACACGCCATTCATGGTCAAACTTGTCACGAGAGACACTGTCAACAATGCGGTACAGATCGGTTTTCATGGACCCCCTGAGCAACGGGAGCAACGATCTCGCGGCACCATATCTGTTTTTCGAAAAAACGGCGTTTGGGTCGGCACCGGCTTCGAGAAAGGCCCTTACGACCGCTTCGTCAATCGTCGAAGATCGCGTCCAAACGTAGTTGGACTGCCACTCCCAGCCATACGTTGACCAGAATGCAAGGGGCGTGTCCGATCCCCGACCTGCATCGTCTGGGTCGACCCCGGTTGCCAGGACGGCACGGGTGGCCGAAGCGCTCTTGTCATCGCGGAAAATGGGGTTCGCGACTCGATACAGAAGTTTACTGCGATTGATCCCCTCGACCGATGCGCAGCGACGGATATCGTCCCGGAAGACGGTGGCATACCAATCCTCCCCGGCTCGATCCACCGCATCAAGGCAATAGGTCTGATCCGCTCTTGCTGCAGCTTCCAGGCTCGGTGTTGATGTTGGCGGTGTGGATGCCGTTTCCGGCCCGCAACCGGTCAGAGCCAGGCCGGTCGCCGCCAGGAGGGCCATCAAGGGTTGACTGTGGTCAATGTTTGGCATGGCCGGTCTCCCGTAAGAACAAAAGCGGCGCATTCGGCATGCTCTCGCCGCAATCTTCGATGATGCCATCATGACTCATGACGATTGCGATTTGCAATTGCCGGATCCTGGTCAATTCGCTCGGTCAAGCCATGGCGCGCGATTGACATGCCAAGACATCAAGGCGGAAGCAGTGCCGAAGTCTCGGTCCGGCTCAATAGGGGGCACTGGCTGATGACCGATCCGATCACTGTCGGCGCAACCACCCCAGGAACAGTTGCGCACAGAATATGACGAGCAGGAGTCGGAAAACGTGATGGGTTGCCACGAACGCGACATCGGCACCCGACGCGACCGCGATGACCGCCATCTCCGGCTGTCCGCCCGGCAAGAAGGCAAGAAAAGTGTCCAGCGGCTCGAGGCCCAGCAAGCGAGTGATGACGACGATCAGTGTCAGGCACACAACACCAATGATCGTGACATAGGCAATTCCCGCGATCACGTAGGTTCGGAGTTCATTTATGGTGATGCCGGAATACCGCGTTCCGACAACCAGTCCGATGATGAACTGGACGGCGATGAACGCCTCCGCCGGTGGACGCGAGTTGATCAAGCCGGACATGCTGCAAATTGCCGTGACGACCAGCGGGCCAATGAACGAGGCTCCGGGAAATTTGATCCTCTTCGCAATCTGCCAGCCCAGCAATCCAGATATCACCATCAGGACCATGTCGCTGATTGGCACCTCCATTGCTCGGCTGCCGACGCGACCGGTCAGGTCCAGTCCCCAGACCAACGTGATGGCGAACGGGACAAGCGTGAATATGACCAGAACCCTGGTCGCATGGACGAGCGACATGGCCCGCACGTTTCCACCTGCCTGCTGGCCCAGAATCAGCATGTCTTGCAGGCCTCCAGGCATGGCCGAATAGAACGCTGTCTGGCGGTCGAAGCCGATGAGCCGAAAAAAAGCGTATCCAACACCGCCAATCACGAGAACAAATGCTGGAATGAGCGCCAGTGAATGCGACATGGTGATTATGTTGGCGACGATCTCGGGCGTGAACGTCGTTCCGATAACGACACCCAGACACACGCGGGCCAGAGTGCCGTACATGCCGGCATCCTCGATCGGGAAGCCGGCCAGTGCGACGATCAGACAACCCACCATCGGTCCCAGCAATGCGGGCAAGGGAACTCCGAAATGAATGAAGGCCGTCGTGCAGGGAATCGTTGCAAGCACAGCGAGGATGAAGCCGCCAGTTGGACTCTTGAACACAACGATCCCTTTCGTGATCCGGCGGTTCGGCGACATGGTTCCAGATTGCAGTGTCGCTCGTCCGCCGATTGCCTAGGCAGCATTGAGTTCTGCAGGCAAATGTCCCGGCTCAGTGCGTCACCAGTCTCGATAAAGCGCGAGACATCGGAGCCGGACACTCTGCACCTGTCGCGATATTGCCCAAAAAATCAACGGGAATCTTTGAACATGCCTTGACAATCGGCGTCCGAGGTAAGAGGGAGGCAGTCGAAAAATTAACTGAAGTCGGTCTGCTGCGGCAGCCGGTGGGAATACTCGTGCGAATTCCATGCCAAAGTGATTTGCAGCGATGCGGGCACATGGGACCGCCGCCTTTTGGCTGCCTTGCCAGTCGAATGCGTGGTGACCGTGTTCCAAGTGGCCAAATCGATGTCGATGGAAGTCTTCGAGAGGTGGAGCAGTCAAACGCCGGCGCATTCGGTGCTTGAGGACCAAAGATCCGGCGAACAGCGCTCGGATCTCAAGGTGCGACAATACCGAATCGGGTGAATGACAGGGTTGAACAACAGGAGTGTGACTGGGGCAAGAGCGACATGTGCCGTGGGACCGATGAACCCACGAACGGAGGAGTTGTCGACCTCGCCCCCGAATTGTCAGGAGAAAGATCATGATGCGAATCGGTTTGTACTATGACGGGAGCTATTTTGCCCGTGTCAGCAATTTCTATCGTTATCACCATCCGCGGCGAGCACGGATCTCGATCGCGGGGTTTCACGATTTTCTGCGCCATGAAGTGGCTACTCAGACCGGAGTCGCGCCCCGGTTCTGCCAGATCGTCGAGGCGCATTATTACCGCGGGCGGTTTTCGGCCGATGACGTGGACAAGCGCGGAAAGCTACTCGGAGAGCGAAAATTCGAAGACGCGCTGATGAAGGCGCGCGTCATGACGCATTTCATACCCGTCGCAACGCTCGACGACGGTCGCGTCCGAGCGCGAGGGGTCGACATTCTGCTGGCCCTCGATGCCTATGGAGCAGCCGTTGGCGGCAAGATCAACTTCATTGTCCTGATCACCGGAGACGGTGACTTCATTCATCTCGTCGAGCGGTTGAACGGGCTGGATTGTCAGGTGATGGTCACCGCATGGGACATGCAGTCCGAGGATGGAGCCCTCACTCTCAGGACCGCGCACTCGCTGCTCGATGCGGTTCCCTATCCGGTCATGATGCACTCTCTGGTTGATGACGAGGCCCGTCAGGATGATCCGCTGATCAACCAGATGTTCATGGATGAACAGCCAAGGCCCGTTGACGAGGTCTCTCGGTTCTCGACCTATGATCACGGCCCGTCCGACTCCAACCTCGATCACGACGAAGAGGGCGATGGCGCCGATGTCGAATGGGGCACCGGTGTCATCATCAACCTTCCGGTCGGGCGTGACTTCGGTTTCATCAAACCCGATTACGGTCACGAGAACCTGTTCTTTCACGCGACATGGATGGATTACGACGGGGCGGGCGAATCGCGCGAGCGCTTCAATGATCTCAGGGTCGGCGACAGGGTCGAGTTCGACATTGGCCGGAATCCCAAGACAGGCCAGCCAACCGCAACCAATGTGACCATCGTCAGTTAGGGTTTTCGTCGAGGCCCACCCGGAAACTGGTTCGTAAAGCGACGGATGACGGGTGGCGACGGATCGATTTCCATCAACGGTCATGGATGCGCAGGCGGTGACAATGATTGGTGGAGACGCAGACGGTTGGACCCTGCATCTCCGACCATTCGTTTTTGAGCAGGCAGCCCGGATTGACCGCGGTCGGCTCGAGAGTCCGCGCATGGTTCGTTCTGGGCTGACAACCGCACGCCGCTGCCGCAGTCGCGAGGCGATGACGACAGCAGATGCAGGCCATGCGGGGCCACCGTGATGCTGCCGCCCTCGATCATCGATCACCAAAAACTCGCCATGCAACGGGCACGGGCGATGCAATCGCCCAAGTCAGCATGGTTTTTTCACGAATGCGCCGCTCGCCAGATCACCGGACGCCTCAAGACGATCAATCGCGACTTCCGCAATCCCGCGATCGTGGGCTGGAAGGCCAGAGACTGGCAGGCCTGGCTGGGATTCCCCAAAGCATGTGCATGCATCCCCGACGGCGACGAGCTTTCGCTGAATGCCGGGGCGCATGATCTGGTTGTACTGGCCCTGTCGCTTCACTGGGCGAACGATCCGACCGGGCAGCTGATACAGGCGCGACGGGCATTGAAGCCGGATGGGCTGTTGCTCGCTGTCATGTTCGGCGGACAGACGCTCGTTGAACTCAGGACAGCATTCGCTCACGGGGAAAGCCTGATCGAGAATGGGGTCAGCCCGCGGGTCGCGCCGATGGGAGACATCAGGAGCCTCGGAGACCTGTTGCCGCGAGCGGGCCTTGCCCTGCCGGTCGCCGACAGCGACACGTTGAGAGTCGCCTATTCATCGCCGCTCGCGCTGATGAGGGACCTGCGCGCGATGGGCGAGACCAATGCGCTCGTCGATCGCCGAAAGACATGGTTGCGGCGGGACACGCTGGCAGCAATGATCAGCCATTACGAAACGCATTTCAGTGACGAATCGGGACGGGTGATGGCCACCTTCGAGATGATCTACCTGTCAGGCTGGGCGCCCCACGAAAACCAGCAGCTGCCGCTCCGCCCCGGAAGCGCCACGACCCGCCTGGCTGACGCGCTTGGCACCGAGGAATATCGCGAGGGGGATGATCAGGACATGCGTCGAATGCAAGACCAGAGTGGAGCAAACAGGAGCAAAGCCGGCGATGACGATGGATGAACAATCCGACACGGAACAGAACCCCGAGGTCGCCTCAGGCGCCTTCGCGCGCCCGGCCGATGCCGAGGAGGATCACCCAGAGGTCCGCACAGGCAAGATCGGCGTGGTGATCGCCAATCTGGGGACGCCCGATGACACCAGCTACTGGCCGATGCGAAGATACTTGGGCGAGTTTCTCTCGGACCGGCGGGTGATCGACTATTCGCCGTGGTTCTGGCAACCGCTTCTCCAACTGGTCATTCTGACCAAGAGACCGTTCACCTCGGGCGAGGCCTACAAGGAGATCTGGAACTGGGAGCTGGACGAGAGTCCGCTGCTTACGACCACCCGAAACCAGGCCGAAAGACTGGCCGAGGCATTGGCTGACGACGACGAGATCGTGGTCGATTTCTGCATGCGATACGGAAACCCGTCGACGGAAAAAGTCCTGCAATCCATGTGCGACAGGGGATGCACCAAGATCTTGTTTTTTCCGCTTTATCCCCAGTATTCGGCAACAACGACCGCAACGGCCAACGACCAGGCCTTCCGGGCGCTGATGAACATGAAGTGGCAGCCCGCGTTTCGCACGGTCCCGCCCTATCATGATCATCCATTGTACATCGAGGCGCTGGCCAAATCGGTGGAGCGCACCTTGGGCGAAGAGGTGCCCGATGCCCTCGTCCTGTCATATCACGGTCTTCCCGAACGCTATCTGCTCGAAGGCGACCCGTATCACTGTCACTGCCAAAAGACCTCGAGACTGCTGGCGGAGAGACTCGGCTGGCCGTCAGGAACCGTCCGCACCTGCTTTCAGTCGCGCTTCGGCAGCGAGGAATGGCTCAAGCCCTACACGGTCGAGGAGGTCGCGCGCCTCGCCCAGAGCGGCAAGGACAGAATCGCGATCATGGCTCCGGGCTTTGCCTCGGACTGCGTGGAAACCCTCGAGGAAATCAAGGGCGAGATCTGCGAGGCGTTCCAGCATGCGGGCGGACGGCGTTTCCAGTACATCCGATGCCTCAACGAATCGCCCGATCATGTGCAATTGCTCGCCGATATCGTGAAAACGGAACTGTCGGGCTGGCGATAAGACGCGTGTCTCAGATCCACTCTCTGAGGATGGGAATGAGCGGCTTGTCAGCGGGCGGCATCGGATAGTCGTCGAGTTCCGATTTCGCGACCCACTTGAGTCTCTGTCCCTCGCGGGGCATGGCGATGCCGTCCCATTTTCGGCAGGCAAAAAGCGGCATCAGAAGGTGGAACGACTCGTAGCTGTGGGAGGCGAAGGCAAGCGGAGCCAGACAGCTGTCCCAGGTCCGGATTCCGAGCTCTTCGTGCAATTCGCGAACGAGCGCCTGTTCCGGCGTCTCGCCCTCCTCGAGCTTGCCGCCCGGGAACTCCCACAGACCGCCCAGAAACCCGCCGTCGGGGCGACGTCCGAGCAGCACCCGGCTGTCGCGGTCGATCAGGGCAGCGGCCGCGACAACGACTAGTTTCATGATCTGTAGTCGGCGTTGATCTCGACGTATCGCGCTGAAAAATCGCAGGTCCACACGGTGGCCGTGGACGTTCCGGCGCCGACATCGGCCGTGATCCGGATCTCGGGCCGTTTCATGTATTGGGCAACGGTTTTCTCGATTTCGTCTGCCGGTTGGACCGGTTCTCCGGCGGCCGCAACCAGGGTGTCGCCGAAGCTGATCGACAGGCGGTCCGCATCGACGGTCTCGCCGGATTTTCCGACCGCCATGACGATGCGTCCCCAGTTCGGGTCTTCGCCCGAAATCGCTGTCTTGACCAATGGCGAATTGGCAATCGTCATCGCTATGCGCTTGGCCGAGTCGGGCGAAGCGCCGCCCTGCACCGAAATCTCGACAAGTTTCGTTGCGCCTTCCCCGTCGCGGACGACCTGAAGGGCCAGATCGTGCATCACGTTTTCGAGACCGTCAGCGAAGGCGTTGATGCTTCCGGGCACCTGTTCGGAGACCTCGACACCGCTTTGCCCGGTGGCTGCGACGATCAACGTGTCGGAGGTGGAGGTGTCGCCGTCAACCGTCGTGCTGTTGAAGGTCGCAGAGTTCGCCTTGGTCACGAGTTCCTGAAGCAGTCCCTGATCGATGCGCGCATCGGTTGCGACAAAGGCCAGCATGGTTGCCATGTCGGGCGCGATCATGCCCGAACCCTTGGCGATGCCGCTGATGGCGATTTCGGTCTCGCCCAACGGGACCTTGCAACCGGCACCCTTCGGAAACGTGTCCGTGGTCATGATGGCGGCTGCCGCTCGCGCGAAACTGTCGGTCCCATCCTTGAGACCGCCAGTCAGTTCAAGCCCGTCGATCGCTGCGATCGCCCGATCGGTCGGGAAGCGTTCTCCGATGACGCCGGTGAAGGCGGTGAACACCCGCTCTGGCGATGTGTCGATTTTGGCCGCAAGAGCTGATGCCGTCCTTTCGACGCAGTCCCGTCCGTGACTCCCGGTGAAGGTATTGGCGTTGCCGGCACAGGCCAGGATTCCGATTGGCGCTGCCTCGTGGTCGCCACCCGCTTGGCGGAGTTTCCGTTCGCAATCGCGCACCGACTCCGAGCGTGTCGACGATCGCGTGAAGACGCCGGCAACGGCGCTGCCAGGCGCGAGAGAGATGACCATGACATCGTCACGACCCGTGTATCGAATGCCGCTGGCAGCGGTGACGACATCGGCGCCATTGACGACGGGCAATTCCGGAAAGCCGTTCTTCGGCGCGAGCGGCGAAACAACTGTGCCCTCTCCGCCGTCGGGCGGTGTTGACGCTGGTTCGGTCATGGCGATGAACTTTCTTCGCGAGCCCCGCCAAAACGCAGGGCGAACGGTCAATTTCCTTGGAGAAGCCCCGGGTTTCTGATCACGTCGGGGTCGATATCCTGGTCGAGACGTTCGACCGTCGCTTGCATCGTGAGTTCGAGCAGCAAGGTCTCGATGGTGCGCTGCATGATGAACTGGCGGATTTCCTCTCGCGCCTCTTCGAGCGACGGAACCGGAAGATCGCGTTTTCCCTCGAGCAGGATGACATGCCATCCGAACTGCGACTGGACCGGGCCGGATATGTCGCCCACAGTCATGGCCATGACGGCCTGTTCGAACGCCTTGACCATCTGTCCCTCGGCAAACCATCCAAGGTCGCCGCCCCGTGGCCCCGACGGGCCGGTCGACCGGGCTTTTGCCGTTTCCGCGAAATCCGCGCCCGCGCGCAGATCGCCCACGATCTCGGCGGCTTCTTCCTCGGTTGCGACGAGTATGTGCGACGCCTTGAACTCCTGCTGGGCCTCAGACTGAACGTACTGTTCCTGATAGATGGCGTTGATCCGTTCCTCGGTTGTCAGTTCGCCAACGATGGTCGAAATGGTTTCCTCGGCCTTGTTAGTTCGGGCGATGTTTTCGCCCTGGTATCGCAGGAGCAGCGACTGGTTTTCGCCGTACCTGGCGAGCAGGCTGTGCTTGACCAGTTCGTCGACAATGCTGTCGTAGAGATTCCGGGATTCGACCTGATCGTATCTTGGCGGCAGCTTGCCGGCAAAGGCGATGACGTGACCGAGGCGGATCTCTTCGCCGTTGACGCGAGCAATCACGGTGTCGGCCGTCGGGGCCGACGCTTCGGCGTCGGATTCCTGACCGTGAAGCCATGCGGGGGACATGATCGGGCCAATCATGACGGCGATCATCAACAGCACCTTGCGGATCATCATTGTTTTCCTTCGGTTCGGAGGCAACGAGGGTTCAGGCCCGGCAAGCTCGACATTCGGCGTCTTGCCGCAGCGTTGACAGGATCAGGCACCGTCCTTACATGCGAAACACCCATGATGCATGTTCATGACGCATGATCGGACAACAACTGGCACCCGAAGTCTTGGCTGACCTTTACGTTGTCGCACGAAATCAGGCAATAGAGCGCTTGCGTCAATCTGTTTCATTGCCGCGTTGCCATGTGCCGCTCGAGCGGTCGGTGCGCGGCTGTTCGAGGTGCCGATGCTAGCAATTCAATCCGTCACACGAAAGCTGTTCGGGTCTGCCAATGATCGGGAGCTTCGACGAGTCCGCTCCATCGTGGAACGGGTCGGCAGTCTCGAAGCCGAATTCAGCAGCCTGTCAGATGACGAGATCAAGGCACGCACCGACGTGTTTCGCGAACGCCACGCACAGGGCGAATCGCTCGATGATCTATTGCCCGAGGCGTTTGCCAACGTCAGGGAAGCCTCGCGTCGCGCGCTGGGGTTGCGTCCGTTCGACGTTCAGATCGTGGGCGGGATCTTCCTGCACCGGGGCAACATCGCCGAGATGAAGACGGGCGAGGGAAAGACCCTCGTTGCGACCATGCCGGTCTATCTGAACGCGCTGAGCGGGCGCGGCGTGCACGTGGTGACGGTCAACGATTATCTTGCCCGGCGCGACGCCGAATGGATGGGAAAGATCTACAGCGCTCTGGGCCTGACGACTGGCGTCGTCGTTCCGGGCATGGAGGAAGCGGACAAGCAGGCCGCCTATCAGGCCGACGTGACCTATGCGACCAACAACGAACTGGGATTCGACTATCTCAGGGACAACATGAAGTCCGAGTTGTCGCAGATGGTTCAGCGCGACCTGAATTTCGCGATCGTGGACGAAGTCGACTCGATCCTGATCGACGAGGCCAGAACGCCGCTGATCATTTCAGGGGCGTCGGAAGACCGCTCCGACCTTTACGTGTCGGTCAATGCGCTGATCCCCGATCTCGACGACGCCTGCTACACGATCGACGAGAAGACCCGTTCGGTCACCCTGACTGACGACGGAAACGAACGGGTCGAGGCCCTGTTGCAGGACAAGGGCCTCCTGCCGGTCGAGCAGTCGCTCTACGATCCCGAGAGCACGACGCTGGTGCACCACATCAACCAGGCCCTGCGAGCCCGGCTGCTGTTCCGAAAGGAAAAGGAATACATCGTTCGAAACGGCGAAGTGATGCTGATCGACGAGTTCACGGGGCGCATGATGCCCGGACGCCGGCTGTCGGACGGGTTGCATCAGGCGATCGAGGCCAAGGAAGGCGTTTCCATTCGCGCCGAGAACATCACACTCGCATCGGTCACGTTCCAGAACTACTTCCGGCTTTACGACAAGCTCGCCGGGATGACCGGGACGGCGATGACCGAGGCCGAGGAGTTCTCGGAGATCTACGGTCTCGGCGTGATCGAGGTTCCGACCAACATGGAGGTTGTCCGCGTCGATGAACACGATGCGGTGTACCGCACCACCGAGGAAAAGTACGAGGCGATCGTTGCCGAGATTGCCCGCGCGCACACCAGTGGCCAGCCCATTCTGGTTGGCACGACATCCATCGACAAGTCGGAATACCTGTCATCCCTGCTGAGCGACGGGCGCTATCTCAAGAAACTTGCCGGTCGGTTCGAGTCATTCGCGGAGTCGACGAAGGACAAGGAAGCTGCCGAAGCGTTCCGTGCGGATGCGGAGGCCTTGAAGACCGTGGCCGGGCGCAAGAAGAACATTCCTCACAATGTCCTGAACGCGCGCTTTCACGAACAGGAGGCCAACATCATCGCTGATGCAGGCGTTGCCGGAGCGGTGACGATCGCGACCAACATGGCTGGGCGCGGCACGGACATCCAGCTCGGGGGCAATTTCGAGATTCGCCTGCAGCGCGCGATGGAGGCCAAGGGCGAGAGCGCAGCGGAAGAGGACGTGCGCGCCGAAGTCCTTGCTGAAATTGCCGCCGGTCGGGAAGAGGCGCTCGCCAACGGGGGACTCTATGTCCTTGCGACGGAACGTCACGAAAGCCGTCGCATCGACAACCAGCTGCGCGGTCGATCGGGGCGGCAGGGCGACCCGGGGCGAACGGCGTTCTTTCTGTCACTCGAAGACGACCTGATGCGGATCTTCGGCTCCGAGCGATTGGACAAGGTCCTCAAGTCGCTGGGCATGGCAGAGGGCGAAGCGATCGTTCATCCGTGGGTCAACAAGTCTCTCGAAAAGGCGCAGGCCAAGGTCGAGGCCCGGAACTTCGACATTCGCAAGCAGTTGCTGCGTTTCGATGACGTGATGAATGACCAGCGCCGGGCGATTTTCGAACAGCGACGCGAGGTCATGCAGTCGGACGACGTGTCCGAAGTCATCCAGGACATGCGGCACCAGGTGATCGACGACCTCGTCACCACCCACATCCCGCCCAAGTCGTATGCCGACCAATGGAACGGCAAGGGTCTTGAAGAGGACATCAGGCGAACGGTCGGACCCCAGCTGCCAGTTGCCGACTGGTGTTCGGAAGACGGGGTTGATGACGACGTGATCCGCGAGCGGCTGTACGATGCAAGCGACGAGTTCATGGAACGGAAAGCCTCGGAATTTGGCGACGAGGGAATCCGCAAGATCGAAAAGCAGGTTCTGCTGCAGACCATCGACCGCAAGTGGCGGGAACATCTGACGACTCTCGAGCACCTGCGATCAGTCGTCGGCTTCAGGGGTTATGCCCAGCGCGATCCGCTGAACGAGTACAAGACCGAGGCATTCGAACTGTTCGGCGGGTTGCTCGACAGTCTGAGGGCCGATGTCACCACCCAGCTCTCCCAGGTCCGCCCGCTGACGGAGCAGGAACGGGAGATGATCCTCGCGCAGATCATGAGGCAGCGGCAGGCGCAGGGCGACGCCGCCAAGCCGGAAGAGCGGCCCCGACAGAGGATCATCCAGCGCCCGCCGCCGGTCAAGGCGAAGGCGATGGCAGGACAGGCGATGGCCGACGCGCGCGAAGGATTCGATGCCAACGATCCCGAAACGTGGGGGCGGCCGGGTCGGAACGAGCCATGCCCGTGCGGTTCGGGCAAGAAATTCAAGCACTGCCACGGCCGGTTCTGACATGCGGCGGAGCAAAGCCATTTGGCAGTGGCTGCGCGACATGCGATGACTTGCGGTCAACTCCCAGGCGAGGGCGACCCAAGCCGGGAAGAAAACGAGGAAAGTCATGACGGAAGCAAGCTCGAGCCCGGTCGAAGTTCATGACCCCCGTTGTTGTCAGCTTGGCGAGGGCCCGTTGTGGCATCCCGAGCGCAAGCAGTTGTTCTGGTTCGACATTCTCGGCTGTCAGCTGTTGAGTCGGACCGAGGCGGGGCCGGTGAGTTGGCAATTCGACGAAAACGTCTCGGCGGCCGGGTGGATAGACCGCGACACGCTGCTGATCGCGTCCGAGACGGCGCTGTTCACGTTCGACCTCAATGAAGGTGCCCGCATTGCCACGGTGTGCAACCTGGAACGCGAGGACAGCACGACGAGATCGAATGACGGACGGGCCGACCCCTGGGGCGGTTTCTGGATCGGGACGATGGGAAAGGACGAGCAGTTCGCGAAAGGCTCCATCTATCGTTGGTATCGAGGGGAACTCAGTTGGATGTACAGCGACATCACTGTTTCGAACGCCATTTGTTTCTCGCCGGACCGCAAGTGGGCCTATTTCACGGATTCGGAGGACAATCGGATCATGCGGCAGGAACTGGAACCGGTCGACGGGTGGCCGGTCAATGACAAGGAAGTGCTGGTCGATGCCAGCAAAGAGATGGGTGTCGCCGATGGCATGGTCGTCGATTCGGATGGGTATCTGTGGAACGCTCGCTGGGGAGACTGCAGCATTGCGCGCTATTCACCGAACGGGGCTCTCGACATGAAGATCTCGTATCCAACGCCGCAAGTGTCCTGTCCGGCCTTTGGTGGCGCGGGGTATCGCACGCTCTTTGCGACCACTGCCGCCGTCGATGTGGATGATCCCGAGGGGCATGCGGGCCGAACCTACCGAAGCGAAATCGGGGCCGGCATGGCAGGTCTTCCCGAGTACCGCGTCATTCTGTGATGCTTCCACGGGTTTCGAGGTGCATCCGGCAGCGTGAAGTCTTGAATTACCGATTTCGTGGCTGCACCGTCTGATCGTCGTGGCGGCAGTCCGGGGCCTGCGAGCGGTGAATGCGATTTCGTGCAAATGATCATGGCCAAGGCGCCGAACAGGAGAAACAGTTGATGACAGACCATCCGATTTATCCCGATCTGAAGGGACAATCCGTCTTTGTGACCGGGGGCGGCTCCGGGATCGGTGCGGCGCTTGTCGAGGGTTTCTTGCAGCAAGGCGCGCGAACGGCCTTCATCCAGAGATCCGATGCAGGAGATTTCTGCGACCGGATGGAAGAAACCCATGGATCGCGACCGCTGTACATCGGATGCGACGTCACCGATATCGAAGCCTTGCGAAAGGCGATCGCCGAGGTGTCGGAGCGCCAGGGCCCGATCACCGTCCTCGTCAACAACGCCGCCAATGACCAGCGGCACAAGACGGAAGACGTGACCGAGGAGTTCTGGGACTGGTCCCAGGCGGTCAATCTCAGGCCTTACTTCTTCACCGCCCAGGCGGTCACTCCGGGGATGCGCGAGGCGGGCGGCGGCACGATCATCAATTTTTCGTCGATTTCGTACATGGTCGGGAACGGCGGATATCCGAGCTACGTTGCCGCGAACTCGGGCATTACCGGCCTGACCCGCGGCCTCGCGCGCGAGTTCGGAGAAGCGGGGATTCGGGTCAACGCCATCGCCCCTGGCTGGGTTCTGACCGAAAGGCAGAAAAGACTCTGGGCAACGCCGGAACTGCTTGCTGCCCATCTCGCCAAGCAGTGCATCAAGGAGCATCTTGTCGAGACCGACATTGTCGGGGGCGTGCTGTTCCTCGCCTCCTCGGCAAGCCGAATGATGACCGGGCAGATCATGGCGATCGATGGCGGTGTTGTCGCAACGGGCTGACTGTCACCGTTCGGGGGTCGGCAGGGTAATTGCCCAGTGGTTCATCGAGATGCGCGGGCTCGTGCCGGCGGTCGATGACTCTGGAAGCAAGTGATGATGCGGACTCCGTTGGCTGTCGCGAATGAACCGGGTCTTCATGCCTTTTGAGCAGGAGAGGTGTCGCTTGTGATCGAGACTTTCGGAATTCTCGAGAGCGGCGAAACCGTCGACAAGATCACCATCGGCGCGGATCGCATCACGGCATCAATCATCGCGCGAGGGGCATCCGTTCAGGACCTCCGCGTTGCCGGCATCGACCATCCCCTGGTTCTCGGCTTCCCGTCGCTCGACGGATACTTGGCGAATCCGTCATGTTTTGGCGCAACTGTCGGGAGATTCGCGAACCGAATATCGAACGGGCAGGTGTGCATTGATGGCAGATCGTTTCAGCTCGATCGCAATGAAGGTGGGCGTCAGACACTGCATGGCGGACGGGACGGCTCCCAGGTCCGCAATTGGCGGGTTGCCGATTATGGCGAAGGCCACGTGTCGCTCGTCGACCGGTTGTCTGACGGTCACATGGGGTTTCCCGGCACGCTTGACGTGCGGCTGACCTATTCGGTCTTGCCGCCGATGACATTGATGCTGGAGTTTCGCGCGGTGACGAGCGCCGCCACGCCGTGCAGCTTTGCCCATCACAGCTATTTCAACCTCGATGGAACCCGATCGGTCCTCGATCACCAGCTCCGAATCGATGCCGACCACTATCTCGAGTTGGATGAACACAAGATTCCCACGGGCGAGATCGTGCCGGTTGACGGGACGGAACTGGATTTCCGAACGCTGCGTCCCATTTCCGATGACGATGCGCCGTACTTCCACGATCACAATTTCTGCCTCGCCGACGGCCAACGACCGCTTCGACCTGTCGCGTTGCTGCGAGGCGCCGATGCCGGCATCGAGATGGAGGTCGCGACCACGGAACCCGGGGTGCAGCTGTGCCACGGGGCGATGACGGAGACCCGAGATCCGGGGCTGTCCGGTATTCCCTACGCCTGCCATGGGGGTATCGCCCTGGAGCCACAACGCTGGCCTGACAGTCCGAACCAACCCGGGTTTCCACCGTCGATTCTGAGGCCGGACGACACGTACCGTCAGACGACACGGTTCCGTTTTCGCGAGTTCGGGTAATCGAGTTGGCGTCCCGATTGGTATGCAGGGGGGGCGAGACGGCGTCCCGCCAATGCTCCGGCGACGCCCCAAGCGGTGACAACAGGCTCACGGGTTCGTCCGAAACGCACAAGTGACCTGAGGCCCGGTGCATCGAGCAACTGGCTGTGCATCGCATGTGTTGGAATTTCTGCCTTTTTTGACGTTGCAGACCGGTTTCGATATGGTTTGTGTCGAGCGGTGCTCCGGACTGGGCCAATTCTCGCAAGAGCATTATCTGACGTCGTCAACGTGGCAGGCCCGGCCATTTCAGGCGACGACTTCGTTCCCGAGGGGGCATCTCGATGCGTGCCAAGGTGACAAAGAGTTACGCACTTGTGGGCGAGGCGGACAACGCCCGCTCGCTCGACGAATCCTGCTTCGAAGACGAGGTCGAAGACCAGTGGTTTTCTGCGACCGTTCCAAGACGACAGATGAAGTCGTTGATGCGCCGGACAAACCGGGAGGCCGCGATTCACTTCGGAATTTGGGGCGCTCTGTTGATCGGTTCAGGAACAGGGGCGGTCCTGACATGGGGCAGCTGGTGGACGGTTCCGTTTCTGCTCGTCTATGGGGTGATGTACTCCATGTCCGATCATCAGGCTCATGAGACGAGTCACGGCACGCCGTTCAGAACCAGATGGCTCAACGATGTCCTCTACTGGCTCAACGGCTTCATGACGCTTCATGAACCGTACTACTGGCGATGGAGCCACACGCGGCATCACACGGACACTCTTCATGTCGGGCGCGACCCCGAGATCGCGGTCATGTCGCCGGCGGACCTGGCCCGGCTGTTTCTCGATTTCTTCTTCATCGTCTCGGGTTGGGTCCAGATCAGGAACATTTGCCGGCATGCGCTCGGCCGGATCGAAGGGGACGGCGAGCACTTCATTCCCGAGGGGGAACGCCGGAAGGTCATCTGGAATTCGCGCGCCTTTGTGGCGGTGTTCGGTGCAACAGTCGTGGCGGCAGTGGTCTGGCAGAGCTGGTTGCCAATTCTCCTCGTGGTGACGCCCAGATTCTACGGTGGCTTCTTCCCGCAGTTCTTCAACATCACCCAGCATGCGGGGCTGCGAGAAAACTGCAGGGATCACCGGGAGAACTGTCGCACCTTCCACACCAATCTGGTCTTCAGGTTCCTGTACATGAACATGAACTATCACGTAGAGCACCACATGTTCCCGATGGTGCCGTTTCACCGGCTGCCTGCCTTGCACGAGGCGATCAGGGATCAGTGTCCGCCGCCGTATCCGAGCGTTTGGGCCTGCTACGCCGAGATGATACCGGCCATTCGGCAGCAGCTGGCGAACCCCGATCATTTCGTCTCGCGCCCGCTGCCCCAAACACCGATCAACCCGAACTGACGCTGAGTCCGTTCGCCCTATCAAGGAGCTCTCCTTGGCGGGCGTCACGTGCCCTTCAGGGGGCTGCCGCCGTTCAGTTCTTCGCGGACTTGCAACCCGGTTGGAATGCCGCCGCCAAAGCGGAATCTCTTTGGTGCCATGGATCGTGAGTTCTCGTTGCCACAGGACATGCTTGCAGGAGATCAGTAGATTTCCGAGATGTTCGAGCGAAGTGCCGGAACCTGATCGCGGCCGCTACGCCACGCCCATGTCTTGCTCCGATCGGACTTGTCCTTTCCGCATTTGGCGGGAGAACGAAGTCGAGCCGTGTCCGACTTGCTGAGGGTTATGCCTCTTCTGCCAAATTTGTCACGGTGCCGCAGTCTTGGCTCCTTCGGCGGACAAGCTACGTCGCTTCACCGCGAGTTCGACGGAAAAAACTCCCCTGCCGGCGACAGCGTGAAGATCTCGCACCCGTCGGCAGTGACCCCGATACTGTGTTCGAACTGCGCGGAAAGGGATCGATCGCGCGTCACCGCGGTCCAGGCGTCGGAGAGGATCTTCGTTTGCGGCCGCCCCGCGTTGATCATCGGTTCAACCGTGAAGAACATGCCTTCTTCGAGGATGTCGCCCGTGCCTTTCCGGCCAAAGTGAAGCACGTTGGGCGGCGCGTGGAACACGCGGCCAAGCCCGTGTCCGCAAAAATCGCGAACGACCGAACACCGATTGGATTCAGCATGGGACTGGATCGCGGCGCCGATGTCGCCAAAGGTGTTGCCGGGTCGAACCTTCTCGAGGCCCAGCATCAGCGCGTCATGGGTGATCTTGATCAGCCTGAGCGCCTTTCTGCGAGCCTTGCCGGCAACATACATTCGCGAGCTGTCACCATGCCATCCATCGAGAATGCAGGTCACGTCGATGTTGAGGATGTCGCCGTCCCGCAACCGTTTTTCGGACGGAATGCCGTGGCACACCACGTGATTGATCGAGATGCACGAAGACTTCGGGTAGCCCCGATAACCGAGCGTCGCAGGAACGGCCCCGTGTTTCTCCATGAACTCCTTGCAAAGCACATCAAGCTCGTCCGTGCGGATGCCGGGCTCGACATGGTTGCCGATCATGTCAAGGGTTTCGGCCGCAAGTCGCCCGGCCCGGCGCATGCCCTCGAAATCCTCCGGAACATGGATCGGAATTCCCGACCGTGTGACGCGGGGGCGTCGATCAGCGCCTTGCTGTCCCGATTCTCTCACGGTGGCAACTCCTGTGCATGTCCCTGTCGCCGGTCGAAATCCGGCCTTTCGCGATCAGTCGCCGGCCCTTGTCTCGGGATCAAACCGCAACCTTTGGCCGAGCGATATCGCCCGAGTCGTGATGTCGGTTCCATAGCACAGCATGTCAACGCCTGCTTTCCGCGCAGCATCACATGCTTCGGCGTAGGCGGGATCGATATCCGCCGCAGGTCGGAATCGGTGGCAATCCGTGCGCTGAACCACGTAGATCAGGACGGCGCGGCTCTCTCGCTTGCGTGCGACGGCCGCGAGTTCGCCAAGATGTCGCGTGCCCCGGGAGGTGACACTGTCGGGAAATTCCGCCAGCCCGGGCTCGCGGCTCAGATGCACGTTCTTGATCTCGACATAGACGTCGGTCAACCCGGGTTCGCTCAAAAGGAAATCCACCCGACTTGCCTCTCCGTAACGCACTTCTGGCCGGACCCCGGAATAGGCGGACAACTCGGGGAGTTCCCTGTTTCTGAACACTTCTGCCATCAGCCGGTTCGGCAGCGAAGTGTCGATTCCGACGAGCTGTCCTGCGCCCAGTTCGAGGAGTTTCCAGCTGTAGCGCAGCTTGCGACGAGGGTTGTCGTTCGGCTCGAGCCAGACACGCAAGCCAGGCGTGGCGAGGCCGAGCATCGAACCGGGATTGGCACAATGGGCCGTCACGCTCGTTCCGTCTTCGAGGGTGACGTCCGCGAGAAACCGTTTATATCTGCGTTCGAGAACGGCCGGAATCAGGGGTGTCTGGAAGTCCATCGGGCGATGATAGAAATCTCGTCAACCCGTGGCAACTGGCCCTGTTTGCATCTTTCTTGACCAAAGCCGTTTTCTCGAGTGGGAAGTCACCGTCGCAAGGGTGTAGCCGATGTCCAATCCGACTGCCGCGATGCTGGTCATCGGCGATGAGATTCTGACCGGGCGGACGCGAGACAGCAACTTGCACCTGCTGTCAGGGCGATTGTTCCAGGCGGGGATCGACCTGCGGGAAGCTCGGGTCGTTGCCGACACCATCGCGGACATCGCCGGGGCGATCAACCAGCTGCGCGAGCGTTACGACCACGTCTTTACCAGCGGCGGAATAGGACCGACGCATGACGACATCACCAGCGACGCCGTCGCTCACGCCTTCGGTGTCGGGCTCGACGTTCGCAACGATGCCCTCGAGGCGCTGGTTGCCGCCTACCCGGGCGGCAAGAGAGATCTCAATCCCGAACGGCTTCGCATGGCGAGGGTGCCGGACGGCGCCAAGCTCATTGCAAACCCGATTTCCGGCGCGCCGGGCTATTCCATCGAGAACGTTCACGTCATGGCAGGTGTTCCAGCCGTCTTCGAAGCCATGCTCGAGGGTCTGCTTTCAACGATCGACGGCGGAGAGCCGCTCGTGTCCATTTCGACCCGCATCGAACGGCCGGAAGGTGAAATCGCCCGTGACTTGAAGAGAATCGCGGGCGAGTATCCGGAGGTGTCGATCGGTTCCTATCCTTATTTCGGCGACGGAATTCCGGGGAGCAATGTCGTTGTTCGCGGAACCGATCCGGCGAGCGTCGAAGGGGCAAGCGCCAAAGTCCGCAGTCTCGCGGATCGTGGTGGACGATGAGCGGTGATGTTCCCAGGCCCTCGGCGCTGTTCAGCGCCCTGGAATTCAGCTGGCCGGCAGCGGCGCGGCGCAACCTCGATGGATGGAACATTCGCGAAGGCCAGGGCGGTGGCAAGCGGGTCTCGGCCGCAACGCTCGCCCGTGCCGACGCCCCGGACATGCCGGACATTCGAACAGCTGAAGAGGAGATGTCTCGCCTCGGTCAGCATCCCCTGTTCATGATCCGCCCGGGCGAGACGGCCTTGGACCGATCGCTGGAGGAACGCGGGTACAGCGTCGTGGATCCGGTGGATTTCTACGCGGGTTCGTCGCAGGAGTTGGCGGTTGGCGAACCCGTGGGTCCCGACGCGGTCTTCGGCGATCTGCCGCTGGCGATTCAGACCCGCATCTGGGACGAAGGCGGGATCGGCGCATCGCGACTCGCGGTCATGAAACGGGTGCAGGGCGAGCGAAGCTGGATTCTGGGCAGAGCCCATGATCGTCCGGCCGGCACGGTCTTTGTGGCGATTCATGACGGCATCGCGATGGTGCATGCGCTCCATGTTCGGCCGCAATTCAGGCGAAACGGCATGGGCCGGCAATTGATGGCCGCAGCGGCCGGTTGGTCGGCGCGGCGATCGGCCCGTGTCCTGGCGCTCGCCGTCACGCAGGCGAACGGGACCGCCTGTGCGCTCTACAGCTCGCTGGGAATGACCCGCGCGGGCAACTATCACTACCGGATGGGTCCGGAATGAGAGGAGATTCAACAATGGGTGAAGACAACGTCACTGCTCTCGATCTGCCGATGGTCGAACCGCTTCCCGAGGCAACGCAGAAGTATTTCGACATCTGTCGCGAAAAGATCGGATTCTTGCCGAACGTCCTCAAGGCATACGCCCATGACATCGACAAGCTGAACGGCTTCACCGGCATGTACAATCACCTGATGCTGGCCGATTCCGGATTGAGCAAGCTGGAACGGGAAATGATCGCCGTCGTCGTGTCGTCGCTCAACCGCTGCTACTACTGTCTCGTCGCGCATGGCGCTGCCGTTCGACAGCTTTCGGGCAACCCCGAACTCGGCGAGATGCTCGTCATGAACTACAAGGTGGCGCCATTGTCCCCACGCGAACGGGCCATGCTGGATTTCGCGGCGAAGATGACCACGAACAGCCACCTTATCGAGGAATCCGATCGGCAGGAACTTCGCGATGCCGGTTTCTCGGATGTCGACATCTGGGACATTGCGGCGGTTGCCGGGTTCTTCAACATGTCGAACCGCATTTCTTCGGCGACCGACAAGCGGCCGAATCCGGAGTATCACGGCGCCCACCGCTGACGAACAAAAGCGCGACAAAAGGCCGATTCCGACATCCCGATGCGGTTCATGCATCGGGTGGGCCAAGGGGCCGAACGGGCCGAATTCCGCTTGACAGGAACGACGGGGAATCGCTAGAGGGCATCGACAGCGGTTGACCGGGGTCCAAACCCGGACTTCCATCAAGAGATGATTCAACGGGCCGCGGCCCGTTTTTTTGTTGCTCGGATCAGCATGGCGAATTTCGAGCTGGTGGCCGGCAATGCCGTCGAACGACGGATCGCCCGGATCGTGGCGCCAGCGGTGGAACACATGGGATTTGAACTGGTTCGCATCCGCCTCATGAGCGGCGGCGCCACCAGGCTGCAGGTCATGGCGGATCGTCCGACAGGCGGCATCGATGTCGACGACTGCGCCGCGATCTCGAACGCGCTCTCGGCCTTGCTCGATGTCGAGGATCCGATCGAGGGAGACTACACGCTCGAAGTTTCCAGCCCGGGGATCGACCGTCCGCTGACCCGGATGAAGGATTTCGAAACCTGGGCGGGGCACGGCGCGATGATCGAGACGATCGAGGCGATCGACGGACAGCGTCGCTTCAAGGGAACGCTCCGCGGGGTTGAGGATGACGAAATCCTGTTCGAGATACCCGAGGGGACGATCGGGGTCGGTTTCAAGATGGTGGCACGCGCGCGGCTGCGCATGAGCAACGAGGACATTCAAGGGGCATCGCGTTCCCGCAAGGCCAAACCCGGGCCGGATGCGGCAAGCGATGCTGAACACAGGAACAGGTCAAGATGAACACAACGAGTGCAAACAGGCTCGAACTGCTGCAGATTGTCGATGCGGTGGCCCGCGAAAAGCTGATCGACCCCGAAGAGGTGTTCGGCGCGATCGAGGAGTCGAAGATTCGCGAAGCCAAGCTCAGGTACGGCGCCGAACTCGATATCCGTTCGTCAATCGATCGGCGGACCGGCGAATCGACCCTGACGCGAGTTCGCACCGTGGTCGAAAAGGTCGAGGACCGTTATCTCGAGATCGGTGTCAACGACGCCCGGCAGTTTCTCGACGATCCCAAGCCCGGGGATGTCGTGAGCGAAGAGCTGCCGCAGCTTCGTCCGGGCAGGATTGCCGCCCAGGCGTCCAAGCAGGTCATTCTCCAACTCGTTCGGGAAGCCGAACGCAAGCGACAGTACGAGGAGTTCAAGGACCGCAAGGGTCAGGTCATCAACGGCATCGTCAAGCGTGTCGAGTACGGAAACGTCGTCGTCGATATCGGCCGGGGTGAGGCGGTTCTCCGCCGTGACCAGCTGATCAACCGGGAAGTCTACCGGAACGGCGATCGAATCAGGGCCTACATCCGTGACGTCCGGGCGGAAACGCGCGGGCCGCAGATCTTCCTCTCCCGGACCGCAAACGAATTCATGGCCGAACTGTTTCGCATGGAAGTGCCTGAAATCTATGATGGAATCATCGAGATCATGGCCGTGGCCCGCGATCCCGGGTCGCGGGCAAAGATCGGGGTCATCTCCTACGACAGCTCGATCGACCCGGTCGGCGCCTGCGTCGGGATGAGAGGATCGCGGGTTCAGGCCGTGGTGAACGAGCTCCAGGGCGAAAAGATCGACATCATTCCCTGGAATGGTGACGTGGCGACGTTCCTGGTCAACGCACTGCAGCCGGCAGCTGTCACCAAGGTGGTGATGGAAGAGGGCTCGCAGCAGGTCGAGGTGGTTGTCCCCGACGACCAGCTGTCGTTCGCGATCGGACGCTGGGGCCAGAATGTCCGACTGGCTTCCAAGCTGACCGGGCTGGACATCGACATCATGACGGAGGGACAGGAATCCGAGCGGCGCCAGGCAGAGTTCGTGGAGCAGACCAAGGCATTCATGAGCGCGCTGAACATCGACGAAGTGGTCGCCCAGTTGCTCGTCTCGGAGGAATTCGGCTCCGTCGACGAGGTCGCCTATGTTCCGGTCGAGGAACTGGTGGCGATCGAGGGTTTTGATCAGGACACGGCCGAAGAGTTGCAGGCCCGCGCGGTCGAGTTCCTCGAAGAGGTCAACCGCAAGACCCTCGAGGAAGCGTCGGCGTTGGGCGTCAAGCAGGACCTGATCGAGTTCGGCGGGCTGACCCCGCAGATGCTGCTCGTGCTCGCCCGAAACGGCATCAGGACGCTCAACGAGTTTGCCACGCTCGCCGATTGGGAGCTGGCAGGCGAAGAGGTCGCGCCCGGCGAGGATGTCGAGCCCGAAGAGGGCCTGCTCGAAGAGTTCGAGGTTACGATGCTCGAAGCACGCAAGCTGGTGATGGGCGCCCGGTATCAGCTCGGGATCGTCACCGACGAGGACTACCATGCCGCAATGGCCATGGATGACGTGCAGCAGGTTGACGAAGTCGAAGCCGTCGGATGAATCGAAACCTGACGATATCGAGGCGATACGCGCGGCATGACTCGCGGAGGAAAGAGCAAGCAGCGTCAGTGCCCGATGAGACGGTGCATCGTCACCGGCGAGTCGGTGCCGCGATCGTCGCTGATCAGATTCGTGGTGGGTCCGGATTGCGCGATCGTGCCCGATGTTCGAGGGACATTGCCTGGACGGGGCATCTGGGTCTCGCCGGATGCGGAAACCCTCCAGCGCGCGGTCAGCCGGAGGCTGTTTTCGCGGGCGGCGCGCATGTCGACCGACGTGTCGCCGACGCTCGTCGAAGAGGTCGACGCATTGCTGCGGGATCGGGTGGTTGAGTTGATTGCACTGGCGAGAAAGTCGGGAACGACCGTGTCGGGTTTTGAAAAGACCCGGTCGCTTGTGCGATCGGGAAAGGCCAGGATCGTTCTTCAGGCGCGCGACGGCTCGCCGCGCGAACAGGCGAGATTGCTTGGAAAGGGCGGGTTTGCAGGTTCACATTACGTGTTCCGGTGCCTGACAGGAGCCGAAATGGGTTTGGCTTTCGGGCGCGAACATGTGATACATGCCGCCATGGCGAAAGGTGGACTATCTGACAGGATCGTTACGGATGCGCTCCGCCTGAGTCGTTTTCGCGGAGCCGAACCTGTAAGCGTTCCGAACAAACGGGAAGAGGGCGTAACGACGCATGACCGAGAATGACAAGACAGGTTCCAGACCGAGGCGACCGCTGACGCTGAGAGGTGGGTCAGAAAAAAGCCACGTGAAGCAGAGCTTCTCGCACGGACGCACGAAGTCGGTTGTCGTCGAGACCAAGCGGCGGCGTCAGATCAACAAGCCGGGTTCTCGTCCCCCGCAGCCTGTCCCTCCCGCTCCCCCGGCTCCGCCAGCGCCCAAGGCGCCACCGGCTCCGCCACCGCCTTCCGCGCCGCCCGCACCTCCTGCGCCTGCCCCTGCGACCGCGCCAGTGGCGGAAGCGCAGGACCAGGTGAGTGCGCCTGCCGCCCCCGAGGTCAAGGAAGTCTCCGGCGCGGATCAGAAGCAGAAGCAGGAATACATGCGGGTGCTGACCGCCGAAAAGCTGAAGCAGCAGGAACGGGAACGCGCCGAAGCCGAAGATCGCAGGAAGCGAGAGGTCGAGCGCGAGCTGAGAAAGCAGGAAAAGGCCGCGAAGGACCGCGAGAACGAGGAAGTTCAAAGGCGGATCAGGGAGCGCAAGGAAGAAGCGCGCCGGACCCGCGAAAAACCCGCGCGGCCACCAAAGCCGCAAAGACCGCCAACGCCGGCTCCAGCCCCGTCGGTCAAGCCCGACAACGAGAGCGACAACCGTGGTGGCACACAGCGTCGCAACGAAAAGTCGGACGACGAATCGCGTCGCCGCCAGGCCCGCGGTCGGGGACAGGACAAGCCGCGCAGGTCGGGCAAGCTGACCATTGCACAGGCGCTGTCAGGCGACGGCGGCAGGGAGCGCTCGCTGGCCTCGATTCGACGCGCCCAGGCACGGGAACGTCGCAAGACCAAGGGGTCGGAGAACAAGGAACGCGAAAAGATCATTCGCGATGTTCAGATTCCGGAAGCCATCACGGTTCAGGAACTGGCCAATCGCATGGCGGAGAGATCGGCATCGGTCATCAAGGCATTGATGGCCAACGGCATCATGGCCACCCAGAACCAGACCATCGACGCCGATACGGCGGAGTTGATCGTCCAGGAATTCGGCCACTCTCCGACGCGGGTCTCCGATGCCGACGTCGAGGACGCGATCCAGACCGCAGTCGATGCCCCGGAATCTCTTGTGTCCCGCCCGCCGGTCGTGACGGTCATGGGCCATGTCGATCACGGGAAGACCTCCATTCTCGATGCGATTCGGAGCAGCAATGTCGTCTCCGGAGAGGCCGGTGGGATCACCCAGCATATCGGGGCCTATCAGGTCGAGGATTCCAGCGGATCGAGGATCACGTTTCTCGACACGCCCGGCCATGCGGCCTTCACCTCGATGCGCGCGCGCGGCGCCCAGGTCACGGATATCGTGATTCTGGTGGTTGCCGCCGATGACTCGGTGATGCCGCAGACCGTGGAGGCGATCAATCATGCCAAGGCGGCCGACGTCCCGATGATCATTGCCATCAACAAGATCGACCGGGAGGCTGCCGATCCCGAAAGAGTTCGCTCCGAACTCCTGCGTCACGGGGTGGTCGTGGAATCGATGTCGGGAGACGTTCTCGATGTGAAGGTTTCGGCCATGACCGGAGAGGGACTCGACAAGCTCCTGGAAGCCGTTTCGCTTCAGGCCGAGATTCTCGAACTCAAGGCCAATCCGGACCGACGCGCGGAAGGCGCCGTCATCGAGGCAAAACTCGACACGAACCGCGGCAACGTCGCGACCGTCCTCGTTCAGAAGGGAACGCTGCGGCTCAAGGACATCATTGTTGTCGGCGAGCAATGGGGAAAGGTTCGCGCGCTCGTCAACGATCGTGGAGAGCAGGTGGACGAAGCGGGGCCTTCGCAGCCGGTCGAGGTTCTTGGCTTGAACGGGACCCCGGTGGCTGGCGACACCTTGCACGTGCTGTCTAGCGAGTCGGAAGCCAGAGGGATCGTGAACTACCGGGTGCAGCAGGCCAAGGACCGGCGGTTCGCGGCCGGAGGCGTCGTGTCGATCGATCAACTGCTTGCACGAGCCAAGGCCGGATCCGAGGTCAGCGAACTGCCGCTGGTCATCAAGGCCGACGCGCAAGGGTCGGCGGAAGCCATTGCTCAGGCGGTCGAAAAGATCGGCAACGATGAAGTCCAGGTGCGCGTGCTGCATTCGGGAGTCGGCGCCATCACCGAGTCCGACGTCGCCCTGGCCGAGGGGTCGGACGCGCACATCCTCGGATTCAATGTCAGGGCGAACGCCCAGGCACGCAACCGCGCGACCCAGAGATCCGTCGAGATCAGATACTATTCGGTGATCTACGATCTGATCGACGACGTGCGTGATCGGGCGTCCGGTCTGCTTGCGGCCGAGGTGCGTGAGCAATTCATCGGCTATGCGGCGATCAAGGAGGTCTTCAGGGTCACCGGTGTCGGACGCGTGGCGGGTTGCATCGTCAACGAGGGAACTGCGCGCCGCAGCGCCGGTGTCAGGCTGCTGAGGGACAACGTGGTCATTCACGAAGGCAAGCTGAAGACGCTCAAGCGCTTCAAGGACGAAGTCAGGGAGGTCCAGGCCGGTCAGGAATGCGGCATGGCGTTCGAGAATTACGAGGACATTCGCGAAGGCGATGTCATCGAGATTTTCGAATCCGAGGAAATCGAACGCACGCTGGCGTGAATTCGAAAGCCATGGACGGTTCTGCCAATCATCAGCGTGGGTGGCACGGCACCACGATCATCGGGGTTCGGAAGAACGGCCAGGTCGCCGTTGCCGGCGATGGCCAGGTGAGTCTTGGTCAGACGGTCATCAAGGGATCGGCGCGAAAGATCAGGCGCATCAGAACGGGCGGCCAGGACGTCATCTGCGGTTTCGCGGGTTCGACGGCCGACGCGTTCACGCTGGTCGAACGCCTCGAGGCCAAGCTCGAGGCAAGCCCCGGTCAGCTGACACGGGCTGCCGTCGAACTGGCCAAGGACTGGCGGACGGACAAGTACCTTCGGAACCTCGAGGCCATGCTGATCGTCACCGACGGGCGCGAACTTCTGGTCGTGACCGGCGCGGGCGACGTTCTCGAGCCCGAACACGGCATTGCGGCGATAGGGTCGGGCGGGAATTTCGCGCTGGCTGCGGCGCGCGCCATGATGTCGGGGGATGACGACGCCGAGACGATTGCTCGTCGGGCGATGGCCATCGCCGCCGAAATCTGCGTTTACACGAATTCGGAACTCAGCGTGGAATTGATCGCTGAACCCGGATAATCAATCGATGCATTCAGTTTGGCGAGGTGCCGGGCGGTGGACTCCGGTGATCTTGCAAGGCTCACCACAGAAAGGGATCGCTGCGTGACCAATTTGACACCCCGCGAGATCGTTTCGGAACTCGACCGGTACATCATCGGACAGAGAGACGCGAAGCGCGCCGTTGCCGTTGCCCTGCGCAGCCGCTGGCGACGCAAGCAGCTCGACGATGCCATCAGGGAGGAGGTCTATCCCAAGAACATCCTGATGATCGGCCCGACGGGCGTGGGGAAGACGGAGATTTCGCGCAGGCTGGCCAAGCTGGCGAAAGCGCCGTTCATCAAGGTCGAGGCGACGAAGTTCACCGAGGTGGGTTATGTCGGACGCGATGTCGATCAGATCATCCGGGATCTTGTCGACAGCGCCATCATCATGGTTCGCGCCCACATGCGGGAAGAGGTTCTCGAACAGGCCTGGCAGGCCGCGGAGGAGCGCATCGTCGACATCTTCGCGGGCAGCGACTCGCGGGAGCAGACCAGACAGCGGTTCCGCGAGATGCTGCGCGCCGGGCAACTCGATGACAAGACGATCGACATCGAGGTCTCGGACACGTCCAACCCGCTTGAGACGTTCGAGATTCCCGGACAGCCGGGGGCCAATGTGGGCATGGTCAATCTGGGCGAGATTCTGGGCAAGGCGTTCACCGGAAGAACCATCGAACGGCGGATGACGGTTGCCGAATCGCATTCGGTACTGGTCAACGAGGAAGCCGACAATCTCGTGGATTCCGAATCCGTCACGCATGAAGCGATCAAGGCGGTCGAGGAACATGGCATCGTCTTCCTCGACGAGATCGACAAGGTCTGCGCGAGATCGGATACGCGCGGCGCCGATGTGTCGCGCGAGGGTGTCCAGAGGGACCTGCTCCCGTTGATCGAGGGGACGACCGTTTCGACCCGATACGGCCCCGTTCAGACCGACCATATCTTGTTCATCGCGTCCGGCGCGTTCCACATTGCCAAGCCGTCCGACTTGCTGCCCGAGTTGCAAGGACGCCTGCCGATCCGGGTGGAGCTCCGGGCGCTCACGGAAGAGGATTTCGTTCGCATCCTGACGGAAACCGACAATGCGCTGACCCGGCAATACAGCGCCTTGATGGCGACGGAAGAGGTCGAGGTGGATTTTTCCGAGGACGGCGTGAGGGAAATCGCCCGCATATCGGCAGAGGTCAATCGCTCGATCGAGAACATCGGGGCGCGGCGTCTGTACACGGTCATGGAGCGGGTGTTCGAGGAGCTCAGCTTCAATGCCCCCGACAGATCGGGGCTCAAGGTCACGGTCGACGCCAAGTTCGTCGACGACAATCTTGGCGATCTTGCAGAACGCACGGACCTGACCCGTTACGTCCTTTAGGACTCGGGCTGGCCCGGCTCCACGCGAATGGAGTCGCGCAGTCTCGAGGAGAGGCACGCGTTCGATTGTCTCGTTCTTTGGGATTTTGCTGACATCAAGTATATTGGCAACCCGTTACATGGTGAGGGCATCGCGGATTGACGGATTCGCGGCGTCCCCAGAATCTGGTGGAGTGCTTGGACATGACCCGCTTGAGTGGAAGCCTGTTCATCTCGTTGGTGGTCGCGATTGTCTGCGGGCTCCCGTCTTCATCCGGGGCTTCGCCGGCTGACGCCATGAAGTCGGTCGTTTCGGTCCGACCTGTCTGGTCGAGCGAATCCCAAGCGACTGCGCGAGCGCATTCTGCACCAGAAGGAAGCGGGATCATCCTGGAGCCCGGAATCGTCGTGACGGCATGGCATGTTGTCAAACCGGCACGCCGCATCGCCATCCGACTGGCCGACGGCCACATTCTCCCGGCCCAACTTGTTGCAGGCGATGCAGCAACCGACATCGCGGTGATCGAAATCGAAGTGGACGCCGAACTCGAGCCCATCGAAATCGCCCCTTCTGCCGAACTTGCCCAACCGGTTTGCGCGATCGCAAATGCATACGGCTTGGGGCTGTCTCTCACCTGCGGAGTCGTTTCCGCGCTCAGGGTGACAAACGCCGGTTTCAACGAGATCGAGGATTTTGTTCAGACGGACGCTGCCGCCAATCCTGGCAGTTCGGGCGGTGCACTGGTTGACGAACAGGGTCGCTTGGTCGGGATGCTGTCGGCGATCTTCGCATCGGAAAGCGACTCCAACATCGGAATCAATTTCGCCGTTTCGAGCGAACTGCTCCAGAGGGTGGTCGAGGATCTGATGGATGACGGCGCGGTTCGGTTGCCGTCGCCAGGTTGGCGGTTGGCCTCTGCCGACGGGGCGAGGTTGATGGGAGTGGCCGCACCAGTAGTCATCGGTATTGATGCGTCTGGACCGGCTGCTGCGGCGGGGATCGAGCCCGGTGACCTGATCCTGCAGATCGGCTCACGGCGAACTCAGACCTCTCGTGATGCACAGTCGGCGCTCGCCGTTATTTCCGACCTGGATCCGCCTGTGGAGGTCACGATCCTGCGCGAGGACCGGGAACAGCATCTGTTGCTGCGACTGGAGGAGCAACCGAGTGAACCCAAACAGGCGGCGGCGATGCCGCTGGCGGACTGTCCACATCCGCAACCTGTATGCTTGATCCGACAGGCGGTTTTTCCGGTCTCGAGCCACGATCCGGCCGCAAGCGCGACACGGATCGGGACCGAGCTTTTGGTCACGAACCGGCACGTTGTTGGCGAGCGAACCGATGCCATCGTTCACACGCCAGATGGCCCGCGGCCAGCACAGGTCGTTCCGTCTGCTTACGCGGGCGATCTTGTGCTTCTCGAGGTCGTGGGCTTGCCAGCAACTGGATTGATCCTCGATCCCAAGGAACGTCCCCTCGACACTGACGCCATGTTTTTTGCTGTCGGGGCCGACATTGCTCGGCGCGAGATACGGGTTTTTGAACCCGGATCGCTGATTGCCGGGCCCGACGAGACAGCCGAAATGGGACGAATTCACGTGCGTTCTCAGATGCAGCCGGGCGTGAGCGGCGGCGCGCTGGTCGATGACAGCGGGTTGCTGGCCGGGATCGCGGTTGGCGGTGGCGACGACCGGTTCGAGGCGATTCCCATTGAGGATGTCGTCGAATTGCTCGACCTGCGGGGCGACGAGTCGGCACTGGAAGTCACCCGACGCCTCGGAACGGCCTTTTCTGCGTGTGTTGGGCTGATGGAATCTTTTCGGGAGGCACCGGCATCGGACCGTCAGAGCGACGATTTCCGCGACACCTGCTTGTCAGCAAGAAATCCGGGGCAACTGCTCGAAACCGGACGTCTGATGGCCGAGGCTGGTAAATTTGACCACGCGATTGCGCTGCTTCGAGAGGCGGCTGCGCTGGTTCCCAATTCGATCAACGCGCGAATCTCGTTGCTGGTGTCCTTGCAGCTTGCGGGACGATTTGACGAGATGACCGGCCATGCCCGTTGGTTGGCCGGCATGGCGCCAGATGATCCGGGCGCCTTGCGGTTTGCCATTCAGTCGGGCGTCTGGGGAGGCGACCCGGAGCTGGCCGAAGAGGCATACGGTCTGCTGAGCGAGGTCGATCCTCGCCAAGCTGCCGCTGCACGCCGTTTCATCGACAACCCGCCGCCGGCCCCGGCACGCCGATAGCCGAATCAGTCCGACGACGGATCGGGAATCCAGCCAAACTTGACGACGCCATCACGCTCGTAAGGGGACGGTATTGCCCGGGCGACAATCCGGTCGATGAGTTCAGCCGTGCCGAGGCCCGGGTCTTGCTCGAGAATTCGCGCTGCGAGCGCTGCCAGCCGAGGAACTGCGTAGCTTGAGCCAGAAGTGGTGCCTTTGGCGCCCCTGAAATCGATGACATCGATGTTTTCGGCAGGCAGCATGATATCGACCCCTTCCGCTCCCCAGTTCGAACCCTGTGCGAGGCGTCCGAAACTGTCGGCTGAGGTCACGGACAGGATGTTTTCATTCGCGAGAGCAGCTGGATAGACCGGGTAAAGGTCGATGTTCAGACCATCATTGCCGGCGGAAACGATGACCAGGATGTCGTGCTGAGCGATCGCGTTCTTGAAAGCCTCCCAGTCGTCGGGTCGCCGGCTGCCGAGCGGCATGGCCATGATGCGGGCACCGGCTTCGACCGCGTGCTCGACCAGCGCGCTCATTCGGGTCGTGTCGGGGCGAGGGTAGCGCAGGGGAATCAGGGCCGTGTTCGGCGCTTCACGCAAGAGAATGGATGCGACCGATGTTCCATGGCGAATCGGAAGAAAGGGTCCGCGTGAGGTGTCCCCGTCGTATGGCCATGGATCGAGGTCCCAGAAGTCGTACCCCAGCGGAACGCCGGCACTGTCACGAGCCAGCTGGTCTTTGAATTCCTCGAGATCATAGGCCAAACCCGTGTCAACCATCGCGACCCGAACTCCACCGGGGTCGCTGCCGTCCGGCCATGGCGCTTCGATGGTTTCGCTCCACCGCAGTGACGCGAGGTCGCCGTCAAGATGATCGAGGTAGGTCCAACCATTGTCGGCATCACGGATCGCCCGACCGGCGCGAACTCGACAGCTTCCGTCGGCAACTGCTTGGAGCTTGGGGCGCGGTGTCTCGAAGCCATGGGCAAAATACGCAACCTGGAACTGGCGGAGCTGCCCGTTGAATTGCCGTCGCTCGATGGTGAGTCGGTCAAGTTCGGGCAACTGGAGATCGACAACGACCCTGACCGGTTCACCGTTTGGCGGAAGGCGTGTTTCCTCCAGCAGCCAACTTCCCGAAATTGCCTCTTGCGCGTCGACCCCGTTCAACTCGGGCAACGGGCAGACGGCCTCGACGGCAAGGCGCAGCCAGTCGGCGATCTCCTCGTTTGCGGCAAAACCCCGAACAGTTGGAGCAGAGATGGCCGCTATCGCCACGATGACAGACGCGATCCACTTCGCCGCAGACAGTCTGTTGGTCATCATGCCCGCATGGTGGGTTTCGGGGTCACCGAGGCGACTCCAACTGTGGATGAGGGACTGTGGGCGCGCTCAAGATTTGGCAGATAAACGTCAAAACCTTGCGGTGGCTTCTTTTGCGAAGCCGTGGGCGATCGGGGTGAGAACCATCGGTTCAAGATCCCTGGTGCACAGCGAAAGAACACCTGACATACCCCATCCCTGAACAGTTGATGTTGCTGCTCATGCAAGAAACTGGGATACGCCATCAAAGTCGTGCACGAAAGCGGCGCGAAGCTTCGGAGACTCGATCATCGTGTCCCAGGAAATCGGGGCGCCTCCGGCACTTGGGTTGTGCATTCCCCGTGCCGCCTTGCAGGCATCGTGATCGCGAGTGACATGGGACAGTTCCTCAAATGAGCAGTGCCCGTACTCGTCAAGCACCGCATCGAAGACCTCCAAATCGGATCTCGAGAACAGATCGGTGTTCACCTCTCTCAATGGCCGCCCGATGACAGTCATGGATTCCTCGCGGCGCGAGTTCTCTACAAAGTCAAATGGAAGGTGGTCGATCCCGGCCTCCTCCATGGTCCACCGATCCTGTTCGAGCAGGTCCATCGTCCTTGATGCGACCGGCCCGAACGGAAAGGCAAAGTATTCGTCCTGCGTGATGGGACGACCGTGCCGGTTCAGGTGTTCCCTGTCGGCCAGGTAGAAGAGGATGCTCGCCTGAAACTTGTCCGTGCCAGGACGCCTGTGCGCGAGGTGGAGCAGCAGCTCGACGATCTTGGCGATCTTTGGTTGATATTTCAGTGGCATTTTGCCTCCTGCACTGACCGACACCAGCAATGTCCCAGTGTCCGAAGTTGGGTTTCGCTTGTCAATCGCATCGAGACGAATCCCGACCGTCGCAACGTCTTTGTCGTTCCGGTCACGATCGCACGAGTCATCTGTCCATGATGGAGCACAAGGAATTCCTGCAGTTGGACACTTTCATCGGGTCGTCAACTCCGGGTGGATGGGTTGCGCACTTGGGCTCGCGCGTGTTGCCGTTTTCGTGTTGTACCGCGCCTGGTTGCAAGTGAACGACACCGAACAGATCGTTCATCGAGTCCTTTTCAAGATCCCACGAATAAGGCCGTGATCTCCGAGGTCCGATCCTTCAGCCCTTCAATGACGGTGAAGTGGTCGTGTGTGCCGTCAATCCGGCAGCTTGTGTCAGCACCCAGACCTGTCCAGATGTTTGCAAGAAGCTCGGATTGCCGAATGAACTCGGGACGCTCGCCACCGCCGACCCAGGCTGTGATACGGGCATGCGGGACCGGGCGCAGCAATGCAGGGCTTTCCGTGCAGGCCTCCTGCTCATCAATTTTGAGGGTTTCGTTCATCTTCGTTCGCATCAGGGGGCGCAGGTCGTGCAACCCGCTGATCGACAGCACGTGTTCAATTCGTTGTGCCACGGTTTCGCAAAGAGGGCCTTTCAGGCAGACCATCCGCGTCACCAGATGCCCCCCGGCGGAGTGTCCGGCCAGTCGAATCGGACCGCGAACCCGTTCGGCTACCGCTTCGATTGCCGTTCCGACTTCCGCAACCATTTGACTGATGCGTGCCGCTGGCGCGAGCGTGTAGCTGGGAATGCAGACCGCCCATCCCAGTTGGCGGGCGCCCTCGGCGAAGTGCGTCCACGAGTCCTTCGAAAACCGCCTCCAGTACCCGCCGTGAACAAAGACCGCCAAGCCGACCGGATCGCCGTTTGGCCAGACGATGTCCATCACCTGCCGTGGCATCTCGCCATAAGCGATGTCTGTCTCGACGGCGTTGGCCGTCCGATAGTCGGATGCAGCCGCTGCCCAGCGGTCTGGCAGGGTCTCCGAGCCCGGGACGTGGCCCATGTTGTCGTGGGCGTCGTCCCAGTCGCGGATCACGGTCAATCGTTTGCCTCGGGCGGCAGGAAGTCGACCTCGTGTTCTGCCGATACTCGAACCACCTCGTCGACGTCGGTCATGTCGTGCAACTGATCAAACAGCTCTTTCAGCTTGCCGGCGGGCGAAACCCAGAACAGCGCCCGGCAGGGCTTGTCCGACTTGTTGAAGTAGCCGTGCGGGACACCCTTTGGCATGCGGATCAGATCGCCGGCCTTGGCCTTGCTCCACTTGCCGTCGAGCTTGAGGTCCAGTTCGCCTTCCTGCACGAGAATGAACTCGTCCTGATTGGGATGGATGTGGACGGGGACGAATTGGCCCGGCTCCGAGTTTGTCTCGAAGGCAAAAGTGGTCTCGCACCACGCCTTGACGAAGTAGGTCTGGCCGAGGATGTTGAGCTTCGTGCCCTCGCCGTTTCTGGTGATTCCACCGTCGAGTTCTGGCATCATGGTCTCCTTTGTTTCAGATCACGTGGTCGCCCGAAGCGCGAGCGGCCACTGGCTCGGCCTGGGTGGTACGGTCGAAGAAGCGGTCGGAAACCGGCAACATGCCGTTTCGGTCCGTCGTATGCCCAGCGTTCGTTGCAATGCCTGGCAAAAACCGCAGGACTGGCCGTCCAGCATTTGCCCTGCTCGGTCACGGTTGAGCTTCCGCCCGACTTCAACAGAAAATGCCGCAGAACATTGATCTTGATCGTATCCCAGTTGGATCGGTCAGGACATTTGGCCACAAGCTGCCGTCAGATTCAACCTGTCGTTGTCGTGGCTGGATCGATCGGTTCCTGCTGACAGGTTTGGACCCCCTGCGGGAATGGTGCCGACGGTCACCGCCAGCGTGGCCGGCTCTGAGCCTGCAAAAAAACGCTCGATGGCCATGCATGACACTCGTCAGTCACACGGCTGGTCGGTTTCCTCCGGCGTACGTTACATGTCGCCCCACATCTCGTCTGTGAAATTCTTCATGTCGAAGTCCGGGTCCGGTTCGCCAACCTGGTCGGCACGCTGAAGGATAGGCTCCACCCGTTCGAGGAGCGGAGTGCGGTCCGACTCGGCGTCTGTCTCGGCCTGCGACTCGATGCGGGCCACATCGGTTTCGGCGGCCGTTTCTTCCATCGCGTTGTCGGCCAGTTCATTGACTGATTTGCATCGAGTCGGGCGCGTCATCTCTATTCCTCCAGCTTGTCAGAGGAATATCCGAAAACGGAAAATTGCGGAACGCCTCGAGGGACATGCAGGCGTGTGGTCGTTTTCCTGCGTGGCATCCTCATCGAAGGCAAGTGCGGTCGCGCGACAAGCCGTCAATTGACCGGGTCGACGTTGCACCTGTTTTGCCCCTGACTTCCACGGCTCAGCGTGAAATGCAGACTCTGTCGGGCCGTCATCAACCGTCGAAAAGTCGTTCGAAGGTTGCAAGAAACATGGCCTTGACCTCTGCCGGCGGATGAGGCCGGAGCTTTCTGCCCCGGACATCCGACAAGAGAGGCTTGCCGAACAGGCGGTCCGCCTCCTCCTTCGAAAACCCGGCGAGCTGCTCGGCCTCGAGTCGTGCGGAATGTCTGTCCACCCGCTTGATCGCCCGCTTGATTTCGGCTGGCAACCTCGCAGGAAGCCCGAATCGCTGATGAATGGCTGCCATAAGGCGTTCGTCCATTTCAGCGTAACCAGGACCGACGGATGACTTGGCCGGCCCGACCATGTCGCCGATGACGTATTCGGGAGCATCATGAAGAAGTGCTGCGAGGAGCCAGCGCCTTTCGGTTTTGGGCCTGTATCGGGTCAGCATTTCAGTGACCAGGACCGAGTGTTCGGCAACCGAGAATGGATACTCGCCGGAAGTCTGTCCGTTCCAGCGCGCAACGAACGAAAGACCATGGGCGATATCCTCGATCTCGATGTCGAAGGGCGAAGGATCCAGCAGGTTCAGCCGTCGCCCCGAGAGCATTCGTTGCCAAACCCTGTTTCGCGGATTGGTTGCCATCGTCGTGCCGATCTAAGGAGTCTCGTCGTTAAGAAATCAATCGTGCAAAGATACCGAAACGTCCGCTGACTTGTCGACTTGATTCCGCTTTGCTAAAGCCCATCGGCCAATTTGAAGGCAGGGAACGGAGAATCGCGCGTGTCCACAGAACATGTTGTTCGCGACATCAGCCTGGCAGAGGCAGGTCGACGAGAAATCGAAATCGCAGAAACCGAGATGCCGGGCCTGATGGCGCTCAGGGAGACCCATGCCGGCAAGGCGCCGCTGGCAGGAGCGCGAATCGCCGGTTCGCTTCACATGACCATTCAGACAGCGGTCCTGATCGAGACGCTGATGGCGCTCGGGGCCGACGTGCGCTGGGCGTCATGCAACATCTTTTCGACCCAGGATCATGCAGCGGCGGCGATCGCCGAAACCGGGACGCCGGTGTTTGCCTTCAAGGGGGAGACTCTCGAAGAATACTGGGCGTTTACCGATCGAATCTTTGCCTTCGGCGACGAGGGCGCAAACATGATTCTCGACGATGGAGGCGATGCGACTCTCTATGTCCTTCTCGGCTCGAGGGTCGAAGAAGGCGAGACCGACCTGATCGAAAATCCTGAGTCGGAAGAAGAGGAGTGCCTCTTTGCCCAGATCAAGAGCCGACTTGCCGAGTCGCCGGGATGGTTCGTCCGCCAAAGGGATGCGATCCGAGGTGTCAGCGAAGAAACGACGACTGGCGTCAATCGGCTCTACCAACTGCACGAACAGGGTCGCCTCCCGTTTCCTGCCATCAACGTCAACGACTCGGTGACCAAGTCCAAGTTCGACAACAAGTACGGCTGCAAGGAATCGCTCGTCGACGGGATCAGGCGCGCGACCGACACCATGATCGCAGGCAAGATTGCCGTGGTTTGCGGTTACGGAGATGTCGGGAAGGGCTGTGCCGCATCGCTTCGAGGCGCAGGCGCGCGGGTCAAGGTTACCGAGGTCGACCCCATCTGCGCCCTGCAGGCCGCCATGGACGGATTCGATGTCACGACCGTCGAAGACGAAGTTGCAACCGCAGACATTTTCGTGACCGCGACCGGCAACCGCGATGTCATTCGTCTCGAGCACATGCGCGAAATGAAGAACATGGCCATCGTCGGAAACATCGGGCATTTCGACAACGAGATTCAGGTCGCCGCCTTGCGGAACCACCGCTGGATCCGCGTCAAGGATCAGGTCGACATGATCGAAATGCCGGCCGGAAACCGAATCATCCTGTTGTCGGAAGGGCGGCTGCTCAATCTCGGCAACGCGACCGGGCACCCGTCATTCGTGATGTCGGCGTCGTTCACCAATCAGGTTCTCGCGCAGATCGAACTGTGGAGTCGCGGACACACCTACGACAAGGGTGTCCATGTTCTGCCGAAGCATCTGGACGAGATGGTTGCCGCGATGCACCTCGAGAAAATCGGAGCGCGACTCTCCAAGCTGACAGATGATCAGGCAAGCTACATCGGTGTCGATGCGAGCGGGCCCTTCAAGCCTGATCATTACCGGTATTGAGGCAAGCCCAGAGCGCGATTCCTCTGACTTCGGCGGACCGCCCGGCGCGGTCGCCTCATGCGGCGAGCCGCACGCTGGTGTCGGGTTCCTGATCTTTCTCTCACGAGGTTGACAGTCCGCCCATCTTGCAGACGACTTTCCATTCGTGTTCGGTGACCGGTTGCACGGACAGCCGCGTGTTGTTGACGAGAACCATGTCGGAGAGTTCGGGGTTCGCCTTGCAATCCGCGAGCGTGACCGGTTCCGGCATCGATTCGACCGCCTTGACATCGACGCAGTCCCAGCGCGGGTCGTCCGTCGTGCTGTCGGGGTGGCTTTCAACCGTGACCTCGACGATTCCGACGATTCTCTTCTCACCGATCGAGTGGTAGAAAAATCCCCGATCCCCGACCTTCATCAGCCGCATGTTGTTCCGGGCCTGATAGTTTCGAATTCCGTCCCACTCTTCGCCGCGAGGATTGGCGCTCGCGACCTGGTCGTCCCAACTCCATTCGCCGGGTTCCGACTTGAACAGCCAATATGCCATTGCAGAAGCTTCCTTTCTTTCGGGGTTCGTGATTCTACTCGTTGCGCAAGGGGCGCGACATCAGTGCTTGCAGGGCGTCCGAGATCGATCCCTCGCCGTCAAGGACCTGCACGATGGCGTCGGTCACCGGTGTATCGATTCCGTGTTCGCGGGCAAGTCCGCAAACCGCTCGGGCGGTCCTGACCCCTTCGACCGTCACTCCTTTCGCCGGTTCGACGCCCATGCCAAGCGCCAACCCAAAGGCGTAGTTACGCGACCGGTCCGAGGTGCAGGTGAGAACCAGATCCCCGAAACCGCTCAACCCGGCGAGGGTCTGTTCGTTCGAGCCGAGCGCCAGACCGAGGCGGAGGATTTCGGACCAACCGCGGGTCATCAGTGCGGCGCGTGCACTCTCCCCCAGGTCCGATCCGATCGCCATGCCGCAGGCAATCGCGATGACGTTCTTCATGGCGCCGCCAAGCTGCGCCCCAGTGACGTCCCGCGTAAGATACAGTCGCAGTGTTGACGTCGAGAGGTCTCTCTGAAGACGAGGACCGACGAGCGAATCCCGACAGGCAAGCGTCATCGCCGCGGGTCGTCCAAGAGCGAGTTCGCTCGCGAATCCCGGTCCAGTGAGAACGGCCGCCGTGAGGTCGGGCGCGAATTCGGCGAGGGTCTCGGACTGCAATCTGAACCCGTCCGGGTCGATCCCCTTCGCGCACAGGACGACCGGAGCACCGCTGGCAGGAATGCCGTTCCGTGACAGAAATCCCGCGAGCGCTGGCGCCGGAAGCGCCATGAGAAGGTGGGAGACTCCGTCGAGGTCACCGAGATCCGATGTTGCCTCGACAGCGGGTGGAATGCGGCACTTGGGAAGGTACTTTGCGTTCGTTCGCATTTCATTGATCTCGGACACGGCCTTCTGGTCTCGACCCCAGAGCTTGACGGGGTGACCGGCACTTCCAAGGACGCATGCCAACGCGGTTCCGAACGCGCCTGCCCCCACGATTCCTGTCGATTCCGTCATGCCTTGTGCATCCTTTTTCCCGATCCCAGCATGGGCGGGGCGTCAGGATCAAGCGGCCAGCGCGGTCGCGCCTCGAGGTCGAATCCGTCGCGGTGGCCCATTTCGTGCATCTCGAGCCCGGCCCAGGCGATCATGGCTGCGTTGTCGGTGCAGTATTTCAGGGGTGGGGCAACGAAGGTGAAACCCGCATCGTCAGCAACCCGCGAGAGCATCTCGCGAACCAGCGCGTTTGCCGCAACGCCGCCGGCAACCGCGAGCATGGGTTTGCGATCTGCTGTCGAATCCGCCTGATGGGCCATAAAATGACGGCAGGCACGGGCGGTCTTGCTGGCAAGACACTCGGCAACCGCCAACTGGAAACAAGAGCAGATGTCGGCAATATCGGCATCGTCCATTTCGTTCCCGATCTTTTCGCGGGTTCGGAGCACGGCGGTTTTCAGTCCCGAGAACGACAGGTTCATGTCTTCGCGATCAATCAACGGTCGCGGGAGGCTGAAGCGATTCGGGTCTCCGCGCGCAGCGGCCTTCTCGACTGCCGGTCCGCCGGGATAGCCCAGTCCGAGCATCCGCGCGACCTTGTCGAAGGCTTCGCCGGGCGCGTCATCGATGGTCCCGCCAAGTCGCTGGAACCGATCGGGTCCACGAACCGTGATGAACTGGCAATGACCGCCCGAAGCGAGCAATACGAGATAGGGGTACTCCGCATCGTCGGTCATCCTCGGGGTCAAGGCATGACCGGCGAGATGGTTCACGCCGATGAGGGGGATTCCGGCTCCGGCGGCGATGCCCTTGGCGCACATCACGCCGCTCAGCAGGCCGCCGATCAGTCCGGGTCCGGCGGTGACGGCCACCAGGTCGATGTCGGCGATTGCAAGTCCGGTCTGCTCGAAAGCCATCTCCACGGCGACGTCGAGCTTTCCGGCATGGGCCCGCGCCGCGATCTCCGGAACGACTCCCCCGTGGACATCGTGCAGTCCAGACTGGTCGAGCACGATCGAAACCAGCACCTCCGCCTTGCCAGTTCCGGTTTGCCTGACGATGGCGGCGGCAGTGTCATCGCAGCTGCTTTCAAGACCAAGGACGGTCGTCGCGCTTGTCATTGCCAAGAGACCCCCTTCGTGGTCTTGTGGCGGATGACCTATCATCGGCCGCTTGACGAACGCAACGACCAGCAAACATCATCAAGGAATGATCAGACGAAAGGAGACCGATCATCAACGACAGGGACATCGTCTTGATCCGACCGATCGAACAGGCCCGGCGTCTCGAGGGACATCTCGAAAATCTTGCAAGATCGACAGGCTGCGCCCTGAGAACATGCTTGAGTCCGCTTGTCGAAATCGAAGAGGTGGCGGGAACCATCGACACGCGTTCCAGGGCCGGGCTCTTGTTCACGTCGGCAAATGCGGTCAGGATCTTTGCCCGCAGGTCGCGCGATCGCGGTCTGAAGGCCCATTGCGTGGGAGAGACAACGACGATGGCCGCAATCGAGGCCGGGTTGGCAACAGATGGACCGGGATCCGCCTGCGAGACTTCGCAGGATCTCGTGGAGAAAGTCGTCGATGAGCCGCGTTCCAATCGAGGACCGTACCTTTATGTTCGTGGTTCGCCAGTGGCTCGGGATCTGGTATCCTTGCTTGGCGCAAGGAATGTCCCGGTCGAGGAGGTGGTCGTCTACCGCCAGTCCCCGGTGGCGTTGACGGATGAGGCAAGGGATATCATTCAACGGCAAGCCGCCTGTGTCCCCCTCTACTCGAGGTTCGCGGCACGCCGGCTGGCCGACGAGATTGCAGGAATGGACATTTGCGATCTTGCGTGTCCATGCATGAGCACGACGGTGGGCGCTCCACTTGCTGGCATTCCCGGGGTCTCGCTCAGCACGGCGGCTTCACCAAAAGGGGACGAAATGCTGAAATTGATCTTGAATTGTTGCCGACTGGACCAGAATTGATGAGTGTAGCGCCGACACCACCGGTCAGGATCGACCGCACAGGGTGGAACGTCGGAACGGGAAAGGACGTCAGGCGTGATGGAACCAGGTGATGGCAAAGTGAAGGCGAAGCCGTCCGAGGGCCAGGAGCCCGAGGACATCTCCGAAACCGGAGACGAGAGCGGCGCCGAAGCGGTCGACGGCGAATCGTCGGACCAGCCGAAAGCAAAAAAGCCGCATCGCTGGATGCCTTGGCGCATGCCTGGGACGATTTCGGGCAAGATTCTCGCAGCGCTGGTGGTCTGTTTCTGCATTGCCGCGCTGACGCTCTGGACAGCACCGAGGCTGGCACGCGTTCTGCCCTCCGGCCTTCAGCCCGTGGCTGTCCTTCTGTCGCCCGGACAGAGCGAGGCGATCACCAGAATCGAAGCCCTGGAGCAGGAGATTCGTGATCGTCTCGGAAGTTTTGATGAGCGCCTCGCGACAATCGAAGTGGCGACCGAACAGCTTGTGTCCGATGCCGAGCTCGCTTCGATGCTGTCAGGCTACGACGAATTTGTCGATTCCCGGCTTGAAGACGTCATGGAGGCGATGCCCGACGAACCTGGTGCCGATCTGTCGGGACAACTCGATGCACTTGAAGCGCGACTGGAGCAGGTCGAGTCCGATCAGGCGGCGGTTCGCAGCCAGGCGCTCGATACCGGAGACGGGGTTGAGCCGGTCGCCGTGGCGCCGGACATCGCGGATCGGATTCGGGAACAGCAGGTGGCGCTGGCAGATCTCGAAAATGCCCTTGCGACCCTTGGTGCCAGCCAGGACGAAGCCCGGACCCTGATTGCGGAGTTGGCGGGCCGCCTGGACGAATTGGCCAGCGTTTTTTCGGAGTCTCGCGGTGGCTTTGGCAGGATCGACCCGGCTCAACGAAGGCTTGTTGACGACATCGCCAAGGCGCTCGCCGCAGGTGAAGCGTTTCCGCATTCGATGAACGCGCTGTCGAGGACTCCAGACGTCGATGTCCCGGCAGCGCTTTCGGACATCGCGGTCACTGGAACCCCGCCTTTGCCCGAATTGAGGCGGCAATTCCCCGAAGTCGCTTATGGAGCTGTCCGGGCTTCGGTTCTGGCAGAGACCGGCGATGGTTGGGTCGACAGATCGATCGGCTTCCTGCGTTCCCTCGTCGTGTCTCGGTCGCTTGAGCCACGCGAGGGAAGCGACGTGGATGCGGTGCTGTCGCGGGTGGAGGCGCATCTGGAGGCGGGTCGGCTGAAGGCCGTGCTCGATGAGAGCGGCGGTCTACCGGAGGCTGCCGCAGTTTCGATGGCTGACTGGTTGGCCGACGTGCGTCGTCTCGATGCGGCTCTTGACGCACTTGACGAAATCGCGGGTTCTCCGCTCGCAATGTCAGGCAACTGAGAGTGTCCGGCCTGCAATGATCTGGCAAGCGACAAAACTCGCGGTTTTTCTGCTGGCGATCGTGGCGGTCGCATTTGCGGCGGATTTCGTCGTCGACATGGGCGAAATCGTGCGGTTCACTTTTCAAGATCGCGAAGTCAGCATGACGATGCCGGTGTTCGCGATCGTCATCGGCGTCTTGCTGATGGGATTCTGGCTGCTTCTCTACCTCGCAGGTCTTGCTGTCGCGGTGATCAGGTTCGTCAGTGGAGACGAAACGGCGATCTCCAGATACTTCGACCGCAATCGCGAGCGGCGCGGTTTCGATGCCCTCGCGCGGGGAATGGTCGCGCTGGCGGTCGGAGAGGCGCGCGAAGCGTCGCTTCAGGCGGGGCGGGCGGAACGTGACCTCAAGCGCCCCGAACTGACCAATCTCGTCAACGCGCAGGCGGCGGAGTTGAGTGGGAACCGATTGCGGGCGGAAGAGTACTACAAGCAGATGCTGGGGGACGACGCGACGAGGGTGATCGGGGTTCGCGGTCTCATGAAGCAGAAGCTCGAGGACGGCGATACCGACACGGCCTTGAAGCTCGCCGAAAAGGCGTTGGAGTTGCGGCCGAAGCACGGGGAGACGATCTCCACCCTTCTGAATCTGCAGATCGGACAGGAAGACTGGCCAGGCGTTCGCAAGACGCTGCTTGCGAGCGTTCGGGCAAAGAACCTCCCCAAGGCGGTCGCCAAGCGCCGTGAAGCCGTTGTCGCGCTGGAGGATGCGCGAAGGAAGCTTGAATCCGAGGACAAGGCAGGCGCTGCCAAGGCTGCAGCAGAGGCCAACCGGCTGTCGCCAGCGTTGATTCCGGCAGCCGTCATGGCCGCAACGTTCGAGTCCGACAAGGGTCACAGGCGAAAGGCTGAATCGATCCTGAGAAAGGCCTGGTCGGCGAATCCGCATCCCGATCTGGCGGCCGCGTTTGCGGCGATCCACCCCGACGAGACGCCGTCCGAGCGACTGAAGCGGTTCCAGCAACTGCTGAAACTCAACCCGTCATTCGAGGAGACCCGCCTGTTGAAGGCGGAGTTGCTCCTGGCTGCCGACGATCTCGCCGGTGCGCGCGATGCGCTGGGATCACTGGCCGAAGACGAGCCGACGGTCAGGTCCCTGGCTCTCATGGGCGCCATTGCGAAGCATGAAGGATCGAGTGAGCAGGTCGTTCGCGGTTGGTTGACCCGAGCGCTGGAAGCGCCTGGCGGTTCACGCTGGATTTGCGAAAACTGCAGTCACGTTCATATGTCCTGGGTGGCGGTGTGCGAGAACTGCAAGGCATTCGACTCCTTGAGCTGGAAGACGCCAAAGGCTGGCAGCGAGTCGAGAAAAGCGACGCCCGTGCTTGCTTTGCGCTCGATGGACCTGTGATCCGTTTCCCGGGTCTTGATCGCGAGGGTCGAGGATGCGCAGAAGCCAAATTGAGTGACGGCGCGGATTGGAGGCGGGAATGTATCTGAAAGACGCCTGGTACGTTGCGGGATGGAGCAAGGACTTCACGCGCGAACTGAAACCGGAGACCTTTCTTGGGGAGAACATCGTGATCTTCCGAAAGGAGAACGGGGAGGCTGTCGCTCTCGAGGATGCCTGTCCGCACCGAAAACTGCCCCTGTCCAAGGGCCGTCTGAAGGGCGATGTGGTGGAGTGCGGCTACCACGGCCTGACCTTCGATTGCCGTGGGACATGCGTGGCGGCACCGACGCAGCCCGATCAGATTCCCCGACGCGCCCGCGTCAAGTCCTACCCGGTTGTCGATCGATACCGGTTCTTGTGGATCTGGATGGGTGACCCTGGGAACGCCGATCCCGACGAGATTTTTCCGATCGAGAACTTTGACGATCCGAGTTGGGGATACACCGACGGCGGCGTCATGGACATCGATTGCAACTACCTGTGGGTCGTCGACAACTTGCTCGATCCAAGCCACGTGGCCTGGGTTCACGTGTCGTCATTTGCCGGCGCAGGCACCGACGATCAGCCGCTGAAAGTGGAAAAGACCGAGCGCGGCGTTCTGGTTTCGCGCTGGATTCACGGGCAAATGCCGTCGCCCTATTACGCTGATCTCGTTCGATTCGAGGGACCGTGCGACCGTTTGCAGCATTACGAGATGTGCTTCCCCGCGTTGGCGCTCAACAAGTCCGTCTACACGCCGGCGGGAACAGGAGGGCCGGGCAAACCGCCGGTGGCTTCGACCTACATCAACATCTCGTACAATTTCATGACGCCGATCGATGAAGACAGGACCCGGTATTTCTGGTTCCAGCACCGCAACACCGATCCCGATGATGTCGAGATTTCCGAACGGATGAATGCGGGCGCCCGTTCCGCTTTCGAAGAGGATCGGGACGTGCTGGTCGCGGTTCATCGCGGGATGGCGAACATGAAGACCCCCAACATCGACCTTGGCCTCGATGCCGGTGCCAGGCTGTTCAGGAGAGCGCTGCAGAAGCGCATCGATGCATCAGCTTCGGGTTGAACCATGACCACGCGGTCTGTGCTTCGTTCGGGAAATCGGGGATGCCCTGAATTCGCGCATCCGTGCGCGTCATCGCTGCTCTCGGCAGGCAATCCGCGATGGTCATGCCCTGCACTGATGCCTGTGCTGCTTGACTGGAGCGATGATGCAGACGGTTGATCCGGCACCACCCGAGGAGGTCGAACCTGCTCGACAGATGGACTTGTTCGACGAACGCCATCCGACCGGCAATGACTCTCAACGGCAGGCACAAACGTTGCCGCCCCCTGAAAATCCCTGCGATCTGAGTGACGCCGAACTGGTCGAGCGGATCGCGGGTGCAAGCGCGACGACCGTTGACGCGCTCGGCAATGAAATTGTCGCGCGAGCCTTGACGGCAGCGGTCCCGGCTCTCGAGCGGCTTTGGCGCCGTTTCCACGGATTCGGATATCATCAACCGTTTCGCGAACAGATTGTCGTCCTGGATGTTCTCGCCCAGCTTGAAGGTCACGAAGCAGGTTTGGCCATCGAGCGAATTTTGCGTCGTCATGACGTTCCGCCTCCCCTGCTTCCGGCTGCACTTCGTGCTGCGGCAATACACACGCTCGAATTGCCGACCTCGTTTGTTCTCGGACTGCTCGATCATGGCGAGGAGGCAGTTCGGGAGTTGGCGTTCGAGTTGGCAATTTCTGCGAGTGTTCCCGTCACTCGCCTGCGCGACGGTCTTGACGATCATCATCTCCCGATCCGACGTCATGCGGCGGTCGCGCTGGCGTTTGAGGGCGATGAATCGGGCCGAGACATTCTCATCGACGCGCTCGCGCAGTCACCATCCGACAGGCTGATCGACGCATTGGGTGCAATTGGTGACGATGACTCGGTCGTTGCACTTGGCCGATGCGCGATGCGGGTTGCCGAGTTTGCCCCAAAAGTCATCGCCGTGCTTCGAGATCTCGACAGCCCACGCGCAGAGAGGCTTGCTGATCGGGTGGAAGCCGATCTTGCGCGCTCGACCGCGAATCAGCAGTTGCCGACCGCGTGAAGGGCATGTTCGATGTCAGCCAGGATGTCGGGGGTGTCTTCCAAACCGACTGACAGGCGGACGAGGCCGTCGCTGATGCCGTGCTCTGCACGCTCCTCTGCCGTGTAGGTCGAGTGGGTCATGCTTGCAGGATGCTGAATGAGCGTTTTCGCATCACCCAGGCTGACCGCGCGGGAAATCAGTGACACCGCGTTCATCATCTGCATTCCGGCCGACATGCCACCCTTGAGTTCGAAGGCGATAAGGCCTCCCATCATGTCCATCTGTCGCCGAGCCAATGCCCGCTGCGGAAAGTCTGCGAGTCCAGGATAGGCGACGGATGCGACCTTCGGGTGCCGAGCCAGCAATTCCGCGACCTCCTGGGCTGAACTGCTGTGCTGCCGCATGCGAAGCGCCAGAGTCTTCATGCCACGCATGATCAGGAAAGCGTTGATTGGCGCCGGGGTCGCGCCGGTCATGAAGCGCAGTCCTTGCGTGCGGACTTTCGTCAGCACATCCGCCGGCCCGACAAGCAAGCCGCCCAACAGATCACCATGACCGCCCAGAAATTTCGTCGCCGAATGCACGACCATGTCCGCGCCATGCGCCAGGGGACGCTGCAGGATTGGCGAACAGAAGGTGTTGTCCACGACAACCATGGCGCCCGCCGCATGGGCGATCCGTGAGACCTTGGCGATGTCGATGATGCGCATGTTCGGATTGGCCGGGGTCTCGAAATACACGGCCTTTGCCCCTTCGATGTCTCGTTCTGCCGCATCGAGGTCCGTCAGGTCGGCGACCGTCACCTCGACACCGAACCGACTGATGCCGTGTGCAAAAAAGGCGAAGGTGGATCCGTAGAGCGTGTTGTCGACGACGATCCGATCGCCAGCACCCATCAGTGCCCAAAAGGTTGTCGTGATCGCGCCCATGCCAGACGCAAAGGCAACGGCTGCCTCGCCGCCTTCGAGGCTCGCAACGCGCTCCTCCAGCAAGCTCTGTGTCGGGTTCTTCGTGCGACTGTAGACGTAGCCTGCCCGCTCCCCGCGGAAGATGTCTCCACCCGCCTCTGCTGTGTCGAAGGCAAACGTCGATGTCATGAACACTGGCGGCGTGACTGCGCCTTCATGTTCGGACGGGTCGTAGCCCAGGTGAATGGCGCGGGTTGACGGCCCCCACTCTGAATTCGATCGATCTTTCGGCTTCGCCATCAGGGATTTGAACTCCTCGTATGGTTGGCATTCCCAGGAGATTGCCTGGTTTCGTGATCAGGAACTGGCGAGCGGCCGGCGAAAGAACGAACTGGCGAATCTGGTGGTTAGGTGACGTTCCGACCGTGGGATCAAGTGTCTGAGGTCGGGTGGCACAATTGCAGTTCGGTATTGTTTCGTGCTTCTCGATATCGAGACTTTCATGCTCTCTTCTTCGATCTTGCTGCCGTTCTCGCGGACCTTGTCGACCATTGTGGCGGTGACCGTCAAGCCGGACCTGGTGTCGTCGAACTCGGGCTATTGAGATGTGATCTCGGGGGATTAGAGTGGAATGCCTGCCCAGTTTGAGCGGACCTCGCTGATCACGCGATGCTCGATTGGGTTCCACTTTGAAGCTCATATGGGATAGCGGGCAAAGCAGACGTCAGTATCGCATGGATTGGCCAGGCTGTGGTGCCGGAAGCACTTTCAGGGACGAGGACGGCATCCGTTTCCACCACCTGTGTCAGCGAGGATGCCGAGTCTGTCGCAGAGAATGGCTGCGCCGCGCCCAAAGTGTCCGGTGCCACGCAGAATTGAATGGCGGCTTTCGCTCACGCCTCAAGTTCTTGCAACGATTCCGACACCGACAACAACGAAGGCCAATCCAATAGCCTTCCAGACAGAGAATGGTCGCTCGACAAGGCCCATCGCTCCGATGTGGTCATAGAGGGCGCCCCCCATCAGGTTTCCTGTCACGAAGATGACCAGAAACAGCGTGACACCGAGCGCAGGAACGCTTTGCATTGAAATGACCACGTGGACGGCCCCGAACAGCCCCCCAAGCCAGACCCAGGGCGGCAGGTTGGCAAGGGCTGGCAGGCTGATGTTGCGGAAGCTCCCGGTTGCCAAGGCGAGCGCCCCTGTTGCGAATGCCGCGGTCGCAAAGGCCAGAAAGACGGCAAGGAGGTAATCTCGCCCCAGCCCTTGGGAAAGCCTCGCATAGATTGGGCCTTGGGCGGCCACGAGCATGCCGCCAATGAAGGCCATCATTCCGAATGCCAATGCTGCTGCCGGCATCGCTCAAAGCCGCCTGTACATGTAGGTTGTCGAATGGCGGGCGTTTCCATCCGGATCGTATGCGAAATCCGGAATGACACCTGCCTTCTCGAACCCGACAGATTTGTACAAAGCCTCCGAAACGTCGCCCGTGCGCGTATCGAGGGTGACGAGCGTCTTTCCGGCTTCCATTGCGGATTTCAGGGCCTCGCTCATCAACGCCTTGCCCAATCCTCTGCGCCGTTCATCAGGATGAACGATCATCTTTGAGATTTCCGAACGGTGTGGCTGATTGGGCGGCATGCTGACCAAGAGTTGGACCGTGCCGATCAGGCGACCACCGACGAATGCACCGAACAGGTGCCGCTCTCCCTTTTCGACTGCGGGTTTGACGTCTTCCACCCAGAATCGGTCTGCGGCGGCATGGTCGAGCGGGGCCATGAAGCTGATCGCGGCCCCGTCAGCAACACTGTCGACGAGCATTCGGGAAAGGTCGTCAAGGTTGCTGTCGATGTCGGTTGGCTTGAGGCGCGAAACGGTCCGGGTCTGGTTCGTCATGACAGTGCGATCACATAGTTGCAGGGGCTATCGGTCGTTTTGAAAACGGTCTCGCCGAAAAGGAGATATCGAAGACAATCCCCTTGGCGAAGTTCGTACGCCTTGCCCTCGACCGTGATCTCGATCTGTCCGGAAAGGACGTAGAGGTGGTGCTCCTGGCCCGGTACTGCAGGTGCATCGTAGGCGATGAGTTGATCTGCACCCAAGCCTCCTTCGATCAGCTCGAGCGCAAGTTGCCCGCTGGGCGGTGAAACACTCCGCCTTTCGAACGCCCGCTTCGGGTCGTTCCAGACCGGTTGATCGCGACGTCGAAAAACCGGCTGAAAACTCTGCTCCAACGGCGCAAGGAGTTGAGAGATCGGCAAGGCATAGACTGACGCCAGACGTCCAAGCGTTTCAGCGGTCGGGCTGACATCATTCTTCTCCATGCGCGACAAGGTTGCGCGGCTCAGGCCAGTCTTTCCGGCGAGCACGTCGAGCGTCATCCCATGCCGCTTGCGCAAGGAACGCAGGTGTGCGGCCAGTCGATCAGATGCGGATCTCTCGGATACGTTCATATATGAGAAAATTCCCAAATATGATTAATTTGTCAAGCGGTGTGAAGTGGGGCAATCACGACATCTACCTCAATGGTGACTTCATCCCGGATGGCGGGCCCAGTGAACCCCATGTCTCTGCCGCGGTTGTCGCGGAATACGGTTTGCCGCTTGGCTTGGGCTCTGGAACCTATGACACCCGCATCAACAAGTGGATTGGGATCATCGCCAAGAAATTCGTACTGCGGATTTACATGTTTATTGCCATGAGGTATGCGTCCTTAGGACGCATACCTCATGGCAATAATTCAACATCGACGAGCGTTGGCACGGAATGACAGGTAGCCGGGCATGGACCCTGCCTCATATCCAGCGAGACTGACACGTGCAGCGAGGTTTCTCGCTGACATGCTCGAAACAAGCGGCAAGCCAGTTCTCTCGAGCTTCGAGTTCTTCCAGTTGATTTGCAAGATGTATGCCATGGCAAATGGCGAGAAGCTCTTCTTGCGCCATGACACCCCAAATGAGGATGACTTCAAACGCCTGCGTCGCTCCTTGAGGAAAAACGGGTTCATCGGTCGGGATCGCGACTATGGACACCGAATGATCCGGGTGCTGACCGTATCCGACCTGCCCGCAGACGAAATCGTCTGCCTCGCCGATCCGACCTGCTATCTCTCGCACCTCTCTGCCATGCAGAGATGGGGATTGACCAATCGCAACTCCTTTGCGCTCATGCTGACCAGACCTGACCGGGCCACAGCAAGTGACTGGTTGCGCGAAATCATGCGCGGACAACTTGAGCCAGGTGAAGAAACGCCTTTCCCGCTTCAGCTCGTTTCACATCCAGACATGGTGCGCAGACGCAACATCAGTCTGCATGAAACAAAGGCTGCGGGGGCGTTCATCAAGACCCGCAGCGGACACGCGCGTTTGTCGACCATTGGGCAGACTTTTCTGGACATGCTGCAGGGGCCCGATCTTTGCGGCGGAATGGCACATGTCGTTGATGTTTGGAGCGAGCATGCGGAAACCCATTTCGATGAGATCGTGTCGGCCGTCGATTGCGCGTCATCGAACCTCGTCAAAAGCCGTGCCGGATACCTGCTTGAGGAGCATCTCGGGTTCACCAACTCGACCGTTGAGTCATGGAAAGCGCTCGGTCAGCGTGGCGGAAGCCGCAGACTTGACCCGACCAAGGAGTTTGCATCAACGATTTCCGAGACATGGATGATTTCCTTGAACGTCTGATGCCGAACTCCCGCTGAAGGCGACCCGCAGCGAAACTTGTTCGTTGACTTCCATCGATAGCCAGTTCTCGCATTTGCTACGACTGCGAACATCAACATCAACTTGACACTATTTGCGGAATGCATTCGTAAGAGTGCAGTTACGGGATTCGGTCGAATCACCGCTGCCCCCCAAAAAAGGGGGGAGACAGTCAAGAAAGGCGGCTGAATTGGCCGCCTTATCTCTTTTGGCTTTCAAGAACTGACAAACGAGTCATTGGATGCCGGATACGGTGACCATCCAACGCTGCGTCGTGTTCCCGCCGCAGCAAAATGACCTTTCGTCATTTCTGCGAATTCCGATGGAAGGACGTTCTCCCGGATTCAACCCATTACTGGCTGAACTCCAATCAGAGTCCCGGAGACCAATCGATCCGGTCAGTCATGTCGTGAGATGAACTGGTCAGGGTTCAGCACTGCACGCTGAAACAGCGAAGAATGGGAATTTGAGGACCGATCTGAATCACTCGCCAAAGATCAGTGGTACATCGCCATTCAAGCGGCACTGAAGCCGAACCGGTTCGATCCGGACGGCAAAACGCCGCCTGTCGGCAACCCGACTTCGAATCAACGGAGCACGCGAGACAGAAAGTCCTCGATCATTGCACCGAAACTCGCCTCAACCGAGACGTCGAACCCGCCGTCACAGCGTTTGAGCAACGCTTTTTGGCCGAAGAACTCGCTGAAACTTACGGAATCGTCGACAAAGACGCTTGCGTGCAGATCAAGCGGGCAACCGACCGCAACGACATGGGCCGCGTCGTCCCCGACAATGCGAAACGTCGCAAACGTATCCGAAACCAGCACGATGCTGATCTCCGCCGGTGCATCGTGCGGGCGAAGACTGGCCATGAGTTCGTTCTCCCGGTCAATGTCAGCCCATAGCAACCAGTTGTTGGGGCCCACATGACCGAGCCACATCCTGTCTCCACGTATCAGCCGGTTGGGAGCGGTCGGGAAGTCGGGAAGATTGCCAACCACTCTAGTCCATTCGATGAGCGCAACACTTGATCCCTTCAGATCGAAGCATGCACTGATGGGCAACCTTTCGAACGAGGCGCTGTATCCCATGTCAGGACCTCAATCTCTTGCCATCGGGGTCATGGAATATCGGAGCCACGACTTTCGACGGGATGGTTGCGGTCTGGAGTCGAGCGTGCACGGTTTCCCCGAGTCGTGACTTCCCGGACTCGAGAAGCGCCAGGGCGACCCAGCGATTCATCACGACGCTCCAGACGCATGCGGTCACGAATCCTTCTGTCGGACATCGCTCGCCGCCAGGCGTCAAAGGAGCGCCTTCGGGAATGGCCTCGTTGGGGTCGAGCGGCAGAAGACCGACAAGTTCCCTGCGAGGTGTGTCGCCCGAGCGCCGCAATTCAACGGACTGCTTGCCGACGTAATCGTTCTTTGTCTTCGACATGATCCAGCCCATGCCGAGATCATGGGCGTCAACGGTGCCATCCACCTCGTGACCGAGCGACAGAAATCCTTTCTCGACTCGCAAGACATGGCTGGCTTCCGAGCCAACCGGCTTGATTCCGAACTCGTCGCCAACCGTCATGATCCGCGCCCAAAGAGCTTGCATGTGCCGAGGCGCCACGTTGATCTCGAACGACATCTCGCCGGTGAAACTGACGCGCACGACGCGCGCCGGCAATCCGGCCACCTGACCTTCGGCAAATGACATGAACGGCAAGGCGTCAGGCGAGACGTCAATGTCCGTGTCGAGTCTCGCCATGACCTCTCGCGCTTTCGGACCGCAGAGCGTTGCATTGCACCACTGGCCGGTCACGGTCGTGACATGGACGTTCCACTCCGGGAACTGGGTTTGCAGCAGTTCCTGCATGTGATCATGGACCATGTCCGCATGCCCGGTCGAGGACGAGACCAGCCAACGGTGCTCGCCCAGTCGCATGGCGACCCCGTCATCGAGAATCAGCCCGTCATCGCTCAGCATGAGACCGTAGCGGCATCGGCCGGGCTTCAGCGTCGACATGACGTTGGTGTAGATGTGGTCAAGGAAGCGTCCCGTGTCGCGCCCCTTCAGTTCGAACTTTCCCAATGGCGAGCCGTCGTAAACGCCAACCGCTTCGCGAACGGCTCGACACTCGCGATTGACCGCCTCCTGGAGGCCTTCGTTTCCTCGCGGAAAATACCCCGGACGCCGCCACCGGGCGCCGGCCTCGTACATGAATGCGCCCTGCTCCAGGTTCCACGCGGTGACCGGCGTGTGCCGGTACGGAAAAACGACCGATTCCTCACGAACCCCAGCAATCGCACCGAAGGACACAGGCGTGTAGGGCGGGCGGAAGGTCGTTGTTCCGACCTCCTTGAGGGACAGGCCCTTCTTGAGCGCCACCGTACCGATGATGTTGATGTTGCCGGTCTTTCCCTGGTCAAAGCCCATGCCACCGGTCGTGTAGCGCTTGACGTGCTCGACGCTGTCGTATCCCTCGCGCAGGGCGAGATGCACGTCGCTCACCGTGACATCGTTTTGCAGATCCAGAAACGCCCTGCATTCGGCACCTGGCGCATCGACATGCCACAGAGGTTCGATCGCGTAGCTCTCGTCGCTCGCGTCCGGGATTTCAGGGACTGTCGAGCTGACAAGACGGGCTGCCGCCTCGGCACCTGATGCGAGCGCTGAACGACATGTCAGCTTGCCGGCGGCACCGCCCACTGATGTGCATGACTGCGCGGCCATGTCGGGGACGAATGTCGCGAGCGCGTTGTCATAGCGAAGGCTTCCGCGTGACTGGGAGAACAAATGTACCGCAGGGTTCCAACCTCCCGAGTGCAGGATAAGGTCGCATTGGACGATTTCGCGGGCCGATCCGTCCTTGCGGGCGACAACCGCGCCGCTGACAGACTTGCGCCCTCGGGTTCCAATGACTGCCGAGCCCGATATGAGCGGGACTTTGCCAAGCAATGCCTGCGCGCTTGCCGGAGCCTCGCTTCTGCTGTCCACGACCATCGAAACCTCGACGCCCACGGCTTGAAGGTCCGAGACCACCGCATACGCGCTGTCGTTGTTGGTGAAGACCATCGCCCTCGTGCCGGGTCGCACGGCATATCGATTGACATAGGCCTGAGCGGCCGATGCCAGCATCACGCCGGGACGGTCGTTGTCGGGAAAGACCAGACTCCTCTCGATCGCTCCCGTTGCCAGTATCACTTGCTTTGCCCGAACCCGCCAATTGCGCTCCAGAATACCCTCGTGTTCCGGCGTGCGCTCATTCACCATCAGATAGTTGTGCTCGCGATAGGCCCAGACCGTCGAGTCCTGGAGGTGCTGGACATTCGGCAACGCTGCCAGTTCAGAAACAACTTCACCGACCCAATCCATGGCGGGCCGCCCGTCAATCTCGAGCCGGCGGTCAAGAAGACTCCCCCCGGCTTCGGTCCGTTCATCGACCAGCGTGACGCGGCGTCCAGCGCGGCCCGCAACGAGCGCGGCCATCAGGCCTGCCGGCCCCGCACCGACAACCAATACATCGGCATGCGCGTTCGCCGCCTCGAAATGACCGTCTGCGGGGGGTTCTTTGGGCGCAGCTGCAAGACCGGCAGCCTTTCGGATTGCCGGCTCATAGAGGTGCCAATTGGGCCACTTGAACGTCTTGTAATAGAATCCTGCTGGGATCAGCCGGGCGAACAACTGATTGATCCCGCCAAGGTCGAAGCGCGGTGATGGCCAGCAATTGATCGAGCGCGCGTCGAGTCCATCTTCGAGGCGGACGGTGGTCGCCGCGCGATTGGCGGATGCGTGGCGCCCCGCCAGTTCCACCAGTGTCGAAGGTTCTTCGGGGCCGGAGCCCACGATACCGCGAGGGCGATGGTACTTGAAACTGCGAGCGGTCAGGCGGACATCGTTTGCGAGCAGTGCGGATGCCAGCGAGTCACCGGCAAACCCCTTGTAGGCTCGGCCGTTGAACCGGAAACGAAGCGGACGACTTCGATCAATCCTCCCGCCGCTCGGCAGCCGTTCAGTCGGCACGGTCGGGGCCCTCGACGATGTCATGGGTCACGGTGTCTCGCCAGATGGTCAACCATGTCCCGCAACCCTTTTGGTGGCACCAGCGTTCCTCGACCGGCCCCAAGGGGTTCGGAACCACCGTCAGGTATTCGACCCACTCTTCGTCCGTCGCCGCGTGGGGATCGGGACGATCAGGCTTGACAGGCCCGCCGAACAAGAACTCGCTCTCGTTTCGCGGGCCGCAGAACGGGCACGTGATCAGCAACATGGATCCATGCTCCTATCTCGCCGTCGTGGTGCCGGTTTCCATCACGTAGTCCAGTCGTCTGAACCGCTTCAGGGAAAACGGCGCCATCAGAGGATGGGGCTTTCCCTTGGCGATGTGATGTGCCAGTGTCAGCCCGCCCGCAGGGATCGCCTTGTAGCCGCCCCACCAGCCGGCGGTCACGAAGAGTCCCGGGATGTCCATTTCATCCATGATGGGCGAGGCGTCGGGGGCAATGTCCAGGTGACCGCCCCACTGTCGCAGGAGCTTCAATCGCTTGAATGACGGGAACAGGGACAGCATGGCCGTCACCGTGTCTTCGAAGACGTTCTGCTTGATGTCGCGCCGAAAGCTCTGCCCCACGTCAGGCGCCCCGCCAATCACCATTTCGCCCTTGTCCGATTGGCTGAAATAGAACCCGCTGTCCGGGCAGTTGACGATGACGTCCACCAGCGGCTTGACAGGTTCGGACACGAATGCCGTGAGGTTCATGGTTCGCAACGGCAGCTTGAGACCTATGGTTTCGGTCAGCGTGGTCGTGTGTCCCGAAACGGCCACCGCCACCTTGGAGGCATGCACGGTTCCACGCGTGGTTTCGACGCCTTCGATCGCGCCATCCCGGCCGCGAAGAAGCTTCGTCACAGGCGTTTGCTGATGCAGTTCGACGCCGCGCGCGTCCGCTGCGCGGGCATATCCCCAGGCGACAGCATCATGTCGATTGACGCCCGCATCGCCGTGAACCATGCCGCCGACGATAGGCAGCCTTGCATTTGGTCCGCCGCCCGTCAGCGCCGGGATGCGTCGCCGGAGTTCCTCGGTGGATATTCTCTCGTAGTTGGCCCCGTAGATGTCCATGTTCAGCTGACGGCGCCGCAGATCTCTCACCTTCGGAAAGGACTGCAGGACATCGATCATCGAGCGTTTCGAATACATGGTGTTGAAGTTCAGCTCGCGGGTCAGATTCTCGTAAAGGGAGACCGACTTGACGTAGAAAGGGATCGATGCGTCCCGCATGTAGTTCGACCTGACGGTCACCGTGTTCCTTGCGACGTTCCCGCCTCCGAGCCACCCCCGCTCGAGCACTGCGACGTTCGTGATGCCGAACTCCTTCGCGAGATAGTACGCAGTGGCCAGCCCATGCCCGCCCGCGCCGATGATGATGACGTCATAGCGTTCCTTCAAGGGCGGGCTGCGCCATGCCGGCGCCCAGGTCGTGTGCCTGTTGAGCGCATGACGCATGAGCGAGAGGATCGAGTATCTCTGCATGCGGGCGATATCATCCGTCACGATATGGCTGTCAAGCGGCGTACCGGACAAAGGACGAATGAGACATGAAGATCGCGCTTCATGTGCCGGTCAGACGTTCCATCATTTTTCCCGTCACAATCTTCTGAATCCATTTCGAATTGTGAAGACTGACCTCAGCCCGCGGCCATTCAACAGCGATCATCTGGCCCGACGCCGTCAATGCAGGAGCAGTGGTCAAGATTGGCGAATTGTCCGGTTGTCGTGCCACTGCGATTTTTATGTGTTTGTAAATCAATGACTTGTGCTCACCGATGTTAAACTTCCACCGGTTTCAGGCCGAATTGACACTCACGGGGCATGGAAACGGGCAGGTTTCCGAAAGCACGCCTTGCAGGACAGAGTGATCGAATCGTGGAAATCGGACGGGTGGCCCGCACCCGTACCGGAGATTTCGACCTGGCAACCTATGTCTGGCCAACGCGCTTGCGTTCGAGCCGGGCGAACAATCGGCTCAGCCCGAAGCAGACCACAAAATAGAACACCGCGGTCGTGATCCACGCCTCGAAGATCATGCGCGACGAGGCAACCATCTCGACCGTCTTGTAGGTTAGTTCCTGAACCGAAATCAGTGAGATGATCGAGCTGTCCTTGATCAGGGAAATGAACTGGTTGGCCAGCGGCGGGACAACTTTCTTCAGTGCCTGCGGCAGCACGATGTACCGCATTTCCTGGTAGCGGTTCATTCCGATCGATCTGGCCGCTTCGCGTTGCCCTTTCGGAATCGACTGGATTCCCGCCCGAACGATCTCGCCGACGAACGCGCTCTCGAAGAGCGACAGAACGATGACGCCGGAAATGATCGACGGAAAACGCCGCATGTCGCCAAAGAACAGTTCCCAGAGCCAGATGTCCTCCTGGCGCGCGATGCCGCGCGACCACCGCGCCAGATCGAGTGCGTCGATCAATTGCTGGGACAGGAAGAAGTAAAAGATGAAGACGACGACGACCGGCGGAATGTTTCGAAGCAGTTCCAGATAGGTCCGCGCCAGCATCCGGATTGTCAGATTTTTCGAACACCGGGCGACGCCGAGGATGGTGCCGAACAGCAGCGCCAGAATGCTTGCGTAAATGCTGATGCGGATCGTTGCTGCCAGTCCCTGGAGAAGGATGTTGGCAAAGTACTCTTCGCGTCCGGTGTGATAGCCGATGATGTAGCTCGGGATCAGTTCCCAACGCCACTTGTAGTTGAGGGTTCCCTCGATCGTGAACCAGATATAGCCGAAAAAGGCGATGATGATCGCCAGCAGCAGGTAGTCAGGCCACCGCAGTCTCTTGATCAAGGCACGCAGTTGTCAGCGCTCCCAGGCCCGGGAACGACAGCTCCCGGGCCTGAAATCTCAGTGATTTACTGGGCGACCTGGTCTGCCCATTCCTCGGTTGCAAACCAGTAGTTGTGCCGCGATTCCAGCCAACCGCTCCGCCATTGCTGTGCGATCCAGTTGTTGAAGTAGTTGATTGCGTCCGGGTCACCCTTGCGAAGAGCGAATGCTTCGCCGCGCGGGTCATAGAGTTCGCCCTGCATGACCGTGAGCGTTTCGGGGTTTCTGCCCGCTTCGCGGTTCGGTGTCGGCTGTGCCGCCATCGTTGCGTGGGCGTTTCCGTTCAGCACTTCCTGGGTCGAGGCGCCGTCCTCGTCGAACAGCAGCAGCTGCGCTTGCGGAAAGTTCTCGGCAATCACGACTGCCGGTGTTGCACCGCGACGCGCCGTGAAGGTGACGTCAGGCGAGTTCATGTCCTCGATGCTCATGCCTGCGGTCATTTCCTTGTTCGCGAGAATCGCGAGGCCCGAATAGGCGTACGGATCGGTGAAGTTCACCGTCAGATTCCGCTGAGCCGTGACCGACATGCCGGAGATGATGACATCGAAGTTGCCCGACACGAGAGCGGGAATGATTCCGTCCCACGCGGTCGGGACAAACTCGACCTCGACCCCCATGTCTTCTGCAAGCTTGCGACCGACATCGAGTTCGTAGCCGATGAGTTCGCCATTCTTGTCGCGCATTGACCAGGGCACGAACAACGACAGCCCGATACGGATCACGCCGTCTTTCTTGATCTGTTCGATCACGCTTTCAGACGTCAGGGCTTGGGTGGCCTGCTGGGCTGCCGCTGGCAGGGCAATCCCCGTCGCCACGGTTGCAGCGAGGGCATAGCCGAGAATTCTGCGTGTAAGTCTCATTGGGTATCCTCCGTTTTGGGACTCTTGCTTCTTGTGATCATTGATCGACGGCGAATCTGTTCTCGAGGAACGAGACGCCGACAGACAAAATCAGGGTCACTATCATATAGACAACTGCGATGGTGAACCAGATTTCAAAACTCATGTACGTGTCCGAAATGATGTTGCGGCCGATGGTTGTGAGTTCCGCAACGGCAATGACGCTCACGATCGCCGATGATTTGACCAGATGGACCATTTCGCCGGTCAACGGCGGCAGCATGAAACGGACGGACTGCGGCAAGATGATGTATCGGTAGGCCTGCGCCGTGGACATCCCGATCGATTTTGCCGCTTCCCACTGGCCGATGTGAACCGCATTGATGCCGGCCCGGAAAATCTCCGAGATCAAAGCGGAATGAAACACGGCGAGTGTCAGGATGCTGGCGGTGTAGCGGTCGAACTTAAAGATCGGCCCGAGAACGTAGTAGAAGACGTACAGAAGGACGAGGAGCGGGATGTTCCTGACGATCTCGAGATAGACAAGAGAAACAGCCGATCCCACGACGAGCCCGGACAGTCTCAAGAGCGCCACGACGAGGCCAAGGATCGTGGCAAGCAGGAACGAGACGATGCACAGCCTGATCGTCGCGGCGAGACCGATCATGATCTCGCCCCACTGGAACCCGTCGTCGGTGAAGCTGTAGAGGTACTGCGGAACGCGATACCATTGCCAGTTGTAGCCCATGTTCTGGGCCCCGACGAACGATCCGTAGACGATCAACCCCATCACGATGACATAGATCGCGATTGCAACAGGGACCGAGTTCAACAGCTGCTGATGAACGGGCGGCTTTGGGATGGAGCTATCGCCCGATTTTGCCGTCTGGGCCAGCGCCATGTCAGTGCTCCAGAATCTGGGCGAGGAACATCCGGCAACGATCGCTGGCGGGCGAGGTGAAGAACGTCTCGGGCGGCGCGACCTCGACGATCTGGCCCTCTTCCATGAAGACCATCGTGTCGGCAACCTTGCGCGCGAAACCCATTTCGTGGGTGACCACCACCATCGTCATGCCGGTTTCGGCAAGCTCGACCATGACGTCGAGAACCTCGTTGATCATCTCGGGATCAAGCGCGGAGGTTGGCTCGTCAAACAGCATGATCCTGGTTTCCATGCACAGCGATCTGGCGATCGCCACCCGTTGCTGCTGACCGCCCGAGAGTTGGGCTGGGAACTTCTCCGCCTGTTCGGGAATATGAACCCTTTCGAGGTAGTTCCGTGCCGTCTCTTCGGCCTGCGCGCGCGACTGCTTTCGAACCTTCATCGGTCCGATCATCAGGTTCTCGAGCACGGTCAGATGCGGAAAGAGGTTGAATTGCTGGAAGACCATTCCGACTTCCTGCCGCAGCTTTCGGATGTCCTTCGATCCCTCGAAGACATCGATTCCATCGACCTTCAGTGTTCCGGCGCTGTGGTATTCGAGTGCATTGAAGCACCGGATCAACGTGGACTTTCCGGATCCGGACGGCCCGCAGACGACGACGCGTTCACCTTGATGGACCGTGATGCTGATGTCCTTGAGCGCCTGAAAGGTCCCGTAGAACTTGTCGAGGTTGCGCACTTCGATGATTGGCTGGCGGTTCAAGCGACTTGCACTCCCTGGGTTTTGGTCAGCTCTGCCGGTCGCCCGGGCGAGACATGGCTCGCAAATGGCGACCGCTGTTTTGCGTTGGCTGCTTCATGACCAGCCGCCATGTTTCTCGCAGCGTTCTCGATCGATTGCTCTTCGGACACGGGATCGACGGCATATGGTCTCGAAATTGGAAACAAGAAAAAATACGGCGTTCCTTCAATCCTGTATCGATTTCACTCCCTCAAACCATAGTCGCGCAAGGTTTGGGACGCAAGGCAGCGATCAAGGGTGATCTCGCATGAGTGAAGGCAATGCCGAGGCGCCCTGACTTCGGAATGCCAAGATACGACAACCCGCTGATCGAAACCGAACGTCAGAATTGTTCGGAAATTCCCGAATGTGAATGATAAGGCATGGACGATCGCAGGGATTCGACTCCGTCGGGTTCATCGGCGGATTCGTTGTGGCGGGGATCCCGGTTGGGCAATGGCCTCGGGGGCTCGGCAAGACTGGTGAAGGAATGTAATCGATGGCGCGTGAACTGACGAGCGATCTCACGACGGGCGCGGTCGGGGTGCATTTTCGCGCGCTCGCAATCCCGGCGGCGATCGGCATGCTCTTCAACACGCTCTACAACGTCGTCGACATGTTCTTTGCCGGCCTGCTGTCGACCAGCGCGCAGGCTGGTCTCGCGCTCGGGTTCCAGGCGTTTTTCATCGCGCTGTCGGTCGGGATCGGTCTCGGCTCAGCCATGGGAGCCCTCGTCGGCATCGCGCTTGGCAAGAAGGACCGCCGCACGGCTCGCCGCCTTGCAGCCCAAGGAATGTCTTTCGGGGCGCTGGCCGCCCTGGTTCTGATGGCCGTCGGTTCGGTGTACGGCCCGGCGCTTGTCGGGCTCGTGTCGGAACCCGGTCCCTACCGCGACGCGGGAACGCGCTACTATCTCGTCCTGTCGCTGGCCCTGCCCGGATTCTTGATCGCATTCGCCTGCAACGGCATCCTGCAGGCCCACGGTGACAGTCGATCGATGCAAAGGGCCCTGATGGCTGCCTTCTTTGCCAATATCGTTCTGAATCCGTTGTTGATCTTCGGCATCCCGGGCCTGTGGGGCGGGATCGGGTTTGACGGGTTGGCCGCATCCACCGTGATGAGCCAGACAGGCGTCATGGCGTATCTGATCTATCGGGCTCTGTCGCTCTCCACGTTGTCCCGGGTTCGGCAGCGGCACTTTCGGCCTCGTGCCGGCGAGTTTCGGGAAATCTTCTTTCAGGCGCTTCCGTCGGCATTCGCGTTGATGATCATGATGCTTTCGGGTTTTGTCATCCAGTACGCACTCAAGGGTTTCGGGGAGCACGCGATCGCGGGGTTTGGGGTCGCAATCAGACTCGAACAGATCCTGCTTCTGCCCGTGCTGGGGGTCACCGGCGCGTTGCTGCCGATCGCCGCTCAGGCCTATGGCGCCTATGACCACGACCGGGTCCGCGAGGCTCTCTTTTTCTGCTGGAAGGTCGGTTTCGTCATGACGGGCGCCGCGTTCCCGGTCATTTGGATTCTGGGACCCTCGGTGCTCTCGTTGTTCACGGATGACCCGGAGGTTCTCCGTGTTGGTCTCGCCTATCTCAGGGTCGAGAGCTTCATTCTTCCCTGCTACATGTTGCTCTTTGCGATCAATGCGTTCTTGCAGGCCCTCAAGCGCCCTGTCTGGACCGTCTGGATCGGCTTGTATCGACAGGCGTTCGGGGTCGCGTTCTTTGTCTGGGTCTTTGTCGGGGTATTGCAGTTCAATGAAGTCGGAGTCTGGCTCGGAGTGGCAATGTCCGTCGCGACCGGGGCAGTCTTGTCGCTCGTCATCGTCTCGCGTGTCGCGAAACAGTGCATAGGCAGTCTTTGGCGTCGAGGTGAGGTCATGCGCAGCTGACGAGGCTGGCCACGCGACAAGCTGCACGACAGTTCTCACGGATCGGATTTCGGGCAGGTGCGCTCCAGAACTCGATGAGGGGGATGAACGGCACTGCAAGCCGGCAGACAAACCCAATGCAGAGGGAGATTCTCATGACAAGTTCACGGCTGGCCGACATTCCCGGCATCGGCGTCGATCAAATGGGCAATGCGGCAGACGCCATCGGCAGCGCCTCCATGCTGCGGCTGGAAAACCTCGACACTGACATCCCCCCGCCACAGGAGGCGATCGCGGCAACCAAGGCCGCCATCGGAACGGACGAAGCCAACAGCTACCTGCCATTTCTCGGCATGCACTCCTTGAGGGAGGCCGCCGCCGAACGCGTCTCTGCCACAACAGGCCGTCGCTATGCTCCCGACACCGAGTGCATCGTGTCGGCAGGTGGACTCTCGGGCATCTTGAATGCTCTCCTGGCCATTCTGGAGCCGGGAGATGAAGTGATCATCACCGATCCCGCCTACGCGGGACTGATCAATCGCATTCGGCTCGCTGGCGGCGTTCCGAAACTGGTGCCGCTGATCATCGAGGATGGCCGGTGGCGGTTGGACCTCTCATCGCTCATGCGCGCTGCGACGGACAAGGTGCGCGTCATCCTGACCATGAGTCCCTCGATGCCGAGCGGCATTGTCCACACGCAGGAAGAATGGGACGCAATCGCTGCAGTCGCAGATCGGACCAATGCCTGGATTCTTCACGATGCGGCAATGGAGCGCATCCTGTTCACCGATCCGCCAGTCATTCATCCCGCGTCCTTGGGCGGGATGGCCGATCGGGTGATCACCGTGGGGTCGGTTTCGAAGGAATACCGAATGATCGGGTGGCGATGCGGTTGGGTGGTTGGGCCCGAACCGGTCATGAAAGACATCGGGCTTGTCAGCCTGACCAACGTTGTCTGCCAGGTTGGCATTGGCATGCAGGGAGCGGCAGCGGCGCTTCGTGCCGAGAATGACGGAGTCGAAGCGGCAACAAGGGAATGGCGATCTCGTCGTGATTTCCTGGTCGAGGCAATGAACGATCTGCCAGTCGTGTCGCCCGATGGCGGGTGGTCCCTTCTCATTGACACCCAAGCAATCGGGCTCGCGCCTGCAGAGGCCTCAGGACTCCTCTTCGATCACGGAGAGATTGCAGCCACGCCGATGACGGGCTGGGGGAGCGAGGAACGTGCAGGTCGTTATCTGAGATTCGTCTTTGCCAACGAGCCCGTCAGCAGGCTGTCGGACATTCGAGAGCGGGTCCGACAGGCATGGAAGACGTGACGGCAGAAAGACATGGGCAGGGACCGTCGCGGCTCATGGGTCCCGCCGCGCGACAAAAACACCTTTTATCGCCGCGCGAAGTGCGTCTCCCTTGAGGCCCCTCTGCTCCAGTTGCGCGATTATGCGAACAGACTGTTTGTTCAAGGACTTGCCTTCCATCGCGGCAAAATTCGTGGCCTTGACCTTTCCCAGCGGCTTGGCAACGTATCGTTCAGTCGCCGCAGATCGAACTGCCCGGGATTCCTGCTTCATTCTCCATCTCCAGCACGGTCCGACGCACGAAGGCCAAGCCATTCGTGCGGTTCGTTGCTACTTCAGGAAGCCTCATTCGCCAAAGGACCATCTTGACGTTTCAAATTGATCGGCGGGTTCAGGCAAAGATGCCTGCATCAACCGCATCGACGTATTCCATCACCTGTTGCCCCTTGTCTTCGCGCAGCAATTGCATCGCCGTTCTTCCATCAAATCCGGGCAAGGGCTCTGACCGGATCCACGCGTAGGCCATGAGACACGAGCCAAGGCGGGGTTCGGGCTTTTGCAGGATCTCCACGAGGTCGCGCAGGCGGCGCTGCGTGATGTCCGATCCGATCTTGTCGCGAAGCCGAAGAGCGTCTTCGCTCAGCCCGACGGTTCGAGAAATTTCATCAATTGACGTGCGCAGCACGGCGGCAAACCTTCGGGGATCGATCTGTCCTCGTTCAGCGCACTGCGAGATCTGCATTCCTGATCCTCGTTGGCGATCGTTGCGTGCACGCGGGATCATACTCGCTGAAGTCCAGGGAAGCGAGCGGCAAGCTCGGTCAAACGGGCGTTTGCTAATTGTCCTTTGCTCGACTATTGATGAAACCGATAGTCACAATCTTTGATACGGAGGGGAAAATCGTGACCGGAATTTCTGACAAACTCAAGCACGTCTCACGGAGGGATCTGTTCAAGCTGGCAGGGACCTACGGGATGTCGTCCACCTTGTTGGCGGCAGGGACATTCGGCGGCGTCATGACGCTGCCATCGCTCGCTCGCGCGGTCGAGTCGACCTATGAGAAGCGCTACGCGAAGGACGCCAAGCACACGCTCAAGTTCGGCGCTGCGGGTTTCAACCAGCAGAACCTGTTGATTGAAAGAGCCGGCTGCCTTGAATTCGCCCGCGATCTCGAGTCGCGCACCGACGGCGAGATCCGTGTCGAGTTCATTGGGGACAACGCGATCTGCGGACAGCTGAGCTGCGTCGAGAAGGCACAGAACGGCATTGTCGACATCTATGCGGCGTCCACCCAGAACTCTGCAGGTGGTGCACCGTATCTGAACGTGCTCGACTACGCCTACGTGTTCCCGAGCCGCGCTGCCCAGTATCACTTCTTCTACAGCCCCGAGTCGAATGCAATTCTTCGGGATCCGTTCGAGAAGCGTCACGGGCTGAGATTTCTTTTCACCCATTGCGAACTTCGCGGAATCCGGTTGGGTCAGTCGTTCGCAGGCAAGCCGACCGTGTCCAAGCTCGAAGAGCTGTTCGGGACCAAGAACCGCGTGACGGGCACGCAACTCGGGCGGATCGCCATGCAGCTCCTGAACCTGAACCCGGTTCCAGTGGCGTGGGAGGAAACCCTCGACGGTCTGAAAACCGGACTGATCGACGGGGCCGAGACCTGGGCGTCCGCCGTGGCCTACGCGAACATGTCGCCAGTGGTATCGCAATCTGTCGATCTGCGCTTCTTCTGCGGCACAGAGCACACTGCCATGTCGGCGAAGGTGTTCGACAGCCTCGAAGGCCACCTCCAGGATGCCGTGTTGGAATCGGCATATCTGGCACAGGTCCATGTCCAGGCTGCCAATGAAGCGGCACTGGTCAAGACGGTTGGCTTTTCGGAACCGGTTCTGCCGGGCACCATCTTTGCCGAGAATGACGTGACGCCTGCCTTCCTGGCAGACGATCAAATCAAGATGGCCGAAGAAATGTGCTCGCCCGAGTTCAATCCTGAGCCTTGGGCCCAATGGCGCGATCGGATCAACAAGTGGGCAGGCGGTCTCGACACCTACACGGAATTGCACCGTGTCGCTCGTCAGATTCCTGCAGACACGCTGCCGGAAAACGTCGAGCCCCGCCGTTGGTGGAAAGCGTAACCCGTACCAATTGAAGTGGCGGGGAGCGAGTCCCCGCCACTTCTTTCAGCTTTTTGACAGTGGAGGCAGTCACCACGGACGGTCTCGGGGAGGAGACGGATCATGGACTTTTTTTCCGATGTCTCGGCACTGTTCAGCGCGATTCTTTCGAATGACGCCTGGATGATCAGCGAGGCCTTGAAGACCAGCTCGGTCTGGATCACGGGGGGTATCGCGACTCTGCTGGGAGCTGTGTTCTTCCTGGTGATTTACAAATACATCCCCTGGTTCGAACGGAGCTTTGAATCGACGGTCATGGTGTCCGCCTATCTGCTGATCGGTGTCATCATCTTTGTTGAGGTGTTCCGGCGCTTCGTCTTGAACGTGCAGGCTCCATGGTCGACGACCTTGCCGCCCTTCCTGTTCCTCATCATGACCTGGGCAGGATGCGCGTACAACGTCAAGCTGAGAACGCACCTTTCGTTTTCCGAGTTCCGCATGAACATGTCGCGCGGGCTGCAATTTGCCTGCCTGACGCTTGATGCGATCCTCTGGATCGGCTTTTCCTGGATCGTTGTCGTGACCTCGACGCAGGTTGCCGCAAACTCCGCGTCCAACTTCGCCATTCTACTGGGGACCGACAACGTTCTCCAGTGGTGGTTCCTCGTCACGGTGCCGCTGAGCTTCATCCTGATCGCTGCGCGCGCCCTGGAGAACTGGCTGACCGACCTCGAGAACTTTCGCTCGGGCGCAGTGATGATCAAACCCGCCGCCATTGGCACTGACTGAAGGGCAAGACAATGACAGATGGAACCTGGATAACCCTTATCTCCATTGCCGTTACGGTCCTGTTCATGCTGGGCGTGCCGGTGTTTCTGGTCATCGGCTGGTGGGTCATCGGCATGAGCCTGCTTCTGGGCCTGCCGCTGATCAATACCGGCGCCGCGCTGGCCGACGTTTTTACTGACGGCTTCGCGCTCCTTGCGATGCCGCTCTTCATTCTCACTGGCGACTTGATCAACCGGTCGGGAATCGCGCGCAGATTGTCAGACTTCGCCTACGCTTGCGTTGGCTGGATCAGGGGCGGCCTGGCGATGGCTTCGCTTGGCGCCTGCGGTCTTTTTGCCGCGATTTCGGGGTCGAACTCGGCCACGACCGCGACCATCGGCTCGATGCTGCATCCCGAGATGGTCAAGGGCGGATACGATGAGCGCTTTTCGGCCGCCACGGCCGCTGCGGGCGGCACGGTCGGGATCATCATCCCGCCGTCGATCATCTTCATCGTCTACGGCTTTCTGATGAACCTGCCGATTTCAGAACTCTTCGTTGCGGGCATTGTCCCGGGCGCGATGATGGTCGGTGCGATGATGCTGGTCGCCTTCGTCATCTGCACCATCAATGGATGGGGTTACCTGATCAAGCTGGAGATGATGCGCGTGTTCAAGACCGCCGTTGGCGCCTGGCTGGGCTTCTTCGCGATCGGTCTTGTGCTCTGGGGCATCTACACCGGCAAGTTCTCGCCCACCGAGGCGGCGGGCGTGACAGTCGGCTTCTGTGTCATCGTGGGCTTCCTCAGCCTGCCGATTCACAGGCTGATGGGATCGCCGTCGGAAGAACGCAGCTTCAAGGAGCGCGGCGTGTCCGAATACCTCGTGGTCAAGGGTTTCGGTCCGACCGAACTGCCTTCGGTGACAATGCGTTCGGCGCAGATCGCCGGCATTCTTGCCCCGCTGATCGCCGTGTCGGTGGTCATGCAGCAGATCCTCTCGGTTCTGGGCGCTCAGCAGTTCATCGGCGATTTCGTGCGCGGCATGGGCGGGTACTACGCGGTTCTGTTCACGGCCATGGCGATCGTCTTCATCGCCGGGATGGTGCTAGAAAGCCTGCCGGTGACAATCATTCTCGCCCCGATTCTTGCGCCGATTGCGCACTCGGTGGGAGTCGAACCGGTTCAGTTCGGCGTGATTTTCCTGGTCGGCGCCTCCATTGGGTTCATCACGCCGCCATACGGCCTGAACCTCTACGTGGCGTCCGGCGTGACAGGGGTGCCCTACTTCAGGTTACTGAGGTACTCGGTACCCTATCTGGTCTCGCTTCTGATCGTGTGGATAATCGTCGCGCTTGTGCCGCAGCTCTCGACGATGCTGATCCCTGCGACGGGTTGATCACGGGGAAACGAAACCGATTCCACAGTGCGATCACGGCAGGCGAAGATTCGAAGGAAAACGAATTCCAGGTCAATCTTCGCCTGCTCACGACTTTGCAAGAAACGGCTAATGCCGGCGCACCGGTGATCCCGACCGAAGCGAACCGGACGCTCGGATCGACCACACCCGCGATTCACCGTCTGTATGCGACTCTTGAGGACGAAGGGTTCATTCAACGGGAGATTGACGGGCTGGGCCGCCCTCCGGGACAAGGCGCGATTGCGACCTGTTCGGGTCGAGCCTTGGCCCGTGTTGTGGCCGTTGTGTAAATTCTTCTAACTAAAACCTTTAGGATTTGATGTTTTTGTTAGGCTGTCGGGCGGAGTAGGTTTCAGGAAACCGCGCCCACCGGACACAAAGCGCCAACCGGACATATGGAATTGCCTGCTCAACCGCGAGAAATGGAAGTGTCTGTCTGGAGGGGGGACGCCCTCACGGGCGGTTACGAGACGTTCAGGGTTCCCGCAGAGGACAATCAGACGATTTTGGACGTCGTCACCTGGATTCAGCAGAACGAAGACCCGACGCTGGCCTACCGCTTTGCCTGTCGGGTCGGGGTGTGCGGTTCGTGCGCGATGACGGTGAATGGCACGCCGCGATGGACCTGCCGCACCCACGTGAAGAAAGTTCTCAAGGGCAACAGGATCGAAGTTGCGCCCTTGGGCAATCTGCCGGTCATCAAGGATTTGGCAGTCGACATGGACCCGTTCTTTGACAAATGGGTCAAGGTTGGCGGACACCACGTGGCCACGAGGACGCGCCTTGACGAGATTCAGGAGATCTCGCCCGAGAGCCCGGAGCGCGCCAGCGCCGACAAGGGGATCGAATGCATCAACTGTTCAATCTGTTACGCAGTCTGTGACACGGTGCGGGGAAATCCGGACTACCTTGGCCCGGCGGCGCTGCAACGTGCCTGGACCATCGTGAACGACGAAAAGCACGCCGACCGGCAAAAGGTGCTGGATACCGTCGCGCAAAGCGATGGCTGTTTCAACTGCCACTCGATGGGCAACTGTTCGACGCATTGCCCGAACGAGCTTGACCCGATGAGCGCCATTGCCGGGCTCAAGCGGGCTGTCGTGAGAAACAGCCTGAAGCGGGGTCGATGATGTTGGGAGTTCGTCTCTATCTGGCCCAACGCATCAGTGCGATGATCATGGCGCCGCTCGTGTTCGTTCACCTGGGCATGATCGTCTATGCCATCCAGGGTGGCCTGAGCGCCGAGGAAATCCTGGGTCGCACCCGAGGGTCGGTGTTCTGGCTGCTGTTTTACGGCCTTTTCGTCGCCGCGGCCTCCCTGCACGGCGCAATCGGCCTGCGCGTGATCGTTTGTGAAACCCTGCGACTGCGCGGGATGGTCCTGAGCATTCTGACATGGGCGTCGTTCGCCGTCTTTTTTGTCATGGGGGCATGGGCCGTGATGGCCGTGACGGTGATCCGATGAAAGGCTATCGCAACAATCCCCTTTGGTTCGCCTTCTTCTTGCACCGCGTGTCCGGCCTTGGTCTGGCGCTGTTTCTGCCTGCGCACTTCTATGTTCTGGGGCTGGCCCTGACCGACACCGAAAGACTCGACGGCTTTCTGCACTGGGCCGAACGCCCCATCGTCAAGTTCGCCGAATTCGGACTGGTCTTCCTGCTGGCCGTGCACATGTTCGGTGGGCTGCGCCTTTTGGCGCTCGAGTTTCTCCCGTGGTCAGCACCGCAAAAAACGCTGGTTGCCGGAGCGCTTGCCGGGGCCTTCATGGTTTCGGGCGCCTTTCTGCTGAGGGCGATCTGAACCATGACCTCGAGAGCTGACATCGACCGTCACGACACGGACATCTTGATCCTCGGATCGGGTGGCGCCGGCCTGTTCGCCGCCCTGCACGCCCAGCAATCCGCCCCTCCGGGCACCGGGATCACCATTGCCGTCAAGGGGTTGATCGGCAAGTGCGGCTGCACGCGGATGGTGCAGGGCGGCTACAACGTGGCGTTGGGCCCCGGCGACAGCGTCGAGCGGCATTTCATGGACACGATCATCGGCGGCAAGTGGTTGCCGAACCAGGACATGGCCTGGCGTTTGTGCGAGCAGGCCGTGGTGCGGATGCGCGAGCTGGAGAACGAGATCGGCTGTTTCTTCGATCGCAAGCCCGATGGCCAACTGGACCACAAGGCCTTCGCCGGGCAAACGGCTGACCGGACGGTCCACAAGGGCGACCTGACCGGCATCGAAATCATCAACCGGCTGATGGAACAGGTGCTGTCGCGCCCCATCGAAAAACTGCAGGAATACCGTGCCGTCGGGCTGATCCCGACCGCCGACGGTTCGGCGCTCTCGGGCGTTCTGTTCATCGACATGCGCACCGGGAAGTTCCACTTCGTCCGCGCCAAGGCCGTGATGATGGGCACGGGCGGCGGCCCGACCATGTACAAGTATCACACGCCGTCCGGCGACAAGACCATGGACGGACTCGCGATGGCGTTGCGCCTCGGTCTGCCGCTGCGCGACATGGAGATGGTGCAATTCCACCCCACTGGCCTGCTTGCCGGGGATAACACGCGGATGACCGGGACAGTTCTGGAAGAGGGTCTGCGTGGGGCGGGCGGACATCTGCTGAACGCGCGCGGCGACCGTTTCATGTTCGACTACGACAGCGCGGGCGAACGCGCGACGCGCGATGTCGTCAGCCGCGGAATCTATGCCGAGATGCGCAAGAACAACGATCCCGACCTGGTCGGGATGTACATCTCGATGAGCCACCTGGGTCCCGACATCGTCCGCAAGAAATTCAAGGGCATGGTCAAGCGCTGTGCCGACTGCGGGTTCGACCTTGCGGGCGGCAAGGTCGAAGTGGTGCCGACGGCGCACTATTTCATGGGTGGCGTTGTTGTCGACACGGACACCCGAACCGCCATCGAGGGTCTCTATGTCGCTGGCGAAGATGCTGGCGGCGCCCACGGCTCGAACCGCCTGGGCGGCAATGGCGTGGCCAACTCGACCGTCTATGGCGGCGTGGCCGGCGACACGATGGGCATGGACATTCGCAAGATGAATGCGCTGCGCGACCCGGACGAGGCTGCGTTGTCGGCCGAGATCGAGCGCGCACAACGACCTTTTGCCAAAAGGCCGGGCCGCATCCAGCCGTTGCGGCAGGAGTTGCAGCAGGCGATGTGGGAAGATGTCGGCTTGATTCGGAGTGCCGTCGGGATGGAACGCGGCCTGACTCGCATTGCCGAGATCAAGGACGAGCTGCAGGAGACCGGTGTCGATGCGTCGAGCCTGGCGTTCAACCTGTCGTGGCACGATTGGCTGAACATGGCATCGCTGACAGAAATCTCCGAGGTCATTGCAAAGGCCGGACTCGTCCGCGAGAACTCGCGCGGGGCCCATTACCGCGAGGACTTCCCCGAACCGGGCGACATGGAGAGCTCCGACTTCACGGTTGCGAGGCAATCAGGCGAGGATGTCGAGGTGACCCGTGAGCAAGTCCAGTTTACCATTGTCAGACCCGGCGAAACCGTTTTGCCCGAGGGCGAACCTGAAACACTGGTGGCACAAGCATGATACCGATCGACCTGATCCGAAGCACGGCCCATTCCCTGATGGAAAAGGCCGCAATCGAAATCCCGCAGGACTATCTTGACGGGCTCAAGGCGGCGGCGAAGACCGAAGACGGCGACCTGTCGTCATTCGTGCTGCAGGCCATGCTGCAGAACTACGAGGCGGCCAAGGAGGATCGCCGCGCCATGTGCGGCGACACTGGCGTGCCGCGCTGGTTCGTGAAGATGGGCAACGAGGCTCGGATCGAAGGCGGGATGATCGCGCTTGAGGCGGCGCTGCGCGGGGCCACGGCGGATGCGACCAGGAGCGTTCCCCTTCGTCCCAACCGGGTACATCCGCTGTGGCGGACCGACCATGACAACAACATTGGCATCAACGCGCCCGAGATCGAATACGGGTTCGAACCCGAGGGCGAATGGCTCGATCTGATCACCGTGCACAAGGGCGGGCTCTTCGGCACGGACTACCGGATGCTGTTCCCGTCGGACGGGATCGAAGGCATCAAGCGGTTCTTTCTCGACAGCCTCGTGGCCTTCGGCAAGCGCGGGCTGGCTTGCCAGCCTGCCATCATCGGGGTCGGCCTGGGCGGGTCGAAGGACACCTGCATGGTGCTGGGCAAGCGCGCCTCGACCCTGCGAACCGTTGGCAGCCGCAACTCCGATCCGAGAATCGCCGCGCTTGAGGACGAGTTGAAGGAACTTGGCAACTCGATCGGCATGGGCGCCATGGGGTTTGTCGGCAAGCACATGGTGATCGATTGCAACATCGAGGTTGGTTACTGCCATACAGGTGGCATGCAGATGAGCGTCCATGCCTTCTGCCTGTCTTCGAGGCGTGCAGTGGCGCGGCTTTTCCCTGACGGCCGGGTGGAATACCGTACCGACCCGGACTGGTTCACTCCCTATCAACGGCGCGACAGCGTCGATTGGGATCCGGCACAGGAGGCAGCGGCATGAAACCGCGCGAGATCGTCCTGAGCACCACCCCCGCGCCCGAAGATCTGGCCGCGTTGCGGCTTGGCGACATCGTCTATCTCGACGGGTTGATGTACACCGCCCGCGAAGGCGTCTACATGCGGGCGCTGGAGGACAGGGCCAACATCCCGATGGAACTGCCGTCCGAAAGCGCCGCGAACTTCCATTGTTCGCCCGCCGCGACCATCCGCGAAGACGGCAGTTTCGACATGGGTGCCGTGACGGCCACGGCCTCGTTCCGGTTTGCCAAGTGGCTGCCGGAATGGATGGCCAAGACCGGAGCAAAGCTGATCATCGGCAAGGGTGGCATGTCGTCGAAGGACTACAAGAGCTACTTTGTGCCGAACGGGGCGATCTACCTGTCGACCGTGGGTTATGGCACCGGCGCTCTTCTGGGCCGTGGCGTGGAAAACGTCGAGGCCGTGCACTGGAACGAGGAACTGGGTCTGGCTCAGGCGATGTGGGTGATCCGCTGCAGGCGCATGGGACCATTCATCGTGGCCTCGGACCTTGAGGGCAATTGCCTGTTCGAGCGTGAAAACGAACGCATCAAGAAGAACCTTGAACGCGTCTACGAAGGCACCAAGCCCGCAGTGCTGAAACGGTTCGGGGAAACCGATGACAGGACGGAAGAGCTGATCGGCTGATCTCGCAAGGGCCGTGATTGGACGGCTGCAAGCATCGAGCTTTCAGCAAAGCGGTTTCCGCGGTTCGGCGTTCAGTCGGGGGCCTGGAAGAGGTTGTCGCCAGGACATTGCCAGAACCGATCACCGATCGGCGTCCGGGATCAGATGCCCAATCTCGACGGCCTTGAGCAGGGCTCTCTCCAACTCGTCGATCATCCGCCCACGTACGGTGTCCTTGCGGGAAATCAGGCCCAAGGTGCGGGAAGGGCCGCCCGGACCAAGCGAAAGCCGCTTGAGCGGGAAGGACTGGTGATTTGATACCGCAAGCCTTGGCATGATCGAGATCCCGAGGTTGCCGTAGACCAGACTCGTGATCGCCTCTGTGCCCTCCAGTTCCATCGAGTCGTTGACCCGGATCTTGCGTTCGGTCAGCCAGTTCTCGATGATGGCGCCGGTGATGCCGCTGCGGGACACCCGGATGAACGGCTCGGTCTTCATCAGTTCGAAAGGGTCGTCGCTTTCGACCTGCTGCGATGCGAGCAGGTGAAAAGGCTCTTCGGCGATGAATTCCCAATCGACGGCGAGCGGCAGGGACGCAGGACGGGCGACAACGGCTGCGTCCAGATCGTTTCTCTCGACCTGGGCCACGAGTGCGGGCGTCAAGGCCGGATACATCAGAACATGGAGTTCGGGGAGTTCGGCCTTCAGGATCGAGACTGCCAACGGGATGAGACCGGTCATGTGCGTCGACAGCGCGCCGATGCGCAACTCGCCCTTCAACCCATCGTCACCCAGGACGCTTGGAACGATGTCGTCGTAGTCCTTGACCACCTTGCGGGCCTTGTCCAGCAGCGCGCGTCCGATCGGCGTGAACTCGGGGGGACGTTTTGATCGGTCGAAGATCGCCACCCCCCATTCCTCTTCCAGAGACTTCATTTGCTGAGACACCGCAGCATGGGTGACGAAGACGGCTTCTGCGGCGCGACTGAAGGTGCCGTGATCGGCGATGGCAATCAACGTTTTCAGAGTGCGTATCGACATGCGTCCTCCAAGGACTTCTAGCTCCAGTTCTTTCACTCAATCTTACACAATCCGCCAATTGGGCCAACTGGATCAAGAACGGCTAACCATTTGTCCATTATCCGACTCCCGGGCTTGATTGCTCAGCGGGACCTTGGTCATGCGGGAGGCAGTGCCGTCGGGTTGCAGGCGACCGTGGATGGTGCCATCAGGGCTGGTACTTGGATTTTGTCCGGCTGCAAAATCGGAGAGGGAAACAACGGCGCGCTTTGTCTCCTGCAATCCTGAATGCGTTTACACGTTGATGGATGTGGCAAGGAACGAGATTATTGGCCCCTTTGCCCCCGTTCTCGGCTTTGGCACTGTGGACGAGATGATCGCGCTGGCCTATGGCACCGATGACGGTTTTGCGTTCTGCGTCCATGCCCCGGATCTGGGTCGGGTTTGGTGGTGTTCGGACGCGCCGGGACACGGCGTGGCAGGCGTCAGCGAGGTTGCAGATTCGGACGAGGCGACCCCGTTCGGCAGCATGATGGAGAGCTCTTTCGGCCACGAAAGCGCAAATTGGCATCGATTGCCGCTGGACGGGCGGTATTGCACAACGGGGTGGTCGGCATTTTGCTGATCGCGCCTCGATTGGGAGAAGAAGTAAATGGCGAAAATCGGTTTTGTCGGGCTGGGCCAGATGGGAAGCGCGATGTCGCGCCACCTGATCAAAGGCGGTCATGACCTGAAAGTGCATGACCTGTCGCAAGATGCGGTGCAGAGCCTCGTGGAAGACGGTGCGGAAGCCGCCGCGAGCGCCAAGGACGCCGCAACTGGCGCGGAAGTCGTCTTTACCATGTTGCCCATCGGCCCCATCGTCGAGGAGGCGGTGTTCGGGCCCAATGGAATTGCCGAAGGCATCTCCAAGGATGCAATCTTTGTCGACATGAGCACCGTCTTGCCGTCGGAGATCCGCGCCATCGGCGCGCGTCTGGCGAAACAGGGTGTTGCCATGGTCGATGCCCCGGTCGGGCGCACCTCGGCCCATGCGGTTGCCGGGACGGTGACCTTCATGGTTGGCGGGGAGGTGGAAGATGTGGCGACGGTTACACCCTATCTCGAATGCATGGGCGAGATGATCACCCATTGCGGCCCCTTGGGTTCGGGTGCCGTTGTCAAGCTCGTCAACAATTACATTTCTGCCGTCATCAACCTGGCGACTGCCGAGGGACTGGCCTACGGGCAGGCGGCCGGGGTCAGCCAGGACACGATTGTTGAAGTGATCTCGCAAACGCCGGCGGGGCTTGGTCACATCACCACCGCCTGGCCCAAGAAGGCGCTGGTCGACGATCCCTCTCCCGCCTTCCAGCTGGACTTGGCGCGCAAGGATATCGGTCTGGCCCTGACGGCTGGCGCCGCTGCCCGGGTGCCGATGGCGACAGGCGCTGTTGCGCGCGAGATCTACAATATCGCCAGCGCCAGAGGCCACGGCGGCGAGGACTGGACCACCGGCATCTACCGTACCGTCAAGGACATCGCCAAGGGCGACGACTGACGCCGGTTTTGCAAAACGCTGCAACGTCAAGGCAAATTTGGCCCATTGGCCGCCCCGGCGACCGGCTATCCGCCAGTTCGTCAGTCGCTATGGGGCGTCGCTGTCCTGCGAGGCAGACCGAATCGGCTCGAAGTCTCGACGTGGAGAACGGTTGGGTTTGAAGAGACGATTCTAGCTTGGCGAGACGCCGCGCAGACGCTCCGAACGCCGCCGCAACATCTCGACCGAGGTCAGCAAGGCGATCGAGATGATCACCAGAATGGTCGCAACTGACAGGATTGCTGGGCTGATCTGTTCGCGGATTCCGTTCCACATCTGACGCGGAATCGTCTGCTGATCGAAATCCGCCACGAATAGGACCACGACCACCTCGTCAAACGAAGTGACGAAAGCGAACAACGCCCCCGAGATGATCCCCGGAAGAATCAGGGGCAGCGTGATCCGGAAGAATGTCCTCGTCGGCGTGGCGCCAAGATTTGCCGCCGCCCGCGTCAGCGAATGATCGAAACCGACAAGCGTCGCGGTGACCGTGATGATGACGAACGGAATTCCCAGTGTGGCGTGCGCGAGGATGATGCCGACGTAGGTATTGGCAAGCCCGGTCTTGGAATAGAAGAAGAAAAGGCCGGTCGCGGTGATGATGATCGGCACGATCATCGGCGAAATCAGCACTGCCGTGATCGCGCGCCGATACGGCATTTCCGATCGACTGAGGCCGAGCGCTGCCAACGTGCCGAGGGCTGTTGCCAGTATCGTCGAGAAAAAGCCAATGATGGCGGAGTTCTTGGCTGCCCGAACCCACTGGGCGTTGTTCCAAACATCGCTCCACCAGATGCCGTCACGCGGTGCGTCAGGCGCCTGCATGCCGAAGGTGAGAAGAATGTCGTACCACCTGGTGCTGTAGCCGTCGGGATCGAGGCTGAGCATCTTTTCGGTGAAGGTGAAGTACGGCTCCGCGTTGAAGCTCAGCGGGATCACGATGAGGATCGGCGCGATGAGAAACAGGAATATCAGGGCGCAGATCACCCGAAAAGCGTAGTACCAGACTTTCTCCAGCGGCGATGCATACTTCGGCAGTGCCATGGCGTTATCCGAGCTTCAGATTGTCGATGCCCACCAGCCGGTCATAAAGCCAGTAGAGCACGAGAATGCCGCCCAGAAGCAGGCCCGCGAGCGCGGCCGCGAGCGACCAGTTCAGCGATTTTTGCATGTGGAAGGCGATCAGGTTGGAAATCAGCTGCCCGCTCGAGCCACCCACCAAGGCGGGGGTGATGTAGTATCCGACAGCCAGGATGAAGACGAGCAACGCACCTGCTGCGATGCCAGGGATCGTCAGGGGCAGGTAGATGCGACGGAAGGCCATCCAGCTCGACGCACCCAGTGACCGGGCGGCGCGAACGTACGAATGGTCGATGGGCCTCATCACCGAATAGAGCGGCAGGATCATGAATGGCAGAAGAATGTGCGTCATCGCGATGATCGTGCCCGTCTGGTTGTAAATCATCTGGAGGCGGCCTTCATCCGACCAAAGCCCGACTGAAACTGCCAGATCATTGACTACGCCCTGGCTTTGCAACAGCACGATCCACGATGTCGTGCGCACGAGAAGCGAGGTCCAGAACGGCAACAGGACGAAGATCATCAAGATGTTAGAGTAGCGCAGTGGCAATGTCGCGAGAAGATAGGCGACAGGGTAGCCGAGGATCAGCGTCAGGACGGTGATGACGACGGACAGGATCAGCGTTCGCTCGAACAGAAGCAGGTAGATCGCGCGTTCGTCTTCGACTCGCTGGATGCCTCCCGATTCATTTCTTTCCCGGTCGATTGCTGCGAGGTAGTAGTCCCCCGTGAAGCGGCTGGATGCGGCCCGCATGGCTTGCCACAAGGCTGGGTCGGCCCAATCCTCGTCCATGTCCAGGACAGCATCCATGTAGGGCGGTTCCAGACGCCGCGCCTTGCGTGCTCCGCTGGTGAACATGGACCGCGAGCCCGCGCGGAAGTAATTGATCCGTGTTCCCACATTGCCTTGCGCCTTGATCTCGCGAAGATGCACGAGGTCGGCAGCCAGCGCCGCATAGGCTGCTTCATCGGGTTCGGTGCCTGGAGGATTGGCATCGAACCACGCCCGCAGTTCGACCATCACCGGCGTCACTTCGCCCGTGCCGAGATCGACATGCTCGATGAAGCGGGGGTCGGAGACGGATCGCAGAAGCATCTGTCCGACCGGCAGCACGAAGGTGATCAGGACAAAGGCGAGAAGTGGTGCGACCAGCAGGAAGGCCCGACGTCGCGCGGATCTCTCGGCCGCCGCGAGTGCGGCCTTGAGTGGACGCCCGTCTGCTGTCTGGATCGCCGCGTTCAAGGTCGCGCCATCAGCCGGATTTGCGCTGAGTTCTGCCATGGGGATTTGAACGCAGTCGGAAGACAAATGACGGCGGCCTCAATTGGCCGCCGTCAATGATCATTGTCAGTTGGCGAGCCAAGCGTTGAAGCGCTCGTTCAACTCGGCATCCCGGTCCGCCCAGAACTCGAAGTTGTTCACCAGAGCATTCTCAAGGTTGGCTGCAGCGGTCGGCATGTGTGGTGCCATCTCGGTCACGCCGTCCTGATAGAGCCCGACAAGGCTGCCCGATGACCGCCGTGCGGGACCATAGGAGATCCACTTCGCCTGATCGGCCAGTCGCTGCGTGTCGGTTGCGAATGCGATGTACTCTTTCGCAAATTCAACATTCGGAGCGCCTCTCGGGATCACGAACAGGTCGAAGTCGAGGATCTGCCCATCCCAAACGATCGCGAACGGTTGCCCTTCGCCGACAGACGCATTGAAGATGCGGCCGTTGTAGGCGGTCGACATGGCAACTTCGCCGTCAGCGAGAAGTTGCGGCGGCTGGGCGCCAGCTTCCCACCAAACGACGCTGTCCTTGATCGTGTCGAGTTTCGCGAATGCGCGGTCGACGCCTTCGTCGGTCTCGAGGAGACCATAAACCTCGTCAGCCGGCACACCGTCAGCGATCAGCGCCATCTCCAGGTTGGCCTTCGCGCCCTTGCGCAGGCCGCGTTTCCCGGGGAACTTTTCGAGATCGAAGAAGTCAGCCATCGTCGTGGGCTCACCTTCGACGTTGTCTGTGTTGTATGCGAACACGGTGGACCAGACGATGTTGCCCACGGCACAGTCGGTCAGAGCGCCCCCAATGAAGTCGTCTTCTGCCGGCGTTCCGTCCGGAGCGGCCGGGAGGATGGATGTGTCGATCTCTTCCAGGAGACCTTCGTCGCAAAGCCGGATTGCGTCGGAGTATTCGACATCGGCCACGTCGATCGTCACGTTTCCGGCTTCCACTTGTGCCTTGATCGGAGGTGCGGGGTTGTCGGCATCGACCATGACGATTTCCTTGCCGGTCATGGCGGCGAAGGGCTTGTTGTAGGCCTCGACCTGCGATTTGCCGTAGGCGCCGCCCCAGCTCATGACCGTCAAGTCGGCCGCCATGGCTGAACCGGCGACGGCAACAATTGCTGCGGACGCGATCAATGTGTGTTTCATCAGTTTTCTCCCTGTTTGGAACACGTTGTCAAATTGGATCCAAGGCCCGGGCATCCTTGGTGTGCCAGGTGACCTTGGTCGTCTCGCCAACCTGCAGACTCGCATGGTTGTTCGAGTTCGGAATCTTGACGATGAAGTCCTCGTTGCCGTGCACGTTGAGACGGCAACGAATGTGATCGCCAAGATAGATGATCTCCTCGACCTTTCCGTCGGTTGAATTCGGCCCGTCGGACGTGCCGATCATGACACGCTCGGGTCGGATGGAGAGCATGGTTTCGCTGCCCACGTCGCCGCAATTGACGGACAGCGCCTTGCAGGATTCGCCGTCGGGCAGCTTGACCTGCACCTCGTCGCCGTCGACTGCCGTGATCCTGGCTGAGAGCTTGTTGTTCTCGCCGATGAACTGCGCGACGAAGGAGTTCTGCGGGGCCTCGTAGAGCGTGTCGGGCGGCGCGAGCTGCTGGATGACGCCGTCGTTGAACACCGCCACCCGGTCAGACATCGTCAGGGCTTCCGACTGGTCGTGCGTCACGTAGACCACGGTGATGCCGAGGTTCTCGTGCAGGTGCTTGATCTCGTACTGCATGTGCTCGCGCAGCTGCTTGTCGAGCGCGCCGAGCGGTTCGTCCATCAGGACCAGCTCGGGATCGAACACCAGGGCGCGGGCGAGTGCGATGCGCTGCTGCTGACCGCCGGAGAGTTGCGCGGGGCGCCTGTTGCCGAAGCCTGCCATCTGGACCATGTCGAGCGCGCGGCCGACCTTCTCCTCGCGCTCGGATTTAGGCAGCTTGCGGACTTCCAGCGGAAAGCTCAGGTTTTCGTTAACCGTCAGATGCGGAAACAGCGCATAGTTCTGGAACACCATGCCAATCCCGCGAAGGTGCGGCGGGATGTTGTTGATCTCGCGACCGCCGAGGCGAATCTCGCCGTGGGTGGCGGTTTCGAACCCCGCCAGCATCATCAGGCAGGTCGTCTTGCCGGATCCGGACGGTCCCAGCATCGTCAGGAACTCGCCCTTGGGCATCGAAAGGTTGAGGTCCTTCACGACGAGCGTCTCGCCGTCGTAGCTCTTCTGAACCCTGTCGAAGACCACAAAATCAGGCTCAGTGCTCATCGGCGTTTTTTCCCATCAAGTGACATCGATATACCGTTCCAATAATTCAGCTTGAATCCGTCTCTGTTCCTCTATTCTTCTCCGATGTCCAGGCGACAAACTGGTCTTTTGAGCAGGAAGATAAATAATTCCAGGGCCGATTGGCCTGCTCAGCAGGAACATGAAGAACTCCAGTGCCGATCGGTCTTTTGAGCAGGAACATGAATAATTCCGAGACCGTTTGATCTGTTGAGCAGGACCATGAAGAACTTCCAGCGCCCGCTCGGTCTTTTGAGCAGGAACATGAATAATCTTCAGCACCCACCCTTAATGGTGAACAAGACGATGAAGAATTTCAAGCCTCGCGACGCGATTTCGTACAAAATGCCTATCGATTGTGCAAGATGCGCCCGATAAAGTTCATCACGAGCTGCGCTGCGAGAACCGACGTCGATCCGGTTGGGTCGTAATCCGGAGCAACCTCCACCAGATCGACCCCGATGATCCGGCCGCGCTTGGTCAGCCCGTCGAGCAGTTCAAGAGCCTCGTAGTACAGAAATCCGCCGTGGCTCGGCGTCCCTGTTCCCGGAGCGATGGAGGGGTCGAAAGCGTCGATGTCGATCGTGACGTAATAGGGGCGACCTGCCGGGATCCGCTCGAGCATGGCCGCCGTGCCCATGCGACGGACATGGCGCACGGACCGGATGTCGGATCCCATGGCCAGCGCGTCCTTGTATCCGTCCCGCGCCGTCGACGAGACGTTGCGGATGCCAATCTGGGTCAGCCCCGTCACGTAGGGTTTCTCGAGTGCCCGACGCATCGGGTTTCCGTGCCCGTACCGCACGCCATGGCGCTCGTCGACGAAGTCGAGATGCGCGTCGATCTGCACCACGTGCAGGGCTTCGGTGTCGTCAAACGCATTGATGCACGGGATGTTGATCGAATGATCGCCGCCGAGGGTGACCGGCAAGGCGCCGGCCGCCCGGATCCGGCGCACCGCATGTTCGATGTTGCGATGGCTCTGCAGTGTGTCCGTGTGAACGATGTCGGCGTCACCGACATCGACAATGCGGGTCTTGGCCGGGTCGAGATAGACCACGTCATCCTCGAAGTCATAGGCGCCAGCGTGACCGAAGGCGAAAAGGGTCGAAGCCTCGCGAATGCCGCGCGGTCCCATGCGCGCGCCGCTTCGCCATTGCGTGCCCATGTCGAAGGGGGCGCCCAGGATGGCAACGTCGGCCTGAAGCTCGTCCAGATTCTCCACGTAGGGGTACTTGCCGAAGGTGCAGATGCCCACAAACGGCAGATTCAGGCGTCCGGTCTCGTATCCGTGATCTTGCATCTCGTGTGGCTCCCTGCGGCGATGGTGGCAATCCCGCCATGAAGCCGAAAAACCGAGAGGCATGCAAGAACGACATCAAGATTCGCGGGGGCGGGAACGGGAAATTCAAGCCTGTCCGAGAACATTGCTTGATCGATCCCCAGCAAACACTACAAGGCCAACCGGCAGTGACAGCGGTGGCGTTGCCAACGCGGATTGCACGGATTGCTGGCACCTGCCTGAACGCCGTGGTTTCGGTTTGTCGTCATCCTCTTGGCTGACTTGTCAGGCCGAGAGGCGAGCGGCATCCCCAACGAAGGAGACACGAGATGGAGCGTGTACAGCATTACCGGTTTCACCAGGGTGAAAAGTGCCTGGCTTTTGCCGATGCCGAATACGAGGCGCGTCTCGCCGGCTTGCGGCAGATCATGGCGGACAGCGGCGTCGACGCCTGCGTTCTGACCTCGATGCACAACGTGGCCTACTATTCCGGGTTTCTGTACTGCGCATTCGGGCGGCCTTACGCTCTGGTCGTCACGGAGACCGACACGGTGACGTTCAGCGCCGGGATCGATGCAGCTCAGCCCTGGCGACGCTGCTACGGCGACAACATCACCTATACCGACTGGCAGCGAAACAACTATTGGAGGGCGATACGGTCGGTGACCGGGACCGGCAAGGCGATCGGATTCGAAGGCGATCATCTGACGATCGCCCAGATGGCCTTGTTCGACGAGTTCCTTGCTCCTGCGAAAAAGGTCGACATTGCACCCGCGACGATGACCCAGCGGTTTCACAAATCGCCTGCGGAGATCGAACTGATCCGCGCCGGGGCGGCAACTGCCGACGTTGGTGGTTATGCCGTGCGCGACGCGATCAAGGCCGGCGTGCGCGAGATCGACGTGGCCATGGCGGGTCGTGATGCGATGGAACTGGAAATCGCGAATCGTTTTCCTGACGCCGAATACCGCGACACTTGGGTCTGGTTTCAGTCGGGGATCAACACCGACGGCGCCCACAACCCGGTCACAGGCCGCGTGCTGGAACGAGGCGACATACTGAGTCTCAACACGTTTCCGATGATTTCGGGCTACTACACCGCGCTCGAACGCACCTTGTTCGTGGAGAAGGTGGACGACGCAAGCCTCAAGATCTGGGAAGCCAATGTCGCTGCCCACGAATACGGGATGAGTCTATTGAAGCCGGGCATTTCCTGTGCCGATGTCACGCACAGGATCAACGACTTCTTTGCCGAACGCGACCTGCTGCAATACCGGACCTTTGGCTACGGACACTCCTTTGGCGTGCTCGGTCACTATTACGGGCGCGAGGCCGGGCTTGAATTGCGCGAGGACATCGACACGGTTCTGGAACCCGGCATGGTGATTTCGATGGAACCCATGCTGACCATTCCCGAAGGTCAGCCTGGCGCTGGCGGGTATCGCGAGCACAACATCCTCGTCATCACCGAAGACGGCAACGAGAACATCACCTGGTTTCCGTATGGGCCGGAACACAACGTCGTGGGCTGAGTCAATTTCAATCTTTCCGCAAAAATCTTGCAAGCGGTTTCATGATCGATGATCTCGTACCGCAAGGGTCAACAGGCAGGAGAGAGTCGTGTTGATCAACCGGAGGGCACCCTCTGGCCTGTGTTTTGACCGATCTCGTTCAAGACGGTTGCACTGAGGCGAATCCGGGCGAAATTGGCGGGTTCAAAACGCTCCGAGTGACATAGACATCACTATTGTGACGTAAAAATTATTGCTAAAACATGGTTTTATGCAACATGTTGATTTAGTGTCAATTAGATGATACTATCTCGACGAAGGTAGTGTTCATGCTTGAGATCGCTGAGAAGGACATTCTGCGCAGCCTGGAGCGCGACAACCCATGGTGGTTCGATCTCGGCAGTACTACTGCCTCGGGTTTTGTCCATACAAGGGCATACTTCGGACGATTCAAGGAGCTTGCCCTGAATTGGGAGGTTCGCCGTGCACTGATCTTGATGGGGCCAAGACGGGTCGGCAAGACTGTAATGCTGGAACAGTTGGTCCAGCACGCACTAAAGGAGGGGTTCCCAGCGAAGAACATCCTCTTTGCGTCGGTAGACACACCGCTCTACAGCGGCATGCCGCTACAACGGCTGATTGACCTATTTGAACAGATAACCAAACATGCGCCTACAGATCGTCGGATTATCATTTTTGACGAGATTCAATATCTGGAAGAGTGGCAAGTTCACCTCAAGGTGCTGACTGACAAATTTCCCAACACCCGCTTCATCGCATCGGGGTCAGCTGCTGCAGCATTGCGCCTCAAAAGTCATGAATCTGGCGCAGGACGCTTTACCGATTTCATGCTGCCGCCTCTGACTTTTGCTGAGTTCCTCAGTTTTCGTGAGCTGGAAGACAAGCTTATCCGTCCAAGGAAGAACCGTCGATACCGTACGACCAGCATTAAGACACTCAACATCGAGTTCATCAATTACCTGAACTTTGGCGGATATCCCGAAGCTGTCTTAAACCCACGGATACGCCAAGATATCAATCGTTTCCTCGGGCGAGACATTGTCGACAAGGTGCTTCTGCGCGACTTGCCAAGCTTGTATGGCATTCAGGACGTTCAGGAGTTAAATCGTCTCTTCACGACGATTGCCTACCGCTCTGGCCAAGAGATTAGCCTTGACGGACTTGCGTCAAGTTCGGGTGTCGCAAAGAATACTATCACGCGTTACCTTGAGTATCTTGAGGCGGCGTTCTTGATTGTCCGTGTTCGCCGGGTGGACGATTCTGGCCGAACATTCCAACGAATGCGGCAATTCAAGGCCTATCTGACGAACCCGTCGATGAGGGCGGCATTGTTCGGTCCTCTTGCCGAAAATGACGAAGCGATCGGGAACATGGCTGAGACTGCCATATTCAGCCAGTGGTTTCATTCCAACCAATTGAACAATATCCACTATGCCCGCTGGAAATCGGGCCGCCAGGACCGAGAAGTCGACCTAGTGTACGTCAACCCCGCAACGCTACGGCCGGCTTGGGCCTATGAGATCAAGTGGTCTGATCGCTACGTCAACAACCCGCGCGAAATGAAAGGGTTGATTGATTTCGCGAAAAGGAACCTCCGCCGGTCCGTGCCAGTTGGTGCAATAACACGCAGCAAATCAGCCGAAACTACCGTCGATGATGTATTGATACGTTATGCTCCTTGCGCCCTGCACTGTTACCAGATTGGTAGGAATGTCATTGAGGGAAAACCGCCATGAGCGAAGTGTGGTTTTGACAAATGGTTTCGTGTTTTTGCGACCAGCAACAGCCAATAGTTGCAAAGAGCGCTTCGGCATCCGCAATCTTCGTTGGGCTTCCGAACAAACGGGCGGGAGTCCGGAAATTTGTTTCACCGATACGAGATTTCCGCAAACTGTCAGCGCTCAACGGTGACCCCAACGCTTATCTGGTTTGCCACTTCAGTATACAGATCAATGCCAGTCTCGGGAGCACTTATGCTGACGACCAACGCGTATCGTGCTTCGCTATTGTAACGCTCGAGCGCCTGGCGTGTTTTCCACCATCCAATCGCGGGATAAACTGCGATTTTCCCACGGCTGGCAAGGTCGGTGGCAGTTCCTTGCCAAATGTCGCTGTGCAAAGAACCCTTATGGCGAGCCTGCTGTCCAATCAACCATGCAGGATCCTTGTCACTTCGGTTGGTTAGTGCCACGTCCTCCCGCGCCGCAACATTTATCCGTCTGATAAATTCTTCCGACGACTCTGAAGGTCGCTTCACGTCGAATCGAAGGCCGTGTGATTGGTATCGATAGCGTGTGCGGACGCCGCGGGTCGACGGATTGGGTTCGATGAAATACGAGAGTGTCACGCGCATCTCGACTGGCGTTTCCCCAAGTGATTCGAGGCTTTCGAAGGGCCAAGGCAGTGAGTGAAGGTGCATGTCGCGAGTCGTCGGCACCTTTCCGGGTTCCTTCCTGAAAGGGCGAAATTTTTCTTGAACTATCATGGTGAGAGAGTTGGAAACGGTCCAGAGTGCACGGTCCAAATTGGGGACGCCGAAACCGCAGCGTCGAAGCAAATTCACATGATCTCTTTTGGAGGGATTTTTGCCTGATAGGTACATACTCTTCTGAGCATCGGTCCAATCTGCCGAATGCACGACTAACGCACGTACTGTCTCCGGCCAGAGGTCCGGATACTCAGCCATTACTTTGGCGGCAAAGCGGCAGGCTAGTGCTGTAGCGGCACTGGTGGCGTTTGTAGTGGTCAAGGTCCTCACCGAAGGTCCATGAGAGGCCGTCAGCAGGCTGAGGCTGGGCATTGCAACGCCACCAAGCCGATCATTCGCTGCATTTCCCCCTTCGAAGACGACGTCAGGTTTGACTGGCCATTCTTCCTGCCAAGTAAGCGAAGTAGTGCTGAAGGGGCTTAGCCCGCCGATAGGTGCGATGGGTAACAAGTCGTCGGAATCAGGTTCTGTGATCGTGACAAGCTGCGTAAAGGCGCCAACGGCAAGCGCATTCCATGACTGAGCTGGGTCGTGCACGCTGGCAGTGTCGTTGCTGTCAGGATAATGGGCCCAAGCATTTGGGTCATCGACATTGCCGGCAGAAACGATCAGCAAGCGCGTACCGCCACCGGTTTCGTCAACATCTGCCGACAGGGAGTCGAGTGCTGCTGACCAAGCAGTCGGACGTCCGTGGTCCCGATTGTCTTTTGCCGTGATGGCCATACCGAAAACCCGAATTCGGGATGCAGAGGTGACTTCGGGGCGAGCGACTGCTTCCATGGTCAACCAGCCGTGAAAGCGAGGATCGTGTCCCCCGGAACCATCCTCGTGCAACAGCTTGACTGATTCGAGACGATGATTAATCCGTACTGGATCTGAATTTGACAGGAGCTCGGTCAGGTTGCCGGCAAGTGCCAAGCCCGCCATACCTGTCCCATGTCCATGAGTGTCGTCGGTCCCCCACGCCGGCTCGACAGTATGCATGTCCTCCGAATCAAGCGCGGGTTCGATTAGCGGGTGCTCTCGGTTGACTCCGGTGTCGAGCAGGCAAATGTGCGGTGTGTTTGGCCCGATTGGCGCAAAGCGAGTCCGTTTCAGCAAGTCTTTGAGCCAATCCAGTTGCTCCTCAGGTTGAAGGGAGTCAAAAAACTCCGCAGTCTCTCTCGGGCGCCGCAGTTCAGCAATACTGTTGAGCACAACGACAGAATTCTGCAGTTGCTCGAGTGAAGCGCGGACTAGCAACACCGTGCGCTCGGGGAAGTTCAATTCTCCCGGCGCGACCGAAATCCCGATGCGATCAGCAGTATCCTTGAATGCGCGGATGACCGTTGTTCGTTTGCCGCGAACAGGCAGCCACACTTCCCACCAAACGGGTTTCGAATGCATTTTTGGGAATGTGTCTGGATTGTCGGTCCAAAGTGCATCGATAGTTGCGGCTCGAATTTGCCGGATCGCATCGATCAATCGCTGATTGTCGATAGAAACTCCATTCTTGTCCTTTTTCCGCTCCAGATAGGCGGTGATCAGCCTTTCAAAATGATCAAGCTTGCCGTCAGGAACGAATACCGTTGCGCAGGTGTGGTTTGCCCTATGGCGGACATTCAGCAACTCGATGCCCGAATTGTCTCTCGCCAAACTTTCGAACGCCAATTCGATATCCGGAAAGCTCGCGAACTCGATCGACAATCCGACCCCGTCATCCAACCCGGCGTCTTGCTGGGCGTCTCGCGTGGCAGCGGCTACGGGCCGAAGTGCCTTGAGCTGAGCTCTCAGTGCCCCGCCATGCACTTCTCGGCTCCTTGCAGGTATCGGGTCTCGGGAACCGCCGCCTGAGGATTGAAACGGTTGCGTTTCGGTTACGCCGATGAGAATGAAATGTTGATGTCTTTGGTCGTTTCCGTTCGTCACGCTGTGTCCGTTTCCGTATGTTATTCGCGTAAATTTTCTCGCGGCACCGCGAGTGCTCTGCGTTCTTTAAGCATTGAAACAATCTCCGCCTCACTGACACCGTCTTGTCGTTGGATCAATGCTTCCTTCAGTGCATCATTCGACGCACGCTCGATTTCTGCATAGCTAAGGCCAACAGCGGCACTTGCGACTTCCATCCAATTGACCTGTTCTGAACTGCTGCCACAAAGGCGCGCCTGCAGCAGTCGAGCGGCCTGCGCCGCGCCCGGCAATTCGTAATGCACCACATCGTCGAAGCGCCGGAACAGAGCTGCATCAAGAAGGCCGGCATGGTTGGTCGCGGCCACAATCAGACTGTTCGATCGGTCCTGTTCTATCATCTGCAAAAAGCTGTTTAACACTCGACGGATCTCGCCAACATCGTTGGCTAGTGCACGTTCGGCACCTATGGCATCGAACTCGTCAAACAAATAAATTCCACGGGTCTGTCCTGTCGCCTCGAAAATCTGCCGCAGCTTAGCGGCCGTTTCACCCATAAAACGGGTGATGAGGGCGTCGAGCCGCACCTGAAGGAGCGGCATTCCAAGTTCTCCGGCCAGAACTGACGCAGTCATTGTTTTCCCTGTGCCTGGCGGTCCCAAGAGTAGCAACTTGCGCCTGGGCGCAAGGCCGTGTTCAAGTATACGCCCAGCGTGGCGTTGCTCTCGGATAACACGGCGGATCTGCTGAGATGATGTCTTCGCAAGGATCATGTGGTTTAACCGTGCCTTCGGATAACTTGCCTCAAGAAGTCCCGCCAACTCACCTCGCGGTTTGGCAAGCGGAACCAGCGACGCCAATCCTCTCCTGTTTTTGGCGTCGTCAATGATCGCACGCATCTCACCGGCGAGTTTACCGTGACCGAGTCGGGCCTCGTGTGCCGCCAATTGCATTGCCACTGCAAAAAAGCGGTCATCATCGCCCTCCATGTGCGATTTCAGTAAAGCCTTCACTTGTGCACCACTAGCCATTGCGAAATCCCTCACCATGCAGTGCTTCGCTCATACCCGAAACACTTTCATCACTTCATCGCCCAATCGATTAATGACCTTGACTGCAATACGACCTGTATCTGGTTTGGGAAACGGGCGAGAAGTCGCGCGATTCAAACTGGCCCAGGCTTCGTCATCAATTTCGTCCTTTGGCTTCAGGGTGGATTTCAGTGCTTTGTAAGGGTCGCCTGCGCCCAGGAAGTACGCATGTCGGACGAAAAAGCTCTCCTCGTTATAGTCGGTATCGATGAACCAACATGCTATTCCTTCTGGTCCATCGCTGCGCACTTCGCCAGAATTAGGGTGGAACACGTCAACTCCGTTAACAGTGACTTGTGTGTAGTGGACGATGGTCAGTGGCGGGCGAAACGAAAAAGTATGATTGCTCAGCGCCTTAACTTGCTCTCGGCGAAGTTCCTCGATCAGGTCAAAAAATCCACTGGATTGATTAGCCTTGACCTCTTGCACGAGTTCATAAATTCGCCGATCATCATCGGCGTGGTCCGAAAGGCACCAAGCGGCTGAAGAAAGTGCGCCGTCGTCTGCAATATCTGGTTTTGTTCGATATTTTGCAGTTGTGACACTGTCTTTGGCAAAATTCGCGAGTAAATCCCAAAGTTCTTTGCGGCAGGCAAGTGCCGCATATATGTGGCGGTCCTCGTGGCTCATTCGATCAATGTCCTGAAGACTATTGACTTCAGCCAGACCGGAAAAAATGTCAAATGGTGCAATTCTTTTTCCTGACCGGTCGACGATCCACTCTTCTTGGGCAATGGAAATATCCGGTTCGCCAAAAATAACGAAAAGATTCCCCTTGCCGGTGTTTTTGAGGTCTTCGGCCATGTGAAGGTCGGCATTCATTCGTGCCTTTAGGATGGGGATGGGGCCAAGTTTGTTGAATTCAGTGGCATGGGCATCGTAGCTGAAGGCACAACTGATCAGCACGTCGAATCCTGCATCGGAAGCTTCCCGCGCTGCCGCAACAAGATCGGGGCGTGAGACTGTGCCGAATTCGGGGCCAATGAAGATGCCGGCACGCCGCGTGGCACCCTTGTCCTTGTCTCCCTCGACGTAACGGCCTTCGGCGGAAATGTAATGGCCGGGCCAAGGCACCAACGACGCAAAGTCGATGCGGTCCTCCTTGTGCGCCTGCTGAACGCCGGCGGCCCTTAGGTTCTCCAAGATTATTTCTGCGAAGTTTGGAGTTTCGCCATAACGTGGTCCTTTGTTGTTGGGCCCGTCAATCAGTTCATCATTTTCGTCAACAGCAAGCATTCGGTGCGGTGCCACGCTCTCGACCGTGAATGGGCCTGCCACACGGACGCGTGAATTGTCCTCATGGGGCTTGTCGTAAAGGTATTCCGAGTCCGCATTGGCTGCGATGGAGGCGTCAATCGCCTGCTGACGGGCGGTGCGTGCATTCAAAAATTCTGAGAGAAGGTCTGCGGCAGCCGGTGGCCAGTCATCGGGGCATTCGGAAGGGACCTCCCATTCCAGCATCGCGTTCTTTGGAGCCGCTTCTCCAGACGGCAAAGTCACTGTCTCTCCTTCTGGTGCGCTGAAGTCGATATGATGTCCTTTGCGACCGCCCACGGCTACTCGGAACAAAAAAGTATTTCTATCCGACTGATTCTGAGCATAATTCTGCAACTGCCTATTAATGAGACCAAGAGCTGATTCGACGGCTGGCTGCATGGATTCGTAGATCACTTCGATCTCAACGTTGTTGGCGATGGACCGAAGAGTGATATGCGGCACTCGTTCGTAGACGAAGCCTTGGCGGATATCGCCCCAAGTCTGTTCGTCAGACGGTACACGACCCGTGACATCCGCTTCTTTTAGTTTGCCTTCCGAGCTGTCGGCAAGCAGATACCATCGATAACTTGCGCCCATGATCCGTGCCCTTGCGAGTGCCAGTGCAACTCGCGAAGTGTCAATTGTGATCCACCTTCGCCCCCATTGCTCTGCTGCGTATGCTGTGGTGCCAGACCCGCAGGTTGGATCCAACACAAGGTCACCAGGGTCAGTCGTCATCTGGATGCATCGTTCCACGATCCTAGTGGACGTCTGAACTACATACGACTTATTGATTTCAGGGCCCGTATCTGTCCAAGTTGTGTCAAGTTCTGATGCAGGATAGTCCGTATGGTAGTAGACCGAGCTGAGTGATGTTCTGTCTGGCGAAATTCTATTTGCCAAGAGGAGGCGAGCGAATCCATGTGACGAGTGCCTCCAACTTCTCATCGACGGTATTTTCCATACTTGCCCAAAACACTTCCTCGGCTCATGGTTGCCAGATGTCATGGAGTGTAACGGCAATTTTCGGAACGGTCGTGCTGTGTCACAAATCGTCGTTGGTTCCAACTTTTCTGTTTTACTCATCGGTCGTCTGATACCATTGACTTCCTCCACTTGGTTGTAATTCTTTGTGTTAACCTGTCTCTCTTTGAGAAGCCGCCTGAACTTGATTCTCTCTGTATTCTTAGCGTACCAAATCAAATGATCCGAAACAGACTTTAGTGATTTCTCCCTCGTTGTTCCGCTACTGACGCGGCATGCAATCATGTTCACAAAGTTATCGGCCCCAAACACCTCGTCCATCAGTGCCCTCACTCGGTGGACATTCTCGTCACTAATCTGAACAAATACTGAACCGCTCTCTGTCAATAACTCTCTTGCGACTGTCAGGCGGTCACGGAGATAAGTGAGATAGGAGTGGATGCCATCTCGCCACGTGTCGCGGAAGGCCTTGACCTGTTCTGGCTCGCGAGTGATGTGCTCGGATTTGCCGTCTTCGACAGTTAGGCTGGTGGTTGACCATTGAAAATTTGAGTTAAAACGGATGCCATAGGGTGGGTCGATATAAATGCACTGTACTTTGCCGCGTAGTCCCTCGCGCTCAGCTAACGAGCCCATGACCTGTAGGCTGTCTCCTAAGATCATGCGGTTGGACCAGTTGGCATCATGTTGGTAAAACTCTGTCTTCGCGGCTTCGCTCGGCAGGCCGTTGAAATCATCGAACAGTGAAGGTGTTCCAGGTTGGGTAGCATCTCGGCGTAGCTTCGAATGGCTTTGTAAATCGTCAATCAGAACTTTGGGGTGCAGCTTCTCCTGAATGTAGAGTGGAGGTGCCTGTACAATCAGTTCGGTTGCGTCAAGTACATCTTTGCCCCGCCAGACGAGTTGCGGATCAAGGTCTTTGTTACGCCGTTCATATGCAATACTTACCGGTGCTCTTTGTTCGTCAGACATGACGCCGTGAAACTCTGCTGGTGGAATATTCCGCCGCACTGCATGTCTGTGAGTAAGTGTTTCGAACGAAACAGGGTTTTTCCTTTTTCTTCGCGCCATGATCTATTGCATCCGTTCATCAAGTGGTTGCATCGTGCTGACCTGAGGCAACAAGTGGTCGAGCAACAGTGGCACAGGTCTGAATCGCAACAAGAAAGAATTCCGTGAGTCGAAAGGACCGATGGTCGCTCTGTTCGAGATGCTCCAAGTCTGTGCCGTGATCCCGAGCACAGGCCAGAAGTCAAGACCGATGGTACTGCATGATCTTTTCAAATTCATTACATTGCCCATGTTTTGGCGGCAACTTCGGGAACAATTCCTTTAACGACAGCATCGAACTCTGCCTCAATCTCATGGATGTCCGTGAACTCGGCAAACTCCCAGCAACCGAAAGTCTTGAGCGCGTTCACGCTGGGTATCCAATATGTCTCCATAGTGGCCCTTTTTTCTTTTGCGCATTCGTTGCGATAACCCTTGATTTCGACGACCAGATAAAGCAGCTTGTTTTCGTTTCTTCGGTTATCTAGCCGCAAGATGAAATCGGGCAGATAAGTCCGCGCCTCTCCGCAAAACTTGTAGGGGACCTCGAATCCGAGGCCATGATTCTTGACGTAGGCGTGAACATGCGGATGAGCCTCGGCAACACGACAAAACTCGGCTTCCCAGGTGCTGTCGCAAACCACATGGCTGATGTGGCAGAGTCGCGAGTCAGTTTTCCAAAGCGAAGGCCTTGAAGTCACGAAGTTAACATGGCGAGTGGAACCAGTTGGGTTGTAGGGGTCAAGCATCGCCAAAATCGGTCTCTCTTCCCGACTCCCGTCGAAAATGCCTCGAAAAATTCGCTCGCAAGCAATGTCTGCAATCTCATGGTACATCAACTGTGCCGGAAAGGTGCCGCCCTTGCAAATGAGGTGATTGTCGAGCCACTCACGTGCAATCCGCTTGAGTTGACCGAACAGATGATATTTTGGCTCTTTATCCGGGTCACGCCATTTCGTTTCCAAGAGCCTCTTGGTCAAATGGAAGACAAGCGTCGAATCTCTCAACTTTTGAGTGTGCAATAGGTCAAGTTCCACCCCCTCACCAAGGATTCCTGCATTGCGAGTTTTCGAGGGCCCAACCAATTCGGGCGTGAGTTCTAATGTTGACTGATCGTCAAATTTCGCCTCCAAACGATCCTCCGGCAGTTCGACCCGATAACCGGAAACACGCGGAAAACAAATCTCGCAAGCATCCCGTTCGGGGCTGACTGCGTGTACCTGAGTCACCTTGCGTGGTGGCATCGGCGTGCCAACTACCGGTTCGGAAGTGAAGTCGAAAGGAACTCCCAAGACGTCAGCGTATTCAACCGGAAGCAGGCCATCGTCGCCCAAGTCATACGACTGTCGTCTAAGGGCTCGGCCCACCACCTGTTCGCAAAGCAATTGTGTGCCAAAGGCGCGCACGCCCAATATGTGAGTAACTGTATTTGCGTCCCAGCCCTCTGTCAGCATGGACACCGAAACAACGCAACGAGTTTCTCCACCGAGCCGACCGACCTTGCCAACAGTATTCATCGCCTCCCGAAGTAGATCTTCGTCGGATAGTCTTTCAGCTTGAAGACGGTTCCCCGTGCGTAGGACGGTTTCGCGACGGAACCGTTCGATCTCGTCCGCAGCCGCGGCTCGGAAGTTTCGGTCAAGCGCTTTACCCGATTCCAACTGTTCGCTATCGATCAACAAGGTATGTGGGCGGGCCAACCGATTGCCGTACTCGTCGAAATTGCGGAACAGTTCCAGCCGACCGTTTTCGAACCTTTCAGACCCTTCAGGACTTTCTGTCACAAAACCCGAAATGTAGTCGTAAATCAACTTTGAGGTTGCAGTGTTGTTGCACACCACAATGAAACAGGGCGGCGCCTCAATACCTGCATCCTTCCAATAGCCAAAAGTCTTTTCGTAGTGACCGTAAAGTGCCTGCAGCGCGGTCTGCAGCGTGACAGGAAGTCTCAAAGGATCGAGATCAGAATTTTTCCTGCGTCCTTTCTTCGGCATATCCTTGCGGATATGCTCCCACAAATTGCGGAACTTTGGCATCTCTCCGCCAGGAATGTTGTCGGCTACCGGAACACGCGGAAGCTTGACAATGCCACATTCAATAGCATCCATGAGCGAAAAGTCGCTGACCGTCCATGGGAAGAGCGTGCCTTCGGCGTAGCCGGAGCCTTTTAGGAAAAACGGAGTCGCGGAAAGATCGATCACGCGAGAAAGACCGAGCTTGGTTTGGACTGCTTCGAGTCCCGATATCCACAGTCTTGCCGCTTCTCGGTTCCTCTCGGCCTCTTTGCGGTCGTCGCCGGTCAAACGCACTTCATCGCTATCATCCGACCACTCACGGTAGCAATGATGCGCCTCGTCGTTCAACGCGAGAACATTTTTTATTCCCATGAGTTCGGGAATGACACGCTGCAGCATCTGCCCGTCGCTTTCCACTGACTGTAACTCAGGACCCCGACCTTGAAGCAAACTCTTACCACCCTTGGAGACATCAAGCGTCTCCCTGTGCTTAAAAGCATGGAAATTTGTAATAACAATCTTGGCCCGGTTGAGGTCGCCGAGCATGTCAGTCGGAACCAACTCTCGGCTTCGATAATAACTGTCTGGGTCGTTGGGCTGGAGGACGCGAAGCCGGTCCTTGATTGTAATCCCGGGGGTAACCACAAGGAATCCTCGCGTAAACCGACGGCTCCTCGGTCGTCGGACAGCGTTGATGGTTTGCCACGCGATTAACATTGCCATGACAGTGGTCTTTCCGGCCCCAGTCGCGAGTTTCAGGGCAAGGCGGGAGAGTTCCGGATTGGCTAATTCGTTGACCCTCTCGAGATGAGCGAGTGAACCTTTTCCTAGTCCACCACGTGAACCTGCCACTTCCGTTAGCCAAATCACTGTCTCTGCGGCCTCGACCTGGCAAAAGAAAGGACGGAATTGGCTGAAGTTGTGATGACGCCAATGACGCAGCAGCCGAGCCGTCTCCGGGGTCACACCCCAATGCGACTCCGCCAATCCGCGCCAGTGTCCGACATTGTCGCGAATACTGTTAATCAATTGAGCCAGTTCATATTGGTCATTTTCAGAGTCGAGCCTTTCGTCAATTGACCCAAAGTCCAATTCCGTCTGAGATTTCTTGCTCTTTCGTGACTTGGGTATTGCCGTGATGAAAGAGAAACTCCGCCGAGACCGCTCAATCTTGTTTGTTGGTTGCCCGTCTTCGTCCAGTTCCCAGTGCTGCGTCGGACACTCATACGGCGAATTGAGGATCGGGCTTTCAAAAAAATGTTTGCCATTCGCCATGTTACGTTGCCTTCCCTCGTCTCGAACGGATAGTACGACAAAAGTTCATTTCACCAAGTGTTGTATTTCATGGTTAGGTAGCCTCGGAAACCCGTAGCCGATCCTTGATGCCAGATTGTCAGTGTGGTTGTCGCACGAATTCATCGGCAATCTTGGCGATGTCAATCGGCGGCATCGTAATCTGTCGCACGGCGCCGGACGCCGGCGCGAATGGTTGGTCCACTCTCTGCCAAGGCCTTGCTGAGATCAAAAGACTTTTGGGCATTCATCCAGAATTCCGGCGTTTGACCGAAATACTCGCCTAGAGCAATTGCCGTCTCAGCAGTCACACCTCGGCGTTCGTGAACAATCTCGTGCAGTCGCGTCGCCGGAAGATCGATATCACGTGCGACCCCGTGAACAGACAGCCCCAATTCCTCGATTTGCTCTCTCAACAGGACGCCAGGATGAGTTGTAACTCGGTGTGTTGGTATGGCAGACATCATGTTCCTCAACCTAATGAATTTCGTGGTTGTTCAACTCGACGCAAAACGCATCACCGTCCTGCCACATAAAACAGATCCGCCAGCCTTTAGAAACACGAATTCCGTATTGACCATAGCGGTTGCCAGTCAGACGTTCGACCCGGTTTTCGCGCGGGAACCGCAGGTCGCTAATCTGCGTGGCATGGTTGATCCGATCCAGTCTGTCCTGTGCTCGACTGAGGGCGTCGGAAGGAAATGACTGTTCACGCACACCGTTAAATACATTCCCCGTCCGCCGGTCAGCAAAGGTTCGTATCAAGGAATCCGCCCTTGGCTTGATCTTCGTAATACGAACAGCGTAATACGCCACTCAGCACTAGATGTCAATGGGAAAAAATTTTTGAAATCTCCAAGTTGCCAATGGCGGGTTAAGTCGGGTCGTGAGTCGGATCGTCTGTCTGGAAGCGTGTCGGTTTCGCGGAATTCTCTTCGTAACTGAAGATGTTGTGGGTACTTGGGCATGCACCCGCTGGATGCACGGCAGCCGAAACTTGTCCCCGCTTCTGTTGAAAGTACACCCGCCTCGTCCGCCAATTGCCCTCGTTCAAAATTCCCTGTGCGCGGCCGCATGCAACAATCCGCGCCGGATCGCGATCCCGATATCGAGGAAGGGCCGCGGCGGAATGCGGCTCGCGCCAGGAATTCCCAACTGCAAGCTCAGCAAGTCGCTGTTTTCGCCTTCCATCAGTTCGGCAAGCAACCGCCCGCTGGCGGCGGCCCGGGTCATGGGAGACACGTCGTTGGTCAGCACCGCGAACAGACCGGGGGCATACTCGCCGAAGACGGCACCGTCGTTCCACGTAAATGCCATGGTTCCACCCCAGCTGTGGGCAAACTGAGTCGCCTTCAGTTCAGGCCAGCGCTTGAGCATGCCCTTGCGGTGCGACTTGGCGATCTCGGAAACCCTCGGAGCCGGCGTTGGCGCGTTCGGTGCAAACTCGAACAGATTCCGGAAAAACAATCTCATGTCGTTGGTCAGCCGGATCGTCGCCCCGTATTCCGAACTGGCAAGAAGTCCAAACGGTTCGCGGGTTCCCAATGCGTCGAGTTCATCCTCCGATAGCGGGTCCGTGAGGCTGCCATAGGTCGCCATTGGAATGTATCGACCCGAGGCGATCCCGAAGTGCCGCAGATAGACGCCTGTGGCCAGCACCAGTCGATCCGCAGTGACCCGTCCGGCTCCGGTTTCAATGACGTGGGTGCCGAACTGGCTTTCAAAACTCGTGACAGGGCTGTTCTCGAAGAGCGTGACGTTGACCGGAAGGCTTCGGGCAAGTCCCCTCATGAGCGCGGCAGGATTCACCAAGGCGCTGCCTGTGGCGTGAAGGCCGCGTCGATAAAACCGCGTTCCAAGACGGCGTTCCATGTCGTCGCGACTTGTCCAGTGGTGTTCAAGCCCCAACTCGTCGAGGGTCTCGGCGATTTCGTCGATGTGCTTTTCGCCATCTGGACCGGCTGAGCCATAGATTCGGCCAAACTCGTGCCAGTCGCAGTCGATCTGGAATTCGCTCGCCATGCGTCGCAGGTCAGCAAGGCCGCTCTCCCAAAGCTGCATGTTGCGACGCAGGATCTCTATGCGTTTCGGAGGGCCGTGCGAGTGAACATTCAGCATGAACCCGGCATTGCGACCCGAGGCGCCGAAACCTGCACGCTCGGCCTCGATCAATGCGATCTGGTCGTCGGGGCAGAGCACGCCAAGACGGTGTGCAACGGCAAGGCCGCAGGCGCCGGCGCCGATGATCGCGGTCTGAACGCGATGTTCGCCGCTCAGAATTCGGGCGGGCGGCGGCGGCGGCAGTGTTTCCCACCAGCCGTTGCTGTCATCGTGTTTGGGAATGATGGCAGGCCGCGGCACGTTCTCAGTATCCACGCTCCAGATCGACGATGGGAGACGGCGTGCCGCCATCCATGGCGAGACGGATCTGGGAAGAGATGAACTCGGCGGCCGAGCGTTCATTGGTTGGAGCGGCCGCATGAGGCGTCACCGAAACTCCCGGATGACTCCAATACGGATGCTGTACCGGCAAAGGCTCCTCGCGGAACACGTCAAGGGCGGCACCCCGTATGTGTGCGCTGTCAAGCGCTGCGAGCAGGTCTGCGTCATTGACGCTCGAGCCGCGACCGCAGTTGATGATGAAACTGCCTTCGGGCATGCGCTTGAACGCGCTTGCGTCGAGAATGTCGGTTGTTGCGTCGGTCAGTGGAAGCAGGTTGACCAGAATGTCGGCGTCTCCCACGACCGTGTCGAACTCAGCGTCGCCCGCAAGACAGCGGACGCCCTCGATGACCTTGGGACTTCGTGACCAGCCTGTCACGGCAAAACCCAGATCACGCAGACGGATGCAGGCATCCTGGCCGGTCTGGCCAAGCCCGAGAATGGAAACGCGTCGCTCTGCGTTCTCCGGATACCGATGACGTTGCCACGTCGCCGACCGTTGCTGGTGCGCGTAAACGTCGTAGTACCTGTGATAGTGCAGGACCCAGTGGATGATGTGGCAGGACATGTCGAGAACCAGCAACCGATCCTGCAGCCGCACGATGGGCACGTGGCTCGGCCACTCCGGATCGAGCGTGACATGGGTGACGCCGGCGCCGATTGAGAAGATGTACTTGAGTTGGGGATAGTTCTTCAGTCGCCCCGCAGGCGGTGCCCAGACCACCGCGAATTCGACCTCTGCCGGATCGCCCGGCGAGTCGAAACCCCGGACATCGGTCCCGCAACCGGCTGCCTCGAAAGCGCCACACCAAAGGTCGCGGTCAGCGGTATCCCAATGGAACAGAATCGCCATGGCAGCGTGCCTCCGGCTGTTCAGGCAGAAAAAGTGATGATGTGGCCCGCACGCATTGGCGGGCCACATGTCGTTGCGGCTATTCGGCCGCCATCGCGTTTGCGATCAGCATGTCCCAGTCGCTCTGGTTGGCCGCAATCCAGTCCTTCGCGATCTGCTCGAGCTGGTGCGGTTCCTTTTCGCCGTCGTTCATGCGCAGCATCATCGCGCTGAGATCGGGAACCGAAATGCGCAAGCCGTCAAAAAACGCCATCGCCTTCGGATTCGCCTCTGCAAAGTCCTTGTTGACGAGGATGAAATTGTCGTTGACTCCAAACCCCGGGTTGCGTCCGTCGGGCCACTCGGTGTCCGAGCCCTGGTCGCCGGGAAGCGACGAGAATGGCGCGTTCAGCCACACGACATCGCGACCTTCCTGCAAGACCCCCATGATCCAGTTCGGTGCCCAGGTGGTGTAGAAGATCGGCTCGCCGGCATTGTAGCGCGCGATCGTGTCGGCCATCAGCGCGAAATACTCGCCCTTGTCGTTGTTGACGTGATCCCGCAACTCATAGGCGTCGAGATGATGCTCGATCACCTTTTCGCATCCCCAGCCGGGATTGCACCCGGTCAGGTTCGCCATTCCGTCGCCGTCGGTGTCGAACAGCGCCTTGATGGCGTCGTCCTTCATCTGCTCAAGCGCCGTGATGCCATGCGCCTCCGCAGTCTTCACGTCGATGAAGTAGCCCTGCATCGCGTTCGTGTACATCGGCCCGGCGCGCACAAGCGCGTCATCACCGCCGGAATTTGCGTAGAAATCGTTGTGCAACGGTTTCCAATGCACGGCGGTGTAGTCGGCATCACCTTGCCCGATGGCGAGATGGATGGCTGGGTAATTCCCCGTGAGCATCTCGCCGTTCTCGTAGCCGAGCGCGGCCAGACCTTCCTCGATCACTTCGTAGATCAGCTGGTGATCGGTTCGCCCCGTGCTGATCGCCGTGACTTCGTTGGCGAATGCGGCGCCCGCGACGAGGCTGCCGGCCAGTGCGGCCGTGCCGAGTCTGAGTGCAAGAGATTTCATGATATCCTCCCTGATTGGATCATGCGTTGAATCGGGTCTCGCGGCCCGAGAACCGTGTTCTCAGCCACCCGACCGGGCCCTGCTCCCAGAGCCCCAGATTGCCGCGGTCGCGGCGGGTGAAACCGAAGCCTTGCGTGATGCGATCGAAGACGATGGCCAGAAGCACGATGCCGAGGCCGCCGACAGAAGCGCGGGCAAGGTCAAGTTGACTGATGCCGACAAGAACCAGCCGCCCGAGGCCGGCGACCGAGATCATCGAGGCGATGACGCTCATCGCCAGCGATAGCATGACGGTCTGGTTGATCCCCGCCATGATGGTCGGCCGGGCCAGCGGCAGTTCGATGGACCAAAGCCGTTTCAATGGCGATGCTCCGAACGCATCCGCCGCTTCGACCAGATCGGCGCGAACCTCACGCAAGCCGAGATTGGTCAGGCGGACGAGCGGCGGGGTTGCAAAAAAGGCGGTGACGATGACGCCCGGAACGTTGCCGATGCCAAACAGCAGGACGACCGGGACGAGATAAGTAAATGACGGTATCGTCTGCATGAAATCCAGAACCGGTCGGACGATGGACCAGAGCCAATCGACCCGCGAGCACAGGATCCCGAGCGGCAGCCCCACAAGTGTCGAGATCGCGACAGCCGTCATGAGCACGGCGAGGCTTGTCATTGCCGCATCCCATGCACCGATGATGCCGATCACAAACATGGCGAAGAAAGTCACGATGGCAGTCGTCCGGTTGACGATCTGCCAGGCGAACACGGTGAAGATGATCACCATCAAAGACTGCGGTGCCCCGCGAAGGCCGTCTTCGACAAGATCGAGCGCCCATTTGACCGGTCTCTTGATGGCCTGGAAGATCTCGCGGTGGTTCGAGGTCAGCCAGCGCATCCCGTCATTGGCCCACTCCGCCAGTGGCATGCTGATCGTTGCGAACGGATCGAGGAGAACGGCCCAGTCCATGGCTCAGGCTCCTTGTTTCGGCTGCGAGCGGGCAGCGCCCAATGCCTGAACGTAGCGATCGACCACGATCGCGGTCAAAACGATGCCGAGACCGCCCACCGTTGCCGATCCGAAATCGAGCCGTCCGATGCCTTCGAGGACGATCCGACCAAGGCCGGGAACCGAGATCATCGATGCGACAACCGCCATGGACAGCGAGAGCAGGACTGTCTGGTTGAGCCCGGCCAGGATGGTCGGACGGGCGAGCGGAAGCTGCATGCCGAGCAGCACGCGGGTCTCGCTGGCTCCAAACGCGCGCGCGGCTTCGATGAGATCGGCGCGAACCTCTCGGATGCCGAGATTGGTCAATCGAATGAGCGGCGTGATGGCGAATATGCATGTCACGATCACGCCCGGCGTGTCGCCAATGCCGAAGAACATCACGACCGGCACGAGATAGACGAAACTGGGAACGGTCTGCATCAGATCGAGGACGGGCCGCAGAAACAGAAAAAACCGATCGTTGCGTGCAGCAAGGATACCGACGGGCAGACCGACCACCACGCAGATGGACACTGCAGCAATGACGATCGAGAGCGTGGTCATCGCGTGCTGCCATGCGCCCATCAGCCCGATCAGCGTCAGGCAGAACAGTCCGGTCAGCGCGAGCCGCCACCTTCCGAGCCACCAGCCGAGAATCGTTGCACCGATAATGCCGGCAAGTGGCGGAATCGCCTCGAGAGCGCCTTGCACGAGTTCCAGAATGCCTTGCACGGGAGCCTTGGCAGCGAGCAACGTCGCGCGGCCATGACCGACTGTCCAATCCAAGACCGTCTCGGCCCAGACACCGAACGGGACCGAGTAATGATCGAATGGATTGAGAATCGGATCCATCGCGTCACCGTCGCGCGAGATCGCGGCCGACAGCGGCCAGGATTTCTGGCCGTCCGATCCGCCCGATCAACTTGTCGCCGTCCCTCACTGCCAAGTGGTCAACGCCATTGGAAAGCTGGCCGATCAGGACCGGCAGGGATGCATCCGGTCCAATGGAAGGAGCGTCGGCAGCCACGTCTCCCGCTGTCGCGATTTCGGAGGCGGAGATGAACTTCAGGGTTGAGATCGAACTGACAAAACGCGCCACGTAATCCGTCTTCGGATCAAGGACGATGGCCTCCGGCGTGCCGATCTGGTCGATCCGTCCGTCCTTCATCACCGCGATCCGGTGCCCCAGCCGCATGGCTTCGTCGAGATCATGGGTGATGAAGAGCGTGGTCTTTCGCGCCTTCGCCGAGAGTTCGAGGAATTCGTCCTGCAGATCCCGGCGGATCAGCGGGTCGAGGGCGCTGAAGGGTTCGTCCATCAGGAGCAGGTCGGGGTCGGCTGCAAGCGCGCGAGCGAGCCCGACCCGTTGCTGCATGCCCCCGGACAACTCGTCAGGGTAGCGATGTCCCCAACCTGCAAGTCCCACGGTCTCGAGCGCATCTTCGGCGGCGCTCTCGCAGGTCGACTTGTCAGCCCCCTGAACCTCCAACCCGAAGGCGACATTGCCGGCGATCGTCTTGTGGGGCCAAAGCGCCATGTGCTGAAAGACCATTCCGATCTTGCGGGCCCGCAGCGCGCGCAATTCGGCATCGGAAAGGCTCATCACGTCTTGCCCGTTGACAAGAACGGAGCCCGCAGTCGGTTCGATCAGTCGATTGACATGCCGCAGGATCGTGGACTTGCCGGAACCCGACAGTCCCATGATGCAGAAGATCTCGCCTTTGCGCACGGTGAAACTGGCATCGGCAACGCCAATCACGCAGCCGAACTCCTTGAGCGCTTCGTCCTTGTCGAGCTGGCCCGCTTTCGCCGCCTCCAGCACCTCATGCGCGCGCTGGCCGAAGATCTTCCACAGATTGCGGCATTCGATCGGGAATTCGTCAGGGGATCGATCGTCCATTGGTCGCGGTCGGCCTTGCGGTATCTCCTTGGTGCGCAGTCTTGCACATGCACTGCCCTACGCGATATTGCAAAAAAACTGACCCCTTGGGTAACGTGAAATTACGCCGAACGTGCGGGTCGGTCAGTGGCATGTCTTGAGGGACGCGAAGGAAAGTTGGCCCAGGGACTTCGAAAACTGCCGCCACCCAAGGCTCTGATGGCGTTCGAGGCTGCGGCGCGCAACCTCAGTTTCACGGAGGCCGCCAAGGAACTGAACGTCACCCGGGTCGCGGTGTCGCGGCAGGTGCGCCAGTTGGAGCAGTTTCTCGGGTTCGAACTGTTTTCGCGGGGGCAAAGCAGCATCAAGCTGACCCGTTCGGGCCGCCGTCTCTCGAATGTCGTGCACCAGGGCTTCCAGTCGATCATCGACGAAATCGAGTCGATCGAAAGCACACGGGAAGACAGTCTGATCACGATCGCCACCACCTCGGGCGTTTCGACATACTGGCTGATGCCCAATATCGGCCGCTATCGGCGCATCGACCGCAAGGCGGATTTCCGGCTGCTGGTGTCGCACGATCTCGTCAACCTGGTGCAATACGATGTCGATATTGCAATCAGATACGGGACCGGGAACTGGCGCGGCACGACCAGCGTCCTGCTGCAACGGCAGCAGATTCTGCCTTTGTGCAGTCAGGCATTCCTCCGCAAGTACGGACCGTTCGCGACCATCGACGAGCTCGCGAAGGTTCCGCTGCTCGAGTTCGAGTCGGCGTTCGACCCTTCGTCCATCTGGACGAACTACTTCCGCGACAAGGGCACGGTGCTCGGCAGCGGAATTCGAATGAGTTCGTACGATTCCTACATCAACTTCGTGCAGGCGGTGCTCGACGGCCAAGGCGTCGGGCTTCTCGGCGCGCCGCTGATGCAGCAGTTCCTGGAAAGCGGGGTTCTGGTGCCCGCCGTCGATACAGAGGCGCTGCCCCAGGGCGGCTACTACCTCTGCCAGCCCGAGGGCGCCTCGCCCACACGCACCGTGTCGCGATTTCGGGACTGGCTGCGGGCCGAACTCAGCGCTGGAGCAGATCATTCGGACAGCGCTCCGGCACACCAGCACGCTCCTGGCGTAATCTGAGATTTCGCACCCGGGCAAGAATTCCTGCCATTGCCCAAACGATTTCGGGGCGGATAATGCATGTTTGGGAGGGCCCCGATGAAGCAGGACACGGTTCATGCTCCAGTTCGGCGACGGCAACGCAGCGGTGGCGCCGCCGGGCGACGCAAGGCGCGGCTGAAGGCGCCGCTGGTCTTTCCCTCGGCCACGATTCGCAACATTCCGGTCTACGAGATTCTGCCCGTTGACGGTCTGGAAGCCATCGACGATGCGGCGCTTCGCATTCTCGAGTCGACCGGCATCGAGTTTCGCGATGACGTCTCGGCATCGACCTGGGCCGATGCAGGCGCCGAGGTTGACGGTCACCGGGTTCGCATTCCCCGAGAACTTGTTCGCGCGCTGATTGCCTCGACCCCGGAGGAATTCGACTATCACGGCCGCAATCCCGACCGCACCGTTCGGGTTGGCGGTCGCCACATGATTTTCGGGCCGGCCTACGGCACGCCCAACTTGATCGACCTCGATGGGGTACGACGCACGGCGACGGCTGCGGACATGGCCATGCTGATGCGGCTGCATCACGTCAATCCGGCGTTGCAGTACAACGGCGGCTATACGCTCGAACCGATGGATGTCGCGGTCCCGCACCGGCACCTGCACATGGTCGAGCAGAGTTTCCTGAGCACAGACAAACCGATCATGGGGTCACCGCAATCTGAGTCCCAGGCGCGAGACAGCATCGAGATGGCTCGGATCGTCTTCGGATCGGAAGTGCTGAACGACAACGTGGTCATGAGCGCGATCTTCAATTGCAATTCGCCGCTCGTATGGGACCGGACCCAGCTCGAGGCCGTTCGCGTTTACGCCTCCGAAAACCAGGCACTGTTGATGTCGCCGTTCGTGCTCTATGGCGCGTCCACGCCGGTCCACACCCTGGCGGCGACCGCCCAGATCATCGCGGAGGTTCTGGCGGGCATCGCCTTCACCCAGGTCATCCGCCCCGGTTGTCGCGCCGTGATGGGCGTGGCGCCGATGGGCGTCGACATGAAGACGGGCGCTCCGGTCTTCGGGTCGCCTGAGGTGTCGCTGTTCATGTACATCTTCGGTCAGATGGCGCGTTACTACGGCGTTCCCTGGCGGACGAACGGGGCCAAATCCAGCTCGAAGCAGGATGATCTTTATGCGGGTTTTGACTCCATTCTGAAGGTCTACCCGGCGGTTCTTGGCGGTTGCAATCTGCTGACTCATTGCGGTGGCACGATCGAGGGGTCGCTCTGCATCTCCATGGGCAAGCTCGCGGCTGACGCGCAGCAGATACTGGGGTTCCAGACGCTGCTAGGCGGGGTCTCGTTCGACGACATCGAAATTGCGCTCGACGGTCTTGCGAAGGTCGGCCCAGGGGGACATTTCTTCGACGAGGACTACACCCGCGAACACATGCCGTTCCTCGACGATGTCCAGAACAACGAGCGATACGAGAGCTGGGAAGCCGATGGGTCGAAATCTGTCAGCGAGCGGGGACGCGACTGGTGCAGAGCGATGCTACAGCGATACGATGACGAACCACCAACGCTGGACACGGACATTCGCGACGCCCTGCGCGAATTTGTCGTCCGGCGAGAGCGGGAGATCCCGAACACCCTGGTCTGACATTCGTTCGCGACAATGACACTGCGGCGAGGCGGCGACCGTTGCGTCGCGCTCCTGTGATCTGATGGCTCAACGGTGGAAAAGTCTTCCCCGATCGGGACCGATGCGTTGTGGGTGCTCTGGATTCGCCGTCCCGCGATGACTTCTTCAAGTTGGCTGATCGTCGATGAGGTTCGTGACCTCACGGTTCACGTCAATTGTTCGGGGGCGGAACCTCTGGTAGTGAATGCATCGACGGATAACGCATGGACATGTGAGGAATGGATTCCAGATGCAGCAGGAGGTGTTGACACCGATCACGCAGGCCTTGAAGGAGGGCGCGCTCAGCCGCCGCGAACTCAAGCAACTCATGCGACGCTCGGATCTCCCGGGACTCGTGCACCTCGCGGTGTTCGTGGTCGTCCTGTTCTGCACCGGGTTCCTGATCTGGGCCTCGATGGGAACCTGGTGGGTGGTCCCCGCGATGTTTCTGCATGGTGTGGTCTGGGTCCATCTCTTTGCACTGCAGCATGAGTGCGTTCACTACACGGCCTTCAAGACGCGGGTGCTGAACGAGATATTCGGCAATCTTTGCGGGTTCGCCATCATGCTGCCGAACCGGTTCTTTCGCTACGAGCACTGCGATCATCACACCTACACCCAGCTGCACGGCAAGGATCCCGAACTGATCGAACTGCCGATCTCGTTTCGAACCTATCTGTCCTTCGTGTCGTCGGTCCCGTTCTGGACCCAGAAATTCCGCGAACTCGGCAACCATGTTATCGGTCGGTTTTCGGAGGTCGAGAAGGAATTCATCCCCGAGGAAGATCGCGGTTCGGTCATCATGGAAGCCAGGATCATGGCGCTCGCCTACGTGATCATTCTGGCCGGGAGCGTTGCCATCGGTTCATGGGCGGTCCTGTGGTACTGGTGGCTGCCGCTGTTCCTGGGCGAGCCGGTGATGTGTGCCATCCGCATGACCGAACACGTGGGACGCCCCAATGTCAGGGACATGAAGGTCAACACGCGGTCCAACCTGGTGTCGCGCCCGATGCGTTTCCTGTGCTGGAACATGAACTACCATGCCGAGCATCACTACGCGGCTTCGGTGCCGTTTCACGCGTTGCCCGAACTCCACAAGAAACTGAACGGTTACGTGCACGTCGAGGAGCGCGGATACCTTGGAGCCCACATCGACATTCTCGCGCAGATCTTCGGCAGGAGACCGCGCTTGGGCACGAATGCGGCCGACAAGGCGTGAACAGAGAACGCAGCTGGACAGATCTCATCGCCGTCACCGATCTCGAAGCCGGCGATGTCACGCCCGCCCAGTTGGGGCCGCGGGAACTGGCCGTTTATGACACGGTCGACGGAATCTTCGTGAGCCAGGCCCGGTGCACGCATGGCGCGGCAAACCTGTGCGATGGGTACTTTGACGGTCGGTACATCGAATGTCCGCTGCACCAGGGGCTGTTCGACGCCCGAACAGGGGAGGTCAAGGCCCGCCCGGCCCGACGCAATCTATTGATGATCAAGGCGCGTGTCCGCGACGGCATCGTTCAGATCCTGGTCTGATCCGACACGCAGGCGGCATCACCCGAGATTCCGTCCTATGGGCTGCGCATCATTCCGGCACGAACCGGATCCGCCGGTCGCAGGAAAAGAGGGGGTGAGCCGGTGAGAATGTTGCGAATGTCGCAGACCATCATCTGCTGCATGTCGAAATAGGATTCTTGAATCCCGCCTGCGAGATGGGCCGTGAAGAGCACGTTCGGTGTGGTTCTTGCTTTCGATGACGGCGGCACCGGTTCCTCGGGAAACACGTCAATGGCTGCTCGAAATCGCCCCGATGCTGCCAGCGACAGGAATGCGTCGAAATCGACAATCTCCGCCCGGCTCGCAAGAACGACGCACGCGTCCTCCTGGATGCGGCTCAGCAGGTCTCGATCGAGAAACCCGACGTTCTCGGTGGTCACACCTGCCAGCAGAAACAGAAACTTGCTTGTTTCGATGACGTCGATCAGAGGGGTCGGATAGACACGGTACTCCTGGATTTCGTAGTCTGTCACCCACGGATCATAGGCGCTGATTTCGCAAAGGAACGGTTCGAGCAAATTGACCAGTTCTCGGCCAAGATTGCCAAACCCCACGATCCCGACGTCGGCACCGTAGAGCGAATAGGCGTCACGATTGCCTTTGATCCCGTATTCTTCGCGATGCTCGCGAAACAACCGATCAGCGTCCGGAAACCCGCGACCGAGATTGATTGCCTGCGCGAGGCAATACTCGGCGACCGCAGGTGCCATGGTCTCTGCCACGGTCAGGACATGAATTCCTCTTCGATCGGCTTCCATGTAGTCGATATTGGGCTCCCAGTTTCCCTTGACGTTGATGATTGCCTTGAGGTTCGGAGCTCTTTCGAGTCGTTCCTTCGGCATCGCGGTTTGGCCAACGATGATTGCGACCTCGGGAAGAATCGCCTCGACCATTTCGTCAGGTGCACGCGAGCCGAAATGACTCTTGACCCGAGCCAGTTTGCGCAACTCGCTCGACACCTCGGGCGTATAGATCATCGGCTCGGTTCGCGGATGCGGATCCATGAAGATCAGCGGCTTGTTTGACATCGAACGATCCTCGCGTGGTCAAAATCCGAGCTGACGCCGGTGCCTGGTCGCGGCGTGTATCCGGCGGGTGGCGGGGAGCCGGCAATCACTTCATGCCGGTGCTTGCGATCCCGGTCGCGATGAACTTCTGCAAGAAGGCAAAGACGAGAACCACCGGGATCAGGGTGACGACCGTCATTGCGAGGACGAAATGCCATTGTACGTCGAGTTCGCCCTGGAACGCATTCAAGCCAACCTGCAGCGTGTAGACCTCGCTGCGGTTGAGGACGATCAGCGGCCACAGGAAGTCGTTCCATCGCCACATGATCGAAAAAATGGCAAGCACGGCAATCGCCGGAGCCGCGAGCGGCAGGACAACCCGCCAGTAGATGCGCCATTCGCTGGCACGGTCCATCCGCGCCGCCTCGATCAGGTCGCGCGGTATGGTCAGCATGTACTGGCGAAGCAGGAAGACCCCGGTGGGTGTCGCCGCCCCGGGCAGGATGACGCCCCATAGGGAATTGATCATGCCGAGTTCGGTCACCACCAGGTAGACCGGCACCAGAATGACGGTGATCGGAATCATCAAGGTACCGATGACGAACAGCATGATCGCGGTTCGCCCCCGAAATTCGTAGATCGCGAGCCCGTAGGCGGCCATCGAATTGATCAACAGGGTGACGAGCGTGGCGACGACCGTGACGAAAACCGAGTTCTTGAGGTAGGTCAGAAAACTGAATCGCTGCAAGGGCGCAGTGTAGTTCTCCCACGCGACCCGGAACTCGCGGACCGCTTCGCGGCGATCAATCGGGACATTCAGACGTTCGTCGGGTGCATCGGGGTCAACCATCTGCGCGACGATGCCGACTCGGCGGATCTGGGCGAGCTGGCGGACGGACCCGTCGTCCATGGTGACGTCATAGAGCGGCAACGGATCGTCGTAGCCTTCGACCTCGATCTCGATCTGGCCCAGCGGCAGCAGGGTGGGCGGAAACTCGAGCAGCCCGGAAGCCGTCTTGAAACTCGACAGGGTGAGCCACACCACGGGCCCGAACATCAGCAGCACGCCGAGCGCCAGGTAGGCGTAGGAAAACACGTCGGTCCAGTGCAGGCGATGACGCCCGCGTCTGGCCTTGAGCATGGCCACGGGCGAGAATCGCGGATAGCCAGTGTCAGACATTGTCGCTGTCCCTGCGTCGGACGGCAGCAAGCTGGGCCAGCGTCAGGGTGAAGAGCACGACGCCAAGCACAACGGAGGCTGCCGATGCGAGGCCGAAGTTCTGGACCTGGTTGCTGAATCCGGTGTTGTAGATGTACTGCACGATGAATTGCGTGGCCGTGCCCGGACCGCCTCCCGTCAGCACGAAGACTTCGTCAAAGATCTGCACGCCCTTGATCAGCGCGAGCACGATGACGACAAGCATGTTCGGCCACAGGAGCGGCAACGTGATGCGCCAGAACACGCGCTCCTTGCTGGTCCCGTCCATTTCGGCGGCTTCGTAGAGATCCGGCGGAATCGCCTGCAGTCCCGCAAGCAGGATCAAGGTGTAGAAACCCATGTGGGCCCAGATCGAGACGAATATCGCCCAAAACATCGCCCACTGCGGGCTGACGAAGAAGAGGATCTTCTCGAGACCGATGGCGACGAGGAAGGCGTTCAGGATGCCGTCCCGGAGCAGGATCCACTTCCACACCAGCGCGACGACGACCGGGGACAGCAGAACCGGAAAGAAATAGACGGCGCGGAAGAAGCCGCGCGCGCGGATCTCTCGGTTCAATATGAGTGCCGTGATGAGCGAAAAAAGAACCAGGAAAAACACCTGGAAGGCGACGAAGAGGATGGTGTTGTAAATCCCGCGCCAGAACCGGTCTTCCCGGCATGACCCGGAATCGAGCATGTTCTCGCAATCCAGCAGGAAGCCGTACTGCTCGGTTCCGACGAAAACCCGATCGCCCAGGAACAGGTTGGTGCCGCCCGTGAGCGAGAAGGCAAAATTGACGAACAGCGGAACGACGACGAAGATTCCGAAGAACCCGAGATTGGGGAGCAGGAACATGTACGGCATTCCGCGAATGCCGACGATGTTCTGAATGAAGCGAAACGGATAATCGACCAGTGCTCCGAGCCATCGCAACGGCGTGAGAGCCAATTCGGCGAGGTCGAACCGTCTCCGATCAGCGTTCATTGGAGTGTCTGGCAAGTCTGTAATGTCTCGCCCCGGTTCAGCATGTGGAGGGAGGAGGTGACCCCGACAGGCAGCCTGTCGGGGTCAAGTTCAGTGACTTACTGGCGCGCTTTTTCGGCCAGTTGCTGTTCGACGTCCTGTCCCATCCGGTCATAGGCGTCATCAAGGGAGATTTCCCCGACGATCGCTTCACCGAGACGCGAGATCAGCGCGTTGAACATCACGCGGTTGTTCGGATAGCCCTGCAGCGCGAAGGCGATCGGAGAGATCGACGGCACGGCGCCGGCAAAGGTTTCGAGAGCGTGCTTGGCGCGCGGATCGTCGGTGTCGAAGTCGACGCCGCCGGCGGCCAGACCGAGATGCCCCGGAATGAACAGGGTTCGGCCGTAGAACTCGGCGAGAACCTCTTCGCTGGACAGGTAGTCCATGAGTTTCCCGACGGCTTCAGGATGCTCGGTTCCGGCCATCGCGACGAGTGCAGCGCCACCGGGCATGCCCGAACAGGCGGCCGGTCCGCAGGGAGCCGGAACGGCCCACCAGTCGAAGGCGTCGCCGATCTTCGAGGCAAACTGCGGGATCTGCCACGAACCGCTCATGTACATGACGACCTGAGCGTTGGCGAAATCTTCATTCGCGCCGAGGTAGGTCGAGCCTGAAACGGAACCCCAAAGTTCCTTGGCCATCGTTCCGTCCTGGTGCCAGTCGTAGAGTCGCTGGGTCATGGCCTTGAGGCCGTCGTCGACCAGCGCCGGGTTGCCGTCGGCATCGAACATCATGGCGCCCATGGAGATTGCCGGTCCGGACACGCGGTGCCCTGAGCGGTCCCATGCCATGGGAATCGGCACATCGAGCGCTTTCGCGACTTCGTTGACCGCTGCTGCCCAGTCATCCCAGGTGGCGCCGTCGCCCGGAAGATCCACGCCGGCCTGCTCGAAGAGCGTTCGGTTGACGTAGGGTCCGGTCACCGTGAGCTGGGTCATGAAACCCGAGATCGACGACTCGTCGCCCGGTTGGCGGAGCCATCTCAGGAACGGCCCGAAATTGCTCTCCCAGTACGCCGGGTCCGAAATGTACGGAGTCAGGTCCAGGTAGTGCTCGGACAGACCGCCGAGGTCGGTGACCCGCGCGATGTCCGGTCCTTCGCCAGCGGCGAGCTGGACGGGAAGACTTTCGAGAATTGCCTTGTACGGAACCACGTCCAGCGTCACCTTGACGTCGGAATTGGCGGCTTCGTAGCGATCGAGGATCTCGCGCATGACTTCGCCTTCGATCCCGTCATTGTACCAGGTCATCCGCAATTCGGTTTGCGCCGATGCGAATGTGCCCAATGTCGAGGCAGCGATTGCCAGTGCAGAAATCGTTGTGATTATACGTGTTTGCATATTCGGTCTCCGTGAGTTCAATGTGTCAGAACATGCGGTGCCGATCTCTCGGCATTCCGCAAAACGTCCGGCGACAATAGGACATTGTGAGGCGTGGTTTCAACATGCAAACACCTGACCGAGGGTTTGGCGGCGGTCGGAGTTCATTGTTTCAGGTCTTGAGCAAAACCAATTGGCAATTCTGCAGTATCGGCTCTTGCCCAACAATGTTTGGTCTTGGGGCCTGTCTGCACGATCACTCGGTCTCAGAGTGTATCAGCCTGATTGTGTCGCGTAACCCGGGTAGATGGATCCAGTCATCACTGTCGGCGGATATTGCCGGGACTGCATACACATTACACCTCGTTGCAACTAGATTGACGCCAAGAGTGTTTCCACATCCGAGAGGCCTGCGATGACGAAGGGGACATACGACTACAAGCGCATGGGGGAATTGTGGAGAGAGTTCGGCGCGTATTTTGATCAAGTTCATGCATTTTATCACGATGCCTACATGGGCTTTGAATGCTTCAGGGAAAAGGTGACGCATGATCAAGAGAGCCTCCGCACTCGTGTTCGTGGCACGGGGTTGGACCACGACGCCGACTGGGACAACCAACAATTCAGCTACGATGCAAAGTTCGAGAAACACTTTGGCGCATCTGGTTTTCGTGCCGGAACTGTGGGGCAGGTGAAGGAAAGGAACACACCACCGAAAGGCAGCAACCTCACATTCTTGGCCAATGCCTGCATTGTTACGTTTTATGACTATTGGGAGGAATACCTGCGCCGGGAGTACTGCAAAGCAAAGGGATACCCTACACCGACAAATGAGGAGCTTCGTGAACACGCCGGGTTCGACGTTTGGGGTGACATTCGTTGGCTGCGAAATTCAATCGTCCACAATCGGGGTATCGCGATAGACGAAATGAACAGGTGCAAAGTGATCAGACTGTTCGAGCCAGGTGATCATGTCGTGATATCGCCGGACGCTATGGGGTCCATTTTTCGCGTTTTGTATGCATTCAGGAACCAGCTACACAAGGAGAGCCTTGGAGACGAGTATTTCCCACTGCCAGTTCGCTAAACACTCCGAGAATCCTTGTCTGCCGGAACACGGTCTGTTCGGCAAACTGCTGCTTTGTTGAGGTACACGTCGGGTGCGGGCAGGCACTTGCTAGTTGGGTTGCCGGAACCACTGGTGTCGAGGCAAACGACTGCCGGAACGACTTGTCCGTCTCCAAGCGATTTTGCATCGACGTCCTGGCTGGTGCCATTTCCTCCGATTTCTGCGCGCTGTTGCGCGCTGTTGCGAAACCGCTCCTGCGTCGATAGGCAGTGTGGCGAAAATCTGTCATCGATTGCGGGGACTGGAGGATAAGCGCGACATGTCACGGGCAAGGTTCGGAAAGGTGCACTGCGATGGCTTGGCAACGGCCACATCGAAAGTCCGACGAGACGCGGAGATGGTCGTCATGCATTCGGTCTGGGCACTCGTCGGGATTGGCGTCGTTGGATCGTGCATGATGACGGAGTCACGGGCATGACCGAAATCGTCCTGAAGAATGTCCACAAGTCATACGGAACCGTGGAAGTCATTCACGGGGTCGACCTCACGGTCGAGAGTGGCGAATTTGTGGTGTTCGTCGGTCCGTCAGGATGCGGGAAATCCACGCTCCTTCGCATCATTGCTGGTCTCGAGGACGTCACGACGGGCGACGTTCTCATCGACGGCGAATCCGTCCGTCACGTCAGCGCCTCCGAACGCGGCTTGGCAATGGTCTTTCAGTCCTATGCCCTCTACCCCCACATGACCGTCTATCAGAACATGGCGTTCGGCCTCGAGAACACGAAGTTGCCGAAGGACGAGATCAACCGTCTCGTCAAGGATTCCGCCGAGATGCTCCAGATCACGCCCTATCTCGGCCGAAAGCCGAAGGCGCTTTCCGGCGGCCAGCGACAACGTGTCGCGATCGGTCGGGCGATCGTGCGCGATCCGAAGGCGTTCCTTTTTGATGAACCTCTGTCGAATCTCGACGCAGAGTTGCGTGTCACCATGCGCAAGGAACTCTCGGCATTGTATCAAAAAATCGGTGGCACGATGATCTATGTCACCCACGACCAGACCGAGGCGATGACTCTCGCCGATCGGATCGTGGTGTTGCAAGGTGGCGTCGTCGAACAGGCCGGCCGGCCACTGGACTTGTACAACGAGCCGAGAAACGTCTTCGTGGCGGGTTTCATCGGTTCGCCGAGAATGAACCTCTTGAATGCCACGGCCACGAACGGTGCCATGATGGTCGGCGACAACCGGGTCGACATTCCCAAGGTGGACGGCATCGCTGACGGGCAGGAATTGACGATGGGTGTCCGCCCCGAGCACCTCGACGTGGTCGGGCAAGAGGATGCCGATATCGCGGCAGCTGTCGATTTTTCTGAACAGCTGGGCGGCGAGACCTACCTGTATTGCTCGGCCGACGGGTTGCCGCAGCTGACGGTCCACAGAACCGGCCAGCATCCGGTCAAGAACGGAGAGACCGTCCATTTTCGTCTTGATCGCGCCAACATGCACCTGTTCGATGCCGAAGGCCAGGTGATCGCGAACGGCTTGCCATCGTGACCCGGCGCTTCGGTCTTGCGATCGTGGGCGCCGGAATGGCGGCGGCACCCCACGCCTTGGCCCTGAAATCCCTCGAAGATTCAGTCCGCGCGATCGGAATTCACTCCCGCAGTCGAGAACGCCGCGAGGAGTTTGCCGGCCGTTTCGGGTTGCGATCGATCGAGCGTCTCGAGACGCTGCTCGACGATGACGAGGTCGATGCGGTGATTGTTGCGACCCCACCGGATCAAAGACAGGAACTCGTTCGGCAGATTGCGGAAGCAGGCAAGCACGTCCTGTGCGAGAAACCGCTCGAACGAACGGTCGCCTCGGCAATGGAGATCGTCAGAACTTGCAGGGACAACCGCGTCGGTCTCGGCGTGGTCTTCCAGCATCGCTACCGGGCGGCTTCGCAGGCGCTGATCGCCATGCTCGATGCGGGTCGACTGGGCGAAATCAGGATGGCCCGGGTCGAGGTTCCGTGGTGGCGGGACCAGGAATACTACGACGAACCCGGTCGCGGGACGCTTGCGCGAGATGGGGGTGGCGTCCTGATCAGCCAGGCGATTCACACCCTCGATCTGTTGCTGCGCCTTGCGGGACCCGTTCGCGAGGTCCAGGCCTTTGCCGCGACGACCGGATTCCATCGCATGGAAACGGAGGATTTCGCGGTTGCCGGGCTGCATTTCGACAGTGGAGCGGTCGCATCGGTCATGGCCACGACGTCTGCATGGCCGGGCACGGCGGAGTCGATCACGCTGGATTGCGAGCACGGAACCGCGATCCTGAAATCCGGGGTTCTCGACGTGCAGTGGCGGAACGGCGATGCGGAAAGTCACGGCGACAAGGCCGAGACTGGATCGGGCTCCGATCCGATGGCGTTTCCGTTCGACTGGCACCGGGAACTGATTTTGGCGTTCGTGGATCGTGTCCGGGCTGGCGAGGAGCCGGAAGTCTCCGGTGAAGACGGGTTGGCCGTTCAGCGCCTCGTCGAGGCGATGATTCAGTCCTCGCGAGAAGGCAGGCGCGTTGCGATGGGCGGGTCGGCTGCCGCGGAGTGTTCATGATGCTGACGATTGGCGTCATCGGCGTCGAGCACCGTCACATCTACGGTCAGTTGTCGGGCATGCTGGCAGAGGGGTGTCGATGCAAAGGCTGGTGGACCGAGGGCGAGCCGAAACCGGTCGCGGGTTTTCGGAAGCGTTTTCCCGGCATTCCGCGCATCGATGATCGGAGGGCGCTGATCGAGGATCCGGAGATCGATCTGATCCTGATCGCCGATATTCCGAACCTTCGGGCTGGACGGGCAATCGAGGCCATGCTCGCCGGCAAGGATGTCATGACGGACAAGCCGGGTTGCACAACCCTCGGGCAGTTGCAGGACCTCCGCGACGTCGTCTCAATGACCGGAAGAATCTGGTCGGTCGATTTCTCGGAGCGCTTCGAGGTTCCCGCCGTCACGCGGGCGCTCGAACTGGTTGGAGACGGGGCGATCGGGAGGGTTGTCCAGACCGTCGGCCTCGGCCCCCACAGGCTCAATCGCGCCACTCGCCCCGACTGGTTCTTCGACGAAAGCGCAACGGGAGGGGTCCTTTGCGACATCGCGTCGCACCAGATCGACCAGTTCCTCGTGTTCACGGGTTCGAAGGATGCTGAAATCGTCACTGCAACGGTGGGGAATTTCTCGATGCCGGACCAGCCGGGCATGCAGGATTTCGGAGAGATCCTTCTCCAGGGCGATGGTGGCCAGGGGTATGTCCGGGTGGACTGGTTCACACCTGGTGCCTTGCCGAATTGGGGTGACGGTCGGCTGACGGTTTTGGGCACCGACGGATACGTCGAGCTCAGAAAATACGTCGATGTGGCCGGACGCGAGGGGACCGATCATCTCTTCCTGGTCAATGGCGAACGCTGCGAGCACATCGATGCGAGTGGCGCGGATCTTCCCTATTTCCGGAACCTCATTCGCGACGTGAGGGAGCGAAGCGAGACGGCCATGTCCCAGGAACACTGCTTCACGGTCTGCGAACTGGCCCTGATGGCCCAGATTCGGGCCCGACGCATCGGGAATCTCGCGTGAGATGACGAGGCACAGTGTCGCCATTATTGGCGGGCGCATCGGCGCCGAGCATCTGACAGGATACCTCGCGCTTTCCGAGCGGTTCCGCGTCGCTTGCATCTGCGACATTGACCAAGGCGTGGCGAACCGGCTCGTGGCCCGCGCTCCTGACGCTCGCACCACGGATGATCTTGCCTCGGTGATGGGTGATCCCGACATCGACATTGTCGATATCTGTCTGCCGCCGAGGCTGCACGTGCCCGTCTCACTGGAGGCGCTCCGGGCGGGAAAGCATGTCATCTGCGAAAAACCGGTGGCTGGTTGTCTCATCGACGCCGAACGGGTGCGAGATACGGCAGCAGAACATGACCGGCTCTGGGTTCCGGTGTTTCAGTATCGCTTCGGCGAGGGTTTCTTGGCGTTGCAGCGTCTCAAGGCCGATGGGTTGCTGGGCAGGCCGCTGGCCGGGAGCCTCGAGACGCATTGGGATCGTCGGGCCGAATACTACGTCAATCCGTGGCGGGGAACGCCGGCTGGCGAGTTTGCGGGCGTGGTCCTCAATCACGCGATCCACATTCATGACCTCGCGACCACCGTGCTTGGCCCCGTGGCAGAGGTGTCGGCGGTCATCGACACCAGAGTCAATTCCATCGAGACCGAGGACTGCGCGGCGATTTGCATGCGGATGGAGGCGGGCGGATTGGTGACGTCATCCGTCACTCTTGGTGCCAGCGGCAACATGTCTCGACTGCGGTTGGTGTTCGAACGACTGACGGCGACAAGCGGTCAGTCTCCCTACGCCCCCGGCGACAAGGGGTGGAGTTTTTCCGCGCGACACCCTGGCGACCAGGCAGAGATCGACCGGGTTGTCGCCGATGAGGTCGGGTCCCACCGCAAGACTGGATATGCAGGGCTGTTCGAAGCGGTTGCCGACCGATTGGATGACCGTGCATCCTTGTTGCCCACGCCCGATGACGGCGTTCGCTCGATCGAATTGGCAACCGCGATTTACCAGGCGGCCATTACCGGTGGTCAGGTTTCACTGCCGATGGATCGTGGCCTGGAGATTTGCAGTGAAATCCCAAGTCTTCCGCGGCGCCGGGGTGGAGTTGCCTCAAAGGCGATCACCCAGCCGCGCTGAATTTGCCCGTGCCGTTCGCTCGCGGCAGTTATGAAGGGAGATTCAGTTGTGGAAAGGCTCGCGCCAATCCGTCAACTGCCCGGACCGGTCGCCTTGATGTACACCTTTGACATGTAGTCGGGATCCTGGACCATGCCGTGAGCGGCCGGATTGCCCTTCTTGATCCCGTCGACGACCTCCATTCCGGACAGGACGCGACCGAAGACCGTGTACTGGCCGTTCAGATGCGGAGCGTCGGCAAACATGATGAAAAACTGGGAATTCGCACTGTCGGGACTGGCTGAACGCGCCATGCCCGCCACGCCGCGGGTGTAGGGAACATCGGAGAACTCGGCCTTGAGGTTGGGCTCGCTCGAGCCGCCTCGCCCTGCATTCGACAGGTCGCCTGCTCCACGAACGCCGAATCTCACGTCGCCTGTCTGGGCCATGAATCCGTCGATCACTCGGTGGAAGACGACGTTGTTGTACTGACCCGTGCTCGCGAGGTTCTTGATCCGTGACACGTGGTTGGGCGCGCGCTCTGGCAGCAGTTCCACTTCGATGGTGCCGGTGACTGCTCCGCCGACCTCGATGACCAGGATGTTCTCGTCATCGACCGCCCCGGCTGTCGTCGCCGAGATTCCAATTGCTGTTGCCATGATCAAACTCGCAAGCCTTCGTTTCATTTGGTTGTTCTCCTGTCGATCCTGCCGTGTGGACGAAAGGCGTCTTGGTCTGCCATCTGCAATTCTGAACTGTCGGTGTCAACGCCGCAGCCATGCTCGACCTCAGCAGGCGCGCCGACTCTGCATCAATTGGTCGTGACTATTGCCCCATGGGAGTCCGAATTGCGGCTTGTGTCGCTCGTCACGGTTGTCGGATCATGATCAACGGGTGTCGGGTGCCGCATTCTTTCGGATCCTTGACGACCACAACCCGTCAACCGGTCGCGGTCGGAAGGTCATCTTCGATGTAGGCCTGAATGATCTGCCGGAAGTCGGTCTCGGCCCGAAATCCGAGGCTGTCCGCACGCTCGGTCGAGAATTCCCTCGGCCAGTTGCCAACGATCGAGGCAACGAACGGATCGGGCTCCTCTCGAATCAATGCCACGACATTGTTGCCGGCAACGTCCTGAAGCGCATCGATCTGCTCGCCGATGGTACATGACACTGATGGCATGTTGAGGGTGCGACGTCCTTCCAGCAATTCCAGATCCAGTTCTGCTGCATGAACGAAGAACCGCGCGGCCGAGCGTGGCGATGCGTGCATGTGCCTGACGCTTCGTGCAAGCGGCAATCTGGCTTCCCGACCGTTGAGGGGTTCTCGCACAATGTCGGAGAAGCAGGAAGATGCGGCGGCATTCGGCGCGCCGGGTCGAACGCAGATTGTCGGCAGCCGCAATGAAACTCCGTCGATGAAGCCTTTTCGGCTGAAGTCGCCGATGATCAGTTCAGACGCGACTTTCTGAGCGCCGTAGGATGTTCGGGGCTCACAAATGAACTGGTCGCTGACGGGTCCATCAAACGGCGGGCCAAAGGCTGCGACCGATGACGCGAAGATGAACTTTGGACGGTAGCGACCGCTGCTCGCGCCGTGTTCGATGCGCAGAGCTTCCAGCAGGGTCCACAAGGCGAAGAGATTGACCTGCCACCCTTTTTGAAAATCCCGCTCCGCCTCTCCGGACACGATTGCAGCGAGGTGAATGATGACGTCGGGCCGCATCGCCACAAGCGAATCGATGGTCCCTCTGTCGGACAGATCGCCGACAATGTGTCGGTCAGCATGCGCTCCGTTTGGCGGAAAGCGAAGGTCGACGAGCGTCAGTCTTGTCGCGGGCCGGCTGTGCAGACCATTCATATTGATACGGCTGGCGACCTTCTGCCCGACCATGCCGCCGCCACCGATGATCAATACACTTGTCATTGCGCAACGATGTTTCTGCAGTGTTGATGCCGCATTCCTGGTCCCAATCTGCTGGCTTGATCGCGAAGTCTGTCTTTGCGCGCCACTTATAGGAACCTGCAGAACAGACGTACCGAGACTGCTAATCGACACGAATATCCGTCACGGTGCTGTTGATGGCGAGAGGTGCCTGATTTGCTGCCGCATGAGATCATGAGAAAAGCACGGAGTTGAATTGCTTGCAAGTCAGAGCAATTCTCCAACACCGTTGCCAAACACGGATAGCCACGACATCGTGAAAGCCCGGAAAGGGATCGCGTCGGGTTTCTTTAATTTGGTCCATCGTCACGGCACACCGAAAATAGCAGTCATTCAACAGTTCACTGACCCTGAGTCTCCTCGTTTGTTGGCAGATTGAGATAGAGAGTGAATGCGGCGAGAATCGATGTCGTTCCGAGCAAATAGACCGTGTAGTAGGCAATTTGATCGTTGGGCAGCCCCAATGTCACCACCCTCGAGAACAGTACATTGGTCAAACCATGAACAATTGCGATGCCAATTATGCCGGCCCCGGCGACGCGCAAACTTCCGTAGACCAGCCCAACTCCACCTGCAATGCACGCCGAAACGAGGCCGAGATGCAGATAAGAAACAAAAAAGGCGATTGAACTGATGGCCAACCCGACGATTGGGCGGTTGGCCCATCCCGAAAGCCCCGCTTCTCTAAAAAAGAGTTCCTCTGCACACCCGACAAGCAAGATCTGCAAGGCCAGAGCATTGAGAAGTCCGTCTAGAGACAGGCTCCGAAGTCCCAGTTGTCCGAACATGTAGCCGTAGGCGAGTGGAATACACCACAATATCGGAACAACGATCAGCACCAATCTGATAGTTTGGCGCCAGCTCCAGCGGATGGTGTGATTCTGTTCGGGCAGTGTCGGCGGAACGAAAGCATGATCGAATCGCTTGCGGAGATGCAAAACCGCAAGCAATGCCAACGCAGAGTAGGGCAACAACATTACTGCGAAAGGCGAAAGCCCCAAGGAGGCCGTGCGGAGCACATGCGCAAGTGCCAGAAACAAGGCGAAAAAGATGATGAAAAGATAGGGCATTACGTTGTTCTTCGGCGAAAATGCGGACGAGCTTGGCGACATCTCACTTGGGCTTTAGCTTTCTTTTCATCTCATGCCGGAGGCAAGAATGCATGTTCCCCGACGCAATGCCGGGCCATGCAGATTTCCGCCGATCAGATGAGATAAATCGTTGGCCCAGTCAACTGATTCCCAGCGGCTTGGCGGTAGTCAAGAACGTGTGACAGCCGGCGGGAATTACAGTTCAACGGTTAAGAGGAGAGCAATGGTCCGACGACACGGGCAACGTGTTCATCACCGTGCGTCGACAAACCCAGCGGATGTTCGCGGAACTTCACGGCGGGCCGCCGGAGGCGTGGCGCAAAATCAAGTGCGGTCGAAAGGCACCTGAATAGGCAGACTTATCAATGTCGGGCACGACCACAAGAATCCACGCATCGTCGACTCGACCGTTCGTATCAAGGACCATTCCGGTATCGTCTGCCAGGTTGCCATCGCCAATCTCGGCCACGACATCCCGAAGCTGCTCTTGGCCGCTCGATAGCGAAGAAGGCGGCCCCCTGCATCAGCCACAAGGCCATACTCCGAAGTTTGCCTTCCTGAATAGAGCGCAGAAACAGCTTTTTGGACATTTTCGTTCACGACGGGCACATTGATCGGAAGCCATGCTGTAAGGCGGTAGAGCCGATGACCGCCCAACAAGGAGATTGGTCCAATTTCTTGTCAGCATCGATTGAGCGATTCCATGCGTGATTGTGCGGAAATCGACCCGCCCTCCGGCCGCGTTCTGCTTGATTTTGCGTTCCGGCCGCGCAGCGTTGCCGTCGTTGGAGCATCTTCTGCGCGTGGCAAGTGGAGCAACGAAGTGTTTCGGCATCTCGTCAGGCACTTTGATGGGACGTTGATACCAATCAATCCATTTCGACCTGAGGTGGAAGGCATAAAGACTGCTCCAAGCGTTTCCGCACTGGATCAACCGGCCGACTATGCAATCATAGTTGTGCCCCGAGAACAGGCTGTTCAGGCGGTGGAGGATTGTGCAGGTGCGGGCGTTCCTGTTGTTCATGTTCTGACAGCGGGATTTTCAGAGGTAGGCGGCGAAGGTGCAGCGTTGCAACAAGCGCTCCTGGATGCAATCCGAGGTCGCGGAACCCGGCTCATCGGTCCCAACTCGATGGGGCTTTTCTCGGCTGGTGCAGGACTGACATTTGCACGCGGCAGCCAATTCGGCGCTGGCAGCCTTGCGTTTGTCTCTCAAAGCGGGGGGCTGTGCTACGATGTTTTGCTCAAGGGACAAGCGCGCGGGTTGAACTTTGGCAAGATCCTGTCGGTTGGAAACAACGCGGATCTCGATTGGGCCGACTACGTTCGTTACTTCTCCCAGGATGACGACACCAGTGCGATTGCCCTCTACCTCGAAAGTGTCGGGGATGGGGCAGCACTTTACCGAGAACTTCGGTCGGCGACCCGGCGCAAACCCGTTTTTGTCTTGAAGGGCGGGAAAACCGCTGCGGGCCAGAGATCCGCAGCATCGCATACCGGACGACTGACTGGCAGTTATGCCGTATGGCAGGCGATGTTCCGTCAAGCCGGTGCAATGGAAGTGGACAGCCTGGAAGACATGCTCGTGGCGCTGCAGGCCACCGAAGCCGCAGCAGTGATGCCAGGGGCTTGCGATGCCATGATCATGGGCACGGGCGGCGGCGCGACGGTGCTTGTCGCTGATGCCTGCGCCGAAACCGGTATCGACATGGCAGTTCTGGACGACGACACTATCGGCACGCTTGCCGGTTTGGTGCCCGGTGCGGAAGACTTCGGAGGGATCGGGAATCCCTTGGAATTGGGTGCGGACAGGCTGCTGGCCACGCCCGACATGCTGATTGACCTTTGCAGTTCTGCGCTGAAGGATGCCAGTGTCGGTGTGGTCTTGGCCCATCTGAACCTTGCCGCAGTTGCGAACAACCTCTCGGACGGAGTTTCGGCTTGGGAAGACGTCTGCAAGCGCCTCAAGAGACACGCATCTGCGGCTGGCCATATCTGCCTGGTCTTGCGAAATGCCGACTCAGGATCCGTTCCTGGAGAGCTGGCGCGGATCGCAAAGTCGACCCTGCTGAAGCTTGATGGTCTTTCGCTGCATGAGTCGATGGAAGACGCTCTGCGCATGGTGCTCTGGTTGCAAGAACTGCGCGCTCAACCCGCTGCTGCGAAAGATGACCCGCCTGACCGCCACCACGATTTGCCTTCGAACTCTGAGCCACTCAAAGGGGACGAATTCCGAAGACTGGCCGAGTCTCATGGCGTGCCATTTTCCGTATGGGCTGCGACAAACTCGGTCGATGAAGCCAGCCAAAAGGCTCAGGAGATCGGGTTTCCGGTCGCGTTGAAAACGGCGGCTCCGGACATCGTGCACAAAAGCGATGTTGGCTGTGTCAGGATCGGCATTGTCGACGACGCCGCACTTCGCTCCGCCCATGCGGAAATCGTGAAAAATGCAGCTGCTGCGGGCAGCAACCACGCATCCTCGATACTGGTCGAGCAGATGGTGGATGGACTTGCCGAGACCGTGGTCGGCGTGAAGCAATCCGAGACTTTTGGTCCTGTGATCCTTGTCGGCGCCGGGGGAACATGGGTCGAAGTGATGAAGGACAGATCGCTACGGCTTTGCCCGATCAGCGAACAAGAGGCTGTTGAGATGTTGCAAGAACTGCGCTGCTGGCCCTTGCTGGACGGTGCGCGCGGGCGACCCAAGGGAGACGTTGCAGCTCTTGCCAAGATGATCGCTTGTGTCAGCAAGATGGCCTTGGATCATCCCGAGATCGTTGAGATGGAGCTGAACCCCGTTGTCGTCGGCGCCGATGCGGCAATTGCAGTCGATGGGCGCGCAAGCATCGCGCGAGACGCTGATGCCTCGGCTATGCAGAGCAACAAATAGGCAGGTCGAACCATGAGAATTGAATACCCCGTTACGGTCCCGGACATTGTGCCGCTGACGCGCGACTATATCAGCCCGCCGGATCAGCACGACACCTACGCGGACATGTATGGATATGGCAGCGCCAACCCGGAACTGCTCAATCCCTTTCTTCCGGATCTTGAGGGCAGTACCCTGGAAAACAATGTTCAGACGCTGCCGGATCTGCTGACCAAGGTGGGACATGGCGGTGCAGCCGTGATGCTGGACATGCTCAGCGCCTGCGGCATCGACGGAGCGGTGGTCCAGTCCTACGACACGCTGGATCATGACATTGTGGCCAAAGTCCAGAACGCCTCCGGCGAGCGGATTGTCGGGCTTGCTGGCGCCTCGCCAAAACAAAGCGATGTCGCAGATCGGATCACGCGCGCGATAGTTGAACTCGGCTTGAAAGGTGTATCCGTCGCACCTTATGCCAACGGGATCACGGCCGATGATCCGGCCTATTACCCGATTTACGCAAAGTGCCAGGAGTTGGATGTTCCCGTGAACATCCATGCCTCAACCCATCTTTTGCGTTCGGCAAGAAACGATGCAAGCCACCCCTCCAAGCTGGATCAGGTTGCCATGGACTTCCCCGATCTGACTTTGATTGCCCATCATGGCGGCTGGCCCTGGGTGCTGGAACTCGTCAGCGTCGCCTTGCGCCATCCAAATCTCTACATCAGCCCTGCTGGAATGCGTCCCCGCAACTTCGTGAAGCCGGGTTCCGGTTGGGATGCGCTCTTGCAGTTTGGTGACACATTGCTGAGAGACCGTGTTCTTTGGGGCAGCAACTGGCCCATGCTGCCGATCAAGCGATCCTTGGATGAAATCGATGCTCTGCCATTGCGGCCCGCTTCACAAGAGGCGTGGTTGGGCGGTAACGCCGCACGATTGTTCGGTTTTCCCATGGCCAAAGCTGACTAGTCTATGCCGGCACGTGTGGTTCCGTGGATGGAAAGATGAATCTGCGGCAACTGGAGGCGTTCAGAGCAACCCATTTGATGGGATCAGTAACGCGTGCGGCAGAGGCGATCCATGTGTCTCAACCGAGTGTCGGCCGCCTTGTCTCTGATCGGGAAGCTTCGGTTGGCTTCTTGCTCTTTGAACCCACGCCTCGCGGACTCAAATCCACGCCAGAAGCCAAGCGGCTCTTCGAAGCAGTTGAGCAGTCCTACCTCGGTATTCGCCAGATCAAGGCTGTGGCGGACGCTATCCGCAATCTTGGAGCGGGCAAGATATCGTTCGGGATGATTCCAAGCAACTCGGGGGGAAATGACATGCATTTCTCAAATGACGTGAAGATTTCGGACCGATCGCCCATCAGAAACAGAGGTCGTGCTCAATGAGTCCATTTGCAACAAGCGGAGATGGGCATTCATCCAAAAATGCAGCATCACCTTGGCTTATGTGTCTCATGCCAAGGTTTCCCGGACGGCCTGCCGCGAGGTGGGTGGGTCCTTGCGTAGACCACCGCTGCATTGAACGCTTCTTTGCTGATCTCTGGATAGTCTTTGACCAAATCATCCAGTGTCTCGCCACCTTGAATGCGACCGAGAACGGATCGGCATGTGATGCGCGTTCCCCTCAGAATGGGCTCACCGCCAAAGATGTCAGGATCGACGGCGAAGAAATTTCTCCGCGCTTCGAGATAGTCGCGCGTCCTTGCCCAACGCTCGGCGACAAGAGGATCAAGGTTGAGCGTGAGCCCAGGAGTGATCTCGATCTTCCCGAAGTTGGGAGGCTTGGTTGTATGAACGTGCTTCCAAATTCGTCGTTTGGACTCTTTTTGCAACTTCACGCCGCCGATCGAGTTCATCGCACAAGCATAGACCACGGCAAGTGCAGGAACGTGCGCTGCGACACCTTTGTGCATCCATGGTTTGAGCTTTTGCCTTGGAACGATGCCTTCCTCACAATCTTTCTCGATTCGCCGCTTGGGCACGCCTGCGAGGTGTGCCGCCTCCTTGATCGTCAGACTTGGGAGTTCTTGGCCGTCCATAATCATTCCCCTTTAGGGGATAGATAAAAGGCATTTAGCCCACGGTCGAGGCTTGAATGCCATCGAAAAGGCAGCATGCTCGTATCAGGTGCTTTTCTATCGACGCACCTTGATGCTGCCTTGCCCCTGATGGTTTTCAATGCGCCCAGGATTTCTCGAGCGATGGCCTGCCAAGTTTCCGATACATCGATTCAATTTCCTTGGCTCGCGTTTCTGTGACGGCAGACGCCGGTGCTGCTTGATCCGGTAGCCTGATGCTTCGCTGACGCCCGCCTTGGCGGCGGCCGTTTCCACGTAGTGAGTTCTGTTATATGACACGAACAGCCTCATCTGACTGTCGTTGATGCAGCGTCCGGGCACTCTGCTCACTTTTGTCGAAAATGGTTTGCAGACGACCTATTCGCCGGGTCGACGACGTCAAATGGAGCACCCCCCGGAAGGGAAACTCAGTCGTATCGCGGAACTGTCAGATTGATTGTCGCGCAACAATACGGAGCGAAACGCCATGGCACGTGAAATTCACGCCAAGACAACCGCCAGCGTGAGCGAGTTGAAGAAAAACCCGATGGCAACCGTCGCCTCTGGCGATGGGGCGGCGATCGCGATCCTCAACCGCAACACCCCGGTCTTTTATTGCGTTCCTGCCGATGAATACGCCGCGATCATGGAACGACTGGAGAATGCCGAACTGAACGCGCTGGCAGATGCTCGCTCCGATGGCCCCTTTGTGAGTGTCTCCCCGGAAGATCTATGAACCTCGATTCCACGCAGCCGGGCTGAAAGAGCGGTGCAGTCTCGGCAAGGCCGTCCAACAACGGTCACAGGTTTTTCACTCGCACGCAAAGCGGGCATCGAAATTGCAGGCGTATCGCTCAGAGTTCGACGACCTTGTGTTGCGCCGCAGAGAGCTGAGCCGCTTGGCCGATCCTCACCGCCTCGATGCCGTCGCCGAGACTGACCTCCGGCTTGCGGCCGTACAGCACGGTCTTCAGAAACAGGAGGTGCTGGTAGTAGGTCGCCCCGTTGTGGTCGCCAGAGGCAAGAAGAGTGGGATCGATCGGGATTTCAACCGTCTCCCCGCCTTGTCGTGACCGCGGGCTGGTCACAACCCTTGCGACCGGCGGCGGGCCGAGGTGATCCGGCCAGAACCGCGTCGGACCCGGAATGAACGCATCAATTCGTCCCCCTGGGCCAACGGCAGTGATTTCCTCCTGGAACCGTGACCCTTCCGAATACATGCACAGATCGAGCATGGCGCGAACGCCGTTGGCGAAATCCACGATCACGAAGGCATTGTCGATGATGTCAGATGGCGTGTTTCCAACCGTTTCGTCCAGATGATTGACGTCCTGGCCGGCTGACGCCATCACCCGAACCGGCTCCTCGCCGATGGCGTGGCGCATCAAGTCAAAGAAATGACAGCATTTTTCGACGAGGGTTCCACCGGTCAGGCATGACAATCGGTTCCAGTTTCCGACCTTGGACAGGAACGGAAACCGGTGCTCGCGGATGGTCAGCATCTTCACGCCGCCGGTCGCGTCCTGCATTTTCTCGAGGAACTGCGCGATCGGCGGCATGTAGCGATATTCCATCGCAACCCAAATTGGGGAACATGCCTGCTCTTCAAGCTGGCGCACCCTAGAGACCTGATCCGGCGACGTGAACGCAGGCTTTTCGACCAGCACGGGCACGGGTCGCGTGCCCATGATCGCTTCCAACTGATCAAGATGCAGATGGTTTGGCGACGCGACCACGATGGCGTCGAGATCAGGGCGATTGATCAGTTCGCTGAAGGACAGAGCAACTGCTGCGTCCGGCACCAGCGCCTGGGCTTGAGCTAGCATGTCCGGGTCGGGGTCAAACAGCGCGACAATTTCGGCACGGGACAAAAGGGCGACATTGCGGATGTGTTCCTGTCCCATCATCCCGCAACCGACGAGTCCGTATCGTGCCGTATCGGTCATGGCGCGAATCTTTGAAAGTGAGGCTGTCGACAACGTCGCGATGGTGCGGCCGTGGCCCGATGGCCAATGATGACCGAACGCGAACGCAGATGAACGTCAGTTGACATGGACAGCCAGGCCTTCTGTCGGACGCCTGGACAGCACCCGCACACGACTTGATGACGAGGAATGGTTTCGTGCCTCTTCGGTTTCTCGAACGCGAGGACCGGACGCGCCCTGCCGTTGCCTGATGCGACTCTGATGGGACAATTGCCTTGCAAGGTATGCGTGTGACCCGAAGAGGCGCGACGGTTCGACCATCAGCCTGTCTTTTGGCGCGCGACGTTCTCCGCAATCAGGGAGATCATCTCGAACATGACCGAAGCCGCAACCATTGCCGTGATCTGGTTCGGGCTGTCCTTGGTCGGCATCAGGCAGACGACATCGCCTCCGATGATGTTCATCCCCCTGGCGGCGTGAAGCAGCTTGAAGGCCTCGTCGACCGAAAACCCGCCGACGCCGGGCTCGATGTTGGCGACTGCCGGTGCAATGGTCGGATCGAGGCAGTCGAGATCGAAGGTGATGTAGACCGGGTGACCATCCAGGCATTCCCTGATCTCGGCACAAACGTCTTCGATGCCACGCGTCCGAAACTCGGCCATGGTCACGATGTTGTATCCGTAATCGTAGGCGGGCTGCAGCCAGTCGAGGGTCCTTGGATGACCGCGAAGTCCAACCTGGATTGAGCGTTGCGGCACGACTTGGCCCTGGTCGGCAAGATAGGCCGCCCAGTGAGCGGCTGATTTGCGGGCACCGAGAAAATGATCGACCTTGGTGAAGACGTCCGTATGGGCATCGAGGTGAAGGAGCGAGACTGGCTGCCCTTTCGCGATCTGTCCGCCGCCGAGGGCCTGAAGTATTCCGCCGGTCACTGAATGATCGCCGCCGATGGATACCGGTCGAGCGCCCGCGCGATCGATGCGCGAATAGAAGTCGGTAATTCTCTCGATGCAGTCCTCGTTGTCGTTCGCCTTCGGAAAAGGTACGTCACCAATGTCGCATATCGAAGCCGAACGCCAAGGGTCGAGCTCGAATTGACCATGAACCCGCCGCTGCAGCGCCGAGATGTTTCTCACTGCGCGCGGCCCGAGATGCTGATCGCGCTCGGTGGTTCCGTTCCCCGTCGAATGAGGGACGCCTGCGAGAACGATGTCGTGTCCTTCAGGCTCTGCCGCCTCGCAACGAAAGAGCGTCGGTATCCCCCACCAGTACAGATTTTCCATCATGCTGGCATCGTGTTCGGTCGCCATCGAGCATGTCTCCCATGTATCCGTGCCAAGGCCCGAGACGCGTCATCGGTCGGGGCCGTTGTTCCTCAGGTTCCGCAAAAGGTCTGACAGACCACTTCATCGCCTTGCGCAGGACTTTCGAGGTCGGCGTATTCATCTCGTTCTTCGCAAGGCGACTTCAGGGCATCGACGAGCCGGTGAAATGCCGCGAAATCGCCCTCCATTGCGTGTCGAATTGCCTCTTCCACCCGATGGTTGCGGGGGATGAGGACCGGGTTCGCTTTTCGCATGGCTGCGACCCGCTCAACGGCTGGAACGCGGATCGACTCCGAGTTGAATGCGGTCGCCCAGCCGCCAACCCATTCATCGGCCGACGTCGCCTCGGCAAAGAGCGAACGAAACGACTCGGGCGCGGCGCTGGGCGAGGACTTCCCGTCTTGCGTCAATTCGTCGGCGATCCGGGTCAGGCCCGTGAAGAAGCAGGTGAAATCGACTTTCTGGTCCGCGAGGAGCTTGAACGTCGAGTCGATGAATGACTGCCGCTCGGCTTCGTTCGGATCGCCGATCAGACCGAATTTTTGCGCGAACACGTCCGTCAGTTCGGCAGAGAATGCGGTCCCGAAATGCGCCAGCGCCTCCTGGGCTTGCGCGACGGCCGAATCCTGGGAGAGCGGATCGAGAAAAGGGAGGAGCGTTTCTGCAAAGCGCGCCAGGTTCCACTCTCCGATGGCCGGCTGGTTGATCCACGAGTAACGTCCCTTGAAATCGATCGAACTGAAGACTGTGCCGGGATGGAAGGCCTCCATGAAGGCACATGGACCGTAGTCGATTGTCTCGCCGGCGATCTGCATGTTGTCGGTGTTCATGACCCCGTGAATGAAGCCAAGCCCCATCCAGCGCGCGATCAGGGTCGCTTGCCGTTTGATCACGCTTGAGAGCAGGTCGTGATACGGCTGTTGGTCGGCTCCGGGGTCAAATTCGGGAAAGTGCCGTTCGATCACGTAATCGGCCAGCGCCTTGATTCCGTCGAGGTCGTTGCGGGCGTGGAAATACTGGAAGGTTCCCACGCGGACGTGGCTTGTTGCGACCCGCGTGAGGACCGCACCCGGCAGGATCGTCTCCCGGCGAACCGGCTCGCCCGTTGCGACGGCAGCCAGTGACCGAGAGGTGGGGACACCCAGTGCCGCCATGGCTTCGCTGACGATGTACTCCCTCAAGACCGGTCCAAGCGGAGCCTTGCCATCGCCCATGCGGGAAAACGGCGTTCGTCCGGAACCCTTGAGCTGGATGTCGCGGCGGACGCCGTCGGGTCCGACGACTTCGCCGAGCAGCAAGGCGCGACCGTCCCCGAGCTGCGGGACCCAACCGCCGAATTGGTGACCGGCGTAGGCCATGGCAATGGAATCGGCTTCATCGGGCAGATCCTTGCCCGAGAGCATCGCGATTCCGGCATCCGACTGCAGCCAGCTGGAATCGAGGCCAATCTGCTTTGCGAGGTCGCGGTTCAGCCGGATCAGGCTTGGAGCCGGCGGGCAGTCGGGTTGCACGCGGGCGAAAAAGCGCTCCGGAAGACGGGTGTAGCTGTTGTCAAAGGGCAGGTGCTGCATGGGCGCTATGGACTGACAATGGTTCGCGGGGAGACAGATTGGTGCAGAATGGCCAGCGCCAGTTCCGGCCGTCACGCATTGCCTTCGCTCCAAATGATCGGAAACCAGTCCTCCCTGGGTCTTTGGCCGTCGGTCATGCCGTGGCCTGGAAATGGCGGCGATGTCCGGCCTGGACGTTCGACGAATCGCGCATCGTCGCCGAACCAGCGCAGCGACAGAACGCGCCGTCGGGCGCCACCGGGGTTGCCTCGGGCACCGTGCACGGTCCGATAGTGAAACAGTACCGCATCACCGGGCTCGAGTGACCATTCGAGGATGCGCATGTCACCCGGTGATCCGTCGGGGTCGGGGACGTCGATCCACTCAGGTGCGCCGTTCTTGTCGTAGAAGTCGCTGTCGTCAGCCCAGCTGACCGGCCTGACCATGCCATCCCATCGATGCGAACCCGCAATCAGCCGCAGACTGGCGGATCGCACCGGATCGACTGGGATCCACATGCTGACGGTCTGCTCGCTGTCGATGAAATAGTACGGCGAGTCCTGGTGCCAAGGGGTCGCCTTGGGGGTTCCGGATTCCTTGATCAGCACGTGGTCGTGGAAGAAACCTGCCGTTTTCGATTTCATCACCCGGGCCGCAACCTCGCCGGCACAGCTCTCGCGCACCAGTTGCTCGAACTCCGGGATTCGCGTCCAGTTGCAGTAGTCATCGAAGAAACGGCCCTCGCCGTCCTTGACTGCGTTCTCCGACGCATATGGGCCTGGGTCCTGCAGATTCCGCTCGATGCCGGCCTCGATCGTGTCGATCCATGGGGTGAACACTCCTCGCACCACGATGGCGCCGTCGCGTTGGTAGGCATCGATCGATTCTTCGGAAATCAACTCATGTCTCCCGTTGGGCGTCGATCGTCTTCCACCGATCCAGGAAGTGGCGTGCCGTCATCAGGTCGAGGTGAGCACCTCCACCGTTCTTGTAGAGGGTGATCTCGTCGCTTGAACTGCGTCCGATCTTTCCGGGGACAAGATCGTAGAGGTCGCCCTTGATCTGGTCCCGGGAAATCACCCCTGATTTCAAGGGGATGATGATATCGCCCGCTTTCGCGAGCGTCGTCTCGAGGCTGTTGACGAACAGGCTGGCACGCCGGATGGCGTCGTCGTCGACTTCCCGCATGTCGGGCCGAAAGGCCCCGATCAGATCGAGGTGCTGACCGGGTTGCAACCAGCGACCGAACAGGACCGGTTCCACGGACATGGTGGTGCAACAAATGATGTCGGCGTCACCGACAGCGCTTTCAAGGTCTGCGGCGATCTCGATCTCTGCCACGCCCTCGCATTCGGCTCGCATCTCGTTGGCCCGCGCTGCGGTCCGGTTCCACACCACGAAGCGAATGTCGCTCCAGTGGCTCTTGTAGGCATGGACGAGCGAGCGCGCCACCTTGCCCGCGCCGATGATCAGAACTGTCTGCGAGTCGGGCCGGGCCAGGATCTGGGCGCCGAGAAGGGAGTCGGCAGCGGTTTTCCACCGGGTCACCTGGTGGAAATCGAGAAATGCCTCGGGAACGCCTGTCTGGTCGTCAAAGAGGGTAACGCTGCCGTGGATGGTTGGAATCCCGCGATCGTCGTTCGAAGGGACCACGGTCGCGCTCTTGACCACCGAACCGAGGCCATCGATCCATGCGGCCCTCGACAACAGGCCGTCACTGTCACGAGTCACCAGGTTGTCCGCGATGCTTGCGCGCGGCAACGCATGCCCGTGCCTGAACGCATCGACGACGTCCGCCCACCTCAGATGCGGCTCGATCAGATCCGGGTCGAGGTGAATGATGTCCATGTCAGGACCCGCTGCCCTCGGGGAAAGCCTCACTCTCGTCGAGGATGCCGTGGCTCACGAGGCACGCAGCAAAACCTTCGGAAGATTCGAACAGGTGGCCATGCCATCCGCGTTCCTGGGCCGCGCGGATGTTCTCGGGCCTGTCGTCCGCGAACAGGAGACCTTCAGGGGCGTGCCCGCATTCGCGCTCGACGATCGCGTAGATCTCGGGCTCGGGCTTGAGGCATTCCAATTCGCCCGAAATGAACCGCATGTCGAAGTCGAGGAGAAACGGCATGGATTGGTCCGCGATTCTGATGGTTTCCTTGCCGAAGTTCGAGAGCGCGAAGACGGGGACACCTTTGCGCCTGAGGGTGTGGAGAAGATGCACGGAGTGGTGAAGGACCGGCGTGAACATCTCGATCCAGCGGTCATGCCACAAGAGAATGTCGTCGGTGAACTCCGGATGTGCTGCGGCGGTCTGGTGGACGGTTTCCTTGAACGGTGCGCCGCGATCCATGCTGATGTTCATGGTGTCGAGATCGACACTCGCGAACAGTTTCCGTCGTCGATCGGGGCCGATGACACGGTCGTACATCGCTTCGGGTTCCCAGCCGACGAGCACGTTGCCGATGTCGAACACAACGGCCGTAACGGGTGCATGGTCAACGTTTGAAGTCATCGGAAAATCCCGGTTGAGTTGGTGTTTCTCAAGTTCGCAACCAAGGATGGCCGAAGCGAATGCCAGCGACGACATCTTCGACGTGCAGCATTGTCGGTCGGGCAGTCACGAACGGAGTTTCTTTGCATGGTGCCGAACATGATCTTCCATGAAGGATGCGACGAAGAAGTAGCTGTGGTCGTAGCCGGGTTGCATTCGGAGTTCTGCGTCCTGGCCGGCCGAAGCAATGGCGTCCGCCAACGCATCGGTCGAGAGATGCTCAAGAAACTGATCGTTCGCGCCCTGATCGATCAGCATGGTTCCCGGGTATCCGCGCTGTTTCATCAGCAGGGTCGAGTCGTGTCCGGACCATTTTTTCGAGTCGGAACCAAGGTAGGCAGCGAACTGCCTTTGACCCATCTGTGACTGGGTCGGATTGGCGATCGGCGCGAAGGCGGACAGGGAGCGATAGGTTTCGGGATGGGTCATGGCGATTGTGAGCGCACCGTGCCCACCCATCGAGTGCCCGGTGATACCCTGTGCGTCACGATCCAGCGGGAAACTGTCGAACAACAGATCCGGCAATTCCTTCGTGACGTAATCCCACATCCGATAGTGCGGTGCCCAAGGGGCCTCGGTGGCGTTGACGTAGAACCCCGCGCCTTGTCCGAGGTCGTACTCAGGGTCGTCCGCGATGCTATCGCCGCGGGGAGAGGTGTCGGGAAAGACCACCGCGATGCCTTCGCGTGCTGCCCATCCCTGCGCGCCAGCCTTGATCATCGCGTTTTCGTGGGTGCAGGTCAGACCGGACAGGTACCAAAGGACCGGAACATTGGCCTCTTTCGCTTGCGGCGGCAGGTACAGACCGAAGGTCATGGGGCAGCCGCAGGCGGCGGAGTCGTGACGATAGACGCCCTGCACGCCGCCGAAGCAGAGGTTTTCCGACACGGTTTCCATTGCTTTCGATCCCGAATGTTCAGCATTCATCGTGGCTGTTCCTGTGGTCTGTGCGGCGAAGGTGGCGGTCACGGTTGCCTGACCGGTTTTCTGAATACGTCATTCACTGGCCTGGAACCAGAGAGATCACGATGCTCAGCGTGAGGATGCTGGCGCAGGTCGAGATCAGGATCACCGATGAGACTCGCGCTTCCGCGACGCGATAGTGATTGGCCAGCAAGTAGATGTTGCCGGCTGTCGGCATGGCGGCCGCGGCGATCATGACGCCCGCCGCATAGGGTTCCACCGAAAAGACCAGAAGTGCAAAGATCGCGACCAGCAGCGGATGAAGCAGGAGCTTGGCGCTCGCGAGCCAAACAGAGATCCCGATGCGGCCGGCTTTGTGAAATGCGAGCGAGGCACCGATGGCGAAGAGCGCTGCGGGAGTTGCGGCTCCGCCGAGCAGTTGCAGGAATGCATCGAAGGGCGCCACGAGGGGCAGGCGAAGCGCCGACCACAGGATTCCCGCACACATCGAGACGACCATTGGGTTCTTGAAGACGCCACCGATGATGCGCAGGACCGATCGTGCGCTGAACCGGCCTTCGCGGGACATGGTGATGATCATCACCGCGAGACTGCTGAAGACGATCAGGTCGATGGCGAGGGTGAGAAGGATCGGGCCGGCTGCCGTGTGACCGAGGATGGCCACGAGCATCGGCAATCCGAGGAAGCCTGTGTTTCCGATGATTGAGCACTGCGATTCGAGCGCTGAGGTTGCCAGCCCCTCGCGGCGAACGAGGCCCGTCGAGATGACGATCAGGTACAGGATGACGCAGGCGGACAAATAGGCCATGGCGAAACTGGCGTCGAAGATCTCTCGCAACGGCAGGGTTGCCGAGAACCGGAACAGCATGGCGGAGAGGGCGAAGTAGAAGACGAATTTCGAGAGCCAGTCGGCGGCTTCAGAACTGAAGAAGCGGAAGGCGGCCGCGAGGTAGCCGCAACCGATGACCAGGAAAAACGGCAGGATTCGAAGGAAGATGTCGGTCATCGGGGGCGATCACTCATGTCAGGCAAGGATATCCGCGAATTCGATTCAGTCGTGTTGAGGGCCGCAGGGTCGGGTTTGACTTGGGGCTCAAAGGTCAGCGGTTACCGCAAACTCGGGTTATGGGGAATGCGAATCGATTGCGTCATGGGTTTTGTCGTCTGATCCGTTCGGGTGAGTGGACGGTTTCAGAAACTGTTCGCGATCGCGGTCAAATGTCAAAACCCCGAAATGGGCAAGGGCGCATACCTGGATCAGTTTTGCGCGGTTCTGCCGCATAACCGGTGGAGTATGATCGAACCTCATTCGCTCAAGACCGATCCCATATGAAGACTGGGTGCGGCGACCAAGATCATCAGGCCCCGGTCTCGGCAGCCTGCAGGTGGGCTGCGTCACCAGCCCATTCCATCAGCAGAACAACAGTTTGGAAAGGATTTCAAGTTCAGACATTTTGGAGCACAAGTGGTTGAAATCATTGCATTCGAATTTCGAAAAGGGCACTACATTCTGGACACTTCGGCTCGCTTCAATCTGGCGCGTTGTGACGAAACATCAGCCGACCGCCAGTATGGCCATGGGCGAACGGATCAACGGTTGTGGTCCCATCTGGGGACAAAAATTCGCTCATGCTTGCATCATCCGCTTGCCCTTGGGGACGGGTACCGGATCATCGAATTCCTTTGCGGTGGCAATCCAGAGTTCGACGGCTTCATTGATGCTTTTCAGAGCATCCACCTGGCTATCGCCATGCGCCGTGCATCCCGGAAGTTCGGGCACTTCTGCAATGAAGGCTCCATCCTCATCGCTCCAACGCAGAATGACTTCGAACTTGTGCATTGGTCTTTTACTCCGAAAACGGGTTCCGCGATCAATTGCTGGAACCGCTATGCGTTGTTCAGTCGCTCGGCTCTTGCTTGCGGGATCGGTCGCCCCAACTCCTGCGCAGTCTCAATCCAGAATTGCATGGCGTCCTTGATGTTCCGCAAGGTGGCTTCCCGGTCGTCGCCGTGGGCCGTGCATCCGGGTAACTCAGGCACATCAGCGATGAAGGCATCATCATCGTCGCTCCAAAACAGGATGATCTCGTAGTTTTCCGTCATCGGTCGGTTCCCACTCGCTCTCCTGGATTGGGTGTGCGGACCAGCCGTACCATGTGCTGCATCACTGTTTGTTGGCTGCCTCCGAGATTCAAGTCAATTGCAGGCGCGAACAGGCAGCGACTGAAACTCATGCGCGCATCGGTTCCCGAGTGCAGCAGCGATGAATGTCATTGAACACGTCATCATCGATGACAACTGCCGTGCACACCGCTGTTCCCTACCCGATTCCCAAGAGGTCGTGCGTCTCTTCAAGAAAAAACGACCGGTATTCCGGCGGTGAGCCTTCGAGATTGCCATGATCGTCGACGCCGATTCCATGAATACGGGATTGCGTTCGATCTTCGCTTGGTTGGAAATACACAATGGACAAATCCTCGGGTGCGAGAATGCCCTTCATGACGCATATCCGGAAACGATCCACGAGGTGGTCGCTGTGCGTCTCGATCATGAAGCTACGGCCGCTCTCTGCCATCCATTGCGCAAGTTCCGCCTGCGTTCGGGGATGAACGCGGACCTCCGGTTGCTGCAAAAGGACCACGGCTTCCGGCGGTTGCGCGGCTATATGGGCCAGCAAAGGCAAAAGGCTGTGAATGCCATGTCCCGCATCGACAAGATTGTGCCAGACGTTGGGTGCCGTTTCGACCATGACCTCGGTACCGATCGTGCCCGGCCCGTTGGCGAACGAAATGTTGTGCCAAAGGCCCAGTTTCTCGCCCGCTTCCGAGAGGAATTCGTACGGGGCATCGGACCCTTCCGAAGTCAAATGGGTTGGCGGTACCCGATAGCTGCGTTCGCGGTCTGGTGGTGCAGGATCCGGAGCGCTTACGACAAACGAACCGGGAGCGGGGAACGGGAAGTCTCTTTTGAGAAAGTTGATGAACTTGACGAACTCGAGCTCCCTTTCGGAGCCCGACTCGCCTGTTTGTTTCCTGAATCGTTCGACGTCACCGGCAAAAGGAAGATGGCCTTGGCCAACATGTCGCGACAGCCAGGTTGTGATCGAACGAAATTCAAGCTCCGACCGACGCAAGTCGAAATCAAAGTCGGATACACCAAACCTGAGAAGGCCCTCGGGTTCATCCGGAGCGGAAATCCAGAAATCTTGAGACGCTCTCCCTTTTCTTGCCACACTCAAATGCAGTTCCCGGTCGACAGGTGAGCCGCCTTGGGCCCGAAACGTGAATGAAGCACTTGCGTGACAATGGTCTTCAAATGCCCCGCCGACCGTGAAGTCATTTTTCCCTGATCGAACAATGGAGTCGAAGCCGCCCATGCGAAAAGGCGCCTCGTCGAAATGGTTCTTTTCGTCAAGGTCGTCGAAGCTGGCGAGGTTGGCGAACGCTTTGTAGCATCCCATGAACGTTGACTTGCCCGCACCGTTATCGCCAACAAGCAAGGTAATCCTGCGTCCAAGCCTAGCGGACTGTTCACCTTCGAAGCAGCGAACATCTCGCAGTTTCAACTGCCGTATCCAAACCCTCATGGCAAACTCCGGTTTTCCTCCCTGTTTGCCATGGAAATCCGTTGGCAGTTTCTGCGTGGCCGCTGCAAAGTGCGCGGCCGAGGCAACACAATGCTCGAACTATTGGTGGTGAGCCTTCTGGCCTCGCGAGTCCAGACCGGCCTGAGGCCGGACGGTCCAAGCCCCGAAATGCTTCCAGCCCCTCGGGGTTGTGAACGCGCATCGAAATTAATCCGTGCCCCTTGAGGCACGTGGCTACCCAAATCCGTCCGGTCCCGCTGTCTCCGCTTGGTTGAAAACATCAAATCGGAGGACATTGAAAATGAACGATACGATGCACGTTGTCCATCCCCACGCGGCGGGCTGACACGGCACGTTCACCGGTAGCTGGAGGACATCGGCGACGCACTGACAGTTGAGCTGAGCGACCGCGACCGCGTGCTTCTCGTCGACCTGATGAAAGAGTTCGACAATCAGGTCGAACGCGAACAGCATCTGAGCGGGAAACTCCGCGACAGTCGGGCCCCTGGCGCGATCGGATCAGGCTGTTGAAGACGATCCCGGGGATCAACGAAGCCACGGCCTGCGCCAAATGCCGGAGCCCGTCGTGATCATGACGGCTGCCGAACCGCAGACCGTCGTGGCCGCCTGATACGGCCAGTCCGCCATGGGAACACGTCCGACGGTCTTGATGCCGTTCCACAATCGGGGCTGCACGAACCGTCAAGCCATCGGTCTCGATCCTCGACATTTTCTCGCAGAGCGAACCTGCGAACGGATTCGCTTGTCTTGACTCCTCACGGGCAGGAGTCGAATTTCACAACAAGACAGAGAAAGTGATCGGTCCTCGTGGAACGATGGTGGCAGCATGCCTTTCCGGACATTTGAAGAAAATGCCATCGCGTCGGCAGCACGAGATAAATTCCGAGAACGAAAAGGAATCGATGACCGGATTCAGGAATCATGACAAGAGACGTTGAAACATGTGGGATCTCCATTGAGGTTCGGCACAGTGTTCGAGTCCATGCATGGGAGTCCGCGCAAAGTGCGGATATTGGAACATGAGTCAGAGGAAATGCTCGAAACTCGCAGACGCCGCTGCTGAATTGCAGCCAAAGGGAAAGAGCATCGTCGATGCCGATGAGGCAGGGTCGGATTCCGCTGAACGCGACAGGCGGAATGAAACGGTGTCGAGTGTTCTCGCAGACTTTGACGCTCGAGGCGTCGGGTTGCGGATGTCCGAAAACCTGCCTCGGGACTCACTTTACGATCGTGATGCGCCTTGATGATATCAATGTCGCGATGACCGCAGCAGGATTGCAGCGATATAGACGGTCAAACGCGACTTAGCCCCTCTGAAACCGGATCAGCATGAGTTGCGACAGACGCGCTGCCCATCTCGTTTTGGTTGACGTGGATCGTTACGCGCAGATTTTCGTTCAAGGCGGAAGTCACTCTCATCAACCGGTCGAGCGTGAAGCGGCCGAGGTCGGCGTTCCGGATGCGTGAGAAGTCTGCGGCGGCAAGGCCGGTCATGCCCGAAGCCTTGCGCACGCTGAGCCTGCGCCCATCCAGTTCGGCGATGATTCGGGCCGCGAGGGTGGCTTTGGCCTGCTTCAGATCAGCATTTGGATCGCCAAAGTCGCGGAAGACGTTGCCGCTCCCCTCCACCAGTTCGAATTCGTCGTTCATTGCAATAGCTCCCATTTCAATCGTCCAATGCGCGCACGAACGAGGTCGATCTCGGCCTTTGGCGTCTTGATGCCGGTCGTCGACTTTTTTTGGAAAGCATGAATCACCCGCAACCTCTCGGCAACCTCGTTGATGTAGACGACGCGCCAAGTGTCGGTACGGTAGCGCACCGCAACCTCCATCAACTCGGATCCAAGGCCTTTGAGTGGCTTTGCGATGTCTGCCTTGCCACCCTCAGCCGCTATTGATCTGTTAAGCGAGCAGAACCTCAGTGTTCTGAAGGATCCTTCAGAACTCCACAACAGCGCGGATCGACTCGCCCGCATGCATGAGGTCGAAACCCTTGTTGATATCCTCGAGCTTCAGTTTGTGGGTGATCATCGGATCGATCTCGATTTTCGAGTTCATGTACCAATCGACAATCTTCGGCACCTCGGTGCGCCCTCGTGTTCCACCAAAGGCTGTTCCGCGCCAGACCCTGCCGGTGACAAGCTGAAACGGTCGCGTGCTGATTTCGGCACCGGCTGGCGCCACGCCGATAATGATGCTCTCGCCCCAGCCCTTGTGAGCGGCCTCGAGCGCCACGCGCATGACCGAGACGTTGCCGGTGGCGTCGAAAGTGTAGTCCCCACCGCCATTGGTCAGATCAACAAGATGGGCAACAAGATCGCCCTCGACTTCGTCAGGGTTGACGAAATCGGTCATGCCGAAATGCCGAGCCATTTCCACCTTCGACGGGTTGATGTCGACCCCGACGATCTGGTCGGCTCCGGCGAGCCGGAGGCCTTGAAGGACGTTCAAGCCGATACCGCCCAGTCCGAAGACAATGGCAGAACTGCCTTCTTCGACCTTGGCGGTGTTGATGACCGCCCCGATCCCGGTCGACACGCCGCAACCGATGTAACAGATCTTGTCGAACGGGGCGTCCTTGCGCACCTTGGCGACCGCGATTTCGGGCAGCACCGTGTGGTTCGAGAACGTCGAACAGCCCATGTAATGGAGGATCGGCGTGCCGTCGGTCATGGTGAATCGTGAGGTGCCGTCGGGCATGAGACCCTGACCCTGAGTCGTTCTGATCGCCTGGCAAAGGTTTGTCTTGGGGTGCAGGCAGTATTCGCATTCGCGACACTCGGGCGTGTAGAGCGGGATCACGTGATCTCCCGGCTGAACCGTGGTCACGCCATCGCCGACCTCGACGACGACCCCGGCACCTTCGTGGCCGAGTATCGCCGGAAACAGGCCTTCGGGGTCTGCACCCGAGAGCGTGAACTCATCCGTGTGGCAAATTCCGGTCGCCTTGACTTCGACCATGACCTCGCCGGCCTTCGGCCCGTCGAGATTGACGTCCATGATTTCGAGTGGTTTTCCGGCTTCGATGGCGACTGCTGCCCGGGTTCTCATGTTTCCCTCCCTGTGTCGGGTTGCGGTGTCCTGCCTCGGGCAGCGGGCCCGGGACAGTCGAACGAACTTGCAATGAGTTATGACAAGGACGCCTCGGTTACGCAACATCGGCGTCAGGGCCAATGTTCGAAGGCTGACATGCTCGATTGTCAATGCGCCAATGAGATCCGATTGCCGGATCGTGCGCGGTGGCAGGGGTGTTCATGCGCGTCTGTGAGGCCTTGTCGCCGGACGACAGACCCGTGCAATGGCTCGGGCGGGTCGACACGCGGTTGCATAAACCGGGAGCGAAAGCGTCGATCATGCTTCTGGTTCAAAGGCGACCGGACTCGCATCTTGACAGCTTCACGCATCTGTCGTGCATATGATCGAGGAAGTGCAAATGGAATCTTGTCCAGATTGACGACACTTGGTGGTCTTGAGCGATTGCCGGGTTTGGGTTGCCACGGGCGAGTTTAGGGGAGGTCGAGACATGTCGCATATTGTTGCCATCGATCAGGGAACAACGTCGAGCCGGGCCATCGTGTTCGATCGATTCCTAAAACCGGTGGCTGTTTCCCAAAAGGAGTTTCCGCAGATCTTCCCCGCCTCCGGTTGGGTCGAACACGACCCCGAGGCCATCTGGTCAAGCACAATCGAGACATGCCGCGACGCGATCTCACAAGTCGAGAACGCCACGATTTCGGCGATCGGCATCACCAACCAGCGAGAGACAGTCGTGGTGTGGGACAGGAAAACGGGCAAAGCGGTGGCAAACGCCATAGTGTGGCAGGACCGCAGAACCTCCGAACTCTGTGCCCGCCTCAAGGACGAAGGCCTCGAGCCCGATGTCACCGCCCGAACCGGGCTTCTGCTCGATCCCTACTTTTCCGGAACCAAGCTGAAATGGTTGCTCGATTCAGATGCATCGCTTCGCGACCGGGCGAAGGCGGGCGAACTGCTGTTCGGCACGGTGGACAGTTTTCTGATCTGGCGGCTGACCAATGGAGCGGTTCACGCAACCGATGCGACCAACGCATCGCGAACGCTATTGTACAACATTCGCGAGAATTGCTGGGACTCCCACATACTGGACATGCTGGACATCCCGGCGGTCATGCTGCCCGAAGTCAGGGACTGTTCGGGAGATTTCGGTGTCAGTTCGGCGGACATTCTTGGTCACGAGATCCCGATTGCAGGCGTTGCCGGTGATCAGCAGGCAGCCGCGATCGGGCAGGCCTGCTTCGAGCCGGGAATGCTGAAGTCGACCTATGGAACAGGCTGCTTCGTTCTCATGAACACCGGCAAGGACGCGGTTCATTCGAACAACCGGCTGCTGACCACGATCGCGAGCAGCTTCGGAGGTGACGTCACCTATGCGCTTGAAGGTTCGATCTTCATCGCGGGCGCCGTCGTCCAATGGCTGCGCGATGGGCTGGGATTGATCGAGTCGGCGTCGGAAACCGCAGACTTGGCGCAGGTGGCCGACTCCGAGCAGAGCGTGACCTTGGTCCCTGCCTTCACGGGTTTGGGCGCGCCATACTGGGATCCTGACTGCCGCGGCAGCATTTTCGGTCTGACTCGCAACACCGGTCCTGCGGAGATCGCGAAGGCCGCGCTTGAAAGCGTGGCGTTTCAGACGCGAGATCTTGTCGAGGCGATGAAGAGCGACTGGTCCGTTCAGGACGCAACTTCGCCGGATACGATCCTGAGAGTCGACGGTGGAATGACAGCGAACCAATGGGTGATGCAGGCACTCGCCGACCAGTTGGGCGCCCCGGTCGACCGCCCAAGCATCACCGAGACCACGGCCCTGGGGGCCGCTTGGCTTGCGGGTTGGCATGTCGGTCTGTATGGGGGACCCCAAGAGTTCTCGAAAAACTGGTCCCTTGATCGGCGTTTTGAGCCGAACATGTCGGACTCGATCAGAAACAGGGCGTACGACAGATGGCGGGACGCAGTGCGGCGCACAGTTTCATCCTGACACTGGCAGCAGCGGTCGGCTTGGGCCTTGCGGCGTGCGAGGCTCCCCGCGACGCCGCAGTCCAGGATGCTGTCGTTCAAGAAGTTGTTGTTGCCGAAGAAGTAACGGTCACCCAGGCCTCTGTCGTCGAAGAGATGTGCGACCTCGAAAACTACCGGATCCTGGTTGGCATGACCGAGTCGATGCTCGAATTCGTTCTCCTTCCGCCAGAGCACAGGATCTTGGGCCCAGAGACGGCGGCGACAACCGATTACGTTTCGACCAGGTTGAACATTTGGATAACCGACGAACCAGACGGCCCAATAGTTTCACGCATTTCCTGCGGTTGAGGCCGAGCGGGTGTGCATGGGGCTGCTGGCTGCGATGCACGGGTAATCGTCACGTCGATCTTCGTTTTGCGGTGAATGCGTCTCAGTCCACTTGATCGGTGACGCAACGGATCACCGCGACCTTGAAGCGGGCGTCGGGTGACTCTTGGAATCCAGGCACATGCTCTTGTGTCGCGTGTCGCGGATACTCGCTGCGTCAGGTTTCAGTTGCATCTCTCGCGGCAAGCGACCTTGTTCGACGGGTTTCATGATGGGCCATTGCCACCTGGCGTCCAGCATTGCCTTCCTCGGAGTCACGTTCATCCTCGATTGGTGGCCCGTGCCGCCTGACCCGAGCCACGCACGAACATCCACATCGACGCGTGTCGTGATCTGCTACTTCATCGGTCGGTAGAAGACGCCCCGCTTCACTTCGCCCAGCGGGGCATCGACCAGTTCCGGGATTTCGCTGGTGTCGATGTCATCGTCGGTCATGGCCGACAGGCGCTTCAGTTCGCGTTCCTGGGCTTCCGTCTATTCGGGAAGCGTCTCGTGTGTGTACGAAACCGTTTCCATGTCGTCTTCGTCTCACTTTCCGTTCCGCGTCGGGCTGCAATCGTCCGCGTGACTATCATCGATTCTTCCCCAGCGATCGTGTGTGCCACGAGCACAATTGTCACGCCGCGAACCAGCCCTGGCGACGGCTGTCGTCGGATTTCGCAATCTTCAACAAGACCTTGCGCCGAGAGATGTCGCGGACCGACGGTCGTACGGGCCGCAGATTTGCGTTGCCGATGCAAGCCTGCAATGGTTGGTGAGACCGTCGGTGTAGTTCCAAGCGCCGACCTTGCCAGTCACGACGTAAGCGTAACGACAGAATTGCAATTGGCCATACAGACGTTCGTTTCCGGTTTCGCGCTGTGCCAACAGTCGCGACCATTCGCCAGACTTGATGGCCGCGCAAACAGATTCGCACTCTCCATTTCGACTCCAATCGCGGGACTCTCATCCAGATTGACGCTGCTGTCACTTTAATTGCCGCAGGACTGTCACCCAGATTGTCGCGACTGTCATCCAGAATGTCGCGGAACAGTTCTTTGCGATAGTGGAACGGGGCCGCGCCCTCTGGTCACACACCCGTTTGGCACCGAAAACCACCGAATTTCGGTGTCCTCGCGCACGCTCACGGCGGTGCCGAGAAGTACACCCCGAGAGTCTTGCAAAAGGCTCTAAAACAAGAACGGCTGAAGCAAGCGCGGGATCAGGTTGCTGAATCTCAAGGGGGCGTCGGTCACGGCAAGACAGATGCAATCTTCCTCCGGTCCCGCCATGGGCTGGTGCACGACCCCCTGATCGGCAATCTCGACATCGCCCCGTCGATACCAAGTGCCTCGGTCGTAGAACGACCCAGCAAGAACCAAAGTCGCTTCGAAGCCGTGGTGGCCGTGATCGGGGACCGCTTTGCCGGCCGGTATGGAAAGCAACATCGCCGTTGCGCCCGAATCGCTCGTCTTGAGAGCAAACTTCCGGATGCCGCCGCCAACCGCGCGCCAAGCCAGTTCGGCACTGTCCCCGCCGGCATAATCCCGCAGCGGCTGCGGCAGCACGAATGCCCCGCAACGGACATCAATGGACGTCTGTCCCGAAGTCTCTCGGGGCGACACCGTGTTGTCCGGGGTGCCGACGACCGCTTCGAGGATGCCTTCATCCGCCGAAACAGCACCATCCGTCCTCTCGATCAGAATCCCCCCGATGGTCTCGGCGAGTTCGAGGTCGGCCCGACAGGCCGGACAAAGCGCTAGGTGCGTGGCAACGAGCAACGACGTCGCCTCGTCCAGCGTGCCGGCTGCGTAGGCCAGGAGCAAGTCCTCGCCGACATGGTGTTCGATCTTCATTGCAACCCCTCGCGTTGCGGGCCGAGGTGGCCGCGAAGGCGACCGAATGCCAAACGGGCCCGTGACTTGACCGTGCCGATTGGAATTCCAAGGCGAACCGCAATGTCCGCGTAACTCTCGCCCTGGTAGAACGAAAGATGCAGAACTGCGCGTTGTTCGTCGCTCAAATGAGCGAGGGCGGCTTGGACAGCTTCGGTGCGCTGTCGAACTGCGACCGCTTCCTCGCCTTCAATTGGCGGGTCGGGCCAGAAGGCGGGATCCTCGGCATCGAACTCCGGTCGGCGCTGGCGCCGAAAGGCGTCGATGCGCCGGTTGCGCGCGATGGCGAAGATCCATGCAGCAACTGGAGCGCGCTGGCTGTCATACTGCCCGGCTTTTCGCCAGATGGTGGCGAAGACATCCTGCAGGACATCGTCAACCCCTTCGACTCGACCTCCCGCACGCTGGAGGTAAGCCTTCACGCGGGGAGCGAAGTGTCGAAACAGGGCCGTGAACGCTTCCCGGTCTCCCTGCGTGGCGACAGAATCAAGCAGAGTCGCCATGCGGTCGGATTCGCTGCCCCCTTGATCCGCACCGGTCTCCGCGCTCACCTGTTCATTGCACGAGGGTGCACCGCCCGACGCCGTCGAACGGCGGTGGCGACGAAACGGAATGATCCTGCTTTCGCGTGTCATACCCTGTTATACGCAAGCGCTGCCGCTTCGGTTCACTTTTTTGCTGCGACAGTGAACCGACAGCGCGTTTCCTGCGTATTGTAATCGATGAAACACAAAAACGCAGACAATCCGGGTCTGGATGGCCGCCGCCGCCGCAAGGTCGCCGTGATCGGTTCGGGCATTTCCGGCCTCGGCGCCGCATGGCTATTGTCGCGCGCTCACGACGTCGTCCTGTTCGAGGCAGCGGATCGCCCGGGAGGCCATGCGAGGACCGTCACCGCACGCACCGGCGGACGCGACATCCCCGTGGACACAGGCTTTATCGTCTTCAACCGCGTCAATTACCCGCACCTGTGCCAGCTTTTCGAGCGGCTCGACGTGCCGACCTGTCGCAGCGACATGTCGTTCGCGGTTTCCGTCAATGGCGGAGAGCTGGAGTATGGCGGTCGCGACATTCGAGCTGCGCTGGCCCAGCCGACCAATGCACTGAAGCCCCGTTTCTGGCGCATGATCCGCGACATCATGACCTTTAACCGCACCGCGCTGGCAGATGCCAGTGACAAGCCCGACCTCACGTTGGGCGAGCTCATTCGCCATCGGCGACTCGGTCCCTGGTTCGAGCGCTATTATCTGTTGCCGATGAGCGGCGCGATCTGGTCCACTCCACGCGCGGAGATGCTGAACTTTCCGGCTTGCGTGCTGACCCGCTTCTTTGAAAACCACGGCCTCCTGTCTGTCAACGGCCAGCATGACTGGTGGACCGTTGATGGCGGCTCGCGCAACTACGTCTCGAAGCTGATTGCCAGCATGAGTGCGGAGTTGCGCCTGCGGGCGCCGGTCGAGGCCGTCACGCGCCGTCAGGACGGCGTTGACGTCAGGGCAGCCGGTCAGGAAGCGGAACGTTTCGACACGGTCGTGTTCGCGTGCCATGCGGATACCGTGCTTGCGATCCTGGGCGATGCCGACCCAGATGAACGAAGCATCCTCGGTCGCATCCCGTTCCGGCGCAACAGGATCGTGCTCCACACCGATGCGGGACTCATGCCGCGGCGGCGGCGTTGCTGGTCGAGCTGGGTTTACCTCGCGAATTCGCAAATCGACGAAGAACGTGCCTCGGTCACCTACTGGATGAACTCGCTCCAGAACATTTCGAACGACACTCCGATATTCGCCACGCTCAATCCGGCAGTCCCGATCGAAGAATCCCGAATCCTCGACGACCACTCGTTCGACCACCCGCAATACGACGCCGGCACGATCGCCGCTCAAGCGGCTCTTCCGTCGATCCAGGGCCGTGCCGAAACTTGGTACTGCGGGGCGTGGACCGGAACAGGGTTCCACGAAGATGGCATCGCGAGCGCGGTTCGCGTCGCCGCTTCACTGGGGGTAGTCCCGCCATGGGCATAGCTGAATCCTCGATCGTTCCGGCCAGGGTCAGCCATGTCCGGCAGAGCCCCGTGGACAACCGATTCGCGTATTCGGTCGACTACCTGCTTCTCGATGAAGCGGTCCTCCTCGGGCAGGATCCGGGCCCGCGAATGTTTTCGTTCGGCCGGCCCAACCTGGTGTCACTTCGGCTGTCCGACCACGGGGTCGCCGACTGCCATGGTGTCGAAGGCGCCCGACGACTGGCCGCCGATGCAGGAATCGACGGCATTGACCGCGTGCTGTTGCTGACCCATCCGCGCTACTGGCACTACACGTTCAATCCGGTCAGTTTCTGGTTCTTGATGGGGGCTGCCGGGAATCTTCGCGCCGTGCTCGCCGAGGTCCACAACACGTTCGGCGATCGCCACGGCTATTTTTGCACGGGCGAAGACGGCGCCGACATCGCGCCGGACTGCTGGACGGTCTCGGCGAAACGCCTGCACGTCTCGCCATTTTTCGACATGACGGGCCAATACCGCTTCCGGTTCCTCGTCGACGATGCGCGTGTCTCTGTCAGGATCGTCTACGACGATGCGGAAGGTGGTGGGCTTGACACCTCGATTGCAGGATTGCGCAGACCTTTGACGGACCGGGAACTTGCCCGTGCACTTCTTCGCCGCCCGTTCGGTGCCGCCCGCATGACGGCGCTCATTCACTGGCAAGCGTTCAGACTCTGGCGGAAGGGCGTCCGTTACCGGCGGCGGCCCGAACCGCCTCAGAAGAGCATCACGTGACAATGCGGGTCCTGGTCCTCGCCATGTCGCTCGTGACTGGCATGGCAGCCGCCGCGCCGCCGGAAATGGCGGGGCGCGTGTCGTCCGAGGGGCCATCGGGCTGCGCCGAATACCGATTCCTGTTCCTGCGTCTTTACCGGGCAGAACTTTGGACAGACGCCGAGGTTCTGCCAGGGCAGGAATTCGGCCTGTCGCTGACCTATCGCCGTAACTTGAACAGGGACGAACTGGTCGAGTCCTCGATTTCCGAAATGGCGCGCATGTCGGGGCGTCCGGAAGCCAGCTTCGACGCGGCACGAGCCGAACTCGAACAGGCCATGCGGAGCGTGTCGGCCGGTGACCGCTACACGGCGTGGCGCGCTGGATCCGGCGAGGTCCAATTCTATCTCAATGGCGACCCGGTGGGCACGCTCACTCATGATGCGGACCTGTTTCTCGACATCTGGTTCGGTCCATCGAGCCGGTATCCGGCAAAGCGCGACCGGCTGCTCTCGGGGCGCTGCAATGACTGACGTGCATGCCGACACTCTCGCGCGGCGCGACCTGTATCCGCCTGGCGCGATCGCTGCCGTGCTCGCCTTTGGCGGTCTGCCGCTCTACATCCACGCGCCTCGCTACTACGCCGAGGAACTGGGCGTCGCCCTCCCGGTGCTCGGCGTGGTGTTGCTGGCCGCGCGCGGTGTCGACAGCTTGCAGGATCCGATCATCGGGCGGCTCGCGGACCGCTGGCCGCACCACCGCGAGACATGGGTCCTGGTGTCGGGGGCACTTCTGGTCACCGGCCTTGTCCTGCTGTTCGCGCCGCCAAGCTGGGGCGAACCATTGCCCCGGCTTGCGCTTGGCCTGCTGATCGCCTTCACCGGGTTCAGCGCTCTGCAGATCGCCTTGTACGATCATGGCCTCGCCCAGGCAGAGGCTGCAGGCGGCGGCTACACGCGGATTGCGCTTTGGCGCGAGGCGGGCGGTCTGGTCGGCATCTGTCTTGCCGCGCTGACGCCGGCGGCATTGGCCGTGTCTCTCGGCGCTCCGTATTCCCATGCAGGCTATGCCCTCGTGTTCGCGCTGTTCGCCGTGGTCGTCTTGAGCCGCATGCGCGGATATTGGCGCAGTTCGGGCCGGTCTCTGCCATCGGCCGGCCTGGCGGATGCCCTGCGTGTCCCGGGTGTGGGTCCGATTCTTTTCTTCGGCCTCGTCAACGCCCTGCCCACCGCGGTGACCTCAACGCTGTTCCTGTTTTTCGTGGCTGATGTCCTGGTCGCGGAGTCCCATGCAGGGATCATGCTGCTGGTCTTTTTTGCCGCTGCTGCGGCGGCCGCTCCCGCCTGGGCGCGGCTCGCAAACAGGATCGGTCGAATGGCAACGCTTGCAGCGGGCATGGCGCTTTCCATCCCGGTGTTCGTGTGGGCCTACCTGCTGGAGCCGGGCGATGTTGCGGCATTCTACGTGATCATCGTGGCCTCCGGCGCTGCGCTCGGCGCGGACATGACGCTGGCCTCGGCAATGTTGGCGGCTCGGATCCGCGGCGGCGGCGGACAGGTCTTCGCAATCTGGACGTTTCTGCAGAAAAGCGCGCTCGCCCTGGCCGCCGGAGTGACGCTGCCCGCGCTTGCCTTGATGGGTTACGAGCCGGGGTCGTCCGTTGACGAGGGTCGCACGGCATTGGCGGCCGCTTATGCACTGGCGCCTTGTGCCCTCAAGCTGGTTGCCATTGCGGTGCTCTTGACATGGGTCAAAGACGAAGGAGATCGGATTTGAAGACGAGACTTGTGCGCGGGCTGCGGCCCGGGTTTTTGTCGAGGTCGGACGGCCTTGACGCCTATGCTGCCGGAACGCCGGTTCTTGACCTCAGAAGCTATCTTTGCGGGTCGCTGAGCGCTTCGGGGGCATTCTTCGGCCTGACCGGCCGCATGGAACGCAGGTTCGAGATGGAAATGGTCGGCCGCTGGTCCGGAAACAGGGGCACGCTCGACGAACGCCTTTGCTACGACAATGGCGAGTCGATGGACAGGCGCTGGACCCTGGAGTTTGCCGATGACGGAACCTTCGTTGCAACGGCTCCGGATGTCGAGGGCCCGGCACCGGGCGCGCAACGTGGTCATGCGGCGGTGATGTACTACCGGCTGCGGCTGCCGTGGCGTCAAGGCGAGATCGTTGTTGGAATGGAGGATCGGTTTTTCCTTCTCGACGACGGCACGCTCGTCAACCGGGCGCGCATGTCCAAGTTCGGCCTCAAGGTCGGTGAGGTGATCGCGTTCTTTCGCCGCGACGCAGCCGAGGGCGCACCCGAGGCGGGAAGGAGCCCGTCATGAACCGCCTCGCAGGCAAGCGCTTCTGGCTGGTCGGCGCCAGCGCTGGAATCGGTCGGAATCTCGCTCTGTGCCTGGCGAAAGCAGGAGTTGCCGTGGTCGCATCGGCCCGCGATGGCGAAGCCCTCGCCCGCGTTGTCGCGACAATGGAGCCTGTGCAGACGGCCTCGGGTGGCCACTCAGCCGTGCCGTTCGACGTGACCGACAGCGCCGGCGTGATGCAGGCGTTTGACCGTATCGGCGATGTCGACGGCGTGATTTACTGCGCCGCCGCCTACGAACCCATGTCCGCGCGCCGGCCCAACCTCGACACGCTGGAGACGATGGCTGACGTGAACTTCACAGGCGCCTTGCGGGTTCTCGCTGCCTGCGTGCCCGCGTTCTGCCGGCGCGGTTCGGGACATGTCGTTCTGCTGGGCTCGCTTGCGGGCTATCGCGGACTGCCCGACGCGTGGGGATACGGCGCGACCAAGGCTGCGCTGATTCACCTCGCGGAAAACCTGCGCCTCGACCTGCGCGGCTCCGGCGTGAGGGTGCAGGTGTGCAATCCCGGTTTCGTGGCAACGCGCCTGACCGACAAGAACAGTTTTCCGATGCCGTTCATCATGACGCCCGAAGCGGCAGCCGAGCGGGTCGCGAGGGGAATGGCGCAGCAACGGTTCGAGATTGCCTTCCCCCGCATCATGACGGCAGCCTTCAAGCTCCTCGCGGCCCTTCCGCGGCCGGTGTATTTTGCGCTGATGCGGATGGCGGGCAGCAAGATGGATCGGGCGTCATGAGTGCGCCGGTCGCGCAATCCGCCGGAGTCGTCGAAGTGCGGCCCGATCGTTCGTCCCTGCCGCGGAGCTTGCGCATTGTCGCCTCGATTCTCGACCGAATCGAATGCGGATCGATCGAGGTCGAACTGCCCGGCGGCGGGTGGTTGCGGGCGGAGGGTCGAGAGCCGGGGCCGGAGGGACGGATCGCTGTCCTGAACCGAAACTTCTTTGGGCGTCTGCTCGGCGAGAGCGATCACGGATTCGGCGAGATGTTCATGGATGGCTGGTGGACCACTCCCGACCTCCAGGCCCTTCTCGACGTGATCTCGCTCAACAACGAAAACATGGCGCATCATATTCCGGGTGCCGGGCTGTTTCGCCTTCGCGAGCGAATTCTCCGTTGTTTCAGCGCCAACACCCGTCGCGGTTCCCGGCGCAACATTGCCCACCACTACGACCTCGGCAACGACTTCTACAGCCAGTGGCTGGACGAGACGATGACCTATTCGTCGGCGCTGTTCCAGACCGGAGAGGAGAGCCTGGAGCAGGCCCAGCGGAACAAGTATGCCGCCATTTGCGACTGGCTGGAGCTGAAAGGCGGCGACCGCATTCTCGAGATCGGATGCGGCTGGGGCGGATTCGCGGAATACGCGATCCGCGAGCGGGGCGCCCGGGTGACCGGGCTGACCATTTCCAAGGAACAGCACGACCATGCCAAGCGCCGACTGTTCGAGGCGGGGCTTGCGGACCGCGCCGAGTTCGTGTTGCGCGATTACCGGGACGAGCAAGGCGTCTATGACAAGATCGTTTCGATCGAAATGATCGAAGCGGTGGGCGAGAAATACTGGCCGGCTTATTTCTCGGCGCTGCATGACCGGCTTCGTCCGGGCGGGGTTGCCGCCCTGCAAGCCATCACGATCGCGGAGCAGCTGTTCCCTCAATACCGGACGCGGGTCGACTTCATCCAGAAATACATCTTTCCGGGAGGGATGCTTCTGAGCGACGGAGCGCTGCGCGCCAACTCGGAAGCCGCCGGGCTTCAAACCATCGGTGCGACGGCTCACGGTGAAAGCTATTCGCGCACGCTCCGCCAATGGCGTCGCCGATTCAACGACCGATGGCACCTGATTTCTGGCCTCGGATTCGACGAGCGTTTCCGTCGCATGTGGGATTTCTATCTTGCCTTGTGCGCTGCCGGCTTTGCATCAGGGACCACCGACGTTGTCCAGGTCGCCTATCGCAGGCCGTCGTGACGAGGCTGGCCTTGCACAATTGGTGCGCACAGCGACAACCGGTCATCCGCGCCTGATTCAGAATCCGGTCCTCAATGCGTTGGGCAACGGTACGGCACGGCGTCGACGGTGATTCAAACGCGATACTGTTGCCGTAAGGGCCGGCGAACAGGTATCGCAGGTGTTGCACGTCGATGTTAAACGGGCGATCGAAACAACCGGCTCAACTGAACAAGGGCCAAAAATAGTGCAAGAGCGACAACCCTAAAGTTGGTCCCCTCATTCTCCTGATGAATCTGATACGGGATAGTGAGCTTGCCAAGGATCTTGCTTCACAAGCCGCGGATGGTGATGAACCGGAGTCATGGTAAACGGAAAAAAGATAATGCCGAATGTAGTGCCTTCACAGTGCCAGGTGTCAGGAAAAAGGGCTTCCATTGTATCAAGTATTGCGGTGATATTGTTGGTTTTGTTGTTTAGTGGGCCGGTCGTTTTTCCTGTACTGGCGGTTACACTTTTTGTTAATCCAGCAATATTTGATTGGATTGGAATGGAATCACTGATAACGTTGCACATTAAAGTTATTCAACCAGATGGATACAAAAATTTGGTTTCACAAAAGGATATTGAATTTGCGAACATTTTTTTCTATGTACATTCGGCCAGCTTCATAATGTGGCTCGCAAAATTTCTGTCCTTTACAATTTTTTCTGTTTTTTTGTTTTGTATTAATTCAGGAAGAATAGAGTCGATCAACTTAAGCCACGATGAAGTAATGGAAAATTTGCGTTCAAGTTGGTTTATGCTTTTTTGTCTATTTGGTTTTATATTGATTGTCATTCTATTTCTGTTTTTGTTGCCAATCGTTATGGAGAATGGAGGGCTTATCCCGCCGAATAAGATCGGAATTGGAGTTTGTGTACTGTTTTGGGTGGGGTTATCATTGTCTTCTGAGCTATTTGTCGTTAATTTGTTGTCGGAATTGTCAATGAAGGCTCGGGCGCGTGACATGGAACGGGATTTGTTGTGAACAAGTTGAGGTGGCCTAGATTGAGATTTTGAAAACTGGTTTGTGCTCGAATTCGTAGCCACCGCGCTTCAGGGTCTTGAAAGTCTCGTTTTCGATGCGCCATCGTGTGCGGGCTGCTCGCATCACCGGCTTGGCCGAGCCCTCGTCGACTGCCGCATGCCCGACTTTGGTTTTGCCTCGCGACAAGTGAGACTGGAAGGCGTAAACCATGCGGAAATGCGCACGATCTTGCCGCAGTCTTGCCAAGAGGATTCGCCATGTCCGTGAGCAATGAAAAGACCACCACAGTCTCATCCGCAGGGCAAGTCGTCATTCCGCCGCCTGTCCTGGAGGGCCTCGACTGGAAGCCAGGCACGAGGCTGATCGTGGAGAACATGCACGACGGCGTCCTGCTCAGATCCGCGAACGCCTGCACTGCGACCAGCATCGATGAAGTGTTTGGCATGCTGAAGCACAAGGGAGATCCCAAGTCGGTCGAAGACATGGACGCCGAGGTGTTGGACGAAGCAAAAAGGCAACATGAATGTCGCTGACACCAACATCGTCATTCGGTTCCTGGTCAGGGATGACCAAGCACAGACCCAAGTTGCTCGGAGAGTCATTGCAGACAGCGATGTCCTTGTCGCCCCAACGTTGTCTTGGAATCAGCTTGGGACTTGCGCGGCGCCCACGGATTCTCCCGCAAAAGTGGGCCTCGCGCCCCGATCGCGTTCGATCGGTTGCCGGCAGTGAGTTTTGACCACTTGGCAATTGTGTTCGAGACGGGTCATCACAACGAATATGACACGGATATCGCAGACGTCACGCAATCGGGGGTATCTGCCAGTTGCGACGCGTTTTTGGCCTTTGACCGGAAGTTGGCTTGTGCTGCGGGAGGCGTGTCTATTGCGGTTCGGAAACCGTGACACGCTCATCGACCTGATCGACTGCCGAAACCGTCACGACAGCGTGACTGTCGATGGCTCTACCCGTTGTCGTTCGCGAAATACGCCCCGAATTCCTCGATGACACGCGCATAGGCGTCACGCTTGAACGGCACGATACGTTGGGTCAGTTCGGTAACCGGAAGCCAGTCCCAACGGTTGAACTCGGGCTCTTCGGTCGCGATGTCGATCAGCGAGTCATCGCCAAGGAACCGCATCAGATACCAAGACTGCAGCTGTCCCCGGTATCGGCCACCCCACAAGCGGCCGATCAGTTCCAGCGGCAGGTCATAGGCCACCAGTTCCCGCGCTTCGGCCACGACCTCGACGGCATCTGAAGGAATGCCGGTTTCCTCACGCAGTTCCCGCAGCGCGGCAGTCTCGTGCGGCTCGCCAGGATCGATTCCTCCCTGCGGCATCTGCCAGGCATCGGTCGGTCCATCGATCCGTTGGCCGGCAAACACGAGGCGCGACGGATTGACGAGCATGATCCCGACGCACGGACGGTAGGGAAGGTGGCAAACCGACGGGTCCGTCATGAATTCGCTGCCCATTCGGTGGTTGGTTCGGGCGGTCCCGCAAGCTCAGTTGTTCGCAATGATCGACAACCCGTTCAGGATGTCGAGCGCATAGGCAAGCTGGTTGTCCTGGTTGCGAAGTTCAGCCATTTCCTCCTGACGTGCCGCCTCTTCCTCGATGTCCTGGGCGGTCGCGTCTTCCACGCTGTCGTTTTCCAACGCGCCCCGCAGATCCGACTCGAACCGTCTGAAACGGTTGTCGGTTTCGTCTTCGGAGTCTTCGACCGGCGGTTCCGGCTCCACGAAGACGTCGGGGTTGATCCCGAGCGCCTGGATGGAGCGGCCCGACGGCGTGTAGTAACGCGAAATGGTCAGGCGAACGGCGCCGTCCTCGCCAAGAGGAATGACGGACTGAACGGAGCCCTTGCCGAAGCTCTTGGTTCCGACAATCACCGCGCGGCGATGGTCCTGCAAGGCTCCTGCCACGATCTCCGAGGCCGATGCCGAGCCGCGATTGATCAGAACCACGATCGGTTTTCCGCTGGTCAGATCGCCGGGTTTGGCGTTGTAGCGGCTGGCGGAAAGCTGAATACGCCCGCGGGTGGACACGATTTCGCCCTGCTCCAGAAACGCGTCGGACACCTTGACGGCCTGATCGAGCAGACCGCCGGGATTGTTTCGCAGGTCGATGACGAAACCGTCGACCATGTCGATCCCGCCGATTTCTTCGGTGGTCTTGGCAATCTCTTCCTCGAGGTTGTCGTATGTCTGTTCGGTGAATGACGAGACCCGAAGCACGGCCGAATTGCCCACGATGCGCGAGCGAACGGCGCGTATCTTGATGATGTCCCGGATGATCGTGAGGTCGAACGGATTCTCTACCCCTTCGCGGCTGATGGTCACGACCACCTCCTTGCCGACCGGCCCGCGAAGCGTCTCGACGATTTCATTCAGTGTCAGCCCGAAGGTCTGCTTTCCGTCCACGAGGATGATCAGATCTCCCGCCTCGATTCCCGCCAGGTCGGCAGGCGTGCCGTCGATCGGCGAGACGACCTTCAGGATGCCGTTCTCCTGGGTGATCTCGATCCCGACGCCGCCAAACTCGCCCTTGGACTGGACCTGCATCTTTTCGAAATCGCTGGGCGGCATGTAACCGGAGTGCGGATCGAGCGCCGACAGCATTCCGTCGATGGCGCTTCGGATCAGTTCCGTGTCGTCGACATCCTCGACATACTGGGAGCGAATGGTCTCGAAGACGTCTCCGAAGAGATCGAGTTGCTCGTAGGTCGTCTCGGAAAGCTCTTTTTTCTGCGCGTGACCGGGGACGGCGACACACACGGCGAGGGCAACACCGACCAGGCAAAGCCGAAGGGGTTGTGACAGTAAAGGTCGACAGTTCATCTCGATTTCCACTTGCTCCACGTGTTCCCGCAGCCCGGCCACTCGGACGTTGACTTCAGGCGTTGTCCGAATTCGCGTTGAACCGGGCGAGACATTTCGAGTTTCGAAAGACTGTCATGCAATGTTGGGAGAATTTTGCCAAGTCCTATTGGTCCGACCTCGCGACCTGTTCACGGGGAATTGCACGAAGCCGATCCGTGAAACAGGCCCGCGCACCTGGGAAATGGGCCTCGCGATCGATCCAGCGCCCCGGCTCCCCAACCTGTTCAACACCATCGGCGAATCCGACGCGGACTCGCACCAGGAGGAGACATTCGGTCACGTCAGCACGTCCGGCTCGCGTCGCCCCACGTGCTCTTCGAGGCGGCAAACCTCGTAGGCTGCGTCCCGAACTGCACGCAACGCTTCCTGTGGCTCTTGCGCGTGGTTTCCGTCAGCGGGTTCGAACTGTTCCAGGTACACGCGCAGCGTTGCTCCCTGCGTGCCGGTTCCAGAAAGTCGAAACACGGCGCGGCCGCTGCCTTCGAAGAAAACGCGAATGCCCTGGTTGCTGCTCAGAGATCCATCGACAGGATCCCGGTAGGAGAACTGGTCAGCGGCCTCGACCGTCAATCCGGCAAACTTGCGGCCCGCCAGGCCGTCCAGGCTGTTGGCCAGCGCGTCAACGAGCGCAGCGGCCTTGTTCGAATCCAGGGCCTCGAAGTCGTGGCGAGAATAGTAGTCGCGACCAAACTTTCGCCAATGATACTTCAGTATGTCGGCGACCGAAGCGTCACGCTTGGCAATGATGTTCAGCCAAAGCAGAACCGCCCAGATGCCGTCCTTCTCCCTGACATGGTCTGACCCCGTTCCCGCGCTTTCCTCGCCGCAGATGGTCACCCTTCCGGCATCGAGCAGATTGCCAAAGAACTTCCAGCCAGTGGGTGTCTCGTACGAGGGAATCCCGAGGCTCTTCGCGACGCGGTCGCAGGCCCCGCTGGTCGGCATCGATCGCGCGATCCCTGACAGGCCATCGCAATAGGCCGGGGCGAGGTGGGCGTTGGCGGCGAGAACGGCCAGGCTGTCGGATGGCGTTACGTACGCCCCGCGTCCGACGATCATGTTCCGATCGCCATCCCCGTCGGAAGCGGCGCCGAGGTCGGGAGCGTCGTCCGACATCATCAAGTCAACAAGGGGCTTTGCCCAGATCGGATTGGGATCGGGATGACCCTTTCCGAAGTCGACGCTCGGAGTGCCGTTGATCACGGTCCCCTTGGGCGCCCCGAGTCGGTCTTCCAGTATGGCATGGGCATAGGGACCGGTGACCGCGTGCATTGCGTCAAAGCGCATGGTGAATCCGCCCGCAAACAGCGCGCGGATCGCGTCGAAGTCGAAAAGCCCTTCCATCAGAACGAGGTAGTCCTCGACCGAGTCGACGACCTCGATGACCAGGTCGCCGCGATCTGCAGTCCCGACCTGTTCCAGGTCGACATCGTCGAATTCGGCGATGACATGACTTTCGATTGACCTGGTCGCATCAAAGATCGCGGCGGTAAGTGTTTCCGGTGCGGGACCGCCGTTCGATGCATTGAACTTGACGCCGAAGTCCTCGTCGATGCCTCCGGGGTTGTGGCTGGCAGACAGGATGAACCCGCCATCGGTCCCGTGCTTGCGGATCAGATGAGATGCGGCCGGAGTCGAGAGAATCCCGCCCTTGCCGACGATGATTCGCGCGGCTCCGTTCGCGGCAGCGATCTTGATGATCGTCTGGATCGCTTCGGCATTGAAGTAACGGCCATCGCCTCCAACCACGTAGGTCTTGCCAAGGCCGCCCCCGGTTGCGGTGAATATGGCCTGCACGAAATTCTCGAGGTAGCCCGGCCGCATGAATTCGCGAGTCTTCTTCCTCAAACCCGATGTTCCGGGCATTTGATCCTCGAATCGTGGGGTCGATACGGTTCTGATTGCCATGTGTCATCCCTCCGTTGAATTGCGGTCGCTCTTTTTCCGGTTTTCGTTCATCACCGTGGCGAGAGACCGAAACCGGCCGTCTTCGGCAAGTCTCTCGATGTCCACGCCGTATTTTCGTCGCCAGTTGACGTGCTCGTCGACCGTGCCGGGCAGGTTCTGGGCTTCCTCGTGTTCGAAGATGTCGTCGAGCTGAACGCTCACCAACGCGGACGGCGATCGGGCGAGCGAACCGTGAACGATCGAGTTGAATCCGCCGTTGCCGCGGGTTGTGCAGTGTCCCGCGATGTCCGCGAGATCCTCGCGGCGCTGCTCCCGTGCCCGGACGGCTTCCTGGGTGTCGATCCATCCGAGACGTTCCCACCAGTCGATGTCGCGGCCGATCTCGAATCCGCGCACCGTCGGGGTGTCATGGGTGGAAAAGCACGCGAGGGCCTGCTCGGGGGCGAGACTTGCCGGCTTGAGCCGTCGGTCCTGGTCGCGTTCGTACTGCATGACGGAATACCCGTGGATCCCGTGGGCCCGCATCGTTTCGCGAAACCCGCTTGGAACTAGCCCGAGGTCTTCGCCGATGACAATCGTTCCGTGTTTCTCTGCCTCGATCTTCAGGATCGCCACGAGAGCGGCAAATTTTTGACGCACGTATCCGCCCGGACTGCCATCGTCGGGTATCCAGAAACCGCGATTGAGCCCAAGCACGTGGTCGACCCGCAATGCGCCGGCATGACGCATGCTTGATGCCAGGAGACGACGGAATGGCCTGTAGTTCGTCGCTGCCAGACGATGCGGGGCAAAGGCCGAAACGTTCCAGTTCTGTCCGTGCGGATTGAGATGATCCGGCGGTGCACCGATTGAAACCCCGTGAGCAATGACGTCCTGGTCGCACCAGCTTTCCGCACCACCCCGGCGGGCGCCAACGGCGAGGTCGAGGCACAGCCCCAGCGCCATCCCGCTTTCGCGCGCCGCGCGCTGTGCATTGCCAAGCTGGCAGTCGGCAATCCATTGAAGCCAAACGTGAAATTCTGCCGCTTCGTCGTCATGCGCATCGCGCAACGGATGCGGCCACTCTCGCCAATCCGGCCCGTTCCGACACGCCAGCGCTTCGAAACGGGCAAAACGTTCCAGCTCGCGACCTCGCTCACCGACAAATCTGGACAAGGCGTCATGGGCCCATGCGGCGCCATCGGCACGAAAAGCCCGATAAAGCTCCGCAAGCAACCGCTTGTGCATCGACTTGTGCCGATGATGATCGACGTGGCGGGTCGATCGAAGCCTTGCCATCTCGGGTGCGGCGGCCGCCACCAGTCCGTGTGCGACAGGCGCGTTTTCAAGCCCCGGAATTGCGTCCAGCGCGATGTGGTCAGTGTTCAAAAACCCGCGGTGCGAAGGCGAGTAGGGGCTGAAGACCGTGCTTGAATGCCCCATCGCGTGCAGCGGATTGGTTGCCGCGAATGACGCCCCGAGTCCCCCTGCGGAACTGGCCAGCCTGGCCAGGTCGGCATAGTCGCCCAAACCGGCGTTGCGTGACGACCGCAGCCCGTAAAGCGCCAGGGTCACGCCCCAGGTGCGGGCCAACTGAGCCCGGTCCTGGACCGAAGGGGCGCGAGCCGGCGCCGCAATGACGCGTACGGTTTCGCGCGACGACGCCGCGCCGACCTCGAGAGCGTAGACTTCCGACGCAAGCGCTGGAAGCGCAATCGAGTCCGTTGAACTGCCGCTTGCAAGAACGTCCTGCGAGTCGGGGAGCCGAAGCCGCCAGCGGTCGCTCGACCCGATGGTCAGGGTCGTCGCCTTGCGGCTCTCGATGATCACTTCCTCGGGAAAACGCCGTGCCCTTGCTTGCGCATGGAACGCTTCGAGACTCTCGCGAACAAGTCTGGCGTTCTCCGCCGCAACCGAATTTGCCGCGAGCAGTGCCTGCAAGGTGTCAGGGGATGCAGTTTGCTCCTGTCCTTCCATGTCACGGTAGCTTGCAAGAATGCCATGCGCCTCTGCAAGCTGGCCAAGGGCGATATCGTCCTTCATGCCGCGACGCCTCTTGGCTTGCAGGCAAAGGCCGTGACGGAATCTCCGGCGACCGTGGCAGTTTCCGTTTCCACGGATCCATCGGCATCTCGCGCGGCGCGGCTGGTGTCGATGCACCGAATCCACCGCTGTCCCGAAGTCGCTTTCGGCAACTTCACCTCCATCGCGTCGCGCGAGCGATTGAACGCGATGAACACGACATCGTCGTCGATGCCAGTCCAGGCGGTCTCGGCCGAACCCCTCAGTGTCAGGCACAGATTTGACAGGCCTGGGTCGCGCCAGTGAAGCGGACCGCCGGCGAAATCGGTCCATTGAACATCCGGCAGGCCGTCGGATTCGCGCAAGTCGCCATGGAGAAAGCGCGATTGACGCAGGACTGGATGGTTGCGTCGGAATGCCGACAGCGCCTGGACAAACTCAAGGAGTTCGGCATCGGCTCGCGCCCAGTCCAACCAGCCGGTCTCGTTGTCCTGGCAATAGGCGTTGTTGTTGCCGTCCTGCGAGTTCCCGAATTCGTCGCCGGCCAGCAGCATCGGCGTTCCTTGCGACAGGAACAGCGTCGCCAGCATGTTGCGGATGCGCCGATCGCGTCTCTCCTTGATTTCCGGATCTTCCGAGAAACCTTCGACGCCGAAATTGTCGCTGAAATTGGCGTGATGACCGTCCCGATTGGCCTCGAGATTGGCCTCGTTGTGCTTGCTCGCGTAGCGCATCGTGTCGGCCAGCGTGAAACCGTCATGCGCTGCGGCGAAGTTGATCGAGGACCGGCTGCTGCGTCCTGCCTGGCCAAACTTGTCGGCAGAGCCCAGCAGCCTGCAGCCGAGATCCTGGGCACTGTGGTCGTCGCCGCGCCAGTATCGACGGACCGTATCGCGGTAGCTGTCATTCCACTCCGAGAACTCGGCCGGAAAACCGCCAAGCCGATAGCCGCCGGGCCCCACGTCCCAGGGTTCGGCAATCATGCGAACCTGCGAGAGGATGGGGTCCTGGCGCAAGGCGTCGAAAAAGCCGCCGTGCGGATCGAAACCGTGATCTTCACGCCCCAGTGTCGTGGCGAGGTCAAAACGAAACCCGTCCACGCCCATGCACTGGACCCAGAACCGCAGGCTGTCGAGCACCATTCGCAGAACGAATGGATGAGAGACTTTCAACGTGTTGCCGCAGCCGGTGTCATTGACATGGTAGCGCGGTTGTTCGGCAAGCAACCTGTAGTAGGAGGCATTGTCGAGCCCGCGAAAGCACAGCGTCGGACCGCGGTGGTCGCCCTCGGCAGTGTGGTTGTAGACAACGTCCAGGACGACCTCGATGCCGAATTCGTGGAAACGGTCCACCATGTGCCGAAAGCCCAAAAGACCGCTGGGGCCAAGATACCGGGGTTCAGGCGCAAAGAAGCCGATGGAATTGTAGCCCCAGTAATTCGTGAGCCCGCGCTCCAGCAGGAACGAATCGTCGACAAACGCGTGAACGGGCATCAACTCGACCGCCTTGACTCCCAGCTTCTGCAGGTGCTCGAGAATCGGGTCGGCCACCAGGCCCTCGAAGGTGCCGCGGAGCTCCTGCGGTACCAGCGGATGCTGCTGGGTCAGGCCCTTGACGTGGGCTTCGTAGACCAGGTCCGCGCAGCTCTGCCGATGTCTTCCCTGGGCCAAGCCCATGAACAGCTTGGGGTCGGAGACAACGGATTTCGGCACATGAGGCGCGCTGTCCGATCGGTCGAAGGACAGGTCTCCCTCCGATGACGCCTTGTTGTAGCCAAGGGTGCTCGGATGGTTGGTCCACCGGCCAAAGAACTCGCGCGTGTACGGATCGCAGAGCAGCTTGTTCGGGTTGAAGCGGTGCCCCGACTCCGGCGCGTAACTGCCGTGAGCGCGATAGCCGTAGAGGCACCCCACCGGCAGGCCGTCGAGGTGACCGTGCCAAATCGACCCCGTGCGCTCCGGCAGGGCGACGCGGGTCGTTTCCGTCTTGCCGCCTGGCGAAAAAAGACAAAGCTCGATCTTCGTCGCGTTCTCCGAGAAAACGGCAAAGTTGACGCCGCTGCCGTCATGATGCGCGCCGAGGCGTTGGTGGCTTCCGGCGGTCAGGTGGAAGGACGTCATCGCGGATGCGGTCCCGGGATCAGCTCGCGATCAGGCCGCGATAGATCGCCTGGTAGGCGGCAGCCGAGGTGTCCCAACCGACCGGATGGCGCATGGCTCGACGCATCATGGCCGACCAGATCTTCGGTTGTCGGTGGATCGTGCACGCCCGGGCGATTGCCAGCGACAGCATCGTGGCGTTGATCGGAGAGAACTGAAACCCGGTTGCGCACCCGGCGGCAAGCGCAGCATCGTTCGCGTCGATGACCGTGTCGGCCAGCCCGCCCGTGCGCGCGACAATTGGCAACGCGCCGTAGCGCAAGCCGTATAGCTGGGTCAGACCGCAAGGTTCGAAGCGAGAGGGGACGAGAATGGCATCGCTTCCGCCTTGCAGGAGGTGAGACAATGGCTCGTCGTATCCAATGATCGCGCCGACCTGCGAGGGGTACCGGTTCGATGCCTCCACGAATTGCCGCTCCAGCGCGCCGTCCCCCGACCCGAGCACGGCAATGCTGGCGCCTGCGGCGACGAGACCCGGAAGACACTCGAGCAGCATGTCGAGGCCCTTTTGCAACGTCAGCCGGCTGACGACGCAGAAGAGGGGTCCGTCGTTTCGCTGCAGGCCAAAACGCGCTTCGACTTCGCGCTTGTTTGCCTCTTTTCGCCGGAGCGATCGCGCGGAGTAGTTGGCGACGAGATGCGGGTCGGTTTCCGGGTTCCACGCGTCAAGATCGATTCCGTTCAAGATGCCGCTGAGATCGCTTCCGCGCTGGCGGAGCAGGCCGTCGAGACCCATTCCGAATTCCGGCGTCAGCAGTTCGCAGGCATAGGTCGGGCTGACGGTGGTGATTCTGTCAGACAGCGCCAGACCAGCCTTGAGAAACCCGATCTTGCCATAGTACTCGACCGCATCAGCACTGAACATCTCGCCTTTCAGCATCAGTTTCGCCAGTTCGGACGCATCGAACAGACCTTGAAACGCAATGTTGTGGATGGTCGTGACCACCGGCGGCGAGCGTCGCCCGGCCTGCGACAGATACGCTGGCACGAGGCCAGCCTGCCAGTCATGCACGTTGACGATGTCCGGGATCCAGTCATCGACGCCGTGAATCGCCAGTTCCTTGCCCGCGAGGCAGAGTGCGGCGAACCGCAGGTGATTGTCCGACCAGTCCTGCCCGTCCGGGCCCAGATAGATGTTGCCGTCCCGGTCGTAGAGGTGCGGCGCCACGAGCAGCAGGAGTTCCAGTCCCTCGGATCGAACGGCCCTGATTTCGGCACGTCCGCCGAACAGGTCGGCGAACTGCCTGATCGAGCGACCGGTCCGTGCAAGGCGATGAAGCGCCCGGTATGCCGGGACAAGAATCCTGACTTGCGTCCCGGTCGCCGCGAGCGCCTTCGGCAAGGCGCCGATCACGTCTGCCAGACCGCCGGTCTTGACGAACGGCGCACATTCGGAAGCGACGAACAGGACTTTCATGTCAACTTTCCAGGCGGTTGATCATCGGACGCGTGATCAGGCAGATCCCGTTTTCGGAGCGCCGAAAGCGCTTGGCGTCCAGCTCCGGGTCTTCGCCCACGACCAGCCCTTTCGGAATGATGACGCCGCGGTCGATGACCGTGTTCTTCAGTCGCGCGCTGCGATTGATCTCGACGTAAGGCATCGCGACGACGCCTTCGAGCTGCGAGTAGGAGTGGGTCCTGACACCGGTGAACATCAGGCAGCGTTCCAGGCTGGACCCCGAAATGATGCACCCGCCCGAGACGATCGACGATATCGCGTGTCCGCGCCGGCCTTCCTCGTTGTGGATGAACTTCGCCGGTGGCGTCAGTTCGGAATAGGTCCAGATCGGCCAGGACTGGTCGTAAAGATCGAGAGCCGGACGAAAGTCGGTCAGGTCGATGTTGGCCTGCCAGAATGCATCGACAGTGCCCACGTCACGCCAATAGGCCTTGTCCTCCATGGATGACCGAATGCATGACCGGCTGAAGGGGTGCGCGACCGCCTTGCCTTCCCTGACGATCTTCGGGATCAGGTCGCCGCCGAAGTCGTGACCGTAGTCCGGGTCGTCCCTCACCTCGTCGAACAGATCCAGAAGATATTCGGTCTCGAACACGTAGATGCCCATGCTGGCAAGGGCCGTGTCCGGATGGCCCGGCATGGGGGGCGGATCTTTCGGTTTCTCGACGAATTCGAGAATGCGATCTTCAGTATCGACCTTCATGACCCCGAAACCGGTCGCCTCCATGCGCGGCACTTCGATGCAGCCGACGGTGACATCGGCTCCGCTGTCGACGTGATGCGCGAGCATCACCGCATAGTCCTGCTTGTAGATGTGGTCACCCGCGAGGATGATGATGTACTTCGGGCCGTAGCTGCGGATGATTTCGGCGTTCTGGGCAACCGCGTCCGCCGTACCCTTGTACCAGTTCTCGTTGTTGAGCTGCTGGGAAGCGGGGAGAATGTCGAGCGACTCGTTTCGCTCGGCGCGAAAGAAGCTCCATCCACGCTGCAGGTGGCGGATGAGCGAGTGCGCCTTGTACTGGGTGGCGACGCCGATGCGTCGAATGCCGGAATTCACGGCGTTGGAGAGCGGGAAGTCGATGATCCGGCTCTTTCCCCCGAAAAACATGGCCGGCTTTGCCCGGCGGTCGGTCATTTCGTACAGCCTGCTGCCGCGCCCGCCCGCGAGCACGTAAGCCATCGATTGCTGAGCAAGTCTGCGAGTCTCTCGATCCATTCCTTTGCCTCCTTCTGTACCGGGCAGGTCCGTTTCAAGGACCGCCCGCATGTTCGAACATCAACGTGGACAGCGGCGGCAGGGTCAGGGACAGGGAATGCTCGTGCCCCGATGCCGAAACCGTCTCGCTGTCGACGCCGCCAAGGTTTCCTCGCCCACCGCCGCCGTAGATTTCGGCATCGGTGTTCAACAGCTCGACCCAGCGGCCCGGCAATGGAACGCCGATGCGCCGGTTCCGCCGTTCCACAGGGGTGAAATTGCAGACAACCAGCACCGGAGCGCTCCCGTCCTTGCCGCGCCGGATCCAGGCGAAGGTCGATTCGTCGGCCGCATCGCCTTCGACCCACTGAAACCCCTCCGGCTTGCAATCGAGCTGATGCAGGCTCGGGGATTTCCGGTAAGTCCGGTTCAGATCCCGAACCAGGCGCTGCACGCCGCGGTGCAGTTCGTTGTCGAGGAGATGCCAGTCGAGCGAAGCGTCATGGTTCCACTCCTTCCCTTGCGCGAACTCGCAGCCCATGAAAAGCAGTTTCTTGCCTGGATGACCCCACATGAATCCGTAGTAGGCGCGGAGGTTGGCAAACTTGTCCAGCCCGTCGCCGGGCATCTTGTCGAGGACGGACCCCTTGCCGTGGACCACCTCGTCGTGGCTGATCGGCAGGATGAAATTCTCGGAGAAAGCGTAGTCGATTCCGAATGTCATCCTGTGATGGTGGTGTTTTCGGTGAACCGGATCCTCTTTCATGTAGGCCAGCGTGTCATTCATCCAGCCCATGTTCCACTTGAACCCGAAACCGAGCCCTCCCTGGTCCACGGCCCTCGAGACGCCGGGGAAGGCGGTGCTTTCCTCGGCGACCATCATGATTCCGGGGGTCGTGCCATAGGCGGCGGCATTGGTCCGTTGCAGAAAGGCAATGGCTTCGAGGTTCTCGCGACCGCCATCCTTGTTGGGGATCCACTCGCCTTCCTTTCGCGAGTAGTCGCGATAGAGCATCGATGCGACCGCATCGACACGCAGGCCGTCCAGGTGATGCTCCTTCAGCCAGTAGAGGGCGTTGGCCGTCAGGTAGTTCGACACTTCGCGTCGGCCATAGTTGTAGACCAGCGTGTTCCAGTCGGGGTGAAAGCCCTCGCGGCGGTCCGCGTGCTCGTACAGCGCTGTGCCGTCAAACCGACCGAGGCCGTGCTCGTCTTCGGGAAAATGGCCCGGGACCCAGTCCAGAATGACGCCGAGCTCTGCGGCGTGGCAGGCTTCGACGAGCTGGCGGAACTCATCCGGTGTTCCGTAGCGTGTCGTTGGAGCATAGAGACCGACCGGCTGATAGCCCCATGAACCGTCAAACGGAAACTCCGAAACCGGCATCAGTTCGACATGCGTGAAGCCCATGTCCCTGGCATGGGGCACGAGCCGAGAGGCGTGTTCCAGATATGACAGGGGCCGGTTGCCGTCTTCGGGAACGCGCTGCCACGACCCGAGGTGCACTTCGTAGATCGAGATCGGCTGGTCGATGTGCTGTCGGGCTTCTCGCGTCGACATCCATTCCGCATCCTTCCATGCGTGACCGTCAAGGTTTCGCACGACGGATGCGGTCCGTGGCGGATGTTCGGCGCCAAAACCGACCGGATCGGCCTTCTGGGGCAGGAGTCGACCGTCCGGTCCGAGAAGTTCGTACTTGTAGGCCTCGCCCTCCCCGACGCCGGGAAGAAAGATTTCCCACACGCCCGTGCGTCCGCGCTTGCGCATCCCGTGACGCCGACCGTCCCAATCGTTGAAGTCGCCCACGACCGACACCCGGCTCGCATTTGGCGCCCAGACGGCAAAATGCGTGCCCATCGCGTTTTCGTGCATCATCACGTGGGCGCCAAGCGCGTTCCAGAGGTTCAGATGCGCGCCCTCACCGATCAGGTGCTCGTCGAGATCCCCAAGAATCGGTCCGTATCCGTAGGGGTCGTCCGCCACGAACCGGTCCTCGCCCTTCGTGATCAGCAGCAGGTAGTCGAACGGCTTCTTTCGTCTTTTGGCGACGCCGACGAAGACCCCGGGTGCATCCGGCACGGGTTCGAGTGACGCAACCCGGCGTTTGGAGCTCGCGTCGAGCACGTCGATGCCGGACGCGCCGGGCAAGAAGACCCTGATCGTCAGCTTTCCGTCTTCGGCGTGCATGCCGAGCACGGAGAACGGGTCGTCATGCGTACCTGCCGCGATGTGGAGGGCGTCGTCGCGCGTCATCGTGCCAACAGCCGTTCAGGGTGCCTTATCTGGCGACGCTTCATGTCAAGGACGACACGTTCCAGATGTCGGTTGCGTATCCCCTGATGGTCCGGTCGGACGAGAACCAGCCCATGCCGGCCGTGTTTAGCGCTGCCATTCTCGTCCAGCGGTCCGTGTCCCTGAAAACCTTGTCGACCTTGCGCTGCGTCTCGAAATAGCTGTCGAAATCGCCAGTCACGAGGAAATGGTCATGTCCGACGAGGTTGTGAAGCAGACCTCGGTAGCGCTCCGTGTCGCCCCCGGAAAACATGCCGGCGGCAACCTGGTCGAGCGCGCGCTTGAGGCGCGGACTGGCGTCGATTGCCTTGCGCGCGTGCCCAGGCATTGCCCGGCGCTCCGCGACCTCCTGTGCGGAAAGACCGAACAGGAAGAAGTTTTCGGCGCCGACATGCTCGCGAATTTCGACATTTGCACCATCCAGCGTGCCGATTGTCAGGCCGCCGTTCAGCGCCAGCTTCATGTTGCCCGTGCCCGATGCCTCCGTGCCCGCCGTCGAAATCTGCTCGGAGAGATCGCAGGCAGGGATCATGAGTTCCGCCATCGAGACATTGTAGTTCGCCGGAAAAGCGACTTGCAGCAGTTCGCGAGTGGTCCTGTCGCCGTTGATGGTTGCCGCCACGTCGTTCACGAGGTGAATGATCGACTTGGCCATGACGTAGCCGGGAGCGGCCTTGCCTCCGAACAGCTTGACACGTGGCGTCCAGTCGCCGTTCGGCGAATCCCTGATCTCGTTCCACAGCGCTATGGCTTCCAGAATGTTCATGAGTTGGCGCTTGTATTCGTGGATCCGCTTGATCTGAACGTCGAACATGGCGTCGGGGTCGATCGACACGCCGTCGCGGTCCTTCAGCCAGTTCGCAAGCCGCGTCTTGTTCTGCCGCTTGGCATCCTGGAAGCGTTCCCGAAACCCGGCGTCGTCCGCCCACGCGTTCAGCGAGGACAACCGCTGGAGATCCTCGACCCAACCGGCCCCGATGGTCTCGTCGATCAGATCGCGCAGTGGCGGATTGCAGCAATGCAGCCAGCGACGCGGCGTGATGCCGTTGGTCTGGTTGACGATGCGGTCGGGATAGGCTTGGTGCAGGTCTGCAAAAACGGTCTCTCGGACCAGGGCCGAATGCAGTGCCGACACTCCATTCACGCGGTGGGCCATGACGAAGGCGAGTTCGCCCATCTTCACTTCGCCATTTTCGATGATACGGACATGGCTGCCGCTGCGATGCAGGTGATCGTCCTCGATGATCCGGATGATCTCGAGGTGGCGCGGCAGAATTCGGGCGAACAGGCCTTCCGACCAACGCTCGAGCGCTTCGGGCATGAGCGTGTGATTGGTGTAGGCCAGGCAGTTGCGTGCCGTCTCGATGGCGCGGTGGATCTCCATGCCTTGCTCATCGACCAGAAGTCTGGCGAGTTCGGGGCCCGCAATCGCGGGGTGCGTGTCATTGAGCTGGATTGCCAGGTGGTCCGCGAGACTGTCGAGAGGATGCCCTTCCGAAAGGAATCGACGAAGGATGTCCTGAAGCGATGCGGAGGTGAAGAAATGCTCCTGCTTGAGTCGCAATTCCTTCCCGAGATCCGTCGTGTCATCGGGATAGAGAACCCGCGAAATCGTCCGGGCGAGGCTTTCTGGTGCGTTGGCGGCCAGATAGTCGCCGCGGTTGAAACTGTCGAGGTCGAACAGCTTGGTGGGTTGTGCCGCCCACAGCCGCAAGGTGTTGGCCCATTTCCCTTTCCAGCCGATCACCGGCGTGTCATGGGCCACGGCGTAGACGGTTTCGTCCGGACGCCAGATCGCACTGCCGCTGTCGTGCGTGACGCTGCCGCCATATTGAATCGGGTAGCGCACTTCGGGTCGCTCGAATTCCCAAGGATTGCGTTGCGACAGCCAGGTCTCGGCGGTTTCGACCTGCATGCCGTTCTCGAAATTCTGCTCGAACAGCCCCTGTTCGTAGCGGATGCCATAACCGTAGGCAGGTATCCCCAACGATGCGAGGCTGTCCATGAAACACGCGGCAAGCCGCCCGAGCCCACCGTTTCCGAGTGCGGCGTCCGGCTCGTCGGAAACGACCGCCGGGTAATCCTGGCCCAGGGCCTCCATTGCCTCGCGTGCCGCCTGCTCGAGGTCCAGGTTCATGGCCACGTCCTCGATCAGCCGACCGACCAGGAACTCCATTGAGAGATAGTGGACTCGCTTGGCGCCGGCCGCGTATGTCTTTTTGGTCGACGCGAACCAGGTTTCCACGACCCGGTCGCGCAAGGTCAGCGAGAGCGCCATGCGCCAGTCGCAAAGCGTCGCATGTTCGGGGTCCTTTCCCAGCGACGTTCGAAGATGCTGGGCGGTTCCCTTGCGGAGTTCTTCCACCTCGGCAAGGCTGGCGCCGTCATTCATTCGGGTGCCGGTCCCGTCCGTGAGGCTTACGTCCATGACTTGATCCTGTGTTCCGCAGAATGGCCCTCGCGAGCGGTCGCTGGGCCCCTGTCATTCAGGTTGTCTCGACATGCCCGAACTCGCGGCTGTGGTCGGACGAGCCGAACTCCCGCCCGGACGCCACAACCTGCAACCCGACGCACGGCAGCAATGTCTGACACGATCCGGACGACTTCGATGGCCGAACGGAACTGCACATCGGACGGATCCGACGAGTTCTTGTCAGCAGGACCGCATCGCCGTCGGGCGGCCCGCGACGCTCGCCCTGCAGGCGACGGCATGGGGCGAGGGGAAGGACACTCGACGATCGGTTCTTGAATGGTTCACGTCTGTGGGGACTTCGCAACGGAGAAAGGTCATGAAGGATCCTTGCGACACGAACCACGCTCCGTTACCCGCCGTGCAAATACAGGTCAAGCGCGGTCTCCGTGCCCTCCGACCAGATCAGACCCAGCCACTTTTCAAAGGCGTCGACAAAGTTGGGCTCATCGACGAGCGTGCCGTAGATGTCGCGCTGTTCCAGCCAGGCACGCGGACGCAGTCGGGCGTTCTCCGCAGCAGCCTTGAGATCGCCCCAGCCCGGATCGTTCGGCTCGATGACGGATCCGTCCTCGCGCGTTCCTGCGCACATGCGCGCCCACAATGCTTCCACGAGGCCGAAGCCCGCCACGGACCCGCCAGCTTCGAGCGCGTCGCGCAGGATCGGCAGGACAAATCCGGCATGTCGCGCGGATCCGTCAAAAGCCACGCGACGGGTCGTGTCCCTGATGGCAGGGTTCGAGAAACGCTTCTCGATCAGAGCGATGTATGCCGCAGGCGACATGCCTGGCACCGGCTTCACGTATGGAGCGATCTCCTCGTGCTGGACCTTGCGAAAAAACGGAGCGATCCGGGAATGTGCCATGCAACCATCGATCGTTTCGATCGACAGGAGTTCACCCGCATTCGCCAGAACCTGATGGCCCGCATTGAGAATCCGGATCTTCATGGCCTCGAAGTCGTGGACGTCGTCAACGAGGGTCGCGCCGACCTCTTCCCAGTCGGGTCGTCCGGCACAGAAATCGTCCTCGACGACCCATTGGCGGAAATCTTCATGGGTCACTGGGGCAGCGTCGTCGATTCCGATCTCGCGCGCCACTGCAATCTCCGCCAGACCCGTGGCGGGCACGATGCAGTCAACCATGGAATTGGGGAAACTGCAGTTGTCATCGATCCAGCCGGCCAGTTCGGGATCGCTCAACCGCGCCAGCGACACGACGGTCGATCGGGCAATGTCGCCGTTGCCGCGAAGATTGTCGCAGCTTTGCACGGTGATCGGACCTGTGCCGGAGGCGCGTCGTTTCGCGAGGGCCGCCACCATTGCCCCAAAGGCGGTGCGAGGTTTATCGGGGTGGGCAGCATCGAAGACGATGTCGGGATGATCGGGATCGAAGGATCCGGTGGATGGATTCACGAAATACCCGCTCTCGGTCACGGTCAACGACACGATCCGAATCGCGGGGTCGGCGACCTGGGCGATCAAGGCGCCGTTGTCGTCCTCGACCGGCAGGAAATCGATCATCGATCCAACCACCTCGGCCGAGGTGCCGTCCGGGCTCAGTTCGATGAGCGTTGTCAAAAAATCCTGTGCCGCGAGCTTTTCGCGCATCACGGCGTCGTTCTGACGCACGCCTGCACCGACGATCGACCAGTCCTTTGCCTCTCCCCGCTGCATCAACCGGTGCAGATACCAGGACTGGTGAGCCCTGTGAAAATTGCCGACGCCGATGTGGACGATTCCCGGCGACAGTTCGTTGCGCCTGTAGCGAGGTTTCGCGATCCCGGGTGGCAGGCTCTCGAGCGTGTCTTCTCTCAATGGCTTTGCAGCTTGCTCGCTGGTGCCTGGCTTCGGCGCTCCCGTCATTGCCATTTGTCCGGGATGTCAATCGCTGCCTTGCGGAGGCGTGGATCGTGGGAGGGGTCGAAAACCGCCTTTCGACACCGAACCCGGTCTCCGATACGCCGCAACGAGAAGCTCACGCTTCGGATCATGTCCCACCGCAGCCGGTCCGGCATGGCGGTTCACTCGATTCGAAGCCCGTCGGCATCAAACCTGTGCAAAAGATCAGTGCGCGGTGAGAGACCAATGCGATCTCCATGGCCCAAGTTGACCTCGCCGGTCGCCCGGACCGTGAGCGTCTCGGCTAGTCCGGTTTCGTGGATGTGGAAGAATGTGTCAGAGCCAAGGTGCTCGGCGACACCGACCCGGCCTGCCCAGGCGCCGTCGCCTTCCTCCGTCACGGTGACGTGTTCGGGCCGGATGCCGATCGTCTTGGCGTTGTGCTTCTCGGCTTCGGCTCCGTCGATCAGGTTCATCTTTGGTGATCCGATGAATCCCGCGACGAACACGTTTTGCGGACGATGGTACAGTTCGAGCGGGGAGCCGACCTGCTCGATCACGCCAGCTTGCAGAACCACGATCTTGTCGGCCATGGTCATGGCCTCGACCTGGTCGTGGGTCACGTAGATCATCGTCGTGTCGAGCCGCTTGTGCAGTTCGGAAATCTCCAGCCGCATGCCAACGCGCAAGGCGGCGTCGAGATTGGACAGCGGTTCGTCGAACAGGAAGGCCGCCGGTTCGCGCACGATCGCGCGACCGATTGCCACCCGTTGACGCTGACCGCCAGAAAGCTGGCCTGGTCTGCGGTCGAGGTAGTCGGTCAGGTTGAGCGCCTTTGCTGCCGCCTCGATGCGCCGATTCTGCTCGTCCTGGGGGATCTTTGCCATGCGCATGGGAAACGCGATGTTCTTTCTCACGCTCATGTGCGGATAGAGAGCGTAGGACTGGAACACCATCGCCAAGCCGCGCTTTGCCGGCGGAATGTTCGTTGCCTCGGCGCCGTCAATCTGGATCGTGCCCGACGTGACGTCCTCGAGCCCGGCAATCAGGCGCAGCAAGGTGGACTTGCCGCATCCCGACGGTCCCACGAAGACGCAGAACTCGCCGTCGTCGATCGTGAGATCCAGGGGCGGGATGACCTCGACGTCGCCGAAGGTCTTCGACACCCGATCAAGAACGATGCGTCCCATGGGTCAGCTCCTTATTTCACCGCGCCGAAGGTCAGGCCACGGACAAGTTGTTTCTGGCTGAACCAGCCGAGGATGAGGATCGGGGCGATGGCCATCGTCGATGCCGCGCTCAGTTTCGCGAAGAACAGGCCTTCTGGGCTCGAATAGCTGGCGATGAACGCCGTCAGCGGCGCTGCCTTTGCTGCCGTCAGGTTGAGCGTCCAGAAGGCCTCGTTCCAGGCCAGGATGAAGTTCAAGAGAATGGTCGACGCGATTCCCGGAACCGCCATGGGCATGAGAACGTGAAAGATTTCCGCATTGAGCGTGGCGCCGTCCATGCGCGCCGCTTCCAGGATCTCGCCCGGAATCTCGCGGAAATACGTGTAGAGCATCCAGACGATGATCGGCAGGTTGATGAGCATGATCACGATCACCAGCCCCATCCGGGTATCGAGCAGGCCGAGGCTGATGAAGCCGAGGTAGATCGGATAGAGGACACCGACCGCAGGAAGCATCTTGGTGGACAGCATCCACAGCAGGACATCCTTGGTTCGGCGCGACGGCACGAAGGCCATGGACCAGGCTGCAGGAACGCCGACGATGATTCCAAGCACCGTCGAGCCGCCGGCGATGATGACCGAGTTCCACAAGAATCGCATGTAGTTCGAACGGTCCTGCACCACGGCGTAGTTTTCGAGCGTCCAGTCGAAAAACAGGAACAGCGGCGGGTCGTTGATCGCCTGCGCTTCGGTCTTGAAGCTCGTCAGGATGGTCCAAAGGATGGGGAAGAAGATCAGAAGTCCGATCGCCCAGGCGAGAGCGGTGTTCAGGATCTTTCGGTTGGTCGTGACTGCGCGTGCCATGGTCTTCTCTCCCTCACGCGTCCAGGTTCTTGCCGACAATGCGCATCAGGAAGATCGCGACAATGTTGGCGAGAATGATGGCGTAGACTCCGCCTGCTGAACCGAGGCCGATGTTCTGGCTTTCCAGCACCCGCTGGAAGATCATGTAGGTCAGCGTGCGGGTTCCGAACGCGCCGCCGGTGGTGACGAATATCTCGGCGAAGATCGACAGCAGGAAGATTGTCTGAATCAGGATGACGATCGTGATTGCCCGGCTGAGATGCGGCAGGATGATGAAGGCGAAGCGCTTGTGCGGCGGCGCCCCGTCCATCTCGGCCGCCTCAAGCTGCTCGCCGTCGAGTGACTGGATGGCCGTCAGCAGAATCAGCGTCGCGAATGGCAACCACTGCCACGATACGATCATGACGATCGAGCCAATGGACACGTCGCTCAACCACTCCACGGGCTGGGCTCCGACAAGTCTCCACAAGTGAGCGAGGAGTCCGTTCACAGGATCCATGAACATGTTTTTCCACACGAGTGCCGAGACGGTGGGCATCACGAAGAAAGGCGCGATGACGAGGATGCGAACGATCCCTTGCCCCCACATCGGCTGGTCGAGCAGCATCGAGAGCAGGATGCCGAGAACGACCGTGATCACGAGGACGCCGACAACGATGGTGATCGTCGTCACGACGCTCGGCCAGAAGGAACTCGACGTGACGAAGCGGACGTAGTTGTCGAAACCGGCAAACCCGAGGTCTCCGCCGCGCAGCGGCAGGTACTTTCGAAACGAGAACCAGAGCGTCGTGATCAGGGGCACCAGCATCCAGCCAAGGAGCAGGATCACCGCAGGCGCCATCATCAATCGCGCGGTGGCACGAGAAGCCTTTGTTGCCATGGTCAGACCTCCGTGCTGGCGACCGATCTGGCGCCGCCGCCGTTTCCGCTCGTTGGTTCGCCACCTGCCAGTGCGGTGCGAAATGCCCGGTCCGAACGGACTGCGGCCAAGGGCGGTTGCCGATTGCGCTTTTGGCGTTTCACACCCGAAGCGGTCGACCTCCCGGGAGTTCGTAGCCTAGTCCGACCGTCCGGTCGGTGCAAGGCACCCGGAGAGGGCGAATGCAACAAATCGACTTGTGGGTACGGAGCCGATTGATTCCTGCACCGGGTTTCTGGTGATGCTCGCTCGAGGCGGAAAGAGGCTGAGGTCGTTGAAGTCATTGCCGAACAGGATATCGATCTGTGTCGCAAACAGGATTTGGTGCACCTGGCCGTGCGCCGTTTTTGGGCGTTTGCGCAAGGACGATCGTGTTCCGGGGTGACCGTGACCGGCAATGATCCGAGAAGGGCGGTCGGCGGCGGGTGGCCTGGAATGCTGTTGCAGCGCCGGCAACCGCGAAATTCAGCTCGTGGTCATCGTCTCCGCGCTTCGAATTGCCGGGACGGTCGTCAAACAGATCGGTCCAAGCTGAAGCTTGACCTTGAAGAGCAAGAGGGGCTGGCAAACATGGCTGCAAACGGCTGTCGGAACAACCTTGCAGCGGGATGCCAGCCCCTCCTGGATTCACGGTGGAGTCGGCTCAGTAGCCAGCCGCTTCCATTTCGTCGGTGGCGATTGCCTGCGCTTTTTCAAGCGCTTCTTCAACCGACTGCTGGCCCGCATAGACAGCCGAGAACTCCTGGCTCACCAGCGTGGCGATGCCGGCAAACTCGGGAATGGCGGCAAACTGAATGCCAACATAGGGTACAGGTTTGACGGTCGGATTGTTCGGATCAGCTGACAGGATCGAATCCAGCGTCATCTGGGCGAACGGAACCTTCTGGTATTCCGGGTTCTGGTACAGCGACGTGCGCGCGCCTGGCGGAACATTTGCCCAGCCTTCGTTGGCCGCCACCAGTTCGATGTAGTCCTTCGAAGTGGCCCACTCGATGAACTGCTTGGCTTCGGCTTCCTGCTGGGTGCCAGCAGGGATGGCGAGCGCCCAGGCCCAGAGCCAGTTCGACCGCTTGCCCATGCCGGTGTCCGGCGCAAGCGCGAACCCGACACTGTCGGCAACGGTCGAGTCGTTCGGGTTGGTCACGAAGGATGCCGCAACGGTTGCGTCGATCCACATGCCGCATTTTCCTTGCTGGAACAGCGACAGGTTCTCGTTGAAACCGTTGGTCGCGTAGCCCGGAGGACCCGCTTGCGTCATCATGTCGACGAAGAAGTTCAGCGTGTTGGCCCATTCCTCCGAGTCGAACTGGGGCTTCCACTCTTCGTCAAACCAGCGGGCGCCGAAAGAATTCGACATCGCCGTGATGAAGGCGCCGCCTTCACCCCAACCCGCCTTGCCGCGCAGGCAGACGCCATTGATTTCGTTGTCGCGGTCGGTCATCGCGATGGCCGCTTCGCGAACGAAGTCCCACGTTGGCGCGTCGGGCATTTCGAGGCCGGCCGCTTCCATGAGATCGGTGCGATACATGATCATCGAGCTTTCGCCGTAGAACGGCGCCGCATAAAGCGTGCCTTCGTGGCTGAGTCCGCCCGCCATGGCTGGCAGGATGTCGTCAACGTCATAGGCGTCGCTCAGATCATCGAGCGGAACGAGCCAGCCATTGGCGCCCCAGATCGGGGTTTCGTACATGCCGATGGTCATGATGTCGAAAGCGCCGCCTTTGGTGGTGATGTCGGTCGTCACGCGCTGGCGAAGAACATTCTCTTCCAGCGTGACCCACTCGACGTTGATGCCGGTCGCCGCGGTGAATTGATCCGTGTAGCCCTGCATGCGGATCATGTCGCCGTTGTTCACGGTCGCGATGGTGATTGTCTTGTCCTGCGCGAATGCTGCGGCAGAACACAACGTCAGCGCCGTCGCGACGCCAACTAAGTGTTTGAAAGACATTTTTTCCCTCCAGGATTTGAATAGTCGAAGTTGCCGGTCATAAGCAAAGTTCTTGTCGCGTCAAGAGTCCTGACAGTCGCCTCTGGCAGAATAATCGACAAAAACGAACGAAATGACAAAAAATCACGCCTTGATCAAACCAATACAGGGCCAATCAGGCGCGCAGATGCTGGAAATTGGCATAGGCCATGAAGCAGGAAACAGGGATGGGCGGGAGACGGCAACACTCGTTGGGCATGCCTGAGACCGCAAGGCATGCACCGGCACGGATGGTTGATTCGCAACCGCAGCCCTGCGGACATGGAGAGCCTCCGACCAGTTCGAGTTCCGGCCATCGATGAATGCTGCCAGGGTGCGACGGCGCTTGACGTCAATCGGCTGATCATGTCTCTGACCGAGCAACGCGCGATGTCCATACCATGAGGGAGAGCATGGACGCCGACATTTTCGTCATGCACGGCAGTTGGGTACCTGAGGGGCGGTTTCTGATCTGGGCAGAGAGTGTCCGCAGATCGGCGGCGCCTAACGGCAAAGAGGCGCCCGGCAGACACCCGTTTCACGTCGACGCGAAATCGCTCGGCAGTTTGCTCGCTCGGATGGCCAAGGATGCGGCGGCCAGGTTCGAACCAATGGAAGTCCATGGTCTGCTGCCAGGAACGGCCAAGTGTCCCTTGCCGTCCTTGCAATGCATGGCCGAGTCCGGAGGCGAGTTCTCGAATCCTGACCACTGGCGGTACTGGTCCATTGACGCCATCTCGGTTGTCGACCCTCAGATGGCGCTCGAGGCGTTCGGTCATCTTGCTGCGGATCCGTCGATCCAGTCGGGAAGCGATCTCGAGTTCTGGTCGCAACTGTCATCAAGTCTCGACGAGGCGATCAGGCGGCATGAATATCTTCCCGCGATCTTTCCGATCCTCGATCAGGTAAACGCGAAACCGCCGGGTCGTCAAAAAAGGAAGTCGGCGAAGTCCGGGAACGACATTCGGTTTGATGCCGGGTGGGAACTGACCGACGCGGCACTCGAAGGCATCGTTGAATCGTTTTCTGACGGAATGCCGGGAATTTGCCGCTCCCTGCATTTGAACCCTCCATCGGGCACACGACCCCAGCCGTCGTTTTACGCCGCCGATGATCTGGTTCGCCACTTTGTCAGCTCCGAGTTGAACCGGCGGGTGGCAAGTGTCTCCCTCCCACAGACGTTGCTGAAGCGATTCAAGGATCCGTTTCCCGCTCTCGCGCTTCCCAAGGCGCAGACGCATTTTGCAAGTTCGGCCGCCAGCCGTTCCAGATTCGACATGCCGGCCGCCAGGATCACGGAAACGGACTGGCGACAGTGGCGTCGCTGGCGCGACAGGATCAATCGCACGAGCGAGACCGCGGACGATCAGGTCTCGTTTCGTCTGAAGGATCCGACCGAGGACGAACCGGACCGATGGCGGCTGGAATGGTTGCTCACGTCGCGCCGCGATCCTTCCTTGCAGGTTCCGATGTCTGAATTTTGGGGGTCGGAACCGCCGCCGCACCGCGCTGCAGAAGCTCTCCTCCAGCTGGGACAGGCCGCCCGTCTGTATTCGCGACTCTGGGAAGGCATGGATTCGGATCGACCGCACGAGATTGTCCTCGATCGCACCGAGGCGCTCGAGTTTCTCAGGCACGACGCTCCCGTGCTTCAAGGCGCGGGATTCCGTGTCATCGTCCCGTCGTGGTGGACCGCGACCGGGCAGCGTCGGCTGCGAATTCGCATGCAGGCTCGCGCCGCATCCGCCCAGAATGAAAAAGGAGCAGGCACCGAGTCGAGCGGAATCCTGGGAATGGATTCCATCATTGCCTGGGAGCCCTCGGTCGTACTCGACGGCGTGGAACTGACGGCGGAGGAGTGGGAAAGGATCATACAGGCCAAGGAAGGTCTCGTCTTCGCGCGCGGCCAGTGGATGGAGTTGAATGCCGAGGACATCTCGCGGCTCGAAGATTACTGGCAGGCGGCACACAGCGAGGAACTGACCAGCCTCGAGGACATTCTGAAGATCTCGGCCGACCCCGACCGAGAGATCGTCTTCGACGGCGAACTCGCCGAGGCCATGGACAGGTTCCGGGATCCGGGAAAGCTCTCGCTTCTGCCTCAGCCCGAGTCGCTGAACGGTTCATTGCGAAACTATCAGCTGCGCGGGTTTTCGTGGCTGTCGCATGCCGAGAGCATGGAGATCGGCGCCTGCCTTGCGGACGACATGGGTCTCGGCAAGACGATCCAGGTGCTGGCGACCCTGTTGCGGGCGAAGGCTGACAACCCGGACGAGGGACCGACCATGCTGGTCGCGCCGACGTCGGTCCTGGGCAACTGGCAGAGCGAGGCGCGTCGCTTTGCACCGTCCCTGGACGTGCTGATCCATCACGGCAGCGATCGTGCCAAGAATCCGGCTGACATGAAGGCGGCGATTGCCGGCGTCGATCTCGTGATCATGTCGTTCGGTATCGCGAGGCTCGACGGTTCGTGGCTCAAGAAGATCGACTGGCGGCGCCTGGTGATCGACGAGGCCCAGAACGTCAAGAACCCCTCGGCCGCGATCACCAAGGCGCTTGCCGCCATTCCGGCACGGCGTCGGATCGCCTTGACCGGGACTCCGGTCGAGAACCGCCTGCTCGATCTGTGGTCGCTGTTCAACGTCATCAACCCGGGGTTTCTCGGCAACGTGACGTCGTTCCGCAGGGAGTTCGAGCGTCCGATCATGCGAGAAGGCGACCGCAAGACTTTGACGCGTCTCAGAAACATGGTTCAACCGTTCATTCTGCGGCGGCTGAAGAGCGACAAGTCCATCATCAGCGATCTCCCCGAGAAGATCGAACAGAACGCGCAATGCAGTCTCACGGCGGAGCAGGCGAGTCTCTACGAGGCTGTTCTGCGCGACATCGACGATCGGCTGACTTCGGCGGAGGGGATCGAACGGCGCGGCGTCATGCTCTCGGCCCTCACGCGGCTCAAGCAGATCTGCAATCATCCGGCCCAGTATCTCCAGGACGGGAGCGACTTCGCGGAATCGCGCTCCCACAAGCTCGCGCGGGTTTGCGAAATGCTGGAAGAGATTCACGCGGCGGGCGAGAGCGTGCTCGTGTTCTCCCAGTTCACCGAAGTCGGCAAGTCGCTCGAAGCCCTGTTCCGGTCGCGGATCGGATGCACGGTACACTATCTTCATGGCGGGACCCCGATGGCCATGCGCCAGCACATGGTCGAGCGCTTCCAGGACTCGGATTCGGAACCCGCCATATTCGTTCTTTCGCTTCGGGCGGCGGGCGTGGGGCTGACGCTCACTCGCGCCAGCCACGTCATTCATTTCGATCGCTGGTGGAACCCGGCGGTGGAAAACCAGGCGACCGACCGCGCCTACAGGATCGGGCAGACCAAGATGGTCATGGTCCACAAGATGGTGACGATCGGAACGCTCGAAGAACGGATCGATCGACTGATCGAATCGAAGCGGCAACTCGCGGAAGACATCCTTGGAACCGGCGAGAACTGGCTTTCGGACATGGGCAACGACGAATTCAGGGAACTGATCAAGCTCGACCGGGGCGACGTCAACACGCCGTAGCGCACGCACGGGGCACAGCGGACGATTGCCGGCCGCAACGAGACAACGGGAGAACGGCGATGGCCAACCGCAGCAAGACATGGTGGGGACAGGAATTCCTGTCGGCGCTCGAGAACTTCATGGACTCCGGCCGGTTGTCACGTGGGCGCAGCTATTCGACACCGCGGCGGCTGGTGAAGTTCTCGATGACGGGCAACGTTGCCAAGGCGACCGTCGAGGGCAACGTCAACCCGTACTTTGGCGTTTACGAGACGCCCTATTACAAGGCCGAGGTCACGCTCGCGAAGATTTCGCAGCGAGACTGGAAAGTCGTGCTGGAGCGGCTTGGAACCAACGCGAACTGGGTGACGCATCTGCTCCTTGGCGAGGTCCCACCGACAATCGAGAGAGCATTTGCAGGCACGAAACACGGGCTTCTGCCGAAGACCGGCCGGGAGATCGAGTCCAAGTGCAGTTGTCCGGACTGGGCAAACCCCTGCAAGCATGTCGCTGGGGTCTACTACCGCGTGGCCGGAATGATCGACCACGATCCCTTTGTACTGTTCGAACTCAGGGGACTTCCGCGCGAGAAGTTGTTCGAAGCGGTCAAGAGGTCCGAATTCGGGTCGGCGCTGGCGAGCACCCACATCGATTCCGAACCGGACCTCGAATCGATGACGGTGCAATCACGGCTTCCATCCGTCGCGACGACGGATCCCGACATCGACCTCGAGGATCAACGACGATTCTGGCTGGGGTCGGGAATTCCTGGAGGCGCGACAACTTCGAGGCCGCCGCCGCCGGTGTCAGTTCTACCCATGCGGCGGGAGGGCGACCACCCGCAGTTCTGGCACGACAACGTGTCGTTCATCGAGACCATGGGCGATGCCTACACACGCATCGCCGGAAAACTCCCCAACCAGCCAGCAAGGATCACCGACCTGTTCGGCGATTGAAGTGATTTCGAAACTGTAGCTTCAGTGAGGCTACGTCCGGGTGTTTGACAATGCGCTCGGCCAACGGATGTGAACCGCTGCTTTGAACTGACATGCGTAACCATCCATGCCCCGATGACTATCCACGGCCCCATGATGACCCGCGCCAAGCAGCCTTGCACTCTCAATTTTGCAATTCTATCTGATCCAGCGTGTGGACCAAGTGAGGGAAGATGATGAAGATCGTGAACATGCAGGAAGCGAAGACACATCTCTCGAAGTTGGTGACCGCCGCCGCAGAGGGAGATGAGTTCATCATTGCTCGTGCGGGCAAACCGCTCGTGAAGGTTGTGCCGTTCACCCCGAAAGGGGCGCGAAGACTCGGGTTTCTGGAGGGGAAGGGAACCGTTCCCGATGATTTCGATCAGATGGGGGCCGAAGAAATCGCGCGGACATTCACAAGGTAATCTTGAGTTCAGCAGGCGGAATTGTTGCCAGTCCAGTAGAGTGTCGCTCACTCCTTGTCGATCAACGACACCCCGGTCATTTCTTTCGCCGGTTGCAAGCCCGCAAGCGCCAGTAACGTCGGCGCGACATCGGCGAGGCGACCGCCACTCCTGAGACTGAAGTCTCGATCACTGCCGATGACTGCAAAAGGAACCGGATTGGTCGTATGGGCCGTGTGAGGTCCCTGGGATTCAGGGTCGATCATGACTTCGCAGTTTCCGTGATCCGCGGTCAGGATCATCACCCCGCCGACATCTCTCAAGGCTTCGATGACTTCGCCGACCCCTTGGTCGACTGCCTCGCAGGCCTTGACCGCAGCGTCGAGGTCGCCCGTGTGACCGACCATGTCGGGATTGGCGTAGTTGACGATGATGAACTGGTGGTCGCCCGCCTTCAGAGCATCGACAACGGTGGCAGTTACCCCCCGTTCGGACATCTCCGGCTGCAAGTCGTAGGTCGGCACCTTCGGACTCGGGATCAAACGCCTGTCTTCCCCCGGGAACGGTGTTTCTTCGCCGCCGTTCAGAAAATACGTCACGTGAGGGTACTTTTCGCTCTCCGCGACGCGAAGCTGTCGGTAGCCGGCCTCTGAAACCTGCTGTCCCAGCGTCCCGCTCAGTAGATCCTTGTCGAAGATCCTGTCCATGAACCGGTCATGGATGTCCGAGTATGAAACGAAACCCGACATGGCCGAGAGCTGGGGCCGAGTTCCGGTATCGAAGTGATCGAAGCCCTGTTCGCCAATCGATGAGAGAATCTGTCGCATCCTGTCTGCGCGGAAGTTCAGGCACAGCAATCCGTCGCTGTCGTGCATTCCCTGGTAATCCCCGATGACGGCGGGGCGGATGAACTCGTCTGTGATCTCGTTCGCATAGGCATCCGCGATGACGGATCGGGCGGAGTCGAGACGCGGTGCATCGCCGTTGACCATGGCATTGTAGGCACTCTGCGTTCGGTCCCACCTGCGATCGCGATCCATCGCGAAGTAGCGCCCGGAAACGGTCGCAATCCGAGGCGGTCCGGGCAACTCCGACAGAGATGCAGACATGCGATCAAGATATCCCATGGCCGACATGGGCACGACATCACGACCGTCGGTCATGAGGTGAATTGCGGTCGGGATTCGAGATTCGGACAGAATGCCGACGGCGGCTACCATGTGATCGAGGTGCGCGTGAACCCCACCGTCCGACAGCACGCCCAAGACATGAGCGGTTCCGCCAGATTTGCGCAGCGCCGCAACAAAGCGTTCGAACCCGGCCTGCCTTCCGAGTTCTCCACTCGAACAGATTCGATTGATCCTGCTCAGTTCCATCTCGACAATTCGGCCCGCGCCGATGTTGAGATGGCCGACCTCGGAGTTTCCGATCTGACCGTCAGGCAGTCCGACATCCTGTCCATGAGCAAAGAGTTCGGTTGAAGGGAACTCGGACATGACGCGGTCGAAATTCGGCGTCTTGGCCAAGCGAACCGCATTGCCCGCCCTTTCGCCCCGAAGGCCCCACCCATCAAGAATGCAAAGGACGATGGGGAAACGGTTCATTTCGACTGCCTTTTCGATATCGGAGCGGCTTCGGTCATCGGCGGTGATAGGCGTGCCCGGCGAGTATGGAGGCTGCCCTGTACAACTGCTCCATCAACATGACCCGCGCAAGCATGTGGGGCCAGACCATCCGACCCATCGAGATTCTGACATTCGCACTTCGACGAAGGTCGGGGAGGAGACCGTCGACCCCGCCGATCAAGATGGCAGCATGGGTGCGACCGTCGTCTTTCCAGTCGGCCAGGAGTTCGGCGAACTCCACCGACGTCAACATCTTGCCGCGTTCGTCCATGGCGATGGTCCGCGCATCTCGAGGAATGATGCGGCGAAGTCCCTGCGCTTCCTTGGCAGGATCTGGCGTTTTGCCCATCTCGACCTCGATCGCTTCGACAGGGCCGAAGCCCTGCCCGCGTGCAAGTCGGTTGAACCGATCGAGGTAGTCGTAGAAGAGGCTGGCTTCGGGTCCGTCGCGCATTCGCCCGACGACGCAGAGCCGGATCTTGAGCACCGGTCGGGACCGATCAGGCGCGTGTCGCCCTGATTTCAGGCAGCCACATTTTCTCCAGCTGGTAGAATTCTCTCACTTCCGGTCGAAAGATGTGGACGATCACGTCGCCGCAATCCATCAACACCCAGTCGCTCGCCTGCTTGCCTTCCATCCTGCACAGCAATCCGGCTTCCTGCTTGAGCCGAAGCGCCAGTTTTTCGCAGATCGCAGAAACCCGTCTCGAAGATCGCCCGGACGCAACCACCATGTAGTCGGCCATCTCTGACTTGCCACGCAAGTCGATCGAGACGATGTCGTCGGCTTTGTCATCTTCAAGGGAATTCAGGATAAAATCGAGCATTTGTTCGCTCGCCATGGAACTGGCGGAGAGCTCATCCGCCATGTTGACATGTGTGTTCAGAACGGTTTCCTCCGTTGCCATACCCTGTCGCACCGTCATTCCGGCCCGATGTCCATAATATAGCGAGTCCGGGAGCCGCTGCCAAGGTTTGACGGATTCACATTGTGACATTCGACCGGAGTGGGCGCGTATTCATGTCGGGTCTCTGTTCGACTCAGCGCTGCCGTCGATTTGTCGTTGGGGCCCGAAATGTCGTTGCATCGAGACCATTCGGCCAGGTTGGAAGGCTTGTCGTCCGCCGTTTGAGAAGCCGAGGAGTTTTCGTCGGTTTGAGACGTGTCGATGCCTGGATATGGGTCATGACTGGATCCGCGAATGACATGGTTGGGTTTGGCTTTCTTGCAATCGCGAGTTTCGTCCGAAACCTGTGCGATGTGGGCAATTCGGGCCGATGCAACTGGCATCGCAAGACTGACATCAAGTCTCCATGGCGGCAAAGACAGGGGAGTTAACCTTTCCCATTTTTGGACAATGAATCGCGGATCATCGAACAGATTGCAGGTGCAGATCGATCGATGCGGTTTGTGTTCGGTCTGGATATGCCGGATAACTGACCGATCAGCATGGATGCCCTTGTCCGATGAGGTCAAAAGTGAACCGCCGCCGCCTTCCGATTGGGATCAATGACTTCCGCACGATTCGGGAGGGGGACTTCTACTATGTCGACAAGACCCCGCTCATCCGTCGGTTGGTGGATAGGGGATGGTACTATTTTCTTTCCCGTCCTCGGCGCTTCGGCAAGAGCCTCCTGGTCAGCACGCTGGAATCGCTGTTCGAGTGCGATGAAGAACTGTTTCGCGGCCTCGACATCCACGACCACTGGGACTGGTCGAAGCCGCATCCGGTCGTGCGCCTGAGTTTCGATGGATCGTATCGCGAACCGTCGGAACTCGACCGGGACATCATCGAGCAGCTCGAACGCATCGAGCGTCGACATGATCTCGGCCATGACAGGTCGCGGGATAGCGGTCAGCTGCGGTTGTGCACCGTTCTCCATCGCCTCCACCGTGCCACCGGACGGAGCGTGGTCGTGCTGGTGGACGGGCACGACAGACCGGCCCTTGGCATGCTCGACCAACCGGAACTGGCAAAGGCCAACTGGGAGCACATGTGCGGCGTCTACGGCATCATCAAGGACAGTTACGATGATGTCGACTTCGTCTTCGTCACCGGCGAGAGCATGTTGTCGACGGCCGGTCCGTTCTCCTCGGGCCTCAACAACCTGATCGACATCAGCCTCGATCCGCGCAACGGCACGATCTGCGGTTTCACCGAAGACGATCTCGATCGCGTGTTCGCGCCCGAGCTTTCGGGACTGGACCGGGATGAGATACGGAAATGGTACAACGGCTACCACTGGCTGGGCGACGAGCGAGTCTACAACCCTTTCGACTTGCTCTCGCTATTCAAGAACCGCGAGTTCAAGCCATACTGGTTCGATGTCAGGTCTCCGACCTCTTTGTTCGAGAAGCTGATGAAAGCGTCCATCAGCCCCATGCAGTTGAAGAACCGGATGGCCAGCATGAGGTCTGTTTCAAAATTCGATGTGGAGTGCATCGGGATCGAGGCCCTGATGTTCCAGACTGGCTATCTGACCATCGCCGAGGAGCAGCAGGTCGGGCATCACATCCGGTTCAAGTTGGATTTTCCGAATCTCGAGGTGGAATTGAGCCTCAACGAGCAGCTTCTTGGATATTTGAGCGACCACTCCGTTGAAGTGCCGGAGGAGAGCAGCGGTTTCATGAGATGCCTTGAGGCGAACGATTTCAGTGGCTTCGCTGAACTTCTCCGCGCCTATCTTTCGGCGATTCCTTACCAATGGCACGCGAGTGGCGACCTCGCGCAACATGAAGCATGGTATGCTGGTCTGTTGCACATGTGTCTTCGGTCGAATGGTGTTGACGTCCGGGTCGAGGATGCATCGAACCGCGATCGGGCTGACATGGTCGTGCTCAGTGGGGGGCAGGTGTTTATTCTTGAGTTCAGGATGGCGAACGGGGATGATGCGGCGTCCGCGCTGGATTTGGCGCTCTCCCAGATGCGCGAACGGGGATATGCCGAGAAATACCGCGATCGAGGCGAGCCGATCCACCTGATCGGCGTGGCCTGCGGGCGCGAGGCGAAGAATCTCCTCGACATCCGGGTCGAGAGAGCCTGAAACTCACTTCGATTGATCAGACCCGAGAATGGTTCGAAGTGCCTTGTCCGTTCAGTCTCCAGCCATCCGGCAGGATGAAGCCTGCATCGGGTGTCAACCAATTCCCTCGTCCTGATCGTGCCGTGGGTGCAGGCCCCGAGACTCGCATCCCGCAACCTTTCAGTCATGCGTCACCAACTGTGGCAACATGACCGCAGAACGTGCACATGCATTGCAACGTCACGGCGGCCTTGATCGAAACATTCGTCAAGACTCCGCGTTTCACGGTAACGACACGCAAGGCGACCTGATGGTTCTATGCCATAACCACGACAGGACGCGGTCGCGACAGACAAGGAATTAACTGGACGAACCGAAGAAAAGGATCTTCGTCCTCTCGGAAAGGAATGGTGCCGTGCGGAATCGTGATGACGACACATCAAACCTGCCTGCGGCACGCTTGTCCATCATTCACCGCAATGCGCTTGCCTTGGGCAAGGTCAACGATATCGCCTCGGCAGGCAAGGACAAGAATGCTCACCACAAGCGCCGATCGGGTCCGCACCGTTGGCGGCACGTGGCGTTGATGGCGCCTAATCCGAAATAAACCGGCTCTCCATCACGACCTCCTGCTGGCGCATCAGCTTCCACGCGGTTTTCATGTGGTCGGACATGATGGCTCTCGCCTCTTCCGCCTTGCCATCGCGCAGGGCCATGACCAGGTGCCGCTGGTGATCCCGGCCCTGCTTCCACAACTCGATGTTGGGAGGCGAATAGAGGCGGCGATAGACGGTCAAATCAGTCAGCAGATTCACCATGAAGTCGATCACGAACCCGAGCAGCGGATTCTTGCCCTGTTCGGCAAGGATTGCATGAAATCGCAGCGAAGCCACGTGCTGTTCGCGTTCCTCGTCGAGCGTGTTCGCTGGTTCAGAGTATTCGGCAATGTTCTCCTCGAGCAACTGCAGAATGTCCTCTGACAAATTGCCCGCGAGAGCCGCAGCCAACTCCGGCTCGAGAATCAGGCGCAACTGGTAGATGTCGCCAATCGTCAGGTCCTTGAAATAAAAATAGTTGCCCAACAACGCCTTGGCGCGTTGACGGCTGACTTCATGCACGAAGCTTCCGCCACCGGGACCGGTGCGGGTCTTGATCAGCCCCTGTGCCTCAAGCAGCCGCATCGCCTCGCGGATGGTGCCCTTGGCCATGCCGAAACGCTCGATCAGCGTGGCCTCGCCTGGCAGGCGGTCACCGGCCTGCAGCCCTTGCTCAACAACCCAGTCCTTGATCGCCTCGGCGACCTGCGCGGGGCGGCTGAGCCTGGGTTCAGCTTTCGAGCGGGTGGTGGCAGGCGGCAAGCTGGTCCCCTCCCATTGCTGTCAGTTCTGGCACTGTCGTGCGGCAAATGTCAGTTGCGCGCGGGCATCGGCCGGCAAAGGCGCAACCCGGTGGAGGATTCAGCGGATCAGGCAGTTCGGACCCTTTTTGCTCGGGAGCCGCAAGCGGCTTCCCGACAACGGGTGCGCTGTCCGCCAGGAGCTTCGTATAGGGATGGCGAGGACTTGCAAAGATGATCTCCGCTTTGCCGATCTCGACCAGCGCGCCAAAGTAGAGCACGGCAATCCGGTCGCTGACCGCCTCCACCACCGCAAGGTCATGGGAGATGAAGAGATAGGTCAGGCCGAAACGGGCCTTGAGGTCTCCCAGCAGGTTGAGAACCTGCGCCTGCACCGAGACATCGAGCGCCGAGACCGGTTCGTCCAGGACGATGATCCGCGGACTGGCGGCCAGCGCCCTTGCAATGCCGATCCGCTGCGCCTGACCCCCGGAGAACTCGTGCGGATAACGGTCCAGGAATTCGTCGCGCAGATTGACCGAGGCAAAGATCTCGCTGATGCGTCTGTCGCGCTCGGGCTTGGGCATCGCGTGAAGCCTCTTCAGAGGAGCTTCCATAACCTGGCGTATGGTCTTGCGGGGGTTGAACGAGCTTTGCGGATCCTGGAAGACGTACTGGATCAGTTTTCCGAATGTCGTCGGGTCGGCGTTGTCGAGCGCGCGGCCCTCGATCCTGATCATGCCGTGGCTGGGCTCCAGCAACCCCACGAGCATCCGGGCCAAGGTGGACTTTCCGCAGCCAGATTCGCCCACCACGCCCAGCGTCTCGCCGGTGGCCACCTCGAAACTCATCGGTCGCACCGCACGCACCCCGGTTCGGGGCTTCGCGAACAGCGGCCGTCCCAGCGGAAACGTCTTGGCGAGGTTCTCGACCGCGAGCGCCGGCATCAGACCGCCACCTCGGGGTGGAGACAGCGCACGGCGCGAGGCTCCGTGCCCGTAAGCTCGATGCGACCGCTGCGGCAGTCAGCCCGTGCCTTGTCGCAACGCGGTGCAAAGGCGCAACCGACCGGCAGGTCGTCGACCAAAGGGGGAAGGCCCGGAATGGCGGAGAGTTCGCGCCGTCCGCCGCCCAGTTCGGGCACGCAGGCGATCAGGCGCCTGGTGTAAGGGTGCGCGGGCGACTCCAGCACCGCACTCGTCGGGCCTTCTTCGACGATGCGACCGCCATACATGACCGCCACCCGGTCGCAAAGCCGTGCCACCACCCCAAAATCATGGGTGATGAACAGGATCGCAAGTCCGCGGTCGCGCCGCAAGTCGTCCAGCAGCGACAGTATCTGCGCCTGCACGGTCACGTCCAGCGCAGTCGTGGGCTCGTCGGCGATGATCACGTCAGGGTCGTTCGCGAGCGCCATGGCAATGCCGACGCGCTGGCGCATTCCTCCCGACAATTCGTGCGGAAAGCTGTCAATTCGTGCCTCGGCGTTTGGGATGCGCACGTCGGTCAGAAGCTGGATCGCGCGGGCCCGCGCTTCGGCGCTCGTCACCTTGTGATGCGACCTGATCGCCTCGGCCAGTTGCCGGCCGATCCGGTAGAGCGGGTGGAGCGTGGAAAGCGGATCCTGGAAGACGTAGGCGACCCGATCGCCGCGCATCTGGCGCAGGGTTTCGTAAGGGGCATCGATCAGGTCCTCGCCCTGGAACCGCACCGCGCCGCCGGTGATCATGCCCGGCGGCGAGGCAACAAGACCCATGACCGAAAGCGCTGTAACAGACTTGCCCGAGCCGCTCTCTCCAATGACGCCAAGGCACTCGCCGGGCTTGAGCGCCAACGACACGTTGCTGACGGCACGGTGGACACGCTTGCCAACGTGGAAGCGGGTCGAGAGATCCTGAATGGCCAGGAGATCGTCGGTGGCAGCGGGAATGTCACCTTGCCGAGCCACCTGCGTCGTTGGTTGAGGTCGGTTGAGCGCGCCGGATTTCAAGCGCGGGTCGAGTGCATCGCGCACGCCGTCACCGAGGAGGTTGATCGACATGACGATCACGAAAATCATGATGCCCGGCACGATCGACGTGTGCGGGTGCGAGATCATTGCCGAGCGGGCCTCGCCAAGCATTGAACCGAGATCGGCCTGCGGCGGTTGCGAGCCGAGGCCGAGGAAGGACAGACCTGCCGTTTCCAGGATCATCCAGCCCACGGTGGTCGACATGGCGATGACGATGACCGGCAGGACGTTGGGCAGAAGCTCAGTGAGAATGATCCTCGTGTGCCCCATGCCTGCCAGTCGCGCCGCATCGATGAACTCGCGGCCGGCAAGCCCGACGGTGATTCCGCGGATGTTCCGGGCGAAGAAGGGGACGTTGACCGCAGCCACGGCGATGAGCGCGTTCATCAGGCCGGGGCCAAGGGCCGCGACGATCGCAAGGGCCAGCAGGATGTAGGGAAACGCCATCAGCATGTCGACGCCGCGCATGATGAAATTGTCGATGCGTCCGCCGAAATACCCGGCGACAATCCCGATGGTGGAACCGATGGTCGCTGCAATCAGCGCGGCCGCGACGCCCACGGCAAGCGAGAGTCGGGTGCCATGAAGCAGGCGGCTCAGCAGGTCGCGCCCCAGGTGATCGGTCCCGAGAAGATGGCCATCCGACAGCGGTCGCTTGAACCGGTCGGCCGTCGCGGTCATGTCGGGATCCTGCAAAGGCAATATCGGGGTCAACAAAGCGAGCAGCAAGATCACCGCGAGAACCACGGCCCCCACCGCCGCCAACCGGTTGCGGAACAGCAGCGCCAGGAAGGCCCTCACGTCTGGATCCTCGGATCGAGCAGGCTCTGGGCCACGTCCACGACAATGTTGAAGAGCACGTAGCAGGCGGCGACGAAGACGACACCGCCCTGCACCAGGAGCAGGTCGCGCTTGAGGATCGCATCGACCAGCATGCGCCCGACGCCTGGCCATTGGAACACGATCTCGATGTAGACTGCGCCCGAAAGAACGAAACCGGCCTGAATGCCCAGAACCGGGATGATCGAGACCATCGCCGCGCGCAGCGCGTGACCCATGATCACCCGGTGTTCCGGAACCCCCTTGGCTCGCGCGGTGCGGATGAAGTCCTGCCGCAGGACTTCCAGCATGGCCGACCGACTCAATCGGGCAATGACGCCGGTGGCAACGGCCGCAAGCGCCAGCGCGGGCATGACCAAGTGGTCGATCAGGTCGGGCAGGTCGCCTCCGCCATAGATCGAGAACATCCCTGAAACCGGCAACCACCGCAGGTTCACCGCAAACAGGAGGATCATCATCGTGCCGAGGAAGAAGGACGGCACCGAGATGCCGATCAGCACTACGAATGTGATCGCCTTGTCGGCCAGACCGTACTGGCGCGCGGCCGAGACGACGCCCGCAAGAATGCCAAGAACCGAACAGATGACAAAGCTGGTTCCGGCTAGGATCAGCGTGGCGTTGAACCGTTCCAGCACTTCATCGATCACCGGGCGGTTGAGCGAGAACGAGCGGCCGAAGTCGCCGGTCAACATGTTGCCGAGCCAGATGAAGTAGCGTTGCACCATCGGCTTGTCGAGGCCGAGGTCGCGGTTCAGTTTCTCGACGTTTTCGGGGGTGGCGTATGAACCGAGGATCGCTGTCGCCGGATCACCGGGGATCAGCGACATGATCAGAAAGACGATGATCGTGATGCCGAGCAGGACGGGAATGGCGGAGATCAATCGCTTGAGAATGTACCCGCCCATGGTTCCCCTCTTGGCGCGGCGCCGCACTTGTTCGCAAAATCCGGACCAAACGCCGAAGCGCAACAGGAAAAACCGAGGCTCGCGAAGAATCCCGGTTGCGGGCCCCGGACGCACTCGGCGCCCGGGGCATGATGCGTCAGTTTTTCACGACACCTTGCAGATGCAGCAGGAACGAGGGTTCCAGTGAGAAGTTCTCGACCCGGTCGTTGGTCACTGCATTCTGTTTCCAGTTGGCGACAAAGACCCAGGGCGCGTCATCCTGCACGATGGCCTGCATCTCGCGATAGAGCCGTGCGCGTTCGTCCTGGTCGGTTGCGGTGCGGGCCGCTTCCAGCAGGTCGTCCACTTTTGGATTGGCGTAGTAGCCCGAGTTGAACCCGCCCTTGTCGGGCCAGGCTTCCGAGCGCAGCGCCAGGTAGGGCAGCGTGTCGGGGTCGTTGGTCATCCATGCCATTTCGGCCATGTCCGCCTTGCCCTCGAGACCCGGATTCACTTCTCCAAGGAACGTGTTCCATTCGTAGGTCTCGATCTTCACGTCAAAGCCCACGGCTTCGAGGTCGGCCTGGATGGCCGTGCCCATCGGCACCGGATCGAGCATGCCCGAGCCGCCTTCGGTCACGTAGAAGGTCAACGTCGCACCCTCGGCTCCGGCCTCGGCGATCAACGCCTTGGCCTTTTCCGGATCGTGGGGATACGGATCGAGCGCCTCGTTGTAGGCCCAGGCAAAGGCGGGCGGGGTCGGGCCTGCGGCCACGGTTGCCGTCCCTTCGAGCACGTCGTTCACGATCGCTTCCTTGTTGATCGCGTAGTTGGCTGCCTGGCGAACGCGCTTGTCGGCGAAGGGGCCTTCCTTTGCGTTGAGGATCAGGAACCAGACGTGAGGACCGGCCTGTTCGACGATGCTGAAGCCGTTACCGTCAAACTGACCGAGCGAGGTCGGTGGCACCTCGACCATCAGGTCGATGCCACCGGCGAGCATTTCGGCCACGCGGGTGTTGGCATCGGTGATCGGTCGGAACACGACGGCCATGGTGCCGGCCGCCTCGCCCCAGTAGTCGTCGTTGCGTTCGATGACGACCGCCTCGTTGGCGCGCCATTCGGCGAACTTGAACGGACCGGTGCCAGAGGGATTGCGGCCGAAATCCTTGCCGTGTTCCGCAACGGCGGCAGGCGAGACCATCAAGCCGGTGGGATAGGCGAGATTCGACAGGAACGGCGCGTAGGGCGCGTTGAGCGTGAACTTGACGGTCATCTCGTCGACCACCTCGGTCGATTCCACGGCCCCGAAGAAGAAGGACAGCGGGAACGGGCCGGTGTCGTGGTACGGGTGCGATTCATCGAGCATCCGGTCGAAGTTGAACTTGACCGCTTCGGCGTTGAACGGCGTTCCATCGTGGAAACTGACACCGTCGCGCAGGGCGAAGGTGTATTCGGTGCCGTCGTCGCTGATCGACCAGCTGGTGGCCAGCGCCGGCTGGACTTCCAGCGTTCCGGACTTGTAGCGCGTCAACCCCTCGTAGACGTTCACGAGAATCCGGAAATCGTTGACCGCAGTCACGGCTGCAGGATCAAGGGACTTCGGTTCGGCGATCTGACCGACGATCAGAACGCCGGGTGGCGTTTGCGCTGTCGCCGCACCGCTCAGGCCAGCCACGACAAAGGTTGCCCCCGCGGCGGCCATCAGCCCCCTGCGGGTCCAGGAAAGTAGCGTCATTTGAGTTCTCCCCGTTGAATTTTCAGCGGTTAATTTATCATGATAAATTGCAATCGTCAAGTTGTCGTGATACCTGCGGGACTCCCGATCGACCAAGGTGAGGCATGACGTTTTCGATTCTCGCACATGATCCCGAGACCGGCGCCATCGGCGGTGCCGCGGCCACCGGCAGCCTCTGCGTCGGCGGTTGGGTGCTGAAAGGCGATCTGGAGGCGGGCATGTCGGCGAGCCAGGGAGCGGCGCCATCGACATTCTGGGGCGAAGAGGTCCTGCAGCACATGCGCGGCGGGTCGAGCCCGAAACAGGCTGTGCAGGCTGTCACTTCAGGCGACCGGGGGCGGGAGCATCGGCAACTGGCAGCCATGGACCTGAAAGGCGAGGCCGCCGCCTTCACCGGTTCGGAAAACCAGGACATCAAGGGCAGCCTGGTCTTTGCTGGTGGAATCGCCGCAGGAAACATGCTGGGAAGCGAATCCGTCCTCGCAGCCATGGCGGAGACTTTTTCCGGCGCGAACGACGGTTTTGCACATCGTCTGCTGCTGTCGCTGGCAGCGGGACAGGATGCCGGCAGCGATTTTCGCGGGCTACTGTCGGCCGCGCTGCTAGTCCTGCATCCGGATCGTCCTCCCTTGGACTTGCGGATCGATCATCATCCCGATGATCCGGTGGACGCCCTGCGGGCACTCCATCAAAAGGCCACTACGGGCGACTATGCCGACTGGACACGGCAGGTGCCGGTGAGTTCCGACCGGCAGAGGGTGCTCGACTGATTGGGGCCAGCGCGCGGCATGGTTTCTGAAGGAAATTGCCGCCGTTCCCGAACTGGGGTCGAGGGTGGCTCGCCTTCCGTTCACTTGGCGGTTCCCGAGCGGGACTCCCTCGAGGGAATTGATCAAGGCGCTGATGCTTCAGACTACCGTGATCGAAACGATCGCACGTGAGTGACCTGGCGAGGTCGGCACGACGGCCCTCTATGCCCGGTCTGAGCGGACCGCCTGCCATTCGCGACCAGACTCGTGATCGCTGGCATGCGGTCGCAACGGTTCAATCCGCCTGTCGGACGAGTTTCTCGTAATCGGCAGCGATGGCCTGCACCATGTCGCCCACCTCGAAATTGTAGTCTCCGATCTGACCGACCGGCGTGACCTCAGCGGCCGTCCCCGTCAGCCAGCACTGCCGAAAATCCGCGAGTTCAGATGGAAGGATGTGACGCTCCTCGACCTTGATCTGTCGATCTTTCAGCAAACCGATGACAGTCTGGCGCGTCAGCCCGTTCAGGAAACAGTCGGGCAACGGCGTGTGGACGACTCCGTCGCGCTCGAAAAATATGTTGGCGCCGGTTGCTTCGGCAACGTACCCCCGATGATCGAGCATCATGGAGTCCGAACATCCCTTCGCCTCGGCGGCATGCTTTGACATCGTGCAGATCATGTAAAGCCCCGACGCCTTGGCAAAGCACGGAATCGTCTCGGGCGACGGCCGCTTCCATTGCGAGATGTCGAGCCGCGCGCCCACGTTCTTGGCATCGCCGTAGTATGCCCCCCAATCCCATGCGGCGACCGCCATCCTTACCGGGTTGCGGGAGGAGGAGACGCCCATGTCTTCGCCCGAACCGCGCCAGCAGACGGCACGAACGTAGGCATCGCTGAGGCCATTGGCCTTCATCGTCTGGTACTTGGCCTCCTCGATTTCGTCGACCGTGTACGGAATGGGCATGTCGATGTAACGACCGGACTCCAGCAATCGTTCGGAATGTTCGCGGCCCCGGAAAATCCGGCCATTGTAGGCGCGTTCGCCCTCGAACACTGACGAGGCGTAATGCAGCCCATGGGTCAGGACATGGACACTGGCCTCGCGCCACGGAACCAGTTCTCCGTCGAGCCAGATGTACCCTTCGCGATCATGATATGCGCCGCCGGCCATGATTCCCCACCCCGTTTGCTGCGTGTTGTCCGCCCGTCCCTCCGACAGGCTGTCGAATCGGCAATCCAAAAAGCCGAAATGCGCCGATTCTCGCCCACGCATGGGCGAGAATCTCGTGCACCGTTAGAGAATGCCTCTAGCTATGTCAACAATTCTGACGTATTATGGCAGACAGTTTTGGTTGAACCGCCAAATTCGTTCTCGCCACGGGATCAGGCATGCAGGACCAGCAATCGTTACAGACACAGACGAGCCGGGAACCGCAGCTCTTTCTGACCGACGACCAGCTGCTGCAGGGCATCGAGCTGATGTTCTTTGCCTACCGGGGCTTCACCTCGGATCCTGACCGAATTCTCGAGCAGTACGGCTATGGGCGCGCCCACCACCGCGCGATCCATTTCATCAACAGAAGCCCGGGGATCACGGTCAATCGACTGCTCGAGATCCTCGGCGTCACCAAGCAGTCGCTGACGAGAGTTCGACGCCAACTCGCGAGTGACGGCATGATGGAAAGCCGGATCGACGGAGATGACCGGCGAAAACGAAACCTTTACCTGACCGAACGAGGCAGGGATCTCGAGCGACAGCTCTCCGAAGCCCAGCGCAAGCGCATGCACGATGCCTATCGGGTTGCCGGACCCGACGCGGTCCAGGGATTCCGCCGTGTTCTCGAGAACATCATGGACCATCACATGCGGCAACTTGCCCGACATCTTGGCGAGAACTGACATGTCGACCGGACCGAAAGCCCACATCCTCGTCGTCGATGACGAAGTGCGTCTGAGGGGTCTGCTGCAGAAATACCTCATCACGAACGGATACCGGGCGAGCGGGGCGCGGGATGCCGACCACGCCCGGGTCATCATGGAAGGGCTCGAATTCGACCTGATCGTGCTTGATATCATGATGCCGGGCGAAAACGGTTTCGAGTTTGCCGCAAGTCTTCGCAAAAGCGGCGTCAAGACTCCGATTCTGATGCTCACCGCAGTCAGCGATACGGACCGGCTCGTTTTTGGATTCGAGTGTGGCGCTGACGATTTTCTCGCCAAGCCATTCGAACCGAGGGAACTCCTGGTTCGGATCAATGCCATTCTGCGACGTGTCACGCAGCCGGAAGAAAAAGAGGAGGTCCAGCAAAAGACCTTGCGGCTCGGAAGTCGCACCTACGACATTTCCCGGCAGGAGTTGTGGCATGACGACAAGCAGATCCGTCTGACTTCGACCGAAACCAACCTGATGAAGGCCTTCGCGGAAAAGCCGAGGGAAGCCTTCTCGCGCGCGAGCCTGGTCGAGATTCTCAGGCGCACGGGCAGCACGGCGCAGAAGCGCGCGGTCGATGTCCAGATCACGCGACTGCGCAAGAAAATCGAGGACGAACCGCGAGCGCCTCGGTACCTGCAAACGGTTCGCGGCTCGGGCTACACGCTCGTGCCCGACTGATCGGTTGCGGGTCCTGCAAGCCAGCACTCGCAAAAGCGAGAGTCACTGCGCGCCGGGCTGCGAAAGCCGACGGTGATCACCTCGCCGTGACGGTCGCTGAGTGGATGTTTCACCTGCTGCATGCGATTCCGATCCCTAGAACGTTCTGAACGCGCGGGGGAGATCCGAATGTCCACATTGATCAAGTCACTGCTCGGCTCGACGGTGGCACTTGCCATTGCGACGACAGCATCGTGGTCGAATCCGTCGCGCTGGGTGCACGAGTGGCCCGACACGGACTTCTCGATTCATGCGGTCGATCTGAGCGAAATCATGAGCGGCGGGCCGCCGAAGGATGGCATCCCCGCGATCGACAGTCCCTCGTTCGTGCCGGTCGGATCGATCGACGGGTTCCACGACCGCGAACCGGTCATGACGGTCGAAATCGAGGGCGAAGTTCCGCGAGCGTATCCGGTTCGCTATCTGATCTGGCACGAAATCGTCAACGACGTCATCGGAGACGTTCCGGTTGCGGTCACCTTTTGTCCCTTGTGCAATTCGGGGCTGATCTTCGACAGACGCATCGGCAGCGAGACCTATTCATTCGGCGTGTCGGGCAAACTCCGCCATTCGGACATGGTGATGTACGATCGCCAGACCGAAAGCTGGTGGCAGCAGTTCGAAGGCGTGGCCATCGTCGGCGTCATGACGGGGACGGTTCTTGATCAGGTTCCCGGCTGGGTCGAAAGCTGGTTCGAGTTCCGCACTCGCAATCCGGACGGTCTCGTGATGCAAGAGCCCGGTTATCCGAGGCCTTACGGCGCCAACCCCTATGTCGGTTACGACACGTCGTTCTCGCCCTTTCTCTACGGCGGGGACAATCCGCCCCACGACATTCCACCGCTGGCCCGGGTGGTCGTGGTCGGCGACCGCGCCTGGCCGCTCGTTCGCGTGAGAGACGCAGGCGAGATCACCGAGGACGGGGTTCGGATCAGTTGGAAGGAGGGAACGGCGTCCGCCCTTGACAGCGGTTCCATCGCCGGCGGGCGCGAGGTCGGCTCGGTCAGGGTCAGGGATGCGGCAACAGGTGCAGACATCCCCCATGACGTCGCTTTCGCCTTCGCATTTCACGCCTTCACGCCCGACGGGACGTGGATGATCGACTGACGAACCCCAGCGAGAGAGGACGAACGGATACTTGCCGGCGTCTTGATCCGCGCACTCATCGGCACGGTCGGGTTCGATCGATCGCCCGCGCTTCCGACAGCATGACTGCGTCGCCGACGGTCAGGTGAAGAGTGAACAGCCGCCGCTTTTTTGACCCGAGCCGGCGGACGGCGTTCAGGCATGCCTTGCAACCTTCACCGACTTCAACCAAAGAGACCGTCAGCTTGCAAACATGGGAGTCATCGGGTTTGGCGAATGTTCTCGACAACTCGCTGACTTGACTGAGAGCGCTCGCATGGATGTCCGCCATCAACGGTTCACGAGGTCGGCCACGATGAAGAAACTGCCTTTCCTGAAACGCAAACCGTTTGTCGCTGTCCTGTTGCTTGAGGGGATCATTCATTCGGGCGGCCGAATGCGTTCGACCGGTCTCAGCGACTCGACCATGGCACCGGTGATCGAGCGCGCCTTCGGGCGCGGAAAACCGAGCGCAGTCGCGATCAAGATCAATTCTCCTGGCGGCTCGCCCGTACAGTCGTCGCTGATCGCGGCCCGAATCCGAAGGCTCGCCGAGTCGAAGGGCATTCCTGTCTATGCCTTTGTCGAGGACGTCGCGGCGTCGGGAGGGTACTGGCTGGCCGTTGCCGCAGACGAAATCTATGTCGATGCGAATTCGATCGTGGGGTCGATCGGCGTCATTCATTCGTCGTTCGGTTTCCAGGATCTGCTGCAAAAGTCCGGGATCGAACGACGGGTTCACACTGCAGGCAAGGACAAGAGCATTCTCGACCCCTTCCTTCCCGAAGACCCCGACCATGTCGAACGCCTGAAGGAATTGCAGGGCCAGGTTCACCACGAGTTCATCGAACAGGTCCGTTCGCGGCGTGGAGATCAGTTGAACGGCGACGACCTGTTTACCGGTCGGTTCTGGGCGGGAAGGACTGCTGTCGAACTCGGCCTCGCCGACGGAATCGGTCATCTCATCCCCAAGATGCAGGAGGTGTTTGGAGAGAAGATTCGTTTCAAGCAGTACGGGAAGCGGCGAAATCTGCTTGGCACCATCGGAACCGGCGTTGCTCATGCAGCCTTTGATCACATCGAGGATCGGTTGCTCATGTCGCGCTATGGCCTTTGACATGAACCGGATTCCTCATCCCCGCGCCGAGTTTCGGTTCATGCGATTGCATGCACGGTTTCGCCTGGCTCGCCGGGGATCCACGCTTGTTGCCGATGATCGCTGCCGATAGACAGATGCCATGTCGACCGCACTGATTACCCACAAGGATTGCCTGGAACACGCGAATCTTCCCGGCCATCCCGAACGTCCCGAGCGCCTCCAGGCGATCATGGCGCGACTGGATGACGACAAGTTTGCCGGTCTGACGAGAATGGATGCCCCGCTCGGCACCGACGAGATGATACTTCTCGCGCACCCGCAGGCCTATCTCGACGCGATCAAGGCGGCGTCTCCCTCGAGCGGGCTGGTCTCGCTGGACGCTGACACGCAAATGAACCCCCACAGCCTCGCAGCGGCAAGGCGGGGAGTCGGCGCGATGACGCTGGCCGTCGATCTCGTCATGAATGGCGACGTGCAAAACGCATTCTGCGCGGTCCGACCCCCGGGTCATCATGCCGAGCGACAAAAGGCCATGGGTTTCTGCCTGTTCGGCAACGTGGTCATCGGCGCGCGGCACGCGATGGCGAATCACGGCATCTCGCGGGTGGCGATTGTCGACTTTGACGTTCACCACGGAAACGGAACGCAGGATCTGGTGTGGGACGACGAGCGGATCTTCTTTGCATCAACCCACCAGATGCCGCTTTACCCCGGATCGGGAAAAAGTGACGAACGCGGCGCGTCGGGAAACATCATGAACATCCCGATCGCGCCGGGAAGCGATGGTTGGGCGCTGATCGACGCGCTTTTCGAAGACATCGTGCCGGCAATTCGCAAGCATCGTCCCGAACTAGTCATCATCTCGGCAGGCTTCGACGCCCACCAAAAGGATCCATTGGCCAATCTGAATTTCAATGACAATGACTTTGCCGAAGCGACCCGGCAACTCTGCTCCGTTGCCGGCGAAGTCTGCGACGGCCGCGTGGTCTCGAGCCTCGAGGGCGGGTACGACCTCGGCGCTCTTGCGGAGGCGGTGGCGGTCCATGTCAAGGTTCTCATGGAGTACGGAAAATGAGCGAGAGTGAAGGCCCTGCCATCGGCGAGATGAGTTTCGAGGAAGCGATGTCCGAACTCGAGGACGTCGTTCAGAAACTCGAACAGGGAAAGGTCTCGCTCGAGGATTCGATCACTCTGTATGAACGGGGATCGAAGCTGAAGCTGCATTGCCAGGAAAAGCTCAAGGCGGCCGAGGAAAAGGTCAGGATGATCACCCTCGGCGACGATGGCGCGCCCACGGGCACGCAACCGCTCGACCCGGAGTGACTGACGGGCGGCGTGCCTCAGCGGGTACGCAACCGGCTGTCCTTCAAGGAAATTCCGCCAATTCTTGATGCATCACCGCCGCTCGATCGGACGGCGCGGGCTGGTGTTGCGAGCGAAACCGGCTGACCGGCCCACCTTCTGTCACGATCCGGTCTCGGCAGGCTGGTTTCCGGCCTGAACCGCAGGGTCGATCCCGAGGAATCCGCCCGACTGGCTCTTCCAGAATCGCGCATAGATCCCGCCCTTGGCGAGGAGTTCGTCGTGGGTTCCGATTTCGGCGATCTTCTGGCGATCAAGCACGACGATGCGGTCCATCCGCGCGATGGTCGAGAGCCGGTGGGCGATGGCGATGACCGTCTTGCCTTCCATGACGCCGTAAAGGGTCTCCTGGATGCTTGCTTCGATCTCCGAGTCGAGAGCTGATGTCGCCTCGTCGAGAACGAGAATCGGTGCATTCTTGAGGATCACCCTGGCGAGCGCGATGCGTTGCCTCTGACCCCCCGAAAGCTTGACGCCCCTTTCGCCGACGAAGGCGTCGTAACCTTTCCGCCCTTCGAGGTCCTGCAATCCGTCGATGAAGCGGTCGGCTTCGGCCTTGCGCGCCGCTTCGCGGATTTCGACATCGGTTGCCTCCGGCCGCCCGTAGGCGATGTTCGCCCGAACGGACCTGTGAAGGAGGGAACTGTCCTGGGTGATCATCCCGATCCGCGAGCGCAGTGATGTCTGCGACAATTGCGAGATGTCCTGTCCATCGATCGAGATCACGCCCGACTCGGTGTCGTAGAAACGCAGCAGAAGCTTGACGAGGGTCGACTTTCCGGCTCCCGATCTGCCGACGATTCCGACTTTTTCGCCAGCCTGCACGGTCAGCGTCACGCCCTCGAGCCCGCCGTAGAGCTTTCCGTAGTGGTGAACGACATTCTCGAAACGAACCTCGCCACCCTTGAGTTCGAGTTCGGCAGCGTCATCGGTGTCGGTCAGGTCGATCGGTTGAGCGATTGTCATCATGCCTTCGGAAATGACGCCGAGATTTTCGAAAATCGACGACATTGCCCACATGATCCATCCGGTCATGGTGTGCAAGCGCAGCGTCAGCGCCACCGACGCGGCAACCGCTCCGATTGTCGCGCTGCCCGCCGACCACAGGTAGACGGTGAGGCCGACGACCGAGACGATCAGGCACATGTTGAGAGCGTTCAGCAGGGTCTGGGTCAGCGTGATCAGCCGCATCTGGCGCTGAAACGCCTTGCGGGAGTTCTCGATGACTTCCCGCGCGTACTCTTCCTCGATTCCGCTGTGCGCGAACAGCTTGACCGACTCGATGTTGGTGTAGCTGTCGACGATCCGGCCGGTGATCGCCGAACGGGCATCGGAAAACAGCATCGATGCGCGCCCGATTCGCGGGATGAACACGATCATCATCAAGATGTAGAGAAACGCCCATAGCATCAGCGGCAGGACTAGCCACGCGTCTGCACCGTACAGCAGAATGGCGGCGGCGATGACATAGGCCAGCGCGTAGGTGCCCGCATCAAGGATCTCGTAGACCACTTCGCCCGCGGCCGGCGCAGTCTGCATGATCCGGTTCGTGATCCTGCCGGCGAAGTCGTTTTCGAACCAGCCGACCGACTGGCGAATGACATGGCGGTGCGACCGCCAGCGGATCAGCGTTCCGAGATTGGGAAAGACGGCTTGATGCATGAACAAGCCGTGCAGCAACTCGACCAACGGCCACACGAAAATGAGGCCGATGACGATCAGCGTGACCTCGAGCCAGTAGTCGGTGAAGAACCGGTCGGGTTCGGTGCCCGAAAGAATGTCGACGATCTGCCCCGCGAGGTAGATCAGAAGGATCTCGCCGACGACGACCATGGCAGTCAGGATGACGCAAGCGAGGAGGACCCACCGAAACGGCTTGAGATACGACAGCAGAAACGGCCACAGGCGCGCTGGCGGCGTGTCGCCTTCGTCATAGGGACCGTAGGGGTCGATGGAGTTTTCGAAGAGACGAAACATCATGCGTGCGTGCTGGTTCTCTGCCGGAGAATCCCGGTTGTCTGCCGTGCCTTATAGTTGCTGTTGCATCCCTTGAAAAACACGCGTGTCGTGATCGCCTGTGCGCGACAACCTCACGAGAGGCCGTGGCCATGTGCTGCGGGAAGCGAGGCGGGTCTTTCGTTCTTGGACGACTGATCGGGATACAGATCGCGGGCTCGAGCGACGTCGTCACCTGCGCCCGCACGCGCGTCCATTACCGTGTCGAAAGCGCCGATGTGCCGATCAGTGCGAAGTAGGGGGGAACGCTTCCGTGTGTGCCCTTTCCTTCAAGGTCGAGAGCGGTCAGTCCGCCGGACCCAGCGATGGCGACTTGATGGGGATTTCCATGAGATCTTCACCGACGACGATTGGGCCGTCGAAGATGTTGGCCATTTCGCGAATCATGCCTTCCGTGATGCCGAAAGTGTCGAGGTCTGGCTGCAAGTGGGTCAGGACAAGCATGCCGACCTCGGCTCGCCTCGCGATCTCGGCGATGCGCAGTGCGATCGACTCCTGACGGTTTTCCCTCGATGCGGTTGGAACTGAGCCGCGACCCTTCAAAGACGTTTTTTTGCCACGTCCCCGTGACCAAGATGCTCGGCCCTGCTGGGCGTAAGCCACGAGATCGACGATTCCTTGGCAGACACGAGCACTTTGCCGAGTGAGGCGATTTGGGCTTGCACTTCAAAGGAGGTGGACCAATAGTCATCCTTGCCATCTCACATGGAGGATGCCTTGGATTCGGAAAAGGCCCAAGACGGACTGCGAGAGGCTTTTCGCACTTGGTTTGAACAGTGCGGGGAGCGGTCAGTAAAGCCAAGCGTTTCCGAGATCGTCGAACGCATTGGGAGCTGCACAACCACTGGGTCAGGTTTAAATGTCAAACTCGCCCATTGGGAAGGTGCAGTCGACCGAATCGGGTTGCATGACCGTGACAACCTCAGTTCAATCGATGTGAAAGTACGGAACGAGTTCGATTCAGGAATGCTGGACCTGGAGGTTGAATTCCGTCTCGGTGTAGCGTTTCACTTTTCTGGTCAGGTCATAATCTCCACGACCAATCCATATTTGGGTGAAACCGATGAAGTTTGGCGTCCGGTCGCGGCCAATAAAGTGATCGACTTTCCCACAAAGCTGGTGTTTTTCGTGTACGATCCTGGTGAAGATGATCAGGAATGGGAACTCGAAGAGGTCGAGATCAACGAACAAGAAGTTCAAGAGAAAATCGAAGATGTGAATGACGAAATCTTGTCGAATTACGAGAAATACATGGTTTGACGGTTCCGGACTTTTCTGTGTCGGCTGGAAAAGGCACTTTACGAATATTGGTGACAGATCAGCAGCCTGCCAGTGACGTGAAGCCCTTTTTTCTGATCATTCGGCAGTTCGTCGCATCCAGGTGAGCGAGTTGGGCCGAGCACGAGTCTTGCCCAACGTGCAACGATTGGCAAAGCGTGGATGCCGAACAAGAGCGTTCACGTGACCCGGCCGTTTTACGCTGGGAAGTCGGAATGCCCGAGGTAGAACCGCAAAATCAGTCGGCAGACAACAGCCAGGCGTCAGACAAACACCATGGCAGCAGATGCGGCAAGCGCGAGGGCCATGAAGGTTGCGAACCGTCTCCAGCTTGCATCCGATCGCAGGAATTGCCCGAGAAACGCCCCGGTCGCTGTCCATGAAATGCAGACGAGCAGGTTCACGCCGGAAAACCCGAATCCGAGTCGCATGGCTTCCTCGACGGGCGGGAGCCCTTTCGAAAACCCGGCCGTTGCAGCGAGAGCGACTGCCCAGAGTTTCGGGTTGACCCATTGAAACAGCACGGCTTCGGCGAAGGACAGGGTCCGAAACCTCGAAGGTTCCGAACCGCGCTCGGACTTGAACAGTGACCAGGCAATCCACAGGATCCAGATGGCAGCGGCGACCTTGGCAACGAACGTGAGTTCGGGGCGTGAATTCAGCAAGGCTCCCATGCCAAGGCCGGATGCGGCACCGATGATCCCGACGCCAACGACGATGCCGAGCATCGGGGGCACGCTGGCGCGAAACCCGAGCCGGGCGCCGTAGGTGGTCAGTAGAATCACGTTGGGCCCCGGGCTCGCCATTCCGACCACGAGGAAAGCGTAAAGCGGATCAAACGACGGCCAGATCACGCGGCTGCCCCGGGACGTGCGGCTTGGATGTCTCGATACACGCACTTGTGCACCTGCGCACGTGCTCGGAGCCAAGTTCGGTCCGCCCCACGCTCGGTACGGCCTGGCACAACCTCCCCAGCGGCGCGGGTTCGCAAGGCACTCTCATCCATTGACGAGTTGATCCCTCGACAGCTTGAAACCTGATGCAATCCACCGGGATTCCAGCTCCTTCAGGCGGTCGCCGAGCGCCTTTCCCTCCAGTTCCGGTTGCAGATCCGCGGCTTTCACCGGGAATTGAGCCTCGCTGCCCTGCGCGACTGCGGCATGCAGATCCGGATCAAGCTCGATCCCAGTTTGCGAGGCGCGGAGCAACGCCGCGCCGACCGCCACGTCCCTTCCATACCGATATGCGGCTTCGGCGGACGGCAAAGGATCCCGGACGAGGCTCTTGATCCTGCCGAGATGTCGGGACAGGCTCCGACTGAGGCGAATGCGGTCGAGCTTTCCGCCAAGCGCCAAGAGACGGACCAGCCAGTCTGGCGGCAGCCCTGCCGCGATTTCCAACTCGACGAGGCGTTCGAACGCGTCAAGGCGGGAGCCCGGCATGCAACGTTTCAGGACGCCGGCACCTTCCATCGCGCGAACCGTTCGCACGGGGTTCTTGACAGTCAGAAGTTTCTCGAACTCGGCCGTGATCCGTTCTCGCGACAGGCGGTCGATGCCCGGCGACATCTCGGTGACCGCAGCGATTGCGTCCTCGTCAATCGGCAGGTCGGGATTGCCGTAGGCGGCGTGAAACCGAAAGAACCTCAGGATTCTAAGGTGATCCTCTCTGATCCGGTCGCGAGGGTTTCCGATGAAGCGAATCCGGCCCTCGTGGAGATCGTCCAAGGCATCGACCGGATTGATCACCGTTCCGTCCGCCCGGGCATAGAGCGCGTTGATGGTAAAATCCCGCCGCCTTGCATCCTCTTCGAGACGGGTTCCGAATTCGACGACGGCATGACGACCGTCAGTCTCGACGTCGCTGCGAAACGTGGTGACGTCGACCACCCGCCCGTAGGAGATCAGGCGGACATTGCCATGCTCGATCCCGAACGGGACGGCCGCAATCCCGGCCGCAGTCGCGATTGACATGACGTCGTTCGGAAGCACGTCGGTCGCCATGTCGATGTCAGCGGCCTCGCGTCCCAGGAGCGAGTCGCGGACGCACCCGCCGACGAGCAGCACGTCTCTTCCGGCGTTCTCGAAGGCTTCGAAGATCCGTCGAACGGCTTGCGTCGAGATCAGCGCTGAATCAATCCGTGTCATGATCCCGAAGACATGCCGAGAGCGTGATGAGAATGCGGGCCGTCGCTCCCCAGATGTAATGCGGACCGTATGGCACGATGACATAGCGCCGTGACTGACCCTGCCAATCGCGTTCCTGCACGCTGTATTTTTGCGGATTGGTGAAGTGGGTCATGGGAACTTCGAACACGTCATCGACTTCGCCAGCCTGCGGCACGGGAGCGAACGTGGGCTGGACGATGCCAACAACCGGCGTCACGCTGAACCCGGTGACCGTGACGTGCTCGGGGAGATGGCCGATGACATTGACGCGGTCGGGTTCAAGCCCGATCTCTTCGTGGGATTCCCTCAAGGCCGCCTCGACCGAACCGGCATCATGCGCCTCGACCTTGCCGCCAGGGAACGAAATCTGGCCGGGATGGTGCTTCATTGCTTCGTGACGTCTCGTCAGAATGACTGTCGGGCCGGAATCCCTGAAGACGACGGGGATGAGCACCGCCGCCGGACGCAACCGTCTGGCAGACGGTAGGAGGGCATCTGCGTTCAGGTCGAAATCGCTTGAAGGCGAATGACCGCCTCGGTTGGTCAACGCGCGGCGAAGCAGGTCCGGCGTGATGACAAGATCCTCCGAACGTGCCGGTGCCGGTGTTTGGAGACCGGGGAGCCATGTTGCGTTGGCATCAACGTTCATCGGGAGACCAGTTGTGCTATGTAAGGAACGGGCCGAATGCGGCGATCATGCCTGGGCCTCGAATCCGAGCGTGGTCGGCTCGAACTCGAAGTGGGCTCCGCAGAACTGGCAATCCGCCGTCACCTTGCCGTTGGCGTCGATCATGGTGCGAATGTCCTTCGCCGAATAGATCGAGAGGGATCTGCGGACTCTCTCGGCGCTGCAGCTGCAACCGAAGGCAACCGGAAACGCCTCCGACACCAGCGGACCCTCTGCATGAAACAGCCGATGGATCAGTTGTTCGGGCGAAACGTCCTCGCCGATGATCTCATCCGGCTGCGCCGAGTCGAGGAGAATCTTGACCCGCTCCCAACTGCTCTCGGCGTTCGGCACGACCTCGACGGCATCAATCGTCGAACTTCTCGCATCAGTCCAGTTCTCGGTGGAATCAGCGCCGTCATGACCGGCATCAGGTGCAGAGCCGCTCCGTGATGGCAACTGCTGGAGCATGAGGCCGCCACCGCGCCAGGTCGTGCGTCCATTGTCGGATCTGACGTTCGATGCGTCGATCTTGAACATGGTCGCGAGCTGTTCGGATTGGGCAAAGAAGGTCTCCGCGCATGCGGCCAGCGAATGGCCGGCGAGGGGGGTGATGCCCTGGTAGGGATGCTTGCCCTTGCCTTGGTCGATGATCACCGCGAAATAACCTTCGCCGAAGAGGTCGATGCCGGGTTTGGTAATCGATGTGCGAAGGTCGTCGTCAAAGCCCGCATAGGCCCGAATGCGACTGGGCGCGCCCTTGCGGCTCGGCGCATGAAAATCGGTCGCGATCAGTCGGAGCGGACCCTTGCCCCGAATCTGGAGCGAGAGCTTCCATCGCAGCTTGATTGCATGGCCGATCAGCGCGGTCAGAAGAACTGCTTCCACCACCATCTCCGCGACGTGGTCGGGATAGTCGTGATGAGCAAGAACCGCATCGAGGGTCGGGCCGAGACGCACGAGGCGGCCGCGGGTTTCGGCCCGATCCAGCCTGAACGACTGAATGCGATCGGTGAGCAAGATTTCGGGGCTTTGCTGTTGTCTGGCCACGTGTCACCACCCGGATGCGATTGGAAAGACTGGCAAGGGTATTTGGTTTGGCGTCGTGGATCAATGCCGAGCGAAAGTCGCAGGAAACGTCCTGGGATGATGCGCGTCCGATGACAGTTCCCATGTTCGGTTTCTGGCGGGGCAAGTGAAATGTCACTTCCGAGCGCCTGCCAATCCTCGGAGACCCTTGACGACCTTTGAGTCGGTCGAACTGCGGTGGTTCGGGAATCGGCTCCCGAGCAGGCGGATCAAGCTGGACCCCACCAAGCGGCGCGATGCGCGATCAGATCGCGACGACCAAGTTCTGGTGCGGTGCTTTCTCGTCCAAGGTTGCCCTGGGTATTTCGCGTGCCTCCTGTTCCATCGACCCGCCAGGTCCGGCCGCCCAACCGTGAATTTCGTGCTGCACGAGATCGAGGCATTCAAACTCGACGTCACTGATACCCAGGGCACCGCCTATCGGTTCAGGTCGACTCATGGCTGCTCGGTGCCAGGATTGTTTTCTTGTCTTTCTGCTGAAGCGGTCATGCCGAATTGGCGACGATAAGCCCTTGCGAAGCTTTCCGCATTGGCAAATCCGCAAAGCGTGCCAATCTCGCTGACCCGAAGGCTGGAGTTTCGCAGAAGGTTTCGCGCTTCGGACAACCGCAGGCCGCGATAGTACGAGGCTGGGGTCGCCTTGAGATGACGATTGAACAACCGTCCAAGCGTCCACAGCGGCACGCCGACCCGCTCGGCGATTTCGTTAATGGAACAGGGCTGGTCCAGGTTTGAGAGCATCAGTTCGACGGCGCGGGCAAGATTCCGATCAAGTCGCGCAAGCGCGGTGTCCGTCAACAACCTTTGTTGCGGGCCTTCATGCTCGCTGGGACGGTAGGTCAGGATCTCGGCTACCCTCATAGCAAGATCCTTGCCGTTGAAACGTTCGATCAGGCCGAGGGTCATATCGAACGTCGCCACGCCCCCGGCACTCGAACATCGATTCCGGTCCACGCTGAACAGGCGATCGACGAACATCTCTTCGGGGAATTTCTCTCGGTATCCGCGCAAGGCTTCGAAGTGGACCGCGGCGGGCGTGCGGTACAGCAATCCCGCTTCGGCAAAGATCAGGGCGCCGGTGTCGACGCAGCCCATGATCGCGCCCGAGCGGGACCGTCGCTTCAGCCATTGCAGCAGGGCCGGAAAGAGCGAAGCCTCGGGATGGTAGGCCGACAACAGGAGAACCACATCGGCCCGTTGCTCGTCCAAGGGTTCGGTCTCCACGGGAATCCCGCTCGAGCTGAGCTTTGCTCCGCCTTCGACCGACAGGAAACGCCAGTGCCACAGACGCTCGGCGCTTTCCCGATTGGCCACGCGCAACGGTTCGGTGACCAATGTCAGCGACAGGATCGGGAAGTCCTCGGTCAGGACGATGTCGACACTTGGCATGGAGCTTTCCTCTGCGTTGCAAGTTTCAGTCAAGCAATCGCTGTTTTCTGTCAAACGAATTGTTGGAATGCATGCTACGCTTTTGGGGATGGAGGAGGACCCATGACCCAACTGCCCTGGACGCCGGACTTTGACATCTGGCCCATCGAATTTGCGGCCACCGCCTGCGCCCACAGGGACGACGTGCTCAGCATCACCTGGTCGGACGGGGCAACCAGCCAGTTTCATGCGCTGCTCCTGCGCGAGAACAGCCCGGATCCGAACACGATCCACCCCAAGGCGCGTGAGATGTGCCTGTCCCCGACAGAGATTGCCGACGATCTGACCATCATCAGCGCAGGGATCGAAGCGAACGGGGCTGTGAGCGTCCAATTCTCGGATGGAACCCGCAGCGAGTTCCATCCCGGGTGGCTTCGTGGCGTTTCCTGGTTCGGAGAGGAAAAGGAACCCGAACCGGTGCTTTGGCGGGGCGAGGATCTACCCGAACCGCCCACTTTCGATGGCCCCGAGGCGCTGGAAAACCCGCACGTATTCCTCCAGTGGTTGGAAGCATTGCGAGACTATGGAGTTGCACGCCTGCGCGGATTGCCGCAGCGCGACGGGCTCCTCGAGGAGGTCGTGACCCGCATCGGTCCGGTCAGGGAGAGCAACTTCGGGCGACAATACACGCTTGAGATCAAGGACGATCCCGATAGCCAGGCTTTCACTTCGGACATGCTTTTGCAGCACATCGACCTGCCCACCCGCGAAACCCCGCACGGGCTGCAGTTCCTTTATACAAGGGCCAACACGACGACCGGCGGCGACGGGCTTTACGTTGATGCCTACCGGGTGGCCGAAGACATGCGGATCGAGGAACCTAACCATTTCCATTCGCTCGTCACGGATGTGTGGGAATACAGCAACCGAGCCCGCAAATCGGACTATCGCGGATGTGGACCCGTGGTGGAAACCGATGCGTCGGGGCGGATCACGGGCATTCGCTACAACACATTCCTGCGGGCCCCGCTGAAAGCTCCCGTGCATATCCAGCGCCGTTCCTACAGGGCGTATCGCGCGTTCTGTGTTCGGGCTCAGGACCCACGCTACCTGATGTCCTTCCGCTATGAGCCCGGCGATCTTCTCGCATTCGACAACCGTCGTGCACTGCATGGGCGTGCATGCTACGAGGCAAAAGGCGGCACCCGTTTCATCGAAGGCATCTATTCGGATCGCGACGATCTCCATTCCCGAATCCGCACGATCAAGCGAGAGTTGAGGGCGGAGGCTGCGGCATGATCCCCGCGCGCATGGCGGCCGTGCAGTTGACCGGGTACGGCGGTCTGGATCGACTTTGCTACCGCACTGATGTTCCTGTGCCGAAGCCCGGGCCGGGCGAAGCGCTTGTGCGCGTGACCGCCGCCGGGATGAACAATACCGACATCAACACCCGCACCGGTTGGTACAGTTCCGGCGTGGGGGACGGCACGACCGAAGCCGGAGGCCAGAAAGGTTTTGGCGTCGAAAGCGGCGGCATGGGCGATTGGGCTGGTGACATCCGGTTCCCCCGCATTCAAGGGGCGGATTGCGTCGGACGCATCGCGGCGGTGGGCGATGGCGTGGATCCAGCCCGCATCGGCGAGCGCGTTGTCTGTGCGCCCTATATCCATGATCCGAATGATCCGGACTGGCTGGAACACGCGGGGTTCCTGGGATCCGAGCACGACGGGGCCTTCGCCCAGTTCACGCGCTTGCCGGCCCGCAATGCCGTCAGGGTTGCCGACGACCTGCCATTCTCAGATGAGCAACTTGCGACCTTGCCCTGTTCCGGTGGCACAGCGATGAACATGATGCTGATGGCGGGGCTTCAGGCCGGGGACCTGGTTCTCGTGACCGGAGCCTCCGGTGGCGTTGGCACCTTCCTGATCCAGGTTGCCAAGCACCATGGTGCCGAAGTTGTCGCTATCTGCCGCGCCTCCAAGGCCGATGCAGTTCGGGCAATCGGCGCCGATCTCGTTGTGACCCGCGAAGAGAGCGATCTTGCGGGTGCAACCCTTGATGCGACGGGCGGTCGCAAGTTCACCCTGGTCGCGGATGTGGTCGGCGGCGAGGGGTTTTCTGCCTGTCTGTCGCTGCTCAAGCGCGGCGGGCGCTATGTCACCGCCGGTGCGATCGCTGGCCCGATTGTCCAATTGGACCTGCGCACGCTCTACCTCAAGAACCTCAGCTTCTTCGGCTCGGCCGCCTATCTGCAGGAAACCTTCCCGCGCCTGATCGAGATCCTGCACGAAGGCGGTCTGAACCCCGTCGTGGCCGCAACCCGCCCCCTGTCCGAGATTGCTGCCGCGCAGGAGGAGTTTCTTCAAAAAACCCACGTGGGCAGCATGGTTCTGATCCCGCCGCAGGAGGACATGCCATGAAGATCACCAAGCTGACGGTCCATCGCGTGGTGCTGGACGAATGGGGGGTGGAAACCCGCTACACCAAGAGTCTGGACATGGAGATCCCGCTGGAGACGACCGTGCTGCGGATCGACACGGATGCCGGCGTGACCGGCTGGGGCGAGACGATGACCGCACCGTCCTACTACCTTCCGACCTCGCCGCAATCGGCGCGCGCGGGGATCGATCTGATCGCGCCCGCCCTCCTCGGGGCAGACCCGTTGAACCACCGCGCGCGAATGGAGGATATCCGTTTCGTCATGCGCGGCCACAAGCCCACGAAATCGGTGATCGACATGGCGCTGTGGGATCTTGTCGGCAAGGCGCGCGGCCTGCCGTTGGTGGACCTGTGGGGTGGGCGTGTGGTTGATGACATGCCTGTTCTCTGTCTCGTGAACACCGCCTCGCCCGAGGAACAGGTCGCCCAAGTTGCCGCCTTCCGCAACGAGGGGTACAGGCTGTTCCAGGTCAAGATCGGTCACGGCACTCCGCAAGATGAAATCGCCCGAATCCGAGCCTGCCAGGGGGCCATGCAGCCGGGCGAGCGCTGCTGGTTCGACGTCAACCGCGCCTGGAGCATCGATCATGCGATGCAGGTCATGCCCCTGGTGCGCGATCTCGCCCCGCTGATCGAACAGCCTTGCGAGACCTACGCCGAATGCCGAACAGTCGCTCGCCACACGGGGCTTGGTCTCATGCTGGACGAGGCCATCGAGGACCAGGAATCGTTCATCCGCGCCGTCGAGGATGGGGTGATGAATGTCGCTGTGCTCAAGATGGGCTGCACCGGTGGCATCTCCGAGCACCGTCACTTGGTCGAGATCGGGCTGCGAATGGGCATCCCGATGCGGATAGAGGATTTCTACGGCACCGGCCTGACGCTGGCCGCTGTTTCGCACCTGGCGCATGGGTTGCCCGCCACTGCGACCTTTGGGCTTTACGACTATCACCTGCCCGCCGTGCCCGTGGTCAAGAACCCGTTCCCGGTGGTGAATGGCCGGGTGAAAGTGCCCGAAGATTGTGCGCCGGGGCTTGGCGTCGAGGTCGACAGGGAGGTAATCGGCGATCCGGTGGCGGAGTATGCGCTTTGATCCGAGGCGATCGGCTGAAGCGCTTGCTGTCACCGAGAAGGGTTGCCTGGTTCGGTGGCGGCGGCATTGCCCCGGCCATTGCCTACATGCAGGCGAACGGTTTTGACGGCGAAGCTATCGCGGTGAACCCGAAGCGGACCGAGATTGGCGGACTGAATTGCGTGAAGTCAGTGGCCGATCTGCCGTGGGCGCCGGACCTTGCCATTCTGGTGATCCCGAAAGAAGCCGTCGTCGAGACGGTCGCGGCTCTCTCCGAGATTGGCTGTGGCGGTGCCGTCTGCATCACCTCGGGGTTTTCCGAGAGCGCCGATGGTGCGGATCGCCAGGCGGCGATGATCGAGGCTGCAGGCGACATGCCGGTGATCGGTCCCAACTGTCCGGGCGTTGCCAATTTCCTCGATGGGTGCGCCTTCATGATGGACCACTTCGGCAATCATTCGCCGACAAGGGGGACAGCCGTGATCTCCAACGGAGGCGCTTACCTTTCGGATCTTGGTTGCGCTGATCGATCGCAGCCCATTGCCTACATGATCGGGCTGGGCAACCAGGCCATGGTGGACGTGGCCACGATGCTTGACGTCGTGCTGGACGACCCGCGCGTGACGGCAGTGAACATCTATTTCGAAGACTTGCCTGACGCCGCGCCGTTGAGCCGCGCGGCGGCCAAGGCCGCGCGCAAGAGAATCCCTGTCGTGGCGATCAAGGGCGGTCGGTCCAAGACAGGTGCCCGTGCCGCCCGCTCGCACACCGCATCGCTGGCCGGAGATGCCGCCATTGCCTCCGCCCTGTTCGAGCGGTTCGGCTGGATCGAGGTCGAAACGCCGACCGAGGCCATCGAAACCCTGAAGATGCTGAGTTTCACGGCCATCCCGGAGGGGATGAGGACGGGATTTGTCACGTCTTCGGGATCCTATGCGGTACTTGGTGGCGACATCGCCGAGAAACTGGGCCTCGAAATGGTGCCGCCCTCGGAAACCGCAGCCCACCTGATCGATGCAGCCTTGCCGCCCTATGTCGGCCCGGCCAACCCGCTCGACATTTCTGACGCCCATGGCTGGGACAGGGCGGATCAACTGCCGATCTATCAGGCCTTCGCGCGAGATCCGTACGATCTGTTCGTGCAAGTCATGTGCTATCCGCCCGAAGGCGGCTGGGACATGGGCAGTTGGGATTCAACAACGGCTGCACTGGCCGTGGCTGCGGGCGGACGGCCCGCCGCATTCGTCAACACGCTGGCCGAATCCCTTCCGACAAAGGTGCGTGACAGGATGATCGTGTCAGGCATGGCCCCGTTGCAGGGGCTCGAGGACGGGTTGCGGGCCGTGGCCCATGCGGCTCGATACGGCTCGGTGCGTGACACGATCGATCCGGATTCCATGCTCATCGATGCGGTATCGACGCGCACGCAGGGTTCGGGGTTGCAGCAGATTGACGAGGCGAGAGCCAAGGCAAGGCTCAAGGCTGCGGGGCTTGACGTGCCACGGCACTGGGTCGTCTCGAACGCCGATGAGCTGCCCGAATTCTCTTGCAACTGTGCCCTCAAGGCCATCGTGCCGGGGTTGTTGCACAAGACCGAAGCCGGAGCCGTGGCGTTGAACGTCTCATTCGAAGCTCTTCCAATGGCCATTCGCGAGATGGAGGACCGCCTGGTCTCGCAGGGGATGCACCCGGACGGATTCCTGATCGAGGAGATGATCGCGGAACCCGTGGCCGAACTGCTGGTCGGCCTTCGCCACGTGCCTCGCGTTGGCATCGCGCTTACCTTGGCGGTGGGCGGCGTTGCCGTCGAGCTGATGCGCGACAGCGCCACGCTGATCCTGCCCACGAACCGCGACGTCATTGAAACGGCACTGCGGGGATTGAAGCTCTCGCCCCTTCTGTTCGGGTATCGAGGGCGACCCGGAACAAGCATGGACAGCGTGCTTGATGCGGTGGAGGCCCTCGCCGATCACGCGCAAGCCCATCCTGAAATCTCCGAACTCGAAATCAACCCGCTGCTACTGACCGAAACCCGCGCCGTCGTCGTCGATGCGGCGCTGACCCTGGAAGGCTGATACCCATGTCCGACTTTGACCACCTGATCTACGAGGTCGATGCCGATCATATCTGCTGGTTGACCCTGAATCGCCCTGAAAAACTGAACGCCATGAATCTGAAGCTGATTGGCGAGTTGCAGGCTGGGCTGGAACGGGCCGATGCGGACGAGGAGGTGAACGTGATTGTCATCCAGGGTGCAGGCCGCGGCTTCTGCGCTGGGCATGATCTGGACGAGGATGCCGAGGAAGATCGCAGCTCGATCTACGAATACAGGGCGCATTATTTCAAGCAGTTCGATGAGTTCACCACCCCTTGGCGCATCACCAAGCCGGTGATCGCCTCGGTCAACTCCATTGCCATCGGCAAGGGCTTCGAGCTGACCCTCTTCTGCGACATCACCATCGCCTCGGACGACACCCGCATCGGCTACAACGAGGTGCGCTACGGGATTTCCGGCCACTGCATGTTCCTGCCTTGGCTCGTGAACATGAAAACCGCCAAGGATCTGCTGCTGACCGGCCGTGAGATGAGCGCGCGGGAGGCCAAGGAAATGGGCCTGATCACCGAGGTCGTTCCTTTGGAGAAGCTGAAGGAAGCCACCCGCATGAAAGCGCTGCTAATGGCGCGCATGCCTCGCGAGATGCAGCAGATGCACAAGATGTATCTCAACCGGGTCTACGAGATCCAAGGGCTTCGCACTGCCACGGACTATTACCTCGAGCAGGTCGCCATCATGGGCGCGCAACCGGTGCCGGAATACGAGACGTTCTCGAAATCGACAATCGAGAAGGGCTTGAAGGCCACGCTTGCGGAAGCAAATGCCCGATACGCGGGACTGGACAAGCCCGAATGAGCCAACGTGCCCATATTTTCGCTGTGGCAATCGAAAAGTATCGCAGGGTGATCGCTGGATTTTCAGGTTTGAGCCCTTTTGGTGGGAGGCAGGAAATGCCTCAGAAGGGTTCTCCGTAGGCCGAAGGAATGTGATATCCGGTCGAAACAAAAGGCCGAATACGGCCTATTAAGTCCAACTTTATCTTCTAACCGGCCATTTGTTACCTATTGACATCTTTAATGCAAAAGGTCATATGTGAACTGCAAGCTGTGAAACAAAGACCTCGACTGGCAACAGGCGGCCTTTTTTTGGGGGTAACACGTTGACATCGCGACAATTGGAATTGGAAATCGGGCAACGGCTCGCGCGTCTGCGTCTCGCGCGAAACGTGAGGCAGGCTGCACTTGCCGAAAAGGCTGGCATTGGCGTGCGCACCTTGCGACGCCTCGAGTCGGGGGAGCCCTCGACTCTCGACACTTTCCTTCGCGTTGCCACGGAGCTTGACCTTGAGGGAGCCATCCTCTCTGCCCTTCCCGAGTGGGATGTCCGGCCCATTGAACGCGTTTCCAAAAAGGGTAGCGAGGAGCGCACGACGATTAACGGCTTGGTTTCTGCTGTATCAACCGGACGCGTAACCAAAAAGGGGAACGAGCGTAGGAGAGCCAGCCCAGCCTCGAAACGCCCGGCGAAGTCTATGTGGACATGGGGCAACGAGGCAGGTGACTGACGCGAGCGTCTTGCTGTGGGGGCGCCGAATTGGCGCTGTAAGTTGGGACGAGGCGCGCGGGATTGGCGTCTTTCAGTACGATCCGGAATTCGTAGGCGCGGGCATCGAGGTTGCACCCTTGACGATGCCGGTCCGGGAGGCACCCTACGAGTTTCCGGCCCTTCGCGGGGAGACCTTCCAGGGACTGCCGGGCATGCTGGCCGACGCGCTGCCGGACAGGTTTGGCAACAGGCTGATCGATGCGTGGCTTGCGGAAACGGGCCGAGACCCGGACCATTTCAACCCGGTTGACCGGCTTTGCTACATCGGTAACCGCGGGGTCGGGGCACTTGAATTCGAGCCAGCCATCGACAAGGCAACGCGATCGCAACGGCTGGAATTGGACCAGTTGGTTGTTCTCGTCAACAGGGTGCTCGACGAGCGCGGGAATCTGGCCGGGACGCTCGGGGGCGAGGATGACGCCGAGGCGCTCGAGGATATCCTGAGCGTCGGGACCTCCGCAGGCGGCGCGCGCGCCAAGGCCGTTCTCGCCTGGAACCGGGAAACCGGCGAATTCAGGTCAGGGCAGGTGAAGGCCGACGAGGGCTACGAGCACTGGCTCCTGAAATTCGATGGCGTGTCAAACAACCGCGACAAGGAACTCGCCGACCCGCAAGGCTACGGAAAGATCGAGTACGCCTATCACCTCATGGCAAGGGAGTCGGGGATCGACATGTCGGAGTGCCGGCTCCACCACGAGGGTGGTCGCAGTCATTTCATGACCCGCCGCTTCGACAGGGACGAGCAGGGTCGCAAGATCCACATGCAGTCTCTCGGCGGGATGCAACATTTCGACTTCAACGACCCGGCCGCCTATTCGTACGAGCAGGCAGTCCTGACGATCCGAGCTCTCGGGCTCGGAATGGATGTCGTGGAACAGCAATTCAGGCGCGCCGTGTTCAACGTGGTGGCCCGCAACCAGGATGATCACGTCAAGAACATCGCATTCCTCATGGACAGGTCAGGTTCTTGGCGTCTGTCACCGGCCTTTGACGTGGTCTATGCCTACAATCCAAGCGGGCCCTGGACTGGTAATCACCAGATGAGTCTCGCTGGGAAACGGAACGATTTTGACCATGACGACCTGATGAGCTTCGCCTCGAATGCGGGCCTCAAGCCCAGAAGGGCACGACAGGCGATCGATGGTGTCTTGGGTGCAGTTGCGAATTGGCAAGAGCATGCGGAGAGAGCCGGTGTTGAGCCAGTTGACGTTGCCCGGATCGAGAAAACGTTTCGCATGAGTTTGCGAACCGAATAGCGATCGTGATTGCCCCGACAAGAGCAAGAGGTGGGCATTCGCATCGTGCAGCCAGATCCGACTTTGTCTTTGAAAATCTAACCCTGCCTCTTGGCCCCAAGATCGCCAAGCGCATCAATTTTGCAACGAACCCCTATATGGTGCAAAGGCTCGCACGGCTGTAGGTTGTTATCTCTTTTCGCACCAATGGATATGGCCGTCGCGAAGCCAAAAGTGAGCCGCACATCCTGATTTTCGCCAAATGGACGGTTTAAGCGTGGGCGGCTCCTGTTCTTTCGTCTTTAGAGACCAATTTGGTTTTATCTCCTGCAGCAGCATGAGTTCGAGATCGTCCCCGCAACCGCAAGGGCACCGCATAGCCACTGACCAGTCGTCACCATCGTCGCGACAGAGATAAACATGACGTGATGGGATCGGAGTAGGGGGTGTGTCGCCGTCAATGATGATAAGCCGCCGTTTTGGCCCGTGCCGCTGCCACAGGGATCGGAGCCAAAAGCCTATCGTCATGCTGCATACTTTCGATCCAACTCCGCTAGGCTCGGAATTCCGAGTAGTGGTTCGATAAGGCCATTCCCTAGATCGTACGTTGGTCCACACTCAAAATCACCTTCCGAAAAGAACTCGACTTCGCCTGCTGCATGAGAGAAAGTTGTGCGCGCGAAACCTTCGCTGCCGTCGATCCTATACGGATATTGGCGTTCTATCCATTCCAGTACAGCGTCGGATGCGGCTCTCATGTTCAGAGCCATTACAGATGGTGCCTCCTCGTGGATACCGACTATGTACCCGGCCTCAACCTCCCGTTCCAATGCTTCAGGCGCATTGGCCCGCAAGTATTCCGCCCGCAACCCCGTTGCAGTCACAACACCTCTATCGGTCAGGCTGGGTCCGTCGGGTTTAACGAAATCAATGCGTCCACAAACATCCGCAACGTGAAGGCGACCATTGACATCCCTTCGTGTCGGGATCGTGACCCCCACGTCAATCAAAGGGATGAGGCAGTAGCGTGAAATTAGTTCAGCGGTGCTCCGGCCCGTCATGCTGTCCACGCAACAGAACAGGACATCGGCAGACGACGCCCAGACTACCGCAGTTCGCTTTTCAATCGGCTTGTCAATTGTGGAGACCCGTGTATTGGGTGCGTAGTGCGAAATTGCTTTAGCCATCATTGCCGTCTTGGGCTGGTTCGCATTGGCTGCTGCCACGGTGGAGTTGACAACACGGTTGAGGTTTTTGTGTTCGATGGTATCGAAGTCGATCAAAATCAAATGGCCGACACCTTTGCGCGCCAATAATTCAGACACTAGCGATCCAGTGCCGGAAACACCAATCACGCATGCCGTCTGGTGGGCCAAGGAATCGGTCATCCGCGACCCAAAGGGCATTACTGGGTCACCAAACAACATAGCAACGTTTGTAATATTTCGCCCGACGCGCCAGACATGGCAGATCTCTTCCGAATTACCGGAATAGTCATAGATGCGAACCCGTATCGCGCCATCAGGCGTCATGATTGCGGACCCATGAAAAAAACCTTCCTTTCCAATGGCGGCAAAGAGGCTTGGCATGGTTGCATGATCGCTTGCGTCATCAACCTTTGAGAAATCCGGCCAGCCACCGGGATGGCTATGGATCAACACGATGGCGTCGCCATGATGTTCGGCCTTGTCGATAGCCTCTTCGATGCTTGCGCCTGGCCAATTGATGAAATCTTGCTTGCGGACAGCGCATGCGCAATCAGGCACGTTCAAGACTTCGGAAACGATCAGTCTTTCGCGTTTCGGGCCCGTGTATCTGCAGATCAGGATTGCTGCTGACTCGAGGCCGTCGTCTGGAAATAGCATCCCTTGTAGCTCTTCATGCTGGCGCTCGGTCAAAGTGAGACTTCTGGTCATTCCCCTACCTCTTTCGCGAGAGCGGCTTCGATGACAGCGACATGCGTCATTATGCTGTCGGTTGCTGGGTTCCAACGGGTCTGGCCATTCAAATGACGAGACCACTGCTGGAAAGTCTGACCTGCGATGACCGTCCGTCCTGATGTCTCCGAAATGATGCCCCCAGAACTGAGTTTCAGATGAGGCAAGCAATGAAACATGTCGATTTCAGATTGCGGATAGGTTGGGGGTACATCAATAGCGATACAGGATGTCGAATGGTTGTAGCCCTTTGGCAGCACGAAGTTGTGCAACAGCAACCAGCGGCGTTCTCCATCGAAAAATGTCTCCCAATGCAGACTCCGCTCATTCAAATAAGCCTCGTCTCTCTCCAGAAGCCCAAATTCACGACGGGGTTCAGTGTGCGCTTCCCCGTTGTTGATTTGGGCCGGCATCAATCGAAGTTTTTCGATCCCTGGCCTGGTCAGGTCGATAGTATCGTCAAGTGACACCTGAAGCTTCTCTTCGCCCTTCCGCTTAAGGATCGCAATCCAATCACTTCTCGGGTCGAAGCCCGCCTGAGCCATAGCATCTTTGACCTTCACAACAGGCGTCGTCAGCGTCAGCAACACACCCTGAACATTGAGTTTCCACGATGGCTGGCGCGAAACAATTCGTTCGACACCCTTTCCCGACAATCGGACCGTGCCTACGTCGGCAAGCTCTTGGTCGTGTTCGTCGAAGCGCTCAAGAAACAACATCTCACTGTCAGGAATGCGAGCGACGAGCCGGATAATGGCAACGGAAATCTCTGATGCACCCCAGCTGAATCGGCGTCCATTCACGATGAAATTGAAGAGCCTATCGGTCTTGAAAGCGAAAAAGCGTTCAGGACCCCGTGCCCGCAGATCAATAGTTTCGTCAAGTTCGATTGCTTGCAGCTTTTCGCTGCGGGGCAAGTAGAGCAACACATGTTCATCTGCCGGGAATCGTTCAAACTTCTCCAGGATCTGCCGACCTGTCGGGTCCGAATCGCTCAATGAGCGCTTTTCGTCAAAGCCATCTCCGTCCCACAGACGCAGGAGGTAGCTCTCAGCTTCAGGAATCTGCGAATCTGGCTGCTTGCGCACCCAGTTTTCAATGTCGATCATGGAAACCTCCATTCTTGATCACCTATGGTTTCAGTATATAAATGCCTAATATCGTAAGCATGCTAAGTTTGTCAAGCAGAAACTTGCACGCTTGACGGAATTAGCATTTTCTCCTAGCCTCAAACCGTCGCCAACCCGCAAACCTACACTCAATGGACAAGCACGTAATCAGTCTGGGCACAGGAAATCTTGGTCCCTACCTTAGGAAGGCAAGAGACGATTGTGGATACTCGCTTAGGCAGGTTGAAGCTGAAACGGGTCGCCAGGTGTCAAACGCGTATCTGAGCCAGCTTGAAAGCGGAAAGATCGTTAAACCGTCGCCCAACATTCTCTACACGCTCTCAAAGGCATTGCGGGTTGAATATGACGAACTGATGCTTCGGGCGGGATACATATCTGGAACCGCCGGGAGTCGAGAATCTGAATTCCGACGGCCGAACGAACGAAAATACGCGATTGAGAACCTAACAGCCGAAGAAGAAACAGAGTTGCTTCGGTATTTGAGGTATTATCGGAGCACGCAGGCATAGGGCATGGATCTTGATGGTTCTCCGTCTCACGAACTAGTTGGCAAGGCGTTCACGGGAGAGAAGGCTCGCCTCTCTTGGCGGGTGACGGAGAAGGTTTCCGTTCCGAAGGGTGGCACTGGCGGCATGTTCTCTGTTGGGTATGTCGCAGCCAATCATGCAGGTGACGAGTATTTTTTGAAGGCGACCGATGTCGGTCTGTTGCGCATCGACGACGGCAAATCCAAGTTCGATCGGTTGAGGGACGCTCTCAACATACAAGGATTCGAGCGGGAAATGCTTGATATCTGCACTACCACCGGCATGGACCGAATCGTGCGTGCTGTTGATTACGGTGAACTTGAAGTTGTTCACCATGGCGTCAAAGAACTCGTGTTCTATATTGTATTTGAAAAAGCTACCGGTGACATTCGAGCAGCTGCTCGAACTTACCGACAAACGGGAATCTCGTGGATCCCTCGCGTAATTCACAATCTTGCAGTTGCAGCTTCACAACTTCACCGGAAGGACATCTCTCACAACGACATCAAACCGTCAAATTTTCTGGTGTTTGATGCTACCTTGCAAAAACTATCTGACTTGGGCAGGGCTACTTGCGAAAATCACCAAGGGCCTTGGGACAACCTTAGAGAGGCGGGTGATCAAAACTACTCCGCACCAGAAGCATGGGGCTATCTGTACCACCCACCCATGACGGGGCGGAGAATCAGCCACGAATACCGAAAAAAATTTGACGTCTACATGCTCGGTAGCCTTATGTTTTTTCTTTTGACTGAACAGTCTTTGAACACAGTAATGTCAACATATCTTCGGCCAGAGTACGGGCCGTCTAGTTGGTCAGGGGATTTTGAAGGGATTCTGCCGTACCTTAGAGATGTCCACGGCCACGCAATGACTGTTATGGAATCCCAGGTGGAGACAACCTACGGGCAGGATTGCCTAAAATGCCTCGCTGAGATTTTGCAGGCTGTGAAGCACCTGACAGATGTTGATCCACAGGTAAGGGGTGACCCGCGAAACTCAGCGAAGGGTTTGAAGCGTCATGACCTTCAAAGACTCATCTCACGAACAGACATCTTGACGAAGAAGTTTGCCATTTTGGAAAAGTCATGAACTTGGATGATAAACAACAGAGAGTACCATTGCCAAAGTGGCGTGCCCTCTCTGGCACACCTTCTGCTGAATTGGTTAGTGCGAGGAATGTTGAACCCAGTCAGGAATTGGCGTTAGCACGAGCAAGTCGGATGCACGCTTTGTATGCACGTTGGCAGGAGACCCCAACAATAGATAACGCACTGGAACTGTTGGATTGTTCGAGCTTCATAGTCGACAAAGGGTTTTTTTACGGCCCCGCAGCGCAAATCATCAACTCGTCCGAAGTCACCAACACATCGAAATACGTTGCGCAGCAAATCATGCGCCCTCACCGAAGCAGAAGTCATGATCGATTTGACTACAAAAACCGTGAATGCATCTATCGTGCCATCGCCGACAACAGATTGCGGTTGCGAGATCAAGTCAGGAACGGTTTGCTTCACGCAGAGCAAGCGCGGCTGTATGCAGTCATTGATGAAACTGAGGCGGCCGAACATTCGTTCAAAACTGCACTTGCGGTTAACCCTGACAACAGGCACGTCCTCCGTTCATTCGCACGATTTCTGGTGCACGTTGGACAACCCCGAGCTGCCGTCAGGAAGCTACGCAAAAGTTCTGCAATCGCCTCCGATCCTTGGGTACAGGCCGCAGAAATTGCGATCTCGGAGTTTGCGGGTATCGGTTCTGTAGTTGCAAAGTCGGCTTCCAAGATGTTGGATCATTCTCGGTTTCGGTTGGAGCATGCCTCGGAACTGGCCACGGCACTTGCAACCCTTGAGCGGGCCTCAGGACATAGAAGGCGGTTCAACAAGAGACTTAAACAAAGCCTGTCGAATCCATCGGAGAACGCGTTAGCGCAGGCAACCTGGCTCAGCCGGGAAGCTCCTGGTGATCTTCCCGGGGACACTTCGAGCCGGCTCATGCCGATGATCGAAAAGTCAGCTGAAGCGACGACCTACGCATTATTGAAATCTCGCAATTGGGTTGAAGCTGTGAAGAGTTATTCAAGTTGGCAACGTGAAGAGAGTTTTTCCGAGCATATTGCTATTGAAGGTTCCTTTTTTGCGATCTCGTTCGCTAGAGACTACGATGCCGCGATTTCAATCTGTCGAAAAGGGCTGATTGCAAATTCAAACTCCCACAAATTGATGAACAACCTGTGTTATGCAGAAAGGCGCAGCGGCTCGATCGACGATGCAGCCCGAACCATGGAAAGACTCAAGTCGGTCCACAAAACTTGGAGAAGCTCACCGGTCCACCTAGCAACGGATGGCATGCTAAATTTTGCGTTGGGAAACCATGATGCGGGCCGGTCATTGTATCGTGACGCTTTAGATTCCGCCAAGGTCAAAGGAGAAACAGCACTAATTCGCCGGTTAAAAATGCACTGGCTGCAGGAAGAAGCCATCGCCGGCTTGGTTACCAAGCCGCAAGCAGTTCGGTTGACAACTGCGATCCAAAAAGATCTTGATGCTTCAGGTGTATCAGAGGAAATATCTGACTACTGGACGAACATGAAAGAGCAGATTGACAAAGCCAGTGCCGAGGCCAGTGAACTAAACTTGGACCTGCAGTCTGAGCCGCACTTCCTGGAACAACACATCTGACTCAGACTAAACTCTGAGGCACTACGGTATCTGAACCGTTTGAAATCTGAGCAGCGAGAGTTGTAATATTGGGAGGGAAGTTAAAGATGCTGTCGGCATCCTCAATCCAACCGCTCTGACGACGATGTCAACGCAGGTGACGGATCTGCCCGGTCCTTTGCTAATTCCGATTTACTTGAACGGAATCGCCCTTCCGGATAATGAGAATCGCATTCCGTGGCCGATTACAGGGCATATGCGAACATGTAGGCGATGATTGCCGCACACGCGATCGCGCCGCAAATCTCGGGAATGACGCCGAACTTCTTGATTTCGGGCTTTTCGCTGGTGTTGTGTTCGAGATCCATGTCGTGCCTCCTCAGATGATCGACGGCAGCCACAGCGCGATCTGCGGGAACATGATCACGAGCGCAAGCCCAACGAATTGCAACATGATGAATGGCAAGACCGCCGCGAATATCTCCTGCAGGGTGACATCCTTGGGCGCAACCGACTTGAGATAAAAACAGGCCGGTCCGAACGGCGGGCTGAGCATGTAGATCTGGATGTTCATGGCGAAGAGGATGCCGAACCAGATCGGATCGTAGCCCAAATCGGCCACCACCGGGGCAAAGACCGGTACCGTGATGAAGACGATCGCGATCCAGTCCATGAACGTGCCGAGGATGATGATGATGGCCATCATGATCAAGATCACGACGATCGGGGCCACGTCCATTCCGGTGAGGAGCGAGTGAAGGAAATCGCCGCCGCCCAAGCGGTTGTAGATTCCGATCAGGCTCACCGCGCCGATGATCAGCCAGATGATGGAGCCTGTCGTGACCGTGGTTTGCCACAGGGCCTCCTTCAGCCCCTGCCAACTGAATTCATTGCGTATCAGCGCGACAATGACCGATCCGACTGCCCCGATTGCGGAAGCTTCGGTCGGGCCGGCCCAACCCGCGTAGATCACGCCGAGAACGGCTCCGATCAGGATGAACGGAAACACCAGTCCCTTCATGTACCGAATGCGCCCCGAGAAGGGCAGCTGCGCTTCGGGCGCGTTGTAAGGCGGACCCATTGACGGGGTGATCCGCGTCCGAACGAGGATGTAGGTGATGTAGAGCAGAGCCAGGAGGAAGCCGGGCAAGAAACCCCCGGAGAAGAGATCCTTGACGGAGACCCCGGCTTCCGAGCCGTAAACGATGAGGACAACCGACGGAGGAATGAGGGTTGCCAAGGAACCGGATGCGGCAATGGCTCCGATGGACAGCTTGCGGTCGTAGCCAAGACGGAACAGCTGCGGCAGCGCAATCAGTCCAAGCAGAACGATTTCGCCTCCGACGATCCCGCTCATTGCAGCAAGAATGACGGACACGAAAACCGTTTGCACCGCGACACCGCCGCGCATGCGTCCCCCGAGAATCGCCATGGAGGTGAACAGTTCTCGGGCGACTCCTCCCCGTTCCATCATGTTCGCCATGAAAACGAAGAACGGGACCGCGATCAGAGAGTCCTTGAAGAAGACCTTCATCACGCCGGAAGAAACGACGAAGAAACCGCCCTTGAGACCGATCGTCAGGGCAGCGGTGCCAACAGAGACGATCAGGGTCGACGCGCCGAGCGGCACGCCGATGGCCATCAAGAAAAACAGCGCCCCGATGATGAGAAGGGTAATCGTGCCGATGTCCATGATCAGCCCTCCTCGGGGACCAGCTTGCGGATCAGGCACGCGATCACCTGGAGCAGGTACAGGAGCAGTGCGAACTCGATCAGGATCTTGAAGTAGGATTTCAGGGGCGGGTTGAATGCGGAACCCGTTCGTTCGATGGTGCCGCCGAAAGCTTTCGAGAAACCGGCTTCGACGGCGAACATCAGCCCGATGATGGCAAGGGCGGAGATCACCAGTGCAACCACCTGGAATTTCTTCCACAACGCACTGCTCACCACGATTTCGACGACCGTGACCGTAATGTGCCTGTTTTGCTGCGTGACGGGAGCAGCGCTCAGCATCCAGGCGGTTCCGACCAACGCGATGACAATCTCGAGGCTCCAGACCTGTGGAGCGTTGAAGAACTTTCGGGCGATGACTTCGAAGGCCATCGTGCAGATGGCCAGGAAATAAAGCGGACCGCACAAGCGACCGACAAAGATCGACAGGCTGTCGATCGAGCGTGCCAACTTCAGCATCTGTCCCTCCTCTTGCTGGAAACTGTCACCGCACCACCATGACAGATGCGGGGGCGCCATCGCCCCCGCATCAGCCGTTTCGCATCAGGAGATCAACCCGATCTCTTTCATGAAGGCAAAGTGGGCGTCGAGCGCCGCCTGTGCCTCCGGCGATTTCGCCGCGGTTTCCTTCCAGACCTCCTGCGCGATGGCACGGAATGCGTCACGCTCTTCCTGCGGCCAGTCGATGACTTCGATGTCCGGGTCGGCAATGTCGCGTTCCACCAATTCCTTGTCTTTCGCATCGAGCGTTTTCAGAACGTCGGCATAGGCCGTGTAGAACCACTCCTTCAGACCAGCCTGCGCTTCGGGGCTCAGACTCTCCCAGGTCGACTTGCTGACCGTGAACTGGTGCACGGCCATCGAGTGAATGCCCGGGTAAAGCGGGTAGCGGGCGATTTCGTTCAGACCTGAACTGTCGTTGTTCACGTAGGCGGACGCGTCAGCCGCGTCGATCACGCCCTTTTCGAGCGAGGTGAACACGTCACCGAACGGGATGCTGGCAGGCGTGGCGCCGGCGGCCTTGAAAACTGCTGCAGCAAGCCCAGATGGCGAACGAATCTTCAGGCCCTTGAGATCGGCAACCCCTCTGATCGGTTTTTTCGCGACCAGTGCTTCCTTTGACACCGGCCCGCAGCCGATGACGACGATGCTGTCCGGCAAGACCGAGTCCCAGAGATCCTGCAAGGCCTGTTCGCCTCCGCCTTCCCGGCAGAACTGCTGCACTTGGGCGGGCGAATCGTAACCGGCAATCAAGTCTCCAAGGATGGCAAATGCCGGGTTGCGACCCGAAAAATACGCGATCGAGGTCAGGTCGCCTTCGATGGCTCCGGCTGCCACGGCATCGGGGGTGTCGTTGCGGTCGACGATAGACCCGATGGGCGTGAACTTGATCACGACCTCGCCATTGGTCATCTCGGGGACCTTGGGGGTCCAGGTGTTTTCGATGTACTGGTACTGAAAGTCGCCGGACTTGGTCGACGTCTGGATCTGCAGCGTCGTCTGGGCGCCTGCGGCGAGAGTCGTCGCGGCCACCGCCACGGCCACAGCGCCGATTCGAATGATTGGGTTCATGTGAGTCCTCCTTGACTTGTCAGCCGGACTGTCCGCCGGCAGATGCGAGCATCGGACAATGCAGCCGATGCGCCCTGACTACACGAGGGACAATGCGTGTGTCAATGCATACATTAAAGAATGCAAATTTGTATTTTACCTTCGCCTCATCATTGCCTAGAATGACAACATCATCGACCTGAACGTCATGATTGCGGATTCTTGCAGCGACGGGAGAGCGGCTGAATGACATCGCGAGGCAACGCAGCGCTCGGAATCGAAGCCTACGAACGGCTCAAGCACGACATACGGCAGAACATTCTGCCACCCGGGTTTCAGCGCACGGAGCCAGAGTACGCGGAAAGGCTGGGAATGAGTCGAACACCGGTCCGCGAAGCGCTGATCAGGCTCGAGGCGGACGGACTGGTCAAGCTGATTCCCCGAAGAGGTGCCCGCGTGCTCCCGGTCAGCGCGAGAGACATGGAAGACATCTACGAGATTCTCACGGCGCTTGAGCCTGCAGCGGCGGCCAGCCTGGCCAAGTCAAGGCCTGACGCCGAGGCCCTGTCACCGTTGCGGGAGGCCTACGTTGCCATGAAGCAGGCTCTCGATGCGGAAGATCTCGACGCCTGGGCCGAGGCAGATGACCTGTTTCATCGCATCCTGCTGGAAATGCACGGCAACGAGAGGCTGCTTGGATTTGTTCAGAACCTCTATGATCAGGCCCATCGTGCCCGCATCATCACGCTGCGGTTGCGTGAATGGCCGGTCAAGTCCACCCAAGAGCATGAACAGATCCTGCTGGCCCTGGAGGCCGGAGATCCCGTTCTCGCGGAAACGGTGTTTCGACAGCATCGTGAGAGGACATGTCGCGAATTGCTGGCGATTCTGAACAACTTCCGCCTTTCGCAACTCTGACACGCAACAGGATCGAACCGGCAAATTCATGAGCGATTCCGCAAGAATAGCCCTGATCAAGGGAGACGGTATCGGTGTCGAAGTCGCCGATGCGGCAATGGATGTCATGGGCCAGGCACTCGAGGCAGCTGGCCTGCCGCCCTTTCGCGTGGACGAGATCGAGGCCGGGGCGGGGCTGTTTCGCGACCACGGAATCGATATCGAGCCGGGCGGGGAGGATCGTGCCGGCAAGGCCGACGCGATTTTTCTTGGGGCGATCGGCCTTCCCAGCGTCCGTCACGACGATGGCACGGAAATTTCGCCGCATCTGCGATTGAGGGATCGATTCCAGCTCTATGCCGGCGTGCGCCCGGTCAAGGCCTATCCGAACGCACCGCAAAGACTGTCCGACCCGCGCGCCGCCGATCTGGATCTCGTGATCCTTCGCGAAAGCACGGAAGGGCTGTTCTATTCGGCAGCCGTTCACAACCGATCTCACGTGAACACCGAACAGGAGGTCCAGGACATCCTGCGGATCACGCGTGCAACCACCGAGAAGCTGCATGATTTCGGGTTCAGGCTCGCGCAAAAACGGCGCTCGCGGGGTCACAAGGGCGAACTGACCTGCGTCGACAAGGCCAATGTCTTTGCCTCGATGGCGTTTTTTCGGAAGATCTTCGATGAGCGCAAGCTCGCCTTCCCGGATGTCGCGACAGGCTACGCCTATGTCGACGCGATGGCGCTGCAGCTTGTTCGGAACCCTTGGGACTGCGACGTTCTCGTCATGGAGAACATGTTCGGTGACATCCTTTCGGATCTGGCGGGAGGACTTGTTGGCGGAATGGGCATGGCGGCGTGCGCCGAAATCGGCGATGACAACGGCCTGTTCCAGCCCGCCCATGGCACGGCTCCCGACATCATGGGGCAGGACAAGGCCAACCCTCTGGCCGCGATCCTGAGCGGCGTGCTGATGCTGGATTACCTTGCCGAAAAAACCGGAAACGACCTATACGCGAATGCGGCAGCGCTCATTGAGAGCGCCGTCGAAGACGGTTTTGCCGACAACGCGATCCGTCCCATGGAATTCGGGGGCGACATGGGGACGAGGGCCGTGGCCGACGAGGTTCTGGCGAGGATTTGATGACCAAGACGTCGGATGCAAGAAAACTGAACATCGCGCTCGTTGCCCATGACGCCAAGAAGAATGAAATGGTGCAGTGGGTCGAGGCGAACCTGGCGACGTTGTCTCGACACGCCTTGTATTCGACCGGCACCACCGGCCAGCGGATCATTGATGCAACCGGGCTGGACATATCACGCTTGCTCAGCGGTCCCTTGGGTGGCGACCAGCAGCTTGGGGCCATGATTGCCGAAGGCCGGATCGACGTTCTGATCTTTTTCTGCGACCCGTTGACGGCGGTGCCGCATGACGTGGATGTCAAGGCGCTGCTCAGGATCTCTGTCCTTCACGACACGGCTCTCGCCACCAACGCTCGAACTGCGACGCTCATTCTTCGTGCCCTGGGTCGCGATGCTGACGCGGGTGCCCAAGCGTCATGAGCATCGTTCTTGGCGCCATTGCGGATGACTTCACAGGTGCAACGGATCTTTGCAACACTCTCGTCAAGGAAGGCATGCGCGTTGTTCAGATCATCGGCGTGCCGGGTCCCGATACGGAATACGGTGATGCGGAGGCGGTGGTCGTTGCCCTGAAGACTCGGACGGCGCCGGTCGCGACTGCTGTCGGCCAATCGGCGAAGGCCCATGACTGGCTCGTTGCAAACGGTGCGAGGCAGGTGATCGAGAAATACTGCTCCACCTTCGACTCAACGCCATTTGGGAACATCGGACCGATCACCGACGCGTTGATGGAGCGGTCCGGATCAAGAATTGCAGTCGTGTGTCCGGCATTCCCGGAGAACGGACGGACAGTCTACCTGGGGCATCTGTTTGTCGGCGCCGAACTCCTGTCCGAGAGTTCGATGAAGGATCACCCCCTGACGCCGATGCGTGATTCGAGTCTCGTCCGACTGATGGAGGCGCAAGGTGATGGCAGTGCCGGGGTCATCCCGCTGCAGACTGTTCGAAGCGGTTCTGCCAGTATTCAAGCGGCACTCGAGGAACTGGAGTCCGAGGGCGTCAGATACGCGGTCGCCGACGCAATCGAGCCCGACGACCTGCGAGCAATCGGCGCAGCGATCGGGGATCACAAGCTGGTCACGGGCGGTTCGGGGATTGCGGTCGGCTTGCCGGGGAACTTTCGCAAGTCCGGTCTGCTGGGTGCCCCTGAGAAGCCCGTGTTTCCGACCGTGAATGCTCGCGAACTGGTGCTCGCCGGGAGTTGCTCCGAAGCGACCCGGGGACAGATCGCGGCGGTGCGGGACAAGTGGCCGATTCGGAAAATCGATGCCGACGCGGTGGCAAGCAGTGCCGATGAGCTTGCCGAACTTGCACGGTGGGCGGAGGCCCAGGGCGATGACACGCCGATCGTGATCCATGCTTCGGCCGATCCGGATGAGGTGGCCAACACGCAACGAAAATACGGCGTCGAGCAGGCGGGCGAGATGTTTGAAGCCGTCCTCAGCGAACTGGCGGTTCGCCTGACCGGCAAGGGTTTCGGCAAGCTCGTCGTTGCCGGCGGCGAGACCTCCGGTGCTGTCGTCTCGGCACTCGGCATCAGGGCACTTCGAATCGGGCCGGAGATTGCCCCGGGCGTCCCATGGACGGAAACGACGCAAGGTCCGCAGATCGCACTTGCGCTGAAGTCCGGAAATTTTGGCGGCGAGCGGTTCTTCGAGGAGGCTTTCGAGATTCTCCCATGAACGAGACGGCCCTTCGCGATGACATTGCCCGCCTGGCCAAGTCGATTTTCGACCGCGGTCTGACCTTCGGATCGACCGGAAACATCTCCGCACGAACGGATGACGGCTGGCTCATGACTCCCACTGGATCATCGCTCGGAAATCTCGATCCCGCGCGGATATCCAAGCTGAATCACGCAGGCGATCACGTCAGCGGCGACGAACCGACGAAGGAAGCGTTCCTGCACATGGCGATGTACGAACAACGCGCTCGCGCCGGCGCCATCGTGCATCTGCACTCCACCTATTCGGTTGCCGTGTCGTGTCTGCACGGCATAGACGAGAGCAACGTCCTGCCGCCATTGACGGCGTATTACGTCATGCGGATCGGCACCTTGCCGTTGATTCCTTACTTTCCGCCGGGCGACCTTGATCTCGCCAAGGCCGTTGCGGAGATGGCGAGCAATCATCACGCGGTGCTCTTGGCCAATCACGGGCCGGTCGTCGCCGGCCGATCCCTCGAGGATGCGGTCCATGCGACCGAGGAACTCGAGGAGACGGCGAAACTCTTTCTCGCGTTGCAAGGCATGCGGACGCGACCGCTGACCGAAGAGCAGGTCCACGACCTGAAGAAACGATTTCCCACCAAGACATGAGGCCCTGACGATGTTCGTTGTCTGCGCGACATTCACGATAGAACCCGGACGCATGGACGAATTCATGCCGTTGATGAATCGAAACGCGAGGACTTCGCTCGATGTCGAGAAGGGTTGCCACCGCTTCGACGTCTGCGTCAGCCTGGACGACCCTCATGAGGTGTTTCTGTACGAGTTGTATTCCGGCCGTGGAGATTTCGATCTTCACCTTCAGAGCGATCATTTCCTGGAGTTTGATCGACGGGCCGCGCCGATGGTGCGCGAGAAGGTCGTCAAGCTGTTCAAAATGGAACCGACTGGCTGATCGACCCAGCCGACCGGGTTGCTGAACGCCAATGCAGCGGTTTGCAGACCTGCCGCGAGTGCCTTGGTCAGCAGCGCTCGAACGAGAAGACTCTGACGGGCGGAAGATTTCGGCTTCACCATTCTGTCGCCCGAGTTGAATCGATGGATGCCGGATTTCCCCGCACGGTCGTGGTGCCACGACGAGGTGTCGGTTTCGCAAATCATGGATCTTCGATCGGGGAACAAGACAGTTCAGGATCCGTCAAGCGGACACATCGATCACGATCTCTGCCGCGCCTTGCCAAACGTTGCTGCTCTGGAACCACACTGTTGCCCTGCATGGTGATCCAGCCCCGGTCATCAGAGGCTGAATTCACTCCGTTGCGCCGGGTGGTTTTCGGCTGGCTTGTCCTGTATTTCCGGCGAATTGTTCGAACACCAAGGCACCGCTGATGACAGGATCCTTTCGGTTTCTTCACGCCGCAGACATCCATCTCGACAGTCCCATGAAGGGATTGTCCACGCAGACGGACGAGATGGCGGAACGGATCCGGTCGGCAACAGGCCAGGCTCTCGATCGTCTTGTCACCCATGCGATCGGTGAGAGTGTCAATTTTGTCATTATCGCCGGTGACTTGTACGACGGCGACTGGAGAGATTTCGGGACGGGACTGTTCTTCACACGGCAGATGGCCCGCCTTCGCTCCCGAGAAATCCCGCTGTTCCTGCTGCATGGAAACCATGACGCGGCGAGCCAGATCACCAAGCAGCTTGAATTGCCGGACAATGTCCGCGTTTTCGGATCGCGCAAGGCTCAGACATTCGAGTTGAAAGAACTCGGGGTTGCTCTCCACGGGCGGAGTTTCGCTCGCAGGGACATCTCGGACAACCTCGTGCCCGGTTATCCTGGGCCGACACCTGACTGTTTCAACATCGGGGTTCTGCATACCGGACTTGGCGGTGCGAGCGGTCACGAGAATTACGCTCCATGCACGCTGAATGATCTCGTCAACAAGGGCTACGATTACTGGGCGCTCGGACACATTCATCAAGCGAGCGTCAGGCACGAGTTTCCACATGTCGTGTTTCCGGGGAACCTGCAGGGCCGTCATATCCGCGAGACGGGTCCCAAGGGTGCCCAGATGGTCACGGTCACGGACGGCGAGATCACCGAGTCGAACACGGTTGTCTGCGATGTCGTGCGCTGGTCGGTTCTTCGTGTCGATGTCGGAGGTGCGGCTGACCTGGGAGATGTTCGCGATTTGGTGCGAAACGCTCTGGGCGACGCTGTCGCAGAGGAGGCTGACGGACGCCTGCTTGTCTGTCGCGTCGAACTTGCGGGCCGGAGCGAAATCCACGACCAGATCATCGCATCGCATGAGCAGATCCTGGCTGACGCTCGTGGTGCAACCCATGATCTTGGCGTGGATGTCGCGTGCATCGAGAAGGTGGACATCGGCACTGTTCCCGCCCGCCAGCCGGGTGCGGAGGCAATCGCTGACAGCGTCCTTTGGGACATGCAGCAGTGGTTCCAGGATGCGCGAAACGATGCGGCACTGCGGGATGAAATCAAAAAGGACATCGCCGGGTTGGTGAGCCAGCTTCCCCACGACGTCCGTGCAGAAGCTGACGAACCCATGCTCAATCTCGCACTTCAGGAGAATTACGACGCCCTGATTTCGGAGAGCATTCCGTTCCTGGACGCGCAGCTGTCGGCGGATGAGGCCTGAGTATGCGGTTTCGCTCGCTGCATCTGCTCCGGTACGGGCATTTCACCGATGTGACGCTTGAGTTTCCGCAAGGCGAGCGTGATTTCCACATCATCTCCGGCAGCAACGAGGCTGGTAAGTCCACTGCCCTGTCCGCAATCGACGACATGCTGTTCGGCATTCCAGCTCGGTCGCCGCATGGTTTCCTGCATGACTATTCTGCCATGCGTATCGGCGCTCACATCGAGAACGAGAACGACAGTCTCGAAGTCGTGCGTCGCAAGGGGGCCAGCAATGTGCTGCTCGGCCCCGATGATCTGCCGATTGATGGCGGTGACAGAGTGATGAACCGATTCCTGGCAGGCATCGAGCGATCGTTCCTCGTCCGCATGTTCAGCCTCGATCATGATCGACTGCGTGCTGGCGGACAGGATCTGCTCAATGCCGAAGACGACACGGGCCAGGTGCTTTTTGCCGCAGCCGCCGGAGTGGCCGGGTTGAGGAGGCGTCTTGAGGGCCTCGCGAAAGACGCAGCCGACCAGTGGGCGCCGAGGAAGAGCGCGAAGCGACACTACTACATCGCGAAGGCCAAGTATGACGACGCCAAGAGAGACGTCAGGGAACACTTGGTGACTGCAGGCAAATGGCGCGAGAGAAAGGTGGCACGCGAGGCCGCCGAGGCGGCACATGCCGAGGTCATCGACAAGATCCGGGAGTTGGGGATCGAGCGCGGCAAGCTGAACCGCATTCGACGTGTCCATCACGCCATCAACGCAAAGAACCGACTTGAAAAGGAGATTGCCGAACTCGGAAACCACGCCAGACTACCCCCCGATGCCTTGAAGACCTTTGAGAGCGCCGAGACTGCGCGGCTTCGGGCAGAAGCGGAGTCCGTCACACTCGAGAAACAACGATCGGCAATCGAGGAATTGCTCTGCGGATTTGCTGTCGATGATGTCACCATCTCGAGGAAGGACGACATCGATCACCTGCGTGAACGCCGGATAGAGGTCAGTCGCGAACAGCAGGATCTCCCAAAGCGAAGGGCGGAACTCGGTGCCAGGATTTCCGACTTGCTCGCCGATGCCCGCGAATTCGGGTGGGCTGATGACGATCCGTTCGCCGTGATCGAGAAACTTCCGTCGCGGCATCAAGTTGCCACGCTGAGATCCAGTCTCGACAAGATGGGAGGGATCTTCGCGGACTATCGAAACGCTGAGCAGTTGCTCAACGATGCCCGCGAAGGACATGATCAGCTGGAAAAAGACCTCGATCGATTGCCGCAGCCGATCGATGTCTCTCGGCTGGCAAGGGCAACCAAGGCTGTGCTCGAACAGGGAGACCTGGCGGGTCAAACCAGAGCGGCCCAAAAACAGTTGGAAAAGGCGCGGGCATTGGCCGTGCGTCGCATGGGCGAACTGACGCCGGCTGTCGCTGATGAGGAAATCCTTGCAACAGTCGTCCTTCCTGCACACGGAGAGATCACCGACCACCGCGATCGATTAAGGGAAAACCGTTCGCGGCTGCGCGAAGTCATGCGGCACGATACCGAGATCCGTCAGCAGATCGAGCAGCATGAGGTCGATCTCCGACAAATGGATCAAGGCGGGGCATTGGTGTCTCGGGATGCTCTGTTATCCGCCCGCGAAGATCGCAATCGATTCTGGCAGATGCTCGACCCTCGTGTTGGATCGGACAGAACGGATGCATCGGACGACAAGACACTCGAATCCTTTGACCTGGATGAACTGTCTGCAAGTTTCGAGTCCTCGATGTTGAATGCGGACGAACTTGCCGACCAGATGTTCGATCAGGCCGAGACCCTGGCTCGCATGAATGAACTCGATCGCCAGATTGAAAGACTGGGTGTGGAACGGCGCCAAAGTCAGGAGAACATCGCCGAGGTTCAGGGCGAGGGCCAGAGACTTGATGCGGAATGGGAAGCGATGTGGCAGGCACTCCCGTTTGCACCGCTGTCTCCTGACAAGATGATGGATTGGTTGTCGGCACGGAGCGTTGCACTGGATGCGCTGGCTGCTCACGACGATGCCTCCCAAGATCTGATGGCGTGTCAGGACCGCGTCGAACATGCACGCGAGCATTTGCTCAAGGAACTCGGAGCCACCGGGGCCGACATCGAGAAGTCGCAACTGGAAGGACTGATCGGGATCGTTCAGCGATGCCAGGAATACTGCGACCGTCAAAAAGAGGCGGCTGCGGAGATGGCGCGAACAAAGGCTGCCATCAAGTCTTCGAGTGACGACCTTGACCGCAAGGAGATCGGCTTTCGGCGGGCGGACGAAAGTCGAACTGCATGGCAAGGCCAATGGACGGGAATTCTTGGTGAACTCGGTTGGCCGGCTGACACCAAGCCGGCTGCTGCAAACGCATTGCTTGAGACACTGGATCGGATGAGAGAGACGGCGGGACAGATTCGCTCGTTGCAACATGACCGCATCAACAAGATCGAGGCAGACATTGCTGAGTTCCAGCAGTCCGTCGACAAGCTCGCAGCCGAAATCGCGCCTGACCTGGTGGATGCGTCGCCGGACTCAGTGGTTGTTGAGCTTGAACGTCGCCTCTCACATGCGTTGCGTGAACGGCAAGCTCGCGACGACAAAGTTGCAGAAGCGAAGGAATTTGACGAACAGATTGAGAAGGTCAGGAGCCGCCTTCGTGAAATCGCCGATGGTCTTGCGCCCTTGAAGGCAATGGCACAGGTGGATTCGGCCGTCGATTTGAAGTCAGCAATCGATCTTTCCGATCGGGTGCAATCGCTCGATGGCGACCGTCGCGAGGCGATCAAACAAGTTGAAGAGAATGCGGATGGCGCCCCGTTCGACCAGCTCGAGGCAGAGTGTGCAGATGTGAACATCGACGACGTCATCGCCCGCGAAAAGGTGATCAACGAAGAGATCGAGGAACTCAGGACTCAGCAGAGCGAAAAGGCAACCGAACTGGCGACAGCTCGTGGAGAATTCGAGGCTGTCGGTGGAGACAATCGTTTCGTCGCGATCGCGGCTGCGAGAGTGGAGGAAGCCGCAACGGAGATGCGCGCCAGCGCTGATCAATACATCCGATTGAGAACCGCCGAGCGCGTACTGCGTTGGGCGATTGAACGCCACAGATCCACGAAACAGGCACCATTGCTGGAGCGTGCTGGAGACTTGTTCCGGCGGGCGACGCTTGGCTCTTTCGCAAGTCTGAGTGTCGATTTCGACCAGCAGGACCGCATGGTTCTGGCAGGTGTGCGCCCGAGCGGCGAGCGCGTTTTGGTCTCGGGCATGAGCACCGGAACGGTCGATCAGCTATATTTGGCGCTGAGAGTGGCGGCGATCGAAGATCATCTTGAGCGCGCCGAAAAGATGCCGTTTGTCGCGGATGACCTGTTCATCAACTTTGACGACGGCAGGTCAGCTGCGGGACTCCAGATGCTCAGTGATTTGAGCAGGCGAACCCAGGTGCTGTTTTTTACGCACCACGACCATCTGGTCGAGATTGCGCGGAATGTGCTGGGGACATCGTTAAATCCGATTGCGCTCGGCGATTTTGCTCAGGACTGATCAGGAAAAGTTTTTGGTTGTGTTGGCGTTGAGCAATCCGGTCCAATTCAATAGTGGCACCAAGAATGCAGAGTCGTAAGGTGAATCGGCCAGGTTGCCGGATCCTCTCGCGATTAGTGCCGTGAATTGCCATGCTGTGCCAGGTGAACAAAAAAACTGAAATATGAACCGATTAGATTCACCCAAGTCTATGGCACCCAAGGGCCAGGTGGCTCAGAAACTTGGGATGTCGCCTGCCGCAAAGGCAATCTCAGAGCTTCCCTTCCTGGCAAAAACAGAGAACCTTGAGGAAGCCAAAGGCTACGGTTTCGTCCGTTGCGAGTTCACGGAAGCAGAGCACTTTGCGCACGTGAGTTCTGCTTTCAGCCCACGGCGAGACTTCGCTGGCGTCAAGGAAGGCGATCTACTTCTTTGTCAACTCGGCAAAAGTCCACGCCGACCTGACCAACGCGAAGCGGTCAAATGGGTGATGCTCTCGGACTTGGGCTGGGATGGCCAAGCACAACCCAAAAGCCAGTTTGATTGGGATGGAATTCGGCATAGTGTGCTTGCCAACGCGTCTCTTGATCAATTGCAGCAGCAACTGGATGCAGCATGGTATGTCAGACTATGGAGTGGTGAAGCACCGGCTGATTTGCAGGATCCGGTGCTGTGTCGAGTGTGGATTGAGAAGCTCTCCCGACTTGATCCAAATGATCTTAAATTGGTTCAAGTTCGCGACAGGCTGAGATCCTGTCGCTTTGATTTTGCGAACAGAATCGACCCGGCAAGCCAGTGTTGTCTAGTTGACGATTTGCTGACAAGTTTCTCCGCCTCGCATTTGGCCGTGCTTGGAGCACCCCAAAAAGACTGGCTTTATCCGACTCGGGAACAACATCTCCGAACCAAAAAGTTACGACCATCACAGAATACGAGCTTCGAGGAATTCAGAGAGAAACGAAAATCAGACATTCTGGAATGGTTTCTGCTCAACAGCATCGCAAATTCTGAAGTGGAGACTGATGGTGAATGGCTCCCGGGATGCTACGAGTACGAAGCCATTGCTGCACAACGAATTCTCGATAGCGGGAAACGTGTTCCCGCAGCCATACGACAATGGATGGTTGACCTGGCGAAAAACGGGCATCTCGCACAACAATACTCTGACGTACTTGCGATCCGCGAACCTGTAGCAACCGGGAGGGCTTTTCGAGAACTTCCGCCGGAGAGGTTGCGTAGCGCTCTTGCGCTTATAGAGAAGACTCCCGAGTCACTGTTGCGCGCGATCGAGAGTCAACCTGAATTGGCACCCGCGGTCGCCCCGCTCTTTGCCCTCAGTATAGATCTGGAAACAGATGGTGACCGGATTTGGGAAATTGGCTGCGCGGAAAGTGGTCGTTCCGAGTGTTTGCACAATGAAAGACAGGGAACTGACGTCAGTGCTACATTAGCGGATCTCTCTACACGGATACAACGGTCAACGATAATCGTTGGCCACAACATACTAGATTGGGATTGGCCGGTCCTCAAAAAACAGATGCCTTCCGTATCCAAACCATTGATGTGGGACACTCTATTGGTCCAGTATTTGCTGGCTCCTTATGCCAAATCCCATGCCCTTGGCGGGTCGCATCGCGCGGAGGCCGACGCCGTGGCGGCCTTGAAGCTTTTTGAACAGCAGTTAGAGAAATTGCCCCCGATGCTCATCGCTCGAGTATTGACGCGACAGATCGTCAATACGGATCAACTCTTGGATGAGATTATCGACTGTTGCCGTGAAGCGGTAACGCTCGCACACCCTGAGCCAGAGTTTCTTCGGGATCAAGACCATACGCCACCTCGGATCCCGATGCTGTCACAAACAGCGGCGCGCGAGACGGACTGGGTTCCGGGCGTGACCGTGATCCAAGTAAACCCGCAAGAGCGTCTGCCGCATCCTTTCTGGCAGATCGACATTGACCAAATCGAAGCGAGACTGACGGACGCAGAAGAGCGAGATCCTTACACCAAAGTGGTATTGGCCATTGGCAGACAGGCTCGGAGAGAAGGAATCGCAATCCGTCGAAACATGTTACCGCCATGGCTCTTGAAGGAAGAATCGGATTTGTTGGCGGCCGTCGAACGATGCTGTTGCCCAACCCAATCGAGCCATAATTCCTGCGTTTCGCTCTTTCCGGAGTCGAGCGCATGGTGGGCAGACGCAGACTTTTCGACTCTTCGGAGTTGTCTTCCAAGTGGATCTACGATTGTCGTGGACCGGAAGACTCTGTCCAGTGAAATAGCCGCTGAGTCTTGTTCGCGCATGTCCTCCAATCTGTTGAAAGTGACAGAGGATCGCAACCACAGATGGGCGTTCCGCGACCGACCAGCGCAAATGTTGGAGGCAAGGGGTGGCTGGAATGGCTTCCGAACGATCAAACTGCCTAAAGCACTCGCGATTGACAGCGAACCATCCCTCACAGCGCAGCGGCGACCGATTTTGGCAACACGCCAGCATTCGGCATTGTTTCCTGGCTCGCAAGATCAAGTGACATACTGGATCGATTTGCTGAGAGATTTTCAGGCAACAACGCTCAACGCAGACACGACCCCCGTATTGCTTGTTGTCAGTACAACAAGCAGCGAAATGCTGGCACTGCTTGAGATGGCGTTCGCAGATGTCGGTCTCGGTGAAATTAAACCTGCTCATCGTAGCCGCCGTGAGCATCTCATGCGTGCAAAAAAGCGCGGTTTCGCCATTGTGGACACCGTTTGCAAATGGCGGGACTGGCGATCATTTGCCGAAACGGGTGAATGCTCCCTACAACCGGTGGTTGAGGCGGTTCCAGTTGAGGAATGGTTCGCTCTGGCGGCTGCCGATGCTAGCGTCAATACCGCGTATGCCGATGATTTGAGCGACGTGGAGCAACTCAAGACACTTGACGTGTCGGAAGGCATCATCCTCGAGAAATTGCCGGATCTTACCAAACGATTTCTTGGTTCCTGGCTAGATCAATCTGGACTGAGCCATGGCGACCGCCCCGCCATTATACTTGACGCTCGAATGGAAGAGGTCGGCCATCGTCTACGCAGTTGCGTTGAATTAACTCCGCTCGAGAGTGTTCCGAAGTCTGTTGAGTTTCAAACACGGTTGGAATCGGTGTTCTGGGATCTCCGGAACAAGTGTGAGGAAGCCCCCTCTGATTTTGCCACGATGGAAAAATTCCTCGTCGCCAACTGGCAACCGAATGATGGAGACGATGCCAGGGAGGTTATCGGCTTCAAACAGACGCAGACTCGAGCAATTGACTCAATCCGTACTCGCAAAAATGATGTCATAGTGACTTTGCCGACTGGCGAAGGAAAGTCAGTTCTCTTTCAAGTGCCCGCCTTGTGCCGCGGCCTGCGAAACAGTCGATTGACCTTGGTTCTGTCGCCCCTGAAGGCCTTGATGAGGGACCAGGTTGAACGACTGCGTGAGCAAGGGTTTAATGACTCTGTAGACTACCTTTCCGGCGACAGGTCTTGGTTTGAGTTGGCGGAAGTACTGCAGGGCGTGCTCAATCGTCGGATAGTCTTGCTTTACGTCGCACCCGAGCGCCTGCGAAGTTCTAAGTTCTGCGATGTTCTGTGCAGGAGAATAGAGGCTGACGGCGGACTCGAATACGTCGTGTTCGATGAAGCGCATTGCATCAGTCAATGGGGCTACGAGTTCCGTCCAGACTACTTTTATGCGTTCGACTTTTTGATGCGAGTCTTGCGAAACAGTGGCCTTTCAAATGTGACGCCATTCATCTTCTTGACCGCAACACTGACAGCGACTGCTCGTCGTCGACTCAGCGACATTGTTGCGGATGGTTCGCACAGCCAGTCTCAAATCCCTTTGGTGACCTGTCCTGATCAGGAAGATGCTGCGAACCCGCTTCAGCCCTACATCGATGTCGTACGTCTGAAGGTGCAGGGGAACATTTTGGCAAAACGCGACTTCGAGATCGCACTGGATGAACGATTGCCGCACATCCTGGATGTAATCAAAAAAGCCCAGGTGAACCGGAATGAGACAGGTCAGCGTAGTGCAGTCTTGATATTTGTGACACGCCGCACTCACTGCGATGAATTGGCCGCGCGACTGGAAAGAGAAACTGCATGTGAAGTCGAAGGCTTCCACGGAGGACTTGACGCTTCGACGCGAAATGACATCCACAACCGTTTTCGGTACGGGGATCTTGATGTTCTGGTAGCAACGAAGGCTTTTGGCATGGGCATGGACATCCCTGACATTCACTGGGTCGTCCACTTGTCCCCATCCAACTATCTGGAAGACTACCTGCAGGAAGTCGGTCGCATGGGGCGCGGTGAGGTCGAGCGGGTGCGGGCAGGTCTCGATAGCCTCACTGCCACATTGATTGCATCGGAAGCAGACTTTGAACGAATTCGTCGGCTCCGTGCTGAACAAGAACTTGGGATTCTACAAATTGAAGAGATCGAAAGCGAGATCATTGATTCCGCTGAAGTTATTGATGGTCAGAAAATCGTTTTTGTGCCTCAGAACGGATTCAGGTCATACCAGAATTCTGCTGAGAGGCGAAACAATAGTACACAGTTGCGGATGGCGCTGTATTGGCTCGAAAAGGCGGGCCACCTGAAGTTGCTCGGGATGGTGCCGGATCTCCTTACCGTTGAGTTGTTTCCGAATAGACTTGCCGAAATTGCGAATGAGGACACATTACGCGGTAGAGTCGCAAAGACGATTTTGTCTCTTGAAACGAAGGACGTTGGTCGATCCGATAGTCAACGCCAAGTCAATTCTGTGACTGACTCGGGCGGATCATGGAGCGGTATTCTGAACTGGTTATCGGGCGCGGTCGGAATCCCTCTCGAATCCATATGTCCTGCCACGCAGCAACATGCCGCAAAACAAGCCCAGTTATACCTGCAACTGTCAGGTCAAGAAATCTCGTCAAGGGCAGTAATCAATCTCTCGCAGGTTCGCAGACAGTGCAACATAAGAAACTTCGATGATGTCATGGCATGCCTCGTCGATCTGGATCGAGCGGACGGGTTGAAACTGTCTTGGACACTTGATTTCGCCAAACGCCAGCTGCTGTCTGAGTCGACGCAAGGTGTCGATGCGCTGATCTCGACTGTCGGAAAGGGTGTGAGGGATCTCGTCCGTCAGATCGAGGAACGGGGGACCGCAAAATTTGAACCCATTGAGTTTTTGGACGAAGCTGACTGGGGACTAGGCGTTCCTGATCACGAAGTCTCTATTGACCAAAGAAGCAAGCAGGAAGCCAAACTGGAGAAGCGCTTGAAACTCTATCGACGCGCGTATCTCGGTGGATTTCGCCATCTTGCCCGTGCAAGTGGAATTCGATTGAGTCCACTGGTCAGCGAGCGAGACCAAACCGTTGTGTGGAAAGCCGAACTTTCGACAGTAAAATGTCGGGCAGTCAACGCGAAAATCGACAGTTTCCTTGCTACGACCCGGACCCTTCGCTTGGTCTTTGAACGGGCAAATAAGGGGGGCTCGGGATCTGTAGAGGTCCGAGAATTGATCCGAGGCATAAAGAAGGCACACCCGAGGAAGCGGTTCCGTATTGCTGACCTGAAGGCAACGCTTGGCTTGCTCACGGCGATGAAACTGGTCAGCGCGCAGTCTCGCATCGTTCCGCTGTCCTATGTTCTTGCCCTTACAGATTCTCCGCCAGGATTTGATCAGCATCCTGAACTTGTTGAGGAATTGAACGACGCAAATGACCTGGCCGAGACGGGCCTTTCGGCGATGGAGGTCTTTGCAAGTCTGCCGGAGCGAGCACGACGTGCACTCATCGAACACTATTTTCGGATACAGAACGCCGGAGAACTCAAGGGACTCGTGGAGTCGCAGCTCGGAGAAATCGGAGACGACGGCGAGGGAGTCAGTAGTTTTGTTGCAAAGATGCGCGAGCGGTTGCGCGCCACTCAAGTGGCAGAGTTTTTCGCAAGGTATCAGCAATCGGAAGAACATGCCCAGTGGGAGGCCATAAGGCATCCTTTTGATCGACATCTCCTTGTCAACGCAGGTCCTGGCGCAGGAAAGACCTCGGTTCTGGTCGGTCGCATCGTGCATCTAATTCGAGAGCAACACGTGAAGCCGTCGGAAATCGTGGTTCTGGCGTTCAATCGAGCAGTAGTCTTTGAGATCAGAAAGCAGGTTCGTGATCTTTTGGAGTCACTCGGCTACGCAACGTATGCGTCGCAAGTGCGTGTGTCGACTTTCCACGCGCTTGCGAGGCGCAGTCTTGCCGGTGAAGAAGGGCAGGACCAAACCTCGAAATCGGACCAACTGCTACCGGATTTCGCGGCCAGACTGAAGTCGAATAGCTTATTTCGTGAACGAGTGGCAGGCGATTGTCGTTGCATTTTGGTTGATGAGTTTCAGGACATGACCAAGGATGTATACTCGATAATCCGAAACCTATATCTGGGAAGTGGTGGGAATGCCGGCGTCATGGCGATTGGAGATGACGACCAGGATATTCTTCGATGGCATCGCAAGAAGAGCCACGAACATGACGAGTTTGCCGAGGCATACTTTCGGAAATTCAAAGACGAGTTCGGCGGTGAGTCTCTAGCGACGCTGAACCTTCGAGTCAATTTCCGATCAGGCGCAGACATTGTTCGGGAGAGTCAGAACTTTGTTTCGAGTTTTTTCGATAGAAATACGTCTTCCCAACGGTTCAAGGTCAAGCCCTTGCGTGAAGCTTCCTCGGGTGTCGATAGCCACTGTGAATGGCATGACGTTAGGGGCTGCGATTGGGACCGCATTGTCGTAAAGGTCACAGATGCGTGTTTGCGGCTACTAGATGAAAACCGAGGTTCACTTGTGGTACTTTGCAATACGAACGCAGAGGTTGCTAGCATCCACCGTCGACTGTCGGCAAGAATTCCAAACTTGTCCATCCAAGGCAGCGACGACGTGTGGATCGCACAACATCGGCACATCGCTCTGTGGGCCGAGTTCTTGCAAACGGAAGTCGAAAGTCAGGACCGTGCCTTGACCGAAGAGCTCCGGCGCGAATTAATTGAGAGATTCCGTGAATCTGTGGAAATTCCCGAGGCAGCCTCCGCAACTTCACTCGAAGCTGAACTCTCGGATCTATGGGAGTTGTGTTGTGAGGAACGCGTGTTTCCCCATCTTTCGGCACTGATTCGATTTATCTGTCAGCTGCGAAACGATGAACTTCAGCGTCTCCTTGGGCGGCACAAAAGAGACCAACAGGTTCTTGTCTCGACGATTCACAAAGTGAAAGGACTGGAATTTGACAATGTGGTGATTGTTCCGTCGCTGCGGCGCTTCGGGAAAAACACAACATCTGTTGTCGCTCAAAGACAAGATGCTGCCGAGGAAGCGCGGCTTCTCTACGTCGCCATGACCCGTGCAAAGTCCCGACTGGTTCGCTTTGTTGGAGACCGCGAATATGCTTGGGATCAAGAGCATCCGACGGTGTTTAGTGGCCGCCACGGAAAAGCCAAGGTGCTGATCGGGGCGTACGATGAGGTCCGCATCAGTTGGTCGATGCAGCATAACAATTGGAATACGAACCCTGATGAGTGTCAATCATATATTGAAAAAAACGTTGGCGTGGGCGACAAGATCATGCTTAGGGGAACGGGACTTGGCGCGCACAGGTCGTTATTTCACCGTGACCGTACGGGTACATGGCACCAGATTGGATTTCTTTCTGATGAGTCTGGGAAAGGTGGCAGTGAGGCCGATTTGAAGGTGAGTGCTGTCGTGCGGTATTCCAGCAACAGGCAAGAAACAGGCAAAAAGATTGGAAAACGGGTTGCTCGTCAAGGTTGGGGGTATGTTGTTCTGGTCGAGGGACCGCTGCGGTAATGGCAAGTGCCATTCGGTCGGGGTTGTGCGCCGGAATCACTCGCTGGGATTTCACAGCGAAAAGGATGGGTGCGGCGGGCCGTGGCCGTTGTCGGTGTGACCGTGCGGCAATTCGATGCTATTGGCTTTCGAAGTCTATCACGTCAAGTGTGAACGGGTTTGACAGATGTCCTCGTGTGGCAGTGGGTGGCGCACAACGGATGTTTTTGATCTGCAACAAATGGGGTCCAAGAGGAATGTGCGGCCAAGAGTACGAAGTGGGGGAACCAATTCAACCACGCAGTCGCGGATTACACTATCGGGTGCACAGTCGGGAATTCTGAGATGTCGTTCAACACATTCGGCTGGTTGTTCAGGGTGTCAACTTGGGGTGAAAGTCATGGACCCGCCATCGGCGCAGTGGTCGATGGCTGCCCGCCGGGTGTTTCTCTCGATGAGTCCATGATCCAAAAGTGGATGGACCGACGCAAGCCGGGACAAAACAGATACACATCCCAACGGCGCGAACCTGACACTGTGGAGATTCTGTCCGGTGTATTCGAAGGCAGGACAACAGGGACCCCAATACAACTGTTCATCCGAAACATGGACCAGAGATCCCGTGATTACTCGGAAATCGTCGACAAGTTTCGGCCGGGACACGCGGACTACACCTACTGGCAGAAATATGGGATCAGGGATCACCGAGGCGGTGGACGTTCATCTGCGCGAGAGACGGCGTCACGCGTGGCCGCCGGAGGAGTCGCACGGGCTGTGTTGCGAGAACTCGCACCGAATGTCTCGATTACGGGATATATGACTCAGATGGGCACTCGCATCGCCGACCGCGAGCGGTTTGATATGGAAGAAATCGAACGCAACCCGTTCTGGGTTCCCGATGCCGAGGTCGTTGACGAATGGGCCGCGTACCTTGATGGCGTGCGCAAGTCGGGAAACAGCGTCGGCGCGGTCATCGAGGTGGTTGCAAAGAACGTGCCCGCTGGGCTCGGCTGTCCGATCTACCGCAAGCTTGATGGAGATCTGGCTTCGGCCATGATGTCCATCAATGCAGTGAAGGGTGTCGAGATCGGTGCTGGAATGGGCGCAGCGGCGCTGACTGGTGTCGAGAATGCCGATGAAATGCGCGCAGGACCCAATGGTCCGGAATTCCTGTCCAATCATGCTGGTGGTATTCTTGGCGGGATTTCGTCGGGGCAGGATGTCGTTTGCCGATTTGCGGTCAAGCCGACGTCTTCAATCCTGACGCCTCGAAAGACAGTCACCAAGAGCGATGAGAACACTGAAATCGTCACGAAGGGGCGTCACGACCCGTGCGTTGGCATCAGAGCCGTACCGGTTGGCGAGGCCATGATGGCGTGTGTTCTGGTTGACCACATCTTGCTGAACCGTGGTCAGATCGGAGACAGTGCCGGGAACTGACTGCCCACACTCGCTTCCCGTTCAAAGTAGCATTGGCCCACATTGCACGACGCTCGTCCGGGGAATGAGGTTTTTGACTGTGGCAGGACTCATGGCCGGACGATCAGATTCTGACCGAGATCGCCTGCATGCGTCACCGGTGGAAAACGACCATTCGGTTGAATTGGTCTTCACGCAAGACAATCGTCAGGTACGGTCATTCCGGTTTGCGCTCGACCGAACGACTGGTCACGACCGCAAGGATGCCGATCATGATCGTGATGACGCCGACGATGTCGAGCAGTGACAGGGACTCGCCTAACAACACCGCCGCGGTCGCAACCCCAAAAAAAGGGTGCAGAAAATGAAACGTGGCTGCCCGTGTCGCCCCAGCCCTTTCAACGAGCGCGAACCACATCCAGGTCGCAAGCAGTCCTGGCACGAGGGTCGTGTAGGTGAATGCGAGACCCAGCGGCACGGACCAGGTGACTTCCAACGGCTCCAATGCGAGTCCGAATGGCAATAGAACCGCACTGCCGACAAGCATTTGCAGGCCGATCACCTGGAACATGTTCCTGCTGACGTCCAGTGACCGGATAGTCATCGTCGCAACCGACAACGACAAGACGCTGATGACGCAAAGAACAAGTCCCCAGAGGGTTGCATCTCCCGTGACCCGCGTAGCGAGCACGAGCGAGACTCCGGCGAAGCCAACCAGGATTCCGATGATTCCCTTCAACTCGAGCCGCTGGTTGAGCAAGGCGAGCGATGCGAGCGCAACGATCAGAGGCATCGTGCTCGCGATGATCGCTGCGACCGAAGCCTCTACGACCTGGACGGCGACGAACACCAGACCAAGATAAAGTCCGTTCTGGCACACGCCGAAGATGACGATTGCCGGCCAGCGCGAACGGGGAACAGGGCGGAGTTTTCCGGTGTACCAAGCAATCGCCAACGCGATCAGCCCCGAAATGAAGAATCGGACGCTCAGGGTCACCAATGGCGGTGCGTCCTGTACGATGATCCGCGCCGAGGAAAACGCGCTTCCCCAAAACGCCGCGAAGGCAATGCCCATGGCGAGGGCGCCAAGATCGATCGCACGAAGATTCATCGGTTGGCGTGCGCTGTCATGAGTTGAATGGGCAGAGCTTGGGGCGGAGCTGAAGTGCCGCCTGAGGGGTTGGCCAACAGCGTTTCACGTGGCGAGACATGGTCCGCGAGCATTGATGTCGCCCCGATCTTGTCGCTGTTGGCAACGGCGGAGTCGGGCCAGTTTCCACAACGAGTGTTCAAAGGCCTTGTTCGGAACGGGGCATGGCTGACGGCCGGCAATGGAATTCGCCAGAGTTCGCAAAAAAAGTTTTCCTGAAGCACGACAATCGCAACCCTTCGTGGATAGGTGCCAGATGGATCAAGGCCTCCGCGCTCGCACTGTGGGTGACAATACTGCCGTACCCGCCAATTCGTGCGCCGAAGCCAAACCTGCACGCGGCAGTGTCATGGCGATTTCAACGCAACCCGTCAACGGGCCTTGGGATGCCTATGTCGCATCGGTGTCTGGCTGATCGCAACGATGCGCGAACCTCGACGCCTGTCGATCAGGTTGGCCGATGCGACTTCGCGGGATGGACGGCATCATCAATCTTTCACCAGACTGCACGAGGGAAAGACTCTCGTGAGCGAGGTGCCGATGAAGGCCGGTCTCCTCGTGTTGGCTCTCAGAACAGGCACCGTCGATCGACGAAAACACCAACCCTGACCCGAGTCCGACGACCGATCGATCGCCGTTGAGGTGCTGTTCGAACTCTGAAAACAGGTCTCCGATTGCCAGAAACGGAGAGTTTCGGGGGGGGGGGGATTCGCCGAAATTGTGGTTGTTTTCGCCAAATCGAAAGGGCTACAGTTTTCACACGAGAACATCAGGTCATCGCCGATCGGACACCTGGGCGAAAGCGAGTGGTGGAATTCATTTCACCGTGGGGTCCGACCGACGGACCGGGTGCATTTGCCATTTGTTTGGGGGAATCGAACATGAACACATCACGAAAACTCTTGACCACTGCCTTGATGGCACTGGCGCTGATGATGTCGGGCATCGGCATGGCAACAGCGGACACGATCAAGGTTGCGGGGATCTACACCCAACCCATCCAGCAGAAGTGGGATGCTCGTCTGCACGAAGCGCTGGTCAACGCTCAGAACCGTGGAGACATCGAGTATGTCTTCTCCGAGAAGGTGTCGAACACCGATTACATTCGCGTTCTCCGCGAATACGCCGAAAGCGGTGTCGAACTGATCGTGGGCGAGGCGTTCGGAATCAGCCGCGAAGCCCGTGAAGTTGCCGACGATTATCCGGATGTCGCGTTCCTGATGGGCGATCCGTTTGCGCCGCACGGGGACAACTTTGCGGTCTTTGACAACTACATTCACGAACCGTGCTATCTGATGGGCATCCTGGCCGGGACGATGACCGAGAACAACAGGATCGGCATGGTCGGTGGTTATCCCATTGGCGAAGTGAATCGCCTGTTCCACGCCTTCATGAACGGTGCCCGTTCGGTCAACCCGGATGTCGAGTTCAAGGTCACCTTCATCGGTTCCTGGTATGATCCGCCAAAGGCCAAGGAAGCCGCGTTCGCGCAGATCGAGGCAGGGGTGGACGTTCTCTACGCCGAGCGTGCCGGTGTCGTGGATGCAGCTCGGGCGAATGGAATCATCGCCTTTGGCAACGTCAATGACATGAACAAGGAAGAAAATGGCACGGATGTCGTCGTGACATCAGCATTGTGGGACATGAACAATGCCATCAGCCATGCCATCAACCTGGTCAAGCAGGGCGAGTTCAAGGCTGAAGACTACCGGGAATGGACGATGATGCAGAAGGGCGGTGCCAGTCTTGCGCCATATTACGAGTTCGAGGACCGAATTCCGAGTGACGCCAAGGCATTGGTGGAATCAACCGCTGCCGACATCCTGGCCGGCAAGTTTGTTGTGGAGATCATCGACGACGAACCAAAGTCGACCTACTGACAAGGTCACCGAGAACATCGATGGACGTTCTCAAGCTCGCCGGGGTAACCAAACGCTTCGGTGAGATGACGGCCAACGACAGAATCGATCTGTCGTTGGCCGCTGGTGAGGTTCTGGCACTGCTCGGCGAAAACGGTGCTGGCAAGACCACCTTAATGAACATCATATTCGGCCACTATGTGGCCGACGAAGGCCGTGTCGAGGTTAATGGCCAACCGTTGCCCCCGGGATCGTCGGAGGCAGCGATCAGGTCCGGCATCGGCATGGTTCACCAGCACTTCACGCTGGCCGAAAACCTGACAGTGCTTGAGAACATCATCCTGGGGAGGGAGTCGCTGTGGTCCTTTCGCCAGAACCTCAGGCAAGGCCGCCAGCGACTGAGAGCAATCGCGGATCAGTTCGGACTCAACGTGGAGCCGGACGCTCGCGTTGGCGAGCTGACGGTGGGCGAACGGCAAAGGGTGGAAATTCTCAAGGCTCTCTACGCCGATGCGCGGATATTGATTCTCGACGAACCCACTGCCGTTTTGACCCCGCAGGAAACCGATGGCCTGTTTTCGACGCTTCGAAGACTCGTGGACCAGGGCCGATCCGCCATCATCATTTCGCACAAGTTGAACGAGATTCTCAGGGTCAGCGATCGGATTGCCGTCTTGCGCAGGGGACGCATGATTGGCACCGTGCCGACCGCCGAGGCCGACCGCGATCAGCTCGCGGAAATGATGGTCGGTCGAAAGGTCGTCCGCCCGCATGCAGAACCAATGACTGCGGGTGAACCTGTTCTGGAGCTGAAAGGTGTCTGCACGACAGGAGCCCGCGAGGACGACAATCTCGACAATGTTGACCTTGTCGTCAGAGAACACGAGATCGTGGGTGTCGCGGGCGTCGCAGGCAACGGGCAGAACGCGCTCGCCGATGTCGTCTCCGGCGGAGTGATTCCCAAGGAAGGTACGGCAGAAGTTCTCGGACTTCAGGTCGGGAGCACGGGGCAGCGGTCGCTCGTGAATGCGGGCATCGGCCGCATACCGGAGGACCGCCACGCCAAGGGCATCATCGGGGAGATGGCCGTCTGGGAAAACCTGATCAGCGAGGATGTCCGAAACCGGCCGTTCTCGCGTGGCGGAATCGTTCTTGATGGCCCAGCCGGAAGACGTCACGCCGAAACGCTCATTGAACGCTACGACATACGCTGTTCCGGACCGCTCGCCGAGACCAGGCTCCTTTCTGGCGGCAACATGCAGAAACTGATCCTTGCGCGGGGACTGTCCCGCGAACCGCGATTGGTTGTTGCCAACCAGCCGTCGCGAGGTCTGGATGAGGGCGCGATTTCCTACGTGCACGGTCAGCTGCTGGCTGCCCGCGACCGTGGTGCCGGGGTCGTGCTGATCTCGGAGGATCTTGACGAACTCCTGTCCTTGGCTGACAGAATCGTCGTGATCTACCAGGGACGCCTTCGCGAGGCGTTGGACGCAGCAGCGAATGACAAGACCCGGATCGGACTCATGATGAGTGGGCAGGAAGCCGCATGATACGGCTCGAACCGAGAGAGCGGGTGCCTTACTGGCTCGCCGTTGGCGCGCCGATTGCGGCCATATTCGCGAGTCTCCTGCTGTGTTCGATCCTCATCCTGTGGAGCGGTGAATCGGTCATCGAGTCGTATTTTCTTCTTCTGAAGGGTTCGATCGGATCCAAATTCGCCATCAGCGAGACGTTGGCACGTACCACGCCCTTGATCTTCACCGGTCTCGCTGCTGCAGTGGCATTCCGTGCCAAGTTCTGGAACATCGGAGCCGAAGGACAGTTCTACTTCGGCGCTCTGGCGGTGACGTGGATCGGCACGGGCATGTTCTCGGTCTCGCCGATCCTGATGATTCCCATACTTTTTGTCGCGGGTGCCATTGCAGGGGGCGGGCTGCTCTATGTCCCGGTGTTTCTCAAGACTCGTCTCAAGGTTGACGAGGTCGTCACCACGCTTTTGCTCAATTTCGTTGTTCTGTTGCTGGTAAGTTACCTGATCGAAGGTCCGTGGAAGGATCCGATGTCGCTCGGTTGGCCGCAGGCTGCGCCGGTCATTGACGAAGGCGTGTTGCCGAAGCTGCTGGATCGAACGCGACTTCACCTGGGGTTCGTCTTTGCGGTCGTGGCGGCTGTGCTCGTCTGGGTGCTGATGAACCGGACTGTCTGGGGTTACGAGATCCGCGCGGTCGGTCACAATCCCGAGGCTGCCTCATTTTCGGGTATTTCAGTCAATGCGACGGTCATCCGGACCGCTCTCATCAGCGGAGGGTTGGCCGGCATGGCCGGCGTGTCTGAAGTTGCTGGCTTGAAGGGATACCTGACCCTCGATCTGTCTCCCGGGTTCGGCTACGCCGGCATTGCAGTTGCGATGCTGGCATCGCTTCACCCGATCGGCGTGATCGGCTCTGCGGCGTTTCTGTCGGCGATCTTCGTCGGTGCCGACTCGATGAGCCGCTCAAGCAGCGTGCCGAGTTACATCGCCGATGTCGTCACCGCCGTGTCTCTGCTGCTCGTCTTGCTCAGCGTCATGCTCACACGCTACCGGATCAGACGTCTTCGAGGAGCAGGTGCGTCATGATCGACATCATGGAAATTCTCGCGACCGCAGGCTTTTGGGCCGCGACGCTCCGGATCGTCAGCCCGCTCATCTTTGGAACCCTTGGCGAGTTGCTGTGCGAACGCGCGGGTGTGCTCAATCTCGGTATCGAAGGGATCATGACGGTCGGCGCGATGTCCGGCTGGATGTGGGTCTACCAGGGCGGCGACCTGTGGACCGGGGTCATCTTCGCCGCCTTCGTCGGCGGGATGTTCGGCCTGTTGCACGCTTCCTTTACTGTTCATCTTGGCCTGTCGCAGCACGTAACAGGTATCGGCATCACGCTGCTCGGTGTTGCACTCAGCGCCTACGTGTTCCGCATGCTCTTGCCGTCGGTCACGACGCCTCCCAAGATCATTCCGTTTCAGATCTACGAGGTTCCGTTGCTCTCGCAGATACCGTTCGTCGGTCCGGTTCTCTTCAGCCAGACACCCTTGACGTATCTCGCACTGATCCTCGTGCCAGTGGTCTGGTATCTCCTTTATCGCACGCCGCTCGGTCTCGCGATCCGGATGGCCGGCGAAAACCCGGTCGCGGTCGAGGCCCAGGGGATCGACGTGCTCATGGTTCGCACCGGGGCGGTCGTGGTCGGTTCCGCGATGATGGCGGTGGGCGGCGCATTCCTCACCATGTCGGCATTCGATGCCTTCTATTTCGGGATGACCAACGGTCGCGGATGGATTTGCGTCGCCCTGGTGATCTTCGCGTCTTGGCGACCGGGCAAGGCATTGATCGGAGCGCTGCTGTTCGCTGGCCTCGACGCCATGCAGGTTCGCGCGCAGCAGGTTGCAGGCGCTGCCATTCCTTACCAGTTCTTCCTGGCGCTGCCGTACATCCTCAGCATCGCGGCAATGGTTGTCATGGCCCGCCGGGCGGCCTATCCGAAAGCGTTGCTGATACCTTTCCGTCGCGGCGACCGCGTTTGACAGGGAGACAATTGTGATGCTCGATCTGCTGCTTCGAAACGCCAATCTGCCCGATGGTCGCGAGGGTATCGACATTGCCATCCGAAAGGGTCGGATCGTCGAGGTCGCGCACGGAATCGAGGGCGACGCGGCGGAGGTCATGGAACTCGACAACTGGCTGGTGACACCGCCGTTCATCGATCCGCATTTTCACATCGATGCGACCCTGAGCGCAGGACGCCCACGGGTCAACGCGAGCGGGACCCTGCTCGAGGGAATCGAGATCTGGGGGGAACTGGCGCCGACACTCACGCCGGACGACATCAAGGCACGGGCTCGAGAGCAGTGCCATTGGTCCATCGCGCGCGGCTGCCTTGCCATCCGCAGCCATGTCGACGTGACCGAGGATTCCCTGATGGCGGTCGATGCGCTGATCGAACTCCGCGACGAGATGGCGCCCTGGATCGATCTTCAATACGTCGCGTTTCCGCAAAACGGTCTCTACCGGTATCCCAACTCGCGGCAGAACCTGTTGCGAGCGCTCGACAAGGGCATCGACGTTGTCGGCGGCATCCCGCATTTCGAACGCACAATGGCCGACGGTACCGCATCGGTCAGGGAACTGTGCGAGATCGCGGCAAAAAAGAGTTTGCTGGTCGATATGCATTGCGACGAGACGGACGATCCGAATTCACGCCATATCGAGACTCTCGCTTGCGAGACGCAACGGCTGAGCCTGCAGGGTCGCGTGGCAGGGTCGCACCTCACGTCCATGCACTCCATGGACAACTACTACGTGAGCAAGTTGTTGCCGCTGATCAAGGAAGCAGGCGTCACGGCAATCGCCAACCCATTGATCAACATCGTGATCCAGGGCCGCCATGACACCTATCCCAAGCGTCGCGGAATGACGCGCGTCAAGGAAATGGTGGAGTGCGGGATTCCGGTCGCCTACGGGCATGATTGCGTGATGGATCCCTGGTACGGCCTTGGCAGTCACGACATGCTCGAGGTTGCGCAGATGGCCGTTCATGTGGGCCTGATGACCGGTGTGCAGGAGATGGAATCGATATTCGATGGCATCACGACGGTTGCGGCCGAGACGCTTCACATCGACGGTTACGGCATTGAAGCCGGTTGCAATGCTGATCTTGTCGTCTTGCAGGCACGCGATCCAGTCGAGGCGATCCGACTGCGCGCAACGCGGTTGTTCGTGCTGCGGCGCGGTTCGGTGATCGCTCGCTCTGCGCCGGAACAGGTGTCGCTCACGCTGGGTGACATGTCGCGTACAGTGGATTTCCTCGCGTTCGAGCCGGATCCTTTGCCCACATCAGGGTAGGTCGGACGTCGAAACCGGAACAAGGCAAAACCAATGCCTCGCCATGTCCAGATCTCCACGTCTTGAGAGTCGATGAGCGACTGTCGCTTCAGGCCATGACTGAAAGTCAAAAGACCATGAACAGGCGAGTTTGCGTTGCCTGGGGAACCGAAGACCGTCGAACGATGTCGAGCGTTACGCACGCGCCGGCCACGGCGGTGTCGTCGTCGCAATAATGCGAGCAGCCGGGTGCAACCACCGCAAAGCAATCTCAAGTTGTGCATCACCAGAAGCTGTGGCTGCTTTGATCCCTGCTTCGAAATGCTTGTCCTGACTGCCAAGCGGATCGTCAGGCTCGCCTTTGCATAGGTGTCGCGCGAGTGTCTCGGTCGACTTTGCCCAGTTGTAGAGCGCGACAAGGCGGAACGCGTTTGCACGCTTCGTGGTCTTTGAACAGGTGCCAAGAAACTCTTCTTCATGGATCGCCTGATCATTTCGCAGGCTCGCGATGCACTCGAGAACCTGGTCGAGATCGTTGCGACTGTCCTGACGGAACAGGCGAATCCAGCACTCGGAAAGCGCATAAAACAGCCTGAGGTCCCACTTGACGTTCGCGACGCTCGGGATCTGAACGACCTCGGCGTGATCCAGATACCAGTTCCCGAGATCCGACCAGCGGTCGCCGCAACAGGCCATGGCTGAGACACGAATCACAAAGAACAGGCGATCCAATGTTTCCTTCGGAATCGGAGACCGCTGAATGATCTCGAACGTCACGCTGGCACCGGCGACTGCTTGGTCCCGAAGGTGGTCGCATTCCCCGATTGGCCGCCCCAACCGATGCAGCCCGTCAATCGCGGCCAGTTCGCAAACAAGTGCCAACTTTTCCAGAAACGCCTGATCTTCGACGGCTTTTTTGTTGGTGCGGGATGACCCATCGCCGACCTGTTCACGTTCAATTGCGCGCCGACGAAAAAGATCGATTGCCCGCTCGAACTCCTCCGCACCGAGAGCTGACACCGCTCAGTGTTCTCTCAGTGATACAAGGTCCTGTTCAACCGGTCTCGTCATGCCAAGAATCCCAGATTCCGCATCCCTACTCGATTACCCTCAGTTCTATTGAAGTCAATTGTTGATCACAGGAACGATGCGACCGTACCGGGTTACGCAAGTCACTGCGACTCCATCCTGGGCACCGCATCAAGATTGACGCGCGACAGACAAAGCAGAGATATCGACCTTGGCGGTGCTCTCAAGCGTACCTTGCAGGACATACGGTGCCCACAGTGGCATCGGTTTGAGGGTCAGGATGTCAAAATTTTCCCTGAAGGGAAAATGCTGGCGATAGAAGGCTTTGGGGGAGCATGTGGGAGCAAGGAATCTGCTTGCAGCGGCACTACAGTTCGATGTGGAACAGGCGATTTCGGGTCTGGGTCGGAACCCGCATGCCTGCGCCGCAACCTGACGATCAAGGACGTCGCCGACAAGATCGGCGCTGGTCCGTGCGCAGTCATGGATGCAGAAAAGGGGAAGTCGAGCACGGGAATTGCAGTCTATGCGGATCTGCTTCGGACCCACGACTTACTGGGCCCATTTCTTGCACTTGCTGACCCTCTTTCAGACGCCGAAGGCCTTGCTCTCGACCGATCTTTCGGTCGTGTGTTCCAATCCCCCTGAACCGGCTGCTCAGAGAGCGTCGCAGATCGAGATTTCGCAGGTGGAGACATGGTTGAGGTGACCGTGCGTCTGTCGATAGGGCAACGTGATATTCTCGAGAAACCCTTGCAAACCTCGAGAACGTTTGTCGCGTCGACTGACCCCGGCAAAGCGCGTATCTCGGGCGCGAAAATCCGGTTCGTGCTCGCCGCGAAAAACGGAGCGCGTGTTTGGAGCCGGGCGTAAACGCTGATGTCCGGCTTGGGGCCTTTCCTGGTGTTGGGGTCGCATTGCGCCGCGACTTGAGCCGACTTTTTCTCGATGTTATGGTCCGGTCGCCAAAAAACTCTGACGATGAGGGGTCATGGGCCATGAACATGACAGCCTTTCGGCTGCTTCGCCGCTCCATCCGTTTCATGACGACCGACATCTGGGCTTCCGCCCCTCCCCGGGCAATTGGAAGGTTTTTGAATGCGGAACCGCTTGCCTGGCGTTCTCCGTTGACCCTTTCCGAGATACGGAAGAAGGTACGCGCGTCGCTGCTGCCTAGCTCGACCTTGCTGGTTGGCTGTGCACTGACCGTCGGACTCGCAAGTCACGCCGCGGCCGATGAGGCATACTTTCACTTCAAGGAAAACGGCGCCAATTCCGAGATCATGGCAATCGGAAGCGTAACCTTCAGCGGCAATACCAAATCAGAAGAGGCTGTCTCGGATGATAGAGTACGTGTCGATGGAGGCAGCAATCCCCAGCGTTTTGAAATATCCACATCGGAAGATGAAGAAAATGACGGTGACAGGAGTCTATTTGGAAGCGACAACGTCGGTGCAATCACTGTCGATGTGAGAGGCGATTTTGGCGGCTTCAACAAGAGGTTGGGGAACGATTACTATTCGCCGATGTTCGTGGAGATTTCGCCGAATGGCAGTAACAGCAAGGTATACCTTTGGGGATACAGCGAAGACAATGACACCGTCACTTTCTCGGGTATCTCGAACACGGAATGGACCGGAAGTCTGAAGAACACGCTTGGTACCGATGATTTCCACGTTACGGTCAGCTTTGGGTCGAACAAGATCACGTTTTCGACCACCGATCCGAAGTTGCCAGAACAGCCCACCGACCTGCAGGTGAGTTTCACCACGTCCCACGTCAATCTGGAATGGACTGCAGGCACATCGTCATTCCCCGTCTCGGACAATTGGGCGTGGGAGTTTCAATACAAGAAATCTGTCGACACTTCATGGCCCGCCAGTTGGATAATTGCGACCAACGCAGGTCGTGACGCGACCACGCACCAAGTCTTGCGGACATCTCTTTCCAATCTGGAGGGCAATGTTGAGTACGATTTTCGGCTCCGTGCGAAAAACGGCGCTGGTAACGGTTATCCGTCCAACGCAGCAAAGGTGACGGTGCCGGGCCCGCCAGCCAAACCGGCGGGCTTGGCGACGGCTGTTGGCAACGGGCAAGTGACGTTGACTTGGAACAACCCGGATGACGACACGATCACGGGATACGAGTACCGGGTGGACAGAAACAACGATGAAGACTTCGAAGACCAAGGCGAAGGCTGGCAGCCGATCTCGAACAGCGATGACAGCACAGTGAGTCATACGGTGACCGGGCTTACAAACGGCAACGTGCACGGGTTCCAAATTCGCGCGAAGAACGACGAAGGATACAGCGAGGCATCGGATACGGCCAAGCAGACGCCGGAAGCGCCCCTTGGCAAACCTCAGAACTTCACGCTGACGCCGGGCAACAGGACGGTCAAGCTGACCTGGATGGATCCCCTGCCGGTGTCGGGGGGCACTTCTGTCGGCCACTGGGAGTATCAAGCGATCACGGGAACCTACCAGCCTAACGATTTGATCGAATTCCCCGTGTGGGGCAGCCTTTGGACCCGGATCGCCTCCCGCGACCTTACGACAACCAACGGGACCATGGAATTCACCCATTCTGGTCTCGGCAACAACGCGCCGAGACAATACCGTCTTCGTGGCGTCAGCGCAGGCGGTTCGCCCGGCGAAACGACCGAGTCGCTGCCCGCGACGCCTCACGAAAAGCCAAATGCGCCCGCGAATTTCTCGGTGACGCCGGGCGATGGCAGCGTGACCCTCAATTGGGACAAGCCCGGAAATGTCCACAACGCTCTTGTCACCAAGTACGAGTACCAGCAGACCACAGACATCAGTGATTTTGGTGAATGGCAGATAATTCCGGATAGCAACAAGGACACTCGGGACCACACTTTCAGCAGTCTGCAAAACCTGACCACCTACTATTTCAAGATTCGTGCGGTCACGGCGACTTACCCTGATGGCGATGCCTCGAATGGGAAAGGCGCCACGCCCAATGTGGCACCCGCCAAGCCGGTGTTGGATGACCTCGAGCCTGGCGACGCAAGGGTCAAGCTGACCTGGACCTACACCGTGAACACCTCAACGGTCGACAATTGGCAATTCCGGCTGAGGGAAAACGGCGCCCCCGCATGGGGCGGCTGGACACCCATCGGTGGCAGTTCCGCAACCACCAGGGACCACACTGTCATGTCCGGGCTGACCAACGGCACGACCTATGATTTCCAGGTTCGCGCGAGGACCATCGGAGGTGTGGCGAGTCCGCCGAGCAATTTCAGATCCGCCAAACCGGCTGCCCCACCAGCGAAACCGACAGGCCTCGTGGCAGAGGCAGGCGACCGGGGGGTGACGCTGACCTGGACCGACCCCGAGAATGCCGACATCGACAGGTATCAGTATGAAATCAACGGTGACGGCAACTGGGAGGACATGAAGGGGAGCGACGCGACAACCGCCAAATACACGGTGACCGGGCTGACCAACGGTACCGCGTACACCTTCAAGATTCGCGCAGTGACGGTGGGCGGCACTGCGGACTCCGACGCATCGGCTTCGGTGACGCCCGACAAGATACCTCTCAAGCCTTCGGGATTCCGGCTGGAGCCCGGCAACGCAGAGATCAAGCTCGTCTGGAACGACCAGTCGAACGACTTGGCCAGCATCGTGAAATGGCAATATCAGGAAAAAGTCGGTGACGACCCTTGGCCCGACGAAAACACCTGGACCGACGTTGTCCCCAGCGACAAGAACACCAAGGAACTTGAGCGCACTTCGCTCACCAACGGCACCAAGTATGGCTACCGCATTCGCGCCGTGGCGACAAACGACAAGTTTGGACCACCTAGCGACGACCAGTTTGCCACACCGGCAGGACCTCCCAAGGCGGCGACGGAACTGAAGGCGGAAGCGGGTGCACGGCGGGTGACGCTATCATGGATGCTCGCTGCCGATGCCAGCATCGAGAAGTGGCAGTATCAACAAAGCGTCCGCACAGGTGAGACGACTTGGTCCGAATGGCCGAAAGACGAGGCCAACGCCGACATATGGACCGACATGCAGGGGAGCAACGCGTCGACGCGGAGCTACACGGTCCGCGATCTGACCGGCGATGTCGAACACCGGTTCCACATCCGTGCGATCGGCTATGGCGGCGATGGCTCGGTATCGAACATCGCGACGGCGACGCCCGAGCCTGGACTAGCTGCAGAGGAAGAAAAACGGGTACTGAAGCAGACGATGGCGGCGGTGGCGCAGGCCACGCTTGCCAGTGCGGTGGACACCATCGGTCACCGTTTTGATGCGGCACCGAGGGCGAATACCCTGACACTGGCCGGGCGAACGGTCGGTGGTGTGCAGGACACGCCTGTGGCAGCCATGGCCTCCGAAGACGAGGAGACGGTTTTCGGGACTGATCCGTGGGCGGACGCACGGCTCTCACGCGACAGCATGGAGCCATGGAACGATGCACATCTCCAGGCTCAGCGGGTCGACGAAAATTCTCTCCTGTGGGACAGCGGGTTCACTCTGTCGCTGTCAGATAACGGTTCAGGTGCGGGCGGTTCGGGCTGGACGCTGTGGGGACGCGGCGACTGGGGCGGCTTCGAGGGCGTCGACGGCACTGAAAGCTGGGATGGCAAGCAATGGACCGCCTGGCTGGGCGCCGACACGCGCATGAGCGAACGCGTGATGGCCGGGCTGGCAGTGTCGCGGGGCGTCGTCGAGACCGATTACACGCTGGACGGCGAATTCGAAGGTACACTCGAGACGTCGCTGACGACGGTTTGGCCCTACGTGCAACTGACGACGGGTCCTGGCAGCTCTGTCCGCCTGGTCCTTGGCGCAGGGACCGGCGATGCGGAGCATCGCGGGTTCGACGAAGAGGTCGAAGAGGCAAGCCTGTCGCTCTTTGCGGGTTCCGTGAGTGGTCGTTTCCTGATGACACGGAGCGGCGGTGCGTCGATTTCGGCGATCGCTGGTGCGAGCATGTCGCAGATCAAGACCAGCGGAGAGGCGGCGGCATCATCGATTGCCGGTCTGAAGGCGAACAGTTGGCGCGTGCGTGCCGGCGTGGAAGCTGCACATGACGGTTATCCCTTGTCTTCCGAATCGGACTGGACAATGGCCCCGCGTGGATCGGTCTCCGCTCGCCAGGACGGAGGCGACGGGGTGAACGGCTCCGGCCTAGAGGTTGCAGCGGGCGTTCGGCTGTCGGCACCGGACGGGCGCATCAGCCTGGATGCAAGCGGTCATTGGCTGGCGGCTCACTCGAAGGACGGCATCAGGGAATGGGGTGCAAGCGTTGAGGCCCGGTTGAGGCCACAGACAGACGGGCGCGGACTGTCGCTGTCATTCGGCACCGGCTGGGGTCATCAACATCCAGCCGACAAGCTGGCTCGCGAGGGACTGTTTGACGGTGACGAACGTCAAGTCGACCCGCAAGGTCTGTCGTTCACGGCACGGACCGGTTACGGATTCGAGATGTCGGGCGGCCTGCTGACACCATTTGCCGAAGTGAACTACGAGGGTGACGAAGCGCGTACGCGCAGCTTCGAAACGGGCATCAGTTTCGCCCGCGGCGAGTTTGATGCGTCCATGACTGCAGGGCTACGCGACAGTGACGATTCTGATCCGGAATCCCGAATCGGAATGGAGTTGCATTTGCGCCATTGACGCCGCGGCACCGGTGGCGCCAATGGCAGTTTGCTGGTCATTGACTGTCATCGTTGCAACTCTTGTTTGACGCAAGTTTCTTCCCCATTTGCGGGTTGCGCAGGGTGGTCACGTTCCGTGTTGTAGGAGCTGACACGGGCATCCATTCGTGCTGCACTTCGACGGATATGGTACGTTTGAGCTTGCGGCCATGGAGCCGCGCATCAAGGTCCTCGAGTCGACTGCCGCACTCGGACACCGCCGAGTTGTTCCGCCGCATGGTCTTCAACGCACTGATCTCGAACACGGACGATCACCCGCGAAATCATGCCGCCATTGCAATGGGTGCAGATTGGAGTCTCTCCCCAGCATACGACCTGACTCCTTCGATGCCAGTGAGTCTCGATCGCAGGGATCTTGCCATGACCTGTGGCGACTTTGGCCGCTACGCGAACGCGCAGAACATGCTTTCGCAGTGCGCCCGCTTTCATCTCCATATGGACGAAGCCGCTGCAATCATTGATGCCATGGAAAAGAAGATCAAAGCCAGCTGGTGCCAAATAGCCCGCAGAGAGGGCGTCAACGAAACCGACTGCTCGACGATCAGCGGCGCCTTCGCTTACCCGGGATTTCGGCTGGCTCCCGAGAGTTCGGCATGGTCTTGATCAAGTCGGCGACGATCCACCGCAGCCGGGTCAATCGTTTCAACCCAGACATTCACTGCGACTCCGCGACGGGACCGAGTGTCCCGTTCTGACGCGAAGCGACCGGCAATGATGTCCTGGATGGTATTGGTCCGCCATCAAATGTCCTTGAAGGGTCCTTCCCGGAGCTTGAGAAAGTCCTTCAAGCTGTGCTCCTTGAGAAGCCGCATCCAATGGCGCCCTTGCGGACCGGCGTGCAACTCGGCAACGACCTGTCTGTTGAATGCCCAGGATTCGACGAAACCCGCAGTCTCCTGCTGGTGATTCAAGGCGGCCTTCGCCGTCTGCACGGCGGGGTACGGAATGCGCGCAAGTTTACGTGCCATCCTCTGTGCCTCTGCATTGAGCTGATCATCGGGGACCACGCGATTGACGAGGTGGATGCGCGCGGCCTCCTCTGCATCGATGGTGTCCCCGGAATACATCAGCCACCGGGCATGGCGCATCGGAATGGTCCAGGGCATCATCAGGGAAGGTGGCCCCGAAACGTGCCTGACTTCGGGTTCGCCGAAACTGGCCGATCGCGCGGCGATGGCCAGGTCGCAGGCCATGACCATTTCAAGCCCGCCCGCCAGGGCGAAACCGTTGACAGCCGCGATCACCGGAACGCGACTTTCCCAAATGTTGCGCAATCGTCGGCAGTTCGCCCCGATGTCTTCCAGCCAGCCATCGACATCCATCTCGAAGTCTTCACCGTTGAGGTCGAACCCCGTCGAGAATGCCCGCCCGGCCCCCGTCAGGATGATCGCTCGGGTCTCTCCATCGTCATTGGCTTTCGCAATCTCGGCATCGAGCGCATCGGAGAGTTCCACGTTCATGGCGTTCAGTTTCTCGGGCCTGTTCAGCGTCAGGGTGATAAAGGGATCTTCTGGATCCCGAGTCACGAGGACGAGGTCGTGTGACATTATGGGCCTTTCAAAAACGAAGCGATCGCAAGCCGACGAAGCGGTCGAGGATCAGAATGGCGACAAGGGTCATGAAGATGCTGAGACTCGACACCGCCGCAGCTGTCGGGTCGAAATCCCACCGCAGATAGTCGAAGAGCTGAACCGGAAGCGTCGTGGTGCCAATGCCTTTCAGCAGGAGCGAGATGTTGAAGATATCGAAGGAGATGATGAAGGCAAAGAGGCACCCTGTAATCACCCCCGGCTTGATCAAGGGCAGCGTCACCCGCCGAAACGTCATGAAAGGGCTCGCGCCGAGGCTGCGTGACGCCTCTTCGAGTGATCGGTCGAAGTTGAAGAGTGCCGATGAGACGCTCAGGAAGACATAAGGGAACGTCACGACGATGTGGCCGATCTGCAAGCCGATGGAATATCGCGTGCCGATCCCGATCTGATACATGAAGAACAGCAGGGCAATGGCTGTCAGAATCTCCGGGATGAGAAGCGGCGCCATCATGAAAAGCCGCAGCGCGCCCCGCATCCGGTCCGCGAACCTGATGCAATAGATCGCCGCCAGCGTTCCGAGGACGCCGGATACAACCGTCGAAATTGCTGCCACCTGCAAAGAGGTCGCGATCGCGTCCGTGAATTGCCGACTGTTCCAAAGTGCGACGAACCACCGAAACGACACGCCATCAATCGGAAAGAGCAGGAACTCGCCCGAATTCAACGACAGAATGACGATCAGCACGATTGGCGCCATCAGAAAGACGTAGACGGCGATCACGAATGCGTTCAGCAGGAACTTGCCCGGGTCACGCCTCATGGCAACCTCCGTGTCACCCGATGGGTCAGCGCGAAGAAGAGCGCCACGGTGACGATGGCGGTGATGGCGAGAATGATCGCCAGCGCCGCACCGGCTGGCCACCGGAAATTCTGCACGAGGTACTGCACGACGAGAACGGACATGGTCCGTCCGCCGCCTCCGCCCAGCATCGCGGGCGTCACGTAGGCGCTGATCGAGAGAACGAACACGAGCACGGCGCCGGCCTGGATCCCCGGCATGCTGAGCGGCAGGGTCACGCGCCAGAACGCCCGCCATCGCGAGGCGCCGAGGGATCGTGCGGCGGTTTCAATCTCCGGGTTGATGGCCTGTATGTTGGCAAGCAAGGGCAGGATCAGAAACGGCAGCAGGACATGCACCAGCGCGATGGTGACGCCGAAGTAGTTGTTCATGAGCCGCATCGGGTCGTCGATCAACCCCAGCCAAGTCATCGTCTGGTTGGCGACGCCGCCGTTCGACAGGATGATCATCCAGCCGAAGGTGCGGACCACGAGGCCTACGAGCAGCGGGGCGAGGATGAACGTGTAGAGAAGACCGTTCCATCGGCTGCGCATGCGGGCCAGGTGGTAGGCGACCGGATAGCCGAGTACCAGGGAGATCACCGTCACACCGACGCCAAGAAGCATGGTTTCGCCCAGCTTCCTCAGGATGAAGGCGTCGCCGATCGACGAAACGTAGTTCGCCAGCGTGAATCCGCCGCCGTGCACGCCCTGCGTGGCGGGTTCCCGAAAGCTCATGATGATGATCGAGAAATAAGGCAACACGAAGAACGCCACCAGCAGCGCGAGCGCAGGGATAATCAGAAGGAAAGCGCGGCGGGAGTCGGCAGCAGCCCCGGTCATGGCAGACACCAGGCGTTTGCGGCAGAAAACCCGATGCGAACCTCGTCGCCAGGCGCCGCGACAAAATCTGCTGGCAGCATGGCGAGGATCCGATGCGCACCGCCAATCGTCAGATGCACGGACACGGCGTTTCCAAGATAGACGACACTTTCGATCCGCGCCGAAAACCGGTTTTCGAGATCGTCCAGGGCGCCGGTCCGGATGCTTTCCGGCCGCAAGAGGCATTCGACCTCTTCCCCTGCGGCGATTGTCGCGGGCGCTGTCGCCTGAACCGGACCAATTTCCGTCGCCAGCAAGACGTCGCCGTCCGTTCCGCAGCTTTTGACCTTTCCCTCCAGGAAATTCGATTTGCCGACGAACTCTGCCACCCGTTTTGACGCGGGCCGGTCATGGATTTCCTTCGGGGGGCCGACCTGCGCGATTTCGCCATCGAACATGACGACGATGCGGTCGGACATGACGATCGCTTCCGACTGATCGTGGGTGACGTAGACCGCGGTGATGCCGACACGCTGCTGCAGATCGCGGATGAAGAAACGCATGTCGTCGCGGAGTCCCGCGTCGAGATTGGCGAGCGGTTCGTCCAGCAACAGAACGGATGGCTCGATCACGAGCGCCCGCGCGAGCGCCACGCGCTGTTGCTGGCCGCCGGAGAGTTCTCTTGGAAACCGCTCCTCGTATCCGACCAGCTGAACCATGTTCAGGACATCGGCGATGCGGCGGTCACGATCAGTCTCCGGGATGTGTCGCATTTCAAGGCCGAAGGCCAGGTTTTCCTGGACCGTGAGATGCGGGAACAACGCGTAGGACTGGAACACCATGCCGATGTCGCGCTTCTCCGGCGCGGTTTCCGTGAGGTCCACGCCATCGAACAGGATTTGCCCACTGGACGGAAACTCGAACCCGGCAATGCAGCGCAAGGTGGTGGTCTTGCCGCAACCCGACGGGCCAAGCAGCGACACGAATTCGCCATTGGCCACGGTCAGGTCAATTCCTTTCAAAACCTCCACATTTCCAAAACGTTTCCGCACCGCCTTGACGTGGAGTTCCGACACTGCCTCAAATCCTCCGGGAAGGTTTCTTGTTGATTGACCGGCGACGGAATAGTCCGTCGCCGGTTGACTTGATGTATATTACACCATTTCCCGGTTCCACCGATCAGCAACTTCAGCGATGCGAGGCGTGTAGGCCTCCCAATCGAAGCTGATGATGTCACGCATGTCCTCGCCCCGGATTGGAATCTCGGACTTCAGTTCGTCGGACAGAACCGTCAGCCTGTTGCTCGGCGACGTCCAGATTGCAGACGAGAATGCCGCCTGCGTATCTGCGTCGAGAACGTAGTTGAGATAGGCGTGCGCCTCGTCCTTGTCCGGACCATTCGCAATCAAGTTGAAGGATTGCTCGAACGCGATCACCCCTTCGGCAGGCACGACCATGTCCACCGGAGCGCCGTCCCGTTGCAGAGCGACGACCTCGCCCCAGTCGACCGGCGCGACGATGGCATCACCACGCACGAGGGCCGCGGCGGCGGCCCCTGACCACGAGACCTGCTCGAACGGCAGGAGTTCCTTGACCTTGTCGAAGGCAAGGTCGATCTGGTCTTCGGATCCGCCGTAGAGCTGGGCCGTCAGCAAGAGGAACAAGACGGCTGCCGTGTTGCCGATCTGGTAAAGTGCGATCTTGCCTTCGAACTCGGGATTGTCCCAGAGGTCGGTCCAGCGCTCGGGCGGGGTTTTGACAAGATCGGTTCGGTAACCCAGTCCGATCGGAGAGATCAGACCGCGCACGCCGTTCAGACCGGGATTGACGAGATTGTCGTAGACATCGGGCAGATTTGACAGCTTGTTCGCGTCGAACGGTTCGAAGAACCCCTCGAGGCGGAGCATTGTCGTGATGTTTTCGTTGCCCATGAAGATGCTGTAGGGCGGGTTGTCTCCTGCGGCCCTCAGGTTGGCCACGAAGTTCACGCCCGACCCGACATCGTGCTGCGTGTCGATGCCGGTGGCGTCGTTGAAGGCGGGGAGCAGCTGTTCCGCCCAGAACCGTTCCCAACGTCCACCGTAGGATGGCACCACCAGCGACCCCGCTGCTCGTGCGGCAGTGGCTCCAATCCCGAGAGCAGCGGCCGAACCGACGGCTGTTTGAATGAAAGTTCTTCGGTCAAGGATCATGGCGAGATCTCCTCTGTGAATTGCAGGCACGTTGCATCCGCCATCGGGCGTGACTCGAAACGGCCAACCACCGAGGTGACGGCTACTCGCTGACGTTAGGAAGGCACATGTATCGAGTCAACGAAATTCGCCGAAATTTTCGGTTGATGCGCGACAATATACTAAATTTGTTTAATTGATCTAAATTAATTGTGCTAAAACGCCCAAAAAACTTGCTTTCATGATGATCCGAGGATAGAGCAAACAGAAACGCTTGAGACGATTGAGCCTGTCGACCACTTCTTGAGAGACGCAATGGACGCAGACATCGAACCGACGGTATCCACGCGGACCTTGGCCGACCGCATTGCGAGGAGGCTTCGCCTGGATATCCTGTCGGGTCGCTATGAACCGGAAGAGCGGTTGCCGGCGGAGCGCAAGATCGCTGCATCCTTCGATGCGTCCCTGTCCACCGTGCGCGGTGCCCTCCGTCAGCTTGTGTCAGAAGGCCTGGTATCTTCCAAGCGCGGCCCGCGCGGTGGCTACTTCGTGGGGCGTCCAAGCGTCGAGAACACCGGTCGGATCGTTGGCAGCGCGATTGACTGGCTTGTCATGTCGGGTCTTGTCAGCGACATCGACGTGCTGGAGGCACACCAGGCGATCAGCGTTGCCTGCTGCCGGCTCGCCGCTCAACGGCGTTCGGACATGGACATGATTCAGATCGAGCAGGCCATCATCAAGATGGGGGACAGCAGCCTGCCGAACGATCTGTTTCGCGCATCAGAAGTGCAGTTCTTGCGGCTGATTGCCTCTGCCGGCGGCAATCCGTTACTGAAACTTCTGAATCACTTCACATCGCGAGCCTTTGCGGCAGCCACGCGTGGCAGGGTTTTTTCCTTTGAGAATCGGCAGGCGATTGCCGAGAATGGTCGCCACCTCGTATCGGCCATCCGGGCACGCCAGGCGCATGCCGTCGATGAAAGAATGAGCCTCTATTTCGAGTGTTTCAGAAATTCGAGAACGGACCTCGGCTTGATCACCGCCGTGGGATTCGAACGATTGTCGAGACCGAGGTGATCGAATGATGAATTCGAACCAGTTCGCTCGTCGCTTTGTCTACAAGTCCGTGCCCACCACACCTGAGCACGATTTCGCCCGGTTCGAACTGGAGCGCAGCGAACAGCCATCGGGCGACATGCTCTTGCGAAATCTTCGGCCTGCTCCGAACCAAAATCAGGACGTCATGGACCGGTTCGACCGATGGGCCGATGCGTCACCGGATCACTGTTTTGTCAGCCAACTGCCAAATGCAGGCGAACCCGTGAGCTATGGCGAAGCCCGTCGCAGGGCGGATGCGCTCGCTCGGACCCTGATGGCACGTGGGCTCGGACAGGGCGCCGTGATCGGAACCATTGCGGATGCCAGTTGCAGCCTCGCGATCTTCAAGCTGGCATGTCTCCGGGCCGGCATGGTTCATGTTCCGGTCGCACAGGCAAACCTGGACTCCGACCTAGGTCGCAAGAAGATTGCCGCCATGCTGCGCATCTGCAAACCCGAACTGGTGCTGACGGGATCCGGCGAGAGTTCCGAATTTGAGGAAGACGGCGAGGCCGTCGAAATCGTCAGCCTGGACGACGTGCTCGCCGAGGTGCCGGAGGCAACTGAATCTCAACCGGTGTGGCCAGATCATCAGCCGGACGATTTGGCAGCGATATATTTCACGTCCGGCTCCACGGGCCTGCCCAAGGGTGTCATGATCACGCGCGGGATGATTTCTGCGGTCCAGTCGCGAGTCGCGGCCCATTGGCCTTTTCTGAGCGAGGCCAGACCGGTGATGGCGGATTGGCTGCCTTGGCATCATGTCTTCGGCGGACTCGACAACTTCTTCAAGATGGTCTGGAACGGCGGATCCTATTTCATCCGTCCCGCGCCGCGCCAGCATGACATGGCTGAGATCGTCGACCAGATCGCGCAACTTCAGCCCACGGTCCACACCGATGTCCCTTTCGGCATTTCGCTTCTCTTGGACCATTTCGAAGAGCGGCCGGACCTGCTGCGAGCGTTTCTTGGACGACTTCAACTGATCTTCTTTGCGGGCGCGGGGATGGATGGGGAGACCTGGACCAGGTTGAACAGGCTCATTCCGGAACCGAAGGGCGACAATCGATCGCAGGATGCAACGCCGCTTCGCTTGGCATCCGGATACGGCTCGACGGAATCCGGATCGACCATCTGCCTCGGTCACGAGCGGCCGGCGAGTCCTGGTGAGATCGGCATCCCCTTGCCCAGTACCGAATTGCGTCTTGTCGATACTGATGGCCGTCTGGAACTGCGCGTGCGCGGTCCGCATGTCTCACCTGGATACGTGGGATTGGACGGCCAACGGCCAATGCCGCTCGACGATCAAGGTTTCCTGATGACCGGCGACACTGTGGCCGCGTTGCGCGCCGATCTTCCGGAAACTGGCATGGTCTTTGACGGACGGCTGGCCGAGGACTTCAAGCTCACGAACGGAACACGGGTCAAGGTCGGAGCGCTCCGACAAATGATTCTGTCCGCTTGTTCGCCGTTCCTGGCCGATGTCGCGATCGCGGGCGAATCCAAGCCCTACATCGGAGTGCAGCTGTTCCCCTCGGAGCATGCCATGAGTCTCGACATGGACGAGTTGCGGCGGGTTTTTTCGAAGGCCTTGGCAGAACATAACATTCGCTGGCCTGGAAGTTCGATGGCGGTCAGGCGCGCGGTGATCCAGACAGACCCGGCAAATGCAGCGGAAGGGGAGATCAATGACAAGGGCCACCTTGTCCAGCGTCGCACCCTCATGCGTCGGGCGGCGGATGTGAAACGCCTGTTCGCGGCAAGACCCGACAAGGACGTGATTGTCCCGCAGGATCCAATGATCTAACCCTTCCGGATTGCCGTGAACCTCGGCGAACCAAGGGAATTGCCCGTGTCCCCGGCACTGTCGATTTCGAATGGCTCCATTGCCGTCCGATTGCAGAACATGACGTTTTCACGCCCGCTGAATTTTGGCCGGGCATTTACGCGACAGTTCTCCTGTCATGCCAAGAATGCCGACGACTATTCCGGGGCGCGTGCGAGCAACCGAACGATGAACCGTTCGTATTCTTCGACCAGATCGGGTTCGGTGCCACTATGTTCATACATGCCTCCGATGATATTGCGGGGAACTCCCATCCTCATGCGTTCGGGGCACCGGTAATCACGCATCACGTCATTCAACAATTGGTTTCGTGAACTGCGCGTACCCGCGCGCATGCGATCAAGGGTCATGCCGTTCGGCAGCCGGCCAGGCGAGACGATCTCCAGCCTGTCGCTGAAAATCGCCAGTTCGATGTTCGTGCTCGTGAGCATGTAGTCGCGGTGAATGAGAGCGTTGACGATGCCTTCGCGAAGCGTAACGGAGGGATAGACTGGACGCCCCGACCGTCGATTGCCTTGCTCCTCGACGACCACGCCTGTGTAGCGTTGCACGAACTCCATGGCCTGTTCGACAAGGCCGTTTTCGATGATGTTGCCGCCTTGGCCCAGGAGGGGCGTCATGGGTCCGCGAAGCGTTGCACGCTCCCTTGCGCCATCGTCTCTTTCCGTTCCGGCATATGCAACAGCGTCTATCCCAGCATGCGGCAGAAAATGGTTCGGCGTCTTGCCAAACAACAACATGCCACCGACGGTTACACCTTCCTCGGCCATGATCTGGGTGTTCACGAGAAGAGATTGCCACCCTTGTTCGTCATCGTCGGCGGGAACGTCCTGCTGGCGGATTCCACCGAAATAGTTTCGCAGGCGATTCCGGTCGAGGTTCGCGAGCGTCGCGCCCGATACAGGCTGCAGTTCAGTCCGCATCGAACCCCTTCGCTGAAACAGGCACCCAAGTTCTTCTTGGCTTGCTTCCCGGCTCTGCGTGCCAACACGCATCAGGTATCGGTTGGTGTTGTCGTGCCACAGCGCATGCATGCCGTAACCACGGGTCACGCGTACGATGGCAACATCGTTGGTGTCGTTGAATCCGCGAAACATGTCGAAGAACGGAACGATTGCTGGCCGGATCTTTTCGCGGCATGTTCTCATGACCCACTCTTTGAGGTTTTGCCGCGCCAAGCCCGTGACTGTTCCGTCATCCTCGACGCCGAGCAGCACCATGCCACCTTCCAGGTTCGAGAAAGCCACCAGTTCCTTCGCAAGGTCCTCCGCGCGCAGATCGTCTCCCGTGAACTCCACACCGGAACCCTCTCCGTTTGCCAGGATTTCCAACAATTCGGTGCGGGTCGTCATGTCTCAGGATCCGTACTTCAAGCCTGGGGAATTCTTTTGCCGCAGCTGCGCTGGTTGAACGTCACGATACATTGCTCGCCGAGGGTTCCAAGGCATGGACTGGCGGCAAAAGAGCCGTCCCCTCATTGCATTACGTGTTTCGATCTGGCCGTCGGGTCGCGCACCTTGTAGCAAGGAGGTATGAACTGTTCCAGTTTACAACTCGCTGCAATTGTGCGTCTTTTTTCTCCGTCCGTGTTCCGTGAAATGGCGAGGAGCGGGAGATCTGACTACCTCCGTCGCCTCTTGACCGAGACCGGTCTGGCCGAGTCCTGCCGCCCGAATACAACGGTCGGTGAAGCCTTTGACTCTGCATTCAAAATTCTCAGGGTCGCGGGGCATCGAAACGAGCACGTCTACCGCTCGGCGATCATCAACAAGGTACTGTTGGGCACACACTCGCTGAACTCGGCGTCAATGCTCAACGAGTTCCGGGTGAGGACGTCAAAAGCCGATCTCGTGATTCTGAACGAGACCGCAACAGTCTATGAGATCAAGTCGGAGCGTGACTCGCTCGCGAGACTCGTGGCCCAGATCGACAATTACTATCGCGTTTTCGGCAGGGTCAATGTCATCGCAAGCGAGAGCCATGTTGCGCATATAGTCAAGAGTGTTCCCTCATGTGTTGGCGTGCTGTGCCTTTCCAACCGATACCAGATCAGTACAGTTCGAGAGGCAACCGACTGTACGGACCGCATTTGTCCGGTGACAGTTCTCGAGTCGCTCCGTGCGGCAGAGGCAGTGGAAATCCTGGAATCTCTGGACATTCCGGTGCCGCAGGTTCCCAACACGCGGCGTCATGCGTTGCTGAGAGAACTCTTCGCCCCTGTCGATCCTGTCATGCTGCACAAAGAGATGGTTCAGACCTTGAGGAAGACCCGAAACCAGGCACCGCTTCAAGATCTGGTATCTGCGATGCCATACTCGCTGAAAGCGGCTGCGCTCACTGTTTCTGTCCGCCGTTCAGATCACGGCAGGCTGATCGATGCAGTTCGAACTCCGCTGTCGCCGGCAATGACGTGAAACTGACTTCCTGATCGAACGCAGGCAAAGAACTGCTGTGCTCGGTTGAGCTTCCAAACTCGGGTGGGGTGGTGAACTCCGACTCGGGACGCTTCGAAGTGTCACGACCGGAGCGTTCAGAGTGTCACATGAAGGCAGTCTCGTCAAAGCTGCGGAGCTTGCGGGAGTGAAGCCGTTCGAGCGGCATTTCCCGAATGATCTCCATCGCTCTGATGCCGATCTTGAGATGTTGATCGACCTGCCTCTGATAGAATGCCGTTGCCATTCCGGGCAGTTTCAGTTCGCCGTGAAGCGGCTTGTCCGAAATGCAAAGAAGAGTCCCGTAAGGCACCCGGAACCGAAAACCGTTGGCCGCGACAGTTGCGCTTTCCATGTCGAGTGCGATCGATCGCGATTGCGAAAGGCGCTTGATCGGACCGCTGACGTGACGAAGCTCCCAGTTTCGATTGCTGATCGTTGCGACCGTGCCGGTTCGCATGATCCGTTTGATCTCGTACCCCGGCAGTTCGGTAATCTCTCGAACGGCGGTCTCGAGCGCAATCTGCACTTCGGCCAAAGCCGGAATCGGCACCCACACCGGAAGATCCGCGTCGAGAACATTGTCTTCGCGCACGTAGGCGTGGGCCAGAACGTAATCTCCAATGCTCTGCGTGCTCCTCAGTCCCGCGCAGTGGCCAAGCATCAACCACGCATGCGGTCGCAATACCGCGATGTGATCGGTGGCCGTTTTTGCATTGGAGGGTCCGATGCCAATGTTGACGAGAGTGATCCCGGAGGCGTCGGCTCGCTTGAGGTGATAGGCCGGCATCTGAGGCCGCGACTTGGACTCGACGCCCGGATCAGCGTCTTCGGCCTCAGTCACGATGTGGTTTCCGGGCAAGACCAGGGATCGGTAGCCTGAATCCCCACCCAGGGACTCGCGAGCAAAGCGGATGAACTCGTCGACATAGAACTGGTAGTTCGTGAACAGGACATGATTCTGAAAGTGGATCGGATCAGTGGCGGTGTAATGCGACAACCGGGCCAAGGAATAGTCGACGCGCTCGGCCGAGAACGGTGCGAGGGGCTTGATATCAAGGCTGGCAACATCCGCGTCGTTGTTGATGATCTCGTCGGAAATCGTCGCCAGGTCCGGGACGTCGAAATGATCGCGTAAGGTGAAAGATCCTTCTTCGGCGTCGGGGTCACCCGAGTGATTCATGGAAATCAGGCTGCCGGCGATGTCGTTGACGTCGTCAATGGTCACGTAGCTGTTGAGCGCGAAGTGGAGAGGCAAAGGAGTTCGCGACACGCCAACCGTAATCGGTCCCCCGTGATTCTGCAGCAGCAGAGAGAGCTGTTCGCGGAGATACCGCGAATAAAGACGCGGCCGAGTCAGTGTTGCCGCATATGTTCCCGGCGCAACGACAAACCCGTAGGAGTGACGGCTGTCCACTCGAGAATGGCGCGCAGTCGTGATGGATATCTCGGGGTAGTAGGCGCGGTAATGCCCGTCAGGTTGACCGCCCGCCATCGCGTCTTCGAAATGCCGGCAGAGAAAACGCACGGACTCCGTGTAGATTCTCTGAACTGCAGCAATGACGGCATCAGGGTCTTCCAACACCTGGGTCGGGATCGGATCAGGTTCGATTAGTGGTAGTTCGTTCATGAATTGACCTGCGCGCCGCTCCGGATTGTCTGGCTAATCGGAGACAAAAAGATCAGTGAAGTCAAAGTCGACGACGTCGACGAGGCCAAGATCGGAAATCCGCAGCTCTGGAATGACCACGAGGGCCAGCAGCGAGTGCTGCATGAACGCGTTGTTCATGGTGCATCCGCACTCCGCCATGCCGTCGATCAATTCCTGTGCTTGTGCGGCTACTTCTCGGGCAGGAGCATCTGATATCAGGCCTGCGACGGGGAGGTTGACGCACGCCAATTCCTCGCCGTCGCGAAACAGCACCATTCCCCCACCGATCTCGGCCAGGCGATTGACTGCCGCTGCCATCGACTCCCGACAGGTTCCGACCACGATAACCTGGTGGCTGTCATGGGCGACGGTTGATGCCAGAGCACAGCGGCCACGATAGCCGAAGCCGTTGACGAACCCGTTCTGCACGCGACCCGTCGCGCGGTGGCGTTCAACGACGGCGACATGAGCGATGTCCTGGTCAGTGTCCGCCCCAAGAACGCCGTCGGATCCGGCTGAAAGGCTCATTTCCATCGCACGCGTTGGCGCTTGGTTCTCGATGACCCCGATGACCCGGACACGAATTTCTTCGAGTCCACTGGGATTGGCAACGGCAAAATCCTCAGGTGTCATTGTCCGGCCGATCCGGACGGTTTCTCGGCTGTCGTCCGGCCACGTGAACCGCGTGGAAAAATCGACCCTGAACGCGTCTGCTTTTGAGTTGTACAGGCTTGTCTCATCGGTGACGATCTGGCCTCGCGCGATCACCACTTCGACCGGAAACGACGCAAGATCGCTGGTCAGAATGACGTCGGCACGCCGACCGGGGGCAATGGAGCCCATTTCGCGTTCGAGTCCGAAATGGGTTGCCGTGTTGATGGTCGCCATTTGCAGAGCGACGAGCGGCGGACAACCGCACTCGATCGCGTGGCGAAGAACACGGTCCATGTGTCCGTCGTGGACCAAGGTGCCCGAATGGCAATCGTCCGTGCAAAGCGTAAAGTTCCGGGGATCAAGGCCGCGTTGCGTGATTGCGGTGATCTGCGATTTGACATCGTACCACGCAGACCCCAGGCGCATCATGGATCGCATGCCTTGGCGTGCACGCGAAACCGCGTCGGCCTCGCAGGTGCCTTCATGGTCGTCCGCAGGACCGCCCGCCGCATAGGCATGGAATTCGGGCCCGAGGTCACGTGATGCATAGTGGCCACCGACGGTCTTTCCTGCCCTCTGGGTAGCCGCGATTTCCGCCAGCATTTTTTTGTCGCCGTTGATCACGCCCGGGAAGTTCATCATTTCGCCAAGGCCGATGATGTTCGGCCAGGTCATTGCTTCCGCGACATCCTCGGGAGTGATCTCCCTGCCTGTCGTTTCCAGTCCAGGCGCCGAGGGTGCGCAGGAAGGCATTTGGACAAAGACATTGATTGGCTGGAGCAGCGCCTCGTCATGCACGAGGCGTACCCCGTCAATTCCAAGGACATTGGCCACTTCGTGAGGATCGATGAAAATCGATGTCGTCCCGCGAGGAGCGACCGCCTCGACAAAACGGCTGACCGTCAGCATTCCGCTCTCGACATGCATGTGGCTGTCGCACAAGCCGGGAACCATGAAGCGGTTCTCGGCATCGATGACGATGGTGCCGGGACCAACGGTATGGAAGGCATCCGGACCGCAATACGCAAATCGCCCGCAAGAAATGGCGATATCCTGGTCTTCGATGACTTCGCGGGTCTGCACATTGACCCACCGCCCGCCGCGGATGACCAGGTCAGCTGGAGCACGTCCCGCTGCAACTGCAACAAGAACGGGTGCAACATCGGCCCACGATCGCAGACTTCCGGTTCGATCTGTTGATGCGGTGCCCATTGGCCGAATTGTCACGACATTTGCTCGTCTTTCAACCAAATTCGTGAAAACGCCCCGAGATTGAGGGTCGACCGACCGTTCGGTGCCTCGAAAATGTCCAATTTCGAGTGGTTTGCGGCGCTGGGGATCTCAGGCCGGAATTCCCCTCCTCTCGGCAGGGCGGACTGCTATCGGCAGAATGCCAGCCGTTTCACACTCTCTCGATTGCGACCGCGGTCGCCTCGCCGCCACCGATGCAGATCGCGGCCACCCCGCGCTTGCCTTGCATCTTTTCCAGCGCGGCAATGAGGGTGACGAGAATGCGCGCGCCTGACGCGCCGATCGGATGCCCCAGCGCGCACGCCCCGCCGTGGATGTTCAGACAGTCTCGCGAGACTCCCAATTCTCGCTCGAAAGCCATCGGAACGACGGCGAAGGCCTCGTTGACTTCCCACAGGTCAACATCCGAAACTGACCAGTCGAGGCGATCGAGCAACGCACGTGCCGCGTGGATCGGCGCGGTCGTGAACCATCCCGGCGCCTGCGCATGTGTTGCGTGACCTGCAATACGGGCCAACGGGCGGATGTTTCCGTTCTTTCGTGACTCGACAAACTGTTCACTGGCAAGGACAAGTGCTGCCGCGCCGTCCGAAATCGAGGACGAGTTTGCCGCCGTCACGCTTCCATCCTTGCGGAATGCCGGCTTGAGCGTTGGGATTCGATCGGGACGCGCCAGGCCGGGCTGTTCGTCGGCCTCGACAATCGTCGTGGACCTCCGGCCTTCGACGGAAACAGAGACGATTTCTCGCTCGAAAGCGCCCGTGGACTGCGCCTTCAACGCCCTGTCCAGCGATGACAGTGCGTATTCGTCCTGCTGTTCGCGGGTGAACTGAAATGCCTCGGCGCAGTCTTCGGCGTAGGTTCCCATCAGCCGGCCTGGCTCGTAGGCGTCCTCGAGGCCGTCGAGAAACATGTGGTCGACGGCTCTGTCGTGGCCAAGTCGTTTTCCGCCACGCAGGTTGCCAAGCAGATAGGGTGCTCGGGACATGCTTTCCATTCCGCCTGCGGCAATGACGTCATTCTGCCCCAGCGCGATCTGGTCATGGGCGTTCATGACGGTTTTCATGCCCGACCCGCACATCTTGTTGAGGGTGGTTGCTGGAACGTCATCGCCGAGCCCTGCGTGAAACCCCGCCTGCCGGGCTGGGGCCTGGCCCTGCCCGGCTGGGAGCACGCATCCCATGATGACTTCTTCGACCGCTTCCTTCTCGATTTCTCCGTCGGCGATGGCACCGGCGATCGCAACACCGCCAAGTTTCGGGGCCGGGACATCCGCGAACGCTCCCTGCAACCCACCGATTGGCGTTCGGCTTGCGCCGATCACGTAAACATCCTGCATTGCATCCTCACTCTGACCGAATTTGCGGCAATCCGTCGGTCTCGGCTCATGACCACGACTGCTCAATTGTTTTGATCAGTCTACATCTGGCCTGTGAGGCTCTCAACCAAATTGGTGAGGTCAGCACCAATGGTACAATCGGCGAGAATCGGGCGCTCTGTGTCGGCTCTTCCGGACAACAGGAGTGCGAGGACGTGTGATGAACAACCGCTGTTTGAGTTTTGCTTTCGCAATCATCTGTATAGGTTGGATTCTAACCAATCGAGGCAAACTGTGCTTGAACCAAGATTGACGAGGAGATTCACAGACTTTGATCGCTAACATCACCCGCGTTGCTTTGGGATTCAAACGACCAGTTGCTAACATTCACGAGCCGTTGCCTTTCAGTTGCAATGTGTTGATTCCTCTTGCCGTGTACGACAGTGCTGTCCGACGACCTTGATTTCGGTTTCCGCCGCATTTGACCACCTGCCGTGCCTTAGGCAATGGTTAAACCCGCGGTCCCTCTTCAATTGATAGTCTCGTGAAGAATCGAGAGACTTTTGGGCATTTTTTTACCGCTTCGAAGACGATTCGTCGTCTAGAATTCGGTTGCCTGTTGCATTCTCACGTTGCCCGCAGCATATGCCAGTCTAACTGGTGAAGGATATCGGTTCGAGAAGGTGTATCCTGAATCCAGGTGCGCATGCGAAATTTCGAATAAAAAGGTCACAAACAGTGTATTTGAGCAAGATCAGAATCTGTAACTTTCGCCGTCTTGTTGACGTCAAGATAGATCTGGACAGTGAGCTCTCGATCTTTGTGGGGGCAAACAACAGCGGCAAAACCTCCGTTGCCCACGCCATACACTTTTTTGTTGGAGGCACCAGCGACAGAGTCAGTTTTCATGACTTAAGCGCATGTCGATGGAGTGACATCAGTGCCTTTGAAGAAGGTGAAGAGCACGCCTCACTTCCTGTGATGTCAATTGATCTGTGGTTTGCCGTCGAGGAATCAGACCTTCATCGCGTTATTGATCTTTTGCCCAATCTCAAATGGAAGGGAGCCAAGGTTGGTGTTCGTGTCGCATTCGCACCGCGCAATGAAGATGAAGCACTGTCGCGCTTCCGAGAACGGCATGCGCAGGCTCAGTTCGCGGTAGCAGACTTGGAGCAATCGAAAGGGGAGGAGCCCTATGTTGTTCCACCGAGATCACTTCTCGAGTACCTGGAAACAGAACTTCGGAAAGAGTATGGGTTCAAGTATTTCGTCTTGGATGAGGAGCAGTTTGATGATGATCTAGAACCAAATGTGGGCTACGAACCACAAGAGTTGTTGCGAGACCAAGGACGTACGGGGAAGGACATTGTCAATTCGTTGATCAAAGTAGATTTCTTGCATGCCCAACGTCATCTGTCAGACAGCGAGGGAGGAAACCGTTCTGAGGAACTTTCTCGACATCTTAGTCGTTACTACCAAAGGAACCTGAAACGTCATGGCGACGATTATAAGGCAATCAGGGCGCTCGCAGATTCCGAGAAGTCGCTCAATCAACATCTTGAACAGGTGTTCGCTGATGTTTTCCAACGCCTAGCAAGATTGGGATATCCAGGGGTGACTAACCCCCGTCCGATTATCAAATCGGCACTAAATCCGGCGACGGTGATGAGTGGCCAAGACGGTGCCCATGTTCACTATGCCTTGGATGATCAAGGGCTTACACTCCCCGACAAATACAACGGCCTAGGCTTCAAAAACCTCATCTACATGGTCGTCGAGATTCTTGACACTGATGCGCAATGGCGTGCAACTGAAGAGAAACGCCCGCCCCTGCATCTTATATTTGTCGAAGAGCCGGAGGCTCATTTGCATGCACAGTTGCAGCAAGTATTCGCAAATCAAGTCCTAGAGGTATTGACTGTTGACGAAGACGGAGCCGATGGTTTCCACACCCAACTCGCCCTGACCACGCATTCGCCACACATTCTGTATGAACACGGTTTTGATCCAATCCGGTACTTCCGGCGTGAGCGTACGGGCACTCATCAAGCTTCGAGAATCCTAAACCTGTCGGAGTTCAATCAGAACACGGAAAATCCCAGTCGGGGTTTTCTTGAACGATACCTGAAGCTTACGCATTGCGATCTCTTTTTTGCAGACGCAGCAGTGCTGGTGGAGGGAAACGTTGAGAGGTTGGTCTTGCCGCAAATGATTGCAAAGTCTGCGCCTGGACTGCGATCCCGTTATTTGAGTGTACTCGAAATTGGCGGTGCCTACGCACACGTTTTTCGCCCCCTCATTGAGTTCCTCGGGATAGCAACGCTTGTCGTAACCGATCTCGACAGTGTGAACGGATCAACTGGCGATGAGAATGTTGAAAATTCCGAAGATGCAATCGTTTGCGATCAAGAAGATGGAAGTGCCGTGGGCACCGCTTGCCCCCCGGAAACACACAATGCAGTGACTTCGAACCAGATGCTAGCGAAGTGGCTACCTGGCAAGAAAAGGATTGATGAACTCCTATCAATTGATGCTGCGGGCAAGACTCTTGATGGAGATACGTTGGGCCTGAGATCGGTCCGAGTCACATATCCTTGCGAGGTCGACTTGACGCTGAACGGTCAGTCACTGAGACGAGCGGGCCGCACGCTCGAAGTTGCATTCGCCTACGAAAACCTCGAATGGACACAAGAGGCCCCCAATCGTGACCTGAAACTGTGGGTTCGCGTACCTCAAGACCTCGAGGATCTAGCAAAGCGTGTTCACGCAAAAGTCCATAGTTCGAATTTCAAAAAGACTGACTTTGCGCTCGCACTTCTTGCCAAAGACCCGGATACTTGGAATGTACCTCATTACATCGCTGAAGGCTTGGCGTGGCTCGAGGCTACACTGGACGTGGCAGCAGACGGTGTCAGCCGGCAAGAAGGTGACGCTGTATGAAAGGCCGTATCAGCACGCCCGATTCAGATGTCGACGTAGCACTGTACAAGCGGCTCGCCGGCAGTGGTAATCGGAATTTCGTCATGGTTGCCGGGGCCGGCTCAGGGAAGACCACATCGCTTGTCAAAGCCCTTGTGCATGTCGGTCGCACCCAAGGATCCACCCTGCGTCGAAATGGGCAGCAAATCGCCTGCATCACCTACACTGACATAGCTGCGGAAGAAATTCGCCGTGATGTTGGGGATGACGGACTATTCCACGCATCGACGATCCACAGCTTTCTTTGGGGGGTCATTCAGCCATTTCAAGGCAATCTTCGGGAATGGGTCAATCGCCAGTTGAACGAGAAAATTGCAAAGGAAAGGGAAAAGATAGAGAAGCCAAGAACTAGAACGGCAACGAAAGCTCGTGCTGAGGTGAACATTGAGCGCTTTCAGTTTCAACTCGCGGATATTGGATCAATACCGCGGTTCCGATACGGGACCGGTAGTGACTATTCAAATGGTATCCTCGGTCACAGCGATATCCTGAAGATCGGCCCCGAGTTCATCATGAGATATTCACTGATGCAGACCGTTTTGGCACAGCGTTTCCCGTTCATCTTTGTTGATGAAAGTCAGGATACAGACCCATCCTTTGTGGAAGCCCTGTTGCAGGGGGCGCGTACTGCACCTGAGAGTTTTTGCCTCGGGTTCTTTGGTGATCCAATGCAAAAAATCTACATGCAGGGTGTCGGACCGATTCCAAGTGAAAATGGATGGGAGACTCTGAAAAAGCCCGAGAATTTCCGGTGCCCGGAGGCAGTGCTTCGTGTTATCAACCGGATAAGGGCGGAAGACGATCAGCTCGAGCAAACACGAGGACGCCACATTGCGAAAGATGGCAAACTCTTGCCAGTCAAAGGGTCAGCCAGAGTATTGATTCTGCCTGCCGACGACCAAAGGCAGGAACGATTGGAGGATGTCCGTTGCTGGCTAGCCGATCAGGACGGTGACATCGGTTGGCTTCAAGAGGAGGATGGTCAAGCGCTGCGGTTCTTGGTGTTGGTGCATCGAATGGCGGCGAATCGTCTGGGATTCCCGAAGATATATGGCGCTCTCAACGACAAATCGCCACAGGACCTGAAATCCGGCCTGATTGACGGGACGGCTTGGGTTGTGCGCCCATTCTTGTCCTACATCTTGCCGTTGGTGCTTGCACGGCATGAAGGACGAGAATTCGAGATCATGCGCCTGCTCCGCAAACATAGCCAACTCTTTCAGCCCGATGCTCTGGTCGGCGTCGACCCCGCCCAACTCTTGAGCGGTCTCAATGAACGGCTTGTTGATCTGACGGCGATGTTGGGAAATGACGGCGGCGTTTCTGTTGGTGATGTCGTGGGTTTCGTGAAAGACGAGAACTTGATGGCATTTGATGAACCGTACGCCGAACTAATCGATACGTACCGGAAAACAACCGGACCGGTTCTTGATCAGTCGACAGAAAACGCTACCTTGCGGTTCATGCAGTCTGACGCAACGGAACTTTGGGGATATCGCAGGTACATTGAAAGGCTCTCGCCATTTGCGACCCAACAGGGCATCAAGGGAGCGGAGTTCGACAAAGTGATCATCGTTGTTGACGATGAGGAGGCAAAGACTAATAACACTTTCTCCTATGGCAAGTATTTTGGCGTATCGGAACTCTCTAGAACGGATGAAGAGAACATTGCGAACGAAAAAGACTCGGTAGTCGATCGGACGAGGCGCTTGTTCTATGTATGCTGCTCGAGGGCTCTTTCTGACTTGGTCGTCGTCATATTCTCAGAAGACACAAAGGAAATGCGCGAGGCTGTGCGTGCAAAAGGATTCTTTGAACCCGAGTGCATCCATGTTTTTGACTAGCCTGGACAGAGTCGAGAATCGCCTCTGACGTGCGACAAGGACAAGATGATGCTGGCTTGGTATGGATGGATGCTCTTGACGGCTTGGCCGAAACGGAGGGGCCGCGCCCCAGATGTCGTGCCAATGAAATCGAGCTACGATTCGAAGCAACAAACTGGATTCGATTGCCCTTTGGCCAAACTGATTGTCCTCAATCATTTCTCGTCGCGGTGACGAATCTCGCGCTATTGCGCGGATGTGCGGAATCTCTCGGTCGTGATGTCTGAACAACAACACCGACCGGGAGGTGTCGGTTCCTATGGCCGGAAATTGTCCGGGTGAGCATCCCGGAATTCAGGAAGTGCCTCTAGGTGCTCGGAAATCCGCACAAGCGAAGGATACGGGTCGAGCTCGAGCTTCCAACGGCGAGCGTTGTAGAGCTGCGGAACCAGGCAGACATCGGCCATCGTGATCCGATCGCCGAAGCAGTGCTCCCCGGTGGTTGCGACCATGGCCTCGAGCGCTTCGAGGCCCGGGGGGATGAATCGCGCCATCCAGTCCCGCATGGTGATGTTGCCGCCCGATGCATCCTCGGCGTGCTTTGCGACCGAGAGATTGCAGACCGGATGAATCTCCATCGCGACCGCATAGCTCATTGCCCGAACCCGGGCACGTCCCACGATTTCGTCCGGAAGGAAGGAAAAATGCCCCGCCTCGTCGAGATACTCGATGATGGCGAGAGACTGGCTCAATACAATGCCATCGATATCGGCGACGGGGACCAGCCCCTGCGGGTTGCGCTTTCGATGCTGATCCCCTCGCTGTTCGCCGGCCAAGAGGTCGACGGGCACCGAGTCAAATGGAATGCCAGCGAGATTGAATGCGATCCGGACCCGATAGGCCGCCGATGATCGCCAGTAATCATAAAGAAGCGTCGTCACTTTGATTCCTCCAGGCTGTGAAGCAGCGTTCTGATCAGCTCCTTCGCATCGCGGTTTCCGCTGACCTTTGCCAGCAACTGTTTTTCGTACGCAAGTGCCAGCGGGACGATCTCGTCCACCATGTCCTGTCCCTTCGGCGTCAAGGACAACTCGACCAGGCGTCGGTCGCGCGTCCCTGTGCGCTTGTCGATGTACCCGAGATCCTCCAGCCGTCTGGCTGCTCGTGACACCTGCCACTTGCCCATGCGCACGCGGGCGTGGATCTCCCTGACACTAACCTTGTCGCTCTGGCTGAGATGGGCGACCACCCGCCATTCGGCAACCGAAATGCCGAACTTTTCTCGATAAAGCTCCCAAAGACCGCGACTGACGCGATCGGCGAGTTCTGCCAACTGCCACGGCAGGAAATCGTCAAGCCGGAATTCCTGCACTGACTCCGCCATTCGCTGCCTCCAGACCGCACCGCATTGTTCGAACGGGCAAGATTTACCTTGACTTCGTTGCAATTGCAACGATATGTTGGCACCGAGGTCGGCAGAGACCAATTCTGCGTCTCCATGAAGAGGAGAACGAGGCCATGAACAAGCAGTCGATCATCGAACAAGGGGTGTTTCAGGACACGGCATCCATCGGGACCGTGGCCGGATACATGCCCGGCTTCGGCAATGACTTCGAAACCGAGTGCCTGCCCGGGGCCTTGCCGCAAGGCAGGAACAGCCCGCAGCGGGTCAACTACGGCCTTTATGCCGAACAGCTCTCTGGCTCGCCGTTCACGGCGCCACGGGGCTCGAACGAGCGGAGCTGGCTCTACAGGATCCGCCCTTCCGTTTGCCATGTCGGCCGTTTCAATAAAGCCGATGTCCCGTTGTGGAAAACCGCACCGCACGTGATCGAGGATGTCATCTCTCTCGGCCAGTATCGGTGGGACCCGGTGGAGTTCCCTTCCGAGCGGGTCAATTTCCTGAGCGGGATGAGGACGATCACCACGGCTGGCGATGTCCAGACCCAGGTCGGGATGGCATGCCATGTCTATCTCGCCAACGAGTCGATGGAAGACGACTACATGTATTCCGCCGACAGCGAACTGCTGGTGGTCCCCCAGGACGGTCGCCTTCGGATCTTCACGGAATTCGGCATCATCGAGCTCGAACCGCTCGAAATCTGCATCCTGCCAAGGGGAATGGTGTTCAAGGTCGGGCTGCTCGACGACACCGCACGTGGCTTCGTCTGCGAAAACTACGGCGCCAGGTTCACGCTTCCGGGTCGGGGACCGATCGGCGCGAATTGCCTCGCCAACCCACGCGATTTCAAGACGCCGGTGGCAGCCTTCGAGGACAAGGAGTCAACCTGCAGGGTGTGGGTCAAGTGGTGCGGCGATTTCCACGTCTCGGAAATCGACCACTCGCCGCTCGATGTCGTCGCCTGGCACGGGAACTACGCACCGTTCAAGTACGACCTCAGGACCTATTCGCCGGTCGGCGCGATCAGCTTCGATCATCCCGATCCGTCAATCTTCACGGTATTGACGGCGCCGACCCCCGAAGAGGGCACGGCAAACATCGACTTCGTGATTTTCCCCGAACGCTGGTTGCCGCAGGAAGACACGTTCCGGCCGCCCTGGTACCACAAGAACATCATGTCCGAGCTCATGGGCAACATCTACGGGGTCTATGACGCCAAGCCGGAGGGGTTCGTTCCCGGAGGCATCAGCCTGCACAATTGCATGCTGCCCCATGGACCCGACCAGGACGCATTCGAGAAGGCGACCACCGACAGCTGGGATCCGATCAAGCTCACCAACACCATGAGCTTCATGTTCGAAACCCGGTTTCCACAGCAATTGACCCGGTTCGCGGCCGAGACAGCGGCCTTGCAGAAGGATTACGCAAATTGCTGGTCCGGCCTGGAGCGAAAGTTTGACGGAACGCCGGGCCTGAAGTAGGGACTGCCCGCTCGCTGGAAAGTGACTGCAGCGACGCTTTTTGATTCCCGGCAAATTCCGGTGCCTGGAGACGAGACCTTGCAAGCAGGTCATCGCCACCTTGGCTGAAGGCACCACAGATGGAGAACTGATGATGCTTGAGCAGTCCTGGGTTGAGAGCGCAAATCTGGAAACCACGGATTTTCCGCTCAACAATCTTCCGCACGGGGTGTTTTCCAGCACCGGTCATGCGGATGATTGTCTGAGTCTCGGGATCGCGATCGGCGACTTGGTTCTCAACATTTCCTTGCTCGCGGAATCAGGGGTGATCAAGGGGCCAGAGTCCGACATGGCTGCACTGATTAACCCCTCCTGGAACGAATTCATGGCATGCGGCCCAAAGGCGTGGAAGGATTTTCGTTCACGCGTTTACGAACTTCTAGCTGCTGATGGTCCTCGGTCTGACCGCGCGGCCGTCGCGGAGGCCCTGGTTCCCCTAGATGAGGTCAAACTCTACAAACCGTTCCAGGTCACCGAATACACGGACTTTTACGCAGGACGGCACCACGCAACCAACGTGGGCACCATGTTCAGGGGGGCTGAGAACGCTCTGCCTGCCAACTGGTTGCACATTCCCATCGGATACAATGGCCGAGCATCGACAGTCGTCGTGTCCGGCACGCCGGTTCATCGTCCTTGGGGACAGCTCAAGCCTCCGCAGGCTGACGCACCAGAGTTCGCTCCCTGCCGCCGGTTCGATTTCGAGCTGGAAATGGGCGCCGTCGTCGGGACTTCCTCGGAAATGGGTCAACCTGTCAGCGTTGCCGAAGCCGAGAAGATGATTTTCGGTTACGTCTTGCTGAACGACTGGTCTGCACGCGACATCCAGGCATGGGAATACCAGCCGCTCGGCCCGTTCCAGGCCAAGGCGACTGCGACCACGATCAGCCCCTGGATCGTCACCCCGGCCGCGCTGGAGCCGTTCAGGGTGCCAGGGCCAGAACGCGAACGGGAACTTCTGCCCTACCTGCACGAACCTGGCCCGATGATGTTCGACATCGATCTGGAAGTGTCATTGCGGCCAGAGGGCGCTGAAACTGACACGATGCTGGCCCGGACGAACTTTCGTGAACTGTACTATTCGTCGGCGCAGCAACTCTGCCATCACACCTCGAGCGGATGTCGCATGAACACCGGTGATCTGATTGGATCGGGGACCATTTCGGGACCCAACAAGGAGAACCGCGGAAGCCTGTTGGAGCTGTCTTGGGGTGGCAAGGAACCGGTGAGCCTCGAAAGCGGCGGAACCCGGAGCTTTCTGGAGGACGGCGACTCCGTTCGCATGACCGGTCGGGCGCAGGGCGACGGGTTCGCCGTGGGCTTCGGCCTGTGCGAAGGCACTGTCCTGCCCGCCATCGACTATCCCGGCCAGGACGCATGAACGTACCGAACAACCGCATCCATGGCACCGGTTTTTCACGGTCGCCATCACGCAACAGCAAGGACTGACACATAATGACCAAAGCATTTGCTTCCCAAGGCGATCTCGAAGCCAAGACCATCAGTTTTACCGAAGTCGGCCGGGACCTGTGGGCATTCACAGCCGAAGGCGATCCCAACTCAGGAGTCATCATCGGTGACGACTCGGTCATGGTCATCGAGGCCCAGGCGACGCCGAGGTTGGCCGAAATGGTCATCGACCGGATCCGCAGCGTGACCGACAAGCCGATCACTCATCTCGCGTTGACCCACTATCACGCCGTCCGGGTTCTCGGCGCGTCGGCATACGACGCCGACCAGGTCATCATGTCCGACACCGCAAGGGCAATGGTGGTCGAACGCGGGCAGGAGGACTGGGACAGCGAGTTCCAGCGTTTCCCGCGACTGTTCGAAGGGCACGAATCGATCCCCGGATTGACCTGGCCGACCACGACTTTCTCGCATTCGATGACCGTCTATCTCGGCAACCGCCGGGTGGAACTCATGCACCTGGGCCGCGCGCACACTGCCGGCGACATCGTGATCTGGGTGCCTGACGAGCAGGTCATGTTCACCGGCGACATCGTCGAGTTCAAGTCTGCATGCTACTGCGGTGACGGTCACTTCAACGACTGGGACGGCACGCTGGCCGCCGTGGAAGCATACGGTCCGCAGTCGATCGCGCCGGGAAGGGGGGCGGCGCTGGTCGGACCGGAACAGGTCAAGGCGGCGGTCGAGGGCACAAGGGAGTTTCTGCGTTCGACATACCTGCCCGCAGCGAAAGTGGCAGCGCGTGGAGGTTCGCTCAAGGATGCGTGGGATGCGGTCCGCGACGAGTGCGACGGGAAGTTTGCCGACTACGCGATTTACGAGCACTGCTTGCCGTTCAATGTGTCACGCGCCTACGACGAGGCCCGAGGGATCGACACCCCACGGATCTGGACGGCTGCGCGGGACCTGGAAATGTGGGCAGAACTGCAAGGCTGATGCAGATGACCTTGGTACGCCCGAACATGCTTGCTCCGATGGGCCTGACATGAGCGGACCGAGTTACGAAATCCAGTTCACGCTTTACCCGTACCAGCGGTCGCCCGACCAGGACGCGGCGACTCCGAGGAAGCACCCGGTCATCGTGGTCGGCGGAGGACCGGTCGGGCTGGCCCTTGCTCTTGACCTCGGTCTGAGGGGAGTCCCCGTCCTCGTTCTTGACGAATCTCAAGGGGTCGGTGCCGGCTCGCGCGCAATCTGCTTTTCCAAGCGCACGCTCGAAATCGTGGACCGCCTCGGTGCCGGTAATGCAATGGTCGACAAGGGTGTCGTTTGGAGCGTCGGGCGGGTGTTTCGCGACACGCGACAGATCTACGAGTTCAACCTGCTGCCCGAGGACGGTCACAAGCGTCCTGCCTTCATCAATCTTCAGCAGCCTTATTTCGAGAGGTTCCTGTTCGAGCGCATCCAGGAGGCGATCGCGCAAGGGTGCCCGATCGAGATTCGTGGCGAGAACCGGGTTGTTGCCATCGATGACAAGGGGAGCGGCGTCGCGGTCGACATCGAGACCCCCGATGGCGGCTATTCGCTCGAAGCCGACTGGGTGGTCGCATGTGACGGCTCTCGTTCTTCGGTGAGATCCCTGATGGGGCTCGGATTCGAGGGTCGCGTGTTCGAGGACAACTTCCTCATCGTCGATGTCACCATGGAGGCGGGGTTTCCGACCGAACGATGGTTTTGGTTTGATCCGCCCTTCAATCGCGGACACTCCGCCCTGCTTCACAAGCAACCCGACGGGATGTGGCGCATCGACTTCCAGCTTGGCTGGGACATCGATCGTGCCGAGGTGGTCAAGCCCGAGAACGTCATTCCACGGGTCCGTGCCATGCTGGGGCCGGACACGAAGTTCGAGATCGAGTGGATCAGCGTGTACACCTTCCAGTGCTGCACCATGGCGGCCTATCGGCACGGGCGGATATTCTTCGCGGGCGATTCCGCTCATCTGGTGTCGCCGTTCGGAGCTCGTGGATGCAACGGTGGCATCCAGGACGTCGAAAACCTTGCCTGGAAACTCGCGCTCGTGACGCAAGGGCTGGCAGAGGACGCGCTTCTCGACAGCTACGACATGGAGCGCCGCCATGCGGGAGCCGAGAACATCATGAACTCGACTCGCTCGACCGATTTCATGACGCCGAAATCGGCAATCAGCCGCATGTTCAGGGAATCGGTCCTGGATCTCGTGGAACATGTTCCCTTCGCAAGGCCATTGGTGAATTCCGGACGATTGTCGGTCCCTGCGAGCTACGACGGGTCGCCGCTGAACGCCAACGATGTCGAGGGCTTGCCAGTTCGAACGCGACCCGGCGCGCCTGTGGTCGATGCACCGACCGATCTTGGCTGGATGACCGACGTGCTCAGCGGGCAGTTTCAGGTCGTGGCCTTCAACTGCGACGTGGCTAAGGCCGAATTGCAAAAAGGGGCGAAGGCGAGAGGGATCGATCTCGAAGTCACGCGTCTCGATTGCGGGAACGACTCTCTGCTGGCACAGCGGTATCTCGGCGACTTGCCACAGGCTGTCTACCTGTTCCGCCCGGACCAGCATGTCTGCGCGCGATGGCAAGACGCGTCCACGGAGGAAATTCTTGCCGCGCTGGCGACCGCCATGGCGGCAAATGGTGCAGAATGACCTCGCGCTGGCGCAGTCGCATGGGTTCGAGATCTTGTTTCACGACACGTTGACCAAGCGAACCGTCATGACGGGGATGGCACTCGTTGGCCGAAACTGGGCGGGAGCACATGATTTCGTCGGATCGCTCTGGTGGCAACCGGCGGGCAGGAGGGTGAGATGGGACGATCAGTCGATCTGAACACATTGGCGAACATCGATGATCCTGACGGATTCTACGATGAACTCATCAGGTTGCACGACGGTCTGTCCGAAGACGAAAGCCATGCACTCAATGCGAGGTTGATACTCGTGCTTTGCAACCACATCGGCGATCTGGAGGTGCTCCGGAGCGCGTTTCGTGTTGCGCGTGAGAGCGGTGAAAGCTGAGGCACTGGGCCCTCGTTGATTGATGTCTTGCCGGCCCCGCCGCACAACGACGGCCGAACATGTTGGCGCGAACTCTCCGTGCCCGTCGCGGCCAACCGAGACTGTGTCAACCGACGCAGCCGAGATTCGGTCCACGGTCTTCAGGAATCGTTGTCGGTCACCCCGGGAACACGCCAGGCCTGAAGAGACGCTCAGGCAACAGTGTTTCCGTCCGATCAGGTTTCGCAGGACCGGAAACACGCCAAGACACGCGATCGATCTCTGATGATCGGACTGCAAGTGCAGCATTCCAACAACGAGTTGGGTTGCCGGTTCGTACGGCAAATCGGAACTTTCTGACGAGAATCGAACCACGCCGGGTTCAGGGTGACGCTGCCGTTTCGGTCTCGTGTCAAATCCGGCCAAGGAGGCGAGGCAGTTGCGGTCCGTCTCGCCTTGACTGTTTCCAGCTTCAGTTCTTCGCGATGTCGGTCAGGAAAGTCGCGATGTCGGGAAACGCGATGATCAGCGCGATCAGGACCACAAGCGCGACGCAGAACGGCATGACCCCCTTGAAGACGCGGGCCAGCGGGACCGTCGGTGCAATGCCTCGAATGACAAACACGTTGATGCCAAGCGGCGGCGTGATCAGGGCAAGCTCGGCCACTAGCACGACGAGCACGCCGAACCAGATCGGATCGAATCCCATGTTGGAGACGATCGGAAAAAAGATCGGAATGCTCAGAATGATCATGGCCATGGTGTCGAGAAACGCTCCCAGCACGATGTAGATGCAGACGATGACGATGATGGTTCCCAAGGGCGAGAGATTGAGGCCGACGATCCAGTTCCCGAGCAGGCCCGGCGTTCCGCTCAAGGACAGGAATCCGGCAAACAGGATTGCACCGATCAAGATCAGGAAAATCATGGACGTGGTTTGAACCGTCTCCAGCAGGCACTCGCCGATCATTGCCGGATCAAGCCGTCGCATCACGACGCCCAGGAACATCGCGCCCACCGCCCCGACACCGGCGGCTTCGGTCGGGGTGAAGAAACCTGCATAGATGCCGCCGATGACGGCGATGAACAGCACAAGCGTGGCCCAGACTTTCTTGAATTCGGACTCGCGAGGCTTCGCGTCGAACTCTTCGACGATCGCATCGACCTCTGGCGCCGCCGAGGGGTCGACCCGGATCATGATGTAGACCGTGATCATGAAGAAAAGCGTCAGCAGAATGCCGGGCACGATGCCGGCGATGAACAGATCGCCAATGCTCGATTCGGTCAAGATTCCGTATATCAGCATGATCACGCTTGGCGGGATCAGGACGCCGATCGTGCCGCCCGCAGCGATCGCTCCCGTTGCAAGCCGATCTCCGTAGCCATGCCGGGACATCTGGGGAAGAGCGACTTTCCCCATCGTCGCCGCAGTGGCGAGCGACGACCCGCATACGGCGCCAAATGCCGCGCAAGCCGCGATGCTGGCATGGGCAAGGCCGCCCCTGCGTCGCCTGAGCCAGGTGTTGAAGGCAGAAAAGAGGTCGTTGGAAATTCCCGACTTCTCGGTCAGGGTGCCCATCAGCACGAAAAGCGGAATCACGCTGAGCGAGAAATTCTGCGCACTCTCGTAGACGGACAGGCCTGCGAGCGCCAATGCGCCATCCCGCCCGATGATCATCGCCGTGCCGAATATCGCGGCCCCCGACATTGCCAGCCCAAGGTTTGCCCCAAGGAACAGGGCAAAGAAGAGCAGCCCGAAGACCAGCGGAACAAGGGTTTCAATCGGCATGAACCTGTTCGTCCTTGCCAAGGATCTCTTTCACCAGTCGCACCGCCAGCAACAGGAAAAACATGGCCAGCCCGATCAGCATCAGGATCGCAGTGGGCCAATACGGCAGCTCCAGGATCATCGTGAATTCCCGTTCGCTCACCACGTCGAGAGTCTTGGTGTAAAGCTGGGTCAGCAGCAGCCAGGTGACGCCAACGGCAAGAAGCGAATTGACGATCATGGAGGCCCGCTTGATCGGTTTCGGAAACAGCCCTTGAAACGTCTCGACCACAATGTGCCGCCGGTTCAACTCCGTGATGGCAAGGCCGCTGAAGACAAGCACTCCCATCATCAGCTTGACCGATTCCACCGTGCCCACGAGCGAGCGACCGAAAAAGTTTCGCCCGACGACGTCGACGAAGGTCATCGTCATGATTGCAACGAGCGTGGCCGCGGCCAGCCAGGCGAGCGCGAAGACCGCCCGCCTGGTCCAGGTTTCGAACGCAGTTCGCATCAATTCACTTCAGATCGGCCGCGATTTCATCGAAGTTCTTCATCAGCGCGGCACCGTCCAATCCAGCTTCGTTCGCCTGGGCGATCCAGTCATCGGCAAAAACGCGCGTCATCTCGTAGAGCTTTGCCGTGTCCTCTTCAGACAGCGACGAGATCGTGTTGCCGGATTCCTCGGTGAGTGCCCGCCCGACGGCTTCCTGGCGGTCCCACTCCTGCGAAATGAACCGCGTTCCCCACTCGCCGGAGACCGACATGATCGCCGCCTTGTGCTCGTCGCTCAATCCATTCCAAGTCCTGGGGCTCATGGTCATCCAGAAGATACCCGCATAGGTGCCGCCCGGGATCTCGAGGTGATGGGTGGAGACTTCATTGAGTCGGAATCCTTTTACCGACTCCCAGGGAAACTGCGAGACATCGATGGTGCCCTTTGACATGGCTTCATTGGTCTGTCCCGGAGGCATGTTGACCGGCACGGCACCCAGCATTTCGGCAATGCGCACGCCATTTCCGCCTGCCCGTATCTTCAGCCCGTTGAAATCCTCGAGCGACGTCAGCGGCACGCGACTGTGATACATGTGCGGCGCATGCGCGAAGAACAGCAGCAGCTTGGTGTCTGCGGTGTCCTCTTCGATGAAGCCGTTCGATTCGTACCAGCGCCATGCGGCGACCGCCGCCGCTTCCGCGCTCGGCGCCGAGAACGGGACTTCGACCGCATTCAGTTTCCAGAACCGCTTTGGCTGATAGGCTGCAACGGACCAGGCGATGTCCACGATGCCATTCTTTGCCAGATTGTACTGTTCGTTCGGACTCGCGAGGGGAGCTGACATCACTTCCACCTCGATCTCGCCGCCCGACGCCTTTTCGAGTTCATCGGCCCATGCGCGCAAGGTCGTGGTCATGTGATGAACAGGTGGCAACCAGTTCGCGACTCGCAACTTCACGTCTGCGGCGTGAGCACTGGCTGTCAGCATCATCGTCATCGCGGCGACCGCGACCGATGTCATAAACCCATTTCGTGCCATGTCTTTTCCTCCCATCGGCATCGTTGTGCAGACCTCGCCCTGTTGGCGGATCCGTGCGTCATGCTAGGTGAGGCCCGCTTGCGGGGTCAACAAAAAGAATCCGGGCTCGCCTTCCAATTGTTTTGACATGAAGGCGCAACACGGGAATATCCGGGCCGAAAGGGAGATGATCCATGTCGAGGCAACCAAACATCGTCCTGATCTTCACCGACAACCAGCAGGCGGCCACGCTGGGGTGTTACGGGAATTCCGAGATCCACACGCCGAATCTCGATCGACTGTCGCGAACCGGCATGACCTTCGACAACGCGTTCTGTCCGAACGGTTTCTGTTCTCCGTGCCGAGCCTCGGTGCTGACGGGAAAGCTCCCGTCTCAGCACGGCGTGCATTCATGGATCGACGATCGCCGGATGCATGAATGGCCGGAGGACTGGCATGCGCTCGATGGCATGTACACGCTGCCTAAGGCGCTGAAATCCAAGGGCTACGCCACAGCGCTTGTCGGCAAGTACCATCTCGGGCAACCGACCTCGCCTGCGGAAGGGTTCGACCATTGGGTCACGCTGGAAGCGGGTCACGTGCGTAGCTTCTACCGCAACAAGATCTTCGACAACGGCGAGGTCTACGATCAGAGCGGGCACTCGGTGGATTTCTTCACGCAAAAGGGGGTGGAATTCATCGAACGCCAAAGCGAGGCCGGTTCGCCGTTCTTCCTCTATCTGCCGTATCCGGCACCTTACGGTCACTGGCCGGCCACACGGGAGCCAGACGTCAACCGTCACACGGCGCGCTATGCCGACTGCCCCATGCACTCGATTCCACGAACTTCCCTGGGCAAAGCTGCGGTGGACGGGTTCTTGCTGCGCAACGAGGAATCGAGCGAGGAGTTGGACTTTTCGATGCTGATGCGCGCGCCGAACGATCTCGCGACCTTGCGCAACTTCTACTCCCAGGTTTCGATGGTGGATGACGGGGTGGGCACGATCATGGCAACGCTCGAGAAATGCGGGGTCGCAGAAGACACCTTGCTGATTTTCACCACCGATCACGGCCTGTCGACGGGAGAGCATGGATTTTGGGGTCATGGCGCCGCCACATTCCCCTCGAACCTGCACCGAGCGGCCCATTCGATACCGATGATCATGCGTCAGCCGGGACTGACCCAAGAGGGTCAACGCTCGGATCTGATGGTGTCGGGAATGGATGTCTTTGCCACCATTCTTGAACACGCAGGAGTCGAACTGGATGGCGACCGCGTGCCCAGCAGATCGCTGATGCCGATCCTGCACGGCTCGGATCTTGGAGACTGGGGCGATGATGTCGTGTTTTCGGAGCAGGAGGAGACTCGCGTGATCCGAACCCCGAAATGGGCGTATTTCAAGCGGTTTGCCGGAGCGAATGTCCAGTTCGGGGACGAGTTGTACGACGTGGAGGCGGATCCCCACGAGACCACGAATCTTGCCGACGATCCTGCCCACGCAGACGTCAGGAAATCGCTCGACGACCAGCTGACAGCGTACTTTGCCACCTACGCCGAACCCCGGGCCGATCTGTGGAAAGGCGGCGTTTCGATCCAGCACAGCGAACGCACGCGGTTTTGGCAGGAAGCGTGGGGCGAGGATTGGCGTCCTGTCTATTCCTATGGAGACAACTGAGGTCAGCAGCTGCGGATCGTTTTGCCGAAGCGCCAGAAAAATCGACATCGACCAACGGTCGAGGGGCTGGACTACTGTACGTTCGGGGATAATTTTCTCGTGAAATCGGTTTCGGTTGTGACTATACTGTTCGAGCAAATGGCATCGCAATCATATTTTATAGAAATAGTTGGGTCAAGGAGGGAAAGACAAGGAGGAGCGGGAGGATGACGAGGTGCAGGGCGAACGCCGCTGCCACGAGTGTCCTTGCCCAATCGGGCGATCTCTCGCCGAGAACCCGGTGGCGTGCCGCGAGGAAACCCGATGCGAGGATGAGAAATATCAGCAAGAATCCGGTGAGATGCGCGAGAGCATCGTCGCCCACGCCGATGATCGCCTTGAGCGATCGCATGTACTTGCTGGAAGAGGCAAACAGCAGAACGATGAACGGCGCTGCCGGTCAGCTGCGAAGCGGGTGGAAAGTCATTGCAATGTCATTCAGTGGTCATGTGCTGGGCGATCAATTCATCGAGCTTGCCGCTCTCCTTGATTGCCGCGAGGCCTTCGTTGATGGCATCGACGATCGGGTCGCCTTCCTGCATGACAATGCCGAGCGGGTCGGATTGCAGGCTGGTAATACCGACCGTGAGTTCCTCGGCAAGATTCGCGTACGTCGTTCCGTTGACCGAGGTCAGTCGCCGCCCACCGGCCGTTAAGCCATCGAAGGTCGAACCCATATCTTCAAAACGCAAGAGTTTGGCCTGGGTCACGATCAAGTATGGATCCGAAAAGTCCATGGTCTTGTCGCGTTCTTCGGTAATCGGAACGCCTGATATGACGAGGTCAAACTCGCCTTGCTGCAAGGCCGGGAATATCCCGTCCCATGCGGTGTTGATGTATTCGGGAACGCAGTTGATCTCTGTGCAGATCGCGTTCATCACGTCAATGTCGAAGCCGACGATTTCGCCGGTTGCTTCGTCGATGTACTCCATGGGTGGAAAGGTCGGATCGGTCGCGATCTTGAGAATTCGACCTTCGAGATCCGCAGACCAGGCAGAGCCTGCCAGCATGGCTGTGCCGACCAAGGTACCCATCATCTTGTTGACCAACTTCATTTCTTCCAATCCTTTCAATCAGATCACGGTAATCGTTCGGTAAGGGCGTGACGGATCGCCATTCTGTCACTTGTTGAGGGTTCGTTTCCAGTCTTTTCTGAGCGGGCACAGCCAGATCTGCTTCTTCGGCTTGCCGAATTCCATCTTGATATCGTAGTGCCCGCGTCCCTGCGTGGTTCCGACATTGATCCATCCCGACGCCTGGTATGTCGTTCCCGTGAAGCGCGGGGTCTCGACGAAAGTCTCGATCAGGAACGGCGTGACGTTGTACTGCGCGTGCCAGTCGTGCGGCAGCTGGCGACGCACGGCTGCGAGAACGTGGGATGCGAGGTTGGGGATCCGCACCCACGGCATGATCAGGAAGCGGGAGTTGTTGATCACCCGATGGAGGTTTCGTTCCCGCACCTCCGGCGACCACCCGATGAATGCGTCGCGGGGGGCGGTCTTCCACGCGGGCGCCGAGAAGCCGAGCATGGCCAGAGGTCGGTCCTCGCGGTCGTGGACCGCGTATCGCATCTGTGCGCCGACCAGGCGCGAGTACCCGAGATAGTGCCGGCGAGCGATGAAGCCGTTCCACGTGGCGCTGGCGTCAGGTCCGGCCCCGGTGACCTTGACCAGCCGGATCGGTCGCACCGCATCCAGGGAGTCGGGCATCGGCGTTTTCGGCGGATCGGTTTCAGGGCCGATGACCGGGGGCCGGGGCGTCGTTGGTCTCTGTCGCGCCGGCGGCAGGGTGATGATCCCGTCGCGATGCATCTTGAGCATGGTGACCTTCGCCATCATGGTCTTGAGTTCGCCGTCAGGCTTGAACCAGCCGATGGCGCGGCAGAACTCGCGTGCCAGACCTGCTCGGCTCGGCTGCGGGGAGGCCGCGATCAGTTCCCGCATCAGCGTCATCTCGCCGGTGGTGAAGTCGCGGCCGTGATAACGGCACGCGACCTTGTCATCCGATGTCATCGTCAGGCTGCGGGCTTTCGGCGCCTGTCCTCGTCCATCGACCAGGGCAGCCATGGCGACAGATCGTCGGGGGGCTGGCCGCCGTTGCCTGCACAGGTGGTGAGCCAGTCCTGCAACCATTTCTGGACATCGATCCCGGTTCACGGGGGATGGAAGAGCTCGTTCAACGTCACCTGAAACCCTGACAGCGAGAATCAACCGATTTTGCGTGGCACAATATGTTGTGCTACCGGAACAAACGGGAGAAGCCTTGAACTTGGAATACCCGATATCGAGATAACCGCTTACTTGTCACTCGCAATTGATTTGACGGCGAAGTGGTAGACAATGACGTGAAAACGGTCGTCGTGAGTGGATCGCGTCATGCCACGTCTGAGCGCGGTGTGGGAAGTGATGTTCTATCTTGATGACCAGCACAGAGGCGAACAACGGCCGGATCATCCCAGTCAGTAACCTCAACATGTGGGGGTCCTGCAATCTCGCTCCAGAATAGGAAGTGGTAAACGGACTCAATTAACCACTTGATTGGGACATCCACGATTTCGAGTGTCACGATTCGGAGCAAGCTGGGCGGCGCAGGGGCAATCACAGCGATTGTGGTGACCAATGCCGCCCAGCATTTGCATGATACACGAACTGCATTCCTGCCAGCCTATCTCGAGAAGACAGTTTCGCCTTTCCAGATCGTCGATCTCACCTGCGTGTGGCCGATCTCCAAGGGTTCGCCCACCCAAAGCGACTTGTCCAAAACCAGGAAGTCGGCCCATTTTCCCCGTAGCAAGTTTCCAGTTTCTCGCTCCATGCCCAAGGACCGCGCGCCATTGATCGTGAACAACGGGAGGGCATCTCCCAGCGAGATTGCCTGATCGGCAGCGAGGGTTCCCGGGTAGGCGGGATCGCAATTTTGCCGAGTCAGCATGCCGGACAAACCGATCCATGGATTCGCGTCAGGTGCAGAGGCAGGCCAGTCGGAGGCATAGGTCATCTCGGCTCCGGCGTTCAGCAGATCCCGAATGCGGTGAGACTTCTGCAGCCGTGCCTCCCCCAATACGGCGATTTGTGCAGGCGTGGCCGCATTTGGGAACCACAGCTTCGGAGACACTTCGGCGATCGCGTCCAGTTCCTTGAACCGATGAAGATCTGCGTCTGAAACAAACACGGAATGCGCGATCTCGTGGCGAAGGCCACTCGCGCCATTGGCCTTTCGCGCTGCCTCGATCGCGTCCAGACCTTTGCGTATGGCGTTGTCTCCCACGGCGTGCATCTTCGTGACGAAACCGCGAGCATCCAGCTCAATCAAGGTTTCGTTCAGAACCTCTGGCGTCATCAGCAATGTCGCGTTTGGTTCATGGCTCGCGACGTCATATCCGCTCTCCGCACGATAGGGCTCGACGAAGGACGCCGTGTATCCCGGTGCCACGCCATCGAGAAACAGCTTGGCAAAACTGGTGCGGACATTTGTGCTGGCATAGTTCCGCCGAAGTCGTTCCATCGTTTCATAGGGGACCGGTTCAAGGCTGGCGGGGCTTTGCCGAACGACATGTGCGGCCATGTGGACAGACAGGTCGCCGCGCTGGTCTGCCGCATGGTACGCGCGCAACTCTGCCTCGTAGGCCATGGGTTCCTTGAAGGCCGTAAACCCCAAGCTGTTGAAGTACCGATTGAACTCCCTCGCGGCAGCGGCAAGCTGTGTTTCGGTGCGTTGGACCAAAACGCGCACCGATGCACCGGCGCTTTCGGCAAGGATCCCGTTGGGTGTGCCATCGTCAAGCCGTTCGATCACACCGCCGGGAAAGTCTGGTGTTTCGCGGGCAAGGCCACTCTCGTTCAGAGCTTTTGAATTGCACCAAAGGATATGCTGGCTTGTGTCCACGAGCACGATGGGGTGCACCGTGGAAACGCTGTCCAGAACTGACTTGGGATCGCTGCCCATGTGCGCGCGCATGTCGCGGCGCCATGGACCGCCGAATACAACCTCGCCCTTGTCCAGTTGATTTGCCTGCGCGCGGGTGGCCGCAAGCAAGTCGTCAAGACTTGCCTCATAGCCGACATAAACATCGAACAGCGTTCTGCATGCCCCCCACAACGCATGCGTATGGCTCTCCACAAGCCCGGGCATCAAGAAGCGACCATGCAGGTTGTGCGTTCTGGTTCCCGGGCCCGACAAGTTCAAGACATCTGCATCTTTTCCCACAGCCAGGATACGACCGGCTTGAGCGGCGATGGCTTCGGCGCGCGGATTCTCGGGGTCCATCGTCATGATGTCGCCGCCGTGCCAAATTCTGTCCGCGTGGGTCATGTCGGGTCCACTTCTGTTTCTTCGAAGTCGTGGCAGCCGAACGTCACAGCATCGACGTTGCCTTGGCGGACGCTTTCATGAGGCAGCCGACGATCTTTTCCCTTGACCGGCTGTTCATGCGTTCGCTGGGCGTCGTGACTGCAAGGACACCGGCGATCAGCCCATCGGATCGCACGACCGGCACGGCAAGTCCGCTGCTTTGCTCGTTGAAGGTTTGATTGGTTGCCGCATAGCCCAAAGAACGTGCTTCGGCGATGGCATCACGCACGCGGTCAGGATCTGTATAACTGTTGGGCGCATAACCGGGCAGTTCTGCGGACAGAATGCGGTCAAGCACGGTGTCGTCGCATTTTGACAGATACGCGATGCCGCCACCCGTCGTGTGAAAGGGAAGGACGGAACCTTCGGCGACATAGGCACGAATGGGTTTCGAGCTTTCCGCCACGCAAAGAACAGACAGCCCGTCTTGCCCGGGAACGGAAAAATGTGCGGTTTCGCCCGTTTGATCTGCAATAGCGCGGACCATTTGCCCGGTCACGGTGCGAACGGGACGCAAGGCCTCTCGGGCGCGAGCAAGCGGCAGGATTCCGGTGCCAAGAGTGTATTTTCGGGTTTTCGGATCTTGCTCGATCATTCCGAAATCCCGCATTGCGACTAGCATGCGCCTCGTTGTCGCTTTGTCCAACCCCGCGTCAGTTGCCATCGCGCCGAGCGATTTTGGCGTGGCGTTGACAGAGAACTGAACGAGCAGCGACAGTGCCTTTGAGACGGTCTTCATGGTCGGTCCGGTTTGGGATTGACTCAGCGTCACAAATTTCACATGATGATAACAATTAGAAGCTGAGTTGACAATAGTGAAACCGCTTGATCAGCGTCTGAAAGGGAGGAAACCATGAAAATCACGAAACTGATCACTGCAACGGCCGCTCTCGCGGTATGTGCGACCGGGGCGTTCGCGCAGGTCAATCTGAGTGCGGAAACAGCAAGTCCTGGTGGGGCAACCTACCTTTCGCCTGCTCACATGGCGGAAGTTGCCGGCACCAGGGGAATCGCAAATATTCAGTTGGCCGACGGGCAAGTGCTCACCAATTCGATCCAGAACGTTGCGGAAGGCAAGACCGACATCGCGGGATCGCCCTATATCCTGCCGTTCCTGATGGCCAATGGCGCAGGTCCCTACGGTGAATTGGGCAAGGAGAAAGGTGCGGAACTGGCTTCCAACCTGCGGGCGATCAACCCGTACACCCTCGGGATATTTGTTCTGTTTGCCTATGACGCGAAGGGTGTCGGTGGTTGGGATGACCTCAAAGGCAGAAAGGTCTACAACGGTCCGCCGCGCGGTGGCGCCCTTAACAACGCCAGAAGCATCATTCAGTTGGTTACCGGTCTGAAGGAAGGTGAGGATTTCGAGGGCCTCCAGGTAAACTGGGGTCAGCAGGATGCGACGATCATGGGTGGCGAACCTGATGTGATGCTTCTGCCGGAGCTGTTCCCGTCCGGCAGTTTCACGACCATTGCCTCCGCCGGGAAGATGACGATTTGGTCAACGCCAAAGGACGTCTACGAAGGCGAAGCCTTCCAGAGATACCTCAAGGCACCGGGGATCGCTCCCTTCACCATCAGCGTCGCTGACCTGCAGGCAATGATGGGTGAAGACTACACCATTGTGTCGGGCGACGACACGATGCGCGCCGCGGCGACAATTGGTGGAAACGTTGTGCACAAGGACATGGACGAACAGATCGTCTACGATCTGGTTTCGGCCTATGTCGAAACGATTGACGATCTGAAAGCCAAGGCACCCTTTGGCAACTCGGTCGGTTTCGATCAACCGATGCAAGGCATGTGCGGTGTAAACCCGATCAAATATCATCCTGGCGCGGTTCGAGCCTGGCGGGATGCCGGTTACACCATCGACGAGTGCGCTGTCGGCGACTAAGCTACCCTGGCAATATCGATAGCCAACGGCACCGCCTGCACAGGCGGTGCCGTGTCTTGGGAACAGCAGGCAAGGTCGAGCGATGTCTGACGTAGCGGAGTCTCGTGGCAGATTCCAAGGAATCTTCGGTCGGCTCGCGTATGTCCTGGCACTTGCGCTTGTCGTCATGGGCATGGCGCACAGCACTCCGACCATCCCGGGGTGGGATGATTTGTGGCGAACCGTCACCGGAGCAGAGACCTTGAAGGTCCGTGCCTTCAAGACCGAGTACTTTTTCCCGCTCGTTTTTTTCGTCATGATGCTGATGGTGGCGCTCAGCCACTCCATGTGGCGCGCATGGCGTCGCACCCGGCGGGTCTGGTTTGGCGCATTCATGGACATCGCGCTGGTGCTGGCGGCGGCGGCGATTTCGCTGACTTACCTCATTGAGATCGACAGCGTCTGCCTGATCGACCAGGTCACCGGCGAGCGGGCACGCATGATTGCCGAGGCGCTTGAGGCCGAGATCGCCGTGGCCGAAACCCTGGGTCTGCCGATACCAGACACCGTCGACGACCCGAAGTGCCGGGACACCACCGGTGTCTGGCTTGTGCTGATCATGGGTCTCTCGATCCTCGTGTTTCTTGGCTACAACATAAAGGTCTGGGGCCTGCCGCTCGTGTCCGTTGCCATCCTGGTCGCTCTCTACACGATCGGAACGGTGCTTGTTTGGTACTTCCACGGCCCCGAGGACATCAACAAGTACCTGATGACCAAGCTGGGCGGCGAACCCCGCACCTTCTATGATGGCATTCCCAACGTGCATGATGCTTTGGTGAACAACAGCGCGGGGCTCCTGGGGCGCTTCATGGCCGTCATCATGAGCACGGTGTTCCCGTATATCATTCTCGGCGCGCTTTTCGGCAAGTCGGCGGGCGGGCAGACGTTGATCAAGCTGGCCTTTCGCTGGACCCGCAACATGCGCGGTGGACCGGCGCATGCGGCCATCATTTCGTCGGCCATGTTCGGAACGATCTCGGGTGGACCCGTGGTGAACGTGCTGTCCACCGGAGTGCTGACGATTCCGATGATGATCAAGCGCGGGTTCTCCAGGGTCTTCGCCGGAGGCGTGGAGGCTGCGGCCTCGTCTGGCGGGTCGATCATGCCGCCGGTCATGGGGATCGTTGCCTTCATTCTGGCGGCCATGACAGGCGTCCCATACCGCGATGTCATTGTCGCAGCGGCGATCCCTGCCGTCGCCTATTTCTTCTGCCTGTTTTTGAGCGCGGCCTTCCAGTCGCGCAAACAAGGGATCGAGGCCATCGGCGAGTTCACCGACGACATGCGGCTCTCGCGAGAGGATTTCATTCATCTGTTGCAGATTTTCCTGCCAATGCTGCTGATCCTGGTGCTGCTGCTGACCCCGAAAGACAATGTCGGTTGCGGGACATTCGCGTGGCTCCTGGGAGCGGATGCCGCCATGCAGGGCGAGCGCTGTGTCGTGAATTCCCTGCCTTGGCTGGTGCAGGCTTTTCAGAACGCCGCCGGAGATGCCGGTGCAACCGGGTGGTGGGCGGCGATGCTGGTCATCGTGCTGCTATTTCTGGACAAGGACGTTCGCGCCAAACCGCGCAAGGTGATCGACGGGCTTGCCGATGCTGGAATCACGCTGGCGTCACTCTACCTGATGCTGCTCGCCGTTTCGGTCATAGATGTCTGCCTGAACTTCACCGGGCTGTCGAAATTCGTCGCCATCGACGTGCTGCGTTTCCTGCTCGCGCTGGACTTGGGCGGTGGCGGGTCGGTTCTGTTCCAGCTGATTGCGCTCGCCATCACCATGCTCCTGGCAATCTTGCTGGGCATGGGGATGCCGCCCGTGCCAGCCTACATCAACGTGGCGCTCTTGATGGGCCCAATGCTTGCGGGCTTGGGGATCGCGAGTTTTACCGCGAACATGTTCATCTTCTACTACGCGATTGCCGCAGCGATCACCCCGCCCGTGGCCCTTGCTGCCTTCGCGGCCTCCACCATCACCAAGGCCGAGCCCATGGCGACAGGTTTCAGCGCGGTGCGATCCGGCGTCGTGATGTTTTTCATCCCCTTCGTCTTCGCCTTCTATCCTGAGCTTTTGCTGGTGGAACAGGCCATGATCGACCCGAACAGTCCGACAGGCGCGTCCTTGCCCGGTTACGAAAACGGGGTTCAGATCGGGGCGCTCCTGTGGCTGCTGGCCCGATTGATCCTGTCGCTCTACCTGCTGGCAAGCGCACTTGCGGCCTATGATGCCAAGCCGCTCTCTTCGATATGGATCGTCGTCCGGTTTGCGACTGCCGTCGCAATCCTGACCCGACCCGAGGCCGTTCACCTTGCCGCCATTGCGGTGGCTGCGGCGATGCTCTTCTGGCACCACCTGGACGCGCGACGCGCGGCCACGACCAGTTCACGGTGAATGGATCGTGCGGTAAAGCCGTCAGGTCTTTTGTTCGTCGTCGTCGACCAGCCATGCGCTGATCAAATGTCCCACGTCGGACATCCGGTCGTCCGAAACCGCGACATTGTTCGGACGCGGTACGGCACGACGTTGGACCGAATTCATGCGGCCAACCCGGTTTGAATTCAACATAGCGAAGGCGTTTTCATTGTCGCTGGGCTGGGGATGCCCACAAGCGCCAGAATTGTCGGGGCTATGCTGCGTTGGTCCAGGAGTTCGCCGTGCTTGGCCCGCAATCTGCCGGAAAATGCAAAAAACGGCACATGACGCAGGCATTCGGCGTCACCTCCGTGATTGCCGGTCTCATCCATTCCATGATCCGCCGTGACCAGCACATGGTACCCCAGGGTGATCAGTTTCGGGATCATCTGCGCCAAGGCCACATCCACCTTTTCTGCCTGTCGGACATATGCCGCGCCCAATCCGGTGTGAACGTGGCCGAGGGTGTCGCAACTCGATGTGTGCAGAAGCAGGTATTCGGGCGCGTAGCGCTTTGCGATGGACCAGGTCTGCGCGCACAGGTCGACCTCCGCAGGCTGCACGGAATTGTCGGCGTCACATCCATCCATGGTGTAATGGCGAGCGTAGGCGATCGGGGCGTCGGGATCATCGATTTCGATGTGCTCGAAAGGGTCGAACGCGGACCCGCCAAAAAGCGCGTGAAAATAGCTGTGCCCCACAACGCCGCATTTCCCGCCTGCGGCCTTGATCTCGGAAAACACGCTCGGATCCGAGGACGGGCGCAGGCCTTCGTTGTCCAACAGCCCATGTTCGGCCGGGGCGCGACCCGTGTGAATCGTGTCGTAAAGCGGCGCCGAGATGGTTGGCAGGCAGGCCTGCATGGTCCAGAGCCTTGCGTCACCATCGGCAACTGCGGACATGAGATTCGTGCAGGCTGTACGGGCAGTGTCGTCGCGCAGCCCGTCGATCAAGACCAGGCAGACCTTGTTCATGATGCGCCGACCTGCATTGCGGCGATCAGGACATTCAAACTGCGCCCCGCCCCAAGTGCGTGTCCACCATGCGTTGAACCTTGGGCGCGAAATGCCGGAAACCTGGTGTCACCATGCCAGCGACCTTGCCCGCATCATCCAGGTAGCGAACCGCGATGATCTCCTTGAGGTTGGGGTTGTTTTCGAACTCGGCGACCTCTTCCGCGCTCATCGGACCCCCTTGCAGGTTCAGCGAATGAACGGATGCTTCGGACAGACGGTCGAAATAGGCCGGCTTGGTCGCGCAGAGGTAGCGTTTCGCCGCGACGTGATAGCGGCAGCAATCGGTGACAACGCTTGGAAAAAACCGCTCGAGCACCTCGGCGCCTGCGTCTTCATGGTGACGGTCCTCGGTATCCTTCATGGTGAAAGTCCCGAATTCCGACGTGAAATGTCCGATGTCGTGCAGCAATGCGCCGACAACGATCTCGTCGGATTGGCCATTCCGTTCCGCGAGTGTCGCCGCTTGCAGCATGTGCTCGCCCATCGTCACCGGTTCGCCCAGGTATTCCTCGGACCCGCGGCGTTCGAAAATCGAAGCGAGGAAGTCGACGATGTTCTCGGCGGCAAGTTCCTGGTCTGGCATGCTCATTTCGCAGCCTCCAAATTGGTGCGGCGCAGCGCATCGCGGGTCGACAGTAGCCCGTCCTTGTCCGCGTAACACCCCTGCAACCAGCGTGTGCCGGTGCCGGAATAGGCCTTGCGGGCATGCAGCACACGGGTGTTGTCCACGACAAAGGCCTCGCCCGGATCAAGGCGGAACACGACCTCCATCTCCGGATCGTCGATGATCTCGCCCAGGCGGCGATAGGCTGCGTACCAAAGGTCCATCTTGTCAAAAGGCACGTCCGTGACGGCAGCCAGCGAGCGGTTGTTGAACCGCACGCCGATCAACTCGCCATCCGGGGCCAGTTCGATCATTGGGCGGCGGGAGGTCAGACAGACTCCGTCCTCGCCCGCATATTCGAATCGCGCGCAGTGATCGGCGAGAACGGCGAAATAATCCGGGGTTTCCTCTTGCAGGCGGTGGGCGCACGCAAATCCGTCAACGACCATGTTCTCGCCGCCGGCAGCCGAACTTTCCAGGCAATAGAGAACCTGGATCGTGGGAGCTGGGTCGCGGTAAGGGTTGTCGGTATGCGCCTGCAGGCCCTGCCCGGTAAAGGCCAGGTTCGTGGGGTTCACTTCGGTGCGAACCTCGAAAAGCCTGCCGTAGTTGGTCTCGCGCACGAAACCGAACAGATCGACAATCCCGAAGAGCGCGCCTTCTTCGACCGGTCCGCCTTTGATCTTCCCAAAGCCGTAGCGTGCAATCTGCTCGATCCAAGTCGCAAAGGGCGCGCCGCGTTCAACCAGTTCGGAGTATTGACCGGTGGGAATTTCGGGTTGAAACGTCGCATCCCATGTCGAGATCTCATTCGAAAGCCAGCCACGCGCTGGCGAGCCAGAGGCATCGTAGGCATGGCCGGCAAGCCAATCGAGACCGTAGGTGACGGTGTTGTCTTCCGGCGCGAAGGTCACGCTCAGCATTTCGCCGTCAACCACCGCAGCGGTGATGCGGGTGTCCACCGGAATGTCACGGAGCGCAATCAGGCGTTGGCCATTTCCGGGTGCACGGGTTGCAGGATCCTGAGCGTTGTCCCGCAGCCAGATGGCGTGAAAGCGCAACGGTCTTTTGTCGAAGTGGAGGGTCAGGACAGCGCCATCCTGGTCAAGTGTCGTGTGCATTGGTGATTCCTCACAGTTGGCGGCACGAACAATCGCCCTATGTCTTGACCAAACGGGAAACAAACTCAAATGATAATTGCCAGTTGCGCCAATTGCAGGACTGGTGACCAATGAAACGAGGACCGCCCATGAACAAGATCCGTTTTCCTCATGTCACGACTGATACCGGTACGGGGCTTGGCTCGGACACCACAGTCGATGCCGGGACCGTTGAGCGGCCGTTGCATGAGCCGGTCGTCTCTGTGAATGCGACCTCCCCGACGACGAAAATCATGGAGGTGTCCTTTGCCGACCCTCTCGGCATGCCTAATCTGGACTTTGAGCGAGAACTGGCCGGAATCTTCGCATCACTGCGTGAGGGACAAGAACCCTTGGGGCCCGAGTTCGAGGCGATCTGGGAAGAGAACCTGGATGCCTTGTACCAGTCCTGAACGACTGTACGCGCCTTGATGCAGTGAGCACTCGACAACCGATGTCCGGACTGTCGAGAGGCTCACGATCGACAGTCGCTTGCCTGGTGACGGCACGTTGCGGGGAGGGGTCGGGACAGGCATCAAAAGAATTTCCACATGCTGGCAATTGACATAGGGCCGTCAGCACACCGACGATCACCGGGTCTCCCGGCGCAACACTGCAATCGTCACTGCACCGAAACGATAACCACGATGACGATGACCAATGCTGACCAGCATCTCCACAGCACGCGTACAGAGGCCTCGATGTCGTCCGGGCCGGCATCCTTGCGGCCGGCGGCATGGACGAACGGTGCATCCAGGAAGCTGTTCTCGTAGTGCCGGGGTCCGGAGAGCGAGACCCCGATGACCACGGCCATTGCCGCTTCCGGCCAACCAGCGTTCGGAGATCTGTGCAACGGAGCATCGCGTCGCATGCAGGAGACGGCTTGCCGTGATCCGTGAAGAAGGGCGATCAGCAAGCCGGTCAGCCGTGCCGGGATCCAGTTCATGACATCGTCGAGGCGGGCGGCAGCCCAGCCGAATTCCGCGAGGGATTCGGATCTATAACCGATCATGCTGTCAGCCGTGTTGACGGCCTTGTAGAGAACGAGGCCGGGCAGGCCACCGACCACGTACCAGAATATGGGTGCGACCACCCCGTCAGAGAGGTTCTCGGCAGCGCTCTCGATTGCCGCCCTGGCGATGCCTTCGCTGGTCAGTTGTTCAGGATCCCTGCCAACGATTCTCGAAACCTGAACGCGGCCTTCCTCGAGTGAATTGCGCAGCGCGGTCGCCACTCCGCTCACCTCGTTGACAAGATCACGGTGGGCGAGAAGAACCGCGACGGCGACGACCTCGATGACGCCGAAATCCGGAAGCCAATGAATCACTGCGCCGGCGAGCAGTGCCAGTGCACCGATCACCGCCACCGCGCCAATTCCGCGAAGTCGACGATGCTCCCCCGTGTTGAACGTCTCTTCCAAATGCGAAACCACCTGGCCCATGACCACGACGGGGTGTGGCATTCGCTTCCAAATCCAGTCGGGGTCACCGAGGACGGCATCGACAATCAATGCCAGAAGCAGAATGTCCAGCAAGCTCACGCCAGCCCCCCGACCGCCTCTTCAAGACGACTCCATGCTGCATCGCTGCCAGGCAAACCGAAGCGGATGAGTTCGGTGGAATGATCGAACACGCGAGTGAGAATCTGCCGTTTGGCCAGGGCTTCGTGAACAGCATCGGCATCGCCGACCCGGTAAAGGCGAAACAGATCGGTTCCCCCTTCCAGCCGAAACCCGTGGGGAGAAAGGCGCGCATCGAGGCGAGAGGCGTCGCGTCGAAGCCGCGCACGAGTTTCGTTGATCCAGGCACTGTCACCCAGTGCCTCGGCGCCAATCTGCAAGGCAGGTCCCGACACGGGCCAGGGCCCCAGCAGTCTCCGCAGGCGATCGGCCAGTGAACAATCGCAGGCGGCAAATCCGAGACGAACACCCGCGAGGCCCCAGAACTTGCCGATCCCCTTGAGGACGATGAAACCATCGATTGCCGCCAGGTCAACCAGCGAACGCTCAGGGATCGTGTCGCAGAAACTCTCGTCGATGATGGTCAGTTGACGGTGTGATGAAAGAATTTCGTCTCGATCACCGAAACGTCCGTCGGGGTTGTTCGGATGGACAATGACCCGAACGTCCGCATCGTCGGAGAATGTCCAGCCGGCATTTCCGAATGCAGTCGCGTACTCTCCGTAAGTCGGATGCCCGATAAATACCGTCCCAGGTGTCCCGGTGTAGGGCAGGGTCGCGATCAGAGACGAAACGCCATGTGCCAGAACCACATCGCAGCGCGATGGAAACTCCCAGTGGCGCCGGGCCGCTCGCACCAAACGTTCGGAGTCGCCAGTGTCGGGAAGTCGGGTCCAGCATTCTGCGGCGAGATCGGGGACCGGCCACGCGCGGGGATTGATCCCGGTCGAAAGGTCGATCCAGTCCTCGCGATGCCCGCCATGCCGGGCGATTGCCCCATCCAGTCCACCGCCGTGGGCAGGAAGGACAGGACGGGCAGTCATTCCGGGACTCGGTTGGGACCTGGCGGAGCGGGCGGGATGCGCGACACGAAATGTCCCTTGATCGGTTGCGGCCACTCGCGGAACGGAACCTGTCCCGAGCTGCTTTCGGCATGCAGCCGAGCATATTCGACGATGCCGCGTGCCGACTCTTCGGTCGGTTCGAATCGACCAAGAACATAGGAGAGCTTGCCCTCGGCCTGGATCGCGATGTTGCATCCATGCGTGCACCCCATCAGGCACGAATGCCTGCGGGTGCGGACGGTCGACTGGCCACGGGAACACGCCTCGACCAAGGCCGCGAGGCGCTCTCCGTCGGTGAGAGTGTCGGTTTCCGGATCCCAGCCGTCACGCTTGCAGGTGTCGCATATGGTGATCAGGGTCTTGTCCATGCTCATGCGCGGCTGTCCTGCAAGGTTCCATGATTCAACAATCGGCACGTCGGTGGTCGGCAATTGTCCGACCTGAGCCCTGTCCGCCACGTTTAATCGAGTGGCGAAACCCGATCAGGTTCTAGAGGCTGACGGCGGGGTGTCAAAGGCGAATCCCTGTAACGTCGCAACGATCGAACAGAAGTGCCATCTCCCGGGCAATCCGACAATGCGCGACCACAAGTGTCAACGACACGATCGAGGAAAGCGGCAATCACGACAGCCGGCAACCCGTTGGCGGCATGCAACTGCGGTGTTCAAGTGGCAGAGAATCCGATTGCGCTTGTTCAATGCAAAACATAGTCAGGCACCGACGATGTTCTTCGGGGCCGGAAAGAGGCACCGTGTCGCGCTGACCCAAGCAGGGGGCGAGTCCGGTGGTCGTCAATGCGGTGTTTCCGTTCAGCCCCTTTCACGCAGGTTTGACGGGACACCATGACGAACTGCCAAAAACACCAAGAATCGAGCGTGGCCTTGCGGTTGTCTGCAAGGCCGTCTCGTCCGATGCGGATCCTGGTCGCCAGCAAGGGATCGGTCTCATGACGGTTGGGGTCATGTTGTGCGGGCACGGGTCCCGCAGCGCTGCGGCGGTCGACGAGTTTGCCGGTCTCGCGAAGAGCCTTCCACCCTATCTGCCGCCCGAGTGGCATCTCGAATTCGGATACCTCGAATTCGCGAATCCGGTCATTCGGCATGGCCTCGACCGGCTGCGGGAGCGCGGGTGCCAACGCATCCTTGCAGTTCCCGGAATGCTGCTCGCGGCGATGCACGCCAAGAACGACATTCCGTCCGTTCTCGATGCATATGCAGAAGAACACGGGCTCGACATCACCTACGGAAGAGAACTTGGCGTCGACCCCAAGATGATGCTCGCTGCGGGCGATCGCATCAAGGAAGCTGTCGAAGACGCAAATCGCCGCCTCGGGTCCGTTCCCTTGGCCGAGACTGCGCTCGTGGTCATCGGGCGCGGCGCGTCCGATCCGGACGCCAACGGAAATGTCGCCAAGATCGCCCGGATGCTGTGGGAGGGCTTGGGCTTCGGCTGGTGCGAAGTGGGATATTCGGGAGTCACCTTTCCGCTGGTCAAGCCCTGCCTCGATCACGTGGCCCGGCTGGGCTACCGCAGGGTGGTGGTGTTTCCTTATTTCCTGTTCACGGGAATTCTCATCGACCGGATCTATGGCTTCACGAAGCTCTGTGCAAAGGAACACCCGGACATCCAGTTCGTCCGGGCGGGTTATCTCAAGGATCATCCAAAGGTCCTCGAGACCTTTGCCGAACGGGCGATCGAACAGACCACCGAGGTGCCGCCTCCGAACTGCCAAACCTGCAAGTACCGAACGCCGATTCTCGGATTCGAGGACGAGGTCGGGCTGCCCCAGGAGAGTCACCATCATCATGTCGAGGGCCAGGGCGCATCGGCACCCGGCTCGGACGTTGCCAATTGCCGTCTATGCGACGATTTCTGCACGGGTGCCTGTCGCCTTGAGATGACTGATCACGACGGGCACCACCATCACCATCATCATCATCGCGAGGACGGTGACCACCATCACCACCACCACCATCCCTATCCGCACGCCGATCACCCTCTTGGGCCCGAAAGTGTCAGGGACAGTGAACGGAACCGAAAGTGACACAGGCGGAGACATCCCCGTTGCCAGACCGCCACTCGCATCCCAATGCAACAGCTCGTTGCGACTGGCGCAACTACGAACGCGTTCCGTCCGAAATCTACGCGCAGAGCTTTGCGACCATCGAACGTGAAGCCGATCTCGCACGTTTTGATTCGCAAATCCGGCCCGTGGTCACGCGCATGATCCATGCATGCGGCGAAATCGGCATCGCCGAGCATGTTCGTCACTCGGCCGGTGCAGTCGCATCCGCACAACGGGCACTTGTTGATGGTACCCCGGTGCTGTGCGACTCCACCATGGTCGCAGCCGGAATCATGCGTAGCATCATGCCGGCAGGAAACGACGTGGTCACGACCCTGAACGATGATCGAGTCCCCGCTATTGCCGATGACATCGGCAACACCCGCTCGGCCGCAGCTGTCACGCTGTGGGCCCAGAGGATCGAAAACGCGGTCGTGGTGATCGGGAATGCGCCGACGGCACTGTTCCGTCTCCTTGAACTCCTTGATGAAGGTTGGCCAAAACCCGCATGCATTCTTGCGTTCCCGGTCGGGTTTGTCGGCGCGGCCGAGAGCAAGGCGGAACTCGCCAGAGACCCGAGGGGATGCGAGTTCATCACGCTCGCGGGACGCTGTGGCGGATCCGCGATCGCCGCTGCGGCTTTGAATTCGCTCATCGTTGACATCAGGGCGAACCTGCTGTCCCTCGACCAGGAAGGCGCGTCCGCAAAATGACAGCACCGTGGTTGCATGTGGTCGGCATCGGTGAAGATGGCCTGGACGGTCTGAACCCGCTGACCCGATCCGTGGTCGAGTCGGCAGAAGTCATCATTGGCGGCGCTCGCCATCACGATCTCGCGGTGGTCCCCGAAGTCGAGCGTATCGCTTGGCCGTCACCATTCGACCACTTGATCGAGAAGATTCGTTTCCTGGAAGGACGAAGGGTCGTGATCCTCGTCACTGGCGATCCGCTCTGGTTCTCGGCCGGTTCCCGAATTGCCCGCGAGTTCGACCCGCAGGAGGTGCTGTTTCACCCACACCTCTCGGCGTTTCAATTGGCGGCGGTGCGCATGGGATGGTCCATGGCCGATGTCGAACTGCTGACCGTCCACGGACGGCCCGTCGAGCAGATGATCGCCTTCATCCAGCCGCACCAGCGCCTCTTGATCCTGACGACCGGGTCGCAAACGCCATCGCGGATAGCCAAGTTTCTGGTGGACAGGGGTTTTGGGCGCAGTCGAATGACGGTTTTCGCTGCCATGGGCGGTGAACAAGAGCAGAAGTTCGAAGGCGTGGCCGCCGAGTGGAGCGAGGAGGTTCCTGACTTCAACACGCTGGCGGTCGAATGCGTCGCGGCCACGGATGCCGCGCTGCTGCCACGGGTACCGGGTCTCTCCGATGATCTGTTCGTTCACGATGGGACCATGACCAAGAGCGAAGTGCGGGCGGTGACGCTGGCTCGGTTGATGCCGATGAGAGGAGCGCTCCTGTGGGACATTGGTTGCGGATGCGGATCGGTTGCGATCGAATGGATGCGCGCGGCGAGATATTCGCGGGCAATCGGTATCGAACCACGTGCCGACAGGCGCGAAATTGCGGCCCGCAATGCCATGGCATTGGGAACTCCTGGCCTCAAGCTCGTGGAGGGAACGGCGCCCTCGGCACTCGACGGCCTAGAGGCGCCTGATGCGATCTTTGTTGGCGGCGGCCTCGACGAGGAGATTGTCTCGGTCAGCCTGGATGCATTGCGACCGCTGGGTCGACTGGTCTGCAACGCCGTGACCCTCGAAACCGAAGCGAAGTTGATCAAGTTGCACCGGGAACACGGGGGCGAACTGTCGCGTTTGCAGGTCAGTCGCGTGCGACCTGTTGGAAGCCTGCACGGCTGGAACCCGCACATGGCCGTGACCCAATGGAGCATGGTCAAGCGATGAGCGGCATGGTTCACGGGGTGGGGGTCGGGCCGGGCGATCCCGAACTGATGACGCTGAAAGCGCATCGTTTGATCTCGGGAGCCGAGGTGGTCGCCTATCCGGTCCTCGAAACCTCGGAGAGTTTCGCCCGCTCGATTGCCGCAGAGATCATCTCGCCGAATGCAACGGAAATCGCGATCACGATTCCCATGACGACAAGGCGGGAGCCGGCGCAGGCGGCGTATGACCGTGGTTCGGACGCCATCTCCAAGGAACTCGATGCCGGAAGGGACGTGGTCGTTCTGTGCGAGGGCGATCCCCTGTTCTACGGTTCGTTCATGTATCTCAATTCAAGGTTGTGCGACCGATATCGCGTGGAAGTGGTCCCGGGAGTAAACTCGGTGACCGCGTGCGCGGCGGTTCTCGGCGGATCGCTGGTGGCGCGGAACGGCTCCCTCACGGTCGTTCCGGGCACCCTGCCGGAAGCGGAGCTCGAGCACCGCATCGCGGACGCCGAAGCCGTGGCGATCATGAAGGTGGGTCGCCATCTCGAAAAGATCAAACGAGTGCTGTCACGGTTGGGCCTGGGTGAGACCGCAGGATACGTGGAGCGGGCAACCCTGCCTGACCAAAAGGTCTTGAAGCTTGCCGACGCACCGGAACAGGCGCCGTATTTTTCGATGATCCTGATCGGGCGAAAGGTCGACCCGTGGCTGTAGCGCCGATCGTCGTCTGTCTGTCGCACTCGGGTGAAGACACGGCCCGGCGAATTGCCGGGATCCTTGGCTGCCCTGTCCATGGACTTGCCGGGCGCACCCGGCAAGCCGATGTCGCCTTCGATGAGACGGCGGATCATCTTGGGACGCTGTTTCTGGCGGGGCATCCCATCATCGGGGTGTGTGCAGCCGGGATTCTGATCAGGTTGCTCGCACCGTTTCTGGGCCGCAAGGCAGCGGATCCTCCTGTTCTGGCCGTGGCCGATGACGGCTCGGTCGTCGTTCCCTTGCTCGGCGGGCACCGGGGAGCCAACAGCATGGCGCGACGCTTGGCGGAAGCACTCGATTGCCCGGCAGCAGTGACCACGGCGGGTGACGTTTCCCTCGGGGTGGCGCTCGACGAACCTCCGGCGGGCTGGCGACTGGCAAACCCCGAACATGCTGGTGCCGCCATGGCCGATCTGCTGGCGGGTGTTGGTGCCAGGGTCGAGGGGGAGAACATCTTCGGATTGAACTCCGCGCCCGATGGTGGGGTCACCGTGATTGCGACCGAACGTGCCGAACCCGTGAGCGAAAGGCGACTGGTCTATCATCCGTTGCAGTTCTTCCTTGGAGTCGGCTGTTCGCGTGGTTGCCAACCCGACGAATTGTTGGGGCTGGTGGAGTCAGTTCTGACAGACTCAGAAGTCGCGGCGGGGTCGATTGCATGCGTCGCATCGCTCGATCTCAAGGCGGACGAGCCGGCAGTGTTCGAGTTGGCAGATTCGCTCGGTGTTCCATTGACACTTTTTTCGGCCGATGAACTGGAAGAAGAAGCGCATCGTCTGGCGAACCCCTCCGAGGTCGTCTTCAAGGAAGTTGGTTGCCACGGGGTCGCGGAAGGGGCTGCGCTCCGTGTGAGCGGTAAGGGCGGTCAGCTTTTCATCGAAAAGACGAAGTCAGCCAATGCGACCTGTGCATTGGCGCGCGCGCCTAGCCCGCTGACCTCAATTCCGGGACGCCGGCGCGGGTCGCTGGCGGTTGTCGGGATCGGACCAGGCAAAGCCGATTGGCGCACCCCCGAGGCGACGCGAATGATCGCGCATGCCGACGAGATCGTCGGATATCACGCCTACATCGACCTGTTGGGCCCGCTCGCTCGAGGGTGTCGGCGCACCGGTTATGAGCTTGGCGAGGAACGGGAGCGATGCCGCTACGCGCTCGAGCAGGCGGGGGCTGGTGCCCGAGTCGTGCTGGTCTCGTCGGGAGATGCCGGAATCTACGCGATGGCATCGCTTGTTCATGAATTGCTTGATGGTGCAGCGACCGGCAGCGGGGTCAGCGATGCCGCCCGTCGCGTGGAAGTCGTCTGCGCGCCTGGCATTTCCGCAATGCAGGCGGCAGCAGCAAGGGTTGGCGCTCCTTTGGGGCATGACTTTTGCGCGATTTCGCTTTCGGACCTGTTGACCCCAACCGAGGTGATCCTGCGGCGCATCGAGGCGGCCGCGGTCGGCGACTTCGTCATCGCATTCTACAATCCGTCGTCACGGCAACGCCGTGGACTGATCCCGGCAGCGAAAGAGATTCTTCTTAAGCACCGGCCTGCAGACACTCCGGTCGCCCTTGCCCGCTCGCTCGGCAGAACCGGCGAGACCGTGACTCACCTGACACTGGACGCTCTCGACGTCGATGGAACCGACATGCTGACGACTGTTCTGGTGGGGTCGAGCAAGAGCAGGCAATACGAACTCTCGGGCCGCCCGCAGATGTACACGCCTCGCGGGTATGCGACCGGGCCTGAGGCACTGGCATGAACAATTCCAACACCATGTTGCGAAGAGCAAGTACCGTCCCGCGAATGGGATCGATGGTCAAGCGCGCACGGCACGGTATGGTCGAACAACTCCGCCGGGCGGATGACATCGCGGCATCGCAAGTCTGTCGTGTCCCGCAGGCTGCGCGAGACTCGACGACAGGACAGAGGACGTACTGACGTGACGGTTTACTTTGTTGGTGCCGGCCCCGGAGATCCGGAGTTGATGACGCTGAAAGGCGCGAAGATTGTCGCCCGCTGCCGAACCTGCCTCTACGCAGGATCACTGGTTCCAGCTGCAGTCATCGAGACCGCACCGGAAGGGGCGATAGTGCTCGACACGTCGACAATGACGCTCGACGAAACCCATGCGGAGATCGTGAGCGCTCATTCCCGTGGCGAAGACGTGGCGCGGGTTCACTCAGGGGATCCGTCGCTTTACGGAGCGATCGCCGAACAGATCAGGAGGCTGAAGGCAGACGGAATCGATCATAAGATCGTCCCCGGAGTTCCAGCCTATGCGGCGACAGCTGCGGCACTGGGCCAGGAGCTTACGATCCCGGGTTTGGCGCAGTCGATTGTCCTGACCCGGATGTCGATGCAATCGACCTCAATGCCGCCGGGAGAGACCCTGGAGAATTTCGCGCGCAGCGGCACGACGCTCGTCATTCACCTCGCCGTGAGAAACATGCGCGAGATCGAACGTCGCCTGGTTCCGTTCTACGGGGCCGACTGCCCGGTGGTGGTCGCCTACCGGGTCGGGTGGCCCGATCAAGCGATCGTGACTGGAACCCTCACCGACATTCGATCCAAGGTGCGAAAGATGAAGATCACGCGAACGGCGCTGATCCTGGTCGGTCCGGTTCTTGGGGACGTGGCGGGGTTCCCCGATTCTGCGCTCTACGACCCTGAAAAACCTCATGTTCTTCGTCCGGTGGCAGGAGTCGAACTTGTCGAACCACACAACACTTGAAAAAAGATTGAGCTTCGCTGGCAGCGATGCTCGGCACACTGACGTCACGAAGACTCGACGTTTGATGCGCGCAATCAATCCCCGGCTGTCGATTGCATCGGCCGTGATTGGAATTGTCGCAGCTCTTGGCGTTGGAGCGGTTTCGGCCGCGGAACGCGCGACAGCCACCGGGACGGTTTCCGTCACCGAAGTTGTCGGCGGCCTCGATGTTCCATGGGCGCTCGGGTTTTTGCCTGACGGCGGGTTTCTGGTGACGGAGCGCGGCGGAAGACTTCTTCATTTCGATGCCGAACGACAAAGAACCGAGGTTCAGGGCGTTCCCGACGTCTTTGCCAAGGGCCAGGGCGGGCTGCTCGACGTTCTCGTGGCAAGAGACTTTCCCGACACGCGCGAGATTTTTCTGACCTATTCGAAGCCGTATCGCCAGGGTCGACGGGCCGGAACTGCGCTCGCTTCGGCGAGGCTGTCGGAAGACGACCGGCAACTGCACGATGTCAAGCTGCTCTTCGAGATGGGCGTGCCATCAACCGGAGGACGGCATTTCGGCTCCCGCGTGGTCGAGACCGATGACGGTTTTCTGTTCGTCGCGATCGGGGATCGGGGCAAGCGGGAAATCGCCCAGGATCTCTCGCGGCACAACGGCAAGATCGTTCGGGTCGGACGCGACGGTTCCGTCCCTGCAGACAATCCCTTCGTGGATGTTGCAGGTGCCCGTCCCGAGACCTGGTCACTCGGCCTTCGAAATCCCCAGAGCCTTGCCATCGACGAAGACGGCACGATCTGGGAGGTTGAACATGGCCCGAGGGGTGGCGACGAGGTCAACCGGATTGGCCGAGGCCTCAACTACGGTTGGCCGATCATCGGTTATGGCCAGCACTATTCCGGCACGCAGGTCGGCGTCGGTTTTGCAAGGGAAGGGCTCGAGCAACCGGTCCACTACTGGGACCCGTCGATCGCGCCAAGCGGCCTCATGATCTATTCGGGTCGCTTGTGGCCGGAATGGCGAGGACACTTTTTCGTCGGCTCGCTCAAGCTCGATCATGTCTCGCGGCTTGCACCGGGCGATCCGTTCACCGAGGTCGAGCGGCTGACGTTTCCCGAGACCGACCGCGTGAGGGACATCCGGGAGGCGCCTGATGGGTCCATCTGGTTCCTCGCGGAAGGCCACGGCGCGATATTCAGGATTGCCCCTGCATCGCAGTAGCGGCCCAAGCGCCTGCTGCGCCCCTTCGAGCGTTCCTGGCTGTTTCCTCGTGATCAGCCGACGGCTGGGTGCGTGATCAGGCCGCAGCCTTCCACTTGATCGAACAGCCCATCGAAGCGATCTGGTGGCGCGGGCCCTCGCCCGTCTTGGCGATCAATTTCATGGCATCGAACAGGTCGCGACTCATGTCGGGCGTCACGGGATTCCTGCCTGCACTGTCGAGGCGGCCACGATACTGCAGTTCGAGCTTCGAATTGAATCCGAAGAAATCAGGCGTGCATTCGGCGCCGTATGCCCGCGCGACCGACTGGTCCTCGTCGTGGAGATAGGGGAATGGGAAACCGGAGTCCTTCGCGAATCTTGCCATGTTGGGAAAGGAATCATCGGGATAGTTGACCGCATCATTCGAGCAAATCGCGGCCACCCCGATGCCAAGGTCGGCCAATGCGCGGGCTTCCGTGACAAGGCGCTCGCGAACCGAGACGACGTACGGGCAGTGATTGCAAATGAACATGACCAGGGTGCCGTTCTCGCCGGCAACTTCGCCAAGCGAAACGGTTTTTCCATCGGTTGACGGAAGCGTGAAATCCGGGGCCTTCCAGCCGAAATCACAAACAGGTGGTCTTGCTGCGGCCATTGGTGTCTCCTTGATCGAATGGTGCCATCGAGCATTCAAATGTCGTGCGATTCATATAGCAGGAGATGCGTCGAAACGAAACGGCGACTGCTTGTCGATCTTTGCGTCTCGCCCGAAATCGGCTCCCGTTGAATTGCGGATTTGAATGGTCGCCAGAGCCTCGTTGAGGAACGCTGTTCGTGGCCTCGATCCTGCTGCCAGCTTTCAGTATTTCGACGCCAATGATCACTCGTGCTTGGGGCTGCTCGGCTCCTTGGACGATCCCTGCACCGGTTGGTGCCGGCGCGATCCAGCAAGCAGTTCGTACATGATCCCCGTCACCAGCACCACGCCACCCCAGGCGAGGAAGAAGCTGCCTGTCGTCTGGGCCGAGATCGCAGTCGGCGACAGGCACATGACGACCGCGAAGAAGCCGAAAGCGAACGTCACGTTCGATTTCCCGCGACCAACGAACTTGGTTTCCACCATGCGGAGAACCTGGGCATCCACGAGGATTCGACAGATCCACACAAAGAAGCCCATGCATCCGTGGAAGATCATGAGAATGAACAGATTGTGGGTGAAGGCCATCATCATCGTGCTCAGCGCCACCAGAGCGGCGATTGGCCCGATGCGCAATCTCTTCACGTGACTTGCTGTCAGAGCCCCCACCAATATGGAGGCCGCCAACCCGCCGATTGGCCACGCGCCGTCGACCAAGCCAAACTCGGCGCTGCCCATTCCGAGATCGTCGTGAACCAGCGAAGACAGGATCGCATTCGAAAGCTGCCCGACCGGCAACGCGATTCCCGCAAGGAGCACCACGGGCAACAGTCCGGGCATGGTTCGCAGCAGCGCGAGCCCCTCGACGAAATCCGCCCTGATGCCCGTGCCTGGACTGGTTTCCTGTGTGCCGATCGTGTTCGGCAGGCGAGTGGAAAGCGCGATCAACAGTACGGAAAATGCGGCTGAACAACCAAACGAGATGCCCGGGCCAAACTCGCTCAGAGTCCACCCGACAAGCAAGGTCGCGGCCGCGGTTCCGAGAAGGTGCAGGGCACGGGCACGCGCGATGACCGACGTGAGGCTCTCGGCCGGAACAAGCTGCTTCAGAGTGGCGTCGAGGGCGAATTCATATGCAATCCGCGAAAACGTGATGACCATGACCGACAAAAAGAAGAAGCCGACATGAAGTGACGGAACGATCTCCAATGCCCAGCCCATGACCGTCATCACCAATGCGATGACCGAATGCGATATCCAGATGGTGTTGCGTCTGTTCGTCCGGTCGACAATCACGCCGACCAAATGGGACCCGAACAGCATCGTCAACATGGATGCGACGAAAACCTGCCCGACCTTCGCGACATCGCCTGTTTCGACAAGAGTCGTCCAGCCAATGCACACCAGGAACGCACCGCGACCCAGCCCAGACAAGACTTCAAGCAGATACAGAGCATGGACCGTTCTTGTAGGACTGCGTGCGTCGCTTGCTTGGGTCACTTGTTCAATCTCGGCGAGAATGATCGACGATGGGTTCACGGACAGTCCAGGCGCCGCACCGTGAGTCCTTGATGAAACGGACTGTTGTCAGCCATGACTCACCACCAAGACAAGAGCGGGTCCGATACGGGTCGTTCGCCGCCACGGTTCAAAATCGTTGGGCATCTTCCTTGGGAACGGCCTTTATCAACGCGGCAGACTCCGAGCAACTTGGCATTGTTCGGATGGATCTTGGGTGACCTACATGCCTCGAACCGCTTGCCTCCATTGGCCGATCTCAACTGGTTTGCGGGATGTCAGATCCAGAGATTGACGCTCAAGCCGTTGCGCCAGGTTTCGCCGTGAATGACGCACAAGAAATCCGACCAGGAGTTGGCTTCCGCCCGATGCTGTCTTGGCTCCTGTTCACGTCGTGGTCAAATCAGTCAACGAGGTCTGCCCCGACGACCGGTCACGCCGCATGCTTGCGGCTCCAGTTTCAAGAAGTCGGTATCCGCCTTCGCTGGCCGCCATCCCTTGTCGACTTGATGCCGACAGCATCTTTGTCACGCATCATCGAGTTGCGGTTGTCGGTCCGTGAACCGGCATCACGACTGGGCAGGCGGGAATCGCGTCAATGCTTCGACGACAACCCGATCGAGGCTGAGCCCCTTCTGGTGCGCGTAGATCGCAGCTTGTCTGTGCAATTTGGTGCCTGTTCGTACGTCGAATGAACCGGTGAACGGCTGGTCTGGCTCCGCTCCATGCTCTTCGCAGAGTTCCAGGTAGTCGTTGACCGATTCCCGGAACGCGGTCTCAAGACCGTCGACATCCGTTCCTTCGAAGGTGACGAGGGCACGAATGAAGTCGACGCTTCCATGGAACACCCTGTCTTCGTGACCGTACTGGACAGGACCAGAATGTCACCTGTGGTTCAGCATGCCATTCACATCAAACCTTCCTTTGCCAGGACGTCCGTGAGCGACCAATGGCATGGACCGTCATCAGATTGAGAGACGCTGCCCGCCCAGAAGCCGATGAACGTCAGGTGGCTGCGACGAGGTTTCGCGCGAAGCTGCTGAGTTTCTCGCGGGTCTCCTCGAGCTCTCTTTCGGGTGTCGACATGTTCATGATGCCCGCACCGGCCTGCAGCCACGCCGCACCATCCTTCTGGTAGAAACTCCGCAGCACCAGAGCCGCGTCCAGCATCCCCTCGTCATCGCAGATCATGACGCATCCGGCGTAAAGTCCGCGGGGCTTGGCCTCGAACCGGCCGATCGCGTCAATCGACTTGAGCTTGGGAACCCCGGATGCGGTCACCGCCGGGAACAGGGCGTTGAACGCGTACCACGGGCTGACATTGTCGAGCAGGCGGCCCTTCACGCGTGAAGCAAGGTGCTGAACGGCGCCGCGGCGTGCCACGATCATGAAATTGGTCACGGCAACGCTGGTGGGGTCGCAAGCCATCGTCAATTCGTCGAAACCCACGTAGACCGAAATCGCGTGCTCGGCGATTTCCTTGGAGTCGCTCAGCAATTCCTCTTGCAGGCGCATCTCTTCCGTGAGGTTGTTTCCGGTTGACCGCGTTCCGGCCAGCGGGGTCGTGAACACCTCGCGGTCCCTCGTCACTTCGATCACCGTTTCGGGACTGAAACCGCCCGCCTCCAACCCGTCGAGGCGAAGCAGGTACGACCGCGACGGGGTGTTTGCCTGACGCCCGGCAAGATAGCTTGCCGGAATGTCGAGCGTCTGCGACAGCGGAATCGCACGCGACAGGATCACCTTGCGGTATTTTTGCGACCGGATTTCGGCGATGGCCTCGGCCACTGACCGTTTGTAGGCTTCCGCGTCATGGGTGGCGATTTCGGTTTCAAGGTCAAGAGGGGCAGGCGGTTCGACCGTCTGGTCGTCGTGCAATGCCTCCTCGATCGTGTCCTTGAGCGCGGTCAGGGTTGTCGAATCGAGAGCCCGCGCGAGCACGTGGCTCCGATTGATGCGAACTTCCTCTCTTGGGATGAACAGCTTCACGAGCGGCACATCGTCAGGGACTGGCATGCGAAAGCTCAATCGCGACAATTCAAACGTCGCCGTCCCGTACGCCCGCCAACCCTGGAGAGGCAGTCCGTCGAGCGCATCCTGGATTGACTCGCTCAGACCGGCGTCGTGAGAGATGATCCGTTCTTCGCCGTCCCAGTCCACCACGGTCTTGTCTGGATAGACCGTGACGCGACCTCTCACTCCCATCCCCAGGGACAATTCGTCCCCGTGTTCGTAGAGAATGTAATTGTCTCGATTGGCCTTCTGGACAATCCGAGTTGCGAGCGACAATGTGTCGCCGGTGAACGGAAACGACAGTTCGTGATAGTTGTGCTGTTTTGCCATGAACAAGAATCCCGTATTCAATTCCAAGGATGGCTTCCGGTAAACTCGAAGCGCCAAGCGGACTCTTTAACATGAAAAGCGGCGGATATGAATTGCCTGCGACTGGTCGCATCGACGAGACGAAGGCAGCGAAGGACGGAGCCAGCCTTGAGCATGGCCGCATCCTTCATGCGACCCACCGAAACAAGACGGCCCAATTCCGCTGGAATGGACAAGCGAACAGGCAGTTTGGGTGGCCATATGGTTGGGGATGATCGTTTTAACATTGCATATCTTCCATTACATGGAATAAATGCAAGGAATGATCAATCGTAGCCACAAGGAATCCGTCGAAGAAGCCTTGGAAAACCAAGCGGGAGTCGTTCTGCTTGGACCACGACAAGTCGGCAAGACAACCCTTGCGCAGGACATCGCGGAGGGTCGCGACGCTGTCTATCTCGACATGGAACGAACCACCGATCGTCAGGTGCTTGCAGAGCCGGACCCTTACCTTGACGAACAGATGGGACGACTCGTCGTCATCGACGAGATCCAGCGCGTGCCGGATCTGTTCACGGTCTTGCGTGGTCAGATCGACCGCAGGCGCAGGCAGGGATATCGGACCGGGCAGTTCCTTCTGCTGGGGTCTGCCTCCAGGCAGTTGCTGCATCAAAGCGCGGAGTCGCTGGCCGGACGAGTCAGCTATCATGAACTCGCTCCGATCACGTTGCCCGAAGCTGGCTCGGACAGGATGTCGTCCCTGTGGCTGCGCGGAGGATTCCCCGACAGTTATCTTGCGAAGAACGATCGGACCAGCCTGGGTTGGCGGGAGGACTTCATTCGCACCTACCTGGAACGCGACATTCCGGCGTTCGGTTCGCGCATCCCGGCGGAGACGCTGAACCGGTTCTGGACCATGCTTGCGCATGAGCAAGGCGGATTGCTGAACGCGGCAAAGATTGCCGGCAATCTCGGCGTTTCGGGTCAAAGCGTTGCCCGATACCTCGATCTTCTCGTCGACCTGATGCTGGTCAGGCGACTGCCGCCATGGCACGCTAATGTCGGCAAGCGACTGGTCAAGTCGCCCAAGGTCTACATTCGGGATTCCGGGCAGGTCCACGCCCTTCTTGGCATCGAGACACAGGAGAACCTGCTTGGGCACCCGGTCGTTGGAGGCAGTTGGGAGGGTTTCTGCGTCGAAAACCTGGTCGCCGCAGCGCCACGCGGAACCGAGGCGAACTTCTATCGCACGTCAGCCGGTGCCGAGATCGATCTGATCCTGAGTTTTCCCGGAAGCGAGACCTGTGCCATCGAGATCAAGCGGACGACCTCGCCCAAGGTCACGCGCGGGTTTCACGTTGCAGCCGACGACCTGGACGTATCGGAGCGCATCCTGGTTTATGCAGGCGAGCGCGATGTGCCGGGGCCGGGCGGAATTCGCGCGATGCCGCTGATCGGAGCTCTGAACCGCCTCGCGTCGATGTAGAATCGAACAGGCATGCATGACGCATCGGTTTTGGCGCCCTTTCGGGGAACCGATGAAACTTTGTCTGCGATCACTCGGGAAGGTAGCGTGCAGACCAGCTTGTTGTGGCTGACCGGCTCGAAAGCATCTCCTGAACCTCTTCATCCGTGTATCCGAGCCTGGTCAAGACCTCGATCGTGTCTCTGCCAAACTTGGGTGCCGGTGCAGGTGTCGTGATCGTCCCATTGGCTGGTCGTATCGCATTTGGGGCCGCAAGGTCGCACCATCGGCCCATTGGGTGCGCGTCATGGCGCACCGCTCGGTATGTCGCCATTTGAATGTCAGCGCGTCCTTCGCTTTCCAGATGCAGCGACCGATCGCGGGTCTCCAGCATTGAAGCCAGAGGCACAGCGGCGCTTGATTCGCGGTTCAGGCAGCGAGACCAGTACGCGACAGGTCGAGACTTGAAGCGATGGCCCAGTTCCTCGTGCAACTGGTCACCGGAGAGTGCGGCGAGGTCGGCAAGATCTGGCACATTGCCGAGGACCTCGGGGCCATCGGTTGGAGCTGCCCAGAAGAACCAGCCATCTGACGCCCGGTAACAGTGATAGCATGGCCCTGCGCCCAGTGCGGTGCGTCCGGACGCTTCGTCGAAGGGAGCGCGTCCGGCAAAGTCATGCATGAACTGGGCCTGGATCATCGCCCCTGATGCCGCCAGCGATGATCGGGCGACATCTACCCTGCCCGTGGCCTGTTTTTGGATCAACGCGCCTCCCAACGAAACGCAGGCGGTCAGCCCCGCCAGAACATCGATGGTGCCCGCGTGGGCATGTTCTTCGGGGGTGTCCGTACCGCCGCCGAAGCGCACCATGATCCCCGTCGCCGCCTGAGCCAGATCGTCATATCCCAGGTGATCCGATTTTGGCCCTCGCATCGGTCCGCCAAAGGCATCGAGTTGCACCAGGATCGCATTGGGGTTGATGCGGGCGATCTCGTCTGGCGAAAGGCCCAGCCCATCGCGCTGCGCGTCCGTTGCATTCAGGGTGATCACGTCCGTCTGCAGGATCAGCCGGTTCAACGCGTCACGCCCGGCCTCGTCGCGCAGGTTCAGCAGAACGCTTTCCTTGCCGCGGTTGGCCTGCAATCCAAACACCACCGTGTTCCACGGATCCACCGAAGGCGTGACGGGCTGCACGTGTGTCACCTTCGCGCCGAACCGCGCCAAGGTCGAAGCGATCGTCGGTCCGGCGATCACATTGGTCAGATCAACCACCTTCAACCCGTCCAGCCATCCGACCCGCTGCGCCGGTTCAAAATGCGGGCGGGGCGGTTCGCCCAGGATTCGCGTGACATGGTTGCGGGCCTTTTCGCCTGTGATGGCTGGAGATTTCCGCACGGCATCGCGGTCTCCGGCCAGCCAGGCCACATTGCCCATCTGCTGCATCGGGCCGTGCATTGGGTCATCGACACTGAGAATCAGACCCGATGCGGTGGCGTGCGGGTCATGCAGCCATTCCTTGGTCGTGCGCTGCGCGGTTGCCGGGGCCTTGGCCGTCCCGAAGAGTTCGTCCCATTCATGGGCGGGCCGTGTCAGAAACGCGGCCTTCATCGCCGAAGCGATGCGGTCGCGATCCCGAGCCCCAACCGGATAGTTGCTGAGCGTCCACTCGTCTGGCCATTCCTCCGTGTCCAGGTAAGGGTCGAACACGGGAAGTTCATCCAGCAGGTGATCCAGGTCGAGCGTCCGAAGAACGCGCGCCGGATGGGTGGCGACGCTGCCTGCGACCACGTAGAATCCGCGCCCGTCCTGGCATGTGTAGGTGCGATAGAACGGATCGAGGAACTCCGACAGTTCGGCAAAATCCAGGTCGCAGGGTTCGCCCGCTGCTGCGCGGCGGTCCAGTTCCAACTCGCGCGGCGATTTGTAGCGGTCGGGATACTCCTCGATCTGCTCGTGGTTGTAGGCCAAACCCTCGAAAAGGGCCGAGGCCAGCGGCACTTCGATATGGTCGCCGCCGGTTGTCGCGCGCGAGTGCAGTGCAAACAGAACCGACATTGCGCCAAAACTGGCGGCATAGGCCGAGGCGAGGCCGAGCGGCGAGAATGAAGCCTTGATGCCCATGAGGCGCCGATTGAGCCCCATGTCGGTGAATTGCCCGGTGCGGGCGGCAATGATCGCCTCCCACGCTGCGAGATCAGCCAACTCCGGATCGGCCGAGGCAAAGCCGGGCATGGCCAGGTAGATCAACCCCGGATTGGCTTGCCGCATTTCGTCCGGGCCGACACCCAACCGGCTCACGACGCCGGGGCGAAAGTTCTCGATCACGATGTCAGAGCGCTTCGCCAATTCGATCGCGCGCGTTCGCCCTGCATCGGACTTGAGGTCGATCTCGAAAACATGCTTGCCGCGCGACAGCATGTCGAAGGCTGGATCGGTCCATCGTGGCCCGCCGGGCGGATCGATGCGCAGCACGTCCGCCCCCATGTCGGCAAGCATCATCCCGACCAGCGGCCCGGCCAGGTAGTGTCCGAAGTCCAGAACCCGAACCCCGGTCAGCGGTCTTGTTCCGCTCATGCGACGGCGCGCACGGTCACCGGCGACTTGCGGCCCATGTGTTCCAGATAGGTGTCGTGGAAATGGCGCATCATCGCTTCGGAGAATTCGATGTTCTCCCAATCCACGATGTACCAGCCCCGGTCAAACGACCGCTGGTTCATGCCTTCCTGCACCGACAGGAGGAACGAAATGTCCTCGGATTGCAGCACGTCGCGGCCCCAGATCGCTCGTTTTTCCTGACGCTCGCGCATGCCCGGGTCGGTGGGTTCGGCCGGTTCCAGGTTGATGCTCCAACGCAGCCCGCGATCGGTGCCGATCGGGTTCCATTGGAAGAGCGTCAGGTTGCCCGGACCGGCAAACTGCGAGATGCCGACATTGGGGAACAGGAACCAGAAATGCAGGTCTGTTTCGTCGTGTTCCAGGTCCAGGGGATAGGCCAGATTCTCGGCCTTCCTGCTGCCGGGGATGAAGTTGTAGGCCGCGTTCCTGGTCAGTTCGTAGGTCTGGTTGTTGATGTCCAGCATGTCAGCGAACGAAACATGCCCGTGGCGGCAATGCTGGCACTCGAGATAGTTGTCGATCTGGATCTTCCAGTTGGCCGCGACGTCGACCTCGTGAATCGCTGCAGCGGTTTCGCCCAGGACATAGCTGTCCACCTTGGGGCATTTTTCGCGGATCTGCGCTTCGATGCCCGGCCAGAATTCGGCAATCGGCAGGGCGCTTGGATCAAGATTGACGAAGATGAAGTCCAGCATCCGGTCCACCCGGACCGATTTCAGGCAAATGTCCTTTCGCTCGGGCACGGCGCTGGTTTCACTCTTGCGCACGCGTCGCAACGATCCATCGAGCGAGTAGCTCCAGTGATGGTACGGGCAGACGATGACGCGCGTTCGCCCCGACCCTTCGACCAGCTTGTGGCCGCGATGGGGGCAGACATTGTGAAAGGCGCGGATTTTCCGGTCTTGGTCGCGCACGACAAACACGTTCTGGCCGAGAATGCTGGTCGCGACATAGTCGCCCGGCTCGGTCAGTTCGCTGACATGGCAGGCATATTGCCAGGCCTTGAAGAACAGCTTTTCACGTTCCTCGGCGAACACGTCCTCGCTCACGTAGTAGTCGGCTGCAAGGGCGCGCAGGTTCTCTTGAGACTGGGTCATTTCCCTCCTCCTGCTGATCAGCCATTCTGGCCGCCCGGGTACGCATGATGGTGCATGAAGGGCGGGTCTGCGGCGACCATGAAAGCGACATCACATTGTCGCGATACGGCAGGCATGGCAATGACGGCCCGTTTCCTTCACGCAGGTTCGTCATAGTGAAGTGTTCTCGAGTCGCGACGAGCTCCATGCGAATTCCGATCGCACTTGAACGCGATTCCGAAATCACTTGAACGCAATTCCGATTGCACTTGAACGGTGGGTTCAGGCTGCGTGGGCGCGCCATTTCCCAAGGTCTCTTATCGAATGTTTCGTTTTGGGTTGCTGCAAGAAACGAGCCGTGACGACGTTTATTGGCCGCCGAGAATGTAGTGCCCTTTTTGAAAATCGAATCCAATGATTTCAAGCACTTGCGTTTCAAAATGTCTGAACTTGATAAAAGATTCAGAATGCAACCGCAGCGTGCCGACACGCAACGGAACAGGGGCTGAAATGATGACTTTGGCTTGATGCGGAGCCGCATCGGAAACCAAAGAAAGCGGACAAGACTTGCCGCCCCATTCCAGACTGAGACCGCTTTCTGCGAGCGGGTTTATGCTATGCGCCTTGCTCGTCCCGTTCCTCGAACCCGTAGTCGGTTCGGGCCTGTTCCTCGCTGATGTAACCGTTGGCAAGATCGCGTCGCACGGCGTCCGTGTCGCGCAAGTCAGGGGCGCCGTATCCCCCGCCTCCGGGCAAACTCAGACGCAATCGCTTGCCGGCCTCAACCAGCTGTCTGCCTTTTGATCTGAGTTTCGTACCGTCGTCCAGTTCGACCCGGCCCGCGCTCCCGTCCTTGCCGCCATCGCGACCGCGTGCCGGAAAATCGACCCTGTCGAACATGGCATTGAAATGGAACTGGTAGCCCTTGTGCGCTTCGATCTCGATCACCTGACCGAGGCCCCCGCGTGTCCTGCCGGCCCCGCCGGAGCCTTCGCGGAGGTCCTTTCGCCACACGACGATCGGCCCGACATGCTCGGTGGCCTCGACGCTCATCGTCGAGACACCTGATGGAAACGCGGTCGCGTTCAACCCGTCGAGCGAGGGTCGCGCACCTGTCCCGCCAGAATTGAACATGAGGATCTCTGCGCCCGGCAGATCACTGCCGGCATCCACCGGACGCGCCGAAATCTGGATGTTCCAAAGCGAAGACGCGCCTTCGGCGGGAACCATGCCCGGCACCGCCTTGTGCAGGGCGCCGAGAACGACATCGGGAATCAGGTGCCCAAGCACGTGACGGACAGAGACCGGCGCGGGTCGTCTCGCGGCGAGGATGCAACCTTCGGGTGCTGTGACACGAAACGGCTCCAGCGACGCGGTGTTGTTCGGGACTTCGGGTGCGATCGCGCATTTCAACCCGTAACAGGCATAAGCGCGGGTGTAGACTTCGGGGACATTGATTCCGAGCCTGCTCATCGCGGATGTCCCGGCGAAATCCGCGCTCAGATTCGGACCGTCGATGTCAAGCGTGACCACAAGCTCGATCGGTTTGTCGTAGCCGTCGACTGTCATCGTGTTGCGATAGGTGCCCGATGGCAGCCTGGCGATCGCTTCCTGCGTCGCCCGCCTGCTCGCCTTCATGATGAATTCCGAGAGTTCCTCGAGGTCGTCCATCGCGAATTCGTCGAGCATGTCCTGCAGACGCCGATTGCCCACCTCGTTGCAGGCCGCCAGCGAGAATATGTCGCCCACGGTCTGATCCGGTGTCCTGACATTGGCGCGCACGATCCTGATCAACTCGGCGTTCAACTCGCCACGTTCGGCGAATTTCGAAATCGGGATCAGGAGTCCTTCCTCGTGAACGTCGTTGGCGTCGGGCCCGAACCCGCGTCCGCCGATGTCGACGACGTGGGCGGTGCAGGCGAAGTAGCCGATGTGCTGTCCCGCCCGAAAGACAGGCGTGACCACCGTGATGTCGTGGAGGTGTCCGGTTCCCATCCAAGGATCATTGGTGATGAAGACATCGCCGTCATGGATGTTTCCGTCACCGATCTCGCGGGCGAAATGCGAGACGCTTTCGGCCATGGAATTCACGTGGCCAGGCGTCCCGGTCACCGCCTGCACCATCATCCGGCAGTGTCGGTCGAACAGGCCTGCCGAGAGGTCACCCGCCTCGCGGACTGATGTGGAGAAGGCCGTTCTGACCAGGGTCGTCGCTTGTTCCTCGACCACCGCGATCAGTCTGTTCCACATGATCGAATGGTCAACCGCCCGACTCATGACACGTCCCCCTTGCGCTGAACAAGTATCGAGCCGTCGGACTGGCCGATCGCAAAAAAGGCGCTGGTGACGATGGTCGAGGTCTCGTCCTCGATGATCGCGGCGGGCCCATCGACTCGTGTGCCGGCTGTCATTGCGGTCCGTTCGATCACTTGGGCATCGACATCCTTTCGCAAGGCAGCATCGAAGAATGATCGCGTCTCGAGGCCCTCGAACTTCCGGGACATCCCCAGTGTTCGAAGTGGCGCGCGGTCCGGCAATCGGCTCGCGACGCTCAGCGACCAGTTGGTGATCTCGACCTCCAGATCGTCGATGATGCGACCTAAAAGTGTCCGGTAAGCGTCCTCGAATGCCGCTCGAATCATCGGAACATCTGTGTCGGCGAACTCCAGATGGTCGAGAGTGACGGGAATCTCCCAGCCTTGGCCCACATATCGCATCTGGGCCGTCAGCTTGATGTCCGTTGCCTGGTCCCCTGCACCCTCTGCCACGAATGCTCGTGCCTCCGTTTCCATCGCCGAAACTGCCGCATTGACCGCTTCGGCATCGAAATCGCCCAAGCGCATGAAAAGGCCTCGCGTTGCCTCATAGGAAAACGGCGCCTTCAGGAAACCGATCGCCGAGCCCACGCCAGCACCTGGCGGAATGATCAACCGGTCGATCCCGAGTTTTTCGCACAGCCGGCAGGCGTGCAGCGGGGCGCCACCCCCGAAGGCAATCATCGTGAACTGAGCGATGTCGCGGCCGTTCTCGACAGCGTGGACCCGCGTTGCGTTGGCCATGTTCTCGTCGACCATTTCGGTGACGCCGAAGGCCGCGTCCGCGACGGACAGATCCAGTGTGCCGCCGAGGCGCGACTCCAGTGCGGTTTCGGCTCTCGCCTCCGAGAGGGGGATCTTTCCGCCCGAGAAATTCTCCGGATCCAGGCGACCGAGCGCCAGGTTGGCGTCCGTCACCGTGGGGTCCTCTCCCCCACGCTGGTAGCAAGCGGGGCCCGGCTCCGATCCTGCCGACTGGGGTCCGACCTGAATCCGCCCCATCGCATCGACCGACGCGATCGATCCGCCTCCGGCGCCGATCTCTACCATCTCGACCACGGGCGTCGAGACCGGCATGCCTGAACCCTTCTTGAACCGGTCGCTCCGTGCCACCTCAAGACGGCTGGCAGTCTTCGGTCGCCCGTTTTCGATCAGGCAGATTTTCGCGGTCGTCCCACCCATGTCCAAGCTGAGACATTTGTCGATTCCGTGTGTCACGGCGAGATCGGCTGCGAGAATGGCCCCTCCGGCCGGCCCGCTCTCCAGCAGTCGCACGGGTTCGATGCTTGCTGTCTCGATAGAAATCAGTCCGCCGCCGGAGTGCATCATGAACACGGGCGCTTCGATTCCTTCGCAACGCAATCGTTGCACCAACCGCCCGAGGTACCCGGCCATCTGCGGTTGAACGAATGCGTTGGCAATCACCGTGTTGAAGCGCTCGTACTCCCGCATTTGCGGCGCGATCACCGACGAGATCGCGACCGGCAGTTCGGGAGCGCGTTTCCTCAGCGCGGCTTCCATCATTCGCTCGTGTGCCGGATTGGCATAGGCGTGCATGAAGCCGATCGCGACCGCCTCGTAACCGCCCCCGATGATCCGCTCCGCAAGCGCTTCGGCTTCTTCTGCATCAAGCGCAAGAAGAACCGAACCGTCGGCAGCCACCCGTTCATTGACAGTGAATCGGTGCTCCCGGTCGACCAGCGGCGGCGGAAGAACGATGTTCAGGTCGTACTGTTCGAAACGGCTTTCAGAACGCATCTCGATCACGTCCCGAAACCCCTCGGTGGTGACAAACGCCAGCTTCGCGCCACGCCGTTCGATCAGCGCGTTGGTGACAAGCGTCGTTCCGTGAATGACCTGCCCGATTCGACCAAGCGCAATTCCGGCGTCATCTGCTGCCATGCGTATCGCATCGATGATCGCCTGTTCGGGCTGGCCGTGACTCGTCAGCACCTTGCCGGTGGAAATCCCGCCTGGATGCGTCAGTGCCACATCGGTGAAGGTGCCCCCGATATCGACACCAACGCGAATTGACGGTTCCGGCGTGGCTGGCACCTCACAAGCTCCGAACGAATTGATTGGCCGCGAGTGCCATGCGCAGAAAACCGGTCTTCAGCGTTCGGGCCGGAACAGACGACGGTTCGCTGATCGGTACCGGCAGAGTCTCGTCGTCGGCACCGGTGAACAGTTCCGCGAGGGCCTGCCCGAACATCGTTCCGGTCGTGATCCCGCGGCCGTTGTATCCGATGGGCGTGTAGAGCCCGTCGGCCAGTCGATGGATGCGAAACAGGTGATCCGGCGTCATCGCGATCTGGCCGTGCCACGCGGTTTCGAAACTCACGGGGCCAAGATCCGGAAACAGCCGGTTCAAGCGCTTTGCTGCCCAGCGACGGCTGACAGACCCCAGGACCGTCCCCATTGAGCCCACGATCAGACGACCGAAGGCGTCCTTTCGCACGGAGGTCATGATTGGCGCGGTATCCCAGAGTCCCTGTCCGCCTTTCAGGATTCCGGCACTACGCTCGCCGAGCGGATCGGTTGCGACCTGGAAATAGTGAATGACTGTATAGGTTTGGCGGAGAAGAGGCCACAAGTCGTCCGAATAGGCATTGGTCGCGATCACCACACGGTTGGCGCTGATCGTGCCCCGATCTGTGGACACTTTCCAGCCGTCAATGGCAGGGGCGAGTCCCGTGACCTGCACGCCCGTCGATATTCGGGCTCCGGCTCCGAGTGCGGCTCTCGCCAATCCGCGGGTGTAGCCCATCGGGTTGATGGTTCCCGCCCGGTGGTCGAGCAGACCGCCGACATATTTGCGGGTGCCGGTCAAATTCGCGGTTTCCTCAGCGTCCAGAAGATCGACTGGTGCGCCGAGCGCCTGCCAGGCTTCGGCTCGTTGACTGAGGTTCTCGAACCCCGAAGGCGCATGCGCTGCGTGAATGGTGCCGCGACGGGTCGCTTCGCATCGGATCTGGTGCTTCTCGATCAGCGAGAACACGTACTCCGGCATGTCTCCGAGAGTGGCGACCAGCCTTGTGCCGGTCGTCGTTCCGAGTTTCTCGTACACCTCGCTTGGAGGCATCCAGAGCCCGGCATTGACCAGTCCAGCATTGCGTCCCGAACCGCCATGACCGATGGTCTTGGCTTCCAAAACATGACAGTCGAGTCCCTTCTGCGCGCCGTGAAGCGCCGTGGAGAGACCGGTGAAACCGCCGCCAACGATTGCGACATCGCAGGTTGAATCTCCATCGAGCGGGTTGTCGATCTCGGCTTCGACTGCCGTTGTGTCCCATAGCGAGACGGGATTGCTCTGAACCAAGACCTGCCCCCCTTCGGTTGTTGCCGACAATCCATGAGTTTGCACCGCCGCGACGTTCGTGGATTCTCAATTCTGCGTCAATATGCGAACGTGCGTACCAGATGACAAAACACGGCGGTCAGACTCCGAATGCCGCGAGTCTCTGAAGTGGCCGCAGGACGTTGCTGCCGATGCAAAGCATGTGTCGTTGGCGATTGCCTGTTCTGAAGCGTGATCCTGCTGCCGGGTTGCATGATTGCGTTCATCTGCTGACCGGGATGGAAAATGATTGAGGAATCCACAGATAGCCGTAGTTTTTTCAGCACCTTCGAATTGGGCGATGCACTGCCTCCGTGCAAAAGACCGTCGTGGCCACCGAGGCGCCATGGAGGCATCCGGTTTCCATGCAAGTGTCGCCTGTTCCTTGAATACCGGGATCGAGCGGTTTCGCTCAACTCCAGAAGCCACTCGCATTGGGAGCCACTGTTCGGGGGGCAGATGACCTGTTGGAATCCTTTTGTGTTTCGGAGGATGTCAGTTGACTCCCGTTCGCACGCGATCACGGACAATAGCGATTGCGGAACATGATCTGGCAACCGGCTGCCAATTTCGTGTTCGTGGACCCACGGACTGTGCAGAGGCCTGCGCCTATCGTTCCTCAAACAGATCAAGAACCGGGATCCCCGTGTCGATTTCCAGGTCCTTGCATGCCTTTCGATACAGACGATATCGCTTTCGGGACCTGTGCCAGCTCCATCGCCATGATCGCCGCGCAAAGATGCTGGTGTAATGCAAGATGCCGGGGTCCTTGCCTGCTGACACGATTTCGCTCCAGAGTTCGGCCGGCGCGTAAAGAGAGTTCAAAGGCAGGAAGTCCTTGCTGACGTTCCACTTGAGATCAAGAAAATGCGTTCGGTTCTTGTAATACGCGTTCAGCACGCCCATGTCCGCCCACCGGGTCAGGAGATGCTGCGAGGCGGTCTGGTTCATCGACTCCATTGACGGGTCGGCTTCCCGGATTGCGTCATTGTCCATGAGCATGACCCCGGAGTTGAAGTACTGCGTCTTCAATTCCTCGTGCGAAAATCCGGTGTCGTCGGCCATCGCCTGAAACTCCGCTCGCCGCCTTCGGCTTCGGCCCGGCGTTGCCAGGGATCCGAGGCTGAAAGAGAAATACTTGTTGTGCGAGATCGCCATGTTAGGCGCCAGACAGGCTCCGATATGGCAGCCATGGAGGTCGGTTCGATAGAGTTCGGAGATATCATGCCTGATGAGCGTGTCCGCATCGAGAAACAGGCACCTGCCATTCTCCAGCCAAGGAAGGAACATCGGAACCGTCGATGCCATCGAGTACCGGTCTCCAAGCGCGGAGTCTTCGAATTCACCCAGACCCTCGGGCTTGAATTCGCGGATGTTGAGCTCGAGTTTCGGAAAACATTCCGACAGTCTTTCGATGTGCCGGCGGATCTCCTTGTCCGGCCCGACCGTGAATATGGTTGCCGTGACGGTTTCCTCAGTTGTTCTGAGAATCGAGTGCAGGCTGACCAGCAGTGGAGGCAAGTAGCGGTCGTTGGTCCCGTAGACGACATGGATCATGGAATTCTCCGGCAACCGGTCAATTCTTTGTTGCAATCATCATGGTTGATCTGGCTCCATTGACGCATCTGATCCTCGATGCTCTCAGAATTTTCGCGTGGCGACGCAAAGAGTGTGTAGCGCGGCAATTTGGGCGAGAGTCTGACGCGCCCATTTGAGCATCACTTTCGCGGTATCCCGGTGAGCGCAAGCGGTTTCGACGGGCGCGCCTCTGATCCAGGTGAATTTGGTGGCTGTGGCGCTCCGAAACGCATGCGGCCCGAATACTTCGGCTTTCTGGGCGCGTCTCAGGCGGCGAGAGCTTTTGCCTCTTCTGCTGGCGAACAGGGTTGGCCGGGCCCGCGCTGCTTGGCCGCAATTGCCGTGCCCCGACTGCAGCTTGCTGCGTTCATGCCGGCTTCGCTCGTCGTCGACTGCCGGTCGAAGCCTTGAAATCAATCGTGAAAACATGACACCCGCAGTCGTTCGATCAGTTTCTGGCCAGTCTTCTCGTGACATTCGTGGCTGCACGACGAACAAGGTCGCCGATCCGTTCCTCGTCGCCCTCGGACAGGTTTGTCTCAGGCACGGACACCCCGATGGCAGCGACCACGGCGCCGCCCGGCAGTGAAATCGCACCGCCGTAGCTGCGTATCTTCTCCCGAAACTCGCCCCGGTCGATGGCGAAACCCCGGTCCCGGATGTCGTCAATCTCCCTGTCCAGCTCTGAAATTGTGGTGATCGTCAGTTCCGTGAACCTGGGCAAGTTGCCAACCAGTTGACGACGGTACCTCGCGTAGTCCGCCGCAAGGATCGCCTTGCCGGTCCCGACAGTGTGTATTGGCGCGCTGCCGCCGATCGGGTTCCACGACCGGATCGGCTGCCTGCTCTCGATCTTGTCGATGTAGGTCACGTCGAGTCCTTCAGGGACGGCCAAGTAGATCGCCTCACCGGTTTCCGAAGACAGGTGTTGCATGTCCGGCGATGCCAGTTCGCGCAGGTTGAAATTGTCGACAACGGAACGGCCGACCTGCCATGTCTTGAGAGTCGCCGCATACTGCTTGTTTTCGGTGGTCCTGACGTAATCCAGTGCGGACAATGTCTGCAGCAGGCGAAACACCGTCGACTTGGTCAGTTCGAGTTCCCGCGCGAGTTCCGACACGCCCTTCGCTCCCTTCGTTGCGCTGAGCGTTTCCAGAATTCGCAAGCCCTTTGACAGCGTGCTGTCCAGCTTCACGGATTTCTTTCCGGCACGATCGGGCGTCGCCGATTGGTTTTCGTCGTCGAAGAGGGGCGGTCCGTGTGCCTCGACCTCCGGCAAGGGACCATCGAGCGTCCGCACCTCGACAAAGGCCGAGTGCGATGCCGGACCCTGGCTCAATCGCGAAGTTCGCAGATCGTGGGTCAGCGTGTTGGGATTCCCGTGTCGGTCCCGCCAGTCAGGGTGCGAGAAATCGGGATCCCACCAGGCGCCGGTCCAGAGAAAAACGCAACCGGCTGCAATGTCGTCGGTCAGCCGTGCCCCAGCCAGACACTGTCCCTTGTCGCTGACGATCTCGACAATGTCGCCGTCCTTGATCCCGCGAGCCGAGGCATCGCTCGGATTGATCAGGACAGGCTCGCGTCCATTGATCTTGGCGTCCGTGCTGGTCTTTCCGCAGTCGTACTGCGAATGCAGCCGTGTCCCCGGCTGACCAGAGAGCATGGCCAGCGGGAACCGCTCATCGAGCCCATCGCTGAGTCCCCGTGGGGGAAGCCAGACTGGATGGCCCGGGCAATCGTCGTAACCGAACCCTTCGATCACCTCGGACCACAATTCGATGCGTCCGCTCGGTGTGGGCAGGCGGTGGGCCTCCGGGTCGGCCCGAAAGCGGTCGAGGAAGACCTGATCGGTCATCGTGTCGGGCAACTCGATCATGTCGCCCGCCATGAAGGTCTCCCAATCGGGCAGGACGACGCCCTTTGACTTTGCCGCCTCGCAGGTCGTTGCCCACAATTCAACCAGCCAGTCCTCCTCGCTTTTGCCTTCGGTGAAGGCCTCCTCGGTTCCAAGGCGTTGGGCGAGGTCGCAGTAGGTTTCGAATTCGGTTCTGGCTTCGCCCGGTGGCTCGACGATCCGTGGACAGGGGATCAGATAGTTGTCCTGCCGCCCGCCCGCGAGGTCCCGACGCTCTTCTGGTGCAGCAGCCGGCAAGACGATGTCGGCGTGTCGCGCGGTTGCCGTCCATCCGATTTCGTTGACGACGATCGTGTCCGGTGTCTGAAACGCCCTGTGCAGGCGATTCAGATCCTGATGATGATGGAACGGATTGCCTCCGGCCCACCAGACCATGCGCGCGTTCGGGAACTGGTGGACGGCACCGTTGAACTCATAATTCCCGCCGCCGTTCAGCAACATCTCGGCGATCATTGCGACGGGGATGCAGGCATCGACGGGATTTTGTCCCTGAGGCAGAACTCCGGGCCGGAAGGGTCGATTGCCGACGCCGACCGAGCCGTTGACCGCGTAACCGATGGCGTAGCCGCCGCCAGACAGTCCGATCTGCCCCAGCATCGCCGCCAGCGCCACGATCATCCACAGCGGTTGTTCGCCCCAGTCCGCGCGTTGAAGCGATGCCGTGCAGGTGAGAAGCGTGCGGCTCGTGGCTATTTCCCTCGCGAGGTCGCGGATCCGTTGCGCGGGGATGCCTGAGATCTCAGCCGCCCAGCGCGCGTCCTTGGCGGTGCCGTCCGTGGTGCCATTGAGATAGGCTTCCAGCCGTTCGAACCCGACCGTGTAGCGCTCCAGAAACTCGCGATCGTGCAGGCCTTCCGTCATCAGCGTGTGCGCCAGCCCCATCATCACGGCGGCATCGGTTCCAGGTCGGGGTGCCAGCCATTCGGCCTTCAATGCCGGGTCGAGATCCTGTCTCAGCGGGGTCAGGCCGACAAATTTCACGCCCGCCTGCACGCAGTTTTGTACTTCCCGCGCAAACAGATGCGGTCCCATGCCGCCGTCGGAAATCTGGGTTGCCCGCAACGGCAAGCCGCCGAAAGCGACAACAAGCTCGCCGTGCTTGGCTACCGTCGACAGGCGCGTGGCTTCGATCACGTGGTGACGAAAATTGCCCACGATGTGCGGCATCAGCACCAGTGCCGCATGGTAGGAGTAGTTTCCTCTCGAATAGGCAAAGCCGCCGAGCGTGTTGAGGAATCGCTTCAACTGGCTTTGGGGGTGATGAAACCTGCCAGCGCTGCCCCAACCGTATGAGCCTGCAAAAATGGCTTCATTGCCGTGGGTTTTGCGAACGCGATTGATTTCGGCAGCCAGCAGGTCGAGTGTGCGGTCCCATCCGATCTCGACGAACGGATCCCGCCCGCGTCGTCCGTCGGCGGGTCCGTGACCACCTTCGAGCCATCCCTTTCGGACGGCGGGTCTGAGGATGCGCGCGGGACCGTTCAGACCGTCAGGGATGTTTCCGTTGATTGGCGAGGGCGCGGGGTCGATCGGATCCGGCTCAACCGAGACAATGCGCCCGTCTCGCAAATGCACACGCCCCGACCCCCAATGGTTGGTCGTGAGATGCCCATGCGTGCTGAACGTGTTCATGACATGACCGTTCGATGATCCAGACTGTTCATTTCGCAAAGCGGCGTGCCGTCAGTCCAGCGACACCGATCGGGAAGGATGACGAATGTTCGGCACAGTTGCCGACGGCGGTTACGGTGAAACCGAGCCGGGAATGCGGCGCCTGCGAAGGCCGGTGCCCGATATTCGGCACCATCCCTACTTGTGCGGGATGCGCACGAGGCGGTGGCGCGAGGGCAAGCATGACATCGGATGATCAATGCTCGTCCTGCCTGAGGCGGTTCTTGAGATGCTCGCCGTATCGACCGAGGGACGAGATGAAGGCCCAGTAGATGAATGCGATGAAAATGTAGGTCTCCATGTAGTGGGCTACCCACTCTCCGGTTCCGAAGGCAGCCTGACCGGATGCCAGCAGATCGAACAGGCCGATGATGATGACCACGGCGGTTTCCTTGAAGGTGATCACCACCATGTTGATCGTGGCCGGAAGGGCATGGCGAAACACCTGCGGCAGGACGATCAGCCACAGCACTTGCCATTTGCCCAGACCAAGTGTCCGCCCGGCTTCCGATTGGCCGCTCGGGATTGCCTGAAACCCGCCGCGGAACACTTCCGCCTGATAGCAGGCGAAAAACAATGCGAAGGCGAGAATGATTCGCCAGATCTTGTCGCCCTGCAACCAGTCAGGCAGCAGAATCGGAATTACGACAGCTGCCGTGAAGAGCGTGGCCAGCAGCGGCAACGAACGGATGAAGTCGATCACGAGGGATGCGACCAGCCGCAACATCGGCAGCCGTGAGCGTCGCATCAGGGCGAGGCCCAAGCCCATCGGCATCCCGAGAAGAACCACCGAAGAGAAGAGAAACAGGACAAGACTCAGGCCGCCCCACTTGTCGGTCGTGACCTGTTCAAAGCCGAGCAGGCTGCCTTCCATGAGCAGATAGTAGGTGGCAAATCCGGCGACCCACAGAGCGATGATTCGCCGCGCTGACCAGAACCAGGGGATGCAGGACAGGATGACGGTCCCGATGATCGCGAACGCCGCCAGGGTCGAGCGCCAGTGCTCGTCGTAAGGATAGAGGCCGAAGAGGATGAGCCGATGGCGGGCGTCGATGATCGACCAGCAAGCCCCCGTCGACTCGGCACGACACCGTTCGACGTCCTCTGCGCGAAACACCGCCGAGAGAACGGCCCAGTCGACTGCGGTCCATGCCAGCCACGCGAGCACGAGGATGATCACGCTCGTCAACGCCGCATCGAGCGGCGTTGCAAAGACCCGGCGTCGAAGCCGTTGGGCCCAGGGAATGGCAGCTGGCGCGTCCATCACCCGTAGCCCTTGAGCGCCAGTCGGGCGTTCAGCCAGTTGATTGCCTGCGCGAGACAGAAATTGACCAGCAGAAACCCGCCCATCAGGATGGCGATCAGTTCGAGCGTCTGGCCGGATTGGGTGATCGAGGTCGAGACGATGTAGAACAGATCGGAGAATCCGATGGCCACGCCGATGGTTGTGGCCTTCATGATGAAAATCCACTGGTTGCCCAGGGGAGGCACGATCGACCGCAATGCCATCGGTACCCGGATGGTCCACCAGATCGCGAAACTGCCGAGCCCGAGGCTCGTTCCGGCCTCGACCAGACCCCGGTTCACTTCGGCGAGCCCGCCACGCACCACTTCACCGATGTAGGCGGCGCCGTAGAGGACAATGCCGACGATCATGGCGACCAGCTCGACCGAGATCGTCAGCCCGTCGCGAAACCGAAGGCCCTTGAGATAAGGCACGGAAATGACGCTGCTGCCTTCGGGCGTGAACATCGCGATGGCGAGCGCCAGCAACAGCGCTGTTCCGATCAACCAAGCAACCACCCCGTGGATGGCGCTCTTGGCAAATCGAGCCAGTCCCACGCCAAGCGCAATCGAAAGCGCCGCGACCCCTGCGACTGCGCCGAGCGGCATTGTCAGCACGGGTACCATGATCCCCCGGTTCGACATGAAGACCAGGTCGCCCAGGCTGTGGGCCTGTTTTGGGCCGGGGAAATGGATCAGGATGGAATAGAGGAACACCACTTGAAGAATCAGCGGGATGTTCCTGAAGACCTGGATGTACAGCGCAGATGCGACCTGCAGGGCCAAGTTGCGGCTGTCACGCATCGTTCCGATGACGAAGCCGAGCACGGTCGCAAGAACGATGGACGTGAGTCCGACGAAAAGCGTGTTGAGAAACCCGATCAGCAGAGTCTTGCGGTAGGTGTCGTCGATTGAGCGTTCGATCAGCGAAAAGGAATAGCTCCAGCCCGTGTCGCGGTTGAGGAACGAAAATCCCGAGGTAATCCCCAGTTCGCTCAAGTTGATCCGGGCGCTTTGCACGGCACTGGCGACAACGACGATCAGCAGTGCGACAACCGCGATTTGCACCGCGAGTTCGCGTGCGGTCATGCGGCCAAAGTCACGCCAGCCCAGCATTCTTGTCCTTCATGGCAAGCCGGGGCCGCCCCGCATCACTGGTCGGGGCGGCCCCATGGAGTCCGTGCTCTCGATGTCAGTCGAGAATGGGCGTGTAGAGAACTCCGCCGTTGCTCCACAGATTGTTGAGACCGCGTTCGAGCTTGTAGGGAGAGCCGTCGCCGAGGTTTCGATGATAGATCTCTTCCATGTTGCCCATGGTTCTGATCATTTCGAGTGCCCATGAATCCCGCATTCCCAGCCTCTCGCCGATGCCGGGATTGGTGCCCAGGAGGCGTGCAACGGTCGGATTTGGCGGGTTGGCGGCCATTTCGTCGGCATTGGCCGAGGTCACGCCAAGCTCTTCCGCTTTCATCAGGGCAGCGAGCATCCAGTTGACGATATCGACCCAGTCTTCATCACCCTGACGCATGGCGGCAGCGATCGGTTCGGCGCTGAGCTTGTCGCTGAGAATGACGTGGGCGTCCGCATCGTCGAACTGGGTCGCCAGAATTACGGCGATCGATGGACCCCATGCGGCATAAGCGTCGCAACGACCCGACTGGTAGCCGGCGATGGTCTCTGCGGTTTTCTCGAAGCTGATCATTTCGTGTTCGATGTTTTCGCTCTTGAGGTGGTCGGCAACGATCCTTTCGATGGTCGTTCCTGCGGCCACGCACACGGTTCCGCCGTCCAGGCCGTGAACCGTGTCGATGCCCAACTCCTTGCGGACAACGATCTGGGCGCCGCCAAAGAAGTACGGCAGCGAGAACTGCAGACCCAGTTCGGTGTCGCGCCCCATGGTCCATCCGGTTGCCTTGATCACGACGTCGACATCGCCGGACTGCAGTGCCGGAAAGCGCTGGGCCCATGACAAGGGAACGATCTGGTTCTTGTCGGGGTCGCCCAGAATGGCCACCGAAAGCGCCCGACAAAGGTCGATGTCGAGACCCTTCCACTCGTTCTTGTCATTGACTTCGACAAAGCCGAAGTAGCTGCCGTTGTGCCCGGAGCACAAAAGCGAGCCCCGATCTTCAACTGCTTGCAGGGTCGGGCTTTTCGCCACACCCAGGTTCGGAGCGACAACGAGCGCTGCAAGGGCGGCGGCCAGTCCGATCAAACGTCGAATTTCCATTTTCATCCTCCAATTTGTTCCGAATAATGAAACGCGTTAGCTGAATACCGATACTGTCAACCAGACCGCCTCTCGTCAAGACTGCGTCGTTTGCGGGAATTCCAATACTCGTCTCGCGGAGAAAACCACATGGACAAAATGACAGCTGGTCAGTCCCGTGAAGTGGCCACTCCTCGGTTGCCAGCAATGGCTCTTGAGTCATGATTTGACATGACGAGAAGTGTGCAAACCAGGAAGAACTGAATCGCGCTTTTTTCAAACTCCCTGTTTTCGTCGCCGAGAGCAATTCTTGCATCTGCTTGCCATGACGAAGGTACGGGTCGGCGGCTGCTCTGGACCATCACGTCAATCGATTCCGCTCGCAGACCGCAGATGGTTGACCATCAGGATCCATGACACTGTTGCCAGTCACGCAATCGTCGGACGACACGTCAGTTTTCGCAAAACCCATCTGTCCGAAATGTCGGAACGTCTACCCTGTTCCCAACCGTCGCAGACTTTCTGTTGCCTGCAGGCGCATGCGTTCTCGTGGCGTGACCGGTCATGGATCCGGAGTAAAACCGAATATTCGCTTAAGGCCGATACTCCACCTCATAGATGTCGAAGCCATCACAATGCTGAATTTTGCGCAGCTTGAGTTTGGCAGCCCAGCCTGTAACTGACGGGACGGTCCATTTCTTGTAATTGGCAAGTAATGGTCTGGAAAGCACCTCAGAATTGATGCCGATGCCATTTTCGTTGAAGAGCGGGACGCTGTTCTCGGGCAGATAAGCTGCAACCCAGTACCTCTCTCTTGCCACGAAACCACGAAACCCGAGGAATCGCGTCACACCACCCAAAGCGGGCTTGAAGATCACAGAAACGGGATCCATAAGAACTCCACTTCGCAAAAATTCATATTCGGGGCTGTTCGGATCGACTCCGGGGGTCTTCGGATCGATCTCGGTGGTCGGCACCTTGACAAAATCAGCGCAAGTGACACGGACATAGTCCGACCTCCGACGCGATTTGTCTGCCTTCATCATTACGAATGATCTTGGTTCACCTCGCTGAACAGCGGCCCGCCTCTCGTCGAGGCTGCGGCGGTCTTCGGTACCCCTGTACTCAGCCCAAGACGAAAACCACAAGGACAAGACGATATCCATCCAGTCCCGTTTAACGGTCATTCCGCGGTTGCCAGTTAAGGCACTTGGCTCTTGAGTTGACATGACGACCAAAGCGCAAACCAGAAACAACTGAATCGCGCCTTTTTTCCATCTCCCTGTTCTCGGCATAGAGAGCGTTCCTTACATCCTACTGCCACGACGAAGGTTCAGGCGTCGGCTGTTGCTCTGGACCTTCACGTCAACATATTCCGCTCGCAGACCGCAGAAGATTGATCATCAGGATCCATGACGCTGTTGCCGGTCACGCCTTGGTCAGGAAACAAGTCAGTTTTCGCAAGATCCATGCGTCCGAAAGGTCGAACCGTCTCCCCTGTTCCTGATCATCGCTGACTTACCTTTGCCCGCCGGCCCATGCGTTTCCTTGGCGTGACCGGTCATGGGTCCGGAGGAAAACCCAATACTCGCTCACGGTCGATACTCCACGAAATAGATGTCGAAGCCATCGCAATTCTGGATCTCGCGCAGTCTGAGTTTGGCAGCCCAACCCCTAACTGACGGAAAGGTCCACTTTCCATAATTGGCAAGAAATGGTCTGGAAAGGACATCAGAATTGATGCCGATGCCATTCTCGTTGAAAAGAGGGACGCTGTCCTCGGGCAGATAGGCGGCAACCCAGTACCTCTCTCTTGCCATCAAACCACGAAAACCGAGGAATCGGGTCACACCCCCCAAAGCGGGTTTAAAGATCACGGACACGGGAATTATTGTAATGCCATCTCGTGCCCACTTATTTTTTGGAATACTCGGATCAATCTCGGTAGTCGGCACCTTGACAAAATCAGCGCAAGTGACACGGCTATAGTCCGACCCCCGTCGCGATTTGTCTGCCTTCGTAATAATGAATGACTTTGGTTCACCTCGCTGAACAGCCGCACGCCTCGCGTCGAGACTGCGCCTGTCCATGGAGCCCCAATACTCGTCCCAAGAAGAAAACCACAAGGACAAAACGATATCTGCCCAGTCCTGTTTAATGGTCCTTACACGGTCGCCAGCAATGGCTCTTGAGTCATGAATCGACATGACGAGCAGCGCGCAAACCAGAACGAACTGAATCGCGCCTTTTTTCCATCTCCCTGTTCTCGTCATCAAGAGTGTTCCTCATGTCCAACTGCCGCGACCACGGCTCCGACACCGGCGATTGCTCCGACCCATTTGCGCCAATCCGCTCGTGGACCGCCCGTGTTCGACCATCATGATCCATGACGCTGTCGCCGGTCGCACCTTCGCCACGAGATACGTCAGTTTACACAAAATCCATGCGCCCGAAATGGCAATCCCGCCCCGTGTGGCGGCAGGCATGGTCGTTGTCTCAGCACTCATGCAGTGACTTGAGCACCCTCCCTCATGGGCTTTCACGTAATCGAAGTACAGCGCGACCCGAAATCCCCTCAGCGGCACGCGTTCGTCGTGTTGAATTCGGATCCACAAGACCCGCTTCCCTGATCTGCCAAATTGAGAACGTGACCCAGATGCATCGACAAGGCGGCGACGCACGGTCCGTCGGCAAAACTTGCGTGTGGTCTTGTCCCCAAATCCGGCGTTGCCAAAAAGCGCCTGCCGCAGTTGCGGCTTGCAACTCCGGCAAGCTCGAGCCCGAAACCCGGCCAGACGGTGGATTTGCACCAACCGACTGTCCGTCCATGCAGACCGATCGATAGAGACGGACCGGACATTTGGCACGCGACTGCTACCGACAATCAGCAGACTGACCAAATCGTTGTCATGACGCCACTTCAGTGGACCTGACCTCCAATTGACCGAACCACATTGATCTGGATTATTGCCCGCGATCAAATTAACTCAAGGTGGAACCGTGGATCGTCGCGAAACGGTTTGTCGGTTTGCAGTGACATCAGTTGACCGCTGGCGGTCATAGGATCGTCGCAAGTTCAGGATTGTTGGGTCAAGGGGAGAGCATCATGCAGGAATCGTTCTCGCGCCGCGACATCCTTGAACCATCGGAGCTGCGCGAACTGAACACGCGTTCCAATCTGATGGGCTCATTGCAGATGGGAAGTCACCTCTTGGCGCTCGCATTGGCTGCCTGGCTTCATGCGATTGCGTTCGGCAGCTGGTGGGTGTTGGCGACCGGCTTCGTCCTGGGCGTGATCATCAATTTCCTCTACGCCGCCCAACACGAACTGTCCCATTCGACCGTCTTCAGAACGCGCAGCGTCAACGAGCACTTTGGTCGAGTGATCGGATTCGTTCAGCTTTTCCCGCGCGACTTCGATCAGATCATGCACTTTGCCCACCACCAGTGGACCCAGGATTGGGAACGCGACGGGGAACTGGTTCGGGAGCCGTTCACACTGACCAGTTATCTGTTGTGGCTCCTTGGCGTGACTTATTGGCGAAACCGCATCATGGGGATGATCCGACACGCTGCAGGCGTTGTCCATGAGCCGTATGTGCGCAAAGACGAGGAGGCAAAGGTCATCCTGGAGGCGCGTCTTCATCTCGCCGGTTATGCGCTCGTCGCCGCGCTATCGCTCATCGCCGAATCCTGGGTCGCGCTGACCTTCTGGATTCTGCCGATGCTTCTGACCAAGCCGGTGCATCAACTGCAAAACACCATCGAGCATCTTGGCCTGTCGCACGAGAACGACGTCGTCGAAAACACCCGTTCGACCCGTACCAATGCAGTGCTCCGGTGGCTGTGCTGGCAGATGCCGTACCACACCGCTCACCACACCTTTCCGTCAGTGCCATTCTGGAGTCTGCGGCGGCTGAACGACAAGCTTGAGCGAAAGGTCGGGTCGGTCCACCGGATGGGCTATCTGGAATTCCAGTTCGAGGTCATCGCCAAGCTGGCGAGGAAGGACGAAAGCCAATACCCGATGAACGACGTGTGGATCGTCCCTCGTTCAGGGGGACGGAACATCCGCATTCCCGTCGATTGAACCGCTGGACGCTTTTGCAGCCAGACTTTGAAACAGGCACGACGAGCGACGTGCACCCCCAAGAAAACACGACTGCAGTCCGCCTGAATTTGGCGTCAATGACGCATCGGGTGGCATTATCGATTCACGGGCGGTGGCATTGACTCTCGCGGTGAATGGATCGAATTTGCCGAGCTTGCAGGCAATTTTGCCTGTGCCGACCGGGTGACGATCTGCGGTTTCGGATACCCGGCCGGTTCGCGTTGCGTTGAATTGTGGGTCGCAAGAGAGTGAGACCAAGCCGATGATCAGCAAGCCATACCTGCTTTTTCTGGGGGATGCTCCAGACTCGCTGGCCGCAAAGGTGGCACAAGGAATCCGCGACTGGAGTCCCGAGGCCGCGCTCGGCCAGTATCGCATGGAAGGGTGCCAGGCGGATGTCGGCCTGCCCGAAATGTCGATCGAGGATGCACGCGCTGCCGGCGTCAAGACGCTGGTGATCGGTGTTGCCAATCGTGGCGGCGTCATCTCGGATGCCTGGAAATCGGTTCTCACTGAAGCGCTTGCGGCCGGAATGGATATCGCGAGCGGCTTGCACAATCTGCTCCGCGACGAAGCGGATCTCGTCGCGGCGGCCGCCGAACATGGACGAACGCTTCACGACGTGCGTGTTCCCAGCGTCGATTACCCGATCGCCAACGGACAGAGACGACGGGGCCGGCGCTGTCTCGGGGTCGGCACTGATGTGTCGGTCGGCAAGATGTACACCGCGATGTCCATGGAACGAGAAATGCGGGACCGCGGCATGAAGGCGACGTTTCGGGCGACCGGACAGACCGGCATCCTGATCAATGGCGACGGCGTGCCTCTCGATGCGGTCATCGCAGATTTCATGGCGGGTTCGATCGAACACCTGACGCCGGACAATGACGACGATCACTGGGACCTGATCGAAGGACAGGGATCGCTCTTCCATCCATCCTATTCGGGCGTGACGCTCGCATTGATCCACGGCGGGCAGCCCGATGCCCTGATCCTGTGTCACGACGCATCGCGCACCAAGATGCGCGGAATTCCTGGTCACGTGCCACCGCCGATCACCGAATTGCGGGACGTGGCGCTGACGATGGCGCGGATCGTCAATCCGGATTGCCAGGTCTCGGCGGTTTCCGTCAACACCAAGGGCATGAGCGACGATGAGGCTCGTGCCTGTCTCGAACGCATCGAAGCCGAGACCGGCCTACCAACTGTCGATCCGTTTCGATATGGCGCCGGTCGCCTTGTCGATGCATTGCCCGACTGAACACCCCGACGAAACACCCAGCACGACACGTGAACTCCGCATTCAGGTGGAGCCGACCATCAAGCATGCGGCGTAGACCATGAAACTCGACGTCAGGTCCGAAGAATTCCCGCTGGCACGGGCATTTTCGATTTCGCGCGGATCGCGCACTGTTGCCCATGTGGTGACAGTGACCGTCGAGGCCAATGGTGTGATCGGAACAGGTGAATGCGTCCCCTACGCGCGCTACGGAGAGTCCACCGAGTCGGTGACCGACCTCATCCGGTCCCTGTCTCTGCCGCTCGATCGAAACGAACTTCAGGGCATGTTGCCACCGGGCGCGGCACGAAACGCGGTCGACTGCGCACTTTGGGATCTGGATGCAAAGCGAGCCGGCAAGCGGGTGTGGGAACTGGCGGGGCTGGATCGCCCGGGACCGCTGACTACAGCCTACACACTGTCGTTGGAGGAACCGTCCGAGATGGCAAGGCAGGCTGCCCTCAATGCCGACCGCCCTCTACTCAAGATCAAGCTCGGTGGGCCGGGAGATCTCGAACGCCTCGAAGCTGTCCGAACGGGCGCCCCTGGCGCCCGCATCATCGTCGATGCAAACGAAGGCTGGACGACCGAGACCTACGAACGACTGATCCCCTCGTTCCTCGAACTCGGAATCGAGATGGTTGAGCAGCCGTTCCCCGTGGGCGATGATGCCGCGCTTGAGCGTTTGGAGAGGCCTGTTCCGGTATGCGCCGACGAGAGTTGTCATGACCGAACGTCGCTCCCGCACCTCGACGGTCGCTACGACATGGTCAACATCAAGCTCGACAAGACCGGTGGATTGACCGAAGCGCTGGCGCTTCGCGACGAGGCGTGCAAGCGCGGATTCAGCGTCATGGTCGGCTGCATGGTCGGATCGTCGCTTGCCATGGCACCTGCGGTTCTTGTCGCGCAGGGTGCAGAGGTGACCGATCTTGACGGCCCGTTGCTCTTGGCAAAAGACAGGGCGACGCCTCTTCAATATGACGGATCGGAAGTGTACCCGCCTGAGAGCGGACTTTGGGGATGATGAACCTGGGGGCAGGCGAAACCCCACAACATTGGGAAGACAGATGAGCAGAATCGTTTACGTGAATGGTGACTATGTTCCGGAGGCCGAGGCGAAGGTCTCGATATTCGATCGAGGTTTTCTGATGGCGGATGCCGTCTACGAGGTGACGTCGGTTCTGAAGGGGAAACTCGTCGATTTCGAGGGGCACTTGAAACGGCTGGCCCGATCGCTCGACGAACTCGACATGGATCATCCGCTGGAAGATTCCGAATTGCTGGAAATCCATCGGGAGCTGGTCAACCGAAACCAGCTCGACGAGGGGCTGATCTATCTTCAGGTGACCCGAGGTGCGGCTGACAGGGACTTCGTCTATCCCGAGGATGCATCGCCGACAGTCGTCATGTTCACGCAGGTGAAGTCGCTGGAGGAAAGCGAGCAGGCCAAGACGGGCATCAAGGTGGTCTTTCTCGATGATCTGCGCTGGGGCCGACGGGACATCAAGACCGTTCAGCTGCTCTATCCGTCGATGGCCAAGATGGAAGCCAAATCCAGGGGTGCGGACGACGCCTGGCTCGTTCAGGACGGGCTGGTGACCGAAGGAACCTCGAACAACGCCTACATCGTCAAGGATGGCGCGATCATCACCCGTGAGCTGTCGCACGACATCCTGCACGGAATCACGCGAGCCGCGGTGCTCGAATGTGCGAGGGAACGGCAGATGCGCATCGAAGAGCGCGCGTTCACGCCCGACGAGGCACGGGATGCCGATGAAGCCTTCATCACGGCCGCATCGACATTCGTCATGCCGGTCGTGTCAATCGATGGCGCGGCGATCGGCGACGGGCAGCCGGGACCGGTCTCCCGGCGTCTTCGCGAAATCTATATCGAGGAGAGCATCAAGAACGCGGTTTGACGCATTGCCCGACGTTCAGTGCGACCACCCCGAACGCGGCTGCACGCGAAGAGGAAGATCGTACTGAGGCGAAATCATTCTTGCTGCGTCTATGGCGGCACCAGTCAACGGGCATCGGCGCGCGTGAAGCTTTGCTCAACTGTGCGAGTCGCGGAATTTTTCGAGCTGGTCTGCTGACGCTTCGGTCTGGTACGCGTCGCGCCATTCGGCAAATGGCATTCCGTAGAAGACCTCGCGCCCCTCGTACTTGGTCATGTCGATGCCGCGCTCATTGGCCGCTTCCTGGTACCACCGCGACAGGCAGTTTCGACAGAAGCCGGCAAGATTCATCATGTCGATGTTCTGGACATCCGTTCGCTCCATGAGATGATCGCGAAGCCGCCGGAAGGCTGCGGCTTCCAGTTCAATCTTCGTCTGATTGTCCATGATGCTCTCCTTTGGTGCTCAACTGGTTCGAGTGGCACAGTCGATGGCTTGACGCAATATCGGCGCGAGCATGTCGGCCCACTCGATCTGGGCCGACTCCGTTTCGATCTGGTCGTTGCGGATCTCGAGCAGCGCATGCGGGTGTCCCGGTCCCAGTGCGTGACGTTTGAGCGTGTCGTTGGGCAATTGACCTGCGTACGGCAAGTTGTCGCCGATGACGAAATCGGTTTCCTCGTTCAGTATCTTGATCAGCGGGTCAGCGATTCTGCGATCGGTCGACGACAGCACCCCGATGTTCCAAGGTCGTTTCGGGCCCGCCCACATCCTTGGCGTGAACGAGTGAACGGAGATGACAACAGGTTCGTCGACCTCCGCGAGCGTGGCTTCAATGGCCGCGTGATATGGCCTGTAGCAGCGGTCAAGTCGACGTTCACGGTCTTCGGGCGTGATTGTTCGGTTCGCAGGCACGATGGATCCGTCGCAGATCTGCATGATCAGAGTCGGATCGGTCTCGCCGCGATTGGGATCGACGACCAGCCGCGAAAAGTTTGACAGGACCGCACTTGCGTCGAGGATGTCCGCAAGGCGGCGCGTCACGCCGGCCGCTCCGACATCGATTGCGACATGGCGCCCCATGTCGCTGCCATTGAGGCCGAGCGAACCGCCGTTCAGCCACTGTGGCACGTGATTGGATGCGTGATCGCAGACCAGGATGATCCGCGATGACGGGTTGTTGAGGACTTCGACTGGTGCAGACAATTTGGATCCGGTTAACGATTCGTGGTCAACCGGCCCCGTTTAACGAATTCGTCAGTGATCGCCACCCCGCATGCGGGGCATTCCCCGGGTGACATTCTTTGCACGCTCGGGTAGCCCCATGTTGCCGAACAAAAATGTTCGGCAGTTGAAATGATTCTGGAGAAATGCGCCGTGAGAAGACACCGAAACGTCAAGATTGTCGCGACACTTGGCCCCGCGTCGGACTCGCCGGAGGTGTTGATGGCGTTGTTCAAGGCTGGAGCCGACGTGTTCCGCTTGAACATGAGCCACGGAACCCATGAAGAGATCGCGGCGCGACACCAGCGGGTTCGTCAGGTCGAGAAGGAAACCGGACGACCGATCTGCATCCTTGCGGATCTTCAGGGCCCCAAGATTCGTTGCGGAACATTTGCCGACGGTGGTGTCGAACTCAACGTGGGCGATCCTTTCAGGTTCGAACTGAACGATGTCGAGGGCTGCCAAACCTGCGTTTCGCTTCCCCACAAGGAAGTTTTTTCGGTCTTGAGTCCGGGCGGGCGGCTGCTCGTGAACGACGGGCGGGTTCACTTGAGGGTCGAGGACTGCGGCGAGGATTTCGCGGATTGTCGGGTCGTCGTGGGTGGCGAGATCTCCGACCGCAAGGGGGTTCACGTTCCCGATGTCGTCATTCCGGTCCCGGCACTGTCTGAAAAGGACAGGGTCGATCTGGAATTCGCCTGTTCGCTGGGAGTCGATTGGCTGGCGCTCTCGTTCGTGCAACGACCCGAGGACGTGATCGAAGCCCGCGAATTGGTTGACGGTCGCGCGTCGGTGATGGCCAAGATCGAGAAGCCTTCAGCCGTCGGTGAATTCGATCGCATTCTGGAGTGCGTTGACGGTGTGATGGTCGCGCGAGGCGACCTTGGTGTCGAGATGCCGGTCCAGAACGTTCCTCCGATCCAGAAACGTCTTGTTAGGGCGTGCCGACGGGCCGGCAAACCGGTCGTGGTTGCAACGCAGATGCTCGAAAGCATGACGTCGGCACCTGTTCCGACCCGCGCCGAGGTCTCCGACGTTGCGACAGCGATCTACGAAGGTGCGGACGCCGTGATGCTGTCGGCGGAATCGGCGGTTGGAATGTTCCCGGTCGAGGCCGTGCAAACAATGAACAACGTTGCCGTCGAGGTCGAAAAGGATGGTATCTATCGCCAGATCATCGAGGCATCGCGCTCGGAGTCAGAGTGCACAATCGCTGATGCGATCACGGTTTCGGCCCGCCAGGTCGCCGAAACCACTGACATCAAGGCGATTTGCTGCTTCACGCACTCCGGCACGACATCGATGCTTGCGGCGCGCGAACGTCCGCCGGTGCCGATCCTGGCAATGACGCCGCTCGTTGCGACGGCGCGCCGGCTCGCGATCGTCTGGGGATTGCACTGCGTGCTGACCGAGGAACTCATGCGGTTCAAGCACGCCGTTGTCAGTGCCGCGAGAGCGGCCCGGGATGCCGGATTTGCCGAAGCGACCGATTATGTCGTCGTCACGGCGGGAATTCCGTTCAATGTACCGGGTTCCACAAACATCCTGCGCGTGACCGTTGCGGACGAAGAGAAGATTTTGCAAGGCGAGTCGTGATCTTGTCGGGACATTGATCGCGCAGACTGTGCCGCGCTCGCGTTGCCGTCGGATATGACCAGATGACTGGGGTCGCTGTCGGTGCCAAGGGTCGACCGAACAATTCGACTGTCTTGAACTTTCCCTTTCAGCAATGCCCGAGTGCACCCGAAGCGAAGGTCGCCCAAGACAACTGTTGGGTTCCAGGTCCGCTCAAGAGCCGTCGGCAGACACGTCGCGCGACGATTCGCCGACAATCTTTCCATTTTGAGGCACTGCATTGGCGCGGCCTTCGGCACCTTGATTGTCAAGAAATAGCCGCTACAGTTTGATTTCGTGCTGATGGTCCCGTCGACGGGGCTTTCAAAGTCGAATTCAAACCCGAACCCAACGTTCTTGAAAAGGGGGCAAGCGCCACATGGAGATTCTGGCCGGCGTTGTCGGTGGCTTCGGCTTCTTCATCTTCGGAATGTGGCTGCTGACGGAGAATCTCAGGAAGCTGGCCAGCCGACGCCTGCGTCAGTTCGCGCATCGCTGGACCAGGAACCGGTTCGCCGCTCTCGCGTGGGGCGCCGTCTGTGGCGGCATCACCCAAAGCATGGCCGCGTTGGCGTTCATCGCGGTTGGCTTCGTGCGCTCGCGGATGATCACCTTGGGCGGCGCTCAGGCCATGATCGCGGGCGGCTACATCGGCACGACGGGACTTGTCGTGATCGCCACTTTCGACATCAAGGTCGTGGCGCTCTACGTCATCGGCCTCGCAGGGGCCGTGGCCGCAACGGACCAGCTCGAGCGGTATCGGACGATCGCCGGGTCTTTCCTCGGCGGGGCCATGATCGTCTTCGGACTGATGATTCTCAAGGAAGCGGCAGCCCCTATGGCCGAGGAACCCTGGTTCCGCGAGGTCGTCGAGTCGACGGGTCATTCGCCGATGCTGGCCTTGGTGGTGGCTGCGGCACTGACCCTCGTCGTCCAGTCCTCGGCCGCTGTATCTGCCTTCGGCATCAGCCTGGCGGCGGTCGGTGTCGTTTCCGCCGACCAGGCAATCATGATCATTTACGGGAGTTACATCGGGTCGGCCGCGATCGTGATGGTTCTGTCAGCCAATCTCAGCGGCGTCTCGCGCCAGGTGATCATGTACATGGTGATCGCCAACCTGCTTATTTGCGCCGTGGTCGTTCCGCTCCTCTATCTCGAGATTCACCTCGGCATTCCGTCGATGAAGGCAGTGATCGACGCAACCGGTCTCGAACTGCCGCAGCGTCTGGCGCTGGTGTACGTGATCACGTGCGTCGCGCCGGCGCCATTCATGCTGGCTGCGTTGTCTGTTTCGACCCGCATGCTCGAAAGGCTGTGGCCGGAGTCGGTCATCGACGAGCTGTCTCGCACGCACTTCATCCACGATCACGCGACAGTCGATGTCGAAACGGCGATGGTATTGGCCGATCTGGAACAGAAGCGGGCGCTTCGACTGCAAAGGCGGTCTTTTGACATTCTTCGCGACGGCGGGGACGTTTATCCATTTCGGAATGGATTGCGCAGCCTGCAGGGAGAAATCGACGCGTTCCTCAAGGAATTGCAGCCGGTGGAACCGATCCAGGCGGTCGAAGATCGCAATGCGTTGCTCAACCGACAGAAGCTTCTCGTCTGGCTGGCGGATTCGGTGGACACCATGTGCGATGCGTTGCTTGGCATGGCCGACCGGGCGGAGTTGAAGCAGTTTCGCGAGTGCATGCGCGAGGGCGTGGACAGCGTGTTTCTGACGCTCGAGGATGCGCTCGATGCGGGTGACGAGGAATCGTGGAAAGTGACGCGGGCGCTGTCGGGCGATCGAGGCGAGATCATGCGCAACCTGCGCAAGCAGTACACCGAGTCGGAGCTGAAACTGGACAAGTCCGATCTGTCGATGATCTTTCTTGCCACCAACGCGGCCGAGGACATTTTCTTCCTGCTCTCGAAGCTCGAAGAAGACTTCAATCCCTTCTCACCGGAAGAAACGGCACCCTGACTGGGTTGAATAAGGTCTCCTGAAGCCGCATTGGGCAAGTTCGCGATCAGGGTTGTCTCTCTTTCGCAGAGACTCGATCACCTTAAATGACGACGTCCGGTTTCGCGAGTGTCTCGTCGTGAACCAGCTTCAAGAGATAATCACCGTAGTCAGTGTTTTGGTGACGAAATGCCTGCTTGGAAACCTGCTCCTTGTCGATCCATCCGTTGATCAGGGCGATTTCTTCCGGGATTGAAATCTTCTGGTTCTGGCGCTTGTCGACGGTCCTCACGAAGTTTGACGCATCGAGCATGCTGTCATGGGTGCCCGCATCGATCCACATGTATCCGCGGCCAAGCGGCTGGACCTGGAGTTGCCCGCACGCGAGAAACTGTCGTGCAACATCCGTGATCTCAAGTTCACCGCGATCGCTCGATTCGACTGAATGGGCAAACTCGATCACCCGGTTGTCAAAGAAATACAGTCCAATCAGCGCCCAGTTTGATCGTGGACTCGCGGGCTTTTCCTCGATCGCCACCGGCAGGCCGGACGCATCGAATTCGACGATGCCGTACTTCTCCGGATTCTCGACATAGCTGCAAAAGACCGTTCCACCCACTTCCCGGCGCGCTGCAGATTTCAGCAGAGATACCAGTCCAGATCCGTGCAGAATGTTGTCACCGAGCGCCAATGCGCATCGATCGGAGCCGATGAATTCTTCACCGATCAGAAACGCTTGCGCGAGACCGTCGGGGCTGGTTTGCGCAGCGTACGTCAGTGAAATCCCCCACTGGCGCCCATCGCCAAGCAACCTCTGGTAGTTTGGTTGATCATGCGGGGTGGTGATCAGAAGAATGTCCCTGATCCCGGCCAGCATCAAAAGCGTGATGGGATAGTAGATCAGGGGCTTGTCGTAGATGGGCAGCAACGACTTGTTGATCGCCCGTGTCACCGGATGCAGCCTGGTCCCGTGACCTCCTCCCAACACGATGCCTTTCATCGTGATGCCCCACCCGAGTCGCTGAGCGAAACACAGATCAGGTCTCGAAACCGGGCATGAGATGTGGTGATCGGATGTCTTTGCAGCTTCGACCGGATCCAGTCACACTGTGTTGTGACAGGCAATCGTTTCGATCCGTCGCGGGTGCTCTGTTTCACGTGATCAACCAGTTCATGACGTTGCGGTTGCGCTCCGATGCTGTGTCTCGCAAATTTTGTCGCGCCACCAGCTCTCGTGATCCATGTACCATGCGATCGTTTTCGACAACCCGGCGTCAAACCCGGTCTCGGGCTTCCAGCCAAGATCCCGGCGGAGTTTCGACGGGTCGATCCCGTATCTGAAATCGTGCCCAGGGCGATCTGCGACAAACTCGATTAGCCTGTCGTGTGGAGAAGATTGCGGATGAATGGCGTCGAACAGCCGACATACCGTCCGCGCAACATGAATGTTGCTCAGTTCCGACTCGGCTCCGATCACGTACGTCTCGCCGATGGTTCCGTTCTCGAGCAGAGCGACGATGGCGCGGGCGTGGTCCTCCACGTGCAACCAGTCTCGCATGTTTGTCCCGTCGCCGTAGATTCTCATCTGGCGACCGTCGATTGCGGCGGCAATGAGAGACGGGATGAACTTTTCCGGATGCTGCCATGGTCCGTAATTGTTCGAGCATGCGGAAATGACGACTGGAAGACCGTAGGTGTGCCCCCATGCCCTGACGAGATTGTCCGCTCCCGCCTTGGAGGCGGAATATGGAGAGTTGGGCTTGATCGGCGAGGTCTCGGTGAAACGGGGTGCGTCGCGGTCGAGCGATCCGAACACCTCGTCTGTCGATACGTGATGGAACCGGAACTCGCCGGCTCGGGTGGTCCAGTGCCGTCTCGCCGCCTGCAATAGGTTGAACGTTCCAATGAGATTCGTCGTCACGAAGGCCTCGGGCCCATCGATGGAGCGGTCGACATGAGTTTCGGCTGCTAGATTCAGTACTGTGTCCGGTTGCCAGTCGTCGAAGATGTCTTTCAGGGCCAGTGGATCCCGGATGTCGGCCTTCACGAAGTTGTAACGTGGAGATGTTTCGCATTCGGCAACAGCACAAGGCGAGGCGGCATAGGTGACTGCGTCAAGGCAGAGGACCTCCAAGTCGGTGTTGGCGATCAACTCCCGAATGATGGCCGAGCCGATGAAGCCAAGACCTCCAGTCACAATGATGCGCAAGTTGGTCGTCCTTTTTCGTTTGTCCCTTGGGTCGGTGCCGCAGATCGAGATGCGTCGTCGCAAGAAGTCACCATCTCCCTTCGTGCGAAAATCCCAGGAGGCTGACAACCGATTTCAGCCAGTAGAGGCGGATACCTCGATGCTGTCGACTGAAAAGGGCATATTCGCGTGAACGGTTCGCATGGCTGGATCCGGCTTCGAAAATCTGCCCGACTTGGCAGTGCAACCAGATTCTGAACGGAACAGCACGAAGCGGTAGGGAGATGGCGACGCTCCCGAACTCTTTGTCTGATCATCTTACCTTCCTCAGGAAGTTCAATTCCTTGAGAACCGCGGAGAGTGCGATGAACGGATGACGACGATGACGCCACATGGCTGTTCCTACGCCGGACTCGTGAATGTCCTGACGACATCTCAATCTGGCAACCGCTCGATCAAGAATCGGTCGCAGCCGAGGGTCGACACGTTCATGAGCGGACTCGAGATCCGAGATTCGTTGCAAATAGACGGCCTCGTTGACCCGGATTGCTGCCAATCTTCGGCTGAGTGCCACGGCGGAAGGCAATTCATGCAGCGGACGAAACTTTATGCGATCCTCGTCGACGCGATACTTGACCAAGACTTCGTCAACGAACGACATGCGATTTTCCAGTGCCGCCCGGAACTCCAGCACCGCGTCCTCGCTTGCGGAATTAAACCGGATCGGACCGAATTTTCGAAACAGGTCCAGGTGCCATGCTGCGGTCGCTCCCAGGTGGTTAGATTGTCGCCTCGCGATCCTTAGCGCCGTGGTCTTCGCCCTGAGCGCAGCATTGCCGGGTGTCCCGTAGCACTCGTTCAGATCGTCTCCCTCGGCGTCGATCATTGAAGCACGAGAATGAACAAGCAAGGGATCATCCCGTTCAAATGCGTCCAAGGTCTTCCTCGCGCGAAATGGCAGCGACACATCATCCCCGGCCCCGACGATTGCGATATCGGTTCGCACGAGTGAAACGGCCTTGTTTATGTGTGGAACAACGCCGAGGTTTTTTTGGTTCTGCCTCAAGTGGACTTCGTGAAGACCATCGTAGTTCGACACCTCGGTCTGCAAGATTTCGTATGTTCTGTCGGTTGAGCAATCGTCGGTTATCAGGATGCTCAGCCGAACATCCTGCTGGTCCAGGACCGATCTCACCGCTTCGCGGATGAATGACTCCTGATTGTAGCTGAACAGCACGAATGTGGCGTCCGTCCGGCTCATGTCGTGGCCCTTGTTCGAAACCCTTGCCTCGATATGAAGTTCAGTCTTGGCTTGCGATGAAAGGATGAATGCGTTGGCCCTGAAGCCGAGGGATAGATGTCGATTTTCGTCTCACGACGCCAGCATGCCGTGTTGCAGACGCTTTGGTCGGCCCCCAGGGGGAGTGCCTTTGTCATCTCGAATTCGTGCAATTGCACCGAACCTCCCGACCATATAACGGTGATTGTTGCTCATCATCAGCCTTCTGGCATGATGCGGACGTCAAGTGCAAATGGGGCAGAATCGTGTCTATCGATAATTGCAATTTGATCTCCATGTTTCAGTATCGTGACGAGCGAGGGGTGCTGTCGGTCTTCGAAGAACTCAATGGCGTTCCGTTTCGAATCAGGCGAGCCTATTGCCTTGCCGAGGTTCCTGACGGTGCATCGCGGGGCGGGCATGCGCACAAGGCCATTGATCAGTTGTTCATCGCGATATCAGGCAGTTTCGAATTGGTGCTTGATGACGGCGTTCGCTCCCGGAGCTTCGTTCTCGACAGTTCTGATCGGGGAGTTCACGTGACCCCCGGAATCTGGCGCGATTTGCACAGTTTTACCAGCGATGCGGTTTGCCTTGTACTTGCCTCCGAACCCTACGACGAGGATGACTACATTCGCGACTATTCCGCCTTCCAGGAATATGTGGCTGGTGGGAAGTGATGAAGGTTCCTTTTGTCAATCTGCGCGCAGCTTACGTCGAATTGCAGGGCGAAATCGACACAGCTGTGCTGAGGGTGCTGGATTCGGGTTGGTACATTCTTGGCGCGGAAGTCGAACGCTTCGAGACGGAGTTCGCTTCCTATTGCGGAGCACGACACGCGATTGGTGTCGGATCCGGACTTGATGCACTGTCGGTGGCCTTGAAGGCCCTTGGCGTGGGGCCAAACGACGAGGTTCTCGTTCCCTCCAACACCTTTATCGCGACTTGGCTCGCCGTAACGCAGATAGGCGCGGTCCCTGTTCCCGTCGAACCAGACGATGGAACGTGCAACATCGACCCAGAAAAGATCCCGTCTGCTGTAACGGCGAGAACCAAGGCGATCATTCCGGTGCATCTTTATGGGCAACCGGCTGATCTGGACCCGATTCTCAGTGTCGCACGAGAGTTCGGAATCGCGGTTGTTGAGGATGCCGCGCAGGCCCATGGTGCCGACTACAAGGGCAAGAGAATAGGAGCGCATGGCGATGCAGTCGCGTTCAGCTTTTATCCCACCAAGAATCTTGGCGCGTTCGGCGACGGTGGGGCGATAACCACCAACTGTGACAAGCTGGCCAGTCAGTTGAGACTTCTAAGGAACTACGGAACGCGTCAGAAGTACGTCCATGAGATCGAGGGGCAGAACAGCCGGCTCGACCCTCTACAGGCGGCCACACTGTCCGTGAAACTCGCCCATCTCGACGAATGGAATGATCGCCGCAGGGAAGTTGCTCGGGAGTACATGCGGGCATTCGCGGATACACCTGTCCGGTCAGTTGACGTGATCGATGGGGTCAACCCGGTGTGGCACATATTCGCCGTAAGGCATCCCGAGAGGGACAGTTTGCGGGATCGCCTTGAGGCTTCGGGAATATCGACGATGGTGCACTACCCAATTCCGCCTTCCGCGCAGGCGGCCTATGCGCATCTCGACATACCGGCGTCATCAATTCCGCTGGCGCAGAAAATGTCGGAAGAAATGGTCAGTTTACCGATCGGTCCGCACATGAAAGCGGAAGAAGTGGAGTATGTGGCCGACTGTGTCGCCAAGCTCTGTTAGAGCGAGTCACTTCGGGTGGACCGGCGAAAGGCTCGTTCAAGTCATTGCGAAATTGCACTCAAGCGTTTTAGGAACTTGCACGCATGGCCTTACGCTTCGTGAAGCACCGCGGGGGCAAGAACGCCCAGTTGCGCCCAGATGCGCCGGTCCTGCGAAGAACTGACAACACCCTGATCAAGGCGTTGTCATGCTGCTTCGAATCGTAATGCATGCGCGCTTCTGGCTGGTTCGGCAAAAACTGCGGAACTCGGCAAACATGATGGCATCGCCCCTTGTTGTCTAGCCTGCATGTCCTGTTGGCGCCCAACATCGCAGATGCAGTCATGGACGGACGGCAGGCGCCGAAGTTTGCGTTCGCCCAGGTCCTTGATCCGCTCCCGCTTGATTGCAACGCGCAAAGACAGTGTTGCGCGCTGTCAGAGCCAACTGGAGAAGAGGAAAAGTCTATGCATTGATTTCAACCAAGGGGCGTCGTCGACGGCCAACGGCAATCCAATGGCTCGGCGTGTCTATCCGAATGAACTCTATCCCATGAGCCTGAAGAATCGCTTGCGGCTGCCCCATTAGGAACTGGCGCAGCACAAGGTGCGCCGGCGTGTTGGTCAGTTTCGCAGCGACTTCGACCTCCACCCAAGACGAAAGACCTGAAGAACCGAGCGCGGAGCTCACGAAGCCGGAGCAATCCGACCGCCTGTTCTCGACATCCAGAGCGTACAGCCATTCGTCATCAGCGGCGGGCCAAAAAGAGAAGCATTTGCCTGTGACGTCGTAAGCGCGCACCGACGATTCACTGCCAGCCCTGATCGAACCCCACTCAGTTCGTCGTTCAGCTGATGATTCCACCATCAACAAATATCACCTGTCCCTGCATGTTCGTTGTCCCGGAAATCACCAGGTCAACAACCTTGAAAATATCCTCTTCGCTTGACAGGGCCCCGGATGGGGTGCGGCGCTTGATCACAGCCAGCTGCTCAGGACGAAGAACGGATGACATTTCAGACTCGAAGAACCCCGGCGCGACACAATTGACAAAAATCCCTGCCTCACCAACTTCACGCGCAAGCGCGCGGGTCATGGCCTCCAGATATCCCTTGGACCCTGCATAGACCGTAAGGCCCGCGTAACCGCGGGAACCGCAAATCGAAGTAATGCTGCAGATGTTTCCGCCACCTTGCAGCATCATGTGTTTTGCCGCAACACGCGTCAAGATCGTGGGTCCGACGATGTTGATCTCGACGATCCTCTTGATGGTGTCCACATCCGCATGCACAAGCAGTTGATCCTGCCCGATCGCCGCGTTGTTCACGACGCTGTCGATCCGTCCGAATTTTGCGGCCGTTGCAGAAAAGAACCTCGCGACGCCATCAGCGTCCGTGGCATCCAACTCGGTGAAGTGGAAATTCTCCGAATGCAGAGAGGTCAGCCGATCCATGTGCTCCGTGCGTGATCTAGCAAAAGTGGCAACGCGATTGCCTTGGTCCAGAAGCCTTTGCACCAGGTGCAGTCCAAGACCTCTTGAGCCACCAGACACAATGATGCGCTGATTGGTGGTGTGCATATTTCTATTCCTGACTTTTCAAGCTTGGCGGAAGCGGAACGGAATTGAGGAAGTTCCACATGCGGGGTACAGCATGGTCAGGCAAGCGCGCTTCACAGAATTGGCTAAGTTCAATCTCAGCCGGCTGAGGCTGAACTCCGGGCCTTAGCACAAGATTTGCGACTGGAAGGAACCCCATGATCGGGGCACGCCTTGCCAAAACCTGAGCCCACACGACGTCTGGATGCGACAAGAGCACAGCTTCGATCGCAGCCGGGAAAGCCTTTTGTCCGCCGACGTTTATCATCTGATTGTCGGCTCGACCCCGAAAAAAGACCCGACTGCCGACCCTCTCGACGATGTCACCTGTGTCCACCCATGATCCCGCAGCATCCATGTTTCCATAGCGCGAGCGCACCTGAAGCCTGTCGCCCTGAATGCGGACAGATACGGGCCTGTCATCACAATTGCTCAACACGCCCGCGTCGAACCCAGATCGCCCATCCGAGACAACGATTGCCGCTCCGGTTTCCGAAGAAGCGTAAATGTGCTTGATCCGGGCGGCAGGAAAAGTGGCCGACAGGAAATCCAGAATGGCCTGATCGACGATTTCTCCTCCGAGAGATATGGACGTCACTGCGCTGGCCTTGAACACATCAGGACCAATGGACATTGCCGCCTGTCGCCAGAAAGTTGGCGTCGATGAAACAGCGGTAATCTTACCATTGCTGAGCGCTTGCTCAAAGCTTGCCATCAGGTCCTGAGAGCGACCCAAGACCAATCGCTGATCCTCGACGAAAAGTCCTAGTGCCAACATTTGATACCAGGCATAGGTGCCGATCTGGAACGGCACAAACCAGCTATGCGGTTCGGGGTTGCGGACCCTGTCAAAGGTATTCAGGCTTTCTGCGGTGTGTGGAATGAGCTTCGGCAGGCCGGTTGTGCCGGAGGTCAGCACTGAAACCCGTCCAGGCTTGACATCAACTCTCTCATTGCTGGCATCAATGTCACGAGGGCTTTCTAGTGCAACGACAACGATGCCCGCTTCGGACAAGCGAGTTTCCAGTTCCCCGTTCAAGAGAGAGCGATTTACGACACCAAAGTCCAGTTCGGCCTTGATCCCGGCAGCCACGGCGGAAACAGCGTCAAGCTCATCCGATGCCGCGAAGATGACACGTCTCCGCCGGTATGGCTCGATGTCGCCAATCTTCAGCAGGGCGTTGTCGGCAAGATCGGTCCAAGAGAACTCGTTCTCATCATAAGCGACTTTGTTGGACGGAATGATGACCGCCATGCTTCAGTCTTTCGTCACCGCTTCAAAGAAGTCCAAGACATCCTTGACGGTCTCGATCCGACGCATGGTTGCCGCATCAAAGACGAGTTCGCGGCCGATCTTTGTCTCAATCCTCAGAGCGACTTCGGAGAAGTCCAGACTTCTGAAGTTTGCTTCGCGGGTCGTTTTCGTTTGGTCTGAGATTTCGGAGTGCCCACGCTTGACCATGACGTGGTTCATGATTGCAAGAATTTCGGATCGGGTCATTGGAGGGACTCTCTACAGGCCGTTGAATTCAGCAACTTCGGCATCAATTTCAGCTCCCAGAGCTTCGATGCGCGCACGTGCCCGGTCAGGATAGGCATCAGCAAAATGCCTGTGCCACGGGTGGCGGGTTCGACTTTCCATGTGCATCAGGAACCGAACCTGGCCAGCGATTTCTCCTTCCGGCCCAGAGACAACAGACCCGGGTGGCACGTGTCCGCTCGCAACGGCGCCTGAAGCAATCAGCGCGCCCCTGCCAATCTCTGTGCCAGGCATCAGTTGGGCGTTGACGCAAACAGTCACCATGTCGCCGATTGATACTGGCACACACAAGTGCGATGGCGGCAGTGGATCGTTCATCAGTGTCGTGAGCGAGAAGAGCCAAGCAAAGTCACCAATCGTGGCACCGCGTCCAACATGGGCGTAGCCGTGCAGGCGGACGAAGTCACCAATGGTGCACGCTCCTTCGATATCGGAAAAATTTCCGATCCGAAGGTTTTCGCCAATGACCGCACCCTCGCGAATCACGACGTGATGGCCGGTCTCGAGGCAGGGCCCAATTTCAGAACCTTCATAGAGCACTGCATGCGTTCGGATTGTCGCGCCGGCCCCCAATTTCAGGGGTGCTGATTCGGAAAGATCAGCCGGGTTACCAATGACGCAAAAATCGCCTATCCGACAGCCGTCACCGATTTCGACGTTTCCATAGACACGAACTCCGTGGCCGAACGACACCTCACTGCCTATTTTTGCATCTTTGTCGATTAGGCAATCCAACCGCATGCTCCTCTTCGGTTGCAAGTGTCCAAGAGCAACGTCAAACCCGTCAGCTCCCCGGTCGTTCACGAGCAGTCTTTTTTGATTCGTAAGCTCGAGGCTGCGGTTGCGTAGCCGACCTGCCGGGACCTTAGACTCCGATCCACCGATTGTTCAATACGACATAACGTGATGCTGCCTTCACCAGCCGCGCCCGTGACCGTCTGAATGAACGATATGGGATGTTCAGCTGCGACTTCGGCAAGCGACCGACGCACAACGACCGAGAAGTTGGCTACGAGAATGAGGCACAAGTGTCGTTCATGGAACATGCGGAGTCTGATCAACTCGCTGTTCAAATCCCGGTCATGGCCCAAGGACCGTTTTTCCAACGGAGTGTTCCATTCGCGGCACGGCTGACGGTCCGTACAGTTTCGTGTTCGTTCCCAAGGCTGTGGGCCGAATCCCATTCGACTCCCATGGTCTGCGACAATTCAGTATGTGTGATCGGGAATTCTCCACAATCATGGTCGTGGATGTGTCTGATGCAATCGCACGGGTGACTCGGATCGGAAGTTCTTGGAAAGGAGTCGTCATTGACCAATCCGCTATATGAGCAATTGCTGGGGAAGCACGAGGGAAAGGCGACGCCGTTTCTTGTTCTCGAAAACAACACGGTCGTGACCCATGGCGAGTTCGTGTCCTCAGCGTCCCGTTTTGCGAATGTATTGACATGGATGGGCCTGTCGCCCGGTGACCGACTCGCGGTCTATGTCGAAAAGTCTCCCCACGCCTTGGCGCTCTATGCTGCGTGCGTCCAGGCCGGGATCGTCTTCATGCCGCTGAACACGGCCTATACCGTTGACGAACTGACCTATTTCATCACCGACAGCGATGCAACGGCGGTGGTGTGCGGTAGTGAAGGTGCGGTGAGACTGTCCCCGATGGCCGATCAGTTGGGGGTGCGTCTCGAGACCTTGAATCCGGATGGAGGCGGGAGCCTTGCCGCCAAAGCTGCGGAAATGTCGGATGTCTTTGCGACGGTGGAGCGGAGCGAGAACGATCTTGCAGCATTGCTATACACCTCTGGAACAACCGGACGTTCAAAAGGTGCGATGCTGAGCCAGGGCAACCTGCTTTCAAACGCTCTCGTGCTTGCCAAAACCTGGCGATTCGATGCCAATGATGTCCTTCTCCACGCGCTGCCGATCTTTCACACCCATGGGTTGTTTGTCGCCACGAACATCACACTCATTGCCGGCGGGTCGATGATTTTCATGTCGCGGTTCGACCTCGATCAAATTATCGAGCGTCTGCCGAATGCCACGGCAATGATGGGTGTTCCGACCTTCTACACCCGCCTTCTCGACACACCGCGACTCACGGCGGAGCTGACACGTCACATGCGGTTGTTCATCTCGGGAAGCGCGCCACTGCTGGCCGAGACTCATCTTCGATTCGAACAACGTACCGGTCATCGCATTCTCGAACGCTACGGTCTGACCGAAACCAGCATGAACACCTCGAACCCGTACGACGGCGACCGCCGAGCCGGCACGGTCGGGTTTCCTCTGGATGGTGTGGAGCTCAGAATCACCGACCCTGAATCAGGGGACCAACTGCCACAGGGCGAAATGGGACACATCGAGGTTCGCGGACCGAATGTCTTTCAGGGCTATTGGAACATGCCGGAAAAAACCGCCGCCGAATTCCGGTCGGACGGCTATTTCATCACCGGTGACATCGGATTGATCGACGACGACGGCTATGTCCACATCGTCGGGCGCAGCAAGGATCTGATCATATCCGGGGGTTACAACATCTACCCGCGAGAGATCGAACTCATCCTCGACGAACAACCCGGTGTACTTGAGAGCGCAGTGATCGGTGTTCCGCACGAGGATCTTGGGGAATCGACCCTCGGGTTGATCGTGCCCGAGCCCGATGCTCATCTGCAACTCGAAGACATCGCGATGGCAATCGGCAAGCAACTGGCCAGATACAAGCAGCCCCGCGAGTTGCTGGTCGTGGACGAACTGCCCCGAAACGCCATGGGAAAGGTTCAGAAGAACGTGCTGCGCGACAGATACAGTGATCTGAATGACCGAGCGTGAGCCTTGTTCCATGGCGCGGCGCGTCGTGGTGAGGAATGACGCCGAAACACGCAGTGCGGATAAACCGCCCGCCACGGTAGTCCGGTTCGCACAGGGGATCATGCCAGCGGTTATCTGACGGTCCGATGATCGATCATGAGCGCAAACGATGATCGTCATGAAGGGGGATCATGACGGGTCTCGCGAACCTTCGTGGCATGCGCAGGCGGAGCCCGCCAAACGATCCCGATTCAGCTTGCAACCGCGTGGTGCCGGACGTATATGGCGCGCCTTGGAAACGCTGCCGGCCAAAAAGGGCTGCCGAGTGGCGTCGTTGACCCTTCCAGACAGCAGGAGGTGGAAATGCCCAAAATGAAAACGAAATCCAGCGCCAAGAAACGCTTCAAGATGACGGCGAACGGCAAGGTTCGATCCAGTCAGGCTGGCAAGCGCCACGGCATGATCAAGCGCACCAGGAAATTCATTCGAAACGCGCGCGGAACAACCGTTCTCGGCCGCGCCGCGTCGCGAATCGTCAAGTCCTACATGCCTTATTCGAGATAAGGGCAGGAGAGCAGAATCATGACCCGCGTCAGAAATCGCGTTCAAACGCATCGCCGTCACCGCAAGGTCGTCAAGGCGGCAAAAGGATACCAGGGCCGGCGGAAAAACACCTTTCGCGTCGCAAAGCAGGCCGTCGATCGCGCGCATCAGTATGCAACCCGCGATCGGAAGAACCGGAAACGCAATTTCCGGGCACTGTGGATTCAGCGCATCAATGCCGCCGTGCGCGAGCAGGACGAGTCGCTGACCTACAGCCGCTTCATCAACGGCCTCGCGAAGGCCGGCATCGAGGTCGATCGCAAGGTGCTGGCTGATCTTGCAGTGCACGACCCCAAGGTCTTTGCGTCAGTCGTCGATCAAGCCCGGGACGCGCTGGCCGCGAACTCCTGAGCCCGCAGACGGCAAAACACCTGATCGGGCCTGCACGTTCAGACCCAACCAATCTTGATCGATGAGCACGAGGCCGATGACTTCGAGTCTCTCTCGGTCACTTGCACGGGGATGGGCGATCGCGGCAAAGCGTTTCGGGTGAGGCTTGCTGCTTTGGCCTGACGTGACGAAGGATTGAAAATGCACGACACGGATGCATTGAAGGACCGCATCACGACGGCAATCGCGAATGCCCAGGACATGAACGCCCTGGAGGACATCCGGGTCGGGGCCTTGGGACGCAAGGGAGAGGTCACGCTCCTGATGCGGGGTCTCGGCGGCATGACACCCGAGGAGAGGAAGGTCCAGGGACCTGCCTTGAACGCGCTCAAGGACGCCGTCAACGAGGCTGTTGCCAGTCGTCGCGACGAACTTGCCGACGCAGCCCTCGAACTTCGTCTGAAAGACGAGCAGATAGACGTCACGATGCCTGGACGAACCAGGCGGAGCGGAACTCTGCACCCGGTGTCACAGGTGACCGAAGAGATCATTGCCATCTTCGGCGGTCTCGGGTTTTCCGTTGCCGAAGGGCCGCAGATCGAAACCGACTGGTACAACTTCGACGCTCTCAACATTCCGCCGGAACATCCCGCACGGCAGGAGCACGACACCTTCTACATGCACCAGGAAGATGGTGACGATCGCCCGCCGAATGTCCTGCGCACGCACACCTCGCCCGTGCAGATTCGCCACATGAAAGCCCACGGGGTTCCGTGCAGGATCATCGCCCCTGGACGTGTCTATCGTGCCGATTACGATCAAACCCACACGCCGATGTTCCACCAGTACGAAGGGCTGTGTCTCGATCGGGACATCTCGATGGCTAACCTGAAGTGGACGCTGGAAGAATTCTGCCGGAGCTTCTTCGAGGTCGACGGTGTCGAGCTGCGGTTTCGCGCATCGCACTTCCCGTTCACCGAACCCTCCGCCGAAGTCGACATTCGCTGCAGCTGGGAAGGCGGCAGGCTGAGCATCGGCACGGGCGATGACTGGCTCGAGATTCTTGGCTGCGGGATGGTGCATCCGAACGTTTTGAAGGCTGGCGGAGTCGATCCCGAGAAATGGCAAGGATTTGCCTTCGGGATGGGCGTCGATCGCCTCGCCATGCTTAAGTACGGCATCCCGGATTTGAGAGCTTTCTTCGACAGCCACGTGCCTTGGCTGAAACACTACGGCTTCCAGCCGCTGGATGTGCCGACTCTCCACGCCGGGCTCAGCCGGGCCGGACTGTAAGGATCGATCGGCGATGAAATTCACCTTCTCATGGCTGAAAGACCACCTCGAGACGGAGGCTTCGTTCGACGAGATCTGCGAGGCGTTGACCGACCTGGGGCTCGAGGTGGAAGACGTCACCGATCCGACCACGACCCTCGGGGCATTCCGGATCTGTCGGGTCATCGAAGCGACGCAGCACCCCAATGCAGATCGTCTCCAACTCTGCCAGGTCGAGACCTGGCCTGACGGCCCTGACGGCAAGACCGAAGTGGTGCAGGTCGTGTGCGGCGCGCCCAACGCGCGAACCGGTCTCATCGGCGTCTTTGCGCCAGTTGGCACCCACATTCCGGGCACTGGCCTGGACCTGAAGCGCGGACGCATTCGCGGGGTCGATTCCTGCGGAATGCTGTGTTCCGGGCGCGAGTTGATGATCAATGACGATCACGACGGAATCATCGATTTGCCCGACGATGCACCCATGGGCGTTCGGTACATCGACTATGCGGACATCGCAGACCCAGTTGTCGAAATCGCCGTGACGCCCAATCGTCCCGATTCTCTGGGCGTTCGTGGCATCGCGCGGGATCTTGCTGCCCGTGGACTTGGAACGCTCAAGCCGGAACAGCTTGGGTCGATCGAAGGCGGTTTTCGTTCTTCGATCGGCGTGTCGATCGATGACGACCTACTCGAGCGCGGGTGCCCTGTGTTTCTCGGTCGAATGATCACCGGGATCAAGAACGGTCCGTCGCCCGATTGGCTCCAGTCGCGCTTGCGGGCCGTGGGGCTGCGGCCGATTTCTGCAGTTGTCGACGTCACGAACTACCTTACCCACGATCGGAATCGACCATTGCACGCCTTCGATGCTGATCTGATCGAAGGCGATCTGCGAGTGCACTTCGCCGCGGGTGGAGACAAGATCACTGCGCTGGATGACAAGGAATACACGCTGGAGCCGGACATGATGGCGATCAGCGACGAGAATGGTCCGCAGAGCATTGCCGGCGTCATCGGAGGAAACGCGACCGGATGCACCGAGTCCACGACGAGTGTGTTCCTCGAAAGCGCATTGTGGGATCCGGTGACGATCGCATCGACCGGACGACGGCTGAAGATCATATCGGACGCGCGCTACCGCTTCGAACGCGGTGTCGATCCGGAATTCACCGAGACCGGGCTGGATCTCGCGACCCGGCTGATCATTGAGATCTGCGGGGGGTCCGCCTCCGAACTGGTCGCGGCAGGTCAAATCCCTGAGACCTCGCGAAGCTACGTGCACGACCCCGATCGCGTCAAATCTCTCGTCGGGATGGATATCTCCGCTGACGAGCAGACGTCGATTCTCGAAGCGCTCGGTTTCCGGGTCGAAGGCGGCAGGGCCCATGTCCCGTCGTGGCGCCCCGACATTCGGGGAGACGCCGATCTCGTCGAGGAAATCGCCCGGATCAAGTCGCTCGGACAGTTGCAGGGCGTTCGCCTTCCGCGACGCGATCACGGGGTCGGCAACCCGATTCTGACCAGAGAACAACGACGCGAGAGCGTGGCCAAGCGGACCATGGCCATGTGCGGATACAATGAATGCGTCACCTATTCGTTCATCGACCGAGACATGGCGCTGCGATTCGGCGGGTCCGACGAAGTGCGGCTTGCGAATCCGATCGCGAGCGATCTCAGCCACATGCGGCCCGACCTGCTTCCGGGACTTCTGAAAGCGGCCTCACGCAATCAGGCGAGAGGCTTCAGTGACCTCGCGCTGTTCGAGGTGGGGCCTGTGTTTTTCGGGAGCGAGCCCGGTGATCAGGAAACGGTCGTCACCGGACTGCTGGTCGGCCACACCGGCCCCAGGGATCCGTATGGCGACCGACGGCCGGTCGATGTCGGGGATGCACGGGCAGACGTTGATGCGGTTCTTGCCGCCCTGGGCGCTCCCGATCGGCTGATGACGGAACGCGCGGGCGAGTCGTGGTGGCACCCGGGTCGAGCCGCCAATCTGAAACTTGGCCCCAAGATCATTCTTGCCACCTTCGGCGAATTGCACCCGACCATACTCAAGCATGCAGAGGTCTCGGGACCTGCGGCGGCATTTGTTGTTCACATTGCATCCGTTCCTGTTCCGAAGTCCCGGGCGACAGGACGCGCGGCTTTCAAGCTTGACGAGCTGCAGGCCGTCGAAAGGGATTTTGCGTTCGTGGTCGACACGGATGTCGAGGTTGACCGAATCCTGGGTGCGGTTCGCGGTGCTGACCGATCGCTCGTGTCGGAAGTCTCGGTGTTCGATGAATTCGTCGGCAAGAAGGCAGAGGAACAGGTCGGTGCCGGCAAGAAATCCGTTGCGATCAACGTTCGGCTGCAACCCAAAGACCGAACCTTGACCGACGAGGAGATCGAAGCGGTCTCATCTCGAATTGTCGAGAAAGTCGCGAAAGTGACGGGAGCCGTGCTCAGGCAGTGATGGTCGTCGCCCGATCGTTACAGGCGTTGTTCAGCGGTACCGTCCTCATATGCTTGTTGGAGGCCGGCGCGCCCAAGTCGCCACAGATGACTGAAACTCGTTTCGGTGCCAGCGCCTACGTCGGCCACGCGGTCACGTCCTTGGCGGAACATTAAGACCCCTCTGCACCGCCGGGCGTTCGAGAAACCGCTCCAGCGCAGCGGGGACCTGAGACAGATCGTCCCAACCGACAATGTCCGTTGCCTTGTAAACCGTGACCACGGAGCGGACCCAGGGGAAGATGGCAATGTCGGTGATCGTCATCTCGTCGCCCATGACCCAGTCCCGGCCTTTGAGACGTCCGTCAAGCACGCGGAGCAGTCGGGCGGTTTCGCCTGCGTACCGTTCCCTTGGTCTCGGGTCTTCAATGTCCTTGCCGGCAAAGGCGTGGAAAAACCCCAACTGGCCGAACATGGGTCCAATGCCACCCATCTGGAACATGAGCCACTGCAGGGTCTCGTGGAACTGTCTCGGATCACTTGGCAGTAGCTTCCCGGATTTTTGAGCGAGATAGATCAGGATCGCGCCCGACTCCCACAGTGGCATCGGTTCGCCGTCGGGGCCGTCAGGATCGATGATCGCCGGGATCTTGTTGTTGGGATTGAGCGACAGAAACTCCGGACTCATCTGGTCGTCGGTCGAGAAATTGACCTTGTGCGCCTCGTAGGGCAGCCCGGTTTCCTCGAGCATGATCGATGCCTTGAGACCGTTGGGGGTCGGAAGCGAGTAGAGCTGTATCCGGTCGGGATGGCGCGGCGGCCATTTCTTCGTGATCGGGAAGTCCGTGAGTTTCATGTTCTGTCCTTGATGCCTGTATCTGTGTCCGTGTCCTTGTTCGTCAGAGCGCGCCAATCGGCACGATTACGATGATGTCCGATCCGACGACCGCGGCCCTGACATGGCTGCACTGTGTAGAATCGCGGATGCGATGGTTCAAGCCGACCGGATGGTCGCGCCTTGGATCGAGATTCGAAAGAACCGTCGCAGATTGGATTCGAGGCCGGTTCCGTTTACAATCTTCGCTTGTTCAGGATCACCGTGTCGCAAAGTGTTGGCCACGGAAGCGCCTTGCTGGTCCGCCCGCATGATGCGGAAGACTGCGGGGTCTGGCTCGTCAACCTGTTCGGCTACCGGGGAGACTGCATGCACGAACTGTCACTGAGTGATCCTGTTTGCGGCGTGTGTCTGGACGACAGCGGCTTGCCAGGGTTTCGGGCCTTGTCCTCAATCCGGTTCGCTCGCAACGAGTGTGTGCCTGGAATGCAAATGAGGGCAGCAACAAGTGGGGAATGTGGGTCTGCATGAGCGACGACTATTTGATCGCACCTGATCCGGACAACGAGGTCCTGACCCGCCTCGTTGCGGGCACGGATCACAATGGTGGTGAATGCGAAATCGCGGTTGTCGAGGAACGGCCGCTGACGATCTTCCTGAACAGCCAGGAAATCGTCACGGTCATGACCATCGGGGACTTCCCGGAATACCTCGCCACCGGATTCCTGCGAAACCAGGGCATGTTGCAGCCCGGCGAAAAACCCGTTGCCGTGGATCACGACGACGAACTCGATGTGGTCGTCGTTCGCACGGACCGAACGACGAACTACGAGGAACGGCTCAAGAAACAGACCCGAACGTCCGGCTGTGCCGTTGGAACGGTCTTTGGCGACATCATGGAATCCCTTGACGGGCTGGTCCTCCCCGATGCGCCGCTCAGGACGTCTTGGCTGTATCGGCTGGCGCGCACGATCAACACCACACCAAGCCTCTATCTCGCGGCTGGGGCTATCCATGGCACCGTGCTGTGCAAGGCAGACCGCCCGCTGGTCTACATGGAGGATGTCGGACGCCACAACGCGGTGGACAAGGTCGCCGGCTGGATGCTCGCCAATGACGTGAGCCCCGACGACAAGATTCTCTACACGACCGGCCGGTTGACCTCGGAGATGGTCATCAAGACGGCCAGCATGGGCATCCCGATTCTCGCGTCTCGCTCCGGCTTCACGGCTTGGGGCGTCGAACTTGCACGCCAGGTCGGCCTGACGCTGATCGGCAGGCTGCGCGGCAAGCGGTACACCTGTCTCAGCGGCGAACACCGGCTGGTCCGCGACACTGACGGTGCCGACATCGGGGAAGAGGACAAGCGCATGCACCGGAAAGGCGCGCTTGATGACTGACCTTCCCGGGGTCATCCTGGCAGGTGGGCTGTCGACCCGCATGGGCGGCGGCGACAAGTGCCTTCGCGAACTCGGCGGGCTTCCGATCCTCGACCGAGTTCTCGCACGTCTTCGTCCACAGGCAAATCCAATCGCGATCAACGCGAATGGCGATCCGGACCGGTTCGCAGCCTACGGCTTGCCTGTGCTCGCCGATTCGATCGATGGATTCGCTGGTCCTCTCGCGGGCGTGCTGGCCGGGATGGACTGGGCGCACGGCATCGGTTCCGAGTGGATCGTGACCGTCGCGGCGGACACTCCTTTTTTTCCAAACGACCTCGCAACGCGACTCCAGGACGGCGCGAATCGTGCGCGTGTTCCGCTGACAATGGCCGTTTCTGCAGATGCACGTACGGGGCGCATGGCCCGCCATCCGACATTCGGCCTGTGGAGCGTTTCGCTTCGCGATGACCTGCGCCGTAGCCTTGAAGAAGGCGTGCGGAAAGTCATCGACTGGACAGGGCCGCATGAGTGCGAACGAGTCATGTTTCCTGTCGGTGCCGTTGACCCGTTCTTCAACGTCAATACGCCCGATGATATGAACACGGCGAAATTGCTGTTGCGGGACCAGAATACGTGAACATCTACGGAATTGTCGGTTGGAAGAACTCGGGCAAGACTGGCCTCGTCGAGAGGTTGATTGCCGAATTCGTCGCGCAGGGCCTCCGGGTTTCGACGATCAAGCATGCGCACCACAACTTCGAGATCGATCAGCCCGGCAAGGACAGCTGGCGGCATCGGAAGGCAGGAGCGGGCGAGGTCTTGATCGCGGCGCGGGATCGCTGGGTCCTCATGCGCGAACGCCAGGAATCCGACGAGCCCGACCTCGAATCGCTTCTTGGCGAATTGGCCGAAGTGGATCTCGTCCTGATCGAGGGATTCAAGCGAGAGTCGCATCGCAAGATCGAATGCCACAGACAGGAAACCGGTCATCGGCTGCTCCAGGATGCCATCCCCGGGGTGAGGGCGGTCGCAAGCGACACCCCGGACGATTGCCAAACCGACCGTCCCGTGTTCCACTTGGATGACGTTGCGGGAATCGCGGGTTTCATCTTGAACGACCTGGGGCTTCGGAAGTGAAACCGCCACCGCTTGCCAACGACTGTTTTGCCATGCCTCCGGGTGTCGACTGGACACCTGTCGATGACGCACTGGCGAGATTGAAAGAGGGCGTCGACATGGTTGTCGGTACCGAAACGGTCAATGTTGCAGATGCGGGCGGCAGGATCATCGCATCCGACATCGCCGCCCTTTGTTCCAACCCGCCGTTTTCAAACTCCGCCGTCGATGGCTACGGTTTCGCGTATTCGTCGGTGGAAGCCGCAACCAGCGACGACATGGTGACATTGCCGCTGGTTTCGGGTCGAGCGGCGGCGGGCGCGCCGTTTCGAGGAAACGTCCCGGCCGGACGTGCCGTACGCATTCTCACTGGCGCTCCCGTCCCGCGAGGCGTCGACACTGTCGTCATCGACGAGAACGTGTCAGCCGACGGCGATCAGGTCGTCTTCAGATCCGGTGTGAAACCGGGAGCGAACACGCGAGACTCGGGCGAGGATGTTGTCGAGGGCGAGAGATTGTTTGAATCCGGCCACCGGCTTCGCCCCCAGGATCTCGCCTTGCTGACAGCCTGCGGCCATGCCCGAATCCCCGTTCGTCACGCGCTGAGAGTCGCGGTGCTTTCGACTGGTGACGAGATTGCCGAGGTTGGCGCTGGATCACGCAATGCAGGTGAGCACGGAGTCGTCCACGACTCGAACCGGCCGATGCTGCTTGACCTGGTCAGACGCTGGGGCTTTGTCGATGTCGATCTCGGACGGGTGCCCGATGATGTCGAGAGAATCAGGGCGACATTCGACCAGGGCGCCGAGACAGCAGACGCGATCATCGCAACCGGCGGGGCATCGGCGGGTGACGAGGATCACGTGTCGCGCCTGCTTCGCGAAGAGGGGAACCTTCAGACCTGGCGAGTCGCGATCAAGCCGGGCCGTCCGCTTGCCATGGCCGTCTGGAAGTCCTGTCCGATCTTTGGGCTTCCAGGCAATCCAGTCGCGGCTTTCGTCTGTACCTTGATATTCGCTCGACCCGCCCTGCAGGTTCTCGCAGGCGGTCACTGGAGCGACCCTCACGGTTTCGTTGTTCCGTCGGGATTCGCGAAGCGAAAGAAACCCGGTCGTCGCGAGTATCTGCGTGCCCGAATGGATGCCAGCGGCAGGGCGATTCCATTCAAATCCGAAGGATCCGGGCGGATTTCGGGGCTTTCTTGGTCAGACGGTCTGGTGGAACTCGAAGACGGTGAGCGGACAATCTGCGAGGGCGATCCGGTCAAGTACTTGCCCTATGCGGGTTTCGGGTTGTGACGCGATCCAGCAGCGCCGATCATTGATGCATGGTACCCGCGATGAACCCTCCGCGAAGGCCGGTCAGGATCAGATATAGCGAATGCTCATGACCTCGTAGTACCGTTCGCCTTGCGGCGTCGTGACCTCAACTTCATCGCCCTCTGATTTTCCGATCAACGCGCGTCCCATTGGTGACTTGATGCTGATCCTGCCTATTTTGAGGTCAGCCTCTGGCTCGCTGACGATCTGATATGTCGCCGGTTTGCCAGTTTCCCGGCCCGTCTCTTCATCGATCTTTTGCAGAATCACGGTTGCGCCGAACCTGACAGGCCCCGACAGGCTGGTCACGTCGATGACCTCGGCCCGACCGATGAGGGATTCGAGCTCCCTGATCCTGCCTTCGATCAGCCCCTGCTGTTCCTTTGCCGCGTGATACTCGGCATTCTCCGACAGATCCCCATGTTCGCGCGCCTCGGCAATTGCCTTGATGATCGCGGGACGCTGGTCCGATTTCAGAGTGTTCATTTCGGCAACAAGAGCCTTGTAGCCGGGCTCGGTCATGGGAACCTTGTCCATCACGCATCCCTCTGGTTTCGCGATTCGGGGAATTCACGCAAGAAGGCTTACCTGTCTCGTGCAGGTTCATCAACGATTTGTGTCGCTGGATTGCGCGCCTTGGCTTGTTCCCGCGATGCGCTTCAAGACACGCGGTGGAAACGCGGTTGCTTGAACTCGCGGCCACGTTGCTGGCTTTGCGAAGCCGTGACGAGTCCACGACAGGGGCTGGATTGAAGAACACAGGGCGAGGAGCCGATCGCGGGAAGAGCGGAGCTGTTCATCGGTCACTCAGGCAAACAGACCCCTCCGGATCAGATTCAGCCCAAGGATCAGAAACGCGAACAGAAACCACCGCTGAAATCGCGCGTCGCCAAGGCTCTCCCGAAAACGCTCTCCCGGGCGCATTCCAAGAAACACCGGAATGGTGAGAAACAATGACAGCACGGCGATCCCGATTGTCAGATCGCCGGAAAACACCAGCCCGATTCCCATCGACAGGGACAGGCAGAAAAAGAACACCCCGATGGTCTGGATGAGCTCGACAGCGGGCAACCTCAGGGACAGGAGATAAACCAGCATTGGCGGACCCCAGATGCCGGTGATGCCGCCGAGCAATCCGCTGGTCAGCGCGGACAGGACCTGCACCGGCCGGACCCACCGGGACGAGATCGGCGGGACCCTGTCGAACAGCGAGGTCAACGCGAACAGCGCCATCGCGCATCCGATGATGATGAACAGCGTCGGGGTCGGAATGTCGCCCGCAAAATAGGCCGACGCGACGATCGTCAAAGACGCGATTGGGAGAAACCACAGGTGTTTTTTCAGGATTGAAACGGCACTTCCGCCCCGCAGGGCCTGGCGCGCGTTGCTGGCAACGATCGGAACCACGATCAGCGAAACGGTGTACCTTGGGTCGTAGATGAACGTCAGAACACCAAGAAGAAGCGGCGGGATGCCGATTCCGACCACGCCTTTCACGAACCCTGCGAGAGCGAACAGGACAAAAAGAATTGCAAATTCAGTCAGATCGGGCACGGATCACCCTGTGCGTCGCTCGCCGAGAGATGCCTGCCTGCCAGCGGCTGCATTGCTGGCCTTGACCACTTCCAGCAGCCTGTTCGGGTTGCCCGTTCGGTCGATGGCGCCCTTGCGCACGAAATAACCCCGGTCGTTGTCAACCAGCGAATCGCAGAACACGCGCAGGTTATCCGAATCCCGCAGTGCATTGATCGCCTCCAGCGCGCGTGCGCAGGTCTCGTCATGATCGGTATGCGCCAGCGCCGGATTGTCGCCGGCCACGCGCAAATGCACCGAAGCCAGCAGGCCACGTGACGAAACCGCGCCGGAAATCCGCGCCAGTGTTTCCTTGACGGGTTCCTGGTTGCCCAGCCGGAAGACCGCTCCCCTGACGCCGATATCCTTCATGCCTGCCACCTGTGACAGCATCTCGGCATCGGTCGGCGAAAACCCGTGGTTGATGACGTGGAAATAGGTCGAACCACCCGAAAGATCGGCCTTCGATCGCATTCGCGAAAGATAGATGGGCAAGCCGGTCCGTTCGTGCGCCTCCGAAACAAGAGGTTTCATTGCATCGAGTTCGTGCCAGTCGACCGCCATTTCCCAATCGACCAAGTGTTCGGCTGACTTCTCCATCAACGCAAGGTCGGTTTCTGATGGGACGCCGAAGCCGAAAAGCGTTGGCCGCAATCCCAAGTGACAGAGGCTCGCCAGTCGCTGACGCCGTACGGTATCGCGCAGGTCCATGAGCGGGATCCGCACATCGCGCACCCCCATTTCGATCAGTGCCAGCAGGTGATAGTCGTTCCGAACCTGCTTGCGGTCGAACTCGTCAAGCCCGCCGCTCGGGGCGACTTCCGAAATTTCAGCCCAGTTCTGCCTGAGATCGAAGCCGATCGTGGGAGCCGCGTTTTCTCTTGGCGTCGGTGCCAGCACGGAGGCAGGTGCAGGGGTTTCATCGGGGCCCAATTCCGCGCCGTGAGTGCGGACGAACTGCATGGAGTGTCCGGCTTCGTGGACGTTCACGATCAAGTAGCCGAGCTTTGCCGCGTCATTCCGGCCGAACTCCGTGTCGTTGCCCGGCCTCGCGCGGGCCATCTCGGAATAGTCCTGCCGCACGAAACACGTGGACGGCGCAAGGTAGAAGTCGGTCGTCCCGTGTCGGTCGTACCAGAAGTTGTGTGCGTGCCCGCTGAACATGGCCTCGATGTCGTGCCTGGCAAGAAGGCCCAGCAACCAGTCGCGGCCCGGTGGATCGGTGTTGTCGTAGTGCGGAGCTTCCTTCGGATGACAGAGATACGCAGGATGGTGCAGCAGCAGCATGCGCCGGTCGCTTCCGGCGCTGCCCAGTTCCGCTTCCGCGAATTCGCGCTGCAGCGCCTCGTCCGGCAAACCGGAATTGATGAGTTGCGCGTTCAGAAGGACAAACTTGATGCCCTTGTGCGAAACGCTCTGATACTGGGCGCCAAACTCCCTGGTCCAGGCCGCGATCGTCGATGTCGTCGTTCGCGTGGTTGGTCCGCCGCTGATCGGCGTGTCGCCGATGTCGTGATTCCCGGGAACATGGTGAATTGGCACCGTCAGATTGGAGACGATCGACCGGTATGCGGCTGCTGCCTCCGAATACATTGATCCGACACCGGGCACCGGGTGAACCAGGTCCCCGAGATGGAAGACAAGTTCGACCTCGCGCTCGTTGATATCCGCAATCACGTGGCGGAATCGCCTGTTTGCCCGCAAGTTCACCGGGAAGGGCGAGTTGCAGGCGTCTTCATCCGGGTTGACATGCGTGTCGGAGATCACGGCAAACGAGAACAGCCTTGCTCCCAATGGCGCCGGGTCTGCGAACACCTTGCCTATCCCCCGGTAGTCAGAACGGATGACTTGCCCGTCCGCGCAGCCCGAATGCGGCTTCGAATCAGAACGAAGATCGACAGGCAGGTCAGAATCCAGAAGACGATCGTGATCTCGTTGCGAACGAAGATCGAGTAGTCGCCGTCGGCCAGGAGAAGCGCTTGCCGGAAGTTGTCCTCAAGCAGCGGGCCAAGAACATAGGCGATCAGAAACGGCGCAACAGGAATGTCGAGTCGCATCATCGCGTAGCCGACCAGACCCATGCAAAGCATGACCAGGATGTCGAACAGGTTGTTGTTGACCGCATAGGCTCCGTAAACGCAGAGCACGAAGACGATCGGATAGAGGATGCGATTGGGGACGGTCGCCAGTCTGCTGAAGAAGCGAATGGCGACCTTCCCGACGATGAACAGATAGGCCGAGCTGAGCAGGATACCCATGAACAGCGCGTAAATCATCGGCAGGTTCTGGTCGAAGAGGATCGGCCCCGGGCGCAGCCCGTGGATCATGAAAGCGCCCAGAATCACGGCTGTGATGACATCGCCGGGAATGCCCAGTGCGAGCAACGGGATCATCGTGGCCCCGGCCACCCCGTTGTTGCCGGCCTCGGCGGCGGCGACGCCTTCGATCGCGCCCTTGCCGAACTCGTCAGGGTTCTTGGATTTTCGTCGTGCCTCGGAATAGGACAGAAACGCGGCAGGCGCCCCTCCGATGCCCGGAATGGCACCGAGGATGACGCCGAAAATGCTGCCCCGGAATATCGATCTGAAGACGCCCTTGTATTCCGCAAAGCTCGCGCCCGATCCCAGGTCCTGGTCGCGCCAGGTGCCCGGTCGTGGGCGGAATCGGGCGCGGTTGATGATTTCCGGCAGGGCGAAGAGGCCGATGAGGACCGGTATGAAATTCAATCCGGCCATCAGGTTGTAGTTGCCGAAGATGAACCTCTCGGTCCCGTAGACGAGATCGAAGCCGATGGTGGCGAGGATCAGCCCGAGGCAGGCCGAGAGAATGCCTTTCGCGAGGCTTGGCCCCGATACGCCAGCGATGATCGTGAGGGAGAACACGATGAGAGTGAAGAACTCTGGCGGGCCGAACCGCAGCGCAAACGCCGCAAGCACGCCCGCGAACAAGATCAGCGACAGGTTGGAAATCAGATCCGCGGTGCACGACGCATAGAGAGCGATGTCGAGCGCCTTTCGGGCTTTTCCTTTCTGGCTGAGCGGGTAGCCGTCGAGCACGGTGCAGGATGCCGCAGGCGTTCCGGGCGTCTTGATCAGAATCGCGGTCAGCGACCCCCCGTAAAGTCCGCCCTTGTAGACCCCCAAAAGCAGGAGAATGCCGGTCACGGGCTGCATCGTGAAGGTGAAGGGCAGGGCGAGCGCCACGCCCATGGGCGTGGTCATGCCCGGAATGGCGCCGATCACCGTGCCGATGGCCACGCCAATGCCGATGACGAGAATGTTCTCGATGCTGAGGAAAACCGAGAAAGCCTGAAGTACCGTGTCCATTTCGCCTCAAGCCAGGAATTCAAACATCCCGAGCGGGATCGGGACGCTCGCGACATGTCGGAAGAACAGGTACAGCAGGATCGGCGTGCCGATGCCGAGCGCCCCGATCAACACCGGGCGGCGTTCGCCGAACAGCAACATCAACGCGACCAGGAGAACGATCGAGGCAGCCACCACGCCAAGCGTTGCCAGGCTCAGATAAAAGGCAAAGAGGCCAAGGATGAGCAGACCGGTGCGAAGTGCGGCCGGGGCAGCGTCAAGCTCGAATTCCGTGGAATCCAGAGCGTCGTCTTCGCCCGACGGTTGCGACGGCATGAACCACGCCTCGAAGATCAAGGCGAGGGCAGCGAGGATGACAGCGCCGGAGATCAGGATCGGCCAGAAGTCCGGCGATAATGCGCGAATCTTGACGGTCGAGGGAACCTGAACACCGAAAGGGATGAGGACAAACATTGCGAGCACGCCGATCGCACAAAACAGCACGCCGCTCGCGAGGTCCTTTTTCCGTGCTTGTTTCACGCCGCTTTCCCGGTTGCGAGAGCATCCAGACTCTGAACCGCCGTTGCGAGGTTCCCCTTCAGTGCCAACCACCGGCTGGCCCGTGCAGGCGTCATGTCGGAGCACACGACCTCCGGTTGCGAGGTCAGGCCAGCAAGTGCATCCGCAAGCGCCATACGGAAGCCTTCGACAAAATCGACCGACTCGACCATCGGTCCGACCAGGAGCAGCCGGTCCGGCCGGCAAAGCTCGATGACCAGGGCCAGGTGCCTTGCCGCAAGATCACCGGTTTGCCGGAACGAGTCCTGCAGTTCTGCATCGTGCTCGGACTTCTTGATCAAGTCCATCAGAATCAGGCCGAGCTGGGAATCCGGCGTGTTCTTGATCATCTCGGAACCATGGGTTTGCCGAAGAACGGCGCGCCCTCCGCAGGAATGCGACAGCGGCAGATCGCCACCTCCGGGCATCTTGCTCTCGGTGATGATCCGTCCGTATTCGAGCGTGCCGCCGGTGTCAGATCTCCACCGCACGCCGATGCCGTAGCCAAGGCTGCAGTTGAGCGTGGCCAGATTCCTGATGTCCTGCCCCAGTCCAATGTCGGCGTCCGCGACATTCATCGCCTTTGGGGGCGTTGACAGAACGAACGGGACGCCAAGAATCTCGTCCACCAGTCGGGCCACGTCCACGTTCGCGCTCCAACCGAGAAGGGGAGCCGTCTGGATGAGGCCATGAGGCGCGTTCACCTCGCCGGCAACCGCGATGCCCACGCCGAGCAGGCGCCGACGGTCCAAAACATGCGTTTTGACCATTTCGGCGGCTTTCGCGAGGCACGACCGCAGAAACGCATCGCCATTCGGTCCAAGCGCTTCGGGCGAGACCCATTCGTCGATCTTCGAATTGCTGAGATCGGCGAGAGTCACGGTCTGGCTGAAGGCGTTGATCGCAATGCCGATCACGTATCCCCCTTCGCCACGGGGCTTCAGCCCGACAAACCGCCGCCCGGGGCGATCGCTGGGGCCGTAGCTCTCGGTTTCGACGATCAGCCCGGCCTCGATCAAGTTGCGCGTGATGCGGGACACGCTGGCGATGTTCAAGCCAACGGTTTCGGCAAGCGCCGTGCGCGAGATGCCGGGCGACCTCAGAATGGTCTCGAGAACCGCCTGACGGCTGTGAAGCCCCTGATCGATCGGCTTGATCGAACCTCGCATCCATGCATTCCTTTGTTTGCTTGCTGCAAACAAATAATATATACACGTCGTGTTCGCAAGAGCAAATCGACACGAAATCGAAAGACATGGGAGGTAACCAAATGAATTTCCTACGTAAAACGGCGGTGACGCTGGGAATCGCCGCGGCCATGGTCGCTGGCCCCGCAGTTGCGGAATATCCCACAAAGCCGATCAAGATCGTCGTTCCGTACGGTCCCGGCGGTGCAGCGGACCTTGCCGCGCGGATCATCGCAACCGAAGGGCCGGAGTATGTTGGCGGCGAAATCCTAGTCGTGAACCAGACCGGCGCCGCCGGCGTCACCGGCTCGACGATGGTGCACAAGGGCCCGAAAGACGGTCATCAGCTGCTGATGTCGCGAGTCGGTTCGCAAGCCACCGTTCCGGCGATGAACGAGACCATCCCCTACACCTGGGATGACTGGACAATGCTCGGGATTGTCGAGTTCAACCCGTTCGCCATCGTGGTCAACGCGGACTCGCCCTACCAGACCTTCGAGGATCTGGCAGAGGCCCTGAGGGGCGACGAAAAGCTCAGCTATGCCTCGGCCGGCGTTGGCACGCTGCTGCACATGGCTGCGCTGATGGTGCTGGATGACCTCGGCGTGCCGGCCGACAATCACATCCACGTGCCATTCAAGGGTGGCGGCAACGCAACCGCATCGGTCGTGTCGGGAAACACCGACTTCACCTTCCACAATCTCTCGGCACTGATTGGCGCCATCGAGAGCGGTCAGCTGCGCCCGCTGCTGGTCACGACAACCACACGCGTGGACAAGATCGCTGACACGCCGACCGCCGAAGAGCTTGGCCATCCCAACCTGAACGCCGTCATCGGCTGGTCGGGACTTTGGGGACCTCCGGGAATGAGCGACGAGGCGGTCGAGAAGTGGACCGGCGTTCTGCAAGCGCTCAAAGATGACGCCTCGTGGAACGATTCCGTGCAGCAACTCGGCTCCATGCCGAGCGTGATCTCCATGGACGATACCCGGACCTTTGTCGAAAAGCAGTTCAGCAGCTTTCGGGTCATCGCCGACAAACTGGGGCTGGTCGTCCGCTGAGCGCAAGCTCACGCAACTGAGCACCGGCCGGCGCAGGCCGGCCGGGCCGCTCTTGTTCTGGGGAAACTCGCGTTGACGCAGCCGAACTTACTGATCATTCAGGCCGACCAGATGGCCGCGAATGCCTTGTCCGCCTATGGCAACGCGACCGTGAAGGATCCGCACATCCGCGCTCTGGCGGATCGCGGCGTCGTCTTCGAAAACTGCTACTGCAACCTGCCCATGTGCGGGCCCTCGCGGGCGTCGATGCATACCGGGCGGCTGCCTTTTTCCATCGGCATGTACGACAACGCGAGCGAGTTCCACGCCGACTTGCCGACCTTCTGTCATTATCTGCGCGGCATGGGCTATCGCTCGGAACTGTCGGGCAAGATGCATTTCGTCGGCCCCGACCAGTTGCACGGTTACGAGAAACGCCACACGACCGAGATCTACCCCGCGAATTTCGCGTGGACGGTGGATTGGTCGAAAGGCCGCGAATACCGGCCCACGAATCTGACCATGGCCCCGATCATCGAAAGCGGACCCGCCGTGCGCACGCTGCAGATGGACTACGACGACGAAGTCGCATTCCACGGGAAGCAGGCGCTCTACGATTTGGCACGAAAGGCGGACGATCGTCCTTTCCAGCTGACCATTTCGTTCACCAGCCCGCATTCGCCGTTTGTCATCGGGCAGGAATACTGGGACCGCTACGACCACGACGACATCGAAAGCCCAGCGGTGCCGCCGCTGCAACTGAACGAGATGGACCACCTCAGCCGCAACCTGCATTACTGCCAGGGGCGGCACGAGTTCACGGTGACCGATGATCATCGCCGCATGGCGCGGCACGGCTACTACGGGATGATCTCGTATGTCGACGACAAGGTCGGCGAAATCATGAATGTCCTTGAGAACACCGGTCAGGCCGAGAACACCATCGTCATCTTCACCTCGGACCACGGCGAAATGATGGGCGAGCGCGGCATGTGGTTCAAGCAGCATTTCTTCGAATGGGCGGCGCGGGTTCCCTTCATCGTGAGCGCGCCAGACCGATTCCAGCCGGCACGGGTTCGCGAAAACATCTCGCTGATCGAGTTGATGCCGACCATGCTGGACCTCGCGGCGGGCGAGGAATTCACTGGCCTTGCCATGCCTTGCGACGGCGCGTCGCTGGTGCCCGCTCTGAACGGAGACACGTCGTCAATGTCGGATGTGGCGATCTCCGAGTTCGCCGCTGACGGCTCCACCGGTCCGAGCCGGATGGTGAAGAAGGGCAGGTGGAAACTCATGTGGCTCGAAGGTCAGGACACGCTGCTCTACGATGTCGAGGCCGACCCCAACGAAGTGAATGACCTCTCCGGCCAACCGGAACACGCCGAGATCGAAGCGGACCTCACCGCGATTCTCTTCGACGGTTGGGATCCGGACAGCCTGCGGACGGATATCCGCGCGAGCCAGGAGCGCCGACTGGCCATACACCGGATCACGGGTGGCGAACCCAGCTACGTGAACATCGTCCGCCATGACGATGATCGCCGCTACATCCGCAACGCAGGCGCCGCTGACACCAAGGCACGCGCCCGCCTTCCCTATGTCGCACCCGCGCAGCCTGACAGGACGGCTTGAGCGAAGCCTGCGAATTCAAGGCGGGATGAACCTGCAGAACAGGATCAGGGGTTTCACCCCGAAGCGGGCCAAATCGCCCAAACGGTGCAACACTCGGTTTTGATCGTCGTTGTTTTGTGTCTCGCGCGCGACTGTGGCAATTTGCGTTGCCGGTTGTGGCATAGAACCCTAAATTGCCAACTGCCGGGACAAGCATCGCTGTGTCCGCATGGTGCCAGTCGAGGGGGAGCTGATCAGGAAAATGACGGAACCAGTCAGAGAATCCATGGATTTCGATGTCGTGATCGTCGGGGCCGGCCCTGCCGGGCTCTCGGCCGCGATCAGGCTCAAGCAGCGCGACCCGGATCTGCAGGTCGTCGTCCTCGAGAAGGGTTCGGAGGTCGGTGCCCACATCCTGTCGGGCGCGGTGCTGGATCCATCCGGTCTGAACGCCCTCATTCCCGACTGGAAGGACAGGGGCGCGCCCATCAACGTTCCCGTCACCAGGGACAAGTTCATGATTCTCGGAGAGGCCGGATCATTGCGCCTCCCGAATCTCCCAATGCCTCCTCTGATGAACAACCACGGCAACTACATCGTTTCGATGGGGAACGTGTGCAGGTGGATGGCCGAGCAGGCAGAGGAACTCGGAGTCGAGATCTTTGCGGGCATGGCCTGTTCGCAGCTCGTGATCGACGAAGAGGGCGTTGTCCGCGGGGTCGTCGCGGGCGAGTTCGGACGGCAGCGGGACGGCAGCGAAGGGCCGAATTACGAACCGGGCATGGAACTGCGGGGACGCTACGTCCTGCTGGCCGAAGGGGTCAGGGGATCGCTCTCGAAGCAGGTCATCGAGAAATACGCGCTGGCCAAGGAATGCGACGTTCCGAAATTCGGCATCGGCATGAAGGAAATCTGGGAGATCGATCCCGAGAAGCACCGCGAAGGCACGGTCGTTCACACCATGGGATGGCCGCTCGGCGGTCAGGCCGGTGGCGGATCCTTCATCTACCACGCCGACTCCAACCAGGTGTTCATCGGTCTGGTGGTTCATCTGAACTACAGGAACCCGCATCTGTTCCCCTACATGGAGTTTCAGCGGTTCAAGCATCACCCGGAAATCAGCGCCTTGCTCGAAGGCGGCAAGCGCGTTGCCTATGGCGCCCGTGCCATCACCGAGGGCGGTTGGCAGTCGATTCCCAAGCTAGTGTTTCCCGGCGGCGCGCTGCTTGGATGCTCCGCCGGTCTGGTCAACGTTCCGCGCATCAAGGGGAATCACAACGCCATGCAGTCCGGCATCGCAGCCGCTGATGCTGCGGCAGATGCGATCGCGGCCGGGCGCGGCGGGGACGAACTCGACGTGTACGAGGCGGCCGTCAGAACGGGTCCGATTGCCCGCGACCTCAAGCGGGTACGCAACGTCAAGCCGCTTTGGTCGCGTTACGGAATGCTGTCATCGCTTGTCGCCGGCGGTTTTGACATGTGGGTTGCCAACCTGACCGGGTGGAACCCGCTTGGGACGCTGCGCCACGGCAAGACCGATTCCGAAGCGACGGAACCCGCAGCAAATCACGCGCCGATCGCATATCCGACGCCTGATCGGGTCATCAGCTTCGACCGGCTGACCAATGTCAGTTTCTCCGGAACAAGCCATGAAGAGGACCAACCGTGTCATCTGACCCTCAACGACGAGACCGTTCCAATCGCGGTCAATCTGCCACAGTTTGCAGAACCTGCGGAGCGATATTGTCCGGCAGGGGTCTACGAGGTGATCCGAAGCCCGGAAGACGAGGACGACGCGAGGTTTCAGATCAACGCGTCGAACTGCGTTCACTGCAAAACGTGCGACATCAAGGATCCGAGCCAGAACATCGTCTGGACAACCCCGCAGGGCGGCGACGGTCCGAACTACCCGAACATGTAGGTGCTCGCGTGGGATCCGCCGTCACTTGGAGTTGCGTGTTTGACGCAATCCAAAAAACACCCCTGGAACCGTCGCGGAGGAACATCAAGCGTTGGGGAACGCGTTCCTCCATGGCGTGCCCGATGACATGAGAGAATTCCGAAGTGGGTAAAGTCGGCAAATTTTGCTTGCCTGTGCAGGCGTTCGCGATTCTGGTCACCACGCTTTCCATCGCCAGCGCGACACCGTCGGGTCTGTCCAGCGCTTTCCTCGGAGCCGGGAGTGCCCTGCGTGACGGCGACTACGCGCGAGCGGGAGAATTCCACGACCTGATTCGCGAATCCGGGGTTGATCACCTTTCGATCCTACGGGACTCGCTGGTTTCCCAGGTGGGTGCAGGCGACATGGCGGACGCGATCGAGACCGCGACCATCCTCCATGCCGCAGGTGCCATTGACTGGCTGACGAGCCTGTGCCTGTTCGTTGAATCGGTCAGGAACGGGAATCACGACGAAGCCGAAGGCCATCTGGCTGAATACCTCATGCTGATTGACCTGAATCGGCAGATCTCGGGCGAGGTCCCGTTGGTCTCCACGGACCGATCCATTTGGACTCGCGCCAACATCAGCACTCTTCGCCTGCTGAACAAGTTGAACAGTGCGCTGCTGCGAGGCTGGACCGAACTGGCACGGGGTTCGATGAACCGGGCGACAGAAATGTTCGACAGCTTGAATGCGAACGAGACCGAACGGGTCATCGGCAACTTCCACAAGATGCTTGCCCTCGCGCATGTCGGCGATTTCGAGAGCGCGCAGGCAATCAACGCGGAAATCTCGGGATCAGGCGCGTTCGCGATGAACCGCGGTTACATCGAAGCTCATGTCCAGGTTCTCCTGCAGGCGGGCGACGTCGAGTCTGTCGCCGTTATGCTGGATCGGGCGCTGAATTCATATCCCGCCTATGGCTACACGAATGTCGTTGCCATGCGCGACAGGGTGGAGGCCGGTCCGCCATTCGAGTTCGACTTCATTCGCAGTCCCGAGGACGGCATCGCCGAAGTGCTGCATTTCATGTCTTCGAACTTCCCGAGCATCAAGGCCGGACACTTCGAAATGGCGCATGTGCGGCTTGCCGAGTATCTGAGGCCTGATTTTGGCGCGGCAACTCTCGAGGTCGGCAACATATTTCGCGAACTCGGGCAGTTCGACCATGCGGCCGAGGTTTTTGCCAGTATCGGGGAAGGCGACCCGCTTTATCTCGAGGGTCGAATCGGCGTCTCCGACGTGATGCTCGATTCAGACGATTCCGACGGCGCAATCGCGCTCTTGCAGGAGATGGCCGAGACGCATCCCGAAATCGCACGCGTTCATTCGAAACTCGGGCACGCCTTGCGCGTCAACGAACGCCACGTCGAGGCAACACTGGCCTATGACGAGGCCGTCCGCCTGATTCCGGAGCCGCAGCAAAGCAGCTGGTTTTTGTATTATTCGCGCGGCGTGTCCCATGAGCGGACCGGTCAATGGGACGAGGCCGAGGCCGATTTCCGGTATTCTCTGGCACTTTCGCCGGACCAGCCAATTGTCCTGAACTACCTCGGCTACAGCCTTGCCGACATGGGCATCAAGCTCGACGAGTCGCGTGAGATGCTGCTGAAGGCCGTCGAGCAGAGACCCGGCGACGGCTTCATCGTGGACAGCCTCGGGTGGGTCTACTTCCGCCAGGGCCTGTTTGACGATGCGGTCGCCTTTCTTGAACAGGCGAGCGAACTCGATCCGTCCGAGCCCATCATCAACGACCATCTCGGAGACGCCTACTGGATGGTCGATCGCAAGCGGGAAGCCGAATCCCAGTGGAGGCGAGCGCTGGCTTTTGGCGCCGAAGAGAAGGACGCGACAAGAATCCGTCGCAAACTTGATGTCGGGCTGGACACGGTCCTCGAGGAGGAGCGGTCTGCGGTCATCACGGTCGACAATGCCGATCAGTGAGTCGGCATTTGCCAAGATCAACCTGTCCTTGCAGATCGTCGGTCGACGCCACGACGGCTACCACCTTCTCGACAGCCTGGTGGCATTTGCCGACCTGGGCGATACTCTCGACATCGAACCGGCCGAAAATCTGTCCCTGATCACGTGCGGGCGCTATTCGGCCGCATTGCCAGATGATCCCGACGACAATCTGGTTCTCCGCGCTGCCCGTTGGCTGAACGATGCAACGGGCGCGAAGATAACGCTTCACAAGGAGCTGCCGGTCGCTTCGGGGATGGGCGGCGGTTCTGCGGATGCGGCGGCCGCGATCAGGGGGCTCGCGCGATCGTGGGACGTTCCAGTTCCTGCCGCAATCGAAACTGAATGCCTTGGAGCCGACGTTCCAGTATGCGTCGGGAGCGTGACCGCCCGGGTGCGCGGCGTGGGAGAACAGGTTGAACCGGTGACTTGCCTGCCGCCGCTTCCGGTCGTCCTCGTCAACCCCGGACGGCAGGTGTCGACAGGCCGGGTGTTTTCGGAATACGGGCCCGTTGACTCACGTGGAAGCGAGCTTGTCATCCCGACAAGAGGCCTCAATGTCCATCAGGCAATCGAGTGGCTTTCAGGTCTCACGAACGATTTGGAGGCAGTTGCCGTCCGGCTGGAGCCGTCAATCGCCGAGGTCATGCAGGCCTTGCGGGCAAGTGGTGCAGGGGTTGTTCGGATGACAGGTTCGGGAGCGACCTGTTTCGGGGTCTACGCGAGCGAGGCCGAGGCAAAAGTTGCAAAATCCGAGATTGCCAGGCGACAGGATGAATGGTGGATCGAAGCGACCGTTCTCAACAGTCGACAGTCGGAATCCTGAAGATCATGGACGGAACAGGCGTGAGGCGCTGTCGGAACAAGAGAGACAGGTTTGAGGGTCACAAGGCCATGACGTTGATGGATTTTTCAGAAAGTGCGGCGGGCAGCGAGTTCTGCCTCTTGTCAATTCCAATGGCATCCGATTCACCATGACACGAGCACTCAGCGCTTTCGATGCAAATTTCGCGCGGTCTGTGAATGATCAGAATTCCGTGTCGGTGCGGAAGGTCTCGACGAAGTGGAGATGGATCGGATGATTCGTGAAAAGACCGGTGACATTTTCGCCGAAGACGCTGAGGCTCTTGTGAACCCGGTCAACTGCGTTGGCGTCATGGGGCGCGGGTTGGCGCTCCAGTTCAAAAAGGCATTCCCGGACAACTTTCGCGCGTACGCCAAAGCTTGCGAACACGGACATGTCCGACCGGGCCACATGTTCGTGTTCGAGACACGGCAACTCACCGCCCCGCGCATGATCATCAACTTTCCAACCAAGCGGCACTGGCGCGATGACAGTCGGATTGAAGACATTGAGGCGGGGCTGACGGCTCTTGTCGAGGTCATCTGCGCGCATGACATCCGATCGATCGCCGTTCCGTCTCTTGGTTGCGGTCTCGGCGGGCTCGACTGGCGTGATGTTCGTCCGGTCATCGAGACGGCGCTGTCTGGCTTGGACAACCTTGAAGTCATCATCTTCGAACCGAGGATTTAGGCGACATCACGACCTTTGCACGCGTCGACCGGACATTCGCCTGTCCATGACTCCGAGAAAGCCGCAAGCCGTGATTTTCGTGGTCTCGGAAGGACTATCGAATAACAGCCCGTAGCTGATCGCCATCGAAGCTGGCGCGTACGGGAGCGAGGCCTTTCGGTCGTGCGTTTCGAGGAACTCTCGTCTGGTTTCGTGGGCGACACTTTGGCAAAAGAGCTCCATCGCCATGCCATGTCGAGAATGCACTCAACAAAAGGATGAGCCATGACCAAGATTTGCGCCTTGTCCGTCAGCACGAAACCGGAGATCCGTGACCGCCTGGATCGGCTGGCGGACGCCTCACGACGGTCGAGATCGTATCACGCCAATGAAGCGATCGAGCGATATCTGGACGAACAAGAGAGCATCGTTGCTAGGATCAATGCGCGATTGAGTGAAGCGGAAGATGGCGAGTTCATCTCGACTGGCGAATTGCGAAAGCGTTTCATCGCAAGCATGCAGGCAAGGTTCGGTCTTGCCGGGGCATGACGTCGACATGTTGGCGCACCATGCTGAGTGATCCCACGAGGAAGCCATGGATCACGTCGAAGTCGACAATGATCGGCGGCGCTGACGATCAGCAAACGAAAGATCGGCTCAGGTCAGCCAAGAAGGTCGCTTTTGCCGGTCATTGTTGGGCCAGATGACTGACGTCGAACGCGCGGTTATCGCGGTCGTCTGCCCGTAGGTCGCGGGGGCGGGTCGGAGGCCTTTCAGGGCGTTCGAGCGCAAAGGCCCCGATGCGTTCAGTTCAGTCGCGAAACCGAGCTTTTGGCAAGATCGATCAGCAGGTCGCGAATGCCGAAACCCGATGAATCCGGCAACGACGACAGCGCGACGGTCGCTTTGTCCGACCAGTTCTCGGCGTCGGCTCGCGCCCGAGCGAGGCTGTTGCGGCGCTTGAGGATCTCCAGCGCCTTGTCGAAGTCATCGTCACCGGGTTCACCACGCTCGATGATCCGTCTCCAGAACTCGATCTCCTCGGGCGAGCCGTCCGAAACGGCCTTGATGACCGGAAGCGTCAGCTTGCTTTCGCGAAAGTCGTCGCCGATGTTCTTGTGGAGCCCGCGCGTGTCGCTCTGGTAGTCGAGAATGTCGTCGGTGATCTGGAAGCAGATGCCAAAGGCCAACCCGAATTCGCTGAGCGCCTCGACGACGTTTTCCGGCGCCCCGGCGATGATCCCGCCAACCTCGGTTGCGGCGGAGAACAGCGCGGCGGTCTTTCCGCGAATGACCTTGAGGTATGTCGCCTCGTCAGTGGCAAGCGATCGGCTGGCGGTCAGTTGCAGTACCTCGCCCTCGGCGATCGTCGCCGAAGCGTTCGCCAGAACATCGAGGATCCGGATCGATCCGGTCTCGACCATCAACTGAAACGCCCGCGAGAACAGGTAGTCGCCGACCAGGACCGACGACTTGTTGTCCCACAGGAGATTCGCCGTCGGTCGACCGCGCCGGCGCTGGCTTTCGTCGATGACATCGTCGTGCAGAAGCGTGGCCGTGTGGATCAACTCGACAGTTGCCGCGAGCCCAACATGGGCCGTCCCTTCGTAGCCGCACATCCGCGCTGCCGCGAGCGTGAGGAGCGGTCTCAACCGCTTGCCGCCACCGTCGAAAATATGGGCCGCGATATCCTCGACCCGGGGTGCGTACCGGGACTTCAGGCGGTCGCGGATGACCTGCTCCACGGCGACGAGATCGTCGGCGAGACTGGGGATCGATCCCAGGACTTCGATCGGCTCTGTGCTGACTTCGGCTTGCAACATGGCTGATCTCGACGCTCGTGAGTCCGTTGTATTCTGACATATGGTGATCGAGTCCGTCTCGACAAGTCATTGACCGTTCCGTTAAGGCTCGATCATGCGAGAACTTCTGCGAACCAATGATCTGGCAACGATCGCCTTTTGTCAGGCAATCCTGGAGAGCGAGGGTATACGTTGCTTCACGGTTGACGTCCACATGAGCGCGCTCGAGGGTTCGATCGGGGTCTTTCCAAGACGCATCCTGGTCGCGCAACGCGACTTCTTCATGTCACGGGCGATTCTCGTCGACAACGACATCGAGCTTCCACCGATCGATGACTGACGAGGTCGCGACCAGCGAAGACGCTTTTCTCGATGGTCGCATCCGGGCGTTGCAACCCGTCTCTGGGTTTCGCGCCTCGCACGATTCCGTGTTTCTGGCGGCGGCCGTCCCGGCCAGATCGGGCGAATCCGTCCTCGATCTGGGTTGCGGAACAGGAGTCGCCAGTCTTTGTCTCGGTTGTCGTGTGCAAGAACTCGATATCGTCGGGATCGAGGTGCAGCCGACCTATGCCGATCTCGCTCGCAAGAATGCCATCAACAACAAGATTCCCATGTCGGTCGTGATCGCAGATGTTGCGAGGGTGCCTTCCGAATTGCTCCTGAGGAACTTCGATCATGTCATGACCAACCCGCCGTACTTCGAGGCCGGTACCGCATCGTCACCGGCTGATGCCGGCAAGGCCATCGCGGTCCGCGAAGCGATCGGACTGGCCGAATGGCTGAGGATCGGCGCCCGCAGGCTGAAACCTGGCGGATTCATGACGGCGGTCTATCCGGCGGCCCGGTTGAGCGAACTGTTAGCGGTATTGCACGAATTCGCAGGCGACATTCGAGTCTTGCCGATCGCATCTCGCGCGGGACGCGATGCCCGACGGGTGGTGGTCCGAGCGCGAAAGGGCGCGAAGTCTCCCGACAGGCTGCTCTTTCCATTTGTCGTCCACCGGGGAGACGATCATCGCGAAGACGGGGAGTCCCATTCCCTTGCAGCCCGGCGAATCCTCCGTGACGGCGCCGCGCTCGACTTCTCATCGTCTCCGTACACCGCACCGACAGATGAAAGCGGAATCAAGGCGTCGCGAATCGATCGCTGATGGTCGCTCGGGTCCATGCGATTGGCGACCAACCACGGCCGAACTCACTTCGGGTCTTGCCGTGGAAAATGCCGTTTCCGCGTTCAGTTCCAGCCCATGTCTCTGCATCACCCCGCGAAATCGCGCCCAACAGGTCGGATTGCGTGACGCTCGATCACGGCAGGTGTCGAATATGGGCGTTCGGCATCAAATTGTGACCCTGCAACGGGTGACATCGAATTGAAGATGTGATGGAATGACACTGCCAAATGTGACCCTGGACTCTGGAGGAAACCGATGAGCACCAATCCTGATCTCGCCGAACTCAAGAAACGACACGAAGAACTGTCGCATGAAATCGAAGCCATCGAACGGCGACCGGGATACGAACATTTGGACGTCGTGGCGCTCAAGAAGCAGAAGCTGAAGATCAAGGAAGAAATCGCGAGATTGTCCGAGGCCGCATCCGACACGTCGTGACGGCCGTCAGGACGATTCTGCATCACGCGACCGATCTGACCCATCCCTTGTGCCGTCTGCAAGCCCTTGAGAAGATGACCGGCACACTTTACACGAACGCAGTTTCGATTGATCGTGATTCACGGATCCGTTGCGTGATCCGCGCTTGCGAGCGATGGTGACAAGGAGGCAATCGGCACTTGGTCAAACCTGACACATCCAAGACCAATCTCGATACGCTCCCGAGACTGCTGGCGCGAAACGCCGAGCAGTTCCCCGATGCGCCGGCCTATCGGGAGAAGGAGTTCGGGATCTGGCAGTCATGGAGCTGGGCCGAAACCGCACAGACGGTCAATGCACTGGCTCGCGGTCTGCTGACGCTCGGACTGAACGAGGGTGATCACGTCGCCATCATCGGACGCAACCGGCCACGGTTGTACATGTCGATGGTTGCCGTCCAGTCTGTCGGCGGAATTCCGGTCCCGGTCTACCAGGATGCCGTCGCCGACGAGATGGCGTTCGTTCTCTCCCATTGCTCGGCACGCTTCGCCGTTGCCGGCGATCAGGAGCAGGTTGACAAGATCCTGAACGCACAGGAAAGCCTGAAAGATCTCGAACAGGTCATCTACCTCGACCCAAGAGGCCTGAGAAAATACGACAAGTCCCGCCTGCACGACCACGAAGAGATCGAGGAAAAGGGACGCGCGAGCGGCCCCGAAGTCGCGGATGAACTCGCAAGGCGGCTCGCGCGACAGAACGCCGACACGACCTGTGTCATGCTCTACACCTCCGGCACCACGGGGCGTCCCAAGGGCGTCGTCCTGTCGAATCGCAACATCATCGAGACCTCGCGGAATTCATCCGAATTCGACACGCTTGCGCAAACCGACTCGGTTCTGGCTTATCTGCCGATGGCGTGGGTCGGGGATTTCATCTTCTCCATCGGTCAGGCCTACTGGACGGGTTTCTGCGTCGCCTGCCCGGAGAGCGACGCGACCATGCTGCATGATCTCAAGGAGATCGGACCAAGCTACTACTTCGCGCCACCGCGCATCTTCGAGCAGATGCTGACGAGCGTGATGATCCGCATGGAGGACGCAAGTCCCATGAAGCGGCGCATGTTCAGCCATTTCATGGAGGTGGCACGCAAGGTCGGCGCGGATATCCTCGAAGGTCGACCAGTGTCGTTCGGGCAGCGGCTCCGCTACCGGCTCGGCGAACTGCTCGTGTACGGACCGCTCAAGAACAATCTGGGTCTGTCCCGGGTGCGGATCGGATACACTGCAGGCGAAGCCATCGGACCGGAAATCTTCGTTTTCTATCGGGCGCTCGGAATCAATCTCAAGCAGCTCTACGGTCAGACCGAGGCCAGCGTGTTCATCACCCAGCAGCCCGATGGCGAGGTCAGGCCCGACACCGTTGGGATTCCATCCCCCGGCGTCGAGGTCAGGGTCGATGACGCCGGCGAAGTCCACTACCGGTCTCCGGGCGTGTTCGTCGAGTATTTCCGCAACGAAAGCAGCACCAAGGACACCAAGCGGGAAGGCGGCTGGGTCGCAACGGGCGACGCCGGGGTGATCGAGGAGAGCACCGGACATCTCAGAATCATCGATCGGGCCCGCGATGTCGGCAAGACAGCTGACGGTCTGATGTTTGCGCCGAAGTACGTCGAGAACAAGCTGAAGTTCTATCCCAACATCCTCGAAGCGGTGGTGTTGGGAGCCAATCAGGAGTTCTGCACGGCTTTCATCAATATCGACCTGACGGCGGTCGGCAACTGGGCTGAACGGAACAACGTCGCCTATGCATCGTATCAGGAACTCGCAGCGCACCCCGATGTCTACGCGATGATCGAGCGTCACATCGAAGAGGTCAACGTCTCGCTCAGCCAGGACGAATCGCTCTCGGGCTGCCAGATCAGGCGCTTCCTTATTCTGCACAAGGAGCTCGACGCAGACGATGGCGAACTGACCCGGACGCGGAAAGTCCGCCGACGCATCATCGAGGAAAAGTACGCTCCCCTGTTCACGGCCCTTTATGATGGCTCGACGAGCGTGTTCGTCGAGACCGAAGTCACCTACGAGGACGGACGCAAGGGAACGATCTCCGCGACTCTCGAGATCCGCGACGTCCGCGAGGGCGATGATCGCGCCAATGTGAGGCAAGCGGCATGAGTTCCGAGGTTTCAATGGCAAGTGAAGCAACCGCTTCGGGTCGTCCGATGGACAGCGGACGGGAGGCCGGGCGCTCGGGGACCTCGGGTCCCATCATGGAGTGCCGGAACATCACGCTCAGATTCGGCGGCGTCACCGCGATCAAGGACATGTCCTTTGACATCGAGGACGGCGAGATCAGGGCGATCATCGGGCCGAACGGTGCGGGCAAGTCCTCGATGCTGAACGTGATCAACGGATTCTATCACCCGCAGGAGGGCGAGATCCTGTTCGAGGGGAAGAAGCGCGGTCCGCTCAAGCCCCACCAGATCGCGCGTCAGGGCATCGCCCGGACGTTTCAGAACATCGCCCTGTTTCGCGGGATGACGACCCTCGACAACATCATGACCGGCCGGTTGACCTGGACGCGCTCGGGGTTCCTGAGCCAGCTGGTGTGGTGGGGAGGAGCCGAACGCGAGGAGGTCGCCCACCGCGAAGTCGTCGAGAAGATCATCGACTTCCTCGAGATTCAGGCGATCAGGAAGACGCCCGTCGGGCGATTGCCCTACGGCCTGCAAAAGCGGGTCGAACTCGGGCGCGCGCTCGCCGCCGAGCCGAGACTGCTGCTTCTCGACGAACCGATGGCGGGGATGAATGTCGAGGAAAAAGAGGACATGTCGCGCTTCATTCTCGACGTGAATGATGAATTCGGAACGACCATCGCGCTGATCGAACATGACATGGGTGTCGTCATGGATCTTGCCGACAGGGTCGTCGTGATGGACTACGGGCGCAAGATCGGCGACGGCTCGCCCGATGAGGTTCGCAACAACGAAGACGTGATCGATGCCTATCTCGGAGTCGCTCATGACTGAGGCAATTGACCGAATGGATCCATGCATCCAGGCCCAGCGGGTCGCGATCATGATTGCCCACCATTGGTCGGGAGGTGCATGAATGTCGGCGGGATTCTTCTTCGGGGTGGAGGTGTTCCTGAACGGCTTGATGGCCGGCGTGATGTATGCGCTCGTCGCGCTCGGTTTCGTGCTGATCTTCAAGGCGTCCGGCATCTTCAATTACGCCCAAGGGGTGATGGCGCTGTTCGCGGCCCTGACCCTCGTTGGCTTCAAGGATGGCCAGATTCCGTTCGCGCATCTGATCAACGCGATTTTCGGCACCGAGATTCACCATTTTGGCTGGCATCTGCCCGCCATCGCAGCCGTGATTCTGGCTCTTTTCGTCATGTTCGTCTTCGCCTGGCTGGTCGAAAAGCTGATCCTGAAGCATCTCGTCAATCAGGAACCCATCATTCTCTTCATGGCAACCATTGGGCTTGCCTATTTCATGGAGGGCTTCGGGGACCTGATGTGGGGCGCCGACATCAAGAAACTGGACATCGGCATTCCCCAGGGCGGCAATTTCTGGATCGAGGAATCGACGGCCTTTCTTGGCGGCGACAAATTCTACGGTTTCTACCTCGACAATCTCGACATCTGGGCGAGCGTGGTCGCCGCCGTTCTGGTCATCAGTCTGGTGGTGTTTTCCCAGTACACCAAGACCGGACGCGCGTTGCGGGCGGTTGCCGATGATCACCAGGCTGCGCTGTCGGTCGGGATTTCCCTGCGGGTGATCTGGGTCATCGTCTGGTCGATCGCCGGATTCGTCGCTCTGGTCGCGGGCATCATGTGGGGTTCCAAGTCGGGCGTTCAGTTCTCGTTGTCGCTCATCGCGCTCAAGGCGCTGCCGGTGCTGATTCTCGGCGGCTTCACTTCGATTCCAGGAGCCATCATCGGCGGGCTGATCATCGGCGTCGGCGAGAAGCTGTTCGAGTTCCTGATCGGGGCTCCCTTCCTTGGTGGCGCGACCGAAAACTGGTTCGCCTACATGCTGGCGCTCATGTTTCTCGTCTTCAGGCCCCAGGGTCTGTTCGGCGAAAAGATCATCGAGAGGGTCTGAACGTGCTTTATCGTGAAGTCGGCGAGTTCAAGACATCCTACACGGCGGATCAGGCCACCTTTTCGATATCGTTCGACCGGTGGTTCTATCATGGCGTTGTCGCGATTGCCCTTCTGGTCGTTCCATTCGTCATCAACGACTACTGGGCCAACGCCGTCATACTCCCGTTCCTCATCTATTCGATCGCGGCGCTCGGCCTGAACATCCTGACCGGGTACTGCGGACAGGTTTCGCTCGGAACCGGCGGTTTCATGGCGGTCGGCGCCTACGCCTGCTACAAGCTGATGACCGCGTTTCCCGATCTGAACATATTCTTTTGCGTCCTGCTCTCTGGCGGCGTCACGGCGGTGGTCGGGATGTTCTTCGGATTGCCGTCCCTGCGCATCAAGGGATTCTATCTCGCGGTCGCCACGCTCGCGGCCCAGTTCTTTCTCGTCTGGCTCTTCAACAAGGTCGCGTGGTTCTACAACTACTCGGCGTCGGGCCAGATCAACGCGCCCGAGCGAACGGTGTTCGGGTTCGAGGTCACCGGTCCCGAGGCCACGCCGACAGCGGCCTATCTGTTCTGCATCGTCTTCACGATCGGTCTCGCGTGGGCTGCGCGGAACATGACTCGCGGCAGCAATGGCCGCACGTGGATGGCGATCCGGGACATGGACATTGCTGCAGAGATCATCGGGGTGAATCCTCTGAAAGCCAAGCTCGGCGCGTTTGCGGTCAGTTCATTCTACATCGGGGTGGCGGGGGCCCTCTTCTTCAGCGTCTATCTTGGTGCGGTCGAAGTGACCGAGGCCTTCGGCATTCAGAAGTCCTTCGTCGTTCTGTTCATGATCATCATCGGCGGTCTTGGATCGATCTTCGGTTCCTTCGCCGGCGCAGCTTTCATGGTTCTGCTGCCCGTGTTATTGAAGAACATCATGGTGGGACAGCTGGGATGGGCAACCGATCTGGCGGCTCATTTCGAATTCGCCATCGTCGGGGCGCTGATCGTCTTCTTTCTCATTGTGGAACCGCACGGTCTTGCGATGCTGTGGAGAATCATCAAGGAGAAGTTGCGGCTCTGGCCCTTCCCGCATTAGGTACATCACTGACGTGCCCTGCTGTGCGGGGCTCGGTCGTTCAAAAAAGGGAGAACAAGGACATGAAACTCAAGGGACTGACGACACTTGTCGTCGCCGCGTCCATCGCCGCGGGAGCGGTGCCGGTCGCTGCTGAACTGGTCTTTCCGTCGCTGAGCTATCGGACTGGGCCGTACGCGCCGAACGGCATTTCTTTCGCCGACGGCTACGCGGATTATTTCACGCTGGTCAACGAGCGCGACGGCGGCATCGGCGGCGTCAAGGTGCGGCTCATCGAATGCGAAACCGGCTACAACACCGAAAAGGGCGTCGAATGCTACGAGGCGACCAAGGGCGAAGGCGCGCTGGTCTACCAGCCTCTTTCGACGGGGATCACCTACCAGCTGATTCCGAAGGCAACGGCTGACGGCATTCCGGTGCATTCCATGGGTTACGGTCGAACATCGGCCGCAAACGGCACGATCTTCAGCCACATCTTCAACTATCCGGCCAACTACTGGGATGGCGCGAGCCACGCGATCAACCACATTCTCGACCTCAACGATGGCAACATCGAAGGCAAGACGGTCGCGCTGGTCTACCACAATTCGGCCTACGGAAAGGAACCGATCCGGACGCTCGAAGAACTGTCCAAGAAGCACGGCTATTCGCTGACCCTGCTGCCGGTCGATCATCCGGGACAGGAACAGAAGTCGCAATGGCTTCAGATCCGTCGTGAACAGCCCGACTACGTTCTGATGTGGGGCTGGGGCGTCATGAACCAGGTCGCCATCCAGGAAGCGGCAAACATTCGCTATCCGATGGAGAACTTCATCGGTGTCTGGTGGTCCGGATCCGAAATCGACACCTTGCCCGCAGGCGCTGGCGCCCACGGTTACAAAGCGTTGGCGTTGCACAACACCGGCTCGGACTATCCGGTCTTCGATGATCTGCAGACCTATGTGGTCGACCGCGGACTCGCGGCGGGCGCGGGCGATCGGATCGGCACGGTCCTGTACAACCGCGGTTTCTACGCTGCCATGCTTGCCGTCGAAGCGGCGAAAACGGCACAGGAGATCCACGGGGTTGCCCAAATCACGCCGGCGATGATGCGCGACGGGATGGAAGCCCTCGTCATGAACGAGGAAAAGATGACGGCTCTTGGCCTTCCGAACTTCGGTCCGAGCTTCACCGTCACCTGCGAAAACCACGGCGGACTTGGCCTCGGCGCCGTCCAGCAGTGGGATGCGGAAACGCAGACGTGGTCATTGATCACCGACTTCACTGTCTCCGACAAGGAAGTCATCGACGCTCTGATCGCTGAGGATTCGGCTGCCTACGCCGCCGAAAACAACATCGAGCCGCGCTGCGGCTGATTCCGAACGATTGCCGCCAGATCAGGTGACCGGCGGCATTCAACTTCTTCCACTCCCTAGCTGCAGCGCAGCCAGGGAGTGGCCCAAAAAAAACCGTCATTGGCGGTGTCGGCAGCGCGCGTGCATCGGCACCCGTGACAGGGACTTGAACCAAGATCGGGGTGATGCATGTCTTCAGCCACTGATGCGCCTCGTTCAGGTGACCTGCTCCTCGAGGTCAACAACATTGAGGTGATCTTCAATCACGTCATTCTTGTGCTGAAGGGGATCAGCCTGTCGGTTCCCAAGGGCGGGATCACGGCATTGCTGGGCGGCAACGGCGCCGGCAAGACGACGACCTTGAAGGCCATTTCGAACCTTCTGCATTCCGAGCGCGGCGAGGTCACCAAGGGCACGATCATGTATCGCGGCCAGTCGGTTGCCGACCTCTCGCCGTCGGAACTCGTGCGCCGCGGGGTCATACAGGTGATGGAGGGCCGTCACTGCTTCGAACACCTGACCGTCGAAGAGAATCTCTACACCGGGGCCTACACCCGAACTGATGGCCGCGCCGCCATCCAGGACGATCTCGACATGGTCTACCAGTATTTCCCGAGGCTGAAGGATCGCCGGAAGAGCCAGGCGGGCTATACCTCGGGCGGCGAGCAGCAGATGTGCGCGATCGGTCGGGCATTGATGTCGCGCCCGGAAACCGTCCTCCTCGACGAGCCTTCGATGGGACTTGCTCCGCAACTGGTCGAGGAGATTTTCTGCATCGTTCGCGACCTCAACGAGAAAGAGGGCGTGTCGTTCCTTCTGGCCGAACAGAACACCAATGTCGCGCTGAGATTCGCCGGTTACGGCTACATCCTCGAGAGCGGTCGCGTGGTCATGGATGGTCCGGCGGCGGAATTGCGGGAAAACCCCGACGTCAAGGAATTCTATCTCGGAATGTCCGAGCAGGGACGCAAGAGCTACCGCGACGTGCGTTCCTATCGCCGCCGCAAGCGATGGTTGAGCTGATTGCTGCCATGCAGCGCCACCGCTCCTCCGTGGCGAAACACCCATGAACGAAATTGCAGGAGACCGGCGTGACCCCTGATGCTCTTGAAACACGGTCGCACGACCAGAGGGCGGCGGACCTTGCGCGCGAGTTGCCGGCCCTGATCGCCCATGCACGCGAACAAACGAAGGCGTATGGGGCGTTGCTGAGCGACATCGACCCTGCGAGCGTCACGTCTCGCGAGACACTCGCCGCCCTTCCGGTCACCAGAAAGTCGGATCTCGTGGGCGCCCAGTCGCAAGGGGACCCGCTCGGAGGTTACACGCCGGTTGCTGCCAATCGCTTGGAACTGCTGTTCCAGTCGCCAGGGCCGATCTACGAGCCCGGCCGTCGGACCGGCGACTGGTGGCGCCTTGGCCGGTTTCTGCGTGCCTGCGGGATCGGTGCCGACGACATCATCCAGAACTGTCTCTCGTACCACCTGACGCCCGCCGGCATGATGGTCGAGTCGGCGGCGGCCGAAATCGGTGCGACGGTGGTTCCGGCCGGAACCGGGCAGAGCGAACTCCAGGCACGGGCGGCAGCGCATCTTGGTGTCACCGCGTATGCGGGGACGCCGGATTTCCTCAAGGTCATCCTCGACAAGGGCGACGAGCTGGGTCTGGATCTGACCTCGATCCGTCGCGCTGCCGTCGGAGGGGGCGCGCTGTTTGCGAGCCTCCGACAGGAGTACGCCGAGCGGGGGATTCTGTGCCTCCAGTTCTACGGCACGGCGGATCTCGGCAACGTTGCCTACGAGAGCCCCGCGATGGAAGGTCTGATCGTCGACGAGGGTGTCGTCGTCGAGATCGTGACGCCGGGAACTGGCAATCCCGTGGCAGACGGCGAAGTCGGCGAGGTCGTGGTGACGGCGCTCAACCGGGACTATCCGCTCATCCGATTTGCGACCGGGGATCTGTCGTCGGTGATGCCGGGCGAGAGCCCTTGCGGGCGCACCAACATGCGCATCAGCGGATGGATGGGGCGTGCCGACCAGACCGCGAAGGTCAAGGGGATGTTCGTCAGGCCCGAACAGGTGGCCCGGATTGTCGAGGGTCACCCTGAAATCGCCCGCGTTCGGGTGATCGTCGGGCGGGTCGACGAACAGGACACGCTGGATGTCCACGTCGAGGCCGATGACGGAAGCGCAGATGCGACGGCGATTTCCGCGACCGTCAGGCAGGCGCTGAAGCTTCGCGGAAATGTCTCGGTGGTGCCTGTGGGAAGCCTTCCGAATGACGGCAAGGTCATCGATGACCAGAGGCAGTACGACGGCGGCTGATCGTCTTCTTGCTCGTCGTGGAACCGCATGGCTTTGCGGCGCTGCTGAGCATCTTCACGGAAAAGTTGCAGTTCCGGCCCTTCTCGCATTAGTTTCCTTGCTGAAGCCCCCGCGATGCGGGGCCCGATCGTTCAAGAAAAGGGGAGAATGAAGACATGTACATCAAGAGATTGACGACACTGGTCGTTGCTGCGTCCATCGCCGCCGGAGCGGTGCCGGCCGCTGAACTGGTCTTTCCGTCACTGAGCTATCGGACAGGGCCGTACGCGCCGAACGGCATTCCTGTCGCTGACGGATACGCGGACTATTTCACGCTGATCAACGAGCGTGACGGCGGAATTGGCGGCATCAAGGCGCGGGTCATCGAATGCGAGACCGGCTACAACACCGAAAAGGGCGTCGAATGCTACGAGGCGACCAAGGGTGAAGGCGCATTGCTCTATCAGCCGGTTTCGACGGGGATCACCTACCAGCTGATCCCGAAGGCAACGGCTGACGGCATTCCGGTTCATTCCATGGGCTACGGACGAACATCGGCCGCAAACGGCACGATCTTCAGCCACATCTTCAACTATCCGGCCCATTACTGGGATGGCGCGAGCCACGCGATCAATCACATTCTCGACCTGAATGGTGGCAACATCGAAGGCAAGACCGTTGCGCTGCTCTATCACAACTCGGCTTACGGCAAGGAACCGATCCGGACGCTCGAGGAACTGTCCAAGAAGCACGGATACGCGCTGACCCTGCTGCCGGTCGATCATCCGGGTCAGGAGCAGACGTCGCAATGGCTTCAGATTCGTCGTGAACAGCCCGACTACCTGCTGATGTGGGGCTGGGGCGTCATGAATCAGGTCGCCATCCAGGAAGCGGCAAACATTCGCTATCCGATGGAGAACTTCATCGGCGTCTGGTGGTCCGGTTCCGAGGTTGACACGGTGCCCGCAGGGGCAGGGGCCCACGGTTACAAGTCGCTGGCGTTGCACAACACCGGCTCGGACTATCCGGTTTTCGACGACCTGCAGACGTATGTGGTCGATCGGGGACTCGCAGCCGGCGCGGGCGATCAGATCGGCACAGTCCTGTACAACCGGGCATTCTACGCTGCCATGCTTGCGGTCGAAGCGGCCAGGACGGCCCAGGAGATCCACGGGGTTGCCGAGATCACGCCGGCGATGATGCGCGACGGGATGGAAGCTCTTGTCATCGACGAAGAGAAGATGACCGCGCTTGGGTTCCCGAATTTCGGGCCGAGTTTCGCGGTGACCTGCGAAAACCACGGCGGACCGGGACTCGGTGCCGTCCAGCAATGGGATGCAAACACGCAGACATGGTCGTTGATCACGGACTTCCGCGTGTCCGACAAGAGCGTGATCGATCCATTGATCGAAGAGGATTCGGCAGCTTACGCCGCCGAAAACAACATCGAGCCGCGCTGCAATTGAGTCTGGACGATCGCCGCCGGATCAAGTGACCGGCGGCAATCGGCTTCTGCCACTCCCGGGCTGCGATTTGGTCGGGGAGTGGGCACGACCGTCAATCGCGGTGTCGGCGGCGCGCTCGAATCGTCATGCGTGACAGGGACTTGGGCCATGATTGGGGCTATGCATGTCCCCGGACTGCTGACGCCTCTCGGTCGGTGGTGCCGCTGGGAAGCATTCCGATAGATGGCAAGGTCATCGATGGCCAAGGGGAGCATGCCGTGAGCTGATCGTGTCTGATGGCCTTCTCGGATGGCCGGCACACTCACCGGGTGCAGTCAGGCGGCACCTTGTTCCCGTTGAAACTCCGCAAAGTCAGCGTGCAGATCCCGGCAGGCGGCGAGTTTTTGCATGATGTGATCGGTTGTTGCGGAATCGAGGTCCACGTTCGGCGGAATTGTCCGTGACCATGCTGGATCGTGCCGCAACCGTGCGAGGACGGCTTTCGTTGCCGAGACCGTGTTGACGTCGGCGATGATCGAACGCACGCGGTCGATCAGTTCATCGAGTCTCGCCATGTCGTCGCTGTTGCTTGCCCGCAGTCTCTCGGCGACGAGCGGGGCGGAAACGTTGGTTGTCGCAGAAATGCACCCCCAGCCGCCGGCTTCGAGATTGGCAGCGGCCAGCGGTTCGCTTCCAGAGAATGCCTCGAAGCTGTCGAACGCGTCGATGAACGATTTGGTGTACTCGAAGTCGCCACCGCTGTCCTTGATGCCGACAAACACGCCGGGGAAAGCCTCGCGCAGCCTCCTTGCGAGCGACAGGGCGATCGGGACCTTGGACATCTGGGGAATGTGATAGAGAAGGATTCGCGGATCGTGGGATCCAAGGCGTTCTGCCACACTCGCAAAATACGAGAATAGCCCCTCGGTCGACGCATTGTGGTAGTAGAACGGCGGCAGCATGAGCAGCCGCGCGGTGCCGGCATCAAGAGCAGCCTTTGAGATGCGGACCGTATCGCCGATCGATGTCGTCCCCGTTCCGACGATGACCCGGTCCATGGGAAGGTCGGAATCGGCCAATCCGTCAATCAGGTTCAAACGGTCCGACAGCGACTGCGAATTGGCCTCCCCTGTGGTGCCGAGCGGAGCAAGGCCGTCGCATCCATTTGCCAGCAGCCAGCGACAGTGAGAAATCAGCCTGGGCAGGTCGGGTTGATAGTCGTTCGTCACGGGGGTCGAGACTGCCGCATAGACGCCCTTTGGAACCGATTGTCGCTTCATGGCTGGCTCCTGTTTCTGCCTGTCTGCCGGACTTCGATGTTCAGGGCCGAACATCGCAACTGAGGATCGGACCCTGTCGTATTGGCCCCGGTCGGCATTGCACGACCGAGGCGAGACATGCATTATTGCACCGCAATGTGGAAGACAATTCGTGGGTGTTGAGGCAATGAACAAGCAAGACATAACGCACGCAGAAGTCACGGCGCTTTTCGACGATGCGACCAACACGGTCTCCTACATCGTCAAGGACAGCCGGTCCAAGTCCTGTGCCATTGTCGACAGCGTTCTTGATTTTGACTTTGCATCCGGGCGGACGTCGACGGAGTCGGCGGACAAGGTAATCGAGGCGGTCAAGTCACGGGGGCTCGAGTTGGAGTGGATCCTCGAAAGCCACGTTCATGCGGATCACCTGTCAGCGGCACCCTACATCCAGCAGCAACTGGGCGGACAGATCGGAATCGGCGGCAATGTCACGGTCGTTCAGGACGAATTCGGCAAGATCTTCAACGAAGGCACCGAGTTCGAACGCGACGGAAGCCAGTTCGATCAGCTGTTTCGGGAAGGCGACACGTTCCGGATCGGCGGACTGGAGTGTTCGGTCCTCGAAACTCCGGGGCACACGCCGGCGTGTCTGACCTACGTGATCGGTGATGCCGCCTTTGTGGGCGACACGATGTTCATGCCGGATTTCGGGTCGGCGCGGGCGGATTTTCCGGGAGGTTCGGCCGAGAATCTCTACGACTCGATCCAGAAGATCCTGACGCTGCCCGACGACACGCGGATATTCGTGGGGCACGACTACAAGGCGCCGGGGCGCGAGGAATTCGCATGGGAGACGACCGTCAGGGAGCAGAAGGAAAAGAACGTGCATTTCGGGAGCGGTCGCTCGCGCGAGGAATTCGTCAAGCTCCGCACCGAACGCGACAGCACCCTGTCGATGCCGAAACTGATCATCCCCTCGATCCAGGTCAACATGCGCGCGGGCAACATGCCCGAGAAGGACGAGCACGGCCGGACGTTTCTGAAGGTTCCAGTCGACAGCCTTTGAGCCGAGACCAAATTCGCCACGAAGTGTGCGGCGTTGACATGCGGCACGAGCAACCGGGCGAAATCGAGACATTCACGATTCACGATTTGGACGCCCCCGACTGAGGGGCGATGATGTCGACTTTGTGGAATTGGTTTTCTATTGGTGATCTGGGCCATGCAGTTCCAATGTTCGGGTTACATCAGGTCGAACAAGGTTTGCAGAAGATCTGGACGTGTACCTTTGTCGCGGATCGCATCGAGAACAGTCTCATAAGCAGTGCGGTGTTTTCCTCCAATGTCGTCCCGCTCCAGAGTTGCGGCCAAAAGTTCTGAAACAGCGTCCACATTTGGATCATGCTCCGGCGTGAAGGCGTACGGTTCACGTAGACGCCATCTCATGAGGCCAGCAATGAAGACCGGGACATAATACTGCCTCTGCGAAAAACCGTGCTTCACTCCGGCTTTCAATGAGGTTGCCGCAGCTCGTGACCAGCGATCGATGGTCTTTTGGCCCAGCAAATCAAATATCTCGTCATTCCTGGACAAAAGGAAGGCAGCGCAGGCCTGCTGATCTCGAGTCCAAGGAGGCGTCAACGAGTTCAGATATTTTATTGCCTCTGCAAATGCTACTTTACCCGCCGCAATTCGGCCCAACGCTTGGGGATACATTATGCGCCAACCCGGAAACGACGGACGGCCACCCTTATGCCTCAGTACGCGCGTGACGATTGGCCAAACACTGGGTGGGCACAACCTGAAGCACCAACTCAATACGCCAAGTGCGTGATTATTCGTGACCTTGCCGCTTGTGAAATCACGCTCTGCTTGCTTGAGAATGTCCTGGAGCCGACTCCAATCCTCATCGTCAACGCCGTGTGGTCGTCCACCGTCACTATCGACGGCGTAGTAGACCCGGTTATGTTCGGGATGGTCTGGTTGATCGAAGTAGACTTGTCGGCGGTCCATCAATGCCTTGTATACCGGTGTGTAATTCCGCCCATCAAATCCTCTGAGTGCCTCGGCCAAGCCTACATCCCGGTCGGGATACCAGAGGTATCTGTGTGCTGGCAGAACGACCCGGTCCGGAATGACAGGGGGGCGCGGCTCGAAGTCAGCAATGATAGTCTTCCAGTCGCGACCAGCGGGATCGTGTTTGCCTGCATCCCAATCCACAACAGCCGGGCGGTCGCGGAGCATCTGCCAAGTGTCGGCCGTGATACGTAGTTTTGCTCGACCCTGTGCCGGTTGTTGTTCGAGGATTAGTTGAACTTCTTGATCATGATCTGGTGCATCTTGCACAGACGCTGGCGATGAACGGGGCTTGGGGTCGTCCTCCTTCTTGAGCCATACTTCGATACGCGGACTTTTCGCCTGCCACAGGAGTTTAACTGGCTTACGGCTGCGCCAGACCTTTCCTGCCTCCGCGACTTCGTCCTCGTCAACTAAAGACAGGCTTTCAACCTTGTCACCACTTTGAACAATCGTTTCGATTTTCGGCAGATAGTCGAACCAGGGTGGCAAACCTTGTTTGAGGCGCTCGGCAACACGGAAAGCGCCGAACGCGGTGGCGTTGGGTTCGGCGACTTCGACTTTCTTTCCACTGGAATGATTTAGGTCCTTCGCGACGGCATGCAGTAGCCCCGGTTCGCATGGGCCATGAAGAACGACATGATGGGCTTTGTCAAAAAAGCACTTTAGGTCGAAATCTACATTAATGGCAGGCGACTCACCGATGGCCTCCACCCAGTCGCCATTCACAAGGCGCAGCAACTCCGATTTCACTTCCCCTGGTGCCGACATCGCCAAGAGTGCCGGGAGATCCGCGAGGTTCAATGTTCTTGCAAAAGATTGGTGACTGTTATCCGATGCGACATGCTCTTGGGCCTTCCGTTCCCTCGCGTCAAGGCCGAGGGCAGATTCTACAAGGAGGCCGACCGATCGCCGTCGGGGTGTCAGGAACCCATCTCTTTTGACTATGTCGAGCGTCTGTAGTCGAATTCCCTTCGTGTCGAGCTCAATCACTCCCAGACGCTGATTGTCGTCGAGTTTCTTTTGTTGGCACATGTGAAGTGCCAGTGCAACGGACGACCACACGAGCATTGTGCGCCTTGCGCGAAGACTTCGCATTGCATCAAGGCGAGTCTCTCGAGCCGCATCATCCATCGCACGAAAATCAGGAACTGCGAGCACGGCTATCTGCGGCCTATCGCCGAGTTCCTTCATGCAGGCGGACCAAGCATCTGGGTCGCACGACCTTCGTATCAGAACTCGGCGTTTTTCGTCGCCGAATTCCCCCCAGCCATCCCCCTTTCCGTGCATAGCCAGTTGCGCGCGTGGTCCACCAACTGGCGTAAGGTTTTCTCCATCGCCGACGTCAACAACCCTCGATACCGGTCCTCCATCGACCATGTAGCCTCCCTTAACAGGCAGTTCACTTCCATCATCATCGAGGTGCCAGTTTCGCACGGCGAAATCATGCCAACCGTTTATGTCTAGACCGATCAGACGATCTTTCACGGGCCTTTCTCCCGTTCGGTTACTTCGTCCAAAATCAATTGGGCGATGTGGGTGAAGCCTTCGAGGAGTGGCTGGCCGAAAGGGGCAATCCCGATCGAAGTAACCTTGGGCGTATCTGAAGCTGATTCGGCTAGCCCGGTTGTCGGTTCGGAATGCAGGATCAACGCCTTGTAAACGAAGGCCTGACCAGCCAAATTTGCGAGGTTTTCTGAACAGTCATTGGCTTCATGCTCTAGGTTGACTGGAGAGAACACCAGTCTGGGCCAGACCGGGATTCGACGTGGGTTATCCAAACCGATCAAGGTTCCAATCCGCAGCCATATGGGAGCTGCGAAGGCATCTCGGGGCTTGTCGACATACTTCGGTCGATACTGGACCTCGACAACTAGCTGTTGTTTTTCAAGAAAATAAACGGCAAGGGGGCGGTCAGCACCAAACCACGCTCCGCGATCATGATCGGGGAAGAGCACGACTGGGCTCGTTGCCACGAGACGTGACCCTTGAATTGACCGAACCGCGAGGGTGATGGCGAGCGCACAGAAATCCGACCAGATCCTTCCCTGCCACGCCCACAGCTCATCAAGCCTTCTCTTGTCGTTCAGAAGACGGCGCCACGCCTCGTAGACCTCTCGGTAGTCTGGATCCTGTGTGAGCACGAAATTCGGGAGCTGGTCTTCTGCAGCTATGCCGACGCCGTATTCTGCAAGATCTCGATTGCCTGTTCGGGCCACCTGCCTCAGCCGACACACATCAGCGTACCTCTGAGATACCCGAGCATGTTCGTTATGACGCAGCCAATCTTTGGCTGCAGCATCTGCTAGCTTGCACCAAGCATGCACGACACGGTTTTCACCGGTGTCATGCGACTCGTCGCGCACTACAGCTTGCACTCTTTGGCTCGGGCCAGCGCGTTCAGGGAGCGTATTGCCTGGCTGCCGCGTCAACCAGATCATTGATGCCTGATCCATCTCCTGTACACGGTCGATGGGTACCATAGCACGTTCTCGCCGCAGGACCCGACGAAGCCGTTCCATGATGTCACGCAGATGTCTCGGCATATACAGTGACTGGAGAACGATCTCCGACACAAGCGGTTTGGTCTCATTTTCTGCCTTGTGCCAGAGCCGTGCCAGGCGCCCCCAGATATTGATAGGGTCATCGTTTGCTATCTCAAGTTCATGCACGCGGGTCATTGTCTGTTCGAGGCGACGCATGGCTCGGTCCGCGTTCTTTTCCTCTGCAGAAACTGGCTCCTTACCGGTCGGCGGTCGCAGCGGAATGCCCGAATTCTTGAGCGGATCCTGTTGTCCAACGGGTAAGGGAAGTTCAAAACACAAGGTGCCGCGCTGTCGTAAACCTGGAAGCGGGGCATAATCGGGTCGTGGTCGTTCGTCTTTTTCCAGACAAACCACAGTTGCGTCGGTTGGGCCTACACAAAAGTCGTCGTCAGACTTGTGAGCATGCGAAATTGCCCAAGGACGCCGCCGGTAGATCACCTTGTCAAACCTCTCCATCTGAATCGGCCTGTATCGGCCGAGGCGACGATTGATGCATCAATCTCTTCCGCGAGTTGCTCATCCTTCAGACTGTCTTTGACGTGATCTGCCAGCCTTCCGAGCTTGTCTTGCGAGGCATCGAGTTCAAGCCCGCGGAGCTTTGGAAGCAGACGCATCTCCACTTGGTCGGACATTGCGTCCATGATGTTGCCTCTCTGTTGCTGCCCATCGTGAGCAGGGTAGTTTGCGGCATATGCGAGCATTGCCTGCCCGACTCGGTGTCCGAAAGGGCGTTCAAGCTCGTCCATCAAGACAGCCAGATCAGAGACCATACTCCGCGCCAGATCCAGATTTGACAGGTCCGAAATTTCGCGACGCCAAGCGCTCCATACAGAGCGGCTTATCGGTTCCATCTTGTTAATGCCGTCGGTCGCAACTCGCGACTCATAGAGTTTCTTTGGTGCCGGGAAACGAAGCATGTTGCCGCGGTCGAGGACCTTGTCCGACAAAGCCTGTGTGGTCTCGTCCTCATTCATCGTTCCTGCAAAAAGCATATTGTGCCCCGGGAATAGACGCACGGGTGCCTCTCCCGATACTTCAATCAGGATTTCAGAATTGCGACGCTTGTCGAGGTTCCCAGCCTCCTGTGGAGGGGGGCGCAACTCAAGACGGCTGAGAAACTCGGAGAAATAATATTCCACTCGTGCGAGGTTCATCTCGTCCAGGAGCACGAGCAGTAATCGGTCCTTCAAGACAGCGGCGTGGCTTGATTCGCCCTTTCCATTCAACTGCCACATGGCACGAGCGAGTTCGGTGGCTTGGTATTTCTTTTCTATGAAGTTGTAAAAACCGAGCATGTCTTGAGGACTGTCCCAACGGGGCTGCACGGGCATTGGCAGAAAGCCCATACCCATTCCTGCGGCATAGCTTCTGGGGAGTTGGGTCTTGCCGGTGCCGGAGATCCCAGACAGCACCGTCATTGGTGCTTCCTGAGAAATCTTCAACGCAGTGTGAAAAGCCCAGATCGTTCGCTGGTGATAGCGTAGACCAGAGTCTTCAATGGCTTTCTTGGCGCGCCAAAGATGCGCACTCTCTGCGCGGTCTTCGTTCGAGGCTGGGCTGTATTCGGGGCGCAACAAAGGCTCGAGAGCCGAAGGCATTTCCTTGAGGTCTCTGAGCGGGTCAGCCGCCGTACCGTCACCGACTTCGTCCTCCATCTCCTTGATGCGCTGCTCGAGTTTGGCAGACTTGGCTTGCAACATGCTGCGCCGTTCTTGAAGGTCTTCGACATTTACTCGGATCGAAGCCCTTTCGTGCCGTTTTTGGTCTAACTCTTCGCGAATTTCATTAAGGTTTTTCTCAGATGCACTCGCTTCGTCATTCGCCTTGTCAATGCGTTCAAGGATGGCGTTTTCGTTTTCCCCAAGATTGTCCAGAACGCCTTCTTTCCTTGCGACTGCGCTGGTGAGTCGTTCGAGTTTTTCATTCAAATCCGACAGTTGCCGTTTGGCTTGCACTGCGTCGTCTCGTTCTGTCTGTAGCCGTTTGATCTCGTCCTCGAGTTCATCCCTGCGGCGCGCCATGGATTCGATCTCCGCCTTGAGGCGATTCCCTTGCTCGATTTCGGCGCGAATGCCCTTGAGTTCGCTCTCAGCAATCGTTGCTTCACGAACTGTGTCGCCTAACTCTGCCACAACGCGATCAAGCTCTTGCTGGACCTCCAGAATCTCAGCGCGACGGGGCTCGAGAGTTGCAATCTCTGCGTTCAGATTGCTTAGTCGCTCTTCGAGCCATGCGACCTCCGAGGCTTTTTTCTGGGCTTCTGCAAATCTCGCCTGCTCAATGATGATCTGTTCTTGGATGCTGGCCAGTTGTGCTTGTTTTGTTTCTAGCTGTGCGTCTGCTGCAGCGAGTTCTGCTATCGTGGGGCCATGCCGGTTCAGAAGAACGGCTACAATGCCTACAACAGTCAGGACCACCAAGAGCGCGGCAAAAAGAGCTGACGCGATCCAAAGCGCATTCATGTCGAGCAAATTCATTGCCTATTGTTCCTCATCTTGGGGTTTTTCCATCTGCTCGAGCTTGATGCGCAGTTCGTTCACTTTCGCCTCGAGTTCCGCGACCCGCCGACGAAATACTTGTATTTCATTGCTTTCTTGCCTTTGGGCATCCAGCCGACGATTGGCCTCGTCGAGCTCGCGGTTGATCCGTGCTAGATTGCCTCTTGCCGCTCGCAGTTGCTCCTCCACGTCCGCCAGCTCCGTTCTGACTTTGCCGAGTTGATCTCGTGCTTCCGCCAAAGATGCCCCTGCAGCTTGTTGTTCAACGTCCAGTTTGTTGAGGCGGGCTTCGTTCGAAATGACTTCGCTCTCCAGTGCTTGCTTGCGCGCCTCAAGCACTCCCACATTGCCCGCAATTTCAGCTTGACGAACGGCCATCCTGTCCGCTGTCACATCGGCTTGCTCAAGTCGATCTCGCAGTTGTTCATCCGCGGCCGTTAGCTCTGATCTGATGTTGCCGAGTTGGTCGCGCACTTCCGCCAGAGTTGCCTCGGCCTCCTGCTGTTCGGCTCCCAGTTCGTTGAGGCGGGTTTCGCTCGACAAGATTTGGACCTCCAAAGCCAGCTCGCGCTCTTCAAGTGCTCCGACACTTCCCGCGAGCTCGGCTTGACGGACGGCGGCTCTGCCCGCTTCCGCACTCATCTGATCGAGTAGGGCACGTTGTTGCTCCTCTTCGGCTGCTAAATCCGAAGTGATACTGTTAATTTGGTCGCGCGTTTCCGCCAGCGTTGCCTCTGCCTCCTGCCGTTCGGCGCTCAGTTCGCTGAGCCGTGCTTCGCTCGCCAAGATTTGGCCTTCCAAATCCAGTTCGCGTTCTTCAAGTGCTCCGACACTTCCCGCGAGCGCGGCTTGACGTGTAGCAGACCTGTCTGCTTCTGAGTTAAGCTGCTCCAGTCGAACGCGTAGGTCTCTGACTTGTTGCGACAGCGAGTTGTTCTCCTCTTGGAGTGCCGAATTCTGGGACTGCGCTGCGTCACGTTCCTGCGTGATTTCCGCAATCTCTGTCGCGAGACTTGCAGCTTGGAGCGACAGTGCATCGCGGCGAGGCGTTAAACGGGCGAGTTCTTCCACTATGGAGTCAAGTTCCTGGCGTCGTGACGCCAAATCGCCTTCCACTTGCGCAAGATCAGTTTGCGCCTGTTGACGCTCGCGCGTCACAACCGAGAGCCTGTTTTCGCGACCGGGGAGGTCTTCCTCGATGGCATCCAATCGGCCCTGAAGTCTTGCGACTCGTGCCGTCAGTTGTTCTTCGCGTTCTTGTAGATCTCTTGTCCTGCTCACTGCAGCTTGAGCATCCCCACGAGCTGTCGTTAATTCTTGTCGCGCATCAGCGAGGCTCTGACGGGCGACTTCAGCATCTGCTCGAGCAGCCTCTGCTTCACTGCGCTGGCGATCAATCTCAGTTGAAAGGCGATCCGTTTCAGCTCTCAGTTCAGAGGCCTGAGGACGAAGACGCTCAATGGCGTCAGTCTGGGCATCTTTTTCGCGGCGCAGGTTCTCGAGATTCCGAACCTCACTCTCGAGATCAGCAATCTGCTGGTCGAGATCGCGGCGTCTTTCAAGGCGCGCGTTTGTTTCGGCCTGAATCTCTTCCAGCCGCAGTTTGGATCGCTCAAGATCAACTACACGGGGTTCGAGATCAGATACGACCCCCGAAAGCCTTTCTTTTTCATCGCCGAGGCTGTTGATTTCAGTGTCGAGTCTCGTTTGTTCAGCTCGCAGTGCATCGGCTTCTCGCTGGATTCCGGCAAGGGTCGACCTTTGCGCCTCAATGCGCTCTGCGAGTTCTCTCGATGTTTGCGCTCTGCGGCCCTCTTCTTCGGCCGCTGCACGAGCCTCATCCCGCTGCAACTCAAAGCCGTCGATCTCGGCAGTAAGTCTAGATCGGTCCTCCCGAAGCCTGCCAACATCCCCGAGAAGCTCTTCCCTTGTCCCCTGAAGGCTTCGCATTTCGGTGTTCACGGCATTTAATGCTGTCACTTGCCATGCGAAGAAACCGATCACGGCTGCCGTCAACAAGACTATGATCCCGATCAGGAATACTCCCGATCCTCGCCTGCGGCGTGCAGGCCTGTCAGAGTTCGCGTTCGATTCGGTCAAGACATCCCTCCATGTCACGTGCCAGTTCGTCCACCCAGAAACGCACGACTTTCCATCCAGCGCTCCTCAACTGAGCGTCCCGGAAATGATCATCCAGTTTTCGGTTGCCGTCGGCGTCTTGGTGCCACCGCCGGCCATCGACCTCAATGTCGAGGTTGACTCGATCGCCTAACAGAGCGAAGTCCAGACGCCTTCCGACAATCGGATACTGAGGTTTGGGATCCCAGCCACGTTGTCGCATTGCATCGCGGAGTCTGATTTCCCAGATGCTGCCAGCCTCATTGTCTTCCAAACGCCTACGTGGCTCCGTCGACCACACGGCCAACCGTCGAAGCTCCACTGGCGCGCCTTTTCGCTTGGCAAACTCGAGATCGCCAAAAATATGCGTGACTGCTTGCCCCCGACTGATTGCAACATTTAGTCGACGACGGTCGGATCGCAGAAACCGTTCTGCCTCCGCAGGGCCCGCCCTGGAACTCACGACGGAAAAGACGATCAGGCAGCGCTCTTCGCCCTGAAAAGAGTCTACTGTGTCGACCTTCAACTCAGCGTTTTCCCGAATCTCTGACGGTATGACCCCGTCGATCAACTCACGAATCAACCTTACCTGCGCATTGAACGGTGCAACGACTCCGACAGTGCCTGGGTATTCCAAGTCGACGAGTAGGTTTTTCAAGTGGGCCGCGATAGCCGCTGCCTCACCTCTGTTGCGATAACCACGATCGGTCGCACGTTCGGCAGATCCTTTCACGTCTGTCCAAGCCAGTCCCGGTTTTGAGCCTTTGGGAATGATCAGGCGGTTGAAATCGACAGCAGGGCGGAGCTTTCCCTCGTAAAAACTCTCGCCGATGAACTCGGTGATCTCTGGTGCTGACCGATATTGTTCCCGTAGCATTATCGAACGGAAATCGGACCTGCGCATCGTTTGCGCCAAGGCGAGGTCGAATAGTGTCCTACGACCCTGTGAGTATTTGCCAAGCCCGCGCTGTCCGAACAAGCCAACAGCAGCAAGAAGATTTCGGTCCTTTGCCAAGGACAAGGAAGAAATGAAGGAGAGTTGACGATTGTCGCCCACGATGACGGCGCGCTTCGACCTTGCGAGTGCGGGCAAGCTCGAAGCTATGTCTGCCTGACTCGCCTCATCGATAACTACGAGGTCAAACAGTTCACTCTTGAGAGGCATGCGGCGCGGGAGCGAGAGAGTGGTCGTCAACCAGACAGGTCGTGCGTCCAACACAGTCTCGGTGATGTCGTCGGGTATCGTTGAATCACCAGAAAGTTCGGCATCACCAAGAGCATCGACAATCTCGGCGACGCGTTCTGGGCCCACGGCCATTAGGTCATCGAAGACGCGACCCAACAGGGGCTTCGCGATATTGACGATCATCTGACCGAGCAAGACGGGATCTTCGGCCGTTGGAACACGGCCCGAACTCTTGCGAATCTCCTTGAGCTTTTGTTTCAGCCATGCGTGATCGCTAGCCTCTTTCGGGGTGTTTCCTCGCTTCGAAGAAAACAAGAGAAAGAGCTGAAGAAACAACTGGGCCAACCATCCGGGCTGTGGTTTGTTTGCCGTTTTCGACCCACTCTTCCGACTGCTTGCGATCATTTCGATCCTCTCGAGAATCGCTGCGATCTCGCACTCCAACGCACGTTTTTCTTGTATCCGCCTTAGAGTTTCATTGCGCCGCTCAGACAGGGCGACCAAGGTTTGTATTTCTTCCAAGTTATTGCCTGGATTTCTTAGGGATCGTTCATCTGCAACGAACTCTTTAGTCACTGACATTAGAGACCGATCTACCTCTCCGGTGCGGTCCCGCATCCGGATAATCCGATCCTTGCCAATTCGTTCTTCGATTGCATCCAATGCCTGATGGTTTTTTGCTGCGACCAGAACGCGTCCGCCTGATGCAACAGTCGAGGCAACCAGTGCAGTCACACACTGACTCTTTCCGGTGCCTGGAGGTCCGGTAACCACGGTAAGCGGCGCAGAGAGACCGGCTTCGACTGCTTCGAGTTGTTCGGCGTTGAGAGTCTCCGTTTCGATGACAGGCCCAATTCGGTCTTGCCGAACTGCTTTTGAGGGCGTGAGAAGCGGAGCGACCCCTGAGGAATAGATTGCGGCATCGGACCAAGTCCGCAGGGTCTCGATGTCGCTGGCCGCGGCCTTGGACATCGAGATGTCTTCTGGAAGGAACAACCCAAGGCAATTCTGGATTCCGGATACCGTCAAGTCCAGCGACTCCTGGACCCGCCCTGGCTGTAGATCTCCGTTTACCAACGTTGCGGCAGCCTCTCGTAGTGCCCATCCGAACTCTGAGACAACATACGGAGCATTTTGGGGGCCAGCGAGCCGTTTTCCGAGAGCTACCTTGTTCCACCCGACACTTCGGGCTTCCTGATTGAGCCAGTCCGGGTTTACAAGTGTGTCTGATCGAAGAAAACTCATGATCAATCGAACATCGGTCCGCTCGAATTCACCTGCCAACAACCCAACAGGTTGGACGACGACAAGGCCTTCCTTCCGACCCACTGACAAGGGCCATCCGACAGCAATGCTGCCGTCGTCGCCCCTGCGGTCCAGTGCTTGCCGGAACGCGGCCGGTAGGCTTTCCAGAAGGATTTCGACGGTGGCAGTCTGCCCATGTTCAGGCCACCAAGACCCCAGAAGTTCAATCAGCTGCCAAGCTGTCCCGTGACGTTCTGGCAGTTGATAGACCGAACCGCGTGTGTCGGATCGGAGGCCGGCGGCATAGTATTCCAAAAGTGCACGAATGTCGGGCTCCACGATTGGACCATCGTCTGGAGCCTCTGTATGAACAACAGCTTCAATATGCTCGTCTGTGACAAAACTTCGGCCAGGTACAGCGAACAGCCGACGAGCCGAGTCGTTGGATTTACCATTTGTCAGGTCATTGTAAGAATCTGACGTGTCGCGTCGATGTGTTGGGAGGTCATTGTCCTCGACCCAGATCCATCGTCCGTCGCGTTTCCGATAAGCCAATCGAGAGCGAGCCCAATCAGCCAGGTCGTTTCCCAGATCTCTGCGTCCTGCGATATCCCCCGACAAACCAAGCGCGTCGGACAATGCAGACATGCTCATGCCCGACTTTGACTTTGACAGGATTCGTCTTGCGGAGGACGAGTAGTACATCCAATTACCGAGACTCGTTACGGTGCTTCTCACACAGGGGACGTAAAGACTATTTCAACATGACACACAATGTATCGCCAATGAAAGTCACTTATTCCAATTCCTACGAGTTTTGCCGGATTGCCACAGCAGTAACATTGGTTGCCCGGCACCCTTCAAAGAATCCGGCAAGCCCGTGAAGACCCGCAGGTCCGGCAATGGGTGCCGACGGAAAGGCGCTTGGTCGGCCAACGTTCCGTGACCTTTGCGGAACGCGGTTGGCCACAATGTTGCCGGTTGTCTATGGCAGTAAAAATGACAGCCACACTTGTGTAATCAAGATAGCCGGCCAGCGCGGCTTTTGAGATTGTAGCCAAGTGACCGTACGGAACCCGGTGATTGGTTGCGTTAGAATAACCGTGCTCTGAGCGGCACCATGTTCAGTCGCCTGCCGTGTTCGGCTTCGACAGTAACACGCGGAAATGTCCGCGATGCTCAAGGGCAACGCAGGGTCGGGTTATCGAACGGGGTTGGCGATCAGCCCTGACGTGCCTTGAATCGACGCTGTGTCTTGTTGATCACGTAGACGCGTCCCTTGCGCCGGACGATCCGGCAGTCGCGATGACGCGACTTGCTCGATCTCAGGGAATTCCTGACTTTCATCACTGTCTCCTGTTTTCGTGCCGTTCAACGCAGTCAGATACGGAAACATGGTGGGCGTAACTGGGATTGAACCAGTGACCCCTTCGATGTCAACGAAGTGCTCTCCCGCTGAGCTATACGCCCGACTGTCCTGCACGCCGAGAGGCGAAGAAACCGTCGTATATTGATCGACCTTCACGAAATCAAGCGATTCGGGGGCATTGGGTGTGATTCTCGTATGGCGCATGTTTGAAGTGTTGGCACCACGATTCGTCGTGTCGGAACGAATCAGGCTGCGCGGGCAAGTTTCAAGTTGTCATTTGCCGCGTCCGGGGGCATCCATGTCTGCCAGGTCTTGGCAATCCGCTCCCATGCGCGGTCCAGGCGACCGGACTTGAGCAGGGCTCGGAAAGACAACACGCTCTGTCCGCCACTGCGCCCCCATCGCTGACCCGAACGCTTCATGCGTTGCGATACGAGAATCTTGTTGCTGGCCTCAACAGCGCCGGATCCAACGGGATAGCCCGCCGCCTTGGCTTCGTGGTAGTTCATGCGGCGGCGGTTGCTTTGGAAATACTTCATCTCCCGCTCGATCACGGCCAGACCGGTTCCTTTCCCCTTGAGATAGCGCACCGCACTGATCAGCTTGCCTGCACCTCCAGGTTCGTCGAGGACGATGCGACTCCATTTGTCGAACCATTCGGTGCCCGCAGCGCTGTCGGGGCCGAAGGCCGCGTCGGCGACGACCTTAACGTGTTGAGCACAATGGAAATAATCCAGAAGCATGACGTCGGGACTCATCCCTTCGAGAAACCCCCAGTTGTCACGCGCGCCGTCCGCGACCGCCACAAGCTTCAGACCTTCCTTGCGACCCAGCCAGTGGAACGCTTCCCGGCTCACCTGGGCCTTGAGGCTCTGCTTGCCCTGTTCGGGAAGACGCCCGAAACAGCGGCTCTCCAACGTGTTGCCTTCGGCATCGAGCAGCGCAACGACACCGCACGACGCCTCTCGCCAACCCGCCTCCGCAGCATGGGGCCCCTCCGTCTCCGCGTTCATTCTCATCATCACGCCATCGATCGATACCTGAACTGCGACAGCTTCCTCGGGGATCTTCTCCTCGGCCCGAAGCTCCGCCTCGATCTCTTCGCCGCTGGCCTCCAGTCGGCGGCCCGCCTCCTCGGTCATCCGTATCAGAGTGCTCGTCGAAGGACCCGTCCCGCAGAACCTCTCGAACGCCTCCTTGCTCTCGCGGGCCGTCAGGCAGCTCATCAAGTAGTTCCCAAGGCCTCCCGCAGCCGGCGTCATGGCGCCTTCGACAATGCCCAGAAGACCATCGGTCGGAACGATGGAAGCGCCCTTGCCGTTCGTCGGGCGGTAGCGCGAGCGCATGTATTCCACCGGCCCCATCATCGTCATCACAACTGCCCTGGTGGCATCAGCTTTCCTGTATGTCACGCCGCCGACCTCGATGCGGTCGCCGTGATTGTCCAACGCCTCGTATGAACCGCCCATGAACAAGCAAGCGAAGGCGAGGATGTCGTCGCGAACCGCAAGTTCGGCCGCAAGCGGGTCCACGCGATGCATGTCGGCACACGCTTCCCTCAGGTCCGGTCCGAAAATCTCTCCGATCATGGCCAGCGCGGCCTGAAATCGCCCTCTTGCTCCTTGCATGACGTCGCCTGTCAGTTCCTTGTTGGCAATGATCGTTTCAGTCATTAGTTTCATGGCCAGAGTGCTCCTCTTTGCCCCGAAATCGGAGCCAGGTTTATCGTTGGGGCACTCTACCATCACCGGATCACAGGGCCAGGAACTTTGCCGGATTCTGAAAAAATGCCGTCTCGGGGCGATTTTTTTGCGAAATCGCGCCAAATCGGGAATCTCGGCTGCCCCCGCCCTCGGAAAAACCGTTCAATTACAACGACTTGAAAAATCAACAATCTGCCATATGAAAATCACACCCGGGGCATTTGCGTCGAAGCCGTTTTTTGGGGCGAACAGCATGCCATTTGACCCGAAGCTGCGGATGCCGCTCGCAAATCACGCTGTGTTCTCCACTATCCGCCACAACGGGCAAACATTCGGTCCTCTTACGGCAGAGGCGCTGCAAGCTCCGCGATGCACCGACCCAGTGATTCCGACCTTGCGGCAATCACTCTGCCGTCCCGCAAAGTCGGACAATAGGGCCGGTTGCCGTCGACCGCCGCCCAGCCGCCGGCTTCGTTCACCAGAAGGATGCCCGCCGCATGATCCCATGGCTTCAATGCGTAGGAGCGGAGAAAGTCGACGCATCCGGAGACGAGCCCGCGGTACTCATGGCACGAGCAGCGAATGTCTCGTACGTGGGAGACCGTTTCAAAGCCTCGCTGCACGATTTCGCGTGTTGCAGCATCATAGTCACCCAGCGTCACGAATCCCTTGGCTTGGTCCAGCGCGACATCGTCGTCTTGCGACCGAAGCTGCACAAGTGTTCCGTCGCGACGGCGGTACCATGCTCCTTCGCCGCGAAACGCGAACATCCAGTCGTCCAGGACCGGATCATAGAGAAGCCCCACCGTTGTCTGCCCCTTGTAGACCACGGACAGAATCGTCCCGAACACGGCAAGTCCCGCAACATAGTTTCCCGTCCCGTCGATCGGATCGACGATCACGCAAGTCTCGCTGGTGCCGATGGCGTCGAGCAGTTCCGGGGCCTCGGCAACGCCTTCCTCTCCGATCACTTCGGCACCTGGCAGAATCGCCTTGACTCCGCGGCGGATCGCCTCTTCCGCCGCGCGGTCAGCCACCGTGACAAGGTCCCTCGGTCCCGACTTGGTCTCGACATCGCTCTCTGAAAGGTTGCGGAAGCGCGGCATGATCTCGTTTGCGCCTGCGCTGCGCACGACTTCGACCAGGTCGTCGAAATCCCGCGTTGACGGCATCACCGGGCGAGCCCTCGGACTCGTTGCGGGGTGACGACATGACGGCCTCCGGGCGCGATGTCGTGAATGTAGTAGAAGTCCTGAAGCGCCGCCGGCCGGATTGTCAGATCTCCGAACGGAAGCGCGGAATCGTAGGGCGCAACCATGCTGCCGGCAACGAAACAGGAAATCCGTCCCTCGCTTGCGGCGTATGGACGGTGAACATGGCCAGACAGCACGATCACCTGCTCGCGGGCCGCGCCCATGATATCGAGGAATCGCTCGCGACTCTCGAGTTGGCAAAAGCCGTCGAACCGTTTCAGACCGAGAACCAGCGGCGGATGATGCATCACCACGACAAGCCGGCTTTCGCGCTCCCGCGCCACTTCCTTCGCGAGAAGGTCAAGCTCCCCGTCGTCGAGCGCGCCCTCCGTGGTCTCCTCGATGCAGGTATCGAGCCCAAAGACGCGAATCCCCGCGATCTCCACGATCCTGTTGGTGATGTTCCAGTCTGCAAAAACCGTCGAGGACCGGCTGTATGCGTTCATGCCCTCCGGCCCGTCGTGGTTGCCCGGGACGACGACGACCCGAACGCCGATCTTTTTGAACATCCTTTCGAACTCGGCGAATGCATCGTGTTCGGCACGTTCGGTCAGATCACCCGAAACCACGACGAGATCGAGTGACTCGGAGATCGCGATCAGATCCGCCGCGATTGCCTCCGCGACACCCATCGGATCGGCAGCAGCGCCTTCCACACACAAGTGAAGGTCCGAAACATGCGCAAGCTTCATCGTGGGCATCCAAGGTTCGCGAGCGATTTGGCAGGGCTCCTCACTTGATCCCCGCGCGCATGAAATTCGCCACGAACTGTCTCTGGAAAATCAGGAATGCAACAATCAGCGGTGCGGTGGTCATCAGCGTCGCCGCATTGACGAGCGACCACTCGATGCCGCTCTCGACGGTCGCAAAGACGCTCAAGCCGACGGTCACCGGGCGCACCTCGGGCGAGTTGGTGATGATCAGCGGCCAGAGAAAATTGTTCCAGTGGAAACTGATGGAGACCAGCCCGTAGGCAAGGTAGACGGGACGCGCCAGCGGAACGTAGACAGTCCAGAGGACACGCCATGCGCTTGCGCCCTCCATCTGCGCAGCCTCGTCAAGCGACCTGGGTATGGTGAGGAACGTCTGGCGAAGCAGGAAGATGCCAAAGGCGGATGTGAGGTAGGGCAGCGCGATGCCGATGATCGTGTCCGTCAGTCCGATGTTCGACAGGGTCAGGTAGTTTTCCACGATCAGGATCTCGGGAGAGATCAGAAGCTGCACCATGACAAGGCTGAACAGGAATCCCGCCCAGCGGAAGCGATAGCGCACGAAGGCATAGGCCACGAGCGTGCACAGGATCAGGTTTGCGACCAGAACCGTGACGATGAGGATCACGGTGTTGAGGAAGTAGAGCGCAAACGGTGCAGCCTGCCAAGCCTCCGTGAAATTCGACAGCGTCAGCGGTGCGTTCCAAACGAAGTTGGCCGAATACTTCTCTGGGTGGAACGCGGTCCAGATCGAGTAGAGAAACGGCAGCCCCCAGACGGCGGCCAAGACAAAGGCGACCGTCGTGAGTGCAATCCTGTTGAGCCCGCTGGTCATTGGTAATGCGCCTTTCTGTCGAGCACCCAGAACTGGAGAGCCGCCAGGACGCCCAGAATCACGACCATCAGCACGGTCAGCGTGGCTCCATAGGCGAAGTCGCGGAACCCGAAAGTGACTTCGTAGATGTAGTAGAGAAGGAGCGAGCTCGAGTTGCTCGGGCCGCCGCGGGTCATGACCACGATGTGGTCGACGAGGCGGAAAGCGTTGATGAGCGCGTTCACGGCCACGAAGATTGTGGTGGGTTTCAGAAGCGGCAGCACCACGTCGAAGAAAATGCGAACCGATCCCGCGCCCTCCAGACGGGCGGCATCCTTGAGGTTGGTCGGGATGGATTGCAGAGCGGCGAGATAGAAAATCATGAAAAGGCCCGCTTCCTTCCAGACGGCGACAGCCATCATCGAGGCGAGCGATGTGTCGGTGCTGCCGAGGAAGTTGATCGAGGGCAGGCCGACGGCATTCAGAAGCTGCGAAGCGAGGCCGATTCCCGGTGCGTAGAAAAACAGCCAGATATTCGCGACCGCCACCATGGGCAGCATGGTCGGCATGAAGAACGACAGGCGCATCAGCCCGGTCGCGGGCAGCTTGGAATTGACGAGAAGGGCCATGCCAATCGCGAGCCCAATGGCGAGGGGAATGGTGCCAAGGGCATAGATCAGGCTGTTGATCAGCACTTGCATCAGCTTGTCGTCTTCGAGAAGCGTCTCGTAGTTCGTCATTCCGACAAAACGCGACGGCCGGAACGAGGTGCCATTGTTCCAAAACGAATTCAGCAATGCCTTGAGTGCAGGATAATGCGTGAATGCAACGAGAAGCGAGCATGGCATCACGAGCAGGATGAACCCCATCCCGAATGACAAGCGCATGTTCATGTGTCAGTTCATCCGGATGCCTGGAGGTGAATGTCTGCGCGCCACGGCAGGCGTGGCGCGCAGAAGCTGCGATCAGTCCTCAACGATACTCGCCAAGGATCCTGTCAGCCTTTTCCTGTGCTTCAGCCAGCGCCGTGGCGGCGTCGGCCTGGCCTGTGATGACGCCTTCAATCGCGTCCACCAGAAACTGCGTGACCCGAGCCCGCTGGAAGGTCGCGAATTCGCGATAGGCGTGGGGCATTTGCTCAAGAGCGACGAGGGCCTGTGGCAGGCGCTCGGCATAGGCCTGCATCTCGGGCGTTTCCCAAGCCGCCTGGCTCGGAGCAACATAACCCGTCGCCATGGCCCAGATTGCCTGGTTTTCGGACGTCGTCATGAACCTGACGAAGTCGAGGGCGGCTTCACGCTCTTCATCGGAAATGTCCTTGAAGATGTAGAAGTTGCCGCCCCCCACGGGCGCTCCTGGCCCGTCGCCGCCGGGAAGGAATCCGACACCCCAGTCAAACTCGGCGTTCTCGTTGATGAAGGCGAGGTTGCCGGTCGAGGTCCAGATCGATGCCGCCTGGCCTTCGAGGAAGGCCTTGGGCGTGTCGCCCCACGTGATGCCGCCCGGTGCCATGACTTCTTCTTCTGCCAGCCGAAGCATGAACTCGAGCGAGGCCTTGGCTGCCTCGGTGTCGAAGCGCGCCTCCGTGCCGGTGTCGGTGGAAAGGACGTCGCCCTTGGACTTGACGAGGCCGCCGAACAGCCACGCGCCCGCAAGCCCGAGGTTCGGGATGCGCGTGCCCCACTGCGTGACATTCCCGTTGTCGTCCTTGATCGTCAATTTCTTGCCCATCTCGATCATCTCGTCCCAGGTCGTCGGCGTGACATCAGGGTCGAGGCCGGCGGCGCGCCAGGAGTCCTTGTTGTAGTAGAACACTGGCGTGGAGCGTTGGAACGGGATCGAGTAGACCTTCCCGTCGAAGCGGGTGTCGACCATGAAGCCTTCGTAGAAGCTGTCGATCCAGGCCTGATCCTCGGGCGAGGTCGCGATATCGGAGATCGGCGTGATCACGTCCTCTTCGATCAACGTGAAGATGTCGATCGCCAGAAGCACTGCCACCTGCGGCGGGTCGCCCGCTTGCGCAGCAGTCAGAGCCTTCGTGGTCGTTTCCTCGTAGTTGCCGGCATAGACTGCCTTCACTGTGTGCTGAGGGTTTTGGGCAGCCCAAGCGTTGGTGAGCTGCTCGATCGTCGCCACGGCGGGTGCGTTCACGCCGACCGGAAAATAGAATTCCAGGTCAGCCGCATGAACCGTTGGTGCGGTCATGCTCATCGCCGCTCCCATTGCCAGCGACAGGGCTGTCGTTGTTCGGATTTTCATGGTTTCTCCTCCTTGTTGCCGCCGCTTCAGGCGGCGGTTTTGTGGGACGGGTATCAAATGGTGAAATTCCTTCGATCTCCGTCCGCTTTCGAAAAAAGATGCGTGCTGGCAGCCGTCCAGCCGACATTGACCTCTGACCCTTCTTCGGGCGCCCCGTCCCCTGCATGGGCCACGACAAAACGCGTGCCCGAGGGCGCGACCAGATGCACCAGAAAGACCTTGCCCTCGTATTCGAGACTTTCGACCCGCGCGGTTGCGCTGAAGTCGACACCGTTTGCATTCAGGGACAGGCTTTCGGGTCGGACGCCGAAGATCGTGTCGCAGGGAGCCATGCCGCCTTCGGGAGCAAGCGTCGATGGCGCGCGCACATCGCCAGTCGACAGCAGATTCATGGGCGGCGTGCCGATGAATCCGGCAGCGAAGATGTTAGCGGGCTTGTCGTACAGGTCTTGCGGCGTGCCAACCTGGCTGACATCACCCGCATTCATGAGGACAACACGATCGGACATGGACAGCGCTTCACTCTGGTCATGGGTGACGTAGACGACCGTTATCCCCAGCTTCCTGTTCAGTGAGCGAATCTCGCTTCTGATTTCGACGCGAAGCTTGGCGTCGAGGTTGGACAGTGGCTCGTCCATCAGGACCAGCGGCCGGTCCGACACCAGAACCCGTGCCAGTGCGACGCGCTGTTGCTGACCGCCCGAGAGCTGGGAAGGTTTCCGGTCCAAGAGCTCGCTGAGGCCCATCATTTCGGCCACGCGTGCCAGCGCCTTCTTCTTGTCGGCCTTCGCGACCTTCCGGACGTTAAGCCCGTATGTAATGTTCTCGGCGATTGTCATGTGCGGGAAGAGCGCATAGTTCTGGAATACCATGCCGATGTTGCGTTCTGCCGCTGGGACGTGCGCGACATCCTTGCCGCCGATGAGGATCTGGCCGCCGCTGACCTCGTCAAGGCCCGAGACCAGCCGCAGAATGGTGCTCTTGCCGCAGCCTGAAGGACCGAGAAGCGTCAGGAATCCACCCGGCTCAATGTCGAAATTGACGTCTGACAGAACCTGCACCGCGCCCCAGTTCTTCTTGAGGTTGACCACCTCGAGAAACACGCCTCCGGCACTCATGCCAGCACCAGCGAGATGTCGGCGCTCTCGAGTCGCTGCCGACTGTCCGCGTCAATTCCATCGTCAGTGATGATGCAATCGATGTCGTCGAAAGACGCCGTCCTGATGAAACCGCCGGCTTCGATCTTCTCATGATGCGCGACGACCATGTTCTGGCGTGACATTGACACGACCTCAGCCTGTATCTGGCTGTATCGTTCATCTCCGATCGAGATCGAGCGACTGGAAATGTCGATGGACGTGCAACAGAGAAAGGAGATGTCGAAGGACAGCGTGCGGATCGCGGAGATGGCAAGTCGACCGCCGAAGGAATCGTTCACACCGATGTAGGCGCCTCCGATCAGATAGAAATTCGGGATTCCCTGGTCACGCAGCCGAGACGCGATCCGAAGGCACGAGGTTACGTAACGGCAACCCGGCTTCCTGTGGGCGATTTCCGCAACTGCAAGCGCCGTCGTGCCGGCGTCGAGGAACACGGTCTCGTCGCCCACGAGTAGCATGATCGCGGCATGTCCGATGCGGCGCTTTTCTTCGGAGTGGAGCAACATTCGCTCGTTGTTCGGAAGGTCGATCAAGGCGCTGGCGTTGTTCACGACCCCGCCATGCGTACGCGTGATGACGCCGGTCTCTCCAAGCTCCTTGAGGTCTCGGCGAATGGTTGCAGCGGAAACGCCCAGCTCTTTTGAAAGCTCCCCCACGGCAACCGACCCTCGCCCCTCAACCAGGTCCACGATTCTGCGGCGACGGGCGGCGCCAAGACGGAAATCATCGGCCAATGCGCGATTTTGCTTGTTTGTGCGCATTTCGTTCATTTGGGTCCCTCAAATGATCAATATCGATGGTAAGTGCGCAATTTTTTTCCGTCAAGCGGCATCCACGCAGAGGCATCTGCGTTGCAGCGGTTTTCGGAATGAACGGCACGTTGTCTGGCCCGAAGCTCCGTCAGCCAACCGCAGTTGACCAACTGCCGCAGGCAAATTCCTGTTGCAGATTCTGCAGACTGAAAAGTTCATGACAGGAACAGAAAGGGGCCGCTTCCGCAGTGTCTCTGCGCCATTGCGTAACGGAAACGGAATCGATCCGATGTTGGCGCAGTGAGCCTTCACCAGCGACCGCATCAACTCCTCGCGACCGGCACGAACATGACCGAGCACCATCGCCATCATCATCGCCAAGGCCAAGCCGCAACGAATCTTGCCGGCGAGAACAGTTGTCACTCGTTGGAGTTGGGCGACTCGCTTCAATCGTGCAAGGATCGGTCGGGCAAAGAGGCAGCGCTTCCCTTCAAAATTGTTCGGCACTCGTCACGCAAAACGCTGCGAGCCGCTGCGCCCGTGTCCGCCCTACAGCCCCAAGGCTTTCCGCTGCTCGTCGGCGAATCCTTGCACGATCCGGTCTGCCACGAGCGCAAGGATTGCCATCGCGAAGCCCGCCGCAAGACCAAGGCCGACATCAGCCTGCCCCAGTGCAAGAAAGATCGATTGGCCAAGACCGGTCGTGCCGATCAATGCGGCAATGACCAGCATCGCGAAGGCGTAGAGGATCGTCTGATTCACCCCAAGAAGAATGGTCGGAACTGCATACGGGATGCGCACCTCGCGCATGATCTGCGCCTCAGTCGCACCCGATGACACTGCCGCCTCGATCAGTTCCTCGGGCGTGTTGACCAGCCCGTGCTGGGTGTAGCGGACCATCGGCACGATGGCGTAGGCGCAAATCGCGAGAAACGCCGAGAATTCGCCGATCTGGAAGAACATCAGAACCGGAATGAGAAACACGAACAGCGGGATGGTCTGCAGCATGTCGCAAATCGGGCGAACAACGCGCCACGCCATTGGGCTGACCGCACACAATAGGCCGATGGCCCCGCCCCAGACTGCGCAGGCCAGAACCGAGATGCCCGATAGATAGAGCGACAGGAGCGCCCGGTCCCAAAGCCCCGAGATGAGGACCAGACCCATCAGGATCGTGACCGTCGCCGACAGCCGCGCGCCCCCTGAGACCCAGCCGAGCAAGGCGGTTACGACCATGATGAACGGCCAGGGAAGCTCGGCGATCCCGGTCTCGACGATGATGACAAACAGAAGAAGCGTGGCGCCGCCGATCACGCGCCCGCTCCACGCGAGCAAAGCGCCGCCCAGAACGCCCACAGCCAGCAATGCGGTGCTCATCGTTGCGGTCCAGCCAAACCCCCAGGTGAAGGGAAGAACGGCGTGATCCAGCCCGATCCGAAGCGGCAGCATGATGTAGAACAGAATGGTGTTCTTGAATGTGTCGAGGTTGGACCCGTAGGCCGCAGTGAAGTTGCCGAGGCTCGCGTCGACTGTCGCTGCCGCCGGATCGAAAACGGTGAAGGTGGAAGGCTCCGGCAGGTCGCCCCACAGGAACACGGTGAACGCGGCGGTCACGGCCAGCAGGGCAACGATGACCCTCTTGTCGTGGCGCTTGCGTTCCAGCGCCAACGCGCCGCTCATTCGGTCGATCACCATCGCGAAGATCACGATCACCAGACCGGCAAGAAAGGCCTGTCCGAACTGCGCCTTGCGCATGGTCAGAAGAACCTCCCAGCCTATGTCGTTGAACCCGCCGATGACGGCGGCGATGATCACCATCGACAGCGCGGCCATCAGGCTCTGGTTCACGCCAATCATGATCTGGGTGGCGGCCGACGGCAGTTCGACAAGGAACAGCTGATGGAATCGGTTGCCGCCCGACATCACGGCAGCGTCCTTGATGTCCGGCTCGACCCGATCAAGCCCCAGAAGGACGTTTCGGGCCATCGGGGGAGCTGCATAGATCGCCGAGGCGATCAGGCCGACCACCGGCCCGAACCCGAACAGAAACAGGAGCGGGGTCAGATAGGCGAACGTCGGAACGGTCTGCATGAAATCCAGCACGGCCTGAACGATGGCGCGGAAACGCGGGTATTCATAGGCAAACATGCCGATCGCCAGCCCAGCCAGCAATGCCAGCGGAACGGACACCGCCACCAGCGCCAAGGTGTTCATGCTTTCGACCCAGTAGCCCGAGGCGATCACGAAACCGAGACCCAGAAGTCCGAGCGCTGCCATGCGCCATCCGCCCAGATACCACCCGATCGCCGTGACGACGCCGATGACGATGGGCCAGGGTGTGGACACCAGCAGGAAATTCGCCCATGCCATCGGGTATCCCAGCAGGTCGGCGAACAGCCGTGCTGTCGGTTTCATCCAGGCAAGAATGAACTCCGTGACCGCGCCGATCCAGTCATTGGCGGGAACGGTCAGCGCAGCGGGCCATTCGACGAGCCACGGAATGAATGGCGAGAGCGAAATGCACAACAGCCCGACCGCGGCGCTGGCCCATCCGCACAAGGCGCCGGGGCCAAGCCGGAACGTGGTGCGGTTGTCAATGGAAGGAGATGGATCCGCCAAGGCGGTCATTGATCCGAATCGACCTGAAGCGCGGCGGCCAGCTTGCCGGGGTGCACGAAGCCGGCCAGATCGCCAACGTCGTCACGCACGGGCACCGGATCGTAGAGCGTCATGCACTTCGCCAGCGCCGTCTCGATGGTCATGCCCGTGCGCAAGCCGGGATCGTCCGGGATGCTTTCGGGCGTCGGATATTCCGGATCCACGACCGAACCGACCTTGGCATGCCGCCCCTTGGCCACGTCCTTCGAGAACTCGGCGACGTAATCGCTCACCGGGTTCAGGACGATCTCGGTCGGGGTGCCGATCTGCACGATCGCGCCATCTTTCATGATCGCGATCCGGTCTGCCAGTTTCAAAGCTTCGGTGATGTCGTGGGTGATGAATATGATGGATTTCTTCAGGGTCGCCTGAATGTTCAGAAACTCGTCCTGCAACTGCCGCCGGATCAGCGGGTCGAGCGCCGAGAATGGTTCGTCGAGGAACCAGATGTCGGGGTTCACCGCGAGCGACCGGGCAATGCCGACCCTCTGCTTCTGTCCGCCCGACAACTCGCGCGGATACGCGCCCTCGCGGCCATCCAGCCCGACCATCTTGATCACTTCAAGCGCCCGCGCATGGCGCGACTTGCGGTCGTGGCCCTGCATTTTCAAGGGAAAGGCGACATTCTCGGCCACCGTCATGTGCGGGAAGAGGCCGAAATGCTGGAACACCATGCCAAGCTTGTGGCGCCTGAGTTCGATCAGCCGACTCTTGCTGGCGCGAAGTATGTCTTCGCCTTCGATCAGGATCTCGCCTGCGGTTCCGTGAACCAGATGCGAGATGCAGCGGATCATGGTCGACTTGCCCGATCCGGACAGCCCCATGATGACAAAGAGTTCGCCTTCCTGAACTTCGAAGCTGGCGTCCTGCACAGCCGGGATCAGGCCCCGGCTGCGCAGATCATCTGCTGTCTGGCGCGCATCTCCGCCACAGCGCTCCAACGCCTCTTGCAGATTTTTCTCCGGATTTGCCCCGAAGACCTGCCACAGACCCTTGCAGGAAATTGCGGCAGGGGCGCTGGATGTGTCGCTCACGATGCGCGCCTGGCTCGTGATCAGTTCGTGGCTGCGTCGACGACCGGTTTCCAGGTTGCCTCATTGGCGGCCATCCATTCGCCGACCACCTCTTCCACCGAACGCCCGTCAACGTCGACAGCGCCCATCATTGGCTGCTGGTCAGCAACGCTCAAGGTGTAGTTGCTCAGGATTTCATGAGCAGCCGGCCACTTGTCGGCCATTCCCGACCAGCTTGCCTTGAAGATGCGCGAGGCCGCGAAGTCGCAGTCGTGAGTCGCGTTGGGGTTCGGCCCCCAGGACGGGTCGTTGAAGCAGTCGTCGTTGCCTTCCGGCAGATCGACAAACTGAACGTCATAGGCCGACATCGCCCAATGCGGCTGCCAGAAGGTGATCAGGAGCGGCGAGTTCTTCTCGGTCGATGCCCGAAGCTCGGTGATGAGCGCTCCCTCCGAACCGGCAGGGACCGCCTTGAACGGCAGGTCCAGTCCGGTCATGCGATCGGCGCCCGGCGTTCCCCAGTCGGCGGGGTAATCGACCAGGCGGCCCATCGGAATGGTTTCCGCGGTCGCGAAGTTCTGGGCGCAGTCCTTGAGCGCTTCCCAAGCCGGCAGACCCGGGCAGATTTCGGCCACATGGGCCGGGTAGGCGATGCCTTCTTTCGCATCGAGACCGAGATCACCGATTTCGGTCACGCCGCCGGCGTCGACGTGCTTGGCATAGTCGTCGCTGACATTGGATGACCAGATTTCCAGAGCGGCATGGAGATCGCCGTCGGACATGGCCTGATACATGTTCATGTAGCCGGCGGTCACGTACTCGACCTGATAACCGGCGGCTTTGAGCATCTCGCCCGCCACGTGGGTCGTGACGTGCTGGCCGGTCCACTCGTTGATTGCGAGCTTGATTGGCTCGTCGACAGCTCCGAGGTCGGCGGCGTGGACGGCACCGGCCAGGGAGAGGACACTGATGCTCGTGGCAAGTGTTTTCATGGCTGATCTCCTTGAAGGTTGATAGGCACTTTCATTGTGCACCAATACACTACTATTGCAGGAGATCCGAGAAAGTTTTACTGGCAACGGACTGAATTTTGACCTGGATGGACCCAGCTTGGGATTAGGCGACCGCGCGATACGACTTGGGATCATCGTCACCCCAAGTTTCAACATGGCCGCGACCGTCGGATTCGTGGATCCGTTTCGCGCAGCGAACTATCTCGAAGGAATTTCGCATTTCAGCTGGGAATTCGTCTCCGAGAGCGGCGGTGCATGCACGGCCAGCAATGGCATGGAGATGGCCACGGCGCCACTCGAGACCCTCTCGGAAAATGACATCGACTTCCTGATCGTTTCGTCAAGCTGGACACCCGAAAAGTACGGCACCAGCGCAATCTGCTCGGTGCTGCGTCAGGCGGCGCGACGCAACGTGACCATCGGAGGGATCGACACCGGCGCCTTCGTGCTGGCGCACGCCGGTCTCTTGAAAGGTCGTCGGGCGACCGTTCATTACGAGCACATTGACGCGTTTCGGGAACTCTACCCGGACATCGAGGTCAGCGAGAATCTCTACGTGTTCGATGACAACCGCATCAGTTGTTGCGGCGGCGCTGCGTCCTTCGACTTCGCCCTGCACATCCTGCAGGACATCCACGGCGTCGATCTCGCGAATGCCGCGGCGCGCTACGTGCTCTTCCCGGAACTTCGAGATCGGGGAACGCCTCAGAATCCGCAAGATGCAGAACCCTTGGGGTGTGCAGTTCCCGATTCGATCCGCGCCGCGGTCAAGGCAATGGAGGCGAATCTGGAGGATCCGCACCCGATTTCCGAGATCTGCCGGATCGCCGATGTGTCGCATCGCCAGCTTAACCGACTGTTTGCCCAGTACCTCAAGAAAACCCCGACTCTCTATTACCGGGACATGCGGCTGGATCGCGCGCGTGGGCTCGTGACCCAGACCACGCTCTCGATGCTGGAGATCGCGATCGCCTCGGGGTTTTCCAGTCAGGTGCATTTCAGCCGCGCCTACAAGGACCGGTTCGGACTGCCCCCGACCAAGGACAGAGTCCAGGGCCGGATTCCCTTCGAGTTTCGCGCGCGGCCGATGCACAGAATGAGCGGTAACGATCAATCCGGCCAGTGAGGGAAAAAACGAGGCGTTTCAGGTCAAGAGTCGCGCAAGGGTTGGCGCAAATCTGGATCCCGTCTTGCCAGGGACAATTGCCCGAGGCTCCCAATCTGCGAGGATCCCCATGACTGGATTGCCAGGACCCCAGGATTTCCGGACCATCGGCGACGGTTTTGACAAAAGCCCGTCTCGCTCCCTGTCGCTCCGCAAGGAGGCCTACATCGGAGCCGACTGGTACAATGCCGATCTCGAAGCGATCGTCTCGAAGTCATGGCAGTGGGTCTGTCATGTCGAGAAAGTGCGGGAACCGGGTTCCTACACGACCGTCGAGATCGCCGGTCAGCCGATTGCCGTCGTGCGCGATCGCGAAGGCGTTCTGCGGGCGTTCTACAATGTCTGCAAGCACCGGGCGCACGTGTTGCTCTCCGGGGACGGCAGCACGACGCGGATCATGTGTCCCTATCACGCCTGGGTCTACAGGCTCGATGGCAATCTCGCGCGCGCGCCGCATACGGAGAATCTCGAGGACTTCGATCCGAGGCAGATTTGTCTCGACCAGGTTCAGGTCGAGGAATTCTGCGGTTTTGTCTTCGTCAACCTCGACCCGGAGGCGCCGTCGCTCTCCGCCCAGTCTGACAATCTGGAAACCGAAATCAGATACTGGGCACCGGATATCGAAAGCCTGACCTTCGGACACCGCTTGACCTACGACATCAAGTCCAACTGGAAGAACGTCGTCGACAACTTCCTCGAGTGCTACCACTGCCCGACCGCCCACAAGGACTTCTGCGATCTGGTGGACATGGACACCTACAAGGTGACCACTCACGGGATCTATTCCAGTCACATGGCCGAGGCCGGAAAAGGCGCCAACACCGCCTACGACGTGTCGAACGCGACTGTGCGCACCCATGCGGTCTGGTGGCTCTGGCCCAACACTTGCCTGATGCGCTACCCGGGCCGGTCGAGCATGATCGTGATGAACATCATTCCGCAAGGTCCGGACCAAACTTTCGAGACCTACGATTTCTTCCTCGAGACGCCCGAGCCCAACGAGATGGAGTTGGACGCGATCCGGTACATCGATGACGTGCTGCAGGTCGAGGACATCAATCTGGTCGAGAGCGTGCAACGCGGCATGAACACGCCGGCTTTCACGCAGGGCCGAATCGTCAACGATCCGAACGGCTCCGGCAAGTCGGAGCATGCGGTCCACCATTTTCACGGGCTCGTGCTCGACGCCTATTCGCGCGCGGCACCGTAACCTCAAGCGGCAGCGGTGGCGCGCAAGCGTCTTCCGCATGTCCCCGCCGTTTCGAACCAAACTCGGACGATTGAAAGGAATTCGCGGATGAGCGGAATGCTGGCCGGAAAGGTCGCGCTGGTCACTGGCGGGCGCGGTGGAATTGGTCGCGCGGTCTGCGCACGGTTTCTGCGTGAAGGGGCGACAGTCTATGCCGCCGATCTGAGCGAGCACGGGTCACTCGCCGAGCATGACGACGACGGCAGCGTATTCCTGCGCATGGATGTGGCCAGCGAAGACGAGGTGCAATCCGCGATGGCCGAGACCATGGCCCGGTCGGGCAAGCTCGACATTCTTGTCAACGCCGCAGGGATCGAGGTCGAAAAGACTATCGAGCACACGACGCTTGAAGAGTGGAACCGCTCGTTCGCGGTGAACGTCACCGGCACCTTCCTCGCATCCAAACACGCTTTGCCGCTCTTGCGCGAGGCAGCCAAATCAGGCGCTGGTGCGTCGATCATCAATTTCGGGTCGTATGACGGGTTCATTGCCGACCCCGGCCTTGCTGTTTACTGTTCAACCAAGGGTGCGGTTCACGCGCTGACCCGGGCGATGGCCTGCGACCACGGACCCGAGGGCATTCGCGTCAACGCCATCTGTCCAGGTTACGTGGACACGCCGATGCTGAAGAGTTTCTTCGAGGGAGGAGGCTCTGGCGTTGGCGAACAATCTCCGGCGCAACGTCGGCAGGCTGCCTGCGATATCCATCCGCTGCGCACCTTTGGCAAGCCTGCGGACATTGCAAACCTAGTCAATTGGCTGGCATCTGACGAGGCGCGCTATGCTTCGGGCCAGCTCTGGATTCTGGACGGCGGCCTGACCGCGCAAGTTCAACAAATGAGGCTCTGATCAATGGCAAAATCCGTCATCATCACATGTGCGCCCACGGGCGGCATCCACACGCCGACAATGTCGGAACACCTGCCGATCACGCCGAGCGAAATCGCCCATGCGAGCATCGAGGCCGCCGAGGCCGGCGCCAGCATCATCCACCTGCACGCCCGCGACCCCGAAACCGGCAAACCGGATCCTGACCCCGACCTGTTCATGGAGTTTCTGCCACGAATCAAGCAGTCGAGCGATGCGGTCATGAATGTCTCCACCGGCGGCGGGCTGGGCATGACTCGCGAGGAACGGTTGCGCGCCGCCACCCGCACCAGTCCGGAAATGGCCAGCATGAACATGGGTTCGATGAACTTTGGCATTTTCCCGATGATGGACAAGTATTCCCAATGGAAGCATCCTTGGGAGCCCGAGTTTCTGGAGATGACCCGCGACTTCATCTTCCGCAACACGTTTGCGGACATCGAGTATTGCGTCAAGGAACTGGGCGAGGGTCACGGCACGCAGTTCGAGTTCGAGTGCTACGACCTTGGGCATCTGTACAACCTTGCCTGGATCATCGATCAGGGTTGGATCAAGGGGCCGATATTCGTGCAGATGGTGTTCGGGATTCTGGGCGGGGTTGGAGCCGATCCGGACAATCTCATGCACATGCACACCATCGCCAACAAGCTCTTCGGCGACGATTACGAATGGTCGGTCCTGGCTGCGGGGCGACACCAGATGCCATTGACGACCCAAAGCGCCATTTTGGGTGGCAACGTGCGGGTGGGCATGGAGGACAGCCTCTACATCGGTCCTGGCGAAAAGGCGGTTTCAAGTGCCCAGCAGGTGACAAAGATCCGCAACATCATCGAAAATCTCGGCCTCCAGGTCGCCACCCCTGCCGAGGTGCGTGAGCGCCTTGGGCTGAAAGGTGGCGATCGGGTCGCGTTTTGAGAGAGCACGAGGATGCAGGCTGAAGTGTTGATCAACCCCGCTGTGGCAAGCGGAAAGGGCGGCACGAACGCGGCTCTGAACTTCGCAACAGGCGGCGCGTTCATTGCGGTCATCGCTTGTAGATGCTTCGATGCGCCCGCTTGCAACGGTTTGATCCCCCATGTCTGAGAATTCGGCAATCGTCACGGGCGGCAGTCGTGGCATCGGCAGGGCAATTGTCGATCGGCTTGTCGCGGACGAATTCCAAGTGGTCACATGTGGACGGGGAGGCCGGCCCGACGACCTGCAAGACGACGTCGCCTGGGTCACTGCGGATGTCTCCAGGACGGAAGATTCCGTTCGACTGGTCGAGGCGGCGCGAGAGGCATTTGGACCAGTGGCGCTGCTGGTCAACAATGCGGGCGTTCAGGTCGAAAAGACCGTTGCCGACAGCGACGATGCCGACTGGGATCTGGTCATGAATGTCAACTGCAAGGGCGTGTTCAACATGTGCCGTGAGGCTCTGAAGGACATGAGCGATAGGGGCGGCAACATCGTCAACATCGGTTCGATCTCGGGGATGGTCGCCGACCCGTCGATGGCGCTCTACAACGCATCCAAGGCATGGGTGCACGGGCTGACTCGCTCCATTGCCGTTGATCACGGCCCCAAGGTGCGGTGCAATGCAATCTGCCCCGGCTGGATCATGACCGAAATGGCCGATAGCGCCTTTGCGCTGGCAAGCGATCCGGAAAAGGCAATGGCCGACGCATTGGCCAGACACCCGGTGGGACGGTTTGGCAAGCCGTCTGACATCGCCGAGATGGTGGCCTGGCTGGCTTCGGAGAAGTCGACCTATGTCAGCGGTGCGTGCTTCACGGTGGACGGTGGCATGACAGCCGCATCCCCCCTGAATCCGGGATTGTTCTGATGGTGGATATCGCTCGTACCGCTTGCCTCGGCGGTGGTGTCATCGGTGCCAGCTGGACCGCGCTGTTTTTGGCCTCCGGCCGGTCGGTTGCCATCTATGATCCGGCACCGACGGCGGAAAAATCCGTGCGTGACTACGTCGAGAAGGCGTGGCCGACCCTGACGGAACTCAGTCTGACCGAGAACGGCGATCCGGATGCGATCACATTCCACAAGACTGCTGCAGCCGCAGTCGAAAATGTTGAATTCGTTCAGGAAAACCTGCCTGAGCGCTTGGCGTTGAAACAGGCCACATATGCCGAGATCGAACCGTCGCTGTCTGAAGGTGTCATCTTTTCGAGCTCGACATCGGGGCTCACACTGGAGGCATTGCAAGATGGTTGGCAAGATCCGTCTCCATTGATTCTTGGCCACCCGTTCAATCCTCCGCATCTCATTCCGCTGGTCGAATTGACAGCCAACGCCAGAACCCGTCCGGGGCTCCTGGATGCGGCAGAGGGGTTTTACCAGGATGTCGGCAAGGTCACGATCCGCATCAAGAAGGGTTTGCCGGGACACGTGGCCAATCGTTTGCAGGCGGCGGTCTGGCGCGAGGCCGTTCACATGGCGGTGGAAGGCGTTGCGAGCGTCGAAGACATCGACAAGGCCATGTGGGCCGGACCCGGATTGAGGTGGGCGGCGATGGGTCCGACCGCGCTGTTTCATCTGGGTGCCGGAGACGGGGGGCTTCAGGCGTTTTGCGACCACTTCAGGGACACCTTCAACGGCTGGTGGGACGGGCTCGGCGACCCGCATCTCGATGACGGGGTGATTGCGCAGCTGGTCGAGGGAATGGCTGAGCAGGCACGCGGTCGAAGCACGCAAGAAATGTCCGCAGAGCGCGATGCTCTTCTCATCGCGATGCAGAAAGCGACTGCAGGTCTGCGTGACGCGGGTTAGAAGCGATGGCCGCGAACGTCGCCAAAGCATTGTCGACAGGAGAAACCGGGTGAGCATTCCGACCAAGGACATAGCGCTTGCGGATGCTGTCAGCCCTCGGGGAGTGCATGCGTATCTTGCTGCCAATGGATGGAAAAGACTCGGTGCAAATCACGGCGACACTGGCGACGTGTATTGCCTGCGAGACGATGAAACCGAGTCAGTCCTTGTCCCTTCATCGAAGATCTATGCCGACTATACGACCAGGCTCGTGCAACTCGCGGAAACCGTCGGACGTGTCGAGAATCGCAAAAGTTCGACGGTGCTCGCAGACTTGTCGCTGACGGATATGGACCTGATTCGGTTGACCGTTCCGACATCCGGCCAAAACTGCACCATCGCGCTTTCGGACGGTGTCAAATTCCTCGATGAAGCTCGCAAACTGCTGTTGGCGGCAGCCTGCGCGACGTCGCGGCCCCAGCGCGTGTTCAGAGAGGGACACGACGAACGGGCTGCCGCGCATGTCGACAAAGTACGATTGGGGTGGGCGGAGCCGGACTGCTTCGCAATCAGGTTGCTTGTCCCCGTCGAGCCGTCGTTGACAGAGTTTGAATCGGCAAGATCGTGCCTGCCGGAATCAGAACCGTTCGAACGGCGCGCCACCCGAATGCTTTTCTCAGGACTGAGAGCTTCACGAAAGGCAACGCAACAGGTTGATCGAGGTGGGGACATCAGACAATTTGCGGAACGGGTGGACCAAGGGATCAGCGCGAACCTTTGCGAGGCGCTGGCCAGTCTGATCGGTATCGGCGGACGCTTGGACGTGACTGTCAGCTGGTCTCTCACCTTGCAGCCACCAAAAGGCCGGTCCAATGAGCGCGTTGTCGTTTCATTCGAACAGTCCGATGTCCCTGTGCTCGGCGAGGCCGCGCGCATTCTTGCTGAAAATGCAGAGACGAGCGCAACAGTGGACTGATCGACGGCTATGTCCTGGCTCGGGCACGTGATCGGTCGGGGACCCCGAAGGTCGAGCGATCATCAAGGCCTTGATCGATTGCAAGCCGACGTCGGTCGAGGCCACTCTGAGCGATCCCGATTACCCAACAATTGTCGAACGGTACGACATCGTGACGTCAGGTCATTGCAGTGATCTGCCCTTGAGGATGGCACGCTTGCCGAACTTGTCCCGGATCAGGTCGGCGGCCTTTTCGGCCTTCAGCTGCTTGGCCGTCCTGTCATCGTGCAGTCCCTCGATTTCACTTGTCACAGCATCACGCGTGAGAGTCGAGATGCCGACGCCGATCAGTCGAAACGGCGCTCTCTCGATCACCTGATCAAGAAGACTGCGTGTCGTTTCGTAAATCCGGTTCGCCGATTGGGTCGGATCCGACAACCTCTTCTGCCGCGTCAGGATGCGATGGTTGGCCATCTTGACCTTCAGGGTGACCGTCCGTCCGGACACGCCCTTGGCCTTCGCCCTGTCCGAGACCTGTTCGGACAGGCGCCACAGATGACCGTCAAGCTTGCGAATGTCCGAAGTGTCTTCCGAGAATGTCGTTTCGTTCGACATGCCCTTGGCCGGCTCCGATGTCGTGATCCTGCGGTGATCCTCCCCGTGAGCCAGTGACCAAAGGCGGCCTCCCATGCGACCGGTCCGCTCCACCAGCTCGTCCTTTCCGAACTCACGAATGTCGCCAAGGGTTCGGATTCCCAGTTTTTGCAGCGCCCGAGTCGTTTCCCGACCAACCCCCCAGACCAGGGAGACCGGCTTGTCTTCGAGGAAAGACAAGGTCTCGGCCTTGCCGATGACCGAGAAACCGCGAGGCTTGTCGAGATCCGAGGCGACCTTGGCGAGGAACTTGTTGTGTGACAGGCCGATCGAGACGGAAATGCCGATCGTCTTTTCGACATTCAGAGCGATGCGGGCCAGTTGCACGGCCGGCGGTTCGCCGTGCAGCCGCTCGGTGCCCGAGAGATCCAGAAACGCCTCGTCGAGCGACAATGGCTCGACCACAGGAGTCAGCGCATTCATCATGTCGCGAATCTGTCGCGAAACCGACGAATAGACTTTCATTCGGGGCTTGATGACAACGGCGTTCGGACACAGCCTCCGCGCCTGGAACATCGGCATGGCCGAGTGCACGCCGAAGCGACGGGCGACATAGCAAGCCGTCGAGACGACGCCACGACGTCCTCCACCGACGATGACCGGTTTGTCGGCAAGTTCAGGATTGTCGCGTTTTTCGATGCTGGCATAGAACGCGTCGCAATCGATGTGCGCGATCGCGAGCCGTGACAATTCCTCGTGCTGGACCAGCCGCTGGCTGCCACAACTCTCGCATCGAATGTCGCGGGAGCCGCTCTCGGACAAGGTCAGGCAATCCTGGCAAATCGTGGTCATTGTCTTCATTGTTGCCTGTCACCGTCGACAAATCGGCGCCTGTCGCATTCCGAGTCGACAAGATGCGTTCACGTCGACCGCGACGACAACTCCAAGTCACACCCCTTTCATTTCATCCAGAACCAGACGAGCGGCATCGACCGGGTTTTCTGCCCGCGTGATCGGGCGTCCGACGACGATGTGGCTCGCACCTGCACGCAGTGCCGCACCCGGCGACGCGACCCGTTTCTGGTCATGGAACGAACCCTGCTCCAGCCTGATGCCGGGCGTGACGATCAGAAATCCCTGATCGGGTATCTCTTCGCGAAGCAGGCCGGCTTCGAGCGCAGACGCGACGACACCGTCGGCACCAGCATCGATCGCGCGTTTCGCGCGTTCCACGACAAGGCTCGAAATTTCGCCGTCCCGGATCAGGCACTCGTCAAGATCGCGTCGGTCCAGCGATGTCAAAATCGTGACAGCCAGAACTTTCGTGTCGGTTCCGGCGCAACCTGCCGCCGCTGCGGCGACGACATGCGGATCCCCATGGACCGTCATCAGCGACGGGCCCAATGCAGACAGTCCCGATGCTGCCGCCTCGACCGTGGCGCTGATGTCGAAGAGCTTGAGGTCGAGAAAGACGTGCTTGCCGCGCGAGCGAAGCTCCTGCACCACATCCAGCCCGCCACAGCCGAGTAGTCCAAGGCCGACCTTGTAGAACGAGACACGATTCTCAAGTCGGTCGACAAGTCCGAGCGCTTCGTCGCCACTGCGAAAATCGAGCGCGACGATCAGTCGTTCGTCCGTTTCCTTGACTGCAGGATGTGCCATCATCAGTTGACCTGTTCCTCTCTTTGCTGCGGCAAGTCAAGGCGACCGGAACGCCTGGTCCCTGCACTTGTTCAAGGCGGGGTCGGTTCCTATCTGTATATCATCAGCGCACGGTGCCGTACCCGAATGGTCTGTCGCAATTTCCGATTTCGCTGCGGAAAACAGAGTCTCGGCACGTGAGACAGCGTTGCCGGAAAATGATCCGACACCGTCGCGCCGATCGCATAGCCGATGTCCACTTGGGCCATCTGCATGGTGTTCCAAAGACGTCTCGATCGCAGAGACGACCCGACGCGCAAGGAGCGCAAAATGGACGACAAGAAACTGACCGAACGTTCTCGCAGGCTTATCCAGGCCGCGCAGATCATGGCTCAAGAGCGTGACCATCAGCGCTTCGTGCCTGACCACCTGCTCAGAGCGATGATCGACGACGATTCGGGCCTCGTGCCGAATCTGATAAGGCAGGCAGGCGGAGATCTGGCGGTCGTTGGCAAGGAATGCGACGCGAACCTTGCACGGCAACCGAAGGTGACCGGAGCCTCGGATCGAATCTACATCGACAAGAACATGCACAAGGTCCTGACCGAAGCGGAGCGGATTGCCAATGCGGCCAATGATCGCTTTGTGCCGGTCGAAGCCCTGCTGCTCGCCCTTGCCAAGATCGAGTCGGATGCAAGATCGGCGCTGCGTGCCGGGAATGTCGCCGCAGACCAACTGAAGGCAGCGATCGATCGGGTGCGAATGGGCAGGACCGTCGATACCGAAACCGCCGACGAAGGGTATGACGCCCTGAATCGCTTTTCGCGGGATCTGACTGCAGATGCGAGGGAAGGGAAGATCGATCCCATCATCGGTCGCGACGACGAGATCCGCAGATCCATGCAGGTCCTGACCAGGCGAACCAAGAACAATCCGGTCCTGATTGGCGAACCGGGTGTCGGCAAGACGGCCATCGCAGAGGGACTGGCCCTGCGGATCGTCAACGGCGACGTGCCCGACAATCTCGCGGACAAGAAACTCATGGCGCTCGACATGGGGGCTCTCGTTGCGGGTGCCAAGTATCGCGGCGAGTTCGAAGAGAGGCTGAAGTCGGTTCTCTCCGAGGTGACGGCGAGCGACGGCAGGATCCTGCTGTTCATCGACGAAATGCACACGCTCGTCGGGGCCGGCAAGGCTGACGGTGCCATGGATGCCTCGAACCTGCTGAAACCCGCTCTCGCGCGCGGCGATCTGCATTGCATCGGCGCGACCACCCTCGACGAATACCGCAAGCACGTCGAAAAGGACGCAGCCCTCGCGCGGAGGTTCCAACCGGTTCACGTGAGCGAACCGTCGCTCGAAGACACGATCTCCATCCTGCGCGGCATCAAGGAACGCTACGAGCTTCACCACGGGATCAGGATTTCCGACGCATCGCTGGTTGCGGCAGCACAGATGAGCCACCGCTACATTTCGGACAGGTTCCTGCCCGACAAGGCGATCGATCTCATGGACGAGGCGGCAAGCCGCCTGCGCATGGAGGTCGATTCGAAACCGGAAGAGCTGGACGCCATCGATCGCGAATTGCTGCAGAAGCAGATCGAGGCGACGGCGCTCGAAAAGGAATCCGACGCCGCGTCGCGAGAAAGGCTGTCGAAACTCGAGAGCGAACTCGCCGAACTTCAGGAACAGTCGAGCGAGTTGACGTCTCGCTGGCAGGTTGAGCGCGACAGCCTCGCGTCCGCTCGCGACATCAAGAAGCAGCTCGACGACGCCCGCGTGGAGTACGAGGCCGCGCGACGGGTGGGCGACCTCGCGCGCCTGGGAGAGCTTCAGTACGGCATCATTCCGGGCCTCGAGAAAAAGCTGCACGAGGCTGAACGAAACGAACAGAATCTCATGGTCGAGGAAGCCGTCCTGCCAACCCATGTTGCGTCGGTCGTCGAGCGTTGGACGGGAATTCCGGTCGACAAGCTGCTCGAGGGCGAGCGCGACAAGCTGCTGCGGATGGAAGAGGCTCTCGGCAAGCGGGTCGTCGGACAGCGTGACGCGGTCGTCGCGATTTCCAACGCGGTTCGTCGCGCGCGTACCGGTCTGAACGACCCCAACCGCCCGATCGGATCGTTCCTGTTCCTGGGTCCGACCGGCGTCGGAAAGACCGAACTGACCAAGGCGCTCGCGGAATTCGTCTTCGACGACGAACACTCGATGGTTCGGATCGACATGTCCGAGTTCATGGAAAAGCACTCCGTGTCGCGATTGATCGGTGCGCCTCCGGGATATGTCGGGTTCGACCAGGGCGGGGTGCTGACGGAGGCGGTCCGCCGCAGGCCGTATCAGGTCATCCTGTTTGACGAGGTCGAGAAGGCGCATCATGACGTCTTCAACGTGCTCCTGCAGGTCATGGACGACGGAATCCTGACGGACGGGCACGGTCGAACGGTCGACTTCAAGCACTCGATCATCATCCTGACGTCCAACCTGGGAACCGAGGTGCTCAGTTCGTCCTCGGCCGAGAATGTCGATTCGGCGCGTGCCGAAGTCATGGACGCGGTGCGCAGGCATTTCCGCCCCGAGTTTCTCAATCGGCTCGACGAGATCGTCCTCTTCGACCGACTGAGCAGGAGCGACATGGACGGAATCGTCAACATCCAGATCGGCATTCTCGAAAAACGCCTCGAAGCGCGAAAGATCGGTCTCGACATCGACGACAAGGCGCGGCGCTGGCTCGCCGACAAGGGTTACGATCCGGTTTACGGAGCAAGGCCGCTCAAGCGCGTCATCCAGAACGAACTCCAGAACGCCGTGGCGGAGCAGATCCTCGGCGGCGACATCGACGAGGGATCGGAAATCGCTGTCTCGACCGACGGTTTCGGACTTGTCGTCAACGGCAGGCACAAGGTGAGTGAGAAACCGGCGGACGCCACCTTGCACTGACGGGAAAAAGACTGGGGCTTGCAAATGCGGGAATTTCTCTCAAAGTTCCCGAGCCCTTTCTTTGTTAGGTGTGCAAAGGGCTACAATTCGACCATGTTCGATCGCGAGGTTGCCGGGAACCCTTAATCTGAGTTGCCAGGTTTTGTCCGACGCAATTTGTAGACCAGCACCTCGGAGGGGACGTAGTGACTGTGCCTGCGTTCCCTTGCGTTTGCGCGGTGTATCAGCTCTTCAAGAGACCACCCGAAACTCATTTCGATGGCCTCATTGATCGGAGTGCGCCTGGTGTACGGTTCTCGGCTGCTCTTGCGTTTTTTTGAGGGGCGCTATGTGCATCGGTCAATGAATTGCCGCTCAAATTTGTTGTTTCCAGATGAACGACTCGGATCAGCTCTCGCGCCGGTTGTTTTTTTGCCTTGAAGGTGTCAGAAAACCAGCTATATATCTGACACGAGGAGCTTGACATGAGAACCACATCCGAAGCCATCAAGGCCTACGCAGAGTCGCTGCCCGAAGGTACAACCCTTTCTGCAAAGAAACTTTTGCATCTTGGAGAGCGAGCCGCGATCGACCAGGCATTGTCGCGATTAGTGAAGCGTGGAGAGTTGATGCGTGTGAAGCGCGGTGTCTTTGCTTTGCCCGTGGAAACCCGCTTTGGCAAACGTGCTCCTTCCGTCGAGGTGATCGTGGAAAACCTTGCAAGATCAACGGGTGAAAGCGTCTCGGTGAGTGGAGCATCTGCAGCCAACATGCTTGGTCTTTCGACACAGAACCCAACGCGAAAGATCTATTGGACGTCTGGTCCAAACCGCCGATTGAAACTGGGCGCACAAATCGTGGAACTGAGGCATGTTCCGAGTTGGCAACTTCGTGCACCTGATAGCAAGGCAGGGCACGCCTTTCGAGCACTCGCTTACCTTGGGAAGGCAAAAGCGGGTCGAGCATTGAGGCGGATCAAACCGCAACTCAACGAGGATGAACGGCTTGAGCTCCTTTCTTTGCGTGCCAATGCACCAACTTGGATGGCGAAGAAACTTAGTGATCTCGTCGGTACGCAATGAGTGAACCGGTAGGCTACTTGCTGCTCTATTGCCAAACATCACATCAAAACCATTATCGTTCATCAACTCAGATTGACTTTGGCTGGACTCGTGCTCGACTCCAATTCGAGGGCAGGGAAGTGCTACTGCAACCCGACGAACCATGTTATGGAGACGCATGGTCAAAGTCGCCACATTCTTCCTGATCGGTCTCGCCATTCTGGTCATGCTAGGTCGCATCCGGATCCCGAAACCGTGGGAGACCGGCAAACGCCGAAAACGAGTCGAGGCAGTCAGATGCCCGGAATGCGGGACTTTCCTGTTTGGCAAGGACCAGTGCCCGTGCCAGTCCAAGAAGTCTTGAGGCCCATATCGGGCGCTTGCCGATGACAGTGAGCGCTGCTCTTGTGACAGGAGGAGCCCAACGCCTCGGAAAGGCCATGGCTCTTGCTCTTGCTCGTCGGGGCGCCGCCGTTGCGGTACACTTCCGCTCGAGTGCCGACGCCGCCACCGATACGGTGAAGACCATCGAGGATGCCGGCGGCCGAGCCGTTTTCCTCGACGCAGACCTTCTCGACGAGGCCGCATGTGGTGATCTCGTTGGAAGGGCTGTGGACGGCTTGGGCCAGCCGCTCGACGTGCTCATCAACAACGCCTCGATTTTCGAACGCGACAACCTGTTGTCCGCCACGCAAACGAGCTGGGACCGGCACATCATGTCCAATCTGCGGGCGCCCTTCGTGCTGATGCAGGAGTTTGCCCGCCAGGTCCCGAATGCCGTCAAGGACGAGGTTGGCGAGTTGATGCCTGCCGCTTCGATCATCAACATCGTCGATCAGCGCGTTCTCAAGCCCACGCCGGAATTCACCACCTACACGCTTGCCAAGATGGGACTGTGGAATCTGACCCTGATCGGCGCGCGGGCGCTGGCTCCCGACATCCGCGTCAATGCAATCGGTCCTGGTTCGACCATTCGCGCACAACGGCAATCGGAGCGGCACTTTCGCAAGCAGCGCCTCTCGACACCGCTTCAGCGAGGGGCCTCGGCAGACGAGGTTGTCACGGCGATGAATTTCTTGCTGGATTCTCCGTCAGTTACGGGCCAGCTCGTCTGTCCGGACGGTGGACAGCACCTCGCTTGGGAAACACCGGATTTTCTCGCAGGACGTTCATGATGTCGCCAGATTGCGTCAAATGGTGCCAAGTCCCGATGAGCACAAAGATTTTTCCACCGGTAGACTTCAAACGGCCTGCCATCGTGCCAATTTGTGTCCATGATTGCCGTCTTGACTCGCAAAATCACGTAAAAACACTTAAAAACAACAACTTGCATTTTCTTGCATATTTTTTGGGCAACAGTCCAGTTGAAGAAATCCACACATTTTTCTGCACATTCCAAAGAGTTATCCATAGAGTTATCCACAGGCCGATTCCAACGGGCTTGGCCCGGGTCGGCACGACGATTTTCCTGTCCTGTCAAGAATTTCGGATCTCGTGACCATGACTGTCCAGGCGCAGGACGCTGGTGCCGAAATCGCATTGCATAAGGCCAGTGATGCCACTGAAGATTCGGCCGATGACATTGACCGCCCGGGTCACGAGGTCATCGCGGGCTACCTGAAGTCGCTTGACGGAAGTCCCGGCGTTTACCGCATGCTGGATGCCGCTGGAGCGGTTCTCTACGTGGGCAAGGCACGCAATCTGAAGAAGCGAGTCGCGTCATACACCAAATCGACCGGGCTGGGTCCGCGTATTGACCGGATGGTGTCCTTGACCGCCTCGATGATGTTCCTGACGACCAGGACGGAAACCGAAGCGCTCCTGCTCGAACAGAATCTGATCAAGCAGCTCAAGCCGCGGTTCAACGTGCTGCTGCGGGACGACAAGAGTTTCCCCGGGATCGTCATCACCACGTCACACCCGTTCCCCAGAATCGCCAAGCACCGCGGCAAGCGATCCGACAAGGACGATCATTTCGGACCGTTTGCATCGGCCGGCGCCGTCAACCGAACGCTGAACCAGCTTGAGAAGGCGTTTCTCATTCGCAACTGTTCCGACAGCATGTTCGCATCACGCACCCGCCCGTGCCTGCAGTACCAGATCGCGCGCTGTTCGGCGCCGTGCGTTGGCCGCGTCACGGAGGCGCAGTACGGACAGCAGGTTGCGGACGCGAGGAAGTTCCTGACCGGCAAGAGTCATGCGGTCCAGAAGTCGCTCGCGAACAAGATGGCCGCCGCAAGCGAGTGCCTCGAGTTCGAGCGGGCGGCAGCGCTCAGGGATCGCATCGAGGCGCTCAGCCAGCTTCAGCAGTCGCAAAGCGTCAATCCGCACACGGTGCGCGAGGCCGATGTCATTTCCCTCTATCGCGAGGCCGGGCAGGCATGCGTTCAGGTCTTTTTCATCAGGATCAACCAGAACTGGGGCAATCGGGCCTATTTTCCCAAGATGGGCTCGGGGGCGGAGGAAGCCGAAGCGCTCGAAGCCTTTGTCGCCCAGTTCTACAGCAACAAGCCCGTGCCTCGCCTGCTTCTGCTGTCGCACGAGGTCGAGAACGCCGATCTCGTCGAGGCCGTGCTGAGCGAGCGCGCAGGTCGTCGGGTGAGGCTGGCAGTGCCTCGACGCGGCGAGAAACTCGAACTGGTCACCAACGCGATGAGAAACGCGCGCGAAGCCCTGACGAGCCGGCTCGCGGAGCACGCCGCGCAGGCGTCGTTGATGGCAAGGATGGCCGAACTCTTGGAACTGTCCGCCCCTCCGTCACGGATCGAGGTCTACGACAATTCCCATTTGCAGGGTTCGAACGCGATCGGCGCGATGATCGTCGCCTCGACCGAGGGCTTCCTGAAATCCGACTATCGAAAGTTCAACATTCGATCCGACAGCCTGACCCCTGGCGACGACTTCGCGATGATGCGCGAGATGCTTGGCCGACGGTTCAAGCGTCTTGTGGACGAGGATCCCGAGCGCGAGACCGGCAACTGGCCGGATCTGGTCATCATCGACGGTGGCGCCGGGCATGTTTCCGCGGCTCGCGAGGTGATGATCGAGTTCGGGGTCGACGACCTTCCGCTCCTCGGCGTCTCCAAGGGACCGGACCGCAATGCCGGGAACGAAGAGTTGCACCGGCACGACCGGCCTCCGCTCGTTTTGCAACGCAACGAAAAAGTCCTCTATCTGATCCAGCGCCTGCGTGACGAAGCGCACAGATTTGCCATCGGCAGCCATCGCCAGAAGCGTTCGCGGGCGATCGGCGCGACGCCGATCGATGAAATCCCTGGGGTGGGGCCGGCCAGAAAGCGGGCGTTGCTGCTGCATTTTGGCTCCGCGAAGGCCGTCAGCCGCGCCGGTTTGCAGGATCTCAAGGTTGTCGAGGGAATATCCGACGCTCTCGCGGCGACCATTCACGACTTCTTCCATGACAATGGATGATCGTTTCGCTACAAAATTGCGAACACTTGGTCGGACTCCGGCAAGGAAAAGAGTGGCACTGAACCCATGAGCTTGAACATCCCCAACACGCTCACCGCATGCCGGCTGGCGGTCACCCCCGTCATCGCGATCGTGTTTCTGATCGCGCCGCGTCCGCTTGCCGATTTTGTCGCGCTGGTGGTTTTTATTCTCGCGGCGGCGACCGACTATCTGGATGGCTATCTGGCGCGGCTCTGGAAGCAGGAGAGTCAGTTTGGGAAGATGCTGGATCCGGTGGCGGACAAGGCAATGGTGGTCATCGCGCTGCTGGTTTTGGTGGCGCTCGCGGACCTGAGCCCATGGATCACCATTCCTGCGGTCGCGATCATTTTTCGCGAGATCCTCGTCTCCGGATTGCGCGAACACATGGGCGGCCAATCGCGCGTCCTCGCGGTCACCGGTACCGCCCGGTGGAAAACGACCGTTCAGATGGTGGCGATCGCCGGCCTGTTCCTCTCGACAGGGATGAGCCTCGTCCCCGATCCGGATTCAATTGACGGAGGCGCCGGAGTGATTGCAACCGGAACCCCGATCGTTTGGTCCGCGGCGCTTGGGCTGCTCTGGATCGCTGCGATCATGACGTTGACCACCGGTTGGGGGTATCTCGTCAAGGCGCTCTCGCGACAACCGGGAGAAGGATGATGACGGCACCCGCGAAGAAACGGATTCGCGTCATGTACTTTGCGTGGGTGCGCGAGAGGATCGGGATGCCATCCGAGACGGTCGAGACCGATGCGCGGACGGTCGATGAATTGATCGGTGAGCTGGTCTTGAGAGAAGATCGTTACGCTCTGGCATTCTCTGATCTCGAAGCCGTCAGGGTGGCGGTCGACCAGGAACTTGCGGAATTCGGCCATCGGCTGGACAACGTCGAGGAACTGGCGTTCTTCCCCCCGATGACCGGTGGATGATCGCTCAAGCGGAGTTCTTTTCCGTTGCCGACCCGCAAGGATGAGCTGCGAGTTTCTTGCCGCCTAGAGGGTTTGGCGAGACTTGGCAGAAGGTAGCCACGACGGGAGTCATGAGCCATGACCGTCAAGTTGCAGACAGAGGATTTCGACGTCTCGGCCGAAACCGATGCCTTGATCGGTGGTCGCGACGATGTTGGCGCTCTGGTGACCTTTGTCGGCATCGTGCGCAACCGCGACGACGGATCGCTCCAGGCACTGGAGCTCGAGCACTATCCGGGAATGACCGAAAAGGCGCTCGGCGCAATCGAGCGTGACGCCGTATCGAGGTGGTCGCTGAACGCCAGTCTGATCATCCACAGATACGGACGGATGTTGCCGGGTGAACGGATCATGATGGTCGCGACAGCCTCCGCTCATCGCCGCGATGCGTTCGAAGCGGCTGAATTCCTTATGGACTATCTGAAATCCAGAGCGCCGTTCTGGAAAAGGGAACACACTGCGTCGGGCACCGACTGGGTTGCAGCGCGCGAGGACGACGAAGAGGCGCTCGATCGCTGGTCGCCCCGGAGTTGATCGGTCAGTTGCAGCACGACGTCAGATTGGCAAGGAATGGCCAGCCGGCATGGCGAGCGTGATCAGGGTCAGCCGTCCCGGGTCAGCGGGTGTGGGTGATCACGAACCCGGGTGCCCGAGCTGCTGCTGGCGATAGTATTCCGCTTCCCTGCGCGCTCTTCCAAGCTCATCGAGGGTCGCCGCATGATCGGCTTCGGCCTGCCGCGCGTAGCTCTCAAAGGCATCCTCCACCTCATGCAGCTTGTGAACTGCGGCGTCCTTTTCCGTTTCGGCTTCGTAAACCCGCTTTTCCAGTTCCCTCTCGATCGATTCCCCGTCGCGCGACCAGATGTATTTCGCGTACAGCCAGTGCGCGGTCCAGCCGATCGCGAAGGTCAGGTAGATCAGGGTCGACAGCGCGATGACGAGCACCAGACTCGACATCGGCCGAATCGGGACAAATGCCACGAGGGCAATGACGAGGGCGGCGGCAAGCACGCAGGCAAGAGCGACAATTCGTCCGTTATTCATCCTGTTCCGTCCCGGGAGCTTCTTCGATTTCGCCATCGGCTTGCGTCAGCAACCGAAAGGCGATTCGTCGATTCTTCCTTTTTCCTTCGGCAGTCGAGTTGCTCGCAATCGGAAACTCCTCGCCGTAACCCTTCGCCGACAGTCCCGACGTGATGATGCCGCGCTCGATCAGTGCACCGATGACGAACTCGGCTCGCAGGAGGCTGAGGTTTCTGTTGGTCTCGCTGTTCCCCGAACTGTCCGTGTGACCTTCGACTTCAAACGAAACGCCCGGGCATTCGGCCAGAACCTCGGCGATTGCATCAATCACTTTCGCGCTCTCAGGCTCGATGTTGGTCTTGCCAGGCGAGAAGACGATCTGGTCCTTTGCAAGTATGCTCGAGATTCGATCTTCGCACTCCTTGGATTCCTGCAGATCGAGTTTCGGGTCTTCCTCTTCAACGACTTCAGTGTAGGTGACCGAGACCAGGTGTTCTCCCCAGTCGCGCGCCTGGGTCGCGAGCATGCGCGCCACTTGGGTGGACGCATCCTCCTGCAATCCGGTCCCCGAGACTGAAATGCCGTCTTCGGTGACCTCCAGCGTCCCGGATTGCAGCAGTTCGAGGGCTTCAAGCCCGGAAAACACCGCCACCGGCCACCCGCCGGGCAACTGGCCATCCACACCGATGCGGTTCTCGACGTTGCCTTTCCCGAACAGGATCTCGGCATATGTTCGAATCATTTCGGACGACCTGTCGTCATGAATGGCCCCTTCAAGGACAACGGTCCTGTCTTCATTCAGAGTCACTTGAACATGGCCGGGTACCGTGTCGCCTTCCGCCATGTTCGCGTCATCTACGAGCGAGTGAACGATCCGCAACGAAAAGAGATCGGGAAGCGAGTCCTGCAGAGCTGCCTTGACATCCTCTTCGCGGCTGGAGTCTTCGTCGATCACGAACAGGATGTCGGCATTGGAAATTCTGAGCAGTTGCGCTTCGTGCGCGGTCATGGCCTCGACTGAAGCGATGACAACGTCCGCCCATTCAGGATGAGGCGAGCCCAGCGCAATCTGGCATCCCGACGCGTCCATTGCCTCGATGCGTTCGATGGCGGAGAGGATTCGGCGGGCATCGTCGGTTGAGGCGGCGGTGCAGCGCGCCACGGTCATGTTCTCGTCGCTCCGGGTGGCGCGGAACTCGAAAACGGGCGCCGACGTCACCGGCGCTCGCAGGTTCAGAGTCGTCTGCACCCCATCGGGAATGCGACCGCTGAGCAACCCCTTCACTTTGGCGAGTTCGTCTTCGGACGGGAGGGCCGCCGTGATCGTGACGCGATCGGCCTCGATCGTGACCGAGGACCCTGGAAGCAACGCGAGACTGGCCAAACCGAACTGCAACGCTTCAGAGGAATAGACAAACGCCGGTTCGCCGACATCGATCATGAGGTCGTTGATCGTCGCGTCCGTGACCGACGCCCGTACCGCGTCGTGAATGATCTGCCGGTGGTCATCAGTTCCGACCAGGCCGCCGAGCGAAACCCTGTCGCCATCTCGCAAGGCAGAGACGATGAAGGTCGACGCTTCCAGCTCGCTCTGCGCGTCGCGTGGCTTGAACGTGCTGTCGTTGACGATTCTCTCCGGTGAAACCACGTTGCCGATCAAGGCAGCAAGTCGCTGGCTCGCCGCTTCGTCGGGCGCTTCTCCCGTGATTCGAATCAGTACGCCGTCAGGGACGATGCTGGCCCAAGACTCGCCTGATGCGATCAAGATCGGCTCGAGGGATTCAACGGTTCGATTTTCGATGCGGTCGACCGAAATCGTGGCAACGGCCACCGATGCCACGAGGACGCCGGCAAAGATCATGACCGGCAAGGCATCGAATCTGATTCGAGGGAACTGAATTCGTGTTGGCATCAGGACGATTTGTTGGCTGATCTGGAAACGGAATTCAACCGTCCGAAGTCGCGAACAGTTGACTGCCCGTGCTCCAGCTTTCGAGGCGGTCCAATTGGCGCGAGTTGGGTGCGTGGCGAGGTCATCTGCTCATACAGTGACGGCCAGGAGAAACAAGGCGGCCGGGATCAATCCCGCGTTGCGGTTTGAACGAAACAGGGCGAGGCAGCCATCGGTATCGTCGATGTCCAGGACACGCAACTGGTTCGCGAGATGCATGGCGAATCCGATGACACCGACTGCGGCAAGGATCTGGACCGATCGATCAGCGCCAGGCGTGATCGCGGCTGCCGTGGCGAGCGCCATCATCGCGGTTGCCAGCACCGCGAATGCGGACAACCATGCCTTGGTTCCGGTGCCGAACAGCAAGGCGGTCGAGCGGTTGCCGGCCGGATCGTCGTCCTCGCGGTCCTGGTGAGCGTAGATGGTGTCATAGAACAGTGTCCAGAATATCCCTGAAACATAGAGCAGGATCGGCGGCAGGGCGAGGCTGCCAGTGTGAGCGGCCCACCCCAGAAGTGCGCCCCAATTGAACGCGATCCCAAGAAACAATTGCGGCCACCATGTCAACCGTTTCGCGAACGGATAGAAGGCAGCCGGAACCAAAGCAAGAACGGCAAGCGCGATCGCAAAGGGATTGAAGACGAACAGCAGCAGCGCAGCCGCGATTGCCTGGATCGTCATCCACACGGCGGCTGCGCGCAGCGTCACCTGGCCGGACGGTATCGGGCGCGTGCGCGTTCGTGCAACCTGCGCATCGAGATGGCGGTCGGTCATGTCGTTCCAGGTGCAGCCGGCCCCGCGCATCAGAAACGCACCGGCAGCGAATGCCAAGGCGAGAACGACATCAGACCAGCCTCCCGTTTCCGGGTCTGACATGATGGCCAGCAGAAGCCCCCACCAGCACGGAATCAACAGCAGCCATGTGCCGATCGGGCGATCGGCTCGCGACAGCCTGAGGAAGGGACGCGTTCGCGCAGGGGCAAATCGGTCAACCCAGTTTCCCGCGACCGCATCCGGTATCGCTTCGTTGCGATGTGCATCTGGAGAATTCGGCTGTTCCGTCATAGTGTTTGTCTCATGTCAGATCGAACTGCCAAAATCCGCTTGTTTGTCGATGGGCCACTTGGATCAAGCGCGCGTGTCACCCTCAAACCGCCGCAGGCACACTACCTCAATTCGGTCATGCGATGCCAACCTGGCGACTTGATCGAGGTGTTCAACGGAGTGGACGGCTGCTGGAGCGCGACAATTGCCCGGGAAGGCAAAAAAGGGATTTCGCTGGAATGTCAAACGCGAACGGCGCCACAGCGAACACCACCAGATCTGTGGCTCGTGTTCGCGCCGCTGAAGAAGTCCAGGACGGACTATGTCGTCGAAAAGGCGACCGAGCTTGGCGTGCGGAGGATTTTCCCTGTCCGAACGAAACTGACGAATGCCAGCCGGGTTTCGGGGCCGCGGCTGCGAACGCACGCGATCGAGGCGGCCCAGCAGTGTGGCGAGAACCATGTGCCCGTCGTCGCCGAGTTGCAGTCGCTGGATTCGATTCTCGACGCTTGGCCGGCTGATCGACAGCTGCTGTTCTGTGACGAAGCAAGGGCGGGCATGAAGGTAGCGGATCTGAGGCGGTACCATGCCGGAAAGTGGGCGATACTGATCGGTCCGGTTGGCGGATTCACCAAGTCGGAAACGACGAGAATCGAACGCATGTCTCAAAGCGTTCCCGTCAGTCTCGGGCCGAGGCTTCTGCGTGCCGACACCGCAGCGGTGGCGGCAATCACATTGTGGCAGTTCAGCCTTGGCGACTGGAACGAAACCCGGGCGTCGGGCCAATGAGCTTTTTTCGGCAGGATGCCCTCGCTTCCCTTAACCGCTGGAAGGGCGTGGGTCTGGCGGGTGCCGTGGCCGTGTGCGGTGTCCTTGTGCTCGAACGCGGAATCAGGACCGGCGATCTGTTTCAGGCCGGGATCGGGGGAGTTCTGGCCGTGGCTTCGGTGATGGCCGGGTTTGCGATGGTTCAGCGTGAGCGACTGCGATGGCATGGTGAACATTTCGGCGCTGTCGAGGTTGACGAGCGCGAGATCCGCGCTTTCGGACCCGAGGGCCAGACCATACTGTCTCTCGACATGCTTGACCGGATCGAGGTCCGTGGCAGTGAAGGACTCGGGAGCTGCTGGGTGCTTCACAGGTCGGGGACAGGACTGATGCCTGTCATCGTACCGGTCACCGCGGACGGGAATGGCGGACTGTTCGATGCGATATCGTCGCTGCCGGGAATCGATCTCTCGAAGCTGGTCGATGTGTCAGTACGACCGCCTGAGCGTACCGTTCTGATTTGGAAACGGAAACGCGCTTCGCGATCTCGGGCGTAAGGACGCATGGCGTGATTCGGTCCGGTTCGCTGAACGCCACTTGCCGATTGATCGCGCAGACATTACGCGCCTGATCTGAACTCTTCGTGCCCGTGCCGGCCCGAAATCTCTTTGGGAGAACAGCCTGATGTCGATACCCCAGTCAGGAGGTGGCTTGATCGAGAGCTTCGATCAGCTTGCCGGTTACCTCGAGTCAGGCTGCAAGCCGCCTGAGGATTGGCGCATCGGTACGGAACACGAGAAGTTCGGTTTTGTGAAATCCACCCTTGAGCCGCTGCCGTACGACGGCCCCTGTTCGATCCGTGCCATGCTCGAAGGGCTGCGTGACGAATTCGGCTGGTCCCCCATCAGCGAAGGCGGCAACATCATCGGTTTGGAGCGGGACGGCGCCAATGTCTCGCTGGAGCCCGGAGGTCAGCTCGAGCTGTCCGGCGCGACGCTTCGGACGATCCACGAGACCTGCGACGAGGCCAACGCTCATCTCAGGGAGGTGCAGGCTGTCGCTGACCGGATCGGCGCCGGTTTCATCGGGCTGGGTGCCTCGCCCGACTGGAGCCACAGCCAGATGCCGATGATGCCCAAGGGGCGCTACCGGCTCATGACCGACTACATGGGTCGCGTCGGGAAACTCGGAACCCAGATGATGTACAGGACCTGCACCATCCAGGTGAATCTCGACTTCGCCTCCGAAGCCGACATGGTCCGCAAGCTCCGGGTGGGGCTGTCGCTGCAGCCGGTCGCCACGGCCCTCTTTGCGAGTTCGCCAATCTTCGATGGCAAGTCCATCGGACATCAGAGCTGGCGCTCACGCGTCTGGCGAGACCTCGACGCAGATCGGACGGGCATGCTTCCGTTTGTCTTCGAGGATGGCATGGGTTTCGAGCGATGGGTGGAGTACGCGCTCGATGTGCCCATGTACTTTGTCTACCGGGACGGCACCTACATCAATGCGCTGGGCCAGTCTTTCCGCGATTTTCTGGACGGGCGATTGCCCGCACTGCCGGGCGAATTGCCGACGCTGTCGGACTGGGCAGATCACCTGACGACGTTGTTTCCCGAGGCGCGCATCAAGAAATTCATCGAGATGCGCGGAGCCGACGGCGGGCCATGGCGACGGATTTGCGCGCTGCCCGCCTTGTGGGTGGGACTGCTTTACGATGGCGCGTCGCTCGATGCGGCCGAAGACCTTTGCAAGGGCTGGGATGACGAGTTTCGGGAGGAGTTTCGCGTCGCTGCGTCACGTGACGGGCTCAGGGCCGAGGTCGGCGGCGTCAACATGCGTGACCTCGCAAGAGAAGTCCTTGCGATCAGCGAGGCTGGCCTCAAGGCGCGGGCGTGTCCGGGCGCCATGGGAATGATCAGCGACGAATCCCATTTCCTCAATGCACTCCAGGAGGAAGTGGACACTGGAATGACGCTGGCCGATGAGGTGCTGGAAAGATTTCTGGGCGAGTACGAACGTGACCCTGCCCGAATCTACGCTGATTACAGTTATTGATCGCCGAGCCAGTCGCCGAATTGCTGAAACGTCTTCGTCAAACTCAGATACGCCCTCGGACAACCGGCACTTCCGTCATGCCTTGATTCGACGCGCTTTCACCCGCCGCGGGTTTGGTTGACTGAGCGGAATGATCTCCGTCTCGTCCATTCCAATCGTCGCCGCCATGGCTTTCCCCCAGTGTGTAGGTGCGTTGAATTTCTCGGCGTCCGGTGTCAATGCGGAGCCGAAGGATACGCGACCCGCACCCTTCCCGGCCAGTTCGCGAGCAAGCTCAAATTCGCCACTGCTCAGCAAATCCAAGTGGGTCTGCCCGGCGCGCGCATTGCTACGCAGCAGATTGAGGTTTTCTTCTGCCGTACCTCTGTCGATGTACCTGAGAGCAGCCACGACCTGCCCCAAGCGCTCATAGCTTTCAACGGACACAGGCGTCCCGGACGCCCAATGGTAAGGTGCGCGATCTGACACGTCGAAAATCCGCGCAATCTGGGCCCATGTCAGCCCGGATAGTCGTCGGATTTCGTAGACAAGTTCAGCCGGCGTTGCGCTCGGGAACTGATCGCTGTCCTTGACCAAGGAAGCCCCCAAGGTGTTCCGCGCGGCGCTGCCTTGAAGGTTTCCTTGAAGTGGAACGAAATCTTGCATGTCGACTCCAGAAAAGGTGTTGCCCTGGATATGAAAACGGTTCCGCCACTTTTGTGTCAGCCTCGTCGGCCGCGCAAGATGAAAAGGCTGGTCGACTGCGGTTCCGCCTGCTGGGGATCAGAATCGCCAATTCACCCCGAGATTGCTTCAGTGCCCAAGCCTCAATTTCCTTGACATTTCTTATCATATGATCAAGAACAAGAAATCATATGGAGGAACAGCAATGCCCCGATTTCAGTTCGTCCCTGATAGTGGCGTCGTGAAACCCGTCTCAGTAAGCGACAGGATCGAAGTGATCGTCAAGGCTGTGGTGCGCATCGCGAAGGCATGGAAACTGTCCAATGCCGAAGCGGCGGCACTCTTCGATGTGCCGAGTGCGACCTGGAGTCGAATGAAGGCAGGGACCTACAAGGGACTGCTCGATCAGGACAAGGTCACGCGTGCCAGTTTGTTGATCGGCCTCTTCAAGGGATTGCGGTTGCTGTTCAACGGTCCTCTGACGAACGGCTGGCCCAAGACTGCCAATACGGGCCCCGGATTCAACGGAAAAAGCCCCGTTCAGATCATGTGCGAAGGCGGCATTCCGGCGATGATTCAGGTGCGACAGCACATCGACGCACTTCGGGGCGGAGTGTGATCCGAGCCTCTGATCTTGAAGTGATCGAGTTCACCGACCCGGCAACCGTACGCCTGATCTCGACAGCCTTCATTGACGAGCCTGCGATGGCTCCATTGGCTGACGACGCCGATGAACTCGCAATCCTCGAGGAGATCGAGGGACTCACTTCAGCCCGCCTGTCCGTGAACCTGCCGATTCCCGGGGGCTTGGACCCGGCGGAGCTTCTGAACGAAGCTGACGGTTACGGCTGGACCTGCGTCAATGCTGCATTCTGCTACACCCGCGCGACCGGCAATCGTTTCAATGGGCCGGGGCGAGGGGCATGGTATGCCACATTTGGAAACGACGCCGTTCAAACAGGACAGGCGGAAGTGGCCTGGCATCTCGGGCGTGAGCTCGAAGCGACCGGAACATTCGAGAATGTCACGGCATATCGTGAACTGCTCGCCGGTTTCACCACGCGATTCCACAATCTGAACGCAATATCGGCGGTAGACGAGACTGCGCTCAGCCCGGATCCGGTTGTCGCGTATTCGGCGGGACAGGCACTGGCTCGAGATGTCCTCGAGTCTGGCGGGAACGGGCTCTTGTATCCGTCAGCACGGCGGAAAGGCGGAACATGTCTCGTCGCGCTGCGCCCGCATCTGGTTCAGAACGTGCGACAGGGCAAGACATGGGTATTCGAGTGGGCGGGAACTTCGTCCGCCTCGATCACCGAGGGTTGAATGCTTGCTCGCGGATTTTGTCCGCGCCAATACTCCACCAATCTCGCGTTGTCTGGGCGTTCAGCCTTGGTGCATCTGGATCTGCCTCCAGATCGCAAGTTCGTCGTGGTTGACCCATTCCCTGCGCAGACCCCACGGCCCGAACTCGGCATGGCTGATGCCCATGACGTAGACTTTGGCGCCGCTCGGTCGACCGAATGCGCCCCAGCCGTCGTGGGTGCCGTGCAGGCTCCACCGGAGTGCGGCACGGGGCGGCATCATCGTGTCTTCGCGGCCGATGACGTGGTGAATCGAGAACTCGGCAGAAGGGAATGCCGAACGCAGCCCGATCCAGAAACGATCAGCTGCGGCACGCCCGTCAGCGCTGACGTTGCCCGGCAGTTCCAGAGATACCGCTCGGTCGTACTCCCGTTCGATGACGGCAAGGTCGGCATTCATGATCCGGGTCAGGATTTCTGCGTATCGCTGTCCCCACTCGTTGTCGTTTCCACGGCCCAGATAGGGTCCGGTCTCGTCCATCTCGGGCGTAAAGGCGGGGGTGGCGCATTCCGGGCCGCCTTCGGCCTCGATCATCCGACGCACCATCTCCTGCGGCTCGACACCGATCTGTCGTGCCACCCCGCCGTTGTCGCGCACGATCCATTCGTCACGGATCATGTTGTCCTTGGCCCAGCAATCCGCAAATGCACGAAACCGGATTCGCTTGCCCGTCGCAGGTCCGAACGGCCCGTCCCCACCGTGGGTGGCCACGGTCATGGAGCGGTGCGAACTCAACATGCCGGCTTCGGGAGTGCCGCACCAAATGACGTCCTGCGCGAGGAGTTCCCTGTCAGGAAACTCGACCAATGTCGCGAGAACCTTGGAGATGGCTCCGACATTGCCTCGGTAGACGCCGCTCGTCAGACGAAGCAGGACATCGTCGGAGTAGTATCGGTACAAGCTCGTGATGTCGCGGTCTTCCCAGATCCGCTTGGTGATTCCAATGATGTAATCCGGGAAACTGCTGAATTCCGGGTCAAATCCCGACATCTTTCCAGCGGGTGCCGAAGTGTCCATGTCACTCCCTCCGATTGGCCTGACCTGTTTCTGGCGGGTCGACCTCACGAATCCAAGCCTCGTTGAGTCAGGTACGAACAATGGAAGCCGGAACGCAAATTGGAGTTGAGCTGGCCAGAAGGCATTGCGATTCCCACAACTGAGAAACGCCGTGGCAGGACAGCGTCCCGGTCGGACGACCTCAGCGCTGGAGGGTCGCGATCATCTGCCGGACAGCGTCTTCTGACGTGATGTTGCGCCCGCCAGGCGGGTCGAAATCGGAAAACGCCGGGTCGCCCGGAGCGGGTGCCGAACAGGCGGCGTGAACCTCGGTGACACCGGTGGCGCGCACGACCTCGGCCACGTTGTCCGGCGTGAGACCGCAGCCGGGCATGATGGAGATCCGTCCGCCCGCAGTTTCGACCATTTGCCGGATGAGCGGCACGCCGTCGGGCGCGAAAGGCTGGGCACCGGAAGTCAGAATGCGGGTGAAGCCAAGATCGATTGCCTCGGAAACTGCCGCGAGCGGGTACGGCACGACGTCGATCACGCGATGCAGCGTGGCGTCCAAGTGGCCGGCTGCCGCGATGAGCCGGGACAGCAGTCGGGTGTCGAGCGTGCCGTCCGGTTTCTGCGCTCCAAGGACAACGCCAGCGAGACCAGCAGTGCGGGCGGCGTTGACGTCGGCTTCCATGATCTCGGCGTCTCCGTCGGAAAATTCGAACAGCCCGCTGCGAGGGCGGATCATTGCATGGACCGGGATGGGCAGAGCGGCTGCAGCCTGCATGAGGCCAATGGACGGGGTGAGTCCGCCTTCCGACAGCGATGAACAGAGTTCGATCCGGTCGGCGCCACCGGCAACGGCAGCTTTGGCCCCGTCGAGCGTGTCGACGCAGATTTCGAGCTTGATCATCGCGTGGCCAGCGGGGTGACGCCGGTGAGATCCGCCCGAATGCGGATGAGACTGTCCAGCTTTGTCTGGCCAGCAGTGATGCGTGGGGTCGGCATCTTGCAAAGCTCCGCCGGGATGCTGGTCGCGGCGGCGAGAGCGTCGGTCACCGGGATCGCGACGCTGTTGACGAGCACGGAAACAGCGCGCGTGAGGTCGAGGTCGGCCCCAGCGAGCGTTCCATCAGCCAGCGTGAGTCGTCCGTCGGAGCGGGTGATCTCGCGCCCATCGAGAGTGAAGCTGTCGAGGTCCGTGCCCGCGACCGCCATGGCGTCACTGACCAGAAAGATTCTGCCCGGGCGGGCCTTGGAAGCCCAGGCAGCACGCATCGAAGCCGGATGCACGTGGATGCCATCGGCGATCAACCCGGCGGAGAACGTGCCGCAGTGCAGCGCCGCGCCAACGAGACCGGGGTCGCGATTGTTGAGCTGGCTCATCGCGTTGAAGAGATGGGTCGCACAGCATGCGCCCGCACGCGCATAGGCGATGCAGGTGTCGAAGTCCGCATCCGTGTGGCCAAGGGAGACGAGGATGCCCGCTTCGGCCAGTGCGGTGACCTGATCGAGAGAGACGTTCTCGGGCGCAACCGTGACCATCAACACCGGGAGCTTCGCCTTCGCGTCGAGCAGCATCTGCAGGTCGACTTTCGTCATCGGGCGAATGTAGCGAGCGTCGTGAGCGCCCTTGCGCGCGACGGAAAGGTGGGGGCCTTCGAGATGGAGGCCCGCGATGCCCCGGACGCCGCGTGCAATCGCCGCCTGCGCGGCAGCAATGGCGGCGCGGGTTTTTTCGGCGGTGTCGGTGATGAGAGTCGGCAGGATCCGGGTCGCTCCCAGCGCGCGGTGGGCGGCGGCGATGCGGGTGAGGGTGGCAACGGACGGGTCGTCATTGAACAGGATGCCGTCGCCGCCGTTGACCTGAAGGTCCACGTAGCCGGGCGAGATGATGTCGCCAGCAAGGTCGATGCGCTCGGCTCCGTTCGTGTTGCCCGCCGAAGCATAGCCGGTGAAGATCCCGTCCTCGAACCTTGCGTCACGGTCCGTGTGCAGTGCGGTGCCGTCAAACATCGGACCGCCGGTAACGACAAGGCGGTGGGCGCTCATACGGTTTCGGTCACTTTGCTCAGGTGGCGGGGCGCATCCGGGTCGATGCCGCGGGCGCGGGCGACGGCTTCGACCATGCCATAAAACGACACGATGGCCGAGATCGGATCGGTCAGCCAGTGACGGGTGCGGACATGGGGCAGGGAGGTTGCCGATTTCACCATATCCGTGGTGGCAAATGCGCGGGCGCCCTTGGCAGCCAGCGTGTCGATCACCTCCGCGAGACTGGATTCGGCGGCGTCCCCGGCAGCAAAGCCGATAACCGGGAAACCGTCCTCGACGATCGAAACCGGGCCATGAAACACTTCCGCCGACGAATAGCTTTCGCCATGGATGAGGCAGGTTTCCTTGAACTTCAGCGCCGCCTCGCCGGCGATGGCCCAGGAGGGGCCTCGACCGATGGTGAACAACGACCGCTCCGAGATTGCCAGGGCGGCCTCGGACCAGTTGCAGTGAGCGGCGGCCATCAGATGGCCGGGCAGGCTGTGGATGGCATCGAGGAGGTCGCTGTCGCCCTTGATCTCGGCAATCAACCAGAGGCCCGCAACCAGCGAAGAGACGAAGGTCTTGGTGGCAGCGACGCTCAGTTCCGGCCCCGCATGAATCGGGATGGCGGCGGCGGCGACCGCGGCAAGATCGGATCGGGAGTCGTTGGTGAGCGCGATGGTGAAACCGCCGGAAGCGCCGATGGCCTCTGTCATGCGGACAATGTCGGGGCTCATGCCGGATTGCGAGACCGAGATGCTGACCGCGCCGTCAGAGACCAGATCCACGTCGTAAATCGACTTCACCGACGGTCCGACAGAGGCCATGGGGCGGCGCAGGATCAGTTCGCTCACGTACTTGAGGTAGGTGCAGGCATGGTCCGAGGAGCCGCGTGCCACCGACATGAGGAACGGCGGATCAAGTTCGCGCGCGGTTTTCGCGGCGGTCTGGATGTCGGTTGCCCCCCGGGTCAGCAGGCGATCGACGGCATCGGGGATTTCGAGGATTTCCCGGCGCATCTGGGAGGGAGTGTGCAGCATGGGGCGCATCCTTGGCTACGACGCGAGACGCAGTTCGACCACGAAATCGTAGGCGTCGCCGCGATAGGTGGAGCGGGTGAACTCCGCCACCCGGCCCGACCCAAGGTACGACATGCGCTGGATGCGAAGCCCGGCGGTGCCCTCGGCGACGCCCAGCAGGTCGGCTTCATCGGAGCCCAGGTTGATGGCGGAGATCTTCTGGAAGGCGCGGGCGGGGCGCATGCCGGACCTTTCCAGGAGTTCGTAGAGCGAGGAGGTGACCTCCGTGGGGTTCGGCAAAATGTCGGGCGGCAGGGCTGTGCGTTCAAGCGCGATGGGGCGGCCGTCGGCTTCGCGCAGGCGGTAGATGCGGGCGACCTGCTGGCCGGGTGCGAGGGCGAGTCGCTCGATCTCTTCTGGCGACGGCATGAAGATTCCGCGCTCGAACCAGATCGAGGTGGTGGCGAGGCCGCGCTTCTGCATGTCCTCGGTAAAGGAGGTGAGGTGCGTGAGCGTCTGTTCGAGGCGTGTCTCGGGCTCGCGCACGAAAGAGCCCGATCCCTGGCGCTGTTCGATGGTGCCTTCGCGAACAAGCTCCTGGATCGCCTTGCGGACGGTGACCCGCGAAAGATCGGTCAGTTCCGCAATCTCTCGCTCGGGTGGGAGTGAGGCATTTGGGGCGAGGATGCCGTCGGCGATGCCCTCTTCAAGCCTGTGCCTGAGCTGGACATAACGCGGGCCCGCGGTGCGGCTGAGCCACGTGTCGCGCCGGAGGAACTCAGCAATGTCCATGGGCGGCTTCCTTTGCGTGGTCCCGAGCAAGGGCGATGGCGCCGTCGAGCGGGGTTGCGAGCGGGGCAGCAAGAACGGCCTGCTGTTCGGGGGGCAGGTAGGGTTCATAGAGTGGGCCGATGCCGCCCGTCAGGCAGATGGGTTGCTCGCGCCAGCCCATGCAACTGATGCCGTTGGCGAGATAGTCGGCCCCCTCCTGCAGAATCTGGCGGGCAGCGGCGTCGCCGGAGCGGGCGTGCTGCGTGACCTGCGGGGCAAGAGCGCCGTAGGCTTCGGGCGTGGCGGAAACGGTGAAGTTCATGATGCCGGCGCTGCCGCCCATCTGTTCCAGCAGAGAGGCGAGGAGCGGCGTCTGCGATCGGAATCCGTCGACCGCTTGGATTGCGGCTGCCAACGCCTTTCGCCCGACCCATTGGGCCGACGCCTCGTCCGCCAAGTCCGCGCCCCACCCGCCTGCGAAGCGAGGGGTCCCGTCGACGGTGGCAGCAAAGAACGAGCCGGTGCCGCAGTGGGCAACGTATCCGTCCTGAGAGCCGAGCGCGCCACGAAGTGCCGCAAGCCTGTCCGCAGCATAGCGCGCAGTGGTGAGCGGGAGGGCGCTTGCCAGGTGTCTGGCATTGGCCTCGTTCATCACGCCGGCAATGCCGACGAAGGCCGGAAGCGCGTGCAGCCTTGCGACGGGCAGATCGCACGCCCGCGCGAGGGTCTCGATCCCGGCAAGGATGCCCGCAACAGCGCCGTCGAAGTCGGAATAGACGTTGGCAGGCCCACCTTCCACAACCTGACGGCCACAGCGGCCGTCGAGCGCAAACCTGCAGCGCGTGCCGCCGCCATCGATCGCCAGAACAGTGCCATCAATCGAATCCGACATGTGCATACCTTTATGATACCCTTGACCGAATTTTAAGGCCTAAAGCATACCATATCCAAATAAGTGAACGTCAATCGCGGTCAAACCGGGAAATTCGAAACAGGAACTGGACAACTGGTATTTGAAAGGTATTCTGTCTCGCATCCGGGAGAATCGCGTGGCTGCCAACACCGCTGACAACATTGCTGCCAGAACAACCGAGCGTCTGCATGAGGACGCGGTCGGGTTGGATGAACGTCCCCCGGTGGAGATCGCGGCAATTCTGGTCAAAGGGCAGATCATTGCGGCCCAATCCGTGCGCGGGGCGCTCGATGACATTGCCGCAGGCGCTGCAGCCATGGCCCGGGCGGTGAGGGCGCGTGGGTGCATCCACTATGCTGCAGCCGGATCCAGCGGGTTGATGGCGGCGGCCGACGCACAGGAACTCGGCGGCACGTTTTCGATTCCTGCAAATCAATTGCGGATCCACATGGCCGGCGGTTTGCCCACCGGCGTGGAGATGCCGGGCGAAGTGGAAGACCACACCGAGGGCTTGAAGGCCGGGTTGAACGGGATGACCGAGCGAGACGCAATGATTGCCGTCTCTGCCAGCGGCTCCACGCCCTACACGCTCGCGGCAGCACGGATAGCCAAGGCCTGTGGAGCGACGCTCATCGGCATTGCCAACAACGCGGGCGCACCGCTCTTGGTGATGGCGGATCATCCGATTCTCTTGAAGACGCCACCCGAAGTGGTGTCAGGCTCCACCCGGCTGGGAGCGGGCACGGCGCAGAAGATCGCGCTCAACATGCTCTCGACGCTGATGGCGGTTGAACTCGGCCATGTCCATGACGGGATGATGGTCAACCTGCGCGCGGACAACGCCAAGCTGCGCGCGCGGGCCAATGGCATCGTGAGCAGGATTGCCAATGTGCCCCAAGACAAGGTACGCATTGCGCTGGAGGCCGCTGACGGCCACGTAAAACCGGCCGTGCTGATCGCGGCTCGAGGGCTGACGGCGCAAGCCGCGCATGCAGCCTTGGCCGAGACCAGCGGGCACTTGAGGCCCGCATTGACCAAGACCATGTGAATCAACTTTGCAAACTGGGAGAAACCTATGAAAAAACACATGATCACGATGGCCGTGGTGAGCTCGATGCTCGCGGCCACAAGCGCGCAGGCGGAAGATGTCACGCTGATCATCGAAAGCTGGCGGAACGACGATCTGGCCCTGTGGCAGGATGAGATCATTCCGGCCTTCGAAGCGGAACACGAAGGCATCAAGGTGAAGTTCACGCCGACGGCGCCCACCGAGTACAATGCTGCGCTGAACTCCAAGCTCGAAGCCGGATCGGCCGGGGACCTGATCACCTGCCGTCCGTTCGATGCGTCGCTCGCTCTCTTCGACGCCGGCCACCTGACCGATCTCGACGACATGGAAGCGATGGACAACTTCTCCGACGTCGCCAAGTCCGCATGGCAGACGGATGATGGCTCTGCCACCTTCTGCGTGCCCATGGCGTCGGTGATCCACGGATTCATCTACAATGCGGATGCATTTGCGGAGCTGGGGCTGGAAGTGCCGACGACCGAGGCCGAGTTCTTTGCCGTGCTGGACGCGATCAAGGACGACGGCAGCTACATCCCGATGGCCATGGGCACCAATGACCAGTGGGAAGCGGCAACCATGGGCTACAACAACATCGGTCCGAACTACTGGAAAGGCGAAGAAGGTCGTCGCGCGCTTATCGCAGGCGATCAGAAGCTGACCGACGAAGTCTGGGTGGCGCCATACGCGACGCTGGCCAAGTGGGCCCCGTATCTGGGCGACGGTTACGAAGCGCAGACCTATCCGGACAGCCAGAACCTCTTCACCCTCGGCCGCGCCGCAGTCTATCCGGCAGGCTCGTGGGAGATTGCGGGCTTCAACGCCCAGGCAGATTTCGCAATGGGCGCGTTCAAGCCGCCGGTGATGAATGCGGGCGACACCTGCTACATCTCCGACCACACGGACATCGGCATCGGAATGAACGCGGCGACCGAGAATGCCGATGCGGCGCGGACCTTCCTCGCATGGGTCGGCTCGCCCGAATTCGCCTCGATCTTCGGCAATGCGCTGCCGGGTTTCTTCCCGCTGTCGAAAACCCCGGTCGAACTTGGCGACCCGCTGGCGAAGGAATTCGTCGGCTGGCGCGAGGAGTGCGAGAGCACGATCCGCTCGACCTACCAGATCCTGTCGCGTGGCACCCCGAACCTCGAAAACGAGACCTGGGGCGCGTCTGTGGCGGCCATCAAGGGAACGTCGACGCCGGAAGAACTGGGCGCAAAGCTGCAGGACGGGCTGGCCAGCTGGTACGCACCGCAGCAGTGAGCTGATTCCCGATCAATCGGCCCGGGCGCCTCGCGCGCCCGGGCCCGAACAAAAGGCACCTCCGAAGATAAGATTTCGCTGGCATATCGTCGTTTTTCTGGCACCCGCAGTGGTTGTCTACACTGCGGTGATGATATTCCCTTTGTTCAACACCCTGCGGCTGGCGCTCTACAGCAAGATCGACCAGGACCGCGTGTTCGTCGGTCTGCAGAACTTTCAGACTCTCTTCGGCGATCCCATCTGGGCGGACCAGTTCTGGAACGCGCTGGGCAACAATTTCTGGTTCTTCGTGATCCACATGCTGGTGCAGAACCCCATCGGCATCGCGCTGGCGGCAATCCTGAGCCATCCGCGCCTGCGGTTCGCGGCCTTCTATCGCTCGGCCATATTCATCCCGACGATCCTGAGTTTCGTGATCGTGGGCTTTGCCTGGAAACTGATCCTTTCGCCGATCTGGGGGATCGCGCCCTCGATGCTGGATGCAGTCGGGCTGAAGTCCCTCTACGCGCCGTGGCTGGGCAAGGAGGAATACGCCTTGACCGCCCTGTCGCTGATCTCGGTCTGGCAGTTCGTCGGCATTCCCATGATGCTGATCTATGCGGCCCTCTTGTCGATCCCCGACGAGATCCTGGAGGCGGCCGAGGTTGACGGGATCACCGGGCTGAGCGCGTTCTGGAAGATCAAGCTGCCGCTGATCCTGCCCTCGATCGGAATCATCTCCATCCTGACCTTCGTGGGGAACTTCAACGCCTTCGACCTGATCTACGTCGCCCAGGGCGCGCTGGCCGGGCCGGATTTCTCCACCGATATCCTCGGCACGTTCATGTACCGCACCTTCTTCGGCTTCCAGTTGCAGTTGGGCGATCCGCACATGGGCTCGGCAATCGCGAGCGCCATGTTCGCGATCATCCTGATCGGGGTGTGCATCTACCTGTTCGGCATCCAGACCCGGATGCGCCGGTACCAGATGTGAGGGCAAGACCATGAGCCGTGCCCGAAGCAACCCAATCAACGCCACTGCCATGCACGGGGCGTTGATTCTCTACACCCTCATCGCGCTCTTCCCCGTGTTCGTGATCCTGATCAACAGCTTCAAGGCGCGCAAGGCGATCTTTCGCGAGCCGCTGGCGCTGCCGAATTCCGACAGCTTCTCGATGATCGGCTACGAGACGGTGATGAAGCAGGGGGATTTCTTCCTCTATTTCCAGAACTCGATGATCGTCACGGTCGCCTCGCTCTTTTTCATCCTTCTCTTCGGCGCCATGGCCGCCTTCGCGCTGGCGGAATACCGGTTCCGGGGCAACTTGCTGATGGGGCTTTACCTGGCCCTCGGCATCATGATCCCGATCAGGATCGGGACGGTGGCGATCCTCGACCTGATGGTGGCAACGGGGCTCGTGAACACGCTCTGGGCGCTGATCCTCGTTTACACCGCGCAGGGGTTGCCGCTGGCAGTGTTCATCCTGAGCGAGTTCATGCGGCAGGTGTCGGATGATCTGAAGAATGCGGCGCGGGTCGACGGGCTGAGCGAGTACGCGATCTTCTTCAGGCTGGTGCTGCCCTTGGTGCGCCCGGCCATGGCGACGGTGGCGGTGTTCAACATGATTCCGATCTGGAACGATTTGTGGTTCCCGCTGATTCTCGCGCCGGCCGAGGAGACCAAGACGCTGACCCTGGGCAGCCAGGTGTTCATCGGGCAATTCGTGACGAACTGGAACGCGGTTCTTTCCGCGCTGAGCATGGCGATCCTGCCGGTGCTGGTCCTTTACGTCATTTTCTCGCGGCAATTGATCCGCGGCATCACGTCGGGAGCGGTGAAATGATCAAGGCGGTTGTGGCCGGACTGGGCAACATGGGACGGAGCCACGCATTGGCGCTCCACCACCACCCGGAAGTGGAACTGTTGGGGCTGGTGAACCGATCGGAAGTGCCCTTGCCGGCGGATTTGCAAGACTACCGGCGCTTTGCCACCTTCGAGGAAGGTCTGGCGCTCGAGCCGGATCTGATGGTGGTGGCCACCTACTCGGACAGCCACGCCGACTATGCCTGTGCCGCGATGGAGGCGGGTGCTCACGTGTTCGTTGAGAAGCCGCTGGCGACCACCGTCAAGGACGCGGAACGCGTGGTTGCCTGCGCGCGGGCGACGGGTCGCAAGCTCGCGATCGGCTACATCCTGCGCCATCACCCGAGCTGGATGCGGCTGATTGCCGAGGCGCGAGACTTGGGCGGGCCGTATGTCTTCCGGCTCAACCTGAACCAGCAATCCAGCGGGGCGGAGTGGGAGACTCACAAGGCGCTGATGCAGACCACCTCGCCGATCGTGGATTGCGGCGTGCACTATGTCGACGTGATGTGCCAGATCACCGATGCGGTCCCGGTGCGCGTGCACGGCATCGGTCTGAGGCTGAGCGACGAGATCGCCGAGGACATGTACAACTATGGGCAGTTCCAGGTGGTTTTCGCCGACGGCTCGGTCGGCTGGTACGAGGCTGGCTGGGGTCCGATGATGTCCGAGACGGCATTTTTCGTGAAGGACATCGTGTCGCCCAACGGATCGGTGTCGATCACGGAAGGGAACAAGGGCGCATCGGCCGATGTCGACGGGCACACCAAGGTGGGCGGGCTGCTGGTGCATCGACCCGACGGTGACCAGGCGATCGAGATGCCCGACGAACCGGGGCATCAGGAGCTTTGCGACGCCGAACAGGCCTTCATGGTGCGGGCCATTCGGGAGGACCTGGATCTCGCGCGACACAACTCGGATGCGGTGCAGTCGCTGGCGATCTGCCTTGCGGCCGATGAGAGCATCAAGACGGGCCAGCCGGTGATGTTGAACGCGGGCGGTGGGCAGAAAGAGGAGCGAGGCGGATGACGGCGCTGACGCTTTCGAACGTGAACAAGGCCTTTGGCGACGTCGAGGCGCTGATCGACATCAACATCGAGGTCGAGGAAGGCGAGTTTGTCGTCTTCGTCGGCCCGTCGGGCTGCGGAAAGTCGACCTTGCTGCGCGTGATCGCGGGGCTGGAAGATGCAACCACCGGGGAGGTGCGGATCGGCGGCGAGGACGTGACGCGGACGCCGCCCTCGAAGCGCGGGATCGCGATGGTGTTCCAGAGCTATGCGCTCTACCCGCATCTGAACGTGCGAAAGAACATGTCGCTGGCGCTCAGGCAGGAACGGCAGAGCAAGGAGGTGATCGAGGCGCGGGTGGCGAAGGCCAGCAAGATGCTGAACCTCGAGGCCTATCTGGATCGGTATCCGTCGGAGCTGTCGGGCGGTCAAAGGCAGCGGGTGGCGATCGGTCGGGCGATCGTGAGGGAGCCGAAGCTGTTCCTGTTCGACGAACCCTTGTCGAACCTCGATGCAGCCTTGCGGATCAACACGCGGCTGGAGATTGCGGCGCTCCACGATGCGCTGGACGCGTCGATGATCTATGTCACCCACGACCAGACCGAGGCGATGACGCTGGCGGACAAGATCGTGGTCTTGAACGAAGGGCGGGTTGAGCAGATCGGAACCCCGATGGAGCTCTACAACAACCCGGCGAACAAGTTCGTGGCCGGGTTCCTGGGTGCGCCTTCGATGAATTTCATCCCCGGCAGCTATGTCAGCGAGGGCGACGGCCGAACCCTGGGCGTGCGGCCCGAGGATCTGTCGTTGAGAGAGGATGGCGAACTGGCCGCCACGGTGCTGCACGTGGAACAGCTCGGAGGCGACACGAACGTGGTGGCGCGGGTCAATGAATGCCAGGTCACGGCGCGGCTGTTCGGGCAACGCTCAATCAAGCAAGGGGCGACCGTGCACTTTGCCCTGCCGCAGGACCGGATCTACTATTTCGACGATCAGGGTGCGCGGCTGACCTGAAGCTGCCCAAGCCCTGCTCGTGCCCAAGGTCATGGCCAATGGGGAAGAGGGTTGCCGGCGGAAATCAAGCGCGAGGATGATGAAGGTCGGAGAGTTTCATTCTCGACTCCCACGGTAAAGCCAATCCGGGCGAGTTACGCTTACACTGACCACTTTTGTCGTGTGACGGAAGCAACCTTGACTCGTTCCACAAGCGTCGACTCCAATCGCGTCTGCAGACAGGGTCATGGTACAGGCAGTTCTGGAGAACCCCGCTCGTGGCAGACTTGAAATTGATCCACGCCCTTGAAGAGGATGGCCTCAGCCGTCGGGCGGCCGAGGCGATCGCCAATGCTCTCGACGATGGGCACACCCAACGCAACAGTCCCTGGATGGTGGCTTGTGGATTGTTGCTGGTGGTGGTCGTGGTGGGCGGTTTCGGTTTGTCGGCTGCGGAATTCAGCGCGATCGACAGCAGGCATCACGCACTCGATCAGAATTTGACTGACCTTGAAAGGAAAGTTGACTCGAATGCTGAGCGACTGGCCCGGATCGAGGCATTGATAGTGGAGCGACTGCCGGCTCCGGAGTGATTGACACCTGAGTTCAGGCGAAAACGGTCTCAGCTTTTCTCACCGATCCGCGGTTCCTCGCCAGTCCACAGTCGCCTGATGTTGGCGGCATGGCGGATCCAGAGCACGATCGACATGCATGACAGGATGATCGCGGTTTCGGCCCCGACCGCATGATAGGCAACGATCGGAGCAACGACCGAGGCAACCAACGCCGAGAGCGAGGAATAGCGAAGAATCGCGGCGCACAGGACCCAGGTCGCGCAGGCCGCAGCACAGGTGACGACGTCATAAGCCAGCGCGACACCCAGAAAAGTCGCCACCCCCTTGCCCCCACGAAACCCGGTCCAGACCGGAAACAGATGCCCGAGAAACACCGCCGGGCCAGCGACCCAGCCGCCATCCACCCCAAACAGGGCGAGCGCGACCGCAACGGCAACCGTCCCCTTGCCGGCATCAACGAGCAGGGTCAGCCCGGCCGCAAGGCGACTGCCGGTTCTCAAGACGTTGGTGGTGCCCATGTTCCCCGAGCCGATCGTTCGCGGGTCGGGGAGGTTCATGATGCGCGTGAATATCAAGCCGGCCGGAATCGATCCCGCCAGATAGGCGAACAGCATGATCGCGACAGTCTGAAGGACAAACCCCTCCATGTCAGGCAGCATGAGAATGCACGGCCTTTCCTCCGATGAAGGTTCGCAGCACCTTGCCCTGCATCCTGTGACCGTCGAACGGGGTGTTCTTCGACTTCGAGCGCAGGGTGAAGCGGTCGAGGACGAACGGTTTTTCCGGATCGAACAGAACGAGATCGGCAGGCGCACCCGCCTCGAGCCGGCCTCCGTCGAGCCCAAGCCGCCGCGCCGGATTGAACGACAGGCAACGCCAGAGCTGCGGCAATGTCATGAAGCCGTTGTGAACCAGTCGCAGCGAGGCCGGCAACAGGGTCTCGAGACCGATGGCGCCCGATGCGGCCTGCTCGAACGGCAGGCGCTTCGACTCCTCGTCCTGGGGCGTGTGCATCGAGCTGATGATGTCGATCTGACCGTCGGCAACCGCCTCGACGATCGCCATGCGATCGGTTTCGCACCGCAACGGCGGCTTGACCTTGAAGAAGGTCCTGTAGCCCTCGACGTCGAGTTCGTTCAACGTCAGGTGATGAACCGATGTTCCGAAGGTGACGTCGAGACCGGCTTCGCGTGCCCGCGCCAGCACGGGCAGCGCCACCGCCGTCGTCAACTGGTCGACGTGATAGCGAGCGCCGGTCATTTCCACGAGCGCCATGTCGCGCTCCAGCTGTATCCGCTCGGCGATCGGTGACACCGCAGGCAGGCCCAGTTTCGAGGCGAACGCGCCCGAGGTCGCGGCCGCTCCGTCGCTCAGGTCCGGGTTCTGGGCGTGCCCTATCACGAGCGCGCCGCAGCCGGCCGCATAGGAGAGGCATCGACCAAGCACCCGCGCATCCTGAACGACATTGTCGGCATCGCTGAAGGCGACAGCGCCCGCATCCATCAGGAAGCCGATCTCCGCCATCTCGCGACCGTCGCGCCCCTTGGTCAACGCGGCCATGGGCACGACCCGCGCCAGGCTGTCCTGAACCGCGCGGCGATGAACGAACTCGAGGATTTCGGGAGAATCGATGGCCGGGACGGTGTCCGGGCGCACGACCATCGTCGTCACGCCACCCGCAACCGCCGCCAGACCGGCCGTGCGAAAGCTCTCCTTGTGCCGTTCGCCGGGTTCGCAGACCTTGACCCCGACATCAACGATGCCAGGCGCCAGGCAGTGCCCGCCGCAATCGATGATCTCGGCGTCCTCGCTGTACCCTCGGGAACGAAGCCATCCGACCGTCGGCCGGCCCGGATTGTCGATGACCTCCACGATCAGCCCGTCATCGATGATGACCGTGCCGGGCGATTCCGTCCCCTTGCACGGGTCGATCAGGCGCGCGTTGGCAAGCGTCAGCATCTGGCCCGGGACTCCGCCAGGAGGGTCATCGCCGCCATCCGAACCGCGACGCCCATCTCGACCTGATCGCGGATGACGGATCGGCTGATGTCGTCGGCAATCTCGCTGTCGATCTCGACACCGCGATTCATCGGACCCGGATGCATGACGATGGCATCGGACCGTGCCTCGGCGAGTTGCCGGGCCCCAAGCCCCCAGCGATGATAGTACTCGCGCTCGGACGGAATGAAGCCTCCGTCCATTCGCTCCCGCTGCAGGCGCAACATCATGATCACGTGACAGTCCTTGAGACCCTTGCTCATGTCGTCGTGGATCTCGACGCCGAACTGCTCGATTCCGGCAGGCATCAGGGTTCGCGGTCCGACCAGTCGAATGCGGTTGTCGAATTTCGACAGCAGGAAGATGTTCGATCGCGCCACGCGGCTGTGCGCGATGTCGCCGCAGATCGCGACCGTCAGGCCGGAGAGCATCTTCAGCGCCCGCCTGATGGTCAGCGCGTCGAGCAGGGCCTGGGTCGGGTGTTCGTGGCGGCCGTCGCCGGCATTGATCACCGCGCATTCGACCTTTTCGGCAAGAAGCCCGGCCGCGCCGGAACTCGGGTGGCGGACGATCAGCAGGTCGGGGTTCATCGCGTTCAGGGTCAACGCCGTGTCGATCAACGTCTCGCCCTTGCGGACCGAACTCATCCGCAGGTTCATGTTCATGACATCGGCGCCAAGGCGTTTGCCGGCGAGCTCGAAGCTCGATTGCGTTCGCGTCGAATCCTCGAAGAACATGTTGATCTGGGTCAGGCCGGCAAGGACGTCCGAGTGCTTGGCCGATCGGCGGTTGAACGCGACATGTCTGTCGGCAAGATCGAGAATGGCCTCGATATCCGGCTTCGAGAGATGCTCAATTCCAAGAAGGTGCCGAGCTGAAAACTCCATGAACATCGCTCTCTTGATCGCCCGAGGCTCCATAGATCATGCGAGGCGGCCAAACAAGGCACCGCCCGGCGAATCGATCGCGCGACGGCCGGTCTGCACATCGGCATGGCGCGAACGTGATGGCGACCACATTGAAAACCCGACGGCTTTCAGTCATGAACGATGGAGGCCGGATCTACGCGCGAACCGCCGGGACGCTCGAAACTCGCGGAACGCTTGCGCCGGTTCGGCGATCTCGCGAACGATCTTGACAGTTCGTTCGGATTCGCATCGGGAGCAATGGGCGAACATGCTCGATGATGACCGCAAGGAACTGATGGCAGCGCTCGAATGGCAGCTCGAAATGGGCGTCGACGAGGCGATCGGGGATGTGCCCGTCGACCGCACGCAACTGCCCGCCGCGCAACCGAAAGTGGCGCCGGTCAGCGCTCCGGCACCTCCGGCAACGACGCCGGTCGCGAGAAGTTCACAACCCGCGCATTCCGATCGCTCCGCGGCCACGACATCGCAGGCTGTCCCGGCGGGTGTCGCGAACCCAGCAGGACAGGACGACTCGAAGGACGCTCGAGAGGTCGCGCGGGCCATGGCCGCGAATTGCGACGACCTCGATGCCCTGCGTTCGGCGATCGGAGTCTTCGAGTTCTGCGATCTCAAGAACGGAGCCCAGAACCTCGTTTTTTCGGACGGGAATGCGGCGGCCCGGGTGATGATCGTGGGAGAGGCGCCCGGACGGGATGAGGACAAGATCGGTCGCCCCTTCGTCGGCAAGGCCGGCCGATTGCTCGATCGGATGTTCGAATGCATCGGCTTGTCACGCGCGTCAACGGAGCCTGCATCGGCGCTCTACATCACCAACGTCACGCCATGGCGCCCGCCGAGCAACCGCGACCCGACGCCCGCAGAAGTCGAGATGCTGATGCCGTTTGTCGAGAAGCACGTCGAACTGGCCGCCCCGGAGATCCTCGTGCTCATGGGGAACACCGCATGCTCGGGCCTGCTCGGCAGGAAGGGAATCACGCGCTTGCGTGGAAACTGGACAACGGCGCTCGGGAGACCGGTCATGCCGATGTTTCACCCGGCAGCGCTGCTCAGGGACGGTCTCAAGAAACGGGACAGCTGGTCGGACCTGCTGATGATCGAGGAGAGGTTGGCGTCATGAGCGAAAATGACCGACCGTTCGTCAAGGTGCGGATCGCCGTCCTGACGGTTTCCGACACGCGGTCGATCGATGACGACCGTTCCGGGGCGGTGCTCGCCGAGCGGATTGCCTCCTCGGGTCATGAACTTGCGGGGCGGAAGATCGTCCCCGACGAGCGGAGGATGATCGCGGCCGAACTGCGCCGCTGGTGCGCCGACCCGAGAGTCGACGTGGTGATCACCACGGGTGGCACGGGTCTCACCGGCAGGGACGTGACCGTCGAGGCGCACCGCGATGTCTACGAGAAGGAAATCGACGCCTTCCAGACGATGTTCACCCTGGTGTCGTCGAAAAAGATCGGAACCTCGGCGGTCCAGTCGCGTGCATGTGCAGGGGTTGCCGCCGGAACCTACCTTTTCGCTCTGCCGGGGAGTCCGGGTGCCTGCAAGGATGGCTGGGACGAAATCCTCGTCCATCAACTCGACTACCGACACCGGCCATGCAACTTTGTCGAAATCATGCCCCGACTCGACGAAGGAATGCGGCGAAAGTAGCTCTGCTGGCTCCCAACTGATCGCGGGATCGCCCCGCGACGCAAAAAAGCGACAAAAACGCGCGAGATTCTCGTATAATCCCATGAATGCCGCGCGTCGGTGGCACTGAAAGGATCGGACAAGCAGATGAGATTCCTGATCCGGGCCGTGGTCGGCCTGGGCTTGCTGGCGGCAACCCTTGGTCTGCTGGTCATGGCCGTGGGCACGATCTACACGGCCTACGAGGTCAAGCGGGATGCGGGCAATCGTCCGCGGGTGGCCCGCGAGCGGTCCTTTTCGGCCAATGTCGAGCAACTGAAGCTGCAGGAAGTCTGGCCGGTCATCGAGACCTTTGGCGAGGTTCGAAGCGGTCGAACCATGGAACTGCGCGCGGCATCGGGCGGCGCGATCGTCGAGCTCTCGGACGGCTTTCGCGAAGGCGGCACCGTTGATTCCGGCGAACTCCTCTTCAGGACCGACCCGGCGTCGGCAGAGGCAAGCTATCGGCTGGCCGAAGCCGAACTGGCCGAGGCGAAGGCCGAACTCAGTGAAGCCGAGCGCGCAATCCAGCTTGCCAATGACGATCTGGACGTGGCCAGGTCTCAGCTCGCGTTGCGTCTCAGCGCACTGGAACGCCAGGACGCCTTGACCAAACGGGGGGTCGGAACCGAAGTGGCGCTGGAAACTGCCGGGCTGGCGGCAGCCTCGGCTCGGCAAAGCGTCGTGGGCAAGCAGATCGGCCTTTCCCAGGCGGAGGCGCGAATGGAACGGGCGCGTCTGGGACTGGCACGGCGCGAGATCGCGTTGTCGGAAGCTCGACGGCAACTCGATGACACCCGTGTCTCGGCCGAATTCGCAGGCGTCCTGACCGGCATCACCAACGTTCTCGGAGAACTGGTCAACGCCAACGAGAGCCTCGGGCAGCTGATCGATCCAACCGCGCTCGAAGTCGTGTTTCGGGTGTCCAGCCAGGAATTCGAACGGCTTGTCACCGCCGACGGCGGCCTGGAGGCGGTCAGCATCGATGTCGTCTACGGACCCGCCGACACGCGCATCGAAGCCCGGATCAGCCGGGCGGGCGCTTCGGTCGGCGAGGGCCAGACGGGTCGCGAACTCTATGCGGCACTCGGAGAGACGGCAGCAACGTTCCTGCGCCCGGGCGATTTCGTTTCGGTCACGATCCAGGAACCCCCGTTGCAGGACGTCGCGATCATCCCGGCGACGGCTGCCTCTTCGGCGAACGAAATCCTCGTGGTTGGCGAGGACAACCGGCTTCGACCCCTGACGGTGTCCGTCCTGCGCAGGCAACGCGACACGCTCGTCATCGAAGGAGATGGTGTCGAAGGCGCGACCGTCGTGCTGGAACGCGTGCCGCAACTCGGGGCAGGGATCAGGATCCAGCCGAGACAGCCGGACGCTCCGGAATTCGAGGAAGTCGAACTTGTGACGTTGACGGCCGAGGAACAGGAAACCATGACCCGGGCGCTGCAGGCCAACAACCGAATGCCCGCAGAGATCAGGGATCGCATCCTTGCCCAGGTCAGCGAGGGGAAAGTCCCGGCCGGCTCGATCGACCGCCTGCGGGGCATGGCAGCGCGGTTTGCCGCGCAGAGCGGCTCCGGTACAGGTGCAGGCGATGCTGGACGGCAGAATGATCGACGCGCGGGTGCGACAGCTTCAGATGCGGCCGGCGATCAACCGGCCACGATCGCCCTGTCCGATGACGAGCGCAAGGCGATGGTCGCGTTCATCGAGCAGAACACGCGCATCCCTGACGATCGAAAGACCAGCATGCTCAGGGCGCTCGCGGAGCCCGAGGTTCCACGAGAGCTTGTCGATCGGCTACGGTCCCGAATCGGAGGCTGACAAAGCGCCATGGCAACGACCCCATTGACAGGCTGGCGCGGCTTGATCGCGTATTTCGCGCGCCACCGGACGGCAGCCAATCTCGTGCTGCTGGGACTGGTCGTGCTCGGCCTGGCGTCGATGACCCAGATCCGGTCGCAGTTCTTCCCTGACGTCGTCTTCGAGAGCGTCCGGGTCGCGGTCCAGTGGGACGGCGCCGGCCCCGAGGACATGGACGAGGCGGTCGTCTCGCTTCTCGAGCCGGCCCTTCTCGACATCGAGGGGATCGAGGGGACAAGCAGCACCGCACGAGAAGGTTCGGCAACCATCAGGCTCGAATTCGAGCCGGGATGGGACATGGCTCGGGCAGCAGACGACGTGAAGGTTGCCGTCGAAGGCGTGAGCGGGTTTCCCGAAGGGGTGGACGAGCCGGAGGTTCGCAGGAACTCGTGGCGCGACCGCGTCACCGACGTCATCATTTCGGGACCCGTGTCGGACGAACAGCTCAAGCGGTTTGCGGACGAATTCGTGGCCGAACTGTTTCGGCAGGGAATCACGCGAACGACGATCCGTGGCGTCAATGAGCCGGAAATCGTCGTCGAAGTCCCTGAAATGTCGCTCATCCAGCATGACATCACCTTGCGCGAGATCGCGTCGGCGATCTCCGAGGAAACCTCGGCTGACCCGGCCGGTGATGTTGCTGGTGGCGCGACCCGCGTTCGCACCGGAGTCGAGAAACGTTCGGCGGACGAAATCCGCAACGTCATCCTGAGGCTGCTGCCTGACGGCTCGAGACTTCGCGTCGGTGATGTCGCCATCGTCGACGATTCATCGACGGGCAAGGGACGCAGCTACTTTGTCGGCAAGAACCCGGCGGTGTCGATTCGTGTCGACCGCGCCGATTTCGGTGACGCCATCAGCATGCAGCGAACGGTCGAGGAGGTGGCAAGCGACCTGAGCGCCACGCTGCCCGATGGTGTCACGATCGAGCTGATTCGCACCCGCGCCGAAGCGATCACGGAACGTCTCTTCGTTCTCATGGACAACGGGCTGCTCGGCCTGTTGCTGGTTCTCGGCCTGCTGTTCCTCTTTCTCAACGCGCGCACGGCGTTCTGGGTCGCGGCCGGCATTCCGGTCGCCATGCTGACGGCCGTTGCCGTCATGTACGCGGTTGGCCTGACGATCAACATGGTGTCCCTGTTCGCGTTGATCATCTGTCTCGGCTTCGTGGTCGATGACGCGATCGTCGTTGGCGAGCATGCGGATTTTCGACATCGGCATCTGGGCGAATCACCGGCAATCGCGGCCGAAAACGCGGCAATCCGCATGGCGCCCCTCGTCTTTTGCGCGACGGTCACGACCATCATCGCCTTCTTTGGGCTGACAGCGATCGGAGGTCGGTTCGGCAGCCTCATCATCGATCTGCCCTACACGGTGATCGCGGTGCTCGCGGCGTCACTGGTCGAGTGCTTCTTCATCCTGCCGCGGCACATGAGTCACGCGCTCGAGAGTGTCAAGAAACGACGGTGGTACGACTGGCCGAACATCCTGTTCAACCGAGGATTCGTCTGGTTCCGAAACACGGTCTTTCGGCGGGTCATGCAACTGGCCCTCGTCTTGCGCTACCCGATCCTGGCCGGTTGCGTCTGCCTTCTGGCATGGCAGGCTTCGTTACTGATCCGGGGTGACGTCGTTTTCCGGTTTTTCAACGCGCCCGAGACCGGGTCGGTGTCGGGGAACTTCACCATGCTTCCAGGCGCCACCCGAGAGGACACCCGCGCCGTTGTCGAAGAGCTGCAGCGCGCCGTCGAGACGACGGGGCGGAGTTTCGAGGAACGCTACGGCGTCAATCCGGTGACTTTCGCTCTTGCCGAGATCGGGGGCACGACCGGCCGCGGTCTCTCGGGTGCCGACACAAAGGATCAGGACCAGCTCGGATCGATCGCCGTCGAACTGATCGATGCCGATTCGCGTCCCTACACTTCCTTCGCATTCGTCGCCGCCTTGCAGGAGGAGGTTCGGCGTCATCCTCTGCTCGAAACGCTGAGTTTCCGGGGGTGGCGATCCGGCCCGGGAGGCGATGCCCTGTCGGTCGATCTGCGCGGCGGCGATCCCGACACCCTGAAAGCGGCGTCGATCGCGGTGCAGCAGGCGCTGTTGGAGTTTCCGGCGGTGTCGGCTCTCGAGGACAACCTTGCCTACGACAAGGAAGAGCTGATTCTCGACCTGACGCCGCAGGGGCGGGCCCTCGGCTTCACCATCGATGCCATCGGCGCGGAATTGCGGAGCCGACTGAACGGCATCACGGCGGCACGGTTTCCTGACGGCACTCGAACCGCAGAGGTGAAGGTCAGGCTGGCGCAGTCCGAGTTGACGGCGGATTTCCTGTCGAACACGCGACTGCGAACGACGACGGGCGATTACGTCCCGCTGGCCGATATCGTGTCGGTGTCGACGCGCCTCGGATTCTCGGCGGTGCGCCGCGAGGACGGCCACCAGGTCGTCACGGTGAGCGGCGACATTTCGGAAGACAATCCCGTCGAGGCCGAGGAGATCCGGGTCGAACTGGAGGACCGCATTCTTCCGGCGGTCGCGAGCGAATACGGAATCAACTACTCCCTTTCGGGGCTGGCCGAACAGGAGTCGCGGTTCCTGGGCGATGCCCTCTACGGCTACGTTCTCTGCCTGCTCGGCATCTATCTGACGCTCGTCTGGGTGTTCGCAAGCTGGAGTCGGCCGCTTCTGGTGCTGGCGATCATCCCCTTCGGCCTTGTCGGGGCCATCTACGGCCATGACCAGTGGGGCGTGCCGTTTTCCATATTCTCGATCGTTGGGCTGATCGGGCTGTCGGGCATCATCATCAACGATTCGATCGTGCTGATTTCGACCGTCGACGACTACAGACGGTCGCGAGCGACATATCCGGCGATCGTCGATGCCGCCTGCGACCGTTTCCGCCCGATTCTCCTGACCACGCTGACGACAGTGCTCGGCCTGCTGCCGCTTCTTTTCGAATCGTCGCGGCAGGCTCAGTTCCTCAAGCCGACCGTGATCACCCTGAGCTACGGTCTCGGTTTTGGCATGGTCATCCTGCTCTTCATGGTTCCATCCCTGCTGGCCGTCCAAAGGGACATCGCGGGGTTCATGCTGGCGTTCAGGCGCAGCTTGAGAGACCGCCGGGTCGGCATGGCCGGTCGGATCATCCTCTATTCGGCGACTGCCGCCGCCGCTGCGGTCGTCGTCGGAACGGCGGGTTATCTGGCTCTCACCGGTGAACTGCATCCGTGGCTCGAGGCGTATGCGGGGCAGATCGCGCTGCCTGACTCGGTCACCGCCTTGCTCGCGATGTCGGGCGGAATCGTCCTCGTCATGGTCGCATCGATCCTGGCAATCGTGACACTGTTCGGCTTGAGGGCGCGGCGGCGCAGCTGAAGACCCTGTCGACGGCGTGACGATCAGTCGTCGGGCCGTTCCTTGCATCCGGTGAACTCGACGGCGCGCTCGCCACCAAGGATGGTCATGACGATTCTTGATCGATCGAGAATGAACCCGTCCCTGCGGTGGGGCCTGATCCGTGCATCCGCGACAATCCGTGATCCCTGCACCTCGGTCTTTCCGGACTCGATCGAGGCAAATCCGCCGGGAAGCTCGAAGACTGCGTGCAGCGGAGCGCCGAGATCACGTTTCGCCTCGATGTGCGACGTCACGACGAATCCCCGTCCGACCTTCCTGATGCGGCAGCCGAGATGCCGGAAACCTGCAAGTCTTGGGGTGATTGCCGTTCGTTCGAGCGCTTGCTCGATGTCGTCGCGGTCGCTGGCCTCGCGATGATCGAGGCCCCCGGTCAGCCGCATCCTGACCGGAATGCAGATGTCCTTGCAGACGCCGAACTCGATTCCGAGTTCGACATGGACATTCTCGCCCTCGGCAGCCGGGTGCAGTTCGACGGGCAAGATCAGTTCGTGCTCGTATCCGATGATGTGAAGTCCGTACGAGTCGATCACCCTGGGTGTCGGCCAGTGAAATCTGACAGCCTTGAGATTTGTCGAACCCGACCAATCGAACTGCGGCGGATAACCGAACTGTCCGGGCGCGCGCCAGTAGGTTTTCCACTCGTCGGCAAGCGTGAACCTGATGGCCGCCACGTGATGCCCGGCCTCGTCCCGCCAGCCGTGAAGCAGGTCGAGAACGACAATCGGCTTGGCTCCGAACTCCTTGCCTGCAAGGAGCAGATTCCTGGTTTCCGCGTGACCGGGCGTGCCGGCCAGCCCGGCGGCGACCGCGATCGTTGTCAGGAGGAGTTTCATGGACCGCATGTTCATGGGGCAAAACTCTACTGACGATCGCCGGGTCCGAGAAATCACGCAGGCTCAACATCGCGTCAGAAGCAAGGCCGAGCGAAGCGCATGCGGTCACGAAAGCGCTTGCGGTGCAACATTGCCCTTGAATCCGGTGCCCGGATTGCACAATCATGAAACCATGGCAAAGGAAGAAGGCACAGACGATCTGACGGGCAGGATGCTGATCGCGATGCCCGGGATGCTCGATCCGCGGTTTCGGCGCTCGGTCATCTGCATGTGCGCGCATTCCGAGGATGGCGCGATGGGGCTGATCGTCAACATGCCGACCCGCGAGATCCGGTTTTCCGACCTTCTCAAGCAGCTCGATATCGACTGCGAAGGCGACCCGGTCGACATGCCGGTCCACTACGGGGGTCCGGTCGACTACGGGCGCGGCTTTGTCCTGCACACCGGGGACTACGGCTCCGAATCCTCGACCGTTTCCGTCAACAGCCAGTTCTCGATGACGGCGACCGTGGATATCCTGCAGGACATCTCCATGGGAAAGGGGCCTGAGTCGTGCATGCTGGCGCTTGGCTACTCGGGATGGGGACCGGGCCAGGTCGAGCAGGAGATTCGCGACAACGGCTGGCTGATCTGCGATGCCAGCGCCGACATCGTGTTTCAGTCCGACCATGCGCGTATCTGGCAGGCCGCGCTGGACAAGATCGGAATCGACCCCGCGATGCTGTCGTCATCTGGCGGGCGCGCCTGAGCGCCGCACCGCCAACTGCACCGTCCGGTCGCGACGAGCGCTTGGAAGAGAGTCGCCGGACAGGCAGCCGCGATCGCAACCCGGTCAGCCGCATGCACCCATCGAGGATCGGCCGAGCCGCTCGTTCAGAGATTCGATGAAGCGCGACAGTGACAGGACAATCGTTTGATTGCCCGCCGCAAACCTGTCTTCGCCGCCGTAGATCAAGAATTTCCGTTTCACCTTCAGGTCTTCGCAAGCCAGGTGAAATCCTCTCGTGGGGGTCGGCGCGCGACCAGCTTTGATGTCGATCGCCCAACGATCGTCCGGGCCGAATTCGAGCAGCAAGTCGATCTCGGCACCTGCGGACGTCCGGTAGAAGAAGGGAAGGACGTCCGATGCGGCCGCCATGATCACCTTTTCGATCACGAATCCTTCCCAGCTCTTTCCCAGAACCGGGTGCCCCATCAGCCCCTCGTGATCTGCGATGCTCAGCAATGCGTGGACGATTCCACTGTCCCGCACGTAGATTCTGGGTGACCTGACGAGACGTTTCCCGACGTTGCCGGACCAGGGCTCCAACCTGCGAACCAGCAACAGGTCGACCATGAGATCGACATAGCGACTGATGGTCACGCTCGCACACCCAAGTGAACGCGCAAGTTTCGAGGCATTGAACAGTTCGCCTTGAAGATGCGCGAGCATCGTCCAGAACCGGAAGAGCGTCGTGGCGGGTATGCGTGGCCCCAATTGAGGAATGTCGCGCTCCACATAGGTGCGAACGAGATTCCGACGCCATGCATGGCTCGCATGATCGCTTGGGGCCGAATAGCTGTCGGGGAACCCGCCACGGGTCCACAGCTTTCTCAACGGGTCGCCGTGCGGAGCCTCGATTTCGAGGGGGCCAAGACCGGACAGTTCGCAATAACGGATTCGACCAGCGAGGCTTTCGGAACTTTGCCTCAGGAGTTCATTCGAAGCAGATCCGAGGATCAGAAAGCGACCGTTGCCCCGTCCTTCGCGCCGTCGCGCATCGATGACTCCGCGCAGTGACATGAACAGGTCCGGACGACGCTGAACTTCATCGAGGATCACCAGGCTGTCCGCGTGCAGCTCGAGATAGTGGGCGGGGTCCGCCAGCTTCTGAAGGTCCTCGGGGCTTTCGAGATCAAGATAGACCGACGGCCTGCTTTTCGCGATTTCGAGGGCGAGGGTTGTCTTGCCGATCTGGCGCGGACCGAGAATCGCAACGGCTGGATTGAGATCCAGGCTGCGGATGACGTCATCAGCAAGCGTTCGTTCGTACATCCTTGCAAATTGAACATGAAATATCAAATTTGCAAGGCAAACTGCCGGATTCGACCGCAATTGACGGATGCGGCAATTCGTCGCCGGCGCGGTGCCGCTTCAACTTCCGCCAAGGAGATTCCAGGCCGATGTCGCGCTTGGCGACGGGTGCGGCTTCCACATGACCGAAGCGACGGGTTCGCGTTGCTCTTGGTGGAATCAGCGCAACTGCAATGCCGATACTGACGGGACCAGGGTCAGGAACGGGATGCGCGTTTCAGGCGATCGTTGATGGCCGCCCCGATGCCCGATGTCGGAATCGGCGCCACCGCGATGGACTTGCCCGAAGCCTGCGCCTCGGCATCGAGTCGCCTCAAGGCCGAAAAAAGCCGCGACGCCGCCTCGTCGAGATCGCCTGACGGGGACAAGTTTTCGATGTCGGCTGCATGCGTGTTTCCGAACCCGAGCAGAATCTCGTTCGCACCAGGTGCCTCGACGTTCATGCGAAGCCCGACGGTCGGCGCGTAATGCGACTCCAGCATGCCGGGAGAGGCCAGCGGACCGGTTGGCACGTGCGCTTCGATGCGAACCTGAGCAGCGCCCTCGATCGCCTCGCGAGGAATGGCGCCCGGGCGCAGCAACTCCGTTCTTCCGGTTTCTTGTGATGTTCGGATGACGGTGGATTCAAGCCCGAACGCCGTCGACCCGCCGTCGATGACGGCATGAATCCTCCCATCAAGTTCCTCGATGACGGCATCGGCAGTGGTGGGACTGAGGCGTCCCGACCTGTTCGCCGACGGCGCCACCACAGGATGTCCGAACACTGCAAGCAACCCGGCCGCGATCTCGTGATCGGGGACACGAACCGCGACAGTCGAAAGCCCCGAGGTCACCAGTCGCGAGAGAGCCGTGTCATTGCGGACCGGAAGCACCAGCGTCAGCGGGCCGGGCCAGAACTGGTTCGCAAGGCGTTCGGACACCGCATCGAAACGCACCAGTAACAGGGCATCTTCGGGACGGGCGACATGGACGATCAATGGATTGGATCGCGGGCGATTCTTGGCGGCATACAGCCGCACGATCGCGTCCGAATTCCGCGCGTCCGCCCCGAGCCCGTAGACGGTTTCGGTCGGAAACGCCACGAGCCCACCTTGCTCGAGCAACGTTGCGGCGCTTGCCAGCCCGGCGTTGTCGGGCGCGAGTCTTTCTGTTCCAGTTGGGGGCAAGATGTCCGTCTTGGGTTGTTGTTCCGCAAGTGCAGAATTAAGTGTCGGCGGAGTTGGCCGACACATAACCCGACGGCTTGCAGGATGCAAAGCGCGTTGGAAGAGGACAGAGGAGGTCCGTCTTGATGTACCGGGCACCCGTCGCCGAAACCATGTTCCTGCTGCGATCCGTCCTCGGTTTCGACCGGGTCATGGCGAGCGATCGGCATTCCGACGTCACCTTCGAGGTCGTGGAGGCCATTCTGGACCAGGCGGCCAAGCTGTCCGAGGACGTGCTTGCGCCCTTGAACGCTGTCGGCGACCGCGAGCCGACGCGTCTGACGGACGGCTCCGTGTCATGCGCTCCGGGTTTCAAGGAGGGCTATCGGGCCATTGCCGATGGAGGCTGGATCGGAATTTCGGCGCCGCCGGAATTCGGCGGAATGGGACTGCCGACGACACTCCAGATGGCTGTCGGAGAGTCCATGTCGTCGGCATGCCTGTCTCTCGCGCTCAATCCACTGATGACCCAGGGGAATGTCCTGGCGCTCGCCAATCATGCGGATGACGATCTCAAGGACATCTACCTTCCGCGGCTCGTCTCTGGCGAGTGGGCCGGAACAATGAACCTGACCGAACCCCAGGCGGGTTCGGACGTGGGCGCCTTGCGGTGTCGAGCCGAGCCGAATGGGGACGGCACCTACGCGATCACCGGCACCAAGATATTCATCAGCTGGGGCGATCACGATCTTGCCGACAACATCTGCCATCTGGTTCTCGCCCGACTTCCCGATTCGGAGCCTGGCACGCGCGGGATTTCGATGTTCCTCGTTCCCAAGTTCATCCCGGACGCCGACGGTGATCCCGGAGAGGCCAACAGCCTGCGGCCGGTTTCGCTCGAAGGAAAGCTCGGCATGCACGGCTCGCCAACGGCGGTCATGGCCTACGAAGGAGCGGTCGGCTGGCTTGTCGGACAGCCCGGCAAGGGCTTGGCATCCATGTTCACCATGATGAACAACGCGCGGCTTGGGGTCGCCGTTCAGGGCGTCGGTGTTGCCGAGGCCGCAACCCAGACTGCCTTCGCCTACGCACAGGAGCGGAGGCAAGGGAGGCCACCGACTGTAGACGGCACGGGTCCGATTGTCGACCACCCCGACGTGCGGCGAATGCTCATGCAGATGAAGACGCTGACGATGGCGGCCCGGGCTCTGTGTCTCGACACCGCCATCAGTTGCGACCTCGCTCGCGCGACCGGCGACGAGGCGTGGGCGCAAAGGGAGGCCTTTCTGACGCCGATCGCCAAGGCATTCAGCACGGATGTTGCAGCCGAGGTCGCGGACCTGGGAATCCAGGCTCACGGTGGTGCCGGATACGTCGAGGAGACGGGTGCCGCACAGTTCTGGCGAGATGTGCGGGTGACCCGAATCTACGAGGGAACGAACGGGATTCAGGCCGGCGATCTTGTCGTTCGCAAGCTGGGCGACGGCGGGGAGACGGCGCGTCGACTGCTCGCGGACATCCGCAACACGGCAGCGCAGGCCAAAAACGGAGATCGCGCATCGCGTGGTGTCGCAGCCGCGTCGCTGAGCAGGGCTGCCGACGCGCTCTCGGACGCGACTGATGCAATTGCCGGATTCAACGATCGTGCCGACCGCGAAGCCGGCGCCGCCGACTATCTTCGGGCATTCGGCATCGTTCTCGGCGGTCACTACCTGCTGCGGGCTTCGTTGGCAGAAGACGCGGCGCCAGAAGCCGGACCGTTGGCGGATTTCTTCTGCGCGCGGATGCTTCCGACGGCGATCGTCAATGCAGAACTCTCGGCGCTGGGCTCGCGTGATCTCTACGCGATGCCGCGATCCGCGTTCCAGGCATCGTCATGAACTCAGGCGATATGGGGCCTGTGCGGTTTCCGTTCGCGGAGCCGCCGGAAGAGGGGTGCTGCCGCGAAGTTGCCGATGGCGTCTTGTGGTTTCGTCTGCCGCTGCCCTCGGCGCTCAATCACGTCAATGTCTACGCGCTGCGCGATGAAGGCGGATGGACAGTCATCGACACCGGCATCCTGTCCAAACGGAGCATCGGCATATGGGAAGCGATCCTGCGGGGTCCGCTCGGCGGCGACCCCGTCAACGTTCTCGTGACTCATCATCATCCCGATCACGTGGGAATGGCTGGATGGTTTCAGTCGAACCACGGCTCCCGACTGACGGCGACACGGACGACATGGCTTTATGCCCGAATGCTCACGCTCGACGTTCAGGAGACATGGCCGGCCGAAACGCTGGCGTTTTACCGAGCTGCCGGCATGCCGCGCGAGGTGATCGAGCGTCGCATGTCGTCCAGACCTTTCAATTTCGCAGACACGGTCCATCCGCTGCCACTCGGATTCGAACGCATCAGGGATGGTGACGTTCTCAGGATCGGTGGTCGCCGTTGGCGTGTGATCGTCGGCAATGGTCATTCGCCGGAACACGCGACCCTGTGGTCGGAAGATGATCACCTGGTCATCGCCGGGGATCAGGTTCTTCCCGGGATCACGCCGAATCTCGGTGTCTATCCGACCGAACCGGATGCCGACCCGGTGGCGGAATGGTTGACGAGTTGCAAGGATCTGTCTCGGCATGCCCGCGAGGATCACCTCGTGCTTCCCGGGCACAAACTGCCGTTTGTCGGTCTTCCGGCCCGCCTCGAGGAGTTGATCGAGCATCATCACCTCACCCTTGATGCGCTGCATGAGCACCTTTGCACGCCATCGACCGCTCATGACTGCCTCGCTCCGATGTATGGACGCAAGATCCGCGAGGGCGAATACGGGCTCGCGATTGCCGAGGCTGTTGGTCATCTCAATCATCTGTTTCAGTCTGGTCGGATCGAGCGACGGCAGAGGGTGTCCGATGGTGCGCTGATCTGGTCACGTCGTGATTGAACGGCCAGCGGCAGTGTAGAGTCAAGCCGACCGCCCGGGGCAAACGATTGGCACCAACTCCAGCTACTTGTGTGGCGGAATATTGCTCAGGAGACGGTGAATATTTCAATTTCACTCTTTGACGGTAACTGCAGGCCGAACGAACATCTTTTCGCGACGACTGGCGCATTTGCCCTCAAGCTTCCACATTTCTCCAGGAGTAGGTCACAACTACGAATCTCTTCCGAATGCTTGAGTTACAGAAAAGAGGTATGAGTACGCACCGACAGTATCCGTTTTCCCAGACATTAGGCCAGTTCCAAGCCCCAGCGCACCTACTGCCGCACCCAGAGCATCGCCGGTCGCGATGGACCAAGTTGCACCTGTAATTCCCAACGACCAAGACGCGAGATTCTTTCGCATTGACTTTCTGATTGACCGCCGGTTGTCGTGCGCCAGATCAGCTATCTGTTGCTCTCTCTCCAGAAGAGCCCTCGTCCGTTCCTCGGGGTCGCAGATCTGGCCGAGTTCAACGAGAAATCCTCGGAGACTTTGCATGTAAGTCTTGTGAGCCACTCCTTGATCCGCTCGGAGCTGGAGAACCTCGTCGAGCGGTATTGTCGACAGGTCTAGTGTGACAGGCTCCAAGTCCAGTTGCACAACACTCTGACTAGACGGCATCGATTCTCTGGACAGAGTGTCCAGTAGGTCCGTCGCGAATTTTTGCTGATTGGTAGCAGGATGCACTGCCATCCCGAAATGAGTACCTCTTTTCCGCGCCAGCTGGCTCAGGAGTACTAGCATTGTGGTACGAACTACCGGATGCAATGGGATCGAAACACCGTCTTCACTGGGCCGAGCCAACCCTCTTTGGCGAAGTTCATCTACGAGAAAATCCGCCAGTTCCATGTCAGAACCGTAGCCGATCCGAGACTGGGACAACTCTGCGAAGTGGCACTCCTTGGACAATCCCTCGAACACTCCTTCAGCAAGCAACTCTACCATGACCTCTGCCAGCGTAACGGCCACTTCTGCGTCGACCCACTCGTCTGGTTCCAAAATGCGAAGAAGTCCTCGCTCTTCCATTGGCCCGGCGAGAGTAGGATCTGCGTCTCGATGAAGTCCCCTCATGTATTGTGGAAGCAAGATCGCCACTTCATCGAAGAAGAGCAGTAGCGATTTTATCCAGTCCCCTTCCTTTGCATGCCAGTATGGAGCAGGATAGTAATATGCCGTGTCTTTCACATCTGCCTCGCGTCAAACTGTTGTGACTGTCGCCGATCATGTGGGTCGCGCTACAGGTCGCAAATGTCCGCCCCGACGCAATTCTCGATCGGTTGCTTCACTTTCTTATAGATGCCCCGTACGATGCCGACGGCCCCGAAAACCTCCGCTGTTTTCTGCAGACACAGCCATCGGGCCCGCAACGCCACCAGTAGGGCTGCGACCTCTGAGGCGTCAAGCCATACCGGTTCGACTGTCCAGTCGACGTAGTAGATATAGTATGTCTGCCACAATCTTCAACCAATCACCGAGTGGATTGGTCCGCGTGCCAATACCTCTGTAACCTGACACCCTGACCCATTCGTTCGCGTCATTTTGCTAGAAAGTTTAGAGGTTAGGCAAGCGGTGACAGGCACTGCCGCTGTTTCACGGTTGTCACGAGCGAGCCCCCGCTATTTGATGTAAGCTCGATTGTTGGGCCATGCGGATTGACAGCAACATGGGCTGCGACTACATGATCCGAGAGTGTAAAAACGGGATCGTCAAAATGGCTGAACACGAGCACGAGCACGGATCAATGGACGTTTCGTCCCACGAGGCAACCTTTGTCGGATTCGTTCGCATGAGTGTCTGGGTGATTGCGATCAGCTTGGTGACCTTGGTCTTCCTCGCGCTCGTCAATTCCTGATCAATCAGACGCAGCACGCCGATATTGGCTTCGACCAAACCCGGAAACTTCCAGCCCGCAAGATTTTCAATTCCCATGGGAATCCGACCTTCAGCAGCAACGTTAACGATAATAGCGATCAACTTGAGCGGTCGTTTCGTCGGCAGAATTCCCGGTCATGCCCGCAGGCCGAAATGACGAAACGTCGGTTGGGACATCCGACTCGTTTCCATCTGGTGTTGCGGTAACGGACAATTTCCGTTCAAGATGCACGAATTGTCGAAGGCCAATGTGAGGAGTTGCTGATGTCAAAGCGGTACAAGGTCCTGATCCTCGGTGCCTCCTACGGGTCGCTCCTCGCTGTCAAACTCTCCATGGCGGGACATTCCGTTTGCCTCGTTTGCCTGCCCGAGGAGGCGGAGTTGATCAACGCCGAAGGGGTGATCGTCAAGTTTCCCATTCGGGGGCGCGAAGGGCTGGTCGAGATCCGGTCAGGGGATCTTGACGGTTCCGTGACGGCGCTGGGCCCGGATGACGCATGCCCCGAGGATTTCGATCTCGTCGTGCTGGCGATGCAGGAGCCGCAATATCGTCACGAGAGCATTCGAAACCTTCTTGGTCGGATCAGTGATCATGCCAGACCTTGCATGTCGATCATGAACATGCCGCCATTGCCGTATCTGAAGCGCATTCCCGATCTCGACATCGAAGCCTGTCGAGACTGCTACGCCGATGCCACGGTCTGGGATTCTCTAGATCCAGAACTCATGACCCTGTGCAGTCCAGACCCGCAGGCGTTTCGCCCACCCGATCAGCCGCTCAACCTGCTTCAGGTGCGACTCCCGACCAACTTCAAGGCCGCTCGTTTCCATGCAGAAGAGCACACGCGGATGCTCCGCCAGCTCGAGGCGGACATCCAGGCGGCCCGATACCAACTCCCCGATGGTGTGATCGAAGTGCCTGTCAAGCTCAGGGTTCATGACTCACTGTTCGTTCCGATGGCCAAATGGAGCATGCTGATTGCGGGCAACTATCGCTGTGTCGGAGCAGATCAAATGCAGCCGATCCGTGATGCGGTGCATGGCGACCTCGACGAGTCACGCGAAATCTACGAATGGGTGTCCGAGCTTTGCAAGTCGCTTGGTGCAGATGCGGCGGACTCGGTGCCGTTCGAAAAATACGCCCAGGCAGCGCAGTCGCTCGTCACCTCGTCATCTGCTGCAAGGGCACTCGCGGCGGGCGCTCCGCAGATCGAAAGGGTTGATCGTCTTGTTCAGACGATCGGAGCGGGTCGCGGCCGCAGCCTCGCGGCAATCGACCGCATTGTCGAGCGGGTCGATGACTGGCTTGCGCGCAATGCGAAGCGCAAGGCGTAGAAGAGCTGGCGGTGCTGCTCGTCAATCCCGGCCAAAGTCAGCCCGGTCGGAAAAGCCCCTGTTTCGCATCCGCTTCAAAGGCGAGCGAGTCGTAGCTGAACAGCTCCACGAACAGGCCCCATGGCGCCTTGACGTACCCCCAGGTCAAGCCGGCAAACGGACCGTCATCGATGTATGCAGGCCCTTCGAGAAGTTCGACACCGAGCGCCCGCAGGCGTTCGCCCGCTGCCTTGGCGTCATCGACCTGAAACGCCACGTGAAACGCGCCGACCTGGCTCGGTCTGCGATACCCGCCCTCATCGTCGTCCCCGCTGTATTGGAGAAGTTCGATGTTGGTGCCGTCGCCGCAGCGAAGAAACACGAGATCCTCGAGTGAAGAACTTCGCTTGGCGCCCAAGGAGTGCTCCATGAAGTCCTCGTCCACGTCGAAACGACCCGTGCTCACGATCTTCACGCAGCCGAACATGGCCTCGAAGAACCCGACAGCCTCGTCCATGTCGGGAACAGTGATGCCCACGTGATGAACACCACGCGAGAGCGCTGGCGCGGTCATGGCTTCGACTCCGCCCAGTAGTCCAGTACCGTGACGGACTGAACGTACTGCTTCGTCCACTCTGCGAAGGCGACATGGTCCGGGTGCGGCAGGTAGGCGTCGCGTGCCGCTTCCGTCGCAAAGCTCAACAGGAAGCAATGCGACAGCCCGTGCGCGAGCCCTTCGGTCGAATTGTTTTCGCCACACTCGAACGCTTCGATGCCCGGGACCTTGTCCCTCAGGGCGGCAAAGCGCCTGACCAGTTCGGCAACCTCGTCAGGTGTCGTTTCGTCCTTGAAGCCAAGCATGACAACATGCCTCAGAAGACTGTTTTCCGGCATTTGGTGGTCCTTTCGTCAATTTGTGGCTTGCCACAAGGCAGCGCCGGTTTCAGGGTCGAAGGCACAGAGGCCCGAGAGATTGAGAAACAGTTCGGCCACTTCGCCCGCCACGACGGACGTCTTGGGCGACAGGCGCGCGACGATGTCCTCGTCCGGCGATTGCCGGGCAAGTATGCCGATCGTGTCCGCGCCGGTGGGTTCGAGCAGATCGACCGGCCAGTTCATCTTCGTCACTGGCTCCCCATCCGCGAAGGGCGTGTCAGAGATGGCTTCGGGGCGAATTCCAAGGACGACCGGATGACCCGATTCGGTGAACCGGTCGATAGGGATGAACGCCTCCCCGCCGTCAGGGCGCATGATGCTGACGCCGTCTTCGACCATGGTTCCCGTCAGGAAATTCATCGCCGGAGACCCCATGAATCCGGCGATGAAGCGGTTCATCGGACGATCGTAGACTTCTGTCGGGGTCCCGATCTGCTGCACCAGACCGTCGTGCATCACCACGATCCGACTCGCGAGAGTCATGGCCTCGATCTGGTCGTGGGTGACGTAGACCATCGTTGTGCCAAGGCTCTGATGCAGCTTCTTGATTTCCGTGCGCATCACGACGCGAAGCTTCGCGTCAAGATTGGACAGCGGCTCGTCAAACAGGAAGATTTCGGGCTGGCGAACAAGAGCGCGGCCCATGGCGACCCTCTGGCGCTGTCCACCCGAGAGCTGTCTTGGGCGGCGGTCCAGCAGGGTCTCGATGTGAAGGATCGAAGCGACCCGTTCGACGGCCTCCTTTCGCTTCCGTTTTGGAACGCCGCGAGCCTCGAGCGGAAAGGCGATGTTCTCCGCGACCGTGAGGTTCGGGTAGAGCGCGTAGGTCTGAAAGACCATCGCGACATCGCGATCCTTGGGCGGTTTGCGCGACACGTCCTTGCCGTCGATGAAGATGTCGCCCGAATCGGCCGACTGAAGGCCCGCGATGGTTGCGAGCAAGGTGGACTTTCCGCAACCCGACGGTCCGACCAGAACCAGGAACTCGCCCTGATCCGCCTCGATCGAAATGTCCTTGAGGACATGATGCGCGCCGAAGAACTTGTTCAGGTTGCGAATGGAAAGCGTGCCCATGACCTAACCCTTGATCGCGCCGGCCATGAGACCGCGGAGCAGGAAGCGACCTGCGATGACATAAACGAGAATCGTCGGCAGCCCGGCCAGAATCGCCGCCGCCATGTCCACGTTGTAGCGCTTCACCCCGGTTGCAACCTGCACGAAGTTGTTGAGCGCCACCATCACCGTGGCGCTGTCGGCATCGGTGTAGGACGCCGCAAACAGGAAGTCGTTCCACGTGTTGGTGAACTGCCAGATCACGCTGACGACGACGATGGGCACGGAGACCGGAAGCGCGACCCGCCAGAAAAACCGAAAGAAGCCGATCCCGTCGACGCGTGCGGCGTTGACCAGATCCTCGGGGAAAGACGCAAAGAAATTGCGAAAGAACAGCGTCGTGAACGGCAGTCCGTAGACCGAGTAGACGAAGGCGAGGCCCCACGTGGAGGACGACCACCCCATGAACCCCAAGAACTGGGCCATCGGCAGGAGCACGATCTGGTAGGGGATGAAGGCCCCGAACAGCAGCAGCCCGAAGAACACCTCCGATCCCCGGAACCGCCAAAGCGACAGCGCGTAGCCGTTGAGCGCGCCGATGAGGGTCGGAATGACGGTTGCGGGCAGCGAAGCCGCAAGCGAATTGAGCAGGAACGGCGCCATGCCTCTGCAGTCGGTTCCGATGCAGGCGACATTCCACGCTTCGTTCCAAGCCGACATGGTGACCTCGCGGGGCCACGCCATGAGGTTGCCGCTCTCGATCTCGGGCATTGTCTTGAGCGACGTGGTCACCATCACGTAGAGCGGCGAGAGGTAGAATCCTGCCATGAGAATGAGCAGGGCATAGACCGACAGGCGCATCAGCCGGTCGATGGGGCGCTCCTGCGCGCGGACAGTGTCCCCGACCATCTCAATATCCCCGGTTGCGAGCCTGGACCCGCAGTTCGGCATAGAGATACGGCACGATCACGGCGACGACCGTGAAGAGCATCATTGTGGCCGAGGCCGCCCCGATCGCGAGCCGCGAACGCTCGAAGGCGAATGCGTACATGAAGGTCGCAGGCAGATCCGTCGCGTTTCCGGGGCCGCCGTTGGTCAGCGCAATGACCAGATCGAAGCTCTTGATGGCCATGTGCAAAAGCAGAACGATCGCGGTGAAGATGGCCGGCCGAAGCTGCGGAAGAATGATCCGCCAGTAGATTCTGAATGCCGACGCGCCGTCGACCATGGCGGATTGCATGATCGAGGGATCGATGCCGCGAAGCGCTGCGAGAAAGATCGCCATGACAAATCCGGACGACTGCCAGACGGCGGCGAGAACCACGGTGAAGATCGCGGTTTCCTTCTGGACCAGCCAGTTGAACTCGAAACCGGTCCACCCGATCTGGTGCACGACCCTCTCGAGGCCGAGCTGCGGGTTGAGAATCCATTTCCACGCGGTGCCGGTGACGATGAAGCTCAGTGCCATCGGGTAGAGGTAGATCGCGCGAATGGCGCCTTCTCCGCGGATCCTCTGATCAAGGAAGATCGCGAGAGCCAGCCCGATGGCAGTGGCAATCCCGATGAAGAGGCCCCCGAACACCAGAAGATTGGTGAGCGCGATCCACCAGCGACGCGACCGCCACAGTCGATCCCACTGCTCGAACCCGACAAAGGTGTAGTCCGGCAGAATGCGGCTTTCGCTCATCGACAGATAGACGGTGAGGATGATGAAGCCGTAAATGAAAACGAGCGCCAAAAGTCCGGTTGGCGCGAGAACGAGCTGCGAAACGTTGTCGCGTGCCCACTCTCGCGCGGATCTTCCGGCGCTCATGTTCTTGCAGCGCCTGGCAGCAACGCCAGGCGGTCAGAGCAGATCGAGATCGTCGATCAGACGCTCGATTGCATCCTCGGCGCTCATGGCGCTGTCGTTGATGTACTCGGACATCACGTCGCGGAACACGCCCTGGACGTCCGAGCGAACCGCGTGGGCAAAGCCGAGAGACGGAACGAGACCGTCACGAGCGACAGCCCGATTCAACCGGTCCACCGAGTCCTTGGTGCAGATGTCGAAACGATCGCCGGGCACGTCGGTTCGTACGGGCAACCCGCCCTTGAGCAGATTGAACTCGGCCTGAAACGTCGGATCCATGACGGCTTTCGCAAAGGCGATCTGCGCAGTTGCCTGCTCGGGATCGTCAACCTTCGGGAAAAAGAAGAAGTCCGCCAAAAAGACGAACATGTCGTTGGATCCGGGCGTCGGGAAGCAGATGAAGTCCTCGCCAGGAATGCCCCCCGAGGTCATCTGCCAGGATTTGCCCCAGTCGCCCATGAAGACCATCGCCGCCTCGCCATTCTTGACCATGGCCTGAGCATCGGTCCATTCGCGGCCCGGGCTGGCTTCGTCGAGCTGCTCGGAGAACCAGCGCACCCGACGCATGACTTCCATCATCTGGTCGGAGCGAAGCGCGTCGTGATCCTGCTCGACGGCAACGCGCCGATAGAAGTCCGGGTCGTCCATCGACACCAGAATGCCGTCGAGAACGGCGGTGTCCTGCCAAGGCTGACCACCATGCGCGATGGCGAGAACACCCGCGGCCTTGAAGGCCTCGGCGGCAGCTTCAAGTTCGGCCCAGGTTGCAGGCGGGGCAATGCCGTGGGTGTCGAACAGGGCCTTGTTACCGTAGACCCAGTTGATCTGCGACCAGACGGCAGGGACCGAGACAACGCTGCCGTCGATGTTGACGAACTCCTGCAGCGGTCCGGGAATGACGTCGAGCCAACCTTCGTCGGCCGCAACAGCGGACAGATCGCCAAGGACTCCCTGTTCGGCCCACTCGTTGACCTCCGTGCCGAGCGCCTGCATCACCGCAGGCGGGTCACCGGCCGAAATCCTCGATCTGAACACAGTTCGGGCATTGGTTCCCGCTCCGCCGGCAGACGCCGCGTCGATCCACTCGATACCTTGCGCCTCCACGTTCTTGCGAAGGAGCTTGATGCCTTCGAGCTCGCCGCCCGAGGTCCACCAGTGAAGAATGTCGAGGCGACCCTCGGCGGTGATTGACGTGGCTGAAAGCGACACGGCGGCCGCGACGCCCAGCAATTTTGTCGTCAGTTTGAACATGATTTTCTTCCTCCCCTCAAAGATCATCACTTCCGAGACATGTAACCAGACAGTTACCGAAAAATCAAGCTGAGTGTTCGGATCAGACGGCTTGACACGAATGTGAATCGTAAGTAACTAGTTGGTGCATTAAGGCCCGCTGGGCTGCAATTGGACCCTTGCACGGTATCAAAGATCAATCGGCAGGCGGCCTGACATCTGACAGGTCTCGTCGACCGACATCACGAATGGGAGGACAAGAATGTCATTCATCAAGAAATTCATCGAAGCGGAAATGCTGTCTCGCCGCAATTTCCTGCTCGCATCCGCCTACGGCATCTCCGGCGCCGCGGCGATGAAGATGTTCGGGCCGTCGCCCGTACAGGCGGCGACATATGCGGACCCGACGATCGCGTGGTCCTACCGCAATCGCACCAACCCCTACTGGAACGAAATCGTCTCCGGCGGCGAGGCCTTCGTCGAAAGCCTCGGCAAGTCGAAGGAATTCCTGACGCACCTCATCAACGAGGGATCGTCCGAAAAATCGCTGGCTGACGTCAAGGCGCTCCTGGCCAAGACCAATGGCGAACTGGCTCTCGCGATCGACACCAACGATGCGCCGAACGCGCGCCCGGTCGTCGAGGCCTGCGTCGATGCCGGTGCCTACGTGTCCACGCTGTGGAACAAGACCGATGATCTGCATCCTTGGGATTTCGGAGACAACTACGTCTCCCACATGAGCTGGTCCGACGAAGGTCCTGCCGAACAGACGGCACGCATTCTTCTTGAAGCCATGGGCGGCAAGGGCGGCGTCGTTCACCTGGGTGGCATCGCGTCCAACAATCCGGCAATCGAGCGTCTGGATGGACTCAAGAACGCACTCAAGGACTACCCGGACGTCGAGCTTCTCGATGCGCAGCCAGCCGACTGGGACACGCAGAAGGCCAACCAGATCATGGCCGGGTTCATCACCCGCTACGGTGACGAGATCACCGGCGTTCACTGTGCCAATGATACCATCGGCTACGGCGTGCTGGAAGCTCTTCGGGCCGAGGGCATGGACATCCCGATCGTGACCTATGATGGCAACCCGCAGGCCGTGGATCTGGTCGCCGAAGGCCGCATCCTCGCAACGGTTTTCACCAACCCGCACTGGGGTGGTGGCATCACGGCCGCACTGGCCTATCATGCCGCAATCGGAACCTTCAAACCTTCCGAGGAGCCGCATGAACATCGCGAGTTCTACGGTCCGACGATCTTCGTGACGCCGGCCGACGCGCGCGAGTTCAAGGCGAACTATCTCGACAATGTTCCGACCTACGACTGGACCGACTTCTGGGGTCCGTCCAATGGTCAGATCATGTATAAGTGACATTCGCAAAAGGCGCGGCCGGAATCCTCGGCCGCGCCCCTTTCCTGTTCTGCCAATTTCGTGTTTGATGATGCCGACAGGAGTCTCGGCGAGGGGTGAGACATGACCGAACTGGCGGCACAAGGGGTCAGTCTTCCATCGTTCCTGACACGCGAACGCCTGATCCGCTGGGCGCCGGTCCTCGTGCTCCTGTTTCTTGTGCTTTTCTTTCCGATCTTCGAGTGGCTTGAAGATTTCAGGGAGGGAAAGTCCCACATCTATCTGCTCGATTCGCGGTTCTTCTCGATCCGCAACGCATCGCGCATCGCGGTTGCCGCAACTCCGGCGCTGATGGTCGCAACCGGCGTGACCTTCATCATCATCATGGGATCGATCGATCTCTCGATGGAAGGAAACGTCTCGGTCAGCGCCGTGATCTTTGCCTTTGTCTTCATCGGGTTGGGCGGAACGCTCGCCAGCTGGGCGTGGATCGCGATTCCTCTGGCGATGCTGGTCGGCGCGGTCATCGGATTCATCAACGGGGTCATCCACGTCCGCATGAAGATTCCGTCATTCATGGCGTCGCTTGCCATGGGGTTTGTCGGAACCGGCTTCGCGCTTCTGCTGACCGGCGGCGATCGAATCCGAGTCGAGGACGAACTGTTCCGTTCCCTTCTGACGGTCCGGTGGCTGAACTTCCCGCTCATGTGCTACGTCGCGCTCCTGGCGCTGCTCGTGGCTTGGTTCATCCAGTCGCGCACCACGCTGGGGCGCAACTTCTACGCTGTCGGTGGCGGCGAGGAACTCGCCGAGGCAAGCGGCCTCAACGTGTCGCGCGTTCGAATACTGGGTTTCACGCTTGCGGGGATCTTCTTTTCGCTCGGCGCCCTGATGGCCGTTGGCCGCATCGGGATCGCCGAGACCGCAACGGGCAACAACTTCATGTTCATCTCGATCACGGCGGTCGTGGTGGGCGGGACCGCGTTGTGGGGTGGCATCGGCGGGGTCTGGAACACCCTCGTCGGCGTTCTGATCGTCAACGTGATCAACAACGGAATGGTTGTCATCGGCCTGCCCAACTGGTTGCAGGACGGGGTGCTCGGCGTGCTTGTCATCGTCGCCGTCGTTCTGTCGACAAACCGCAGAACGATCAGCTTCGTGAAGTAGGATCCGCCATGTACGAGCTTCACAACATCGACAAGCACTTCCCCGGTGTCCATGCGCTCAAGGACGTCAGTTTCGAAGTCAAGCGCGGCGAGATCGTCGGCCTTGTCGGAGAGAACGGAGCCGGCAAGTCGACGCTGATGAAGGTCATCTACGGCGCCTATCAGCCCGACGGGGGGCATGTGTCGATCGACGGCACGACCGTTCGTTTCCAGAACCCGCGACAGGCGATGGAGCACGGCATCGGGATGGTGTTTCAGGAGCAGTCCCTGATCACGAATCTCACGGTGATGGAAAACATCTTTCTCGGGTACGAGCGCCAGTTCGTCAGATTCGGCGTCATCGACTGGAAGGCGATGGCGGAAGCGGCGCGCAAGCAGCTTGCCAAGGTCAAGCTCGACATCGACCCCGGAACGATCACCTCAAGCCTGTCCTTCGCCCAGCGCCAATTGGTCGAACTCGCCAAGGTGCTGACCCTCGAGGAACGGATCGACGGCGATCTGGTTATCCTGCTCGACGAGCCGACGTCGGTTCTTGCCCAGGAGGAGGTGGAACTTCTCTTCGGCATCGTCCGCGATCTCACGAAAAGAGCGTCATTCATCTTCGTCTCGCACAGGATGGAGGAGGTGCTCGAACTGTCCGACCGCATCTACGTGATGAAGGACGGCGAAGTGGTGGATGTCGTGGCACATGACGACGCCGACATGGACGCGATCCAGCACCGCATGGTGGGCCGGGACATCGACAAGGAATACTATCGCGAGCAGAAGCAGAAACCGTATGATCCCCACCTTGTGCTTGCGCTCTTCGACAATGTCAGTCTCGACGGTCGCTTTCAGGACATCACGTTTGAACTGCACGCCGGTGAAGTGCTGTGCCTAGTGGGCACCGAAGGATCAGGGCGCGAGGCGATCTTGCGAACCATGTTCGGAATCGAGACGCCGACTTCGGGAAGAGTCATCGTCAAGAACCACGTGGTCAGACGCTTTTCGGCGCGGGGCGGGGTCGAACGCGGCATCGGTTATCTGCCGCGCGAGCGCAAGGTCGAGGGAATCGTGAACGGCATGAACGTTTACGAGAACATGACGCTCTCCCAACTCGGCGAATATTCCACAACCGGCGTTCTCAATGTCGGCAGGGAAAAGTCCATGGCCAGGGACTGGATCGAGAGACTGGGCATCAAGACCCCATCCGAGAACAAGGATTGCGGCGGGCTCTCCGGCGGAAACCAGCAGAAGGTGGTTCTGGCCAAGTGGCGTTCGGGCGGTTCCGACATCATGCTGCTGGACCACCCGACCCGCGGTCTCGACATCGGGGCCAAGGAGGACGTCTACGAAATGATCCGCGAGATGTCGGATGCCGGGGTCGGCATTCTGCTCGTCGCGGACACGCTGGAGGAAGCGATCGGCCTTTCGCACGCGATTCTGGTCCTCAAGGACGGCGAATTCCAGAAACGGTTCGACGGAACGCCAGGCTCGAAACCCTCGCTTTACGACCTCGTGCATCACATGATCTGAGAAGCCATGGACCTCGAACGCATCAAGCCGCATTTCCCCTGGATCACGCTCGTGACGCTGACGGTGCTGGTCGGCATTGCCAATCCGAGCTTCTTCAGCCCGGCAGGTCTCATCCTGCTGATGGCCGACATCGTGCCCCTGTTCATCATGGCGCTGGGCATGACCTTCGCCATTTACATCGGCGGGATCGATCTCTCAGTTCAGCAGCTCGCCAACATGGTGACGGTGATCGCGACGGTCTACCTGGCCCAGTTCGGCATCGGCGTTGCACTGATTGCGCTTGTTGCCGGTGGTCTGTTCGGGATGGTGTCGGGTTTCGTGACCACCCGTCTCTATGTTCCTTCCTTCGTCTCCACGCTGTCGCTGGGTTTCGTCGCGCTCTCGATCGCCAAATGGCTCTCGGGCCAGCGGGCGCTCTACATGGATGCGACGCTCAGGGACGAGAGTTTCGGCTGGATGTTCGGCAACACGGCAGGCGTTCCGCACGAACTGGCCATTGCCGTGATCCTTCTGGCCATTGCCTGGTTCCTGCAGACCAGAACCACTTTCGGGCGCGCGCTCAAGGCGGTCGGGGCGGGTGAACTCGCCGCCGTTGCCTCCGGGATCAACGTGGATCGGGTCAAGATCATCGCCTTCGGGATCTCGGGCATGTTTGCCGCGATTGCCGGCCTGATATTCTCCGTCAAGCTGTCGGGAGGTGACGCCCAGCTGGCGAACGGGTTCCTGCTTCTTGCCATCGTCGCCGTTCTTGTTGGCGGAACGCCGCTGACCGGCGGGGTTGGCGGCGTTCTGAACACGGCGATCGGCACCCTCATCGTCATGGTGATCCGCGCTGCCATGGTCTACCTCGAGGTGGACGCCACCCAGCAGCAGATGATCTTCGGCATTCTGCTGATCATCGCGATCGCGCTGACAATCGATCGCTCGAAGCTCAGGGGCGTCGTCAAGTGAACACGATGCGCGCTGCGTATCTCGCCGAACCGGGCCGGTTCGAACTTCGCGAAGTCCCCGCGCCGGAACCCGGGGTCGACGAGGTCCTGATCCGGATTTCGAGAACCGGAATCTGCGGAACGGACATTCACATCTTCAACGGGCACTATGCGCTCGACAAGCTGCCCCTGATCCCGGGCCACGAATTCACCGGCACCATTGCTGCCTGCGGTTCGGGCGTCTCAGGATTCGAAGACGGCCAGCCCGTGGTCGTGGACATGAACATCGGCTGCGCCCGCTGCTTCTGGTGCCGTCGGAACGAGATTCTGAACTGCCCCGAGATGCAGCAGCTGGGCATCACCATGGATGGCGCCTTCGCGGACTTCATTTCGGTTCCGGCGCGGCTGGTGATCGCGGCGCCCGAGTCGGTCGCGCCTTCCGTTCTGGCCTTGACCGAGCCGCTGGCCTGTGTCGTGCGAGCCGCCCGCAAGGCGCAGGTCACCTTCGGACAATCGGCTGTGGTCATCGGGGCCGGGCCGATCGGGAACCTCCACGTGCAACTCCTGCGCACGATCGGCGCAGCGCCGATCATCGTCGCGGACATCTCGCCCGAGCGCGTCGCGAAGGCATGCGACGCCGGCGCCGACATTGGGGTGAGCGACCCGACCGAACTGGAGGCTGCGGTGCTGGGCGCCACCGATGGGCGCGGGGCCGATATCGTCATCGAGTCGGTCGGGAGGCCGGCGACATACGAGCAGGCGATGAGGCTGATCCGCAAGGGCGGACACCTGGCTGCCTTTGGTCTCACTGGCCCCGGCGAGACGCTGCCCGTCGAGATTCTTCAAACGATTCTTCAGGAGAACTCGTTGAAGGGCTCGGTCGCGGGAATGGGGCAGGACATGCATGACGCGCTGACGCTCCTCACCCACGGTCGGATCGACGCGAGCGTCTTTGCCGGCGCCGAATACGGCATCGAGGACATCCAGACCGCTTTCGACACCTATGCAGACCGTCCCAACGATCTGAAAACCCAGATTGTCATGGCCTGATTCATCAAGGGGAGACTCAAATGACCACAGAAGCCTACATGTCACGACCGCAGGGGCTGATCCCGAACAGCAGGTTTCCCTTGCTTGTTCACCGAAACGGCATTCCGGGCGGCGGGGTCGATGCCGTCAAGGCACGCTTTCGCGCGAACGGCTGGGGCAACAACTGGGAGTACCCCGGGGTCTATCAGTACGCGCATTTTCATTCGACCACTCATGAATGCCTGGGCTGCGCGCGCGGCTCGATGGAGTTCAACCTGTCGGTCGGCGAGGGCGGCTGGACCCGGATTCGCATCGAGGCCGGCGACGTGATCGTCATGCCCGCCGGAGTCAGCCACGAAGATGTTGGCCACTCCGACGACATCATGATGTGCGGCGGCTATGCAGACGGCCGTGACTGGGACAACATCCAGGAAGCGTTTCTGACGCCCGATCTCTATTACCAGGCGTGCAAGATCATCATGTCCCTGCCGATTCCGAACCGCGACCCCGTGACGGGGGAGCCTCTGCACCAATGGCATGACGCGCCGTCGTCGGTCGACGGAGGCTGGAACGACTGGCGGGACGGACTCGACGCATCGAGCTGATCCGGTGACGTGATGGCAGACCAGGGATTCGACTATGTGATCGTTGGGGGCGGGTCGTCGGGCTGCGTGCTCGCATCGCGCCTGAGTGACAATCCCGATGTCCGTGTCCTGCTGATCGAGGCCGGAGGAAAGGACAATCATCCGCTGATTCACATGCCGGCGGGTTTTGCCGCGATGACGACCGGGCCTTTCACCTGGGAGATGAAGACAGTTCCGCAAGTGCACGCCAACGACCGCCAGATCGTCTATGTTCAGGCAAAGGTCCTTGGCGGCGGATCGTCGATCAATGCGGAGATCTTCACCCGCGGCCATCCTGCCGACTACGATCGCTGGGCGCAGGAAGAGGGCTGCGATGGCTGGGCTTTCAAGGACATACAGGACTACTTCATTCGTTCGGAGGGCAACGAGATCTACTCGGGTGACTGGCATGGCACCGACGGCCCGTTGGGGGTTTCCAACCTGAACCAGTGGCAGACGATGACCCGAGCCTTCGTTCGCGCCTGCCAGGAAAGAGGAATTCCCTACAATCCGGACTTCAACGGCCCGGTCCAGGAGGGTGCCGGCGCCTATCAGGTGACCGTGCGCAACAGTCGCCGGTGTTCGGCGGCAGTCGGTTATCTCCAGCCCGTGTTGGATCGCCCGAACCTCGAGCTGGTGACCGGATGCCTGGTTCACCGGATCACTGTCGAAAACGGACGGGCAGTGGGCGTCGCGTACGAAAGAAAAGGGCAACGCATCGAGGCGCGCGCGGACAGCGAGGTGATCATCACCTCGGGCGCCATCGGAACGCCGAAACTGCTGTTGCTGTCAGGCATCGGTCCTGCTGCGCATCTGAAGGAGGTGGGCATCGAGGTCGTGCACGATCTGCCTGGCGTGGGCGAAAACCTGCAGGACCATTTCGGGATCGATATCGTCGCCGAACTCAATGGTCCGCACAGCCTCGATCGTTACAACAACTGGTACTGGAAGGCCTGGAGCGGTCTCGAATACATGCTCTTCAAGACGGGGCGCGTGGCATCGAACGTCGTCGAGGGCGGGGGATTCTGGTACTCGCAGGACGGTCTGGACAAGCCCGATCTCCAGTTTCACTTCCTGGCAGCCGCAGGCGCCGAGGCCGGTGTGCCCACTGTGCCGCCGGGCGAGAGCGGCATCACAATGAACAGCTACAATCTGCGTCCGCGAGCGCGGGGAACCGTGCGCCTGCGTTCATCCAATCCGGCTGACCATCCGCTGGTGGATCCGAATTTTCTCGGCCATCCCGACGACGTCAAGCGCTCGGCCGAAGGCGTCAAGCTCAGCGTCGAGGTGTTCAACCAGCCGTCGCTGCAGAAGTACATTCGACAGGTCCGCTTTCCGGATTCGAGCGTCAAGACCCAAGAGGACTTCGAGAACTACGCCCGGCAATACGGGCGGACGTCGTACCACCCGACCTGCACCTGCAAGATGGGGGTCGACCCCATGGCGGTTGTCGATCCGCAAATGCGTGTCCACGGAATCGACGGCCTCCGGATCTGCGACAGCTCGACCATGCCGAGCCTTGTCGGGTCGAACACGAATGCGCCGACGATCATGATGGCGGAAAAGGCCAGCGACATGATCCGCGGCAATCAATAGCCGCTTCTCGATTTCAGCCCAAATCTGGCCCGGTCGGCACCTCGCCGACGGTGGGACAGTGTCAGTCGAAATCAGGCGCGAAAGGCACGAGATCCTTGCCGACGATCCGGTATCCGGTTGCGGTCATCGCGTCGATCCGGTCCATGTCGATCGAGGAGAGCGTGAAGTCCATCACGTCAAAGTTCGCGCGGATGTTCTCGGGCTTGGTCGACATCGTGTTGATCGAGACGCCTTTTTGAAGGATCCAACGGAGCACGACCTGACCCGCGGTCTTTCCGTATCCCTCGCCGATTTCGCCAAAGACGGCGTGCTTGAACACTTCGCCGCGCGCCACCGAGCAATAGGACGAAAGCGGAATGCCGGTCTCGGTTGCAGCTTCGAGGAGCCTCGACTGATCGAGTAGCGGATGGAATTCGACCTGGTTGGTGACGATCGGTGCGTCGACGATCTCCTTGGCGGCATGCATCATCTTGGCGGTGTAGTTCGAGACGCCGATGTTCCTGGCCAGTCCTCGATCATGGGCATGTTGCAGAAGTTTCAGCGATGGGCCGATGTCGCCGCCCGGAGTCGGCCAGTGCAACAACAGGACATCGGTCTGGTCGATCCTGAGGTCCTTGAGGCTTTTTTCGACCGAGGGAATAAACTTCGCCTCGTCGAAGTTGGAGACGTCGACCTTGGTGGTGATGCAGAGGTCGTCACGGGGGATGCCGGTGGCCTGCAGGGCCTCGCCGGTCTCGGCCTCGTTTGCGTACATTTGGGCGGTGTCGAAGGCGCGATATCCGACTTCGGCCGCGCACTGGATGGCTTGGATGGCAACATCTCCGGTCAACGGAAACGTGCCGAAAGAGCGTTGATGGGTTTTCTGGAAATAGATGTTCATCATTGCCTCCACTGAGTCGCGCCCTTTTGTAACTCATCAGTTACTTGAAGGGAAACCCCGGTTCCGGTTTTGGCTGCCTGTGGCGAACTGATCGCAAACTCACTTCGCCAATGGGTGGTGATTTCCGAGCAGTGGCGCTGAACAGCGAACCCATTCAATCGCCAGGTGACGAGCAGGCACCTGGCAGTTCCAGTTGTTGTCGACCTCCTTTTCGTCGCCTGAACAGGGTATCGAGGTGTGCAAAGTGATCAGGTAAAACTCGTTATTGAAGTGCGTGGTACCGGCAAGCTGCTTCAGAACTGCGGTCCTGTGACCCGTTATCGCCAAGTTCGCCTGTCGCGTGATTTTGACCGGTCGTGGAAACAATAGTGCAAGGGATTAGTTCGCCTGCAAGTCCTTGGTGTCGCGTTGCCTTCACGCATGGTATTTCTCGTCCGGTCTATGAGCCTCTTGTTGGTGGAATGACAATGAATGTACCAGTCGGACGGCTATGTTTGGCAGCAATTGCCATAACGTTTTCTGGTTTGGCCGGGGAGCGTGTGCGAGGTCAAGAAATCGCGGACCCGTACCTCAACTTTGCCGAATTCACCGCATTGCGAAACGCAGACGACCTTGGTTTCCTTGACTACCTGAAATGGTCGGGGATGACGTTGGTCAACGCGCCGGCACTCCAGAACGTTACCGCAGTGTATGGATATACGGACCAGACCATATCCACGTTTGTGGCCGAAGGATGCAGTGAAAGAGGTGAAATTGGCAATTTTCATCTGAAGGTCATTGGTCCAAGGCCAGTCTTCGGTTCCGGAGCCTCCGAAGTCCAGTTTGACGATTTACGGAAATTCGCGACAACTGCCGGAGAACTTGCAACTGCTATCTCTGTTGCAAAGCGTGGTGGTGACGAGTTTGCCGACATCTGGGGGGGATCCGAGGCGCAGGTTGAGGACTTGCAGAAATTCGCAACGATGGCGGAACAATTCGCTGCTGCTATTGGCGATGGCCAAGTACTAGACTTCCCTTGGGCCCTCGAGATCGAGTTGGAAGATTTACAGAATTTTGCGATGACTGCTGAACATATCAGCAAAGTCATTAGAAACGATAGTGACTTTTCGGCTCACCAGACCTTTGATGGCCATCCTGTCGATGTGCGGGAATTCAAGAGGACTGCCGAGTTGATAGCAGGCGCCACCGGCCATGGTGAAGACCTTGGCCTCCGTTGGGGTGAGGTTCAGGTCAGCAATCTTTGCGATCTGCGGGTTTTTGTTTCCGGTGACGATGACGAATACGGGGTGAACTGGGGCCGTGTTGGGGCGTACCTCGATGTGGCCTGGTTTTCGGTTTCGGAACCGAAGTTGCTTGGCATCTATCTCGATTTGGTCCCAAATTTTGCCGATTCCGGCATCAGGGCTGCAGAACCTATCATACTTACGGGTGAACGATTGCCCCAACTGTCAGAGACAGTTCAGTACATTGCAGTATGCAATCCTGACATCGTGGAGCTTGGAGATCAGAAGCCACCTTCATTTTGTCGTGACTTGTATGCGTATCACGGGTTGGTGCAATGAACCCAAGCGGTTGGGTTAGGAACGCACTTGATGTCCAGAACATCAAGCCAGCGCTGCGTCGTGATCAATGGAAAATGGACAACTGAAGTGACGATCCCTGCGTGACCATGGTCACTTTGGAACGTCGAAACGGCAGACGGGTTGTCAGGGAAACAAGCGGCTACCCAAACGACAACTGGAAAGTCGATTGTGCTCGATCGCCCCGTTCACGCCGATCCGGCCACAGATGTCGCGGTGAGTCTGCGGGAAGTCGGGCCGGCCGGACGTGTGGTCAGAGCATGTCCTCGCGTTGCGCTCTCTTTCGCGCGAGTTTGCGAGCGCGACGAAGCGCTTCGGCTCGCTGGCGCGCGCGTTTCTCTGACGGCTTCTCGTAGTGCTGCCGAAGCTTCATTTCGCGAAAGACACCCTCGCGCTGCAACTTCTTTTTCAAAGCGCGAAGTGCCTGGTCAACGTTGTTGTCGCGCACCTGTACCTGCATCGATTCCGTCATCCCTTGCTGCCGGGACCTCACACCGATCCCGGAAAAGAGGCTGATAACTCATCGCCCCATGCCTGTCCAGAAAAAATGCCGCAGCAAATCGCTCTCGACAGGGTGATTCCGCGTGTGAACCGACATTGGTTCTGCGGCCGAGTCCATCGAAGGCGAGCGATCGCCATCAGGCCGGCAAGGCACGGACGGGCAGCAAGTGTTGCGTGACGGATCGCCGCCCTTTGGCACTCCTTCCCGCCGGACCGAACTGCGTGCGACATCACGAAAAAAACGGTGCCACCGCCGTGACAATCGGATTGGCCGCTGCGCTCGCATTGCGAACTGCCGGGCTTTGACATACCTTGAGATTCAGTGAGCACGTCTCATCGTGCCATCATGTGCCAACCGTCGGGCATTGACCCGACCAATCCAAGGGCTTGACCCATGACCGATAGCAGCCCCGTCACGGAGCGACTTCTTGAAGCGGCACTGCCCCTTGTTCCATACAGCGGGTGGGGGGATGCAACGTGGACGAACGCCGTCAAGGCCGCCGGTCTGGATATTGGAGAAGCGCGAAGAGCCTGCCCGCGAACCTCTCACGATCTTGCGCTGGCCTATGAGGCAATCCTCGATCGCGAGATGGCCAGCAAGATGCTGGAGGCGGCCGATGAACTCGAAGCGATGCGGTACCGCGATCGCGTCATTCGAGCCATCAAGACGCGGCTCGAGTTGGCGGACAGGGAAGTGTTGCGAAAGAGCGCTGCCCACTTTGCTCTCCCGCTCAACTCTGCCGATGGCGCCGTTGCGGTCTGGAAAACCTCCGATGCCGTCTGGAACGCTCTGAACGATCGCTCGGACGACATCAACTGGTACACCAAGAGGATGCTGCTGTACGGGGTTCTCACCTCGACAAGCCTGTTCTGGATTGGTGACGACTCGATCGACCAGGCCGAAACCTGGGCGTTTCTCGACCGACGCATCGAGGACGTGATGCGAATCGAGCGAGGGAAGCAAGCGCTGAAAAAGTTGCCGGGTTACACGACCGCAATGACCGCTGGCGGTAAGATCATGGATTCGATCGTGACCTTTCCCAACCCCTTCAAACCGAAGCCGTCTCGGCCGGAGCCCGACAAATCCACTGAAGTCGTGACACGCATCACTTGATTTCCCCAGCGGGCCAAAGCCCGATGTGAGACCGCATGGTCTAGAGCCGCCTGGAACTGTTTCGCGCAAGCCAGGCCAAGGCAACGGCCAGAATCGCGACAGTTGACGAGAGTGGAAGGGCAACCGACGGTCCGACCCAATCGGCCAAGGCGCCCAGCAGCGCCGCGCCGACCGCAGCCGCACCGATGCTCATGGAAGCCCAGATGCCCATGACCCTGGCGCGCGCGTTGTCGTCGATTCTGGTTTGAATGAGGATCTGGAAAGTGATCCCAGAAGTCGTCAGGCAGAGCGACATCACGGCGACCAGGCCGAGGGCCAGCGTCCATGACGGTGTCAGGCCAAGCAGCATCGTGACGACCAATCCGACAAGAATGGTGGCTCGTGCTGCGCTCAAACGGGTCAATCCCCTGCGGTGGGATATCGTCGTGATGGCAAATCCGCCAAGGATCGCGCCGACGCCCGCGGCAGACGTCAGAAGTCCAAGCCCGTCGGCACCCTTGTCAAAAACGCCAACCGCGAACAACGGAAGAATCTCGAGAGCGCTGCGGACAAATAACGATGCCGTTGCAGTCAGAATGACGCACTCTCGGATCTGCCGGTCTCTCGCCACGATGCCGACGCCTTCCATCAGCGCTCCCCAGAAATCGCTGGTCTCGCTCACCGTTGCCGAGCGTGGCCGAAGCTGAATGAAGAACAGGGCCGCAATGAGCGGCAAATGGCAGCCGGCAGTGACGACAACTGCAGTCTCTGCATCGAAAGTCGCAATGAGCCAGCCGCCGATGACCGGCCCGGTCATGCGGGTGATATTGAACTGCGTCACGATCACGCTGATGGCAGAGGCCATGTCCTCTCTTGGGGCCAACCGCGGCGCGAGAGACATGCGCGTGGGACTGTGGGCCGCCATGGTCACGCCGACGGCGGCCGCGTAGAGTGCGAGTGTCGTTGCCGATATCCATCCGAGCGCCCCAAGGAGCGCGAGCAGCAATCCCAGTCCCATGAACAGCGATTGCGTGCAAAGTGTCAGGATTCGGACGTCCAGGCGGTCGATGAAGACGCCGAAGACCGGACCTGCAAGCATGGTCGGCCCGAAATTGAGCAAGGCGATCAGGCCGACAAAACTTGCCGATTCCGTCAGGTCCCACGCGATCCAGCCGACGATGACACGCAGCATCCAGATCGCGTTCGTCGCAAAGAAACTCCCGGCGAGATAGCGGCGAAAGTGCTTGGATTGGAATGCGGTCAGGTTCACGGGGTTGATCGATCTCGTTGGGATCATGCTGAAGCAGTGTCATGCCGAATGCAATCGCGCGAGACTGATCCCCGCTTCGCCGACGCAAGAGTGGAATAGTCGCAATTGCCCGCCTTCTTCCAGTGCGAATGGATCACGAAATCGGTTGCCAGATGTGTCGGACGGGCACTTGGATCTCGCGGAAGGGATCGTCGCGTGCAGGCGAGGTAGCGCTCACGACCAATCCCGTCGGCTTGGCGTTCGTTGCAGTTCGAGAATGCAGCGCCTGCCAAATTCCGGGTTCGCCCCCCGATTCACGAACGGCGCGGCCGGAGTTTCAATGATCGATCGTGGCCTCGCCCGCTGACATGGCAATGGCAAAACGCGCCATGGGATTTCACTGCCACGCGTTGTCGGACTCGAGCTGGAGAGAACCTGACCACACGAGGGCGGCTGGCACGAGCGATTCGATCGCAAGGTCAGCGTCTTGAAAGGCCTGTTCGGATGGTCTAGGACCGTCGCTTTCTGACTGGAGAAGACTCTTGGCGATTGGACGAAGAGCCGTCACCTGGCTCGATGGAAACTGGCACGAGGGAAACGTTCCCATCATGGGAGCCGCCGACCACGGCATGTGGCTCGGAACGCTCGTTTTCGACGGCGCGCGACAGTTCGATGGCGTGCGTCCGGACCTTGATCTGCACTGCGAGCGAATCATTGCCTCCGCACACGCGATGGGAATGGTGTCCCCGGTGACAGCCCAGGAGGTCCAAGGACTGATCGAGGAGGGTTGCGCGAGATTCGCACCCGACGAGGCGCTGTATCTGCGACCGATGATGTGGTCCGTCGAAGGCGGCCCCGGCGTCGTCGAGCTCGATCCCGAAAGCACCCGTTTCGCCATCTGCCTCGAGAACTATCCCATGCCCCCGATCGGCCAGTTCTCGCTGACGGTGTCCCCGTTCCGCCGACCGCGGCCGGACATGGCAATGACAACCGCAAAGGCGGCTTCGCTCTATGCCAACAACGGGCGCATCATCGCCGAGGCGCGCAGCCGGGGCTATTCCAACGCCCTGTCGCTCGACATCAACGACCATGTGGCCGAGACGGCATCAACCAACGTGTTCATGGTCCGCGACCAGGAAATCCTGACACCGGCGCCCAACGGCATGTTCCTGAACGGGCTGACTCGCCAGCGAATCATCAAGCTGCTGGCCGACGACGGCACCATCGTCAACGAGACCTCCCTGACGCTCGACGACTTTCACCAGGCCGACGAAATATTCGTCACCGGAAACATCGGTAAAGTTGTCCCGGTCACCAAGTTCGAGGACCGCGATCTCAATGTCGGGCGAACCGCGATGAAGGTCCGCGAGATGTACTGGGATTTCGCCCATTCGCTGGCCAACTGAGAACCCGTCGGACAATTCTCCATGAACATTCCAACGAAAATGCGAGCGATCGAGATCAGCGAACCCGGCGGTCCCGAGGTGCTGAAGGAGGTCTCACGGGCCGTCCCAGAGCCGACCGACAAGCAGATTCTGATCCGGATCGATGCAGCCGGTGTCAACCGTCCCGACTGCCTGCAGCGAGCCGGGCTGTACGCGCCGCCTCCGACCGCATCGGATCTGCCGGGACTGGAAGCCGCCGGGACCGTCGCGGCGGTCGGCCCAGGTGCGACGAAATGGCAAGTGGGCGATCAGGTCACGGCATTGCTGCCCGGGGGCGGGTATGCCGAGTTCGCCGTGACCCACGAGGACCACGCCTTGCCCGTTCCAGCGGGATACGACATGCAGGCCGCCGCCGCGCTGTGCGAGACATTCTTCACGGTGTGGAGCAACGTCTTTTCCCGCGGCGGATTGACGAAAGGCGAGAGCTTTCTGGTTCACGGAGGCACCTCCGGGATCGGCACCACCGCGATCCAGCTGGCTCGCGAATTCGGGGCTCGCGTGTTCACCACCGCCGGATCCGACGAAAAATGCCAGCGCTGTCAGGAACTTGGCGCTGATGTTGCCATCAATTACCGGAACGAGGATTTCGTGAACCGGATTGCCGAGGAGACCGATGGCCGCGGCGTCGATCTCGTTCTCGACATGGTCGGCGGCGACTACATCCCGCGCAACCTCAAGGCGCTCGCCGAAGACGGACGCCTGGTTCAGATCGCCTTCCTGCAAGGCCCGAAACAGACGCTCAATCTCGCTCCGCTCATGGTCCGGCGGCTGACCATCACCGGCTCCACCCTGCGGCCGCAAAGCGACCAGGCGAAGGCCGGGATTGCCCGCGAACTTCGCGAAAACGCCTGGCCGCTGCTTGCGGCGGGACGCATCGCTCCGGTGATGGACTCGACATTCGATCTTGGCAAAGCATCCGAAGCCCATCGCTACATGGAAAGCTCTGCCCATGTCGGGAAGATCGTTCTCACGGTGGCCTGATCAATCGCGGCTGCGAGGCCCCGCTCTGCCCGAGATTGGTTGCCGGATCGCGCCCCCGAATGCTCTTTCCGGCGACCGATGGTAGGGGTATAGAGTTCGCGAAACAGGCACATTCTGGGATTGCGGCGGGTCCGGCGGAACCGGTTGCTGACGCATTGCCAGACCTATGAGGAATGAGAATGGCGCATCCGATCATGGCGACGGCGACGGCCGTCTGGCTCGTCGACAACACGTCGTTGACCTTCAGGCAGATCGCGGATTTCTGCGGCTTGCACGAACTCGAGGTGAACGGAATCGCCGATGGTGAATTCGCGGTCGGGATCAAGGGTCTCGATCCGATCGCGAACAACCAGCTGGCGGCAGAGGAAATCGCCAAGGGACAGGACGATCCCGACTACAGCCTGCAACTCAAGCAGGATCTTGCGGCACAGAGCAAGGCAAAAAGGCGGGAAACCCGCTACACGCCCCTGTCGAAACGCCAGGACAAGCCGGCCGCGATCAACTGGCTGGTCAGGTTTCATCCTGAACTCACCGACAGCCAGATTTCCCGCCTGATCGGCACGACAAGGCCAACCATCAAGTCGGTCCGCGATCGCACCCACTGGAACATGGCCAACATCCAGCCGACCGATCCGGTCGCGCTCGGACTGTGCATGCAGACCGAACTGGACGCCGCGATCAAGGTGGCGATGGCCAAGAAGGAAAAGGCCGGTGAAGCGCTCACCATCGAGGAGCGCAAGACGCTGGTCTCGACCGAGCAATCGCTGCAGATGGAAACCGAATTCCGCATGCCGTCGTCGATCAGCGGGCTCGAGAACTTCAGCCTGACCGACAAGCCGCGTGACGAGGCCTCCGAGGCGGATGCATTGACCGATGCCGAAAAGCTGTTCAACCTGCCGGCGAAGGACTCCCAGGACGCCCAGGACAGCTGAACGATCGATCGAATGCGCGATTGGCGGGTCGCCGGTCGCCGGCACGGGACTGCGGCGGAGACGCGAGCCATGGGTTTTGACGACCTCTTCCAAAGCCAGATCGACGCCCTGAAAGACGAGGGCAACTACCGGACCTTTGCCGATATCGAACGTCGCCGGGGCAGTTTTCCGCTGGCGACAAGCCACGAACACGACGGCGAGAACGACGTCACTGTCTGGTGCTCGAACGACTATCTCGGCATGGCGCAGCACGAAAAGGTCGTTCGGGCCGCCGAGACCGCGATTTCGAGCTTCGGTGTCGGTTCGGGCGGAACCCGCAACATCTCCGGAACCACTCACTCCCATTTGTTGCTGGAACGGGAACTTGCCGATCTCCACGGCAAGGAAGCGGCGCTCCTGTTCACGTCGGGATACGTTGCCAACTGGAGCACGCTGTCGACGATCGCATCGCGTTTGCCGGGCACGACGATCCTGTCGGATTCGGAAAACCACGCATCGATGATCGAGGGCATGCGCCACTCGCGGGCCAAGAAACTGATCTGGCGGCACAACGATGTCAGCGATCTCGAGAGCAAGCTCGAGCAGGTTCCGCCGGACGTCCCGAAGATCGTCGCCTTCGAATCCGTGTACTCGATGGACGGAGACATCGCGCCGATCGGCGAGATCTGCGACGTGGCCGAGAGGCACGGAGCGATGACCTACCTCGACGAGGTTCATGCGGTGGGTCTCTATGGCGAGCGTGGCGGCGGGATCGCGCAGCGTGACGGTCACGAGCACAGGATCACGATCATCGAGGGAACGCTGGCCAAGGCCTTCGGGTGCCTCGGCGGGTACATCGCGGCGTCGCGGGCCTGCTGCGATTTCGTGAGATCCTTCGCCAGCGGGTTCATGTTCACCACCTCGCTTCCCCCGGCCATCGCCGCGGCGAGCCTCGCCGCTGTCCGCCATCTCAAGTCGAGCGACACGGAGCGCATGCAGCAGCGACGCCAGGTCGCGCGCCTTCGCGACCGCCTCGACGCGATCGGAATTCCGCACATCGGCCACGGCAGCCACATCGTTGCCGTGCTGATCGGGGATCCTGAAAATTGCAGGCGGGTTTGCGACATACTGCGACGGGACCACGGAATCTATGTCGCTCCGATCAATTACCCGACCGTCGCGCCCGGGACCGAACGCGTGCGGATCACGCCGTCACCCCTTCATTCGGATGCCGATCTGGACAGGCTTGTCAGTGCGCTGTCGTCTGTCTGGAGTCAGTGCGAACTGGCGCGTGTCACGGCCTGAGGGCTGGCAGGTGCCGGTCTTCATCATCCCCGCAGCAGGCGGGGTCACGATGCCGAATCCCGTTTCGGGTCTTTGTGGCATCGGTTGGCCGGGTGCCTGTTACGTCGAGAGGTTCGCTCTTGGATAATGATGTCGCTGCCCGACAGGCCCGAACGGCAAACTGGTTTCGGACCTTGCGGGACGAGATTTGCTCGGCCTGCGAGGCCTTGGAATCGCAGCACGTGACCGGGCCCCTGTCCGATCGCCCCGCTGGCAGGTTCGAGCTTCGCGACACCGTGCGTCGGGGGTCTGGCGATCACGGCGGCGGATTGATGTCGGTGATGCGCGACGGTCGGGTTTTCGAAAAGATCGGCGTCAACGTCTCGACCGTGCACGGCGAACTCGACGAAAGAATGCTCAGGTCGCTGACCGCTCGGCGGGAAATCCCCGGTTTGTCGGACGATCCGCGGTTCTGGGCTTCAGGCATCTCGCTGGTTGCTCACATGAACAGCCCGAAAGTCCCGGCGGTGCACATGAACACGCGAATGTTCTCGACTCCTGTTGCATCCTGGTTCGGCGGCGGGATCGACCTCAACCCCGTGCTCGACAACGCCGGGGACAGCGAAGGTTTCCACAGCGTCGTCAAGGACATCTGCATGGCGCACAACCCGGATCATCATGCCCGATTCAGCGCGTGGGCAGACCGGTACTTCTGGCTTCCTCATCGCCAGGAGTCACGGGGAGCGGGCGGCATTTTCTTCGACGATCTCGACACGGGCGACTGGGAGGCCGACTTCGCGTTCGTGCAGGATGTCGGACGCGCGTTCGCCAAGGCGTGGTTGCCGATTGCCGAGCACAGACGGCAGGAGAACTGGACGGAAGCGGAGCGAGAGTCGCAGTTGATCAAACGCGGCCGATACGCGGAGTTCAACCTGCTCTACGACCGGGGAACGCGATTCGGCCTGGAATCCGGGCACGATATCGATGCGGTTCTCATGAGCATGCCGCCCATGGCGAAGTGGAGGTGACGATCCTGTCGACGCCACCGGGGCCGATCATCACGCCGTTTCTGTCGGTCCCGTGCCGCGTTCCCGAATCGCTTCCAGCATTCTCAGGACATTGTCGGGATCGCCCTTGGGCGTGATCCCGTGCCCAAGGTTGAACACATGCGGGCCATTCGCGAATGCATCGACGATTCGTCGGGTCTCGGAGACCAGTTCCGCGCCTCCGGTGACGAGAAGTTGGGGGTCGAGATTCCCCTGAACGCAGGCGATCGGCTGAAGCTCCTTCGCTGCCCAGTCGACATCGACATCGGTGTCGAGAGCCAGACCGGCGACGCCTGTGCGGGTTGCGAATTCGGGATAGTGCCGACCCGCGCCGCGCGGAAAGCCGATGACGGGGACATCGGGGCAACGCGATCGGAGCGCGGTGACGATCCGTTCGTGAACACGGATGCAGTAGCGCTCGAACAACCCGTCAACTCGCGTCAGGCTGCCGGCCCAGCTGTCGAAAATCTTGAGCACCTCCGCCCCGGCTCGCGCCTGCCGTTCGAGGTATTTGATGGTCGCATCGGTGACGAGGTCCATCAAGTTCTCGAACAGGTCGCGGTTTTCCTCGATCATCGCGTGGGCAGGAGCCTGGTCCGGGGTTCCCCGACCGGCGATCATGTAGGTCGCGACGGTCCAGGGCGCGCCGGCAAATCCGATCAGCGTGACGTCATGCGGCAATGCGTCGCGCAGGATTCCGATCGTGCGATACACGGGATCGAGCTTGTGGTGGATGTCGCCTGCCGGGGCCAGCCGGCCGAGATCCCCGGGACTCTGCACGGTGGACAACTGCGGGCCCACGCCGTTCGGGAAATCGAGTTTGCATCCCAGCGCGTGCGGCACGAGCAGAATGTCCGCAAAAAGGATGGCGGCATCGAAACCGAAGCGTCGGATCGGTTGCAGCGTGACCTCGGCGGCGAGTTCGGGCGTGTAGCACAAATTGAGGAAACTCCCGGCGCGCTCCCTGGTTTTCATGTATTCAGGAAGGTAGCGACCGGCCTGTCGCATCATCCACACGGGAGGTGTTGGCAGGGTCTCGCCGTTCAGCGCCCTCAGAACAGGTTTTGCAGATGTGGACAGTTGGATGCGCTCCTCTCGCTCGACGCCCGTCAAACGTGAGCGCGAATAGCATGTTCGTTCACGGGCATGAACCCTTGAGGTGGCGGGCGGGCGGTCCAAGTGATCCGCATCAGCCCGGCAAAGGTGAGTCGTCATGAAACTGAAGCTGCCTGGAGGCCGGTTGCGGATCGGAACGCGCGGATCTCGACTCGCGCTGATCCAGGCGGAGTCGTTACGCCAACTGCTGATCGCGAATTTCGAGGTCGACCCCGACGCGCTCGAAATCGTCACCGTCCGAACGACGGGCGATGCCATCCTCGATCGCCCTCTTTACGAAGTGGGCGGAAAGGGGCTGTTCGTCCGCGAGATCGACGATGCGTTGCTCGGCGGGGCAATCGATGTGGCCGTTCATTCGATGAAGGACCGGCCCGGGGTTGGGGTCGAAGGTATCCGCACCTGCTGCTACCTCGAGCGCGAGGATGTCCGGGATGCGCTGGTCTCAATGTCCGGCTGCGCGTTTCAGTCCTTGCCTCAGGGCTCTCGCATCGGAAGCAGCAGTCCCCGACGCCGCAGCCAGATCAGGAACATGCGGCCGGATCTCGAAGTGGTTGCCTTCAGGGGAAATGTAGAAACCCGTCTGCGGAAGCTCGCACGCGGAGATGCGGAAGCAACGGTTCTCGCGGTGGCGGGATTGAAGCGACTCGGTCTCGACCAGCATGTCACGGCGCCGTTCGATCCCGACGACATGCTGCCCGCCATTGGCCAGGGAGCGATCGGGATCGATGCGCGGGTTGCCGATGAGGATCTCGTGAATGCGCTGGCCGCGATCACGCACGAGGCGACCGCCGCCCAGATGGCAGCCGAGCGTGCCTGCCTCGAACGCCTTGGCGGTTCCTGCCGGAGCGCGATCGCCGGTCTTGCCGAACTCCATGGAACCGACATCCACTTGCGTTGCGAGATTCTCCACCCAAACGGAGACTCGCGAATCTGCGACGACCTTCGCGGTCCAACAGAATTTGCCGGAGAAATCGGGGCCGAACTCGCCGAACGCCTGCTGGGAGACACCCGCGCGCGACAATGGCTGAACGGTCAGGACCAGGCCTGATGCTTCGAATGATTCTGAGACAACAGTCCGGACAACTGTCCGCTCAAGTCCTCGGATTGCGCGCCCGGATCGCCTTGAAACCGTTGGCCTCGCCCACGACCCGCCATGAGCGGAAGGAAGATTCCACCACCTTCTCGTAGGCCAGAAAACGGTTGGCCACGAGATCGAGCGTGCCCGAAGGATGCAGGGCCGAGGCCGCGCGACGGATGAAATCGTGGCCGAGACCGGGTTCCGGCCTGTTGGTCCGGTGAAACGGCGGGTTCATCAAGACAAAGTCGAATTTCCGCTCGAATTCGCATGTCAGGACATCGCCCCACATGAATCTGGCGCGCGGGTCGCTCACGTTCAGCCGCGCGCATCGGATGGCGTCCGCCTCGCAGTCGATGAGCGTCATGCTGGCGATGTCGGGATTGGATGCGAGCGCCTGCAAGGTAAGCCAACCCCACCCCGCGCCGAAATCGGCGCCATGGCCCCGAAGATCGGGCAGGGAGACAGCAAGACAAGCGGAACCGGGGTCGATGCCGTCGGAACTGAACAGCGTCGGCGTGGTGAAGAATCCGTCGCGGTTCCGCGCGGGATCGAGCAGAGCCTTCCACTCCAGAAAGATGGCAGGGGTCTCTTCCTTTCGGGTCAGCCAGAACACGCGACCATGAAACTTCGAGATCGCGCCGTCGATGCCATGAGCCTTGCGCAGCTGACGCAGGATGCCATCGATCCCCAACTCGCGATGTCCGTCGACAACCAGCGTGCCGCCGGTCTCGAGACTGCAATAGGCGGCTCCGACCTGACCGAGCGTCGCTTTTCGCGATCGTCCGATTTCGACGATCGCCAGCGAGCACGATTCGGAATGTGTCGAGGCCGTGCGAAACCCCTCCCGGACAAGGCTCAGGCTTCGCTGCCAGTCGCCCAGAACGAACAGGACACGATCCGGGGAAAGGGACTGGTAGAAGGGTCGGGGGGTCGCGTTCCAGACGACGATTGACCCGCCGGAAGGAACCTGGACCTGTCCGCTCTCGAAGGCGAGACCAAGGCGATCGCGCATGTTCATGCGGTCCAGCAGCCGGGTCCGTCGCCTATTGGTCCTTCTCCATGGTGCATTGCAAGGGATGGCCGTGTTGCCGGGCGTAGTCCATGACCTGTGACACCTTGGTCTCCGCAATCTCTCGCGAAAAAACCCCGATGACCGCGTGCCCGGTCTGATGAACCGCAAGCATGATCGCAACGGCGCGCGGGTAGTCCATGCCGAAGATCATCTCGAGAACATGGACCACGAAATCCATCGGCGTGTAATCGTCGTTGATCAGCAAGACCTTGTAGAGCGGGGGGCGCTCGGTCTTCGGCTTGACGTCGGTCAGGACACCGGTGTCCGGTTCCTGGTCCTGACTTGCCGATGGAACGTGTTTCAATGGAGTCGCCATGACGGGCAGGATCCTCGAGTTCATGGGGTCGGATCAACATCAAAATCCCGTCGAAAATGTCAAGACCTGGCATGCGGGAAGTGACTGCCGGCAGCACGAAAAACTCGGCATTCCGTGGCCGCCGGGCCTGGTTCCGACCGATCAGCTCCCGGGCGAGAGATTCGGCCTTCGTGCCTGTCGGGACGCGGGCGAAATTCGGGTTTCGGATCGGCGTCGCGAGGGCTTCGACTTGAGCCGATCCTGTCGCCAGCGCGCGAGCGAGGCGGTTCATTGACGATTCCGCAATCCGCGACTTCCGGGTCACGGAGTGACCGGATCACCGCCGGCAGCCGAGAATGTTTCTGAATTGTTCGGGTTTTTCCGTGATTCTCCGCCGCCGGGCGACGAATCGCTGCCAATTGCACCAGAAATATGAAGAATTGGGCAAAAGACCGGTTGAGACACGTCATGTTGTGGGTGCCTTCGAAGATTCCACATTGACTCGTGGTCATCGGCAAGCATGGTCGTCATATCGCCTCGCGTGATTCAAAAAAGACCCGACATTGATGAAAAAAACGGTTGATGGCTTGCTTTACAGATGGCTGACTCGTGCTAACTAGAACCCAAGACCATGGAAAGTGGCAAAAATGATGAGCGGTTTGAGGCAAGTGAGCAGGGAGTCATGAACACTGTGACACGATTGGCGGCTTGGGCCGCGGTTTGCGTATTTCTCTCGGCGCTCTCTGTCGCCGCGGCACCATATGCGGCAATGGTCATGGATGCACGGACCGGCAAGGTGCTGCATTCGCGAAACGCCGACACCAAGCTTCATCCTGCATCGCTGACCAAGATGATGACGCTCTACGTGGTGTTTCAGGCAGTCGAGAGCGGCGAGATCGGTCTCGACACCAAGGTCAGGGTCTCGCGACACGCGGCGAGCGAACCGCCGTCGAAGATCGGACTGAAACGCGGACAGCGAATATCCATCAGACACCTGATCCGGGCGGCTGCGATCAGATCGGCAAACGACGCCGCGACAGCGCTCGGAGAGGCGATCTCCGGCAGCGAAGCGGCGTTTGCCCGCAGGATGACCGCCACGGCCCGGCAGATGGGCATGAGCAAGACGACCTTCAAGAACGCCCACGGCCTGACGCAGAGCGGGCACCTTTCGAGTGCACGGGACATGACGATTCTAGGTCGCAGGATGATCTACGACTTCCCCGAATACTACCATCTGTTCTCCCGCCGAACCATTGATGCGGGCATTGCCACCGTCAGGAACACCAACCGCAGACTGCTGTCGTCATTTGCAGGAGCCGACGGGATCAAGACCGGCTACACGCGAGCTGCCGGCTTCAACCTCGTCGCGTCTGCCCACAAGGGCGACAAGCGGGTCATCGCGACGGTCTTCGGCGGCAAGTCCGCGAAGCGTCGCGACAACCGGGTCGCGGAACTCCTTCAGATGGGATTTGACCGCTCGCCCAAGCACGCGCAGGTCGCGCGGCTGCCCGCCATTGTCTGGAACGAACAGAGCGGAACGGCGCTGGCCAAGAACCGCGCGGGGGTGGTCCCTCCTGGGCGACCCCAGTGGCTGGCTCGCGAATTTGCCGAACAGACCGGACACGACGCGATCGACGACGCCGTCCAGGTTGCGGTTCTGGAGTCGGTCGAGACGGTCGAAGCCCAGGGCGCTGCCGATGTTGGCGTCGTCAACCCCGAACCCTCGGCGGCTTCGCTGACGACGGTCGTCATCGGATTTCCGCCCCCGAGACCCGACCGGGTGCGCGAGGACTATCGCCAGTCGCGGGTCGTGGTCCGCTCACGTGACGGCGGCCCGCGCGAGTGGAGCGTGGTGGTTGGGTATTTCTGGAACACCTACGAGGCGGACAAGCACCTCATGTCGGTTGCGCTGCGAATCCCGAGTTCGGGGAAGGGCATCGACCGCAATGTCGATCTCGTCACCCACCGGGGAGCGGAGCGTTTCAGGGCGAGTTTCAGCCGGCTGAGCGAAGCCGAGGCGAACACCGCCTGCACGCGGTTGCGGGCCGAGAACGAGTACTGCGAAGCCGTCATTCTTTCACAGACTTCGTGAAATCCGCGCGATCGCCGGCACGGGCCGCGGCATTCAGCCGTCGCGTCCGCTTCGGTCGATCTGCGGTCAGGAGGTGATGGAGATCACGCCGCTCTTCGTCGTGACCGTCGTTTCCAGCGGTCAGCGCGAAGTCGTTTGAGCGTGCGGGAAGATTCTCAAGGCAGCGCGCGCGGGCGCGCTGGCGACTGGCAGGATCAGAAGCCGAGACCTTCGTATTTCTTCTTGAACCGCGAGACCCGGCCACCCGAGTCGACGAGTTTCAAACCGCCGCCCGTCCACGCCGGATGGGCCGATGGATCGATCTCGAGAGTCAGCGTGTCGCCTTCTGCTCCGTATGTCGAACGGGTCTCGTAGGTGGTCCCGTCCAGCAGCTTGACTTCGATCTTGTGATAGTCAGGATGCAGGCCCTTCTTCATGAGTCCTGTTCCTCCGTCTTCTTTTCGGATTTCGGCCGATAGTTGGTCTTTTCGGCGATGCGAGCGGACTTGCCGCGTCGCGAGCGCAGGTAGTAGAGCTTGGCACGCCGCACCCGCCCTCGGCGAATGACGGTGATGCTCTCGATGTTCGTCGAGTGAAGCGGGAACATCCTTTCGACGCCTTCGCCGAACGACATCTTGCGCACGGTGAATGATGCACCGATCCCGTCGCCGCCTTTTCGTGAAATGCAGACGCCTTCGTAGTTCTGCACGCGCGCCCGGGTTCCTTCCACGATCTTGTAGCCGACGCGAATCGAGTCTCCGGCCTTGAAGTCCGGAATTCGGTTGGCAAGGTCGCGGACCTGGGCGGCCTCGAGTTGTTCAATCATGTTCATGTCGTTGTCCTCGCGGTCGCGGGTCAATGCCCACGGATGTTGACAGCCTCGTTCCGGTCGGTTCGATCCGTTCCGACCACTTCAAACCCGATACTGTCGGGTCATGTTCATCTCGAATCGGACCGCCCCCTGAGCAGATCCGGTCGCCGCGTTCGCGTCAGCTCTTTCGATCTGGTGCGACGCCATTTGGCGATCTCGGCGTGGTGTCCCGAGAGCAGGACCTCCGGAATGTCGCGATTTCGCCAGTTCGCCGGCCGCGTGTACTGCGGGTACTCCAGCAATCCGGCGGCAAATGATTCCTCTTCGATCGAGTCGGGATTTCCAAGGACGTGCGGTATAAGGCGAACCGTTGCATCGATCAAGGCCTGGGCTGCAACTTCTCCGCACGACAGAACGAAGTCGCCGATCGAGATTTCTTCGAGATCGCATGCCTCGATGACGCGCTCGTCGACGCCTTCGAATCGGCCGCACAGCAGCGTGACCCCGCGTGCCTGCGACCACCGTCGCGCGACTTTCTGATCGAACACCTCTCCTCTCGGCGAGAGGCATATCACCGGCCACTCGTTTCGATCTGCGGGCGTGTTCGAGCTGGCATGATCGAGCGCGGCAGCGACGACATCGGGACGAAGAACCATGCCGGCACCCCCGCCCGCCGGAGTGTCATCCACAGAGCGATGCCGACCGATTCCGAACTCGCGCAGATCGATCGTCTGCAGGTCCCAGAGTCCTTTTTCGAGCGCGGTTCCGATGAGCGAACCCGCGAGCAGGCCGGGGAATGCCTCCGGCGTGAGCGTGATCACGCGCGCGGTCCAGGCGGTTGGTGCAGGAAGCTCCGGTGGCATGTTCAGATACACCTTTTCCCGCCGGCCCGGCCTGGCATTGGTGGACATCGAAATGGCGGAAGCTGGCTCATGCCGTCGATATCCTTTTCCGGCCACGGGTGGGTGGCGGCATCGGGGCAGCGGTCACAGGACCCCGTCGGGAAGGTCGACGACAATTCGCTGCGCATCGTGATCGATCGACGGAACCGTGTCGCGGGTGAATGGCAACAGAAACGATTCTGCCCCGTCTGTCGGGGCAATCTCCAGGATGTCGCCCGCTCCATGGTTGTGAACGCCCGTGACGATCCCGAGCGGGCGCAGCGATGCGTCAACAGCCTCGAGACCGACGAGGTCCGCAACATAGTGCTCGCCTTCGGCCAGTTCGGGGAACTGGCTCCGATCGACATGGAGTTGGGTGCCCGCGAGGGCTTCTGCTTGATCACGTGTCTCAATGCCTTCGATCGCTGCGATCTGTCTTTGGCCGGACGGTTTCCTGAGCCTGATGATGAAGCGTACGCTGCCGTCCGCATTCACCAGCGGGCCGTAATCCGCCAGCGCCGCCGGATCCTCGCAATAGCTCTCGATTCGGACTTCGCCCCTGATGCCGTGCGCGCCGACAATCCGGCCGAGACAGACGAGGTCGGCGCTCGTCATCGGATGGGTCGTGAACCCGTGAACTGCATGGCGCGACATCGCCCCAGGTGCGCACCCCCGTCGCTGAAGCGGCGTCCGAACGTGGTGAATGACGGTTTGTGTCCGAGTGTCGCAATCGAGCCGGGGCCTCGCGCGAGGCACGCGTGTCGCGCGCCGAGCCGTGGGCAACCGTCAAAATGCGCGTGCATCGGCACATGAGGTGCGCATGATGCCGCCGGTTCAGGCATCGGCTGCACTTGCTTCGGTTTCGCTCGCGCTTGCTTCGGCCTCGCTGTCCGCCCGTTCCTGCGCCTTCTTTCGCAACCGTCCCTTGATCGGATTGCTGCGCTGTTTCGCGTCCAGGACATCGGCGGCTTCGAGGAAGCGCGATATCCGGTCGGTTGGCGTGGCGCCCTGGTCGAGCCAGTAGCGGATCCGCTCGAGATTCATCGACACGCGCTGGTCGCTGTCCTTGGGCAGCAACGGATTGTAGGTGCCGAGTTTCTCGATGAAACGGCCATCGCGGGGCATGCGGCTATCGGCCGCAACAATGCGATAGAATGGACGTTTCTTCGAACCGCCGCGTGCAAGTCGGATTTTCATCGCCATGTCGTTTTCTCCTTGGTCAAGGCGTTGATGTTTCACCAAATGGTGGTCACTTCGTGAACTGCTGGTGGTGTTGAATGACTTCCTCGATGATGAACCTCAGAAACTTGGTCGCGAATTCCGGATCGAGGCCCGCGTCCTTCGAGAGTTCCTTCAACCTGCCGATCTGCCGAGCTTCCCTTTCGGGGTCCGCCGGCGGAAGTCCGTGATCTGCCTTCAGTTTGCCCACGCGTTTTGTCTGCCTGAATCGCTCGCTGAGCGTGTAGACCAGAATGGCGTCAAGCCGATCGATGCTGTCCCGGTGGGACTCGAGCGCGCGAAAGACATCCGTTGACATCTTCATGGGTTGCACTCCTCAAAGCTGTAGCGAAAAACGAGGTCGTCTGGCTCGGGACGCTCTGCATCGGGGTCGACACGACCTCCGATGCGTTTCGCAAGTGCGATCGAGCGGCTGTTCTCGGGGCTGACGTAGCTCACGAGCGTTGTCCAGCCGAGCGTGGCGAATGCGTAGGACTTGAGGCGGGCCGCGGCTTCGGTCATGAAGCCGTTTCCTTCGAACTCTTCGTAAGCCATCCATCCGAGTTCGCGTTCTGGATATTGCGGCAACCGGTTCAAGACCACCTGTCCGACACAGGCTCCGGACGCATTGTCCACGACCGCGAGTCCGCCGTGGCCGTAGAAACCCCACTGCACGATGTCCGAAGAGAACCAGAGCCACGCGTTCTGCCTGTCGTACGGGCCGCCCATGAAACGGCTTCGCTCCGACGCCAAGAGATCTGCGTAGGTGGGAAAGTCATCGAGGCGATGAGGGCGCAAGGTCAGCCGTCCCGTCGTCAGTGTCGGTGCCAGGGCATCGGGACGAGGGACGATGTCGCGCATTGGCACGTGAATGTCCGTCATCTTTTCTTGCGACGCCGTCGACCGCGGCCGGCCAGCATCCCCGGGCTCGATCGTGGCGGCATCATGCCAGGAAATCCCGCCAATCCGCCTTGCATCGGCATGTTCGGCATTCCGGCGATGTCCGGCCCGTCTGCCACGCCGTCCGTTCCGTCACCGGGTTTCCCGGACTTGGAGAACATTTCCATGGCTCCCTTGAGCATGCCCCGACGCCCCATCGTCTTGACCGTCGAGTTCAGTGTCTTGTGCATCTTGAGAAGCTGGTTGAGGTCGCTGACCTCGAGACCGGCGCCTTTTGCGATCCGTCGCTTGCGGCTGGCTTTCAGGAGCGTCGGATTGGCCCGTTCGATCGGCGTCATCGACCGAATGAGAGCGATGCTGCGCGCGGTCTGCTTGTCCATTCCGTCCGAGTTGCCTCGCTTTTCCAGCAATTTTTTGGCGCCGGGCACCATGTTCGCGACCGACATGACTCCCCCGAGGCGATCAAGCTGGTTGAAGTAGGACAACATGTCGTTCATCGAGAGATGGCCGCGACGAAGCCGCCTGAGCAGTTTTTCCGCCGCCAGTTTTTCGGCACCCTCCTGGGCCTTTTCCACGAGAGTGACGATGTCGCCCATGCCCAGGATGCGCCCGGCGACCCGTTCGGGATGGAAGACCTCGAGCGCATCCATCTGCTCGCCGAGGCCGACGAACAGGATCGGCTTGCCGGTAACGGCTTTCATGGACAGCGCGGCGCCTCCACGCCCGTCGCCGTCCATGCGGGTAAGAATGACGCCGCTCAGCCCGATCCGGGAATCGAAGGCCGTTGCAACATTGACGGCATCCTGTCCGGTCAGCCCGTCGGCGACCAGCAGGGTCTCGCGCGGTTTCGATGCGTCGCGGACAGCTTCGGCTTCGTTCATGAGATCGTCATCGGCATGAATGCGCCCGGCCGTGTCGAGCAGAAGCACGTCATACCCGTGGAGCTTGGCGTGCTGGGCGGCCCGCGAGGTGATCTGGACCGCATCCTCGCCCGAGATGATCGGGAGCGTGTCCACCTCGACCTGCCTGCCGAGAATCGCGAGCTGTTCCATGGCAGCCGGACGGCGGATGTCGAGTGACGCCATCAGAACCCGTTTGCCGTCGATCTCCTTGAGACGCTTGCCCAGCTTGGCCGTGGTTGTCGTCTTGCCCGATCCCTGCAGTCCGACGACGAGGATGGTCGCGGGCGGATTGTCGATTCTCAGACTCGCCTCGCCTTCCTCGCCCCCGGTCAGGACATTGACGAGTTCGTCATGGACGATCTTGACGACCTGCTGCCCCGGAGCGATGGACCTGATGACGTTCTGGCCACGGGCCTTCTCGCGCACGTCTGCAATCAGTCCGCGCACGACGGGAAGCGCGACATCCGCTTCGAGAAGCGCGACCCGGACTTCCCGAAGCGCCGAGTCGATATCCTCGTCGCCCAGGACGCCCTTGCTGGTCAGCTTGCCGAAAACGCTGTTGATGCGTTCGGAAAGATTGTCGAACATGTCGATTCTCCACGACGGGCCTTGAAGCCGATCCGGCGAACGGCAAACGGGAGACCCGGACCATAGCGAAGCGGCACCCGCGGGCGACACTCGCTGACGGATGGGGATCCCCGAAGTTCACGAGGGACCGGAAGTCACAGACGTTCCGAGATTTGCGCTCAGATAGACCGGGAGATCGGCCGCGTCAACGCCGCGTTCGTGCGCGCTGTCCGACGCTTCTGCGGTTGCGCACGCGATCCTTTCGCATATGTCTGCAGTCATGACACTCTCTTCAGAGGCCCGCGGCCACCTCGCCATGCTGGCATTCTCGATGCTGGTTGCGGGCTCCTTCAGCATCGGAGCCCGGATTTCGAACCTGATGGAACCGACCGCGATCATGGCGATCCGGTTTTTTCTGTCGGGGGCCATCGTCGGGGTCTGGGCATGGACAGCCCAAGGGTTCAAGCGGGCTCACTTCGAGGCAAGCTGGCGCTACGCCGTGCTGGGCGTTCTGTTCGCGACCTATTTCGTGCTGATGTTCGAGGGGTTGAAGACGGCAACGGCCGTTTCGGCCTCGGCGGTGTTCACGCTCACCCCGATCATGGCTGCTGTCGCTGGATATTTCATATTGCGGCAGGTCCTGACGGTTCAGGTGGCGCTCGCCCTTGCGGTCGGTGCGTGCGGTGCCTTGTGGGTGATTTTCCGCGCGGATCTGGGCGCGCTCCTGCGTTTCGACATCGGACGCGGCGAGGCAGTCTATCTGGTCGGCTGCGCCTGTCACGCCGTCTACGTGCCCATGATTGCCCGGTTGAGCCGCGGCGAGCCGATCCTCGTCTTCACCTTTGGCATGACCGTTGCCGGATGGCTGTATCTCACCGCGATCAGCTTTCCCGAACTGCTTCGGGTCGAATGGAGCGCCTTGCCTGCGTTCTTCTGGCTGAGCATTGCCTATCTGGCGATTGCCGCGAGCACGCTGTCATTCGTGGTGCTGCAATATGCCTCGGTCAGGCTGCCCTCGGCCAAGGTCATGGCATACACCTATCTGACGCCGACCTGGGTGACGATCTGGGAAGTGACTCTGACGGGACAATTCCCTCCAATCATGATCCTTGCGGGTGTTGCCGCATCAGTCGTTGCGTTGTTGATGCTGATCCGCACTGTTTGAGGATTGAGCCGTGGAGACGCCACGGACCCGCTTTCGCTGCGCCTCCACCGCGATTGGTTGACCGCTTGCCGCTCTTCGCCATTTCCAGTTATCGCGTTCGACTTTGACTGCGGTGTTGCACGCGGTGTGCAAGCGTAATGTCGGCGATTCGAAGTCCCCTTCGGCTGATTTCGTTTCGGACCTCGTCATAGATGGGTGCGGACTTCTCGATATCGGAGATTGTCATGACAATTGTGAATGGTACCCCCGTTACCGGGAAGGTCTCGCCGGCTCGCGTCGACGACCTGAGCGTGAGGCGCCAGGTGCTCGAAGCACCACGCCCTCGTGGCATGGAAGCGAAGTACCTTTTCACGGGAGTCCATTTGAGTCCGGATTTCAGCAGATAGGTTTCTGTTTGGTTGAGTCCGGCAGGTATTTCCGCGTCGAAATAGGTCAGCCGTGAATTTGGTTCCTCTTCGCAAGTGTCAGGATCTGCATGTTGTCGGCGACACCGCCATCAACTATTCCCACGGTCGGCGCAGATTGACTTGGCTGCACTGGTTGCACATTCCGTTTGGTCGGCTTCGGCTGGTCCAACTGGGAAACCTGCAACAATGGCGAAATGGTGATACGTCTCAACAACGGTTCATTTGCCATCATTTCGAGAAAGCGCTGATGACGACTGATTGGGACAGTCTGCGTGTCGGAACGGAGTGCGGAGCGAACAGCCTCTTGATCAATTGGAAATGAATCGCCGAATGGGAGAGAAACAAATGATTTCTCGACCCGGCTGATGAGTTGCACCGACATCATGAATTGGCCTCGACCAATGGATGTGCTGTCGGGCCCAAAAAGTGGCAACGCCACGATGCCTCCGAAGTGATGCAGACGTTCACGAAATCCCGAGACCATCAAGTTGACAGCGACCGGATCGGCGGTCGTGTCGGGTCGAAAAAGTTCCAAGAGATATCCGCCAAGCGCGTTGGGTTGTCCGAGCCGTTCAACGGCGTCGTGGGCGGAAAAAGAAATGCGATCGGCTGCGACGGGAAGTCGGATATTCTCGATCCCGCCAAGTTCGCTCCTGTATGTGGACGGTCGAAGTTCAAGTTCACCGGTTCTTCGGTTCTCTTTCCGTAATGGCTCGACTTCTGCTTGGGTCTCGATGAGGTGATCAAGACGATCAAGTGCATTCAGCGTGCATTGAAAGTAGCTCTCGCCGACGCCACCGCCGCCGACGAGACAAAAGGAATTCGACCGTGAAAACAAAGCATTGATCGGGCGATAACTCTTGGCCAATGCCCTTGCTTGCATCTGTACGATGACGAAGCCCACCTCATGTCTTTCGCTTCGCAGTGTCATGGAGGCATCACGTACATGTTGTCGCATTTTGGACTTGTGACGGGCAAATCCGGCGTTGTTGCCGCTGAAGAAATCTCGGTTTCCTCCGCGCTGGCGCGGTTTTTTCAACGAGATGAACTTGTCTGCGTCGAGGAAGACCTGAATTGGACGGGGTATCTTGTTCTGCTCGGTCACGGATCATTCCTCGTGAGTGTGGTCTGCCAGTGCTTGTGCATGGTCGAGTGACTTTAGACGTCTTGAAACTGTGCTCTGAGACACTCCGAGCACTCTTGCAGTCTCAGATTGCGTCAGGCCTGCATTTTCGATCAGTGCGTCGAGCAAGGCATCGTCTGACCTGAGGAGCAAATCCTGCCGTTCGGCATCGAACAGCATGGAATTCAAGGTCGCCTGACGCCTTATCGCCGAGAGAAGCGCAGCCGTGGTGACGCCATCTTCTGCACGATACGCGCGTCTATCTCCCTTTTGCAAAACCAGATAACGCTTGCATCCGGTGATCAGGGTTTCGAGGTCCGCGCCACTCATGCCCTCGGTCAGCCAAACCAGCACATTGATTTCGCTTCCCGACAAACAGACCGGCTCGAGAAATCGCTTCAGCATCGCAGCCCGAATGTCCGACTCGGGGTTGGGAATACGGATGCGTGACTCGAATCGTCGCCAGACGGCGGGATCGAGGAGGTGTTCGTGATTCGTGGCCGCGAGCGTGAATCCCTGGTTCATTCGTGCATCAAGACATTGGAGCAGCGTGTTGACCACGCGCTTGATCTCTCCGACTTCCTGTCCGTCGTCTCGTGCCTTGGCGAGGGCGTCAAATTCGTCGAGGAAGAGTATGCAACGGTATCGGTCGGCAAAGTCGAAAAGCGCGCCGATGTTGCGCGCCGTTGTCCCAAGGAACGATGAAACAAGTCCGTCGAGCCGCGCTTCGACGATGGGAAGGCGGAGTTGTCTGCCCATGAATCTCGCAAGAAGTGTCTTGCCGACACCTGGCCCGCCGTAAAGCAGACAGCGCATGTTGGGTCGCACGCCCATTTGCTCGAGATCCTCGACCTGGTCCCATTCCCGCAACTGATCCGAGATTGCCCTCTCGAGCTCGGGTTGAAGGATAGGAGCGGGTACATCGTTGTCATCTGGAAACAGCAAACGTATCAGCGGTGCGCCGGTTTCCCGGTCGCACGGCAATGGCGTCGAACGTGACAGCGATTCACCTGGCAGTTGGATGCCCGTACGGCGCGCGCGCATCAGTTCCAAGGACCAAGGCGCGATATCTTCACGACGATTCTGTCTTTCCAGCAATTGGGCGAGCTTCTCTGCCTGCCTGGGGTCGCTTTCGCTGATGGCCTGGCGCAAGCGGTCAATCTGAAAGGAGACCTTTTCTTTGTCTCCATACAGGGCCATGCGTGACAAGGCATAAATTATGTCAAAATTATCCATTTCCATCCTCATTATCTCAATACAATGCAATAATGGGATGAGTGCATGCATCAAGAGCGAACCGGATGCAACCCCTCGGTTGGGCAATTCGAGTCGAACTGCGTGTCATCAAGTTTTGATCGCGTTTCTCCAGCGATGTTCGTTTTCGGCTGCGGTTGAGAGGTGCGTCACATTTTCAGCGTGGAAAGGCCGACTGCGTTCCGGCGCTGTCGATCAAAAGCGCCTGCGCTCATGATCCGGGTGTGATTTTCATATGGCAGATTGTTGATTTTTCAAGTCGTTGTAATTGAACGGTTTTTCCGAGGGCGGGGGCAGCCGAGATTCCCGATTTGGCGCGATTTCGCAAAAAAATCGCCCCGAGACGGCATTTTTTCAGAATCCGGCAAAGTTCCTGGCCCTGTGATCCGGTGATGGTAGAGTGCCCCAACGATAAACCTGGCTCCGATTTCGGGGCAAAGAGGAGCACTCTGGCCATGAAACTAATGACTGAAACGATCATTGCCAACAAGGAACTGACAGGCGACGTCATGCAAGGAGCAAGAGGGCGATTTCAGGCCGCGCTGGCCATGATCGGAGAGATTTTCGGACCGGACCTGAGGGAAGCGTGTGCCGACATGCATCGCGTGGACCCGCTTGCGGCCGAACTTGCGGTTCGCGACGACATCCTCGCCTTCGCTTGCTTGTTCATGGGCGGTTCATACGAGGCGTTGGACAATCACGGCGACCGCATCGAGGTCGGCGGCGTGACATACAGGAAAGCTGATGCCACCAGGGCAGTTGTGATGACGATGATGGGGCCGGTGGAATACATGCGCTCGCGCTACCGCCCGACGAACGGCAAGGGCGCTTCCATCGTTCCGACCGATGGTCTTCTGGGCATTGTCGAAGGCGCCATGACGCCGGCTGCGGGAGGCCTTGGGAACTACTTGATGAGCTGCCTGACGGCCCGCGAGAGCAAGGAGGCGTTCGAGAGGTTCTGCGGGACGGGTCCTTCGACGAGCACTCTGATACGGATGACCGAGGAGGCGGGCCGCCGACTGGAGGCCAGCGGCGAAGAGATCGAGGCGGAGCTTCGGGCCGAGGAGAAGATCCCCGAGGAAGCTGTCGCAGTTCAGGTATCGATCGATGGCGTGATGATGAGAATGAACGCGGAGACGGAGGGGCCCCATGCTGCGGAGGCGGGTTGGCGAGAGGCGTCGTGCGGTGTCGTTGCGCTGCTCGATGCCGAAGGCAACACGTTGGAGAGCCGCTGTTTCGGGCGTCTTCCCGAACAGGGCAAGCAGAGCCTCAAGGCCCAGGTGAGCCGGGAAGCGTTCCACTGGCTGGGTCGCAAGGAAGGTCTGAAGCTTGTGGCGGTCGCGGACGGCGCGCGTGACAACTGGGGGTTTCTCGAAGGGATGAGTCCCGACGTCATGCTTCTGGATTATTTCCATTGTGCTCAACACGTTAAGGTCGTCGCCGACGCGGCCTTCGGCCCCGACAGCGCTGCGGGCACCGAATGGTTCGACAAATGGAGTCGCATCGTCCTCGACGAACCTGGAGGTGCAGGCAAGCTGATCAGTGCGGTGCGCTATCTCAAGGGGAAAGGAACCGGTCTGGCCGTGATCGAGCGGGAGATGAAGTATTTCCAAAGCAACCGCCGCCGCATGAACTACCACGAAGCCAAGGCGGCGGGCTATCCCGTTGGATCCGGCGCTGTTGAGGCCAGCAACAAGATTCTCGTATCGCAACGCATGAAGCGTTCGGGTCAGCGATGGGGGCGCAGTGGCGGACAGAGCGTGTTGTCTTTCCGAGCCCTGCTCAAGTCCGGTCGCCTGGACCGCGCATGGGAGCGGATTGCCAAGACCTGGCAGACATGGATGCCCCCGGACGCGGCAAATGACAACTTGAAACTTGCCCGCGCAGCCTGATTCGTTCCGACACGACGAATCGTGGTGCCAACACTTCAAACATGCGCCATACGAGAATCACACCCCATGATCCTGCTTCGATTGGGTTGACGTTAGGCATGTGCAATGCTTGCATGCGGATGGTCACGAAAGATGTTCCGGAACCGCCCACATGACCGCCTCGGGTTCCAACCGAGGCCGTCTCGGAAATCGAAGCAGTCAAAGGAAACAACATGCGGCAAGTTCGCGTCCCGCCGCACGATCGGGCCGCCAAGGGCTGTCTGCACGCTTGCAGTGGCAGACCATTCTACTGTCGTGACGGGACGCTGTCGGGCAAGGGCATGCAGGTCATTTTGTCGAGGAGTTCAATCTTGACACCGGACATCGCGATTTCTAGTTTCGCCGCGCTCGGCAGGGCAGCCTGTCGGCAATTCGACTTGAACCGTTGACCACATGCCCGAGACACCGGAACAGGGCGAACTGGGTGCTCTGAAACGAAGGATCGACGAGGCAAAACGTGCCGGCCGGCCAAAACCGCGTGAGCCAAGCCATGTCGCTGCGACACAAATGGCATGGCGAATGGTGCTGGAGTTGGTTATTGGCCTCTTGTTCGGATTCGGGATCGGATTCGGACTGGATCGGTTGCTGGGCACTTTGCCTGTCTGTCTCATCGTGTTCACGTTGCTGGGATTCGCCGCAGGCGTGCGCACGATGATGAGGACGGCCGAAGAGGTCAGGGTGATGAACGAGCGATTGGCCGGGTCTTCCGGATCGGAAGAGGAAGACAGGGACTAGCGCCTGGAGGGAACAGGACTTGGCTACAGAGAACGGAACAGGCGGTCTTAATATCCAACCCATGGATCAGTTCGTGGTGCGTCCGCTGTTCGGCGGCACGGAGACTGGCATCTTCACGCCGACCAACGTCACCCTTTGGATGGGACTGACGATCGTGGCCATCATCGGCCTGATGGTCGTTTCGACACGACGCCGACAGCTGGTTCCTGGCCGGATGCAGTCGATCGCGGAGGTGCTGTACGGCTTTGTCCACCAGATGGTCGAGGACGTCGCGGGCCGGGAAGGTCTTCGATTCTTCCCCTACATTCTGACGATATTCCTGTTCGTCCTCGTTGCGAACGTGCTGGGGCTGTTGCCGATGTCGTTCTCCACGACGTCGCACATTGCGGTCACGGCCACCATGGCCCTCACCATCTTCGTTGCTGTCACTGTCCTTGGGATTGTCAGGAACGGCGCGGGATTCCTCGGGCTTTTCTGGATTTCCAGCGCGCCGCTTGGGCTGCGACCGATCCTTGCTGTGATTGAGGTGATTTCCTACTTCGTTCGCCCCCTCAGCCACTCGGTTCGACTGGCGGGCAACCTGTTGGCGGGGCACGCGGTCATCAAGGTCTTCGCTGGTTTCGCGGGCGTTCTCGGAATAGGGTCCGTGGCCCCCATTGTGGCCATCATGGCAGTCTACGGCTTGGAGACACTTGTGGTCTGCATTCAAGCCTACGTCTTCACGATTCTCACATGCGTGTATCTGAACGATGCATTGCATCCGCAGCATTGAGCGACCATCGTGGTCGATCACGGAGCCATTTCAAAACTGAAGGAGCAAACAAAATGGCAGTAGAAGGCAATCTTGTCGAAATGGGCGCGCTCGTCGGCGCCGGACTTGCATGTACGGGCATGGGAGGTGCCGCCATCGGTGTCGGCCATGTGGTTGGAAACTACCTCTCTGGAGCATTGCGCAATCCGTCCGCCGCACGTGGACAAGTGGCAACGATGTTCATCGGCATTGCCTTCGCGGAAGCTCTCGGGATCTTCTCCTTCGTCGTTGCCTTTTTCCTCATGTTCGTGGTGTAGTCTCACACGACCTCGGATCCGGCTTGCCCGCCATCCCCGCGCCTCCGCATCGGGCAGATGCGCCGGCGGGCAGTGCCGACCAATGAACGGGGTCTGCGGCGAAAGGAGACACCATGGCAGTCGAGTCTGATGCGGTTGCGCCCCAACATGCCGAGGGCATGCCGCAGCTGGATTTCAGCACCTTCCCCAACCAGATTTTCTGGTTGGTGGTCACGCTTGTCATCATTTACCTGGTTCTGAACAGGATCGCGATTCCGAGAATCAAGGACATTCTGGCCGAGCGTGTCCGAACGAGAGAGCATGACCTCGAGCTCGCGGAGTCTCTGAGGGACAAGGCGGCCGAGAGCGAGGAGATGCACGAGCAGGCGCTGAACGAGGCGCGACGCAAGGCTCGTGAAGTCCTCGATGCGGCAAAGGCCGAATTCGCCAGGGAGCTGGAGGCGGCCACCGCCGAAGCGGACGAGCGGATTGCCGCTCGGGTTTCGGAATCCGAAGCACGGATCAGGGACATTCGTGCGAATGCGGTCCGGTCGGTCGAGATGGTGGCCGGGGAAGTCGCCGAGGACATCGTCAAGGCAATCGTGCCCGGTGCCCATGATCATGATGCGGTTCGATCGGCTGTTTCGGCCAGATTGGGCTCCCTTTCAAGCTGACGGAGGAGAGATTGGTCCGTCTTTCAGCCCTCTTGTTGTCGTTCGCGGCTGCGCTGCCTCAGGCGGCTTCTGCCGCCACCGGCCCATTTTTCAGCCTGTACAACACCGATTTCGTCGTCACGATCGCGTTTCTCCTGTTCGTCGGTTTGCTCGTCTGGCTGAAGGTCCCGGGCAAGGTGACCGGCATGCTCGACCGTCGCGCTGATGGAATCCGAAAGGATCTCGACGAAGCCCGCAAACTTCGCGATGATGCGAAGGCCCTGCTCGAAGCGAGCGAACAGAAGAAAAAGGACATCGAAGAGCAGACCGAGATCATGGTTCAACGCGCCCATGAGGAGGCCAAAGCGGCGGCTGAACAGGCGCGAGAGGATCTGCAGGCGACGGTGGAGCGACGAATTCAGTCTGCACAGGATCGCATCGCATCCGCAGAGGCGGACGCGATCCGCGAAGTTCAGGACGCGGCGGTCAAGGTCGCAGTCGCCGCTGCCGCCGAAGTCATTGCCGAACGCATGTCCCAGAAGGATGCGGACGCGATGATCGAAGACGCGATCAGCAACGCCGCGCAACGCTTCGCGGCCAGCAACTCGACGAACGCTTGATCAGGAATTCTTGAGAGCGACCCGCGCACCGCAGCAGGCGGTTCGCGACAAACCTGTCTCCCACTCCCCCTGCAACCCGGCAGCTTGAACGGCAAATGCCGCCCGGAAGCGCTCAGGCCGTCGGGCGGATGATGATTTCGACCCGCCTGTTCTTGGCACGGCCACCGGCGGTGAAATTCGACGCGACCGGCTCGGTCGCTCCCCGCCCGTAGGCGACGACGCGACGCGGGGAAATTCCCTCGGCGATCAGCACGTCCGAGACGGCGATCGCGCGGAGGCGCGACAGTTCCATGTTGTAGCTCTCGCTTTCGACATCGTCCGTGTGCCCCACGACGATGACTTCGGAACTCGGATAGCGCGCGAGACTGTCGGCGACCGCATAAAGGTCGGGCAGCGCTGCAGTCATGATCTCGGAGCTGCCCGTGTTGAAGCTGATCGACTCGGACATGGTGACCACCAGTTGGTCCCCGCGGTTTTCGACTTCGACCCCGTTGCCGCCAAGAGCTCTGCGGATCTCGTCTTCCTGATGATCCAATGTCATGCCGAGCGCTCCGCCGAGAACGGCTCCCGCGACCGCGCCCTGAAATGCGTCGTCGCTGTCATCTCCGAAGATTTCGCCCGCGACAGCGCCGATGCCGGCACCGATGAGAGCGCCCGTCACTGCGTTGTCCGGACCTTCTCCGGTCGAGGTATTGCATGCTGCAAGAGCGGTCGCGCCGAGCAGGCACATGATCGACGGCAGTCGAGTTGGCATCATGGTGTCACCTTCATTTCTTGCCAGAGTCTTGCTGATCTGGCTGCACCAGCGAACTGTTCCGACATCTGTATCTCAGATCGTGGGGGTCAACAACCAAACCGGGATCAAGTTTCAGTCAGCGTTCCATGCGCAAGCCGTGCAGATGCCAGGCGTGTCCAGTTCGTCGATCGTCGTGCCCGAATGCCCATCAGATCGAACCGTCTCCGGGTCGGGAGCCTTCAGCATGCCCGAAGACGCATTGTCGTTTGATCAACAATGAGCATCGCGTTTCGACTGAAAGGGGCGAGCGCAGGTCGTAACGAACTCGGCTCAGCGCGTCCCGGCAAGCGGAAATTCGGTGTTGCGGCGGGCAAGGAAAAGAGGTCAATTCCCAGGAGGGGTCGTTATCGGGCTCGTTGGAGTCATGATCTGCAGCCTTGGCCACAGGGATGTGGGGGATGTCTCGGGCGAAATCGTCAGCATACGTCAGATGCGTGTTCTGACCGTTGATTCCGGGGTCTGAGCTACTGCCAAAACGCGGATTCAGTCATGCCAGACATCGCCATTGGCCATACGAGAAAGATATTGCCATTGATCCGATGAAATTTGTACCGTACCCAAACGCCAGTTTGAACGCCGTTCCGTCGGGGGCGATGCTCCGGTCGTCGGTTGGGCGCAAAATGGACAATGATCGGAGGAAGAAGATAATGCGAATTGTCAACAAACTGCTGACGGTGACGGCGACCGCATCCGCTCTCGCGATGCTGGCGCTGGCACCGGCACATGCCACGAATTTCAAGATCGCGGTCGGCGACAGCGCCAACAGCCCGCAGGAAGCGACCGGGAAGTTCTTCGTCGAGGCGCTCGAGGAACTGACGGACGGTCGGCACACGGGAACGCTGTTCCTGAACGGCCAGCTCGGTTCAGAGCAGGACACCGTCAATGACGCGGCCATCGGCACGCTCGACATGTCGCTTCTCGCGATCAACAACGTGACGCCGTTCTCGCCGAGCGTCGGCGTGTTCACGCTTCCCTATGTCATCCTCAGCCTCGAAGATGCCGAAACCCTGACCCAGGGACCGATCGGGCAGGAACTGACCGAAAACACCCTGCGCGACGCAGGTGTACGGATCGTTGCGTGGACGTACACGGGCTTTCGTCGGCTCACCAACTCGAAGAAACCGGTCACGTCTGTCGCTGACCTCCAGGATCTCGTCATCCGGGTTCCGAAGAACGAGATCATGATCGCGACATACAACGCATGGGGCGTCAATCCGACACCGATGGCTTGGTCGGAAACCTTTGCCGGCCTGCAGACGAAAGTCGTTGATGGCCAGGACAACCCGTACATGACGATCAACGCCATGAAGTTCTACGAGGTCCAGGACTACGTCACGAACATCCGGTACATCTTTTCGATCGAACCGCTGATCGTTTCCGAGTACGTTTTCCAGAATCTGTCCGAGGAAGACCAGGCAGCCATCATCGAAGCCGGGAAGATCGCGACCCAGAAGTCGGCACAGTTCCTGCGTGACAGCGAGGCCGCGATCAAGGAAGAACTGGTCGCAAGAGGGATGGAGATCATGGATCCCGAGAACGATGAAGCCGAATTCATTGAACTCGCCACGAACGCCGTCTGGCCGCAGTTCTATGAATCAATCGGTGGCGTCGAGAAACTGAACGCGGTTCTTGCAGCCATCGGACGCGATCCCGTTCAATAAGACGGATCGGCGCAATCAGACAACCAATGCGAAAAGGGAGGCGCGGCGCGATCCGCGCCTCCTTGGTTGACGAAGGAGGAGGAGACCATGGGAAATACCTTGCTCAAGCACCTGGACAGGATCGAGAGCTACATTTGCAGGACATTGCTTTCGATCTTTGTCTGTCTGCTATTCCTCCAGATCCTGTCGCGTGAATTGTTCACGTATTCGTTTTCGTGGATCGAGGAACTTTCGGTCTACATGTTCGTCTGGTTTGTCTATTTCGGCGCAAGCTATGCTGCGCGCATGGGGGCCCACAACAGGGTCACGTTCCAATTCAAGTTCCTGCGTCCACAGGCAATCAAGTACATCGAGGCGTTCGCGGATCTCTTCTGGATCTTCTTCAACGTGTACTTCCTGTACCTCGTGACCGACTTCGTCTTTAACCGGATGAACAAGTTCTGGAAATCCCAGACGCTCGGTATCGAGATGAAATACATCTACATGGTCCTGCCGATCGCCTTCGCTCTCATGACGATCCGGGTATTGCAGGTGAATTACCTCAAGATCGTCAAGGGGGTCGATGTCCGTGACCCGGACAAGATTGACATCGATGAAATCAAGGCCGAGACGCGAGGCGATGCCTCGCCTTCGAATTGATCAGCAACTGACCAGGGAGACATAAAAATGGAAAGCACGATTGTCCTCATCCTGTTCGGTACGTTCCTGGGACTTCTAATGCTCGGTTCGCCGATCACCGTTGCCCTCGGCGTGTCTTCGTTGATCACGTTCCTTTATCTTGGTGACAATCCCATTCAGATGGTCCAGATCGCTTTCAACTCGGTGGGCTCGTTCCCGCTGATGGCGCTGCCGGCCTTCATTCTTGCCGGCGCGCTCATGGAGGCGGCAGGGATTTCAAGACGCTTGATCAGTGTCGCGGAGAGTTTCGCAGGGCCATTTACAGGTGGTTTTGCCGCAGCAACGGTCATGGCTTGCCTGTTTTTTGGCGCGATCTCAGGTTCCGGTCCTGCCACCACGGCGGCTGTCGGAATGCTGATGATCCCAGCCATGATCAACCGAGGCTACGCAAAAGGCTACGCATCTGCCATCACGGCGTCTTCCGGCGGTCTCGGCATCGTCATTCCGCCGTCGATCCCCATGGTCATTTTCGGGATTGCGGCACTCGGAATGACTGCTCCTCCTGAAGCGGTCGAGAAATTCGGGACCTTTCAGTCGGTTTCAATCTCGAAGCTCTTCATGGCGGGGTTCATTCCGGCGTTTTTGATCGCGACCAGCCTGTTGATCATGAATTACATCTTGGCCCGCCGTCGAGGGTACACTGGGTCATCCGAAGGATGGTCGTTGCAGACCGTGGGCCAGGAGATGTACCGGGGGTTCTGGTCGCTTCTCGCGCCCATCGTCATTCTCGGCGGCATCTACTCGGGTTTCTTCACGCCGACCGAAGCGGCAATCGTGGCAATCTTCTACACGTTGGCCGTCGGCACCTTCATCTATCGTGAGCTGACATGGGCTTCGCTGTTCACGTCTTTGGAGACGACCACTTGGTTGACAGGGCGTGTTCTCTTGATCCTGTTCACCGCGACGGTGTTCGGGCGACTGCTCGTGACGTATCAACTGCCGGCGGTCATCGCAGACGGAATGTTGGCACTGACGGACAGCATCCACATCATTTGGGCGTTGATCATCCTGTTTTTGCTCTTCGTCGGGATGTTCATGGAGACGCTGGCGACAATCCTGATCCTGGTTCCGGTCATGTTGCCGGTGGCCTACCGTGTCGGGATCGACCCGATCCACTTCGGTGTGGTCATGGTCTGCACGCTGGGCATCGGGTTCCAGACACCGCCACTGGGCGAGAACCTGTTCATTGCTTCGGGTATTTCCAACATATCCATCGAGCAGATATCGGTGAGTGCGTTGCCCTTTGCGTTCATCAACACGATCGCAATCTTCATCATCGCCTATGTCCCGGAGCTGTCGCTATGGCTTCCGCGGGTCCTTTTGGGCTAATCGGAATCTGAACGGAGGATCGCAAGATGGTTCCCAAGATCAAGGATATCCTTTTCGCCACCGACATGTCGGCGAATGCGGATCATGCGCTCGCTTACTGTCTCGGGATTGCCCGCGATTCCGGTGCCAAGGTGCATGTCATACACGTGCTTGAGCCGTTGTCATCGGATGCGGTCGTTACCCTGCAGGTGTTCGTGCAGGACGAGGCCGTGCGCACCCGCGCCATCCAGGACCGGCATCAGACGATCAGGGCCGTTCTCAAGAAGAACCAGGAGGAGTTCCTGGCTTCGCTTGGCGAGGGCGACCGGGATGCCTACAACAGGATCGAGTCGGTGGAGCTCCTCGAGGGCCATTCGGCGGACGCAATCCTCAAGCGGGCCCAGGATCTTGATTGCGGCTTGATCGTCATGGGAGCCCATGAACAGGGAACGGGACACACGTTCCTCGGCTCGACGGTCAAGAGGGTCATGCGCCGCTCGCGGCTGCCGGTCCTCGTTGTTCCCTATGCCGAAGACATCTGACACAATGTGAAAACTCGGATTGGCGAGGTTTGCATGCCTCGCCAATTCCGACATCGAGACGCCTCTGACCAAAATCTTCGGGATCGGAAGATCGGTGGTCAGTGCACGTGGCGTCGCTCGCTCGACGTCGACGGATCCCGTGCCGCTTCCCTTGCCAGCATGGCGCTCTTGACCGGCAGTCCCCAATGGTATCCACCGAGTTGCCCGGTCTGCCTGATGACCCGGTGGCACGGAATCATCCAGCTGATGGGGTTCTTTCCAACAGCCGTGCCGACGGCACGTGCCGCGCGCGGTGACCCGATGTGTTCGGCGATGCTTGCGTAGGTGGTGACCCGACCGCTCGGAATCGCCAGAAGAGCCTCCCAAACCTTGATCTGAAACGGACCGCCAAGAAGATGCAGGTCGATGTGGCCGGATTCCGACATGATGCTCTCGACCTGCGCGCGAAGCGATGCCGGATCCTCGACGTACGTTGCCCCGGGCCAGCGTCCGGCAAGATCGTCGAAGACGGTGTCGGGATCGGATTCGGCAGCAAATCCGAGGCCGCAGATCCCGCGATCTGTCGTCATGACCAGCATGTCGCCGAACGGTGAATCGAACCAGCCGTACCGGATGGTCAGCCCCGATCCGGAACTGGCGAATTCGCCGGGACTCATGGCCTCCCAGGTCACGAACAGATCGTGAAGGCGTCCGGACCCGCTGAGGCCCGATGCGTGTGCGGTTTCAAGCACCGTGAACCGGTTTGACAGCAGCGCCTTGGCATGTCCCAGAGTCACGAACTGCTGGAATCTCTTGGGGCTGACGCCTGCCCAGCGGCTGAAGACGCGCTGGAAATGTGCCGGTGACAATCCCACGGCATCGGCGACATCCTCAAGGCCCGGTTGCTCGTCGGTGGTTCGGGCAATATGGTCGATCGCCCGAGCCATCAGCCGGTAGTGATACGCATCCTGCGACATCGGTCTGGTCTCCATGGTGAGGTTCTGGCGGTTTTGCCTGTGAGTGACGTCGGACCTATTGCCCGATCGCCGGGCATTCATCGACCCGAATCTTGCGGATTCGGAACCACGACCGCTGAATCGCTCATTGATGGGTCCCTGCCGAAACGGGGCGGCTGTCTGAAAATGTCGATGGCGTGCAAGCGTGCAAGTCGAGTCGCGGCTCGATACGGTCAACGTTTCTGTGCAAGCAGGCGGGCCTTTTCTTGCTTTCGAGAGAGGGAATTGCTCTACACTTGACTTGTTGGAACGGCACGCTCCAAGGAGGCACACCCATGGCAGACACTCGATACACCGCCGATGCTTTGACCAGAGTCACCGATTTGGCACTGAACCGCGAAGCGGAGGCCTTTCCAGAGGAAGTTCTCGAAGCTGCCGCACTGATGTGCCTCGACACGCTTGGCATCACCGCTGCATCCGGCCCCATGGAAGCGGGACGCATCGCGCGTGATGCAACGGTTGCGCTCCATGGCAGTGAAACTCCTGGAACCACGGCGCGGATGATGTTCGATGGCCGCAGGGTGAGCCTTGCCGGTGCCGCGTTTGCCGGCGCAACCCAGACCGACAATCTCGACGCACATGACGGTTTCAACCCGGTCAAGGGTCACATCGGCGTTGTCGCCGTGCCTGCCCTGGCTGCCGTGTCCGAAACCGTTCCCGACTTTTCTGGTCGAGAGGCGCTGGCCGCGATCACCGTTTGCTACGAGGTGGCCGGTCGGGCGGGACTTTCTCTGCATGCCACGGTCAGCGATTACCATACTTCGGGCGCCTGGAACGCGCTTGGCGTCGTGGCGATGGCAGCTCGGTTGCGCGGGCTGAGCGCCGCGCAGATGCGGGAAGCCTTGGGCATTGCCGAGTATCACGGCCCGCGAAGCCAGATGATGCGCGAAATCGCCAACCCGACCATGCTGCACGATGGCTCGGGGTGGGGCGCGATGGTCGGCCTGTCGTCTGCAATCCTCGCTGAGATGGGATTCACCGGCGCCCCGGCCATCACGATCGAAAACCCGGAAGTCGCTCACCACTGGGACGATCTGTGTCAGTGCTGGCAGATGCAGCACCAGTACGTGAAACCCTACCCGACGTGCCGTTGGGCGCATGCAGCGGTTGACGCCACCCGCAAGGTTGTTCTCGAAAACGGGTTGTCCCACGAGCAGATCGCAACGATCGAGGTCAACACCTTCCACGAGGGAGTTTGCCTCTTTCAGGGCATGCCGGACAACACATCCAAGGCTCAGTATTCCTTGCCGTTCGCCGTTGCCGTGATGGTGGCACACGGCCGGATCGGCGTGGAACACGTCTCGGGCTCCGGCTTGAGCGACCCGCTGGTCGCGGGGATCCTTGAGCGGATCACGGTGCGCGAGACGGACATTCACAACGCCAACTTCCCGGCTGGCCGCACGGCCGATGTCGTGATCACCACGCACGACGGTCAGGTCCATGAATCAGGGTTTGTCCATGCGCGTGGAGGAATCGAAGCTCCGATGAGTCGCGACGAGGTGATCGCAAAGTTCATGGAGTTTGCCACGCCGTCGCTTGGTGTCGCGCGCACCGCCGCGATCCGCGACGCAGTCCTCGGCCTGACCCGCCCGGATGCCAGATTCTCGGAAGTCGGCGCTCTGATCTTCGATGCCCCAGATGCCGCCTGACCGAGTGATCCTGACGACACGGCCTGTCTTGCCAACGCCATCAGAACCTCAGGCCAGGGATTTCGAGCAAGCGACCACAGCATGAAGAACCCCGTCACGATCCTGCACATCGACAACCCCGCAGCTTCGAAAAAGGTCCTGGTCGATGAGCATCCCGCTCTCGATGTGCACACCTGCGACAGCTACGAGGCGCTGCCCGCCATGATCGCGGAAACTAGCGCCGAGGTGGTCTATTCGGTGCGCTTTGCCGGCACGCCCGACTTTCCGCGCCAGGCGCTCATCGATGCACCGACCGTGAAATGGGTTTCGGTCGGCGGCTCGGGCACCGATCACCTGAACCCGTGGGATCCTGCCAAGCTGGTCGTGACCAATGCCGCCGGCGTCGCCGCAGACATGATGGCTCAGTACGCGCTTGGCGCGATGTTTCATTTTTCGCTCGGCCTGCCCGGGTTCAAGGCTGCACAAGCGCGGCGGGAGTGGATCTCGGGCAAGGTGGAACCGATCGACGGCAAGACGGTTCTGATCCTGGGACTGGGGCAGACCGGCATGGCGGTGGCGGCGCGGGCCAAGTCGTTGGGGCTTTTCACCATCGGCGTGCGCGCCCGCCCGAAGGACACGCCGGGCGTGGACGAGGTCTACGGGACGGAGGCTCTGCCTGAACTCTGGGCGCGTGCCGATTTCATCGTCGTCTGCGTGCCGCTTCTTGACAGCACGCGCGGCCTGATCGACGCCCGGAGCCTTGTCGCGATGAAACCCGAGGCGGTGATCATCGATGTCTCCCGCGGCGGCGTGATCGAAGAGGCTCCGCTGGTCAAGTCGCTGGAAGACGGTGCGATTCGCGGCGCGGCCCTGGACGTGTTCAGTGTCGAGCCCTTGCCTGCGGACCACGTGCTCTGGGGCTTCGAGAACGTGATCATCACTCCGCACTGCTCGTCCGTCTACGATGGGTGGGAACTGAAATCGGTCAAGATGTTCTCGGAAAACCTGTGGCGGTATCGCAAGGGCGAGGAGCTGAGAAACGTCGTCAATCCCGAACGAGGGTACTGAACCGACTACGGGACGGCGCGTGCGGTCGCATTTTTGAGCGTGCAAAGTAAGGCAAGGAACGCTGTGGCCCCGGGTCCTGCGCATCCGCAGTCCCCCCCCGACGATCCTGAACGGCTGAGGCCGTCAGCCACACATTTCTGCTTGGAACCGCATTGGTCGCGTGCCAAACAGGCGCGATGCAAAAACAGCTCGACTACCACGACATTTGTGCGGTGTTCACCCGGTTTCAGGAACAGTGCGCCGAACCCAAGGGCGAACTCGAACACGTGAATGCCTATACCCTGCTGGTTGCCGTCGTCCTGTCGGCCCAGGCGACCGATGCCGGTGTCAATGCGGCAACCCGGGAGCTGTTCAAGGTCGTCGACACCCCCGAACAAATGCTGCAGCTCGGCGAAGCCGGCCTGATCGAACACATCCGAACCATCGGACTCTACAAGCAGAAGGCGAAGAACGTCATTCGCCTCAGCGAGATTCTGGTCGAGGAATACGGCAGCGAAGTGCCGTCCTCGCGGGCCGCGCTGGTCGGACTGCCCGGTGTCGGGCGAAAGACCGCCAATGTCGTCTTGAACATGTGGTTTTCGCATCCCTCCCAGGCCGTCGACACGCACATCTTCCGCTTTGGCAATCGCTCGGGTGTTGCCGTCGGCAAGAACGTCGAGGCGGTCGAGAGAGCGATCGAGGATCACGTGCCGGCCGCGTTTCAGCGGCACGCGCACCACTGGATGATCCTGCACGGTCGCTATGTGTGCACCGCGCGCAAGCCCAAGTGCGCAATCTGCCTGATCAAGGACCTCTGCCGGTTCGAGGAAAAGACCGCATGAGTCAGCAGATCCAGGTTGTCGGCATCGGGAATGCCATGGTGGACATTCTCGCCCATTGCCCCGAGTCGATTCTGGTCGAACACGGGGTCACCAAGGGCATCATGCAGTTGATCGACGGCGAACGGGCGTCCGACATCAGGCAGTTCATGAACGATCCGAGCGAGGTGTCAGGAGGGTCTGCGGCAAACACGATCGCGGGCCTTGCGGGCATGGGGCAGTCGACCGCCTACGTGGGCAAGGTGGCCGATGATCGGCTGGGCCGGGTTTTCGCGGACGATATCCGGGGTCTTGGCGTGACATACGAGACCCCGATGGCCGCCGCCGGCAACGGCATTGACACGGGATGCTGCATGGTTCTGGTCACGCCCGATGGCGAGAGATCGATGAACACCTACCTCGGAGCCTCCGAAACGCTTGGTTCCGACGATATCGATCGCTCGGTGATGGAGCGTGCCCGATGGATCTATCTCGAGGGTTACCGATTTGACGGCCCGGACAGTCATGCAGCGTTCGCTCGCGCGATCGCCTGTTGCAAGGCGGGAGGAGGGCGCGTCTCGATCACCTTGTCCGACCCGTTTTGCGTGTCGCGACATCTGGAGTCTTTCCGCAGGATGGTCAGGGACGACATCGACCTTCTCTTTTGCAACCAGCACGAGTTGAAGGCCCTTTACGAGACGGACGATCTCGACAGCGCGATCGAGGAGGCGCGGGGCGAGGTGGAGATTCTTGCCTGCACGCTAGGCAACGAGGGCGCGATCGCCGCATCGGGAGAGCGGAAGTACCGGGTTCCCGCCCGCGACGTACCCGTGGTCGACGTCACCGGGGCCGGTGATCTGTTTGCTTCGGGGTTTCTCTACGGGATGAACGCCGGTCTTGATCTGGGTATCTGTGCGCGCCTCGGTTGCCTGTTGGCGGGCGAAACGATCAGGTCCATGGGCGCTCGTCCCACGACGGATCTCCTGGCGCTGGTCCAGCGAGAACTGCAATCATGATTGGGGTTTTGCGTCAGGCACCGCACCGTGACGGCATGCCCTTTTGAATCCATCTTTTGCAACCCGCATTGAGCCAACTGATCTGACAGGAGTGCGTCGAAATGGCCTACGAATACGACAACGACAACATTTTCGCCAAGATACTGCGCGGCGAGATTCCGAACCGGACGGTTCTTGAAACCGAACACGCGCTTGCCTTCGAGGACATTTCTCCACGAGCGCCGGTCCATGTTCTGGTCATTCCAAAGGGTCCCTACGTCTGTTTTGACCATTTCCAGGCGGCGGCGAGCAACGAGGAGATCGTCGGCTTCTACGATGCTGTCCGGAGCGTGTGCGAGTCATTGAAGGTCGCGCCGGGAAGCGGTGGCAACGGCTACCGGCTGATCACGAACACCGGTCGGGACGGCGAGCAGGACGTGCCGCATTTTCACGCTCACATCCTCGGCGGACGACGAATTGGTCAGATGGTCGCCGAGGGGTGATCTCGACCCCAGTCATCACTTCGGTTGCCGGTCAAGCCCACGACAGGCACCAATGACTCGGAACGAGAGGACATCCTGCCCGAGTTAACGGTGACACTGGGAGAACACCTCGAGGAATTCATCACTCGTCAGATCGAAACGGACGCGACAGGACCGCCAGCGAGGTCATGACGGCGGCATAGGGTTTGCTGAAGTTCGAGACGGAACAAAGGCAAGCGCTTGTTCAGGCTCTCACCGACTGAGAGAACAGCGGAATCGCCGACGAAACTCCCGGCGAGATTTTTGAGAGCGCCAGGGCAGAAGCCATTCGAGATCGCATCATGTAGGCTCACCCGGAGTGCCGCCCCTGGCGCGAGGGGCATGTCACGGTTCGGATGCAAAGAACTTGGCGCGGCGCGGGCAACCCGATGAAAGCGAGGCCCTGCGGCAGGTTGCGCGTACATTATCCCATTGAAAAACAACGCAAAAAGACGCTGGTACGGCTCGTGAGTCGAATTCTCAAAAAAATAACTTGACACCACAACATTTTTCAAACCCTAATATATGGGAGATTTGAATCTGATATGGAGTCGGCAACGATGAGACTTTTCAACGCCTTGCGCCCAATCCGTGCGACCCGCCACTCATCCCAGTCGACCTTGCCATGGAGCAAGCAGGGCGTTGCGGCCCGGCCCAGTCCGCCCGAAAGATCATGTCGGTTCAAACAGGTCATCGTTCGAGTCGACACGTGTTTGCGCACCGGGACGGCTGCATTTGCCGCGCTGTTGGCGCTCACATTCGCCCCATCCGCTGAGGCCTACACCCCCTACCTTATACCTGCCCCTCAGGACGTTATTGCAACCATTGGCGATAATGATGGCGATGTGAAGCTCAGCTGGAGCGGGGACTGGATTGACGGTGACAGGCATCGGGACGCCGCGGTCGGTTTCACGATGGACAAGTACTATATCCGCTATCGCAAGGGCTCGAGCTTTCCTGGGCCGAACACCGACTGGCAGCTGATCTCAAACACCAGCTATCTCACGACCGACTACACTGTGAGCGGTCTGGAGATCGGCGAGACCTACGTATTCCAGATCCGCAGACGCTACGGGCATGCGAATTGGTTCACGACCGGCCCGGCTTCAAGTGTCGTGACGGCGGTGCCGAGCGCGGTTCCTCCGGCGGCGCCGACGGGGCTGGCCGCGGTTGGCGGAAATGGCGGATTGGCGTTCTCCTGGACGCTGCCGACCAACACGACCGACATCGAGAAGCAGCAACTGCGCTGGAAAGTCACTTCTGCGCTGCCTTTCACCGCGAGCGATGCTTGGACGGACCTTCCCGGCGACGTCACCGGCTATCGGGTGATGGGGCTCGCCAATGGTATCGCCGTGAGCGTGGAAGTGCGCGCGGTGAACGCGCAGGGCACGGGGCCGGCCGCCACGTTGTCGGGCACGCCGCAGGACCTCGCACCCTCCTTTGGTGCGGCGAGTGTGGCAGATCGAACACTTACCCAGGGCAAGGCGATTTCTGCGTTGGTGCTGCCGGAGGCCAGCGGCGGCGACGGGACGCTGAGCTACACGCTCACGCCCTCCCTCCCTGCCGGCCTCAGCCTCGACATGGCGACGCGCACCGTCAGCGGCACGCCGACGGCGCTCCAGGCGGCGACAAGTTACAGCTGGACCGTGACTGACGCCGATGGCGACAGCTCCAGCCTGACCTTCTCCATCTCGGTCGAGGCGATCGTGGCTCCCTCCTTCGGCACGGCGACCGTGGCCGATCGAACGGTTATCCAGAACACGGCGATTTCGGCGCTGGTGCTGCCGGAAGCCAGCGGCGGCGACGGAACGCTGAACTACGCGCTCACGCCCTCCCTCCCTGCCGGTCTCAGCCTCGACATGGCGACGCGCACCGTCAGCGGCACGCCGACGGCGGCCCAAGCGGCCACGACCTACAGCTGGACCGCGAGTGACGAGGATGGCGACAGCGCCAGCCTCAACTTCTCTTTCGCCGTCGAAACAGACCTGATGCCCTCCTTCGGCGCGGCGACCGTGGCCGATCTAACGGTTACCCAGAACACGGCGATGTCTGCGCTGGTGCTGCCCGAAGCCAGCGGCGGCAATGGCGAGCTGAGCTACGCATTGACGCCCGTCCTGCCAGCCGGTCTCAGCCTCGACATGGCGACGCGAACCGTCAGCGGCACGCCGACGGCGTCCCAGACGGCCACGACTTACAGCTGGAGTGCGACCGACGGCGACGGCGATGCGGCGACATTGACGTTCACCCTCCAGGTGGACCTGGACGAGACGCCCTCCTTCGGCTCCGAGACGGTTGCGGGTCGAACGCTCTACCGGGACAATGCGATGGCCGCGCTGGTGCTGCCGACAGCCGACGGCGGCAATGGCGCGCTCAGCTACGCGTTGACGCCCACCCTGCCTGCCGGTCTCAGCCTCGACATGGCGACGCGCACAATCAGCGGCACGCCGACGGCGCTCCTGGCGGCGACGAGCTACAGCTGGACCGTGACCGACGCCGATGGCGACACCGCCAACGTGGACTTCACCATCGCCGTGGAAGCTGACACGGTGCCCTCTTTCGGCGATGCAACGATTGCCGACATGCTGCTGCTGCAGCACTCGCCCGCCACAACGACGATCCTCCCGGCCGGGACCGGAGGCAACGGGACGCTCAGCTACGCGCTGACGCCGACCTTGCCTGCCGGCCTCAGCCTCGACATGGCGACGCGCACACTCAGCGGCACGCCGACGACGCCACAGGTGGCGGCGACCTACCGCTGGACCGTGAGCGACAAGGAGGGCGACAGGGCGACGCTGAGCTTCATCCTCGACGTGGAGGAGGACACGACTCCTTTCTTCCTGACCGGGACCCAGGCCGGGAAGGTGGCTGACCGGACACTCGCCCGGAACAAGGCGATCGTCGCGCTGACGCTGCCGGAAGCCAGCCTCGGCAATGGCGCGCTCAGTTATGCGTTGACGCCGGCCCTGCCGGCCGGCCTGGCCTTGGACATGGCGACGCGGCAGATCACCGGGACGCCCACCGAGCTCCAGGCGGCGACGAGCTACAGCTGGTCCGCTACCGACAGCGATGGCGACAGCGGCGTGCTGACCTTCTCGCTCGCCGTCACGGAGGATGCGTTACCCTCCTTCGCCGGGGCGTCGATCTCCGACAAGCTGCTCCGGCAGAACACGCCGGCGACCGGGATGTTCTTTCCGGCGGCCACCGGCGGCAACGGACCGCTCACCTACAGCTTTGCGCCGGCGCTGCCTGAAGGGCTGTTCTTTGGCGACTTCACGCGCCAGATCGCCGGCGTCCCGGTCTCGGCGCAGACCGCCACGACCTACACCTACAAGGTGACGGACGCGGACGGCGACGAAGCCTCGCTGTCCTTTGCGCTCACGATCATGGCGAACGACTCGCCGAGCTTCGGTGGCGCAAGCGTGCCGCACCAGGTCTATCTCCAGAACACGCCGATCGCGCCGCTGACCCTGCCGACGGCGACCGGCGGCGAGGGAGCGCTGACCTACAGGCTGAAGCCGGGCCCGCCGCCCGGTCTCACCCTCGACATGGAGACGCGCACGTTGAGCGGGACGCCGACCGAGGTGCGGCGTCCGAGGACTTACACCTGGATAGCGACGGACGAGGACATCTATGACGACCCGATCGAGGATTGGTACGAGAGCACCTCGCTGACCTTCGTCATCGCTGTGGCGGAAGGCGCGTCGCCGAGCTTCGGCTCTGCGGAGGTTCCCGACATGCTGTTCGACCGCAACCAACCGATCGCGCCGCAGACGCTGCCGGCGGTGACCGGCGGTGACGGGACACCGATCTACAGCCTGAGTCCGTCGTTGCCTGCTGGTCTTTCCTTCGATCCGGCGACACGGCAGATCACCGGGACGCCGACCGAGGTGCGGGTGCCCCGGAACTACACCTACAGAGCCCTTGATGCGGATGGCGATCATGCCTGGCGGGTCTTTTCGATCGGTGTGAAGGAAGGCTCCGTGCCGTCCTTCGGCGGTCAGAAGATCGCGGACATTTTCCTGCGGACCCACGTCCGGTCGGCGATCCAGATACTGCCGGCGGCGACCGGTGGCGACGGGACCTTGACCTATCGCATCTCGCCTGGCCTGCCTCGCGGACTCCACTTCGAACGCGGGACTCGGGAGTTCCACGGCACGCCGCGAGGAGGATCGTTGGCTCGTCCGCAGATCCACCACTACATCGCGACGGACGCCCACGGCGACGAGGCATCGATCCCCTTCCGCCTCGACATCACTAGCGGATACCCGCGTGCGCCCGAGAATCTGCAGGCGGTGCCGGGAATCAATTCGGTCACGCTCACATGGATGCCTTCGCCGGACGGCTTCATCGACCGTTACTACGTCCGGTACAAGAAGGGGTCGAGCCTTGGCGACAGCTACAGGTTGCTGAACAGACCCTGGAAAACGGATGACGATCATCTCATTCCGGGGAGCAGTCAGCCCACCAGCAGCCACACGGTGACGGGTCTCGAAGGCGGCGAGCAGTATGTCTTCAAGATCGTTGGCGAGCGCGGCTCCGGCAGCGACGCTTATGCCAGCACTTCCCGCGAAGTGAAGGTAGTGCCGCTGGCAGTGCCGCCCGGGGCTGTGAGCGGGCTCGCGGCGGCAGGAGATGACGCCTCGGTGGCGCTGACCTGGACGCTGCCGGCCACGCCACCTTTGGTCACGAAGCTGCAGCTGCGCTGGAAGCCGACGGCGGACCTGCCTTTCGACGCCAACGACGTCTGGACCGAGCTTGCGGGCTCGACGACCGCCCACCGCGTGACCGGTCTCGTCAACGCCACGCCCTACAGCTTCGAAGTGCGCGCCGCCAACAATGGCGGTGAGGGCCCGATGGCGACTGTCGCGGCGACGCCCGAAGTGCGCGTGCCGGCCCAGCCCGCCAACTTGACGGCAACGGCGAGCGCTGGTGCGGTGACGCTTGCCTGGGACGATCCCTCGGATGCGACCGTCTCCGGCTACGAACTGCGCTACACCGATGCGGCAAGCTTGACCGACGACGATGCCTGGACGGCCATCGCCGAAAGCGGCGCCACCACCACTGTCCATGAGGTGGCCGGCCTCGCCGGAGGGACGACATATCGCTTCGAGCTGCGCGCTGTGAACGCCAGCGGCGCCAGCCCGGCCTCGGCCGAGGTGACCGCGCTCACGCCTGATCGCACGCCCTCCTTCGGCGATGCGACGGTGGCCGATCTCACGGTCACGCAAGGGGTGGCGATGGCCGCGCTGACGCTGCCGGAAGCGACCGGCGGCGACGGGACGTTCACCTACGACCTGACACCCACCCTGCCTGCCGGTCTCAGCCTCGACATGGCGACCCGCATCGTCGGCGGCACGCCAACGGCGCTACAGGCGGCGACGAGCTACAGCTGGACCGTGACCGACGCCGATGGCGACACGGCGAGCCTCAGCTTCACCATCGCCGTCGAGACCGATGTCACGCCCTCTTTCGGCGATGCAACGATTGCCGACATGCTGCTGCTGCAGCACTCGCCCGCCACGGCGACGATCCTCCCGGCCGGGACCGGAGGCAACGGGCTGTTGAGCTATGCTCTGACGCCGGCCCTGCCGCAGGGCCTCGCTGTCGACCCGGCGACGCGCACGCTGAGCGGGACTTCGACGAAGCCATTGGCGGCGACGACCTACCGCTGGACCGTGAGCGACATGGAGGGAGACAAGGCGACGCTGACCTTCGTCCTCGACGTGGTGGAGGACACGACTCCTGTCTTCCGGACCGGGGCCCAGGCCGGGAAGGTGGCGGACCGGACCCTCGCCCGGAACAAGGCGATCGTCGCGCTGACGCTGCCGGAAGCCAGTCTCGGCAATGGCGCACTCAGCTACGCGTTGACGCCCACCCTGCCTGCCGGTCTCAGCCTTGACATGGCGACGCGCACAATCAGCGGCACGCCGACGGCGCTCCAGGCGGCGACGAGCTACAGCTGGACCGCGACCGACGCCGATGGCGACAGCGGCGTGCTGACCTTCTCGCTCGCCGTCACGGAGGATGCGGCACCCTCCTTTGGCGGGGCAACGGTCTCCAACAAGCTGCTCCGGCAGAACACGCCGGCCACCGGAATGTTCTTTCCGCCGGCGTCCGGCGGCAACGGGCCGTTTACGTACAGCATTGTGCCGGCGCTGCCCGAAGGGCTATTCTTCGGCGAAATCACGCGCCAGAGCACCGGCGTCCCGGTCTCGTTTCAGACCCAGCTGTTCTTCGACAACTTCACGCACCAGATCGCCGGCGTCCCGGTCTCGCCGCAGACCGCCACGACCTACACCTACAAGGTGACGGATGCGGACGGCGACGAAGCCTCGCTGTCCTTTGCGCTCACGATCATGGCGAACGACTCGCCGAGCTTCGGTGGCGCAAGCGTGCCGCACCAGGTCTATCTCCAGAACACGCCGATCGCGCCGCTGACCCTGCCGACGGCGACTGGCGGCGAGGGAGCGCTGACCTACAGACTGAAGCCGGGCCTGCCTCCCGGCCTCACCCTCGACATGGAGACCCGCACGCTGAGCGGAACGCCGACCGAGGTGCGGCGTCCGAGGACCTACACCTGGATAGCGATGGACGAGGACATTTATGACGACCCGATCGAGGATAGGTACGAGAGCACCTCGCTGACCTTCGTCATCGCTGTGGCGGAAGGCGCGTCGCCGAGCTTCGGCTCTGCGGAGGTTCCCGACATGCTGTTCGACCGCAACCAGCCGATCGCGCCTCAGACGCTTCCGGCGGCGACCGGCGGCGACGGGACGCCGATCTACAGCCTGAGTCCGTCGTTGCCTGCCGGTCTTTCCTTCGACCCGGCGACGCGGCAGATCACCGGGACGCCGACCGAGGTGCGGGTGCCCCGGAACTACACCTACAGAGCCCTTGATGCGGATGGCGATCATGCCTGGCGGGTCTTTTCGATCGGTGTGAAGGAAGGCTCCGTGCCGTCCTTCGGCGATCAGAAGATCGCGGACATTTTCTTGGTGGCCCACGTTCCGACAGCTATCCAGACACTGCCGGCGGCGACCGGCGGCGACGGTACCGTGACCTACAGCATCTCGCCCGGTCTGCCTCGCGGCCTCCGCTTCGAAGGCGCGACCCGGGAGTTGCACGGCGCGCCGCAGCAGAGTGTGAATCGTCCGCAGATCTACCACTACATCGCGACGGACGCCCACGGCGACCGGGCATCGATCCCCTTCCGCCTCCACATCGATCGCCTTGGGCCGCGCTCGCCCGAAAATCTGAAGGCGGTGCCGGGACCCGGTTCGGTCACGCTGACTTGGGCACCCTCTCCGGACGGCTTCGTCGATCGTTACTTTGTCCGCTACAGGAAGGGGGCCGGCCTTCGCGGCCCCTGGAAAGTGCTGAACACGGAATGGAGGACACACGAAGATCATTTCATCCAGGGGAGCAGCCAGACCACCAGCAGTCACACGGTGACGGGTCTTGAGGTCGGTGAGCAGTATTCCTTCCAGATCATCGCCGGGGCCTACGGGGACCACATGAACTGGCTCGCGGCAAGCAGCCCGGTAACGGCGACGCCGTTGGCTACGACGCCCGGGGCTGTGAGCGGGCTCGCGGCGGCAGGAGATGACGGCTCGGTGGCGCTGACCTGGTCGCTTCCCGCCACGCCGCCTTCGGTCGACAAGCTTCAACTGCGCTGGAAGGCCACTTCTGCGCTGCCGTTCACCGCGAGCGACGCGTGGACGGACCTTGCCGGCGACGCCATCGCCCACCGCGTGACCGGTCTCGTCAACGCCACGTCCTACAGCTTTGAAGTTCGTGCCTCGAACAGCAGCGGCGAGGGCCCGGTGGCGACCGTCGCGGCGACGCCCGAAGCGCGCGTGCCGGCCCAGCCCGCCAACCTGACTGCAACGGCGAGCGCCGGTGCGGTGACGCTCGCCTGGGACGATCCCTCTGACGCGACCGTCTCCGGCTATGAACTGCGCTACACCGATGCGGCGAATTTCACCAACGACGATGCTTGGACGGCCATCGCCGACAGCGGTGCCAGCACCACAGTCCATGAGGTGGCCGGCCTCGCCGGAGGGACGACATATCGCTTCGAGTTGCGCGCGGTGAATGCCAGCGGTGCCAGCCAGGCCTCGGCCGAGGTGACCGCGCTGACCCTCGATCGCACGCCCGCCTTCGGAGATGCGACGGTGTCCGATCTTGTCGCCACGCAAGGGGTGGCGATGGCCGCGCTGACGCTGCCGGAAGCGACAGACGGCGACGGGACGTTCACCTACGACCTGACGCCTGCCCTGCCTGCCGGCCTCGGCCTCGACATGGCGACGCGCACACTCAGCGGCACGCCGACGGCGCTGCAGGCGGCGACGAGCTACAGCTGGACCGTGACCGACGCCGATGGTGACACCGCCAGCCTGGCCTTCACCATCGCCGTGGAAGCTGACACGGCGCCCTCTTTCGGCGATGCAACGATTGCCGACATGCTGCTGCAGCAGAACGTGCCTGCGACGGCGACGATCCTCCCGGCCGGGACCGGAGGCAACGGGCCACTCAGCTATGCGCTGACGCCGGACCTGCCTGCCGGCCTGAGCCTCGACATGGCGACGCGCACACTCAGCGGCACGCCGACGACGCCACAGGCGGCGGCGAACTGGAGCTGGACCGTCACTGACGCCGACGGCGACACGGCCAGCGTGAGCTTCGCCATGACGGTCGTGGCCGACACGGCTCCTTCCTTCGGCTCAGTGACGATCGCGGACCGGATCTTCACCACGGGCGAGACGCTGACGGCGGCGACCCTGCCGGCGGCGACCGGAGGCAACGGGGCGCTCAGCTACTCGCTGAACCCGGCTTTGCCGGCTGGTCTCGCTTTTGACGCGGCGACGCGCAGCGTCAGCGGGACGACAGCGGCTGCGACGGCGACGACGACATACACCTACGCTGCGACAGATGCGGACGGCGACATAGCGAGCCTGACCTTCACTGTTCGGGTGGTGGCGCCGGGCGAACTGCCGAGCTTCGGCACCGGGACAATCCAGGATCTGACCTGGATCGTTGCGCAGACCGGCAACTACAGCCTGACGTTGCCGGCGGCGACCGGCGGCACCGGCGTGTTGACCTACGACCTGACGCCTGCCTTGCCGGCGGGGATGGCTTTCGACAGTGCGACACGTGAGCTCACAGGCGCTCCCTGGAACCATGGAGACCCCGTCGCATACACATACACAGTGGAAGACGAAGACGGCGATCGCGCCAGCCTGACGTTCCAGGCGAGTACCCTGCTCGCCACCACTGCCGAACCGGAGAACCTTGCCGCCGAGGTCGGCAACGGACAGGTGACGCTGACATGGGAGTCTGCGTTCAGCAGCAACTTCGATCATTACCAGTTGCGCTACACCGACGGTTCGAGCCTGAGCGACGATGACGCCTGGACCCGAATCGCCAACAGCAACGGAGATACCACCAGCCATGTCGTTACTGGCCTGACCAACGGGACCGCCTACCGCTTCGAATTGCGCGCGATGACTCTCGTTGGCGCGGGCGGGACGGCCGGCATCTCGGCAACGCCGCAGGACCTCACGGTCTCCTTCGGCGACGCGACGGTCGCGGACCGGAGCTTCGCGCAGGACGCGGCGATTGCGGCCTTCGCTCTGCCGGAAGCCAGCGGCGGCGACGGAACGCTGAGCTACGCGTTGACCCCCGACCTGCCTGCGGGCCTCAGCCTCGACATGGCGACGCGCACCGTCAGCGGCACGCCGACGGCAGCGCTGGCGGTTACGACCTACAGCTGGACGGCAACCGACGAGGATGGTGACGCGGCGAGCCTGAGCTTCACCATCGAGGTGGCGGCGGGCGGCGGCGCCAATGCGGCCGCGCGCCAGGCCTTCGGGAAGAGCCTGGCGGGGATGGCGGCGAGCATGCTCGACGGCGCGCAGCAGACCATCGGCCAGCGGATGTCGTCCGCGCCGGGTGCGTTCAACCTGACGCTCGCCGGGCGGCAGGTCGAGTTCGGTGCGGCATCCGAGCCGGTGGAGTTCGATTGGCGCGAACGCGGGATGGCGTTTGACAGCGACAGCGACCAGCAGCGCGTCAGCTGGGAGGAGTTTCGTCGCGACAGCGCCTTCGAGATGGCTTTCAGGGAGGCTGCGAGCGGCCTGGAGATGACGGCCTGGGGCCAGGGAGGGCTGACGAGCTTCCGGGCCGAGGGGTCGGCGACCTCCCATGACAACCGCATGGAGACCGGCTGGCTTGGCATGGATGCGCGCATGGGCGACGGGCTGCTGATGGGCTTCGCCTATTCGCGGAGCGCAGGCGAGACCGAAGCGAGCGACGGGGCGGGCTTCACCACCGCGCTCGACGCCGCCTGGCCCTACATGCAGCTGAAGCTCGCTGGCGGGACCGAGGTCTGGACCATGCTGGGCGCGGGCAACGGATCGATCGAATACCGCCCGGCGGAGGGATCCGGCGAGAGCAGGGCTCTGGAGATGCGCCTGGCCTCGGCCGGCGGTCGCCAGCCGCTGGCCAAGCTGGGCGCGCTCGACCTCGCGCTCGATGCCGACGCGGGCTTCGTCTCGCTGGAGACCGGCGGCACGGCGCGCTCGGTGACTGGCGGGCATGAGGTGCAGGTCTGGCGGGCGCGGGCGTCGCTGGAGGCTGAGCATGAGGGCTGGGGCCTCGGAAACGCCTCGCTGGCGCCATTCGGCTCGCTGGCGTGGCGCGGCGAAGGCGGCGACTGGCAGGAAGGCTCCGGGGTGGAGGCCGGCTTCGGCGCGCGCCTCCTCGCGCCGGGCTCGCGCTTCGCGCTCGTGGCCGAGGGCCGCCATCTGGCGCTTTCCACCGGGACAGGCCATGTCGGGTCGGGTGCGAGCCTGACGGCCGGGCTTGAGCCGGCGGCGGACGGCGCGGGCCTCTCCTGGTCGGCAAGCCTGGCGACCGGCATGCGTGCCGATGGCGGGGCGATGATGCTGGCCGACGATCTGGACCATGTCGCGGCCGGCCTCGTGTCCGACGACGATCACACGGCGTTCGAACTGGAAGCCCGCTACGGCTTCCGTCTGCCAGCGACGCACGGTCTGCTGTCGCCGCTGCTTCGTCTCTCGCATGAAGAAGGCAACGGGCGTGACATCGAAGCCGGCCTGTCCCTTCAGGCGGAAAAGGGCCGCGTCGATCTCGAACTTGCCGCCGGCCACGAGTATCGCAACGGTTCTGCCGACAACACCCGCTTCCGCCTCGATCTCCGCCTCGGCTTCTGAAGCCGGGGCGGCGACGCCCGCCCCGGTTCTGACAACTCGCCGGGGGGCACGACCCTCTGGCGCGTAGCAGCGGGATGACGACTGCCCGGTAGGTGGCTGCAGTTGCCCGAGTCGACCCGCATTGCGGCACCATTGAATGGATGGAGTGTGTTGCGGCCAGGATCATGTTGCTGATTGGACGCAACGACCTGCCCAGCATCAGAACTTTTTCGCCGGCCGCAACATGTGCCATCTTGTGTTGAATTCAACACGACATGGACTTCACGACCGCATGCCAGTGCCGGTCGATATGGGCGAAGCGATTTCCGATTGCGTTACCAACGGGTCGGCAGGTGGTTCGGGGCACCTGTTTGTTGCATCGCGGGTGCCGCGCCATCCGGGTCGGACGACGCATTTCATCCCGGGGCATGTTCGCCGATGCCTTCGAAAAGACCGGAGTGATGCCTCCAAAGGGAGGGGTTCGCACTGGCCTCGTCATGGTACGGCATTGCCGAATCCACAACGCAAAGCTAGTGTCGCGCCGACCAAAGGACATGGAGGTATGCGCGTGGTCACCGAGGTTCCCGAAGTGAAGGAAGTCACCGAGTACAGGGTGGCTTGCGATGGCGGCGAGGGCGGACACCCAAGGGTTTGGTTGCAGATTCCGCCCGAAACGGGCTGGGTTGAATGTCCCTATTGCGATTGCCGATTTGTCCTCAAGGATGGGGTTCGCAACGGGCACTGATCGCGAGTCGGGGACGATGGCAGCGCCGCAGCCGTGACCAATCGTGACCGAGCGACTCCCGCCTCACGTCAGCCTGGGCATGAAGGTTTCGCCAGCCGCGACCAAGTGCCTTGATTTGGAAGATCCTTGCAGTTCGCGGAGTTCGCGCCAACCGAAATGCGGGCAACATGCACGATGTCCCCCGTTCTTGCATTGGTCGGCGATTGACTTGAAGGTGGCGAGCATTGAAATGTCGCGGGTGTTGATCGTTGACTCCTTGCCAGTCGCCGCGCCCGATTGCGGTGGTGCCTTCATCGGATGGCAAGGACAGCATGCGCCGAATCAGGGAGCGACCGGCTGCTCCAACCCACACCGCGCGTGACGTTCAAGGTCTGACAACCAAAAGGCTCGCGAACATGCCAGACTCGTCCAAACGCATGTTGCACGGCATCGATGACCAAGGACTGGAGGTGCTCGAAGCGCGCCTGCAAGAGGATCTGGATTTTCTGTGCTACCCGGGAAAATCCTGGGTGCCGCCAACGCCAGGTGTCATCGACGTGGTCATCATCGGGGCAGGCATGTGCGGCATGGTCGCCTGGCTGGCGCTGAGGACGGGTGGCGTGCAAAACATGCGCATCCTCGATCGGAATCCGGTCGGGGAAGAGGGCCCTTGGGTCACCTATGCTCGAATGGAAACCCTGCGCTCGCCAAAGCAGTTGACCGGGCCGGCGTTCGGCCACGGCGCTCTCACCTTTCAGGCCTGGTTTCGCGCCCAGCACGGCGCCAGCGCCTGGGACCGGATGGGCCGGATCCCGCGAACCATGTGGATGGACTACCTGCGCTGGTACCGCGAGGTTCTGCAGATCCCCGTCGAAAACGAGGTGAGCGTCGAGCGCATCGGTCCCGAGGGCGATCTCCTCAGGTTGCAACTGACAGGGGCGGAGGAGTCATCCATCCTTGCCCGCAAGGTCGTTTTCGCCACGGGCCGCGAAGGACTCGGCGAAGCCAGCATTCCTGGCTTCGTGAGCAACCTCGAACGCGGCGAGTCCTGGGCGCACAGCTCCGATGACATCGACTTCGCAGCCCTGCGTGGCAAGCGCGTCGCGGTTGTCGGCGTGGGGGCGTCCGCCGTCGAGAACGCGGCCGAGGCGATCGAACGCGGTGCCCGTGAAGTGAGGCACTTCATCCGGCGCAAGACGATGCCGAGGATCAACAAGATGATGGGAATCGGCAGCTACGGTTTCAGTTGCGGTTTCCCCGAACTGCCGGACGAGTGGCGGTGGCGATTCATGCGGTATTCGTTCGAAACCCAGACCCCGCCGCCGCGCGGTTCCGTCTTGCGGGCAAGCCGAAGCCCGGACGTTCACTATCATTTTGGCAAGGCGATCACGGAGACCGCAAGACACGGCGATGCCGTTCAGCTCTCGTTCATCGATGGCACGACCTACCTCGCGGATTTCCTGATTCTTGGCACCGGATTCAGCGTCGATCCGCAAACCCGCCCCGAGTTTGGCGAGGCTGCCGGCAACATCCTTCGCTGGTCGCAAGTCTACACGCCGCCCGCTGGCGAGGAATGGCCCGAACTCGGGAGTTTCCCGTACCTGGCACCGGACTTTGCCTTTCGCGAGGCCGTCCCGGGCAAAGCGCCATGGCTCAAGAACGTGCACTGCTTCAACTATGGCGCAACGGTCAGCCTCGGCAAGGTCAGCGGCGACATCCCCGCAGTGTCGGAGGGCGCGGCATTCCTGGCTCGCTCGATTGCCGCAACGCTCTATCGCGAAGACATCGAGGCCCACTGGCAGGAATTGCTCGACTACGACACACCGGAACTGACGGGCGACGAATGGGTGCCGACCGAGCTTGATGCTTCCAGCACGAAATAAACCCGCCGGTTGCGGCGATGCCTTCGGTTGGCCATCGTCGCCAACGCCGAATTCATTCCCGGCAATGGGAGTTTCGTGGTATCCTTGTGCGAACCACACCGCGGGTCGATTATGTCGCGGGCACGTACATCACCACACGTCGGCTGTGGTCTTGATCGCGGGCGGTGCGAAACGGTTTGAGCGGCTCGGATGTGTCACGAATTGGCCGCAGCAGATGTGACAAGGGGGCGATCTCGCGTGTCTGAACATCGCAGGGTTGGCATTGCCGGGGCTGGATCCATTGCAATGGGGACGGCCGCGTTTCTGTGCAGTCGCGGGCATGATCCGATGCTCTGGTCACCGTCGGGAAACAGTACCACCGCGCTGTCAGCAGGCGACGATCTTGCAGCCAGTGGCCAGGTCGAGCTTTCCTTCAGCCCTCGCATCGCCGCTAGTGCCGAGGATCTATCGAAGAGCAACGAAGTCCTGATCATCGCGCTGCCAGCCTATGGACACAAGGCGGTCATGGACGCCGTGGCTCCCCATGTCAGCGCCGGGCAGCACATTATCATCTCGTCGCACGCGTCATTCGGCGCCCTCTACCTGATGCGACTCTTGCACGAGCGGGGAATCGATGCACCGATAACCGCCTGGGGCACGACGGCGGTGACCGGGCGCCGCCAGACCGATACCAGCGTCTGGGTCAACACCGTTCGCAGCCTCATCGATCTGTGCACGGTTCCCGAGGAGCGATCCGGGGAAGCGCTCGATCTCTGCAAGAGCCTGTTCGGTGATCGGTTCCAGCCGCGCGACGGTCTGCTCGCCATCGCGCTCTCGAACCTCAATCCGCAGAACCACCTTGGCATCGCGCTCGCCAACATGACCCGCATGGAGCACGGCGAGACCTGGAGCCAGGGCGGCAACGTGACCCCGAACGTCGGCCGTCTGCTCGAGGCACTCGACCAGGAACGGCTGGCGATCGCCGCTGCGCTCGACCTCGAGGTTCGCACCATCTTCGAGCATTTTCATCTGTCTTTTCACGTGCCTGTGGCCTCGATTTCCGAGATGAACCAGCTCATGCACGCGCGGGGAACCGGCGGGCAGGGCCCGGCGACGGCAGACAGCCGCTACGTGACGGAGGACACGCCCTACGGGCTTTGGCCCACCGTCGTGCTCGGCGAGCTTGCAGGCTGCCCCGCCATGCTTCATGATGCCGGAGTCCGAATCTTTTCCGCGATGTACGGTCGTGACTTCCGGGCGGAAAACGAACTGCTCGCCGCACTCGATCTGTCGCGCCACGACATCGGCGACCTCAGGGTCGCTGCGCGGACGGGCCTTCTTGGTTCACGGATCGGTTGAACGATCTGCCGTGGGCGCAGGAAGAACGACAACTCAAGACATGGAGACCTGACATGACTGACAAATCACTGACAAGACGCCGCTTCCTCGGCACGACCGCCGCCGGAGCTGTCGCTCTTTCGAGCCCGGTCTATCTTCGCCGAGCCCATGCGCAGGGCGGTGAGGTCAATGTCTGGACCTACACGAATTTCGTGCCTGACGATTTTCGCGAGCAATTCGAATCCGATACCGGCATCAAGGTGAACATCCGCTTGGTCGACGACCAGGGCAAGCAGTTCAACCTGCTCGCAGCCGAGGCACCGAATCCGACTGCGGACATTGTCACCGTTGCAGGACACAGGTTCCTGCAGTTCATCAGCTCGGAACTGATCGCTCCGCTCGATACCGGACGGCTCTCGAACTGGGGCAACATCAACCCGACGTTCTCGGAATCCGACTGGGCGACCATTGACGGACACAAATGGGGCGCGCCGATTCTCTCGGGAATGGAGATTCTCGCCTACAACACCGACGTGGTCAGCGCCGAAGAGGCGAAGTCCTGGGACGTCCTGTTTTCGGAGAAATACGCGAAGCAGACCGCCTACATCATCCAGGACATGATGTCGATCATCATGCTGAAGCTGGGATACGACGGCAACATGGTCGCATATCTCGACGATCCGGACGAGGCAGCGCGCATTGTCGAGGAAGCAAAGCAGTTCCTGATCGACAAGAAGCCGCTTGTCAGGAAGTACTACGACAGCGGCGCCGAAGTGCAGCAGATGTTCGTCAACCAGGACATCGTCGTGGGACACGCCTGGAACGGGCCGATCGCGACGCTGATCAATGACGGCTTCCCGGTGAACATGACGATCCCGAAAGAGGGATCGTACGGTTTCGTCTACACCTACAATGTGGCGAACAACGCGCCGAATGCTGACAATGCGTACACCTTCCTCGACGCGATCCTCGCGTCTTCGGAAATCGGTGCGTTGATGACGCGCGCAACCGGGTTCATCTCGACCTACAAGGATGCGGCGCAGCATCTCTCCGATCGGGAACGCAGGTCCACGGCCTTCACGGACGAGGAACTGTCCGGGCTGAGGTTCTTCCGGGCCGAGGCGAACGAGATGAAATACGGTCTCGTCGACCCGGCCGTCGAGGCCATCAAGGCTGCCTGAGCAACCGAAACAGTGGCCCGTCCCTGCGCGTGCGCAGGGGCGGGCACGGCCGGCTCCACCGACGAACTGACCTCGCATGTCCCGACCCGCGCCACAGCGGCTGGCCGCCGGAGGCGGTCGGTTGCCCGATGCCGGCCAATCCACCTTCTGGGGCAGGCTCGTGCTGTCCGCGCCTTACCGGATGCTGAGCGGGGTGGTGTTTGCGTCACCGCGCCGGCAGTTCCTCCTGCTTGCCGCCTTGCCGGCGATCTGGGTTCTGACCCAGCATCTCGGCCCTATGCTCCAGATGATCTTCGTCAGCCTGACCGAGGCCTACCCGCTCTCGAAGGGCGACGAAGTCCGGTTCACGCTCGACAACTATTTGAAGTTCTTTTCTGAAAGCTATTACCGGGTTCCGTACTACCGGACCCTGATCTTCGCGACGACGTTCACCGTCGTCACCCTCGTCATCACCTATCCCATTGCCTATTTCCTGACGCGGCACGTCAGCCGGCAGAACCAGTTGCTGTTTCTGCTTCTGCTGCTGATACCGTTCTGGGTTGGAGAGATCGTCCGCACCTACGCGATCATGATCCTGCTCGGCAACAACGGCGCCGTCAATCTCGCCCTGAAGGCGCTTGGTTTGGTCGAACGACCGATCCCGTTCATGTACACGGGGTTCTCGGTCAGCATCGGCATCGTTTACCTGACCGCCCTTTACATGCTGCTGCCATTGTACTCGGCCCTCGAAAAGCTCCCGCGAAGCTACGCCGAGGCTGCCGCCGATCTTGGTGCCGGGGCCTGGACGAGATTCCGCCGGGTGACCTTGCCGCTGACCATCGAGGGGATTTCCTCCGGTTGCATCCTGGTGTTCCTCATCTCCACCGGTTTCTACGGCACCCCGGTGCTTCTCGGCGGACCGTCGACCACGGTCTTTGCCGAGACGATCGCGGGGTTCTTCTACGTGGCGGGTGACGAGTGGCCCACGGGCGCCGCCTTTGCCGTCATCATGTTTCTGAGCGTGCTGGTCCTCGTCGGGATCTTTCAGCGGATCATGAACGGGTTGCGAAAAGGTGACCGCCAATGAACCGCGGTTCGCGAATATTCTTCACCTGCTGCTACTGGGCGTTTGTCGTCTACGTCTTCGTGCCCCTGCTCCTCATGGTGCTCATGGGATTCAAGGACTCGCGATTCATCGGGTTTCCGATCAAGTCGTGGACACTCGAATGGTATCTCGGCGTTTTCCAGGACGCGGAGGTCCTTTCCGTTTTCGCATATTCGATCTCGATTGCGGTTCTCTCGACGCTGGCGTCGATCATCGTCGGCACCTGGATCGCGCTGCTTCTCGATGGCCACAGGTTCGTCGGTCGAGCAACCATCTTCGCGCTTGCGATTCTGCCGGCACTGGTTCCCGGGATCATTTCGGCGATCGCGTTTCGCATCTATGCGCGATTCCTGGGAATCGAGCCCGGCATGTTCGCGATCATCTGGGCTCATGCCATCCACAACGTGCCTTTCGTCGTGCTGATCGTCATGGCGCGCCTGTCGACCCTGCCGCGAAGCCAGACCGAAGCGGCACGCGACCTCGGTGCCGACCCGTTGGTGATCTTCCTGCGCATCACGTTGCCGTACATCGTGCCCGCATTGATCGGTGCGAGCATCTTCTGCCTGCTCCTGAGCTTCGATGACTTCGTGCGGTCGTTCTTCCTTGGCGGATATCAGCCCACGCTGCCGGTCTTGATCTTCGCCGAGCTTCGCTCCGGCATGTCCCCAGAGATCAATGCCATTGCAACGGTTGCGCTTGTCCTGACGGCGGCGATGGGAATCTGGGCGGAACGGTTCACCCGGCGCATGAACAGGTCGAAGAAGAAATGAGCAGTCCGGCACCGATTGTTTCCCTCGACGGGGTTTCCAAGCGTTTCGGTTCGGTTGCGGCAATCGAACAGATGGACCTTGATGTCGCACCGGGGGAATTTGTCACCCTTCTGGGACCGTCTGGTTGCGGCAAGTCGACGACGCTGCGCATTCTTGGCGGTTTTGAATCTCCCGATTCGGGTCGTGTGGTTCTTGACGGTCAGGACGTCACACGCTTGCCGCCCAACCGGCGCAACGTGAACATGGTGTTCCAGGACTACGCCCTATTCCCGCACATGACGGTGCGACAGAACATGGCGTTCGCTCTCGAACTCAAGGGCATGAGTCGAACCGGCATCGATCGGCGGTTGTCCGAACTGATGTCGTTTCTGGAACTGGAGGGATTCGGAGAGCGGTATCCCGGGCAATTGTCCGGTGGACAGCGCCAGCGCGTGGCGTTGGCCCGAGCCTTGGCGCCGGATCCGGCGTTGCTGCTTCTCGACGAACCGCTCGGCGCTCTCGACGCCAAGCTCCGCGGCCAGGTTCAGCAGGAATTGAAGTCTATCCAGCGCCAGACCGGCAAGACGTTTCTGTTCGTGACCCACGACCAGAATGAAGCGCTGACCATGTCGGATCGCATCGTGGTTCTTAACGAGGGGAGGGTCGAGCAGGACGGAACGCCAGAAGAGCTCTACTTCCACCCTCGGAGCCGGTTTGTCGCCGAGTTCATCGGAGAAACGAACCTGGTGTCCGGAACCGTCCGAGGTGCCGAGGATCAGGCGGTGCGGTTGGACTGGCACGGCGACACATTGCTCGGTCAGGCAGTTGGCAGGGTCCCGAGTTCAGGCGAAACGGTTACGGCCTGCATTCGTCTCGAAAGAATCGGGATCCACGAACATCGACCGTCAACTGCCAATGCGATCCGCGGACGCATTGTCGAGCGGACGTTCATGGGAAGCCGCGTGCTCCTCGACATTCGCGTGGGCGACCGGGATGGCGCGGCGCTCAAGGCTTATGCCGACACGGCGAACACCGGAGCCTCCGGCAACGATGATGTGTGGGTCGGGTGGGATGCCGAGGAGATGACCATCCTGCGTGACTGACCGCGAGGTCGTGCGTCATTTCAAGTGAACGCAGTTGACCTCGCTGCAGCCCAAGGACCGTTCGGTCTGATGTGCCGATCACCATGACTGTCAGCGCTGGCCGGCCGCATCGCGATGCGACTGCAATCGAAGTCGTCGGCAATCGCTCGCGATTGCAATCATCCCAGCGGCACTTGCAGGAACGCAAAAAAGGAAAAAAGCCCGATCAGCGTCACGATCACGGCGCCAGCGTAGTTCAACGTGTGACGCAGCACCACGACACCGCCGCCTCCTGCAGCGCTGTCCATCATGCGCATGGCCGTTTGCCGTGCCAGTATGGCGCCGACTCCAAGGGAGCAGATGGTCAGTCCGATTCCGATCGACATGGCTGCCACGAGGATGAAACCGGGATAGATCATGTTGTTCGCGATCGCGTAGAGCATGATCAGCACGGCTCCCGGGCACGGGACCACCCCGGCCGCGAAAGCGAGAATGCCGCCCTCGACCCCGTGACTGTGACCATGTCCATGGCTGTGGCCGTGCCCGTGACTGTGTCCGTGGCCATGCGCGTGCCCATGGCCCGTGTTTTTGCTCGCGGAACTGAAGAACGATTCCCGAATGGCCTGGTAGAGCATGTAGATGCCAATCCCCGCGATGATCAGGAAACTGCCCGCCCGTACCCCCGGAATGTCGGAAAGACCGATGCCGAAGCCCGCCCGGAGCACGGTATCGGAGAGCCACACGATGACGACGGCGGAAATCACGTGCACGACGGCCACCTGCGCGGCCATGATGAACCCGCGTGCCACCCGGACTTCACGTCCCAGGAAATACGAAATGATGATGAACTTGCCGTGCCCCGGTCCGAAGGCGTGAAAGACCCCGTAAAGAAAGGCGATCGACAGGCCGAGAAAGAAGGCCCCGAGATCCTCGCCGCTCCCGATGGCGTTCATGTGCGTCGAGATCTCGGCATTGGCGCGGCGCTGAAACGCGATCATGTACTCCGTCAGCCCTGTGATGCCGCCGCTCTCTTCTTCTACCACGACGACCGATGGAACCGATACGACCTCGCCGCTTTGGGCGATGGCTGAAGGAATGCCGGGCGCAAGGAGGACCAGGGCGAGCAGAAGAACATTGGCGATGAGCATGCGCCGCAAGCTCGAAAACATTGAAATCTTGGTCATTTCTGGTCTCCGCATTTCAGCGAAACAGGTTGGCGGTGATCGGACAGGGCACCTTCGCCGCGAGCGATCCTGAAACCGCAATCCGCGCCCATCTCGCCTTCGACCATGAGAAATTCCGCCTCCCTGAAGGCGAAATCCACGAAGATCGCTGGATCGTGCAGGCTGGTGATGAACGCGCCTGTGCGCGGATCTGCAGGCGGGTCGATTGCGACAGTGAAGCGATAGACCAACCGCATGTCCTCGATCTCTGCGGAAAAGGACTCGATCCTGAATTCCTCCCGTCGCTCACCGGCCTCCCAAATGTACAGGTGGTATCCGTATGCGTCGAGAGGATCGAAGGTTTCGGCTCTCAGCTGCTCCACCTCGATCGGATCGAGTGTCCCGTTCGCATTGGTGTCGAACACGTCGATGGTCAGCGAACTGAAGAAAGCGTCGAACTTCCAATCGTAGGTCATGCCGGTCACCATTCCGCCGTCGAACCGGTAGGTGACGCCTGCCTCGATCCAGACATCGGGGTTGGCGTGGGCAGGTGACACGAATCCGGACATCATGCCCGCAACTGTTGCGAGCAACAGTTGCTTTGGACCCATTCGCCTTCCGGCCGCCCCGAAAACAATTCGCGGTTTTTGTGAAATGTTGATTGACATGTCAGAATTGTTGCACGAAATGATCCTCAGTGCAAGAGTCGATGCGGGCATGCCGCGAATCGGACCAGGATCGCAGCCACTCCATCCTCTTCTGCCTGTGTTCACAATCGAAGGCAGTGCTGAGCGATGGCATCGGAATTCCCCATCACCAGAAGTGTTCGCGGAGCTTGCATTTTCGGCCTCAACGCCCTCGAGTTGTCGACGACATCTGCATCTAACCGGTTGACGTCGACCTGCATCGCATGGCGCGAAACGCGCGCAATCATCCTCCGTCGAGCCGATCGCGCTCGCGATGGCAGGAACTGAGCCCCATGGTGCGGCGACCTGCCTCGTGGCGACGGATCATCCTGTCGTCACTCGTTGAACGGCATTTCCAGCGCCCGGTGATCTCTGGCGAGACGAGCCTCGTGCGGGCCTGGTTGCGTCACGTCGCGACGCCTTACCCGTGGCATCTGCGCCGGATGGGATATGCTCGGGAATTGCGGTGGCTCGCGAACAGGCAGGATCGTTGCCGAGCAGCCTGGCATCAGCATCTCAAGAACACGCGCTCGCTGATTCAACGATCTGCCGACGGCTGCGCCGGCTCTGAAACCGTCCTGGTCGTCGGTTCTGGACAGCTCTTCGACATTCCCCTCGAACAACTCGTTCAACAGTTCACGAACGTCATCCTGGTCGACATCCTGCATCCTTGGCGCGCCCAAAAGGCTGCGCAATTGCATTCGAACGTCCGCCTTGAAAGCCTCGACATCACTGGAGTTGTTCGCGACGTCTTTGATGCGACACCAGCCGGGAAGGGACTGGACGTGACTGTCAGCAAGCCGGAGTTCTATCTCGGCGAACCCGTGGACCTCGTCGTGTCAGCCAACATTCTGTCGCAACTCCCCGTTTTGCCGAACAACTACGCCCTGAGGCGGGCTCGTGACCCTGATGGTGGGCGCGTGGCCAGGTTTTCCCGCCGTCTGGTCACGGCGCACCTCGATTGGCTCGCGTCTTTTTCGGGCAGGGTTTGCCTGATCACGGATCTCGAGCGGATGGTCTGCGATCGCGACACGGTCATCTCTCGGGAACCCTCGCTTTGGGGGATCGAATTGCCGGAGGGAGGCGAGGAATGGATTTGGGAACTCGCGCCGCGCCCCGAAATCATGTGGACCCGCGACATCTGTCACCGGGTCGTGGGGTACGTGGAGTTTCCGAAGGACAAGTGGCGCGCTTGCGCAAAGAAATCACCTGCGGGCGAGTCGTGATCGAAAGAGCGCACCGGGGGCGGACAGAGGGTGCGAGACGGATCAGGTCCGCATCGCGCGTCAGGGTTCGCTTTCGTTAAGGTCAGTGATCGCGACGGCGGAAGACGCGAGTTCGTCGGTTGATGCAAGCATCGCTTCGACCACGATTCTCTGCCCGCTCCGCAATGATTGCTCCGTGATTTCGCCCGCAAGAGCGCCATCGCCGTCGATGAGCGCTGCGACCAGGTCATCATGTCTGTGTCGATATTCATGTTCGCGGTGTTGCAGTGCGAGGCCAAGATGCATGATCCGCTGATGCTGTTCCATGAGGTCGATGACCAGTGACGCCAGCCTGCGATTGCCGGAGGCATGGGCAACGTAGCAGTGAAACTCCCGGTTGGCATGTATGTAGTCGGATTCGGTCGCCGAATTCCCCTTTTCGACGGCATTCACGACAGCATCGTTGAGTCGCGTGATTTGGTCCGGATCGACTTTTCCGGCCGCGAGGCGAGTGGCTGCGACTTCGAGAAGCAGGCGGAGTTGGAAAACTTCCTGAACGTCGCGGAAGGTCACCTGAGACACCATGTTTCCGCGGCGTCCTCGCGAGACCACCAGACCTTCCTGGCGCAACCGCACCAGTGCACTGCGAACGGGCGCCTTGCTGAACCCATAGCGAGCAAGAAGTGTCGCTTCCGAGATGTCGTCCCCGGGTTGCAGAACGCAGGAGATGATATCGTCCTTGATGGCTTGGTAGGCGATGTCGTTCAGGTTGGCGTCTGAACCGCGCTCCGTCGTCCCGGGCTCATTCTCTTCGTCAAGTGCCATGGTTCGTTGCATATTCCTGTTTCGGTCTGTCATGCCATTTCGGCCCGACGCGAACCGGCGAATGAACATCCGTGCGCGCGGTCACCTCCGGCACGAGAATCGTAACACGAGACAATCCCGCTCTGCGAGGCTCTTTGTGGCCCCGGCGATCCGGCTGGGAATCGAAGTCGCGAGGCTTCGAAACTTCCCGCTCGCCAAGGCCATTGCCGCTACTCCACCATCGATCTGCATCGTGATGGACATGCGGCCGAGACGACTCCGCTCGTGACTGGTCATGGACATGTGGTTGTCGCCGTTCAGCGAAATCAATACAAATCAGTTGACGCAGACTGACGACATTGAGACCGATGCCATCTCGGGCAGATCGGCGCTCTTGGCAGACGATGTTCGTCCCGAAATCGCTTCGGGGTCTCGACAAGAGGATTTCATGCAGGTGAATTCTGATCGCTCCCGCACCCGCCGTTCTCTGGATGTGCAGGCAACTCCGACCCTGAAAGTCTGATCATGGACGACATCGGCCAAGGACACCATCTTCAACTGATCGATGGATCAGGGTTCGTCTTCCGTGCATTCCACGCCTTGCCGCCGCTGACGCGCAAGTCGGACAAGCTGCCCGTCGGGGCGGTCAGCGGTTTCTGCGCCATGCTGTTCCGATATCTCGAGCAATGGAATTCGGCTGACGCACCAACCCATCTCGCGGTCGTCTTCGATCACAAGGGCCCCACCTTCAGATCGGAAATCTTCCCCGAATACAAGCAGAACAGGCCTCCGATGCCGGAGGATCTGGCTCCGCAAATGCCGCTGACACGCGAGGCGACAAGGGCTTTCAACATCGCCTGCCTCGAACTCCAGGGTTTCGAAGCGGACGACATCATCGCGACTCTCGCTGTCAGGGCCCGTGGTGCAGGCGCACGCGTGACCATCGTCTCGTCTGACAAGGACCTGATGCAAATCGTTGGCGACGGCATCGACATGCTTGACGCGATGAACAATCGCCGGATCGGTCGCGACGAGGTTTTCGACAAGTTCGGCGTCGGGCCCGAGCAGGTCATCGACATACAGTCGCTGGCCGGTGATTCCGTCGACAACATTCCCGGCGCGCCGGGGATCGGGGTCAAGATCGCCGCGCAACTCATCAACGAGTATGGCGATCTCGACACGCTCCTCGAACGAGCGGACGAAATCAAGCAACCCAAGCGACGGCAGACGCTGATCGAGAAGGCCGACCAGATCCGGCTGAGCAGGGAACTGGTCACTCTCAAGACCGATGTACCGCTCGCCATGGAGCCGGGCGAACTGGATCTCCGAGAGCCCGATACCGACGAGTTGCTCGGGTTTCTCGCAAAGATGGAATTTCGGACGCTCAGCAGGCGGGTTGCCACGAGGCTCGGCGTCGAGCCGCCAACAATTCCTGATCCTGCAAGCACCGCCTCAAGCGTCGAGGGACAGGCCTCCCGGACACCATCGCCAAGGGATGCCAATCTTCCTTTCGATGCTTCCCGCTACGAAACCGTCAGCACTGTCGCGGAGCTTGAGGCCTGGATCGACAGGATCAGAGGTCGAGGGTGGGTTGCCATCGACACCGAAACCACGGGCCTCGATGACATGCGTGCCGATCTGGTCGGGGTGTGTCTGGCGGTGGAACCCGGGCAAGCCGCCTATGTCCCGCTCACCCACAGGTCGGGTGTCGACGATCTATTCGGCAAGGCAGAACTGGTCCCCGGACAGGTACCAATCGACGATGCGCTCGCAGTTCTGAAACCGGTGCTCGAGGATCCGTCGATCATCAAGATCGGCCACAACATCAAGTTCGACTCGAAGATTCTGGCGCAGTCTCGTTACGACATCCAAATGGACCCGATCGATGACACCATGCTCATGTCCTATGCATTGCACGGGGGACTGCACAATCACGGCATGGACCTGTTGTCAGATCGGTACCTCGACCACAAACCGACACCGATCAAGGATCTCATCGGTTCCGGTCGCAAGCAGTTGACCTTCGATCAGGTCGAAATCGCCAAGGCGACAGCCTACGCGGCAGAAGACGCCGATGTCACGTTGCGCCTGTGGAACCGGTTCAAGCCGCAACTCCATGAGGCACGAGTCTCGACAGTCTACGAAACGCTCGAACGCCCACTCGTGCCGGTGCTCGGCCAGATGGAGCGAACGGGCATCAAGGTCGACAGGTCCCATTTGGCACGTCTGTCGAACATTTTTGCAAGCGAAATGGCCGATCTGCAGTCAGAGATCCACAACATGGCCGGGGTCGCGTTCAATGTCGGTTCGCCGAAGCAACTGGGCGAGATTCTGTTCGAGCGCCTCGAACTGCCGGGAGGGCGCCAAGTCAAGTCGGGAGCGTATTCGACCGGGCAGGACGTGCTCGAGGATCTGGCGGCCGACGGGCATCTGTTGCCGACACGAGTGCTCGATTGGCGTCAGGTGGCAAAGCTGAAGAGCACCTACACGGACGCCCTGCAGGATCACATCAATCCGAAAACTGGCCGCGTGCACACCTCGTATTCGATTGCGGGCGCCAGTACCGGCCGCCTCGCCTCGACCGATCCGAACCTTCAGAACATCCCCATCAGAACCGATGCAGGCAGACAAATCCGCGAAGCCTTTGTCGCGGATGACGGGAAGGTTCTCTTGTCCGTGGACTACAGCCAGATCGAACTCCGAATTCTCGCGCATATCGCCGACATCGACAGCCTCAAGCAGGCGTTCCGGGATGGCCAGGACATCCACGCCATGACCGCAAGCGAGATCTTCGGCGTACCGGTCGAGGGCATGGACCCGATGATCCGACGTCAGGCCAAGGCGATCAATTTCGGGGTGATTTACGGCATCTCGGCGTTCGGACTCGCGCGAAACCTGCGAATTCCCCGAAAGGACGCCCAGGTCTTCATCGACACCTACTTCGAGCGGTTCCCCGGTATCAGGGAATACATGAACTCGACGGTCGCATCGGCCAAGCAAAATCTCTACGTCGAGACGCTGTTCGGTCGGAAGATCCATACCCCCGAGATTTCCAGCGCGAGAGGGCCCCATGCCGGATTCGCAAGACGTGCGGCGATAAATGCGCCAATCCAGGGGACGGCAGCGGACATCATCCGACGGGCGATGATCAGAATGCCGGACGCCATTCGCGGTCTGCCGGCCGACATGCTCCTGCAAGTCCACGACGAACTGCTCTTCGAGGTCGAGGAATCGGCCGTCGACGAGACCTTGGCCGTTGTGAGACAAGTCATGGAGGAGGCGAGTCTGCCGGTCATCCAACTCGATGTGCCGCTCACGGTCGATGGAGGGACAGGATCCAACTGGGCCGAGGCGCATTGAAGACGGAATCCGCGACACGGGCTCGCCAATCCATGACAATCATGTAAGAATATCCGCACAAAACGCGGATATCCACACATGATTCACGACAGGCGGTCTGCTCTGGCAGGCTTCGTAACTGACTTGCTGGCAACCGGCAGAACCGTGTTCACGAACAAGGATGCAGAACGCGCGCTCGATATCAGCCATGGCGCCTTTCTCGATGCAGCAGAGCGGTTGCAGCGCCGAAAGGCCTTGCTGAGCCCGCGGCAGGGATTCTACGTCGCCGTCCCTCCGCAGTTCGCGACCTGGCATGCACCGCCGCCGACCTGGTACATCGACGCCCTCATGAAACACGAAGGCCAAGACTACTATGTCGGTCTCCTCAAGGCAGCCGAATACCACGGGGCGACGCATCAAGCCGTGATGGAGTTTCAGGTCGTCACGTCGAAGCGATTGCCAAGAATCAGGGCCGGACGCAGCTTGATCGTCTTCTATTTCCGCAAGAATCTGAATGTTGTCGCCGAGGGTGTCGAACGACGGAAAACCGATACCGGCTCGATGCGGCTGTCATCCGCCGCCCTGACAGCTCTCGACTTGCTACGATATCCGTACGCCTCGGGGGGCACGGACAACATTGCAACCGTGCTCGCCGATCTCGGTCCCACGATCGATGGCGAGAGGCTGGCGAGCCTGTCAAGACATGTGGAACGCCCGGTTGTTCAACGACTGGGCTTTGTCTTGGACTGGCTGGGACACAGAGCAAAGACGGACGCGATGCACGACCAATTGAATGCTCGGCGACCACCGACCTGGACGGAACTTGACCGCTCCAAGACCGGTGATCCCGATTTCGAGTTTGACCCGATTGAACGCAATGGCCGCTGGCGCGTCATCGTCCGCCGCTTCCCGGAAGTCGATGCGTGATGCAATCTCGAAGTGTGTTTGCTTGAGGCGCAATGGTCCCAAGGACCCGGCAGGATCAGATCGAACGGGTCCTGATCGCCAGCCGAGCGCCGGTCGACGCTTTTTTGGCTGAAATTTTTGGCGCGATGCCGCTCAGAGTTCAGCCGACGGGATGATCGGAAAAAATTCCCCGCCCGACCAGACCCCGAACCAGCTGTCGCTCTCGTGTTCCGCGTGGCTGCCGATGTCGACCAGCCGGTAGAAACTCTTGCGGTCGATCAACGCCTCGAGCCCGGCGCGAACCATCACGTACGGCGACGGCTCGCCCGTCTCGGGGTCCCGGGCAACGCGAATGGGATTGGACGTCCCCGCAGTGACCTCGTCGTCCACGTGGGTCACGAATCGCACGACCTGGTCCTCACCGGACCCCGAAGCCTCGAAATCAACCGCAACGAAGGGCGCGTCATCGACCGTGATCCCGACCTTCTCGACCGGTGTCACCAAGAAGTAGTCGTCGCCATCCTTGCGCAGAATCGTCGAAAACAGCTTGACCAGCCTTTTGCGGCCGATCGGCGTGCCTAGGTAGAACCAGGTGCCGTCGCGGGCGATCCGCATGTCCAGCTCGCCGCAATACGGCGGATTCCACAAGTGAACCGGCGGCAGGCCCTTGCCCGAGGCCTTCCTTGCCGCACTTGCCAAGGTGTCGGCGCTGATCTGGGCCTGCATTCCCCCGTCCTGGTCAGGTTTCATCGATCATCAACCTTTCTCATGCTCCTCTGGCGGTAACGCCGGATCACGTCCGATCCAGCGTATCGGGTTTCCCAATCACGTTTTGATGCGTATGTTTGACGCCAATTGCAAAATGTTTTGCGAAAACTGCAAAGATTTGATCATTGGCGGGGAATGGTAGTTGTGATGACGGATAAAGCAAGCGGTTTGATCGACGAAATCAATTCTCTCAAGGAGCTCCTGGCCAGCGCCCGGGACAACATCACCGCACGCGTGATCGGGCAGGATCACGTGGTCGAATCGGCCCTGATCACCATGCTGTGCGGCGGTCACGCGCTGCTCGTGGGCGCGCCCGGTCTTGCCAAGACGCGCCTCGTGGAAACCCTCGGCACGGTCATGGGGCTGAGCGCAAGCCGCGTGCAGTTCACCCCGGACCTCATGCCGGCGGACATCCTTGGCTCCGAGGTGCTGGAAACCGCATCGGACGGAAGCCGGCATTTCCGCTTCATCGAGGGCCCGGTGTTCTGCCAGCTGCTGATGGCCGACGAAATCAACCGGGCCAGCCCGCGAACCCAGTCGGCGCTGCTCCAGGCCATGCAGGAGCACGAAGTCACCATCGCCGGGACCGCCCGCGCGCTGCCGGTGCCGTTCCACGTGCTCGCAACCCAGAACCCGATCGAGCAGGAAGGAACCTATCCCCTGCCGGAAGCGCAGCTCGACAGGTTCCTGCTACAGATCGACGTCGGATATCCCGAACGGGACAACGAGCGCGACATACTGCTCGCGACCACCGGCGTCACCGAAGTCGAAGCCCAGACCGTGTTCTCGCCCGAGCAGTTGCTGAGCGCCCAAATGCTGGTTCGCCGCATGCCGGTCGGCGAGTCGGTGGTCGAGGCGATTCTCGATCTGGTCCGCTCGGCCCGACCAGACTCACCCGAAGCCGACGACGAGGTCAGAGAAACTGTGCGTTGGGGTCCTGGACCGCGTGCGGCGCAAGCGCTGATGCTGGCCACGAGGGCGCGCGCGCTCGTGCAAGGCCGGTTGGCGCCGTCGATCGACGATGTCCGCGCGCTTGCCCGTCCGGTGCTGGTCCATCGGATGGCGCTCGGCTTTGCCGCGCGAACCGGCGGCCACACCCTCGATGATCTGATCGCGCGACTCGGGCGCGACATCGGGCTGCAAGAGGCCGCGGCATGAACTACCCCCGGGCGGGTTATCGCGAGCGAACGCTTCTTTCCGATCGCAGGGAGGCAGAAGCTCTCGCCGAAGGCTTGCCGCCGTTGCTGGCAAAGGCACGGCAACTCGCCGCGACGCTGTCGCTGGGCGTTCATGGACGCAGGCGTTCCGGCCCGGGCGAGGATTTCTGGCAATATCGACCCGCGGTGGCGGGTGACAGCCTCGGCGACATCGATTGGCGCAAGTCGGCCCGATCGGACGAACACTTTCTGCGGCAGAAGGAATGGCAGACATCGCAGACGGTGACCTTCTGGATCGATCTCAGCCAGTCCATGCACTACCTCGGCAAGGCCTCGCATGAACGAAAGTCGGACCGCGCCCGCTTGCTCGGGCTGGCGCTGTGCGTCGTTCTCTCACGTGCAGGGGAGCGCATCGGATTGCTCGACGATCCCGCGCCGGCTGCAACCGGCGAGGCCCAGCTGACCAGAATGGGTCTGCAGCTGCTGGAGTCCGACAGCGACGACTACGGCGTCCCGATGAAACGGGAATTGCCCGACGGTGGCGTCGCCGTGTTTCTGTCCGATTTTCTCGGAGACTGGGAGCAGATCGAAGCCGCGATCGAAAAAATCGCAAGCCGGCGGATTTCCGGCTGCTTGATGCAGATTCTGGACCCGACCGAGGTCGAGTTTCCCTTCGATGGGCGACGCATCTTCGAAAGCATGGGCGGAACGCTGAGCTTCGAGACGCTCCGGGCCTCCTCGCTGCGCAAGGATTACGGCCGGCGCCTCGGCGAAAGACGGGTTCTCCTCGAGAAACTCGCCAAGCGGCTCGGTCTGCATGTCTCGTTCCACACAACCGAGCAGTCGCCGCTTCCCGCCTTGCTCTGGCTCTACATGGCCTTGGAGGCCGGAACATGATCGAACTCGCGGGATTCGGTTTCGTACAGCCGCTCCTGCTGCTGGGACTGCTGTCCCTTCCCATTCTGTGGTGGTTGCTTCGCGCAGTCCCGCCCGCCCCGTTGAGATCAAGATTCCCCGCTGTCGTTCTGCTGTTGGGGCTTCGTGACGAGGATTCAACGCCCGACCGGACACCGTGGTGGCTGCTGTTGCTGCGGATGCTTGCGCTGGCGGCAATCATCATCGGTTTCGCCGGACCGGTCCAGAATCCTGAATTCCGTTCCGGAAGCAAGGCCGCCCTGATGGTGGCGCTTGATGGCAGCTGGGCGAGCGCCCCCGATTGGGAGGCGCGCAAGCGCAAGGCGGAAGAACTCCTGCGTCGCGCTCAGGCCGACGGAAGGGCGGTCGGCCTCATCCAGTGGTCGGAAGCTCCGCGAGCCCGCGATCCGATCGTGTTCGGGACGGGGCAGGATGAACGCGAACGCGTTCGCACGCTCGAGCCGCGTGCCTGGGATCCGCTCTATTCGCAGTGGGCCGATGTCCTCGAAGCCCACGAGGGAGAGTTGGAGACCGTGTGGATTTCCGACGGCCTGACCCATGACGGGATGGCAAGGGATCGCCTCATCGAGACGCTTCGCGCCAAGGGCCCGCTCAGCATCGTCGCCGGAGACAGGGTCACGAATGCTCTTGCCGAACCGCGAATCGAGAATGCTCAACTGACCGTCACCGCGCTCCGCGACAGCGCTGCCGGGCAGGACGGCCAACGTTTGGTGGCGGTCGGTCCGGACCCGAGCGGCCTCAACCGTGTTCTCGCGCGGGAGCAGGCCGTGATGGAGGAAGGTGTCGCATCGCTCGATATCGCCTTCGATCTGCCGACCGAAATCACCAACCGCATCCAGCACGTCGCGCTCGAATTGGCGCTCTCTGCCGCCCAGATCGTGATCATGGACGACGCTGTCCGTCGGCATCGTGTCGCCCTGATCGGTGGCGCGACCGAACAGGAAGGAGACCCCCTGCTGTCTCCGCTGCACTATCTGCGGCAAGCATTCGCACCCTCCTCTGAACTCATCGAACTCGAACTTGAAGACGCGCTTTCCCTTGGTCCCGACATCCTGGTGCTTGCCGATGTCGGTCGGTTGACGCCGAACGAGGCTGCCAGTGTCGAGGACTGGGTCGAAGACGGAGGCGTACTGCTGCGATTTGCGGGGCCACAACTGGCTTCACTGGGAAGCGAGGCGCAGGATGACGATCCGTTGCTGCCGGTTCGCCTGCGTGCTGGCGGACGCCATGTCGGAGGCGCGCTTTCCTGGGGCGACCCGAAACGGATCGGACCGTTTCCCCCTGACGGACCCTTCGCCGGATTGCCTGTTCCCGATGACGTGCGGATCAGGCGTCAGGTGATGGCCCAACCGGAGCCCGACCTCGCCGAACGGACCCTTGCCCGCCTGCAGGACGGAACACCGCTGATCACCGCGCGCGATCTCGGCCTCGGACGGATCGTGCTGTTTCACGTCAGCGCAGATTCAGGCTGGTCCAGCCTGCCGCTATCGGGTCTGTTCGTGGACATGCTCGACCGGTTGGCAGTTGCCTCCCGGCGAAAGGGAAGCACGATGGAATCGCTTGCGGGGCTGGACTGGGCGCCAGTCCGCGTGATGGATGCGTTCGGGACGCTCCGTGACGACGATTCGCTTCCTGCGGTTCCGGGAGAGCAGCTGGCTCTGGCTCACCCGACCCAGGGCATGCCGCCGGGAATCTACGAGAGCGGCAATCGTCGAGTTGCCCTCAATGTCATTACCCCAGATCGGGAACTGGTTGCAGCAGTGTGGCCGCCGGACGTCAATGTCTCGCAGCTTCTTGCCGTCGGCGAACGCGACCTCAAGCCGTGGTTTCTTGCGGCTGCTCTCGCGTTTCTGATGGCTGACCTGCTCGCCACGCTGTGGCTGACAGGGAGAATCTCGACGCCCATTCGGAATCGCGCTGCTGCCCGGTCAGTTTCTTCATATTTCTGGGGTGCGATCGCATTGGCGACGCTTGCGCTGATGACTGGTCCGCCCGCCGTTCAGGCACAGGATACGGCTGAAGGCACGGCCACCGAACATCACGCATTCATCGCGAACAACACGGTGCTTGCATATGTGCTGATCGGCAACCAGCGCCAGGATGCGGTGTCGGCAGCAGGCCTTCTTGGACTCTCGACGGCTCTGTACCTGCGAACATCCGTTGAACCGGTCGAACCGATTGGCCTCGATCCGGCCGTGGATGATCTCAGCCTTTTTCCATTCCTCTACTGGCCCGTCACCGCCGACCAGCCATTGATCTCGGACGAAGCCGCCAAGAATCTGAACACCTTCCTGCGAACAGGAGGTGTGGTGCTCTTCGACACGCTCGACGGCGACTCCGGATCGCGCGCAGGGGCAAGTCCGAACACGTTGCGACTGCGCCAAATCGTGGAAGACTTGAGCATTCCACCGCTCGAGCCCGTGCCTCCCGACCACGTGCTGACGCGATCATTCTATCTGATTCAGGACTTCCCGGGCCGCCATCGCGGCACCGCGCTGTGGGTGGAAGCCGCACCCGACGAGGCCGAACAGATGGCCGGGGTTCCGTTCAGGCATCTCAATGACGGTGTCACGCCCGTGATCATTGGCAGCAATGACTGGGCGTCTGCCTGGGCCATCGACGCCAATGGCAGGTATCTGCTGCCCGTTGGACATGGCGCGAGCGGCGAGCGGCAGCGGGAGCGTGCCTACCGGTTCGGTGTCAACCTGATCATGTATGTCCTGACCGGCAACTACAAATCCGATCAGGTTCACGTCCCCGCGCTTCTCGAGCGCCTTGGCCAGTAACTGACCGCCATCATGGACTTCGGCCTTTCGTTTTCGCCTTTGGCAAATGTCGCGATCATTGCCGGCCTTGCCGGCATCGTGGCGCTCGCCATCTGCCTGGCGCTGTGGCGGGCCATGCCCGGATGGTGGCTTCGGGCACTGGCCGCAATTGCTCTCATTGCGGCATTGCTCGAACCGGTGCTGAGGCAAGAGGAACACGAGAGCCTCTCGGATATCGTGTTCCTGGTTCATGACCGGACCGAGAGCCAGACGATCGCCGATCGAATGTTCGAGGCAGCCGATGCCATGGCAACGCTGTCAGACGATCTCGCGGCGTTGGAGGCTGAAGGAGTCGAAACCGTTCGCGTCGACGTCACGAACAATCCCTCCGACAGCGACAGCGGCTCGATGGTCCTCTCCGCACTCGCAGCCGAGGCGGCGGACGTCGCGCCGGATCGGGTCGCAGGGGCCATCATCGTCTCGGACGGGCAGATCCATGACGGGGGCGTCCTTGAAGACTTCCCGGCGCCTGTTCATCTTGTCCGGACGGGAAACGGTGACGGGTGGGATCGTCGAATCGTCGTCAAGCGGGCGCCGTCATTCGCGATTGTCGGCGAGGAATTCCGGCTGGCGTTCAGCATCGAGGACACCGGCAATGTTCCAGGCGGGATCGCCGGGTCGGCCGATGTCTCGATTTCGGTCAACGGCGGCGCTGTCCGGTCCACGCGGGTACGGCCCGGTCAGGAACTCGAACTATCGGCACGCCTCGAGCGCGGTGGCTTGAACCATGTCCAGGTCGAGGTGACCCCCTTGGAAGGCGAACTGACCGAGCGAAACAATGTCTCGGTCATCGCGGTCAACGGCATTCGCGACCGGTTGCGGGTCCTGCTGATATCCGGCCTGCCATACGCTGGCGAACGATCCTGGAGAAACCTGCTGAAATCCGACGGTTCGGTCGATCTCGTGCATTTCACGATCCTCCGGCCGCCGAACAAGTCGGACGGTATCCCGGTGCAGGAACTCGCCCTGATCGAATTTCCGGTTCGGGAGCTGTTCCTGAGGAAGATCGACGAGTTCGATCTCATCATCTTCGATCGCTACGAGATCCGCGGAATTCTGCCCGGCATCTATCTCGCCAATGTCGTCGATTACGTACGTCGTGGCGGGGCACTGCTGGTCGCGGCTGGCCCAGCCATGGCAGGGCCCACGGGTCTCTACCGAACGTCATTGTCCGAGATCCTCCCCGCCCGCCCGACCGGACAGATCACCCGGCTCCCGTATCGTCCGACGGTCACCGATCTTGGTCACATTCACCCCGTGAGCGAGGATCTCGCCACCGTCGCCCCGGCGGGACAAGCCGATCGGAATGAATCGGACGGTGATGAGCAATGGGGCAAGTGGTACCGGTTGGTGGAAGCCGTTGTCGATGAGGGCCAGATCATCATGAACGGCCCCGAAGAGAGCCCCCTGCTGGTTCTCGACCGGGTCGGCGAGGGTCGAATCGCCCTGCTTCTGTCGGATCATGCCTGGCTGTGGAACCGAGGTCATGACGGTGGAGGCCCGCAGCTCGAGTTGCTGCGTCGCCTCGCCCATTGGTCGATGAAGGAGCCGGAACTCGAGGAAGAACGCCTCGATGCGGAAACGCAGGCAGGCAAGCTGATGGTGACCCGACGAACGATCACCGAACAGGTGCCGCATCTCGTGGTGACGACGCCGGACGGAGAGATTGTCGAGCCCGAAATGGAGCAGGTGTCACGAGGAAAGTGGCGGGCCACAATCGAAGGGCATGGAAGTGGTGTGTATGTCTTGAGGGAGCGCAACCTGACCCGCGTTGCCGTCGTGGGATCGCCGGCACCGCGCGAGTTCGAAAACCCGTTGGCAACATCTACCATTCTCGCCGGACTCGTGGAGGCGACGGGAGGCGCGATCGTCAATCTCGACAACGACAGGGTTCCCGACATTCGACGCGTGCGCGAAGGACGGGTGGCGTCGGGCCGCGACTGGATCGGGGTGACACGACGCGATGCGACCCTTGTGACCGATGTTCGTCAGCAACCGCTGTTGCCGGCGTGGGCTTGGATGCTCTCGGCGCTGGCGTTGAGCATCGCCGCATGGCGAATCGAGGGTCGCTGACACGGCGGGCCATCCATGCCTTTGGTCCTCTGGTCAATCTCATGAGCGCGACCTCATGTCAGTTGCGCTCGGCTCATTGGCACTGGTTTTCGAAGGTCGGGAGATGCCGAACAGGCTGATCGTGCCATCGGCCGAACAATTCGTTCGTTGGCACGGGTTGGAATCGCAGTCCGGGAGAATTTGAGGTTCGCGTTTCGGTTAAGCGTTCCGCCGCGTCTCAGCCAGAGGAGTTCATTGATGTCCGTCAGAGTTTCCGTATCGCTGTCCGAACAGCACGATGATTTCGTGCGCGGCCTTGTTGCCAAAGGCGAATATGCGAACGCGAGCGCTGTGATCCAGCGTGCAGTCGAGTTGCTCCGCTCGGAGACCGAACGCAGCTGTGCCGATCCCGATGCATTGCGCGACTTGCTCCGATCTCGGGCCGCAGGTGAGTTTGTCTCCGCAGTCGAAGGCAAGAAACGCACAGAGGCGATGCTGGAACGCAAGCGGCAAGAGCTTGGCCTGTCGACTGCTTTGCGATCACGCCATCTTGATGACGCCCGCAGCAATCGGTGGTGATTTGGAGATTCCGTCCAGTCAATGAGGCCCTTCCCATTGTGCCTGCAGGCCTTCCGAAGTAGACAAGCATTCAGATCGCACGGTGCACGTCATTGCTCGCGAACACCTGAGGTCAGATTGGTTTACGGGTAAGGAGGGGCCCGCAGGCAAGGAGACATTGCCATGGACATGCCGGTTCCGAGCCCTGCCGTTCTCGCAAAAAAGGATCTGATCATTTCGCGCCTGCGCGAGGTGCTCCCGTATGACGCGGTCATTCACGGCGACAACGAACTCAGAGCCTATGAATGCGACGGGCTGACAGCCTACAGGTGCCCGCCGCTCGCTGCAGTTCTGCCGTCATCCACCGAAGAGATCGTCGCGGTCGTTCGGATCTGCTCGGACATGGGCGTGCCGGTGGTGCCAAGGGGGTCGGGAACGTCACTCGCAGGCGGTGCCTTGCCAACGGCCGACAGCGTCGTCCTGGGCGTCTCGAAGATGAATCAAGTTCTCGAGATCGACTACGACAACCGCTACATTCGCGTGCAAGCCGGGATCACCAATCTCGGCGTGACCGATGCCGTCGCCGGAAACGGTTTCTTCTACGCGCCCGACCCGTCGAGTCAGCTCGCATGCGCCATCGCCGGCAACATCGCAATGAACGCCGGCGGCGCCCACTGCCTCAAGTACGGCGTCACCACCAACAATCTGCTCGGTGTTCGGGTGGTGACCATGGACGGCGAGGTCGTCGACATCGGCGGACCCGGCCTCGATGCCCCCGGGCTCGATCATCTCGGAATCATCTGCGGCTCGGAGGGTCAACTCGGCGTGGTCAGCGAAGCGACCCTGAGGATCCTGCGAAAGCCGGAAGGCGCCCGACCCGTTCTCGTCGGTTTCGACAGCTGCGAAACCGCAGGCGCCTGCGTCGCCGATGTCATCCGTTCCGGAGTTCTGCCGGTCGCGATCGAGTTCATGGACCGACCCTGCATCCGGGCCTGCGAAGAATTCGTCGGGGCCGGGTATCCCGATGTCGAGGCACTCCTGATCATCGAAGTCGAAGGCTCGGAAGCGGAGATCGACGAACAGCTTGGCAGAATCATCGACATCGCCCGCGCCCATGACCCAAGCGAGTTGCGCGAGAGCGGCAGCACCGAAGAATCTGGGCGGATCTGGGCCGGGCGCAAGGCCGCCTTCGGCGCGATGGGCCAGATCAACGACTACATATGTCTCGATGGAACGATCCCAGTCTCGGAATTGCCCGTTGTCCTCAATCGAATCGGCGAACTCGCGCGCGAATTCGAACTCGAAGTCGCCAACGTGTTTCATGCGGGCGACGGCAACCTGCATCCCTTGATTCTCTTCGATGCCAATGCGCCGGGCGAGATCGAACGTGCCGAGGCGCTCGGAGCCGAAGTTCTCCGCCTTTGCGTGAACTCTGGCGGATGCCTCACGGGCGAGCACGGCGTCGGTGTCGAAAAACGCGATCTGATGTCCGACCAGTACAGCGCCGACGACCTCGAAGTGCAGGCGCGGGTGAAGGACGTGTTCGATCCGGCCTGGCTGCTGAATCCTGGGAAGGTGTTTCCGCTGACGGTCTCGCAGGGCAGGGTGGCGCCGTGAGACCGACATCGACTGCTGAACTTGCCGAGGCGATTGCGACCGCCCGCTCGGCCCTGCGCATTCGCGGCGGGGGAACCCGCCAAAAAATCGGAAACCCGGTCGATGCCGATGACGTCGTCGAGACGGGAGGCATGAGCGGCATCACGCTTTACGACCCTGGCGCGTTGACGCTTCGGGCCGGGGCCGGAACCCCGCTGTCCGAGATCGAGGTGGCGCTTGAGGAACACGGGCAGCAGCTCGCGTTCGAGCCGATGGATCATCGAGGCTTGCTCGGCGAAACCGGCGAGCCGACCATCGGCGGAGTCGTTGCTTGCAATGTTTCCGGTCCGCGCCGCATCCAGGCAGGCGCTTGCCGCGATTTTCTGATCGGCGTCACTTTCGTCGACGGCTCGGGGACGATCGTCAACAACGGCGGGCGGGTGATGAAGAATGTCACCGGCTACGATCTCGTTCGGTTGCTGACCGGAAGCTACGGAACGCTCGGGGTTTTGAGCGAGGTCACCTTCAAGCTTCTGCCGCGGTCCGAGGCACGGGCGGTCGTGCTGATCGAGGGTCTGAGCGACGAGCGCGCAACCGAGGCCATGTCGAAGGCAATGGCATCCCCATTCGGCGTTAGCGGTGCCGCACATACCCCGCGCGGGATTGACGGCGCTCCAGTGACCATGATCAGGGTCGAGGGATTTTCCGGTTCGGTGCGCTACCGCTCCGAACAACTGGCGACGCTTCTGGCAGAATTCGGGAGTCTGTCTGTCGAGACGGACCCCGAACGAACGGCTGCCGGTTGGAAATGGGTCAGGGACGTGGAAGCGTTTCACGGCGAGGCCGGGGATGTCTGGCGGGTCTCGACTCGTCCGAGCGACGGCGTTCGGGTCGCGCGTGCGGTCAGGGAGGCTCTCAAAACGGAGATCGGGGTTCTCTACGACTGGTGCGGCGGGCTGGTCTGGCTGCTGGTTCCCGAGCGAAGCGATATTCGCGGCTGTCTCACGGGGATTGAAGGTCATGCGACGATCATTCGGGCCGCCGACGGGACCCGTGCTGCAATGGGCGCGTTTCATCCCGAACCTGCACCGCTCGCACGGATATCGAGCATGCTGAGAAGCAAGTTCGACCCGAAACAGATCCTGAACCCCGGATTGATGGGAGCGCAAATGCCATGAAGACGGAGTTTTCCGAGGCGCAGCTTGACGACCCGCTGACACGGCGTTCGAACGCGATCCTGAGGTCCTGCGTTCATTGCGGATTCTGCACCGCGACCTGCCCGACCTACAAGGTGCTTGGCGACGAGTGCGACAGTCCGCGCGGCCGCATCTACATGATCAAGAACATGCTCGAGACGGGCGCTGCCCCCGACAGCAAGACTGTCAAGCACATCGATCGCTGCCTGTCGTGCCTCGGGTGCATGACGACCTGCCCCTCGGGGGTCAACTACATGCATCTGGTCGATCATGCCCGCGAGTACATCGAAGACAATTACCGCCGCCCCCCGACTGACCGGCTCATCCGCTGGGTGCTGCGCCAGGTCTTGCCGTATCCGACGAGGTTTCGGGTTCTCATGCTGCTCGCGCGGCTCGGCGCTCCCTTCCAGTCTTTCATGCCCAAGGGACGGCTGCGGGACATGATGGCCATGGCCCCGGGGAAACTGCCGCCGGTGAGTCGCAATGACGACCCGCAGACGTTTCCGGCCCAGGGTCCGAGGAAACACCGGGTGGCCCTGATGACGGGCTGCGTCCAGAAAGCGGTCGACACCGACATCAACGATGCAACCATCCGGTTTTTGACCCGGCACGGCTGCGAAGTGGTCATCGCCAAGGGCAGCGGTTGCTGCGGTTCGCTCGATTACCACCTGGGCAAGGTCAAGGAGAGCCGATGGTGGGCCGCTCGCAACATCCGAAGCTGGAGCGAGGAGATCGAAAAGGGCGGCCTCGATGCGGTGATCATCAACACCTCGGGCTGCGGGACGACCGTCAAGGACTTTGGTCATCTGTTCGAGGGAACGGACCTCGCCGAAGAGGCGGCCCGCATCGGCGGGCTCACCCGGGACATCACTGAATTCATCGCCGAGAACGATCTGTTGGCTGGAACGGCGCCTTCGAAGAAGAGCATCCGCGTGACCTACCATCCGGCATGTTCGCTACAGCACGGACAAAGGATCAAGGACATTCCGAAGACGCTGCTTCGCACCGTGGGTTTCGAAGTCCGCGAACCGAGAGATGCGCACATGTGCTGCGGCTCGGCAGGCACGTACAACCTCCTGCAGGGCGAAATCGCTCAAAAACTGAAGGCTCTCAAGGCCGGCGCCGTGGCGGAAACCGATCCCGATGTCGTTGCCGCCGGCAACATCGGTTGCATGCTGCAGATCGGGTCTGGAATCGAGACACCGGTCGTTCACACGATCGAGTTGCTCGACTGGGCGACAGGCGGTCCGCGCCCGCCCAAGATGTCTGATCACGCGTCGGTGATTCCCGGATAGTTTTTTGTCCCCTCGATTGTTGAAATCGGTCTGAACTGTTCCCAAATGTGTGGTGTCGGAGGCTTCAAAGAAGGTCCGACAAGCAACCGGCCCGTCCTTGGTGAGGGCCACAACAAGACCATATTGCTTCATCAGGAGGATGTGAGACATGCGTACATTGGACTTTGCACCGCTTTATCGTTCGACCGTGGGTTTCGAGCGGATGGCGAACATGCTGGATCGCGCGATGGCGACCGGCGAGAACCAGAACGGATATCCACCGTACAATATCGAGAAGGCTGGCGACGACAACTATCGGATCACCGTCGCCGTGTCCGGCTTCAGTGACGACGAACTTTCGGTGGAAACCCGCGACGGTCAATTGGTGATCTCCGGCAAGAAGGCCGAATCGAAGACGAACGGCGATGCGAACTTTCTGCATCGCGGAATCGCCAATCGCGCGTTCGAACGTCGGTTCCAGCTTGCGGATCATATCCGGGCGGTCGGTGCCAGCACCGAGAACGGCCTGCTCCACGTCGACGTCGTTCGCGAGATCCCCGAGGCTCTGAAGCCCCGGCGAATCGAGATCGGCCCTGCTGTTGAGACCATCACCGCCACCAAGCGGCAGAAGAAGGCATCGTGATCACGACCGCCTCACCAGGTTAAAAATGCAAACGGCCCGCAATGCGGGCCGTTTTTTTGTGTGAGGGCAGGGGCTTGGCGGCAGCCTGCCCGTCGCAGCTGCTTGCGGGTCAGATCCCGAGGCAGAGGTACTTCATCTCCAGATAGTCATCGATTCCGTGGCGGGAGCCCTCGCGCCCGATGCCCGACTGCTTGACCCCGCCGAATGGCGCCACCTCGGTCGAAATGATCCCCGTGTTGATTCCGATGATGCCGTATTCGAGCGCCTCGGCGACACGGTAGACCCGCGAGAGATCGCGGGCGTAGAAATATGCCGCCAGCCCGAAGATCGTGTCGTTGGCCTGTTCGATGACGTCGGCCTCGTCGTCGAATCGGAAGAGCGGCGCGACGGGCCCGAAGGTCTCGTCATTCGTTACCATCATGTCGCGGGTGACGCCGGTCAGCACCGTCGGCTGGAAAAACGTCCCGCCGAGCGAATGGCGATTGCCACCGGTCGTGACCGCGGCTCCCTTGCTCACGGCATCGGCGATGTGTTGCTCGACCTTGAGAACCGCGTCGCCGTTGATCAACGGACCGGTCGTGACCGATGCATCGAAACCGTCGCCGATCGTGAGAGCGTCGGCAGCAGCGGCCAGTTTCTCGGCAAAGGCGTCGTAGATGCCGGACTGGACGTAGATCCGGTTGGCACAGACGCAGGTCTGTCCGTTGTTGCGGTACTTGCAGATCATGGCGCCTTCGATCGCCGCGTCGATGTCGGCATCGTCAAACACGATGAAGGGTGCGTTGCCGCCAAGCTCCATGGACATCTTCATGATCTGGTCGGCACCCTGTCGCATCAGGATGCGTCCCACTTCCGTCGATCCGGTGAAGGAGAGCTTGCGCACGACGGGGTTCTCGCAGAACTCGCGCCCGACATCGGACGATTTCGTGGACGGAACGACGCTGAAGATTCCGGGCGGAAATCCTGCGCGTTCGGCTAGGACCGCGAGGGCCAGCGCAGAGAGGGGGGTCTCCTTGGCCGGCCGCGAGACCATCGCGCAGCCAACAGCGAGGGCCGGTGCCGCCTTTCTGGTGATCATCGCGTTCGGAAAGTTCCACGGCGTGATGGAGGCCACGACGCCGACGGGCTGCCGGATCACCTGGATGCGCTTGTCGGTCTGGGTGGGGGGAATGATCTCGCCGTAGACGCGCTTGGCTTCTTCGGCGAACCACTCGATGAAACTCGCGCCGTAAATGATCTCGCCTTTTGCTTCGGCGAGCGGCTTGCCCATTTCGGCCGTGAGGATGGCTGCGAGATCATCGGCGTTTTCGATAAGAAGATCGTGCCAGCGTCGCAGGACGGTTGCGCGGTCCTTTGCGGTCCGTGCGGCCCAGGCTTTCTGAGCCTCTTCGGCTGCCGCGATGGCGCGTCGGACTTCGTCGACACCGAGATCGGGCAACTCGACGATGACGTCACCGCGCGCGGGGTTGATCACGGGAAACCGCGTTCCATCGTCGGCGTCGATCCATTCGCCGGCGACATAGGCTTTGGTTGCCAGAAGTTCAGGGTCCTTGAGAAGGACTGTCAGATTGGTTTGGTCGAGCATGTCGTATTCCAGTTTTGCCGGTGGGAGGCGACAGAGGTCGCATAATGCAATGCCGCTGGCAAGTTCGGTGAGCGCGCATGTTCACATTCTTGCCAATCACCAAGCAAGTTCTGCCTGCGCCACGATGCCGGGTCCGGAAACGGGCTCGATCGGGAGCCTCATATGGATGGCAATACGGGTGACACTGCAGAGAACTGTAATATCGGTTCGTCGTGTCGTGATGTGCACCGCAAGTCGTGTTGGGGTGAATCAGAGAAGGTCTCTCGCATTTTTCTCCGTTTTGCCTGTTCTCAAATCTCGACCCAGCACGGAACGACATCGCCGGGCTCGGGTCGTGCGGCCACGACTGCCCGAGCGATGGATCGCGCGACGCACAACCACGCTGCGTTTCCGATCGAAGGGAGATCTCTCCACACATCACCAAGTGGCACCTCTCCTGTCGAGATGACGAAAACGACATCGCAGTCCAACGCAGTATGGGATGGAACGATTGCACGCGCGAAACCGTCTTGGGCGGCGCTGGCAACATGTTCTGCCTCCGGCACGCTCAAGTCGACGTTTGTGGCGATGATCGCGACCGATGAAATGTTGTCTCGGTCAATGTATCCAGTTTGCTCGAGGATTTCCTCGGGACTAAAGGCGGAGTCGGGAAGGCCGGCGTCACCGAACTCGCCGCCGACCTCGAAGGGCGCGGCCCAGAACTCGTTGCTGTCGGGGGCCGTGACTGAACCGGTCGAGTTGACCACGACGACGGCTCCGACCATGACGTCATCGTTGACCTGGAATGAAGCGGAACCGAGGCCTCCCTTCAGATCCGCTGTCGTAGCGCCTGTCCCTGCGCCAATCGTCCCCAGTTCAAAGGTCTCGCCGATATTGTTGTACGCCTCCCAGCCGAGGTCTTCATAGGGAGGCGGGTCGAGTGTCTTCTTGCCGCCGTTGATCAGGTCGAAGATCGGCCCGACAACCGCGATCGGGTCGCGGAGATCTCCAATCGGAAACCCCCTTCCGAGTTCGCGAAGGGCATCGCAGACACCGGCTTCCGCGTCGTGACCAAAAACGGCGCCGCCAGAGATCACGATCGCGTCGACCTGTTCCAACATGGTCGGTGGAAGCCACAGTTCGGACTCGTCCCGTCCGGGGACACCACCCATCGCATGCGACACGACTGTGAAGGGCTTGCCCGACGTGACAACGGTGACACCGGTTTTTTCGATTGAATTTGACGCATTGCCGACGAGGATGCCATCCACGTCCGTGATCAGATTGCGCGGTCCCGGTTTCATGCTGCGGTTCGTCGGCTCGAGTCCGACAATTCGGGAATGCACTCGAGCTGGGTCGGTTCATCGCGGTTCATTTCGCGATCGCTCCCCCATCCTGCCCGACCAGACATTGTCTCGATCATTGATCCCCGCAGTCCCAAGACGAGTTCGAGGCCCATTCCATGGCCCTGAAGTGACTGATCTTTGGCCAGGCAATTCCAAGAGTCGGTCCATCCGAACCGATCCGAAACCCGGTCATATCTGACTCCAACTCGGAAGGAGATCTCCGGTCTCGGCTTTTGCTGACCAGACGCCACGGGCCACTGCTCGTGTCAGGCATATTGATCCGGCGTGGCATATTGAAAGAAGATCACCGCTCGTGATCTGTCGCGAATGTGTCGCTGTTGCTGCTGCGAACACGAGGTCGCCGTCGAACGGCGTGTGTGACGGAACGATCGCTCGTGCCATGCCGTCATGGGCGGCGATGGCCATGCGTTCGGCTTGTGCAACGCTCAGATCAGCGTTTGTGGCCACGACTGCGATGGTCGTGTTCGCCTTCACGTTCAGAGCTCCGTGTTTGCCAGTGAATGTCGCCTGCGTATCCGGCACTTCTTCCGGAAGGCCGACACTGCCGAACTCCCCGTCGATTTCGAAGGGTGCTGCCCAAAATCTGTTGCTGCCGGGAACCGTGACGCTGCCGACCGGATTGACCGCGACAACCGCACCGACGACCAACCCGTCAGCCAGTTGAAGCGATGCTGATCCCAGTCCGCCCTTGAGGTTTGCTGTCGTGGCACCGGTGCCAGCCCCTACAGTTCCGAACTCAAAATTGTCCCCAGCGTTTTCGAACGCCTGCCGACCAAGGTCGCGGTAGGGGTTCACATCCCAGCCCTTGTCACCGCCGTTCAGAAGGTCGAACAGAATGGCCGAGGGCACGATCGGGACCGTGACATCTTCGACAGCGAAACCACGGCCAATCGCCCGAAGTGCATCGGAGACACCGGATGCAGCATCGAGGCCGAAGGACGATCCGCCGGCGAGAACGAGCGCGTCGGCCTTCTCGACCAGTCGCGAAGGGTCGAGCAGATCGGTCTCACGGGTTCCGGGAGCCCCGCCCATGACATGAACTGCCGCTGTGAACGGTTGATCAGACGTGACCACAGTGACGCCGGATTTCAGTTGCGGGCATGATGCGTTGCCGACGAGGATGCCGTCCACATCCGTGATCAGATTTTGCGTTCCTGGCTTCATGAGTCCCCCCGCTACCGGATGTTAGAGGCCGAGATTTCCGGATTGCGCCGGTGCTGGAATGCCCATTCGCGTGTCATCCCTCAATCACTCCGTTATGTTTCATTCGGCCAATCTGCCCCGATTGGGAAACTCTATCGACCATGAGGCCAAAGGTGTAAACACGATTGCCTGAATGATGCCGATCCGGGGGATGCTTGGAAATGGGATATCGAATCATGCGTTATCTGTTGCGGTGGGTGCCCCTTGCCGCCCTGGTCGCTGGATGTGTGGCTTTTCTGCACTATACGCTTCCTCAGAAAGACATCGTCAGGATCATCGATGCCTATGAGCGTCGAGTCGATTTCGGGATCAACAGCATCTTTTGGACCCAATCTCCGACCGGAACAGCCAATCTCGAGAATCGCGATGTCTTTTTCATCGATGCCATCATGCCCGATGGCGGTCTCATGGTTTACCGCAATGAGGACACGGGATTCGGTTGGCCGCCCTACTTCAAGGTCGACAGCGCCAACGTGAACGCCGAGGCGAAGTCGCTCGTAAGCGCCGACGACGACCCGGTCTGGGTCGCGATCACGCACTATGGCTGGCGCAGCGAGTTTCTGACGATCTATCCGAATGCGATTTCGGTCGCGACGGTCTCAGGCCCCGACGCTTCGACAATCCCGTGGTTCAGCATCATTTTCCTCGCGGTTCTTGCCGTGCTTCTGTTCACTCTCTATCGGGTTATTCGGAACCTTTACCGTCATCGAGTCCTACCGTTGATGGACCGTCTGCGATGGTCGGCCAGGTCCGGACGAACGGGAGCGGGCTCACTGTGGCGGCGGTTCGTCGCTGTGTTTCGCCTCGACGGACGATGATGAGGAAAGACGAAAGCGGTGATCTTTCGATCATCGCAAGTGACGGATTCAAAACGTCGCGAAATTGGTGTATGCAGTCGTAGCCGATCGCCCCTAGGTATCGGTCAGAGAGAACAACCGGAGACATGTAATGGCAATGATACCTTACCGATCCCGTACGACCACCCACGGTCGAAACATGGCCGGGGCGCGCGGGCTGTGGCGGGCAACAGGAATGAAGGACAGCGACTTTGGCAAGCCGATCATCGCGGTCGTGAATTCGTTTACGCAGTTCGTGCCGGGTCACGTGCATCTGAAGGATCTCGGGCAACTTGTCGCAAGGGAAATCGAAAACGCCGGGGGCGTGGCGAAGGAATTCAACACGATCGCGGTGGATGATGGAATCGCGATGGGGCACGACGGCATGCTGTATTCGCTGCCGTCGCGCGAAGTCATCGCCGACAGCGTCGAATACATGGTCAATGCGCATTGCGCCGACGCAATGGTCTGCATTTCGAACTGCGACAAGATCACTCCGGGCATGCTGATGTCTGCGATGCGTCTTGATGTCCCGGCAATTTTCGTCTCGGGCGGTCCCATGGAAGCTGGCAAGGTCGTCATCAAGGGCAAGGAACGTGCGGTTGACCTGGTGGACGCCATGGTTCAGGCCGCCAATCCCGATCTCTCGGATGAGGAGGTTGCCGAATTCGAGCGGAATGCCTGCCCGACCTGCGGCTCCTGTTCTGGGATGTTCACTGCCAATTCAATGAACTGCTTGGCAGAGGCGCTTGGCATCGCCTTTCCAGGCAACGGATCGATTCTAGCCACGCATGCGGATCGTGAAGCCCTCTTCCGCAGGGCCGGCCAGCGAGTCGTGACGCTTGCCCGGCAGCGCTATGAGGAAGGCGATGCGGGTGTCACGCCTCGCGGAATTGCCACGAAGGCGGCATTCAGGAACGCGATGGCGCTGGATATCGCGATGGGTGGCTCGACCAACACCATTCTTCACCTTCTGGCGATTGCGCACGAAGGCGGAGTGGATTTCACTCTCGAGGACATCGATGCGCTGTCGCGACGCACGCCGTGCCTGTGCAAGGTGGCGCCCGCGGTTTCGGACGTACACATGGAGGATGTTCATCGTGCTGGAGGGATTTTTGCGATTCTCGGAGAACTGGATCGTGCCGGCCTCATCGATCGCTCAGTGTCGACGATTCACACGGAGACCTTGGGCGAGGCACTCGATACTTGGGACATCGCAAAGACGGATGATTCAACGGTCCACCAGGTGTATCTCGCCGCGCCGGGCGGTGTTCCCACGCAGACCGCGTTTTCGCAGAGTCGGCGATACACGGAACTCGATCTTGACCGGAAGGCCGGCGTCATTCGCGAAGCGGAGCACGCTTTTTCGCAAGACGGCGGATTGGCAGTTCTTTTTGGCAACATCGCCTCGGAAGGTTGTGTCGTGAAGACGGCCGGCGTGGATGAGAAGATCCTGAAATTCTCGGGGCCAGCACTGATCTGCGAGTCGCAAGATGAAGCGGTCAAGCGGATTCTCGGAGGAGAGGTTGCATCGGGAGATGTTGTGGTGATCCGGTACGAGGGCCCCCGTGGTGGGCCGGGTATGCAGGAAATGCTCTATCCGACGAGCTATCTCAAATCGATGAAGCTCGGAGCGGCCTGTGCGCTTGTGACGGACGGGCGATTCTCAGGTGGAACGTCAGGTCTGTCGATCGGGCACGTGTCGCCCGAAGCAGCCGAAGGTGGCAACATCGGCCTGATCCAGGAGGGCGACATGATCGATATCGACATTCCAAACCGTCGGATCGATGTTCGCCTGACTGACGAAGAGCTTGGTGAACGTCGGGTGGCGATGGACGCAGCGTATCCCTCGGGCTGGCGACCGGAAAAGCCGCGCAAGCGTAAGGTGTCCAAGGCACTGAGAGCCTATGCATCGCTCGTGGGCAATGCGAGCCAGGGGGCCATACGTCTCGACCCTCAGGACTGACGAAGGATCGCAACTCGCCCCCTGTTCACCTGACTTTTCCGGAAGTCCCATCGAATGCGGCGCTCGTTTGGTGTCGCCTGCGCCATTTTCTGGCTGTGGTCGGTGCAGTTGCGGCGGGTCAAGGCGGGAAGATTGAACCAGTTCGGGTTGTCACGGGAGAACTCGGGTCACCCAGTCATCAGGTGATGGGGTATTTTCTGGCCCCGGTCGGGAAGATGTATTCGGATCGGATTCGCCTTGGTATGTTTCACGGGACCACCACGTCGAGGCACCTGGTCGAGTTGAACTCATGAAAGTGTGATGCTTCGGCGGCAGGGACTGTGTTGTCTTTGGTGACGATTGGGGAATTGCAGTCGATGGTAGAACTCGAAGGATGACTGTACACAGATGGGCGAAACGGCACCGAAACATGAGCCGAGAGACAAGGAGAGATCAGGGATGACCAAGACAGCCGACGCAGTAATCATCGGTGCGGGTGTCATTGGCACTGCGATTGCTCTTGAACTGAATAGGGTTGGATTCCGGACAATCTCGATCGACAAAAATCGAGCAGCCGGTCACGGCCCGACCAGCGGTTCGTGCGCAATCATTCGAGTCCATTATTCGACTCTTGACGGAACGGCATTTGCTTTTGAGGGATATCATTATTGGCGCGATTGGGCCGAATACCTTGAGGCGAATGATCCGAGGGGAATGGCGCAGTTTCGCGAAACGGGGTGTCTCGTCATGCGAACCGAGTTGAATGGGCACCTGAACAAACATGTCTCAATCTGTGATGACCTCGGAATTCCTTATGAAGAATGGGACGCTCGGGCAATCGTCGACCGGCTACCTATCTACGATCTGCAGAGTTATTCACCGGCCAAGCGCATGGACGATCCGGATTTTGGCAAATCAAATGGTCGTCGAATCGAAGGCGCAATTTATTGGCCGACGGCCGGCTATGTCACGGATCCCGCTCTTTCTGCACAGAATCTGCAACATGCGGCAGAGCAACAAGGTGGGAGGTTTGTTTTCGGTCGCACGGTGACCGGCATTCTCCAGAAATCGGGAAAGGTGAGCGGTGTGGCACTTGATGATGGCAGTGAAGTCCATGCACCCGTTGTCGTCAATGTCGGAGGTCCGAATTCTGCCAAGATCAATGCGATGGCAAACGTTCTGGATGACATGACGATTTCCACGAGGGCGCTCAAGCAGGAAGTTGCACATGTGCCAGCACCCAATGGTTTTGATTTCGAAACAGATGGTATGGTTGTTTCTGACAGTGATATTGGCTGTTACGTGAGACCCGAGACGGGCAATTTCATCCTGATAGGATCTGAGGACCCCGAATGCGACCCTCGCGAGTGGGTGGATGCCGATACTTATGATCGCAACTTTAGCAATCAGTGGACTCATCAGGCCTTGCGATTTGCACAACGGGTGCCATCACTAGGGATTCCGAGCAGAATGCGCGGGGTTGTGGACCTTTACGATGTGACCGACGATTGGATTCCGGTTTATGATTGTTCATCGCTGCCGGGGTTCTATATGGCGATCGGAACCAGTGGGAATCAGTACAAGAATGCACCGATAGCTGGGAGGTTGATGGCTGAACTGATTGCGACGTGTGAGAATGGAAACGAACACGATGAACGTCCGTTGCAGTTCAAACTACCGTACATCGATAGGCAGATCGACGCCGGGTTTTACTCCCGCCGGCGCGAAATCAATAAGGAGAGCAGTTTTTCGGTTTTGGGTTGACGTGGACACACGAAATAAACGTCTCAAGGTTCCTAGGCGAACTATCAAGGGTCGCGACGCATTTCCCTACGGCGTGGCTGAATCAGAACAATCAGCAAAGGCCTCAATGAGCGACAATGCGAGAAATGCGGTCACGGCCTCGGCTGCCATTCTCAACAAGTTGTACGGCAGCGTTCGCTTGGGCCTCGCAAGACGATGAAGTTCTAGCGTGACTTTACCGCGTTCAAGCATGATTTGCCACCTGCCAGGACTTTGCTGACCGCACTCCTGACTGCTTAACCTGTTGATTTCAAACGCTTTTGAGCCGCTGTCAAGCAGCGGAGCCGAGATCGCGCGGACCAAACAGGCGTATGACCTAACTTTTTGAGAAGGAGCATGACAAAAAAATGTTGCAATAGCATATTCATAGTGATAATCTGAAACCAGATAACAACATCTTGTGTGACCTAACCATGGTGAGCCTCGTCAAGAAAAAGATCAAGGGAAACCTCTACTACTACGCCCGAGAGTCGAAACGCGTCAACGGAAAGCCGAAGATCGTCTGGCAGAAGTATCTCGGACGAGCCGAAGACATCGTCGATGCCGTCGAAGGACCCCAACCGCAACACGCCGTCGTCCGAGACTTCGCAGCGCTCGCAGCTCTCCTCGACGTCGCCAGAGAACTCGACATCGTCGAATGCGTCGACAGGTACGCGCCGAAACGAGGATCAGGCCCCTCCGTCGGAACCTACATCCTCATCGCCATCCTCAATCGCTGCGTCGCGCCGTGCTCCAAGGCCGCAATCGCCGACTGGTTCAGGCAAACCGTTCTCGCCCGCCTGCTCGGCATCAATCCCAACCAGCTCTCGAGCCAGCGCTTCTGGGACAACATGGACCGCATCGAGGAACACCACATCCCCAGCATCGAACGCGACATCGTCGCCAGGATGGTCAAGGACCACGATGTCGATCTCGGTCGCGTCCTCTTCGACGCAACGAACTTCTTCACCTTCATCGACACCTACAACGAGGCGCCGGAACTCGCGCAGCGCGGACACAGCAAGCAAGGCCGAAAGGCCTTGCGCATCGTCGGCCTCGCGCTCCTGGTCTCGCGCGACAGCCACCTGCCGCTCTTCCATCACGCCTTTCCGGGAAACCAGCACGACGCGACGACATTCGCAAGCCTCGTCGACGCTCTCGTCGCGCGATGCCGCGACATCACCGACCAGGTCGAGAACATCACGCTGATCTTCGACAAGGGCAACAATTCCGCGGACAACATCGCCGCCGTCGACAAGGGACCCTACAACTTCACCGGTTCCCTCGTCCCCACGCACCATCGCGACCTGCTGGACATGACCGCCGAAAGCCTCGCCCCGCTCGAGGACTTCGACGGCGTCCGCGCGCGCCGCGTCAAGCGTCATCTGTTCGGCGCCGAACGGACCGTCGTCGTCACCTGGAACCGGAACCTGTTCGATGCCCAGACCCGCACCCTGAAGCGCGAGATCGCGAAACGCCGCCGCCATCTGCGCGACCTCCAGGCCGCGCTGCGACGCTGGCACACCGGAGAGACGAATCGCGGGTCGCCGCCAACCGTCGAGGGAACCCGGAAGAAGGTCGAACAGTGGCTCAAGGCCCGCCACATGAAGCAACTCTTCAAGGTCGACGTCGCAGAACGCGACGGTCTGCCGGTTCTCACCTATCGGTTCGACCGGGACGAATGGGAGAACCTCAAGGAAACCCTGCTGGGAAAAACCCTCGTCTTCACCGACAATCACGACTGGAGCGACGCCGAAATCGTCGGCGGATACCGCGCCCAGCATCACGTGGAAGCCGCATTCCGGCAAATGAAGGACACGCGACACATCGCCCTGAGGCTCCAGTATCACTGGACCGATCAGAAGATCCGCGTCCACGTCCTGTGCTGCGTCCTGGCGCTGATGCTCATCGGCCTCCTGCACCGCAAGGTCCGGAAACGGGGCTTCGACATCTCCGCGACCGAGCTCGTCGACCGCCTTGCAGCCATTCGCGAGGTCGGCGTGGTCTACGAGCGACGCGGCAAGAAAACCGACATGCAAATGACGCTGTCCCAGATGGATGACGAGGACAGGGAACTGTTCGACGCGCTCGATCTCAAGCGTCACCTCAGCAGTTAGGTCATACAGAACAGGCGTCGGAGACGACGGGCGTCGTCGTCAGGACCCGCTCCCACAATATCACGCAAAAACAGAAAGTTGCGGCAGATCTGCAAGATCGCCGTCACGCGACCCAGTCGACATCTGACGCCGAACGCGGTAAACTCCCGCTAGGTGTTACTACTGTGGTTTTCTGTTCAGTATGTGGCCGGCCCTACGGAAGAATGTCTCTCGAACCAAGCTGGTCACTCAAGGCCACGATCGTGCTGATGATATCGAAGTGTTGAGGCAGAAAATGCTTTGGGGTTCTTCGTGCTGCACTATGGATGTTGGAAAAAGACTTAGCGTACGGCGGCGTCGGACCCAAGTTTGTTCTTCTGAAAATTTTATTCGTTGGCCACAAAGTGGAAATGCGGGCCGTAGCCCGCATTTCAATGTGTTGCAATCGAGTGCTTGTTAACGGCTCGACCACGAATTCTGAACAGGCAGAGAAATAGACGTAGACGAGAACGAGTTCAAGCAGTAATCATAACCGACTGTGAATCCGAAAAAATAGGGACTATCCTTCGTGCGTCTGGGAATAGACATCGGAACAAACTCTATCGGGTGGTGGCTTTACGAAACCCGTAACGGAGAAATCACGAGTGTCATCGACGGTGGGGTCAGGATTTTTTCCGATGGCCGAGACCCAAAGTCCGGAACGTCCTTGGCAGTAGATCGCCGAAACGCCCGCAGCATGCGACGGCGACGGGACAGGTATCTGAGGCGCCGAAGTTCGCTGATGAAAAAACTGGTTGATGCAGGGCTGATGCCAGTCGATTCGGCTGAGGCAAAGGAACTGGCAAGCCTTGATCCATATGCTTTGCGAGCGAAGGCGCTCGACTGCGCATTGCCGTTAACTCATGTCGGACGCGCCATCTTCCACCTCAATCAACGTCGTGGATTCAAGTCCAATCGAAAAACAGACAAAGGAGACAACGAAGGCGGTTTGATCAAGGAGGCGGTCGCGAGACTTGATCAAGCCATGATGAGCGTCGGTGCCCGTACATACGGAGAATTCTTGCATAAACGGCGTCAACCGGAGAGTGGAGCAAATGGGCCAATGCCCGTACGGACGCGGCTGACGACGACGGTACAGGAAGGTGATGCAAAGGAGAAGGCCAAGTATGACTTCTATCCGGACCGCCGGCATCTCATGGAGGAGTTCGAGAAGATCTGGTCAGCACAGGCCCGATACCATCCCGAAGTTCTCTCTGACGAACTGAAAGAGGTCATCGGTCAGACCATCTTTTTTCAAAGGCCATTGAAGCAACCCAAGGTTGGTCGGTGTTTGCTCTGTGATGAAGAACGATTACCGAAGGCCCATCCCTTGACGGCAAGGAGAGTACTTCTCGAGACGGTCAACTCACTGAGAGTGAAAACCGTCGGCGAACCGTCTCGTCCACTGACGAGAACCGAACGTGACTTGATTGTGTCTGCCCTCGATAACAAAAAACACACCAAGTCGATGTCCGGCATGTCAATGAAATTGACAACATTGAGAAGGGTTGTCGCTCTCTCGCCAGATGAGAGTTTCACTTTGGAAACGGTAAATCGCGACTCCATCAAATGCGACCAAGTTCTTGCGAGTCTTTCCCACCCTGATCGATTCGGTACCCGTTGGACAAGAATGACCGCCGATGATCAATGGGGGATCATAGAAAGGTTGCGAACAGAAGAGTCACCGGAGGAACTGATTGGTTGGCTCCGGGATAGGTACGGACTTGATCAGGCCATTGCGGAAAACGTGGCAGGAGCTCCTTTGCCAGAGGGATTCTCCCGAATTGGAGAAACCGCAACTCGAAGAATATTGGAAAAACTCGAGTCTGATGTCTTGACCTACAGTGGTGCCGTCGATGCATGTGGGTGGAGTCATTCAGACTTTCGCACAGGTGAAGTATTCGACAAACTCCCCTATTACGGGCAAGTCTTGGACCGTCACGTAATACCGGGAACGCAGGAACCTAGACATGATGACATAGAACGGTTCGGGCGAATAACAAATCCGACCGTGCACATCGGTCTTAACCAACTGCGACGGTTGGTCAACAAGATCATTGGTGTTTACGGAAAACCAGATCAAATTGTCGTCGAGGTTGCCCGAGAACTAAAACAGTCTTCGGAACAGAAAAAAGAGACACAATATAGGCTAAAGAAGAACACAGAGGCGGCGATCTCACGGGGGCAGAAACTGGAAGAACTCGGTGTTGCAAACTCTGGGGGCAATCGGATGCGCTTGAGGCTTTGGGAGGAACTCGGAAAGGACCCCATGATGCGATTCTGCCCTTACTCTGGGCAGAGAATCTCTGTGTCGATGCTGTTCAATGGATCGTGTGACGAGGACCACATACTTCCATATTCTCGGACGTTGGACGATAGCCCTGCCAATAGGACGTTGTGTATCATGGAGGCCAATCGAGAAAAGCGAAATAGGACACCATGGGAAGCGTGGGGCGGTGATCCTGAACGATGGGATGCGATTGCGGCAAACCTTAGTTCTCTCCCTGAGAACAAGCAGTGGAGGTTTTCTCAGGATGCAATGACTCGATTCGAGAAAAACAGAGGATTTCTTGATCGAGCGCTGGTGGATACGCAATATCTGAGTCGCCTCACGAGGACATATCTGGAATCACTTTTTTCGGACGAAAGACAGCATGTTTGGGTCATTCCTGGACGTCTGACCGAAATGTTACGGAGGCACTGGGGTCTGAATAGTCTATTGGGCGACCGGGACAAGGGGGCCGACAAACCGAAAAATCGGACTGACCATCGCCACCATGCGATTGATGCAGCCGTGGTTGCAGCAACCGATCGCAGTCTCCTGCAGCGGATCAGTCGGGCTGCAAGCCGCGGGGAGGAGCAGGGTGCGGAACATGTAGCTCGAAAGACTGACCCTCCTTGGGAGGGATTTCGAAGTGACATAGATGCGCAACTCAAGAGGATTGTGGTGAGCCATCGCGCTGACCACGGGCGCATTGACAATTCAGTTCGCAGCTCAGGTCGAGACAGTACCTCAGCTCAGTTGCATAATGAAACGGCCTATGGTCTGACTGGCTTAACCAAAGGTGACGTTTCGCTCGTAGTGTCACGCAAGCCCTTGGATCAATTGGACGCGAAATCTCTAGAGAAGATTCGCGACCCTTACTTGAAGCGGGAACTAATGGCTGTCACCCAAGGGAAGGAAAAGAAAGACTTTACAAAGGCACTGATCGATTACGCCAACAATTCTGTTCGCTATCGTGGAATGCGGAGGGTTCGTTTGATTGAACCCCTAAATGTCATTGAAATTAGAGACAGGAATGGACATGCCTACAAGGGTTACAAGCCAGACAGCAACTGTTGCTATGAGGTCTGGGAACTGCCTGATGGTCAATGGAAACAACAAGTCTTGACGACCTTTGAGGTACATCAGAGTGCTGTAACCAAAAAACCTCATCCGGCTGCAAAGAGGATCATGCGATTGTACAAAAAGGACATGGTTTTTCTTACTCATCCCAAGCACGGGGAGTTCTTCGCAACAGTTGCTCAGCTCAGCAACCAGCGGCTTGACCTTGTACCGAATAACGAAGCGAATGCTGATGCTAGAAGTCGTGACAGGTCTGATCCGTTCTCATTTGTGCGAGTGACTGTAGGCAAGCTAAAGGAGTACAAGTTGCGCCGAGTTCATGTTGATGAAATGGGAGTTGTACGAGATCCAGGTCCTTATCTGGATTAGCAAACGTGAACAGTGGATCAGATCATCGACATAGTAACCGATGGTCGGCATCTGTCGCGTGACCGCGGCTTTCTGAAAGTGTCAGAGAAGGGCAACGAAGTCGGTCGCACACCGTTGGACCAGATTACGGCCGTGATTGTACATGCGCATGGAACAACTTGGTCAACGTCATTGCTGACCGAACTTGGTGATAGAGGTACGCCGGTAGTTTTGTGCGGTTCGAATCATGTGCCTCGGAGCATGTTACTTCCCGTCGAAGGGCATTTCGCGCAAGGTGCGCGAATGAGAGCCCAATGTAATGCCAAAGCACCACTGAAAAAACAGGCTTGGAAAAAAGTCGTGATCTCAAAGGTTTTGATGCAAGCACAGGTCTTGGGTGCTGTGGGACAGCAGCGAGGTCGGCTTGATCAATTGGCTCGGAGCGTAATGTCGGGTGACAGGACCAACGTCGAAGCTCAGGCCGCCCGACATTACTGGCCACGATTAATGGGCACTGAGTTTCGCCGAGATCTTGGTGGATCGGGTCCAAACGCACTGCTCAATTATGGATATACTGTGTTTCGCTCGGCAGCAGCCCGTGCAGTGGTCGCTGCTGGATTGCATCCCACGATTGGATTACACCATTCGAACAGAGGAAACGCTTTTGCTCTTGCCGATGATCTTATGGAACCGTTTCGTCCACTTGTGGATTGCGCAGTCAGGAATATCGTCCGTCAGTCCGGAGAAACCGTGGACGCATCTGCCAAGAAATTGCTTGCGCAACTAATTTCAGCAGATCTACCGATCGGGCCTGGCGTTACTCCAGTATCTCTGGCCCTTGTCAAATTGGCGACTTCGGTAGGACAGAGCTTCGAGTCGGGAAGGCTTGTGCTCGCACTGCCTGCCCCACCGGACCCTCTCTGTCTCATTGGATTAGGGAAGTGACCGCCCCATCAGCGTTTCTGTCCGGGTACCGATTGATGTGGATTCTAGTGATGTTCGATCTGCCGACAGAATCGCGCAGCCAAAGAAAGGCGGCGGGAAAGTTTCGGGAGTTCTTGTTGAACGAGGGCTTCGAGCGCTGCCAATTCTCGGTGTACGCTCGTTTTGTGAACGGCAAAGAGGCTTTCGAGACCAGGGTCAGCCGAATTCAAAGATCTCTGCCAAGTGCGGGAGACATCCAAATCCTTAATTTTACTGACCGACAATACCGGAACATCGTCCATTTTTCGAATCGGCATCGAAAGAAGGCAAGAGAAAACCCGCACCAACTGGTGCTATTTTGATGACTTGTATGCATTCCTCACAGTCGCATGCCGCCCAAAATCTCCGGAAAAACAGGAATTTGGGCGGCATACAAAGTGTACTGGTTCAGAATTCGGGGTCCAGCCGCAACTTGGTTGAAATTGTCGGCGTCCGCGTAGCCAGTGTACTGGTTCAGAATTCGGGGTCCAGCCGCAACCGACGAGCTGTCGTAACGGTACTGCTCGTCAGTGTACTGGTTCAGAATTCGGGGTCCAGCCGCAACGCCTTGAACAGGAATTTGGAATCCTGTTTCAGTGTACTGGTTCAGAATTCGGGGTCCAGCCGCAACGTCTGGAGGTCGGCGGTCACGCGATCGAGGAGTGTACTGGTTCAGAATTCGGGGTCCAGCCGCAACAGGAGCTGAGGCGGGAGCTGCCAGTCCTCGAGTGTACTGGTTCAGAATTCGGGGTCCAGCCGCAACACCGGCCGCTTTCTTGCTTGCTGTCGCCTTAGTGTACTGGTTCAGAATTCGGGGTCCAGCCGCAACAGGTTTCAGTGTCACGCGCAATGATCCAGTAGTGTACTGGTTCAGAATTCGGGGTCCAGCCGCAACGGTCGGGTCAGGTGGTTGACCAAACCATGCAGTGTACTGGTTCAGAATTCGGGGTCCAGCCGCAACGGAGTCGATCGACATCAACAACGATAGCGAAGTGTACTGGTTCAGAATTCGGGGTCCAGCCGCAACTGAGCAAGCCAATGATCAATAGTGTCTCTTAGTGTACTGGTTCAGAATTCGGGGTCCAGCCGCAACCTACGTCCGACATGGACGCGGCATGGTTTCAGTGTACTGGTTCAGAATTCGGGGTCCAGCCGCAACAGCGAGCAAACATTGCAAATCATGTTCCGGAGTGTACTGGTTCAGAATTCGGGGTCCAGCCGCAACAACATGTCTGAAACCTACTCCATAGAACAGAGTGTACTGGTTCAGAATTCGGGGTCCAGCCGCAACTGATCGACGTTGGTCTTGGCCGCCGTGTTGAGTGTACTGGTTCAGAATTCGGGGTCCAGCCGCAACAAGCTGTTGAACGGTCATTGCGCTGCCTCCAGTGTACTGGTTCAGAATTCGGGGTCCAGCCGCAACCGCAAGCAATATCGCATGTCTTGACGTATCAGTGTACTGGTTCAGAATTCGGGGTCCAGCCGCAACAGACACGTAATTCTCAATCGCTTGGCAATCAGTGTACTGGTTCAGAATTCGGGGTCCAGCCGCAACGGTACGCGCTCACGTTCGGTCGCTCTTGCAAGTGTACTGGTTCAGAATTCGGGGTCCAGCCGCAACAAGCTCGCGTCCCACACCGCCCGCTCCCAGAGTGTACTGGTTCAGAATTCGGGGTCCAGCCGCAACTGCTTGTTTCCGTCCGGCCCGTCCGCCCCCAGTGTACTGGTTCAGAATTCGGGGTCCAGCCGCAACAGTCACAGCGACGGCATACTGGTCACCACCAGTGTACTGGTTCAGAATTCGGGGTCCAGCCGCAACCTCGCAGCACGTAGACTGACAATCGAGACGAGTGTACTGGTTCAGAATTCGGGGTCCAGCCGCAACAACCACGCTGTCAACGGCTATCTCACGTCAAGTGTACTGGTTCAGAATTCGGGGTCCAGCCGCAACACATGAGCACGGTGGGTGCGATCGCCGTGAGTGTACTGGTTCAGAATTCGGGGTCCAGCCGCAACGTCCGCGCTGAACACGTGCGGGTTGAACCGAGTGTACTGGTTCAGAATTCGGGGTCCAGCCGCAACATGGCTGACACAGATATCGAATGGATCAAAAGTGTACTGGTTCAGAATTCGGGGTCCAGCCGCAACAGACGGACGGGACTCGAACCCGCGACCTCTAGTGTACTGGTTCAGAATTCGGGGTCCAGCCGCAACACGACAGGAGCGCGGCCCCTGCCTTCGCGCAGTGTACTGGTTCAGAATTCGGGGTCCAGCCGCAACACGACAGGAGCGCGGCCCCTGCCTTCGCGCAGTGTACTGGTTCAGAATTCGGGGTCCAGCCGCAACGTGTAGGCGCGGCCGTTCGCTGTCGGGATCAGTGTACTGGTTCAGAATTCGGGGTCCAGCCGCAACATCCTAGGCATCGCATAGGAAGCACATGCCAGTGTACTGGTTCAGAATTCGGGGTCCAGCCGCAACCCACATCGGCCCGAACCACTTCATCGTTTCAGTGTACTGGTTCAGAATTCGGGGTCCAGCCGCAACCTGATTCACAACGCCACGGTAGGCGTCATGAGTGTACTGGTTCAGAATTCGGGGTCCAGCCGCAACATGATGATCTTGCGGGGGGTCTTGGCTTTGAGTGTACTGGTTCAGAATTCGGGGTCCAGCCGCAACCTCGTGCGAGAGATTGCGTCGACTGCGGCAGTGTACTGGTTCAGAATTCGGGGTCCAGCCGCAACGGGCACCGTACTACCTTACCCTCGGTAGCAAGTGTACTGGTTCAGAATTCGGGGTCCAGCCGCAACGCCCTACAGGCCTACACGATCGACCTGTTGAGTGTACTGGTTCAGAATTCGGGGTCCAGCCGAAACCCGCGAGCGCGGGGATAGTCCCTGCACACTAAAGTAGCGGATCAGGAATTGGGGTCTACCCGAAAGTCCACACGAGCATGGCGGTGAACTCTGGTCACTGACGCATCGCACTTCCTAACGAGTCATAGGGTGATCTGGCGACAACACGTGCGGGAAACTTGTCAGCAACGACATGGACAGAAACTTCAGTTCCGGTCTCTGCGAATTCCGGTTCGACTAATGCCATCGCTAGGCTTTTCTTGACGGTGTGTCCGTACCCGCCGGACGTAATGAACCCCACCCTTTGGTCTCCACTCCATACAGGCTCGAAACCGGACGCATCGGAGTCTCGCGTATCAATCTGAAGAGTTACCAGGCGATGAGAATGAGCGTTTTGGTCACGTTCCGCTAGGGCTGCTGTTTCTCCGACAAAGCCGCCTTTCGAGTAGTCTATCCAGCGATCGAGCCCAGTCATGCCCGCAGTGTACCGCTGTGTGAACTCAGCCGACCAGATTCCAAAACTTTTTTCCAATCTCAGCGAGTTAAGCGCATAGTATCCGAATTCCCTGAGCCCTAAATCCGCGCCCGCTTCGAGTAGAATGTTCCTGAGTTCAATATGCTCCGAGGCGTTGCAATTTATTTCGTATCCGAGTTCACCGCACACGGACAACCGACCAACCCTTGCTCGGATCAAACCCACGTCCAGCGTGCGGCAAGACATGAATGACATGCTTGAATTGCAGACATCTTCATGTGTCAGCTTTTCCAGAACCTCCCGAGAATTTGGTCCCGAGATCGAAAACCCAACGACCGAATCAGAAATATCCTCGATCCGCACATCGTCCCTGGCGGAAACGTGGTCCGTGAACCAGCGCATATGCCATTCCCGTAGGTAATAGGACCCCATGATCCACCATTCGTTCTGCCCCCAGTTGAACACGGTCAAGTCGCCCTTGAGCCGACCATCGTGACCCAACATGGGCGAAAGCGCGACGCGACCCGGCCTAGGCAATCGTCCTGCCATGACCCGGTCAAGCCATGCATGAGCGTCGGCTCCTGTGACCCGAAATCGCGAGAATCCAGATATATCCAAGAGACCAACTTCGTTACGAACTGCGTGGCACTCCTCAGCCACCAACGGAAAAGCATTCGATCGTCGCAATGTCGGGGTTTCGGAAAATCCTGGCGGAGAAAACACCAACGGCACTTCTAGTCCCCAACTGCATCCCCAAACAGCGCCTGCTTTGGTCATGGCATCGTAGGCAGGGGCTTTTCGAAGCGGGCGCCCAGCAGGCAGCTGCTCGTTTGGGTAGGTCATGACGAAGCGGCGGGAATAGAACTGCCCGGTGGTCTGGCGAATGTACTCTCGGTTTGACGCAAAGGATCCGTAACGGGCAATATCCATCGACCAGGCATCGTTCTCGGGCTCACCGTGAATGATCCATTCGGCAAGCGTCTTGCCGACGCCGCCACCCTGAAGGAACCCAGCCATGACACCGCACGCCAGCCAGTAGTTTTTCAGCCCTCTGATCGGGCCTACGAGCGGATTGCCGTCAGGAGAAAACGTAAACGCCCCATTAACCCAGTTGCGAATCCCTGTCCTTTCGAGAATGGGATACCGGCGGTTCGCCATGATCAGTTCGTTCTCGATCCGATCAAGGTCCTCCTGGATGAGTTCGAATCCGTAATCCCACGGTGCGCCATCGATGTTCCAATGCTGGTGGTCGATCTCGTAAATCCCGATAAGGATTCCGTTTTGGTCTTGCCGCATGTACGTGAAACCCTCGAGATCGATCGTCATGGGCAACTCGAAGTCCAGTGCCGCAACCTCAGGGATTTCTTCAGTAACCAAGTAGTGGTGGGCGAGCGGCGATAGCGGCAGGTCCAGTCCCGCCATCCGTCCAACCTGCTTGGCCCACAAACCGGCGGCGTTGACGACATGCTCGGCGTGAACGGTCCCGTTTTCTGTGATCACGTCCCAGCTACTATCGTGTCGCTGTTTGAGGTCAACAACACGGTTGTGTTCGATGACGTCTGCACCATGTTTGCGGGCGGCACCCGCATATGCGTGAACCGTTCCGGTTGTATCAATGTATCCTTCCCGGTCTGCCCAAAGGCCACCAACAACCCCATCTGTGCTGATGATTGGACAGCGATCCTTGACCTCTTCGGGTGTCATGAGATGGCAATCCTCGATCCCGATCGTCTGGAATATCTTGTGGGTTGCCTGTAGCCACTCCCACCGGGGTGCTGCTGATGCGAGAGTTACTCCGCCTGTCATGTGGAGCCCAATCTCCTGGCCGGACTCTCGCTCGATCTCGGACAGTAGATCAATCGTGTAAGCTTGGAGCGCAGCCATGTTTGGGTCTGCATTGAGGGCGTGAATTCCCCCGGCTGCGTGCCACGACGAGCCCGCTGTCAGAACCGACCGCTCGATGAGCGCGACGTCCCCCCATCCAAACTTTGCCAGGTGGTAGAGTACAGAAGCTCCAACGACGCCCCCGCCGATGACAACAACGCGATAGCTCGAATTCATGATGCCATTTCCTCCGTTCCCAGTTTCAACAATAGTTGTCTCCAAACTGGAACTAACCATTGTTGCGCAGAGACTAAAGTGGGGAATCGATGCACGGCCATTCTGGTCGAAACGGGCAAGCTGGGCAGGGACCAGGGCATTTCAACGCACCATGTCTTCCAGCCCATCTGTCATGACGTCTGCGTTTTCACCCAGCCATCGGAGGTTTTCTGCCGCAATTTGATGACCGCGGTCCACGATTTCCGAATACGTCACGATACCTTTTTCGAGTGCAGGATAATTTTCGCTGATAGCCTCGCCATGCCTGTAAACGACGGCAAGCGCGCAAGCGAGAAATATTGCGGCTGTGAATCCAAGCCTGAACCATCCCTTGGAGCGGGTTTTTTCTCGAGGCTGTTTTGATGGAGAGTGTTCAGAGCGTACTTGCTCGGCTTTGTCGCCGGGAACGCTGGCCCCGGAAAACCTGGCCTCCTGGCGAAGTATCTGCTTTGTGTCGTCGGAAAGTTCGCGGTATTCGCGTTCGTTCTCGTGATCACTGGTCGAGCGTTGCACGAATTGGCCCTCCGATGTTCCGCCGGCTTGTTGGCAACGAGGAACTGCTGTCCGACCGATAACGACTGTGGCTTGTGTCAAACAGCGTTGTCTTCCCTACGAGTCTTCCGATGTTGGCGACGCGTCTGAGACAAGAGATCTCACCCTCCCATATCCTCTGAGCCAATATTCCCATAACGCGCCGAATAATCTGGGTCGACTCCGCGGGTCACCGTCATTTCCTCTGCACGCTCGAAGCATTTGGTCCAATCTGACGACTCGTTCGCTCCCATCCAACCCAGCGCAAGGAGGTCAATGTATTGTTCGGCGTTTAGCTGACGAATTTCGGAAAGTAGGCGTTTGTACGATGGAGATTCGTGAACGAACTCACGGGTCTGATTCGTGCCGGATTGCGAGTCAATTTCGGCAAGAGGAAATTTCTCGAGAACGTGACGCTGCGTCCGGTCGAATAGATCAAATGCTTCCGCAAGGCGTTCGATTTGAGGAAATGTGATTGCGGGAGCATATGCAGCAGCCTCGAGCTGCCTTCGTGCGACTGATGATCCTAACAGGATGCACATTGGTCCTTCAGAAACGACGGCACATTTCTTAGCAAAGCGGATGTCGGCAGTTATGAGCCCAGATCCGGTTGATTCTGCGCAACCAATATACAGGCAATCGTAAATTGGGTGATCCATCATGGCCGAAATCTGGGACGCACGCATCACGAGTTCTCGGTCTGGCACCAATGAAACAATGGCAGACAGAAGTGGGAGGAGACCGAAATACGCTTCGGGATTGGTCAGATCGCCCCTTTGAACTCGTTTCCAGATGACGTTCGCATACTCCATCAACATGAGGTCAGGTGCACGTAAGGTGATGCGTGGGCTCAGTAGTAGTCGTCCGTCAGTTGATCCCGACTCTTCAACGAAACATTTGGTTGCAACGCTCGCGTCTAAAGTAAGACTCAACGATCACGGTCCTCGCGAATCAGCTCAACGCTGTCGGTTTTTGCCGTCTTGGTGGCGGTCGACATCAGTTGATCGGTTCGACGACGAAACTCCATGATTTGTGCACGGCGATCAAACTGGTGTGTCAATAGGTGACGCACCTCACCTTCCAGTGATCTGTGGTTGACTTTTGCCTGTGCCTTCAGCCTTTCGATGATGTGATCGTCCAGATTTCTGATTGTCAGCGTTCCCATCCCAGTCGTCCTTTCGCATGCATTATGACTGCAAAATGATTCGAGTTGATACGACCTTTCAAGAACCAATGAAACCAAAGAGATGGTACGATTGGGTCTCCCTGGGTCGCCGTGACCTCAGGAGTTGGATTCGACTGCACCTCAACCATCACGGCTGAACGCAACTCTGGATGCGAAGGTCAACGGAAGGTTTGAGTTTGCCACGAATCACCAAATGGGTTGTGAATGGAGCCGCCCGGTTGCATGAAGAACGCTGAACAGTCGAAATACCAAAGGGTTGAGTCGAGTGAACCACACGTTTCTGGTCGTCAGATCTCTGCTTTTCATCACGATCATGTACGTTTGGATGCTGGTTCTCGGGATCATCGGAGCGCCAGCGGCCGCTGTTTCCCGAAACATGGCGTACTATTTCATGAAACTCTACTGTCGTCATATCATCTGGTTGTTGCGTTTCCTGTGCGGGATTCGATGCGAAGTCCGTGGACAGATCCCGACTGGCGATGTGGCCGTTGTCTCCAAACACCAGTCGTTTCTCGACGTCATTCTGCACATGGGCAGCCTCGACCGCCCCCAGTTCATCATGAAAAGGGAATTGGCATGGATACCGATCTTCGGTTTCTACGCGATGCGGATCGGCTGCACCCCGATCAACCGGAAAGACCGTGCTCGTGCGACAGACAGGATTAACGCCGGCGTCACAAAGGCGGCTGGCAACGATTACCAACTAATCATTTATCCGCAGGGCACACGTGTCGGGCCGGGCGAGTCAGCGCCCTACAAAGCTGGGGCGTTCTTGATCTATCAACGTCACTCCAAGCCGTGCATTTTGTCAGCCACGAATGTCGGGCACTTCTGGCCTCCACGCTCCATATTGCGAAAACCCGGGCTGGCAGTCGTGGAATACCTCACTGTCGTCCCGACCGGCATGAACCGGGACGAATTCATGGGCACGATCGAAAGCGAAATAGAGCAGGCATCGAGTCGGCTGTCTCAGGAAGCGTTGGAAAAATGACCCAGTGCACGATCAATTCAGCGCTGGACGCACCATAAAGGGCCGCATCGATGCTTCGCCATGCGGCGATGCGGGGCAGCCTTGGCGCATGTGGGAAGTCGGTTCAGACGGAACCCATTGCGAGGAATTTCTCTCGGCGGGCTTGGAGCAGATCTTGAGATTTCATTGAATTCAATTCTCGAAGCGACTTCGATAACCAATCCCCAACACTATTGATCGCCTGTTTTTTCCCCCGTTGAGCTCCGCCAACGGGTTCTGAAATAACCTCGTCGATCACTCCGAGTTTCTGAAGATCCTGAGCGGTGAGTTTCAATGCAGTCGCGGCCTCTCGCATTTTCTCCGCATCCTTCCAAAGAATGGAGGCGCAACCTTCGGGCGAGATGACCGAGTAGATCGAGTGTTCGAGCATCGCGATGCGGTCTGCAGTCGCGATCGCAACAGCACCACCGGAGCCTCCTTCCCCAATGATGACGGACAGGATGGGAACGCTCACCCGCAAGCATGTTTCCGTGCAGCGGGCGATTGCCTCGGACTGTCCTCGTTCCTCCGCGCCCTTGCCCGGGTATGCCCCCGGCGTGTCCACCAACGTGATGATCGGGATCGAAAAGGTATTGGCGAGTTCCATCAGACGGACCGCTTTTCGGTACCCTTCGGGTCTTGCCATGCCGAAATTGTGTCGAAGGCGAGTGTTGGTGTCGTGGCCCTTTTCGTGGCCGATGATGACCACAGGTTCGTCGTCGAACCGTGCGAGTCCGCCGATCATCGCATGGTCATCAGCGAATTTTCGATCTCCCGCCAGCGAGGTGAACTCGTTGAACAGGTTTTCGACGTAGTCGCGGCAATGCGGTCGTTCAGGATGCCTGGCCACCAGACATTTTTGCCACGGATCCAGCGACGAATACGTGTCTTTCAGCATTTTGATGGCACGTTCGTCCAGTTTGTCCGCCTCGTCCGACAGATCGAGGTCGGAGGTCTCCTGCATCATCGAACGCAAGTCGGCGGCCTTCGCCTCGATCTCGGCGACCTGTTTTTCGAATTCAAGAAAATGCTGCATGCTCAATCAACCAAAGTCTGGCACACTTTTCGAAACGAGCCGGACCTACAGATTTCCGCTTCTGTGTTGCCCCTCGACATGATGCAAGATGTTCTCGCCTGTGTCACGTCGACCGCAAAATCACGACCGCGTTGTGGGGCCAGCCCGGCCCGCCAACGATTGCGAAGCATTGCAAGCATTGATCCCGTCACGGCGGGTTCGGAGTCGATACACATTCGAAGCCTCAATCGGGCAACCGCCGAACTTTCCTCAAAGTCCGATCATCTCAGCTTGGCGAACGATAACCTGGGCCTGTTTGATCGAAGCGATGTCAACCAGTTTGCCCTTATACGTTGCCGCCCCCTGACCTTCACGCTCGGCCTGTGCCATCACCTCGAGAATCTCGCGCGCCTCGTTTACCGCCTCATCCGAAGGTGTAAAAACGGAATTCGCCAGTTTGATCTGGGAGGGGTGAATCGCCCATTTCCCGACCATCCCAAGAGTGGCCACGCGTTTCGCCTGCGCAACAAATCCGTCCGGATCCGAAAAATCTCCAAACGGCCCGTCGACCGGCAACAGGCCGTGCGTCCGGCAGGCACCGACCACTGCGACTGTTGCGGCATGCCACGGATCCGGCCAGTGGAAGGTCCGTGGCGACACATCATCCGAATTCGAAATCATGTAATAGTTTGACTGCGTTCCACCGATTCCCGTGGTCTGCATTCCCATGGATGCAGCAAAGTCTGCAGCCCCGAGACTAATTGCTTGCAGTCTAGGGCTGGCTGACGCGATTGCATCGACGTTCATGAGGCCGGCGGCGGTCTCGATTATGGCCTCGAATCCGACTCTCCGCTTTCGATTGATGGCGGACTCAATCGAGGACACGAGTGCGTCAACGGCATAGATGTCGGCAGCGTTGCCCGCTTTCGGTATCATCAAGAGATCCAGACGGTCGCCGGTCGATTCGAGCACATCGACCACATCACGGTACCAGAAGGGCGAATCGAGGCCGTTGATTCTCACGCTGAGCGTTTTGTTTCCCCAGTCGATCGAATTGACGGCGTCAATCGCATTCTTGCGTGCGGTCGGTTTGTCGGCGGGCGCAACACTGTCCTCAAGATCGATGTTGACGACATCCGCATCGGAACGGGCCATTTTTTCAAAGAGATCGGGGCGCGATCCTGGCCCGAACAACTGGCAGCGATTGAGCCGCGCAGGGGCGGCAGGCTGGACCTTGAAACTCATTTGGAGACTCCGGTGAATTCGACAATAGCTGTCAGTTTAGGACGAATGGCAAGCCTTCGAGCTCGTCCATGGTGAGTGGTTCGCTGTTAGGTTTGATTTTGCGACCAACACGGACGATATCGTGGTCATTGATCAATTCGTCAACCGGTGAGGTCGGAAAATGCACGTTGAATTCGCTCGAGTGCCTCTTCCAGCACCGACCTCTGGCAGGCAAAGTTGAAACGCATGAACTGCTCGCCGCCACGACCGAACGATTTGCCATGGCTCGGAGCGATGGACGCTCGCCCCTCGATGCGTTCGAGAATTTCTGCCTCGCCAAGCCCGGTGCCGGAAAAATCCACCCACGCCAAGTAGGTGGCCTCAAGTGGCATTGATACGATCCCGGGGATCGAATTCATGCACTGGTCGAAGAGTTGTCGGTTGCCATCAAGATAGCCGATCAGCTCGTCGAGCCATTTCTCTCCTTCGTTGTACGCCGCTTCCACCATCATCGGGCCGAAACTGCCGGGAGAAATTCCAAGGCCGGCCATGCGTTTTCCGAAACGCGCGCGAAGAGATTTGTCGGCGATGATCACGTTCCCTGTGTGGCATCCGGCAATGTTGAAAGTCTTGGTCGCTGCCGTAAGCGTCACCAGACGAGGCTCAGATGACGGTGCGGCAACAGCTGTCGGAACATGACGGTGCCCGGGAAAAACCAGATCCTGATGAATCTCATCGGACACGAGCAGCAGGTCATGGCGCTCGCAAAACCGAACGAGGTCGCGAAGTTCTTCAGGGGTCCAAACTCGACCGCCGGGATTGTGTGGCGAACACAGGATGGCCATTGTTTCCTGGCCGGTCATCTGGGCGTCATAAGCGTCGAAATCCATGACGTAACGACCGGAATCATTGACCAGTTCACACTCGACGACCTCTCGACCTGACGCCCGAATGACCCTCGAAAACGCATGATAGACCGGCGAGAACAGGACAATTTCATCACCTGGCTCGGTGAATGCGTCAATGCACATCGCTGTGCCATTGACCAAACCGTGCGCGGTGAAGATCCAGTCGGTGTCCACTGTCCAGCCATGGCGGCGATCGAGCCAGTTCCTGATCGCCTCACGGTAAGACAGATCATCACCATAGTACCCGAAGACACCGTGCTCACCCATGTCGAGAACTGCACGTTGAACCGAGGCAGGCGGCTTGAACTCCATGTCTGCGACCCACATCGGAATCCCGTTTTTCGGCGAAATCCCGTAGAGGGCCTGCATCATGTCCCACTTCATGGAATGCGTCCGGCGGCGCTCGATAATTTGGTCAAAGTCCATGCAACTACTATCCCTGGTTTGCTGCGGCGGTCCGGACCCGCAACGATCACGGCGCTGCGGCTTCACTCTGTCTCAAGACACGGAACATGCGCCAATTTTCGTCTGCACGATCCGTGCGGGGGCATAGCGTGCAACTTCAGGAAGTGCAATTTGCCTTCGGCGGGGAGGTGCGATGCGGAATGAATTCGTGGGGCAAACGCAGTTCCTTGGGGCGGTCATTCTTCGGCATGAGGTCATTGGGCAGTTAGGGTGCTGCTTCACAATGGAAAGCGTCACGCGGTCTTGGGCAGTCCTTGGGGGCGGATCATTGAGTGACCGAGCGACCTCTTCGCGAGTACCGCGATTCAATTCCGAGCCAGATGCCGGCATCAAGACCAAGTACCCGTTCAAACTGCAATGCCGCCGCTGGTTCAAGCGGAGCCTCGCCCGTGATGATACCGTTGACCAAATCGAGCGAGAGGCCACATCGGCGGGCGAATTCCGTTTGTGAAATGCCCATGGTCTGCAGGTATTCCTCAAGGATCCATCCCGGCGGGATCGCATAGTCCGGTTTGAATTGGTTGGTTTCTGTCGCCATTTGTCCTGCTTCCTTCAGTGGTGGTCATCAATGCCGAGGATCGAGATCGACATCACCTGTTACGTCCCGCCTCGAGCACTGCAACCCGGTTCCAGATCACTCTAGAGATCCTGAGAAATGTAGCTCCTTTGCAACGAACTGGCCGTGCCAATGTTCTGTTTTGGCCGATCAGTCCGGAAGGCGATGCCCGTCAAAACGCCTTGTCGTCGCCTCCCAACAGGTCATGTCATGGTTTCTTGTGGGAATGCAATGCGACAAATTCTCCGAGCAGATGTGTTGCCCTCACGGCGGAGACCACCGGGCATTTCTCATGAATTTGGCCGGATCGGCGGCAACTGGCCTCAGTTGACTGGCCACTATCGAAAATCCGTCACGAAAGTGATGAAGGGCAAGAATTCAACGGTTCGAGAATTCCGAGCCGGGGCGTTTCCAAGAGCTGAACAACCTCTGCCACTTCTACCTGAGCGTGACATGTTTGCCGGTTTGTCACCACCCGCGACCGCATTACGGAAACTGGCCCTGACCAACGTTGTGACACAGCTGGGGACCGTCGATGCTGTCGTGATGACTGTAAAGCTCTCGGGTTGCCGTCTGCACGGTAATTGACTAAGCCGCCGCCATGCCAATCCTGCCGATCGTGATCTTTCCGGACCCTCGTCTGAGACGAAAATGTGCGCCGGTGAACGAGGTGAATGCCTCGATCCGGAAACTCGCCGCTGACATGGTGGAAACCATGTACGACGCACCCGGTATCGGGCTGGCGGCACCGCAGGTTGGCAAGGTGATCCGCATGTTCGTGATGGACACGACCGAAGCCGAAGACGATCCCCCATCCTCCGAAGTGCTGATCAACCCGGAGATCGTTTCGATGGCCGAGGAGAAAGACGTTCGCGAAGAGGGCTGCCTGTCGCTGCCAGGGCACTTTGGAGACGTCACGCGACCGGTCACGGTACAGGTAAAATACACCGGGCTGGACGAGCGCGAGCACCTGCGAACCTTCGACGGTGTGCAGGCTGTCTGTGTTCAACACGAACTCGACCACCTGAACGGCAAGCTGTTCATCGATCACCTCTCCCTCGTCAAGCGCACGATGATTTCCAAGAAGATGCGCAAGCAGAAAAAAGAACAGCTTAAGAGCAGGAAGTCTGCGAATGAATGACGGGATGTTTCGTCATTCCCGTCGGGGTTCGATGGACCACAGCAAATTCCGCGCTTCGGGGGAATCTGCCCCTCAACTGTCACGTAGGTTCCGTTGATGCGCACCGTTTTCATGGGGACACCCAGTTTCGCGGTACCGACGCTCGAAGGCCTGCTTGCCCACGGCCACGATGTGATTGCAGCCTACTGCCCTCCGCCTCGCCCGGCCGGTCGCAAAAAGAAACTTACGCCATGTGCCGTTCAGATCGCTGCCGAAGAGCTCGGGATTCCGGTCCGGTGCCCGGATCGATTCTCCGAATCCGAACGACGCGATTTCGAAGAATTGGGGGCGGACGCGGCCGTTGTCGTCGCTTACGGCGTGATCCTTCCCGACGCGATCCTCGGTGCCCCAAGACACGGCTGCATCAACATGCATCCGTCGCTTCTGCCGCGCTGGCGGGGTGCGGCACCGATCCAGCGCGCGATCATGGAAGGCGATGATGTGACGGGCGTGTCGATCATGAGAGTCGGTCGCGGCATCGATTCGGGACCCGTCTACTGCCAGACAGAAATCCCGATTGGTAGGGCGGATACGGCCGACACGCTTGGCGATCGGTTGGCGCAACTCGGCGCCGACCTGCTGTGTGAGACGCTGCCATCGCTCGCGATGCTGACGCCAGTGGAGCAGGATGAGACGTCAGCAACCTATGCATCGAAGATCGAAAATAGCGAAACCCGCATCGACTGGACCCGTCCAGCAGAAGCCGTCGATTGCATGATCCGGGGTCTGTCCAGTTCGCCGGGCGCGTGGACGAGTGTCGGATCGGAGAGAATCAGGATTCTGCGCTCGGAACTTGCGCCTTCAGGCGGCGACACCGCATCTGCCTGTCCTGGGACCGTCCTTGACGATCAGCTGACTGTCCAGTGCGGAACGGGGGGCGTCAGGTTGCTGGTACTTCAACGCAGTGGGAAAAAACCGCTTCCTGCCAGGGAGTTCTGCCGCGGGTTTCCTGTCCCGCCCGGTTCGCAGTTCTGATTGCGGAGTCGGTCACTCGACTGCGTGCCATCAGGTCACTGCATCGCCGCAAATTCTGCGGCACCTTCGAGCCCTGAAGAATCCTTGATCAGAACGAATATCGGAATCGTGGCCAGGATTTCTTGATATCGCCACCGAGCCTCGAAGATCTCCCTGAACCTTTGCTTGTCGAGGAGGTCGAGGTTGCGTCGTGTCATCCCGCCGCTGATGAACAGGCCTCCTCGTGGCAACCCGGTCAGTGCCAAGTCGGCTCCCATCCCCGCGAGCAGATCGAAGAACATTGAGATGGTCTTCTTTGCCTTTTTGTCACCACTGTGTGCTTCGGTCGAAATCTCTTCTGCGCTTCGGCGTTCGCCATGAAGGGCGAAATGCAGGTTCTCGAGGCCGTTGCCGGACAGGATGTCCTCCTGACGCGGTTTCATGGTGGGATCGGGGCTCTCAGGCCTGCGTCGCTGAACCTCGGTGATGATCCGGTCACGAAGCTGCGCAAGTTCGTCAGTTGGCGGCGCAAATGAAACGTTGCCCCCTTCGCCCGCAACAACAGTGGGTTTGCTGCCTTCGAGAATCAGCTGAGCGACACCGAGACCTGTCCCCGGGCCAAAAATGACCCTGTTTCCGTGCGGCCAACGGCCGTCGAAATCCTGGAGCGGCGCGACGTCCTCTGGTTCAAGTCCAAGCAGACAGTAGGCTTGGGCTGCGAAATCGTTCATGATCGTGACTTCGGCACCCGGAACAACGGTAGCCAATTCTTCCTGCGAGAATGACACTGGGACGTTCGTGAACCGGAAGTGACCATCGATGGGGATGGCCGGACCGGCAAAGGCGATCACCAGTTTCGAAACCAGCGTCGCATCGATGTCATGATCCCGAAAATAGACGCTTAACGCCTCCGACAGGGTGGGCGTCGCTTTCCAACTCAGCGACGCGATCGAGTCATCAACGACTCCGGATGCATCTGCGCAGGCGAAACGGATATTGCTGCCCCCGACATCGGCGACGATCCAGGAACTCATGGTTGCCGACCTTTCTTGTCAAAAGTCACCGCCTTGTTTCTCCTGTCAGTTTTGTCCTGGGTTCCGCGCAGACGCGGAGCCCGGACCAGCTGCATGAAAATGCCGCAATCAACCAGCTTTGTTGCAAGGTGCGACCTTGGCAAGAGATTGTCGCAACCACAAGGGGGCATGGAAATCACGATGGGGCACCACCGAGCCTTGTCCCGGTTCCTTTCGATTGACTCTTGCGAAACGGCTGCATGCCCTGTCTCGCCAGTTCGTCCGATCGCTCGTTCTCGGGATGACCGCGGTGGCCCTTGATCCACTCCCAATTGACGCGATGCCGGCTTCGCATCTCGTCGAGCCGTTCCCACAGTTCCTTGTTTTTCACCGGATCGCCGGACGCCGACATCCAGTTATTGCGTTTCCAGTTCGAGATCCATTTCGTGATCCCGTCCTTCACGTAACGGCTGTCGGTCACCACGGTGATCTGCGAGGGATGCGAAAGCGCTTCAAGGGCCCTGATGGCGGCCGTCAGTTCCATGCGGTTGTTCGTGGTCATCGCCTCGCCGCCACGAAGTTCCTTTTCGCGAACAACGTTGGTGCCGTCTCTTGCAACGAGCAGGACACCCCAACCACCCGGGCCCGGGTTTCCCGAACAGGCGCCATCAGTATAGGCAAAGATCTCAGGCAATTCGCTGCGCCTCTAGGTGAAGCAGGTCGCATTGGCTTCCATCGTAGCCTTTGCCAGCCGTCACTTCGCTTTTGAACTCCCCGAAACCGACGTTCGAGAGAATGCGTTCGAGTTCGTCGGTCTGGTAGTGGCAATACAGGCGTCCCAAATTGTCGCGTCGGGTTTCCGGGCCTTTCTGGATGCCAATGTAGAGCCACCCATGGGGTTTCATGGCACGAGCAATGATCCCCGCTACAGCTGGCATCCGTTCACGAGGAATGTGCTGGAGCGAAAAGCTGGACCAGATTCCGTCGAACTCGTCGACATCTTCGAGATGTTCGAACGGCATTTCTCGTGCTTCCAGCCCTGGTATCCGCTGCGCGTGACGCAAGAGTTCGAGGGAGGCATCGATCGCGACCACGCGAAACCCCGCCTCAACGAACGCAGCCGAATCCCATCCCGCACCGCAACCGAGGTCCAGGATCGATCCGCCCTTCGGAATGCGCTTGATCATTCTTCTTCGGAACCGCGTATCGCGATCCTTGCCCGTCCAGGACGCGTATTCGGCCGCATTGTCGTTGTAGAACTCGACAGTCGCCGGATCGAACGCGCCGTGCTCAGGTGATGGCGACAGTTTCTGGTCTGACGGGGAGGTTGTCATCGCCGGACTCCGAAATTCACCTGTCTCACCCGCCGAGCGAGTTCGCTGCAAGACGGTTTACGGGTGGCTCGATGGTCGTCTGTGCGCCGACCCCAGGCTTTGACTGGTCGGTTGGGCATGTCGCTCTTCGGGAACGGAAGGGCTGGGTGGCCGAGAGGCAATGCCCTTTTGGTCTTCTTGCTCGCCAGCACTCCATGACGGGCGGGATCCGGAGTGGCATTGGATGGCATGCGAATGTCCCGAATGCCGTACGCCGCAAAGTTTATGCTCGGGGCGGGGTTCACGTTGATTCTATTGTCCAGCGAATGCATCCATACTTTTTAATGGCTTGGCGGATTGGTCGCTATGGCGAATCAGCGATGGGAATGTCGTTTGGCGACGGGATGGACTGCTGGGCAACGTCGCTGTTGATTCATGCAATGCGATCGGACGAAAGGAACGGTGATCATTGTCACGCGATAGTTTCACCGGCACGGTTGACGCCAACGCAGAATCCGGTGAGTGGAGGCAGGTGGATGCCAGAATCGCGGATCGAAGCGGCGATGACCAATGACATTTGTTTGTCATGGACAGCGGCGAACTCTTCGCAGACATGGGATGGTCGGATTTGAGTGAATCAAGAGCATGCTTGGTGGCCCTTGGGGCAAACCTGCCGTTCAAGGGGCGCGACAAGGTGGAGACGATCAAATCCGCGATCGATGCCATCGGTAATTTGGCAGATGGTTCGGTTCGAGAAAGCGGGTTGTACCGAACGCCTGCTTGGCCGCCGGGAGCAGGTCCAGATTTTGTCAACGCGGCGGTGAAGATTACCACCGACATGGCACCGGAAGAAATCATCCGCTCGTTGCACGCGATCGAACGCCGGCTGGGTCGTGATCGTTCGCAAGATGATCCAAGTGTTCGATGGGCGCCGCGTGTCATCGATCTTGATCTCTTGGCAGTCGCCGATCTTGTTCTCCCGGATGTTGCGACATGGCATTGGTGGAAGGACCTGCCACCGAGCCGTCAGAGCGAAGTGGCACCGGACCGGCTGGTTCTGCCCCACCCCCGGATACAGGATCGGGCATTTGTTCTCGTTCCATTGTGTGATGTGGCGCTAGACTGGAAGCATCCGGTGCTGGATTTGTCCGCAGAATCGATGCGGGATCGTTGCGCGAACCACCAGTTGGCAGAGATCGAACTCATGGAACCGAGCCCTGCATAACGAGTGGCCAGAGTTGGATGAGTGGCCATTGACGAACTTGAACGTGTCGATGGTTCCGCCCGGAAGGGTGCCCGCAAATTCAGTAGGTCTCCGCATATGCCGCGCATTGCGCGGGCACGTCCATGTCGGCCACATGGGCGATTTCAGAGGCCTTGTGGGCCAGATAGACATCCGCAAAGGCGTCTGGGAACCAACCGCGCACCGTGGCGTTGCCGCCAAACCGCTTGAGCGCGGCATCGAGTGTTTCGGGCAGGCGGATGAAGCCGCGTAGAGCCAAGGCTTCTGGTGTGAGCAGCGACAGATCCTCTTCGGTGGGCGCAGGTGCCGCAAGCCCCTCTTCAATCCCCTGGCAGCCCGCATTCACCACGGCCGCAAGTGCCAGATGGGGGCAGGCGGCAGCATCGGCGGCGCGGTATTCGATGTTGAACTGGCACGAGATGCTGGCGGAATCCTTGGCGGTGACGGGGCAGACGCGCAAGGACGCCTCGCGGTCGCGGAAGCCAAGGTTGTTGTAAGCCGCAGACCAGCGATGCGGGGTCAGTCGCTGGTAGGAAACAACCGATGGCGCAGTCAGGGCCAGGATGCTGTCGAGATACTTGAGCACCCCGGCGGCAAAGGCAGAGGTCAACGCGGACATGCCGCATGGGCCGTTCTCGTCGTAGGTTGCTGGCGATCCGTCCGTCCGGACAAAACTCATGTGGATATGGACACCATTGCCAACGGTGGCGGTGTCCAGGATTGGGGCATAGGTCGCGGTCTCTCCAAGATGGCGCGCGACGGATCGGGTCAATTCACGCACGATCACGGCAGCATCGGCGGCGCGCACACCGGTCTCGGGGCCGATCACGACCTCGTATTGATTGGGGCCATATTCCTTCATGATGCTGTCGGGGCTAAAGCCTGCGGCTTCGATCTGCGCCATCAGCATCTCGCATAATTCGCGGTGCGCTTCGAACCCGTTGCGACCATAGCCTTCACCGATTTGCTGGTTGTCGCCCTTGATCTGAAACTCGTGCTCGAATGCGGCGCGCAGGCTGACGCCGGCCACGTTCTCCAGCCTCTTCAGTGCGGATCTGAGCAATGCCCGCGTGCAGAAATCCCAGGGTTCTCCATCCAGCGACACGATGTCGCCCAGCATGAAGCGTTCCGTTCGCTCTCCGAAATCTGCGGTGACAGACGCGGACTCGTCGGGCACCAGCAGCAAGTCGCCCAAGGCGCCAAATGGGCTGTCCGCAATCCCGTCAAAGCAGTTGATCTGCACGTTGGTCGGCGTCCAGCCGACACCGCGCTTCAAGCGCATTTCCAACTGGTCAGCAGGAAATGCCTTGCCGCGCACCTTGCCTGCCAAGTCGCATGTTGCGGCGAAAATCAGGTCGCTCATTCGGATTCTCCATCCATTTGTCTTGCCGCATCCCAGGCCTTGATCCGGGAACTTGTCGAATCCCACGAATCTTCGGCAACGCGGGTGACCAGCGCTTCCGTCACCGCAAGCGCTGCGGAATAGCTGTCCCAAACCGTGCCGGTCTCAATCGGGACCGCCAAGACTTCGGTTGCGTGACGGGTGGCCGGAGACAGCCACGTGTCCGTCATCAGAAACAATTGCGCCTTGCGGGACGCCGCCTCTTTCGCAAGTTGGGTCAGGGCGGATTCGTATCGGCGGAAATCGAAAAGAAAGAAAACGTCACCCGGAGAAAGACGCAACAGGTATTCCGGCCAGGTCTGCGGATCTCGCGGCAGATGCGAGACACCCTTGCGCGCCTGACGCAGGTGAAACGACAATTGCTGGGCGATGCTGTCGCTCGTTCGCCCGCCAAGCGCATAGACCTTGCATTTTGGATCAGCCAGCCGCTCACAGATTCGCAAGAACTGGGCTTCGGTCACAGTATCGCTGGCAGACTGCATCTGGGCGCCGGCACGCGACAGGAATTCGGCAAGATAGCCGCCTTCGATCCGACGCCCCGCCTCGTGCAACTCGACGGGAGAGCGGTCGCCAGCCCGCAGCTCTTCCAGGAGACTGCGCTGCATCTCCTGGTACCCGCCGAGCCCGATCTTGGTCACGAAGCGGGTGATCGAGGAAGCCGAAACCTCTGCACGCCCGGCCAGTTCCTGGATCGAGTGAAGCCCGGCATAGGGGTAATCGGACAGAAGCGCCGTTGCCAGTTTGCGCTCGGACCGGGTGAGGCTTTCCGAGTTCTGCTCGATGCAATCGCGGATGTTCATGGTGCCGAAGGTCGATGATAATTTTTTTTCAGTCAACCAAAAAATCGTTGACTCTGAAAATTTATTTGCCCTAGACTTTCCCCATGACGACGGCTGCCCTGTCGACCCTGCTGAGCGCCCGCGATCCGGACCCTGTCGAGGTCTTGAACCTCGGCAGCGACAGCCCGGTGTTCCTCCTGTGCGAGCATGCCGGCAAGGCCATTCCAGGCGTTCTGGACGAACTGGGCCTGGATAGGGACGTGATCGAGAGCCACCGTGGCTGGGACATTGGTGCGGAAAACCTGGCGCGACGGTTGGCGGATCGATTGGGAGCGCCACTTGTCCTGCAACGCTACAGCCGCCTCGTGATCGATTCCAACCGGCGACCCGGAGGGCACGGATCGATTCCGGACATCAGCGATGGCGTCGCCATCCCGGGCAATCGGAACGTGCCCGCGTGGCAACAGGCGGCACGGATCGACGAGGTTTTCACCCCGCTTGATCGGGCAATTTCCACTCATTTGAACATGCACCCGCGCGCCTGCGCTTTTTCGATCCATTCCTTCACGCCGCAGTTTGGCGGCGAGGCCCGGCCCTGGCACGCAGGGTTCCTGGCCCGCACCCAGTTGGGGGCCGCCGAACACCTGATGTCGCATGTGCATGCTGCCGCACCAGAGACGGTGCTGGCGCTGAACCAACCCTATCGGATTGAGGATGAAACCGACTGGTTCATCCCCGTCCACGTCGAACCTCTCGACATCCACCACTGCCTGATCGAGATCCGCAACGATCAGATCGACACGGACGCAGGGGCGGAACGCTGGGCCAACCTGCTGAGCGACGCGATCCGCGATCTCTTGGAGAGCCTTTCATGACCCTGACCCGCGACGTCCCGCTTGTCCCCTCCGAAAGCGTGCTCCTGTTCATCGATGTTCAGAACTTTTCGGCCCATCCCGAAGGGGCGGAATTCAAGGGTCTCACGAAGGACGAGTTCGACTTCAGGTACGGCTGGTTTTTCGACCAGCTGAATGACCGTGTCATCCCCAACATGCAGGCGATCCAGACCGCCTGTCGCAAGGCGGGTGTCGAGGTCATGTACACCACGATCGAGAGCCTGACGCTGGATGGCCGCGACCGCAGCCTCGACTACAAGATCACCGGGTTTCACGTGCCGAAGGGATCCTGGGACGGAAAGGTCATTGACCAGATCGCGCCCCAGGGAGACGAGATCGTGCTGCCAAAATCCTCGTCTTCGGTCTTCGTGTCGACACATATCGACTATGTCCTGCGCAACCTGGGCGTGCGGCAGGTCGTGCTGTCGGGGCTGATCACCGACCAATGCGTCGAAAGCGCGATCCGCGATGCCTGCGACCTGGGCTATCTCGTGACGCAGGTGACGGACGCCTGTCTGACCTACAGCCAGGAACGGCACGACAATTCCCTGCGAGCAATCAAGGGCTATTGCCGACAGGTGACAACCGCTGCTCTGGTCGCCGAGTTGGCGCAAACCGGCAAATGACCCACGCGCTTGACACACATCCGGCCCGGCTCCGCGCCGCCAACGCCGCCCGAACCGTGGCGGTGCTGATGGTGCTGCTGGTGGCGGTGGCCGTCTTGACCTTGGGCTTTGGCCGCACGGGTCAACGCATCGCCGTCTTGATGTGCGTCAATGTCGCCGCCGTCGTGTCGCTGATGGTCTATTGCGGCAACACCGGGATCGTCAGTTTCGGACATGGAGCGTTCATGACCGTGGGCGCTTACCTCTCGGGCATCCTGACCATGCCTGCGGGGTTGCAACGAACCGCCCTGCCGGAACTGCCAGGTTTGCTGGCCGGGCACGAGCTGTCCGTTCTGGCGGCCATGCCGTTTGTCGCGCTGGCAGGCCTTGCCGTGGCGCTGATCACGGGCAGTGCGATTGCGCGGCTGGCAGGCGCCTCGGCCACCATCTCGACGTTGGGTTTGCTGATCATCGTGCATTCCGTGGCCGTCAGCGCGCGCGAGATCACCCGCGGCAGCCAGACATTCTATGGCGTTCCGCGGGTCACCGATCTGCTGTTCGTCGCCATCGCTGCCATCCTCTTCATCCTGATCGCGCGTGCCTATCGGGAAAGTCGCTGGGGCCTGTTCGCTCGTGCCGTGCGCGATGACGCGGATGCCGCCACTGTCCTGGGTATCGCGCCTCGGCGAACTCGGCTGATCGCCTGGACGCTGTCGGGCACGCTGGCGACCGTTGCGGGCGCGCTCTACGGCCACATCCTTGGCGCGTTCTCGCCTGCTTCATTCTATTTGGGACTCGTCTTTGCGCATGTCGTGATGATGATCGTGGGCGGCATGGCTTCGGTTGGCGGCGCTGTGGTGGGCGTGATCGCCGTGACGATGCTGCAAAACACTGTGCGCGGGCTGGAAGGCGGTGCAACCGTGCTTGGCGTCACCCTGCCGGAGGTCTTTGGGCTGACCACCATCGCGCTTGGTCTCGCCATCCTGCTGGTCATCTGGCTGCGACCGCAGGGGATCGTCGGAGGCTTCGAGCTGGGGCCGAGCGCAGGATCCACCCTTCTGCCGCGCATGGCGAAGCGGACCGAGCCCGCTGCCTCCCCCGCAACGGTCACCGATATCGAGTTGGTCGCCGTGGGTCTGTCAAAGAATTTCGCTGGCGTCGTCGCTGTCGACAAGATGAGCTTTGCCGCTCCCAGCGGTCAGATAACCGGGCTGATCGGCCCGAATGGCGCGGGCAAGTCCACGCTGGTGAACCTGATGACCCGGCAATACGACGCCGACGCGGGTGCGGCACGTATCGACGGCACCGACCTCACGCGTTTGCCGCCTCATGGCGTGATCGGCGCCAAGGTCGCGCGAAGTTTCCAGAACTTGCGCCTGTTCAAGGGCCTGACAGCCTATGAAAACGTGCTGGTGGCCGCTCTTGCCGTCGGGCATTCCCGTGCCATGGCCCATGCAATCACGCTTCGCGAACTTGGCGCCTTCGACCTCGGCGACATTGCCGGAATGCGCGCCGAAAATCTGCCCTACGGCGCGCGCAAGCGGCTGGAGATCGCACGCGCGCTGGCGCAGGAGCCCGCGATCCTGCTTCTCGACGAACCTGCCGCAGGCATGAACCCGGTCGAGACCGACGATCTCGCCGAGCGGCTGGAGGCCATTCTGCGCGAACGCAACATCGGCATTTTGCTGATCGACCATGATCTGAAATTCGTCAACCGGCTCTCGACCCGGATTGTCGTCATGAACCGGGGGCGCAAGATCGCTGAAGGCGCCCCGGAAGAGGTCCGCGCCGATGCGCGCGTGATCGAGGCCTATGTGGGGCGCGGGCGGACGGCGCGCGCCGCAGATCAAAACCCAATAGGCAATGACCGTCCAGAACCAAGTGAAGGAGCTTTCGCATGAAAACCAAGACCATCCTCATGGCCGGCGCAGTCGCCGCCATTGGCAGCGCTGCACTGGCCGAAGACTATGTCATCGGCGTGATGTCGGCACAGTCGGGCTATCTCGCCCCCTATGACGGCCCGGCCTATGCCGGTTTCCAGTTCTGCATCGACGAGATGAACGCGGCCGGTGGCCTGAACGGCACGACACCGGTCAAGCTCATCGTCAAGGACACCAGGTCCGACATCGCCTTCGGGGTGCAAGTGGTGCAGGAGATGCTGGACGAGGGCGCGCAGTTCATCGTGTCCTCGGCGGATGCGGATCCGACCATCGCGGCGGCGCAGATCACTGCGGCGGACATGATTCCGACGATGACCTTTGCTGGCACGGCGCCGGTTCTGACCCAGGTTGGCCCGCACGTGTTCGGCAGTTATCCGGCTGACAACCAGCAAGCCACGGTTCTCGCCGGATACGCGCGCGAGCAAGGGTTCGAAAGAGTCTGGTTGGTGAAATCGCCCGACAGCGCCTACACCCTTGGCGGGCCGGAGTATTTCGGCGAAGCCTTCACCGCTCTTGGCGGCAGCGTGGTTGGAGAGAGCAACTACTCGTTGAACCAGCCTGATTTTTCGGCCATCGTGACCACGATCCAGGGTGCCGAAACCGCGCCCGACGTGATCGTCACCTGGGCGTGGGAGCCGGATTTCCCCGCATTCATCCGCGCGCTTCGCGGCGCAGGCCTCGACACCCAGGTCATGGGCGGAGACGTGCTCGACACGCCGACGGTACGCGGCCTCGGTGACGTGGTGACGGGCGTGGTGCACACCTCTGGCGGCTTTCCGGACGAGGGATCGGCCTATGCCGACTTCATCGATCGCTTCAAGGCGGCGACCGGCACCGACCCGGACAACAACTACTACGTCAACGGTTGTGACATCGCCCACATGATCGAGCAGGCAGTGGCCGCCGCTGGCACCACGGACCCGGCGGCAGTGAGCGAAGCGATGGCGGGGCTTGAAAACGGCACGGCCGTCATGTCCGACTTCACCTTCGCAGGGACCGACCGGATGCCGCTGCGTGACGTCGTTGTGGCCATGATCTCGGCGAGCGGCGAAAAGGTCTTCATCAAGCGCGAAGCCGCTGATCCGGCCATTCTGCCGAGCCCGTAAGAGTTCGTGGAAACGGTTCTCGACATCAAGGCGCTCGATGTGCGCTACGGTCCGGTTCGGGCCGTGCGCGGCATCGACCTTGCGGTGCCCAGGGCGGGGATCACGGCGCTTCTCGGGGCCAATGGGGCGGGCAAGACCAGCACCGTCATGGCCATTGCGGGTGTCGTGCCCGTGGTTGCGGGGACCGTTTCCATCTTTGGCACGGACATGACAAAGGCTGCGCCCGACGCGATCGTTCGCGCGGGCGTGGCCATCCTGGCGGAAGGGCGGCGCATCTTTGCCTCGCTCACCGTCGAAGAGAATCTGATCCTTGCAGGGTCCGCCGCAGGAACGTCCGAAACCGCCGCCGCGCGCCGCGCGGCGCTGATGGAGCGCTTCCCGATCCTGGGTGAACGGCGAAGTCAACTCGCGGGGCTGCTCTCGGGTGGAGAACAGCAGATGTTGGTCGTGGCACGCGCCTTGATGAGCGAGCCGCGACTGTTGCTGATGGACGAACCGTCGCTTGGTCTGGCCCCACAAATGGTCGACACGATCTTTGGCATCATCGAGGAGTTGAAGTCGGAAGGCATCTCGATCTTGCTGGTCGAGCAGAATGCGGCCCTGGCGCTGGAGATCGCGGACCACGCTGTCGTACTGGCCAATGGATCCGTTGCCGCGTCAGGCGCGCCGGGCGACCTGGCGGGGGACGACATTCTCAAATCTGCCTACCTGGCTGCATGAGCCCATGGATCTGCTGCTGCAACAGATCATCAACGCGCTGAGCCTCGGCGGAATCTACGCCATGCTGGCGCTTGGCCTGGCCATCGTTTTTTCCATCGTGCGGCTGATCAACTTTGCCCACGGCGAAATCATGACGTTTGGCGGTTATGGAATTTTCCTATCGCTGGCTCTGGGCTTTCCGCCGCTTGCGGCTCTCCTGGTCGGCATCGGTGCGGCGCTGGTCATGGCGCTGTCGATGGAACGCGCGGCGTTCCGCGCGATGCGCGGGGCGGATGTGGTTTCATTGCTGATCACCAGCTTTGCGGTGTCCGAGATCCTGAAGGTCCTGTTTCAGAACGGCATTTCCGCGCGCCCCGTGCCGATCTCGTTCCCGTCCTCGTGGTCCGGCACCTATCAGATCGCGGGCCTGACTTTCGGCGTCGGCCCAACCGTGTCCATCCTTGTCACCCTTTTCTCACTGGGTGCGCTCACTTTCGTCTTGCGTCGCACCGCCATCGGCATGGCGATGCGCGCGGCGGCAGAGGATTTCGAGATGCTGCGCATGCTCGGCATCAAGGCCAACCGCGTGGTGGCGGTGTCCTTCGCCATTTCGGGCATCCTCGCCGGGGTCGCCGCCGTGATCTGGACGGCGCAACGCGGTTCAGTTGACCCCTTGATGGGGTTCTTCCCGGTCCTGAAGGCGTTCATCGCCACGGTTCTTGGCGGTCTTGGCAGCCTCAGCGGCGCTGTTCTCGGGGGCTTTGTCGTCGGCGCGCTGGAGGTTCTGACACAGGCTTTCCTGCCTGACAGCCTCGCCCCGTATCGCGAAGCGATCGTGCTCAGTGCCGTGATCGCTGTTTTGCTGGTGCGGCCCGACGGTTTGCTGCCCGCCAAGACAGGTGCCCGATCGTAGTGCAGGCGGTCTTCGAGTCGTGACTGTCGCAACGACCGATCGCTCCTGCTCATGAGCGCCGGCTTCGATTTTTTGTCGAATGCTCGTCGAGATCCTGTTCAGGGAGTTGCATGAAGTGCCGGACCGAACGGTCCCGAACGGGCGCGTTTCCGATTATTCATGTGAATGTTTCTTGACATAGCCGAGCGCAATTCGCTATGACATCGATGTCATTTCGAGTGCGGGGGTGTTTTGGCGACGATTTACGATGTGGCGGAGGCGGCCGGCGTGTCGCCCAAAACGGTCAGCCGGGTCATGAATGGCGATGCGCCAGTCAGCAGCAGGACCCGCGCGGCGGTCGAGGCGGCATCGCTGGAACTCGACTACGTGCCGTCCAACGCAGCGCGGATGCTGCGATCGAGACGGTCCGGACTGATCGGGTTGATTACGGGCGCTCTCAGTCAGAAGATCGAGCCGATGGAGCCGACCGGCTTGCCGGATCTCTACATCGTTCAGGGGATTCAGCAGGTCATGGCCGACAGCGACATGACTCTGATGATCGCCGATACGGGCGGCAGTTCAAGCCGGGCGCCCCAGCTGGTCAGGACTTTTTTGCAGCATCGGGTCGAAGCGCTCATCTATGTCGCGGACTACCACAAGGAAGTTGTTCTCGACACGCGAACCGCAACCTGTCCCGTTCTCCTCGTCAACTGCTTTGACCGGGCCGGAACACCGGCTATCGTTCCCGACGATGAAGCCTGCCAGCACGCACTGGTCACGGCGCTGATCGAGGCGGGACACCGACGGATCGCGTTCCTGACGCTCGATTCAAACATGGTTGCCGCGCAGAAACGCTCGCAAGGATACCGCCGAGCCTTGGAAGAAGCCGGAATTCCGCTTGACCCGGATCTCGAACGGGTCTCCCGCAGTTACCCCGACGACGACGATGGCGAACTCCTCGAGGCCTCGCTGAACGCGATTCTCGACATGGACAACCGGCCAACGGTCGTTTGCTGCGGAAACGATGAAATGGCGCTCCGCGCCTACGGGCTGATTCGCTCCCGGGGCCTGCGGATCCCGCAAGATCTCTCGGTCGCCGGATTCGACAACTATCGCGCCATTGCCGAAACGCTCTATCCCCCGCTCACGACAGTCGAGTTGCCGTATCTCGCCATGGGACGTCATGCGGCAAAACGAACGCTGGCCATGATTGAAGGTCAGCACCCCGAACGGGACGGTCCGGAAATCATCACCGGACCCGTCCACTGGCGGTCTTCGGTCGCTGCCGAAACCGTCGAAGCATCATTGGTTTGAAAGGAATAGGAGGATTTCCTGATGAAGAAACAGACAACTGCCGTCGTTGCGGCCGCTTCGGTCATGATGGCCGGCGCAGCTGGAGCGCAGACCGAGATCTCGCTCTGGTACCACGGCGCCGGAAACCATGTTGAAGGCGAGCTGATCAACCAGATCATCGCCGACTTCAATGGCAGCCAGTCCGAATGGACGGTCGCAATCGAAGAGTTTCCGCAAGAAAGCTACAACGATTCCGTTGAAGCGGCGGCCTTGGCCGGCAACCTTCCGTGCATCATCGATGTCGATGGCCCGGTGATGCCGCGATGGGCGTGGGCGGGCTACATGCAACCGCTTCCGATCGACGAATCGAAGCTTGCAAACTTCCTTCCCGGCACCAAGGGCGTCTGGAACGGAACCCTGTATTCGATCGGTCTGTGGGACGCTGCCGTCGCCCTCTATGCCCGGCAGTCGACCCTCGATGAACTCGGTCTGCGTACCCCAACCCTCGATTCACCTTGGGACAAGGACGAGTTCATGGCGGCGCTCGATGCCGCGAAGAACTCGGGGAACTACGAGTTCGCGCTGGACCTCGGAATGGCGTGGAAGGGTGAATGGTACCCCTATGCATTCGGTCCGTTCATTCAGTCCTTCGGTGGCGACATGATCGACCGGTCGACCTACACCACCGCCGAGGGCGCGTTGAACGGCGAGGCGGCGCTCGCTTTCGGCGAATGGTGGCAGGGACTGTTTGCAAACGGTTACGCACCGGGGACCAGCCAGGACGGTGCAGACCGCGACAGCGGCTTCATTGACGGTCGCTACGCTTTTGCGTGGAACGGGAACTGGGCAGCGGTTGCAACCATGGACGGCGGCGTCGATGACGTCGTGTTTCTGCCGGCCCCCGATTTCGGCAACGGATCGACGATCGGCGCGGCGTCGTGGCAGTTCGGCGTCACCAGCACTTGCGAGAATCCCGATGGTGCGACCGCCTGGATCGAACACGCGATTCAGGACAAGTACCTCGCGGCATTCTCGGACGGCATCGGGCTGATTCCGTCGACCCCGTCCGCTGCAGCGATGACCACGAATTACGCTCCCGGTGGTGCGTTGGAGGTCTTCTTCGGTCTCTCCGAGGCCCAGGCGCTCGTTCGCCCGGTGACCCCGGGATACCCGGTTGTCGCCAAGGTCTTCGAGAAGGCGCTGAGCGACATTGCCGACGGAGCGGACGTCGCGGACACCCTCGATGCCGCGGTAGACGAAATCGACGCCGACATCGAAGCGAACAACGGCTACGGAAACTAAAGTCGAGCATGAAGACGGGTCGCGCCCCATCTGGCGCGGCCCGCCTCAATTGCCGAGCGTTTTGAGCGTCGGGACCGGTCGGACCCAGCTCCTCGGGATCATGGCAATGCCGCTTGCGGGATCGTGCCTTCAGAAAGATTGGTTGGGATGACGAAGCCCGAACGTCTGTTCCCCAGGGTTGTTTCCGACAAGAATCTGAAGCCCAAGGGTGAGGGCACGGGTCGATCGGCGGAATGGGCGACAGCTGACGGCAGCACCGAGTTCATCGCGTTCGCGCGTCCCGATCATCCGTCCAGCCAAGGCGATCGGATTGGCCGGCACGGGCCCAACGGCCCATGGTGAAACGAAAAGGAGTGTCATGGCAACACGACTGACACGCCAGAACCGTGCCGGCTGGATGATGGCCGGGCCGGCGTTTCTGCTGATCGTGGTGTTCCTGATCTTGCCATTCGTCATGGCGATCGGTTTCTCGTTCACCAATCAGCGCCTGGTCTCTCCCAACCCGACCGAATGGGTCGGCACGCGAAACTACGAGCGGCTGTTCAGCCTGTCGGTTCTGACACTTGATGCCGAGCGGGACGAGAACGCCGAAATCAAGATGAAGGACGGAGAGCCGGTCTTTCCGCGCCTCCGCACCTACACCCGCAATCGAGACGAGTACCCGGAGTATTTCCGCAAGCGCGAGTGGTTTCACATCGATTGGACGGAGGGCCGCCGGACCTACGTTCTGGCGAGCGACGTGGTCTTTCTCAAGGCACTGCGAAACACCGTGTTCTTCGTTGCGGTCGTCGCGCCACTGCAGGCCGGCTTCGCGCTGTGTCTTGCCCTTCTCATCAATCGCCGCATCCGCGGCATCAACGTCTTTCGAACGATCTACTTCATGCCGGTGGTGATCTCGATGGTGGTCGTCTCGATGCTGTGGCGATTCATCTACGACGGACAGAACGGACTGCTGAACACCATGCTCGATTACCTGTCCTTCGGCATGATCGCGCCGGTGGACTGGCTTGGACAGACCTCGACGGCGTTGCCGTCGATCATGGCCATGTCGATCTGGCAAGGCGTCGGGTTTCACATGATCATCTGGCTGTCGGGGTTGCAGACGATTCCGTCGACCTTCTACGAGGCCGCGCGCATCGAGGGGTCGAGCCGCTGGCAGACCTTTCGCTACGTTACCTGGCCAGGCCTTCGAAACACGGCGATTCTGGTCATGATCATCATCACCATGCAGGCATTCACCCTGTATCCGCAGATTGCCGTGATGACGAACGGTGGCCCGCTCGACAGCACCCAGTCGCTGGTCTTCCAGATGGTCGAGCGCGGTTACGGCAAGCAGGACATCTCCGGCGGTTCGACCATTTCGGTCTTCCTCTTTCTGTTCGTTCTCTCGATTTCGCTTCTGCAGCGCTGGCTGACGCGAGAGAAATCATGACGCTCGAGCGCAAGGTCCAGCTGCTGGGGCGATACATCCTTTTGGGATTCATCGCCTGCGTCTTCATCTTTCCGATCATCTTCATGATCGTGTCGTCGCTGAAACCCGATCTTCAGCTGCTGTCGGACAGCTCGTCCGTGCGCGCCTTCCTGCCGGTCGGCGACATCAGCCTCGACAACTATCGCGAGGCGTTCGACCGCGCGCCCGTGGCCCTGTTCATTTTCAACTCGGTGTTCATCACGGCAACCACGCTGATCCTGTCCATATTCCTGGCATCCGTTGCGGCCTTCGCGTTCGTCTTCATCGACTGGTGGGGCAAGTCGGTGGTCCTCGCGCTGATCATCGCCACCTACATCCTTCCTTTCGAAACCGTCGCCGTCCCGCTGCTGCTGCTGGTCAACAACCTGCCGTGGCTGAGCGTGGAGGGCGTGACCTGGGGTTGGCTGAACTCCTATCAGGTGCAGATCATCCCGTGGATCATCAGAGCGCTCGAGATCTTCCTTTTCGTTCAGTATTTCCGCGACTTGCCGCGTGAACTGGTCGAATCGAGCCGGGTCGAGGGCGCCAGCTGGTTCCAGATCTACCGCAAGGTCATCATGCCGCTGTCGGGACCGGTCATCGCGACGGTCGCGATCCTGAAGTTTCTGGAAATGTACAACAACCAGTTCATCTGGCCGATCATGGTGGTTCAGGAAGAGGGCCTGCGGCCGATCATGGTCGGTCTGCTGTATTTCTTCCAGCTGAACACCGCATGGGGCGAGATCATGGCCTATCTCACCATCATCACGGTTCCCGTGCTGGTTTTCTATCTGGTCCTGCAGCGGGCATTCATCGCCTCGATCGCATCGACCGGGGTCAAGGGCTGATCATGCTCGCGCTCGACGATCACTGGGTGTGGGACAGCTGGTACCTGCATGATGGCCATCGCTGGCACTGCTGGTATCTCAAGGCGCCGAAATCGCTCGGCGATCCCGAGCTTCGCCACTGGAACGTGAGCCATGGCCACGCGACCAGCGACGATCTGGTGCACTGGGACCACAGGGGAACCGCTCTGGCCCCGTCCCGCGCACCGTCATGGGACGACAAGACCGTCTGGACGGGCTCGACCCTGCGCGACAACGAGGGTCGATGGCACTATTTCTACACGGGCACGTCGCAGGCCGAGGACGGCAAGATCCAGCGGATCGGCCACGCCATCGGAGACGATCTCGAGACCTGGGAACGCGTTGGAGACGGGCTGTGTCTCGATCTCGTCGGGCCCGTCAGCGATGCCTACGAGACTGCGTGGGAAGGTCGCTGGCACGATCGCGCCATGCGCGATCCTTGGGTGATGAAGGATCCGGGCGGTGATGGCTGGCTGATGTATTTCACGGCGCGGGTTCCCGATCGCGATGATGTCAACGATGCGGGGTGCATCGGGCTGGCGACGTCGGCCGATCTGATGACCTGGACGCTGGAGCTGCCCGTCTTCGTCGGCGGCTGGGGGCAGCTGGAGGTTCCGCAGGTCTTCGAGGTCGGTGGCTCCTGGTACTGCCTTTTCTGCTCGTCGCCCGACCATCAGGCCAGGTGGAACATCGAGGAGAACGGCATCATCGGCCAGGGCAACTACTATCTCATGGCCGACGGACCACGAGGGCCGTGGCGACTGCCTGACGAGGCGGCGCTCGATACCCGCGAAAACCGCTACGCAGCACGAATCGTCGAGCGCGACGGCCTGTGGATCCTCGGGTTCAAGGACGGCGCCGGGAGCGACTTCGGCGGCTTCATCATGGACCCTGCGCCGGTTCATCGCCGTTCCGACGGCAGCCTTTTTCTGGAGACCTGATCATGGGCAGCGTCACGCTTTCCAACATCCGCAAGAGTTTCGGCGATGTCGACGTCATTCGCGGTGTCGACATCGACATTGCGGACGGGGAACTGGTGGTCTTTGTCGGACCTTCCGGGTGCGGAAAGTCCACGCTCTTGAGGCTGATCGCCGGCCTCGAGGACATCACGAGCGGCGAGCTTCGGATCGGTGGACGGCTGGTAAACGATCTCGAACCGAAAGAGCGCGCCATTGCGATGGTGTTTCAGTCCTACGCGATCTTCCCCCACATGACCGTCCGGGAGAACATCGCGTTCGGGTTGACCATCCGCAAGGAGAACAGGGACGAAATCGATCGAAAGGTCGCCGACGCGGCCCGCATGCTGCAAATGGAGGACCTGCTCGACCGGCGGCCGTCGCAGCTGTCGGGTGGCCAGCGCCAGCGCGTGGCGATCGGACGGGCGATCGTGCGCAATCCGTCGGTGTTCCTGTTCGACGAACCGCTCTCGAATCTCGATGCGGCGCTGAGGATGAGCACGCGGCAGGAGCTTGCAGCGCTTCATGCACAGCTCAAGACGACGATGATCTACGTCACCCACGACCAGGTCGAAGCGATGACGCTCGCCGACAAGATCGTCGTGCTGAAGGACGGTGAAGTCATGCAGGCGGGCGCGCCCATGGATCTCTACCACAATCCGGCCAATCTCTTTGTCGCGGGGTTCCTTGGTTCGCCATCGATGAACTTCATCGAGGTCACGGTCGACGGGGTGTCCGAGCAAGGGGCAACTGTCTCGGGGGCCTCGATCGCCTCCACCACTCTGGCGCGTCACGCGGGAACATTCACCGAGGGTCAGACAGTGACGCTCGGCATCCGACCACAGGATCTTCGCCCGATCAGCGGCGCCTCGGGATTGCTGAACGGCAAGGTCGTCGTCACCGAACGGCTCGGAAGCGAAACCGTGGTGGATGTGCGGCTTGGTGCCGGCGACGTGATTGTGGCGGCATTGCCCGAGGACGTGATCATGCGTCCCGGTGACGAGGTGGCATTCGACTTTGCGCCTGATCGGGCGCATCTGTTTGACGAGTTGCGATGAGCAGGCCTCGCGTCGTTCATGGCCGGCGCTGTCGGCGGATTGCGGTGCATTCTTGAGCGACCGGGAGGCTGCGATCCAGCAGGCAGATCTGTTCGCGGACGGGAATGGTCTGGCCGAAGGTGAATTCTGCGATTCCTCGATCATTGGCTTCGCCCGGGGATTTCGACACCGGCTGGCGCGAGAGAGCGCCATCAATGGGATCCCTGTCGAACGTCTCGAACAGGATCGACCGGGCGTGCATCTCGACGAAATTGACCGCGACGGAGTGGTGTCGGCTTTGGCGATGCACAAGGCATGCCGCTCTCGAGAACGCGCGCCCTCTGATCGGGACCGGTGCCGGCCGCTTTTTCGTGACCTGACCATGCGCTGCGCCATGCTCCGAGACGGTGCAGCGACGCCCCCGAGTTGCGCTTCCAAGTTCGATCGTGGCTTGAAAAAACCGCTCAGAAATGCATCTTGCAATGCGCCAGACTGAACCAGTGCAACTGGATGGCAGGCAAGACGAAAGTCTCCATGGAAGCGGGTTTGCGGGACGCCGGGAATCAGCGTTGCCGCTCGCCAGAATCACAGTGACCTCATGCAAACTGAACCACCACTGAAAGGCATCAAGGTACTCGAGCTGGGAGCCTATATTGCCGGACCCTATTGCGGTTCCCTGCTGGCCTCATTGGGTGCGGATGTGGTGAAGGTTGAATCGCCTTCAGGTGACGCATTTCGTCGCGGTGTCGGTACCGGGAGCCACTACTTCGTCCAGTACAATGCGGGCAAACGCTCGATTGCGGTGAACCTCAAGGATCCACGCGGCCTGTCCTTGGTCAAGTCGATGCTGCCGGAGTTCGACGTCTTCATTGAAAACAGTCGCCCCGGAAAGACAGCCGAGCTTGGTCTCGGGCCAGAAGTCTGTCATGCGATCAATCCCGGGTTGGTCTATTCGACCGCGAGCGGGTTTGGCGAAGGCGGTGCCTGGAGGGACCGGGCCGCCTATGACGCCATCGGGCAAAGCATGGGTGGCCTCTACTCCGTCATGAGCGAAGCCGGACAGCCCCAACTGTCTGGCACGTGCGTGGGTGACCTGATCACAGCGATGTCCTCGACAATGGGAATCCTGGCGGGTCTCGTCGGCCGTGGCCTCGATCGCCAAGGGCGCGGCACGCTGACACAGACATCGCTTTTGGAGGCAGTCTCGGCGATCACGATCGATGCGATGACGCTTTACACCGAAACCCGGTCGGTGCCGACGCGCCAGTCCCGGCACCCGCAAGCTCAGTGTTTCTGCCTGATGACGGCGTCCGGCGACGCGATCACGGTGCACGTGTCGTCCAGACAGAAGTTCTGGCTGGCCTTCACCCGTGCCATGGATCGGGTCGATCTGGCCGAAGACCCTCGCTTCATCAGCTACCCCGAACGCATGGAAAACTACTTTGCTCTCAAACCTATCGTCGAGGCCGAGTTTCTGAAGCGCGATCGCCGAGAATGGGAAGCTCGGTTGATTGCCGAGGATGTCCCGTTCGCTCCGGTCCTGACGATGGAGGATTGGGCAACCCATCCGCAAACCGAGCACCTTGAATTGCTGGAGCCAGAGCGAGAAGGCATGGTACTGGTTCGAGGGCCGTGGCGTTTCCGGGGCGAGCGACCAAGACGCGAGTGCAGGGCGCCGGAAATCGGGGAGCACAGCCGGGAGGTGGCCGCCGAGTTTTGTGCACCTGAAGATGTCGAGCTCCTGATCAAGGAAGGCGTCATCGTCCAGCATCGGGAGAAGGTGACCGCATGAAGCATCTCGATGAGGCATTCGGCGTTTCGGGCAAGAAGATCTTCGTTGCCGGCGGGAATGGGAATTGGCGCATCGATCATCGAGGCTCTTGCCAAGCTGGCGCCCGTTTCCAGTTCCGTTCGGGCAGGCCAGAGATTTGGGCGGCGACGGTCGAGCGTCCCAGGGGAATGGAAGATTGCACTGCGTTTCCGGACAACGCGATCCGAAAACGTCATTCTGTCTCCGTCAGGGCACAGTCTCGGATCAGCCACGCTCGATGAAACGAAGTGACACAAAAACTGCACCGCACTGGGTGCACCAGCTCACCGAGTCGCAATGAACCGGCCGGTCGTGGTTCTTGCCCCTCACTGGCGGCAGATGGGGGAGCTGTTTTCGGGCGAACGGGAGGCTGAACTTCGGCAGATCTGCGACGTGGTCTGGGGGCGTGACGATCCGATCCCCGGCTCTGTCCTCGAGGCGGCCCTGCCCGAGGCCACCGCGCTGATTGCGTCGAGACCGGAGGTAACGGGCGAGACGCTCGCAAAGGCCTCAAAACTGAAGGCTGTCATCGAAGTGTCGGGGTCGTTCCCGGCCTCGATCGACTATGCTGCCTGTGCCCGCCGCGGCGTCGAGGTGCTGTCGTGTTCTCCGGGATTCAGGTCGTCGGTTGCGGAGATGGGCCTGGCCATGGCGCTCGCGGCGGCACGAGGGCTTGTTACGGAGCACGAAGCGTTTCGGCGTGGCGAGGAAGGCTGGCTGAACGACAACCCGACAACCGACTTCAGCCTGTTTGGCGCTCGGGTCGGTTTCGTCGGTTTCGGCGAGATCGGGCGCGAACTGAGCCGGTTGCTGGCACCGTTTCGACCTGAGCTTCGCGCCTTCGATCCGTGGTTGCCGGCCGATGTGGCCGAACGTCACGGTGTCGGCCTGTGCGGCCTCGACGAACTCGCCGAATGGGCCCGGTGCCTGTTCGTGACCGCCGTGCCGACATCGACGAACAGGGGACTCGTCTCGGCCGATGTACTGGCAAGGATGCGGGATCACGCAGTTGTCGTCCTTTTGAGCCGGGCTCATCTTGTCGACTACGATGCGCTGATGGCGGAGGCAAGAGCGGGGCGGTTGCGGTTGGCGAGCGATGTCTTTCCGTCAGAGCCGCTGGCGGCGAACGACCCGGCAAGAACGATCGACAACGTCATCCTGTCGCCGCACAGGGCTGCGGCCGTCGAAGGAGGGCGGCACCTGATTGGCGACATGATCGTGGACGACCTTGGCGCGATGTTGGCCGGGCGGCCAGAACGAAGGTTGGCTCGGGCGAATCTGGAGACGATTTCGGACGTCATGGGTGTGGACATCAACCAGGATCCGCAATTCACGAGCATGATCGCGGGGCGCAATGCTGATTCATCGCGGTGAACTGGTGACCAAGCGGCTCTGATCCAAGCGGCACGGCGACGAATTCGAAGCTCACCACTGAGCAGAAGCAATGCGGGATCCGGTGAGTCAGCCTTGCCGGTCACCGGTTGTCTGCCTGGGAGTAGGTAAGCCGCAGATGGATCGTTCGCGACGGCAAAATCCAGATTGAATGGCGATTCGCAGTCAAGTATGCCTACCGAAACGGTTCGGAAGACGGTTCTCGGAATTGACCTGACCCCGAGGGTCTCTGAACGAATCCCATCAGAGTAGAGTGCATATGACAATGACCATGGAACCTGGGACTGCGAACGAAGGCGGGTCTTCTGCTTCGGATCAATTTTCGAAAGCGGGCTCTACTGATCACGAACTACGCAGTCTATCTATGGCGCAACAGTTTCTGGCCATTTTGGTGCATCCATACTCGGCAGTCCTATCCCATGTTGTTGACGATCAGCCGGTCCCGGTTGGCTCCGGAACGTTCATCACTCGGACTGATGGTCAGCAAGGCATCATCACCTCCGGCCAAGTCGTTGATGTCATCAGGTCAAAGGATCGAATTGTCGTGTCCCCAGTCACTACCTCCACCCCAGGACCAATTCAGAGCACTGAGATCGAAGCCATCGGCATGGAAAGTCATCGCGAGGAGGGTTGTCGAACGAATGGACCGGATCTCGGATGGATCCCTTTGTCGGCGCATGAAGTCACGAGCGTTGATTCACAGGGTGCGGTCTTTTTCAACCGTGCAGAATGTCGCGTGGAATTCGAGTGCGAGACGCGCCACAAAAACTTGATTTTTGGATGTGCGGATGCTGCGGGTGATGCCCCCAGCGGTTCGGTGACCTGCCAAGGTTTGCTGTTCGGGGGAAGAATCGAAACGGCACCAGACAAAAGTGGGTGGGACTGCTTCGAGCATGTCATATCGAATGACGATCGCATGTTCCGCGGCACTCGGCGTGGGATGAGTGGCGGCGCGGTCTGGACACTTGAGGTGCCACTTGAATTCAAAGGGCAATACAAGCTGTATCTGTCAGGTATCGTGTTCGCCGAAGGAGCAGATCATGAAATAAGGTTCATCGCGCACGGCAAAGACAGCATTCGTCGCTTTCTGCACGAGGCGTGACAGTTGTTGTCATTGTTGATCGCCCTTCGCCTTGGTATTCCGCGATGGTCAAAGGAGTTAAAGGAAAGGAAGGCTTGGGGAAGGCGAAATTCTTGCCAGCGCACCGACTGGAGCGCGCGAGTTGCCATTTGTTCGAGACCTGCAGCCCCAATATAAATTTGCGTTGCGTAGCGGGCAGTATTTTCCCCCGACCAAACTCCGAAGTGCTACGCCGTGTTTGTTGAGTCATCCTCTCGCTGAACATCCATTCCTTGCCTGATCACGCCAACGGGCGAGACGTTCGGTTAGCCGGGATTTCACTTTGCACTCAGGACCAATGGATGACAGAATCACGCAACCTTTCACTCCAACATCTGCTGTTCGGGGAGGGTGCAGCGTGAACACCTCGACTTTGGCCGATCTCGTCTCCCTCGGAGAGGGCTTCACGACCGAGTTCAAGCGCTCCGTGTCGTCTGCTCTCGGACGAGAGTTGTGCGCTTTTGCCAACGCCACTGGTGGAACAGTTCTCGTGGGCGTTGCTGACGATGGACAGATCTGCGGGGTTTCCAACCACAACAAGCTGAAGTCCGAAGTTCAGTCTGTCGCCCGCACGGCGGACCCGCCTATTGCGGTTGAAATCGAGAGCGTCGATCAGGTCATCCGTGTTGACGTGCCGGCCCAGCACAGCAAGCCCTACTCGTTCGGTGGCCGTTTCTACATCCGCGAAGGTGCGAACAGCCAACAGCTCACGCGAGCGGAGATCCGAGAGTTCTTCTTTGAGGAAGGGCTGATCCGTTTCGATGAAACGCCATGCCCGAGCTTCGATCTTGAAAAGGACCTGACCGACGAGAATTGGATGCGGTTCGCGCGACGTGCCCGGCTGCCTGAAGGCCTGGATCCAGTCACGACGCTCGAGAGTCTGCACCTCGTCAAGGACGGCGAGATGACGCACGCCGGTGCTTGGCTGCTGGCCGACGACATCACGCGGTACACGTTGCGTGCCGGAGTGACCTGCGTGCTGTTTCGTGGCGTGACCAATGTGTACATCATCGACCGAAAGGACTTCACCGGCGATCTCTATTCCATTTTCGAAGACTGCGTCGCGTATCTGCAGGCCAAACTCAACACGGCTCTGATTCCGCATGCGCGAGGGAGAGACGAGCGGCTCGAGTTGCCAGAGGATGCACTGAGGGAAGCCTTGGTGAATGCCATTGCCCATCGAGATTACAGATCCACCGCCAATGTACAGGTCCACATCTTCTACGACCGCGTGGAGATCGTCACCCCGGGAGGTCTGCCGGCCGGAATGCGCGAAGAGTTCCTGGGAGTGAAGAGCATTCCGCGGAATCCGCTCTTGTTCGGGATGTTTTACCGCATGGGTCTGGTCGAACAGATCGGGACAGGCATTCGCCGTATCCGACAATTGTGCGAAGATTATGGAGTTGCCGAGCCGGCTATCGATGTCTCCGATTACTGGGTGACGACGACGTTCCCGAGGCAGGTTGAGGGTGCTGGTGATCAGGAAACCCATCAAGTGACCCATCATGTACCCATCAAGTCACCCATCATGAACCCATCATGTAGCCATCAAGTCGAGAACCTTGTTCGTTGCCTGGATGGCGAACGAACAAGGGTGGAAATTCTTGATTGCCTGGGACTCAAGGATCGAGTGAACCTGGCAAGGGAATACTTGCGCCCGGCTCTGGCTGATGGACTTCTCGAAATGACAATCCCCGACAAACCAAAAAGCCGGAAGCAGAAGTACCGGTTGACGGGCAAGGGCAGGGAGCTGAAGGCGAGCTTGGGGCGTGCTGGGTGAACCCTCGAGTCTGTGGCAGGGGCAATGTTCCCCCGGGACATGACGTGCATCAGCCTCGAACGAAGAGTTTGGCAGTTCCGGCGCGAAGGCCAGGAGCGCCAAACTTGCTGCATGAACAATGGACGACTCGATGAATTCCGGGCACGAAAACCGCCACATGGATTTGTCTCATTCTGACATGCGGGACCAAGTCGGGACCAAGTGGGGAGCAAGTGGGGACCAAGTCGCCCGACCGACAGCAGACAGCCGTGCGCGAAATTCCTCGGAGCAACAAGCGGCTGAACGAATGCCTTCGCATCGGTCTGGTATCCGACGCCCGACGATTTCGGGAATCAATCCGAAATCGCCCGCCCCATTGATCCGGTTGAGTTCAATCGCCGGCCATTGTTCGACAAAGTTTCTGAAACATCCTTGTGATACCGCGATGACCGCTTGAGAGAAGCCCCTCGCTTCGTTAGTGTCAGGGGGCATTGCAGAACAATCAAAGGAGGGATCAATGCACAGACGAAACCTGTTGCGAGCAAGCGTTGCAGCCGGAGCCTTGGCACTCGCGCCTTTTGCCGCAACCGCCCAGGACGTTCCTTACAACCTGCTCGAAGGCAAGCCGTTCGAGGGCACCAAGCTGAACATTCTCAGCGTCGTCACCCCGCAATTCGATGGGCTTATGCTGAGGGACGAGGAATTCACCGAACTCACCGGAATCGAGACCGAGTGGACCTTCATCCCCTTCGGCTCGCTGCAAGAAAAAATCAACGCCGAGGGCATCGCAGCCAGCGGAACCTTCGATGTCGTGAACTATCTCGACAGCTGGGGGCCGCCGAACGCCCACTGGCTCTTGCCGATCGACGAGCTGATGGCCCGCGACGGAATCTCGATGGATCGCTATCCGGAAGCCTTCGCGCGCTCGGCCCAGTTTGAAGGTCAAACTCTCGGCTTCCCATTGCGAGCGCACCCTCAGGTGCTGTTCTATCGCAAGGATCTGATTCCCAACCCGCCGACGTCGTGGGAAGAGGTCGCCGCCATGGCCGACACATGGGAACATGACGATATCTCTCCCATCGCGCTCTACTACAACAATGACGGCAACCGTCAGTCGCTGTTCATCTGGTTGAACTTCCTGTGGGGAGCTGGCGCTGACGTGTTCAACGAAGACGGCACGGCTGGCTGGACCACAGAAGCGGCATTGAAAGCGACCGAAGACTACATCGCGCTCTTGACGGTGCACGGCGTTGCCAACCCGAACTCGGTGGCATTTGTCGAACAGGATGCGCGCCAGTCGTTCAGCCAGGGCAATTCCGCGATGGTGCCGGGATGGTGGTGGTTCTACTCGGCCTTCCTGAACCCGGAAACCTCGACGCTGACCAAGGACCAGGTCGGGTTCGTCGGCATGCCGTCCTACAGCGGCACGACCAAGACCTACGCGATATCCATGCCCTTCGCGATCTCCGACTACTCGGCCAACAAGGATGCGGCGTGGGAGTTCCTCAAGTGGCTGTCGAACCCGGAGATGGACAAGGCCAACGCCACTGTCCGCGAGGTCAAGGGCAAGCGGATCGTCAACAACGTCGTGACGCACATTTCGTCGCTGACGGATCCGGACGTCAACGCTGCCAACGACAACATCCAGATGGCGGCGTGGGAGTCGCTCAAAAAGTCCGACATCATGCCTCAGATTGCCGAGTGGCCCGAAGTCGGCGACCTGCTGTCGGCGGCAATCGCCGAAGCGGCGGCGGGCGGAAACACGCGGGAGTTGATGATTGCCGCAGCCGAGCAGGCCAATCGGGTTCTGCGTCGCGCCGGACGCATCAAGTAGCTCCATGTCATGCCGCGCCCCGCAATCGGGGCGCGGCAGTCCCGCCCCTCGTGATCGAGGGACGGGACCAATCCGGGAGGATTGAACATCCGAGACCGCACCCTGAAATACCTGTTGGTTCTGCCTGCGGTTCTCGTCGTCTTTGCCACCGCGATCTGGCCGTTGATCGAAGCGTTGCGGCTGTCATTCACCGTTGGTCGCCTCAACCGCCCCGGTTCGCTCAACCAGTACCTTGGTTGGGAGAATTTCACCTGGGCAATCACCAACGAACCAGCGTTTTGGAATTCGGTCCAGGTTACCCTCATCTACACGATTCTGACCGTCGGCCTCACGACGATCTTGGCGCTGGGCCTCGCGATGCTGCTGGTGCCGGGCGGAAGACTGCGCTCGGGCGTGCAGACACTGCTGATCCTGCCGTTTGCCATGAGCCCGGCGCTGATCGGCGTTTCGTTCCGGTTCATGTTCAACCCGGAGTTCGGACTGTTCGATGCGTTCTTCGGGGTGATGATCCCGCCATTGGCTGATGTCAGCTGGCTGGCTGATCCGGTGCTGGCATTCGCGGTTTGCGTGATGGCCGATGTCTGGGGATGGATTCCCTTCCTGACGCTGGTGCTGATCGGCGGTCTTGCGAGCGTGCCAAGGGACACGATCGAGGCGGCACAGGTGGATGGCGCCTCTGGCTGGCGGGTGTTTCGCGACGTCACCCTGCCGCAACTGGCGCCGGTGCTCGCGGTGGTGATCATCCTGAAGTCGATCTTCAGCCTCAAGACTTTCGACCAGATCTTCATGCTGACCAACGGCGGTCCGGGGACCGCGACCCAGACACTGTCCCATTACATCTACTTCAACGGCATGAAATACGGGCAGATCGGCTATGCCGCATCGGTCGCATGGCTGATGGTCATCCCGATGATCTTCCTGACCTTTGCCTACACCAAGTACGTGTTTCGGAAGCCGTGACGACCATGACCGGGAAACAGAGAAAGCGACTGGTGAATGCGGTCCAGGTGACCCTGATCTTCGTGGCAACCTTTGTCATGCTGGTCCCGATCCTGTGGATATTCATGGCCGCATTCAAGAACCACATCGACGTGTACCAGCTGAAGCTGTTCTTCACGCCCACGTTCGAGAATTTCGTCTCCGTCTTCGAGGCGCCCTATGATCTCGGCGACAAGCTCGTGAACTCCACCATTGTCGCCTTCGTGACGGTCGTCTTCGCGATTCCGATCGCGACCATGGCGGCCTATTCGTTCAGCCGGTTCCGCCTGCGCGGCGAAACCGTGATGCTTGTGACGATTCTCGCGACCCAGTTCGTGCCGGCCGTCGTGATCATCCTGCCGTTTTTCGTGATGTTCCGTGACATCGGCCTGCTCGACACCCGTCTTGGACTGATCCTCGTCAATCTCGCGATCGTCATGCCTTTCGCCATCTGGATGATCAAGGGATTCATCGACGGCATTCCGCTCGATACCGAGGAGGCGGCGATGGTCGACGGCTCCTCGCGGTTGCAGGTCATTCGCAACATCGTGTTGCCGATGGCGGCGCCGGGACTGCTGACTGCAGGCATATTCTGCTTCATCATCGCCTGGAACGAGTTCCTCTTCGCGCTCATACTGACCAACAAGGATGCGGTGACCCTGCCGATCGGCCTCGCGCTGTTCAAGGCCGAGGAGGGCGATCTTTGGAACCTTCTGAGCGCTGCCGGCATCATCATCATGGTGCCGATGTTCGTCATGGCGACGATCATCCGCAAGTATTTCGTCCAGGGCATGACAATGGGAGCGGTGCGCTGATGGCACAGGTCGTCCTCAAGGAACTGACAAAGCGCTGGGGCGATTTCGTCGGCGTTGACAACCAGTCGCTGGAAATCAGGGATCGGGAGTTTCTCGTGCTCCTCGGGCCCTCGGGTTGCGGCAAGACCACGACCATGCGGATGATCGCGGGGCTGGAGGAGCCGACCGCAGGCGAGGTCTGGATCGGCGACCGCATGGTCAACGACGATCTGCCGAAGGACCGCGACGTGGCCATGGTGTTCCAGAACTACGGTCTCTATCCCCACATGTCGGTGTTCGACAACATCGCCTATCCCCTCAAGGTTCGCGGGGTTCCGAAACCCGAAATCCGGCCGCGCGTGGAACGGGCCTCGGAACAGGTCGAATTGACCGAGTTCCTCAGCCGCAAGCCGCGCGAGCTTTCGGGCGGCCAGCGGCAGCGCGTCGCGCTCGCCCGCGCGATCGTGCGCACGCCGAAGGTCTTTCTGATGGACGAGCCGCTGTCGAATCTCGACGCGAAGCTTCGGGTCTCGATGCGGGCGGAACTCAAGCACCTCAGCCGGGAACTCAAGATCACGACGGTCTACGTCACCCACGACCAGATCGAGGCGATGACGCTCGCTGATCGCGTGGCGGTCATGAACGCCGGCATCATCCAGCAGCTCGGCACGCCCGACGAGATCTACAACGATCCGGCCAATCTGTTCGTCGCGGGGTTCATCGGCTCGCCGGCGATGAACCTCATCAACGGCTCGATCGATGAGGGCATGTTCGTGACCACTGGCGGCAGCAGGCTGGTCCGGATCGATGCGCCGAATCGAGCGCAGGTTGTTCTAGGTGTTCGTGCCGACGACATGCACGTGACGGAATCGGGGCAGGGCGACATCGACGTTCGGATCTACGCGTTCGAAAACACCGGCGAGGCCACCTTGCTGACGGTGCAGTGGGGGCAGCAACGGGTGATTGCCAAGGGTGACAGGCACTTGCGGAAGGATCAGGACGATGTCGTGGGCATATCGCTGGACGCCGAACATCTCTATCTGTTCGATCCGGCGAGCGGCGATCGCATCCGGACGTGAGTTCGCAGGTCGCCGCGCAGATTGCGGCCATGAAGGTATCGTACCCGGTCGATGGGCGCGTCTCACCCAACGCGCGATGTGAAGCGCGGCCGGCTCCGGTCAGTCCTTCGTGTATTGCGATCGTGGCCTTGCGCCTGGGTGAGGGCTGTACCTCCAACGCGTGCCGTCCATATTGCGATCGGTCAATCATTATGCCCCCGACCATGCAGAGGTGGAGGCAGTGATGCGCGAACCGCTCGTGTTTCTGCCGGGCATGATGTGCGACGCCCGGCTGTTCGCTCCGCAGATCATGGCTTTTTCGCAAGAGCGTCCGGTCATGTTCATTCCGCTCACGGGCGAGGCCACGATTCTTGGAATGGCGCGCCGGGTGCTCGAGCAGGCGCCGCCCCGCTTCGCGCTTGCCGGCCTGTCCATGGGCGGGATCGTGGCGATGGAGGTGATCCGACTCTTCCCCGGACGCGTCACGCGCCTCGCTCTGCTCGACACGAACCCACTGGCTGATCCGCCCGAGATCGGCCCGGTCAGGGAGCGGCGGGTCGAGCGGGTATGCAACGGCGAGCTTCGTGCTGTCATGCGCGACGAGTTGAAGCCGCATTACCTGGCCGACGGCCCCGAGAAGGACAAGACGCTCGATCTCTGCATGGAAATGGCAGAGGATCTCGGCGCCGACGTGTTTCGGGATCAGTCGCACGCCATTCGCCAACGCCGCGATCAGAGTGACGCGCTGCGACGGGTCGACGTCCCGACACTTGTTCTTTGCGGCGAGGACGATCGATTGTGCCCGATCGAACGCCACGAATTGATGCACGAACTGATCAGCGGATCGCGTCTCGCGATCATTCCCGGAGCGGGACACATGCCGACGCTGGAGCAGCCCGAGCGAACCAACGAGGAGTTGAGAACATGGCTGAGAACGTGATCCCTCGGGACTTGCTTGCGATCCTTCGCAAGGTGGACACGCCGACGGTGTGCAATGCGATCGAGGTTGCCCAGGGCAAGCGCGGGTTCAATTGCCATACTCTGGGCACGATGCAACATACCGACCCGAATGCGCCGGCCATGGTCGGGATTGCCCGAACCGCAAGAATCGCGGGCCGCCAGCCGCCCAGCGAAGGACCCGAGATCATTCGGGCCCGGCGCATGGAGTATTTTCGCTCGATGGCCTCGGGCGCGCGTCCCGCGGTTGCGGTCGTCGAGGACACGGATGTTCCGAATTGCACGGCCGCCTGGTGGGGTGAGGTCCATGTCGCCGTTCACAAGGGCCTCGGTCTTGCAGGCGCCGTCACCAACGGTGTCATGCGCGATCTTGGCGACATCGATGACGGTTTTCCGATACTCGCGGGATCCATCGGCGTCAGTCACGGGTTCGTTCATGTCGTCGAGATCGGCACTCCGGTCGAGATCATGGGGATGCATGTCGAGCAGGGCGATCTGGTCCACGCCGACCGTCACGGCGCGCTGGTCATCCCATGGGACGTGGTTCCTGACCTCGCATCCGCGATCCATCGCTCGGTCGAGCGCGAGGCGATCGTGCTCGGGCCGGCCCGCGAGCCGGGATTTGACATCGAGCGCCTCGAAGAGGCCTGGGCCCAATTCGAGGCCTCGCGGGTCTGAACGCAGGCTCCTTGTGCACGCGGTGTTGATCTGATCCGGCTCGGTTGCTTACCGCGGCCGCGCCGCAAGTCGCGCACGCCGAAACGGGGGCAGCTCCGGCAGCGATCGTCGGACCTCCAGGGCCTGCGGATATTCCATCCCCAAAGCGGGTCGGGACTCAGGCGGTTTCTCCGAGAAGCCGCATGGCGTTTTCCTTCAGGATCAGCGGTCGCACCTCGTCCTTGAAGGGCATCTTGGCGAAATCGTCCAGCCAGCGGTCCGGCGTGATCGCCGGCCAATCGGAGCCGAAGAGCATCTTCCTCTTCAGGATGGAGTTGGCGTACCGGACAAAGGTCTCGGGAAAGTACTTCGGTGACCAGCCGGACATGTCGTAATGGACGTTCGGCTTGTGCTGGGCGACGGCGAGGCCTTCCTCTGTCCACGGGAAACTCGGGTGCGCGAGGATGATCCGCAGGTCGGGGAAGTCGACTGCCACGTCGTCGAGATGCATCGGATTCGAGTATTTCAGCCGCATTCCCATGCCGCCGCGCATGCCGGATCCGACACCGGTCTGGCCGGTGTGGAAAAGCGTGATGACGTCTTCCTCCGCGCAGGCTTCGAGCACCGTGTAGCTGGTCTCGCGGTCATTGGGATAGAACCCCTGCATGGTCGGATGGAACTTGAACCCTCTCACCCCGAAATCGCGCACCAGACGGCGCACCTCGCGGGCGCCGGCGCGACCCTTGTGGGGATCGACCGATGCAAAGGGGATCAGGATGTCGTCGTTTTCGGCGCAGATCTCGGCCACTTCCTCGTTGGAATAGCGCCGAAAACCCGTTTCCCGCTCCGCATCGACGGGAAAGATCACGGCGGCGATGTTGCGTTCGCGATAGTAGGCTGCCGTGTCCTGCACGGTTGGCAGCATGCCTTCGGCACCGGCGGGATTCTTGAAATAGGCAGCCATCCCGGCCTGGAACTCGTTGTAGCCGTCGTCCCGGCAGGCGTTGCAGGGCTCCTCGGCATGCGTGTGAAAATCAATGGCCTTCACCTTCGAAAAGTCCACCATGACCCGTCAGCGTCCCCGTCTTTCGTTTCGTGCAGAAACTGCTATACAACAAAACTGTTAACCTGTAAAACAAAACCCGGTTGGCTTGACAGGGAAGAAACATGTCGGACACGCGCAGCAAGGCGAAGAGGCTCACCCGGCTCGAAGTCGACGGCGACATCGCCACGCTGATCCTTGATCGCCCGGAAAAGCGCAACGCGATGAGCGACGCTCTGATCGCGGAACTCGATGTGTTCTTCTCTTCGAAACCCGACGGCATCAACGCGGTGATCCTGCGCGGCGAGGGCGGGCATTTCTGCGCCGGTCTCGATTTGGCCGAACACGAGCATCGATCGCCGATCGATGGCGTGTTCCATTCAAGGAACTGGCACAGGGTCGCGGATCTGATCGAGTTCAGCGGCCTCCCCGTCATATCGGTTCTGACAGGCGCCGTCATCGGTGGCGGGCTGGAGATCGCGACCGCAACCCATGTCCGCATTGCCGAGCCCTCCGCGCGGTTCCAGTTGCCCGAAGGGCGCCGCGGCATCTTCGTGGGCGGCGGCGCAACCGTCCGTGTCGGGCGCATCATCGGGGCCGATCGCATGCGCGAAATGATGCTCTCGGGTCGCAACTACGGCGCCAAGGAAGGCCTCGACCTCGGGCTGGCACACTATCTGGTCGGCGAGGGAGAAGGTGAAGCGCTCGCCAAGAAGCTCGCAAGGCAGGTCGCCGACAACGCGCCCTTCTCGAACTATCTGATGATTCAGGCGATTTCGCGGATCAACGACATGCCGCGTTCCGAAGGGCTGTTCGCCGAAAGCCTTGCAGCCGCCATGGCGCAGTCTTCCGAGGGTGCGAGCGAAGGACTTCGCGCCTTTCTCGACAAGCGGGAGCCCAGGTTCCGGTGAGGCGACTCACCCAATCGCGATGCCTGGCAATGGTGCCTTGACATCGCGCTCATGTCACTCAGGGAGGACATCATGACACCACGAAACACGTTCAGATCAGCATTGGTCGCACTGGTTGCGGCTGTCGGGATCGCAAGTTCCGCCTATGCACAGGAGGTCACCCTGCGCTTGCACCAGTTCCTGCCGCCGCCTGCGCCGGTTCCTTCGATGATACTGAAGCCTTGGGGCAAGCAGGTCGAGGAGGCCTCGGGCGGGCGCATCCAGATTCAGCATTTTGACGCGATGTCGCTCGGCGGACGTCCCCCGGAACTCATGGACCAGGCAAGGGACGGTGTCGTCGATCTGGCGATGACCGTCGTTGGATACACACCCGGCCGCTTTCCGCGAACGGAAGTCTTCGAGTTGCCGTTCATGATGACCAATCCGGTCGCGACCGCCAAGGCGTTCTGGGAACTGGTGGAAACCGACCTGCAGAACAACGAATACAAGGACGTGAAGGTCCTCGGCGCATGGGTTCATGGCCCCGGCCTGATCCACAGCGCCGACGGAGTCAAAAGCCTCGAGGACATGCAAGGTCTGACCGTTCGCGGTCCCACCCGGATCATCAACGACCTGCTCTCCGAACTCGGAGCCGAACCCGTCGGCATGCCTCTGCCCGCCATTCCCGAAGCCCTCTCCAAGGGCGTCGTGCGCGGCACCGTCATTCCGTGGGAGGTCACGACTGCCATTCGACTCTCGGAACTGCTCGAGCATCACACCGAGTTCTCCGGAGAGGAAGCGCTCTACACGGCGGCAATCGTGCTCGTCATGAACAAGGCGCGCTACGAGGCGCTGCCTGACGATCTTCGCGCCATTCTCGATGCGGAATCCGGAGCCAAGCTGTCAGCCTTCGCCACCCAGTTGATGTGGGACATGGATGCGCCTGCCAGAAAGATCGCGGTGGATGCGGGCAACGAGATCACGACGCTTGACCTCGAGGCCACGGCACGCTGGAAGGAAGCTGCCGCTCCTGTCATCGATCGCTGGATCGCGGACATGGACGGCAAAGGCATCGACGGAGTCGCCTTGATCGAACGCGCGCGCGCCCTGATCGCCAAGCACGGCGGCTGAACGCCGACCAAGACCTGCGTGCAGGCCGAGCAGCGGCCTGCACGCCTTCCGCCTGATCGGGGAGGTTTTCCATGTATGGTCATCTCGATCGTGCCGCCGGGATGCTGGCCCGATATCTCGCGTATGCCGGCGGGGCGGTGCTGCTGATCGTGATAGCCCTGACCTGCTACTCGATCGTCGGGCGGGCGCTGGTGCCTCTCGGCATCGGCCCCGGGCCTCTTCGGGGCATCTACGATCTGACGGAAATCGCCATGGCCGCGGCGATCTTCGCGTTCCTTCCGCTGGCCCAGATGACAGAAGCGCACGCGCGGGTTGACCTGCTCGCCACGAAAATGCCGCCTCGGGTCGACCAGGTCCTCGATCTGGCCTTCAACATCGGGATGGCGGTGGTCGCCGTCATTGGAACCTGGCGGCTCTATCTTGGCATGAAGGACAAGTTCGCCTTCGGGGAGACCACGCTGATCGCCCAGATCCCTGTTTGGCAAGGCTACGCAGCGGGCCTCGTGGGGGCCACCGGGTTCGTTCTCGTCTCGCTGTTTTGCATCCTGCGATCCATGCGTCGAATGACCGGACGAACCGAGACCGCCGAACAGGGACCGGCGCAATGACGCCGTTCGAACTGGCCCTGTGGTCGTTTCCGGTTCTCTTGCTCCTCGTTTTTCTGCGCGCGCCGATCGCGCTCGCGATGATTGCCGTTGGTGTCGGCGGGACCTACCTGGTCATCGGCACTTCGGCGATGACGCTCAACCAGCTCAAGACGCTGACCTACGGCACGTTTTCGAACTACTCGTTCTCGATCATCCCGCTGTTCCTTCTCATGGGACAGTTCGCGGCGCTTTCGGGAATGTCGGCCGATCTCTTTCGAGCCGCCGAGAGCTTTCTTGGACACAGGCGCGGCGGCGTGGCGATGTCGGCGGTCGGCGCCTGTGCCGGCTTCGGGGCGATCTGCGGATCGTCGCTCGCAACGGCAGCCACGATGGGGCAGGTGGCCTTGCCGGAACTGCGTCGCTACGGCTACCCCGGGTCGCTCGCCACGGGGACACTGGCAGCCGGGGGCACGCTCGGCATTCTGATCCCGCCGTCCGTCATCCTGGTGATCTACGCGATCCTGGCCGAACAGAACATCGAAAAGCTGTTCGTCGCGGCGCTGATTCCCGGCATTCTGGCAGCGCTTGGCTACATGGTCGCGATCTCGATCTGGGTGCGTGTTTCTCCGAACTCCGCCCAGGTGCGCGACCGCGTGCCGTGGCCCGAACGGTTGATCGCCCTTGGCAAGGTCTGGCCCGTCGTGGTCATCTTCGTCACCGTCGTGGGCGGCATCTATGCCGGGATCTTCACCCCGACCGAAGCTGCCGCAGTGGGGGCTGCGGGCACCGGCATCGTCGCTCTTGTCTCCGGGCAGATGTCGTGGGTGCGCCTGGGCGAGGCAATCCGGGCGACCGCCGCATCCTCCGCGATGATCTTCCTGATCATCCTTGGCGCCGGCATCTACAACAACTTCCTGTCCCTCACGCAGTTGCCCCAGACCGCATCGATGTGGGTCGGTTCGCAGGATTTCCTGCCGTGGATGGTGCTGGCCATCGTGCTCTTGATGTATCTGCTGTTCGGCTGCGTGATGGATTCACTGTCGATGATTCTGCTGACCGTGCCCATCATCTTTCCGATCATGTCGGCGCTCGACTTCGGAATGAGCCCGTCGGATTTTGGGCTCTGGTTCGGAATCCTCGTGCTGATCGTGGTCGAGGTGGGTCTGATCACGCCGCCCGTGGGGATGAATCTGTTCATCATCAACTCGATGGCGAAGGGGACGCCCATCGGCCAGACCTACAAGGGCGCGCTGCCCTTCGTGGTGACGGACATGGTCCGGGTCGTGATCCTGGCCTCGTTCCCGGCGATCACGCTTTGGCTGGTCTGGGTCATCGACGCGCTCTGACGCTTCGACGCATGCAGGATCAGGCGACCAGGGTATCCCCGGCACCGGAATAGAGCGCGGCGATACTGTCCGCATTGCTGGCCCGCATCGCCCTTTGGTTGAGCGAGCCTTTCTCCGTGATCTCGCCCTTGTCGAAACTGGGCTCATGCTCGAGGACAATGGCGCGTCGCACGCGGCTGGCGGAACCGGTCGCGCTCGCTGCGGCGGATTTCAGCATCTGCCGAAGCGCGTCATCGCGTTCGTCCTTCTCCATGCGGGCCGCGCGGTCGGACAGGAGGAGAAGCGCGCCGAGCTGGCTTTCGTTCTCGCCCACGATGACCGCATCGCGAACCAGGCCGCCCATGGCGTCGACGAGCGCTGCGCGGACCGAACCGACGGCGACCCAGGTCCCGGTCGACAGCTTGAAGTTTTCCGCGATGCGTCCGTCGAAAAAGAAGCCCTTCGACAGGTCGGTCGGATCGGCCGGACGCAGGGCATCGCCCATGCAGTAGTAACCGTCCTCGTCGAAGACTTCGGCGGTTCTCGCCGGATCACCAAGGTATCCCGGCGTGATGCTCGGTCCCTTGAGACGCAGTTCGAGCTTTCCGCCCACGGGCACCAGTTTCATCGAGAGCCCCTTGGCAGGAATCCCGACGTTTCCCGCCTTGTCCTGGTGGCTCGTGCAGGCGAGCGCGAAAGGCGCCGTCTCGGTCGCGCCAAGGCTCGTCGACAAAAGAACCTCGCGGCCGGTCGTCTTGCGTCCGATGGCGCGCAACCTGTCCCAGGTGTGCTGCGCCATGCCCGCGCCTGCGTAGAACATCATGCCGAGATCCTTGAAGAAGGTCCTGGCCAGGGCGGGATCGGCTTCCAGTTGGTCGACCAGCATGTCCCAGCCGACGGGCACGTTGAAGTACCAGGTGCAGGACACTTCTCTCAGGTTCCGTAGAGTCTCGTCGAACTTGCCCGGCACGGGGCGGCCATCGTCGATGTAGTAGGTGCCGCCATTCGTCATCACGAGGTAGGAGACCTTGTTGCCTGCAGCGGTGTGATTCCAGGGTGCCCAGTCGAGCACCACGGGCGGAATTCGGGTCAGATAGCGGTAGCAGTCGCGCACCATCGCCTGCATCGCGCAGATCATCCGGTTCGTGTTGATGACCGCCTTGGGCGATCCGGTCGAACCGGAGGTGAACAGGTACTTGACGACGGTGTCCGCATCGATTGCCGCGCGCGCTGATTCCGCCGCTGTCGCATCGCTCGCCGAGAGTTCGCGGAAGTCGATCGCGTCGGATGGCCGATTGCGGTGGATCACGACATGCTGCCCGGGTGCGGCAATGGAGGCGATCGCGTCTGCAAAGGCCTCTCCGTCATCGGCAAAGATCGCGCCGGGGTTCAACTGCTCGACGATGGTCTTCAGCTTGCCGTGGTCGGACGACATGGTGGAATAGGCCGGGGACACGGGCGCGTAGGGGATTCCGACGTAGAAGCAGGCTGCCCCGAGCAGGGCATGTTCGAGGCTGTTTTCCGACAGGATGAGGAGCGGTCGGTCCGGGCCCATTCCGAGTTCGAGCAGCCCGGCGCCGATGGCGCGCGCCTGCGTTCGCGCGTCCCCGTAGCTGATCCTGATCCATTCGCCGGTCGCGGCGTGACGCCGCGCGATCCAGGTTCGATCGGGCGCGGTGTCGGCCCATTTGTCGAGATAGTCGGCCAGTGTCGGCAGATGGTCCGGCAGTTCGCCCTTTTGCCGCAGAAACAGGGTTCCGTCCGCGCCCTCCGACCAGGTCAGCTCGGGCGACCAGAAGTCCTTGGCCTCATCGGGGTTATCCGGCGTCATGCGCCTTCTCTCCAATCCTTTGGCTATCGCGGCGCCATTCGGATCGCGCCGTCGAGGCGGATGGTCTCGCCGTTCAGCATCGGATTCCCGATAATGTGGAGCACGGCTTCGGCGAATTCGTCGGGATCTCCGAGACGCGAGGGGAACGGGACCTGGGCGCCGAGCGACTCCTGCACCTCGGGTGGCAGTTCCTCCATCAGCGGCGTGTGAAAGAGTCCCGGCGCGATGGTGCAGACACGCACGCCCTTGTCCGCGAGATCACGCGCCATGGGCAGCGTCATGCCGACGATGCCGGACTTGGACGCGGCATAGGCCAGCTGACCGACCTGGCCGTCGAAGGCTGCGACCGAGGCCGTGTTGACGATGACCCCGCGCGCGCCGTCTGCATCGATCGGATCCTCGCCGAGCATTGCCGCTGCGGCTTGCGTTGCGCAGTTGAAGCATCCGAACAGGTTCACGCGGAGCACGCGGTCGAACAGGGCCGGATCGTGCGGTTTTCCGCGCGAGACCGTCTTGCTCGCGCCGCCGATGCCGGCACAGTTGACCAAAACGCGCGGCGTTCCATGAGCTGCGATGGCCGTTGCCAGACCTGATTGAACGGACGCCGAATCCGACACGTCGACCTTGGCGAATTCTCCGCCGATCGCGCTTGCATGGGCACGGCCGGCAGTGTCGTTCAGATCGAATATCGTGACCTTGAGACCCCGTTCTGCCAGCTTGGCGGCTGTGGCGGCGCCCAGACCTGATGCGCCGCCGGTGACGATCGCTCCGAATCCCGTCCAGTCCTGCATGGTCAGCGATCCTCCTCCGATGCCCTGATCTTTCTGAGGAGGGACAAAAGCGCCGCTTGCTCGTCCGGGGTCATGTCGGAAAAAAAGATTCGCTCGTGCTCGACCACCTTTGCGTGGGCGGCCTTGTACTCTGCCTGTCCCTTGGTTGTCGCGATCAGCGCGTAGGATCGTCGGTCTCCCGGAACGCGCACTCGCTGAAGAAGCTCCTTGCCTTCCAGATCGTCGATCAATGCAACCAAACCGGATCGCTCGATGCCCAGCATGCGCGCGAGGCCGCTTTGCGAGATGTTCGGATAGGTGACCACGAGCGAGAGCGCCGAGAAGGCCCTCGTCGACAACCCGCCTGCGCCCAGCGCGCGACGAAAGTCCTTGTGGACCAGAACGTAGGCGCGCTTGAGGTTGTACCCGATGAACCCTTCCAGTCCGTCTGGGTCGGCCTGCCTTTCGCCTTTCGCGATGTTTCGTGCGCTTTCAGACAAGATTCCTGACTCCGAATGATGTTGACTCGACATTAGCCGGTAATGTTAATCTAGTAAACAGTTTAACAGATAAATGGATGGCGGGAAATGCGGTTGCCTGTGCCCGAGCTGGATCATGTCTGCACGCTGAATGTCGAACTCGACCCGATCAGGGAGATGGGTCCCGGACGTGCCGGTCAACGGCGCATCATCCCGATCGTCGGCGGTTCGGTCGAGGGAACGCGATTGTCTGGGCGGTTGCTTTGTCTCGGAGCGGACTGGCAGACCGTTTTTGCGGACGGGCTTGCCGAACTGGACACGCGATACGCGATGGAGACGCACGACGGCGCGGTGATCGAGGTCGTCAACTACGGGTTTCGCCACGGACCTCCCGAGGTGATCGATGCAATCGCCCGTGGAGCGGATGTCGACCCCGGGAGCTACTACATGCGAACGCACGCTCGTCTCGAGACGGGCGACGAGCGCTACGCCTGGGTCAACCGGTCGCTGTTTGTCGGCGTTGGCGCCCGCAACCAATCCAACGTCAAGGTCGATCTCTACGAAATCCGGTAGCCCGGATCCCGAGAAACCGAGAATGAACCCCGGGCATTGCCGCAATCGGGGTCAGTCGATCAGGTTTTCGCCTCCGTCCTCGAGGACTTCGGGGCGGGACCAGTAGCGGAATTGTGGCGTCCATTCCGTCTCGCCCAGGCCGGCGAGCCCGAGGAGGTTCCACATTGGCGTGTAGGCATCGCCCGGGCCGAAGATCGTGCGACTCCAGCGAAAGACCTGATCGTCCTTGCGAAGGTAGGTGACAGCGCCCGGCATGTTTTCGACACCCGGCATCACCGTTTGCTCACGGATGTAGTCACCGCCGCCGTGTGATGCGAGGCGGAAACGCCATCCACGTGATCCGGCGAATTTTCGCTGATGTTCGGGCGAGTCCTTCGACAGGAGCACGACGGCCATGGCCGATTCGAGATGCGGCAGCAGACCGTTGAAGCCGTCAGCCCACAGCGTGCAATAGCGGCAGCCGTCTCCCATGTTATGAATGGCCAGCAAGCGGTCGTGGGCGCCGAAGAAATCGAGCAGCGAGACTTCGCCGTCCAGAGTCTGAAAGCGGTAATTGGGGACCGGTTCGGGCGTCATGCTGGCACGTTCCCGATTCAGTGACTGGGTCAGTTCCATGATCTTCATTTCGAGATCGATGATTTCCTGGTCGGTCATGGCAATCTCCATCGTTGTGGGTGACCAGCGTGGTCAAGATACGCTCTGGTCGAGCGCGGGATGCAGCCACCGTTGCGCGGGTTGAATGGGGTAATTCTCGATCTGTTCGGGCGCATTGACGCTCTCTGCGGCTCCAAATTCCGGTCACTTGGCGGCGCGCTCGTGGGCGTGCGCGAAACCGAGACGCACTGACTCCAAAAGGATCGACGGAGTGCCGGGATCATCTCAGAGGACTCTCCGAAGTCAGCAGAAACGTGCCTACTGGGGCGCTGTTTCCCAATTCCCCGCCAACAACGAAGGATACCTGGCGTACATCATCATCGTGAATGGGTTCGAAACTCGATAGCAGCTGTAGGATTGCCCCCACGCAGGGTTCATCGAGATAGTCCATGATGACCCATGTTCGATCAGGTTACCTTGCAAACGGTCGAAGAGCAGAGGCGAGATCCGGAATTGATGATACTCTCCTGGTCCGTGGTCGTATCTGATCCAAGTCCATGAGAGACTCTCATGGTCCATGGTGAAAACAGTTTTGATCATCGAACCGAATTCCTCCAAAATCAGGCCGCGCCGAGACCGGAAATCGGCCACAAGCAACTTGCTCGAACCCGGGAATCGTGAGCACTCCCAATATGCTTCGCGTTCCCAGGGGTCTGATCTGAATGGTTCGAACACGCTGTGCTTGATCTGTCGGACCAGGGTGGCGCAGTTGTCGAGATCCATCATTCGAAGTGGATCGTCTGCCGTGCCAACTTGCGCCCGAGTGTTTGGTTCAAAGGTCTTGTTTGCCTTTGTCACCGCCGGCGCATTGTGATGGCCCGTCTCGATGGTGCACGGGTGGTTCACGACATGCTGAATGGCCTTGACCTGTTCGGTTGCCTCGACGCTCGCAAGAACAGGTCCGCCGAAAGCCAGCGCCAACGAAACGACCGCCGCGAATGCCTTTGGTCGTCGGACAATTTTTCTAGCGCTGCTGCGCGATTTCGTTGAGGTCGATTTGAGATTGTGCCCAAAAAACATGATCATCTCCTTGTCAAAATCGAGCCATCTCCCAAATTCCGAAGCGCTGACCAAGGAGCCGGGTCGCTCTTTATTTTGCCAAGTTCAGCCTATCTGATTCCGACGTCCGAAACCAGTCTGTCAGCAGCGAGGGCAGGCGACGAACTCGTCGTCCTACAGCCCATGTCACCCGTCATTCTGACGGGTTCGACATGATTTCCGGGGAGGGAAGGCCCCGCAGCATGCATTCACTGCCACTGGCCTTGGCGACGTGATCAGGAAAGTGGACCAGGTCGGACCGTAGCCGAAGTTGCGAAGTCAAGCGCGCAGCAGATTGCTCCGCTCCCGGTTCACATGCGTTGCAGCCGATCCGCCCTTCAACTTCTACGGGGATGGAACTCCAGATCGCCCGCTTGGCCTTCAGAGTTTGCCCGACAGCCGCATCGTGCATGCCCGATACGCATTGGTGATGGACTCGCGGGCCACGTGTTGACCGTCTCGGACGACATGGCGACCTGCTGACCACAGGTCGCGGACCATGGTGTTGTCGCCGCAGAACACGAATGCATCGAGAATCATGTCTTCTGATCGCGCGTCGAGATCGCTCGAACGCCCGTCGAGGGAGACAAGGTCGGCGAGCAATCCGCTCTGGATGATGCCACTGTCTCGACCTGCAGCCCGACTTCCGCCGATCAATGCCGAATTGAACAGCGCGCGGCCTGTCGAGTGACCCGGTGCCGCAAGAACGGCCCGCACGTGATCGCGCAACCGTTGGGAGTATTCGAGCGTGCGTAGCTCTTCGGCCAGGGAAACCCTGATGTTGGAGTCGGTTCCGATGCCGAAATGGCCACCGCTCTCCCGCAGTTGAACGCCGGCAAAAATGCCGTCGCCAAGGCTCGATTCCGTGATCGGGCAGAGGCCGACAACGGCACCGGTTGCGGCAAAGCGCTTGATCTCGTGATCGCGAAGTTGCGTGCAGTGGATCAGGCACCAGCGCGAGTCGACCTCGGCATGATCGAGCAACCAGTCGCCTGGTAGCGCCCCGTAATGGGTCACGACCTCGTCCACTTCGGCTTTCTGTTCGGCGAGATGGATGTGGACGGGCATGCCTTGACCCAGACCTTCGACAAACGCGAGCCCGGTCTGATCAACCGCGCGCAGCGAGTGGGCTGCAATGCCAATGCGGCAGTCGGGAGGTAGATGCGCAACCTGGCGTTGGGCTGCATCGAACAGGTCAGCGAAACGGTCCTCGTCGTTCACGAACCGCAACTGACCCTCGGCAGGGGGCGCTTGGCCGCAACCGCCGTACTGGTAGAGAACCTCAAGCAGGGTCAGTCCGAGCCCGGTCTTGTCGGCCGCAGCGGCAATGCGGTCGGACATTTCGGCAATGTTGGCATACTCTCGCCCGCCGCCCCCGTGATGGAGATAATGAAACTCGGCCACGGCGCCAAAACCCGCCTCCGCCATTTCCATCATGGCAAAGGCCGTGATCGCCTCGACATCTGTCGGCTCCAGCTTGTGCAGGAACCGGTACATGTCCTGACGCCAGGTCCAGAAACTGTCGGTGGAACTTGCACTTCTGCGCTCGCTCAAACCGGCCATCGCCCGCTGAAACCCGTGGCTGTGAAGATTGACCGGCGCAGGCAGCAGGATGTCGACCACGTGCCCGGCAGGCTTGGCCGATGCGCGAACAGATTCGATCCTGTCGCCGTCGATGGTCACGAGGACATCGTCCTGCCAACCCTCACTGGTGAGAGCCTGGCGCGCAAACACGAACTGGGTCGTCATGGCGCCGTCACTCTCTCGACTTCGCGCAACCGGCGTTCATTCATGGCTGATCCCGTCCCGTTATCGCGTTGCAACTGTCACGAAAGACTATCGCCGGGGCAGGGAGATTGACACCCCGAACCGGTGCAGACATATCAGGAGAAGACGAGAGCAGGTGAGGTTGCCGCATGTCAGCCAGTGTGCTCACCGCCGCACGAATTGCCACCATGGATGATGCACCGCACGACGGGCTTGTCGATGACGGCGCCATCGCGGTTTCAGACGGGATCATTCGCTGGGTTGGACCTGAGTTCGGTCTTCCTGCGGAGTTTGCGGATTGGCCGCGCCGACAGTTGCAGGGCGGCTTGGTCACCCCGGGTCTGATCGATTGCCACACGCATCTTGTTCACGGCGGACATCGAGCCCGGGAGTTCGAGCTGCGGCTCGAAGGTGCGAGCTACGCCGAGATCGCGCAGGCCGGCGGGGGCATCATGTCCACTGTTCGAGCGACCAGGGGGCTGAGCGAAGACGAACTGGTCTCGGGCGCACTGCCGCGACTCGACGCTCTCATCGCCGAGGGAATCACCACGCTCGAGATCAAGTCCGGCTATGGCCTCGACGTGGAGACCGAACTGAAGATGCTGCGCGCCGCCCGGCGGCTCGCGACACTGCGACCGGTCCGCGTGGTCACGAGTTTTCTGGGCGCGCACGCAATCCCTGAAGAATACCGAGGGCGAGCCGACGATTACATCACCGAGGTGTGCCTGCCGGCCCTCGATACCGCGCACGCGGAAGGACTTGTCGATGCGGTCGACGGGTTCATGGAGCACATCGCGTTCTCCGGCTCCGAGATCGAACGGGTGTTCGCGCATGCGATCAAGCTGGGATTGCCGCTGAAGCTGCATGCGGACCAGTTGAGCGATCTTGGTGGCGCGGCGCTGGCCGCAAGGTTTGGCGCTCTTTCAGCCGATCATGTCGAGTACACTTCGGAAATTGCTGTTCGGGCAATGGCCGACGCCGGGACCGTCGCCGTGTTGCTGCCTGGCGCTTTCTTCACATTGGGCGAGGAACGACGCCCGTCCGTCGATGGTTTTCGAAAGCACGATGTGCCAATGGCGGTGGCGACGGACGCCAATCCCGGATCGTCCCCCCTGACCTCCATTCTCACGACGATGAACATGGCCTGCACCCTGTTCGGGCTGACACCGACCGAAGCGCTGGCTGGCGTGACAAGTCACGCGGCCGCCGCTTTGGGGCTCGAGGACTGCGGGAGAATCGCAGCCGGATGTCGCGCCGATCTCGCGGTGTGGGATGCCGAGATACCGGCGGAGCTCAGCTACCGGATCGGATTCAATCCACTGGTTGAGCGCATTTTTGGTGACGTCGAATGACGACCCTGAACATCGGGCCCACAGGACTGACGCTGGAGGCGCTCGAAACCATTTACCGTGGCCAGGCTACGATTTGCCTCGATCCCGCCGCCCGTGCACCAGTCGAAGCGGCGGCGGAGCTGGTCGCGCGGGCCGCTGCCGGCGATGATCCGGTCTATGGCTTCAATACCGGCTTCGGAAAACTCGCATCGATCCGCATCGCGCCACAGGATATCGAACGGCTGCAGCGCAACCTGGTGCTCTCGCACTGTGCCGGGACCGGCGACGTCCTCGATGCCGACGTGACCAGATTGATGATGGCGCTGAAGCTGCAGTCGTTCTGTCGCGGAGCCTCCGGTGTCAAATGGCAACTGCTGGAACTCATTGCCGAAATGCTGCGCAACGATGTCATCCCGCTTATTCCTGATCAGGGATCGGTCGGGGCTTCTGGCGACCTCGCGCCTCTCGCACACATGTCCGCCGTCCTCATCGGTGAAGGCGAGGCATTCCATCAAGGGCAGAGACTGCCGGGCGGAGATGCGCTGGCGGCAGCCGGATTGTCACCAGTGACGCTTGGCCCGAAGGAGGGGTTGGCTCTCGTCAACGGGACTCAGTTTTCGACGGCGCTCGCGCTGGCTGGCCTGTTCGATGCCCAGCGCTGCCTCGAAGGGTCGATCGTCGCCGCAGCGCTTGCAACCGATGCGGTCATGGGATCCACCGCACCCCTCGCGGCCGAGATCCACACGCTGCGGGGGCATCAGGGTCAGATTGATGTGGCTGATGCGATGCGGGGTCTCCTTTCGGGGTCCGAGATTCGCGAGAGCCACCGGGAAGGCGACCGGCGTGTTCAGGATCCCTACTGCATCCGCTGCCAGCCGCAGGTTGCTGGCGCAGCTCTCGACCTGCTTCGGGTTGCTGCTCGCTCATTGCTGATCGAAGCCAATGCGGCGACGGACAATCCGCTCGTGCTGCCAGAAGCCGGCCGGATCGTCTCCGGCGGCAATTTCCATGGAGAGCCGGTCTCGTTTGCCGCCGATCTCATTGCGCTCGCGGTTTCGGAAACAGGCTCCATCGCCCAGCGACGGGTGGCGCTGATGGTCGATCCGTCACTCTCCTTCGACCTTCCGCCGTTCCTTGCAAAACGCCCGGGACTCGACTCGGGGTTCATGGCCACGGAAATCACGACGGCTGCCCTGATGAGCGAGAACCGGCATCTTGCCAACCCGTGCAGCACCGACACCACCCCGACATCTGCCAACCAGGAAGACCATGTATCGATGTCGGCTCATGCGGCTCGACGGCTGGGACGCATGACCAGGAATCTTGCGACGATCATCGGTATCGAAGCCATGTGTGGCGCGCAGGGAATCGAGTTCCGGGCACCGCTGCAAACCAGCGCCCCGTTGCAGAGGGCGATCGCGCGATTGCGTGCTGACATTCCGGCGCTTGGCGAGGATCAGGTCATGGCGCAGCACATCGAGGCAGCGTCGCAACTGGTGCGAAACGGCGAACTTGCAAAGGCAGCAGCAGGTCTGCACGACCTCGAAATCGATGGCGCCTGAGCGTCGTTGGGTTCGCCGCGGCCATCTGATCGGGTGCGGCCGGGACCGCGGGCGAGACCGGGTCGCGGGTTGGTGAACAGGAGGAAGACATGAACGGTTCACGGCGAAACGAACGGGAGATCCAACCGCCAACCGGGCCTGAACTCACTGCAAGAAGCTGGTCGACCGAGGCGCCGTTGCGCATGCTCATGAACAACCTGCACCCGGATGTCGCCGAGAATCCCCAGGAACTGGTCGTCTACGGGGGCATCGGTCGAGCGGCGAGAAGCTGGGAGGATTTCGACCGGATCGTCGATGCGCTCACGCAGCTTGGCGAGGACGAGACGCTCCTCGTGCAATCCGGCAAACCGGTTGGCGTGTTTCGCACCCATGTCGATGCACCGCGTGTTCTGATCGCCAATTCGAACCTCGTGCCGAAGTGGGCGAACTGGGATCACTTTCAGGAACTTGATCGGAAGGGTCTGATGATGTTCGGCCAGATGACCGCCGGATCCTGGATCTACATCGGAACGCAGGGCATCGTTCAGGGAACATACGAAACCTTCAACGAAGTCGGGCGGCAGCATTACGATGGCAGGCTGGCGGGCCGATGGATCCTGACTGCCGGCCTTGGTGGAATGGGTGGAGCGCAACCGCTTGCTGCCGTGATGGCCGGTGCCTGCTGCCTCGCGGTGGAATGCGATCCGGACAGAATCGCGTTCCGGCTGCGGACAGGCTACCTCGACGAACGGACCGAGTCGCTGGATGACGCGCTCGAGATGATGCGGCGCTGGACGGAAGCAGGGCAGGCAAAGTCGGTCGGTCTGCTCGGCAATGCGGCGGAGATTCTTCCCGAACTGGTGCGACGCAAAGTTCGCCCCGACATCGTGACCGATCAGACGTCGGCACATGATCTCGCCAACGGCTATCTGCCGAAAGGATGGACCCTGTCGCAGTGGCGCGAAGCGCGCGAGTCGGATCCGAAACCGGTCGAGGCCGCCGCGCGCACATCGATTCGCGATCACGTCGAGGCCATGGTCGCCTTCTCGCGCGACGGCATCCCGACTCTCGATTACGGCAACAACATCAGGCAGGTGGCGCATGATGCCGGTCTCATGGACGCGTTTTCGTTTCCGGGGTTCGTCCCGGCATGCATCAGGCCCTTGTTTTGTCGCGGCATCGGACCGTTTCGCTGGTGCGCGCTCTCGGGCGACCCCGAGGACATCTTTCGGACGGACGAGAAGGTGCGGGAACTGATGCCCGACGACGAAGGCCTGCACAACTGGCTGGACATGGCGCGCAAGCGGATCGGATTTCAGGGGCTGCCGGCACGGATCTGCTGGGTTGGCCTTGGCGACCGGCACCGACTCGGGCTGGCATTCAACGACATGGTGGCCTCGGGCGAATTGAAAGCGCCTGTGGTCATTGGTCGCGACCATCTCGACAGCGGCTCGGTCGCGAGCCCCAACCGCGAAACGGAAGCGATGAAGGACGGCTCGGACGCGGTGAGCGACTGGCCGTTCCTGAATGCGTTGCTGAACTGCGCCTCGGGAGCCACCTGGGTCAGTCTTCACCATGGCGGCGGCGTCGGCATGGGGTACTCGCAGCACGCGGGCATGGCGATCGTGTGCGACGGAACCCCGGAAGCGGCACGCCGAATCGAGAGAGTCTTGTGGAACGATCCCGCAACCGGCGTGATGCGACATGCGGATGCCGGTTACGAAGACGCACAAGCGTGCGCGCGGGAGCATCGGTTGAACCTGCCCGGCGTGACGAACTGAGGTCTCGAAGTCGTCGTCGAAACTGCTTCTGCTGTCTCCATGCAACCAAGACGTCCATGGTGGAGACGCTGGTAGGATGATGCGAGCCGACTTGGGTCGCGAAGAACGATCACGGCGCGTTTGTCAGCGACAATGACGCACGATCACGGGTGTCGCGATCACCGCGACACGCATCGAGAAACCGCCAACGCACCGCGAAACAGTATCACTTCGGCAACATGCTGCCTCGAATCTCGCAGCTCTCGGAACATTCGGGTCCACGACGGTTGCCGTCTCCGCGCGTCATCCTGTATGCGGCGTCCCCTTCACGAAACAGGTGAATCCGAGAACCTGCAACCACGGAACGCCGCTGTCGACGGCGAGATTGAAAGATGGCCAATTGGTACACAGCCGACCCGCACTTCGGGCACGAGAACATCATTCGGTACTGTGATCGGCCCTTCAGCAGCGCCGATCACATGGATTCCGTGCTGCTCGAAAACATGTGGAAAGTGGTCCAGCCTGACGACGACCTCTGGATCGTCGGCGACTTCGCCTTTGGCCCGAAAGCCCGGGACACGGCCTATGTCGAGGGCATCTTCGGTCAGTTGCCGGGCGCCCGCAAGCACTTGATCATCGGCAACCACGATCTCGAGCCGACCAAGGCGTTGCCATGGGACAGCATCGCGCATCTCGCTGAAGTGCGTGACGGCCCGCGCAACCAGGCCCACACGTTGTGCCACTATCCGATGATGACCTGGAACCATGCAAGGCGACAGGCTCTCCACATGTTCGGCCACGTTCACAACAACTGGGCCGGTGCGCGCAACGCGGTGAATGTCGGCGTCGATCTGTGGGACTTCATGCCCATCTCATTCGATCAAGTCGACAGACGGGCGAAGATACTGCCGCCGAGTCCCAACTGGTCGGTCGTCGAACGCCGTGAGACGCAGCGATGAGTGGTCTTGGCCGAACTGTGGAACGGGCTCGGTTGCTCGCGCATGTCGGAACCCGCGAAAGCATCATCCGGTCTGCGATGCTCGCGGATATCGCTGCATGAGCTGAACTGAGTTCTGGCAATTTGGGCTCGAATGGTCTCGCAAGGTTCCGGTTCCTGTCCCGCAACGGAAAACGAATGTCGAACGGATGTCACATCGAGTGGCATGGAAGGTGAAACATGGCACGCTTTTTGGTTTGGAGCGACCTGCACGACGAGTTCTGGCGAGGTTTCGACTTGCCCGATGTGTCCGCTCCCGTGGACGGGGTACTGATCGCAGGCGACACGCACACGCTTGGTCAGCACCTGGAGATCCCGGCAGCCGCCGCCCGAAAATACGACTGCCCGGTCGTGGTGATCTGGGGCAACCACGAGCCTTACGGTTCGATCTGGTCCGAGTTGATGGATGACGAAACGCACCAGTTGATTGGGTTGCGGGCGGCAGGTCACGACATTCGCATTCTGCACGGCGCCGAGACGCACATCGCGGGCGTTCGCATCGTCGGTGCAACGCTGTGGTCGGATCTTCAACTCTATCCCGAACTGGCACACCTGGCCCCGACCATGGTCAGATCCAACCTTGCCGACTATCGCGCGATCCACACGGCGGCGGGATGCCGCTTCACGATCGACGACATGCTCGATCGGCACGTGCAGGACAAGGCTGCGATATTCGACTCCTTGCGGGCTCCGCATGACGGCGAGACGGTGGTGATGACCCACCACCTTCCGGTGAAACAGCTGATTGCGCCGCACCGAATGATTGGCCCTCCCGGTCAGCAGGTCGTTTCTGCGGGGTTTGCCAGCAATCTTTGGGACGAGATCAGGGAATTCGACGTTCACACCTGGATCTGCGGCCATGCGCACGAAGGGGAGAACTGGACGGGTCGGGGGAACCACGGTCCGATCCGCTTCGTGATGAACCAGCGCGGATACCCGGGCGAAGGGACGGTGTTCGATCCGGAGTTCGTCATCGAGGTTTGATGTGGAGTCCGAAGGCGAACTCGCGTGATTCTTGAACGCGTGGCTGTCTCGGGATGCGTTGAACAAGGGAATTTTATCGTTGTCATTGTTGGCCTTGGGTCCCGCAACGGCTCTCCATCCAGAACGATGGTTGCAGTTTGCCGCTCTCAGGCGGGGTCGGCATTTCGGGGTATCAGAAACCAGTTTCGCGCCATCCCGGCGATTGACCGCTGACACTGTCTTGGGTGCGGGATTCCGGGCGCGTTTTCCGCTGCCGTGACAAATGACAATCACGGATCCAAGGCGGGTCGTTCGGCGAGACTGTTGCCTCTGAACGAGCCATACCGTCCTTCATCGCAATCGTTCGGCGAGGGCATGACGTCTTGACCGATTGTGCGGACATCGGCGTCGCGCAAGTGAGCAGACAAACCCGGATCGCAAGGATTCACCCCGTCCGAGAACCGCAATCTGAAGGGCTGCGGCGCTTCGGCCTGTTCTCGGGCCTGCGCAATCGATGCAGATTTCAGGCGGTCTCGACCCGGATGTCGAGGACGTTCTTCGCCTCGCCCCCGCAGGCCACGCCGATCAGGTGGATCGGTTCGCCACGATCGCGGTATTTCTCGGCATATCCCCGCTCGCGCATCTGCGAGATGGCAGCGTCCAGCGCTGACGCCGCATCGTCGTCACCATCCGCCATTTTGAACTCGTGAACGAATATTTGACCGCCGCTGAGGACGACCATGTCTGCCCGACCGCGGCTCGATGACTCCTCGACCCGGACGTCAGCGCCAATCGTTCGAAAACACATGTACAAAAGGCTCGCATACCACGCCTCGTAACGGGCGAGGTTGCCACTCGCGTGCAACTGGTAGGGGATCCCCGAAAGATAGGCGCGAAGACGATCAGCGAACCCCGGAAAATCGTTGGCCTCCAGACACTCGCGGAAGCCCCGGCCCTCGTGCATCACGTCAACAGATTCTTTGCCCAGATAATCGAGCAGCCCACGGCTCAGGCTGCGTTGAACCTCGACATTTGGGTAGTCCAGCCGGAAAAGACTCTCGAACTCGTCTCCAAGTTCTTCTGCGATGGTCAGGTACCCGGTCTGGAACATCAGGGCCTCGATCTTGATGTCCTCGACATCGAACTTCGAGACAAGCTCAATGTCGGTCATCCGGTTCTCGAGATCCATCGGGGTGATGGACGCTTCCATCAGCTTGTCGAACAGAAACTTCGTGGAACCGGTCCTGTACCAGAAGGGCTGGAAACGTCGTTCGTCGAACAGCAACAGCAAATCAAAAGGGTTGTAGACCCGCTCGTCGCCAAGCCAGTTGTAGCCTTTGTACCACTTCCGGATCTCATCCCGGTCCAGTTCAAAAAGCTCCGGTGCGAACACCCTATCGAGATCGTTTTCGGTGTAGCCGCAAATGGTGCCGTAGCGCGGGTCAAGGCTGATGTCCTTGAGGTTGTTGAGGCCCGAAAACAGGCTGCCCTTCGAGAACATGCTCACGCCGGTGACGAAGACGAAGCGGACTTGCTCATCCATGTCCTTGATGATGCCGTAGAAGCCACACAGATAATCCCGATTGGCCTCCGCCCGCTCAGTGTCCTTGAGCACATCGAGGATCGGCTTGTCGTACTCGTCCACCAGCACGACGACACGGCGATCGGTGGATCGGTGAAGGTGAAAAAGAAGATTTTGCAGGCGTTCCGGTCCGGTGTTCGGGACGTTCGTCAACTCCAGCCCGGCAGCTTGTTCTGCGTGCGTCAACTGAGTGAGAATGTTGCCCTCAAGATCATCTGCGGCACTGTACTTTCCGCCGAAGCTCAAGCGCACGACCGGGTGAGGCGTCGACCAGTTCCAATTGTCATGGATGTCGAGGCCACGAAATAGTTCTTCATCGCATTCGAACAGAGATTTCAGCGTGCTGATCAGAAGGCTCTTGCCGAAACGCCGTGGCCGGGAAAGAAAATAGTAGTCGCCCTTGTCAACCAACTTCCGAATGAGCGGAGTCTTGTCGACATAGTAGGAGTCCTTTTTCCGAAGTTTGGGAAAATCCTGGATGCCGATCGGAAGGTGGCGACGTTTCATTTGTGACCTCATCGGATGAGGGCGGTCATCCTGCCATGTCCGTCATCCGACATATCAAGACCGAACACAAATCGCATGGCCCTGCACGGGTCTTCGTTGGACGAATTTGGACCTTGGCCTCGGGGATCACTCATTTTTCAGCGATTGGCCTGCCGAAATCGAGCATGTCGTAAAGATCTCAGTTCGTGAAATCGTTCCGAAACATTGACAAAACGACGCCAGCTGTGCGACAAAAGGACGATTGGAACTGTCGCCCCGAAAAGGGTTGATGAACAGCCAATCCCCGCGGGCCGGGATCTTGTTTTGTCGCGCGAAGGGCACGTACGTGCGGCCGAAAACAGGAGCACGACCATGGGTCCTTTCCCACATAACGCACCAAAAGCCAGAATCGACGACGTCAACGTTGCCGGAACGGACGGCTTCGAATTCGTCGAATTTGCCCATCCTGATGCAGACCGGCTGCACGATCTGTTCAAGGGTATGGGTTACGTCGCGGTCGCAAAGCATCGCGAACGGGATATCACCGTCTACCGACAGGGTGACATCAACCTCATCGTCAACAACCATGACGATTGCCATGCCCGGCGGTTTGTCGATGCCCACGGGCCCTGCGCGCCTTCGATGGCGTGGCGGGTCGTGGACGCCCAGCACGCTCTGAAATGCGCACTCGACCAGGGTGCGGAAGAGTACACCGGGCCGGACAGAACGCTGGACGTGCCGGCCGTGGTCGGGATCGGTGGGTCGCTGCTGTATTTCGTCGAGACTTACGGCGAAGGCGGATCCTGCTACGAGGCGGAATTCGACTGGATCGCCGAGCCGAACCCGAAACCGCGCGGCGCCGGTTTCCACTACCTCGACCACCTGACCCACAATGTCGTTCGCGGAAACATGAGCACCTGGTACGACTTTTACGTCAAGGCGTTCAATTTCCAGGAAATCCGTTTCTTCGACATCAAGGGTAAACAGACCGGGCTGTTCTCGCGGGCGTTGACGTCACCTGATGGAAAGATCCGCATCCCGATCAACGAGAGCGCGGACGATCACAGCCAGATCGAGGAATACCTGCGCGAATACAAGGGCGAGGGCATCCAGCACGTCGCCGTGGGCACGGAGGACATCTACGGATCGGTCGATACTATCGCGGAAAACGGAATCGAGTTCATGCCGGCTCCGCCGAAGACCTACTACACCATGTCGCACGACCGTGTTCACGGGCACTCCGAGCCCATCGAGCGAATGATGAAGCACGGAATCCTGATTGACGGCGAGGGTGTGGTTGACGGTGGAACGACCAAGGTGCTTTTGCAGATTTTCTCGAAGACTGTCGTTGGCCCCATCTTTTTCGAGTTCATTCAGCGCAAGGGTGACGAAGGCTTCGGCGAAGGCAATTTCCAGGCGCTCTTCGAGTCGATCGAGGCCGACCAGATCGAGCGCGGCGTGCTTGTGGCCGAAAAGTGATCGGGACGCCGCAACCCTTCAGTCTGCAAGCGTGATTGATGCCGGGGGTGGACCGAAGGGCCGTCCTCGGCGCTGATTGCCGATCATCGGGGTCGGGCCAACCGCCTCAATGGCTGAACTGGCGGACCCCGGTGAACACCATTGCGATCCCGGCCGCGTTTGCGGCCTCGATGACCTCGGCGTCGCGACGCGACCCACCCGGTTGAATGAGTGCGGTAACACCGGCCTCGGCCAATTGGGTCACGGAATCCGAGAATGGCAGGAATGCGTCCGACGCGGCCACCAGCCCCGCAGATGGGCTGTTGCCCGAGTCGTCTTCTGTCGCTTCGCGGGCCTTCCAGGCAGCGATGCGAGCGCTGTCCACCCGGCTCATCTGGCCGGCGCCGATCCCGACGGTGGTCCGGTCTCGGCAATAGACGATCGCATTGGACCTGACGTGCCTGACAACCCGCCAGGCAAACATCATGTCGGCGACTTCATCATCCGATGGATGCCTGTCGGTGACGGTCTTCAGAGCGGCGGCATCTGGCGTTGGCGAATGATCTCCCGAATCCTGAACGAGAAAGCCGCCGACAATCGGGCGCAGGGCCTCGCGAGGACGCCCCAGTCCCGATGTCGGGTTGACCTCGAGGAGCCGGAGGTTGCTCTTGGACGCAAGCGCCTGCGCCGCACCGGGGGAGACGGAAGGGGCAGAGACGACCTCGGTGAACAGCCCGGCAATGGCCTCTGCGACGTCCAGGGTGAGCTCGCTGTTGACGACGACGATCCCACCAAAGGCCGAGTCGCGATCGCAATCCAATGCGGCGCGGTAGGCGTCCAGTACCGTCGGCCGGCATGCGACTCCGCACGGATTGCCATGCTTGATGATGGCACATGCAGCGCCAAACTCGTCTGTCGGGAAATCCGAAATCAGCGCGAGGCCGGCGTCGAGGTCGCAGTAGTTGTTGTATGACAGCTCCTTGCCCTGCAGCTGCCGCGCCGCGAGCACGCCGGGGTGCCCCGAGCCGTCGGAATAGACCGCCGCTTGCTGATGGGGGTTCTCGCCGTAGCGCAATGTTTGGACGAACCGGCCGGCGACTGTTTTCCTGCGGCGCGGCGATTCATTGTCGCTTTGGCGTGCCATCCAGTCCGCGATCACCGAATCGTAGGCGGCTGTTCGCGCAAAGGCGACTTCGGCCATTTGCCTGCGAAACGCCATCGAGGTTCCACCCCCGGTTGCCTCCAGCTCCTCGATCAACCGGTCGTAATCTTCGCGATCGGTGACCGTGCAGACATTTGCGTGATTCTTGGCAGCCGCCCGGATCATTGCGGGTCCGCCAATGTCGATGTTCTCGATGCAATCCTCGGGGTTCGACCCGGAGGCGATGGTGTTTTCGAAGGGGTAGAGATTGACGATAAGAAGCTGCACGGGCTCGATGCCGTGGTCGGCCATTTCGCGCAGATGCGAGTCCTTTCCGGTGTCGGCGAGCAGCCCGCCATGGATCCGGGGATGAAGTGTCTTCACCCGTCCATCGAGAATCTCCGGGTGCCCAGTCACGTCCGACACTGCTCTGACTTCGGCACCCGCTGCCTCGATGGTCGAAGCCGTCGCGCCTGTCGAGATAATTTCGACGTCGTGCTGTCGCAGCGCTGCAACCAGCTGTTCGAGGCCCGACTTGTCGGACACCGAGATCAGCGCCCGCCGCACGCGGACGAGGTCGCCCTCGGTGTACCCATCTCGAGATGCCGCCTTTGTCGCCATGTTCAAACCGTCCTTCATGTTGGTCGGCCTCGCATCATGGTCAGCGAGACCGAAGCCCGGCACGCGTTAACCTGTCTTGCGCGTGATTGTCGAGCGGGCAGCGCCGCTGTCACTGATCATTCATTCGAGCGCTGGAATCAGATCGGATGCCGGCCTTTTTCCGTGCACACGAACCACCACAGCACGCGACTCCCGTCCGGGCTGACACGGGATGACACCACGATCCTGGAAGTGGAGACCAGTTCGAGGCGATCCGGGTCCATCACGGTTGCAGGGAGAAGGGCCAGCGTCCCGCCGGACATTCCGAACCGCCAAGTCTCTTCGTTCGGGAGCACGAGATGAACGACGCTGTCGTCACTGTCAACGCGGACCTTGACGTCAGGATGCACGCAGAAACCGATCAGGACGGTGTATCCGTTTCCCCCATTCTGTTCTGCATTCGATGTCCCGTACTTTCCGCTGCTATCCTGACCCGCCGGCAACAGGCGATCGTCGCCTCGCAGAGCATACCCGTGGTCTGTCAACTCGATCGTGCGTTCGTGGATGAACCCGATCTCCTTTGCGTATCCGTCATGCTGGCACCAGAGTTCCGTTCCGCGGTGATCGACTTCGGTTTCGGCGATGACCGATTGTGGCGGGTCGGGCCTGATCGGGGGTGCATCGAGAGGATAGAGGCCTTCGGCGATCCACAGCGTGTTGTGGCCGGCTGGCGATCTCGCGAAGTCCGCGCTGTCCGCATCCTCGAGGATTGCGGGCCCTGCGTTGATCAGCAAGGGGATCCGCCCTGACGTGAACTCGAAAGCGAGCGTGGAGCAAAACGCGGTCTGCGGATCTGCCCTGAGCGGCCACTGTGCCGTGTCGACGACCATGACTGATCCGCCATTGGTCAATCTGGTGAATCCCATGGGCGATGTCTTGCTGAACTCGGGCGCGTGGGGGAAGCCCGCGATCGCATGATCGATCTGCGCAACCGCACCGGCATCACCGCCGTGAAACCGCGCGAGTGCACCGTTTCCCAGACGAAGCCTCCTGACGGCGTTTGCGACCCGGTGCATCGCGTCGAGACATGACTGATCGGGCTCCTGGTCACGGGCTCGAATGGCATCGGTCGCACTCGACAGGAGAACCAGCACGCGCGCCAGTTGCTGCGGATTCCTCGTCGCGATTCCGCCATCCGGGTCGATGTTTCTTGCCGCCCACGTGGACAGCCAGCGCGACGCTCGATCCATGAGGCCTGGGCGAAGTTCGAAAGCGGCAATGCCGAGGATCAGGCCTGTCAGCGCTTCAAGGGAGGGAACACCCGCAGGCGATGATCGTGCCCGCTTGTTCAAAAACCAGGTCTGATGGGTCAGCGAAGTCTCGAAACTTGCTGTTTCGCGCGGGTTCATCGCGGCGGTGAGAAAGTCGAAGTGATTCAACCAGCGTGTGATCCGCTGCCCGGTTATGGCGGGAGCCCAGTATTCGACCGGTTGGCCGTTCCCGAAACGCTCGATCCATTGAAGTGTCGAGGTCGCGGCACGAATCCGCGCGCGACGCGAGCCGTCGGCTGCGAGGTCATCGAGCCAGCCGAAACTGTGCAGGAGATTGAAATGTGCCGGTGATCTGAGCTTGAGATCCCAGATCGACCCATTGCCCGTCGAGAATTCGCGGCCGCCGAACAAGAATGTTCCCTCGGTTGCGGCTTCGCCGAGAACTGCATTCCCGGACGGTTTCGGGAGAGGCCTGTATCCGGTCACGGAATCGGCCGGATGACGCAACGACTTGCGGACGGCCCGTGCGTCGCCCGCCGCCCTGATGCGATTGCGCAGTGATTTCAGACTTGGAGCCATTCTGGACAGATCCGGTTGGCATGTCGAAGCAAGCGGTTGATGTTGGCTGCCACGGGTCGGGCTGAGTTTTTTCTCGGACGACGGAGGAGTTTCTTGGGCTCAGGCGAGACGGAGGGGGCGTTTCGGGACTGACGCATGTCATTTGGCGCGACCGAACTTCTGACCAGCCCATGGCTGGGCGCCGGGAGGAAATGGCAAGCGCTTCCGAATGCCTCTGCGAGATTCCGAACGAAATCGAGGTGTCGAATGAGCCTGCTTTTCAAGCCATGTTGGCGCGGCAACAGCCGGACGCAGACTGTTCGCATTGCTCCGAGATGTAACCAACAAGACCGCATGATTGGATGTCTCGCGCCTGCGCTCATTCCGTTTCCGTGTTCGATTGACAGGTACACTGCACGCGTTTGCGACAAAACAGCAAACGACGAAGCGAACCGGTTGCGAGGCGAATTCATCGAAGATTCTGACGAAAGTTGGGGCTCCTGGATCAGTATCACCTTTCAATCAGTGATGGTGAACTTTATTCCTCGCGCCAGTCATCAGATTGGCAATTGTTGGGAATTGCCGGATGGGCAACAGGCAAAGACTTGTCGGCAAAGGCAACAGAGTCACGATCTTCGGCATCAAGGATCAACCCTTCAGACTCGTCGTTGGGATCAACTGCCAAGCAGGGGTCATCAAGATCGAGTTCATCGGCACTTGCAACAAGTACGATGAAATCAACGCAGGAGCAGTCACATGGAAAAGCCAGACATCAGACCCATCAAGACCGCAGCGGATCATGCTTGGGCCATGGAACAGATCGATGCGCTGATGTTGAAGGCTAATCTTCCAGAAGATGATGTCCGTCACCTTGAAGCGCTGGCAATCCTGGTTGAGAAATACGAAAGCGAGCTTTTCCCGGTCGAGCGTCCGACACCCCTCGAGGCGATCGAGTTTCGCATCGATCAGCTTGGGATCAATCGCAGTCAACTTGCTGACATGATTGGCTTCCCGAAGTCCCGGGTTTCGGAGGTCCTGAACGGAGAGTGCAACCCATCGTTGGACATGATGCGGGCGCTCCACGAGAAGCTCGACATCCCGGCCGACGTGTTGCTGGGCAAGGTTGAATGACCCACCGACTTTATCTGTCCATGGGCCAGTGCGCGCCCGAGCGCCATCAGGGTTTCGGTTGAACCCGTCGCAACTCCATCAGGTCGAGCGGGGCGGTCTCCGCTTCGGTTCCATGCGGGAATAGCTGCCATCGGGGTCGGTCACACCGGTTCGGACAAGCTGATCGCATCGACGAATTGACCCTGTCGGGCGGGCATCAACCGGCGCGGCGAAACCTCGCAACAAAGAAGCCGTCCAGCCCCCCACGGTCCGCCCATTGGTCAGGCCGTGTTCGAATAGCGCCGCTCGTCAGAATCCAACCCTCTGGAACACCGGGCAAGGATCCCGCAAGTGACTCCATGATCCAGCCAGGATGCCGGTCGAGAAACTGTTCTGCCTGTCTTTCGCCTTCGGCTGTCAGCAACGAGCAGGTGCTCATGACCAGTCGACCACCGGGGCAAACCCATTCGGCCACCCGGTCGAGCAGATTGGCCTGCAAGGACGTCAGATCGTCGATGTCGTTCAGATCGCGGATGAACGGGAGTTCCGGGTGTCTGCGAATGGTACCGGTTGCCGTGCACGGCGGATCGACAAGCACGGCGTCGAATTGCGATTCCGGAGACCACGTCAAGGCGTCGGCAGCGACGATTCGTGCCCCAAGACCAGTGCGGCGTAGATTGGCTTCCAGTCTGCGAAGCCTCGCGGGTGACTTGTCGAGGGCAGTGACGGTCGCACCGACCGCCGCAAGCTGCATCGTCTTGCCTCCAGGCGCCGCGCAAACATCAAGGACATCAGCACTTCGATCCGCATCAAGCGCGAGAGCTGGCAGAGTGGCGGCGGCATCCTGCACCCACCAGCGACCCTCGTCGTAGCCGAACAGTTCGGAGATCTGTCCGCGTGGCTGACTGATGCGCAGGGTTCCGGTTGGAAGAACAAGGGCGTCCAGTCGCTCGGCAAGTTCAAGGCGGGCGTCGGCATCGCGCGGGGTCAGGTCGAGCGGCGCTGGCGACGCATGCGCCTTTTCGATTCCCTCGACCGCATTCATGCCAAATTGATCGCGAATCTCGCGCCGAAGCGGCCCGGGGAGTCGATTGGGTGCCATTCGGCCGCCAGGTGCGATGTGGTCTCGGTCGCTCGACAACCGCCTTCCAATTGCGTTGACCAATTTGTGGTGTGCGGATCGAGGCGAGGTCATTCGCGAAAGATCGACACCGCAGTTGACTGCGGCGTGGGCGCCGGTTTCGAGCAAGAGCAGATCGGTCGCGATGATCTTGAGGATCAGATGGATCGCAAGAGGCGGTTTTTGCCTGAGATAGCGCGACAGGGCATCCTCGAGCGCGTCATTGTGGCGCAGAACTGCATGGGCGAGTCGCCGCGCTGCGGCCTTCTGACTCGATTCGAGCTTTCTTGCCTTTCGATGCGGTGAGTCGTCAGCGAGCATCTTTCGGTCGCGGAACACGCCGAGCAGTTGGTGGAGGGCTGCCGCCCGTTCGGGAATTCCGGGTTTTGCCCCGATGTCGGCGTCTGTCATTGACCAACTCGGGGGTAAGCAATTTTGCAGTGGCCTGAACGACAGTTCCTGCAAATTAGGTTACCTGTTGGCGTGCACTGCGTTGATGCGTGAGCTACAAGGCCACCAGTCGGGCCGAGGAGATTCCGCATGAATGATCGATCTGATCGAGACGCCAGTGATGATGCACGGAAACGCCGGATACGGGAAGCTGGGCGCCGCGCGATTGCCGAGGCCGAGAAGCGCCGGAAGCCAGACGCCAACGACACGCGACCTATCGAGGTCGGCGGGCCCGACGGTCCCGAACCAACCCGATTCGGCGATTGGCAAAAAGATGGGATCACGCGGGACTTCTGAACGCTGACAGCGTTTGCCGCGCCGGAATTCCAGTTCACCGCCGCGTTCGAGTTTGCAGCCGGATCACTTGTTGTTTGAGCCGTTTCGACGGGTCGCGTTTCAGGCATGGTCCGGAGGCAGGTATCTGATTCCGACAAGTGCATTGCCCGCGATCGCGCTCATGAGGATTGCGCCGCCGAGCAGGGTCCAGAGACCGGCGGTTTCGCCGAGGACGATCCAGACCCAAACCGGTGCGAGCAGAACCTCCGTCATGGCCAGCAGCGCCAGTTCGGCCGCTGGAACGCTGCGGCTGCCAATGGTGTAGATCGTGAGACCGCAGCCGAGCAGTCCGGCCCCCATGAGCAGCGAAATCGCGGCGTCGTGGAAACTGATGATGAAAGAGTCCTGTTGTGCGAGGCACATCGCGCCCGCGACTGCCAGCGACATGACGCCTGCAAGAAGTACGGACGACGCCATGTCCGAATAGCGTCCCCAGCGGAGCGACAGAGTGAATGCGGCAAATCCGAGGGCCGAGACCAGGGCAGCAATATTGCCGGCAAATGCTCCACGGGCGATCCCGTCGTTGACCATGACGATGACGCCCACGAGCCCGACCACGACAGCAATCCAGGTTCGCCGCCCGACACGCTCACCAAGGATCGGCCAGGCGAGGACGGCAGTAAAGAGGGGAGCGGTGGCAAAGATGAAGACTGCATTGGCCACGGTCGTCAACTGGATCGAGAAAATGCCGCCGGCAAATGCAGCCACAAGTCCGGCGGCACCCACCACCGCCGGAAGACCAGCTTCCCGGATTGTCGCGACAGGCGATCGTCCAGAACGCAGGGCAATGAAGAGAAAGAGTACCGGGATCAGGCCGAGCGACCGGTACAGGAGGATTTGCCAGACCGTGGCCGAGTCGACCAATCGAATGGCGAGCCCCATCAAGGACCAGAACATGCCCGCGACCATGACGCAGAAAATTCCGGTTCTGTATCCCAGCATCACTGAGCGCTCCGCCATCTCAGAGAACGGCCCCTGGCGCTCCTGTCCAATTCGTTTGCCATGAAGGGAATTTCGCTCGAGCCGGCAATGCCTGTTCGCGTGATGCGATCATTGATCGCGGCGGGGAGACATCGTGCTCCACCCGCGCCGCGTGCGGGGCTGATCACTGTTCCAGCACCCATGACTCGAGCGACCGGGCGTAGCCGATGTAGAGCGGATGACGAGGATGGCCCGTTGCGGTCAGTCCGAGGTGGTGAAGGGCGGCTCCGGTGCGACGCAACAGACGTTCAACGGCTCTTCCCCGATCGAGCAGTGATCCGTGATTGCCCCACGCGCAGACAATCATGCCGTTCGGATCCTGCCGTGCCCATTCGCATCCTTCAAGAATTGCCTGGTCATTGTCCGGTCCGACCGGATCCGACTGACGCGCGAGTTCACGCGGATCTGTGCTGCGCCAGGCAAATATGTTGCAGACCCTGAAAGCGCCGTGTCCCAACTTGCGGGCCCTGCGTTCGCATCGCTCGACGGTCGGATCATTCGCCAACTCCGTTGCTGTCGACGGATTCAGCATGATGAACAACGCTGGCGGCTGATCGGAATTCCACACGCGCGTCAGGCTGTAGCGATAGCGCTCGCAATCCGAGTAGTCGGCGACTGACGACACGCCCGCCTGGCAAAGGTGCCGGGAGATCATGATCCGGCGCTCACCAGAACGCGGGCAGGGTGCAGCCGGTCGTCACGGACTGACGCGATTGCAATCAGCCGATCCGCATCGGCGATCCAGACTGTCGTTCCCGGTTGAAGTTGGGAGCCATGACAGGGAATCGATCCTCCGTGCTTGACGAGCGCCGCTTCAGCGGGCGTGCAGTCGACGCGGGGAATGCCGGCAAGACCGGCCTCGGGCTTGAGCAAGTGCCGCGCCAACTCGTCCCCGTCGGATGAGTCGAGCTCATCCAGAGTGACAGCCTGGTCGAGCGAAAACGGCCCGCTCTGCAGGCGCCTGATCGCGCTGGCATGTCCGAGGCAGCCGAGCACGCGACCGAGATCCCGTGCCAGCGCACGGACATAGGCGCCTTTTCCGCAGTCCATCTCGAATTCGGCGTGATCGGGGTCCGGGCGCTCCAGCAGGGCGATGCGATCGATCCTGACCTTTCGCGCGGAAACCTCGGGCGTCTTGCCGGATCTTGCGAGCGCGTAGGCGCGCTTGCCGTCGATCTTGATGGCCGAATAAGCGGGCGGGGTCTGATCGATTTCGCCAACGAAATCGGCTGCCGCCTGTCGCAGGTCCTCATCGGTCGGACGACTTGAGGATTCGTCCACGATCGAGCCCTCGCCATCATCCGTGTCGGTCTCCTGACCGATCCGCATGGTGAAGCGATAGCTCTTGTCCGCATTCATCACGTAGGGCACGGTCTTGGTCGCCGCTCCGAGGGCGATCGGGAGTACCCCTGATGCAGCCGGGTCGAGCGTTCCAGCATGCCCGGCCTTGCGTGTTGCATAGGCGCGCCTGACCATCGAGACGGCGCGGGTCGACGTCACGCCGACAGGCTTGTCGAGGATGACCCACCCATCGGTCCCGGTTCCGCGAGAAACGGTGCTGCGGGCGTTCATGCTCGCCATGCCCCCGTCAGGCCATGATATCGCGGCGAACCGTTTCCAGTTCCAGCAAGCGGCGCGTTTCGTCCATTCTGTCGAAGGAGGTGTCCGGAACAAACTTGAGATTCGGCGAGAACTTGAGCTTGACGGCACGATTGACGTGACGCCTCAACTCGGATCGATTGCGATTGAGCGCGTCGACAACCTCGTCGACCTGCTGGCCTCCGAGCGGAAGCACGTAGACCCGGGCCTGGCGCAGGTCGCTCGACAATCGAACCTCGCTGACCGTGACCGAAGCTCCCGAAAGCTCGGGTTCGTACAGCGTCTCCCTCGAAAGGGTTTCGGAAATCGCCCGCCTGAGCAACTCGCCGACGCGCAACTGTCTTTGGCTCGGCGCTGCCGACCGTGCATGTCTTGCCATGTTCACCTCCCGAATTGCGGGCAATCTACCCCTTCGAGCGATTCACGCAAGCCTTGCCGATGCTCCGATTTTGCGTCATGGCTCTGCCGCGCGAACGCCGCATCCCCGGTGGCGGTCGCATTCATCGCGTTAAACACGGAGGTCCTCATGTCCGATCAAACAGCCGTCACCGTCGTCGGCGTTGCGGGCCGCATGGGTCAGATGGTGATCGAGATCATTCAGTCGGACGATCGGGCATTCCTTGCAGGTGCGACCGAACGTCCCGGACACGACTGGGTGGGCCAAGATCTCGGAACCTGCATGGGTGGCGCTCCGATTGGCATCGAGGTCAGCGATGATCCGCTCGAGGTCATCGCGCGATCGCAGGCCATCATCGACTTCACCTCTCCGGCGTCATCGGTCGCTCATGCGGAACTCGCGGCGCAGGCTCGGGCCGTTCACGTGATCGGCACGACGGGTCTTGGTGAAGGCGATCACAAGCGAATTGCCGCCGCCGCCTATCACGCACCGGTCATTGTCGCGGGCAACATGAGCCTTGGCGTGAACCTGCTTGTCCAGATCACGAAACAGGTTGCGGCAGCGCTCGACGAGGACTTCGACATCGAGGTTTTTGAGTCCCATCACCGGCACAAGGTCGATGCACCGTCGGGAACGGCGCTCATGCTGGGACGCGCGGCCGCCGAAGGGCGCGGCCGAGAACTGACAGAGGTCGAGATCAGGGGGCGGGACGGAATCACCGGGCCGAGGCCGCGTGGTGGCATCGGATTCAGCGTCGTGCGTGGCGGTGACGTTGTCGGCGAGCATGACGTCATCTTTGCGGCTGACGGCGAGCGGATCGTTCTGCGACATCTCGCGAGCGATCGGCGGATATTCGCCCGAGGGGCACTGAAGGCAGCCCTGTGGGGGCAGGGTCAGCCGTCGGGCCTGTACGACATGACCAATGTTCTCGGAATCGCGACCCCGGGAGAGTCAAACGATTGACCGGTACAGCTCGCGATACGACCCGAATGGACTTGTACGACAGCAAGACCTTGCTGAACTGAGCACGACCTGATGGGCATGAACAGTTTTCTCCTGAGCAACGGCGAGCGCCTTGCCGGCGAAATCGATGTCGGTGGTGGAGGCGCACCGAAGGTTTCGCCCCGCACATTCGAAGAGGCGCGCGATCGGCTCTCGCCAATGGTCGCGGAAACATCATCGCGGATCGATGAACTGCCCTTGGAAGCGTGTCCCGGCGATGAGGCGGAGATTTCGCTGACTCTCGATCCCGATGACGCCGCGAAGTCGGGTTTTCCTGAGGCGCTCATGCAGGACGTGGGAATCGAGGTCGTTGGCAGCAGGCCCAGGGCCATGTCACCTGACAAACGGGCTCAGGGCAGGGCATCCCGTGAGGTCATCACGACGGAACTGTTTGCAATCGGACACCGAGACGACATCCGGAACTGGAGCCAACAACTGCCCGACTGGCGCTCCGACCGGCACAGCGCACGGTCACTCCTGTCCGTCGAAGAGGTGTCGGCACCATTGCCGCAATCCAAGATCAAGGGGAGCTTCGCGGATGAAGGGCGCGTGACCGTGGAAGTTGTGCTGCATTCCGCTGCGCGCGGACCGTCCATATTGCAGTCGTTTGTCGCCTTCCTCGACAGCCAGGATGTGGACGCGGAGATCGGCCGTCACTTTCTTGTTGGGGGGCTGTGTTTTCTCGAGCTCGACGTGCCCGCTGATCGCGTCACGGACATCGCGCTGTTTTCGCGGTTGCGGGTTTTGAGGCGAATGCCGGTCCTGAGGATTCCGGGGCCGACCGTCGGGTCCGCCCGAATCCCCGCGACCGATCGGAACTGTCCGCGTTCGGACCAGCATCCGAGAATGTCCGGTTCGCAATCTTCGATGATGGCATGCGTGAGAACTGCCCATTGAACCGGCGGGCTGTGCCGCATTTGTCTCCGGAAATGGTCCTGGCAACGAGCGATCGTCTTTCGCGCGGCGTGAGTTTTCCTCTTTCGCCTGCCAAAAAACATGTTTATAGGCCCGCTATCTCTGGTCAGCGGCACGCCCGCATGACCGCTTTTTCTCCCATGGCCTTGCTGGACGACATCCTGGCTCGTGCCGCTGTATCCAGTGAAAAGGAGCAAGCGATGTCGATCACTCCCGAACTCAAGTCCGAGTTGATCAAGGAATATGCAACGAAAGACGGAGATACCGGTTCGCCGGAGGTCCAGGTGGCCATTCTCACGTCGCGGATTTCGACGCTGACCGAGCATTTCAAGACCCACAAGAAGGACAATCACTCGCGTCGAGGCCTTCTCAGACTCGTCGCGAAGCGCAGAAAACTGCTCGACTATGTCAAAGGCAACGATGAAGACAGATACAAATCGCTGATCAAGCGCCTCGGAATTCGACGTTGACGTCAGTTGGCATCGAAACCGGCCGTTCAGTTCGCGGCCCTGACAGGGTCCCAGGAATGACGGTCAATAGGCGATGGCGCCGCTGCCGGGGTGTGGTCTCATACCCGTGACGGCGTGCCGCTCGGACACGCGAAACCGAGCCTTCGAGGACATGAAAGAATCCCACAGTTCGATTCATGGCATGGCGCAAGAGGTCCACATCCTCGAATCAGCCATGCCGTGGATTGAAGCGCGGGACGATCACCATGCGGCGACCAACGGGTCGTCGTGGAACACGAACGAAAGAAACGAAATCAGGTAAAACGGATGTTCAACGAAATCAGAAAATCAATTGCATGGGGGCGCGAAACCCTCACGCTCGAAACGGGCAAGATCGCTCGTCAGGCCGACGCCAGTGTCGTCGCCACGCTCGGCGAAACCACCGTCCTCGCGGCGGTCGTCTTCGCAAAGACACCACGGACCGATCTGGATTTCTTCCCGCTGACGGTCAACTACCAGGAAAAGTACTACGCTGCCGGAAAGGTGCCGGGAGGGTTTTTCAAGCGCGAGGCGCGACCGACCGAGAAGGAGACGCTGACCGCGCGCCTGATCGACCGACCCATCCGCCCGCTGTTCGTTCCGGGCTTCAAGAATGAAACCCAGGTCACGCTCACAGTGCTGTCGCACGACCTCCAGAACGATCCGGACATCGTCGCCATGATCGCGGCGTCTGCCGCATTGACCCTGTCGGGGGTCCCGTTCCTCGGACCCATCGGCGGGTGCCGCGTCGGTTACGTCGATGGCGAGTACGTCCTGAACCCCACAGTCGACGACATGCACGAACTTCGCGAGGATTCGAGGCAGCGCCTCGATCTTGTCGTTGCCGGCACCCGCGATGCGGTGATGATGGTCGAGTCCGAAGCCTACGAACTGTCGGAAGCGGAAATGCTCGGTGCGGTCAGCTTCGGGCATCAGGCGATGCAGCCGGTCATCGACATGATCATCGAGCTTGCGGAATCCGGAGCCAAGGAGCCGTTTGAATTCAATCCTCCTGATCATTCGGACCTGTATGCGACGGTCAAGGCGGCAGGCGAGACCGACATGCGCGCGGCCTTCGGACTGACCGACAAGCAGGAACGCGTGAGCGCAATCTCTGCAGCGCGCGCGGCGATCGCCCTGTCGGTGCAGGGCGACGAGTCCGAGGCGCCCGAAGGTCTCGGGGCCTGCATCAAGCGCCTCGAATCCGAGGTGGTCCGCGGCGATATCGTGAAATCCGGGCGGCGGATCGACGGGCGGGGGCTCGACGAGGTTCGTTCGATCGCCTCCGAAACCGGGTTCTTGCCACGAACGCACGGATCGGCGCTGTTCACGCGCGGGGAGACCCAGAGTCTGGTCGTCACGACGCTTGGAACCGGCGAGGACGAGCAACTGATCGATGCGCTGCACGGCACGTTCCGGTCGAAGTTCTTCCTGCACTACAACTTTCCGCCGTATTCGGTCGGCGAGTGCGGCAGGGCGATGGGGCCGGGCCGACGCGAGATCGGCCATGGCAAGCTCGCATGGCGCGCGTTGCAGGCGGTGCTGCCGTCGGCGACGGACTTCCCGTACACGATCCGCGTGGTGTCCGACATCACCGAGTCCAACGGATCGTCGTCGATGGCGACGGTTTGCGGCGGTTCTCTCTCGATGATGGACGCGGGCGTTCCGCTGCGGGCGCCAGTTGCTGGCGTCGCGATGGGGCTGATTCTCGAGAAGGACGGCGAATTCGCGGTTCTGACCGACATCCTCGGCGACGAGGATCATCTGGGCGACATGGACTTCAAGGTCGCCGGGACCGAAAGGGGAATCACCTCCCTGCAGATGGACATCAAGGTCGCAGGGATCACCGAGGAGATCATGCAAAGGGCGCTCGACCAGGCTCGCAGCGGTCGCCTGCACATTCTTGACGAAATGAGCAAGGCGCTGAGCGAGGCCGGAGAGTTCTCGGCTTACGCACCGCGCATCGAGTCGATCCAGATCAATCCCGAGAAGATTCGGGAGGTGATCGGGTCCGGCGGCAAGGTGATCCGCGAGATCGTCGAGACGTCCGGCGCCAAGGTCGACGTCAATGACGACGGCCTGATCAAGATCGCGAGTTCGGATCTGGCACAGATCGAAAAGGCGCGCGCCATGATCATGGAGATCGCGGCCGAACCGGAGCCCGGAACGATCTACACCGGCAAGGTCGTGAAGCTGATGGATTTCGGGGCGTTCGTGAACTTCTTCGGAAAGCGCGACGGTCTTGTTCACATCAGCCAGATCGCGAACCGTCGCCTTGGGCACCCATCCGAGGAGCTCACCGAAGGCCAGGAAGTGAAGGTGAAGTTTCTCGGGATGGACGATCGCGGCAAGGTCCGCCTGTCCATGAAGGTCGTCGATCAGATGACGGGGAGCGAAACCCACCAGGCTGATGGGGACGGCGGTCGCAGGCGGCGCCGTCGCAGGTAAGGCGATCGAAGCGCTTCGCGGCCCCTCGTCTCGAAGGGGGTGTCCGACGAGGCGCAAGACAACGGCAGGGATTTCGAGGTCGCCCGTGCATGGCGACCTTCGGTTCCCGGCTGGCGGGGATCGGCGCAACGTAACGCACATGACGCCGCTCTGGAGCGGCAGAACGCCATTGCAAGATCCCAGGCAGGTCCGTGTCGCGTGGTGAGCGCCCCCGTGTCAGAGAGCTTGATCAACTTCCCGTTCGTTGCTGCCGGTTTCCTGCGAATTGCAACTCTTGGTCTTTATCTGGCTTGATCTCCGCGCTGGCAGGATATACAATCTTAAATTGTATATCCGAAAAGCGATGGAGGCGTTCATGAAAGTCGCAAAATGGGGCAATTCACTCGCCATTCGCCTGCCCGCCGAGCTCGTCCAAGAGCTTGGTCTCAAGGAAGGTGACAGCATTGATGTTCGTGCCAGTGACGAAGGCCTGGTGATCGCCCGCCATCGGCGGCCCGACGAGGTTCTGGCCTTGCTCGGGCAATTCCGGGGGCGGTTGCCCAGCAGTGAGCGGCTAAGCCGAGATGAAGCGAATGAGCGATGAGTTCCTCGACACGAACATCATCCTCTATCTCCTTGACCAGGGCCCGAAGGCAGAGGTCGCGGAGCAGCTGGTCTCCCGGGGAGGGATGATCAGCGTTCAGGTGCTGAACGAAACGCTCGTCAATTGCATCCGCAAGGCCGGCATGTCGTGGCCGAAGGCAGGCCTCTTCATCGATGGCATCCGCGCGCTCTGCCCCGTGGTCGACATGACGCCAGAGACTCATGAGATCGGACGCGCGCTTGGACAACGCTACGGGTTCTCGGTCCGCGACGCGATGATCGTTGCGGCAGCGTTGCAGAACGACTGCACCAAACTGCATTCCGAAGACATGCACGATGGCCTTCTCGTCGAAGGCCAATTGAGGATCGTGAACCCTTTCAAACAGTCCGGGTTGCCGACCTTGCACCTAAAGGGACCCGACCTCGGTTGACGCGAGGGACGCTTTCGACTGCTTCGATGGCAGCTCCGCTTAAGGGACGTTCGATTGCAGCATGCGGGTCACTGACAATTGCCAGCGGGCTCAGCCGGGCTGGCTGGTCTTGCGAAGATAGGGGAGAACGGCGTCGAAATCGCCGAATCTTTCCTTCGCATCCTCGTTCGATACCGCCGGCGTGATGATCACGTCTTCGCCCTGCTTCCAGTTTGCCGGCGTTGCGACCTGATGATCGGCCGTCAATTGAATCGAATCGAGCGCCCGAAGGATCTCGTCGAAATTCCGACCGGTCGTCATCGGGTAGGTCAACGAGAGTTTCACCTTCTTGTCCGGACCGATGATGAACACCGAACGCACCGTCGCGTTGTCTGCGGGCGTTCTTCCTTCCGAACTCTCTCCGGCAGACGCCGGCAGCATGTCGTAAAGCTTCGCCACGCTCAAGTCGCTGTCGCCGATCATGGGGTAGTCGACCTTGTTTCCGGACACGGTTTCGATGTCGGACTTCCACCGGTTGTGATCGTCGACCGGGTCGACGGAGATTCCGATGATCTTGGCGTTGCGCTTCGCGAACTCGTCGGCCATGCCCGCCATGACGCCGAGTTCGGTGGTGCACACGGGGGTGAAGTCCTTCGGATGCGAAAACAGAACCGCATAGCCGTCGCCAATCCACTCGTGGAAGTTCAGCCGACCCTCGGTGGTGTCCGCAGTGAAGTCCGGTGCCGTGTCATTGATGCGCAAGGCCATGGTGATTCTCCCGACTGTGTGATGTGCGAATTCTGAGGGGTCATGTGGCGACGCCCCCGACCGATTGCAAGGGCGCGACAGGGCGTCCAATCGCGGCATCGATCGCGGGCGCAGGCTCGACGGCGCGCGCGGTGAACATCATCGCCACAATCGGCGTCTGGCGAGTTGCAAATCCGCGCCAAGGGTCGGCGCTAACCGCTCCGGATTACAGAAGCAGACCGCGGCGGACGAGGTTCAGTCCCAGGAACAGGAACATGACCAGCAGCACGGTTTGGAACCGTTCTGCGTTCAACGTGTTCCGCAATCGCTCGCCGGCAAAGAAGCCCGCGATGGCTGGAATGACCATGAGAACCGAGACGAAGGCGATCTCGCCGCCGAAGCGACCAGCTTGCCAGAAACTCACGAACAGCGGCAGTCCCCCGACCGTGAACAGCACGCCGATCGCCCGGATAAAGTCGTCTTTCTCGACCCGTCGTGCCAGCAGGAACACGATCAGCGGGGGTCCCCAGATGGCGGTGATTCCCCCGAGAACGCCGGCGGTGCAACCGCAGACGATCTGGCCCACCCGATCCCAGCGTTCGGGCAGCCTTGGCAGGCGGGAACTCAGCCCAAGCGCCGAAAAGGCGACGACGGCGCCGCCCATGATCAGGGTCAGGGTCGAGGTCGAAATGCGATGGGCCATGCTGGCGGAGAGATAAATGAAGACGATGAGGCAGACCGCCATGACCAAGTAGCGCCTGAACGTGGCGACAAACTGCCCGGATCGGATGCACTGCCAAGCATTGCTGATCACGACCGGCAGCAGGATCAGCGAGATCGCCAGCCGTGGGTCGAGGAACTGACTAAGCAGCGAGATCGAAACCGTCGGCAACCCGATCCCGACGGTTCCCTTGATGACCCCGGCCACCAGAAAGGCGACAACCGAGGCGGCAATGAGTTCCGGGGTCAGTTCGGACACAGGAGCGGCAATCGCAACGCCGTCATGACCGAGGCCACTCCCGCTCTTTCGTCATCAATGCACCGGAATCTACCCATCGAGCAGATCTTCGGCCCGATTCAGATCGACGGAAACCAGCTGGCTGACGCCTTTTTCTCCCATGGTCACGCCGAACAGGCGATCCATGCGGGCCATGGTGATGGCGTGATGGGTGATGATCAGGAACCGAGTGTCGGTTCGCTCGGTCATTTCGCTCAGCAAGCGGCAGAAGCGGTCGACATTGGCATCGTCGAGCGGCGCATCGACTTCGTCGAGGACGCAGATCGGCGACGGGTTGGCGACGAAGACCGAAAAAACGAGCGCGATTGCCGTCAGCGTCTGCTCGCCGCCGGACAGGAGCGACAGGGTGGAGAGCTTTTTCCCCGGAGGCTGGCAGATGATTTCGAGGCCTGCCTCCAGCGGGTCGTCGCTTTCGACCAGCTCGAGTCGGGCTCGCCCGCCCTCGAAAAGATGCTGGAAGAGCCCCGAGAAGTTGGCATTGACCTTGTTGAACGCTTCGAGAAGCCGGGCGCGCCCGTCCGTGTTGAGCGAAGAGATCCCGGATCGCAGTCGGGCGATGGCGGTGACCAGTTCGTCTCGTTCCCCCGAGAGTTCGTCGCGTTCGGTTTCGAGCGCAGAGGCATCCTCTTCGGCGCGCAGGTTGATCGCTCCGAGCGCGTCGCGCTGACGTCGAAGGGTCGCGATCTCCGCCTCGATCTTCGCGACGTCGGCCGTCATGTCGTTGTCCGCCGATTCCTCGGAGGCGGCTTCGAGGGCTTTCCCCAAGGACTGCGGCGATTCGCCGGTCTCTGCCTCGATCAGCCCGCGCGCCGTTTGTTCCTGTTCGGCCGATGTCTCGAGCATGACCTCGGCACGGGCACGTTGCTCGCGCGCATCGGAAGCCGCGCGTTCGCACTCGCGTTCGCGCTGTGCAGAGGCCTGCACCGTGCGGTCGGCCTCGGTGAGGTGCGAGGATGTCGCCTGCCGACTGGCCTCGGCCCGGTCGACTTCGGTGGCCAGCTGGTCACGCCGGGCCGCGATTTCGTCGGGCAACCCCTTCGCCTCTTCCAAAGCGGCTTCCGCCTGTTCCCTGCGGTGTTCCAGATCCTGAATCCGCTGGGCAGTGGTCAATGCCCGGTCGGACCAGGTCGCGCGCTCGACCTCGATCTCTGCCGTTCGTTCCTGTCGCGCGGCGTGATCGCGAAGCAGCGTGTCACGTTCGAGGTTGCGCGACATCATTTCGTCACGGGCCTGCGCGAGCTTTTCGCGCGCGGCGTCGACATCGCTCTGGATGTCCTCGGGCTTCGCCGACTCGTGCAGACCGCTCTCGGCTTCCGCAATCACGGCTTCGGCCGACGAGATGTCTTCGAGCAACTGTTCGCGGGAAGCGGTCAGTGCCTCGAGGTTGGCTGCGACCTTGTCGCGTTCGGCTTCGAAGCGGGACAGGTTTCGTGACGCCTCACTCAGACCGTCTTCGGCCTGTTTGCGACGGTCGCGCGCGAGCCCTTCCGCTGCAACCGCTGCGGTCAGTCGTTCCCTCGCGGTCGCGAGAGCCGTCGCCAATTCAGTCAGGCCGGTTTCCGCCCTGGCGCGGTCAACCCGCAAATTGTCCAGCCGGTTGACCTGCCTGAATCTCTCGGTTGCGCGCGACGTCGCGTCGGTTGCGGATGTGGTCATTCCGTCCCAGCGCCAGAGGTCCCCGTCCTGGCTGACCAGGCGTTGCCCGGGCTTGAGGCCTTGCTGCAGTCGCGGCCCGTCAGACGCGGGCACCAGTCCCGTTTGGCTCATCCTGCGAGCGAGCACCGGCGGTGACTCCACGTGTTCGGCAAGCGGCGTGGCCTCCGGCGGCAAGGCGGGCGGGTCGGCGTAGTCGGAGAGCTTCGACCATCCCGATGCGGAATCCCCTGCGAGTTCGGGCAGAGTCAGGTCGTCGCCAAGGGCAGCGCCCAATGCGGCTTCGAATCCTGCATCGACCCGCACCGAATCGAGGAGCTGTCCGCCGTCCTTTCGCGTTTCCTCGAGCACGCGTTCCAGGGCGCTGATCTCGGATCCGAGCGCTGCAAGGTTGCCTTCGGATTCGGAGTGAGCGTTCCATGCGGCGCCCTGTTCGGCCTGAGCGCGCGCGGTTTCGGCTGTGGCATCCGCAAGCTCGGTCTCGGTCGAATCGACCAGAACTCTTGCGGCCTCTGCGGCTTCCGACGCAGAATCGACCTGGCCGACGAGGTCGTTCAGTCGTGTACTTGCGTCATCGATGCGTCCCGAGGTCTCGCGCTCTCGCGTGGTCCTGCGTTCGAGCATCGATTCGGCTTCTGCACGCCTTTTCTCCGCGGACTGCCGCCCCGCCTCCAGCTGGGCCAAGGCGTTCGAGAGCGACTCGAAGACGGTCTCGGCCTCGCGCATCCGTTCGTGAGCCGATTGCGCCCGAACGCCTGCGACTTCGATGGCCTCGTCGTGACCGCTGCTCGCTTCCGTCAGTTCTTCCAGTTCGGCAATCAGGCGGGCCATCGACTCGGTGGCATCGGTTCCGAGCGCCGATTCCCGATCAAGATCGATCCCGAGCTGGCGGATATTGGCCTGTTGGCGCTCGATCGCCTGGCGCGCCAGGGCTTCCTCGGCGACGAGGTTGGCTCTCCGCATTCGGAGCTTTTCGACTTCGCTGGTTGCCTCCCGATCATGCTGGCGTGCTGTCTCGAGCCGCTCCTCGGCCTGCCGTCTTTCCTCGATCGCGCCTCGAACGTCGGCTTCCTTGGAGTCGACGGACTTTCTCGCCTCGGCAACCGTCTTGGTGGCTTCCGCGTGCGCTTCGCTGGCGGACCGCCAGCGCTGGAAGAGCAGAATCTGTTCCTTCTTGCGGAGCGTCGCTCCGATTTCGCGGTAACGGGCAGCTTGCCGAACCTGCTGTTCGAGGGACTTGAGGCGGGATTCGAGCGACGAGATCACGTCCGCGACGCGATCGAGATTGGTCTCCGCATTCTGCAGCTTGAGTTCGGCCTCGCGGCGGCGCTGGTGCAACCCGGATATCCCGGCAGCTTCTTCGAGGATCCGGCGTCGCGCAGCGGGCTTCGCGTTGACCAGTTCGGCGATCTGCCCCTGGCGCACCAGCGACGGGGAGTTTGCCCCGGTCGAGGAGTCCGCGAACATTCGCCTGATGTCGCGTGCGCGAACCTGCTTGCCGTTGACCCGGTAGGCGGAACCCACCTCGCGATTGATCCTGCGGGTGACTTCGAGCGACGGGGCCGAATCGGCGCCTTCCACCTCGACCTCGGCAGCATTGCCGATCGAGAGCACCACTTCGGCGAAGTCGCGCGGCGGCCGTCGGTCGGTGCCGCCGAAGATCACGTCGTCCATGCCGCCGCCGCGCACGGAGGTCGGACGGGTCTCGCCCATGACCCAGCGCAAGGCTTCGAGCAGATTCGACTTGCCGCATCCGTTGGGTCCGACGACCCCGGTCAAGCCGTGAGCGATGATCAGCTCGGTTGGATCCGCAAAGCTCTTGAATCCGGTCAGACGAATTTTTTCGAAGCGCACCAAACCACCTGCAATCACGTTCGCTGCAAGGAATTGCCTTTCAACACCATCGATTGTCAACCGGAACAATCAACTGGCTGCGGCATCGTTCGCTGCAAACGAGGCCGTTTGGAGAAATCCCGTCGTCAACTGGCGGGACGGTTCAATGGAACGCCGCGTTCCGGGATTCGACCGGTGCTTTTGCGAGGATCGGCACACGAATTTTCTTGACCGTGAACAAGAGCAGGTTCACAACACGCTTTGCATGGTTCCCCAAACGGGCGCAAAGCGCCCGGGGATGAAACGGGAATGCGGAAGAGGCCGACCGATGATCAAGGGGCCTCCGACCGCAGCCGCCCCCGCGACTGTAGCGGCGAGCGCGCGTCCAGAGCCACTGGCAGATGCCGGGAAGGCGGACGCGGCGCGACGAACCGCGAGCCAGGAGACCTGCCATGTGCCAGTGCGCAAGCGCTGACCAACAAAGACGGACGGGGTGCTCCGTGATGGTAAAGACAATGTGTCGGTCCATCCATGGCAAGCGGAATCGCCCCAAAACCAGTGCCATGGGGGAAACCTGATGAAATACCTGTCGAGCTTGCTTTCGATTCTTGCGGTCGCATTGATTGTCGTGCCGGGCGCAGTCCTTGCCCACCACCCACTTGCCGGCGCCCCGATGGAGACGTTCATGCACGGGCTGCTTTCGGGCGTGGGACATCCCGTGCTCGGATTTGATCACCTGTTCTTCGTCATGGCGGCAGGTCTTGCCTCGGCGCTCGTGGTCCGACCGTATTCGGCGCCCGCTGCCTATGTCGCTGCCATGCTGGCGGGGACCCTGCTGGCGTCGAACGGCTTGGGCCTGCCTGTGGTCGAGGCGATGGTTGCGCTCTCCTTGCTCTGCGTTGGCGGGTTGCTCGCCTGGGGCAGATCGGCGGGACTTGTGACGACGCTCGGACTGTTTGCCGGATTCGGACTGTTCCACGGCTCTGCCTTCGGGGGCACCATTGCCGCTCAGGAAGCTGGGGTCGGCACGCAGGTTCTGATCGGTTACCTGCTGGGGCTGGCTGTCATTCAGTATCTGATCTGCGCCGTCTGCGCGCGGATTGGACAGGGATGGTCGGCAGAGGGTCTCGTGGGAGCCACCCGGTCGAGGATTGCCGGCGCCGCTGTTGCCGGCGTCGGGGCGTTCCTTGTTCTCGAGACGATCGAAGGCGCCACGTTCGCCGCCCTCGGGATCGGCTGATCGTTCCTTCACTGATCGACCGCAACGGGTCGTCATGCCTTTCGTTTCGGGGGAGCCGTGTCCATGCGCATTCCGGTGACCGTGCTGACGGGGTTTCTCGGTGCCGGCAAGACGACGTTGATTCGTCACATGCTCGCCAATGCGGAGGGGCGGCGGATTGCCTTGGTGATCAACGAGTTCGGCGATCTCGGGGTCGATGGCGCCTTGATCGAGGGAGGCGGCGGGACCGCGTGTTGCGATGTCGGCGAGATCGTCGAGCTGACCAACGGCTGCATTTGCTGCACGGTCTCGGAGGACTTCGTTCCCGCGATGGAGTCGATACTCGCGCGTGACGAGCGCCCCGATCACATCGTGGTCGAAACCTCGGGGCTGGCGTTGCCGCAACCGCTGGTCAGGGCGTTCAACTGGCCACAGCTCCGAAACCGTCTCACCGTGGACGGGGTCGTTGTCGTCGTCGACGGCAACGCCGTCGTCGAAGGGCGATTTGTCGACAACCCCGATGCGGTCGATGCCCAGAGGCGGGAGGACGACAATCTGGATCACGAATCGCCGCTCGCGGAGCTTTTCGAGGACCAGTTGGTGTCCGCCGACATTGTCGTCGTGAACAAGACCGACCTTCTCGACGGGAACGACGCCGAAGGTCTGATTGCCCGCCTTCGGGAGGAAACCCGGGACGGCACGCAGGTCGTGGCCGCGAGTCATGGCGAGTTGCCGTGCGATGTCCTGCTTGGGGTTCGGGCCGCCGCCGAGGACAGCATCGATGTTCGCGAAGCAAGCCACCACCATCATCACGACGACGCCGATCACGACCACGATCATGATCACGACGATTTCGAATCGTTCGTCGTGGAGTTCGGGCAGGTGCGCGACCCCGAAGCGCTGGCGGCCGCCGTCAGCGCAACCGTCCGCAAGCATGACGTTCTCAGGGTCAAGGGTTTTGCAGCGGTGACAGGGCGGCCCATGCGATTGGCGGTTCAGGCTGTTGGCCCGCGGGTCGAGCATCATTTCGACCGGCCGTTTCGCCAGGGCGAGGATCGGACGACACGGCTTGTCGTCATCGGCCTGTCCGGGCTTGAGCGAACCGATATCGCGAAAGGCTTGACGGCCGCTGCATGCTGACGATCGCAGCCGAAGGCCCGACGACCGAACAGGGACGGCTGCTGATCGAGGGCAGCGAGGCGGCTTTGCGGGAACACTATCCGCCGGAGGCGTGTTTTTCATTCAGCCCCGAGGAACTGGACAACGCCCAATCGATCTTTCTGGTCGCCCGAGATGACGGCGAACCGGTCGGGTGCGTGGCGCTCGTCAACTGCGGCAGCTACGGCGAAATCAAGAGGCTGTACGTTCGCTCTGCGGGTCGCGGTCGTGGGGTTGCCGCGGCGCTGATGGACCGGCTCGAGAGCGACGCCAGAGGTCTCGGTCTTGACGTGGTCAGGCTCGAGACCGGCCCGCTGCTCGCTGCTGCGGTTCGCCTCTACGAGGGACGGGGATATGTCCGCTGCGGCAGGTTCGGGGACTATCAGGAGCATCCCGCCAGCCTCTTCATGGAAAAGCGCCTCGATTGATGCACCTGCTGCAGGCCCGCCCCGGTCAGATCGATGACGGCACCAGCGCCGTCGACCTTGCCCAGTCACCCGCAGATGTCGTGTTCATCTCGGCGGCCGACACGGAACTCGCGGCGCTTGCGGAAGCGCGTTCCGAGTTGGGAGAGTCCATCGGTTCGCTGAGGCTGGCCAATCTCGCGCATCTTTCGCATCCGATGTCGGTCGATTCCCACATAACGGACTGCGCATCACGGTCCCGGTTGGTGATCGCGCGCATTCTTGGGGGAACGGACTACTGGCCTTACGGCTCGGAACAGTACGCCGCCCGTCTTGGCGAGGCCGGCGTGAGTTTCGCCGCGTTGCCGGGTGACGACAAGCCGGACGAAGGGCTGTGGAGGTTTTCGAACGTTGCACGCGCGGATTGGGAGAATCTCTGGGCCTATCTTGTCGAGGGCGGGGCCGAAAACGCGCGCAATTTTCTGCGTTATGCCAATGCGATGCTCGAAGGTCATGACCGACCACCGCTGGCGCGTCCCTTGCTGCGGGCGGGCATCTACTGGCCGGGAGACGGGGTCTGCGATCTCGAGACGGTTCGGCAACGCTGGGGAGGTGACGCACCGATTGTCCCGATCGTGTTCTACCGCGCTCTGCTGCAAGGAGCAGGCCTGCATCCGATCAACCGCTTGGTCGGATCGCTGTCGCGCAAGGGGCTCAATCCGATGCCCGTTTTTGTGGCATCGCTCAGGGATCCGGTCTCGTCGGCCACTCTCGAAGCGCTGTTCGATCGGGCTCCGCCGTCGCTGATTCTCAACTGCACCTCATTCGCGACGGCCTCGCCCGACCCCGAAACCACGAATTCCGCGACGGGCAACCCGTTGGCGATGCCTGCCGCACGCAGTTCCGTGGTCATGCAGGTGGTCCTGGCCGGGACCTCGGAGGAGGATTGGGAAACGTCGCTCTTCGGGCTTCGCCCGCGCGACATCGCGATGAATGTCGCGTTGCCCGAGGTGGACGGGCGTGTCCTGAGCCGGGCGGTCTCGTTCAAGGACGAGGCCTATTTCGACGAGGCGACCCAATGTCGGGTCGCAGCCTACAGGGCACGCGGCGGCCGCGTGGATTTTGTGGCGAGGCTCGCGGCAAACTGGGTGACGCTGCGGGACACCGCCGCCAACGACCGCAAGGTCGGACTGATTCTTGCGAACTATCCCAACCGGGATGGGCGAATCGCCAATGGCGTCGGCCTCGACACGCCGGCTTCGGCGACGGAAGTCATCCGCCTGCTCAAGGCGAGCGGCTACGAGGTTGCAGGTGACCCGGCCGACACCGCCGCATTGATGAGAATCCTGCTCTCGGGTCCGACGAACGCGCTCGAAGCACGTTCGAAGCGGAGTACCGAGGGCGTCAGCCTGGCACTCGAGACCTATCAGACTGCCTATCGCGAGTTGCCGTGGGAAACACGCGACCAGATCGAGACGCGATGGGGAGAGCCTGTGGCGGACCCCTTCGTTGAGGGAGACGCATTCGTCTTGCCGATCCACTGTTTCGGCAAGCTCGCCGTTGGGATTCAGCCCGCGCGCGGATACAACATCGATCCGAAGGATACGTATCATTCGCCCGATCTGGCTCCGCCCCACAATTACCTCGCGTTCTATGTCTGGTTGCGGGAGGTGTTCGGCTGTCACGCGATCATCCATCTGGGCAAGCACGGGAATCTCGAGTGGCTGCCGGGAAAGGCGCTGGCGCTGTCAGAGAACTGCTTTCCCGAGGCGGTTCCGGGGCCGATTCCCCAAATCTACCCGTTCATCGTCAACGACCCCGGGGAAGGCACCCAGGCCAAGCGACGAACGAGTTCGGTCATCATCGATCACCTGACGCCGCCTCTCACGCGTGCGGAGACCTACGGTCCGATGAAGGATCTCGAAGGCTTGCTCGACGAATACTACGAGGCTGTCGGTCTCGATCCGCAGCGAGGCGACCATCTTCGCCGCGAGATTCTGAGCCTCTCCAGCGCGACCGGGCTCGACATCGACGCAGGTCTTGGCGGGCGCGACGATGACGACGACCTGACAAGGCTCGATGCGTGGCTGTGCGATGTGAAGGAGGCGCAGATCAGGGACGGTCTGCACGTCTTTGGCCAGTCGCCCGACGGATCGCTCGAGCGCGATCTGGTCAGAGCGCTCGTGAGGTTGCCGCGCAGCAACGGCGAAGGGGCCAATGCCTCGCTTCATCGGGCCATCGCGGAGGATTTCGAGCTCGGGTTCGATCCCCTCGACTGCGACATGGCGTCACCGTGGCAAGGCGAAAGGCCGGCAGCGCTTGCGGAGGTGTCGCAGGATCGCTGGCGCACCGCTGGCGACACGGTGGAGAGGGTCGAGGAAATTTGCTCGCGGTTGCTCGACGGAGAGACCGCGCCGCCCGGGCCTCGCAGCGCGGCTGTACTGGGTGCCGCTCTCGATCGAATCAGGCCGTTGGTACAGGCGTCCGGCCCGGAGGAGGCGCGCGGTATTCTTACTGCCCTTGACGGCAAGTTCGTGCCGCCCGGCCCGTCGGGGGCTCCGACAACGGGACGCCCCGACGTCTTGCCGACCGGCCGGAACTTCTACAGCGTCGACACCCGGTCGGTCCCGACCCCCACCGCGTGGACGCTTGGGTGGAAATCGGCGTCCCTCTTGATCGAGCGCCACATGCAGGATCACGGCGACTGGCCGAGAGCCTTGCTGCTGACGGCTTGGGGGACAGCCAACATGCGCACAGGGGGTGCGGACATTGCCCAGGCGTTGGCCTTGATGGGTGTTCAGCCGACATGGAGCCAGGGAAGTCGCAGGGTGAGCGGGTTCGAGATCATGCCGCTCTCGGCGATCGGGCGACCGAGGGTCGATGTCACGCTGAGGATCTCGGGTTTTTTCAGGGACGCGTTTCCGCAGCAGGTCGATCTCGTGGATTCAGCGGCGCGGGCGGTGATGGCGCTCGACGAGCCGGCGGACATGAACCCCGCCGCTGCCCGCTTCAGGGAGGAGGGATCCGACGAGGCGGCCTACAGGGTATTCGGGTCGAAACCGGGCGCGTATGGCGCAGGTCTTCAGGCGATGATCGACGAGCGCCTGTGGTCGGAACGGCACGATCTCGGCGATGTCTGGCTCGAATGGGGAAGCTACGCCTATGGAGGCGGTGCGGAAGGTTCAGCTGCCCGCAGGTCGCTCGAGAATCGCATGCGTCAGGTGGAGGCGGTGGTTCAGAACCAAGACAATCGCGAGCACGACCTTCTCGACAGCGACGACTACTACCAGTTCGAGGGCGGGGCGTTTGCAGCTGCAGCCAGTCTTCAGGGTCGCGAACTCCCCGTCTATCACAATGATCTCTCGCGTCCCGAAAGACCGGTCATCAGAACCCTTGACGAGGAGATCAGCCGTGTTGTCCGATCGCGCGTTGTCAATCCGAAGTGGATCGAGGGCGTGATGCGGCACGGCTACAAGGGCGCGTTCGAGATCGCGGCGAGCGTCGATTACCTTTTTGCGTTCGCCGCGACGACGGGTGCCGTGAGCAACCATCATTTCGATCTTGTTCATGACGCCTGCCTCGAGGACGACCGGGTTCGCGAATTCCTGCTGGAGCACAATCAGCCGGCCCTGAGGGAAATTGCCGAGCGGATGCACGAAGCGATCGAACGGAACCTGTGGAATCCGCGCTCGAATTCCGCGCGAGCCCGGATCGAAACACTGCGCAATCGACATTCAACGGGTTGACGGGGGAAGCTCTGCAGGTCCTTGGGCGGTATTGAGGGTATCAAACGCGGCCGAGGAATTGGGACTGAGGGTTTCGTCCGCCCCTGTGACGGCCAGATGATCGAGTCTTCGTCGAGGCAAGTCTCGAAGGCGGGCACTCGAATGGTCAGGAGACAGTTCCCATTGTCTTCAATCAGGCCGTGACAATTCAGAGACTCGCCATTGTGCCCGAGGCAGGTGCGTTGATGGAATCGAGACGGACGTGGCCATGAACGCATTCGTTCGCCGAACTTTCAACACTCGCAACGAAGACGTTCTTGCGAAGAAACGGCCTCTTGGTTGGCCTCGCCTTGCCTGTACATCAAGGCTGAACGGGACGGTCAGTCCTTTTCTCGCGGCTTTCCGGGATTGTGGTTTCTTGTGATCTTCCCTGCGGCTTTCCACATGTCACGGCCAATCGCCTCAAGGTCCTGGCCGTACGAATGTGGGTATCGGATGGGGCGAATGGGCGTGGGATACAGTGAGCCGAGCGATGAAATGCCGGCAATTGCGGCACGAGCCAGTACTTTGACGTCTCGGAGCTCCTTGTCGATGGGCGGTCTCTTCATGGATTGTTCCTCATTTGGTCGATCAGTTCCCGAGACTCTGCATTGAGAACGCAGCCGGCAGGAGCATTCCCTGATGGACGTCATTGGCGATGTTTCGACGTGTGGCCCTCAAGAATTCGCCAATGGCGGCTTCAAGATTGCAATCACTCAACGACGTCGTCAACGGCTGAAATTGCCGCTTGGTCCGCCTTGCTCATTTGTGAATCTACGCCCTTCCGAGTCAGTCGCAAATGTCGAAGTCTCGGGTCGCCACGAGCGAGAAGTCGAGTCGACATCATCGCTGAGATGAGGTCTGTTGGCAGCCAAAAGCGCAACGCAGCGGCTTGTCGTCCGACTATGCCTCAGTTGGCAGGACCGCGAGTGCGATGTCCGCACAGGTGTCATTCAGGAATTTCAACGCGATCGTTGAGCATCTCCAGCACCGGCTCGGTGACGAACCGGTAGGACTGGGGTGTCGCGAAACCCAACGCTTTGAGTTCCGCCGCAACAACAGGGGCAACCAATCGCTGAACCGGGCCCAATCGAATAGCGTTTCCCTCGGTTGCACCCGCAAAATAGGCGTCGAACGCGTCGCGGTCGATCGCGCCCTCGCTACCGAAAACCGACCAGAGATCCGGGAGCGACATCTTCGTTACGGAAATTACCGTCGCGACCCCGACCACCTGCCTCACCGGTTTGGTCGCGTAAATCCAAAGTGATGTACCGCGAACACGGTCCTCAGAGGGAAACCTTCGCCGGAATTCGACGGTCTTGGTTCGCTTGACAATGTTGGCGGCGTGCCGGGGCCGAATGCTGATCAGTATCTGAGGAGGCACAGTCGCACCGACGCCAGCTGCCATGTTCTCGCTCGATACGTGATTGCGCACGCGCCCATCGACGACTCCGTTTCACTCGAGCGCATCAAACATCTGGTACGTCCGACTTGTGCGTCAAAGGGTGCCGAGAATTCTCTCCTATTGTATGCGGTCTTTTCAAGGATCCAGTCACGACGATGTCGCCTGATTCGCCGTATTGCGACTACCGATCCAGCAATTGGTCTTCGCCGCTCGAACGCATGGCTCGCGTGATGAGATGGTTTGTCACGTCCTCGAAGTAGCTTTGCAATTCGTCACGCAACTCCTCATACTCGGGCCAGATTTCGTCATCGATGACCTTTTCTCTGACCCGAACCATGACCGTCGTGTACCGTTGACGACGATAGCGGTACGGCTTCAAGCCATGCTTGCGGCAGACGGCCCTGAACAATCGCGAAGTCCACGTGTCGGGAAACGTGCAGTGATACTCTATCTCCGGATCCGGATCGACTCTGTGGGATTTCAGGCGTTGCTGCAATCGTTTCATGGCGGCCCCAGCGGCAGCCTTCTCGCCCGAACTGCTGGCACGACGAAACAGCGCCTCGAGTCTATCGAGCTTGTCCCTGAGTTTTATGTCGTCGAGCATTAAACTTGTCCTCTTCTCGAGTCACTTGCTGCCAAGCATGAACCCTTGGGCAGCGCTTGCCCGCACTGCGGACTTCGAGCCTCGCGACACTGCACGATGGCTCGTATGGCGAAGCGAAAGCACCTTTTTGCATGGCTGTCCTGAGCGGCAATTCACGTCGATTTCGATGGCTCTCGCCAGCGACGCCTATAATCGTGGCGGCCACAAGACATTGTGAATTTTCCGATCCGGTTACCAGATGAGGTGGATCCGAAACCGTTGACATTAGCGTTAATCAAAATGCGCAACCGACTTCAAGCACAGAGTGTCCGTTGCTCCCGCAAAAGATTCGTTCACGCCTCAAAAGGCTTGAAGCCCTGTGGTGATCGTCTTTCCGAGCCTGTGTGACGAGTTCTCGCTTTTCGCCAACGAGGTGTCATTCTGTATCTCAAAAGGAACCTTCGCGTGACCTGTCCGTTTTCGAAGGTGATACGATCGCAGTTCTGAAACACCCATGGGCCATGGCCGTCATGTTGGTTGCAGCTTCGCCGGGTCCGCATGGCCACCCGGAACGCATTGAACACCCTCCCTGCACTCTCAAGCTCGGCCGGACCCTTTTGAATTCAGCAACTCGATGATTGTGTCGGCAGCCGCCTCCACGGACATCTTGGTGGTGTCGATCCGCAAATCCGGATCCTCTGGCGGTTCGTACGGCGAGTCGATCCCGGTGAAATTGACAAGGTCTCCGCTCCTGGCCTTGGCATACAGTCCCTTCGGATCGCGGTCTTCGCACACCTCCAGCGGCGTATCGACATGGATTTCGAAAAACTCGCCATCATCGACCAACGATCGTGCCATCTCGCGCTCCGAGCGAAACGGCGAGATGAAAGAGACGATGACGATCAGTCCGGCGTCGACCATCAGGCGCGAGACCTCGGCAACCCGTCGGATGTTCTCCACCCGGTCCTGCTCCGTGAAACCGAGATCCTTGTTGAGACCGTGGCGCAGATTGTCGCCGTCCAGAAGGTAGGTGAAACGACCGCGGGACTGGAGCTTCTGTTCCAGTCGATCGGCAATCGTCGACTTCCCGGCGCCTGACAGGCCGGTCAGCCACAAAACGCAGGGTCTCTGTGCCGTGGCACGGGAACGCGTCGCCTTGTCGACCTTCATGTCCTGCCAGGTGATGTTGCTGGAACGTCGCAGCGCAAAGTCGATGACCCCTGCGCCCACGGTGGCATTGGTGAACTTGTCGATCAGCACGATGCCTCCCGTGTGACGGTTGACCGAATAGGGGTCGAACGGAATCGTGCGATCCAGGGTCAGCTTGCAGTAGCCGATTTCGTTCAACTCGAGTGTCTTTGCCGCCAGATGGCTCTGGGTGTCGATGTCGACCCGATGAGTGAGATCCGTGATCCTTGCATTCCCGAAGGTGCCGGCAACCCGGGCCGAATAGACCCTCTCCGGCAGCATGGGCTGCTGGTCGGTCCAGATGAGATGGACGGCAAAATGATCGGCAATTTCGGGCGGGTCGTCTGCTGATGCGAGCATCTCGCCGCGGCTGATGTCGATCTCGTCGGCCAGAACCACGGTGATAGATTGACCGGCAATTGCCGCCTCGAGTTCGCCCGAGGGTCCCAAAATGCGCTTGATTTGGGATTGCCGCCCAGAAGGAGAGGCGATGACGGTCGCTCCGATCTCGATGGTGCCCGACGCGATCGTTCCGCTGTAGCCACGAAAATCGGATCGCGACCGATTGACCCACTGAACAGGCATGCGAAACGAGGCCGAGGTGGCGTCGTTGCGAACATCGATGCCTTCCAGCAACTCCGCCAAGGTCGGTCCGGTGTACCATGGCATGTCCCCGCGGGCCGAAAAGACATTCTCGCCGGTCAGCGCCGACACCGGTATCGCATCTGCAATGATGCCGAGGTCGTCGGCGATGGTCCAGTATTCTTCCGCGATGGCCATGAACGTGCTGAGATCGTGGTCGACGATATCCATCTTGTTGACGGCAAGAATGCAGCGACGGATGCCCAGGAGCGAGATGATGTGGCTGTGTCGGCGAGTCTGGGTCACGATGCCGTTTTCGGCGTCGACCAGGATCAGGGCGGCATCCGCATTGGATGCGCCGGTCGCCATGTTTCTGGTGTACTGCTCGTGCCCGGGCGCGTCGATCGCGATGAACCGGCGCTTGGCAGTTTCGAATGCACGATAGGCCACGTCGATGGTGATGCCTTGCTCCCGTTCCGCCTGCAGACCGTCGACCACGAGGGCGAGATCCGCAGAATCGCCCTGGCTGCCGTAGAGACGGCTCTCGGAACGCACGGACGACATCTGGTCGGTCAAGAGGTTGCCCGAATCGTGGAGCAAGCGGCCGAGCAGAGTGGACTTTCCATCATCGACCGAACCGCAGATGATGAACCGAAGCTGATCTTTCGCGTCCCGCGCGGCGAGAACCGACGCGATGTCCGGCGTTGCAGCGCTTGGTCCGGCTTGAGCGGACATCAGAAGTACCCTTCCTGTTTTTTCTTTTCCATGGAGCCGACCTGGTCGCTGTCGATGGCGCGGACCTCGCGTTCCGAGCTTCGGGATTGCATCAGCTCGAGAATGATGTCCTCGACGGTGCCGGCAGAAGACTCGATGGCGCCTGTCAGCGGATAGCAGCCCAGAGATCTGAACCGCACGTTCATTTCCTCTGGCGGCTCGTCAGGATCGAGCGGCAGTCGATCGTCGTCGACCATGATCAGCAAGCCGTTCCGCCTCACGATCGGCCTCGGCGCGGCAAAGTAGAGCGAGACGAGCGGAATCTTCTCCCGCCAGATGTAGTGCCAGATATCGAGTTCGGTCCAGTTGGACAGAGGGAATACGCGCACGCTTTCGCCAGGCGCAACGGATGTGTTGTAGAGATTCCAGAACTCGGGTCGCTGGTTCTTCGGGTCCCAGCGATGCGAGGCATTGCGAAACGAGAAGATCCGTTCCTTTGCCCGCGATCTCTCTTCGTCGCGTCGCGCACCTCCGAAGGCGGCGTCGAATTGATGCAGGTCCAAAGCCTGTTTCAGCGCCTCGGTTTTCATGATGTCAGTATGGACGCGCGATCCATGGCTGATCGGGCTGACGTTTCTCGCGACGCCGTCCTCGTTGACGTGAACGATCAGTTCGATGCCGAGACGCGCGGCGATCTCGTCGCGAAACCTGATCATTTCGCGGAACTTCCAGGTTGTGTCCACGTGCAGGAGCGGGAAGGGGAGACGGCCCGGCGCGAACGCCTTCAGCGCGAGGTGCAGCATGACCGCCGAATCCTTGCCGATCGAGTACAGCATGACCGGCTTGCGGAATTCCGCGACGACCTCTCGAATGATGTGGATGCTCTCGGATTCGAGACGATCCAGATTGCTCAGCGTCTGCACCCGACATTCCTCACGATTGACCTTCGCGCATTCCCTGCACAATCTGCGGTGTCTCGCAAGCCGTCTCGTGACGAAATCGCCCCTGTGATCCGTTGAGGCCGCCGCCGCTTGGTTCGTGCTCGCCCCATCGCTCGCCATGCAACTGCTGCCGCGCCGCCAGCCACGTCCAATGTCGGGCAATGCTGGCGCGATCCTTCGAGGCCACAAACCAGTCTCTCTGCAACCTCGATTGACTCTGACAACAAGCTGCTTTCATCGGATATCTGGCATTGTGGCCGACACCGATGATGCAGCGCATCGCAGCCCAGTGCGCGTTCGAAATGTTCGATCACCGCCGAGTTGCGGATCGTGAACGGGACAATCAGTCTGGCGAGATGTCGACCGGTCTGCCAGTTTGCCCCGATGTCTCGGCGGCAAGAGCGAAACGCAGCACCTGACGGGCGTCGCGAACCGAGAGATCCGCTGCCTCTCCTGCGGACAGCCTGTCGACAAGGTGCCGCGACGCCATGACGAAACTCTGTTCCCATCCTGTCGGCATGTCGGAATGAACCGACAGCTTCCCGTCCCTGTAGACCGTGACCGGCGGGACGTCCCCGAGTCGTCCGTGCCCGCAATTGATCCAGAGGACGCCGCTCGTGCCGGTGATCTCGACTCGGTCGTCCTGTGCGTAGTGGCGGGTGGCTATCTCGAGTTCGGGAGAGTGAACGACTTCGAGACTGCCGACGCGGTTTCCGGGAAACCGGAATGAAACGATCGCGGGGGCATCGAGAACCACATCGTCCGATGTGCGGGTCTTGCCGATGTAGGCATGTACCGATTCGGGGTTGCCCATGAAGTGACGCGCCAGTGCAAACTTGTGGTGACCGTCGTCAAAGACCAGCGGGCCTCCGCCGGATTGATCGCGCGCCTGCCGCCATCGCGTGGCGCCCTCGGGCACCTCCCAGGCCGTCGCGCTCGTTCCGGAATTGCTCTTGATCCGGATCGCGAGAGGGTCGCCAATGGCGCCGGCCTCGACCAGTTGTCGAGCCCGGACGACAGGCGGGAAAAAGATGAAGTTCTCGAAGACACGGAACGGAAGTCCGGATGCTTCGACCGCATCGACGAGCAGGTCCGCTTCCTCGATCGTCGTGCACATCGGCTTTTGGAGGGAGACGGCCTTTCCGGCGGCGATGGCCTGCACGGCGACAGGATAGTGCAGGTGGTGCGGAAGGAGAATCTCCACAAGGTCGATGTCGGGCCGTGCAAGCAATTGGTCGATGTCATCCGTCACCAACGCATCGGCGAGGCCCCATTCTTCCGCCCGTGATCTCGCCAACTCGACATCCGTGTCGCAAAGCGCGACCAGACGGGCATTGGGGTTGTCGCGATAGGCGATCGCGTGGAGGTCGGAAATTCTTCCGGTTCCGATGAACGCGACTCGGAGCGGTGATGCGGAAATGGTCATGGTGCCGGGGACGGGTTGTCGGACGACAGCAACCGGATGACATTGCCGAGTTCAAGCAGCCGGGCCTCGTCAATGCGAACGGTCGGGCCCGAAATCCCGATGGCGGCGACCATCCGGTACTGCTCGTCACGGACGGGGGCGGCGACACAGCGAATCCCGGGAGCGAACTCCTCGTCGTCGACCGCATAACCGCGTTCGACGGTGCGTTCGAGTTCGCGACGAAGCGCCTCCCGGCTGGTGATCGTCGATCGGGTGTATGCGCGCAGCGGCTCTTCGGGTCGTGCATCCGCAAAAGCGAGGAATGCCTTTCCAAGAGCCGTGCAATGCAACGGGGCGAGCGATCCGATCGGGTGGTCGACCTTGAGCGGCAACTGGGAATCCACCTTGTCGGCGTACCAGACCCTCGATCGTGCCAGCAATGCAAAGTGCGCGCACTCGCCGGTCTCTTCGACGATCGCCTCGAGCGTTGGGCGCCAAGAATCCCGACACGCGATGATATCGTCGAGAACTCGTTGCCGCGTGTCACCCAGTTGATGCTTCCCGGTGGCGCGGTAACGCCGTGACGAATCCTGAGAAACGTAATCCATGGCGACGAGGGTCTTGAGGATGTTCGAGGCATTGGACTTCTCCACGCCCAGAGACGATGCCATGTCGGTGAGGCGCACGGGACCGTTGGCGGTCGCGATGATCTCGAGGGCCTGAAGCCCGCGCCTGAGGGATTTCAGGACCGGCATGGCGGCATCCAGCGGCTGGTTCCGACGCCTTGTGTGGCGGTGTCCGGGTGCTGCTTGGTGTTGACAAATGTCATAGCTTTGTACTGTTATCCAAGAGTGCGGAGATTCCGCGCAGAAGTTCAACATTGGTGAACTAAAATCCTTGGGAGGAACAAATGTCAATACTTGTCAGTTGCCGCGTACGCATCGCGGCGGTGGTCCTGCCGGTCCTGCTGGCAGCGTCACCTTCATTCTCGCAGGGTGACGTGACCATCACGCACTACTTCACGGGAGAACTCGGGAAGAAATCGTTCGACGAACAGGTCCAGAAATTCGAGGCGGCAACGGGGTATTCCGTCAAGGACAGCCCGATCGGGCACGAAGACTTCAAGTCCGGCATCCTCGTGCGGGCCGCAGGAAACAGTCTTCCTGACGTGTTCAGCTACTGGGCCGGCGCTCGCGTGCAGTTCGTGGTCGACTCAGGAAGCCTTCATCCGATCGACGACATGTGGAACGAGAAGGGACTCGACGGTGTCGTGGCCAAGTCTGTCGCTGACAGCGCCACGATGTACAACGGGAACCGGTACCTGGTGCCGCTCAACTACCACTACTCCGGAATGTTCTACAACACGCAGGTGATGGCCGATGCCGGGGTCACCGAATTCCCGACGACCTGGGAAGGGTTCCTGGAACTGTGCGAAAAGCTCAAGGGCATGGGCGTCACGCCGATCGCATTGGGTTCGATGAACCGCTGGCCTGCGCAGTTCTGGTTCGACTACCTCCTCTTGAACACGGCGGGTCCGGATTATCGGGCAGCGCTGATGAACGGCTCTGCCTCGTACGACGACCCCGAAGTCGCTCGCGCCATGGAGATGTGGGCAAGTCTGGTCGATGCTGGCTATTTCGTTCCGAACGCGAATGCCGACAACTGGACTGATGCATCGGACCGCGTCGCGAGGGGCGAGGCCGCAATGACCCTGATGGGCACATGGATCACCGGTTACTGGAACGGTCTCGGACTGGTCGCGGGAGATGACTACGACTTCTTCCCGTTCCCGGCGATCGATGACGGGTTGCCCGTTTCGGTGGTTGGTCCGGTCGACGGTTTGGTGATCTCGTCGGACGTTCAGAACGTCGAAGGCGCCGAGGAGTTCCTTGCGTTCATGGTGTCCGACCCGGGTGTCCAGGCGGGCTGGACCAAGGGGCAGGGCGCGTTGTCCGCCAACACGATGGTCGACCCGGCCGAGTACAATTCGGTCATGCAAAAGGCCAATGCGACTGTTGCGGCCGCGGGACATTTCGCGTTCAACTACGATCTGGCGACACCGCCGCCAGTCGCGGAAGTCGGGTTGTCGATGTTCGCAGAGTTCATGGACGATCCATCGCGTTCGAGCGACATTCTGGCGGCAGCCGCCGTTGCCGCTGCGGACGCCTTCACCCAATAGGCGCCCGCATCATCAATTCTGGCGGGCCACCGTTCAGCGGTTCGGAGGCCCGCCAATCGAATGAGGCCTGATTGGAACGGGAAAACCGATTCTGGCGCGTCGTTCTTCTGGCCCTCCCGCTGGCGGTGTTCGCCGTACTGGTGGTCTGGCCGCTTCTCAGTTCATTTTATTACAGTTTCACAAACTGGAACGGCTTTGACTCGCGCTACGAATATGTCGGGTTCCGCAACTTTGCCCGGATCTACACCGACAAGCTGTTCCTGAACGCGGCGATCAACACCGCCATCTGGATGGCGGCCGCCATCGTTCTGCCGACGCTACTCGGGCTTTGCCTCGCGTTGCTGATTGACAGCCGGGTTCCGGGCGGCAGTCTCTTCAAGACCGTGTTCTACCTGCCGATTTGCCTGTCGGCCGTCGTGGTCGGCCAGATCTGGGTGTGGATCTACCAGCAGGACTGGGGATTGCTGAACACGGTCATCTGGGCCGTCACCGGCGAGCAGCCGACGATTGCGTGGCTGGCAAGGCCGGCAACCGCGCTCGGGTCCGTGATCGTCGCCTGGTCGTGGCAACAGACCGGCCTGTCGATGGTCATCTATCTCGCGGGTCTCGTGTCCATCCAGGAGGAACTCCTCGAAGTCTGCGAAATCGAGGGTGCGACGACCTGGCAGCGTGTCCGCCTGGTCATCATCCCGTTGCTGACCCCCGCGACGATCGTTGTCATTGCGCTCAGCGTGATCAACTCGCTCAAGGGGTTCGACATCCTCTACATCATGACCGGCGGCGGACCGTTCCACAGTTCCGACACGCTGGCGATGCACATGTACAACGAGTCCTTCAAGAAGTACCTGATGGGTTACGGCAGCGCGATCTCCGTGGTTCTGTTTCTGATCGCGCTGACGATCATCCGGATCTACTTCAGACAGCTGCGCAAGCTCGACGAGATTCATGGCTGAATTCAACCAGCAGAACGCTCCGGCCGGCGCGGCCGTGGCTGCGGTTGCAGAACCAAAGCCGTTCAATCCGTGGCCTGCTGCCATCTTCGTGATTCTGCTCTGTCTTGCCGTTCTGTTCCTGGCGCCGACGTTCGGTGTCCTGCTGTCGTCGATCAAGACGACGCGGGAGATCGCCTTCGGGCAGCTTTGGGAGTTCCCGACGCGGATTCATCTCGGCAATTTCTCGGAGGTCATCTTCAACCCCGCGGTTCACCGCTACTTCGTCAACACATTCCTCGTGACGGTGCCGGCGACGGCGCTGTCGATCGCGTTCGGGGTACTTGCTGGCTACGTGTTTGCCAAGCTCCCGTTCCGGGGCGGGAACCTGCTGTTTCTGGCCATCGTCTCGGGGATGTTTTTCCCGCCGCAGGTCATCCTCATCCCCCTGTTTCGTCTGTTCAACGGGCTTGGCCTGATCGACACGCTCTGGCCGATCATCTTCATACACACCGCCATGGGCATCCCGATCTGCACCCTCTTGATGCGGAATTTTTTCGCGACCGTCCCGAACGCGCTCAGGGAGGCGGCCATTCTCGAGGGCGCCAACGAATGGCAGGTTCTCGTGCGCATTGCGTTGCCTCTGAGTCTGCCCGCGCTTGCGGTGCTCGCGACGCTGCAGTTCACCTGGATCTGGAACGACTTCCTCTGGCCGCTGATATTCACGCAGTCCGACGAAAAGCGGACCATCATGCTTGGAATCGTCAATCTCAAGGGGCAGTATTCGGTGGCGTGGGGCGTCCAGGGCGCGCTGTCGCTGATCGCAAGCCTGCCGACGTTGATCGTGTTTCTCTTCTTTCAACGGTACTTCATCAAGGGCATGACCATGGGAGCGGTCAAGGGATAGCGGCGTCGGGGCCTCGATGAGCCGACCCCGTCTGGAGCAGGAAAGGATGGCAAGAGTGGCTGGAGTTCAGCTTGACGGTGTCACGAAGTCCTTCGGGTCGACCAAAGTCATCGAAGGGTTGACCCTCTCCGTCGAGGACGGCGAACTGCTCGTTCTGGTCGGGCCGTCCGGTTGCGGCAAGTCGACCATTCTGCGGATGATTTCCGGTCTCGAAGATGTTTCGAGCGGCCGAATTGTCATCGGTGAGCAGGATGTCACGCACGTTGCGCCGTCGAAGCGCCAGGTCGCGATGGTGTTCCAGTCGTATGCGCTGTTCCCGCACATGACGGTGGCGCAGAACATCGGGTTCGGGCTCACGCTTGCCAAGGTTTCGCGCGACGAAATCGCGAGGCGCGTTCTCGATGTGGCGAAGGTGCTTCAGATCGAGCCCCTGCTCGAGCGCAAGCCCCGACAACTGTCGGGCGGCCAGCGGCAACGCGTGGCGATCGGGCGTTCGATCATTCGGAATCCGAGGGTTTTTCTTTTCGACGAACCGCTTTCGAATCTCGACGCGTCGCTTCGGATTCGCATGCGGCTGGAGATTGCACGGCTTCATCGGCGGCTCGGTGCGACCATGATATTCGTGACCCACGACCAGACCGAGGCGATGACCCTTGCCGACCGGATCGCTGTCGTGAATGCCGGCAGGGTCGAGCAGCTCGGGACGCCCATGGAGCTTTACGAGCGACCCGCCAACCTGTTCGTCGGCGGTTTCATCGGCGCGCCGTCGATGAACGTCATCCCGGTTTCTCTTGAAAGCGGGGACGGGTCGCCGGTGGTCCGGTTGGGCGATTCGAGGATCGTGCTTGACGGCAAGGATGTGCCGGCCGATCTCGCCACGCTCGGCATTCGACCCGAGCATCTCTTGCCGACCTCGGTCGACGAGGGAGATTTCGCAGCGCGTGTGGAGTTCGTCGAGAAACTTGGCCCCGAGTCGCTCTTCTACCTGCAATCAAGCGTCATGGATGACGCGCTGACGATGCGCGTGGCGTCGGGAGCAGGACTTCGACCGGGAGATCGTGTCGGGATCGCGATCGATCGAGGCGGGCTTCATTTGTTCGACTCCGGCGGGCAGGCCATTTCGTTGGTGCCGTCGTGACCACCTGACAGTCTTTCCGCCGAAGGCTTCAACATCGATGATGAATTGCTCGGTCGCGGCCTCTTGGGGTCGCGTTTGCATCAGGTTCGCTCGCCCCGAAAGTCAGACACGATCGCGTCGCAATCAGTGGTGATGGCGGTCAGCGGGTTGAAGGAGTCCACCGCGGATTCTGTGTGTCAGCCTTCATCTGCGGCGAGCGATGAGGCCTTTCATGCAAAATAGAAATGGATTTCTATTTTGCAAGAATGCTCAAACGAAAAATCATGCCTGTCTTGCGGGCGCGTCTTGCCGACTACCCGGCGGTCGCGCTGGTCGGTCCGCGTCAAAGCGGCAAGACCACTCTCGCTCGCGAGTTTGGCGGGCGCTACTACGACATGGAACAGGAGACCGATCGTCTGCGGGTCGACCTGGAATGGGAGGATTCCGTTCATGACGACGAAATTGTCGTCCTGGACGAGGCACAGGCGTGGCCCGAGATATTCTTGCGATTGCGGGGAGAGATCGACCGCGACCGCAAGCGCCATCGACGGTTCCTCTTGTTGGGATCCGTGTCGCCAGCGCTCATGAGGCAAGTGACGGAGTCACTCGCGGGACGGCTTTCAGTTGTCGAACTCACGCCCTTGGTTCTCGCAGAGTTGGAGAATGACCAGCAACGGCAGCGACTCTGGTCGCAAGGGGGTTATCCCGACGGTGGCGTACTCGATGACCGGGGGTTTCCGCTTTGGCAAAGGGATCACCTGAATCTGTTGGTGCAGCGGGATCTCCCAAACTGGGGTTTGCCCGCCAAACCTCGAACCACGCACCGGTTGCTGCACATGCTTGCGAGAAGCCACGGGCAGGAGTGGAGTGCGAGCCAGATCGGCAAGAGCCTCGGCATCTCGTACCATACCGTCAACAGCTACCTCGACTACCTGGAAGGGGCATTCCTGTTGCGGCGATTGCCGGCATATCACGGAAACTTTGGAAAACGACTGGTCAAGCGGCCGAAAGTGTATTGGCGTGATGCAGGACTCTTGCATGCGCTGCTCGGCGTGTCGCACAGGGACGAATTGTTGAATCAACCCTGGGTCGGAGCAAGCTGGGAGGGATTTGTCATCGACCAGGTGTTGTCCGCACTGCAGTACAGCGGCACGATCTTCGAGGCCTTCCACTTCCGAACCAGTGACCAGCACGAGATCGACTTGCTGATCGAGACGGGCAACGAGCTCTGGGCGATGGAGATCAAGCTCACCGCTCATCCGAAACCAGGCCAAATGGAGAGGCTTGAAAAAGTGGCCGACATGGTGGGTGCGGACCGGAGGTTTCTGGTTTGTCAGCGGTACGGATTTGCCGAAAGCGGCAACCGGATCCTGTGCGATCTTGAAGGACTCGTCGATTACATCGAGAGATCTGCCAACGTCGCGCTCGGTAGTCGCGTTCATGCAGCAGACCGGGGCCGTTCTGACAATCAGGGGTCATCCCGGCATCGCTTCTAGACATGTGGTGAGCCTCTGCCGACCGGCGGACTCCAGGGTCTTGGAACCGAAGCCGCCCCCTGTCGCGCGGTTGGTGCTGGCAAGTCTCGACGGCGGGATGTCGGTTCCTGGCGGAACAGTCTTCATTCTCTCGTTGGCATGGTAGTGCAGGATCAACTAATGTGCCCGGTGCCAGCAGGAAACAGGTTGCTGCATCGGAAAGAAGGTCTGAGCCGAAACATGAGTGAAAACAATGACGCCCAACGCCATGCGCAAAAAATGGCACGCAAAAAGGCCGCACGTGACAAGATCATGGCAACCAAGACCGACCAGAAGGGTCTGATCATCGTCAATACCGGCAAGGGAAAGGGCAAGTCGACTGCCGCCTTTGGCATGATCATGCGACACATCGCGCACGGCATGCAGTGTGCCGTGGTTCAGTTCATCAAGGGTGGCATGAAGACCGGCGAGCGCGATCTGATCCAGGCCAAGTTCAGCGACATCTGCGCGTTTCACACGATGGGCGAAGGGTTCACCTGGGAAACCCAGGACAAGCTTCGCGACACCGAAATGGCCCTCGCTGCATGGGACAAGGCCAAGGAACTGATCTGCGATGCGTCGAATTCGATGGTCCTGCTCGATGAAGTGAACATCGCCATTCGCTACGGTTACATTGATGTCGGCGACGTCGTGGAGTTTCTGACGAGCGAAAAGCCGGACATGACTCACGTGGTGTTGACGGGTCGGAACGCGCATGCCGACATCATCGAAATCGCCGATCTTGTCACCGAAATGGAACTGGTGAAGCATCCGTTCCGATCCGGGATCAAGGCCCAGCAAGGGGTGGAGTTTTGACTGAGTCACGATCCTGCCCGTTCGTGATTGCGCCATAACGCCCGGGTGAGGAGGCTCGCTGAGCCAACGGTTTGCCAGAGGAGCTCGGCACATTTCGAAACTCCTCAAGTCGCGTACTGTGCCGAATTCGGAATGAAATCAATTGGCCAAGGAAAGTTTGTCCATGCAGGTCACCGTCGAAGTCGCCAGTTCTCGGCTTTCCGAACTGATCGATGTTGCCCTGAACGGCGAAGAGGTTTTCATTGCCAAAGAAGGTCGGCCCGTGGTGCAGCTGGTCCCGTTGCCCAAGGAACGCGAGTTGGTTGGCGCGCTCGAGGGCAAGCTGACCGTCCCTGATGGTCTTTTCGGACCGATGTCCAAAGAAGAACTCAAGGATTGGGGAGGCACTTGAGGTCTTGACGTTCTGCCTGGTGTCCGTGCCTTGACATGATCGCCGAAGAGCGAGCCGATGCAGATCTCTGGCACACCGAAGGTGGGAAAATTTGCCGACGCACTTCGCTTGAGTAAGATCGGAGTCGTCTGTGTCAGTCGACACGTTTGGTCGTTGCAAATTCTGGAGATGTCTCGGCATCTCGACCGGCGGTCGGGTTTCACGGCACGCCGCGAGGTTTCGGACTTCAGACTGTTTCAGCCGAGTTGGCTAAATCACTGCATTCGACTCTTGAAGAGAGCGCCAAGGTTTGCGGTTTGGCGATTCGGCTTCTCATGGCGAACCGAGCTGAGAGGCCAGTTCTCGACCTGCTTCGCCGGTCGCCTGCAGATGAGCGGGTTCGATTCCTTTTCAGCCCCAAGACAAGGTTTATCCGCCAGGCATCATACAAGGCCGCGCTGGGAGGTTCGAACGTACTGTCTACCCTCGTCCTGGTCAGGATGCCGATCCGAGAGTCATTCAGCGTTCGACGAACACAATCCGGGCTCACCCGGAATCCCTGAAACCCAGTCGCCAGCACGAATGCGGCGAACGGAAAGCCAAGCAGCAGATCGTGATGGGGAAGAGAGTCCGACGGGGCCTCCGATGAAAAGCCGGTCGTTTCCCCAGATCGTGGATGCTCGAGTCTTGATTATCGCCGACCCTCGGTCTTGGCGCAAAAGATCATGTGGGTGCCTTGGTCGCGGACACCCGCCACGACCCTCCGCAGGCCGTCCCAGCGGTCTGCCATGCTTGGCGGGGAATCGGTCTCGAATGGCTTGAAAGGTCGTCCGGTCAGGTCGACCGCAAGTGACGAAAGCGATGGACATGTTCGGTGCGGAATTGCAGCCCGACCGAACATGATGGTCATGTTTCTGTCTCCCTCTCTTGGGATCACGCTGGCCTCACTGCATCCCTTCACCACCTGCCAATCGTTCGGTGGTGGTATGACCGCTCAATCTTCGGGATCAGGCACGATGCACCCCAGTCTTGCAGGAATCACGGTCAATCCGTCCCGATTCGATCGAAAGTCGGAAAACATGCTAGATTCAGGCGTTTTCGGGCATTATGATCCCACTGGAAGAATTGGAGTGAAGATTGGAGGGTTTGCGTCATGACCTCAACAGCCACTCAACTGAACTGCAGTACCGGCGATTTCATCACCACCGCAGTTTCTGGCCTCGCCGCCCTTCGCACGGCCGCCCGGCGGTCGACTGCGGCGTTGCCGGTCCAGCGTCGGCCAGTTATCCACCCAACTTCTGCAGGTCGGAAAGACCGAAGGGCCGGAAAAGTGATCGCCAGTGCGGGTCTGGCGTTGCTGCTAGGCGCAGTCTTCCAGTTAGCAGGCGTGCCTGTCGCAGGGGCGGGAACGCTCTACTTCATTTTTACCGATGACGGCAAAACTTCCACCATCTCCGCATCGGGGAGTTTGGACCTGAGTTTACAGCCGAGTCCAGGCACCTCTAAACTTCCCGAAAAATTGATCGAGATTGTCGATTTGACAGCTCCGCACCGCTATACTTCAGTTTCTCCCACCAGCAAAATAGAGCCGATGTATCAGGATTACAGTACGGTCATTTCCGTTGAAGGAGAGGACAGCTTCACGGGAAATACTGCAGTCAATGACCCTCCTGACTACGAATCGAGTTTGTATGTCGAAATTGGCCCTCAATCATTTTTTCGCATTGATGGATCCAGAGTCAAAGATGGCGTTTACACTCCTGGTGACGCCAAAGCCACGTTTACGGGCACGTTGCTGGATGTGCTGGGCGACGACGATTTCCGCATCGAGTATACATTTGAAAACAACAGGATCATTTTCGAGACAAGACCGCTGCCAGAGATGGAGCGACGGTCTCTGAAGCATACGCTGGCATCAGTGGCACAGGCAACGCTCACGGGTGCGGTCGACACGATCAGCCATCGCTTCGATGCAGGACCTGGCGTTCAGGAACTGACGCTGGCCGGTCAGCCAGTAGGCGGGGGTCATGGCGCGCCAGAGGCAGCGTTGGCAACCAACAGCCACCAGGCGGTGTTCGGAAGTGATCCTCGGGCAGGCGGACGATCTGCACGCCAGGGTGTCGAGACTTGGGACGGCGATTTGCGTATCCGGGCGCAAGAGGTCGACGCAGGGGCTCTGCTTTCAAACAGCGGTTTCACGCTGCCGATGGCGGGGACCGATGCAGGTGCGGGCGGTTCAGGCTGGACCCTTTGGGGGCGTGGCGACTGGCTGGGTTTCGAGGGTGTCAACGGCACGAGCAGTTGGGACGGAAAGCAATGGACCGCATGGTTTGGTGCTGACACGCGCATGAGCGAACGCGTGATGGCCGGGCTGGCGGTGTCACGCGGCGCTGTCGAGATGGATTACAAACCCGACGGAAGATTCGACGGGAAACTCGAGACATCGCTGACGACAGTATGGCCGTATCTGCAGATGACAACGGGCAACGGTGGCGCGGTCCGTTTCGTCATTGGCGCGGGATCAGGGGATGCGGAGCATCGCGGCCACGGCGAAGAAGACTTTGAAGAGGCGGGCTTGTCGCTTGTTGCTGGTTCAGTGAGCGGTCGTTTTCCAATGACACGGATGGGCGGCGCGTCGATTTCGGCCATCGGCGGCGCGAGCATGGCTCAGATCAAGACCAACGGAGAGGCGTCGACCTCGTCGATCAAGGGTCTGCAGGCGAACAGCTGGCGTGTGCGTGCCGGTGTGGAGGCTGCGCATGACGGTTATCCCATGTCTTCCGAATCGGGTTGGACAATGGCGCCGCGTGGATCTGTGGCCGCTCGCCAAGACGGTGGCGATGGGGAAAATGGCACCGGCCTTGAAGTTTCGGCGGGCGTCAGGTTGTCGGCTCCCGGCGGGCGATTCAGCCTGGATGCAAGCGGTCATTTGCTGGCGTTGCACTCCGAGGACAACACGAAAGAATGGGGTGCGAGCCTCGAAGCGCGAATGAACTCAAAAGCGGACGGGCGTGGACTTTCGCTGGCGCTTGGCACGGGCTGGGGGCACCAGCATCAGGACGGGGCGCTGGCTCGCGAGCGACTGTTCGATGAAGGTCGTCAAGTCGAGCCGCAAGGCCTGTCGCTGACGGCACGGTCAGGTTACGGTTTCGCAATGTCGGGTGGCTTGCTGACCCCATATGCCGAGATGGCGTACGAAGGTGACGAGGCGCGCACGCGGAACTTCGAGACGGGCATCAGTTTCGCACGCGGCGAGTTCGGTGCGTCCATGACGGCAGGGCTTCGCGACAGCGACGATTCTGATTCCGAAACCCGGATCGGACTGGAACTGGAACTGCGCTACTGACGCCCCGGCAATCACGTGGCCGGCCCCTGCGGGCATGCTTGGGGCCGGTCGACAGAGTTGGTCAAGTCGGGCGAGGGCCCCAAATACTTCGTGATGCGAGCGCCGGGTCTCCCAAGGACGAAGCTGAATTTCCCCGCGCACTGTGTTGCAGATGCCCGTCGAAGTGACTCCGAGCCTGCAACGAGGCAGTGGGAGTCCCAACTCACTTAACTGACGAGTTTCCGTATTCCCTTGTCACGGCCGCAAAGGTCGCGACACTTGGAGGTGTCAGTCTGCCACCATGGGTCCGTGCGGCACCATTGCGTCACGAGTGAATGGTCTGACATCATGGCCGATCTGATCGTGTGCGTCGCGGCCACGTTCCAACTCATGCCCTCAATCGCTCGTTTTTCGGATCCCATGGTGGTTCCGGCAGCACCGTGGCAGCGATACGCTTGCCGAGGATGGAAACCTCCAAGGCGGTCCCGGGAAGCCATGCATTCTCTCGAAGAAAAGCGATGGCGAGAGACTGCTTGACCGCATGGCCATATGCCGCTGAAGTGATCGCACCGACCCACCGACCGTTTCTGAACACGGCTTCCACACCCAGCGCGTCGGTCTCTTCGCCCGCGAGTCCGAGAAGGGCAATGCGACTTCCTGGAACTCTTGCCAGCATCGCGTCACGCCCCACAAATTCCTTCTCCGTCGCGGCAAACCTCTCCTGCGCGACGTCCTTGTGACTCGCGTCATTGGCCAGTTCGTGCCCGCCGCGATAGAATTTCTCGATCCGCAGGCTGTCCAGCGCCCGTGACCCGAACGGCGCGATGCCATGTGACTGACCGGCTGCCCACAATGCGTCCCAGATCACGTCGAGCCGGTCGTTCGGCGCGTGCAGTTCGTAACCCAGTTCGCTCGTGAAACTCAGCCGGAGCAGAAGAACCGGCACGCCCGCCACCGTCACTTTCTTGCACCGCATCCAGCCCAGCGCGTCATTGGAAACGTCTTCGTTTGTGCAACTCGCCAGAACCTCGCGCGCTCTTGGCCCCGCGAGACACAGGATGCCTGTTTGGTCAGTCATGTTCGTCAGGGTCGCGTCGGTCACGGCGATGCCGCAATGCAGGGTGAGCCAGTCCCAGACCCGGCGCTCTGACGGAGCGCCAGTCACGAAATGAAAACAATCGGGCCCAATGCGGGAAATCGTCGCTTCGCCTTCGATCGTTCCCTTGCGGTTCAGCATCAGCGTCAAGCAGCAGCAGCCCTTTTTCGGCATCCGATTGGCGCAGACGGCATTCAGCCATCGAGCTGCACCGGGCCCCTCGATGCGAAACTTGGCAAAGGCGGACAGGTCGGCCAGACCGACTCGCTGACGCACGGCCTCACACTCGGCGGCGACCTGGTCGAAAGCGCTGGTTCGTCGCCACCCGACCGGTTCGGGACCATACAGGCGTGGTCGTTCCCACCCTCCGACCTCTTCAAAGGTTGCACCAAGTGATGCCGTGCGAACATGGACGCCCGATATCTTGATCGGCCGGCCGCTCTCGTGCTGATGCTGAGGGTAGGGCATGGCCTGACGCAGCGTGTATTCTTCTCTCGTGCGCGCACGAGAGAATTCCGCGTTCACCCAGGTGCCGAAGCGACGGGGGTCGAACGCGCGGGTCGAGATGTCGGCAGAGCCTTCGATCATCCATTGAGCGAGCGCCCGGCCCGCCCCGGGACCCCAGGCGATGCCCACGGTCGCGCCGCAGGCCAGCCAGAAGTTCCTCAACCCCGGCGCAGGGCCCAACAGCATGGCGCCGTCCGGCGTGTAGGTGATCCCGCCGTTCACGACCCGCTTGATTCCGCGGTTCAACAGGGTCGGCATACGCGCGAAGCAGTTTTCGAGCCATGGCGTGATCCCCTCCCAGTTGGCATCGAACAGTTCGTTGGCGCTGTCCCACGGACAACCATCGAGCCAGACCGACTGGGGGGCCTGCTTGTCGTAGAGTCCGATCAGCGCCGACTTCTGCTCGCGGCGAAGATATCCGCAAAAGAAGTCGTCGCGGGTGACGGGAATCTCGTGCGCCATGCCGTCGAATTCCGGTACGTCGTCGGTGACCACATAGTGGTGCTGCAAAGTCACGATCGGCAGATCCAGCCCGACCATCGCTCCCAACTGACGCGCATGGTAGCCGCCTGCATTGACCACGTGTTCGGCGATGATTTCTCCTTGTTCGGTAACGACTTCCCACTCGCCCGACGGCAATTGCCGCATGTCGATGACGCGGCAGTTTCGGATGATGTTCGCCCCGCGCTGGCGCGCGCCCTTGGCCATCGCCTGGCAGGCGCCAAACGGGTCCACGTGCCCGTCATCAGGTGTCAGGATGGCACCCAGAATGCCTGCCGCTTCGACATCATAGAGCGGGTTCAGGCGTGCCACCTCTTCGGCATCGATCAATTCCGCGTCGTGTCCACGCGCCAGCACGGCGTCCCGAACGTGATTGATCCAGTCCATGTGCTCGGAACTGGTGGCGACCCGAAGCGAACCGCAGCCATGCCAGCTGACGCCAACTTCGGTTTCGGCCTCGATCCGTTGGTAGAATTCAACGGCATAGTCGTGGATCGTGCCAAGCGCATGCCCGCTGATCATTCGGCTGACCAACCCGGCGGCGTGCCATGTCGCTCCGCTGGTCAGTTCGGCCTTTTCGAGCAGCACGCAGTCGGTCCAGCCCATCTGGGCGAGGTGATACAGCACGCCCGCTCCCATGTTGCCACCACCGATGACGACGACATGAGCGTGGCCTTGCATGAGCTATCGTCTCAGATTGATTGGCGTGTTGGCCCAGACGATCTGTGCCTCGCCGTCGCCGGAGTTGACGTAGCGATGGGAAACGCTGGCCGAAAACGAGAAGCTGTCACCAGCCTTCAGGTTGAACACCTTGTCATCGAGGTGCAGGTCGATCTGTCCCTTGATGACCAGACCGGCCTCCTCGCCATGATGGGTATAGAGTTCATCGCCTGAACTCCCGCCGGGTTGGTAGGTTGAAATGCCAAGGGCCAACTGACCGTCGAGACTGGCCGACAGTAGGTGATCCTCGAAGCCCATGTAGTTGGTCGATGTCAAACCGGAATAGCTCAGTTTGCGACGACGGCCCGAACGGACAATGTACGGGCGTTCATCGGCAGGTACGGGGCCGTCGGTCTCGAAAAACCATCCGACCGGGACCCCCAATGCACCGGCGAGCTCCTGCAAGGTGGTCACCGATGGTCGCGCTTGCCCGCGCTCGATTTTCGAAATGAAGGAGACGGACCTGCCGCTTGCTGCGGCAAGGTCCTCGAGCGTCAGTCCCTGTCCCTTTCGCAATCCGCGCAGGTCTTCACCGAGTTGAATCAAGGCATCTTCTGCGGGAACGGTCTTGATATTCTTGACTGTCATGAAAAAAGAATGCCTAAAATTGTCCAAGGTAGCAACGGCGAATCGGGGGTTGATGGCAAGGTGTCCGAGGTGTTCCCGCTTTCATTCGGAGTGATCGGAGTTGCCAGCGCTGAGGCTTTTGGCAGCACTGGCGTGGCATCTGTCGTCGGCAATGGCGAACGTGCCTCGACCGGACGGCGAAATCTCGCAGAGCGGAACACCGAGTCACTTTGCGGGTCGGTCCAGCCGGGTTCGGTCAATGACGCTGTTTGCCGAGATGCCGACCTGTCCGGTGATGACGTGATGTTGCCGTTTGGTCGCACACGTGGACAGGCACGAGGTGCCGACAAGTTCGTCTGCGTTCGACCAGCGTTGTCTGCGATACTGCAGGGTGAATCGCGAAACCCGGCATTGTCCGACACGATCGGACTGCCGCCCGACAAACTCGGAAACGTCGTGAAGCGTTGTTCTGACGCAACCATGGTAGGTGCAGGCCCATGAAAGGTCATCCGATCCATTTTCTGTGGGCCACGCCACGCTCCACATCGACCGCTTTTGAATGGATGATGCGGCAGCGTGGCGATTTGACGTGTTTCCACGAACCCTTCGGCATCGCTTGGTACCGGGGGCCAGAAGCACGAGCCCCGCGCGAGGCACCGGCGGACCAACGGCACCCCGAAGCAACGTTCCAAAAGATCTGGCAAGACATCAAGGCTGCGGCGGAGACCCGCCCGGTGTTCGTCAAGGACATGCCCCACCATACGGATCACATGTGGGACGACGAGTTTCTCGGCAGGATCACGCACAGTTTCTTAATCCGCGAGCCGGCAAAGGTGCTGGCTTCACTCCATCGCTCGTACCTCAAGGCCGGAATGAAGAACGGTTTTGAAGCGCACGAAATCAGTTTCGGCCCCCAGCAGGCACTGTTCGATCTGCTTTGCCGGCGGACGGGAGAGACTCCGCCAGTTCTCGACAGCGACGATCTCATGAGCGATCCCGATGCGATGGTCCGACGCTACTGCGAGGCGATCGGGATACCTTTCGTCGCCGAGGCACTGCGTTGGGAGCCCGGTTCTCGCGACGACGTTCTCTGGTACGACGGAAACGACGAGATTTGGCACGCCTCGTTGCGCGACAGCGATGGACTCAAGCCCGTTCCTCGCAAGCACGTGGAGCCGGGCGATTTACCGCCCAGCCTGTCCTGCCATTACGAGGCGTTCCTAGGGCACTATCGTTCACTCCACAAACACAGGATCCGACCGAATCCGGACATGGTGAGAGCATGACAGCAACCGACATTCGATCGAAAGTCGTCGAATTGATCGGCGAAGACGGACTTGCCCAGACCTTCGCTCCAATTGAGGAGGCCAGCGGATTGCCGAATGCGGCCTATTGGTCGAACGAGTGGCTTGCGCTCGAGTTGGAGCATTGCTTCCGCCGCTCCTGGGTCTTTGCCGGAGCAACGGAAGAATTGCCAGAAGCCGGCGACATGAAGCCAATCTCGATTGGCGGCGCGCCGTTGATCATCCTGCGTGATCATGACGGGGGTGTTCGGGGGCTTCACAACGTCTGCCGTCACCGTGGAGCGAGACTGGTGACGGAGCGATGCAGGCGGTCGATGCTGACCTGTCCGTATCATGCCTGGAGCTATCAGCTTGACGGCAAGCTGAGGTCACGCCCGCATTTCAGCGGACCCAACGTCGTGGACACGTTTCCGAGCGGCGGCGGCGACCTGCTTGACCTGGTCGAGGTGCGGGTCGAGACCTGGAACGGTTGCATCTTTGCAAATGTATCGGGCGATGCCGAACCCTTGATGGACTGGCTGACCCCCATGCTCGAGAGAACCGCGGGGCATGATTTTTCGAGCATTCGCTGGGCTGGCAAACTCGACTTCGAGGTCAACGCCAACTGGAAGCTGGTCTACGAAAACTACATGGAAGGATATCACGTCTTCTGCGTCCATCCGAAGCTTTTGAAGTTTGCACCGATGAACGTGAGGTGGTCCGGTGAATGGGACCGGCACGTGTTCTACAACGATTACGTCTTTCCCGAACTCGAAGAGGGGCGCGGCAAGGACCTGCCGCACTATCCGAACTTGCCCGAAGAGGATGCAAAGCGAGGGCTTTGGTTTCTGTGTTTTCCGCACTTCGCGGCAGAAGTGTTCCCCGACCAGTTTGCGGTTCTCGTGAGCTATCCGGTTGCGCCCGACAAGACTCTTGAGGAACTGCACGTTTTCCTGATCGGCGATGCGGCAACGTCTGACGAGTTCAAGGACGCTCGCGAGGCCACATTGAGAATGTGGGACGACTTGAACCGAGAAGACCTGGGGATGCTTGAACTGCTGCAGCAGGGTCGCCTGTCGCCAGCCTACGACGGAGGTCGCCTGAGCCCCCATTGGGAAGGACCGACCCATGACTTCGGACGCCGCGTGGTCGAACGAATCCTGTCATGAGTTCGACGGGCGAGAAGTCGGACGCTTGGTGCGCTCGACATGGTCGCCGACGTGGACTCGTTACGCGACAGATGAGAACTCCAAGAGACTGATCCGGTCGATGGCAATGGCACCGAAGGAGAATGCCAGAGAGGCACCTTATTGGATTTTCGGCGTTTGGTCGGGGCAAGGTTCGTTTCCACCATTGCTTCCATTGGGCCAAAACTGATGGCCAGTGGCCGTGCGTCGTGTTCAAGACTGCTGAAACCGCAACAAGGGCAGGGGGGCACTGTTACGACAATGCTTGGCTCATCCCGCAATTGCCAATTTTCGAGTGTCCATCCTGTGACGGTCCGCGTTACGTATGGCTTCACTGATGTCGTTTCTTGAAATCGATTTGCGGCGATCGAGGAGGGACGATTTCTTGGCCTGATTGCAGATTTTCTCAAGCTCAGCGTATGAATAGTCCGTCGTGTCTTTCACCAAGTCCTCGATTTCAAAGTCGAATCGCGAGTTCTTGAATGCGTTGTTGATGTACTTTCGCGTCATCTCTTCGTCTGGATGATCGAACCAAACGACCTCGTCAAATCGACGCCATATGGCAGAGTCGAGACGTTCGCCGAGATTTGTTGCTGCGACGAAAAAGCCACCGGGCTCGACTTGATCGATGAAGTTCAGAAGTGAATCGACCACTCGCCGGAATTCACTGTGGTCGTTTCCTTTTTCCCGAGTCCCAGCGATTGCGTCGAATTCGTCGAAGAACAGAATGCATGGTTGCCGTCTGGCGAACTCGAACGTCTTTCCTATGTTTGTCGCGGTCTCGCCAAGGAAGGAAGAGATCAAGCGGTCAAGCTTCACATGGAAGAACGGCAGCCCAAGTTGTCCCGCAAAGACCTCGGCGCAGAGTGTCTTGCCCGTGCCGGGTGGCCCACAAAAGAGGATCCTCGAACGGACAGGCAGTCCGTGGCGCTTTATCAAATCTGACTTGCGAAACTCGTCAACCAATCCTTGGAAGAGATTCCGGTTCTCTAAGCTCAGTTGAATGTCCCGAGGACTGTAGCGGGGTTCGAAACGCCGGATTAACTCAGCTGCATCATCCGGAAACGTAGCCAGCCTGCCAAGTCTTCGGGGTTCATCCGCGCCTGTAACCGACTCGAGGGCTTCGCGTAGTCTACGGGCGAGCAACCGATTGTTTTTCTTCTCTTCTTCGGAAATGATCTGCTCGACAACGGCCCAAAATTCATCTTCCTTCCCGTAGTTGAGCAAGAGTTTTTTCACCAATTCGCCGCGAGCCATGCGCACCTTCCTCTTTTCGTTTTGTCAGCCTCAACAATTTCCCAAAACGCGCATGCATGGAATCGCATCTTGCCGAAATGGACCCAAAATAAGACCTACAAGACCAGACGGAGACGTTCCACTGCATCTGCACTGAACGTCACAGTGATTGCGACTTGAGATGACGGCGCTGGTTGCCAGAGAAAGCACCAACGGAACCGCTTCAGGGTGATACGAGGCCGCGACGAGAGAGCGGGAAGTTCAACCTTGAGGTACTGGGCATGCTGGAGTTGCTGCAGCAGGGTGGCTTGTCGCCCGCTTGCGACAGAGGTGCGGCCAAGAAAGGGTCGACAGCCTCTGACACGCACCCCTGCGAGGAAAGCAACAGTTTCAGCCCCTTTTTTGCCTGAAGACAGAAAATTGCCAGTTGAGACCAGTGGTGCGTGGGTCGATTGAAATCCGATTCACGCAACAGATTAATCATTTTGTGCAACAGATTATGACTATTTTGCAACAAAAAGGCATTGATGTGCGTCTTTCATTGGCATATTTTCATCGTTCAAAGCAAAGGGTGGCTATCAGCATGGAGCATTTTCCGATCATTCAGGCACTGTGTCGCACTGCATTGGCGCAGTCCAATCCCGCATCTCGTAAACAGGTCGAGCGTTTGCGTGACGCATTGAAGGAAGCCGGAGACAAAAAGTCTGCGGCCGTTGTCGCGTCGCTGCTTTCTGGTGCCGACAAGATGGTGGAAATGGCACCGACTCGGATCATTCGATCCCGTGAAATGGTGCCCGGAGAGAACTTGACGCCCAGGACACAGCTTCCCGTTGACCGTGAGACGGCTGCATCCCTCGTCGAGGTATTGTTCCCCGATGTCCTGAAGGGCGATCCGCCGTTGTTTAACCCGACAGTTTCGGACGCGATCGAAACGATCCTGGATGAATGGAGGAACTTCGAGGTTCTTGAGGAGATGGGGGTTCAACCGTCACGAACATGCTTGATCTACGGCGAGCCAGGTACAGGCAAGACCCGTCTTGCGCTCTGGATCGCAAAGCAGCTTGAGATGCCTGTGGCACTTGCCCGGATCGACGGACTGGTTTCGTCTTTCTTGGGAACGACATCACGCAACATTGGCAACCTGTTTTCTTTCGCAAATCGCTACAGTTGCGTCCTTCTTCTCGACGAGTTCGATGCGGTTGCCAAGCTTCGTGACGATCCACGGGAAGTCGGAGAGATCAAACGTGTGGTCAATTCGCTGCTGCAGAATCTGGATGCTCGCAGCGAAATCGGCATCACAATTGGAGTCACCAACCACGAGAGTCTCTTGGATCCCGCCGTCTGGCGCCGGTTTGAAGTCCAGCTGGAGATTCCGAAACCGGACTTCGATGTTCGCGTCGAGGTCGCGCGCAGCTTCATGCCTCCTGCAGTGGTGCCGGATGAACACGTGCGTCTCATCGCTTGGTTCACGGAAGGGGCCACAGGCGCTGAGATCGAGGTCTTGGTGCGCAGCTACAAGAAATCGATCGCTATGGGGAACGGTGAACGGAAGCACCTACTAGGCACATTGAGGCAGTTCGCGACGCTCAACAGCGCTCGTATTGCTCCCAAGCGGCGCGAACTGCTGTTCGCAGACGATCGCGTACTCTTCAAGGAATGGAAACGAGACCCACAGCTTCAGATGAGTTTCGACGATATTGGCGAAGTTGCTGGCAAACATAAGTCGACAATCAGTCGGAAGGTCAGCAAATCGACCTCTTCTGTGGCAGCCAAAACGAGTTGATCCGTGGCGGCGCCCGTTCAAGACTCCCTTTGCGAATTCCGCCGTTGGCAGTGGTACACTGAGAGTGTATCTGAACGCGTCGAACTTGGAGCGAAAGCCCATAAATCTTGGTGAGGACCCAGTTCCGGAAGACTTGGAGATCAGTGAAATACGAACCGTTCCAATTTGGGGATTTCGCTTGCATACTTGCTGCTTGCTTGCGTTGGATTCGGATAGCTTGACGGTGGATTGGCGACACAAGGCCTTGCGCAACTATTGCGATTTAGGAGAAGAGAATTGAGTACTTGGCCTGCTTTCCAAAAGGAAGTCGCACAGGCACTCGCTAATTTTCTTTCGCGAACCCTTCCTGAAATCGGTGGCAAGAACTGGTGGAAGTTTTACGTTCTGGATCAGCTCAATCTCGAACAAGCTCGTCGATTGCAAAAGTCTCCGCATGGACGGCTTGGACGCCTGGATTTTGCGGCTCTCGTCAAGGTAGCGTTGGCCAGTTGCGATGAAATGACTGCAAAGCAACGCGCTCCCCGCGAGTTGAAGAACAGTCTGAAGACAATGAAGGCTATACGAAACCTGCACTCGCACGCGCCTGCTGACGGGATCCCAATTGCCAAAGAAATCCATGATCTTCGGGAAAGCGCGGATTTTGTGGCGTTACTGGACAATTCCTCACCCCTGCCTGAACAATTGCGCGCGGAGGCAAATCGCCTTGCCCAACAGCCCGCATCACCAACGACGCCGATCACGGTACCGGTCAGATCTGCCAAGAACACACTCATCAGGTTGCCCAAACCGACCCCGACATCGCAGGCGAATTCGCTCTCTCAAAAGACCTACGTTGGCATGGACTTTGGTACGAGCACTACTGTCCTAAGCGCGGTCACTGAGCGCGACGGAGTTGAGAAGATCGATTCCCTAGTTATCGAGCAGCCAGACGAAAATGGAGTCACGACTCGGAGTGACCTGGTCCACACGGTCATCGCCTACGTCAAAGAACGACTGATCTTTGGCCGTGAAGCGTCCCGCCATAGGTTGTTCCTCCACGAAGGACACAAAGTATTCTCTTCGTTCAAGATGCGCCTCGGCGTCGAGATCGGCCCGACCTATCCTGAAACTGCGTTGGGAGAAGGGGTTCTGAAGTCCGGTTACAAGATTGAATCTGCCCAAGACGCCGCAGCCATGTTCTTTCGCTTCACCAAATGGGGTGTGGAGAAAGCGTTAAAATCTGCCAAAGTGCCGGAGATAACCGCTTGGTGCGTTTCTGTGCCTGCCTCATTTGAAGCAAATCAGCGCAGGGACTTGGAAACTGCCCTTCGCAGTGCAGGCATTTCGGATGACTGTGTCACATTGATTGATGAGCCAAACGCCGCACTTTTGTCTTACCTCTTCGAATCATCGCACCATTTGAACGACAGCGGGCTTCTCGACCTACTGCGCCAGCATCCCGTAAATGTCATGGTCTACGACTTTGGAGCTGGTACCTGCGACATCTCGGTGCTCAGGCTTGAGAGTCGGCCAAACGGTATCGAATCCCGAAACTTGGCCTTGTCCCGTTTTACGGCTCTCGGTGGAAACGACATTGATCTGGCACTTGCACGCCGTACGCTTTTGCCGCAACTCATTCAGGCTTCCGGACCAAAGGAACTTACGCAAAGAGATATTGATGAACAAATCCTGCCTCGGCTTCAACCGACGGCAGAACTGCTAAAGATTGGAATTCTGAGACATGCAAGCAACAAGGGCATCAAGACGACAGAAGAATTGCGACACGCCACCGAACTGCGATTCACGGAAGCGGACATCGGCAGGTTCGAAGTTGGAGTTAACAAGTTTCACCTGCCTGGCCCAAACGCGGCTCTCTCCGATCTTGCCGACGCTCTCGAGCCTTTCACGACAATTTCAGTGTCTAATGATCAACGAACACAACATGTTTTTGCACCAGTGCAAGATGCTTTGGAGAAATCGGGTCTGACGGCGGACGATTTAGACGCAGTGTTGTTTATTGGTGGCAGCAGCGAAAACATCATCGTTCGCCATACTGTGATGAGTGCACTTGGAGGTTCAGTAGAAGCGTTTGTTCCGCGAGACCTCAGGAGTCATGTTTCGAAGGGTGCCGCTCTGCACTCGTATTGGTACAACGGTTGTGAGTTTGACTTCATCCAGCCAATTACATCTGAGCCTATCCTTGCTTTGGTTCGTGGAGGAACCCTTGAAACGATCTTTCCTGCCGCCACACCGTTACCTAGTCATACTAACCGTGTCGATGAGTTGATTGTCGACGATGATGGCCAAAAGCGTATCGAGATTCCCATTTGCGTCTCGACAGCCGACAAGTTACTCGGCGTAATCGTGATTAAAGCACCGGAAAGAAAGGGATTCCGGCGCGGTACGAAGATCATGCTTTCCGCTCAAATTTCACGTGACAAACTACTGCACGTGGAGGCTCGGGTTGGCAATGTCGTGGTGAAGACAGAAATACTCAATCCCTTGGCCAACCGTCCCCTTTCCAATAGTGAAACACGGCTACTGACCGCTAAACAGAATTTCAACAGGGTCTTGTTGGAACACGGGTCACGCCCTCCGGTCGAATATGTAATCGCCTACGCGAATGCAGCGCAGGCAGCCGAGGACCATCATCTAGCTGCAGAGATGTTTCAAAAGGTCGAGCAACTCGATCAATCGCGGAATTTTGCTATTCCGATCACTTACAACTATCATCGAGCCGGAAAAAAGAGTCTTGCGGAGAAGTGGGCGAGCAGAGCTTACGACAGAGAACGATCTGCTGTCTCAGCCTATAATCTGGCCCTTTACGTGACCGACAAAGCCGAGAAGGAAGCTCTGCTGCGCGAAGCGTTAGGCTATAGGCCGGATTATTGTTCCGCCATTTCAGTTCTAGGACAATTGTTGCTCGATAGCGGCGACCCTGAGGGTACCAAACTCTTGGCAAGATTGTCCGAGCGGCTGACTAAGAGTCTTCGCTCTCACAGTATCGATGAAGGCAACAGTCGGGTGCTCGCACGTGTCGCCCGGAGTCTTGGACGTACAGATATTGCTTCGGAGGCTAAAGCCCGTGCAAGAACCTTTGCATCCAGAAGGCAGTCATCTGCGGCGTATTCCGAAGAAAACCTCGTAGTGTCAGCACGGCCCGCACCGGAAGGGGCGTAACTGATGGGTTGGTATGTTCCGAATTCACACCTCAGCCAATTACAGGTTTCGATAATCGACGATGTCACCCACAGCATCGACAAAACCAACCATTTCATCTGTGGATTTGCTGGGACTGGTAAATCGGTGCTGCTCACACATGTGTTGGAACGTCTTGCGGCCGGCAACCCAGCCAAGAGTTTCGCACTCTTAAGCTTTACGCATGCCCTAGTAAGGATGTCGAGGAAGTCTTTGCAAGAATCTGGACTTGACGGCGAAACAGCACGACTCATCAATTTCTCTACCGTAAACAGCTTCATATCTGGAACGAAGACTGCGGATTTCGTCTTCGTCGATGAGGCGCAGGACCTAAAACGCGAGTGGTTAAAAAAAATTAGTGAGAGTGCACATCATGTCGTGTTGGCGGGCGATTATGGGCAGTCCATCTATAAAGATAGAGCCAGCCGAGCAGAGATGGTGAGTTGCTTCAATCCCAAGATACACACTCTCAGGGAGGTATTTCGCCTGACGCCATCTCTCATGCGCGTAGCCGTCTCTGTCAATCCTGACGCACGCAACATCGTAGAGGCCGACCCGATAAACTCAGTAGATGCGGACATCCGAGATGTGAACTTCGATAGCTTTGAGGATGAGGTTGAATGGGTTCTAAACGAGGCAAAATATCGCGCTCGCGCCGGAAGGCCCTCAGTAATCCTTTTCCATTTTCATGAGGACCTACAGTGCTTCTTCGAAGCAGTTTTCAACCTGAATAGTGTTCCAATGCCGAAGGAGCACCCGCGCGATTTGACTGAGCGGTACATAAACATGAACAAGGAAATGGAGAAAGCAGGTATCCCGCTGAGTTACTTCGGTAATCGAGTCGGAACTCTGGATCGCGGTGAGACATGCCCGCACAGCTACCTCATGACGATGACAAGCGCGAAGGGTCTTGATTTCAAGAACGTTTTTGTTCCCAGTTTAAGCCGAACGCACAAAAGGCGCCGCGCCGCGCAAAAGGTCTCAGCAATCAGGAAATTCGAGCCTAGAGTGTGTTTTGTGGGCGTCACGCGGACATACGAAAACCTCTTCTTGAGCCGAACCGGAGGTGAATTCGAGTCTCCTTTTGACAACCTGCCGAGTGACGTAGTCAGCCGCATAACACCAACGCGACCGTCTACCACGGTCGATGACATCTTTTTCTGATCGAGGGAACAGCTGTGAGTAGACATTTGATTGCCATCAGCTATCTCGAATGGCTTAACTGGAACTTGAAAGGGGTGCTGCGTGTGACGCCGGGGCGACTGGTATGGTTCGACACCAGTACCGTCGTGACTGCCGTCGAGGAGTCGCTTCGCCTTGCTTCCGATCTGGAACCTGCAGATGACGGGTTCCTTCTTGCCTATCCGTGCGTGCCACCATTCAGAATTGGTAGCGGCAGTGCATTATTGTCAATCGATGGCACTACGTTCGAGGCGCTGTCGGAACGTAGCGTAAGGCTGCTTTCCCCAACCGCAAAGCGGATGGACTTGGAACTCACACTTGCTGACAGCGAGATACAGGACGCATGGGTTACGTGGAAAAAGACCTATTTTTTTGAGAGTTTGAACCAGCAAGCTCGCCGCATATGGAGTTGGGCGTGGGAACGGCCTTGGCCCACCTCGTCCGATAGCACAGAGGAATCCCTTCTCTCCAAGGCTCGGACGATGCAAACCGAAATGATGGAGCCACCTGTCGAGGACGCCGCACTTGTCAACCGGGTCACGGGCACCGGTGCCGAAGCATGGGCCCGTATGATCCTAGCCGCCCGCCAGCGCCAGCTTCTCGCTTCCGATGATGCAAGCTGGCTTGGTGCGACGAATTCCTACTTGGGTGCCTGCAAGAAGTTTGGGCACGCGAGTGCAACATTTTTGCCTATGGATGACGATACTCTCGCCGATGCGTTAGGCGTGCTCCCGCTTGAAAAAGCCGAGATGGTTCAACTCCTGGCTGTTGCGACAGGGGAGCACCACGCAAAGCGCTTGGCTGACGAAGACGAGCCAGATTTCGATGCACTCGAATTGGATCTTCGGACCCTAGCTAGGATTGTCCCTGACGACTCGCTCGAAACCGGCTGGGCGCAATTGTCCGTAGCTTTGATAGCTCTCGGACTCGCCTTGCCCGGTGCAGCAGTGGTTGGGTTGCTACAGTCTCGAATGCGTCAGAAAGGCTGGGCGCAACCACTGATGGAAATCGTCCGTACTGCGGTTCATTCGGACACTGAGCCGCAGTCTTGCGCATCTGATAGTACGACCGATGACTCAGAAACTGAGACACGTACTAAAGACGACACCGCATCGTCTGACACTCAATCTTTGCAGAATTCTGAAGCAGTCGGTGAAGCTACTGAAGTAGAGTCCTCGAAAACGGAATTGGAAAGTGACTCCGACAACGCCGACCACACAGCAGAGACAGTTTTGCCTGAGAATGGCGAAGACGGTTCAACAGTAGCTGTGGGTTGTTCGGATGCTGACGAGGAAACTCCTTCACAAATAGACGCCACCGCCGTTGAGTCGCCAGGATCTTTCTCGGCCGCTGAGTCACAATGTAAGTCCCGCTTGTCAAAAGAGAAAAAGTCAAAACGTGCAACCTCACGACGTTCGCGTGATCTCAAAGCGGAGCCGTCTTTGCAGCGAGAGCTCGACCTTTAGGTTGCAGACCGCCAAAAGTGACACGGAGTACGGTGAATACGTGTGCCAGTGGCAGGGGTCACAAGATAGATTGGCGTCTACCCGGGATGTCAAAGGCTAAGGTCGAGCCAAGTGGTGGCAAGAACATCATGACCGACATCATTGTCGCGACGTTCTACAAGTTTGCGCGGTTTTCCGATCCAGCTTCCGTTCGCGAGACTGTCTCGCGCGAGGCCATCGCAGCTGGTACGCAAGGTACTGTCCTCATCGCTCATGAAGGCATCAACGGAACCATTTCAGGATCCCGCGATGCCGTCGATCGGGTGCTTGCTGTCATTCGCTCGCTGCCGGGTTGCGCCGACATCAGGCCGAGGGAGAGCGTTGCAAAGGTTCAGCCATTTCGGCGCATGAAGGTCAGCATCAAGCGCGAAATCGTGACGATGGGTCGACCGGATGTGCAGCCGCTCGCTGAGACCGGACAAAGAATCCCTCCAAGTGAATGGAACGAATTGATCGAGGATGACGATGTGGTTGTCGTCGACACCCGAAACAGCTACGAAGTGGATGTCGGGACGTTTCCCGGCGCGATCAATCCCGACATCGAGAACTTCAGCGAGTTCCCGGAATGGTGGGCGGCAAATCGAGACCGTTTCGAGGGAAAACGGATCGCGATGTTCTGCACAGGCGGTATTCGCTGCGAGAAATCCACCAGCCTCCTGATCAAGGACGGGTTCAGCGATGTCTGCCAACTCGATGGCGGCATACTGAACTATCTCGAGAACATGCCGGCTCGAAGCGATCTCTGGCAGGGCGAGTGTTTCGTCTTCGATCACAGGGTGTCCGTGCGTCGAGGATTGGAACGCGGTTCTTACGAACTCTGCTTCTCCTGTCGCCGACCCTTGTCGGTCGAGGACCGCAATCATCCGCACTACGAAGAAGGCGTGTCCTGTTCTTCATGCATCGACAGCAGCGACAGCGAGCGCCTGCGCAGCCTGAGAGAGCGGCAGCGGCAGGTCGAACTCGCTCGTGCCCGCGGTTACGACCACTTCGCCTCCGGAACCCAAGCCGGGTAAACATCCGTCAGGAATCAGGGAGTTGCTTCTCCCTGCGCTTCGGCGCTCATGCAGAGCCGGCCGCCGGCGCCACGAATCCATAGCGAAAGTCGTTCGGCATCGTGTCGCGCGCAGGCCTCCACCGTCTCCTCGTGGGTGATCGGCGATGTCGCTCTGAAGCTGAACCTCGAGAGACTGCCAAGCTCCTCGTGGGCAATTCGAGCGAGCAAGAGCGCGAGCAGGGGGCCGTGAACGACGAGGCCGGAATACCCTTCCTGCTTCGTCGCAAAATCAAGATCGTAATGAATGCGGTGCCCGTTGAAGGTGATGGCCGAATATCTGAACAGCATGACGGTCGAAAACCGATGCTCATGCGAGACGGTCTCGTCAAGAGGTGCGAGAGCGGGCGCCTTTTGCTGCCGAATTTTTTCTTCGCGATAGATCAGGTCCTGGTCCTCGATGACGCAAGTTCGACCGCCTTGCCGAATCTCGTGCCGCAGCGTGACAATGGCGAAATTGCCCGATCTGCCGGTCTTGTTTTCGCATCGGATCAGGCTCGACGATTTTTGGGCCTCGACGCCGACGATGAGAGGAGCGTGCCAACTGAATCGCCCACCGGCCCACATCCGGTGCGGAAAGCCGGTGTCTGGAATGAGGCCCCCCGTGCGCGGATGGCCGTCCCGTCCAAGCCCGGATTCGGCGACGCTTTCCCAGAAATGAACGTGGTGCCACAGGGGCGGGAGATGCGACCCTTGCTCGGGCGCTTTCCCTCCAACGCCCAGTGTCGCGTGCAAGGCGGCTGCCCTGGCGGGATCGATGACATCGTGCACCACGACGGCGTTTTCTGATGGAGGGTTCACGGCAAAGTTCTCCTGACAACCTATTGCTCAGATTTCGCAGGAACGAGGTCGAAAGCCCAATGGAGTCGTCCCTGCTCGGATCCGTACGGGTGGCGTCCCGCACCATTTCCCCTGCCCGCCGTTCCAACCCTCGCCGAGTCCGGTTGTGTCATGCTGCGTTGTCGCTCCGTCCGGCGGCTGTTCGGCTGGCAGCATTTGTCGGCATGCCTGTCAATGGTCCCTGCGACATTCGGAAGAATTCCGCAACGGATCATCTGAACCCTTCCGACACGACTGCACCGTTTGTTGGTCGTGCTTCCCCCGTTGTCTGCACCTTGCTCGAATGACCGCGAACTCGGCGACCGCGTCATGCTTGGCAAGCGAGTTTCACACAAATACCGTCGTTGTTTCGCAAACTGGAGTTGGTAGTCTCGCAATGCGGCCATCGTGCCTGTCGCAGCGGACTCCGTGCGCAGACCGACAATCCTGTCGCGGGCCGAGTGGAGAGTGTCACACGATGACAAAGAACAGGATGGAAGTCGCCGATCAGATCGAGCTCGCGCAAGCCGAGGAGAGGGTCAGCAAGAGCAAGGCCAGGCAACTCTTCGACTCGGGAGAACTCGAACGGGTGGAAGTCGGAACCTTCGCCGGTCTCTGTTTCATCCATGCTCGCCTGTTCGGTGACATCCACGATTTCGCTGGACAGATCCGCGACGTGAACATCGCCAAGGGCAGTTTTCGTTTCGCGCCCGTGATGCACTTGCAGCAAACGCTGAATTCCATCGACGCAATGCCGCAAGGCGACTTCGACCAAATCGTCGAAAAATACGTCGAAATGAACATTGCCCACCCGTTCCGGGACGGCAGCGGACGGGCCACCCGCATCTGGCTCGACCTCATGTTCAAGAGAGGAATCAACCGGGTCGTGGACTGGAAACTGGTAGAGAAGGAGGACTATCTCTCGGCCATGCAGCGCAGCGTCGTGAAGGACGTCGAAATCAAGGCGCTCCTGAAACAGGCTCTCTCCGACAGGATCGATGATCGTGTCCTGTTCATGAAGTGCATCGACGTCAGCTGGCACTACGAGGGTTTCAGCAGATACAGGACCGAAGATCTGTCGGCGGCAATCAAGCACACTGCCTGACGAAGATGCCTTTCGAAGCGGCAAGACACATGACGTTTCGCCTTGGTCACACTCGCCGAATGCTCGTCTGAAGGGCAGGGGGCGTCACTCATTGGGCGCAGATCGGATACCCGGGCGCCGCTGACGGTTTGCCCTGTGAAGCGACAGACTCTATATCTGTCGGCAGCAGCCTGCGGAGATCCTGATCGGGCCGTTGTCGCACCAAACGCAAGGGCGTCAGCCGCTTCCCGTGGCGAGTCGGTTCCAAGGATTGCGCCCGACATGGGAGCCGGTCACGGTCATCGATGCACTGCAGTCGTGACCAAATGATTCGAAACGCCAGCGAGAGAGCCTGACAATGCACGCCGATGACACTGCCCTCGTCATGATCGACATTCAGAACGACTTCTGTCCCGGAGGCGCGCTTGCGGTGCCCGACGGGGCGTCGATCATCGATCAGGTCAATTCAATGCAGGAAGAGTTCTCGGTCCAGGTGCTGACCCAGGACTGGCACCCGCCAAACCACACGTCATTCGCCGCGAACCATGACGGAGCCGCGGAGTATTCCGTCATCGACATGCCTTACGGTCCGCAAGTGCTCTGGCCCGTGCACTGCGTGGCAGGCTCGGATGGCGCCCGCTTCAATCCGAAGCTGAACACCACGCCGGCACAACTCGTCATCCGCAAGGGTTTTCGTCCGAACATCGACAGCTACTCCGCCTTCTTCGAAAACGATCACAAGACCAGGACCGGTCTGGAAGGGTATTTGCGAGAGCGGGGCGTGAAGCGGCTGGTTTTGGTCGGGCTGGCCCTCGATTACTGCGTTCGCTTTTCGGCCGTCGATGCCGCCGGGCTGGGGTTCGACGTCACCGTCGTGGAATCGGCGTGCCGGGCGATCGATCTCGACGGTTCGCTCGACGAGGCCCGCGCCGAAATGAAGTCCTGCGGGGTCAAGATCGTCCCCTGAGAACGGATATCATCGCTTCGCATTCTGGCGACAGCCATATTCTTCCTGGAAGTCTGAGCCATGGTCGACATCGCGACACGTGTCTACAACCACAAGTGGAAGATCGATCCGATCGTCCGGTCGCTGATCGACACGGACTTCTACAAGCTGCTGATGTGCCAGTTCGTCTTCCGGCGCTTCCCCGAAACAAAAGTGACGTACCGGGTGATCAACCGATCGAGGAAGAACTTCCCGCTCGCCGAACTCGTGGATGAAGGTGAACTCCGGGAACAGCTCGATCACATACGCTCGCTGTCGCTGTCGCGAGGCGAGAGCACCTGGCTCAGAGGCAACACCTTCTACGGCAAGCGACAGATGTTCGACCACGGCTTTCTCGAGTGGTTCGAGCAGCTGAGGCTTCCCCCCTACAACCTGGAGCGACACGGGGACGATTACGAACTGACCTTCGAAGGCAATTGGCCCGAAGTCATGCTGTGGGAAATCCCCGCGCTCTCGGTCATTCTCGAGCTGCGTTCCCGTGCCGTGCTGGAACAGATGGGAAAGTTCGAACTGCAGGTGCTCTACGCCCGCGCCATGACCAAGATCTGGGAGAAGATCGACCGGTTGCGCCCGATCGAGCCGCTCGCCGTTGCCGACTTCGGGACCAGACGGCGCCACTCGTTCCTGTGGCAGGACTGGTGCGTTCAGGCGATGATCGAAGGGCTGGGCGACAAGTTCTCGGGCACCTCGAACTGCCTGATCGCGATGCGTCGGGAGGTCGAAGCCATCGGCACCAACGCCCACGAGATCCCGATGGTCTATGCCGCGCTGGCCGAATCCGACGGCGAACTGGAACAGGCGCCCTATGCGGTGCTGTCGGACTGGCAACAGGAACATGACGGGAATCTGCTGATCATGCTCACCGACACCTTCGGCAGCAAGCGATTCCTTGCCAATGCGCCGTCATGGGCGGCGGAGTGGAAGGGCATACGCATCGACAGCGGGTCGCCCGAAGAAGGAGCGCAAAGAGCGATCCGATGGTGGCAGGAGCATGGGCAGGACCCCCGCGAGAAACTGGTCATCTTCTCGGACGGCCTCGATGTCGGCGACATCGAGCGTCTCTCGCGGCAGTTCGGGGATCAGACCAATGTCGCCTTTGGCTGGGGAACGCTCCTGACCAACGACTTCAGGGAATTGGTGGCCGACCGCGCGCTCGATCCGTTCTCGCTCGTGTGCAAGCTGGTTCGGGCCGAAGGAAAGCCCACCGTCAAGCTGAGTGACGATGCCAACAAGTCCCTCGGACCCGACCGCGAGGTCGAGCGCTACCGCAATGTCTTTGGCGCGACGCCGTCAATCCACCGCGACATCATCGTGTGATCCGGTCATCCGACCGGCATCGCCAGATCAGGCGAGGTACTGACCACCGTTGGCCGACAAGGTCGAGCCGGTGATGAACCCTGCATCGTCCGAGGCCAGGAACACCACGCATCGCGCGATTTCGTCAGCTTCGCCCAACCGGCCAACCGGGATCTGGGCGATAATCGCTTCCCGGACCTTTTCGGGCACCGCCATCACCATTTCGGTTGCGATGTAACCCGGGCAGATCGCGTTTACCGTGATGCCCTTGAAGGCGCCCTCCTGGGCCAGCGCCTTGGTGAAGCCGATGTCACCCGCCTTGGCAGCGGAATAGTTGGTCTGGCCCATCTGTCCCTTCTGACCGTTGACGGAAGAGATGTTGATGATCCGACCGAATCCACGATCGCGCATGCCATTCCAGATCGGATGGGTCATGTTGAACAGCCCCGTGAGATTGGTGTCGATCACCGCATTCCACGCTTCACGGGTCATCTTGTGGAACATGCCGTCCCGGGTGATGCCGGCATTGTTGACCAGGATTTCCACCGGACCCAGGTCGGCTTCCACCTGGGCGATCCCCGCGACGCAGGCGTCGTAGTCGGCAACCGACCACTTGTATGACGCGATGCCGGTTTCATCCGTGAACGCCGCAGCGGCCTCCTCGTTGCCTCCGTAACTTGCAGCAACGGTGTGCCCTTTGTCCCGCAATGCGATGGAAACCGCTCTGCCGATTCCCCGGGTTCCACCCGTGACAAGCGCCACTCTTCCCACTGTCTTTCTCCTTTGTGATCAGAATTCCTGGCATTTCGCTCGATTGAGCGATCAATCTCTCTCGACGCACATGGCAACGCCCATGCCGCCGCCGATGCACAATGTCGCCAATCCGCGCTTGGCGTCGCGCCGCTTCATCTCGAAGAGCAGCGTGTTCAGAATGCGGCATCCCGACGCGCCGATCGGGTGTCCGATCGCGATCGCCCCGCCATTGACGTTGACGATGTCCGGATCCCATCCCATGTCCTTGTTGACGGCACAGGCCTGTGCCGCGAAGGCTTCGTTCGCTTCGACGAGATCGAGATCGTCGGTCGACCAGCCGGCCTTCTCGAGGGCCTTTCGCGATGCGCCGATCGGCCCCACGCCCATGATGCTCGGGTCGAGCCCGACAGTCGCGTAGGACACGATGCGGGCGAGCGGCTCGATGCCGCGTCTTTCGGCCTCGTCCGCGCGCATCAACAGCACGGCGGCAGCCGCGTCATTGATGCCCGACGCATTCCCCGCCGTCACCGATCCCTCGCGGTTGAAGGCAGGTCGGAGCTTTTGCAGCGACTCCATGTTGGCGCCCTTGCGGATGTACTCGTCGGACTCGACGACGATGTCGCCCTTGCGGTGTGTCACCGTCACGGGCGTGATTTCGTCGACGAACTTGCCGGCTTCCTGGGCGGCCTCGGCCTTGTTCTGTGACTTGACCGCGAATTCGTCCTGGGCGTCCCGGGAAATCTGCCACTTTTCGGCGACGTTCTCCGCCGTGATCCCCATGTGGTATCCGTGGAAGGCGTCGAGCAGACCGTCGGTGAGCATCGTGTCCTCGAGCTTCGTCGGTCCCATCTTGGTCCCCGACCTCAGGTGCGAGACATGGGGGCTGAGGCTCATGTTTTCCTGGCCGCCGGCAACGACAATGTCGGCGTCCTCGAGCATGACATGCTGGGCACCGATGGCGACGGCACGCAGTCCCGACCCGCAGAGCTGGTTGATGCCCCATGCGGCGCTCTCCTGCGGCAGTCCGGCGTTGATGTGTGCCTGACGCGCGGGGTTCTGGCCTTGGCCTGCGGTGAGAATCTGCCCGATGATCGTCTCGGAGACTTCGGACTTGTCGACGCCGGCTCTCTCGACCACGGCTTCGATGGCGACCTTTCCAAGGTCATGTGCTGGGGTGTTGGCAAAGCTGCCGTTGAAGCTGCCGACGGCAGTTCGCGCTGCCGATGCGATCACGACATTCGTCATTCTGTTTTCCCTTCTGCTGGCAAAGGACCGATTCCTGCGGGCCTCTTACAGCAACGGTGTCATGGGATTAACCGGAACAAAACACGAAAACTGACCGAAATCGGGCGAAGTCGTGACAGTGGCGCGAACAGTGTGGCGCGCGCGCCGCAACGATCACGATGATCTGTCCGTACAACCGGTCAAGGGATCACGCCGGTCCGTGTCAGGCCTGTCGAGATCGGGATGATTCCCGTGCAGGGAAAAGTGGTCGAATGCACGGATGTCGAATGCGGGATCCGCACCGATCTCAGGAAGCGGGCTTCATGTCGATGATCGCGCGGACGATGGCTCGGGCGCTCTCCGAGTTCCAGTCGGCGTCGCCGGACAATCGGGCGACGACATTCCCGTTTCGATCGAGGAGAATCGTTGTCGGCAGACCGAAGACGCCGAAACTGCCGGCGAGCTTCATGCGGGGATCGCGGATGATCGGAAGGTTGGACACGCCGGTCTCCTCGAAGAACGCCTCGATGTCATTGATCGGATTCTTGCCCGCTGCCACCGGAATGACCGCAAAGCTCTCGTCCGGGAACGCGGCGGCAAGGGCGTCGATGGAGGGCATTTCCTTTCGGCACGGAGCGCACCAGGTGGCCCAGAAGTTGATCAGAGCCGGCCGGCCCGCGACCAGCGAACGAAACGGAACCTCGTTTCCCGCGGCATCGATCACGACCATGTCGCCGAGATCGACCGAAGGCGGCTCATCGGCAGTGACGATCAGCTTTTTCATGTCGCCGCTGCGCAGGCTCTTGAGATGATCCCCGTCGATTTCGCCCGCAGCGGCCATGTTTGCGCCGGTTGCCACCGCAGTATATAGCAGGGCCGCCGTGATCGTCGCGACGATGTTCATGCGATCATCCTTTCCTGACTTCGGGTGCACAGATGCCAAACAGTCCCGCTTCAAACGCCATGTGGGGCGGACGTTTTCGAACCAGTCCGGATGCCCTGATGGAAGACATCAACGCATCGATCGGCTTCGATCGTCGTCTGGCGCGACAGGACATCGCCGCATCACGAGCGCATGCGGAAATGCTCGCCGCCACCGGAATTCTAGAAAATACTGACGCCGCATCGATCAGGGAAGGACTGCTCACGGTATTGTCAGAGATCGAAAGCGGCAGTTTCGAGTTCTCGACCGCGCTCGAGGACATCCACATGAACGTGGAGGCGCGCCTGAAGGAACTGATCGGCGATGCCGCTGGCCGGCTGCATACTGCCCGCTCACGAAACGACCAGGTTGCCACCGACTTCCGCATGTGGGTGCGCGATGCGATCGACGCGCAGTCGGCCGCCTTGCACGAACTGATCGAAGCTCTCCTTGATCAGGCGGAGGCCGGGGCCGACTGGCCGATGCCGGGGTTCACCCACTTGCAGGCGGCCCAGCCGGTGTCCTGGGGGCATCATCTGATGGCCTATGTCGAGATGCTGGCCCGCGATCTTGGACGCCTCGCGGACGCGCGGCAGCGACTGAATGAATGCCCTCTGGGCGCGGCCGCTCTCGCGGGAACCTCTTTCCCGATCGATCGAGAGATGACGGCATCCGCGTTGGGATTTGATCGCCCGGCGGCCAATTCGATGGATGCGGTCAGCGACCGCGACTTCGCGCTCGAATTCATGGCCTCGGTGTCGATCTGCGCCATGCATCTGAGCAGGCTGGCCGAGGAGATCGTCATTTGGGCATCGCCGGGTTTCGGCTTCGTCGCTCTGTCGGAGAAGTATTCGACCGGCTCGTCGATCATGCCGCAAAAACGAAACCCCGATGCCGCCGAACTAGTCAGGGCGAAGACCGGTCGAATCGCGGGCGCGTTCGTCGCCCTCTCGATGGTCATGAAAGGCCTGCCGCTGGCCTATTCCAAGGACATGCAGGAAGACAAGGAGCAGGTGTTCGACGCTGCTGACAATCTGATGCTGTCGACAAAGGCCATGTCGGCCATGATATCGACCATGACGCCGAACCGCGAGAGAATGCGGGAGCTGGCTGGGGTTGGGTATTCGACGGCAACCGATCTTGCCGATTGGCTCGTGCGCGAGCACGGCGTGGCCTTTCGGGATGCGCATCGCATGACAGGAGAACTCGTCAAGCTGGCGGAAGATCGCGATTGCCAACTCGAGGCGTTGACCCTCGACGAGATCCGGGCGGTTTGCGGACAGCATGTGAGCGAGGACGTGGTTTCGGCGCTGACCGTCGAGGCCTCCGTTGCCAGCAGGTGCAGCTACGGCGGGACCGCACCCGACCGCGTGCGTGAACAGGTGAAGCGTTGGCGCGAGCGACTGATCGCAGCAGCGGATGAACGCAAGGAAAGATCGTCATGACGAGAAAAACCTGCATCGCCCTCTGTCTGGCCGTCATTCTGGTCGGGGCCATGTCGTGCGGGCGCAAGGCGCCACTGCTGCCTGTTCTCGACGATGCTGTGGATCTCCCCGCAGTCGAGTATTCTCGCGCGATTCGCTGAGCGATCGACGATCAGCCAATGTCGTTTCTCGTTGCAGCGGTGGATGATCATGCCCGGGCGACTGCGAGTCATGAGCCGGACCGAAAGGGTGGTGCCGTGATTGATGAATTCCGATACCGCGATGGCATCCTCCACGCAGAGGAGGTCTCGCTCCTCGACGTGGCGACAGCGACAGGGACGCCGTTCTATCTGTATTCGTCCCGCATGTTCACGGCCGGGCTCGATGCCTTCCACGCAGCGCTTCGCGGTTTCGATCACCTGGTCTGCTTTTCTGTCAAGGCGAACTCGAACGTGGCGATACTGAGGCTTCTTGGGAATCACGGGGCCGGCATGGACGTGGTTTCGGGCGGCGAATACCTTCGCGCCAAGGCGGCCGGGATTCCCGGCGATCGGATCGTCTTCTCGGGCGTTGGCAAGACCCGCGAGGAAATGGCCCTCGCCATCGAGGGCGGCATCCGTCATTTCAACGTCGAATCCGAACCCGAACTCCGGCAGCTCTCGGAGGTCGCAACCAGTCTCGGCGCCGTGGTTCCGATCGCGATCCGGATCAATCCGGACGTGGATCCGGGCACCCACGAGAAGATCTCGACCGGCAAGTCCGGCGACAAGTTCGGCATTCCAATGTTGCGCGTCCGGGATGCGTATGCGGAAGCCGGGCGGCTCCCGGGTGTCTCGGTGGTGGGCATCGATGTCCACATCGGCTCGCAGATCACCGATCTTGCTCCCTTCGGGCGGGTGTTCGATCTGCTCGCCGAACTGACGCGGACCCTTCGCAGCGACGGTCATGACATCCGGCGGCTCGACGTGGGCGGCGGGCTTGGCATCAACTACCGCACCGGCGACTCCCCGGTCCCATCGCCTGCAGATTATGGCACGCTGCTCAGCGATCGCCTTGGCGACCTCGATGTCGAAATCGATGTCGAGCCCGGCCGGTTCATTGCCGGGAACGCGGGCATCATGGTCAGTTCGGTCCTCTACCGAAAGGCCGGCGGGGACAGAAACATCCTGATTCTCGACAGCGCCATGAACGATCTGCTTCGCCCCGCGATGTATGGCGCCTATCACCGCATCGAACCCGTGGCGGAACCCGCAGGCGATCAGACAACCGGGATCTTCGACATTGTCGGTCCGATTTGCGAGAGCGGAGACACCTTTGCTCGCCTTCGCGAGTTGCCGGATCTCGGTGCGGGCGATCTCGTGGCGTTTCGCTCTGCGGGCGCATATGGCGCCGTCATGGCGTCGGGATACAACACGAGGCCGCTGATTCCGGAGATTCTGGTGAATGGAGATGAATTTTCCGTGATTCGGGAGCGGGTTTCGGTTGAAGAGCAGATCAATCGGGATATTGTTCCGCAATGGTTGACGGAGTCGTGAGCGACTCTCGATACAGCGACAACGACAGGGTGCCGAAACGGTGCGACAGGCCGTGACCATGACCCGTCAGGACAAAGACGTTCGATCGACCGCTTTTGGCGCATTGCGGCGAACGATGCGCCTCACCCTCGTTTCCATGATTCTCGAACAGGCGCTCCGGGCTTTCTGGCCGGCGGCGAGCCTGGCTTTTGTCGGCTTCGCCGTCTGGCGATGGGGGGCGATGGCGGCCCTTCCGCCGCTTGCAGTTCAAGTTGCAACCGGGGTTGGTCTTGCGGCACTGGCGCTGCTGGTGTGGCGCGGTCTGCGCGTGATGTCCTGGCCCGACGAGAGGGCCGTGGTCAATCGCCTCGACGAGACGGTTTCCGGAGAACCGGTTGCGACGCTGAGGGACCGCCTGGCGCTCGGACACGGGCAGGCAGATGCGGAAGAACTCTGGGCGCTCCACATGCAGGAGATGGCCGAACGCAGCCGCAACGTCAGGGCGGTCGGGCCCGACATGCGTCTCGCCCGTCTCGATCCGTTCGGTCTGCGTCTGATCGCCTTGCTCGCCTTTGCGTCGGCCTTGCTGTTCGCGGGTAGCAACGAGCCACGATGGGTTTCGGCAGAAGCCGCCGTCGAGCCAGTCGTCGCGAAGCCGATATTCGAGGGTTGGGCGGAGCCCCCGATCTACACGGGTCGACCGACCGTCTATCTCGGCGACGACGACAGCGGCACCGAATTGCGCCTTCCCATCGGCTCGGTCCTGACCTTGCGCGTCTACGGTTTCGCCGACGATATCGAAATGCATGACGGAGTCTCCGGGACGGCGAGCGAAGAGGCGCCCGACGCCGCGGCCGATACATGGCAGAGACAGCTGGTTGTCGAACGCAGCGGTGAGGTGCGGGTCTTGTCAGGCGAGGAACCTGTCTGGAGCCGGACATTTGCGGTCATCCCCGACGAACCGCCGTTTGTCGAAGTCCGAGGCAATCTCGAAGCCACGCTGAACGGCGGAATGACCCTGAAGTATCGCGCAGGGGACGATTATGGCGTGACCACCGGCGTTGCCCGAATCGTCCTTGATCCGAGTCGCGTGGAGCGCCGACCCGGTCTCGGCGTCGAGCCAGAGGCACGCGAGGCGCTGACGCTCGAACTTCCCTTGCCGTACTATGGTGGCAAGGGCGAGTTTGACGAGGAACTGATCGAGAATCTTGCCGACCATCCCTATGCCGGACTGCCGGTGATCATCACGCTTGAGGTCGGCGATGCGGCGGGCAACACCGGGAGATCGGAGCCGATCACCACGACGATGCCCGGCAGGCGTTTCTTCGACAAGCTCGCCGCAAGTCTCTCCGAACTGAAGCAGGATCTCGACTGGTCGCGCGAGAACGCGCCACGGACATCCCGCATCCTGCGGGCATTGACCCACCACCCATCCGAGCTTTTCGATGACTCATCGGTCTACCTGCTGACGCGAACCGCCTTGAGGCGGCTCGAGCGGAGCAGGGCGAGCGAGGCGGGCCTGACGCCCGAGGCGCGTGACGAGATCACGTCGATCTTGTGGTGGACCGCGCTTCTCATCGAGGATGGCAATCTCGCCAGCGCTCGAGAGCGACTCGAACGCGCCCGCGAGCGGCTGGAAACCGCGATGCAGCAGGGAGCGACCGAGGAGGAAATCGAGGAGCTGATGCGGGAGCTGCGCGACGCATTGAACGAGTACATGCGGGAACTCGCCCAGAATGCTCTTCGCAACGCCGATCGCGAATTCGCGGATCGACCGCCCGGCGAAATGATGTCCACCGACGACATCCACGACATGCTCGATCGCATTCAGGAGCTGATGGAGCAGGGCCGCATGGCCGAGGCCCAGGAATTGCTGCGGCAATTGCAGGGGCTGATGGAAAACATGCAGGCCGCGCTCGAAGGCGGCAACATGCGTCCTGGCTCGGGCGGCGACCCGACCCTCGACGGATTGCGGGACACCTTGCAGCAACAGCAGGGACTTGCAGACGACACCTTCCGCGAATTGCAGGGCAACCCGGGCGGACCGGGCGGTGTCGGGCCCCAGGGGCTCCAACCGTTGCCCGAAGGCATGTCGCCCGGCCAGGACCCGGATCAGTTGTTCGGAGGCACCGATCCCGATGGCCAGCCCGGGACGGGGAACGAGATGTCGGATCAGGATCTCGCGGCGCGGCAGGAAGCTCTGCGCCAGATGCTCGAGCAGCAACGGGAACAGCTTCCGCTCAACGATGACATTGCGGGAGGCGAGCAGCTCGACGAGGCGGAGGACGCGATGGCGAGCGCGCGCGAGAATCTCGAACGCGGCGACAACAACAGCGCCATGAACGATCAGGCGCGGGCGATCGAGGCGCTTCGACAGGGACTGCGCGATATCGGCGAGGCCCGAAACAACCGCGCCCAGGGAGCCACTGCGGGAAACAACGGAGATCGGCCGGACAACGGGGACTTTCGGGCCCTCGATCCCCTTGGGCGCCAGACCGGAGACAACGGATCGGTGGCCTCGGACGGACGCGCGTTGCCGGGGGGCGAATTCTACGACCGCTCGCGCGAAGTGATCGACGAAATCCGACGCCGCTCGAACGACCGGACGCGACCGGAATCCGAACTGGACTATCTCCGCCGCCTGCTCGACCGCTTCTGAGACTGGCGCAAACTCACTCGATCGCCGCGATGATCGATCGCAGGCAGTCGATTCCTGATCCTGTCACTGCAGAGGTCATCACGATTTCGGGGAATGCCGCCGGGTGATTCTCGAGACACCGGGCGGTCTTGTCCAACGCGATCTGCAGTCCGTCGCCCTTGATCTTGTCGGCCTTGGTGAGGACGACCTGAAAGGTCACCGCGGTTCGATCGAGCAGTTCCATGATCTCGATGTCCGGCGGCTTGGGGCCGTGCCGGGCATCGATCAGCAAGAACACCCGGCGCAGGGGCGCGCGACCCGCAAGATATGCTCTCAGCAGATTCTGCCAGCGTCTGACGGAGGCGGGAGGAGCCTTGGCGTATCCGTAACCGGGCACGTCGACGAGATAGTGGCTGTCCCCGAGGGTGAAGAAGTTGATCTGCTGGGTTCGACCAGGCGTGCCTGAGGTTCGCGCAAGCGATCGTCGCGAGGTCAACGCGTTGACGAGACGCGACTTGCCGACGTTGGATCGCCCGGCGAAACAGACCTCGATCCGATCGGGCGCCGGCAGCCCGTCTGGGTCGGCCGCACCGGTCAGGAATTCGGCAGGTCGGGCAAACAGTCGCGTCCCGCGCTGGAGTTCTTCCTGCTCGGGAACCGGCGCGAGTCGGAAGCGCAGGCCGGGTTCGTCCGTCATGAGACGATCGTGACGGTGTCGCCCGGACGGATGCAGCCGCCTTTGGCGACCTTGGCGTAGACGCCGAAGTTCCTGTGCCCCCAGTTGCTCTCGAGCAGATCGAGCGTCGCGAGATTGCGTTCCCCTGACTGCGGATCGGCGGCGGTGGCTTGGCAACGCACGATGACGTCGACGACGTCGAGTTCGACGTTTCCGATCGTGATCGCCTTGCCGACCCAGGACAGTTCTTCGCGGGGTTCGAAGCCCTCAACCCAGACGTTGCCGCGCCACCGGTGCATCGAGACGTCCTGCCCGGCGATCTGCGACAGTTCGGACAGGGAGTCGTGCGAATTGATCGACACCAGCGGAGTTCCGATGTCAGTCAGCCCCTGTTCATCGGTCCGGTAGACACCGACGGGCTGTGCCCGGTTGGACGGAACCAGCGGCTTGATCCACTCGACCAGCCGATTGGCATCGCCTTCGTCATCGAGGTCAACGACAAGCGTTCCGAGATCGCGATGATGAAGGGTGATCTGTCCCGTTGCCTCGTCCAGCGAGGCCTCGATCGCCGCGAGTCCCGGAGAGCCCTTCGTGACGACGAAATCCTGGGAAGGGCGCCAGCCGCAGGTCGCCGCGTGGATGTGCGACGCTTCGTGGACAATCGCCCATGTTCGATCCCAGGGAAGCGTCCCGTCCACTTCAAGCGTTGCCTCGTCCAGCAATTCCCGCCCGATCGACTTGATCGGGTGGCGGATCAGTTCGGTGACCTTGCCGCTCATCGGGAGGCGGGACCCTTGTCCCCCGTCTTGTCTCGCCTGAATCCAGCGATGATGTTGCCGAAAATGTCCGGCTTGACCCCCTGGCTGCGCATGATGACGTACTGCTGGACGAATGTGATGATGTTGTTCGCGACCCAGTAGATGACGAGGCCGCTGGCGAAGCTGCCGAGCAGAAACATGAAAACCCACGGCATCCACGCAAAGACCATCGCCTGGGTCTTGTCGGTCGGGGCCGGGTTGAGCTTCTGCTGCATCCACATGCTGATGCCCATGAGAACCGGGTAGACCCCGATCGACACAAGATAGAAGATGCTCTCGGGCCCCGGCGTTCCCCAGGGCAGCAACCCGAACAGGTTGAGGATCGAGGTCGGGTCGGGCGCGGACAGGTCCTCGATCCAGCCGATGAAAGGCGCGTGGCGGACTTCGATGGTGACGAACAGAACCTTGTAGAGCGAAAAGAAGATCGGAATCTGCGGCAGGATCGGCAGGCAACCCGAGGCCGGGTTGACCTTCTTGTCCCGATACAGCGCCATCATTTCCTTTTGCAGTTTCTGGCGATCGTCGCCGGCGCGCTCCTTGATCTTCTCCATCTCGGGTTGGAGTTCCTTCATGCGCGCGAGCGACACGTAGGACTTGTAGGCCAGCGGAAACAGCGCCGCCTTGATGACGATCGTCAGGCAGATGATCGACCAGCCCATGTTGCCGACGATGCCGTTGAGCCAGAGCAGCAGCTGGAAGATCGGCTTGGTCAGGAAAAAGAACCAGCCCCAGTCGATGGAATCGATGAACTGGTTGATTCCGAGTTCCCGCTCGTAGTTGAGGATCGTCGTGTACTCCTTGGCCCCGGCGAACAGCAGGGTGGTGACCTCGGCGCGCGTGCCTGCCGGGATGTCCTGGGCGGGCAGGCGCACGTCCGTCTGGTAGGTGTCTGATCGCTCGGTGTATTTCGAGACGGAGGTGAACGGCTGGCCCGGCTGCGGGATCAGCGTCGTCATCCAGTACTTGTCCGTGAACCCGACCCAGCCGTTCTCCGCGACTTCGATGCTGTCGACAGCGGCGCCTTCGCGGGGGTCGATGTCCTGATCGGGCATGTCGTCGTAGTCGATTTCCTGGATGGCACCGTCGGAGGATCGCACGACCCCTTCGTGCAGGATGTAGAAACCGATGACTTCGGGCTCGCCGTGGCGGGCGACGATCCCGTAGGGCGCCAGCCGAACGGAGTCGGTCCCGTTGTTCTCGACCGACTGGGTCACCGTGAACAGATAGTTCTCGTCCACTTCGATGTGGCGACGGAAGACGAGTCCGTTGCCATTGTCCCAGCGGAGGGTCACCGGTGAGGACTCGCTCAGGGTGGTTCCGGATTCGATTTCCCAGTTGGTGTTTGCCCCGGGGACATCGTCGAAATCGAGCTGCCCCCCGGGGGACCAGCCGTAGAGAACGTAGTAGGGATCGACGCCCTCGGCCGGGCTCAGCAGGCGCACCTTTTCGTTCGGATCGTTGAGGACGACGTTGTAATCGCTGAGTTCGAGGTCATCGATCCTGCCGCCGACGCTCGAGAGCGACCCGTTCAGGCGTCCGGTTCTGATCGGAATGCGGGCCGCTTCGCTCGCGACCGGCGCTGCGGCCGCGCCAGGTTGCGCGTCGTCGAGGCGCGGCGCGGTGGCCGTTCCGGCTCCTGTGCCGTTGCCGGCCGCCTGGTCGGCGGCGGTTTGCTGGTCTGGTGCGGGCTCGGGTTCGTAGGGTTCGGGCGGGAACAGCAGAAACCAGGCGAAAATCACCAGAAAACTGAGCGCTGTCGCGAGAAGAAGATTCTTGTTGTTGTCCTGCATGTCGTGTGCCGCCAACTGTCGTGTCAATCGGGAGGTATCAATAGAAACAACCCTCAAACGTCAAGGTGCAGGACAAGCAAAATGACGAACCGCGATCGCAGGCATCTTGCATGCTCACGGGCGGGCCACGGACAACGGAAACCGGGCTGCGTTCAGTTACGGGTTGTGGACGGCTGCGCCCAGCGCGGGTGCGCGGATTTCGGCCAAGTGTTTCACACAGGAACATCGGCGGTTCAGGACGGCACGGAATCGTTTCCGCTGCAACGGGCAAGCGCTGGTCGCCCCGGAGTTTCGCTCGGTGGAAGGCTGTCGCGGGATTGGGTCAGGAGCGAAATCTGGGTGCCGGGCCATATCCTTCGAACGCATGTGCATTCAGCATCTGACGGTGTTCGAAAAACCTGCGTTCGATGTCCGTCATCCCTGCCGCATCGCACACGTCTCGCCAGTTCTCGAGAATGACCTCGACCTGTGCATCGATGACTTGACGGGCTTCACGGACATCGAGAAGGAATGACGGGGTCGCCTCGAGCGCCAAGCTCAGCTGCGAATTGCGACGCCCTTGGGCGATGATCATGGCCTGGTTGGCTTCAGCGCCGCCGCGCGATTGGGGCGCGACATCATAAGCCGGTGTCAAAGACAAGGACTTGCCGTCCCAAAATGCAGCGTGGTTGCGAGCATGATCGTCGGTGTTTCCCACGAGGATGTTGAATGTCAGCCGCGAGAACAGTTCTCGAAGATCTCTTTCCGGGTCTGAAAAGCTCTTCCGAACGATCTCTGCGAGCTGAGCGCAAGAGATGTGATGCGCCGAAATCTCGTGCTCCTGCGTCCATGTCAGAGCTGACACCATGAGGCGTCGCCCCCAGTTCTTGTCGGCATGCAAGACGCGGTCGAATCGCTCGACAAGCAGGACGTGCCGATCGATGATGCGGGTGATCTCCACGGGCGCCACATCGATGCCCGCCATCGCCGCCAGCCGCATTGTCGCGAATTCGCCCTGGACCATCGCCAGGGTGTCGCTTGATGACGAAAACTTGGCGATGAGCTTCCTCGGCTTCGCACCTGATGTGTCGGTGATCAGTGTCTTCGGACGCGCGCCGCCGATCGAGCTGCCGTGCAGGATGGCACGGTCAAGGCCAGATGAGACCGGTTCGCCGGCCTCGACTCGATCGGCGAATTCCTGGAGATCCTGCAGCGAAGTCTCACCCATCTCGCGGGGAACGTAGTCCACTGCCGACCTTTGAAAATCGAGCGCTCCGATACGATCTGAACCGGAGTGCGCCATGAACGTCATCTCGGTGAAGTCGTCTTCATCGTTCGCGTCTCGCTGGTGTCCCATTCGATCGTGGATGATGACGCGCCGTCCCCATCGATCGGGCAGGGCGTCACGCAAACTCGGGGCGAGTTCGTGTCTCCCGGGGGGATCGATCAGGCCTGACACCAGCGGCAGATCCAGATCGAAAACGGGAATTGCGTCACTTCGTTCGAGATAGCTTCGACCGTAGTTGAAGTAGACGATCCCGTTCCTTTCGACGACCCGGCCGGCGACGACCGGAGACGTCTCTCCGTGCAACCAAATCCAGACGTAGAGACTGGCGGGGTCAGAAGTCATCGAACAATTCGGGACGCTGCGCGTGGATGCGCTGCGGCAGAAGATCCAGGCGGGTTCGAACGAGCGACAACCGTTCATCGGCCGAATGGCTGCCTCCAAACAGGTCGATGCCGACCAGATGGGCTGCCTCGAGGACAAATCCGATTGAAACGGTCGGCTGCCCGGATTCGATCGCTCGGACCGTCTTTCGCGCGCATCCGATGCGTTTGGCGAGGTCCTCTTCACTCCATCGGCGCATTTTGCGATGTGCCTTGATTTCGGCCGCGATGAGGTCAAGCCCTTTGCTTGTGGCAATGGAAAGTCCCGCGAATTTGTCCACTTCACGTCTCCACGACGATGCTGTCCGATGAAGCGGTTCTCCGGACAGGGCGCGACATCAGCATGCAGAACGTAATCGCAAACGTTCGGGCAATCAAGGCCATTGAGGATAATTTTGATCCTTATAAGTTATACTAAATGCAATTATGATCCTTGTAAGGTACAAAATGGAAAACCGATAGACACGAACGGTCACAGCCCAGTTTGAATTCGCGACGATGGCGGGACAGTTCCCAAATCTGCGAGATCGGCCGGGCGGGCAGGGCGTCAGATCAGTTCAAGACGGTCGTCGTGACGACACGCACGAGCAACTCGGGCCGCGGTCTCGTCAGCCATCGACGAGGAGATTGGCAATACGCTGCAGGTTTGATCTTGATCAAGCTTGAAGAATAACATATTAGCCTTTATATCGAAATAGGCCATTAAGGAATATCATTTTGTCCTTTGAATTCGGAGAACGATTCCCCGACCTGACACAAGAGCGAATTCGGGCGTCAGCACGAAAGCGGCGTCTTGCGCTCAATATCAGCCAGAAGACGCTGGCGGAACAGTCCGGGGTGCCGCTGTCCACATTGAAGCGGTTTGAGCAAAGCGGAGAGGTCTCTCTGAAGACTCTTTTGGACATCGCGTCGGGTCTTGACGCTCTCGAGGAGTTTGGAGACCTGTTCCCCGAACCCGAAGCGATGTCCCTCGATCAACTGGAAACGCGAGCAAGGCAAAGGCAGCGAGCGGGCCGGAGCAAGGGTTGATGGCGCGACGATTGACCATCGAACTGGACTTCGGCGATCGCGTTCGACGTGTTGGAGAGGTCGCCTGGATTCCCGACCGGCGGGTCGCAGCAATCGAATGGGCGTCGGATTTCGTGGCCGCACCGCTCCCATTGTCGCCTTACGCGATCAGGTCATGGCGCGGTCTTCACGTGGGCGGGAATGCTCCGTTCGAGGGTTTGCCGGGTCTGCTGGCAGATTCGTTGCCCGATGGCTGGGGCAGGCTGCTGGTTGACCGAGAGCTTGTTCGCCGGGGCAGGGCGCTGTCCGAACTGACCCCCGTGGACCGACTGGCAATCGTTGGCCGCCATGGCATGGGAGCGTTGAGCTACAGGCCGGAAGAAGAACTTGTCGAGTCAGCGGATATCGATCTCGACTGGTTCGCCGAAACCTCGCCTCATGTCGAAGATGACTTGCCGGTCGAGAATCTGCGACGTCTGCGAGCGGGAAGCGGTGGTTCAGCCGGGGCGCGGCCAAAATTCGCGACCTTGCTCGACCCGCAGACCGGTGTTCTTCGTGACCATCGCCGATCGGCCGAGCAGGGTTTTGCACACCATCTCGTCAAGTCTCGATCATCGTCGGACTCGTTCAGCGCGGCGCAAGAGGAACTGGCCTATGTGGAGATGGCGCGCGAGGCGGGAATCAACATGTCCGAGTGCCGGTTGCTGACAACGCGAGCGGGCGATCACCTCTTCGCCACCCGCCGGTTCGACCGGCCGCAGGGCGGGCGTCTGCACATGCACACGGCCGCCGGAATCCTCAATGCCGACTTCGCAACGCCGGCGGTCGATTACGAAACCCTCCTGAGACTCACGCGCTTCATGACGAACCACCAAGGTGATGTCGACGAGATGTATCGGCGCATGGTCTTCAACGTCCTCGCGCACAACCGTGACGATCACCTCAAGAACCATGCGTTTCTGATGGACGACAGCGGGACCTGGCGTCTCTCACCCGCCTATGACCTCAGCTTCTCCGACGGTCCGGGCGGCGAACATCACCTCAGCGTCAACGGGAACGGTCGGAATCCCGGGATCGACGACCTCAATGCAGTCGGAAAAGGTGCAGGGCTGAGACCTGCTCGCGTGAAGGAGATCATCGCACAGGTCGAACAGACAGTTCGGCGATGGCCGAGCCACGCCGAGCGAAATGGCGTTCCGAAGAGGCGCAGTCGCGAAATCGGCGACCGACTGGCTGCCCTCAGAGCCGCCTGATCGTCTGCAATCCGGCCGCCGTCATCGGCCAAGGCGTCACCGGGTCCAAGTGACACAAAAAAACGGACCTGCGGAGAGAAACAGGATCGACACCGGTCTTGACGACGCATGCGATCCGCTTCCGTGACCGGTTGACCTGATCATCAGGGCGGTCGATAAGCCGCAACCGATCAAAGGCAGCCAGGAAAAGCAGCATGCAGTCTTCGGAATTCACGCCACGGGTTTTTTCCGGAATCCAGCCAAGCGGCAATCTGACGCTCGGGAACTATCTCGGCGCGGTGAAGAGATTTGTCAAAATGCAGGATGACGGCATCGAGACCGTCTACTGCATGGTCGACCTGCACGCGATCACGGTCTGGCAGGACCCCGCCGAGTTGACCCGGAACACGCGCGAACTGGCGGCGGCATTCATGGCCTGCGGCCTCGATGCCAAGCGGTCGATCCTGTTCAACCAGAGCCAGGTGTCGGCGCATGCCGAACTCGGCTGGATCTTCAACTGCGTTGCCCGTCTCGGCTGGATGAACCGAATGACGCAGTTCAAGGACAAGGCCGGTAAGAACGCCGAGAGGGTCAGCCTCGGGCTCTTCGCCTATCCGTCACTGATGGCGGCAGACATCCTCGTCTATCATGCAACCCACGTCCCGGTTGGAGATGACCAGAAGCAGCACGTGGAGCTTGCCCGCGACATCGCCGCCAAGTTCAATCACGACTTTGGCGTGGCGTTCTTCCCCGAGCCGGAGCCGGTGATCGAAGGTTCGGCCACTCGCATCATGAGTCTGAGAGACGGGCGGCGCAAGATGTCAAAGTCGGACCCCTCGGACATGAGTCGCATCAATCTCACGGACAATGCCGACACGATCGTTCGCAAGATCCGCAAGGCTCGAACCGATCAGTTTCCAATCCCCGAAACGCTGGCGGAACTCGAAGGAAGACCCGAGGCGGCCAACCTGGTTCGAATCCATGCCGCCTTGGCAGGCATCGAGGAAGCGGACGTCCTGCAGCAATTTGCTGGCAAGCCGTTCTCGGAATTCAAGCCGGCGCTGGCCGAACTTGCGGTTTCGTGTCTCGAGCCGATTTCGGATGGCATGAGCCGGTTTCTGGCGGACCCTGCCGAGGTCGACCGTGTTCTTGCCGACGGCAGCGAGCGGGCCGCCGCGATCGCGAATCCGATCCTCGATCGGACGTTCGAGATCCTTGGGATGATCCGAAGCCGATTCCAGGGGTGTTGACCTGCCTCGGTTGAGGCAGTTCGCGCCGCTTGGCCGTGGCTCGGACGACACCGCGACGATCGAGCGGGACCGGCCGCCCCTGACTGCGCCGCACCGTTGATCTTTGGCTCTGCTGGGAGTGCGGCGACGATCGGTTGATCTCGGCGGCGGCGTTTCCACCATTCCCGATCGTTCCCGGAAGAGTCAGGCTTGTTCGCTGTCGCGGGGCCCGCTGGTCTTGGGCAGCAGTGCCCGAAAGACGGAACCGGTGTCGCCCGTTCTGAGGAGTTCGAGTTGGCCACCGTGACTCCGGATGATTTCCAGCGAAATCGCCAACCCGAGTCCCGTGCCGTTCTTCGCCTTGCCCCGGCTGCTGAACGGAACAAAGAGCCGGTCCCTGATCGAAGCCGGAATTCCAGGGCCGTCATCCTCGATGGTCAGCGACCACGCCGCCGAGTTCTCGGCGAGGCTTACCCCAACGCGTCCGTCTCGCCCTGTCGTGGCAACCGCCTCGCGGGCGTTTCGAATGAGGTTGGCCGCGACGCGGTGAATCCGTTCCTTGTCAACGCAGGCAATCGCGGACTCCGGACCCTCGAGCGAAATCGTGATCGACGCCGTTCCGCTGCCGGCAGAAGCTGCCAGTCGTTCGCCTTCCACCACGTCCGCGAGCAGATCCATCAGGTCGACGTCATGAAGCTGGAGAGGAGGTTCCTTGCCCTTCGCGTACTGAAGCATCGTTTCGCAAAACCTCTCGGCACGCGAGAGCGAACGAATGAGACGTGGCGCGTTCCGGGTGACATCGGGGTCCGAACTGTCCCTGAGCGGATCGACCAGCAGCGTCGCGATCGAGAGAATTCCACGCAGGTCGTGATTGATGTCGGAGACGGCTTGGCCGAGGTTGGCCAGTCTTTCCTTGTGAGCCAGGGATTCCGTCAACTGGGTCTGCATGGACTGCAGCGCGCGTTCCGCGTCATGAAGCTCGGTCCCGCCATCACGGGGCTGGATGACCCGGCTTGCGTCCTCGGGCTGCGCCGCGTAGCGCAGCATGCCGCGGGTCAACCGGTTGATGGGTCGAACCATGAGGTACTGCACCGCGAGAAACAGGAGAATCGATGTGGCGATCGAAATCACGGCGGACAGCAGCAGGATGTTGCGACCGTATTCCAGCATCGCCACGCGAAGCGTCGACTCGTCCATCACGACATCGATCATTTCGCCGGCATTCCTGACCGGCTCGCCAACCACCCTGATGTTCCGTGCCTCGTCCGTCCAAAGGACCTTCATGGCGTCCCAGATGAGTTGAGGCCACGAACTCTCGCGCATGTCGTACATGCCTTCGATCGGCCCGAGATCAGGGGTCGAGAGAAACAGCTCACGGGTATGGTCGCGCTTGAGCGCGACATTGAGAACGCCCGCGTTTGCAAGAAGTTCGGCTTCGAGCGTTTCGTCGATCATGACCGATGGCGTGGTCAGAAGGGCGAGGGATGCCATCTGAGAGCGCTCGAGCCGGTCCTGAAGAAACTCGACCCGAAACCGCGCGAGCGATGGCACGAGAATCATGATCTCGGCGAGAATCACGAACACCAGCGTGAGAAGAATGAACCGTCCGGAAAGAGTCCTGAAGACCATCAACAACCCGTCTTCATGCGATTGGGCCCACCGTTCGAGGTTCGGCGGAGCACGGTGGTTGCGCCCGCGTGCGACCGGGTTTCGCGGTCATGCAAGTCAACGACCGAAACGCTGCACGGTCCGGACCACCCGCTTGACCATTGCGCTGCCAAAGAGGCGAGGGGCGAAGTACTGGCCTGCCGCGCGCTTGTTGATCTCGCCGAGGGTCGGATACGGCGATATCATGCCAGCGACGGCCGACATCTTGAGTCTGTTCGCGATTGCCAAGGCCCAGACCTGAATCAACTCGCCGGCCTGCTTGCCGACGATCGTTGCGCCGACCGGTCGTCCGCGATGAACGACCAGCTTGATCATGCCCTCGGTTGCCAACTCCGCCCGGGCGCGGTCGTTGTCGCCGTAGCTGAATCGGACAACCTCGATCGACGTCCCGAACAACTCCTTCGCCGCAGCCTCGCCGAAGCCGACATGGGCAAGCTCTGGATCGGTATAGGTGACCCAGGGAATGTGGTGGTCGCCAACCTTGGACGGCAGGCCGAACAGCACCGACTTGATGATGGTGCTGGCGTGATAGGATGCGACATGGGTGAACTGGTGCCTGCCGGCGACATCCCCGATCGCCAGAACGCGTCTGTTGCTGGTCCGAAGCGAGGCGTCGACCTTGATCGCGCGCCCTGCCATCGCGATGCCACCTGCGTCGAGATCGAGGCGTTCCGTGTTCGGAACCCTGCCGACAGCGACCAGAAGGTGGGAACCTTGGTGGACGGCGCCGTTGTCCGTGGTGACCCGGATGTCCCCGTCGGATCCCTCGACTGCGGAGGCGAACGCGCCTTGATGCAACTCAACGCCTTCCGAGGTGACGCGTTCGATCACGGTCGAGGTCAATTCGGGATCGTCGTTGCCCAATGCGACCAGACCCTCGATGACGGTGACACGGCAGCCAAGTCGCCGATGTGCCTGTGCCAGTTCTAGGCCGATCGGTCCGGCACCCATGACGATCAGATGCTCAGGCTTCTCCCTGTTGGAAAACACCGTTTCGTTGGTCATGTGCGGAGTCTGATCCAGGCCGGGAACCGGCGGGACGAACGGAGACGATCCTGTCGCGATCACGAAGCGGCGGGCGCGAATGCGATGATCGCCTGCCACGACTTCCCGGGGAGAAACAAAGCGGCCGAATTCGGTGATGACGTGAACGCCGAGGTCGCTGAAGCGCTCGACACTGTCATGTGGCTCGATCCCTCGGATCACGCTCGCGACATGTTCCATGACTGCGGCGTAGTCGACCTCCGGTTCAACGGTTCCGATGCCGAACGGTTCTCCGGTCGTCATTGCGTGGGCGTGCTTTGCGGCCGCGATCAGGGCCTTGGACGGCACGCACCCGTAGTTGAGGCAATCGCCGCCCATCTTGTGCCCTTCGAGAAGGACAACCTTCGCTCCCATCTGGACAGCGCCGGCGGCGAATGACAGCCCCCCGGAACCGCCGCCGATGACGCAGACATCCGTTGTGATCGTCGAGGTCATGGCTGGTCCTCCGCTTCCTTGCGTCCCCGGAAGTGGTTGATCACGATCGGCATCGCCGCAAGGGCGCACAGCCCGAGGATGGGGCCAAGAATGTGCCATTCGAAGATGATGCCGAGGTTCGGAGATTCGTTGCGGGCGAAGACCTCGCCGAGCCCGGCGCCAACGGAGCTGTAGACGACGGTTCCCGGGATGATGCCAAAGAATGTCGTCAGGACGTAGTTCCTGAGGCCGACGCCGAGAAAGGCCGGTGCAATGTTGGCCAGAAAGAACGGGATTGCCGGAACGAGCCGCATGAGCAGCAGATAGCTGACCTCATTCTTGCGCAGCCCGGCCTCGATCTTGTTCATGATCCCCGGATCGCCCGCTTTTTTCTGCATCCTGGCATGAAGCACGTCACCCAATCCGGTCTTTGCCGCAAGGAATATCGCGGTCGCGCCCAAGGTGGCGGCGACGACCGTCAGTGGCGCCCCGACGACAATTCCGAAGATGAAACCGCCAGCGAGCGTCATGACGGCGCCGCCGGGAAGGGAAAAGGCGACGACGACTGCGTAGACGAGGACATAGCCGAGCGCAGCGAGCGCGAAATTGGAGTCGCGCCAGGTCGTCAGGCGTTCGCTGTTTTCGCGCAGCGCATCGAAGGTCAGGATGTCGCGAAGGTTGAAAAATCCGACGATCGCGACCACGACGATGATCACAAGCGGAATCAGCCTGCGTGCCCGCAACCCACTGGCAGGTTCGTCATTCATCATGCCAACTCCTCGCATGGCCCCATCAATCAGGTCCGTCGACACTCGCCGTCCGAGCGGCGGCGTCCAGGCCATTATTACCGTTCACTGCCACCGGTGTCATACTCATTTTCGGATGCCGGTGCACGGGTGGGCCGGGTCGCGATGCCTCTGCGGCCTGGATGCCGGCTGGAGGCGTGGCCCCACATTGTCGTGCGGATCGTCGGGACAAGTGGACGTCGCGGACAAGCCGGGGCCGCGCGATTTCCGGAAAACCTCGACTCGGTTCACCGCGTTGGGAACTTCCGCTTGTCATCGGTCCCTGCCATTGACTACACGCCAATGACGAGGGACGTGAACGTCTGCATTCACGGGCTGCGGCTCGAATGCGGCCCACAACGGGCAAGCGCGATGACGTCCTGGAAATTTTCGGCAGTTGTGCCAGGTTCCATCAGTCATGGGTCCCATGCATGGCGGTCCCGGATGATGCCCTGAACAGCCAGGCAGGCAGGAGATCGATGCAGCGGGTGAATGGCGGAAAGTTCCGACACGAAGCGTGGTGTTTCGGACGTTCAGACATGAGGATGAAGTCATGGCCGTGATCGAACACGCGCGATTGCGTCGGCATGCCGTACCGCTCGACGAGGTGCTCGTCGATGCGCTGCACGGCGACCACACTCATTTCGAACTGATCACGGCGACGCTGACCGCATCTGACGGCACGTCGGGGACCGGTTACACCTACACGGGCGGAAAGGGCGGTCATGCGATCCTCTCCATGCTTGTTCACGACCTGAAGCCGTTTCTCATCGGGCAGGACGACACGGACATCGAAGCCCTGCATGACGGGATGCAGCAGCACGTTCACTACGTGGCACGGGGCGGCATCGCGTCATTCGCGATTTCGGCCGTCGATATCGCCTTGTGGGACATCAGGGGAAAGCGAAGCGGCGAGCCGTTATGGAAGATGGCCGGCGGCACCGCGCGGGACTGTCGGGTTTATCGCGGCGGCATCGACCTCGACTATTCGCTTCCGAAACTGCTGGCGTCGATGGAGAGCCATCTCGATGCGGGCTACGTCGGGGTGAAGATCAAGATCGGGCAGCCGGAGCTCGCAACGGACATCGAGCGGGTGGCAGCGGTTCGTGACGCGATCGGCCCGGACACGGAATTCATGGTGGACGCCAATTGCTCGATGAGCGTGGACAAGGCGATCGAGGCCGCAAGAGCCTTCGAGCCATTCAACCTCGTCTGGTTCGAGGAGCCCATTCTGCCCGATGACATCGCCGGATACGCACGCGTCGCGGAGACGACGCCGATTCCGCTGGCCATGGGCGAAAACCTGCACACGATTTTCGAGTTCGAACGGGCGATCAGCGACGCGAGGCTCGGGCACATCCAGCCTGATGCATCGAATTGCGGCGGCATCACCGGCTGGCTGAATGTCGCCCGAAGGGCGCGAGCATCCGGGATTCCGGTCTCGAGTCACGGAATGCAGGAACTTCACGTCGGACTGGTGGCGGGCCAGCCGAACCCGGGCTGGGTCGAAGCGCACTCCTTTCCGATCGATCGCTACACAACCCGCCCTCTCGTCCTGGTGGACGGGCGCGCGGTGGCATCCGACATGCCAGGAACCGGTGTCGAGTTCGTCTGGGAGATGCTGGATGAATCCTGCAATGACAAGGAAATGCACGAATGATTGAAGCAGCAGTCTACACGGGCAATCGGACGATTTCGGTCGAAACTGTCCCGGAAGTTCCACCCGGGCCAAACGACGTCCAGATCGAGGTCTCGCATTGCGGAATCTGCGGAACGGATCTGCACGCCTACCTCGGCCACATGGATCAGCGCCTGGGGGATCGCCGAATCATCGGTCACGAGATGTCGGGTCGCGTGATCGCGATGGGTGCAAATGTCACCTCTGTCGCGGAGGGGGATTCGGTCGTCGTGCGACCGCTGGTTCACTGCGGCGACTGTCCGGCCTGCGCATCCGGTCTCGAGCACATTTGCCACAATCTGAAGTTTCTCGGGCTCGATTCCGATGGCGCATTCCAGCATCGATGGTCGGTTCCCGAGCAGACGGTCCACCGCTTGCCGGAAGGGCTGCCGCTCGATCATGCGGCCCTGGTCGAGCCACTCGCCGTGGCAGCCCATGACGTCGCGCGCGCCGGTGTCGGGTCCGGCGACGACGTGCTCGTGATCGGCGGCGGTCCGATCGGCATGCTGGTCGCATTGGCCGCCAGACGGCAGGGTGCAAGGGTGATGATTACCGAAATCAACGCGCGACGGCTCGAGCTCGCCCGCGAGATGGGCTTTGACGTCATCGATCCCTCAAGTGTCGATGCGGGAGCCGCGATCGAATCCGCGACGAACGGCAAGGGATGCGACGTGGTGTTCGAAGTTTCGGGGAGCCAGGCCGGGGTCGACCTGATGACAAAGGCCGCCGCCGCGCGTGGCAAGATCTGCATGGTCGCGATCCACGCCACCAAGCCGCAGGTGGATCTCTTCGCCTTTTTCTGGCGCGAACTCGAGATGGTGGGCGCGCGAGTCTACGAACGGGCGGATTTCGACCGCGCAATCGACTGGCTTGCGGATGGCATCGGCGCCGAGCGCCTGATCACCAGCGTTCGACCGCTGGCGGAGATCGCCGATGCGTTCCGGGATCTGACCGAGGTTCCGGGGTCGATGAAAACACTGATCAAGCTGAATTGACATGAACGAGGCGAACAACATGAGCACCCCTTTCGATCTTTCCGGCAAGACGGCGCTCGTCACGGGCGCGCGTCGCGGCATCGGGCGCGGCATGGCCGAGGCGCTCGCAGGCGCAGGCGCCGACATCATCGGCGTGAGCGCATCGATGGAGGCGGATGGCGGAGAGGCCGGGGATGCCATCAGGAACCTGGGACGGCAGTTCTCTGCCTATCAGTGCAATTTTGCCGATCGAGCCGCCGTTCTCGATTTCGCAAGGCGGATCAGCGCCGATCATCCGGTCATCGACATCCTCATCAACAATGCAGGAACAATCCGGCGGCATCCGGCGATCGAGCATCCTGACGAGGCCTGGGACGAGGTGATCGAGGTCAATCTCTCGTCGCAATTCGTCCTCACCCGGGAGATCGGTCGATCCATGGTGGAAAGAGGCTCGGGCAAGATCATTTTCACCGCGTCGCTCTTGACCTTCCAGGGCGGAATCAACGTGCCGGGATATTCGGCATCGAAGGGCGGCATCGGGCAGTTGACCATGGCATTTGCCAACGAGTGGGCGGGAAAGGGCGTCAATGTGAACGCCATTGCGCCCGGCTACATTGCCACGGACAACACGGAGGCGCTGCGCAACGATACCAACCGCTACGAGGCCATTCTGGAGCGAATTCCCGCCGGTCGGTGGGGAACGCCGGAAGACTTTGGTGGTCCTGCGGTGTTCCTGGCTTCGGCAGCGTCGGATTACGTCCATGGCACCATCCTGACCGTTGACGGTGGCTGGATGGGGCGCTGACCCTGATCATCAATGTCGTCGCGACATGGCCCGGCTGGTCGACCTGAGAGTCGAAGTCGGACAGAATGGCGAGGCGGATTGGGAACGAAGCTCGACTGGGCGTTCGCAATCCAACCCCGCGCTCGCGCGAGGGTCGCGGTCAAATGGAAATCTTGCGCGGGGCAGGAGTAGGCGGTTTTCGCTTTATGATCGCACCATCCCCGCGATGACGCCGACACGCGCGGTCTGGTAGCGGCGCCAAGTCGATTACGAAAACTCGTTTCCGATCGGCTCGGTACCGCCTGCGCCCGATCGCCTATGTCACGCCTGCCTCTTCCGGTTTCATCGCGCCCGTCATGAGCGCGACGGCATCGGACATGGCAATGTCCTTGGGATCAATCACGCAAAGCCGCCGACCAAGGCGATGGACGTGAATTCTGTCGGCCACCTCGAACACGTGCGGCATGTTGTGGCTGATGAGAATGATCGGGATTCCGCGAGACTTGACCTCGAGGATCAGGTCAAGAACCCGACGCCCTTCCTTCACCCCCAATGCGGCAGTCGGTTCGTCAAGAATCACGACGTTGGAGCCGAATGCCGCGGCTCGGGCCACGGCAACGCCTTGCCGCTGACCGCCAGAAAGCGTCTCGACCTTCTGGTTGATGTTCTGGATCGTCATCAGACCGAGTTCCGAGAGCTTTTCCCGCGCAATCTGGCGCATCTTCTTCTTGTCGAGCTGCCGAAACAGCTTGCCCATGATACCTTGCCGGCGGATTTCCCTGCCCATGAACATGTTGTCGGCGATCGAGAGCGCCGGGGACATCGCCAGGGTCTGGTAGACCGTCTCGATGCCGTATTCCCGCGCGTGGATCGGCGAGTTGAAAGACACCGATTCGCCATCAAGGGTGATTTCGCCGCTGTCGGGCCTGATTGCACCGGACAGCGCCTTGATCAGGGTGGACTTGCCTGCTCCATTGTCGCCGATGACGGCCAGGATCTCGCCCGGCAGAAGCTCGAAATCGCAGTTTTCCATCGCCGTGACTCGACCATATCGCTTGGTGAGCCCACGACCTGTCAGTACTGGTTGGGACATTACGCACTCGCCTTTCTGATGTACTGGTCCACCGCCACTGCAATGATGATCAGCATGCCGATGAGAAGATAGGTCCATTGAACGTCGGCGCCGAGAAGTCTGAGCCCGAGGGTGAACACGCCGACGATCAGGGCGCCAAAGAGCGACCCGGCGATCGATCCACGTCCCCCGAACAGCGAAATGCCTCCGATGACCACTGCCGTGATCGACTCGATGTTCGCAAGTTGTCCGGCCTGGGGCGATACCGACCCCAATCGGCCAATCAGTACCCAGCCGGCGATGGCGCAGATCAGTCCGGCCAGCGCGTAGACCGAGATCAACGTGGACTTGACATTCACCCCCGAAAGCTCGGCCGCATCGGGGTCGTCGCCAACCGCATAGACGTGCCGGCCCCAAGCCGTTTGACTGAGCACGTAGGACAGTATCGCGACCAGGAGCAGCAGCAGGATCACGCCGTAAGTGAATATTGCCCCCCCGATTTCCACCTTGTTTCCGAAGAACTGGAGGAGGGGCGCCTGGTTCGCGATGTCTTGGCTCCGAATGACCTCGCTGCCCGAGTAGAGGAAGTTGGCGGCGAGCGCGATCTGCCACATGCCGAGAGTCACGATGAACGGCGGCAGATTGACGTAGGCCACGAGAACGCCGTTGATCGCGCCGATCAGCAACCCGCATGTCAGGCCAAGCAGGATGGCAACCCCGGGCGGAAGCCCGAGATCGAAAGTGAACTTGCCCATGATCACCGAGGACAGCACCATGATCGCGCCCACGGACAGGTCGATTCCGGCGGTCAGGATCACGAGCGACTGCGCGCAAGCCACGATTCCGACAATCGCGACCTGCTGAAAGATCAGGGTCAAGGTGAATGCCGAGAAAAATTTCTCGCCGATCAGCGCGCTGAAGATCACGGTCGCGGCCAGCAGAACGATCAGCGGAACGACGGCGGGATTGTTGTGAAGGAAGTGGGCGATCCTCGTGCCCGGTCCACCGCGCCGTTCAAATTCGGCGACCGTTTCGTTTTCGGGGAGATTCCCGTCGACCTGGTTTGACGCCTCAGACATGGCTCAACTCCATTCGCTTGACGTGTTCACGTGTGGAAAATTGGGAGCGAGGACGCATTTGCGCCCTCGCCGGTGTCCGGGGCCATCAGCCCCAGCAGAGGTCCATGCCTTCGGCAACGGACAGTTGATCGAGTCCTTCGACCGGTGCATCGGTGATGAGGCCAACACCGGTGTCGAAGAAGGCTTTCCCGTCGGTCGCGGCGGGCATTTCGCCCGTTTCAACGGCCTTGGCGATCGCTTCGACGCCCAGGCCGGCCATGTCCAGCGGGTACTGCTGCGCGGTTGCGCCAATCACGCCAGCGGCAACGTCCGCGACACCCGGGCAACCGCCATCGACGGACACGATGATCACGTCATCTTCGCGTCCAACTGCCTTGAGCGCTTCATAGGCACCAGCGGCGGCGGGTTCGTTGATGGTGTAGACAACGTTGATTTCGGAATCGATGGCCAGGAGGTTCTCCATGCCCTTGCGACCGCCTTCGGCATTGCCGTTCGAGAGTTCGTGACCAACGATGCGCGAGTCGGTTTCGTCGCCCCACTTCGACGGGTCGCCGATGTCGATCCCGAACCCGGTCAGGAAACCCTGGTTGCGAAGCACGCCCACGGTCGGTTGGGAAACGTTGATGTTCAGCAACCCGATTTTCGCACCTGACGTGTCGCCCATGGTCTTTGCGGCCCACGCTCCGATCAACTCGCCAGCAAGGAAGTTGTCGGTCGCGAAGGTCATGTCCGCCGCGTCGATCGGATCGAGCGGAGTGTCCAGGGCGAGCACCACGAGTCCTGCGCCACGAGCCTGTTCGACAGACGAGGTTATTGCCTTGGTGTCCGAGGCAACCAGCAAGATGCCGCCGGCTCCTGCCGCGATGCATGTCTCGATGGCAGCGACCTGGGTTTCGTGGTCACCATCGAACTTGCCTGCATAGGAACGGAGTTCGACACCGAGTTCGGCCGCTTTTGCAAAAGCGCCCTGGGCCATTTTGACGAAGAACGGGTTTGTCGCATCTTTGGTGATGAGACAAACGCTGGTGCTTGCTGCGGCGGCCCCCGCCATGCACGCTGATGTTGCCAAAGCCGCAACACCGGTCTTGAGATAGTTCATTTTGGTCTCCCAATTGGTTCAGCTTGGGCGTCGAGCCATTCGTTCGAATCGACCGGTTCGACGCGATTTGCAGGGAGTCGTTTCCCGGGCGACCGACGGCAGTTCTTTGCCAATCTCCCGAGGATTCCTCCCAACGGCGGAATTGCCGTCAACTGACGCCTAAGGAACGATTCGCTGCCTGTCAATAAATAATTCGTAATGAATTACAAAAATATCATGACCATGCCGCTGCCGGGAATTGGTCTCGCGGGATCGGTGGCCGGCACGCGAGACGCTTGCCAAGGGAGGACAAAAGATCCAAACGGATCGGACAGGTCCGGCAGGCGATATTGATGGGCTTTCGAGCCGCGATGTCGGATTGCCAACGGACAATTCCTTACGGACTGGGACAGGTGAAAAGCATCAAAATCAATCAACTTCCGGACGAAGTGATCCGCGCCTTGCGTGACGAGGCAGCCAGAGAAGGGATCAGCGTCGAGGAGAAGGCGCGCCGCATTCTGACGCTTGCTCTTGTTCCGGAAAGACGCAGAGGATTGGGCGACACGCTTCGGGAAATCGCTACTGGGGTCAACTTGGACGAGACGGTATTCGAGCGTGACCGTTCAGGCATCGAGGGCGCAGATTTCGGACAGGTCTTCAGAATATGAATGTTGCTTCCGAGCCAGCAATCTCCAGAACCGTCAGGAAGGTCCTTGGACTGGCTGGGACAGATGGAAATCAGGGCACTTCGATGGCGGCAGGCAGCACCACGTTCTGCAGGTATTCCTTGCCTTCCTCGTGAGTAAGGTAGCCAAGTGGCGGGAAATCCATCTCGAGATCCCAAGCGTCCCCGGTTTCATCCATGTTCTTCAAGACACGCGCGTCGAGCTCGGCCTGAATCCCCGCGCACGCCGGGTCGTCGACGAGGTTGAAGATCTCGTCTCGGTCAGCGTTCTGATCGAAAAGGTAGAGCGGACGATCCCGCTTGCGGACATAGAGCCAGTCCTTCGTGCGAATGCCGCGCTCGGGTCTGGCATGCCGTTCGCTGCGCCCGCCGAAATCCGCTTTCATCAACTCGAACTGGACGTGGTCGCGGGTCGGTTCGTCGTCATCTCCCTCGAGCAGTGACAGGTAGCTTGTCCCCTGGACGCCGTCGGGAATCGCGACACCGCACGCCTCCAGCAGCATCGGCATCGTGTCGACCGCGACATCGACCAGCGATTGAACACGCTTTCCCTTGGCGAAACGCCTCGGATGACGGACAAGCAACGGCACTTGGGCGGATGAGCGGTAGGCCTGCCGCTTGATGCCGCAGTAGGAGCCGTGCTGGCCCAGCATGTCGCCGTGATCCGAAAAGAAGATGACGATCGTGTCTTCAGCAAGACCGTTGGCATCGAGCCAGTTCAGCAGCCGCCCGACATTCCAGTCGACGTTGGAGATCATGCCGTAGTACTCGGCCACGAACTTGCGGATCTGCCATTCGGTCTCGATTTCCGGATCCTGCCCCTCGACCTTGTCTGCCTTCGAGCGATCGCCAAAGCGATCGTCGCCGCCATGGTCGAAAAGCACGCGTTCGCGCGTGCGGCGCTTTTGCAACTCGGGGTCAGGCGTGCCCTTGGGCAACGCGATCCTGTCCGGGTCGTACATGCGTCGCCAGTGCTCGGGCATTTCCATCGGAAAATGTGGCGGACCGAAGCAGACATAGGCGAAGAACGGACCGCCGTCCTCGACCGCGCTCTCCATGAACTCGATGGTGTGGTCGGTCTGGAAATCGGGCTCGAAACGCCTGCAGCGGTAGGGCTGGTCGGTGTCGCGATAGAAGATCGCGTTCATGTAATAGTGTCCGCGATTGTAGCCGACGAAGTGGTCGAACCCCATGCGGTCGGGCCCCGGAGGGACAAAGCCGGGTTTCGGCCCGCCATAAAGGTGCCACTTTCCGATGTAGCCGGACCTGTAGCCGGCTGCATTCAGACTGGGCGCGAGCGACGGCTGATCCGTGTTGATCGGAAAGTGGTTTGAGTAAAGCCCTGCCTGGTGGGCATATTTTCCCGTGAGAAGGGACGCGCGAAACGGCGTGCAAAGCGGGTAGGAGGTGAACGCTTCGTCGAAACAGACGCCTTCCAGGGCCAGCCGGTCCAGATAGGGAGTCTTGACGTCGGGGTTGCCCGAAAACCCCGCGCAGTCGTAGCGCATCTGGTCGGCGTAGATCATCAGGATGTTCGGCTTGTCGGTCATCGGCACTTCAAGCGGTGCTCGGGCTGTTCACGCCTCGCACATATTGCTGCGCGGCGTCGAAACGCGGCTGGTAGTCCCAGCAATACCCCTCATTGGTCGCGAGCGCTTCGTGCAGAAAGAGCCGAGTCGACTTGCTGATGGCCGCGCGCCGGGTCACGGCCTCGACATCGTGGCGGTCGAGCAGACGGGCACGAAGCTCTGCCTTGATGTCAGCATGCGCCGGATCGCCGGAGAGGTCGGTCTGCTCGGCCGGATCGTCGACCAAATTGTAGAGAAGGTCGGCGTGATTGCGAGTCCAGACATATTTCCACTCGCCCCTGCGGATCGCGAGCCAGGGTTCGATGACGCCCGGGCCGTAGTATTCGGCAATGGCCTCGTCCTTGATGCTGTCGCTTCCCTCCACCAGCAGGCCGAGAAAGCTGGCGCTGTCCGCGCTGCCATGCGCGTCGGAGGCGGCTTTCGCTCCGCCGAGTTCCGCGAGCGTCGGGCATAGATCGGCAAGCGTCACGCATTCGCTTCGTCTGCCGGGCGCGATGCCGGGCCCGTTGACGATCATCGGCACTTGCAGCGACCCTTCGAAGAAGGTGCGCTTGAACCACATTCCGCGCTCGCCCAGCATGTCGCCGTGATCGGATATGAACACGATGACCGTGTCATCGTATAGGTCCAGAAGCTTCAGCTCCGCAATCAGTTCGCCCAGGTAGTCGTCGAGATGCGAGATCATCGCGTAGTAGGCACGGCGGGAGAGCCGAATGGTGTCTTCGTCCGGGGGGAACTGGTCGATGCCGTGGTGGACTTTCAGCCAGGCGGTCGTCGGGTGAGGGTCATCGTCTTCGGCGACCGCAGGCATGTCGATGTCGATGCCCTCGTAGCGGTCCCAGTATTCGGGGACGGACTGATAGGCCTCGTGCGGCTGGGTGTAGCTGACATGCAGAAAGAACGGGCTGTCCTTGGGCTCCAGCGCCTCGTAGCGCAGAAACTCGATGGCGCGAAACTGCACTTCGGCGTCGTAGAGAATCTGATTGTTGGTCTTGCACGGACCCGAGACGGCGAGCTTGCGGACGGATGTTCCCTCGCGGTGCAGCGGTCCCCATTTCCAGTCGATGGTCCAGTCGAAGCCCGAGGGATACATGTCCGTCGTCAGTCGCTTGTCGAACCCGTGGAGCTGGTCCGCCCCAATGAAGTGACACTTGCCCGATACGACGCAACGATACCCGGCCGAACGCAGAAAATGCATCATGGTCGGGATATCCGAACGGAGCTCCGACCCGTTGCCCCAAACCTCATGAGTCGAGGGCAGGCGACCCGTGAACTTCGATGCACGGGACGGACAGCACAGCGGAGAATTGCAATAGGCATTCTCGAAGACGACACCTTCGGCCGCGAGCCTGTCGAGGTTCGGTGTCATCGCCTGAGCGCCCGGGCGGTACATCGACAGCACGAAGGCGGCCAGTTGATCGGCCTCGACGAGAAGAATGTTTGGTCTCTTGCTCATGTTTCGTCCGGCTCGTCCGCCGGCAGGCCCTTTGCGGTCAATGCAGCCCGTCGGGCCAGTTCATGGGCCTTGAAGATCGCGTTGGGGCGGGCCTTGTTCTGTCCGGCAATGTCAAAGGCGGTTCCGTGCGCGGGTGTCGCCAGGATGAACGGCATGCCACCGAAATAGGTGACCCCGTCATCGAACCCCAACAGCTTCGTCGCGATCTGACACTGGTCATGATACATCGACAGCACGCCGACGTGGCCTTCGTTCTGCACCGTCAGAAAAATCGTGTCGGCCGGGTAGGGGCCTTCAACGTTCAGCTGGAACCTCCTGGCTTTCTCGATCGCGGGGGCGATGATGTCGATCTCCTCCCGGCCGAAGGCGCCTTCGTCGCCGTTGTGCGGATTGAGGCCCGAGACGGCGATCTTCGGGTTTTCGTATCCGAAGCGTTTCAACTCGCGATCGAAATACCGCAGGACGCTGATGATCGCGTCCTCGCTGATCTCGCTTGCCACCTGGCTGATCGGAATGTGCGAGGTAACCCGCGTCGTCCAGAGATGGCCGATGGTGTTGATCTCGGTCGATCTCTCGGTGAAGCCCATGTGATCGGCGATCCCGGCCTTGTACCCTTCGTGGTGGTGTCCGGCCTTGTGAATCGAGGCCTTGTTGACAGGCGCCCAGACAAGCGCGTCGATCAACCCTTCGGCAGAAAGGTCCGCTGCGTGGCAACCGATCCGGTGGTCGGCGAGGCCCGCCTGTGCGGAGGTCACGCCGACCTCGATGTCGCCGAATTCGAGTTCCTCGAAGTGGTAGAACACGACGGGTTCGGGGCTGTCGATGGCTTCGCGGATATTGGTGTGGCGCGGCAGGTCCGTTGCGATGCCGGCAACCTCCCGGCCCATGTCGAACACCTTGGGGTGGCCGATGATGATCCGCTTGGCTCCGCGGGTGATTTCCGGGTAATCGAGCGTCTTGGCCACAAGTTCCGGGCCGATGCCGCCCGCGTCCCCCAGTGTCGAGAGGATGACGGGAATGTCGGACATGTCCGTTCCGACCTATTCGTCGTTGCCGCGCACGTGCCGCACCCGGTTGTCGCGGAAGGCGCCGATGGCCTTGGCAATGAGCGGGCTGCACAGGCCCACCAGCGACAACAGCAGGAACGCCAGTGCGATCGGCTGCTGCAGGATGGCGAAGAGGTTGCCGTCGTAGATCAGGTAGGACTGCTTGAGCGAGGTTTCGATCAGCTCGCCCAGGATCAGGCCCATGACGATGGGGGCAGGCGCATAGCCGTGCCGGTTCAGGAAGAATCCCAGCACAGCGAAGAAGATCATCACGCCCACGTCGAACATGCTCTGCTGCAGGCTGTAGGCGCCAAGACAGGCGAGGCAGATGACGCAGGGCCACAGGATGGTCGTCGGGATCAGCGTGATGCGGCTGAAGAGCTTTGCTCCAACGAGGCCGTAGACGAGGAAGCACAGATTCGCGCCCAGCATCGCGCCGAAGATCCCGGCAAGGAGGTCGGGCTGCTCGGCAAAGAGTTGCGGTCCGGGGCGCAGGCCGAGGATCAGCATGGCCGTCAGGATGATTGCGGTCGAGCCGCCACCTGGGATGCCAAGGGCAAGCGTTGGAACCATCGTGCCGCCAGTTGCCGCATTGTTGGCGGCTTCGGGCGCTGCGACGCCCTCGATCGCGCCCTTGCCGAACTGGCCGCGGCTTCTCTTGTTCCAGCGCTGTTCTTCGTTGTAGGCGATCATCGCCGCGACCTTGCCGCCTTCGGCCGGAAGGATGCCGATGAATGTGCCGATGCCGGTGCTGCGCAGGACGGTTTTCCAAATCCTGCGGAAATCCTCGCGGGATGGAAGCTTGGTGACGCCTTCGGCGACGAGCTGTCTCTTGAGGTGGGCCTGGGTGGCCTGGCGCAGGAGTTCGCCGCCCGCAAAGATGCCGATCATGATCTGGACGATCGCGATGCCTTCGTAGAGATCCGCCTGTCCAAAAGTGAAGCGCTGCACGCCAGTCGTCAGATCGGTTCCGACTGTCGCGAGGAGAATGCCGAAGGCGCCGCCGATGAAGTTCTTGGTCATCGACGCCCCGCTGATCGAGGCGAGCATCGACATGCCGAAGACCGCGAGGGCGAAGAACTCCGCTGGCCCGAACCTGTACGCCATCTTTGCGAGAAGCGGCGTGGCGACGATCATCACGAGGATGCCGAGAATGCCGCCGATGGCGCTCGAAAAGGTGGCAATGCCAAGTGCCCGTCCGGCCTCGCCTTTTTGCGCCAGGGGAAACCCGTCGAACGTCGTCATTGCGGCCGCTGGCGTGCCGGGCGTGTTGATGAGGATCGCGGTGATCGAGCCCCCGTAGGTTGTCGCGCAGTAGACGATTGCGCAGAGCGCGATTCCCGTGATGGGGTCCATCCGCACGACAAACGGCAGCATCAGGGCGATCAGGATCACGGATCCAAGACCCGGAAGGGCGCCGACGATCAGGCCGACAAACGTGCCCCCGGCAATGATCGCCAGGTGGTAGGGGTCGGCAAGAAACTGAACGACAAGCAGAAAGGCTTCCATTTTGCCAGACCTCAGGGCAGCGGGACGTTCATGATGAGACGGAAGAGGACGTACGCGAAGCCGAGAAACCCGAGGAAACTCAAGGCCATGAGAACCCAGCGCCGTTCGCCCCAGAGAAGCGCGAGCGCGGGCAGGAAAATCACGATTGCGGGGAAGGTGCCAATGATCGGCATGATCACCGCGAATGCGATCAGAAACCCTGCAGTCACGTACACGACCGGTGGAATGGCCTTGATCGGTTTGAGTTCAGCGACCTGTTGCGGCGTGAGACGCATGGCCTTGAACGCCTGGGTTGCCGCCAGTGCAAACATGATGATCAGCACCGCCCTTGGGAACACTGTTGGCTGGATTCCCTGGGCCAGGATCGCGGGAACCTTGTCGAAGGTGTAGGTGACGGCGAACATCCCGGCTGAAAAGACCATGATGAAGATGGATTCGAACAGCAGTGTCCGATCGATCGGCTTCGCGTTTACGTCAGTTGTCGACATGACAAGGTCCCGCAGTCTGACGAGGTGTGCTGGCCCGCACCATGGCAGGCCAGCAGGGATTTTGTGTCAACCGCCGAGAAGGTCCTTGGCGACAGCCTGGTAGCCTTCGTACATGGCCTCGAACTGCGCTCCGAAGGCCTCGCGCCCGGCGATGCTGGAGGCATCCTGACCGGATCCGGCGAGGTAGTCGAGGTAGGTTTCCGAATTCATGGACTCGAGCAGAGCGGCTTCCAGCTTCTCGATGACCGGTTCCGGCGTGCCCTTCAGAACCCCGATGCCCCGAACGACGGCGATGTCCACCGGGATGCCGACCTCATGGCCGGTCGGGATATCAGGTGCGTTGGCGGAACGCTCGGGCGTCAGGATGGCAAGTGCCTCGACCTCGCCGGCATTGGCCTGCGAGATGAACTCGTCGTGGTTCAGCAGCGCAACGTCGACATTGCCGTTGATCACGTTGATGACGATTTCGCCCGATTTTTCGAAGGGCACGTAGACCTGGTCGGTCATGCCGATCGCGTCGCGCATGATCAGCGCGCTGACGTGGGGATTGCCACCGACCTTCGTGCCGGCCTGCTTCACGGAGTTGGCCTGGGCGTAGGCAATGAATTCGGCCGCATCGGCGAAGCGGCCCGCTTTCACGACGATGAACTCCGGATCGATGGTGCCGCGAACGAGCGGGACGATGTCGTCCTTGGTCAGATCGACCGTTCCGCGCATCATGGTCAGCGCCGTTCCCGCGTTGACGATGAACAGGGTCTGACCGTCGGCTGGCTTGCCGGCGACGTATTTCAGCGTGTTGGTCGAGACCCCGCCGGTTTTCGACTGGTGAATGAAGCTGGTTCCAAGGATCTCGGCGGCTTTTTCGGTTGCAAATCGCAAGAAGATGTCGGACCCGCCACCGGGCTTGGAGTTGTTGATCACTTCGATCGGGCCGCTTGGAAATTCGTCGGCCGTTGCGGGCGCGGAAATCGCGGCAAGCGACAGGCTCCCGACGGCTGCAGCGATCAGCAGGCTTTTGAAGTGGTTGTGCATGAGTCAATCCTCCCTTTCGGATTTCGAGTTTTCTCGTCGACGAGAACACTTGATATTGCGGTTGGTATACGGTTTTTGGTATACCAAATCAACTTGATTTTGATGATGCTGGAGTGTGTCACTCGATATTCGGCCAGAGCGGTTGAAGCAGGTGGACAAGAATCCGGCATGCAGGAGGCATGGCCTTGAGCGACGAAGTTCAGGTTTCGACAACGGTTTCTGCGGCGCAGGGCGCGTCGCTGAAAGACATTCTCGGCGACAACGAGAGTCTTGCCAAACGACCCAGCCTTGGCGAAGAGGCGTTCGAGAGACTGCGTGAACTCATCCTGCTCGAAAGACTGCCACCCGGGATGGCTCTGAAAGAGCGTGACCTATCCGAGATACTGGGCATCAGTCGGACACCAGTGCGAGAGGCCATTCGGCAGTTGGAAATCGACGGGCTGGTGTCCTACTCCGAAACCCGACGGCCATATGTCGCGGACCCGCCGTTGTCGCAACTGTCAGACTGGCTTGACGTGCAAGGCGCGCTGGAAGGACTGGCGGGCGAACTGGCTTGCCAAAGAGCCACGGACGAAGAGTTGAGCACGATCGCGGACCTGCAGGATCAGATGGTGGATCTGGCCGAAAGCGAGGATCGCTATCGCCTCTTCGGCATCGACATGCAGTTTCACAGTGAAATTGTCGCAGCGGCCCACAATCCGGCATTGGCGGAAACGCACAGAACGTTCAATGCGCGGCTTTGGCGCGCGAGGTTCGTTTCTGCCAAGCAACTGGCCAATCGGACAACGCAAACACGCAAGCACCAAGACATCGTTGAAGCGCTCCTTGCACGCAATGGCACCGCAGCATCCAGAGCCTTGCGCCAGCACCTTGCCAACGCGATCAAGAACATCGAACGAGCTTACGCCATCCGCAAGCGTGAACAATGAGCTTGCGGCGCCATCATGCACCGGCAACTTTCGATGCTGGCTGGTGCACAGCGACGCGGATTCCGCAGAGTCGAGCAAGGCATCGGGGTCGAGGCTGTCGAGACGGTACACGTGCCAGGCGGACATGACCCTGTAGACCCAACACGATGGACCTGCCATCGAGACAGGCGGCGAAGGGCCGCCGCAGAATGCGTGAACACGCAGGGGTTGCACAAATGCGGGCACCGTGGCCAATGGCTGTTTCGCGTGCCTTGATGAGGAGTGCTGATTCCGCAGGATTTTTTGTGCAGCCCATGCCGATTAAGGTTCGTTCAAGGGGTATTCAAACGCGTGCAACCTTGTCGACGCGCCTGCTCAGGGGATGACGTTCCAACCTCCGTCGCGAGTTGGTCGAAGCGGCAAACTGGAGCTGCCCAAAGGATTCTAGTATCGGTCAAACAGACGGAAGTCGGGCTCGTCTGAAACACTTTCGACCTTGCAGGCACGTCACCGGAATGGGCTTGCAAATGGCAGAACCGATCCATCACGATTTCGGACGAATTCTCGTGCCTTGCACGATCCGAAAACTTCTTGCGCTTGAGGAGACTGAATACATGACCGAGAAGATCAAAACCGCAGTCTTTGGGCTGGGCGCCATGGGATACGGCATGGCGTCGAGTCTTCTGCGCGCGGGGATTGCGACCCATGGCTTTGACGTCATGCCCGAGGCGATGGAGCGGTTTCTCTCGGAAGGCGGGGCCATTGGCGAGGTTTCCGAGGTTGCAGGCACGCTCGATGCGGTGGTCGTCGTCGTGCTGAATGCGGCGCAGACCGAAGACGTTCTCTTCGGTGAAAACGGTATTGTCCCCAGGCTTCGTCAAGGTGCCGTCGTGATGGCCTGCGCAACGGTCCCGCCGGAATTCGCGCGTGACATGGAAGCCCGCTGCCGTGAATGCGGTGTCCACTATCTCGATGCGCCGATTTCCGGCGGACCGATAAAGGCGGCGGACGGGAAGCTCTCGATCATGGCCTCGGGAACACCGAATGCCTTTGCGGCCGCGCGCCCTGTCCTCGATGCAACGGCCGAGACGGTTTTCGAACTTGGGGACAGGGCTGGACCGGGTTCGGCCATGAAAGCGGTCAACCAGCTTCTGGCGGGGGTTCAAATCGCGACCATGGCCGAAGCCTTGACGTTCGGCATGACCCAAGGTGTCACGCCCGAGAGGTTCGTCGAGGTCATCAGCAAGTGCGCGGGCACGAGTTGGGTGTTGGAGAACCGCGCGCCTCACATCGTCGCAGGCGACTACACTCCGCTCAGCCAGATCGACATTTGGCCCAAGGATCTCGGCATCGTGCTCGACATCGCCAAGTCCGCGCGCTTCTCGGCCCCGATCACGGCCGCGGCTTTTCAGCAATACATGGTTGCCGTCGGGATGGGGCTGGGACGCGAGGATGACGCCTCCATCGCGAAGGTCTATGCCCGAAACGCGGGCTTGAAACTGCCAGGAGACACGTGATGCGGTTCGGATTCTCTTGCGACGATTTCTTCGGGTCCCGCGATCTGGCCTGCGCGCCTGCCAGACAGGAGATTCGGGTTCTGGGGTTGGATGCTGACCTGGCATCGGCGGTTGTCGCCAATTGCAACGCGGAGCGGAACGCATGAAGTTTTCGGCCAATCTCGGATTTCTCTGGGCTGACTTGAGCTTGCCGGATGCCATCCGCGCAGCGAGTGCGGCAGGCTTTGATGCGGTTGAATGTCATTGGCCCTACGAGACCCCACCCGAAGAGGTGTGTGCCGCACTGGATGCGAGCGGTCTGCCGATGCTTGGCATCAACACGGTGCGCGGCCGTCCCGGCGAGAACGGCCTTTGCGCTCTTCCTGACCGAGTTGCGGAGGCCCGGGCTGCCATTGACCAGGCCATTGCCTATGCAACCGCCATCGATGCGCGAGCGATTCACGTGATGGCGGGCTTTGCATCGGGGCCCGATGCAGGCTCCGTTTTTGCCGACAACCTTCGATATGCCTGTGATCGGACCGACAGGACGATCCTGATCGAACCTCTGAATCGTCATGATGCTCCGGGCTATTTCCTGTCCACGACCGATCAAGCTGCTGATATCATCTCAAGTGTCGATGCAGCGAACCTCAAGCTGATGTTCGACTGCTACCATGTGGGGCGAACCGAGGGCGACTTGCTCACTCGATTGAAAGCTTTTTTGCCAATCATCGGCCACATCCAGTTCGCAGCTGTTCCCGACCGCGGCGCACCTGACCACGGAGAACTGCATTACCCGACGATCTTCGAAGGCATCGAGGCTCTCGGCTGGAGCAACCCGATCGGGGCGGAATACAAGCCCGGTGGCGACACCGGCGCCACACTGGACTGGCTCGAAGCGGCACGACAGCGGTGAGGCCGGTTGAATCTCGGGGCAGTTGATCCGGTGCGTGGGTTTTCCGAGGCGTCCTGAGACAGTTCTTCCGGCTTTGGTCGGGTTTCAGGAAAGGCTCACGTTGTCAGCACCTAACGAGGCGCTCTTGCTGCCGCAGACTGGTCGACGTTCCGATTCCTGACGGTGCGTAGTCGCGTGCCAGTTCCGATGCGCCAAAGGTCAGCGAAACCGTGAAACCTTAGGACGACGAGAATTCCAGAGCACCGAGTGACGCACAGGCAGGCAGACAGGTTCGGATCGGCCAATGAATTGCCTCATCGTCGCAAGAAATCCTTCGGAACATGTCATCTAGGTTGCCAGGCACGGCAATCGCAAGACGGCGCGCAGCTTGGCAAAATACCTCATCAAGCGACCCACTGCTCGGCGATTCTTGCGTAAATCTCGACGGCCGCCTCGATCCGTTCAGCGCTGCAGGTCTCGTCGTATTGTCCGCTCATCCCCAGGTCGCCGGGACCGACAATGGCGAATGGCGCATCGATCCCGTCCATCAGGATTGCAGCATCACTGTAGTACGAAACGCCCAGGATTTCGGGCTCGCTGCCAGTGACTTCTCCGATCGCATTCACGCAGCACCGCGAGAATTCGCTGTCGGGAGGCTCCTCGACCGCCGGCTTGAAATCGAGGACGCTCAGTGTCACGCCTGCGGGCGCCACGTGCCTGAGTTTCTCGATCACGTCCTCTTGGTCGATTCCGGGGCCAAATCGCACATCGATCTCTGCGATGCATCTGTCGGGCGTGACATTGACCGCAGTCCCGCCCGAGATCGTTCCGACGCGAACCGTGGGTGGCGTGAGCAGCGGATGCTGCGGCAGCGCAAGATCCAGACGTTTCAATGCGGCGAGGAAGTCCGCCATCAGATCGATCGCGTTCACTCCCGCCTCTCCGGATACGTGACCGAGAACGCCTTCGGCCTCCGCTGCAAGCCAAAGGGTCGCCTTTTCGACAACGATCAGATCGAGCGAGCTCGGCTCGCCACACAGGAATGCGCCGATCTCGTTCTGAAACCCCTGTTTCAAGAGATGGCGGGCACCCAGACAGTCGGCGCTTTCCCCGGCAGTGAATGCCAGAATCACGTCGCTCCCCAGTGGTGTCTTTCGCTGGCTCAGGATGTGGGCCGCGCCGATGAAAGCGGCAATCGCGCTTTTCATGTCGGACGAACCGCGCCCACGAATCCGACCGTTCCGAGTGTCTCCCGCGAAGGGGTCGAAGCTCCATTGCCGGTCGCCGATGGGGACGGTGTCCATGTGCGCCGAATACACCATGGGTTTCTTTTGTCCCGTGCCGCGAATCCGCCCGATGACATTCGCGCGTCCGGGAAGAAACTCGTCAAGCCGGTTTTCGATGCCGAGCGCGGTCAGCTCCGCCGACACCTTGCGGGCAACGTCCAGCTCTCCGCCAGGCGGATCCGAACTCGGAATCCTGACGAGTTCAGCCGCGAAGGCCGGGGCATCGAATCGGGTCCGCTTGCTCATTGGGCTTGATCGTTCGGCACGGATTCGAGGACTCGACACTCTGTCACTGATCGAGGGCTCCTCTCAAGTCGCCCGATGAACATGCGAGTGCTGCCCGTCGCGAGCGCCGAAGCGGAACGGCAGGGAGACAGCGAACGTGCCAGCAAGCAGTCCGCCGGTTCCTCGCGGCAATTCGATTTTGGTGCCTGATCAAGCCCTTCTGCCCAGCGATGATGTTGCAACTGCGGCGATCACGATGGCCCCGACAAGTATCTCCCGAATGTAGCTGTCGACCTTCATCTGGGTCAGCCCATTGTCAAGAATTCCCAGAATCAACACGCCCACGAGGGTCGCAAGCACGCGCGGTTCACCTTCCCGGCCCATCGTCATTCCCAGGAACACCGCCGCGATCGCGTCGAGCATCAAGCCGGAACCCTGCGTGGGGTTGGCGGAGGCGACCCGGCTTGCATACATCAGGCCGGCGACGGACGCTCCGAGACCCGTGACGGCAAAGGCGCTGAGACGGATGAGCCGGACCCGCACGCCGGCGAGCCGCGCGGCCTCGATGTTGCCGCCGATCGCGTACAGGCGGCGTCCGTAATTCGTCTGTTCAAGAATGATCCAGACGAGAACAAGGACGACCAGCGCGGCGATCGTCAGAGACGGGATCTTGAGCGCTTCGAGTCCGACGCTTTCCAGCGAGACCCCGCTGCGGGCAAACCCCGAGAATTCCGCCGGAATGTCGCGCCCGAATATCGTTCGGCCGTCGCTGATGAAAAAGGCCAGTCCGCTGAAGATCGTCAGCGTCCCGAGAGTCGCAACAAAAGGCAGAATGCCGACGAGCGAAACAAGAACGCCGTTGAACATGCCACCCAGCAAGCCGGCGGCAAGCGCGGTCATCACCCCGGCCCACACCGGAAAACCGGCGGCGAACATGGTCGCGGCCACGATGCCCGAAAGACTTGCCATTGACCCGACCGACAGATCGAAGTCGTTCATCACCATGACAACCGTCATCGAGAAGGCAACGACCGCAAGCATGGAGATCTGCTGACTGATGTTCAGGAGATTGCGTGCGGTCAGAAACGTCTCCGGCAACTGAACGGTGAAGAACAGGACGATCATCAGCAGCCCGAAGAAGGTCCCGAACTGGCGTATCCTCGTCAGCATGACACAGGCCGAGCGCGATGATGATGAATGAGGCTGAGCAGCGATTCAGGCGTCAGTTCATTGGCTCCAAGCGCCTCTTTCTGCTGACCTTCGTCAAGTATCAGGATCCGGTCGCCAAGCCCGAGAAGTTCCGGCAGATCGCTTGAAGCGATGATGCAGGCGCAACCTCTTGCCACGAGTTCCCGGATTGTCCCGTAGATCTCGATCCTCGCCCCGACATCGACCCCCCGGGTCGGCTCGTCGAGCAACAGCAATCTCGGCAGCGCTGCCATGGCCCGGGCAAACACCACCTTTTGCTGGTTTCCGCCCGACAACGCCTGAACCGGCTGTTCGATCGAATCGGCTTTCAATCTGACCTGGGATGCAAGCGCATCGGTTCGCGATCGCTCCACTCCCGTTCTTGCCAGCGCTCCCTTCAGGTGCGGCAGCATGACATTGGAACGGGTGCCCATGTGCATCATGAGGCCTTCCGAGCGGCGCTCCTGGGGAACATAGGCCACCCCGCGCGTCCAGGCATCGCTTGGGGAGGCGGGCAAGTCGCCGCCCAGAAACCTGGCGCTTCCGGATCGCAGCTTTTCGATTCCCAGAAACAGACGCAGCAGTTCCGTCTGGCCGGCACCGGCGAGGCCGGCCACTCCAAGCACCTCTCCTTCGGCGAGCTTGAAACTGATATCGCGCAAGGCAGTCGACGACCCGCCCGAAATCGCGGCAACGGGGGCGGTGCCGATGTCCGATCTGCGCGCCGGGACGCTGTCGGCAACATCCTTGCCGGTCATGTCGCGAACCATCTGTGCCTTGCTCGTTTCGCCAATGGCGCAAGCGCTGATTTTCCGACCGTTGCGCAGGACGGTCACGTCGTCGCAAAGTTCAGCGATCTCGCCAATTCTGTGCGATACGTAAAGGATTGCGGCCCCCTCGTCCTTCAGCGAACGCAGAACGTCGAAGAGTTTCTCGACCTCTGCCGCCTTCAGTGCAGCGGTGGGTTCGTCAAGGACGTAGAGGCACGGTTGTGCGCCATCGGCAACAAGGGCTGATGCGAGCTTGATCAGCATGCGATCGCCAGTTCCGAGGTCCCCGGCATGCTGACGCGGGTCGATATGGTGCACGCCCAAACGTGCCAGGGCATCCGATGCCCGCGCCGCCAATTCGCACCAGTTCACGAACACGCCCATCCGCGCTGGCACGGTGTGGCCGAGGAGAATGTTCTCGGCAACCGAAAGCTGCGGCACGATGTTGAGTTCCTGGTGAATGAAGCGGAAGCCGGCCGCCGACGAGTCGGCAGCGGATGCAAGGTCCACTTCCACGTCTCCCTTGCGGACCGACATTGAATTGGCAGGGACGACCCCGGCGATCAGCTTGATAAAGGTTGATTTGCCAGCGCCATTCTCGCCCATCAGCGCGTGGATGCGGCCGGGGTGCAGGGTGAGCGAGACATTGTCCAGCACCGTGGCGGAGCCATAGCGCTTGGTCACGCCTTCGAATGTGAGAGGGACGTGCACCCTGGTCACGCGACAGGGGCCGCCTGGCCGGCGGCCCCTGGACGATCTGGTCAGTTGCCGACGTTCGCCGACGTGATCAGCCGGGTCGGAACGTAGGTGACGGCGGCCGCGCTCGGTTTGCCGGCGATGGCCGCAGCAGCGGCTTCGGCAACAGCGCTGCCGATTCCCTGAAAATCCTGAGCCATCGAGGCCCTGAAGCTTCCTCCTGCCGCGATGGCGTCGCGCGCCTGCGGATTCGCGTCCATGCCGACGATGACAATGCCCTCATCCCCGCGTCCGGCATCCTCGATCGCCTGCAATGCTCCGAGCGCTGGCTGGTCCCATGCTGCCCACACGGCTGCAATGCTGCCGGGTTCGGGGTTGGCCGCGAGGACCGCCTCCATCTTGGCGCGGCTGTCGGCAATTCCGCCGTCCTGAACGTCCGGCGTGATCCTGTCGATCACGTCGATATCGGGAAAGTTGGCAAAGACCGCATCAGCAACCGCTCCACGAATCTGCACCGGCGGAAATGCATCAAAAACGAACATCACGACATTGCCAGCGCCGCCGATTTCATTCGCGACGAAAACCGAGGTCTCGGCTGCCATGGCATATCCGTTCGACGTCACGTTCGTGTAGAGAAGCGGGTCTGTCCCGCTGTCCATGCCGATGACGGGAATGCCGGCATCTGCAGCTGCCTGGAGGCCGGCGGCGACCTGAGCCGGATCGACGTTGATGACGATGGCGTCGACATTCTGGTTCACGGCGTCTTCAATCCGCGCAATGGCGGCAGCGACGTCACCGGCAGTGTCGATGACATTGACGTCCCAGCCCGCGTTCGCGGCTTCTGCCTCGAAACCTTCGAGATACATCTGCGTTCCGGGCTGTGCCAGATATGGCGTGACCACGGTGACATCCTGTGCGTGGGTCAGTGTTGCGGCCGCGGCGACGGCGAGGGTGGTTGAAAGGGTCTTGATCATGATCATCATCCTGAATGTTGTTGTCCCCTTGATCTTGCTGGGACTTGTTCGTGCCGTCATGGCGTCAGATCGGGGCCATTTGCAACATCATACACCATCTTGTTGCCGTTGTCGGGGCAGGAGTTTCGACAGCCGCAGTCCGATGCTCTCATTCGACTGCAGAGCGTCGAGGTAGATTCCGAAAAGGTCATCATAACGCTGCCGCATCGTGTGGTCCGGTTCCCAGACCCTGTCCACTTTCGCGAACGGGGCATGGGCGTCGGCAAGCGAGAGTTGCTTGCCGCTGGAGGCGGCAGCAATGCAGGCCGCGCCGACAACGCCCGGCTCGTTCACCGCGAGTCTTTCGAGCCGCTTGCCGAGGATATCGGCGCGTATCTGTCCCCATGGAAGGGACTTGAACCCGCCCCCGCCGCAGATGAGCGTGTCCGGTTTCATGCCGGTCGAGGCCTGCAGCGCTTCCATCACGTGCCTCGCGGAAAGGGCAACGCCCTCGTGGACCGCGCGGGCGAGGTCCGATCCATCCATACCCGACTCGAGTCCGAGAAAGGCGCCGCGCAGGTCAGCGTTCCAGATCGGTGCGCGTTCGCCGGCAAGCTGTGGCAGGAACAGCGGTGTTGGTCTGCGTCGCGACGAATTCTCGACAAGGCTCGTGAAGCTGGACAACTCGATTCCGGCCACATCGCAGAACCATTGCTGCGATGCGCCCCCCGACTGCGTTGGACCCGCATGAAGCTTCAGTCCTTCCGCTTCGGCAAAGACGACGATCCCCGGCTCGTTCGTGACCGTGCGGGATGCTGCGCCCAGAATCTCGCTTGTCCCGCCGAGATACGCGAACGCACCCTCTTGGCAGCAACCCGCGCCGACAAGACCGACCCAGCCATCCATCGTGGCCGTTGCCATCGCGATGCCGTCCGAAGTTTGTCCCATGATTTCGGTCAGACCGCGGATTGGCGCCATGCGGCTTGCCGCACCGGGCACGAGGTCGAGGATTTCGGGAACAAAGGCCCCATCGAGTCCAACGAGGCCGATGTTGGACAAGGGGTCAGTTGCCAATTCGCCAGTCAGGCGGAAGAGCGCGTAATCCTTGGGGAGGAGGACATGCTCCGTGCGCTCCCAGGATTCCGGATGATGCCTCTGAACCCAGAGCATTCGCGCAAGCGGATGGGAAGCGTCGATCGGTATGGGCGCGCCGAGCAGGGCAATCTTCTTCTGGTCGCTCAGCTGCGCGTCCAGTTCCCTCGCTTCTGCCGCTGCCCGTGTGTCTTGCCAAAGAATGGCGGGCAACAAGGGCTCTCCCTTTCGGTCGACAAAAACATGCGTGTTGACCTGGCTCGTCAGGGCTCCGCTGCCGATCCGGCCTGTCAGTCCGGCCTCGCGAAATTGCAACAGCGCGCGGTCGATCAGACGAATCCAGTCTTCTGGATCTTGCTCGCAAACGCCGCCTTCCTTGCGGAGGGTCGGATAGGAAGCGCCGAACCCAGCGAGTCGGACTCCATCGGGAGAAAACACCCCGGCCTTGACCGAGGTCGTTCCCAGGTCGATGCCAAGCAGACTGTCCGACACCTTCAGAGTCCCGCCAAAAAGTTCCTGTTCATGCGGCAGAACTGAAAGCGGGCTCGACCATTGCTGTCAAGGTCGGAACGTTCGTGAATCATCGGGGACAGGATGGCGCCATGACGCGGGCGTGACGCGAGGATTCGGCCCGGCCCCGGCCGGCAACGATCCGGGAATGGCGAAAATCGCCATGCAGAACGCCCGTATCGGCAGCAGTCGCCCGGAGCTGCCGCCGCGACATCCACGACCGCCATCTCAATGCGGAGAAAGGCAGGTCAACAGGATGTCTTGGCAGCTCCGAACAGGTTTGTCAGAAACCTCCGGAACCAGCCGTCCAGCTTTGCGTCATGCAATCTGCCGAGGCGCTCGATTTCCTCGCGGGACTGAGCGTTGGGCTTTCAGCTGCTTTCCTCGCCCCATGGCTGGTTCAGCCAGTGTTCCTGCATGTGCTCCGGCGTGGCCTCGGGGTGAAACTGAAACGAGAAAACGCGGTCGCCCCACTGAAAGGCCTGGTTCGGATAGTCGGCGCTGCTCGCAAGCAGCTTGGCGCCCTTCGGCACGTCGAATGTGTGGTAGTGTGCCTGGGGAACAAAAAGCTCGCCCGAAAGAAACGAGTCGGCATTGTCAACCGGGTGAATCGGATAGTATCCGAATTCGTGAAGGCCCTCGGGGTGCGGTCCGACAGCGGCGCCGAGGATATGGGCGATCATCTGGCCGCCCTGGCAGATTCCCAGCGTGGGCAGGTTCGCGTCCATGCACTGGCGCAGCCAGTCGATTTCGTCCTGCAGGAACGCGTGCTGGGGGATTTCGTCGATGCAGTACTTCCCGCCGAAGACGATCGTGCCCGCGACATCGCTGGTGAGCTTGCCAAGGCGGTCGCCGTCGCAGGGGAACCGGAAATCAACCTGAAACCCACTTTCTGCCAAATGCGCGGACGCGCGATCATGGTTGAAGGGACGACCGTGGGGCACAAGCACGACACGCTTTTTCACTCTGGAGCCTCCTTGTCGAAACTCGTCATCTGTCCCGCGTCGATCATTCTCGACAAGGGGGTTCAGCCACCCGGCTTGAGCCTCCCGGCAATCCGCAGAGCGTTTTGTTCCACGACCTCCGCCACGTGATCGACGATTCGAACCGAGGCTCCGGCTTGGTCGGCAACGGCCTTTGCCGCATTAACCCTTGCCGCAAACATGGCATAAACCAGTTCCTGCACACGGAGACAGATTCCACGGGCGTTGAAGCCAGCCTGCTCGGCGATCCGTTCCCAATGCCGCCTGGCGATGCATCCTGGATTGCGACGATGTCCCGCAATCTTTCGATCGTGGTACTGATTGACGTGCCTCCAACGGAGAACGGAGGATACATCGGATCGGCAATTTCGATTCATCAAGTCGAACTACCTGTCGAACCAGGTGTTCGAGAAGGTCGCAGACATGCAGGTGGCTCTGGCCGACGCATGAGGCGGTCTCGTCGGGAAACCAGAGAAAGTCTGGTCGATCAGCTCCAGTGAATGAGCTGCCATCACCCCGCGACCCCTCAACACACGTATGGCCCACAGATCAGGTCAAGACTCTCGGAAATTGGTTCAAGAGGCGACCTCATAAAATCCTGCGGCCTCAAGGCGTCGGATTGCCTCTATGTCGGCCTGCAACTGTACAAAGTCTGGGTGGCAGAGATAGATCAATCCACCACCTGTAAAGAGACAACGCGTTACCTTTATTCGATCACCCACACACTTGGTGCCGATCGCCTCAACGAAGGAAGGCAAAAAACTCACCCGGTCCATGCCTGGTACTGCGGTGACTTCGCCGTCTTGAGAATTGATCAGGCTGACGAAGGCGGCGAAGGCGCGGCGTGTTGGTGCCCCATTGCAGAGCGCTGCGAAAGCGCGGGGGTCGCTGATGCTCTCGACGAGGCGACCTGCATGGCTATTGCCGAGCGCGAGCATTGTGGTGCGGTGGGAGATCGCGCCAGCGAGACGTGCAGCCACCTCGATCAGCACAGGGCCAGCCCGCGTTTGCATGACCTCGGCATGGATCGCACCATGATCGATTCCGAGTGCCTTCGCGACATCGCGGACATATGCGACGAGCCCTTCCTGAGGAGCACCCACTGGTTCTAGCAAGAATCCACGATCGTAGATCGCATCACCTGACGCATTCACCGTTCTGTCGATCCGCCAGATCTCGCAGATCGCAATTTCACCACCGTACGCTACCGCATTAACCACATATTCGTTGCCCTCCAGCCGTTCTTGCGCCACCAGTGCGTCAATCTTTCGACCCATCGCGTGTTTCGTTCCGCCCATTTCCGCCACCGCGCGATGGGCATCGACTGGTCCGTCACAAAACCTAACTCCATCGCCTCCGGCACTGTCGACGGGTTTGATTACGAGCGGCCAGCCCGTTTGTTCATTGGCAAGTGCTTCGGCCTCCGCAGCGTTGGTGATCAGCCGTTGCCGGATATGCAGCAGGCCAACCTCACGCAGCCTTTCTTGCATGGCAAATTTGTCCGTTCGCCAACTGTTTGTGTCCGGATTGTTTCCGGGCAGGCCAAGTTTTCTTGCAATGCGGTCATGTGTGGTGGTCCCAGACTCTGATCCACAGACCAGTGCATCGGGGCGCTTGCTCTTCAGTTTCCGCAGTATGTCTGCGTCGTTGGCATCGCCGAGCACAAACGCAGCGTCAAAAGCGTCATCGCCCGGGTAGGCACTTGAATAGAATGCTGGCACGTTACTGCTGCTTTTTAGATGGATCGCCGACCAGCCCCTTTCGGAAAAAAGCTGAGGTAACAAGCGCCCTGACGAGAATGCGTCGACAATGACAACTGAATTCGTCATCGCGAAGTGCGCCGAGCCACTGTGCGGTCGCGCATTATGAGGAACAATACAACCAAGATCACCGTGACGAAAACACCGACTGTTGTGGCGGAGTCCGATGTGATCTGCGGGTCCAAAATCTGGAATGCCAGCACGAGGATCGGGGAGAGTGAAATTATTGCCCCAGCTTCGACGGCGGCACTCGTTTGCAGGCCTTTCTGCAAGATAAAAATCGGTACCGCGATTGCGATCAGTCCAAACGCCGCAAAGATGACCAAATCGGCAAGCTCCACCAATGCAATTTCACCCTCCCCGCTAACCCATAGCCACCCTGCCGCAACGGACAAGAGCACGAAGCGTCGAGCCATTATGTCCCCCGGTTTCCAACCTGCCCTGTAGAGCCGCCGCGCCAAGACGTTTGAGACCGCCATGCCGAGCCCTGAAAGAATGCAAGCCAATATCGCCAACTGCAGTGCCAATTGGCTTGTCGGGATAACGATGCCATTGCCTTTGTAGGCGTTCCAAGACACCCAACCGATAGAGATGCAAATCAGGATGCTTCCGAGCACATCCACCGGTTCCGTCCTGTCGATGCCCGAGAGCATCGCCTGCACTACGATGGAAAAGAGTGGCAATGTGGCAACGGCGAGTGTGGAAACGACCGCTGGCTGAATGAATTGAAGCGCGAAGAATACAGTTCCCCACCCGGCGAGGGTCGCAAAGTTCAAAGCCATCACGTCGCCAAACCGCGCGAAGAGTGGGGGCCTGTCCTTGGGCGTAGGTTGAATAAAAAGCCAAACCGAAAAGACCGAAGTCGTGACAAAGAAAGTCACGCAGACCAGCAGGAGTGGATCAAAATTTCGAACAAGCGATCCTGCAACCACTTCTTTGGCGGCGGTTAGTCCTGCAAAAAGCAGGATGAGCATACGTCCGACCCTAAAAAAACTTGTTTGATCCATTCTATCGTTATCACTGCTTGGTCCATCGCATCATGCTGGCCGTAGTAAGAGGACGTGCAAAACGATGTCGAGTTTCGGGTCGCCCCGGCTGGGTTGCTTGCGCATATGCAGATGCAACAGGGTCCATGCTAGTTGTTCAAGTCAGGACTGCTGTTCCCGCTCGAACTAGAAGTATACCGCAATCGTCCGCTCCCGTTCCTCTCCGTACCATGTCAGCAGTTCCTCCAGCATTGCATCTGCGGCGCGTAACCCTCACCTGTGATGACAACGTTCGTGAGTCGTCGCCACATGTCGAGTACGGCGGTCAATTCACTGATGTCAGCGGATGAGCCAACCATGACGCTAAAGATCCGTTCATGGCCTCCTGCCGTGCCTCCGAATCCCAACTTGGCAGCACTCCGCGATAGCAATAACGTATTTTTGGCCTCGATCAATTGGAAAACAAACCTGTGAACACCCACACTGCGTCAATCATTCTCGAAAAGGGGTTTCAGCCACCTGCTCGAGCCTCCCGGCAATCCGCAGAGCGTTCTGCTCCACGATCTCCGCCACGTGATCGACAATTCGAACCGAGGCCCCGGTCTGCTCGGCCACGGTCTTTGTCGCATTCACCCTTTCCGCGAACATGGCGTCAACCAGTTCCTGCACGCGGAGACAGACTCCACGGGCGTTGAAGCCAGCCTGCTCGGCTGTCCGGTCCCAATGCCGCTTCGCAATGTTTTCGGGTTTGCGGCGACGGCCTGCAATCTTCTGAGCGTGGTACTGATTGACATGGTCCCAAAGCAGCACGGAAGACACGTCGTAAAGGGGAGCCATTCGCGGACCATCGCTCAGGAGCATGGAATAGTTCTTCGCGTGGGCGTCCGTGTTGGCAACAAGAATGTTGAAGATGACTTGATCCAGCAATTTCAGGGCGTCCCGGGAAGGCAGGTGGTTGCCTGTCATCAGCAGAGAATTGAGATCGAGACCCGGTATCATGCCATGTTCAAACTTCTGGTTCGCGAACATGCCGTTCGCTTGAGCGAAGTCTTCCTGATGCAATCGCTTGATCGAGCCGTCCGAACGCAAGCGTCGATCATGCCGGGCAACCGCCAGAGCCTTCTGGGAACCAGCCTCGATGATCATGCAGTCAACAGCGGGGACCCCAATCATCTTGGCCAAGGTCAGGCAGTAGGCTTCGTTTTCGACAATGCCTGGCAGGATCGGGTTGTTCGGCTTGACGATGATGGTTGATGGAGCGCCGGTTCTGGGAATGGCCAACACGTCGCCGATCCCGGGCAAACCGAGCCTGGGCTGTCCGTCACTGCCGAGGACTGCCAGTGCCGTCTTCTTCTGTCCCCCTGCCAAAGAAAGCCGAACGCCTTCTTCCCCGACAAGAAATGGGCGGCGGCTCAGGTCATCAAAGTGACGATTCAGAGCGGCCTCGCCGGTTTCCTTCCCGTAGTGAGCCCGCAGGGACTCGTAGGTCCATTCGGCGGGATCGCTCGGCTCCCCAATTGAAATCGCTCCTGCCGTATCTCCTCCAATCTCTCGAAGGATCGCGACGGAATCCGAAACGGAGAGCCCAAGTGCCCGGGAGAGGGTCACGAGTTGCTGTTCTTCGGGAAGCAAATTGGCGAGCCACGGTGCGATGACATGATTGCCGAATTCCCCGGACTCGAGAGGCAGTGTGACCGACAGCGGGAAGTTTCCGGACGTGTCCAGCCATTTCGAGTCGTAGGCAAAACCGATCCGCTGCTGATCGTGTACCACTATCCGACCAACGACGAATTTGTCGTAGTAGACTTCGATCTCCTCTGTAACGGCCATCAGTCGTCATCCAGATCGTAGCCGACCGAACCATGGCTTGACTTGCGTTGCTTGTCCTCGTGACGACTCTCGTTGAACAGCGCGGACAGGTCGATCCGAAGCGAATTGGCCAGAGCAACCAGCGTCGACAGTTTCACGTCGCGCTTGCCGCGCTCGATGTTGGAGAGTGTGGGGACGGATGAACCGGACAGCCGGGAGAGTTCTTCCAGGCTCAGATCCAGGGCTTTCCTCCGATTTCGGAGCCTTTCTCCAATTTGGCCAGCCCAACGCAGAGTATCGAGTTGTTTGGACATGCACGCATTCCTTATCATTGAAGATAAATTGTTCTCTTTTTCGTCCACATTCAAGCAGAATTTATCCTGCGAGATAAAATTCCGTTGTCGAAAAATTTTGGATAAAAATCAGCGGTTTTGCCAATGGATCAATGCGGGATTGCGTTTGGAACGGCCTGTTCCTTTGCCCAACCGGATGGGTCCAGGTTGTCTGCATTGACGTCGGCCATCCGTGAATCCAGCGGACCATCTTGCCCACAGGCATGACAGCGGCACCGCCGCCATGTTGCCGCCAATTGGCACGATTTCAGTTCCATCTTGGAGAACAGCCCCAAAAGCATGCCGTTCTCCAGCGACTTGTGCAGCCGCATGGCACCGCAAGAGCGTGACGGATTCGCCTGTCGTCAACTCGCGAGCGAAGGCATGCGGAAAGGTGACCTCGAGTCGATCCGGAGGCGGAACTCTCGCGAGCGGAAATGATCCGTCAATTCAGGGAAGCAGGATTTCGATGATCGGTGGCCATGTCAGCAAGACAGCAAGGGCGAGCAGCTGGATGCAGACAAAGGGCAGGAATCCCCTGAAGATGTCCGTGAGCGAAATGTGCGGCGGCGCGACTGACTTCAAGTAGAAGGCCGCCGGCCCGAACGGTGGCGACAGGAAACTGACCTGCATGTTCATGCAGAACAGAACACCAAACCAGACCGCCACGTATTTCGGGTCAAGCTGACCGAAAATGCCGATTTCCTCGATGGGCAGCCGTCGGACGATCGGCAAAAACACCGGGATGATCAGAAGCACGATGCCGACCCAGTCCATGAACGCGCCCATGAACAGCAAGACCACCATCATCGTCAGCAAAACGGCCATGGTCGGCATTTCGCTGCCAACGATCAGATTGGCGATGTAGACCGGTCCGCCCGCCAATGTGTAGGCGCCGGCGAGCGCTGCCGCACCGACGGTGACCCAGATGATCGTCCCCGTCGACCGCAATGTCCGCATCAGGCTGTCCCACAGAAGCGAGACCGTTGCCTCACCGCGTGCGACCGCGATCACGAAGACGGCGAAGGCTCCCATCCCGGCAGCCTCGGTGATCCCCGAAATGCCCCCGTAGATGGAGCCGAGAACCACGCTGATGACCGTAAACGGCGGAACCAACCCCTTCCCGTGAAGCCAGCCCTCGGCCGAGCGCTCCCGACCAAACACGAAGAATATGAGGACAAGACCGATCACGAGCGCGCCAAGTAGATAGGGCAAGTGGTTGGTCATGCCGAGAAAGATCGGTTCGACCGATGCGTCGAGCGCGGCATTCTGTCCGGTCACCGTGAAGTACAACGCGCGCAGCAACAGGAGCGCAGCAACACCCGAGAGGAGAATCGACAGGAAGGCGCCGAACATCCCCAGCTTCTGCAAACTGCCGGGATCTCCGGGCCTCGGTTCCGGCAGCGGAGCAAGCGACGGGTTTATCTGGGTGCGAGCAACGATGTAGATAATGATGAAACTCGCGAGCATGAAACCCGGTATGAATGACGCAGTGAAGAGCGCCTTGATCGATGTCTCGGTGATCAGCCCGTAGATGATCAGCACGATCGAAGGCGGAATCATGGTTCCAAGACTTCCCGACGCGCAGATGGTTCCGATCGCGAGATTCTGGTCGTAGCCAAGCCGAAGCATCTGGGGCAGGGCGATCAGACCAAGCAGAACGACCTCGCCTCCGATGATCCCCGACATGGCTGCCATGATGACCGCCATCAGCGACGTCACGATCGCGATGCCGCCCCGGACGCGGGAAAGCCAGTAATCGAGCGAATCGTACATCTCCTTGGCGATTCCGGAACGCTCGAGGAGCGCCGCCATGAATATGAACAGCGGCACGGATATGAGGACATACTCGGTCAGCAGATCGAATATCTTCTGCGTGAGAATGTATAAAGGTCCAGTCCCTGGCCTCGATGTCAGTAGACCCTCGCCGAAAGTGAGCGGATTGAGAAGCAGTCCCGGCTCGAATTTCATGACCATGATCAAGAGAGCGAGCACTGCAGAGGCCAGCCCGAGCGGCATGCCGATCGCGAGGAGGACCATCATCCCCAGAACGAGGACGATGGTGATGGTTCCGACATCCATGATTATGACTCCAACTGGCGCTTGATTGCCGCAATTTCGTCTTCATCGACGTCGTCGGCGGCCGTGTGCACGGTCGGCTCGAGGTTCCAGTCGGAAAACAGGTTGACCACCGCCTGAACGGCGATGAGAGTGACGAGGATCAGGATGGCTGGCTGAACGGTTGCCGGAATCGGCGGGTCGAACGCCGTGCCAAACATCTCCCACTTGTAGAACTTGACGATGAAGACCTGGTGATAGCTGCCGAATACCAGAAATCCCGCGAAGACCGCGAACAGCAGCGTCCAGGCAATGTCGAACGCCCGCTGCATCCACCTAGGCACCACGTCGTAAAGCAGGAAAATGCGAATGTGGCAGCGTTGCTGCATCGCGTAGAGACCGGAACTCAGAAAGACGAAACCGGCGATCCACAGCGTCAGTTCGTTGGCCCAAAGGGTCGGACGTTCCAGTGCGTAGCGCAGGAACACCTCGTAGAGCATGACAAGCGTCATGAACAGGATCAGGAGCATGGCCACGCGGCCGATGAACAGTGCAATCCGATCGACAGACCGCCAGTGCTGAAACTCCATGTGCGCGACGGTGATGTTGCGAACTCCGAACGCCATGGTGATCGGAATGAGTATCAAGGCAACCCAGTCAACGATGTCGGCATGGTCACCGAACAGCCCGCCCAAGCCGGGCAGGACGTCCTTTCTGGCGTGCAATTCGCTCATCTGGTCGAAGAGACTTGGCGTGGACGGCGGGATGAAATCGAGAAGAAATGCAGGGATATGCCAGATCACCCATCCACAGCAAAAGACAAAGGCGCCTGGCAGTATCCAGTCGAGTATCTTGTCTGACTTGATTTCCAAAGCACTTGCTCCTGTCAAGACTGCCGCAAATTGAGGCAGTTGCCGTACACGGTCAGTTGAAGATTTGCCTCACTATGGCTTGAGGTCGCGTGAGAGTCCAGCAAATGCCCTCATGTCGGTCCTCCATGATTTGGCTGCGGGACCGTCCGCCGTTGAATGTGCCATCGGACACTGCGGCCAACTCGGAGACGGCTACACCAGAAGCAATGCGTGTGTCAATGCGTTTGTTTGTGTATGCATTATCGGTGCGCATGGGCTGAAACGATTCTCGGCGTGAACTGGATGAATGCTGGTTCGAAGCGATGGCGGCCAGTTGGAGTCGACAAGCCGCTGCAGGGCAATTTCTGCCGAAAAATCCGGATGTTGAAGAGAGCATGACCGGAAAAAGAGTTCGAATCGGCCAGATTCGGGAGGGCCAGCGGTGGCAAGAAGTCAAATGGCCAGAAAACGGGGTGTCATCGAAATGGGCCAAAGGTGGCTTCAACGCCTGTACCCCTCGTGGGTGCGTCAGGGGTGAACCCGACATGACTTGATCTGGCGGGCAACGCTGGAACCTGAGAGATCGAGCGCTGCCCGCACGCGGAAGCGTGACTTCCGTTACTTCATCAAGCCGAGGTCGATCAGGAAGCTGATGTGGCTATCCAGGAGCGACTTGGCTTCCGGAGTGGTCGCGAACTCGGTCCAGCCGCTTTTCACGGCGGCACGATACTTGTTCAGTTCCTCTTCCGACCATTCATACAGATTGAGTCCCTTGGCACGCAGTTCCTTCGCGGTGCGCGCATTCGCCACCTCGTTGGCCGTTGCGTTCTTGAGAGCAAGCGCCTGCATGCCGATCTTGAGGATCGCCTGATGGTGAGCCGGCATCGCGTCCCAGACGTCCTTTCGACAGGTCAGGTGATCCGCTGGCATCGAGTGGAAGCCCGGGAAGTTGGTGTGCTCGACGATGTCATAGAGTCCGAGCCCGACATTGTTGGTCAGGTTCGCAGCGTCCGCACCGTCGATGATGCCGGTTTCAAGCGCCGTGAAAATCTCGTTGAAGTCCATCACGATCGGCGATGCGCCGAGGTTTTTGAAAACCAGCGTCATCATCCCTGGAGGCGACCGAAACTTCCAGTCCTTGAAGTCGTCGACGCCACGAATGGGACGATTGGACGAAAGCGATTCCGGACCCGGGATCCACCATCCGATGAACTCCATTCCATGCGCATTGTAGAGTTCGTTCAGCGTGTCATAGCCACCGCCATGCAGGAGCCAAGCCATTTGCTGATACGGATTCGTGTAGCCACCCGCGAGGTCGCCGGCGAACTGGAATGCCGGGTTCTTGCCGGTTTGGTACGAACCGCCGGTCATGTCGCAATCGAGAATGCCGGTCGCGGCAGCGTCGAACGTCTCGGCGGACTTGACCACTGCAGACGAGTAGAACATCTCGACCTGAATTTCGCCGTTGGACATCGCGGAGATGTCTTCGAGGAATTCGGCGGCCATCTGACCGGAGAGCGTTTCAGGCGAAAAGTGCGTCTGTATCCGCAGATTCGTCGTTTGCGCACTGGCAGAGCACATCGCCGCGACGGCAACTGAGGCCACTGTCATCCCGAGAGGGGTTTTCCAACTAAGTTTCATCTTGATCCTCTGTTTGGTCCTTGGTCTTCCGATCGTTGGTCAATCCATAATCGAAATTCTTCGGAATTGGGTTGAAATGTCCCGAATCTGTACCACCTGAAATTTGACGACGCAACGAGTTATGCAGCGTATGCGGCGCGACGGCAGTGACGCATGGAACTTCGTCGGTTGATCAACTCGGTGGCTTCGATCGGGTTTGACGAACAACGGGAATGGCGTCGGTCCTGTTTGCAAATGGCGGGAGAACGGCCGAAACCGACCACGATCGCTTGATCGCTGATGAGTCGCACCGGCTTTTCGTTCCGGTCGCAGGCAGTTCCGGGCGACACGCATTGAATGGAGGCACGTTCGGGAAATGCGTCGGGCGGCGCTTGCGCGCCTTGGTCACGATGACCCGGCATGAAGCGAATAGGTGCTTCAATTTCGTTGACACCTTCCAAATCAACGGATAGAGGCAGCGTTTCTTGGCGACAGGATCGCACCAAGAGATTTTGACGGGCTGGCAGATCGGGGATTTGCAATGAAACGGACATTTCAACCAAGCAATCGCGTTCGCAAGCGCCGTCACGGATTCCGGTCGCGGATGGCGACAAAAGCCGGACGGCTCGTCATCAACAGACGACGGGCCAAGGGCCGCAAGAGGATCTCCGCCTGATCTGATCGCGCGGCCGCATCGGCCAATCCGGGTCGGGATGTCGCCGATCCGGATCATGCGACTTGGGGATGCCTCAATGTCGGGTTTGTCACGCGGTGCAAAAGAACCGACGCGCTCGATTGTCAGCATTCGAAATCGACGCGGTTTCCTTGCCGCGAGGCGCGGAAGACGTGCTCACACCGACAGCGTCATCGTTCAGGCGCGCAACCGGCGCGACGATCTGCCTGAAATCGGTCTGGGGCTGACGTGTTCCAAAAGGGTCGGCAATGCCGTTGTCAGGAATCGTTCCAGACGACGGTTGCGCGAGGCCGCGCGAATCGTCCTTGAGGATTCCGGCCGTACTGGATGGGACTATGTCCTGATCGGTCGGTTCGAGACGACGGCAACGTGCCGATTCGACAGTCTGGTCGCTGACCTGCGCCGCGCGCTCGAGAAGATTCACCGTGACAGGAGGGCGTCGACGTGAGCCCGCTTGCGTGGATTCTGAGCCTTCCGATCCATGCCTATCGCATTGTGCTCAGTCCCTATGTCGGGTGGAACTGCCGGTTTCAGCCGACCTGTTCGGCCTATGCCCTCGAAGCGCTTCGTCGGCACGGCGGGATTCGGGGAACGTGGCTTGCCGCGCGACGCATCCTGCGGTGCCATCCCTTTGGGGGAAGCGGCATCGACGAAGTCCCCGACTGATCCCATCGGGTTCGAAGTCCGACGGCTCGGCGAATTGCCAGAGCCCGGTTCGCGGGGTCATGATCCCTGACGGCTCCTGGAGGCGCGATGCAATCGGTCATTTCCATGGGCGCGAAGGCCATGATTCGGAGGAACTTCTGCGCACGCCGGTCCCCGAAAGAATATGCTGAACGGACCGTTCGGGGCTTAAATCACGGTCGACCCGATGCGAAACCCTGCATCAAACAGGCGAGGTACCGTCGCCTCAGCCAGAGCGCGCCAGCAATGCGGCGTTGCCACCGGCTGCGGTCGTGTCGATGCAGACGTGCTTTTCGATGCGATACTCGTCGTCCAGATCGCTCGTGATCAAGGGAATGAGCGGACCGGATCTCGCCGCAAGCTGCTGACGAACCGCCTGTTTCATCTGCTGGTCGCCAAAACAGGCCACCGCATCGATCCCCCGGAGATGGCGAAGGTCATGGAGATCGAGTTCGCCGTCGAGTCCGATCGACTCGTCCGTTCGGGGGGCAACGACCACCGGGACACATCCGTTTCGCCGAGCCGCCCCGGCCTGCCGCGCGGCGGTTTCCGCCGTGGGTCCGAGGCAAAGAACAACACCGCGCGGGACAGTGCAAAGCCGATTGGATTCACCGGTGGGCCCGGGCAGGAGGGTCGCATCGAACTCGGTCTCGCGAAGCGAGGCGCGCGCGATTCCAACAAGCGTTTGCACGGACCCGATTCCGACGCGCCGCCCGGCTTCGTGTTTCGCGACCGTTCGGGAGGGACTTGTCAATCGGCGGACATACGCGGGACCACCCGCCTTCGGACCGGTCCCCGAAAGGCCGCGACCTCCAAAGGGTTGCGAGCCGACAACGGCACCAATCTGGTTGCGATTGACGTAGACGTTGCCAACCTTGAGGCGGGAGACGATGCGGTTGATCCGCGCCTCGATCCGCGAGTGAACCCCGAAGGTCAGTCCGTAGCCGGTGGCATTGATGTCCTCGACGACGCGATCGAGGTCCTCGAGGTCAAAATCTGCATGGTGAAGCACCGGTCCGAACACCTCGTCCTGCAGGTCCCGGATGCTCTCGATTTCGATGAGGGTCGGTCCGACGAAAGAACCGGAATCGGGAACTGGCAACGACTTGTCCACCCGACCGTCCGCTTTCGCATGATCGACGTGATTTCGGATTGTCGCCTTGGCCCCGTCATCGATGACGGGGCCGACATCCGTCCGAAACTCCCATGGGTTGCCGACGACAAGTTCGTCCATCGCACCCCGGAGCATGTCGAGAAACGGTTCGCGAATGTCCTTTTGAAGATAAAGGACCCTCAAGGCCGAGCAACGCTGGCCGGCAGATCGGAACGCCGACATCACGATGTCGCGAACGGCCTGCTCCGGGAGGGCCGTGCTGTCGACGATCATCGCGTTCAGACCGCCGGTCTCGGCGATCAACGGTGCGCCCGGATCAAGATGCGTGCTCATCTGGCGGTTGATGCTCCGGGCCGTGGCGGTGGACCCCGTGAAACACACGCCGTCGATGCCGGGTGACGAGCACAGGAGCGATCCAACTGTTGATCCTTCGCCGGGCAGAAACTGCAGGACGTTCCGAGGGACACCCGCCCTGTGAAGCAGGCTGACCGCAAGAGCTGCCGTGAGCGCAGTTGCTTCTGCCGGTTTGGCAAGGACGCCGTTGCCGGCCGCAAGCGCCCCAGCGATCTGCCCCGTGAAAATCGCGAGCGGGAAATTCCAGGGCGAGATGCACGCGATCAGCCCGCGTGGCGGGGCGCGCAACTCAAGGCTTCGGGCGGCATAGTATCGGAGGAAATCGACCGCTTCCCTCAGTTCCGCGACGGCGTCAGGAACGGTTTTTCCGGCCTCGCGCGCCAGAATGGCAAAGATCTCGCCAAAGGACTCTTCGTAAAGCTCCGAGGCCCGAACGAGGACCGCGGCGCGGGTTGCAGGCGGGGCGTCCCAGATGGTTCCGGCCATGACTGCGGTCGCGACACCCGCCTCGGTGCTCATGAGAACCCGGCCGACAATGTCGTCGGGCCGGGCCGGGTTGCGGACCTCGTGCCAGACACCTCCGACGGGATCATCGACCAACGCTGGTCCGAACTCCCAACTCGATTGCGCGTATGGCTTCCGTTCCGCGTCGATTTGGGCGAGTTGATCGCAATCGGACAGGTCCCATCCTCTCGAGTTTTGGCGTTCGGGTGCGTAGATCGCTGAAGGCGCAGCCAGTGCTTCGTGGTCGGTCGAGTCGTCGAGCGAGCTGAACGGATCCTTCGTGATCGTCGATGACGAGACATCGTCATCGGCCAGCTGATGGACAAAGGAACTGTTGGCACCGTTTTCGAGCAGGCGGCGAACAAGATACGCGAGCAGATCGCGGTGGCGTCCGACGGGAGCATAGATCCTGCACCGCGTTCCTTCGGTCGAGCGGACCAGATCATGCACCTCCTCGCCCATGCCGTGGAGTCGCTGAAACTCGAAGCTCTGATCGTCATCGGCCATCTCCAGGATGGTCGCGATGGTTGCCGCATTGTGGGTGGCAAACTGGGGATAGATGCGATCGGACATCTCGAGCAGCCGCGATGCGCAGCACAGATAGCTGACATCGGTGACCGCCTTGCGGGTAAAGACTGGAAAGCTCGACAGGCCGTCAACCTGCGCGCGCTTGATTTCGGTATCCCAATAGGCTCCCTTGACGAGGCGGACCATCAGCTTGCGATCAAGCTCGCGGGCGAGTTCCCCGATCCACTCGATGACCGGTCCCGCGCGCTTGCCATAGGCCTGAACCACCAGACCGAAACCGTCCCAGCCCTTGAACTCCGGCCTTCTCAGGACAGCTTCGGCCACGTCCAGAGTCAATTCCAAACGATCGGCCTCTTCCGCATCGATGTTCAACCCCATCCCCGCACTGCTGGCCATGCGAGCCAGTGATGCGACAATCTCCGCCAGTTCACCGAGAACCCGGTCACGCTGTGAGACCTCGAATCGTGGATGGAGGGCAGACAGCTTGATCGAGATGCCTGGATTGCGTGCGGGATCGGCCTGATGGCAGACGGAGGCGATGCTCGAAATGGCATGCTCGTACGACAGTCGGTATCTCTCGGCGTCCGCAGCAGTTAGCGCCGCCTCGCCCAACATGTCGAACGAATGGGTCATCCCGGGTCGGGTTCCCGCCTTGGCGCGTGACAGCGCTTCTTCGATGGTCTGCCCGAAGACGAACTGGCGACCCATTTCGCGCATGGCTTGGCGGACTGCAGCACGAATGACCGGTTCGCCCACGCGCTTGATGAGCGAGCGCAAGGTCGCGGCGACTCCGTGCCCTTCGTCCGCAAGCGTCCTGCCGGTGAGCATGAGCGCCCAGGTCGTCGCGTTGACGAGAGTCGAGCTGGACTTGCCCAGATGTTCGCTCCATCGCGAGGGCACGATCTTGTCTTCGATCAGCGCATCGACGCTCGGTGCATCGGGAACCCGCAACATGGCTTCGGCGAGGCACATGAGGGCGATGCCCTCATTGGTGGACAGCCCGAACTCCGCCAGAAAATCGTCCATGAACCTGTGATGGGCAGAGTCGCGAATAGCGTCGATCAGCCCTGTGGCGCGCCGGGAGGCTCGCGCACGCAGTTCGTCGGGAATGCCGGCTGCGTCGGCCTGCGCCCTGATGACAGTGCCCTCGGGGAGGTGACGGGTGCGACGGATTTCGTGGCGAATACGATCGAGCGCTGACATAAAATGCCCTGACGTGCCGTTCTTGTCAGGCTGAACTCTATCGGTCCAGCCAGCAGGATCAAGGTGCGACGCGCGCGGACATCGGGATGATCCCGTGATCCATTGGTGTCCACAAACGCACCACGACGAGTCCTGCCAGGATCGAAGGGCTTTCGATGGCCGTGTCGATGGCCATGAACAAGCACGGGATTCTGGCGGTTGGCCGCGGTTTCGGGCGACGGGATTTCTGCGTCGTTTCCGGTGGAAGCCAGTTCCGGAGCCCGGATGCCGAAATTCAACGCTGGATCGTCACGTCGCGGGGCTCGGCGTGGCCGATGAAGCATCGGGTCGAGACAGGCCATTGGCTGGCGCCAAAACGATGATCATCGCCGCCTGGATGTCTGGCGGGCAGGCCGCAAGGATCGAATCCTTGAAGCTGCCGACGCGTGGGCTGCAACGCGGCGTCACCCTGACCAAGATGGGGGAATGCGGGTGGAACCGCGCACGATCAAAGGGGCATCGACGGCGACGTCGCGAACAGGACGCCCGGGGTCTTCAATCTGCTCGATCAGCATCTCCACCGTCCGTTCGACCATGAGGTTGGCACGCTGGCGGACAGTGGTGAGGTCATAGGCCGGCCATGCAGCTGGCGGGACGTCATCATAACCGACGACAGACACGTCTTCGGGGATTCTGAGACCCAGTTCGCTCCGGATCACGTCAATCACGCCAAACGCCATGTGGTCATTGGCAACGAAGACCGCATCTGGCCGCATCCCTGCTTGAGTGAACATGTTCCGCGCCGCTTCGCGGGCGGACTCCATCACGAAATTGCCGTTTTCGCGAGTGTGGATGCCATGACCAGATGCGGCCAACCCGGCTCGAAACCCGGCTTCGCGGTCACGTTGGGTCGAGGCTCCCTCCCAACCCGCGACGTAACCGATCCTGCGGTGGCCTCCCGCGATCAGGAACTCGGCGACACGGAAGCTGGCCGCAAAGTTGTCGGAGGTGACGGCATTGAAGCCCTGTCCTTCCTGCTTTCTGTTGAACAGCACGATCGGCACGCCCGCGTCGTTGCACCGACGGGCGAGGTCGGACGACATTGCAACCGAGGCGGCGATGATTCCGTCGACCTGGTAGTCGAGAATCTCGTCGACGACCCTGTCGATGTTTCCGGCGGCCTGCGATGCCATGAAGACAAGGACATGGTAGCCCTTCTCCTGAAGCGCGTTGGAGAACTTTTCCAGCGCCTCCGGATAGAAGTGGTTTTCCAGGTAAGCCACGACGAGGCCAATGATCCGGCTCCTGCCTGAAGCCATGGCACGGGCAAGGACATTTGGTCGATAGCCGAGATCGTCGGCGGCCTTGACGACCTTTTCGATCGTGGCCTTCGAGGCGGAAGCTCCGGGCGTGAAGACACGGCTGACCGCTGACTGGCTGACGCCCGCTCGTCGCGCCACGTCCGCCGATGTCACTCTGCCGCTCATCGACCGGTTGTCCCTTCGGGATCCGGCAAGATCATCGCGAGTCGCAGTGACGACATTTCAGCCTTGCCCGCCCTTGAGCGCGACCCGTCCGAGGTTGCGGGCCTTGTTGAACTCGCGCAGGCGGGCGAACACGTCCACGCCGAGCTGACGGTATGCGTCAAGGATATCGACCATCACCCAGTTTTCGCGGATGAGGCCGTTCTCCACGCGCCAGAAGTCCAGCGAGCACATCGTGATCTTTTGCCCCGACGGCGCGATCCCCATCCAGCCGTCGTGGGTGACCGTCTGGATCATGTTCGGCCAGCCCGTCACCGCCGCATAATTTCCGTCCCCGAAGAAGTGATAGGTGATGTCGGCGACGTACTGTCCACGATCGGGCATCGCCTGAAGGAATGGGATCTGGTGCCAGTTCCGGAATCCCTCGATTCCGCGACCGGTTCCGATGCCCGCCGGGCCGTACCAGTTCATTCTGGGGTGCCAGAACCGCTCCATCTCCATGACTTCTGGGCCCCCCTGCGAAGGGTGCTTTTTCATGTGGAGGAGCATTGCGATGATGTGGTCGCAGTTCGCTTGCGCGGCCTCTTCGTCCCACGGACCGGGAACCAGACCGTCCTGGGTGGCGGGGCCGGGCACGTTCCACTCGCGTCCCAGCGAGGGCGCCATCGGCCAGGCGTTCGCCTGCATCATCACCTCGGGGATGTCCCACAGCGCCTGGATTTCGACCACCTTGCCATCGACCAGTCTGTAGAATTCGTGAAACCGCATGTGGAACTGATGACCGGTCGGCGGGATGTCGAGCCACGCTCCGGTGAGAACCCCCGTGTAGTATCCGCCGGCCCCGACCCAGTTGTCGCCGTGTTCGGTCGGCCCGGCCATCACGATGTAGTCGCGTCTTTCGAGATCCGGTGCGGCATCGAAGAGTGGAGCATAAGCCTTGCTCCAGAGTTCGTCGGGCCCTGTCATGTCGCCGATCGGATGGCAGAAATGGCAGATCGCGTCATCGGAGAGCAGGCTTGCGAGCGCGGTTCGCACCGAGGCTTCCGAAAAGTCGTACATGGCCGCTCGAAGCGGCGCGATCGATGCCTTGTTGGAACTGTGGATGTCGCTCATCGCGCCGAAAGACCTCCGGATACGGCAAAAGGGCAATGCGGAGAACGACCGGGGTCGCAACGGCGCTCAGCCGCGGATGGCAGGGATTCTCCGTGGGTCGGAAACTCTAGCAAATCTGCAAGCCTGGCACACCAGCCATTTGACTCTCGCCTGCCGCCTCGTGGCGAAATCGAGGCGACTCTTCGCGCGCGGTATCGGTCGGGCCGACGAAGCGGGCGTTCGGTGCGACTCCTTTCGCGCGCCGCGTCAATCGGGGGCGACGGGTTCGGAACGACGGTGCCGACCGGCATTGGACGACGGTCAATCATGCGAGACGCCCGCCGCTCGGTAAAGGGCTGCCATCCGGGCAAACAAATCGATGCCGAGCTGTCGGTAGATGTCCAGCATGTCGATCATCACCCAGTTTTCGCGGATCTGTCCGTCTTCGATGCGCCAAAAATCGAGGCTGCGTCGGGTGAACCGTCGGCCCGTGGGCGCGAGTCCCAGGAAACCGTCGCCGGAATGCGTTGCCGTGCCCGATGGCCATCCGCTGAACGCGACCAGATCGTGGTCCCCGAAGAACACGCCGGCGTCGAGTGCCCGGACGTTGTTGTCGAGCCCGCTCCGAAACCCCTTCAGGACAGCATCGCGAATCCCCAAATGCCCGCGCGCCGAGCCGATGCCGGTCGGTCCGTACCAGAGGCAGTTCGGGTGCCAGAAACCGTCGAGGCCGCGATCGGGCGTTTCGGCGTCGCCTTTCCCCAGATCGTGCAACATGTCCCAGACGATCTGCACCGAGCGGTCGGCGGCTGCCTCATCGTGCGGCTCGACAATGACACCGCGCCCATGGGCCGGACCCGGACACATCCACTCCACGCCAAGTTGGGACGCCAATGGCCACGCGCCTGCTTGCAGCATGACCTGGGGAATGTCCCAAAGGCCCTCCATTTCGACGATCTTGCCGTCCTCGATCCTGAGGTACTCGTGGTAGCGCATGAAGACCGGGCGACCGGTCGCCGGGATGCCCAGCCAGGGCTCAACCAGCGTGCCAACTGCGTTGCCGCCAAGACCGATCCAGTCTCCCGTCCGACCATTTCTCCAACCCGGCCCCGCCATGACGATGAAATCGCGTCGCTCGAGATCGGGCATGGCCCTGATCAACGGCGCGTAGGCGCGGTTCCAGAACTCCGACGGACCTGTCATCTCGCCGATCGGATGACCGAGGCGAATTCGGGCTTCAGGGGAAAGGAGCGCTTTGAGACACTGATGCAGGTCGTTCGCTGGACCCTTGCGAAGGATGTCGAGGAGCGGAGCGAGAAGAGCCTTGTTGTCGTCGTGAACCGACATCACCCCTTGACTGCGCCCGCTGTCAGGCCGGAGACGATCTGGCGCTGGAAGAACAGGACGAGCATGAACAGCGGGACGGTCGCCGAGACCACCGCCGCGACGGCGAACATGACGTTGCCCTCGACCTGGGTGGTTCCGAGAAAACCGGCAATGGCGGGTATCATGGTCCTGTTCTCGCTGCTCAGAAGCATCGATGTCACGGCAAAGTCGTTGTAGGCGAGCAGGAAGCTGAAGAGTCCGGTGGTGATGACGCCGGGCCACATCACCGGGATGATGACGTGGCGAAAGGCCTGGAACCGCGTGCAGCCGTCGACCATGGCGCTCTCGTCCATGTCCTTGGGAATGTTCAGGAAAAACGAATGCAGCATCCACAGGGTGAATGGCTGGTTGATTGCCACCAGCACGATGACCGTGGTGGGCAGAATGCCCCAGATGTTCCACTGGAAGAAGGGCAGAAGATAGCCCGAGACCAGCGTGATGTGGGGCATGGCGCGGAAGACGAGCGCGGCCATCAGGATCCAGAAGGCGTATCTGCGCCCCGATCGCGCAAGCGCGTAACCGCCCAGCGTGCCGATGGACAGCGAGATGACGACGGTGAAGAAAACCACGATGCTCGTGTTGATGGCAGGGAGCCAGAATTCCTCCTGCACCCATGCGCCGTAGTAACCGGCAGTGGTGAAATAGCCGCCGGTCTCCTCGACCGTGTGCACGCCAAAGAGCGCATTGCGCCAATCAGCCTTGGAAAAGAAGTCCCCCTGGACCTTGAAAGATCCCCAAAGCGTCCAGATGAACGGGAAGGAGGCGACCAGCAGCCAGAGCGCCACAAGCAATGTCGAGATGACGACAAGCGGCGTGAAACGCGATTGTGTTCCGTTCATCGCGCCGGTTCCTTCATGCTCGTCGCCGATTGAAGTCGCGCCAGGTCCGGATCAGCACCGGAATCAGCAGTATCGCGACCCCGATGATGGTCAGGACTGACGTGGCGCCGGCAGAGCTGTAGAGCGGGTCGGCGCTTTCGCGCAGGTCGTTGAAAATGATCCAGCTCAGCGAGGTCGCGTGAGCCTGGGCCTGGAAACCGATGATCGGCTCGAACACGCGGAAGTTGTCCATGAGCATGATCAGCGTGATGAAGATCGCCAGCGGCATCAGATGCGGCACCACGACATAGAGCATGCGCTGCCACTTGTTGGCGCCGTCGATGACCGCGGCTTCCAGCGTGTCTCGCGGCACGGTTTGCAGGCCGGCGTAGAAGACGATGAAGCCGAACGGCAGAAGATGCCAGATGCCGTAGACGATGAGCATGGTCCAGGTCAGCGCCGGGGACGCCTTGAGACTGAGCGCATTGTCATTGAAGATGCGCTGCAATGTCGCGCCGATGATGCCGTCGGCATCCACCATCCAGAACAGGATGATCGAACCCACGAGCGGGGTCACGATCATCGGCAGAAGCGAAACGAAAATCGTCGGACCCTTGATGAGGCGTGGCAAGTTGTTCACGCCGACCGCGACCGCTAGCCCGAGAACAAGCACGAACGGGGTGACGACGAATGTGTAGACGAGGGTGAAGGTCAGCGCCCGGTAGAAGGGCAGGTTGAACACCTCGTTCAGGAATTCACCGGTCGAAGTCGAAGTCTGCCATGATTCGGCGATTTCGCCGAATGCCAGATGCGATCTGTTGAGATAGGTCTGGATCCCGTTGAATCGCCCGAGCGGCTGTTCCTCGCGGAGCTTGGCCGTGGCTTCGGTGTCGACCGCCGTGGTCTCGGTGCAGCCAAACGGTCCGCAACTTTCGGAGACAACGAGGACCTGCTCGTGATCGACATGAAGCGACTGGATGAAAACCGAAACGATAGGCAGCGCAATGAAGAGAGTCATTGCCGTCAGTGTCGGCAGGATGAACCAGAAAAAGGTGCGGTTCTTCATCGCGTCCGTTTCCGCTCGGGAGACTTTTGCGAAAGAGGCCCGTTCGTGGACGGGCCTCTTCCATGTGCAGTGATTCCTACAGGTAGCCAGCCTCCTTCGCCGCCGTGATGTAGGCGGCCTCGACGTCGGCCAGCGCATCCTCGGCGCTTTCGTCTCCCTTGAGGAAATCGACAAGTTCCGCACCGAGCGCGTTGTGCATCAGGTTGATGTAGGGGATCATCGGATAGGACTTCGCGCCCCCCGCGGCCGTTGCCGCAACGCCGGCCGCTGCCGGTCCTGGATTGAAGCCGTCGATCAACCAGACCGCGTCGTCGTTGTGATCGGCGACCATTTCCGGCGTCAGAGCGCCGACCAGCGCTGCGAAAGTGGCTTCCGCTTCGGCGTCCGGAACGTTCTTGGCGATCGTGATTCCGTCCCACCACAGCGTCGCGGACGGGGTCGATCCGCCTGCAACGGTCGGTGCGCCGGCAAGAACAGTGTTCGAGGTCACCTCTTCGCTGGAACCCTCGTCGTCGAGGATGACGCCGCCGCGCGAGCCCCACATGATGGCCAGCGCGACTTCTCCGGCTTCCCACAAGGCCTGCGTTTCGTTGGAGGCGAAGGTCAGGATGTCCGGATTCGCGAGATCCTTCAGCGCCTTCATCACCTTGAGCGTCGCGACGCCCTTGTCATTGTTGATGGCAGGTTCAGCCGACCCCGGCTTGAAGAACTCGCCACCGTGGCCGAGATAGATGGTGTTGAAGCTCTCGCCGACATTCCATCCGACCTGCATGTTCATGACGAAAGGGAACTCCATCAGGCCCGCTTCGCGGATCTTTTGAGCGGCAGCGATGACCTCTTCGTAGGTTGACGGAATCCCGTCGACGCCGGCTTCCGCGAGGATATCGGTCCGCGCGAAGAGGTGCTGCGAGTTGGCCATGAAGGCGATTGCCATGACATCGCCGCCGATGGTGATCAGCTGGTTGGGCTTGAGATGCCCTCCGTATGTCTCGACGTAGTCGTTCAGCGGCCGGACGAGGCCGTCGTTCATGAGTTGGGTCAGCGTCGAGTTGGCCACGATCACGGACGTGTACTCGGCCGGATCCGGCGTGAGCGCCGCGTTCATGATCTGGCGCGCTTCGGTGGTGTGGTTGCGCACGAACTCGGCTGCCGCGCTGGCGCATGCGTCTTCGGCCGTCTGGGCGACGGCGTGGATCGCTGGAAAGTCGCTGGCCAGAACGCGGATCGACTGACCGGCCGGTCCGCAGTTGGCCCATGCAGCAGACCCAGCAAGGGCGATTGCCGCAGACGTGATTGTGAGTTTCTTGAGGTTCATTGTGTTCTCCCCTGATGCGAAGTTGATGGTGCGCTTACGAGGCTTGCACCTGAAAGTGCCCCGACGACGGGCGGACGGGGCGGTCCAAATCGGTCTGGCAATGAGAAATTTGCTGCCAGGGCCGGTTGGTTCGGCAAGTTGATGCTGATGAAACCTGACATGCAGGTCCAATCACGGAAATTCGGCGTGCCGACACAGGGGCCGAACTGCTCGGCCCTCTCGAATTTCCCCGGCAACTTCGGAATGTGTAGAGCAGGGCGTTGGTCACGCGATTCCCCTCGGTCCGAATCGGCCTTTGCATACGCTTGCAATCAGTAGACCGGAGGGCAGCGTCATTGCAAGCACATTCAAGCCTTTCCGCAGCCTGCGCCCAACCGGCAATCGATGATGGCCAGGACCGGATCAGGGATTTCCTGCGGTGAAAATCGTGACAGGTCCCGCTGTTGCGCGAACTGTCGAGCCCGACAGGTCGCCAATCTGGTGCAGAAGCATCCAGATCGCGCCTTGCAGCGACATGCTCCTCGGGCAAAATCCCTGAGTGAGCCGATCGCGGGAGCCGGTGCGGCCGTGCCGTTCGAGGCGGGTGCGGTCGTCAGTCCAGCGAATCCCGCGCGATCCTCGCGCCCTCGGCGAGCGAGACCAGCTTGGCATAGGCAATGTCCGGATCCACCGCACCGAAGCCTGCAAAGGTTCCGAATCCGCAATCCGATCCGGCCACCACCCGCTCGCTGCCCACGATGTCGGTGAATCTCCGAATCCTCTGGGCCACCAGCCGGGGATGCTCGACGAAATTCGTGGTGCTGTCGATGACGCCAGGCACCAGTACCTTGTCGTCCGGTATCTCGGACTTTCGCGCTTCAAACACCTCCCATTCGTGGGCATGTCGGGGATTTGACGTTTCGAACAGGACAAACCTCGCATGGGAACTCATCAGCGTCGAAAACACGGTGTCCATCGGAATGTCGCAAACGTGTGGACCTTCGTAGTTCCCCCAGCAGATGTGGACGCGAATCCGCTCGGCGGGCAGACCGGCCAGCGCGTGATTCAAGGCTTCGACATTGGCTTGCGCCACGTGAAGGAAATCCTCGTCGGACAGGTCATGGAACTGCATGTGCCGCGACAAGGCGAGATCGGGGCAATCGAGCTGGAGATAGAGCCCGGCCTCGACGATGATCCGATACTCCTCCCGCATCGCGTCGGCCAGCGCCGCAAGATAGGCGTCGCGGGTGGGGTAGTGGTCGTTTGGCAAAAACAGGGAAATGACGCCGGGCGAGGCCGCGTTCATGAAGCCTTCGCGGGCGCCGTGAGCGGCCATTGCCGCCTTGAGGTTGGCGATGTCCTTGCGCAGGTCTTCGTGATCCTTGGGAACGACCGGGCCCGTGCAGCAGGGTCTCGCGTACTGTGGGGTGCCGCCCGAGTCCGCCAAACGCTTGAGAAACTGCGGGAACTGCTTGAGGTCCTGGGGTGGCTGGCGCGGGCTGTCGCCCGAGAATCCTTCGTATCTGTCCTTGACGTAGGTGGCATAGGAGATCTTCGAGGTTTCGCCGTCGGACACGATGTCGACTCCCGCCTCGACCTGCTTGCGGACCGTTTCGGAACATGCCGCCTGCATGCAATCGTCGAAGGCCTGCGGGTCGCACTCTTCATCGTGCTCGCGGGCGAAGAGGAAATCGACCACCTCCTGGGTTCGTGGCAGCGAGCCGACATGGGTCGTCGGGATCAGTGGCATGTCAGCATCTCCTTGGTGTTTCCTGTCGCGGTCTCGGTCTGTCGGGCTTCGTTCACAGCCAATGGGTCGGACCGGCCGGATCATCCGTGTTTCGGACCCTGAACAGGCTGGCCTCGCCCGACATCGAGGGCGACAACGCCCGCGAGACGCCCGGTGGAATCGCGCAGGTGTCGCCGGGCGCGAGAACGGTCTCGGAATCGTTCCACGTCAAATGCCAGTGGCCCTTGACGACCATGAGAACTTCATGGCGATCGGTCACGGCGCTCGCGACCTGTCCCGACGGGCGGGACAGAAAGTCGACCTCGAAACCGGGCCTGTCGCGGAGCATCGCGTCGGGTCCGATGACCTTCGCAGGTTCCGGGTTGGCAAGCGCCACCATGTCCCAGTATCGCGCAACGAAACGCGGCACGACGTCGCTGGCCGCATGCTCGGGGAACTCCGCCAGTTCGCTGTCGGTCAGGAGTTTCATCGGCTTGATGCCATCGGGCAGCGACTCGCCTTTCTTGGTGTCGTAGAGGCGACCCGTCTCGGCCAGAACCAGGCCGTGATTGGCGGCGTCCTCGATGACCTGGGGCGCCCAAATCACGCCGCCGCCCGCGTCGTCACCGCCGAGAATTGCCATCAGCATTCCGTAATCGTTGCCGATGTTCTCGAAGCCCCGGAAGATGCCGGTCGGAATGTTGAAGATGTCGCCCTCTTCGAGGGTGACCTCACCCGCCGTTCCCCAACGTCCCCAGAAAAACCGCCAGCGTCCCTTGAGGACGAAAAACACTTCTGCCGTTCGATGGCAATGCAGCGAGTTGCGGCATTTCGGCGGTTGCCCGGCCGCTCCGATGTTGAAGCCCGGCGTGTCGACGATGTGAACGTGCTGGTCGGGGCTTTCGGAGACGCCGCCACCCACGATCGCGAAGTTTTCCTTCTGGTCGGAGCCGGGCGTGTGCGCATCGATGAAGGCAGTCCGGCACGGCTTCAGCGTTCCGTAGCGAACCGTCCGGGTGTTGACGTCGACTGTTGGCATTGTGTCCCCCTTCATTGTCGCGGTCCCATCCCGAAGAACCGCGAAGCGCCGCGACTGGCGCTGGATTGCATTCGGATCCGAGCGTTCTTCATCCGCGGCACGTCACGTGATCGCAGGCATCATCCGCCAGTCACCGAGCCCGTAACCGCGCATCGCGATCCACGCAATCCGCACTTTGACGGGTCAATGTATGGCGAGCGGCATGTTGACGCAATCGCCTTTCGCGGAATGCGTTCCCCTTGCGGCGGCACGTACGAGAAGCGCTTGATCGATGATGGAGTGAGGTTCGCTGCCAAAACCGCTTCGGGCAGAATCCGGCAGGCTACTGCGGATTCAGCGACCACGGGCGGCAGCGGCGATGCAGCCCGGTGCAGAGAATCCCAGGAGTTTCGCGGCGCGGTCGCCAGACGAGGCTGGAGTCAACCGGCTCACCGGCAGCGACTTCGCCGCCAAAGGAGACCGTGTCCACGGACAAGGCAAGAGCGATGCAGGACGCGCGCACCGCACTCGCACCGACAGCCTCAAGGCCGTCAGGAACGACTCGACCAAGCGCCAGACTGCGCGCCGAAAAGACCCGCTGGCGGCCTCGTTTCTGCAACATGGAGCCAGTTCGGCACGACCCATGAAGACACACATTGATAATCGGCAAAATTGCAAGTAGCGTGCGATCGTCCTGCCTTATGGGCAGTTTCGCGGGCGGCAATGTGGCCTTCACATGGTCGTCCTTGTGCTGTCGGCAGTCGTGTCGACGGTTCCCGCTCCGACCAGGTCGGTGGGCGTTGAATTCGGGTGATGTTCCATGATGTTGAAAATGCTTCGCTTTTTGAGTGAGATCAAAACGTGTCTGTTTGGTTGCGTCCTGACGGCCTTGCTTGCGACCGGACCGGCTCACGCCTTTCCGATCCTGCATTGGATTGACGATCAATACGTGGAACTCGATGACGTCACGGGAGTCGATTCCGGTCTGTACAGTTCCAATGGCAGCGACCTCGGGACGGTGACGCTTGAGGTCGACAGCAGCGATCCGACCATCGCAACGGCTGAGGCAGCTGTCGTCACCCAAAACGGGACCTCGTACCAGTACACGCTCACAATAACCGCGCGCGGGACCGGAAACGCGACCTTGACCATCGATGCGACTGACAGCAGCAATCGCATTGGCACCCGAACTCTGAAGGTTTGGGTTTCTCCCTCCACGCTGAACGGCTCGATCGTTGTGCAACCGACTGATCTGCCGACGATTTCGGAAGGCCGCGACAGGTTTGTCCGCGTCAAGCTGGCGAAACAGCCGCGCAGGGACGTCACGGTGTCCGTCACCAGCGGCGATGCGAGCGTGGCGACGGTCGACAAGGACGAACTGGATTTCACCACCACCAACTGGTCCGTCAACCAGATCGTGACGATCGCCGGCGTCGTGGACGCCAACACCGACGACGACACGACGAGCGTGACCTTCGCCGCATCCGGCGGCGGGTACACGGGTGTCGACGAGACCATCGCCGTAAGCGTCGAGGAGCTTCCCGGCGCTCCGGTCAATTCCTCCATCCGGCCGGGCAACGGTCAGGTAACGCTGTCGTGGACGGCGCCGAGCGTCGGTGGCACGCCCAATGGCTGGGTCTATCGATTCCGTCAGCATCCAGCGAACGACCCCGACAATTGGCCGCATTGGAACAACATGACATGCGATGGCGCTCTGTGTCCGGGCGACACGACGCAGTACGTCGTCTCGGACGACGTGTTCAACGACAAAACCTACGAGTTTCAGCTGGCCGCACTGAATGAAAGCGGCGGCTTGGGGGCCCTCAGCCCGATCTTGACCGCAACCACCGACTTGAAGCCGACAGGGTTTGCCGTCGCTTCCGGCCACGAGCGGGCAACGCTGTCATGGGACGCACTGACCGGTGTGAGCGGATGGCAGTATCGACAGAAGGCGGGTGACAGCAGCTATGGTGCGTGGACCGACATCACCGGCAGCGATTCGACGACCGACAGCCACGAGCTGAGCGGACTCACGGCCGGTTCCAGCTACACGTTTCAGATCAGGGCGAAGCTGACGGATGGCACTTTCGGGGCCGAATCCGATGAACTCGCGGTGACGCCGGTTGCCAATGCCGTTCCGAACTTCGGACTCGCCTCAATCGCTGACCAGGACTATCGACAGCATGTCCAGATCACGCCACTGGTCTTGCCGGCGGCGACCGACGGCGACGGAACATTGAACTACGCGTTGACCCCGTCGCTTCCTGCCGGCCTGGCCCTCGATGTTGCCACACGGACGATTTCCGGCACGCCGACCGCTTCGCAGGATGCCACCTCCTACAGCTGGACGGCGGCCGACAGCGATGGCGATGCGGCAAGCCTGCAGTTCAAGATTGCCGTGGAGAACGGGACCGCGCCCCCATCCGGTCTCGTCGCCAAGTCAGGCGACGGTCAGGTCACCCTGACCTGGGACGACCATCCGGAAATGGGCAGTTCCGACGTCTACTTTATTCGGTACAAGAAAGGCTCGACCCGAGCCGATCTTGACAATACCCATGGTCGCTCGACAACGAATTTTCCTGGCGATGCAACCTCTCACACCATAACCGGTCTCGACAATGCCGAACGGCATGTTTTCGGTCTTTACGCTTTTGACCACGACGGGGGAGGCGGGCTGTCGCCGCGCAGCTTCGTGGCCGCAACGCCGGATCTCGTCCCGGTGAAACCGTCCGGGGTCGTTGCAACGCCGAGCGTTGCCTTTGTGCGGCTCACGTGGAACGCGATTGCCGGTGTTACGCGCTGGGAATATCGCCAAAGTCATTCGGGCAGCGCGTTCACCGACTGGACGCCCGTGCCGGGCAGCGACGCCACCACGACGCAATACGACGTGACGGGGCTCACCAACGGGACAACCTACGATTTCCAGTTGCGGGCTGTTCGCGGCGAAGTCGATGGCGTGGTTTCCGACACGGTCACGGCGACGCCGGACATCTTGCTTCCTGACCCGCCGGCAGGTCTTGCTGCGGTGGTGAGCGAGGGTTCGGTCGCGCTTGCGTGGGAGATTCCGACCAACACCTTGCTGACGAAGCAGCAGGTGCGCTGGAAACCGTCCTATCTGTTGCCGTTCACGACCAGCGACAACTGGACCGATCTCGCCATCAGCGCTGACAGTCGCGACGTAACCGGTCTGACCAATGGCATTTCCTACACATTCGAGGTCAGGGCCGAGAGCATATCCGGCGCCGGTCAATCGGCGGAAGTCACCGCCACGCCAACGATCGTTGCGCCCGTCAAGCCCCGAGGCCTGACTGCGGTTGCCGGAGACGGAACCGTTTCGCTGTCCTGGCAAGCGATCGCGAACGCCACGGCGTGGCAGTATCAGCAAAAACAGGGAGACGGCGACTTCGGCGCCTGGACGGAGATTGCGGGCAGCGGAGCCGCGACCGCAGGTCATGAACTGACCGGTCTCGCCAACGGCACGAGTTACGGCTTCCGCGTGCGCGCGATGCGCCTGGGCGTGAGCGGTGCGGTTTCGGACTCGGTCGAGGCGACGCCCGCCGCGATGCAGACACCGACCGGTTTCTTTGCCACGGCTTCGCAGGACATGCCTGACGTTGTCAATTTGCGGTGGAGCGCTGCCGCGAACCCCGCCGTCACCAAGTGGCAGTACCAAGTGGCAGAAGGAAGCGAGGCGTTCGGAACCGACTGGAACGATATCCCTGACAGCGGCGCCACCACGCGCACCCACAGCGTTTCGGACCTCGCCATCGGCTCGTCCTGGCGGTTTCGGGTGAGGGCGGTTGTCGGCACCGTCCCACAGGACGCCTCGGTCGAAAAGTCGGTGACGCTTCAGGCGTTTGCTGGCTGGATGAACTTCAAGACCGATGGTTGCTCCGCGACCTTGCCGGCCAACCCCGGCGACATCACGATGTCCCGCGACAGCAGTCCCATCGAGATTCCGATCGCATTTTTTGCAGACGACTGCAGGCCCATGCGCGGTCATCACGACGGCGATTACTCGGACTGGCCCTTGCCGTGGACGGTATGGACCTACTGGCAAGTGGGCCCTGTCGATCTGGATTATCCCGGCCAATCCTACAATTCGGGTGGCGATGGCAAGAGGGCCTACATTTCATCTTTGCTATACAGATACGGTCAGATTCGGTTGCAAGTGTCGCCCGGTACGCGCGCCGGCGAGACCTTCGTTGGAATCAGACTCACCGACATCAAATATGCGGGGGAAGGACATCCGGAGACCAGTTTTGTTGCAGGTTTCCAGGTCACGCTCGCGGGCAATCCTCTGTTCGGTGCCGATGCCGACATCGCGGACCAGCATTATGCCCTGGACGGTGCGATCACACCGCCGACGCTTCCGGCGGCCACCGGCGGCGATGGAAAGCTGAAATACACGGTAACGCCTGCATTGCCGGCCGGTCTGGTTTTCGACGGTGACGGTGCGGATGGCTTGGGCCTCGACCCCGGCGTGCCCCCGACGCTGTCGGGCACGCCGACGGCATTCCAGTCATGGACGACGCATACCATCACCGTCCACGATTCCGATGCGGACAGCAGCGATGCGGACAGCGACAGCATCGAGTTTCGGCTGCGCGTGAACGCGCCACCGACTGTTGCCAACGGAGTCGACGACCAGCGAGTGGAATTTGGTGCAACGCGGTCGGTCGAGCTTTCGAGCGCGAGTTCGCCCGTGTTCGGCGATCCCAATGCCGACGACGTGCTGAGCATCGTTGCGGTATCGAACGTCAGCGGTCAGGACAGCCCGCCGTTCACGATGACACGCTCCGGAGACACATTGACGCTGAGCGCGGTCAGTGAAGGAAGCGGCACCGTCACGCTGTACGCGACCGACCTTGGTGGCGCCGTCGCCACCGACAGTTTCACGGTCGAGAGCATCGTCGTGCCGGATCCGGTCACCGATCTCATTGCAGCCCCGGGACACGGCCAGGTGGCGCTGTCCTGGACGCTGCCGACGTCTGGCGTGTCGCCGACTGCGGTGCAGGTTCGTCATCGCGCCAAGTCGGAAACGGACTGGTCGGACTGGAGCGACCTTCCCCAAGATGCCGAATCTCATTTGATCACCGGTCTTTCCAACGGTGTGGAATACAGCTTCGAGGTACGAACAGCGACTGCATCGGGGCAGAGCGCGGCCGAGACGGTGGACGCGACGCCTTTGGCGCGACCCGAGAAGCCCGTTCTTTCTGCAGCGCCCGGGGACGGCAAGGTGACGCTGTCATGGGCGGACCCTGGAAACACCAGCATCACGAAGTACCAGCTTCAGCAAAAGGAAGGTGATGCCGCATACGGGGCGTGGGCCGACATCGCTGGCAGCGACGCGAACACGCTCAGCCACGAGGTGACGGGTCTGACCAACGAGACGGTCTACGGGTTCCGGATCCGAGCGGTCAACGCGAGCGGCGAAGGCGCCGAGTCGGACGAGGTCGTGGCGACGCCGCAAGCTCCTCGTGTCGTGACGCTTGTCCTGGACACGGCTTCGATTTCGGAAAACGCTGGCGTTGCGACGGTGAGCGCCACTCTTGACTTGGCGTCGAGCGCGGAAACGACGGTGGAGGTGTCGGTGTCGCCGGTCTCTCCTGCGGTTTCGGGTGACTACGCGCTGAGCGCCACGACGACTCTGACGATCGCGGCCGGTTCGACGGCCAGTTCGGGTGTCGTGACGATCACCGGCGTGGACAACGACGTCGACGCGCTGGACAAGACCGTGACGGTTTCCGCGACCGCGAGCAACGATGTCGGCGTGTTGGATCCGTCATCTGTCGATCTGACGATTGCGGACGACGAGGCTGCGCCGACGGTGGAGCTTGTTCTTGATGCATCGACCATCGGCGAGGCTGGTGGTGTCGCGACGGTGAGTGCGACACTCGATCGCGCGTCCGGCGCGGAGACGACGGTGACGGTTTCCGCGATTGCCGTGACTCCGAATGTTGCGGGGGACTTCCTCGTTGCCGGCAGCACGCTGACGATTGCAGCGGGTTCGACCGCGAGCGAGGGCACGGTGACGATCACCGGCGTCGACAATGATGTCGACTCGCCGGACGTGACGGTGACCGTTTCGGGTGTGGCGAGCAACGATGTCGGGATTTCCGGCCCGTTGTCGGTCGACTTGACGATCGAGGACGACGACGCGGCACCGACGGTCGAGCTTGTTCTCGACACGTCCACCATCAGCGAGGCCGGTGGTGTTGCGACCGTGACGGCAACGCTTGACCATGCGTCCAATGAGGCGACGACGGTGACGGTTTCGGCTGCGCCCGTCGCTCCGGCGGTTGCAGGGGACTTCACGCTGAGCGGCGGCACGCTGACGATTGCCGCTTTCTCGACCGAGAGCACGGGCACCGTGACGATCACGGGCGTGGACAACCAGGTCGATGCCGCCGACCGGACGGTGACAGTTTCGGCAACGGCGTCGAACGACCGGGGCGTCGTGGCTCCGGCCGCAAGGACTCTGACCATCGAGGACGACGACCGTCGGGTCGTGACGCTGTTCCTCGATCACGCCTCGATTGGCGAAAACGGTGGCGTTGCGACGGTTACGGCGACACTGGACGAGGCGTCGAGCGTTGAGACGACGGTGACGATTTCCGCGACGCCTGTCGCACCGGCAGTCGCGGGCGACTTCACGCTGAGCGGCAGCACGCTGACGATCGCGGCGGGGTCGACGACGAGCACGGGCATAGTCACCATTACTGGCGTGGACAACGATATCGACGCGCCTGACAGGACGGTGACGGTTTCGGGCTCCGCGAGCAATGATGTCGGCGTGTCGGGTCCGTCTTCCGTGGATCTGACCATTGCTGACGACGATGCGACGCCAATGGTCGAGCTTGTTCTGGACGAATCCTCGATCTCGGAGGCGGGAGGCGTTGCCACGGTGACGGCCACGCTTGACCGCGCATCGAGCGCGGTGACGACCTTGTCGGTTTCGGTGACGCCTGGTTTTCGGACCGTCTCGGGCGACTTCACGTTGGGCGGCAGCACCTTGACGATTGCTGCGGGTGCGACGACGAGCACGGGCACCGTGACGATCACGGGCGTCGACAACCAGGTCGATGATTACCACAAGTCGGTGACGGTTTGGGCGACGGCGTCGAACGAGCAGGGCGTGACGGAGCCGGACGGGAAACAGCTGATCATCATGGACGACGACCGTCGAACGGTTACCTTGTTGATGGACACGACGTCCATTTCAGAGAACGCTGGGGTCGCGACGTTGACAGCAACGCTTGACCAGGCGTCGAGCGTTCGGTCGATCATGGCAATTTTCGTGACGCCTGTTTCTCCTGCGGTTTCGGATGACTTCATCGCAACAGGCCAAGTGTTGAGAATCGCTGCCGGCTCGACGACGAGCACGGGCACCGTGACGATCACGGGCGTGGACAACGACGTCGATGCACCGGACAAGACGGTGAGTGTCTTGGGTGTAGTGAGCCACGAATTCGGGGTGATTGGCCCTGACATCAAGACGCTGACGATCACGGACGACGATGCTGCGCCGACAGTCGAACTTGTTCTGGACGAATCGACCATCAGCGAGGCCGGTGGCGTTGCGACCTTGAGCGCGACGCTTGACCGGGCGTCGAGCGAGGCAACGACGGTGTCGGTGTCCGTGACGCCTGTTTCTCCTGCAGATTCGGGTGACTTCACGCTGAGCGGCAGCACTTTGACGATCGCTGCGGGTTCGACCACGAGCACGGGTTCCGTGACAATCACGGGCGTGGACAACGATGTCGATGCGCCGGGCAAGACGGTAACGGTTTCTGCAACAGCGACGAACGATCAGGGGGTGACGGCTCCCGACTCGAAGACGCTGACGATCGAAGATGACGATGCTGCACCGACGGTGGAACTCGTTCTGGACAACGGTTCGATCTCCGAGGCCGGTGGCGTGGCAACGGTGAGCGCGACTCTTGACCGGGCTTCGAGCGAGGCAACGACGGTGACGGTGTCCGCGACGCCCGTCTCTCCTGCGGATGCGGGAGATTTCACGCTTGCCGGCAGCACCTTGACGATTGCCGCGGGTTCGACGACGAGCGCCGGCACCGTGACGATCACGGGCGTCGACAACCAGGTCGATGCGGCCGACCGGACGGTGACGGTTTCGGCGACGGCGACGAACGACCAGGGCGTGACGGCTCCTGACGCGAAGACGCTGACCATCATGGACGACGACCGTCGGACGGTTTCGCTGTCGCTGGACGCAAGTTCGATTTCCGAAAACGGTGGTGTCGCGACGGTGACGGCGACCCTCGATGCGGCGTCGACCGCCGATACGACGGTGACAGTGTCTGCGACGCCGGTTTCTCCTGCGGTTTCGGGCGACTTCACGCTTGCCGGCAGCACTTTGACGATCGCTGCGGGCTCGACCACGAGCACGGGCACCGTGACGATCACAGGCGTGGACAACGACGTCGACACGCTGGACAAGACGGTGACCGTTTCGGGCGCTGCGAGCAACATTGTCGGCGTGTCGAATCCGTTGTCAGTCGATCTGACCATTGCCGATGACGACGCTGCGCCGACGGTCGAGCTCGTCCTGGACACGTCGTCCATCAGCGAGGCCGGCGGCGTTGCGACCGTGAGCGCGAGCCTTGATCGGGCGTCGGGTGCGGTGACGATCGTGCAGGTGGCTGCGGTTCCGAACTCTCCTGCGGTTTTGGGGGATTTCGTGCAGAGCGGCTGGTCGCTGACGATTGCTGCGGGTTCGACCACGAGCACGGGTTTGGTGACGATCACTGGCGTGGACAACGATGTCGACGCCCCGGACAAGCAGTTGACGGTCGTGGGTCTGGCGGACAACGACGTTGGTGTGTTGGTTCCGCTGTCGCTCAGCCTGACCATTTTGGACGAAGACGCTACGCCAACGGCGGAGCTGGTTCTGGACACGTCGTCCATCAGCGAGGATGGCGGCGTTGCAACGGTGACAGCGCAGCTCGACCATCCGTCGAGCGAGGCGACGGTGGTGACGGTGTCGGCGACACCCGTCGCTCCTGCCGTTTCGGGTGATTTCACGCTGAGTGGCGGCACGCTGACGATCGCTGCGGGTTCGACAACGAGCACGGGCACCGTGACGGTCACGGGCGTCGACAATCAAGTCGATGCGGCCGACAAGACGGTAACGGTTTCCGCGACAGCGTCGAACGACCATGGCGTGACAGCGCCCGCGGCAAAGACGCTGACCATCGCGGACGACGATCGTCGAACGGTTACGCTGTCGCTGGACGCAAGTTCGATTTCGGAGAATGGCGGTGTCGCGACGGTGACGGCGAGCCTTGACGGCGTGTCGAGCGTTGCGACGACGGTCACGGTTTCAGTGACGCCCCACGCTCCAACGGTCGTTGGCGGCTTCGTGCTGAGCGGCAGCACGCTGACGATCGCTGCAGGTTCGACGGCGAGCACGGGCACCGTGACGATCACGGGCGTGGACAACGCCCTCGACGAGCTGGACAGGACACTGACAGTTTCGGGGTCGGCCAGCAACGGGGTTGGCGTGTCGGGTCCATCGCCTGTCGATCTGACAATCGAGGACGACGAAGCCGAGCCGAACGTCCAGCTATTTGTGGACGCGTCCTCCATCAGCGAGAACGGCGGCGTTGCGACGGTGAGCGCGCAGCTTGACCAGGCGTCGAGCGGAGTGACGACCGTGCAGGTGGACGTCGTTCCGGACTCCAGTGCGGTTTGGGCAGATTTCGTTCAGTCCGGCTCGACGCTGACGATTGCTGCCGGTTCGACGACGAGCTCGGGCACCGTGACGATCACGGCTGTGGACAACGGTGTCGACGCCCCGGACAAGCTGTTGATCATACTGGGTACGGCGAACAACAGCGTCGGCGTGGGGCGTCCGTCGGCTATCGGTCTGACCCTTGACGATGACGAGGCTGCGCCGACGGCGGAACTGGTTCTGGACACTTCGTCCATCAGCGAGGATGGCGGCGTTGCAACGGTGACAGCTCAGCTCGACCATGCGTCGAGTGAGGCGACGGTGGTGGCCGTTTCAGTGACCCCCGTCTCTCCGGCCGTTTCGGGCGATTTCACGCTGAGCGGCAGCTCGCTCACGATTGCCGCCGGTTCGACAACGAGCACGGGCACCGTGACGATCACGGGCATCGACAATCAGGTCGATGCGGCCGGCAAGACGGTCACGGTTTCCGCGACAGCGTCGAACAGCCATGGCGTGACAGCGCCCGCTGCAAAGACGCTGACCATCGCGGACGACGATCGTCGAACGGTTACGCTGTCGCTGGACGCGAGTTCGATTTCTGAGGATGGCGGTGTCGCGACGGTGACTGCGAGCCTTGACGGCGTGTCGAGCGCCGCGACGACGGTCACGGTTTCCGTGTCACCGGTCTCTCCAGCAGTCGCTGGGGACTATTCGGTGAGCGGCAGCACGCTGACGATCGCTGCAGGATCGACGGCGAGCACGGGCACCGTTAAAATCACGGGTGTGGACAACGACTTCGATGACCTGGACAGGACATTGACGGTTTCGGGGTCTGCCAGCAACAGCGTTGGCGTGTCCGGGCCGTCGCAGATCGATCTGACCATCGCGGACGACGACCGTCGAACCTTGTCGCTTCATCTCGACAAGACCTCGATCAGCGAAAACGGCGGATTAGCGATGGTGAGCGCTAGGCTTGACAACGTGTCGAGCGTTGCGACGACCGTGACTGTTTCGGTGTCGCCGGTCTCGCCAGCGGTCGCTGGGGACTTCAGGTTGCGTGGCGGCACGCTGACGATCGCTGCCGGCTCGAAATCGAGCAGGGGTCTGGTGAGGATCGAGGGCCTCGACAACGACGTCGACGCGCCCGACAAGACAGTGACGGTTGCGGGTTCGGTGAACAACAGCGTCGGCGTGTCGGGCCCGTCGCCCGTCAATCTGACCATCACGGATGACGACGCTGCGCCAACGGTCGCACTCGTTCTGGATGACCAGTCGATTTCGGAAGCCGGCGGCATCGCGGAGGTGAGTGCGAGGCTTGACCGCCCCTCAAGCGCGGTGACGACCGTGACGGTTTCCACGACACCCGTCTTTCCTGCGGTGCCGGGGGACTTCGTGCAGCGCGGCAGCACGCTGACGATCGCTGCGGGTTCGAAGGCGAGCACGGGTTCGGTGACGATCGAGGGCGTGGACAACTTTGTCAGTGCGCCCGACAAGACGGTGACGGTCTCGGCAACGGCATCGAACGGCCAGGGCGTGACGGCGCCCGGGTCAAAGACCCTGACAATCGAGGACAACGATTCGCCGACGATCTTCTTTGCGGGGACGTTGGCCGGAACGGACGACGACCAGTCACCGGCCCAGCCATCGGGTCTTGTCGCAATCGAAGGCGATGCCGAAGTCACGCTCACCTGGACAGATCCAGCGGACGGCAGCATCACCGGGTATCAAGTGAAACGAAGGGCAGGTGCGAGCAGCTACGGTAGCTGGACGGACATTCCCGGAAGCGGGGCCGACACCACCAGCCACACGGTGACCGGACTGGTCAACGGCACGGAACATGCCTTCAGAATCCGTGCGGTGAGCGCTGCGGGGAATGGCGCCGAGTCGAACGAGGCGAAAGCAACACCGAGGCAACCTCGACCTGAGACGGTGGAAGGCCTCACGGCGACTCCGGGCGATGGCGAAGTCGTGCTCTCCTGGAACGATCCAAACGATGTTCGTGTCACTCGATACCAGCTTCGTTACGGAGCGGCCTCGGTGGCGCTGAACGACAGCCAATGGGCCGACATTCCGGGCAGCGCTTCTGGCACCACGCAGCACACGGTGTACGGGTTGCAAAACGGACTTCAGTACACGTTCGAGGTCAGAGCGGCGAGTGCCGCCGGTGCGGGAGATCATGCAGCTGCGAACGCCACGCCTCAACCGACAGCGCGTGCCGTGGCGCATGGGCAGATCACGAAGTCGGTGCTCGCCGGGGTGGCACGAGCGACCTTGGCCGATGCGACGGACATGATCTCTCGACGACTGCAATCTGAATCGGACGACACCACGGTGACTCTTGCCGGTCAGCAGATCGTCGGTGCGTACGCGAGCCCAAGTGCGATGCCCGAGTTCACCGATATCGACTGGCGCGGGATCAGCATGGCCGATGACTGGCTCGACTCAGAGAGCCTTGGGTTTTCGCAAGAGACGGGCAGCGACGCCAGTCTGCGTGACAGCGCGTTCTCGTTTTCGCTCGGCGGCGACTCGTACGGTTCGGCGTTGAACTGGTCCCTCTGGGCCCGTGGTGACACCAGTCAGTTCAAGGGCTGGGAGCAAAGCGGGTCACGCGATGGCGACAACCGCACGGTCTGGTTCGGAAGCGACGTTCAGAAGAACGGCAAATGGCTGGCGGGACTGGCCTTTTCGCAATCGAAGGCCGAGGTCGAGTACCGGCTTGAGGACGACGAGGGAGTGATCAACACGACGCTCGCTTCGGCTTGGCCGTATGTTCGGATGAAAACGGACAATGACACGGACCTGCACCTGATCGTGGGGATCGGAGACGGCAAGGTCGAACGGCACCTCGGCGCGGACAAAACGGATCGTGCTGATCTTTCAATGCTGGTGGCTGCGGCTGGCGCGCGCCATCCGTTCCTGCGAGTAGGAAACGTCACGCTGTCTGCAACGGGCGATGCCGGTCTGGCGCACATGGAAACCGGCGTTTTCTCGTCATCGGTGGACGAGGAACTCCGCGCGAGTTCGTGGAGCATGCGAGGCGGAATCGATGCCGTGCATGACGGTGTTCTGTTCCTCGATTCCGAGTGGATGCTGATGCCGCGTGGCGGGGTTTCGCTTCGACAGGACGGCTGGAACGATCTGAAGAGCACGGGCCTTGAAATGACCGGCGGATTCAGTCTCGCGGCACCAGGGTCGCGCTTCAGCATTGACGCAAGCGGGCACTGGCTGGAGCTTCAAACTGAGGGTGAAACGAGCGAGTGGGGCGCCAGTCTGCAGGCACAGTTCGCGCCGCGCGTCGATGGTCGAGGCCTGTCATGGGCGCTGACTCACGAATGGGGGCAGGAACCAGGCGACGTGTTGAAAGGGGAGGAGGCCTTCAACTTCGAGTTGGCAGAATCCGAACAGGCTCAACCGACCCGGCTGACGGCCCGCATCGACTATGGCATTCGTAGGCAAAAAGGTCTGTTGACGCCGTTCGCGGACGTGCAGCTGTCCGATGGTCAGAATCGTTCGGTGAATTATCGGGCTGGGGCCGAGTACGCTGTCCGCGATGGACTCGAGGTCGAGATCGTTGGTGAGTATCGCACCGAGACGAGCCGCAGTTCGGAGTTCAGCTCCCAGTTCAATCTTCGCATGCCGTTCTGAGGGAAAACGAAGGCCGGCGTAAGAAACCGCGCGGTGTGATTGCAGTTGCGCCCGCATGATCAGCAAGCGGTTCCGGAGGTCGTGCCGGGCCGCTTCGCGTGATCGACGACGGTTTGGCACCGGATCAGAAACTGTGGCGACGGGCCGGGAGTCGGCAGCAGCAACGCCTGCGATACCTGACGTTGTGCCCAATCCGGAACTGCTTGTTGCCGTACCGGGTGGTGAAGAGCGCAAACCTGTCGTGAGACCGATTCTCTCTTCGTCTTGTCTGGTCGGAGGGCATCCATGGGCGCCGGGATGGGCCTCGAGGTTCAATCGGCGGCTGGCCGGCGAGTTGATCGAACGTTTTGTTGTTCTTTCGCTCGCTCGGAGATTCGATGAGGGTCCGATTTCGGTCTCACACTGCATCGAACAGCACACGTTCCGGGTTCCAGCATCCGCTTGGCAATGTCGATGTGCGACCCTTGGCTTGACCATGGACACTCGGGTTTCTCGGCGTGATTTCGGGGTTTCACGACGCCGTCACTCGTTGGAGACGGGGACTTGTAATCACGGTCAGCGCCGTTCTCCGCCACTTTTTTCTCGAGAATTTGCACGCCTCGTCTTGTCGGACATGGAGGAGTGATTCGCTCCCACCTTGACGTCGTTCGAGCGTCTGAATCGGATGCATGCGTGGAATCACAGATCATCGTGTCTTGATCGTTGGCCGAGATGTTTCAGGGAGAGGAATGGTCGAACTGAAAACGGGAAGGATCGGCACTCTTCCCCGTTGCGTTGGTTGGCTTTGAAAACCGAGTTGCGGGTTTCGGCTGTTGGCAAAAACTCGGTTTCTTGTTCCACGAGGGCAATTAGGCGTTGACACTGCGTTGATTTGTCAACTAGCATTAACGGTTAAAATCTCCGTTCCAGAACGGTTGAGGGGGGGCTGAATTCGGAGTGTTTTTCATGATGTTGAAAAAACAACGTTTTTTCCGTGGACGCGGGGCATTTCTGTTTGGCTTTGTCCTGACAGCGGCGCTTTCAATGGGAACTGCTCATTCAGCTCCGCAGCTGAACTTCATTGACGATCAGCCGACGGAGGCTGACGCTGTCACGGAAGTCAATGCCAGCCTCAACAGTTCCGACGGAAGCGATCTCGGAACGTTGACGTTCGAAGTCCGAAGCAGCAACTCGACCGTTGCGACAGGTGAAGTTGGGAGCATTACCAAAGACGGTAGCATTTATCGTTACATTCTAACGATATCTGCGGGGGCGTCCGGGACCGCAACATTGACCGTCGAAGTGACCGACAGCAGCAACAACGTTGACATCCGGACCTTGACTGTTTGGGTTGCTCCTTCGACGCTCGGTGGCTCGATCGTCGTGCAACCGACTACCCTTCCGACAATATCGGAAGGGCGCAAGAGGGACATCACCGTCAAGTTGTCGAAACAGCCGCGCAGGGACGTCACGGTGTCCTTGACCAGCGGCGACACGAACGTGGCGTCGGTCGGCACGGACAAACTGGATTTCACCACGACCAACTGGTCAGTCAATCAGACGGTTTCGATATTCGGTATCGTTGATGCGGATAATGAAAACGACACGACGACCGTGACCCTGAGTGGGTCGGGCGGTGGCTACTCGGGTGTCAGCAAGAGCGTCGCGGTGAGTGTCGAGGAGTTGCCCGGTGCGCCGATCAATCCGTCCATCCGTCCAGGCAACGGGCGGGTCACCCTGGCGTGGACGGCGCCAAGTGTCGGTGGCACGCCTCATTCCTGGGCATATCGATATCGTGTTGCCGGGGCGTCGAACACGTGGCCGTTATGGCGGAACATGCTGTGCAATGGCGTCCGGTGTCCAGGTGGCACGACGGAATTCGTCGTTTCAGACGGCGTGAACAACGACACAACCTACGAGTTTCAGGTGGCTGCGCTCAATCAAAGCGGCGGTGTGGGCTCGGCCAGCCCAATATTGACCGCAAAGCTTGACTTGAAGCCGACCCGGTTCGCCGTCGCTGCCGGCGACCGGCGGGCGGCACTGTCGTGGGACGCTTTGACGGGTGTCAGCGGATGGCAGTTTCGACAGAAGGCGGGAAGCGGGACCTATGGTGCGTGGACCGACATCACGGGCAGCGATTCGACCACCGACAGTCATGCTGTGACCGGGCTCACCGCTGGCTCCAGCTACACGTTCCAGATCAGGGCGAAGCTGGCGGGCGGTGCCTTCGGAGCTGCATCCGATGAGCTTTCGGTGACGCCGGTGAACAATCTCGCGCCCAGCTTCGGACAGGCGTCCGTTGCAGAACAGAACTATCAGCAGCATTCGCCGATAACGCCGCTGGTCTTGCCGGCGGCGACTGGCGGCGACGGAACGTTGTCCTACACATTGACGCCGACGCTTCCAACTGGCCTGAGCCTTGACACTGCCACCCGGACCATCACCGGCACGCCAACAAGTGAAGCGCAAGACGCAACGACATACAGTTGGACGGCGACCGACACTCATGGTGATGCGGCAACTCTGCAGTTCACGATCTCCGTGGATGGCGCGATATCACCTCCCACCGGCCTTGTCGCCACGCCAGGCGACGGTCAGGTCTTCCTGAACTGGGATCTCCACCCGCAACTGAGCAGTACCGACATCTTTTTTCTCAGGTACAAGAAAGGTTCGACTGGCGAAGATCTCGACGACGGGGACGGGCGCAAGAGCACGACTCTTTCTGGAGACACAACGTCGTTCACGGCACCTGGCCTCGACAATGGCGACCAGTATGTCTTCGGACTTGTCGCGTATGACGCTGATGGAACTGGAACGTGGTCTCGGTACGTCTATATCGTCGCGACACCGCAGGAAACACCCGTGAAACCGTCCGGTGTCGTGGCAACGCCGAGCTATGCCAAGGTCAGGTTGTCGTGGAATGCGATAGCCGATGTCTCGAGCTGGGAGTATCGCCACAAGCATGGCGGCGGCGCGTTCACCGACTGGATGCCCGTGCCAAGCAGCGACGACACCACGACGCAGCACGACGTGACGGGTCTCACCAACGGAACGGCCTACGACTTCGAACTGCGAGCGGTACGAGGCGGAATTGACGGCCTGGTTTCCGACACGGTCACGACGACTCCGAACATCATCCTGCCCAACGCGCCGACAGGTCTCGTTGCAGTGGCAGGCGAAGGTTCGGTCGCGCTTTCGTGGCAGCCTCCGACCAACACGATCGTTGAAAAGCAGCAGGTGCGCTGGAAACCTTCTCATCTGCTGCCGTTCACGGACAGCGACAGCTGGACCGATCTCGATGCTGGGGCTGACGATCGCGACGTGACGGGATTGACCAACGGCATCTCCTACCGTTTCGAGGTCAGGGCCGAGAGCGTTTCTGGCACTGGTCAGTCGACGGGCGTGTCGGCAATTCCGACAGTCATCGCTCCCAGCAAGCCTTGGGGGCTGAGCGCGGTTGCAGGTGACGGAACCGTTTCGCTGTCATGGCTGGCTGTCGCGAGAGCCACGGGGTGGCAGTATCAGCAGAAACAGGGCGACGGCGAGTTCGGTGCCTGGACAGACATTGCGGGCAGTGGAGCCGCGAACACGAGCCATGAACTGACCGGTTTGACCAACGGCACGACCTATGGTTTCCGCGTGCGCGCGATGCGATCGGGGGTGAGCGGTCCGCCTTCGGACTCGGTTGAGGCGACGCCCGCCGCGGCGCCGACTCCGATGGGTTTCTCTGCCACTCAATCTCAGGCCATGCCTGACGTGGTCGACTTGCGTTGGACCGCTGCTGCGAACCCAGCAATCACCAAGTGGCAGTACCAGGTTGCAGAAGACGAAGATCCGTTTGGATCCGCATGGACCGATATCCCCAACAGCGGCGCCACCACGCGCGCTTACAGCGTGTCCGATCTGGCAATTGGCACGACGTATCAATTTCGGGTGAGGGCGGTTGTCGGCACCACCCCGCAGGACCCATCGGACGAGGACGACGAGACGCCTAAGGCACTTGAAGGCTGGTTCAACTTCAAGACCGCTGGCTGTTCGGAGACCCTTCCTGACAAACCAGACAACATCACGATGTCCCGCGACAGCGCCCCTGTTGAGATCCCGATTGCATTGTTCGCCGACGACTGCAAGCCGATGCGCGGTCACACCGACGGTGATAATTCGGACTGGCCCAGGACATGGGGAATTTCGACTGAATGGGGTGAAGGCACCGCCATATTGGAATTTCCCGGTCAAACTTACCGAACATCAAGGCTCCCGGGTGGTCGCTTAAGAATCTCTCCGTTCACATATCGATATGATCAGATTCGAATGAGAATATCGCCGGGGACGGCTGCCGGTAAAACCACGGTTGTAATCATTTTGGATGATCATAGTCTCTCCGGTGACAACCCTGGTCAATCTGTCGAGTTCAGAGATGGGCTCGAGGTCACGCTCGTGGGCAATCCACTATTCGCTGCAGACGCCGAGATACCGGACCAGCATTACGCCAAGGACAGTGCGATTTCCCCGCCTACACTTCCGGCGGCTACCGGTGGCAACGGCAAGCTGACATACACTGTATCCCCAGCCTTGCCGGCCGGCCTTGTTTTCGACGGCAACGGGACCGACGATCTGGGCCTCGATTCCGGGGTGCCACCGACGCTCTCCGGTACGCCGACTGCGATCCAGTCATGGACAACGCACACCATGACAGTCCACGATTCCGACTCGGACAGAAGCGACGCGGACGACGACACCATCGATTTCCGGCTGCGCGTGAATGCCCCGCCGACGGTCGCCAATGGAGTCGGTGACCAGAGAGTGGTGGTAGGTGCCACGCAGACCATCGAGCTTGCGAGCACGAGTTCTCCGGTGTTCAGCGATCCCAATGCAGACGAGGTGCTGAGGATCGTTGCGGTGTCAAATGTCAGCGGGCAGGACAGCCCGCCGTTCACGATGACGCGATCCGGCGACACTTTGACATTGCGGGGGGAACGTGCAGGCAGCGGGACCGTCACGCTGTATGCGACCGATCTCGGCGGAGAGGTTGCCACCGACAGCTTTGCGGTCGAGGGCGTTGCCACGCCGGGTCCGGTTACCGACCTGGTTGCAGCGCCGGGACACGGCCTGGTTGCGCTGTCGTGGAAACTGCCGAATTCGGGTAGCGCGCCGACCGCAGTGCAGATCCGTCACCGCGTCAAATCCGAAACGGACTGGCCAGGCTGGACCGACCTTGCGGCAGATGCCGAGTCCCGCACGATCACCGGTCTCACCAACGGGGTCGAGTACAGCTTTGAGGTTAGGACGTCGAATGAGGCGGGGCAGAGTGCGGCCGCATCGACGGACGCGACACCGCTGGCACGACCAGAGAAGCCCGTTCTTGCCGCAGTGGCGGGGGACGGCAAGGTGACGCTGTCGTGGACGGATCCCGAAAACAACAGCATCACCAAGTATCAGTTGCAGCAAAAAGAGGGTGATGCCGCGTACGGTGCGTGGGCTGACATTGTGGGCAGCAACGCAACCACGGTCAGCCATGAGGTGACGGGTCTGACCAACGAGACGACCTATGGTTTCCGGATCCGCGCGGTCAACGCGAGCGGCGAGGGCGACGGGTCGGACGAGGTTTTGGCGACGCCTCAGGCCCCTCGAGTCGTGACGCTTGTTCTGGCCCCGAGTTCCATTTCGGAAAAAGGTGAAGTTTCGACGGTGACGGCCACGCTCGATGCGGCGTCGAGCGTTGCGACCACCGTGACAGTCTCCGTGGCACCCGTCCTGCCTGCTGTTTCGGACGATTACGAACTGAGCGGCGGCACGCTGACAATAGCCGCGGGTTCGACCACGAGCGTGGGGACAGTGACGATCAAGGGTAAGGACAACGATATCGATGCACCCGACAAGACGGTGACGGTTTCGGGCACAGCAAGCAACGATGTCGGTGTGGTTGGACCTTCGTCAGTCGATCTGACCATTTCTGATGACGACGACACGCCAAAAGTTGAGCTTGTTCTTGACGACAGTTCGATCTCGGAGGCCGGAGGCGTCGCGAGGGTGACGGCCAAGCTAGACCGCGCTTCGAGCGAGGCGACGAAAGTGACGGTGACGGCGACGCCAATCTCTCCTGCGGTTGCAGGGGACATATCGGTCAGCGGCAGTGTTCTGACAATTGCTGCGGGTTCGACCACGAGCGAGGGGACCGTGACGATCACGGGCGTTGACAACCAGGTGGATGGGGCAAACCGAACGGTGACGGTTTCCGCGGCCGCTGAGAACGGCCACGGGGTGACAGCTCCGGATCCGGCGACGTTGACCATCGAGGACAACGACCGCCGGACGGTTTCGCTTCATCTCGACGAGAGCTCGATTGACGAGAATGGCGGGGTCGCGACTGTGACGGCCACGCTTGACGAGGCGTCGACTGTTGCAACCACCGTGACGGTTTCCGTGACGCCCGTCTCGCCTGCGGTTGTCGGGGACTTCACGCTGAGCGGCAGCACGCTGACGATCGCGGCCGGTTCGAAGACCAGCACTGGCGTGGTGACGATCACCGGTGTGAACAACGAAGTGGACGCGCCGGACAAGACGGTGACGGTTTCGGGTTCAGCCAGCAATGTTGTCGGGGTTACGGCTCCCGACCCGGCGACGCTGACGATCACGGACGACGACCGTCGAACGGTGTCGCTGTCGGTGGACGCGCTTTCCATTTCGGAGAACGGCGGTGTCGCCACTGTGACGGCCACGCTTGACGCGGCGTCGAGCGTCGCAACCAACGTGACCGTTTCCGTGACGCCCGTCCTGCCTGCGGTTACGGACGACTACGAACTGAGCGGCGAAACGCTGACGATCGCGGCGGGATCGACGACCAGCACGGGGCGTGTGACGGTCACGAGCAAGGACAACGAGGTCGACGCGCCGGACAAGACGGTGACGGTTTCTGGTTCCGCGAGCAACGGAATAGGCGTGTCTGGTCCGGACTCGCGGACGTTGACGATCGAGGACGATGATCCGTCGCCCAAGGTGGAGCTGGTTCTGGACGACAGCTCGATCTCGGAAGCCGGAGGCGTCGCGACGGTGACGGCGCGGCTTGATCGGCCTTCGAGCGAGGCGACGACGGTGACGGTGATCGTGACGGCGGTTGCTCCTGCGTTTCCATGGGACATGACGGCGAGCGGCGAAACGCTGATGATTGCTGCGGGTTCGACGACGAGCGAGGGGTCCCTGACGATCACCGCCGAGGACAATCAGGTGGATGCGCCCGACAAGACGGCGACGGTATCGGCGACGGCGGAGAACGCCCATGGAGTCGTGGCGCCGGATTCGAAGACGCTGACCATCGAGGACGATGAAGGTCCACCGGCCGTGACGCTTGTTGTGGCGGAATCGGTCGCCGAAGGCGGCTCTGTGTCGGTGACGGCTAAGCTCGGCCATCTATCTAGCGAGGATACGGAGATCACCGTTACAGTGACCGCCGGAAATTATGCGGACACGGACGACTTCACGCAAAGTGGCAGCACGCTGACGGTCGCGGCGGGATCGTTGGACAGCACCGGCATCATAACGATCACGGCGGCCAGCAACATTGTCGATGAGCCAGACAAGACATTGAACGTCTCGGCAACAGCGACCAACACGCAAGGAGTGCAAAGCCCGACGCCCAAGGAACTTACTCTTCTTGACGATGAAGACACACCGACGCTGAATCTGGCACTCGTACCGAGCACAATTTCAGAGGGCGAAAAAGCCTCGCTGGTGGCGTCGCTGACTGGACATACGAGCGCGAAAACAACCGTCAGTGTTGCGGTGACGCCAATTGACCCTGCAATGGCGAGCGATATCAGACTGGCCAACAATACGTTCCACGTCCTACCCAATCCGGACCCGCAATTCCCTAATCAGACAATCGTAGAAATTGTGGCAGCAACCAATGATGTCGATGCACCAGACAAGACCTTTACGATTTCTGTGGTGGAAGTGAGGAACAACCTAGACGGCCTTGATGCACCAGATAAGCCGGATTCCCTGACGCTGACCGTGACCGACGACGATCCGGCGCCCAAGGTGGAACTGGTTCTTGACGACAGCTCGATCTCGGAGGCCGGAGGGGTCGCGACGGTGACGGCGCGGCTTGATCGGGCTTCGAGCGAGGCGACGACGGTGACGGTGACGGTGACGCCCGACGCTCCAGCGGTTGCGGGGGACATCACGGTTGTCGGCGGCACTCTGACGATCGCGGCGGGTTCGACCACGACCGAGGACACCGTGACGATCACGGGCGTGGACAACCAGGTCGACGCGGTCAACCGAACGGTGACGGTTTCGGCGACGGCGGCGAACGGCCAGGGGGTGACGGCTCCCGACCCGCAGACGCTGACCATCGAGGACGACGACCGCCGGGTCGTGACACTTCATCTTGACGAGACCTCGATCGACGAGAGCGGCGGCGTGGCGACAGTGACCGCAAGCCTGAATGCGGCGTCGAGCGTCGCGACCACCGTGACGGTTTCGGCGGCGCCTGTCGCTCCTGCGGTTGTCGGGGACTTCACGCTGGCGGGCAGCACGCTGACGATCGCGGCGGGATCGACGACCAGCACGGGTCTTGTGACGATCACGGGCGTGAACAACGAAGTGGACGCGCCGGACAAGACGGTGACGGTCTCGGGTTCAGCGAGCAACGGGATCGGCGTGTCGGGTCCCGACTCGCGGACGCTGACGATCGAGGATGACGATCCGGCGCCCAAGGTGGAGCTTGTTCTTGACGACAGCTCGATCTCGGAGGCCGGAGGCGTCGCGACGGTGACGGCGCGGCTCGACCGTGCTTCGAGCGAGGCGACGACGGTGACGGTGACGGCGACGCCTGTCCTGCCTGCGGTTGTCGGAGACTTCACGCTGAGCGGCAGCACTCTGACGATCGCGGCGGGTTCGACCACGACCGAAGACACCGTGACGATCACGGGCGTGGACAACCAGGTCGATGCGGTCAACCGGACGGTGACGGTTTCGGCGACGGCGGCGAACGGCCAGGGGGTGACGGCTCCCGACCCGCAGACGCTGACCATCGAGGACGACGACCGCCGGGTCGTGACACTTCATCTTGACGAGACCTCGATCGACGAGAGCGGCGGGGTTGCGACAGTGACCGCAAGCCTGAACGCGGCGTCGAGCGTCGCGACCACCGTGACGGTTTCGGCGGCGCCTGTCGCTCCTGCGGTTGTCGGGGACTTCACGCTGGCGGGCAGCACGCTGACGATCGCGGCGGGTTCGACGACCAGCACGGGTCTTGTGACGATCACGGGCGTGAACAACGAAGTGGACGCGCCGGACAGGACGGTGACGGTCTCGGGTTCAGCGAGCAACGGGATCGGCGTGTCGGGTCCCGACTCGCGGACGCTGACGATCGAGGACGACGATCCGGCGCCCAAGGTGGAACTGGTTCTTGACGACAGCTCGATCTCGGAGGCCGGAGGCGTCGCGACGGTGACGGCGCGGCTCGACCGTGCTTCGAGCGAGGCGACGACGGTGACGGTGACGGCGACGCCTGTCCTGCCTGCGGTCGTCGGAGACTTCACGCTGAGCGGCGGCACGCTGACGATCGCGGCGGGTTCGACCACGACCGAGGACACCGTGACGATCACGGGCGTGGACAACCAGGTCGACGCGGTCAACCGGACAGTGACGGTTTCGGCGACGGCGGCGAACGGCCAGGGGGTGACGGCTCCCGACCCGCAGACGCTGACCATCGAGGATGACGACCGCCGGGTCGTGACACTTCATCTTGACGAGACCTCGATCGACGAGAGCGGCGGGGTTGCGACAGTGACCGCAAGCCTGAACGCGGCGTCGAGCGTCGCGACCACCGTGACGGTTTCGGCGGCGCCCGTGGCTCCTGCGGTTGTCGGGGACTTCACGCTGGCGGGCAGCACGCTTACGATCGCGGCGGGATCGACGACCAGCACAGGTCTTGTGACGATCACGAGCGTGAACAACGAAGTGGACGCGCCGGACAGGACGGTGACGGTCTCGGGTTCAGCGAGCAACGGGATCGGCGTGTCGGGTCCCGACTCGCGGACGCTGACGATCGAGGACGACGATCCGACACCCAAGGTGGAACTGGTTCTTGACGACAGCTCGATCTCGGAGGCCGGAGGGGTCGCGACGGTGACGGCGCGGCTCGACCGTGCTTCGAGCGAGGCGACGACGGTGACGGTGACGGTGACGCCCGACGCTCCAGCGGTTGCGGGGGACATCACGGTTGTCGGCGGCACGCTGACGATCGCGGCGGGTTCGACCACGACCGAAGACACCGTGACGATCACGGGCGTGGACAACCAGGTCGATGCGGTCAACCGGACGGTGACGGTTTCGGCGACGGCGGCGAACGGCCAGGGGGTGACGGCTCCCGACCCGCAGACGCTGACCATCGAGGACGACGACCGCCGGGTCGTGACACTTCATCTTGACGAGACCTCGATCGACGAGAGCGGCGGGGTTGCGACGGTGACCGCAAGCCTGAACGCGGCGTCGAGCGTCGCGACCACCGTGACGGTTTCGGTGGCGCCTGTCGCTCCTGCGGTTGTCGGGGACTTCACGCTGGCAGGCAGCACGCTGACGATCGCGGCGGGATCGACGACCAGCACGGGCGCGGTGACGATCACGGGCGTGAACAACGAAGTGGACGCGCCGGACAGGACGGTGACGGTTTCGGGTTCAGCGAGCAACGGGATCGGCGTGTCGGGTCCCGACTCGCGGACGCTGACGATCGAGGACGACGATCCGGCGCCCAAGGTGGAGCTTGTTCTAGACGACAGTTCGATCTCGGAGGCCGGGGGCGTCGCGACGGTGACGGCGCGGCTTGATCGGGCTTCGAGCGAGGCGACGACGGTGACGGTGACGGCGACGCCTGTCCTGCCTGCGGTTGTCGGAGACTTCACGCTGAGCGGCAGCACGCTGACGATCGCGGCGGGTTCGACCACGACCGAGGACACCGTGACGATCACGGGCGTGGACAACCAGGTCGACGCGGTCAACCGGACAGTGACGGTTTCGGCGACGGCGGCGAACGGCCAGGGGGTGACGGCTCCCGACCCGCAGACGCTGACCATCGAGGATGACGACCGCCGGGTCGTGACACTTCATCTTGACGAGACCTCGATCGACGAGAGCGGCGGGGTTGCGACAGTGACCGCAAGCCTGAACGCGGCGTCGAGCGTCGCGACCACCGTGACGGTTTCCGTGACGCCTGTCGCTCCTGCGGATGTCGGGGACTTCACGCTGGCAGGCAGCACGCTGACGATCGCGGCGGGATCGACGGCAAGCACGGGGGTGGTGACGATCACGGGCGTGAACAACGAAGTGGACGCGCCGGACAAGACGGTGACGGTCTCGGGTTCAGCGAGCAACGGGATCGGCGTGTCTGGCCCTTCATCCATCGATCTGACAATTTCAGACGACGACGGTGCGCCCGAGGTGGAACTGGTTCTTGACGACAGCTCGATCTCGGAGGCCGGAGGCGTCGCGACGGTGACGGCGCGGCTCGACCGTGCTTCGAGCGAGGCGACGACGGTGACGGTGACGGTGACGCCCGACGCTCCAGCGGTTGCGGGGGACATCACGGTTGTCGGCGGCACGCTGACGATCGCGGCGGGTTCGACCACGACCGAAGACACCGTGACGATCACGGGCGTGGACAACCAGGTCGATGCGGTCAACCGGACGGTGACGGTTTCGGCGACGGCGGCGAACGGCCAGGGGGTGACGGCTCCCGACCCGCAGACGCTGACCATCGAGGACGACGACCGCCGGGTCGTGACACTTCATCTTGACGAGACCTCGATCGACGAGAGCGGCGGGGTTGCGACGGTGACCGCAAGCCTGAACGCGGCGTCGAGCGTCGCGACCACCGTGACGGTTTCGGTGGCGCCTGTCGCTCCTGCGGTTGTCGGGGACTTCACGCTGGCAGGCAGCACGCTGACGATCGCGGCGGGATCGACGACCAGCACGGGCGCGGTGACGATCACGGGCGTGAACAACGAAGTGGACGCGCCGGACAGGACGGTGACGGTTTCGGGTTCAGCGAGCAACGGGATCGGCGTGTCGGGTCCCGACTCGCGGACGCTGACGATCGAGGACGACGATCCGGCGCCCAAGGTGGAGCTTGTTCTAGACGACAGTTCGATCTCGGAGGCCGGGGGCGTCGCGACGGTGACGGCGCGGCTTGATCGGGCTTCGAGCGAGGCGACGACGGTGACGGTGACGGCGACGCCTGTCCTGCCTGCGGTTGTCGGAGACTTCACGCTGAGCGGCAGCACGCTGACGATCGCGGCGGGTTCGACCACGACCGAGGACACCGTGACGATCACGGGCGTGGACAACCAGGTCGACGCGGTCAACCGGACAGTGACGGTTTCGGCGACGGCGGCGAACGGCCAGGGGGTGACGGCTCCCGACCCGCAGACGCTGACCATCGAGGATGACGACCGCCGGGTCGTGACACTTCATCTTGACGAGACCTCGATCGACGAGAGCGGCGGGGTTGCGACAGTGACCGCAAGCCTGAACGCGGCGTCGAGCGTCGCGACCACCGTGACGGTTTCGGCGGCGCCCGTGGCTCCTGCGGTTGTCGGGGACTTCACGCTGGCGGGCAGCACGCTTACGATCGCGGCGGGATCGACGACCAGCACAGGTCTTGTGACGATCACGAGCGTGAACAACGAAGTGGACGCGCCGGACAGGACGGTGACGGTCTCGGGTTCAGCGAGCAACGGGATCGGCGTGTCGGGTCCCGACTCGCGGACGCTGACGATCGAGGACGACGATCCGACACCCAAGGTGGAACTGGTTCTTGACGACAGCTCGATCTCGGAGGCCGGAGGGGTCGCGACGGTGACGGCGCGGCTCGACCGTGCTTCGAGCGAGGCGACGACGGTGACGGTGACGGTGACGCCCGACGCTCCAGCGGTTGCGGGGGACATCACGGTTGTCGGCGGCACGCTGACGATCGCGGCGGGTTCGACCACGACCGAGGACACCGTGACGATCACGGGCGTGGACAACCAGGTCGATGCGGTCAACCGGACGGTGACGGTTTCGGCGACGGCGGCGAACGGCCAGGGGGTGACGGCTCCCGACCCGCAGACGCTGACCATCGAGGATGACGACCGCCGGGTCGTGACACTTCATCTTGACGAGACCTCGATCGACGAGAGCGGCGGGGTTGCGACGGTGACCGCAAGCCTGAACGCGGCGTCGAGCGTCGCGACCACCGTGACGGTTTACGTGACGCCTGTCGCTCCTGCGGTTGTCGGGGACTTCACGCTGGCGGGCAGCACGCTGACGATCGCGGCGGGATCGACGACAAGCACGGGGGTGGTGACGATCACCGGCGTCGACAATGACGTCGATGCGCCGAACAGGACCTTGACGGTGTCGGGAGAGGCAGCCAACGGCATCGGCGTGACGGATCCCGAAGACGTCGAGCTGACCGTCGCCGATGACGACGACGCGCCGACGGTGACCCTTGTCCTGGACAAGTCCTCCATCACGGAAGACGGTGGCTTCGCGACGGTGAGCGCGACGCTTGACCGCGCGTCGAGCGAAGACACGACGGTGACGGTTTCGGTGACGCCGGAATCGCCTGCTGTCTCGGGTGACTTCACCTTGAGCGCGAACCCGGTCCTGACCATCGTGGCCGGATCGAAGTCGAGCACGGGGCTGGTGACGATCACAGGCGTCGACAATGATGCCGACTCGGTGGCAAAGACCGTGAAGGTGTCGGCGAACGCTTCGAACAGCCAGGGCATCACCAGTCCGGCCGACGTTGAGCTGACCATTACCAATGACGACGTGCGGGTCGTGACGCTGTCGGTGGCCCCGCTTTCCATTTCGGAGAACGGCGGCGTCGCGACGGTGACCGCATCGCTTGATGCGGCATCGAGCGTTGCGACGACGGTGGCGGTGTCGGTCGCTCCAGTATTGCCGGCGGTTGTCGGTGACTTCACTCTCAGTGAGAACACGACCCTCACCATTGCCGCCGGCTCGACGGCGAGCACGGGGGTGGTGACGATCACCGGCGTCGACAATGACGTCGATGCGCCGAACAGGACCTTGACGGTGTCGGGAGAGGCAGCCAACGGCATCGGCGTGACGGATCCCGAAGACGTCGAACTGACCGTCGCCGATGACGACGACGCGCCGACGGTGACCCTGGTCCTGGACAAGAACTCCATCACCGAGAACCGTGGCGTCGCGACGGTGACGGCAACGCAGAACCGGGTGTCGAGCGAAGACACGACGGTGACGGTTTCGGTGACGCCGGTATTGCCCGCGGTTGCAGGCGACTTCTCCCTGAGCAGGAACGCGACCCTGACGATTGCGGCCGGATCGAAGACGAGCACGGGGGTGGTGACCATCACGGGCGTCGACAACAGTGTCGACTCGCTCGACAAGACGGTCACGGTGTCGGGTGCCGCAGCCAATGTCCAAGGCATCGGCGATCCGTCCGATCTGAGTTTGACCATTTCCAACGATGACCGGCGCGTGGTGACGCTGTCGCTCGACAAGACCTCCATCACCGAGGACGGCGGCGTCGCGACGGTGACCGCATCGCTTGATGCGGCATCGAGCGTTGCGACGACCGTCACGGTCTCGGTGGCACCGGTGTCGCCTGCGGCCACGAGCGATTTTGTGCTGAGCAGGGACTCGACCCTCACCATTGCCGCCGGCTCGACGACGAGCACGGGCACGGTGACGATCACTGGCGTGAACAACGAAGTGGACGCGCCGGACAAGACCTTGACGGTGTCGGGTTCGTCGACCAACGGCATCGGCGTGACGGATCCCGAAGACGTCGAGCTGACCGTCGCCGATGACGACGACGCGCCGACGGTGACGCTGGTCCTGGACAAGTCCTCCATCACCGAGAACGGTGGCTTCGCGACGGTGAGCGCGACGCTTGACCGCGCGTCGAGCGAAGACACGACGGTGACGGTTTCGGTGACGCCGGAATCGCCTGCTGTCTCGGGTGACTTCACCTTGAGCACGAACCTGGTCCTGACCATCGTGGCCGGCTCGAAGTCGAGCACGGGGGTGGTGACCATCACGGGCGTCGACAACAATGTCGACTCGCTCGACAAGACGGTCACGGTGTCGGGTGCCGCAGCCAATGTCCAAGGCATCGGCGATCCGTCCGATCTGAGTTTGACGATTTCCAACGATGACCGGCGCGTGGTGACGCTCTCGCTCGACAAAACCTCCATCACCGAGGACGGGGGTGTCGCGACAGTGACTGCAAGCCTCGATGCGGCATCGAGCGTGGCGACGACCGTCACGGTCTCGGTGGCACCGGTGTCGCCAGCGGCCACGAGCGATTTTGTGTTGAGCAGGGACACGACCCTCACCATTGCCGCCGGCTCGACGACAAGCACGGGGGCGGTGACGATCACCGGCGTCGACAATGACGTCGATGCGCCGAACAGAACCTTGACGGTGTCGGGTTCGTCGACCAACAGCATCGGCGTGACGGATCCCGAAGACGTCGAGCTGACCGTCGCCGATGACGACGACACGCCGACGTTGACCCTGGTCCTGGACAAGTCCTCCATCACCGAGAACGGTGGCGTCGCGACGGTGAGCGCGACGCTTGACCGTGCGTCGAGCGAAGACACGACGGTGACGGTTTCGGTGACGCCGGAATCGCCTGCTGTCTCGGGTGACTTCACCTTGAGCGCGAACCCGGTCCTGACCATCGTGGCCGGATCGAAGACGAGCACGGGGGTGGTGACGATCACGGGCGTCGACAATGATGCCGACTCGCTGGCAAAGACCGTGAAGGTGTCGGCGAGCGCTTCGAACAGCCAGGGCATCACCAGTCCGGCCGACGTTGAGCTGACCATTACCAATGACGACGTGCGGGTCGTGACGCTGTCGGTGGCCCCGCTTTCCATTTCGGAGAACGGCGGCGTCGCGACGGTGACCGCATCGCTTGATGCGGCATCGAGCGTTGCGACGACGGTGGCGGTGTCGGTCGCTCCAGTATTGCCGGCGGTTGTCGGTGACTTCACTCTCAGTGAGAACACGACCCTCACCATTGCCGCCGGCTCGACGGCGAGCACGGGGGTGGTGACGATCACCGGCGTCGACAATGACGTCGATGCGCCGAACAGGACCTTGACGGTGTCGGGAGAGGCAGCCAACGGCATCGGCGTGACGGATCCCGAAGACGTCGAACTGACCGTCGCCGATGACGACGACGCGCCGACGGTGACCCTGGTCCTGGACAAGAACTCCATCACCGAGAACCGTGGCGTCGCGACGGTGAGCGCGACGCTTGACCGCGCGTCGAGCGAAGACACGACGGTGACGGTTTCGGTGACGCCGGTATTGCCCGCGGTTGCAGGCGACTTCTCCCTGAGCAGGAACGCGACCCTAACGATTGCGGCCGGATCGAAGACGAGCACGGGGCTGGTGACGATCACGGGCGTCGACAATGGTGCCGACTCACCGGCAAAGACCGTGAAGGTGTCGGCAAGCGCATCGAACAGCCAGGGCATCACCAGTCCGGCCGACGTTGAGCTGACCATTACCAATGACGACGTGCGGGTCGTGACGCTGTCGCTCGATGCGACCTCCATCACCGAGGACGGCGGCGTCGCGACGGTGACCGCGTCGCTTGACGCGGCATCGAGCGTCGCGACGACGGTGACGGTATCCGCCGCTCCTGTTGCGCCGGCGGTTGATGGTGACTTCACTCTCAGTGAGAACACGACCTTGACCATCGTCGCCGGCTCGACGGCAAGTACGGGGGCGGTGACCATCACCGGCGTCGACAATGATGTCGATGCGCCAAACAGGACTGTGACGGTTTCGGGAGAGGCAGCCAACAGCATCGGCGTGACGGATCCTGAAGACGTCGAGCTGACCGTCGCCGACGACGACGATGCGCCCAAGGTGGAGCTGGTTCTCGATGACAATTCGATCTCGGAGGGCGGCGGTGTCGCGACGGTGAGCGCGAAGCTCAATCGTGCTTCGAGCGAGGCAACGACGGTGACGGTGACGGTGACGCCCGTGTCGCCTGCGGTTGCCGGGGACATCTCCGTTGTCGGTGACACGCTGACGATTGCTGCGGGTTCGACCACGAGTGAAGGGACCGTCACGATTACCAGCTTGAACAATGATGTGGATGCGCCGAACAAGTCGGTGACGGTTTCGGCAACGGCTGTGAACGGCCAGGGGGTGACGGCGCCCGACCCCGCGACGTTGACCATCGAGGACGACGACGACGCGCCGAAGGTGGAACTTGTACTTGACGACAGTTCGATCTCGGAAGCCGGGGGCGTTGCCACGGTGACGGCCACCCTTGATCGCGTTTCGAGCGAGGCAACGACGGTGGACGTGACCGTGACCCCCGTCTCTCCTGCGGTTGTCGGAGACTTCACGCTGGCAGGCAGCACGCTGACGATTGCTGCGGGGGCGACCACAAGCGAGGGGATCGTGACGGTCACCGCCGTGGACAACCAGACCGACGATGAAGTTGACAGGATGGTGACAATTTCGGCGACGGCGGCAAATGATCACGAGGTGACGGCACCCGACGCGAAAACGCTGACCATTGAAGACGACGATTTCAGACCGTCCAAACCGCTCGATTTTGTGGCCAAGGCAGGTGACACCGAGATCATGCTGACCTGGAAGGACCCTGAAGACGCAACGATCACCAGGTATCAGCTGCAGAGAAAAGAGGGATCGAACGCTTTCGGAGCCTGGACTGACATTCCCGGGAGTGGGGCAGGAACTTTAAGTCACACCGTTGAAGGCCTGACCAACGAGACAGCCTACACTTTCAAGATTCGTGCGGTGAGCCCCGCCGGCGACGGGGATGAATCCGATGCGGTCATTGCGACGCCTAGGCCACCCTTGCCCGCTGCCGTGACAGGGTTGAATGCGGTCGCCGGCGACGGCGAGATCACGCTGTCCTGGATCAATCCGAACGACCCCCGGATCACCAAGTATGAGATTCGCTACGAAAAAGGCGCACCGAGCAAACTCACGACCCCTTGGAAAGACATTGAAGGCAGCAATCCAGATACCACAAGTCACGTCGTGACCGGCCTCCAGAACGGCGCCGAGTACGGCTTCGAAGTCCGCGCGGTGACGACAATCGGCCCTGGAGAAGAGGCAGATGCGAGGGCCAGTCCGCAGGCAGGCCCACAGACGGCAAAACGGATTGAAATCACCAAGTCGGTGTTCGCAGAGGTTGGGCGCGTGACCTTGGCCGACGCGGTGGACATGATTTCGGGACGGTTCCGAAGCGCATCAGACGAAACCTCGCTGACCCTCGCTGGCCAGGAAGTTCTCGACACGCCTGCTCGACCCGAACAGGCATCCGAGTTCGCCGGGCGAGATCCGGAAGACTACTGGCATCTCGCTGATTTCTCCGATGATTCAACCGGCTCGGACAACACGGCAGACTTGCGTGACAGCGAATTCACCCTCTCGCTTGACGGAAGAGCATTCGGTAACGGTGGCAAATGGGTCGTGTGGGGGCGCGGCGACACAAGCAGTTTCAGAGGTCGAAAGGAACGGGAGTCCTGGACCGGCGACAATCGGATGGTCTGGTTTGGCGGCGACTATCGGAAAGACGACAGGTGGTTGGCCGGCATGGCATTGTCACGAAGCAAGGCGAAAGTCGACTACCAGATCGAGGACAGCAAAGGGAGGCTTGAATCCACTCTCACCACGGTCTGGCCGTATCTCCAGCTGACAACGGAAAACGCGACCTCCATGCACCTGATCGTTGGCGTCGGCGATGGAGACGTGACTCGTCAACATGGCGACGCTGATCCCGATCAAGCCGATCTGACGATGAAAGCGGCATCGGTCGGTTTCAGTCGACCCTTCATGAAGTGGGGCAGCCTGGCACTGTCGGCGACTGGAGATGGCGGACTGGCAAACATTGAGACGGGCGTGTTTTCGCGCACGGCTGACGGCCGAATCCGAGCAAACGCATGGCGAGTGCGCGGTGGCCTTGAAGCGGTGCATGGCGGCATTTTGCCATCCTGGTCAAATTGGTTGCTGACGTCGCACGGTGCGGTGAGGCTTCGCCAGGACGGCGGTGACGGGATTGTCGGGACTGGCCTCGAAATGCAAGGTGGTGTGCGCATCCTGCCCCTGGAGTCCCGGCTCAGCATCGAAGCCAGCGGCAACTGGCTGGTGATGCACTCGGCAGAAGACACTCGTGAATGGGGTGCCAGTGTCGGGGCGCGGCTTGACCCCGAATCCGATGGGAGCGGTGTTTCCTTGTCTCTGGAACAGCGCTGGGGCGAGCAGCAGAGCGACGCATTGACGGGTGAGAACATCTTCGACTTCGGGTTGACGAGCATTGCCGAAACCCAATCGACTGCGCTCACCGCTCGTGCTGGCTACGGTTTCCGTGAAGCGAACAGCCTCATGACGCCATTCCTTGAGATCCAGTTGACCGAAGACAGCAGCAAGGCGCAGACGTATCGTACCGGAGTCAATTTCCGGATCGCGGACGATTTTGCGGCGGAGCTTGTTGGCGAGTACGACACCGTCACGGGGGGCAGCCACGAAACGCGTGCGCTGTTCAATCTCCGAATGCAGTTCTGAACGGAGCAGCATCCCTGGATGACGGTGGGGCAGAGCGAACCCGTCTCGATCTCGCGGAACCAGTTCGAAGGTTCCTGACAGCTTTGCACCATCACCTCGGTAACGGGAAACCCAATGTCCGGCGACGCGGGATCGAACCTGTCAGGATGGATTCCTGGGGTCGCGAAAACGGTCGAAACACACGGATGTCACGCAGATGATGATGTGTCCGCGACAGATGGATTCCTTCGGTGTCACAACACCCGCGAAACTCGTTTCGAACATGAGGCCTCAAAAAGGGCTCATTCAGATTCCGAGTGAATGAGGATCTGCTTCCAGATCGACACTTCGTCGATCAGAACGTATTCGCGGCGCAGCCCCCAAGGGCCGAACTCCGCATGGCACAAGCCCATGACATGAACCGGTGCACCGGTTGGGCGACCGAAGCGACCGAATCCGCTGTGCGTGCCAACAAGACTCCAACGCAACGCGGCCCTCGGCGGCATCTGCTCGTCGTTTTGGCCGATCTGATGCTCGATGTGGAACTCGGCGTCCGGAAAACTGCTCCTGATGCCCATCCAGAACTGGTCTGCGTCCCCGTGGGAATGACCGGTGAACCCGCCCGGGTACTCCAAGTGGCAAGCTCGGTCGTACTCCTTCGGGATCACCGAAAAGCTGCCGTTCATGATCTCGCTCAGGATCACGGCGTATTGCTGTCCGAATGAATTGTCGTTTCCACGACCACGATACCGGGTGCCATGAGTTTCCTCGTAGGGGACCGGCCGGGCTGCCTTGCCCGGACCACCTTCCAGAGCGATCTGGTCGCGGGCAAAGTCTTGGGAAGTGCTTCCGGTTTGACGAACGATCGCGCCATGGTCGCGGATGATCCACTCTTCGTCGATGCACCACTTGCCTGCCATGACGTGGCAGTCGGCAATGATCCGATAAGTCAGACGACGCCCGGTCGCCTTCCCGTAGGCCCCGTCTCCGAGATGCGTGGCCGTGGAAATCAGTCGATGCGAGGACAGGTAGCCGGACTCGGGATCGCCACTCCAGATCACGTCCTCGCCGAACAGGCAGCGATCGGGAAACTCGGCAAGCGTTGCCATGGTCGCATTGATGACCGCCTCGTTGCCGCGAACGATCGAAGACGGCGAACAGACAAATATGTCGGGCGCGTAGCGGTCCCGCAACGACGAGACGTTTCGATCTTCCCAGATGTCCTTGGTGATCCCGATGATGAACTCGGGAAGGTCCCCGTACTCTTGGGTTTGCGTGGTCAAGGCGTCTGTCCTCTTCTGTCTTTCAGGTCTTTCTAAACTCGGCAGTTCTTCCGATACCAATCCTGGCAATGTTGTGTACTCAGCGATACCGAGCGTCCCTCACGGCAAGATCGGGGCATTCTCTTCTTGAGCTTTCATCCAGCTGTCCAACCGCCGTCGACTGTCAGGGCAGTTCCCGTCACCAACGAAGATGCGTCAGATGCGAGAAACACGACGGCACCCATCACGTCCTCGATCTGACCGATGCGGCCAAGCTTGATCTTCTCGGTAATCCACGACACCCGGTTCGGATCCTGAAACGTCGATTCGGTTAGCGGTGTCCTGATGAATGTGGGGCAAATGGTGTTCACCCTGATGCCGTGTTGCCCCCATTCGATCGCCATGGCCTTGGTGAAGCCCTCGACCGCGTGTTTCGATGCGCAGTAGACTGATCGGTCGACGCCGCCCACGTGACCCATCTGTGACGACATCGTGATCAGCGACCCGGGCAGGCCATCCTTGATCAGCCCCTTGGCGACTGCCTGGGCCAGAAAATACGCCCCGCGAAGATTCACGGCCATTACGAGATCGAAGTCGTCAGCCGCCGTGCCGGTCGCAGGACCATGACGTGCAACGCCGGCAGAATTGACCAGGATGTCGAACGGTCCGGCGTCACCGACCTTGGCATCGATGGCATCGACATCGGCAAGGTCGAGTTCCATGGTTCTCACGGCAAGGCCGTGCTGGATCATCGCGTCATGGGTTTCTGACAGGCCGGCTGGCGAGCGAGCCGCCACGGTCACGTCAGCGCCGAATTCCGCCAGCGCCGAGACGGCTCCGCGCCCAATCCCGGATGTGCCGCCGGCAACGAGCGCCCGTTTGCCGTCAAGACGGAACGAAGGAGTCTTTGGTATGTCACTCATGAGATTCTATCCGCATGTTCTTGTTGATCGGTCTCGAACCCGTTGACGAGCCCAGGCGCGTTCGATCAGCATCTTTCAGCCAGTCTTGAGATCAAGGCGAACCGACTGATGGCGTCGCTGCGATCGAATGCATCGTCACGCGTGCCTGTACGCTTGCACCGAATGTCGCGGCGCCAATCCCGCAATGGAAGGGGGAGAATGCAAGGGCTGGCCGGTGTCGACGATGCCGATTTCGCGTGCATGGCAATGCAGGTCAATCTGCGGCCGCCCCGTAGGCAACGTTGCGTCCGCCGTGTCGTCGAACCCGAACATTGGCCTGCTCGGCATGTCCCACAAACCCCTCGAGCATGCACAGGCGAGAGCACACGGCGCCAATGTCCGCTGCCGCCTCATCGGTCATGATTTTCTGATAGCTGTGCGTCTTGAGATACTTTCCGACCCACAGGCCGCCCGTGTAACGGCCGGCTTGCCGCGTCGGCAGCGTGTGATTGGTGCCGATGACCTTGTCGCCGTTCGCCACATTGGTGCGAGGTCCCAGGAACAGCGCACCGTAGCAGGTCATGTTGTCCAGATACCATTGGTCGCGGTCGGTCATGACCTGGACATGTTCGAACGCGAGATCGTTGGCGACTTTCAGCATCTCGTCATGATCATCGCAGACAATGACCTGTCCGTAATCGCGCCAGCTCACGCCTGCGGTGTCAGCGGTGGGCAGGATCTCGAGAATCCGATCGATTTCGGCAAGCGTCTGCTGCGCGAGTTCCCGGTCGTTGGTGATCAGCACGGCAGGCGAGTCGTATCCGTGTTCCGCCTGGCCGAGCAGATCGGTCGCGCAGAGTTCCGCATCGACAGTTCTGTCGGCAATGATCATGGTCTCGGTAGGGCCGGCGAAGAGATCGATGCCGACCCGGCCGAACAGCTGACGCTTGGCTTCGGCCACGAACGCGTTCCCGGGGCCGACCAGCATGTGGACAGGATCAATGGTCTCGGTTCCGAGCGCCATGGCGCCAACCGCCTGAATGCCGCCCAGGCAGTAGATCTCGTGCGCGCCGCCAAGGTGCATCGCGGCGACAATGGCAGGATGCGGGCCGCCGTCACGCGGAGGGGCCGAGGCGACAATTCGCGGCACGCCTGCAACGCTTGCCGTCAGAACGGACATGTGTGCCGATGCAACCATCGGGAATTTTCCGCCCGGAACGTAACAGCCCACTGACTGAACGGGTATGTTGCGGTGGCCCAGGATGACGCCGGGCATGGTCTCGACTTCCACATCGGTCATCGTCGAGCGCTGCGCTTCGGCAAACCCGCGAATCTGCGCCTGTGCAAAACGGATGTCTTCCATGTCCCTCGCGGAGACTTTCTGAACCGCCGCCTCGATCTCCGACGGCGACAACCGGAAAGACTCCGGTTCATAGCCGTCGAACTTCAGGCTGAGTTCCCTGACGGCCGCATCGCCGCGGGCCTCGATGTCCTTGAGCGTGTTCTCGACGGTGGCCCTGATCCTCGAGTCGTCCTCGGACCTCTGTTCCTCTGAGCGTCCCGTCTTGAGATATTCAATTGCCATTTTTTTGGTCCCTTCGTGGCGCAACACGGTCGCCCGTGTCGAACGCTTCCCAACCCTCGCCGCCAAACACGTCGACCCCGAGCTGCGCGAGCACGTGCGGGAAATCGACCATCACCCAATTGTCCACGATCTTGCCATCCTCGACTTTCCAGAAGTCCATGTATCTGATCTCGACCCGCTTGCCCGTCGGGGAAACGCCCATGAACGTGCCGCTGTGGGTCGCTTCCTGCCGGCCGAATGCCGCTGCCCATTCTCCCATGAACAATCTGGCTTCATCGATGCAGACCTTGTCGGAAAACGCGGCCTGGAACGGATGCTGCCAGTTGTCCTGAAATTCCTTGACCCCGCGTTTCGTTCCGCAACCGCAATTGCCGCACCACGTGAATCCCTTGGCAAAGAACTCGTCGATGTCATCGATCCTGTGGTCGTTGAGGCCATCAACCATCGTCTCGATGACGTGCCGCGTGTCCTCGGTCCGGGTCATGTCGGTGTCCCGCGAGAGGACGGCCTGTTCAGGTCGCGATCGTGTCATTGGACGGGGTCCTTGCGCGCGGCACATTCTGTTGGGCTGACCTGGCCAATGCATTGGAGATCATTCATCGCCATCTTCTCTTGAGGGCTAAGGACCAGACGTCAGTCAATGGGGCCCATGCCGACCGACAGTCGTGGATTCCGTGGTTGGGTGAAGCACGCTCAGCAACGCCGGTGGCACTTGCTTGAAGTGGCCAGGTCGGCGCGAGAACGGAACTCAGTCATTCAGCCGATTGCCTGTTTCCTTGTCGAAAATGTGGCAGATCGATGCAGGAACGGAGACAGACACGCTTTCGCCGATCTCGACACGGTAGTCCTTTGCCGCCTTGACCGACACGAGCGCCCCGCCGGCCTTGAGCGTGATCATGGTCGCATCACCGAGCAACTCCAGCGTGTATGCGGGAGCCGTGATCTGGGCGGTCTCGTCAGGATTCCCGACCGATGCGTCTTCGGCGCGGAATCCGAGCACAACGTCGCCGCTGGCCCCGTTGAGCCCGTCGATGCTGACGTTCTGCGCGACGAACTTCCCGTCAGAAATCCTGCCTTCCATGAGGTTCATGGCCGGCGACCCGATGAAGCCTGCGACAAAGCTGTTGGCAGGGCGGTCGTAGATTTCGGTGGGTGTCCCCACTTGCTGGACGATGCCGGCGTTCATGACGACAACCCTGTCAGCCAGTGTCATGGCTTCGATCTGGTCGTGAGTGACGTAGATGGTGGTCACCTTGAGTTCGTGGCTGAGATTCTTGATCTGGGCGCGGGTCGAGACACGGAGTTTCGCGTCCAGGTTCGACAGCGGTTCGTCCATCAGGAACACGTTGGGTTCGCGAACGATGGCCCTCGCAAGTGCGACCCGCTGCCTTTGGCCTCCCGACAGTTCTGCGGGCCTGCGGTGCAGGAACTCGGTCAATTCGACCATTTCCGCGGCTCGCATGACCCTGTCGTGGTGGGTCGAAGGGTCTACCTTCCTGACCTTGAGCGGGAACCTGATGTTCTCGAACGCATCCATGTTGGGGTAGAGCGCGTATGACTGGAACACCATCGCCACGTCACGATCCTTCGGGTCGAGTTCGTTGACCCGCTTTCCATCGATGGAGATCTCGCCCTCGGTCACCTCTTCGAGGCCGGCGATCATGCGCATGGTGGTCGTCTTGCCGCAGCCCGACGGGCCGAGGAGAACCAGAAACTCCTGATCCTGGATTGTCAGATTGAAATTGCTGACACCAACGAACGATCCCCACCGTTTTGAGAGATTCTCGAGGCGAATTTCTGCCATTGCCCGCTCCCGTCGCAGTCGCTTGCTTCAACTCAAAAGCTACATGATTGAGGATGGAGATTGCAAGCGTATTCATCACGACCGAACGGACTGGGAAATCGAGCGAGCCGCAGCGACATGCACCGGTTCAATGCTTGCTCAAGGACGCGATATCGCTTGGGTGGCTGACCGAGACCCGTGCCGACGAAGGGGACCTGCCTGGAGTAGTGTTCGGGCTGACGAATTGACGCGAAGCCGGGATCACGTAGGGGCGATCGCCGGTGGGAGGGTTGGGCAACCCGGTGCCGTCTCGTTCCATCAGTGCGTCTTGTGGGCAACCGTTCGGTCAAGACGTGACGGCGTGCTCTTTGTCGGCGGTTTCTCTTGACGGAGGGGCTCTCTTGTTTCTTGGCGTTGATGCCGAGACTTGGGACATGTCGACAACGATTGTCGAATCGTTGCGCCCTGGTCGGACGACTTTGCCTGCAGACTGTCTGCACATCCTGAATTCACCGCAGACTGCCCTGACCGCCTCCCGCAGAGACCAGTTCGTGGCAGCCCAACAGTTTACCCATGGAGAGGTATTGTATGCGGTCATGGCTGCGCAAGTTAGTGAATCTGGTTGTGCCGACTTCACCGGCGATCGGCAAATGAGGGGCATTCCAGTTCGAATTGCCTTGCGCAATGTATCATCATGATAGATTGAGGCGACCTGGAGACACAGGTCGACTGGCGGCTGCGACAACTGTCGGGGCACCTGGGACTCAAGGCCCAAACCACGACGCCCTTGACGGATAGGCCATGGCATTTCGGTTGGCCTTGATCCATCCCTGTCCGGAAGTGTCCGCAAGAGACGCGTGTTCGATCGGCGGTGTTGGGTTCATGCCTGGGGTTGCGATCGGGTCTCTTGGGCCGGCTGCACATTTCAAGCGCCTGTTTGCAATCGGGCGCGGGGATGTGGCCGTCTCTGGAACTTGGCGTCGTTTGGAACGGCGAATGGCAGCGGGGGCACGATGCGAGGGTATCAATACACCGAATGCGGACTGAACAATGTCCTGGTCGAGGGAATCGGCATGGTCGAGGACCGGTCCGGCGACATGGTGATGACCATCCCGGCGGTCGGTGAACTGCATCGGGAAATCGCCAGACATGTCGTGACTCAAACATGCAAGATGACCGGAAAGGAACTCAGGTTTCTGCGCACGGAGATGGGTGTCACCCAAGCGGGATTGGCGAGTCTGCTCAAGGTGACACCGTTGACGGTGGGCCGGTGGGAACGCGAGGAGTCACCGATCACGGATGCCGCAGAAATGCTGGTTCGACTGCTGGCGGACACGCGACTTGAACTCGGCATCGACCTCGCTGTCGATGATGTCTCGGCCATGGTCGCTCGGCCGCATCGAACGAGAACGATAAGGATCGATGGCAGTGATCCGCCCGGTTACAAGCGAGTTGCCGCATGAAGACCGGTCATGCACGTCCGCACGAGCAACGATGATCGGCCAGGCTCACCTTTGAGACGGTTCTTCGTGCATCTTGTTGAAGTTCCGGTGCCAGCTGGAGATACCTACGCACTTGACCGCGATTCCTAAATGACTTGACCGTGCGCACCATCGGCAAGTTGGTCGAGGAATTCCACAACCAGCTCGGCATCTCGGAAGCGCGGTGCGGCAGGCGGCGAGCAATCAGGGAATGTCGGCGGTACGCCAACCTTCGTCGACATCAAGCGTCGATTGCGAAGGCGTCAGGAGCCATTGTTTGCGCTTGCAAAAAACGTACGTACGGGTACTGACGGAGGTGGCAGACGAAGCGACACGAACAGCCGGGAATCTGGCAATATATAATTGGTGGTGAATTAATAAAACGCCTGCAACAGCTTGAAAGAAGTGCACGCACCGCATACAGTGGGACTGCCGGGATCGGCCATGTGGCCCAACGAGGAACGGACAAAATGAATTCGGGGGACGAATGAATTCGAGCGCCCAGCGGGGAACCAACCAGGTTGCCGTCCGAAGCTACAACGAACGTCTCCTGCTGCAACTCGTGCGTCGCCACGGGGAGATGTCCAAGGCAGAGGCAACGCGGGCAAGCGGGCTCTCCGCCAACGCGGTGTCGGTCATCTTCAGGGCGCTCGAAGAGAGCGGGCTGCTGGTCCGAGGCGACCGAATTCTTGGCCGCATCGGTCAGCCGTCAACGCCGATGCGCATCAACCCGGATGCCCATCGATATGTCTCGCTGAAGGTCGGCCGCCGCAGCGTCGAACTTGCGGTGGTGAATTTCGTTGGCGAAGTTCTGTCCCACAGAAGAGAGACCTACAGCTATCCAACCCCCGCAAACGTGATGGATTTCGTCGGGCGAATGCTGACGCCAGTGCTTCGATCGGCCAAAACGACACGAAAGAGCGTCACCGCGATGGCGGTTGCCATGCCATTCGAGCTTTGGAGCTGGACCAAAGAGTTCGGCGCACCCCACGAAGAACTGCAGGAATGGCGCGACTTCGATGTCGCAAAGGCCCTGGGCGAAAAGGTGCCCTGGCCTGTCGTGGTCGAAAATGACGGAACCGCAGCCTGCAGAGCGGAACAGATCTTTGGCGAACACTCAGAAAAACAGGATTGGATCTACTTTTTCGTGGGCACCTTCATCGGCGGTGGTGTCGTGCTGAACGGAAGTGTCTTCCCGGGCCGTCGCGGAAACGCCGGCGGTTTTGGTCCGATGCGGGTACCGGACATGGCAGGCGGCGACCGGCTTCTGGATCATGCATCCCTCATCGTTCTGGAACGGAGTCTCGCATCCGCCGGAATCGATCCCGTGACAATCTACGAAGAAGAGACCGACTGGTCCGAATTCGAGGAGCACCTGGAACCCTGGTTTCAACGAGCCAGCAAGAGCTTGAGCTACGCCGTGATTTCCTCGCTGTCGATCATGGACTTCGATTCCGTCATCATCGACGGCGCCACGCCGCCCATGATCAATCATCGGCTGGTCAAGGACGTCATCAAGCAACTGAACGAAACGGACTTGCATGGCGTCGCGTTCCCCGCGGTGGAAGCCGGACAGATCGGACGGGATGCACGACTGATCGGAGCAGTCGGAACATTGATCAATCAAGACTACCTTCTGGATCAGAATACCTTGATGAGGGAGTGAACTGCCGTCGAACTGCCGCAGCCGGTCATCGGGCCTCGGACAATTCGTGCAGTCGCAACGGGATGCAATCTTCCCCTGGCCTTCGAATGAACGCTTCCGGCAGGCCGTGACGGTTCGCTCCATGTCATGAATCCAGGGCCCTCCAGTGCAGGACGAGAACTCGCGATCAAGCGCGGCGTGCCAACGAAAAGATGCGACCCGCGCGAGAAAGTGACTCCCGACGGAAGTTTCCCGAGGTCAATTGCCGCTTGACTCTTGCCGCTGTCATTTGTAATTACTTACAAATGAATTACATAAATGCGAAACTTTTGTGCGTCAAAGGTGGGAGAGATGGCGTCGCTTGATCTCAAGCATGTCGGAAAATCGTTCGGCTCCGCAGTCGTCCTGCACGATGTGGACATCCAAATCGGCGACGGCGAATTCGTCGTTCTGGTCGGACCCTCCGGCTGCGGCAAGTCGACGCTCCTTCGCGTCATCGCCGGCCTGGAAGAGGCAACCAGCGGCCAGGTCCTGATCGGTGGCGAAGAGGTCAACGACGTTCACCCGAAGGATCGCGACATCGCGATGGTCTTTCAGAACTACGGTCTCTATCCCCACATGACCGCCGCCAGAAACATGGGGTTCGCCCTCAAGTTGCAGGGCACGGCAAAGTCCGAGATCCAATCGAAAATCGAGGCTGCTGCCGAGATCCTGGGTCTCTCCGCCTTGCTCGCGCGGTTCCCAAGGCAACTCTCCGGCGGGCAGCGACAGCGCGTGGCCATGGGACGCGCGATCGTCCGCAATCCCAAGATCTTCCTGTTCGACGAGCCGCTCTCGAACCTCGATGCAAAGCTGCGTGTTCAGATGCGTTCGGAGATCCGAGCGCTCCACCAGGAACTCAGCGCAACGACCGTCTACGTGACCCACGATCAGATCGAGGCCATGACCATGGCCGACAAGATCGTCGCCATGCTCGATGGCCATGTCATGCAGGTCGGCAGCCCCCTCGAACTCTACGACAGGCCCGAGAACACTTTCGTGGCCAGTTTCATCGGTTCGCCAGCCATGAACCTTCTCGACGTGAAGGTCAGGAAAGACGGTCTGTCGTTTCCGACCGATCAGATCGTCGCATTCCCGGAACTCGGATCGCATGAGCCAGACCGCGAGATCATACTGGGAATCCGGCCGGAGGACCTGATCCTGAGCGAGTCGGGCCTGAACGTGAAAGTCAGGGCTGTGGAGCACACGGGCTCCGAAACCCTCGTGCTCGCGGACCTCGGCGATCAGAACCTGACCATATTGCACCGCGAGCGAACGTCGTTCGCGACCGGCCAGAACATCGCAGTCATGCCCCGAGAAGGGCGTCTCCATCTTTTTGATCGGCAGTCGGGAAAGCGACTGAACTGATCGAGGAGGTCGGCGCAACCACGCGCCCCATGTCACAACAAAGGAGAAAACCATGAAACTCTGCATCCTGAAGCCAGGAAACTGGTTCGCGGCAGCAGCGCTGATGGCGTTTGCCGGAGCCGCATCTGCGCAGGACATCACGATAAGGTGGGCTCTTCATCCAGGCGCCGAAGCCGATGCAGTGGTCGACTACTTTGCGCCAAGATACGAACAGGAAACCGGGATCAAGGTGATCGGCGAGATTCTTCCGCCAGACCAGTTGCGCGACAGAATGTCGATCGAGGCGATCGCCGGAACCAATCGCTGGGACCTCGGATATCACAGCCCTGGCTGGTTCGGAACGTTCAAGGATCACGTCATCGATCTGACCGGTCTCATCGAGAAGCACGGCTTCGATGTCGACGCCTATCCGGCGCTCGTCCAGAACAGCCACATGAAATCGCCGGCACGGCCTGGCGAGATCATCGCCCTTCCGACCACGCCAGCCGCTCCGATGTTCATCTATCGCCGAGACTGGTTCGCACATCCGGACGAGCAGGCTGCGTTTGAAGCGAAATACGGTCGCGCTCTTGCAGCGCCGGCAACCTTTGCCGAACTGCGCGACGTCGCCGAGTTCTTCACGCGCGATGCCGGCGAGACCTTGGCCGGAGAGACGCTCGAGCGTCCTGTCTACGGCTGGTCCGATGCGCTTGGCGCCGGCGCCGGCATCACCCGGAGCTTCATCGTCATGCTCTACTCGACCGGCGTGAGCGGCTGGGACGAAAACTACGAACCCGACATCGATCAGCCGATCGTGGCCGAGGTTGCCGAGTACTTCGTGGACCTCGCTCAGAACTTTGCCCCGCGCGAAGCTCAGAACTGGGGCTTCCTCGAGGGTCTCGAAATGTACCGAGACGGACGCATGGCGACGGCAACCATGTGGCCGCAAGGCGTCGGAACGGTCGAAGATCCGTCGGGCGATGCGGCAGGAAACACGGCGTACACGCCGTTGCCCGTGTGGGAAAACAACCTCGCCGGATACACCCAAGGTCATCCGTTCCTCGGCGGCGGCGGCGTCTTCATCTTCGACACGCCAAACTCGGAGGAAGCGTTCAAGTTCCTGAAGTGGATGCTGCAGGACAACGAGGTGGAATTCGGCAAGCGAAGCCTTCAGTTCTCGCGGCTCAGCCATTTCCAGAGCGAGGAACTTCGAAGCCTCCAGCCGTACTATGGCGATTTCCTGCCGGCCTTCGAAAAGGTGCTGGAATCGGTGTTCATTCGCCAGGGCATACCCGAGTGGGGCGCTGTCATGTGGAACGGAACGACCGATTTCATCACGGACGTGTACTCGGGCGACCTGACCGCAGAGCAGGCCCAGGAACGCTGGGCAAAGCAGATGCGTGACGCGTTCGACGCGGCCGGATACCGGTAAACTGACAATTCGCTCTCCGGCGGCTTGCCGCCGGAGAGCCTCCTGAATGGAGGGTGATACGGCCTCTTCCAGGCATAAGTTCTCGAAGGGCTGGCTGTTCCTGCTGCCAGGCCTCGTCGTGATGGTGGTGATCGTCGGCGTGCCGCTCGCGCTTGGCTTTCGCTACAGCCTGCATCGCGTGTTTCTGTATGACTTCAACAACCAGATCTTCAAGGGTCTGGAAAACTACCGATACGCGTTTTCCGATCCGTTGTTCATCAAGTCCCTGAAGACGACGACCTACTTTACGCTGGGGTGCGTTGCGATCTGCATCGTCCTCGGCTTGCTGGTCGCGTTCCTGTTGAATTCGAGGAAAGTCCGGTGGCGGCCGTTTTGGGTGGCGCTGTTTCTCGTTCCCTTCGTCATGACACCCGTGGTTGGCGGGATCGCCTGGCGGTTCTTCATGTGGCAACAGGAATTCGGGGTGATCAACGCGATCGGCGGATTCCTGGGCGCTGATGCAAGGTACTGGCTGCTGGACCGCGAGACGGCGCTGTTCGCGAGCGTCGTCACCAACTCGTGGCACCTGACCCCGCTCGCCATTCTCGTCTTCTATGCGGCGCTTTCAACCATTCCCGACGAACTCTACGACGCGTGTCACATCGACGGGGCGGGTCCGTTTCAGACGTTGTGGTACGTGGTGCTGCCTTTGCTGCGCCCGCACATTCTCTTCGTCTCGATCATTCTCCTGACATCCGCGTTCCGCGAATTCGACATGATCTGGGCGCTGACAGGCGGAGGTCCGGGCCGCTCGACGACGGTGCTGTCGATCTTTGCCTACAACCGCGGCATTGCGAACCAGGACATGGGCATGGCCAACACGATCGCCTTCACCATGTTCACGTTCATGGCGGTGGTCGCCTGGATCTACATCACGATTTACAGAAAACTTCTGGAGCAGGAATCATGAAGGCTCCCAAGGCACGTAAGCGCTTCCAGATTGGCTTGATCCATGTCCTCCTGGCATTCTGGCTCATCGTTTCGATTCTGCCGCCAATCATGCTTCTGGCGGCATCGCTGAATGCGGCGGCGCTGTTCAGGTCACCGTGGGATCTGCTACTCTTGCGCGACTTCACCCTGGACAATTACGCGACTGCGTTCGTGGCCGGCGACTTCTGGTTCTTTTTTGCAAACTCGCTATTCATTTCGACGGCATCGGTCGTCATCGTCCTGGTGACGTGCGTGCCGATGGCCTACGGCCTGTCGACGATTTCGGGCAGGGCCCGCAATGCCATCTCATTTGGCATACTGGCGATGCGGTTCATCCCCTATGTCGTGCTTGCGCTGCCGCTCTTTCTGCTCTTTGTCGATCTCGGCCTTGCAGGATCGCGCGTAGGCCTTCTGCTTGCCCACCTCGCCATCCACATTCCATTTGCAACCTGGATGCTTGTCGGGTTCTTCGACTCCGTTCCCCCCGAACTCGAGGAATCAGGCATCATCGATGGCTGCAACGCATGGAACCTCTTTTGGGACATCTCGGTTCCTGTCGTGCGCTCCGGCATTGTCGCGCTTGCCATCCTGGTCTTCATCATGTCCTGGAACGAGTACCTGTTCGCTCTGTTCCTCGCCGGAAGCAACGCGCAGCCGCTGACGGTCGGCATCACGCGGTTTCTGGGCGGGATCGAGTCCGGCGCCCAATACGGGGTGATCGCTGCCTATTCCGTGCTGGTGATTTCGCCGGTCATCGTTTTTTCCTTGATCGCCAATCGCTACATTGTCAGCGGCATGACGGCGGGCGCGGTCAAGGGCTGACACGACTTTCGAGGATCACGGCGGGTGATCGTTCGGCACGGGCGCGACGTTGCGACGGCCGATACCGAACTCGGAATGGACGGTTCGCCTTTGACTGAGGGTTCGTTTCCGGTTCTTTCGAGCGGGCATCATTTTGCGGATTGAACGCAACTGCCTGTCCGGCATGCGAATTTCACAACCCGCTGCAATATGGCCGGCACTCTTTCGGTTGTCCGCCTCCGGGCGATGAACGGCAGTGAACCGGTCGAGGCCAGAGATTGCCGTGCCGCGGGCTCACTCGTCGGGAAAGGTGAAGTCCGGCAGCGAGTCGAAAGCGAGTTGAATGGCGTCGCTCCAGCCCCGCGAAATCGTCCGAAAATATTCGTGGCGCTCGTCGAGCCGCAACGAATGCCCAAGACGCAGCCTGTCAGCGACGTGAATCTGCAGATCGAGCGGCATGCCCACCGACAGGTTCGACTTGATCGTCGAATCGAAGGAAACGACGAGAAGCTTGACGGCATCCTCGAAGCTCATTTCAGGCTTGTAGGCTCGGGCAAGGATCGGCTTGCCGTACTTGGTCTCGCCCAACTGAAAAAACGGCGTGTCGGCTGTCGCTTCGACGAAGTTCCCCTCTGGATAGATCATGAACATCCGGGGAGGTTCGCCGTCGATCTGACCGCCGACGATCATGCTCGCGTTGAACCGCGTTTCGCTTCGCTCGCCTCGCTCGTCGTCAACTGATGCACGCGGCCCTGCACTCGAGGCGATCGTTTCCTGCAAGGTGCGGCCGACAAGCTGGGCAACGCGAAACATGGACGGGGCGTTGATGATCGACGGTCCGTCGGAATCACCGCGAATGCTCTCGTCGAGCGTCGAGACGACCGATTGGCTCGTCGCGAGGTTTCCGGCGGTCAACACCGTCAGAATCCTCTCCCCCGGGACTTCCCAGCTGAACAGCTTGCGAAAGGCCGAGACGTTGTCGACCCCGGCGTTGGTGCGCGTGTCGGCCATGAAGACGATTCCGTGATCGAGCTTCATGCCGACGCAGTAGGTCATGGCATCACCTGCAAGTTCTCAATGCCGACGTAGCTGTACCAAGGGCGCGGCTCTTGCCAGGTCGTCATTGCTGGACCTGCAGCGTCACCTGCATGGTCTCGCCCCCGTCGCCATGGCGTACGCCGTTGATCGGGGCTGCGTCCGCCGCATCGAGCCCGCGGGCCACGCGAACGTATCGCTCATCAGGCGAGATTCCGTTCGAGACGTCGAATCCGACCCACCCAAGCCCCTCCACATGAGCTTCGGCCCAGGCATGACCCGCAGTCAGTTCGTTTCCGGTCTCGGTCAGCAGGTATCCGCTGACATAACGCGCAGGGAAGCCGAGACGGCGGGCGACCGAGAGAAACACGTGGGAATGATCCTGGCAAACGCCACGACCCGCGGCAAGCGCTTCCTCGGCGGTCGTTGTCGCATCCGTCTCGCCGGGCACATATTCCATGCGATCGAGGATCGCGGCCGAGACCCGATGCAGGAGTTCAACACCGTCCCCGGCTTCATCATTCGAATCGGACCCGCGCATGTCTTCCACCAGTTGACCAATTCCGTCGCCTGCGGCGGTTTTTTCGGTCTGCCTTCGGAACAGCCACAACGGAACGAGACCGTAGTGCTTGCCGATGATCCCGGCGGTGTCGGCCGTCTCGACAATGCCGGCGCTCCTGATCGTGACGGATTCCACGTTTTCGCGAAGCCGTGCCAGATCCACGATGTTGCCGAACTGGTCCGTGCTCCTTGCCTCCCGGTTTCCGCCGACGATTTCGGTGTCCCATTCCTTGACGGTCTGGCCGCGTCCGTTTCTTGGCGTGACGCGAAGCTGCAGCAGCCCGTAGTGAATCGGCGCATCGTAGGTGTAGTTCGTTTCGTGGAGAACCTTGAGCAGCATGCGACCGTGTCCGTTCAGAATTATGCCGAGAACCGGTAGTCGGTCTCGATTTGACGACCGAGTCGACCAAGCCCGTCGATGAACTCCTGAATGAACTCGTGCAGGCCGTCCTCGAACACCGCATCGAGGTCGCGGGCCGTCAGCTTCGCGCATAGTTCCTCGGCCATGCCAAGGCTTGGCATTTCGGTTCCGTAGTCCTTGCGGAGATACTCGAGGTTGTCGCGCATCTTTTGGCAGCAGAAGGCGATGGACCTCGGCATGCGCCCGTCAAGAATCAGGAATCTTGCAATGTTGGCCGGATTGACCTCGCCTTCGTTCAACCAGTTGTAGGTGTGATCGGCGGAGACCGAACGAAGGATGGTCTCCCACTGGACGTTGTCGATCGGAGCCCCGACATGCACCACCGATGGCAACAGGATGTAATACTTGACGTCGAGTATCCGAGCCGTGTTGTCGCCGCGTTCGAGGAAGGTGCCAAGGCGCGCGAAGTTGAACATGTCGTTTCTGAGCATGGTTCCGTGGAGCGTTCCCCGGACATGGGCGCTCTGGCGGCGCACGTGACCCAGAATGCCCGGCAGGTTTCTCGTCGACACGGGGTCGCGAAGTGCATCGCGCAAGGACATCCAGGTTTCGTTGGTCGCTTCCCAGACCTCGCGGGTCAGTGCGGTGCGAACGACCCGCGCATTGTTTCGCGCCGCTTCGATCAGCGACATCACGCTCGACGGGTTGGATCGATCGCGCAGCATGAAATCGATCACGGCGTCCGAATCGAAGTTCTCGTGTCGCGCGAGAAAGTCGTCGCGCGCGCCCACCGTGCTGATGATCGATATCCACTCGTCCGAACCGGAGTGCCACCGCGTCAGCGCGATTCGAAACCCGGCTTCCACCAGGCGGGCGGTGTTTTCGCTGCGTTCCAGGTAGCGAAACATCCAGTAGAGACCGCCAGCGGTTTTTCCAAGGAGTGGCACGACCTAGACTCCCACGACCCAGGTGTCCTTGGTTCCGCCGCCCTGGCTCGAATTGACCACGAGCGAGCCCTCCTTGAGCGCGACCCGCGTCAGCCCTCCAGGAGAGATGTGGATGCGCTCGGGCGACACCAGAACAAAGGGGCGCAGATCGACATGGCGCGGGGCGAGACCCGCCTGGGTGAAGATCGGAACCGTCGAGAGCGACATCGTCGGTTGGGCAATGTACTTGTCGGGGGTCTCGCGGAGCCTGGTCCTGAAGTCGGCGAGTTCCTTCTTGCTCGCGGCGGGTCCGACCAGCATGCCGTAGCCGCCCGATCCGTGGATCTCCTTGACCACGAGCTCGGGGAGATGGTCGAGAACGTACTTGAGCGAGTCCGGCTCGGCACACCGCCAGGTCGGGACATTGTCGAGCAGGGGAGCCTCCCCGGTGTAGAATCGGATGATCTCGGGAATGTAGGAATAGATTGCCTTGTCGTCGGCAATCCCGGTCCCCGGCGCGTTGACGAGCGTGATGCCGCCCGCGCGATAGACGTCCATGACGCCGGCAATCCCGAGGAGCGAATCGGGCCGGAAACTCAGCGGATCGAGGAAGGAATCGTCGACCCGGCGGTAGAGGATGTCGATCGGCACGAACCCTTGGGTCGTTCTCATGGCGATTCGGCCATCCGTCACCTTGAGGTCGTGACCCTCGACCAGTTCGGCTCCCATCTGTTCTGCAAGAAACGCGTGTTCGAAATAGGCCGAGTTGTGAATTCCCGGCGTAAGGACCGCAATCACCGGTCGGCCCTCGCAGTGCGGGGGCGGGCAGTCCGAGAGCGAACGCCGCAACTGGATCGGATAGTCGCTGACCGGCCGGACGCGGACCCGCGAAAACAGATCCGGGAACATCTGCAGCATGGTTTCCCTGTTCTGCAGCATGTAGGAAACCCCGGACGGTGTCCGCGCGTTGTCCTCGAGGACCATGAACTCGTCCTCGCCCGTGCGAATGATGTCGGTCCCGACGATGTGGGTGTAGACGTTGCCGGGCGGCGACAGCCCGATCATCTGCGGCAGGAACGCTTCGTTGTCGGAAATCAGGCGAATGGGGATTCGGCCCGCCCGGATGATTTCCTGCCGGTGGTAGAGATCGTAAAGAAAGGCGTTGATCGACCTGATCCGCTGCTCGATGCCGCGCGTCAGGCGCGACCACTCGGATGACGACAGGATTCGCGGAACGACATCGAACGGGATCAGCCGTTCGTCGGCATCTTCGTCGCCGTAGACGTTGAAGGTCACCCCGACGCTGCGAAACAGCGCTTCGGCTTCCTCTGACTTTCTGTGGAGCCGTTCGACATCCTGCGCGTCGAGCCATTCCTGATACGGAGAATAGCAATCGCGAACCTGGCCGCTGAGGCCGAACATTTCGTCAAACGCGTGACTGGCTGAAGTCATCCGGGAAATCTACCATTCATCGCAGGACTCGCAAGCCCAAGCCTCGGCGTGACGCGGTCGCAGATCGATATCGGCGACAATCGATCGGACGTGGCGACGACGGGCGATGGTAAAACCCGATTCGTGACCGGGCCGCCCGTTCTCACGTGCCTCCCCAGATGCGGTCTGCGGCTTCCACGACGAGATCGAGCTTGCGACGCTGGTCGTCGACGGAGATGGCGTTGCCTTCCTCGGTCGATGCGAAACCGCACTGGGGCGCGATGCCAAGCTGATCAGGATCGGCAAAGCTCGATGCGCGATCGACCAGTCGCCGGAGATCGTCGAGCTTCTCGAGCTCGCCGGTCTTGGTCGTGATGAAGCCGAGCATGACGCGCTGGCTGCCAGGGCTCAGGAACCGCAACGGATCGAGACCGCCGGCGCGATCGGTGTCGTATTCCATGAAGTAGATGTCGACGCCCGTGCTGTTGAAGACCTTGTCGGCCACCGGATCGTAGGCGCCCTCGGCGGCGTGGGTCGACTTGAAGTTGCCGCGGCACAGATGCATCCCGATGGTCAGGTCATCGGGACGGTCCTTGATCGCTTCGTGCATCATCCAGGCGTAGCGGTCGATGAGCCAGTCGGGATCCTGGCCGATCGCGCGCTTGTCCGCCCTGTGCTTCGGATCGCAAAGATAGGCGAAGAAGATGTCGTCGAGCTGGAGATACCGACAACCGGCCTCGTAGAACCTGTCGAGGGCCTTTCTGTAGGTCGCCGCGATATCGGAAAACAGCACATCGAGGTCCTTGTAGATGTCGGGGGCGATATCGTCGGGGTCGAGGCGAAAGTGGCAGCAGCTTGGTCCGGGGATGCTGATCTTCGGCATCTGATCGGTGTGCGCGGCGACGAATCGATAGTGATCAAGCATCGGGTGATCGTCGGGGAAGTCGAGCTTCCCGGTGATCGTCGGAAAGATCGGGCGCAGCGTCGCGCCTGCGAAAGCGACCCCCTCGTCGCGCTCAACCAGGTCCAGCCCGTCGAGCATCCCCATGAAATCGTAGTGCCAGAATGACCTGCGCGCTTCGCCGTCGGTGATCGACTGAAGTCCGGATTCGACCTGCATGGAAATCAGCCCCGGGATTTCGGCGTCCTCGACGGATTTCAGCTCGGCGTCGTCGATCAGCCCCTGCTCGCGCTGTTGGCGGGCATGGGCAACGGCTGGCGGTCTGAGCAAGCTGCCGACATGGTCGGCGCGAAACGGGGGCAGGGGACGTGTCATGTCGATCTCTTCAGTCTGTTCGGGCATGGCCATGTTGTGACGGGCACGATGCACTTGTCAATCGCGGCCGGGCCTGCGGAGACCGCCTCGGACGGCATTATTGCATCGAAGGTTCGCCTCCCCAGGACTGCGTCGCGGTTCGCGCGGATCAGATGGTGATGCCGCAGGACATGAACCTGCGGCCGTGCTGGCGTGAGTCACCCGCTCGGAAAGCCTGCTCGACCGACCTGCGAAGTCGCGCGGTGGAAACCGGAATGCCCGTTTGGGCAACGTCATGCAGATTCCCGACAAATTGCAGTTTTCGCAATACGCGATTGCATGCTATCGAAGGGATGTTGCAAGCGTTTGCAGGAGGGACGCATCTGTGTGGAAGTCGGTGTTCACGTCGGTCGCCGAACGGATCATTCGCTCGGGAACCTTGAAGTTTCTTTTGCCCGACAATTCGTCATTCGTGGTTGGCGATTCGTCCGAACCGTCCGTGACCGTTCGAATCCGCGACCCGCGCTTTTTCAGGAAATGCGTCCTCAACGCCGAGCTGGCGCTCGGCGAAGCCTACATGGAGGAAGCGATCACCGTCGACGATGACGACATTTACGGGTTGCTCTATCTCATCACCAGCAATCTCGATGGCGCCGACAACCCTCTCTACCGGCGTATCCTCTACCGGATCAGGGTTCTTGCCAGAAACTTCGCCCAGTTCAATCCGGTCAGCAGATCGCGACGCAACGTTGCGCATCACTACGACTTGTCGAACGATTTCTACGAACTGTTTCTCGACGAGGACAAGCAGTACAGCTGTGCCTATTTCCCGCGGCCCGACATGACCCTCGAAGAGGCGCAGGCTGCCAAGAAACGGCACATCGCGCGCAAGCTGCTGCTCGAGCCGGGCATGAAGGTGCTCGACATCGGCTGTGGCTGGGGAGGCATGGGGCTCACGCTGGCCGAAGAGCATGGCGCGGAGGTGGAAGGCATCACGCTCTCGGTCCAGCAGCAGGCGCTCGCGTCGGAAAGGGTGAAGGAGCGAAACCTCGAAGACAGGGTGTCGTTCAGGCTCTGCGACTACCGCGAGGTCGAAGGCAGCTTCGACCGGATCGTGTCGGTCGGGATGTTCGAGCATGTCGGCACGCCGCACTATCGACGCTTCTTTAGCGATGTCCGACGACTGCTCCGCCGCGATGGCGTCGCGCTGCTTCACACCATCGGTCGCCTCGACGTTCCCGGAACGACGAACCCCTGGATCCTGAAGTACATCTTTCCGGGCGGCTACGTGCCGGCTCTGTCCGAGGTGATGACGGCCATCGAAAAGGAAGGTCTGAAGGTGACTGACGTCGAGATCTGGCAGACGCACTATGCCGAGACCCTGCGTTGCTGGCGACAGAGATTCGAAGACAACCTCCAGGCGGTCAGCGACATGTTCGACGAGCGGTTCTGTCGGATGTGGCGGTACTATCTCGCTGCGTGCGAGGTCACGTTCAGAAACCAGCCGCAGGTGGTGTTTCAGATACAGATCACGCGTGACAAGACTGTGCCGCCCGGGAGCAGGGACTACATCTACGCGAGCAACCGTTCCGGATAGTTGCAGCGTTCAGGGCTGAGATTCTCCCGACCCGAACAAAAGACACAATTGCAAGTTGCGGCGAGGCCGATGGCGGCATCGGTCGCTGTCTTGCGACTCCTGTCATGGCCGCGCGGCCCCGTTCCGGGTGGCCTTGGCCATCGGGTCAGTGATCGAGGCCCTTCGGCCAGCCTCGACAAGGCTGACATTGCCCGTTTGTCGCCAATTCCGCGTCGACTCATCGAAACGCGGAAGAGAACTGCTGTCTCCGTCCGATCCCGACCCGCGCGCGGCGCGTCGTGGTGGCGTCTGCTTCCCCGCAGACCGTGAAGAGGCTCCGCACTCCGTGGCAGGAGCGCCGCCCGATCAAGCCGCTTGCCGCTGTCCGTGGCGGACAAACCCGACGGCCACTGTCGCAAGCAGCACGCCGTTCAGGATGTGCCACAGGAAGTGCGTTCCGAGCGAGAAGCTGCTGCAAACCGCGAGATCGACGGTCCGCAACGTGATCGACACGGCGAAGACAGCTGCGCCGGCGGCAAGCCATGCCGCGATCGGATGACTGCGCCTTCCGAGAATCGCGGCGTTGCCGATCAGAAGCAGCAGCGCTGAAACGTAACCGGCGTTGATCTCGCCGATGGCCGTATTGGCGAGGAGGAAACCCATCGCCGCCGCGAATGGCACAAAGGCGCAGGCCCCGACGATCGAAGTGCCAAGCCCGAGTCCGTATGCGTATCGAAGGATGAGCCCGAAGTAGAAGACCATCGTGATGTAGATCGGAATCACGTCGGTGGCCAAGGCCCAGAATGTTGCAAACATGTGAAACAGCGTCGAACCTGTTCCGATGCAGGCAATGAGGACAATCAGCGTCACCACCGGCGCATCAAGTCGGTCTCGACGTTTCGCCTCGACATACACGACGTAAGCGGCAATGAAGAAGGCCAGATTGGTGATCGCGTTGATGGGTTCGCCCCAGAGGTTGAGCTCCGTTCCAATCCTCTCGCAATAGTAGTCGTGGACATGGAAAAAATCCGCTGCAGCCATTTGACGCTCTCCCGTCATGTTCAATGGATCACCGTCGTCCACAGGCCATCATGCGGACGATCACGCGACTGAAACTGCCCCGATGACCGGCAAGGGAATCGGAATTTCGGGACGGAGAGAAAACACATTCGCCAACCGGTGGCAACATCGCTTGATGATCGTGAAACGCGCCCCGGACCGAACGCGGCCGCAGACTTCGCCGACTCGACGTGTCGACCATGAGGGACGCGCGTCAGAGTTGCGATTCCGCTGAGATCGCCGTTCCGATTCTTGCAGTGCGTTCGTCTCGGGTCGGATCACGAGTGCCCAAGAACGCGTTGGGGTCATTCTTTCCTGGCGCGAGCACGCGGAAAGATGCGCTGCAAGAGGATCTGACGCAGTTCGGCGACCGAAACTGCCTTGAGGGCAATGGCAGCGCCAAAATACGACATCGCCCCGATCGCAACGACTGCGGCAAGAGCGAGGTATCTGATTCCGCCAGCAACAAGCCACGGATACAGCAACTCCACGAGGGCAAAGACCACCGCAGCCATGATCGCCGAGGCCAGCAGAGCCTTGGGCAGGAACGACAGCAACCGTGAATCGACGCTCGCCATCGTGCCCAGGCGTCGCCGCCCGATCCACAAGAGCAGCACCATGAGCCATGACGACAGCGTGGTTCCCAACGCGGCCGCAAGGTAGCCCGCGACAGGAACAAGGCCGACCGCAAGAACGGCATTGGCCACCATGGCGATGACCGCGTAGCGAAACGGCGTCGTCGTGTCCTCGTTCGAAAAATACAGAGGTTGCAGTGTCTTTTGCAAAACGAATGCCGGCAGTCCGATTCCGTAGATCGCCAGTGCAGCGGCCGTGGCGTGGCTGTCGGCGGTCGTGAAGGCTCCCCGTTCGAACAGCACCGAAACCAGCGGGAACGGAATGACAACCAGCGCGAAGGCCGCAGGAAGCGTCAGCAGCAGAGCGAACTCCGTTGCCCGGTTGAAGGCTTCCCGGCTGCCTTCCTCGTCTCCCTCGGTCAGCCGTCTCGTCAGTTCGGGCAGCAGAACGATTCCGACCGCGATCCCGACAACCCCCAGCGGCAACTGGTAGAGCCGGTCGGCGATCGCGAGCCACTGAATCGCGCCGTCGAAATAGCTGGCGACCTGCCGTCCGACCAGAATGTTGATCTGGACCACGCCGCCCGCGAGAACGGCGGGCAGGGCGATGATCGCAAGGCGACGGATCCGCAGCGTCACCCGTGGAATCTGAAACGTCATCACGATTCCGATGCGCCGGCACGCCCACCACATGAGCGCGAGCTGGGCGACGCCTGCGACCGGAACGCCCCAGACCAGCGCCGGGCCGGGATCGATGTCGAGGAGGATCGCCAGCCCCATGGCGCCCAGCAGGATGACGTTGAGCAGAACGGGAGCGGCGGCGCCTGCCGCGAACCTGCCGAACGAGTTGAGGACACCGCTCAGAAGCGAGGCAAGCGCCACGAAAATGATGTAGGGAAAGCAGATGCGCCCGAAATCCACTGCGAGGTCGAAACGGACGTCGTCGCGAAATCCGCTCGCCATGAGCAGGACGAACCACGGCATGGCGGCCTGCGCCACGGCACACAGGACAAGCAATGCGCTCGCCAGCCACGACATGGCGTTGCGGGCGAAATCCGCCGCCTCTCCATGATCGTCGAGGGATCTCGAGAACAGCGGCACGAAGGCCGCGTTGATGGTGCCTTCGGCAAAGAGCCGCCGAAAGAGGTTGGGCAGGGAAAAGGCGACCTGGAATGCCTCGGCAATGACGCCCGACCCGAACAGGGCCGCGATCACCACATCCCGAAAGAAACCGGTCACCCGGCTGAGCAGTGTCCAGCTGCCGACCGTGGCCGCGCTCCGGTAGAGCCCATGCCTGCGGGTCATCTGATGGCCCGTTCGGCTCCGCGGTCGATTGCCTCCCTCAGCCGGCGCTTGATGGCCTCCTGCTTGGCAGTCGAGGTGATCTTCAGCCCGAACATGTCCTTGACGTAGAACACGTCGACGGCCTGGGCGCCGTATGTCGCAATGACGGCGGATGAAATCCTGATGTTGGACTGGCTGAGCGTTCGGGTGAGGTCGTAGAGCAGGCCGGGCCGGTCGCGGGTGTCGACTTCGATGATCGTGCAGATTGCCGAACCGTCGTTGTCGAAAGCGATCGCCGTCGGCACCTTGAATTCGCGTTCGGTCTTCTTGATCTTGTCGCGCGTTCTCAACCCGCCGCGCGCGGGCGTCTGGTTGATCAGGGCTTTCGCGACCCGTGCGTGCAGGCGCGGCAGGTCGTCCTCGCCGAAGTGCTTTCCCGCGATGTCGAGGATCCAGAACACCGACGTCGCATAGCCGTCCGAACTCGTGTAGGTGCGGGCATCGATGACGTTGGCGCCAGCCAGCGCCAAGGCTCCGGTGATGCTTGCGAACACCCCGGGGTGATCGACGGTCACGACGCAGACTCTTGTCGCATCGCGTATCGTGTCCTCGCCGAGATCGATGTTGAATGCCTGGTTGTCGGACGGTTCCGCGATCCGGCGCAGAAGTTCCGCGACGATGAAGTGGGATTCGGCGTCGAGGCCGATCCAGTATTGATCGAAGTGACGGCTCAACTCGGTCTGCCGCAACTCCTCCGGCCAGTCGGCGAACCGCTCGGCGAGCGCGGCCTTGGCGGCCTCGACCCGCCCGTGGGCCGAAATCGTTTCGGACCCTTCGCGCAGCGCCAGCTGGGTGATGGCATGGAGATCCCTGATCTGCTGGGCCTTCCACGACGTCCAGGTGCCGGGTCCGACCCCCCTGATGTCGCAGACAGTGAGCACGGTGAGCAGGTTCAGCCGGGCGGTGCTTTGGACGTGCCGGGCGAAGTCATGGACGGTTTTGGGGTCCGAAATGTCGCGTTTCTGGACGACGTCCGACATCAGCAAGTGGTTGCGAACCAGCCAGACGACGGTCTCGGACTCCTTTTCGTCGAGGCCGAGGCGCGGTGCGACGGTCTCGGCAATTCTCGCGCCGGCAATGGAGTGATGCTCCGATCGTCCCTTGCCGATGTCGTGCAGCAGCAGCGCGACGTAGAGCACCCTGCGGTTGACCCCGGCTCGGAGAATGCCTGTCGCGACCGGCAGGCTTTCGACGAGGTCCCCGTGCTCGATCTGGTTCAGGTTGGAAATGCACTGGATGGTGTGCTCGTCCACGGTGAACTTGTGATAGAGGCTGAATTCCGTCATGGCGACGATGTGCTGGAACTCGGGGATGAACGCGCCGAGCACCCCGAGTTCGTTCATCCTGCGCAAGGCGCGCTCCGGGTTGCCGTACTTGATCAGCAAATCGACAAAGATCCGGCTCGCTTCGGGGTGATTCCGCACATCGTCGTCGATCAGATGGAGATTTGCGGCCACGAGGCGCATGGCGTCGGGGTGAATGAGGATTTCGGACTTCAGCCCTTCCTCGAACACGCGCAGTATGTTGAGCGGGTCCTGTAGAAACCTGTCCTCGTCGACGACCGCCAATCGGCCCTGCGCGATCTTGTAGCCGGCGGGTGCGCTCGGGGCGTCCGACCCGAACGGGTTGAAACGGAGACGGAAGCGCGAAGGCGGTTTCTTGACGTGCTGCGCTTCGAGCTTGGTCAGGAAAATGCGGGTCAGTTCGCCGACATGGGTCGCATGGCGGAAGTAGGCCTGCATGAACCTCTCGACGCCGCGCAGACCGTCCCCGTCGCGGAAATCGAGGATGCGCGCGATTTCCACCTGGGCATCGTAGGTCAGCTTGTCGCTTGCCCGGTTGGTCAGGAGATGAAGATGGCATCTGACGGTCCACAGGAACTGCTCGGCTTCCTCGAACCGGTTGTACTCGATCTGGGTGAAGAACCCGCGCGCGACCATCTCTGCGGGGTGCTTCGCGCGACTGATGTACTTGGTGATCCAGTAGAGCGACTGCAGGTCCCTGAGACCGCCTTTCCCTTCCTTGACGTTGGGCTCCAGCATGTACCGCTGCCCGCCCTGGCGGCGATGGCGGTCGGCGCGCTCGAGCAGCTTGTCTTCGACGAATTCGGAGGCCGTGCGACCGAAAAGGTCGCGCCAGAGGCGCTTTTCGAGTCGACCCGACATGCCCCTGTCGCCGCAGATGTGGCGGCATTCAAGCATCGTCGTTCCGATGGTCTGGTCCGCTTTTCCGAGCGTCAGGCACTCTTCGATCGTCCGGGTCGCCTGGCCGACCTTGAGGCCGGTGTCCCACAGCACGTACAGCATGAATTCCACGACAGAATTGATCACCTTTGGTGATCTCTTCTTGACCAGGAACAGGAGATCCACGTCCGAGAACGGGGCCATTTCGGCGCGACCATAGCCGCCGACCGCTAGAATCGAGAGGCAGCCCCGGGTGCGTTCGTCGTCAGGGAGTCCGACGGCGGTGGCTGCCGCCGAATACGCCGCCTTGATGATCTGGTCGATCAGCCAGGTGTAGGACTTGATGGCGCGGGAGGTTTCGAACGGACGCGCCTGATACGCTTCCTTGATGATGTCGCGGCCCGCTCTGTTGGCCTCGATCAGGACCCCGGCGACGGCCTTCTGGACATCTGCTTCCTTGCGATCCTGAACAACCGCCTCGCGGATCCGGGCATCGACCGCATCGGGATCGATGATGGTCCTGGGGTCGGCGACAAGGAGCGATTCCGTGGCAGGTCCGGTCCCCACCTCCGGTGCATCAAGAACCTGCACGATTGGCACCACCTGAGGGAGGCCCCGCCGGTTCGATGATTTCCATCCATTCGTCGCGAACCTCGGCGATTGCCAGGTCGCGCGCGACAGTGCCGTCGCGGCGCAGGCGGAACGGTCCGTTGATGCCCACGAATCCGGCTTCTCTCGTCAGGCGCCTGCGGGAAAGCACGTCTTCGTCCGAGGATTGCGCCAGCGCGGCGATAAGTCCGATGCCGTCGTAGGCGAGGCCCGCGAGAATGTGCGGGCTCTCTCTGTGCGCATTGTGGTACCGCAGGACGAAATCCTCGTATGGACCCGGGTCCGGAAGCGCGAACCATCCGCCCTGAAGCCCCTCGTGGCGCAGCGTCGCGCGCGGGATGTCCCAGCGCGTCAGTCCGATGTACTGTAGATCCTCGGGCATCTCGATTTCGTCCGATGCCGTGTTCGGCAGCATTTCAGCAAAGATCGGGAGCGCGCCTGCGGAGTCGGCATCGATGACGACGACATCGGGCTGGGATTCGGCGATGGTTTGCCGGATGCTCGGCATGGCGTCGATGGCGCCTGTCGCCGTTCGCTCGTAGGTCGCGACGCTGACCACCTGGGCTCCGTTGACGACGGCTGCCTCCTCGACCGCACCGGCAGCCAGCCGTCCGGCCTCGTTCTGAGCGGCGATGACCGCGATTCGCGACAGGCCCTGGCTTGCCGCATGCGCGATCAGCTCCGATGCAGAGTTCTGAAACGAGGTGCCGAGCACGTAGACGTTTCCGCCGGCGACTTCGGGATTGTTCGAAAAGCTCAGCACGGTGAGACCGTGGCTCGCGGCTTCCTGACCGACGACGGCCGTCGTGCTCGAGAACAGCGGTCCGAGAATGACGTCGACGCCGTCTGCTGCCGCACGCCGGGTGGCATCGACGGCTTTCTCTCTCTCGCCGGCGGTGTGATAGACCCGAAGCTCGATATCGGCGGTGTCGCCGAGGTCCGAGACTGCCAACTGGGCTGCCTGGACCAGGCTTTCCGCGAGAAGGTTCCGGCGGCGGTCCTCGGAGCGCCCGGGGACCAGCAGCCCGACCTTCACTTGCGTGATCGAACCCGGTGTCGAAGTCGTTGGCGCCTCGTGGTTGCAGCCCGCGAGAACGAAGAGCGATGCCGCAAGCAGGGCGCACCGGCGAAGACCGATATTGTGAGTGAATTTTTTCATTTCATGACCCAAGAAATCCTTTGGCGGATCATAAACCACTCACCCCCCGGATTAAAGCCGTTCAATGCCCTCAGGCCCTGCGTTACCTTCGTGCCGTTCGGTTGCCTGTTGCAAGTTGCAAAAGCCGTGCGGTCCGACTGGAAGAGGTCGGCTGTGCGCCCAACGGTCTGATTCGTCCGCGCTTGCGGGCGGGGGCGAAATATTCTTGTCATCGACACTGCAGGGTGCGCCTGGTTGCATGCACTGAGCCGCGACCGTGACATGCACCGTTGCTAGAAAACACCTCGGCAGCATTCACCGATTCGCGCGTTCCTGCGGGTGCAGCGAATGCACGTGACAGTTAGGCCTTCAGTCGATCGAAGGTCTCGGTTTCGGCCTGTTGAGTGTCCCGACGGACCAGGCTGCGGTCAGATCGAGCGTTCCATGAGAGGTCTTCCGGGGATGCGAGGCACGGCAACTGTCATTGCCGTGGTGACGACGCGTCCAGGCTCACCAGGATGTCCGTGGTCTCCGGCATCCGCTTCAGTGAATTGCCGATACGCTCCCGCCAACGCGGTCCAAACTCCATGGCAGTTCTGAATGCCAGCGACAGATCATCGGGACGATCGTCGGCCATTGCCGCGATGAGGAACGCCGCCTGCTCCCGGTCCTCCGAGGTCGCGCGCAGCTCTTCGGTATGGTCGATGCGTGCTCGCGTCTCGCCACTGTCTTCGCCGATATAGATGAACTTCATCTCCGTCCCGACACGGCGCGCAGCATACCAGTAGCCAACGTCACCGCGTACTTTGAGCGTCGGTTTGCCTTCCAAATCGGACAGCGCGTCGTCCTTCATCAGGCGCACCAGATCGGTGTAGGCGCTCAGTGCGATGCTGCTGAGCGGGGGGCATGCCTATCATTTCCATCTTTTGCTTGGCACGCTGATGCCTGTCAAAATTTGAAATTGCTAGGCAAGACAGATGATGGGCTTCGTCGACTTGCGCTCCGCACCTCGTGATCGTGCCAAAACCAGGCATCTGGAACCGCCAATGAACTCCGGACCTGCGTTGATGCGTCTTGTCACCAAGTCGAGTGCCAATGCAGCGACACCGTCCATCAGAAACGACAAAAAGGCCGCGCCTTGCGCGACCCTCCCGTCTGGCTTTGGCCAAAATTCCTATGCCCGTGACAACCTCTGCATGCATTCGCTCACATCGTCGAAAGTGATGCACTCATGTTCCAACTCCAAACTGTCGTCTTTGTCATGACAGAGGCTGAACCTTACGCCGTCGGGAAAGCAGATGATCTCGACATCTTCATTTTCCCACCTTCCACAAATCAGAATTCCGCCGTCAACGTCTGGAAACGCTTCAATTGAGTGAGCCTTTGATTCTTGGAACAGGCGATCCACTCGCAATGCCGCCTTGACGGCAGCTCCGGTTGCCCCTCTGCCTTGCCCGTAGTGCCAACCGCGTGGAAGATCCAAGAATGAGTTGATGACATCCTTCACAGAACTGGAATGAGATTCGACGGTTTGCATATTGGATGCCAAGTCCATGTTACTGTTGCTCATTCTCGACCTCGGCCATTCTTGACACTGACACTCATGCCGTCGCTTTCCACGGTTGTCCGTCTGTTTCAAGGCCCCGATTGCATTTCGAATGATGGCGATTACGAACCCGAGGATTGCACGATCGATACAACCATGTCCGTGCCGTCATGTGCCCGGGCGTCCGAAACGACCACCAGATGTCGCTCCTGTCGACCCAGGGCTCACCGCGTCCAATCCCCTCGGGTCACCCGCCGTCGCATCGACAGTTTCGTCATCGCCGCAAAACGTCAGACTGATCCCGTCGAATCCGGCAACGCCAGCAGTCGGACTCCTTGCAGGCGTCTATTCGAGCACTATGATCGGGCCGAATTCGATACGCGTCCAAAGTCTTGGACAAGGGCCGATCCGGGCACGGCATGGCCAAAGGAGTTGCAGACATGATTCGGACATGGATCAGGAAACTGAGGTACTCGCTCGATGGAATACACGACACCTGGGTATCGGAGCCGAGTTTCAGGCAGTGGTTCGTGGTTGTCGTCGTGTCGGATGCGCTGGCTCTCTATCTGTTTTCGGTCTCCTTGACCGCCGGCGTCATCGTTTTTGCGGGCTTTGTCCTGTTGGCTGCAGAACTCTGCAACACCGCGATCGAAGCGGTCGTTGACAAGACGACGACGGAGTTTCACGCGCTGGCGCGCAAGGCCAAGGACGCAGGGAGCGCCATGGTCTTCGTGATGTTCGTCGCGCTCGTCTCCATTTGGGCCATCGCGCTCGTCGGTCACGTCGACTGACAGGTCTGCACTGCAATTTGGCGGCACGGATGTGCGGCAGGATGCTGCAGCCGTCAATTTGCAGCCGGGATATCGCCACGATCTCTCGCCCGCCACCCAACCGGTCCGCATGCGCCCGCACCAAGGCGAAGCCGAGGGCGGAAAAGAACAATCTTCTCAAGGTGGCGCCGTCGCGAAGGCCCGTGAACGACGACAGAGCGCCGGATGGTGTCTGGCGCACTCCGTGGTCGAAAGATCCTCCGGCATGACAGTCATGGGTCAACGGGTTGGAAGCATTTGGCAGTCAATCAGATTTTCCTGTAGGCATGATCGCGTTGGCGTGGCATTCAGGGTGACTTGAGCGCCAGACGGCTGCGCCATCTGCGAAGCGGTGCAGTCAATGGTTGGTCCGGTGGTTGGATTGGCCGTTTCGAAAGACGGGTGCCAGAAACTGCAAGCCGGCAAGGGTTGGATGAATTGAGCATGAACAAATCAAACCGGCTGAGGCCGCAGGAAAGTCTCCAGTACCACAAGGAGCCGCAGCCCGGGAAACTCGAGATCATCGCGTCCTGTCCGATGACCACCCAAAGGGATCTCTCCCTTGCCTATTCGCCAGGCGTTGCCGTTCCCGTCGAAGCCATTGCGAGAGACCCCGAACTGGCGTTCGATTACACCACCAAAGGCAACATGGTTGCCGTGGTGTCGAACGGAACGGCGATTCTCGGTCTCGGAAACCTCGGCGCGCTGGCATCGAAACCCGTCATGGAAGGCAAGGCCGCGTTGTTCAAGAGATTCGCCGACATCAACTCCATCGATATCGAGCTTGCGACGGAAGACCCCGACGAGTTCGTCAACGCCGTCTCGTTGCTCGCCACCGGTTTCGGCGGCATCAATCTCGAAGACATCAAGGCGCCAGACTGCTTTGTCATCGAGCAGCGGCTGAGGGACAAGCTGGACATCCCCGTGTTTCACGATGACCAGCACGGAACGGCCGTGATTTGTGCCGCCGGCCTGATCAATGCACTGAAGCTGACCGGCAAGTCCCTCGACAGCTGCCGGATCGTTCTCAACGGCGCGGGCGCTGCGGGGATCGCGTCTCTCGAACTGATCAAGGCCATGGGCGCGCAGCCGCAGAACTGCATCGCATGCGATTCGAAGGGCGTGATCTACAAGGGTCGGACGGAAGGAATGAACCAGTGGAAGTCTGGTCATGCAGTGGAAACCGATGCCCGGACCCTCGCCGATGCCATGGTTGGCGCGGACGTGTTCCTCGGGGTTTCGGTCAAGGGGGCAGTCTCCGAACAGATGCTCAAGTCGATGGCAAGCAATCCGATCATCTTTGCCATGGCGAATCCCGATCCCGAGATCACGCCCGAAGAGGCACGGGCGGTTCGGGGCGACGCGATCATCGCGACAGGCCGTTCGGACTATCCCAATCAGGTGAACAATGTTCTCGGGTTTCCGTACCTGTTTCGCGGGGCCCTCGACATTCATGCCCGGGCAATCAACGACGAAATGAAGATTGCCTGCGCGGAAGCGCTCGCCGGACTGGCGCGCCTTGACGTACCCGACGAGGTGGCGCTGGCCTACGGGGCCAATCTCAAGTTCGGTCCCGACTACATCATCCCGACCCCGTTCGACCCGCGATTGATCCATGTCGTTCCCCCGGCAGTTGCCAAGGCAGGAATGCAGACCGGTGTCGCGCGACGTCCGATCGAAGACATCGCCGCCTACGAACTTGCGCTCAAGTCGCGTCTTGATCCGACCGCTTCGACCCTGCAGGCGCTCTATGCCCGCGCCAGAAACAAGCGGGCACGCATGGTCTTCGCCGAAGGCAACGATGACCGGGTCATTCGCGCGGCGGTGCTCTACGCCCGTCAGGAAATGGGTCAGGCCATCGTCGTCGGGCGGGAGGATGACGTCATTCGCCGGATGAATGAACAGGGTCTCGCCGACGCCATTGGCGAAATCACCATTGCCAATGCCGCCAAGACCGACAGCCTCCGGCTGTACGAGTCGTTTCTCTACCGACGCTTGCAGCGCAAGGGGTTTGACCAGAAGGACTGCCACCGTCTGGCGTCAAGAGATCGTCACGTGTTTTCCGCGCTGATGGTCGCGCATGGCCATGCCGACGGCATGGTCACCGGCGCCACCAGGAAATCGGCGAACATTCTCGAACTCATCAACCATGTTTTCGATGCCGGACCGGGCGACGGCGCCGTCGGCATCTCGGTCGTCCTGGTCCGAGGACGAATCGTCCTGATCGCGGACACGCTGGTTCACGAGTGGCCCGAATCGGAAGACCTCGCGGACATTGCGGAACGTGCCGCTGGCGTTGCCCAGGGCATGGGGCTCGAGCCAAGGGTCGCCTTCGTCAGCTTTTCGAATTTCGGCTATCCGGTCTCCGAGCGCGCGGAAAAAATGCTGCTCGCGCCGAGCGTTCTCGACGAGCGGGGCGTGGACTTCGAGTATGACGGCGAAATGACCGCCGATGTGGCCCTGAACCAGGAGGTCATGCAGCAGTATCCGTTTTGCCGACTGTCGGGACCTGCCAACATCCTGGTCGTGCCGGCCCGACATTCCGCCTCGATTTCAACAAAGCTGATGCAGGAAATGGGTGGGGCCACGGTCATCGGCCCGATCCTGGCCGGCATCGACAAGCCGGTCAAGCTGTGTTCGGTGACATCGACAGTCAACGACATCCTGAACATGGCGGTGTTCGCATCGTGCGACGTCGGGTAGGTGTGGCGGTGAGCGCGCCGCGATCGTGACGATCGGCACTGGCGACAGGACGTTCAGCCCTGTATCCTGATGACACGATCCCGATGTTTGGGTGACCGCCACGGACGGAGGTCAGCCTTGGGTGACCTTGTCCCAGAACTGCTTGATGGTCTGCGTGAATCCGGCAATCCCGGGTGTGTTCTTGTCGCCGCTCGCCTGCTCGAATTCCCGCAGCAACTCCTTTTGGCGCGATGTCAGGTTGACTGGGGTTTCGACCACGACTTCGAGATAGAGGTCTCCGCGCCGGTTGTCTCTCAAGCCGGGCATTCCCTTGCCTCGCAGCCGCAATCGCTTTCCGGTCTGGGTGCCGGGCGGTATGCCGACGCGGCTTTTTCCGCCATCGATATTGGGAACCTCGACGTCGTCGCCCAGAGCCGCATGGACGATGGACACGGGGACTCGGCAGAGCAGATCCCTCCCGTCTCGGTCGAAAATCGGATGGTCCTCGACCTCGACGAACAGGTAGAGATCGCCGGGAGGCCCTCCACGCAGTCCGGCCTCGCCTTCGCCGGCGACCCTGATTCGGGTGCCGGTCTCGACACCGGCCGGCACACGCACGCTGAGCTGCCGCCCTCTTTCCTGGCGCCCCGAGCCGCTGCAGAACCGGCACGGGTCCGAGATCACGGTCCCCTGACCTTGACAGGTCGGGCAGGTGCGCTCGACGGTGAAGAACCCTTGCTGGGCCCGGACCTTGCCGCGCCCGCCGCAGGTCGAGCAGGCTGACGGTTCAGCCCCGCCTCTCGAACCCGTTCCGTTGCACTGCTGGCAGGATTGCGAGCCTATGATCGACAGCGTTTCTTCCGTGCCCGAAAACGCGGTCTCAAGCGAAACCTTAAGGTCGTAGCGCAGGTCGGACCCTCGAGTCGCGCGCCGCCCTCGCTGGTTGACGCCGAAATCGCCGAAGAAATCGTCGAAGATGTTCGAGAATGCGGATGCGAAGTCGCCTCCGGCCCCCGATGCGTGTCCGGGGCCGGCCCCCATCGAGCCGTCGAAGGCAGCGTGACCAAAACGATCGTATGCCGCCTTTTTCTCCGGATCCTTCAGGATGTCGTTGGCTTCGTTGACTTCCTTGAAGAGGCGTTCTGCGTCCGGATTGTCCTTGTTGCGATCGGGATGATACTCCCGGGCCTTCGTGCGGAAGGCCTTCTTGATCGCGGCATCGTCAGCGCCGCGCGGCACTCCGAGAATTTCGTAGTAGTCGCGCTTTGCCATGTGTGACTGCCCTCAGAGGACCCGGACTCGCAAAACAGGACGCCGGCATCGCCCGGCGTCCTGTTTGGTTTTTCAGGTTATCACTTGTTCTTATCAAGGTCCTCGAAGTCGGCGTCAACAACGTCGTCGCTTCCGGAGTCCATGTCCTGCGCTTCGACGTCGGTCGGCGCGTCGGCTTCAGCCGACTCGGCCTGGGCCTTGTAGATGGCTTCGCCGAGCTTCATCGACGCCTCGATCAGATCCTTGGTTCGCGCCTCGATGGCCGAGGCATCCTCGCCCTCGAGCGTTTCCTTGAGCGCCTTGATCGACAGTTCGATGACCTCGACGGTCGCCGGGTCGACCTTGTCGGAATGCTCGGCGAGGGACTTTTCGGTTCCGTGAATCAGCGATTCGGCCTGATTCCTGGCCTCGACCAGCTCGCGACGTTCCTTGTCGGCTTCCGCATTCTCTTCGGCGTCCTTGACCATGCGGTCGATGTCGTCGTCGGAGAGACCGCCAGAGGCCTGGATCGTGATCTTCTGTTCCTTGTCGGTTCCCTTGTCCTTCGCCGACACGGAGACGATTCCGTTGGCGTCGATGTCGAAGGTGACCTCGATCTGAGGAACGCCGCGCGGGGCGGGCGGAATTTCCTCGAGATTGAACTGGCCGAGCAGCTTGTTGTCGGTCGCCATCTGCCGTTCGCCCTGAAAGACCCGAATGGTGACGGCGCCCTGATTGTCGTCGGCTGTCGAGAAGATCTGCGACTTCTTGGTGGGAATCGTCGTGTTTCGCTCGATGAGCCTCGTGAAGACGCCGCCCAGCGTTTCGATGCCAAGCGAGAGTGGGGTCACGTCGAGCAGGATCACGTCCTTGACGTCGCCCTGCAGGACGCCCGCCTGGATGGCTGCACCCATTGCGACGACTTCATCGGGGTTGACGCCCTTGTGGGGTTCCTTGCCGAAGAACTTGGTCACCTCCTCGATCACCTTGGGCATGCGGGTCATGCCGCCGACGAGGACGATTTCGTCAATCTCGGACTTGCTGATGCCGGCATCCTTGAGCGCTGCCTGGCAAGGCTTCATCGAGCGGGCGATCAGATCCTCGACCAGCGATTCCAGCTTGGCGCGGGTCAGCTTGATGACGAGATGGAGCGGTTGGCCCGTCGAGGGGTCCATCGAAATGAACGGCTGGTTGACTTCGGTCTGCTGCGAGGACGACAGTTCGATCTTCGCCTTTTCGGCGGCCTCCTTCAGCCGTTGCAGCGCCATCTTGTCCTTCTTGAGGTCGACGCCGTTTTCCTTCTTGAATTCGCTCGACAGGTAGTCGACGATTCTGAGGTCGAAGTCTTCACCGCCAAGCGCCGTGTCGCCGTTGGTCGACTTGACCTCGAACAGCCCGTCATCGATTTCGAGGACGGAGATGTCGAAGGTTCCGCCGCCGAGGTCGTAGACCGCGATGGTCTTGTCGCCTTCCTTCTCCAGCCCGTAGGCCAGAGCCGCTGCGGTCGGTTCGTTGATGATGCGGCGGACTTCGAGACCGGCAATCTTGCCGGCATCCTTGGTCGCCTGACGCTGCGCGTCGTTGAAATAGGCCGGCACGGTGATGACCGCGTTGGTCACCGGTTCGCCGAGATAGGCCTCGGCCGTTTCCTTCATCTTTTGCAGGATGAACGCCGAAATCTGGGACGGGGAGAACTTCTCTCCCTTGACCTCGACCCATGCGTCCCCGTTGCCGCCGTCGACGATGTGATAGGGCAGGGTCTTGACGTCGCGCTTGATCACCGGGTCGGAGACCTGGCGACCGATCAGCCGCTTGATTGCGAAGAGCGTGCGTTCCGGATTGGTCACGGCCTGCCGCTTGGCGGCCTGACCAACGAGTCTCTCGTCATCAGTGAACCCGACGATAGACGGGGTGGTTCGGGAACCTTCCGAGTTTTCCACGACACGCGGTTGCGATCCGTCCATGACGGCAACGCAGGAATTGGTTGTTCCGAGGTCGATACCAATGACTCTGGACATCTGATCTCCTTTCGATAGCAAGGGTGAGGGCCGGCACGTGGGTATCGCATTCAAGTTGCCAAAGAGTGGTGAAATGCACGTGCAATTGGCCAGCCACGACGTATATAGGTACGCTTCATTGACCCTTCAAGCTGGCGGCGGCGGATTTCGCAGGTACGAAACAAGGGGTTTCGCGACCTCTGGACGGGCCTTCTCTGGTCAGCTGACTGCATTCGGCTTCCGTCGGGCGGCGTGGAGGCCGCGCGCGAACGACGGGTGCCGCATCGATCGACCCCCGCGAATCCGGTTTTCGTCTGCTCCGGTTTCGAGCGGGGGCCAGCCATTCGTCACGCGCTGCGCTTCACGACGTTGCCCTTGTGCGGACGTGCGCGATGGCCGGCCTGCTCGAGCGGTCGAGAGTTCGGCTGATGCATGAGAAACCACCGGACGATGACTCGATGACACGGGAGATGATTGTCATCCGCGGCGTCGAAATCCACAGGCATGCGCTTGATGCCGGCGAGCAGCAGGTGATGGTCGACGAGTTGCGTGATGTTGCGAGAAACGCGCCTCTGTTCTCGCCAACGACTCGTGGCGGCCGCAAGATGTCGGTTCGCATGACGTCGGCGGGTCGCTGCGGGTGGGTTTCGGACGAACGCGGCTATCGCTACGAACCCCGCCACCCAGCCGGGATGGCATGGCCCGAGATTCCGTGCAGCGTCCTTGCGATCTGGTCTCGGTACGGGAGCGCGTCACGATTGCCCGACTGCTGTCTGATCAATCATTATGCGGAAAACGCGCGGATGGGCATGCATCAGGACAATGACGAGAAGGACATGTCGTGGCCGGTTGTTTCGATTTCGCTCGGCGATTCGGCGCTGTTCCGCATCGGAAACCGGGAGCGAGGCGGGCCGACCGAGTCGATCTGGTTGCACTCGGGCGACGTCGCGGTCATGGGCGGGGAAGCGCGCTTGCGTTACCACGGAATCGACCGCATCCGATACGGAAGTTCGCGGCTGCTGTCGCGGGGCGGTCGCATCAACGTGACGCTCAGGGTCGTTGACTGATGCGTGGACGACAGACAAGCAACAGACCGGTTGTCCGCAGGAGCGTCGGGTACAGTCCGTCTGCGTTGCGGACGGCATCGATGATCTGGAAGCGGGTTGGGACGATGACGAGACAATGATGGATAAGGCAATGGACGGCGAACGGGTTTGTCGCGTGATGACAGAACTGGCGATCGAAGCAGGCGCGGCGACGCTGAAGCACTTCAGGTCACGGCAGACCATGACATGGACCAAGTCGGATGCGAGCCCGGTCACCGAGGCTGACCTCGAAGCCGACCGGATCATCCGCGAAGGGTTGGCGAAGGCCTTTCCCTGCGTCGCGATCGTGTCTGAGGAGAACTCGGATTCGCACGCACTGGATCCTTGCTTGGACGGGTTCTTCATCGTCGACCCGCTCGATGGCACCCGCAGTTTTGTTTCGGGCAACCCGGATTTCACGGTCAACATCGCCTATGTCGCGGGTGGGACACCTGTATTCGGGGTGGTGCACGTGCCGGCCGACGGGCGGGTCTACTTCAACCGTCCTGACGGTTCCTCGGCGCAGGCCACGCTCACGGGGGGGTCGGCCGATCAGGTGGAATCGGACGCCGTGACGTTGTCGGTCTCTCGGCCTGACAATGATGCTCTGGTGGTCATCGCGTCGAGGTCGCACGTGAACGCGTCCACGGATGCATACATTTCTCGTTACAGGATCGCGCGCAGGGAATCGGCCGGTTCCTCGCTCAAGTTTTGCGTCGTGGCCGCCGGCGCCGCCGATTTCTACCCCCGCTTTGGCCGGACGATGGAGTGGGACACTGCGGCGGGACATGCCGTCCTTTTGGGGGCCGGCGGAGATGTCGCGCGAGCCGACGACGGGTCGCGATTGACCTACGGGAAACCCGGTTTCGTCAACCCCGATTTTGTCGCGTTTGCCGCCGGGTTCGAGTTCAAGTGACGATGACGAGATGACGCGAGTCAGGAAGGGCGAACCGCATTCTCGAGTAGCGGTCGTCCTTCAGGGTCTGGAGGCCCTTCTGTCGGGCATTGCCTGAGGGGTTGCGACAAGTTTCGGTCTCGTCCGAACGCGCCAGAACGGACGCAGGTTTTCGATTCGGCGAATTCTCGCGTTGTTTCCGCATCCCCTTACCCGGGGGTGTTTCTGACCCGGACACATCCTGACGTTTTTCATGTTGTCCCAACGACGTGCGGGGGGGCGTTGCAAGATAGAGCGCGGACTTGCGTGACGTCGCGCTGACGCCACCGTCACCGATCGTCAAGAACGTCAGAAACACCTGACGGTGATCGGAAGCGTCAATGATCTTGACAGGGCTTGACTCATGGAGGTCCGTGCTGGTCGGAGGAGTGCGCGGCACCTCGGGATGCAAGAGGCACCGACTGACCGGACCAGTCTTGAAAGACTCTCGCGACTTGTTCCAGCGTTTCGACCGAGATGTCGTGCTCGATCGCGAATGCGACCTGCGTTTCAACCTCGATTTCAGTCAAAAAGGACGAAACCTGACCAACGTTGACGCACCGGTTCCTCAACGCAGTGGCGAGAGCGCATGCGTCCATCTGGTTTCGGTAAGGCGCATTCACGGTCGTCAACAGCAGTGCTTGCGTTTCATGCGTCATGGTTGTCCGAGCTTAACGGATTTGGATCAATATCCAAGTGTTCACTTCGCGACAGGCGTCTCTGCTGTTGAACGTGCGAGCCGAACGAACCCCGCTCCTTCACCAAGCGAAACGTTGATCGCCCGAAATGCGCCCACTCTCGTTTTTGGCGGCGTCATTCCGAGCCGTTGCAAGCCAGAAAGGATTCACAGGGCCTGCTGTTGGGCGGTTTCGGATGTTCCAAAAAATCCGTCTCTGTTGCTGAACGGCGAACTTTTTCGAACTGCAAAAACCGTTTGTTCATCAGACAGCGGTGCGCAGCTCGATTTGACTCCGAGCGAAACAATGACGAGGGCGCGCGTTTTTCATTTCCAGCCGTGTTCGACGGCGCTCCTGAGGCCGTCAAGGCGTGTTTCGTCCGGGTCCCGAAAGACCTTGCGCCCGTGTTATGTTTCGCGGTTCCGAGGGTTCTGGCTCCGGTATCGTCGATCGCAGCAAGTCGTGCCAACACCTTCGGCCGCAATCATACGACTTTAACTGCATCTCGCGCAATTTTGGGTTGCACTTGGTTTCAAGTTTCCATAATGTTCAAATCTTGCCTTTTCGGCGGAGGGATCACCAGATGCATCTGGCCAGCAAAAGCCGATACCTCCTTGGCCAAGAAACGGAGGCCGGGCATCCGGCTGACGGGTACTGGCAAAGGAGCAGCCAAACGGAGAAGAGACACGACTACAGGACGCGACCTTGCGACCACTCCCGGTTCCGGACTGAACCCATGACATGCCTTCTGACAGGAGAAATAGATTGCCCGACTTGACACCCCATCCGCACGACGCGCTGTTCCGCCTTCTCGTCTCGAACCCCGCCGACGCTGCGACGCTCTTACAAGAACGTCTCCCCAAGAAGGTGGTCGAACTCATCGACCCCGATCGGGCGCCCGTGCATCTCGAGGGCACCTTCGTCGATGGCGAAGGCAGGAAGTCGCATACGGATGCGCTGTTTCAGGTCTACCTCAAGGGCGGCGAAGAGGCCTACATCTACGCCCTGCTCGAACACAAGTCGAAGCCAGATTACAGTACAGCGATTCAAGTGATAATTTACATGTGTCGGATCTGGCTCAAGGAACTGAACAAGACGAAGAGCGAGAGAAAGGGCGGCGCACGCCGACTGCCGTTGATCATTCCGCTGGTCGTCTATGCTGGGAGGGAGGAGTGGCGCGCTCCACTGTCCATCCAGGAAATGATCGATGCCCCGAAAGAGCTGGAATTCATGGTCGAGTCCTTCGGTCGAATCCTGCTGCTGGCTCTCGACCACATCCCTCCCGAAGAGTTGTCTCGGAGCCTTCAGCTTCGGGCAATTTTGATCGTGATGTGCGTCGTGTTCCATGAGGACATCAGCGACGAAGAGATCAAACTGATTTTTGAAGGTGTTGAATACGATGAGCGGGGGATGTACTTATTCAGGTACCTTATCGAGCGGGCCAACATGTCTGTTGAACGCCTGGAAAAAGGGTTGCGGCATTCGCCGATGGCCGCCGACAAAAAGGAGGAGATGATGTCAACACCTGCGCAGGAATGGATGGAGCAAGGCATCGAGAAAGGCATTGAGCAAGGCATTGAGCAAGGCATTGAGAAAGGCATGCTCGCGGGCAAGGCGGAGACTTTTCTGAATTTGGCTCGGGTGAAGTTCGGGAAACTCTCAACTTCGCAAGTTGCGCGGGTTCGCAATGCGAGTTCCGTTGATATCGATGCCTGGCTTGAACGATTGATTACCTCAGATTCAATCATGGACGTGTTTGGCGGGCATCGCCGCCATTGACGCTGCCTGCCTGTTGGCGGTCCGGAAAAGGGTTGCGGCATTCGCCGATGGCCGCCGACAAAATGGAGGGGATGATGTCAACACCTGCGCAGGAATGGATGGAGCAAGGCCGGCAGGACGGGCTGGCCATGGGCGTCAAGCAAGGCATCGAACAAGGCATCGAACAAGGCATCGAACAAGGCATTGAGCAAGGCATAGAAAAAGGAAAACTCGCGGGTAAGGCGGAGACTTTTCTGCGTCAGGCTCGGATGAAGTTCGGGAAACTCTCATCTTCTCAGGTTGCGCGGGTTCGCGATGCGAGCGCCGTTGATCTCGACGCTTGGCTTGACCGGTTGATCACCTCAGATTCAATCTTGGACGTGTTTGGCGGGCACCGCCGCCATTGACGCTGCCCTCCTGTTGAACTCCTGGAAAGAGGGTTGCGGCATTCGCCGATGGCCGCCGACAAAAAGGAGGAGATGATGTCAACACCTGCGCAGGAATGGATGCAGAAAGGCATCGAGAAAGGCATCGAGAAAGGCATTGAGCGTGGCATTGAGCAAGGCATAGAAAAAGGGATGCTCGCGGGCAAGGCGGAGACTTTTCTGCGTCAGGCTCGGGTGAAGTTCGGGAAACTCTCATCTTCTCAGGTTGCACGGGTTCGCAATGCGAGCGCCGTTGATCTCGATGCCTGGCTTGACCGCTTGATCACCTCAGATTCAATCATGGACGTGTTTGGCGGGCACCGCCACCATTGACATCCGTCCGCCGGTTCCGCCCGTCATTGGGTTCAGATGTAACTGTCGCTTCGCCGAAACTTGACAATTGAAACGACCGGTTCTTGAAGACTGGTCGTGTCGCGCCACGACGTAGTCTCTGACGATTTGGAAGATCTGGGGATGGTGCTCGGGCACGTGTCGTTGCAGGGCCATCACTTGTGGCAACTCCCATCACTGCCGGCAATTCTTCAGGGTGGCTGTCATCGGCATGCGAAACCGCTTGTAATGGCGGATTCCGTGAATCTCCGATGAATTGCAATGGATTCAAGACTTCTCGCAAATCGCCATGTCTCATCTGCATCGCGGCAAGCGAGTGTCGAACGGAATCTCTCGAAATCAATGACCGATTGTTGTGGTAGCGCAACGTGTTCGGCATCTCGACGACAAACCTGAAAGGCATCGGGAAATAGACCATGACCAACAGTCAGTCAGAGTTGACAAGGCACCCATCGGGGTCAACATCGGATTGTTCAGGCTTCGCTGACTCGTGCCAAACCGGCCCCAGTCCTCGTGCTCAGCGCGTTGGCAACCGGGGCGTCGTTCCAACCCTTGAACACGACAATCCGTCAGGGCGAGAAAAGAATCAACGGCTGTTGACGAGATGATTCGAACCGAACCGCGAGCCGCGGTGACATGGTCCCGGATCGCCCGCGAGATCTTGACAAATACGGCTGCCGGCAGAGTTCGGATTTCCAAGCCCCGACATCATCGCGAAGCAGAAATCAGGCTGCGTCGCGCAGGGATGTCTGTGTGAGTATCGCGAAGAGTTTTTGAGGAAGGTGGTTGGCCCGGAGTTTTCTGCAAATATCTTCATCGCGCAGGGTACGCGAAACCATCGCCAATGCCTTGAGGTGCTCGGCACCGCTGTTTTCGGGAGCGAGCAGGGTGAACACGAGGTCCACGGGCTGCTTGTCGATCGAGTCGAATTCGATCGGGTCGGCGATCCTGGTAAACAGTCCCACAACCTCCGTGACCTGATCCATCCGGGCATGGGGAATGGCAATCCCGCGCCCGACACCTGTCGACCCGAGCTTCTCGCGATCGGCGAGCGCGTCATGGACGCTTTTCGAGTCGAATCCATAGACAATCGACGCCTGCTCGCTGATCAACTGCAGCAGACGCGATTTGCTTGGGACCCCGGAAAACGATCGGACCGCGCGGTTATCGAGAATCTTGATCAGGTCCATTCCGCCCCCCCGGCAAGTTGTCTCTCCAATCCTGGAGTCGGGATTGTCATTGTGGTGACTTCGGGTCAATCCAGCCGATATTGCCGTCGTTTCGTCGATAGACGACATTGTACCCCTGATGACTCTCGTTTCGGAACACGAGCACCGGCTCCCCCGTCAGTTCCATCTGCATGACCGCTTCGCCAACGGAGAGCGATTTGATGTCCGTTTCCATTTCGGCAATGATCACGGGCTGAAGTGCATCGTCGCGGTGCGACTCGTTGTCGTCATCATCGGCGGCAAGGATATACTTGGGAGCGCCGGTGGTTTCAATCGGTGACGTGCGCCTGCGGTGGTGGTCCTTGAGACGGCGCTTGTGTCGGCGGAGCTGCTTCTCCATGCGGTCGGCCGCGAGGTCGAATGACGCATGGATGTCGGTCGAACGTCCATTGGCAGCCGCCGTCAGCCCGGTCGAGAGATGCACCGACGATTCGCAGACGAATTCGTGTCTGTTGCGTTCAAATGTGACCACCGCCTGAACGGGCCGGATTGCGAACTTCTCGAGAATCAGACCGAACTCCTTCTGGACATGGGCCTTGAGCGAGTCTCCGATATCGAGATGCTTGCCGCTGATCTGAAAATGCATGCAGTGTCTCCGTTGGCAACGCTGAGCGGTGCTGGTTTGCAAGGGTTCCGTCTAACGCGAGATCGAATCCGAATCCGGAGCCGCCGTCGACGAGGCTTTGCCTGACGCCCTATATGAGAGATAGCACGATTAGGGAACGGTTCAATGTTTCAAGTTTCAATGTGAAACGCTCGATGTCGTGATGCCAATGCAAACCGGCCACCGAGGTCGTGTCTTGACCGCAGCAATTGCAATGTTGGCCGATCCCGCTTGCACCGGAACTGCCCTCTCGATGCATCATGATCGGATCTTGCGGACCCTTGCTTGATCGATGCCTGTCGAGCCGATGTCCTGCACAGAAGCCGAATTCCCGATCTCGAATTCGGTTCCGAGATAGATCTTTCTGACATCGTCATGGGCAGCAACCTCCTGAGGGGTTCCGGCCATCAGGACACTCCCCGCATGAAGGATGTAGGCCCGGTCGACGATGCCCAGAGTCTCCCGCACGTTGTGGTCGGTGATCAGGACGCCGATGTTGCGTTCGCGCAGGTTGAGAATCAGGTTGCGGATGTCGGCAACCGCGATCGGGTCGACGCCGGCAAAAGGTTCGTCGAGAAGAATGTAACTTGGACCGCTCGCGAGGCAGCGGGCGATTTCGACGCGGCGACGTTCGCCTCCCGACAGGACGATTGCAGAAGATTTCCGGACATGGCCGATGGAAAACTCCTCAACCAGTTCATCAACGCGGGCATTCTGGTTCCTGCGTCCATCGACCCAGAACTCGACAACGGCGCGAATGTTGTCTTCTGCCGACAATCCCCTGAACACGCTCGGTTCCTGAGGAAGGTAGCCAAGCCCCAGGCGCGCGCGGCGATACATCGGCAAGTCGGTGATTTCGGTGCCATCGATGCGGACCGAACCGGTGTCGGGAGGAACAAGCCCTGCGATGACATGGAAGCACGTGGTCTTTCCGGCGCCGTTGGGACCAAGAAGCGCGACGATTTCGCCGCGAACGAGGTTCATGCTGACGTCGCGTAGAATGGGTCGGCGGTTGATCGCCTTGCCGATCCCCGCAACGCTCAGACCGCGCTCAGCGCCTGGTTCGCCGCTCGGTTCCGTCAGATCATTCACCGGGCACCGGATCGATGTCCGATTCGACCTTGCCTTCCAGCGTAAGGGTTTCGTTTTCGAGATCGATCGTCAACTTTTGGGAGTTGACGATGGCGCCATCGCTTGTCAGCGTGACATTGCCCAAGAGCACCACGGTTTGCGCCTCGACATCGTATCGAGCGGAGTCGCCTGTTGCATGGTCTGCCCCTTTGGCAACCGAGACGTCATCAGCTGCGGACATGGCGAGGAGTTTGCCGGTCCCCTCTTCGTATGTCGCCAGGATGGAGTTTGCAGACAGGCAGAGATCTCCCTCGGTCACGACCGGCCGCCCTTCGAGTGCAACCGTGTTTTCGACGCCCGTCACCCGGATGAGGTCTGCGGACACCCTGATCATGTCGGAATGCTCGTCAGGCTTGTCGGCGTGCGTCGTGCAGTCTGCAGGATTGGAAAATGATCCAGTTGGGGTGGCGACAAGTGCGACAGCCAGAGGTATCACGGTCATGGTGGTTCGGATCAAGTCCATTGGCCGCTTCATGGTGTTCCGCGCCTCCCGCCCCGTGGATTGATTGTCATCCTGACGCCACCGGTGAAGGTCAGCGTGGTGTGCACGTTCTTGTTGTCGAGAGGCGTCGTCGAATTCTCCGGGGTGGTCACGAGGATCTCCATCATGCCGGCGCTCAGAGCGCCAAACGGACCATATGCGTCAACTTTTCCACGACTTAAACCACGCTTTTCGCGAATGTCCACCACAATTTCGGAAGTCTCGGCAACGGTCCCATCGGAAGTCTCGATCCTGACGCCGCCAGTGAGGATCGCGGCCTGCTCGACAAAGTCGAGTTTGGCGGATTGCGACAGCGCCCGAACCCCTTCGCCGTTCTGGAAACGGATATCGAAAGTGGGGTTTGTGGCGACGAACTGGTCGGGGCCGGAACCGCAAAGGCTGGCGACATCGGCGTTGACGGAAAACGATTCTCCCCTCCGGGTCACGTCCGCATATCTGGAGTTCTCGATGACCGAGCATTCATCGGTTTCGGATCCGGCCAACTCGCCCGAAGCCTGTCCGTTGGAGGGAAGGTTCGGCTCCGTGCTTGAGGATGAAGATGAACCGGGCGCGTAACCGTTGCCCGAGCGAACAATGCCGATGACGAACATCGCCGCAATCAGCGCGATCGAGGCAAACAGCAATCCAATCCGGAATCTCCGCACGATTCGCGAGTAACCGGCGGGCGCGGATGCGGGCCTGATCAGCATCGCGAAATCCGCGGCCCGCGCGATCCGGACAATCTGGACTCAGTGGGCAAAGACATCCTGTCCCTGCCAGCCCGAACAGTCGATCAAGGTGAGGTTCGGCAAAAAGTCGAAACACGCCTCGGCAAGGTCGTATCGGTCTTCGCGCTCAAGAATGGAATTCAGCTCGTCACGGAGGCGGTGCAGATGCAGCACGTCGCCAGCCGCGTACTCGAGCTGTTCAGGCGACAGAAACTCGCGGCCCCAGTCCGAGCTTTGCTGCTGCTTCGAGATGTCGATGCCGATAAGTTCCTTCACGAGGTCCTTCAGTCCATGGCGATCAGTGTAGGTTCGCGCAAACCGCGATGCGATCTTGGTGCAATAGACCGGTGCAATCACCAATCCGAAGTGCATTTGAAGAACAGACATGTCGAAGCGAGCGAAATGGAACAGCTTCAGGATATCATGATCCCGCAGGATCTTCTCGAGCCGCGGGGCCGGCCCCCCGTCTTGCGAGATGCGAACGACGTGCGCGTCTCCGTCGCCGGCCGAGAGCTGAACGACGCAGAGACGGTCTCGCCCCATCCGCAGCCCCATGGTCTCGGTATCGATTGCGACGACCTCGCCAAGATCCAGATCGGCGGGAAGATCGCCCGAGTGCAGATGAACAGTCATGTTTTCGGCAGTCCTTTCTTGAGGGCCAAGTGTCAACTGGCGTCTTGCCTTGCGCGACACGGCATGGAAAGTGGCGGATGGTCAACGGCTCTTGATTGAACAGAAATTGAAACCGGCAGGGATTTCAAGGCGAAACACCGTCCCAGTCTCTCCTGTTACATGCGTCGTGTAACTGAATTCGTTTTTGGATGCGAGGTTGGTCACATCGAGTGGAGCTATGGCGGTCGCGTGGCGGGGATGAAGTCAGCGCGTCCCGGGAATGAAACCGCGACCAGCGCTGCCGCGCCATCGTCGGTCGCGCGTCGTGCCCCGTCGCCGAAGAATTCGAAAAGGTGCGGCTCCGCATGTTCGATCGGCGCGGAGGTGTCGCGCCAACGGTGTCACGCCGGCAGAAACAGCGCCCGCGCCGACCTACGGAATCCGTCTGGCGCTTTGCTCCGGCTTCCATGTATCTCCAAGCACCGCCATGAACAGCGCTCGCAATGCGGCGTTCGACTCGCGAGGAGCGGGCGAAGCCACTGAGCCCGTGCTCCCCGGCTGCATCGAGCCTGCCCACAGCGGCGCTCGCGGTCGCCGAAATTCTGCCGCAACTCCCGACTGGCCATCGAGGCAAAGCGGCCGATTTCCCGGCAGGCAAGACGAACCGAGGCCCTCTTTTGTTCCGCGCGCATCATGGTTAAACGCTCTGTCTTCAATCATTTGCAAGCCGTGGTCCGACCAATGCCGACATTGACGCTAAGCCTGAACGAAATCGAGGACCTCAGCTTCCGCGCGCTTGTGGCGGCCGGAACGACCGAGGCCAATGCACGGCCGTTGGCCATCGCCACGGCAGCCACCGAGGCCGACGGGATCGCGAGTCACGGCCTCGCCTACATCCCGATCTACTGCGAGCACGTGCGGTGCGGCAAGGTCGACGGGCAGGCGCGGCCTGTGGTCGAGTTGCCAGGCCCGTCGGTCGTGAAGGTGGACGCCGCGACAGGCTTCGCCCATCCCGCCATCGATCTTGGATTCGAGCGCCTCGTGCCGATGGCGCGGGAACAGGGCATCGCGGCGCTCGCCATCCGCAACAGCTACAACTGTGGCGTCCTTGGCTATCATGCCGCCCGGCTTGCCGGATCAGGTCTGGTCGGGCTGGGTTTCACTAACGCGCCTGCCTCGATCGCCCCGTCCGGCGGGTCGAGGCCAGTGGTCGGCACGAACCCGTTTTCGATCGCCGTTCCGGGCGACGACGGCGAACCGGCAATCCTGATCGACCAGAGCGCCAGCACGATCGCCAAGAGCGAGGTGATGAAGCACGCCCGCGAAAGCAGGCCGATCCCGATTGGGTGGGCGCTCGACCCCGATGGCAACCCCACGACCGATCCGGAGGTCGGGCTGAAGGGGTCGATGGCCCCGTCGGGGGGCTACAAGGGTGTCGGTGCGGCCCTGCTGGTCGAAACGATGGCGGCCTTGCTGACGGGGGCGACGCTCGGAATCGATGCATCGCCGTTTTCGGGGACTGCCGGCGGACCGCCAAGGACTGGCCAGTTCTTCATCGCCATCGATCCCGAAAAAACGGCAGGCGACCGGTTTGCCCCGCTCGTTTCCCGACTGACCGAGGCGTTCGGGGCGCAGGAGGGAGCGCGACTGCCGGGCGATGGTCGTCGCGAGCACCGGATGAAGGCTCGTTTGCATGGCGTCGAAGTGAATGCCGCGACCATTGACAGGATCAGGAATTCCATCGGCGAGTGATTTGCAAATCGTTCGCGCGCGGAAAAAAAGTCACGGCTCCACTTGTCAGGCGAATGCCGAGACCGGTAGGGTCGCGATCACATCGTGTCACAAGGAGGGAAGACATGTCGATGAAACCACCGTTCACCGCGATCGAGATTCGAAGGGCCGCAACAGGGTTCTACCAAGGGCACAGCATTGAAATCGCCTTGCTCTCGAAGGGCATCATGGTCGCACTGGTCATCTGGGCCCTGGTCTGGCCGGCCAATGCAAACAGCAAGCTGGGCAGCTTCAACTGGTGGCTGCTTGAAAGTTTCAATGCCTTCTACATCATTATCGTGGGCCTGTTCGTGTTTTTCCTGTTTGCCATCGCGGCGTATCCGAAGACGGGCAAGAGGATCATGGGTCGGCCGGGCGAAGGGACCGAGTTTTCGAACTTCTCGTGGTTCTCGATGATGTTCGGCGCCGGCCTCGGAGTTGGCTTGATGGTCTTTGCGACGGCCGAACCCATGGGGCTATGGGGGTCAAACCCTGTCGTCGTCGCCGGCGACGTCTCCGCGAACTCGGAGGAGGCGCTGCAGTCTGCCTACCGTTACACATTCGCGCATTACGGGTTCCATGCCTGGGCCATCTATGTCGTGACAGGCCTCTCGCTGGCGTACTACGCCTACACGCGCGACATGCCGCTGACGATCAGATCGGCGCTGACGCCACTGTTCGGAAGTCTGATGAACGGCTTTCTCGGTCACCTGGTCGACGTGCTTGGCGTCGTGGCGACCATCCTTGGCGTTTCGGTCACCATCGGATTCGGCGTCTCGCAGTTCATCGACGGCATGTATTCAATCACGGGAATGGAATGGATGATGGACATGGGCGGCGAGGCTCCCGCACCGGGAACCGTTGGTCTGATAGCCGGTCTTGTCACCATCATGGGACTTTCCATCGTCTCGGCGGTCTCGGGTGTTGGCCGCGGGGTGAAGTACCTCTCGAACCTCAATCTCGTTCTGTCGCTGATCCTGTTGGGGACGTTCGTGATCTTCGGATCCTTCGTCTTTGCCATGACCACCTATGGAACGGCGCTGGTCGATTACGTCCTCCACTTCCTCTCGCTGAGCTTCGGCGCCTACTTCCCGCAGGGACCGGCCGATTTTGCCTCGGCATTGCCGGCGGAGGCGGCCCCGTTTGCGGATGCATTGCGAGGTGGGGCCACGAACGCGTGGGGATCGTTTGAAGGTTTCCGAACGGGTCTTGAGGGCGAAGCCGCCAATCTGCCCGAAGAGGTCCTTGAAGCCGCCTATGCGGCCGGCGAACCTGGGCGTCAGTTCGGTTGGCAGGCTGGTTGGACGACCTTCTACTGGGCCTGGTGGATTGCATTCTCGCCGTTCGTCGGTCTGTTCCTGGCACGCATTTCACGCGGCCGGACAGTGCGCGAGTTCATCGTTGGCTGTCTCTTTGCGCCTGCGCTGGTCTGCTTTGCCTGGATGACAATCCTGGGTGGAACGGCGATCGACCTCGAACTCTCGGGAGTTGCAGAAGGCGCGATCATTGGCGCGTCGAGCACCGCGAAACTCTTCGTGACACTGGGTACGATGCTCTCGGGCGGGTTCCTGTCGGCGATCACGGTGATGACGGTCGTTCTGATCATGACCTTCCTGGTGACCTCGGCAGACAGCGGCATTCTGGTGATGAACACCATCATGTCCGGCGGCGATCAGAAAGTCGGCAACCGCCACAAGATCGTCTGGGGCCTGATCCTGACAGCGGTCGTTGGAACCTTGCTGGTCGCTGGCAAGACGACCGGAGGCGCCGACCCGTTGGAGGCCCTGAGGAGCGCCATGATCATCGGCGCGCTTCCCTTCACGATGGTGATGGGACTCATGTGCGTCTCGCTGGCAAAAGCGCTCTATCGAGACGGCCGCCGCGCAGGCCTTGGCACCGCGTCCGAATCAGCCTGATTGCCCGAGCGGACGGGTGGACGAAATCGCTCCGCCCGTCCGTTTGCAGGCCGACAGCTTTGCTTTCGGTTGATTGATGCGCCCTCTGCCGGCGCATCGGATGGCGTTCGAGCGCCGTCCAGGGTGCAGGAATTCCGAATCTCTCGACCCATTGCCACGAGCGCCGTATCGGTTGCGACGTGCAGGGCAAAGAGGTTCGGCCATTGTGTCCGACTGCCCTGAAAACCCTTTTGTTTTCAGGGCATTCGAGCAGAGATGTTCGGCGTGATTGGTGCCCAGGAGAAGACTCGAACTTCCACGCCCATACGGGCACTAGCACCTGAAGCTAGCGCGTCTACCAATTCCGCCACCTGGGCCGTGGTTGTGCCAATACTCCCAGCCCCGTTGGGTGTCAATCGAGCGCTGCCCCAATTCGGCACGACCCTACGATCTTCCGCCGGGTTCACCGCCTGGCATTGACGGAACGTGGCAAGCCCGGGGTCGGAACCGCCGTCTCGAACCCGGTTCGGCCAGGTTGACGGACTGCGGCTCGGATCCGCTTTTGGCGGGATCCGAGCCGCATGATCGCAATTCGGGGTCCGCGCGGTGTCGACGTGAGCGAACTGCCCACCGCGACGTGTGTTGCGGCGCGCAACCGGCGGGCTCACAGCCATCGCTTCTGCAGCTGTCGGACCATGTCGACGTAGATTTGGCGGGCGGTCTCGTTGCGACCGTCGAGAATCGCCTCGCGCGCGGCGTCGATCCGATCGGCGATCCACGCCCACTCGATGTGCCCCCTTGGGATTGCCGCGACGATCCGAGGTGCCAGAATCCGATACTCGGCGATCAGAGCAGGTCCATCGGCCGTTCCCGACAGCCAGCCATCGCGAAACCGTCGCAACGTGGTCAGGGTCAACCCGTCGTCGGCCTCGCCACGCATCGACGTGACCGCCGTGGTCAGAAAGCACCAGCCGCCATCGTCGTCGTCATCGTCATTTCCGCCACCGTTGTCGGAATCGTCGTCGTCGGGCGCGTCGGGATTGGTCGATCCACGGCAGCCGCCGCCGCAGCCATCGGCGATCGGTCTCGGATTCCCCGAAATCCCCCGATTTTCCATCTCTTCTCTGGCGTCATCGATGTCTTCGAAGTCGGCTCGGCCGTCTCCGTCGATGTCCCAGCCGTTGTTGGCTTCCTCGCGCTCGGAACCGTTCCCGCTGTCGTCGTCTCCATCGTTTCCCGAGGTGATCGTGCATCCGGGGATCTTGCCCGCGTGCGTCCACTCGCCGTGCTCGATGCGATCCAGTCTCGGTTGCCGGTCGGTTTCCAGTTCGCTCCAATGCTCGGTTGTCGAGCGTTCATGGCGATCGCACTCGATGGTCCTCGATTCGGGATCTCCGGCCTGGCTCCAGCTGCGATGGCAGCTGTTGGTCGTTTCCGCCCACTCGTCGCTCCACGCGATGCCGAGCGAGACGTCGTCGCGGGTGGGATAGTCCGTGTAGGTTTCGATCCCGGCCTGGCTGCGAATGCGGGTTCCGCTCGGATGACTCGCCGGACATGGCAGGACTTCCTGCCTGTTTCGCGGTCGGGTCATGGTCCGGGTGCAGTCCTGCCAAACCTCGCGCCAGTCAGCATCGATCGGGTAGGTCTTCGTGGTTCGGGAGTCCTCGTCACCCGCGAAGGAACTCGTCACCACCCGGAATCTCCGCTCGTAGCGAACCGTTCCGGAATAGTCCGGCTCGCTCGGCGACAGCTTGTCCGGGACGTGGACCTGCGCGCACGCAAGGGTTTTCGTTTCCGTCTCCATCGTGGTCTCGCTCAGGAGCTGCCTGCCGTCGTCGTTGCAGTTTCGGGAAACCTCGTTCTCTGGCCCCGGTTCGTCACGGACGACCAGGAAGCGGAACGAATGTTCCGGGTGCCTGATGATCTGCTGCCTGACACGATAGGTGATCCAGCCGGATTCGGGGCTCGGGCAGGCCCTGACCACGAGTATCGTCTGCGAGGATTCCGGCTGGCAGTCGGACGAGATCTCGGTCCATTCGCCGATCCACTCGATCCCTGAGTCGGTGTCACCCTTCACGGTGCGGCGAAACGGACGTTCCTCGAGCGTGCCGAACCCGTAGAAACCTTCGGCGCACGGCAGTCGTCGCTGTGACACGCCGCCTGTTTCGAAACCGATGTCGGCGGGGGACTGCACGGCAACGACAATGCCGGTTGCAACAGGGGGAAGGAGGCTCGCGAGATCGGGCGAGATCGGCATCGAAGCAAGCCCGTCCCGGTGAAATCGATCACCGACAATTCTCCCGATCATCCCGATCGCGAGGCGTTCGGCAGCCAGTTCGATATCCACCACGGCGACATTTGCTCGAAGCTCGCCGGGCACGACCCAGACCGCAAGCTGCCCGCCAGCGAACGCCGCTCGAATGCCGAGTGCATCGAATCGCGACCGATCGGCGCTTTCGATTCCGCCTGCCATCGCTGGCAGCGTGGTGTCGGCATCTGCGAGACGAGCCGTCAGTTCCCCGGACAGGTCCTGCGAGATCAGGTTGAGGTAGGTGCCTGCGACCGACTGCAGGGCCGAGACATAAAGCTCGGCGGCCCTTTCCTTGGACCGCAGGTCTTCGCCCGCAATGTCATTGCCAAGCTCGATCTCGGCCGCATGGGCGGTCACGGGAACAAGCGCATCGACGAGCGGGACAACCGCCGATGTCAGCACACCAAGACATGTTCCTGCCTTGAGAGCACGCCTGACTTGACGTGATCGGTGGCGCCGTCGCGTTGCTGCGAGGCGGATTTTCGAGGGCTTCTTCATCGTGTTCTCCAAAAATTCGATGACGGGTTGTTGACAGAAGAACAAAAATAGAACATTTCTGCGGCATGACTTCAAGAAGCAATTACAGATTCGGCGTGACCGCTCTGATCGCGGGCATGACCTTCAGCGCTCAGGCGATCTCCGACGATCGGAGCAGCTTGATTTTTTTGTGTCCATACGAGGTCTTGCAGGAGGCTTACGCCGACTTGACCAGTCCGGACGACGCCCTGTCGCTGCTCGCGATCGAGCGTCACGTGCTTGCCATCTGCCGCGAATCGCAGACTGCGCTTCTGGAGATTCACGAGAACAATCGGCGACTTTCGGAGCTTTTTTCACCCGATATAGGCGAAAAACGAATCGGTGAAACGACGGCCGACAACGCTTCGGGAGGCAGGCGAGCGAGCATCGAGGATCAGAATGTCGATCCGCAGGAAGTACCGGTCTTCGAACTGGTCGCGATCACGCGGCCCTCTGGGGGAGACCGGGTGGCGATCGTGAAGGTCGACGGGGTTTCGCATCTGCTGCGCCTCGCCGATCGACTCGAGTCCGGGCATGTCGTGACCTCTCTCGACGATCATGCCGTCGTGCTTTCGGGACCCGACGGGACCGAAGCGAGGATCGAGTAGGATGGGCCGAGGGCGGACCATGGCACGAATGTCGCCGGTCCAGGCATTGGCCAAGACCGGTCAGTACCCCGTGCGCAGCAACGGGCTGGTCGAGCTTCCGCCGGAGCTTCGCGAGAAATGCGCCGCTTTCGACACCGGGCGGGTGATCGTGCAGACCGGCAAGCAGTTCGACCCGGAGATCGGCGAGTTGCAGGAGTATCTTGCCTCGGTCTTCCACGTTGCGCCGTCGGTCGAACAGGCAACCTCTCAGCAGATCATCGATCATTACGAACAGTCGGAGCCCGTCCGCGCCACGAGCAGCGAGGAATCCTACAAGCGATTCGTCACGCGCATGCTGAGCGACGCCGCCGACATGAACGCGAGCGACCTCAAGATCATCAGGCGGTCCCGGCGTTCCGACATTCGGGTTGCGGTTGCGGGGCGCGAAATCGACTACCGCGAGGACATCTCGCTCGGCGAGGGCCGGGCGATCATTGCCTACCTGTTCGATGCCCGGGACGAGGGAAGCGGTCACACGACCAAGCAGCAGCACTCGTTTCAGTCGTTCTCCATCACGCCTGGTCATTCGATACCTCTGCCCCCGCGCATCCAGAAGATTCGCGGGCAGAAGGGATTCCACGAGGGCGATGCTGGAATCCTCGAGCACATGGTCTTGAGGATCGTCTACACCGACGACGACGATGTCGCGGATCTCGAGGACCTCGGTTTCGACCCGTTGGTTTTGCACGACGTTTCGGTTGCCCGCGAGAGAATGAAGGGCGCGGTCATCGTCGGGGGCGAGACCGGCGACGGCAAGTCGACGACGATCATTCGCGCGGTCGAGCGGCTCTACGACGAGCTGGACGGGCAGATTTCGGTCGTCTCGATCGAGGATCCGGTCGAAACCCGCATTCGCAAGAGCGGGATCATCCAGATTCCCATCCAGTCTGCCGGCACGGCACAGGACCGCACCGCCAACTACCGCGCGGCACTGATGCACTTTGTTCGCATCAATCCGCACGTGGGCATCATCTCCGAGGTTCGCGACGCCGAAGGCGCCCGCCAGATGATCCAGTTCATCGAGACAGGCCACCAGGTCTGGACCACGATCCACATCGGATCGGTCAACTCAATCCTTTTTCGCATGATCGACATGGGCATTCACCCATCGGAGCTGGCCAAGCCCGGATCGATCACGCTGCTGATGAAGCAGTCGCTGATCCCCTTGCTGTGCGACTGCGCCATTCCGCAGCCGGGCGGGGGATTCCGCACCCGGAACCCGCGAGGTTGTCCGCGATGTCATGCAGGTCGCGGCGACGGCGAGGCCGCGAACGCCTGGGCGGGTTACCGTCGGTTGATCGCCGTCGGAGAGACCATCCTGCCCGACGACGGTTATCTCGACTGCGTGCGGATGAACGATGCGGTCGCGGCCTGGCGCCACTGGACCGGCTCGCGTGAACAGGGCGGCCTTGGCGGCATGACGCTTTCCGAAAAGCTGAACCTGCTGGTGAACGCCGGCCTCGTTGCGGCGTCGGACGCGCGAAAGAAAGGCGCCGACATTTTCCGCATCGAGGCTGCTCGGAACGAGGTCATCGACCGATGGATCGAGGACCTCGCGCGCCCGGACGATCGATCGAATGATTGCTCGAATGACGGAGGGCGGGAGGAAGCGGCTGCATTCCCGTCACGATCGACGGGGTCGCATGGAGCGGATGCCGTCACAGCCAGACGCGTTTCCCGACCGGAGCCGACAGAGGCGCGTCGCAGCACGTCTCGACAGCGCGTCGCGGCACGGGACGAGGTCGCGACGATCCTCGAAACCCATGAACGGCCAGTCGGTGCGGAGCACGGACGATGAGTTGGGGCGAGACGAATTCCATGATCGACGGAATCGATCGCATTCATGCGCGGCTTGTCTTTCGACAGTCGGTCAGAGCGAGAATCTGGCGGATGACCAGCGACCTGCTTGACAGCGGCATGGAACTCAACCGCGCCCTGCCGCTCGTGGCGGACATCACCGGTACGCGAGACCGCAAGCTCCAGGACATCCTCGGCAGACTGCGCGCGGCGCTCAGGACGGACAGCTTCGCCGATGTCGTCAGCGATTACGTCCCCGAGTCCGAAGCGATGCTGTTCTCGAGATTCGGATCGGCCTCGGATGCGAGCGTGTTCCGGGCTGCTGCACGGCTTTCGAGCGTCGACGAGAAGATCTCGAAGGCCATCAGGCAGGCGCTGCTTTGGCCGGTGTTCCTGTTTCTTCTGGTGATTCTGCTGCTCTACTCGCTGGGGTCGAACCTGTTCCCGACCATGGCAACGCTTGCTCCGGTCTCCGACTGGCCGCTTGGCTCGCGTCTGGTTGCCGCGACCTCCATGTGGATTGCCGACAGCATCGGAATTGTCGCCGGACTGGTTCTTGTCGCGGTGGCCCTGTGGAAGTGGGCCGAGAGACACCACACGGGTGCCGGCAGGAACTGGCTGGACCGGATTCCGCCGTTCTCGCTCTACCGCCTCAGAAACGGCGCCACCTTCGCCTTCGTGCTGATCGAAAACGCCCGGGTGGGGCACGAAATCAATCGCGCATTTCTGCTGAGCCTTGCCGAGTCGCTGCCACCGTATTCGCGCTCGCGGATTCTGGCGATTGCCGAATGGGCGGACCGAACCAACATCGGCAGCGCAGCCATCGCGGCAGGTCACGGGTTTCCGGACCCCGAACTGAACGCGGTCCTGCGCGCCTATGCCGGGCAACGGGACTGGGTGCCGCGTTTCTCCCGATACGCGGACGCCTGGCTCGATCGCCTGGAAGAGAGAGTCGAGACCATGGTGAAACTGCTTCGCATCGCTCTGCTGATCGTTGCGGCGAGCATCATCGGGTCTTCGGCCTTCGTCATGGTGAACATGACGTCACTCATCGACTGAAAACCAAAGGAGACACAAGATGACAGTCCTTGATTTCGCATACCGGCAGTTTGCCGGCCCCATTCCGCGTCGCATGCGGCGCCGACGCGGCGTCAGCCTCGTCGACTTCCTGCTGTATCTGACGCTCGCCGCGGTCGTCATGGCGGGTGCCGTTCTCGCCTACAACAATGTCGACAACCGGCAGAAGCGCCTACAGACCGCCCAGCTGGTCAACGAGGTCTTCGCAGCGGTCTCCGATCTGCACCGCAACGGAGCCTCCTATGGCAGCGGCGATCTGATCGAGACGCTCGATGACGCCAAGATGATTCCGTCCAAGGGGCGGCGGTCGGCGACCGATGCCGACGACAACACGGTCATCACGATGGCCACGCCGTTTGGTGACAACTTGGCCGTCGAGGGCGACGGAAACACCTTCGACATCACCATCGAGGAGATGTCCGAGGCGAATTGCATCGATCTGGTCTCGAACTACGCGGATCAGGATCCCGAGGAGTCGTCCTTGGCCGGGATCACGATCGGTGGCGCGTCACTGACGATGCCCGCATCGATCTCGGAGATCTCTGCGGCATGCGACGACGACGACGATGTCGCATTGACCTTCCGCTGATGCAACTTGCGCCCAACACCCCACTTCGGGAACCGGCTCGGTCCCTGTGTCGCTTGCGCAAGCACGTTCATGGCCTGCAGGCGCGACGGCGGGGGGCGGGCTTGATGACTGCGCTGCTCGTGCTCCTGGTCGCCGCATTCGTCATGGACGGGCTGGCGACCAGGCTCGAGCGCGAGCGGTCGGACGCAACGGCGGCCGCCATGGCCCGGCAGATCAGGATGATTGCGGAGATGGCGTCGGTTACGGGTGTCGATCCTGTGGCCGGCGGCCTGCTGCCTCACATCGCTGTCCGGCGGGAGCTTGCGTTCGAGTTCAGGGCGGTCGCGGACGGTGATGACGAGGTTGCGTTTTCGTGGCCTGATCTCCCGGCAGCTTCGGCGGCAGCGCTCGGAAACCGGCTCGGGGAATGGCTGGGCAGTGACCGTGTCACCTCGCCGCTGGTTCTCGCGCTCACGGATGTTCCGAACGCGCGGGCCGAACTGGTTCGCAGGCGCGCTCCGGACGTCCATGCCGACATCGCCGCGACCGAAGTCCGTGGCGCTGGCGGGGTCGTTGCCGCTTCGGGGCGGTTTGACAGCGCTCGCGTGGGCTCGATTGCCCGATTCGGTTGGGTCGCGGTCGAGGACGCGACGATCGAGGGGACGGTGACCGGTCGCACGAGCAGGGTCGAGGAGGACATTGGAACTGCCAACAATCCGGTGATGCTGACGGTTTCTGCCCCGCTCGAAGCTCAGCAGGATCAGGCATCTGGAGCTGTGCAGGTCGACGTGTTCAGCGCGTCGCTGACCTTGGCGGCCGACAACCTGGTCGGGGAGCGGGCAAGGGCGGACAGTGATCTCGATGCGCGGGTTCTGGTTCCCCAATCCGCCGACATGATCGACCTCGCCCGTGCTTCGATCGACGACGTGACCGCGAGCTCGGTGCGCGTGCACGGGACCGTTCATGGCGGGCATGTCACCGTTGTCGAGGAGTGCGTTGGATGCCTGCCGTGAGACGAAACTGGAGGTTTCGTCGCCGAGGCGCGAGCCTTGCCGAGATGGTCCTTCTGCTTGCTGTGCTTGGCGCGCTCTTCTCGGCGGCTTCCCAGGTCGTGGCCGGTCTGATGGAACGGCAGGCGGTCCAGAGAACCGCCGGTCAATTGTCTCGGCTTGCCGATGATGTCGGCGAATGGGCCGAGGTGGATTTTGTCGAACTGCTGCCGCGTTTGGCCGCGACTGAAGGCAGAGTCGAGGAACTGACCTGGGTCGACATGATTTCTGCAGGCAACGTGTCGCAACCGGATGTCCCGGCGACTCCGCTGCGACAGACGGTTCGGGTGTTCGTGCATGCACCGAACGAACGCGATCTGTTCGTGGTTCTTCTGACGAATTCGCCGGAAGGCGGCGGCGCGCGATCGGTCCCGAGGCCTCGGAGCAATGCGGCCATGGTCGGGCGGGTCGACGTCCATTCGCCGCGCGAGCTGCGCGGGTGGGAGTTCACCTATGACATCGGCGCCATCATCGATGCGACCGGCGAGGAGTTCGAAGGCGAACTGGGTGCCATCCGGCACGTGTCCGACGAGTTGCACGTTTCTCCGTATCTTCACCGATTTGCCGTTCCGGGACGCCCCGAACTCAACCGCATGGAGGCTCCACTCGACATGAACGGGAACGCGATCACGGGCATCATCGATCTTGAGGCGGAGGATCTGGAACTCGGGGGCGATCTGAGCGTGGAGGGAACGCTCGAAGCCGAAACCGTCGAGGTCGATCGCGATCTGTCGGTGACGGGGATTCTCGCGACCGGGCGTCTCGAGGCTTCGGAGATCGATGCGGTCACGGTGTTTTCTCAAACGCTGATCACGGAATCGGCGGTCATCGGGACGGCATCGACGGCGAATCTGGTCGTCTCCGGCGAAGCCGATGTCACGACTCTCGTGGTTGGCGACGAGATGTCGGTCGACTCGCTGAACCTTGGCGACGTGACCATGGAACACGCGGAATTCACGGGCTCGCTCAGAGTCCCGACACTTGTCACGGACAGACTGGAGACGGAATCATGTACCGGTTGCTGAGCATGGCGGTTGCGGTCGCGCTGGCGGGAGATGTCGCCTGCGAACCGGCATCGAGCGAAGTCGCGCGCACTGACGATGATTTGGTCGCGGGGACCGTTTTCGCGAACGATGGGGAGTCCGATGGCGAAGTTGCGATCGCGGCGCCCAACTCGCCCGATCTGGAGATCACGGCGGCAGCCCGGAGCGATGAGACCGCCCGCGCCGCGCCAATCGGCGACGGGTCGGGCACGCCGCGTCGAGGGTTTCCCGAACTCGCGATCATTCTCGAGGACAGGGTTTCGGCCCTGGTGGAAATCACCCGCATCCAGGAGGAACTGATCGGGTTTGCCCGAAAGGATCCCGAGGCGGCGCGTGCCCTGCGTCTTCCGATGCCGATCTGCGAAATGGTCCTTCCGAGCCCGTGGTGCTCTCAGCTCAGCGCGACGTTTCGCCCGGAGCCCGAGTGATGGAACTGCTCGGTCACTCCATGCTGGTCATCGCCGCCTTGCGTCTCTCCTGGGTCGACCAACGGCAATTCCTGATCGAGTACGAAACGCTTGCGATCATGGGCCTGGTCGTCGTGGCAATGCTGTGGATGGATGGCGGTGCCACGGCCGTGCTTCGAGCGGTGACCGCCTCGGTGGCCGTGGTTGGCGCGATGGCCTGCCTTGTGCGGCTTCGTCTTCTTCGCAGACCCGGGGCAGGCGACTGGGCGCTGATGTTCGTCTGCCTTCTCGCGGGCTCACGGAACCTGCCGGTGTTTTCGATCGTCCTGCTGACAACCGGAATGGCGAGTGCGGTGGGCTTCGCGGTGTCCCGGGGGCGTCCGCTGCTCCGGTCCCGGTTTCCGCTCGCGCCACCGCTCGTCCTTGCTGCTGTGGCTGGTCATGCATTCGCAGGCATGAGCCTCGATGCCACGCTTGACGGCCTTGGTTGGCCTGCCGGGATGCAGGTTGGGGCACGATGATGCGGGCGATCCGGCCTCGTGCCTTGAGCCGAAACTCCGGTGCCGGGGTGTATGCGGTGCACAGGATCCACGGGTTGGCATGAGCATGGTCGGTCGGACGATCGTCAAGAGCGGCGTTGGCACCGTGGTGCTGTTCGGGATTCCATTTGCCGGTCTGACGTGGCTCATTCATCACGCGCCTTGGCCGCCTCATTGGGCGGAACCCGTGCTTCTGGCGATTGTCCCAGCGGCCTGCATTCCAGTTCTCGCCGGACGGTCGACGCTTGCCGGGTGGTCCGGACTGGCGATCATCTGGGCGCTCGGTGTGCTGCTGGCGCCGCATGCCGATCTCTCGGGCGAGATTTCCATCGGCCACAACCTCGGAATGCTGATCGATGAAATCGGCATGATCGCTTACGGCAGTTTCGAATTGACGCCTTATCGACTCGCTCGGTTCGGGGTGTCGGCGCTGGCCGGCGTGACGGCGGTTTCGATTGGCTCCTGGCATCTGATGTTTGCGGTGCAGCGGTTGCATGATCTCGTCAGGATGGGCGCGAAGGTGCGGCCGGTCCGCGTCCTCTCCGATGCCGAATGGGCGGCGACGGACGAGATCAAGCGACGGTTCTCGGCGGCGGGCGGGATCGTACTTGGGGAACTGACCGATCCGCGAAAAGGCCGCGATTTCGATCCCTCGAACCGTGAATCCTGGGGGCAGCAAGGAAAGGGTCGGCTGATCACGCTCGATCCGCGCAAGGGCAATGCCCACAGCCTCGTGTTCTCGGGGTCGGGGAGCTTCAAGTCGGCAGGCGTGGCCATTCCCAACGCGCTCACCTACGCCGGGCCGTTGATCGTCATCGATCCAAAGGGCGAGATTCATGACAGGACAGCCGGCGCGCGCCGCCAAATGGGGCGAAGGCCCTGGCTGATCACGGCCGAAGACGGGCTCGACCCGCTCAAGCTGCTCGCTGCTCTCAGCCCGAATGACGGCACCGTCTATTCCGATCTGGCGGAATTCATGCTGATCACCACGGGCGAGGATCGCTCCGATGCGGCGGCGTTCTTTCATCGCAAGGCGGCACGACTGCTCACGGCCTTGCTAGCCTGGTTCCACGATCGCGACGAGGGCGGCAACATTCCTGCGGCTGCCTATCGCTGCCTTGCCCGTCCACCCGATGTCATTCGTGCCGACTTCCTCGAGGCAGCGGACGAGTACCGTCACGGTGACTCCGATCGGGACTACATCTCGGTCGGGCTGGCCGAAATGGCCCACACCGAGGACCGGCAGTTTTCGAGTGTCGTTGCCACGGTCGTCAACGGGCTCGAGTGGGCTGGCAAGTCGACCACCCGGGGGTTCGTCGAGTCGGGCGAGATGTCGGGTGCGGAACTCGTTCGGCGGGCTCTTGATCCGATGACCGACATGTACATCCGGATCCCGACCGAGATCAGCCAGAGCGCGCCGGAAATCGCTCGCGTGCTCATCGGGAGCCTTGTCCGGGCGATCCGGGTTTCGGCATCGGCCAGCGATGCCGGCGAGGTTCAGCACCGTTTGTTCATCATCGACGAAGCGCGCGCGCTTCGACGGATGGATCATCTGGTTTCGATCCGGGACGAGGCGCGGGCCTATGGAATCCACCTGATGCAGATCTTTCAGTCATGGCAGCAGCTGGTGGAGTGCTACGGCCCACATGGAGCGGGCGCCTGGGAAAACTCGGTCGACGCGATGGTGATCGGACCTGTTCAGAATTCGATACAGGCCCAGGCTCTGAGCCGCATGATCGGGCGCAGGACCGTTGTGACCTCGTCGTCTTCGCGCCAGCGGAGCAGCCAGGTCTTCATGCCTTTTTCGGGGAGCGCGGGTTCTGCCGTGTCGAAGCAGCTGCGCGAGACCGAGTTGATCCAACCGTCCGAGTTGCGGAAACTGCCGCCCGAGGCTGCGATCATCCTTGCGACGGGTACGGCGCCGATCCTCGCCTCGAAGGCGATCTGGTTCACCCGCAACGAAATGGCGGAACAGGTTGCGGCGGCCGGTGGCGGAACCGACGGCCCTGGGTCGAGTTTCGATCAGGGGTCTCGTTCAGAGCCCGAAAGTCACGCGGAGGACAGTCCGGCTGATTCCGGCGACGCATTTGATGCGAGCCAGTCCGAATTCGAGACAGATGCTGCCAGCCTCGATCTGGCAGGTCGGACACAGGACCAACCGGACACTGCCGAAGAGGTTGAGACGGTTTCGGAGGAATGTCCAAGGGATGCTGATGAACGCATCGAAGTGGGCGAGGACCGAGAACGTCGTCGAGATGTTCAGGAAGATGATGCGCAGCGGCCGGAACCTGACGCAGAGGATGCGGATCATGGTGCGCTTGGGCAACGAATGCAGCCAGGCGATGCAAGCGCGGGTGGGAGGACGGAAGACGAAAGTTCCGAGAGGGCCATCGGTGCGCGCGATGATCGGGATGTAGGCGATGAAGACGCAGAACCTGCCCCGATTGTTCATCAGGGCGCGACGAAGGAGAGTCGCGGGCTGGCGCTGGGCCTGCCGGACGATCTCGACTCGATTGGGAATGACTTGGCGAAACTGCGTCCCCGATCAAAGCGGACGCGACCGGCTCGAACAGCCACCCACATCCAAACTGTTGCTCCCGACGCCCCGAACTTGGGACAAGCGATCCGTCTCGAACCGGGCGAGAATGGAAAGGGTGGCGTCAGCGATTGTTCGATTGGAGAAGCCGGATCCGACATGGTCGGAACCAATGGGGAGAGACCTTCCTCGCCAATGCAGACATCACCCGGTCCCGCCGCGAAGGCCGAACTGAAGGATAGGCGGTCGAATGGTGCGGCCGGAAATGCAGATGGTTGGACAGATGCTCACCAAACCAACGCCGATGCGTCGCGCGAAAGCGGAGCCCCGCCATCGCAGCATCATGCAGACAGAGTAGCCGGTGGTCAAATCGGGCGATGTTTCCATCGTTTTGGCAAAGTTGGCGAAAGGTTGCTGGGTTCACGCCGCGTGCGTGACTCCGACGAAGGAGACCGCCGCAGGCAACCGATTGCCAAACAAGAGCAAGGAGATGTCGGCGACACCGACGATGGTTTCTCGCAGTCGGAGCCAGACTCGTCGCAGGGAGACAATGACGACGCATTCGACGCGATTGACGCCGAACGCGTCCGTGACGTGAAATCGTCGAAACCTGATCGTGACCTGAAAGATGATGATCTGCGGCAACTTGAAGCGGCGATTCACCAAAACACGATCTATGACATGCTGATCGAGAAGTCCGTCGCGCTCGATTCACGAAGGAACGCGCTTGCGAAGCAGGTTCTTTCACAGCCCTACCTCGCGCAACCGAAAGGAACATCGATCGGGGTCGTTCTGCCGAATGCACTGGGACCGGGAGTAGAACGCCCGGATTGCCTGTCGATCGTCTTCATTCCGGATGACGGAACGTCTCCGATTCACCGGATACTTGTGGACGAGACGGGCAGCATCACGGGAACGGCCGGTCCATATCGGCGCGGCACGTGACGGGACGGGCGAGACATTTGCGCAGCAAACATCGAGCGGTGGTGACCGCCGTTCTCGCGGTCATCTGCGTCCTCGCAGGTGGTTTTGCAATCGGCAGGGAGCGATTGCTGGTCAATGTCTCGCCGAGCGCGCCGATCGGCATCTACGTGATGACTGATCCAACGGACGCGGAATTCGTGACCTTTTGCCTGCCGAAACTGCCTGCCAGCATCATGCATGATCCGGCGCTTTGTTCGCCTCGTAATCCGGAGGGGATTCATGTCATCAAGCGAATTGCTGAAGTGATTGATCGCAGCATGGTCGTGATGGGGGACGGGCCGTCTCCGCTGGACAGTCGGGTGTTCGGGCCGCTGCTCGTCGATGATGTCAGGGGTTACTGGCGTTCTCTCGCAAGCGTTTCGCTTTGGTGATCACGAGTCGCGGCCACCACACTGCATCTGTGTTCACTCGGTTTCTCGTGGATCTTGATCATAGGGCCGAGATCTCAGCCAAGAACTGTCTCCAACTCGCGTCTTTGCTGGGCATGCTTGTCGGGGTTTTCCCTGATCAGGCGTTGGAGGTTGACGAGTTTCCAGCGAATTGCCGGCAGCCTTTCGGCTCCTTCTCGGTCGATCGCGCCGAAGTCCGGTTCAGCGTCGTGGAGGCTGAGCAAGAACCGTTTGGCGTTTCCATCGAAGCGTGACTGGACATCCGCGATCAGTCTCTTGCGCGTCGCAGCCAGGTCATCAAGGCTGACGGGCGTTCTGGTCATTTGGCTGAATTCCAGAATGTACGGAAGATCGAGGTCGATCAGATTGGGATTCAGCAATTCGTGCATCGGGCGGGGTGAACCGGCGACATAGACGAGGAAAGTGCGAAACAGTTCGTCGGAAAGCCCTTCGTTTTCGTAGAGAAGCTTCACGTCGTAGAGATCACGCGGGTGCTGGCGGTCCAATGCGGCATTCAGCTTGCCGGCGAACAGGTCCTCAAAAGAGACGACCGTCATTGTCACGTGGCCAAACTCGTCAGAAACGGTTTCGGAGACGTCGCGGAGTTCCGGTTCATGAACGACGCCACGAGCAGTCGATGAAGTTTCGACCTTGACTTCGATTTTGTTCAGACGAGCCACCAGTCGGGTGGCGGCACCCCCGCCACCTTGGATCCGACGAGACTCGGAACCCAGGATGCTGGCCCGGATCGCTCGGGACATGCGACCCATGGCATCATCGATCTCGGTCAGGCTCGCGACGCGTTCCTTGATCGGCAGGTAGGTGACGTCGATGTCGACCGAGAGGCGCGGAAGTTCACGATAGAACAGATTGATCGCGGTCCCGCCCTTGAGCGCAAAGACTTTCTCCTGCGCCACGACAGGAAGCAGGCGCATGATCAGTTTGAACGTTTTTTCGTATTCAAAGCGGTACATCCGACACCTCGGTTCCGGCGAAGTCCTCGGGCACGACGATGCGATAGCGCGGATGAATCTTGCCGCCTTTGACAAGCGCGCGGTCTCCGGCGCCAAGGTTGAAATCATCGGGATCAAGACGGCTGCGCCAAGGGTGACGATGGCGGTCTGCAAACACGAAGAAGAGGCGCTTGACCTTGATTTTCCTGCAACTCGCCAGGAGTTCGGACAGCAGCTTGGGGCGCAGAATCGTCAGGTTCTGGAATGACATGTCCAACTCGTGAAAGCCCACGCGATTCGGCAATTCGTCCATGGCTTCCATGACCGCCCGTTCCGGTGACGACATGCGCAACTGCCAATCCCAGGGGGTGGGATTCCTCGTTGGAGCGGCATCTCCCTCGAGTGCCAGCCCCGGGTTCGAAAACAGTGATGTGTTGCGGGTCGTGACCGGTGCGTCCAGCGGCAATTTCTGCAGCCAGTTGGGTATGGCTTCGCCGTACACCCAAACGGGTGCATTGCCGCCCAATCGCAGATGGTGCTCGTAGCCTTGCTGGAACAGAGCTGTCATTCCTCCGACATGGACATCATGTCGCATGATGTGCTGCATCGAGATCAGGCAGACCTTCCAGTCAACCTGCTTCGAGCGTGATTCCTGGGGCGTTGGGCGGCGGTAAACTCCGCGATGGACTCTCTTGAGCCAGCCGCGCTTGACGTAATCGCGGAAGCTCTCGTGAGAAATTCCCCAAGAGACAAGCCGGTTTGCGTCGACAAGGTGTCCAGCGGGAACGCTGTCGAGCAAGCACTGCAACTTTCCATATTTTTTGGTATTCATGACGCCTATATTATAAAATATGTAAAGATTTTGCAACATGCCAACCTGACAGGTGCCACTGACTGCGGTGCTCCGATTGGCGACGTACTGCCAAATCCACTCGGCATTGAGATTGAACGATTGTCGCCAGGAGTGTCATGTAATCATGTGCACTTTCGGAGGCCGATCAGGTGCAATTCGCCGCGCTTCAGTGGGTGAACGCGGCTGCATCACGGGGACTGCCGACCTGTGTTCGCTGAGGCACGTTGACTGACGAGCGAGCGTTGAGGCATGACATGCGGTTGATCCCCGCCGTCCCCATGATCTTGGAATACACAATATCTTGTAGTTCAGATTTGCAACGCCGCCAGTCAATGATACAACATCACGGTTCAGGTCGAGATCGAAAAGGGTGGAGAGCTGTACATGTCCAAATGCCTCGAACGGTCTTTCGTCATGGCACCTGTTGGGCTTGCCGCATTGGCGTTGATGCTTGCGCATTCACCGGTTGCCGCAGAAACCGTGTCAGGACCCCAGGCCGACCACCGGGTTCAAATCAATGCGTTTTTGGCTGACGCCGAGGAAAATGAAATTGCCCACCTGGACGTCGACGCATTGTTCCCGCTGGCCGTCGACTCGAACAGCAACTGGGCCCTGTCGGTTCAATCTGGCGCGTTCGGTTTGCGAGAAAGCGGTGGACGTCAGATAATCGGTGCCGCTGCCGGGCTGGTTTACCGGACCGCCCGAGCAGGCGGCGTGTTGGGTTTCAATGCGTTTTACGACTGGAACCGGGTCGACAACGACACGTGGAGCGATCGCGCGACCCATCAGCGTGTCAGCGTCGGCGTCGACTACCAGGATGATGTGAGCCATCTCGCGGCGAACTACTATCATCCGATGTCCGATCCGGTTTGGCGTTTCGGGTCCCTCGACCACCACATGGAGATTGCGACGAAGGGAGCTGATCTCCGGTACAACAGGACGATCAATCAGCAACTGTCGTGGGAATCGCGCATTGCTCTTGATCTTGGACACCGGCTCGACATACCACTGTTTTCCCCCGCTGACGTGAAGGACCGATTGACCATTTCGTCGGGCGCGAATTTCCGAGTCAGCTGCTCCGTTTCGCTGGGTCTTCAGCTCGAGCATGATTTCCTGAATGACCGGACCACGCCGGCGCTGTCCGCCAGCTTTGCGCTCGGCTCATCCTCGAACGCTCGTGCCTGTCGCGCAGACGAAACGGCAAGCGAGCGATCGCGTCTGTTCAGCGTCGCATTGCGAGAAAAGTGGATCAACCCGAGAGTTGTTGTCACCCCATATGTCCTCACCGAGCTGTCGGCTTCGACAACCGATCTCTATCATGTGGTCGAGCAGGGTCATGCCGGATCGGACACCGTTTGGCTTGTTCAGCAAGGAGGCCCGATAAGCGTTTTGGATCCGAAGGCAGAAGACGTCGCGTCGTACTGGACTGATCTCGACGAGAAAGAGAAACCCATGGTCGTGAACGTCCACCAGATTCAGACCTACAATCCCGGCCTGTTCGACAGGACAGATTTCGAGGCAATTCAGCAGGTCCAGGCCGAAACGGATCTCAGCGTGGAAATCATGCACAGGGTCATTCGCCATTTCAAGGACCAGGGGAAAACAGTCGTCGTCTTCAGTCATTCCTTCGGTTCATTTGTCACGGCGCGATACTTGGCGTTGAAAGGACCGTCTGCCGCCGATCAGTTCGTGATCATGGCGGGTCGGCTTGACATGACTGATGTTCTGGTTCGGGACAGGATCGAAAAGTTGCACGACCACGATGCCACCACTGCGTACAATCTGAAGGAAGACGGCATGACGCCAGTCAAGGTCGAAACGCCTGATGGCAAACCGTTCACCTTGAACGAACGCCTGGAATTGATCTTTCAGGGTGCCCTTGGGCAATACAGATACACGAGTCTCTTGGCCAATACCGACCTGTCCAAGGTGATCTATGCGTACGGAACCGGCGACCAGCAGGTCGGTCGCCTGACCGAGGACGAGATACGATTTCTTGAAGCCAGAAACGCACAGGTTGTCGAGGTGTCCGCGATGGGCGGCGGCCACGGCTCCATGGTGGACGACCCAGACACAAGAGCGAAGATTCGGTCACTGCTTTCGCCCTGAGCGTTCTGGCTGACGGAGGACTTCACCGTGTGCGCTCGCCACATTGGCCCGGGATGAAAGCTCGGTTTCGTGACGTGAGTTCGAGACGGTTGAGAAAACGGCCGGCAGGTCATGGCTCCGACTGACTCTTCCAAAGTTCAATCATGGGCCCCGCGAACACTAGGCCGGAGAGTGCCAACGCGATTGTAGCGAGTCGGTTGGTGCGTGCCCCGACTGACTTGTCGCTGGTGCCGCACTTTGTGCCGAGGACTGCGTGGAGCCTGTTCAACATCGCTGCGCGAGGCCGGTCGCGATCACTATCCGTGGCCGAATGGCGTTGGCTGATGGCAAACGTCGAACGCTGCGACATGCGGGAATTTTGAAGCGGTTCGATTTGAATGGTTTACAGTCACATGAATCGACGAATTGTAAAATGATCGCTGAGTCTCTGCCCATCGATGTCGGTATCAACGGCCAGCCGATGGCCGAGCGTCAATCGTCGCGTGAGTGAACTGCCAGAGAGCGAAATCGCCAGACAGGACTGCCTCAATTGTTCCGAGGGTCAGGCGCGTTCGGTGCCAAACGAGTTTCGGTATTGCGACGGCGTGGTCCCCCGAACGTCGCGGAACTTCCGCCGAAAGGTCTCCAATGACCCGAAACCGCTGATGTCAGCCACGCCTGCCAGCGGCAGGTCAGTTGATTCCAGCAAATCGACTGCCCGAGCGACCCGTTCCGAGGACAGCCATGCCCCGGGCGTCATCCCGGTTCCCTCGTGGAATCGACGCGCCAGTGTGCGCTGCGACATCCCGGCGACCGCGGCCATGCGGGCGATTGGCCACGGTTTGTCCAGTGTCGAACGCATGATGTCGAGGAGTGGTGCAATCCGTCCCCCGCGCTCCGGCGGCACTGGGCGCGGCACGAACTGACGCTGGCCGCCGTCCCTGTGGGCTGGCAGGACGAGACGTCGGGCAACCGCGTTCGCATGGCCCACGCCGAAGTCCTTCCGGATGATGTGCAGGCAAAGGTCCAGTCCGGCGGCAGAGCCGGCTGAGGTCAAAATGTTGCCTTCGTCCACGAACAGAACATCGGGTTTGACTTCGATGTCGGGGAATTCTTTCGCGAGTTTGTCGGCGTGTCGCCAGTGCGTCGTTGCGCGGCGCCCGGCCAGCAATCCGGCACGGGCGAGAACGAACACTCCCGAACAGATCGTCGCGATCCGCGCCCCGTTTGCATGCGACCGTCTGAGCGCTGAAACCAGGGGCTGCGGTACCGGTGCGTCCGCACCCTTCCAGCCCGGCACGACCACAAGGTCGGCATTGTCCAACGCATTCAGATCGAAATCCGCTTCGATCAGTACACCGCCAAGTCCCGTGATCCGACCGGGCTCAGCGGCGACGGTTCGGGTCTCGTACCAGGTATCAAATTCATCGCGTGGCAACGCAAAGGCTTCGACAGCAATTCCGAATTCAAACGTGCAGAGTCCGTCGTAAGCGAGAATGCAGACTTTTGGCGACATTTTGGCAAGATCCAACCGCAGTTTGTCACCTTTGCCAGTAGCACATTCCAGGCTGCTCGTGCACGACTGGCGCAAATCGAAACTGATGGAGTGAGACAATGTCAGGCACGCCAAGCGCCGTTGCACGGACCCCTGCCGCCTCCAGCGCGGATGCGCTGGCCCATTTCGAGGCGCGGCTGACGTTCGAGACCGACTGCTGGGACACCCATGACGGGCTGTCAAAGGGCGCCGATGACTTTGTCGTTCTCGATGTGCGTGGACCTGCTCTCTACGCCGAAGGCCACGTTCCCGGCGCGATCCTGCTGCCGCATGGCAAGATCACCGAACGAAAAATGTCCGAATGGCCCGAGGGCACGCTATTCGTCGTCTACTGTGCCGGTCCCCATTGCAACGGTGCCAACAAGGCTGCGGTGCGCTTGGCGCGGATGGGGCGCCCGGTCAAGGAAATGATCGGCGGCGTGACTGGCTGGGTCGATGAGGGATTCAAGCTGGCGACCGGCGAGGCCCCCTCCAGCGTGGCCGAGATCGAGGGCACGGGGTAGTGGCGTCACGACGTCGCCCAAGTCAAGTTCGGCTCAGCGCATGAGCACTTGCAGACCGCTTTGATGGCAGTCGAGGCGGCAGCTTGTTTCGACTCCGTGAAGTCAGTTTCGATCCAGCCACCGGTGGTCGCGTCCTCGCTTTTGCATGACTGATGTTTTGCCTATGAGAGAAGTCGTTCATCGCCCATCTGGCGATCGACTGGCCCGCTTTGCAGTTGTCCATCGCCAAAAACTGGCCGAGAATTGCAATTGCCGACTGCCAAAACGGAGTCTTTGCACATGAGCACTCGATGGATGACGAACAGCATCGCGATCAAATCGTGATCGAACACTGTCCCGCGTTCCCGTCAGTGACCAGTGTACGGTCCACAATGGCGCCATCCGTTTCGGCTCCTCGCGCGAGCCGGAATCGTCAAATCTGTCGAACCCGTGCCGAGACCGAACTGACAATCGGAGTCATCAGGTCTCCGTTGAGGTCAGAAAGCGGCGGGGACCACGTTTCCTACGGTTTGGCCGAGGCGATTTTAGGCAAGTCGGGGTGGCGACGCGCTACGAAGGAACTGGCGGCGTGAGCGGCGTTCGTGTTCCGCCCCTCAAGATCCAGGGCATCAAGACCAAGATTGTCCCGTTCATCATGCAGAGCATCGAGTGGAACGGTTCTGGACGGTGGATAGAACCCTTCGTCGGTTCAGCGGTCGTGCTGCTGAACGTCAATCCTGGCCGCGCGTTGCTCGGCGACACGAATCTGCACGTCATCAATTTCTACAAGTCGCTGCAGCAGGGCGCTCTGACTTCCAGCACGGTTCGAGGGTTTCTCGAGCGAGAGGGCGAGAATCTTCGATGCGATGGCGAGAATCACTACTATCGCGTTCGCGAACGCTTCAATGCGGAGCACGATCCGCACGATTTTCTTTTCTTGAACCGCGCCTGCTTCAATGGGGTCATGCGTTTCAACAGAGCGGGTGGCTTCAATACGCCGTTCTGCCGGAAGCCCGAGCGGTTCAGTCGAGGGTACATCACGAAGATCTGCAACCAGGTTGCGCGGGTTGCAGAACGGATGAGAGGCAAGGACTGGGAATTCGTTTGCAGCGACTGGGCGGCGACACTGGACAATGCGCGTGACGGCGACTTTGTATACGCAGATCCTCCGTACGAGGGTCGGTCGTCCGGCTATTTCAACACTTGGACCGCTGAGGACGCGTTTGGACTCGAAAGCCGATTGAAAGCGCTTCCGTGCCCGTTTCTGTATTCGATGTGGTCGGAGAACAGGTATCGAAGGAACGATCGCCTGCACCAGGACTTCGCGAATTACGAGATCAAGACGATCACTCACCATTACCACCTGGGCGCGACCGAGAATCTTCGCAATCGCATGACCGAGGCCTTGGTCGTCGGATGAATGAAACCGTACCGGGCGCTTTGAGGGGTGCTCAAGCAGTGACCACGTGTGCGGTGGGGTTGATGCTGAACAACGAAGGCTGGCCCGAACCAAATGGTAGCCTCAACACGTGATTGAAACGATTGCCTTTGATGGGTGCCGAGTTCGGGTCTCTGTAACCGTCATTCACCGTCGTCGAGGAACCGCACGAGATTGTCACCCAGTCCGATGCGCCGGATCATCTCCTTGATGGTCTCGCAGCGCTCCTTCACTTGTGGACCGGGCGCTTTTCTCCGTGCTGGATTCGCGCGATTTGCCTGCCGATGGCCTTGCCCAGCCTGACAGGAACGGCGTTTCCGATCCACCGACCAACCTCCTTGAATGTGGGCACCTCGGAATCGGGAAGAAACCGGTAATCCTTGGGAAACGACTGCAAGATTGCCGCTTCACGTAGCGAAATCGCACGATCCTGTTCGGGATGCCCAAATCTTCCGTTCCCGTAGCCGTAGCATTGAGTCGTAATCGTGGGGGCCGGTTCATCCCACTTCATCCTCGCATAGACACTCGGGTAGGTCCTCCCGCTCGGCCGATTGTGGCATGCAGCCCTGAGTTCTTTTGGCCAATCTCGCCATGTTCCTCCCGGGGTGGAGGCCTTGATTCGTCGGAGGTTCAATTCAGACAATGCGCTCGCCGCATGCAATTTGTCGTCTCGACAGACTTGGCCAGCGCTCAGGAACGGCAAGTTTCCGATCGCATCTCGTACCGAGATCGACCGTGTGCGACTCGCTGAGAGAGGCAAAGCCCGACGATCGAAGGCGGCAATCAGAACAAGCCGCCTGCGACGCTGAGGGACCTCAAACTCTTCGCACTTTGCAATCGTCCACGCGACGGAATATCCAGCTTCTTCGAGGGTGCCGACAAGTCTGCGGAATACCCGTCCGCCCTTGTAGTGTGCCAGTGCCGGAACATTCTCCAGCATGACGATGTCCGGCTTGACCCCAGCAGCCAGGTCCGAGAACTTCTCCAAAAGACTCCAGCGCGAGTCTTCGCCGTATCTGTGATTGTAGGTCGAGAAGGGTTGGCACGGCGCGCAGCCAGCAAGAACCGAGGGACGGTCACCTGAATAATGCGCCCTGATCTCGTCTGCTGTCAGTGTTGAGACATCGCGACCCGCAAACGTGGCCAAGTTGTTTGTCTCATAGGCGAATTTGCATCGAACGTCGGTATCGTAACCCGCCTTGATTTCGAATCCGGCCTGCATCAAGCCGTGGCTGAGTCCTCCTACCCCGCAAAACAGATCGACGACTTCCCCTCGAGGCTCTAGGTCCGGATTCCTGTACATGAATGACCGACTGCCCAAACGCTTCTGCTTTCCAGGTCGTGTGACCGACATCACCGGAACTAGCCCACCGAGACGGCAAAGAGCAACTTGCCGCATAGAGTCGCGGACTCTTTGCGCGGAAAATCCCATGCCAGGGCGGGATCTCTCTGCGGAGTAAATTCAAGATGCAGTCTTGATTTTCGCCAGCAAACTGTCGACAAATTCGGCCATGATACAGCGCGACATCGCATCAAGACTTGTCGAGGCGTCGCAGGCGTGGCCGTCCATCACGCTAACCGGACCGCGACAGGGCGGAAAGTCGACTCTCTGCCGGTCGCTGTTTTCGCACCTTCCTTTCGTGACGCTGGATGACCCGGATGTGCGGATGTTCGCCCATGACGATCCTCGAGCCTTTCTGGGTCAGTTCTCCGACGGCGCCATTCTTGACGAGGTTCAGCGGGTTCCGGAACTGACGTCCTACCTTCAGGGCATGATCGACGATGATCCGAGGCCGGGGAAATGGATTCTGACGGGATCGTTCAATCTTCCTTTCCTCGGAACGCCGAGCCAATCGCTGGCTGGCAGGACTGCCATCTACAACCTCTTGCCGCTTGGTCGGGGCGAAATCATTCGCTTTGCACGACACCCAAAGACACTCGAAGAGTCGGTTTTTGCGGGTTCGTACCCTGAAATTTTTGACCGTGGCCTTGACCCAGTCGGCTGGTACCGGTCCTACGTCGCAACCTGTCTCGAACGCGATGTCCACCTCATCGCAAATGTCTCTGACATCACGAAGTTTCAGCGGCTTCTTTCGCTTTGTGCGGGTCGGACAGCCCAGTATCTGAACCACTCCACGCTGGCAGAAGAATGCAGCATTTCGCAACCGACCGCCAAGGCTTGGCTTGGCATACTGGAAGCGAGCTTTCTCGTCTTCCGCTTGCCCGCGTTTCACACGAATGTGCGCAAGCGGCTCAAGAGAACGCCGAAATTGCACTTTTTCGACACGGGTCTCGTCTGTTGGCTGCTCGGCATCCGAACACCCGAGCATTTGCAGACACACCCGCTGCGCGGCGCGATCTTCGAGAGCTGGGTCGCCTCGGAAATCGTCAAGCAACGCGCAAGTCTTGGCGAAACCGGTGGGGTGTTCTGTTACAGGGATCGGAATGATGCGGAAGTCGATCTCATCGTTGATAACGCGTCCGAAGTCACGTTGGTCGAGGCCAAGTCGGCACAGACGCCATCGTCGAGTCTGTTCGACGGTTCCAGAAGAGTGCGAAAGCAGCTGGAACGGTCAGCGGAACAGTGCCCGATCGTGGTCGTGTACGGTGGCATCCAATCTCAACGCCTGGGCCAAGACGTCCTGATTCCGTGGGTCATGCTCCACAAGCACGATCCAGTGACACTCCAGACACGTTGAAGCCGGCAAGCGGTCAACCGGTTCAGCGGGCCTTGGTCATCAGCCGGTCCTGCACACTTTCTACCTCTGACGGCCCTCGACAAAACGACCGAAGCGATGGTCGTCGCGGGTGAAGCGTGATTCAACGGGCTCAACGGAATGGTCGATGTCCTCGTGCGAGTCCGCATTGGCGCTGATCGGTTCTCGAGCATGCGGTGTGGCTTCGCGCCATGCTGGCATCCTCGTAGCCTCACCCATCAAGGGTTGCCTGTTTCCATCTCTCGATCAGACGATCAGCGGCGTCGCGTTCCGTCTCGCTCTCCCACTCGATCGATTCCACGAATTGCTCGAATGTCGGCAACGTGCGTTCCCGAAACTCGGGGTATCTGTCGAACAATGCGACGAGAAACTGGCCAAGCACCGGCATGATGCGCGCTTCCAAGCGGCTTTCCTTGACGCTGTCCCGCTTCATCCTGTGCCGCAGCGAGGTGACGATCTGGCGCGATCGCGAAGGACCAGAAGTCGCATTCTTGGCGATCGCCTGGAATGAATCGACAAGTTCAGCCCTGTTCAGTGCAACATCGAGCAACCCGGACCGGGATGCGGCATCGAGGATCATGGCGATTTCTCGTATGCGCTGACGGTCATGGGCCTTTTCGAGTGCGTTTGCGCTCTGGTTCCCGCTCTTCACCATGACAGTCCCCCTTGTTTCGGTGTCGATATCCCTGGGCTCGGAATTCTCCCGGTGTCGATCATTGCATTCGCCAGCGCTCTGCCATTTCGGGCAATCTGGCAACGGTGCTGAACCGCAATCGCTGGAACGGAATTTGGCAGCGCGGTGGTTTCACGCGACAGCGCACGCATTTCGTGCGCCGTGAACAGCGGGCGCAGGATGCCGCCGTCGTCTTCATGGCTTTCGAATTCCCCGGGACCGGATCGCGTTTTTGACATCGCGGTCAAATGCGCGAACCTGGCTTGCTGAAGTTCGCCCGGCTGCCTGACCAGGCCACCGGTCAACGCCTCGCCCAGGATCCGAATGATCTCGCTTTCGAGGAAACCGCTGGATAGAGATTGGGAAGCAATCAACCGCGCGATCATTTCATCCGGCCCGATTGTCTCGGCTCCGATCATGCGAACTGCACGTGGTCTCGATGCTCCGTCGGTTCCGTGATGCAGCGAACCGTCGCGCCTGTCCCAAAGCTCGACCATGGCGTCGACGACGTCGGCAGACTTGACTGCGCGTTCGAACCAGCTTCCGTCCGGTCTTGCGATCGCTTCCATCATCGAGAGAATCTTCGCGTGAACATCAAGCCCGTGCCCGACGTGTTCGGGAGAAGCCGCTTCGGTAAAGGCGACTGCGAGGCTGAGCGCAATTTGCTCGTCGCCTTCTCGCGAAACTGCCGCTTGGCGGTCAAGGCCATAGGCGCTTGTCGCTCTCATTGTTCCGATCGCTTCGGTGACCAGCCTGCGACCCTCGCCATGAAAGCACTGGATGAGACTGTCGCGGTGTCGTGACCTCTCCTTGATTGCACCGGATCCGTTGACATGGGACGGCCGTCCCACTTCGGAAAAAGCTGGCGAGCCCCAGAGAGAGGCACAAAAATCGGACGCCCTCTCTGCAGCGATCCACTGGATCGAGGCGTTCAGCGCGTGTTCGTGCCCCGATCGGCTGACGAAACCGACCTCATTCGCGCGACGACCAATTTGGGCACCCGATTTGGCCCCGAGTTCATTCATGAGCGGAGTTGCCTCTGTCCACGTTTCCGGTTCAAGTTTCTCAAGGCGAGGTTGCCACGCTGTGCGGTCTACGGTTGCGAGATCCGCCAGCGGGTCTGCCCAACCGGTCGTGTTGATCTGTCGCGACAGAAAGCCGACTGGTTCTTCGGCCAGGACATGGATTGTCCTGGGTTCGCCACCACAAAGCAGCGCGCGGCGGATCGACTGGCCGCGAGAGGCCTGGTCGAACACGAGATGGCGGGATCCCGGGAAATCGATCGCATTCTCGAACGTGTCGGCAAAGGCGTGGTCGAGAACGATCGAGTCCGATCTCGCCTGCACGAACCTTGGTCCGTCGTGCCTCGGATTCCCGGTGGCGAAGGGATCGAAATCAAGCAGAATCGACTCTCGGGAACTGCAGACAAATTCCGCAATTGCATTGTCTTGAAATCCGATGTCCGGACGGGAATTCACGACCCGAACCCTGTCACCTTTGGCAATCTGGATCGTCGAACCATCGCCGAGCAGGGCCTCGACCGTCCCCGGACGCCCGCGCATCGCTTTGCAAATCTCGCGGTTGACTGCTGCAGCCTGTGCCCGCGTCGCGCACAGGACGACTTTGGCGCGGGACGGATCTTCAAGAAACGCTCTTGCCGCACGAGCAATCATCTCATCGGATGATCGTGCTCCGCAAGCTCGCGACCTGACGACTTCGGCAAGCTCCGAATTCTCCTCGATCGCAATGGATTCGGGGAGGAAGCGGAGAAGCGCGTCGCCGTCTCCTGGTCGGAACCGGGCGCCGGAATGGATCAGGTTCCGTGCCGGAAACCGATCCAACAACAGGCGCCAGCACGCTCCGGGATGATACCCCTCGGAGCGACAGTCCCCAAACATCACGACCGCAGCGCTGTTCTGTTCGGCACACCGGAGCAGTGAATCGATCTCGACCGCACTGACGGTCTCGGCTGCATCAACGATGTAACAGCTTGTGGACTCCGTGCCGGCAATGTCGCCTGGCGGCAAGATCGACACGGTGCCCGGGAGACCATGGCGAACGAGGGCCGCGCGATCATCGTCGAGCGCCACGACAGGGTTGATCGCGCCTTGCTCCGTCAGCAGTCGAGCGAGGCTGCACGCGGTTTCCGTCTTGCCGGACCTCGCTGGTCCATCGATCAGTGCGAATGCGGAACCTCCAAGGAGGTCCTCCAGGACATCACCATTCGGGCCACCCACAGAGGCCAGGCCATTCGTTTCCAAGCATGTCCTGAGTGAACGGTGTCGCAGGCGGTCGGCTGTTGCGATGATGCTGTCTTCCAGCCGCAACCGGCCCGTCGTGGTCAGCAGCGAAATCGCCGAAAGGGGCGTGTCAGGGACAAGAGCCACAGTGTTTTCGTGATCGAGCAGTCGGTCAACGGACTGTTGTACGGTTGCAGAGTCGTCGCAATGTTTCGCGAGTTCACTCTCGAACTCGTGGACGGTGACCGACCCGTTGACGGACACCAGGTCATCGAGGAGTCGTTGAGGATCGAGAGACTCGCCTACCTGTTCTGCGCATGCGTGGGGCAGGTATCGGTTGTTGTGGTGGTCGCCGGCAATGTAGCTGATCGATGATGTCGCGGCGCGACTGTCGACGTCAGGACGAGCGTCAACTGACTCTCCGGCTGCAAGGCCCGAGCGATCAGTCCAGTTTACCGTTTGGCCGTGCAGGGTATCGCGATCCCACCGAGGCGCTTTTCGTGTCAGGCAGTTGGCAAGGCGCTCAACCGAGGCAAAGCGGGAACGATCGACCACGACCCGAATCTGATTCCGGTGCCGTGAAAACGCGGTCACCGCAACGGCATGATCGACATGACCGGTCGCGAGGAACAGGACCCGGTCGACGATCTGGCTGCGCGACTGACGCGGGCCGAGCGCAAATCCGGGTGCCAAAGATCCGAGCATGGACGACGGAAAACGGACCGACGTGGTCAATTCGTCGAATTGAACCTCGATGGCCCCAGTTTCCGGTTCGTTGGCGGCGGTCACCGTGCCAAGCATCCCCGCGCGAACTCTGAGTTCGGCCACCGACTCGCGGGTGATGACCCTGTCTCCGCGCCCGAAGGCCGGACGTTCGCCGTGCGCAGGCAACCGTTCGATCCCGCGAATGCGACCGGCACGAATGCCCTGCGCACGAATGGCTCGATTGAGATCGTCAACTGAGGTCCGGGTCGGCGCGATGGCGAGACTCCGTGAAGGGTCGGTCCAGAATTCCCGTGCCAGCCTCGTGATTGCGTCACGAGTGCTGTCCTCCAGAAAAACCATTCCAGTTTGGGCGAGTTGGGCAAGCGCCTCGTGTGGTCGGGCGGCAGCCATGGATTCCGACACGTGGGAAACGATCTCGTGGTCTTGATGTTCAAATTGACCGGCGGTGATCCCGCCGCAGGCCTCCCACAGCATTGTATAGGCGGTTCGTGCCGGTACCGGTTGTCGCCGCGCGTCATCATCAAGCAGAACCAGTCTTCCGCGTGTCCGGCTGACTGCTTCGACAAGGTCAGCCATCTCCCAAATTTCGAGCAGACCAGCACCGTCGATCCAGGCAATGAATTGTGATGGCAGCGATTCCGGCCTTCGTCGAATCGTGTTGATGAACTCGCCAATCGTCATTTGACCCGACAGATTGTCGCCGGCGAGAACAGCGGCGGCGTCCCGGGTGGCAAGCGTAACGATACCGGACTCGTCTGATACGGTCCGCGTCCGGATCTTCCTTTTGATCCGCTCTCGATCTTCGCCCGAGAATCCGGAGAGCAGGACGAGTCGATTGTGCCCGGCGATCGCTCGAAGGGCTCGTTCTGACGAGTTCGTTCGATCGTCGAGGTCGTTGAGGTCCATTACGCTGGATGGCGTCTCATGATCGGGTGGAAGATCGGTGTCAAACAGAGGTTGTGCGGTGGCCATGAGCCTGTGTTCGAGTTCGATCTGGTGACTTGACCTGAAGTGCGGCTCGCCAGAGACGCGGCTGCGACTGGACATCACGAGAGACGAACATGTCTCCACATGGTTCATGTAGACGCGAAATTCCGCTTCTGACGGCAGTTTGACCCATCGCCTCACTTGGGCTTCGAGCGCGCTTCGCGTGATCAAGCTTGTTGTCGTCCCCGTGAGTTTCACCAACTCCTCTGCACTGGACAAAAGCAGTGCCGAGTTTCTCTGAAGAACTGCTTCGTTGCGTGCGACCTTTTCGCGGTAGACCCGATGAGTTTCCGGATTGGCCGGAGTCGATCCGAGCTTGTTGACCGATTCCAGGTTCAGACCACGCTCGACGTAACGCCGTGGGTCAAGGCGACCGAGTTCTCCGGCTTGAGCAAGGCACAGATTTGCGAAGTTCGCAAAATCAGCGCGAATGTCCGCTTGGTCTGTCCAGAAATTCGTGCGCCGTTTAGGTCCCCAACCGGTTGGGAGTGCCGGTCTTTGCGTGAAGATGATGTGGACGTGCGGATTCCCGAGTTTGTCGTGGACGATCAGGTCGAATGCATAACCGCGCCGGGTCAACGACATCCGGGCAAACCGATCTGCGAGGTCGATATTCTCGTCCATTGTCAGTTCGAGCGGCAATGCCAGCATGACCTCCAAGGCGCACACCCTGTTCGGATGACGATTGTGCTGCTCTTCGTGATTCTCGATGTCGTTCCAGAGGCGGCTCGCGCCCTTGTACGAAGACGGGTATCTCTCGTGTGCCCAATCGGCAGACCACGGCGGAATGAAGAGGTTTTCGTAGGCGACGTCGGAAGTCGAGAACTGGTTGCAGTGTTCCCCTGTCAGGCTACGTACCATAGGCGTCTTGTGGCAGTAGGCCGAGAACCTGACTGCGGACTGGCCCTTCGAAAACTGCAACGGACGCCAATTGAAGTGCATTATCGCCATTTCGAACCCTGAAACTGACTCCTGTCGATTGCAAGAGCGGGCACTCCGTCGGACCGGCAACGCAATCGCCGAGACTGCAGATTGACCACATCAAGCCGTCCAACTGTCGCGCGGTTCGGGTTGAATTCGGACAACATTGACCCGGGACCAACTGTCACTCTGGTGCAGGTCAATTGATCGCCCCCTCGGAACGTCATTGTCAGCGTCGCAGCAACAGACAGAACATTTAGTGAACATTATGGATTCGGACGACGGAATCAAGCAAAAATTCGCCTATATGCGATATTTTCTCGGCACCCGTATAAGTCGCGGCGTTACGGGCTGTGCATCTGTTTGTTGGCGCCAGATTACGTTTCGGGATGATGCCCTCGGAAACGAGATCAGAAAATCCTCGCCGCGATCAGGAAACGGATTGGCTGGACGGTCGAATCGGGAATGGTCTTGTTTGCCAGTCAGTCGAGTCGCGAGGCAAGAAACTCGACCACGCGGGCCGACATGACGTCTGGCTCCCAAGTGAATCCGGGCCGAAGCAGAGGCGTCAGGTCCGCTGAAAACGCGGGATCTCTCAACTTCAAGGCAATGTTCTCCTGCAGACAAGCCTTCGTTACAAACTGGCCGTCGTAATCCATGTACGCATGGAAAGCTGCCAGGATTTGTCTTGGTTCGGCATCGTCATGTTGCAATGCGAAGCCCAAATCGAAGAGATCACGACCCTTCCTCCGCTGATAGAGCGCACGGAGTTTCGTCGCGAGAAGTTCGTTCAGCGAATAGGTGGGAATCCGACAAGTCCCTTCGAACCAGCGAGATCGGACTTCGAAAGGCATCGATTGAAGGCCGAAAAAAGAAAAGTGTTCCCTGGTGTTGATCTCCACCTTGAGTCGGAGCGAGGTCCGTGGCGTCTGTTCACAAGTGAACCGATACGAAAACGTGATGCCTCTCTTTGTTTGCTTGTAGCGAGGTTTTCCCAGCCACGGATCGAGGACCGCATGGAGCCGGTCCAAGACGCCGCCCGCAGGCCCTTTGGCTGTCTGAACGAGATCAATGTCTTCAGAGTGCCTTGCGGCCGGTTACAGGAACAGTTTGTAGAGTGCGGTCCCTCCGCGGAAGGCAAGCTGTGCGCTGAGAAAATCATCCGAGAAAATCTCGACACGGGCACGACTCATGACCAAGTCTTGCTCGACCTGGCGATCATCTGCCCACGGCGCGTGTTCTCGCCATTCTGTGATGAAATCCTTCGGGATCAATGTTCGCACTCCACATCGTCGTTGACGAGGATCCTCCATCGTGCGTTCCGTGGCAGCTGCACCTTGGGTCGAGAGGGCGCGAGCAATGCGTAATCCCGTGCGAGATTCCCGACCAGGTCGATCAAGGGCATCGAGGATTCATGTTGGTCGACGTGATCAAGAAGGTATCCCAGCCTTTGTATCCAGACGACAGGCATCTTCTCGGCCTGCTTTCGCAGTTCAAGGGGGTCGATTTCGTCGGCCAGTTCGACAAGGACCGAGGCCACCATGTCCAATCCGCCGACCCTGTCGGCGTAGCCGACCAGGTCGATTGCTGTCGCTTCGGGAGTCGACACTCGCACTGTGCCCCGCAGCGTATTGAATTCGCGAGTCGGAGTGGCTGCGGCGCGCTTGTTGGCTATGAAAGAGACCGTGACACCGCCACACTGGATGTTTCGGCGCGAGCGTTCCACGACGACCTGGAAGCCTTGGGGGCGTTGATGGGCGCAGCCGTAGTATTGGGCAGCGGTCAGCAACCCCGCATAGTAGACACTTCCCGTTTTGGCAAAGAGGGAAGGGATGAACTGCTCGGCGGGAAGGCATCCGAGCGACCGGTACTCGGGCGGGATGATGACGTAGAATCCCTTGGCCGGAGATGCGATCAAATCCTGGTCAGCCAGCCGAGCGAGTGCGTTGTAGGCTGATGCCTTTGAGGAGGCGGCAGCCTCGGAGAACTCTTCAGTCGAAAAACTGTATCGTCCCCGTGAGGCAAGATCGTCCAAATAGGCCTTGGCGTTCGCGTAAATCTTCATCACTGACCGCACAAACTAACGTATTTCGTTAGATTACGCCATTGTAATCGGAAAACTCTCAGCATCATGAGCGGTGACAGGCCATCATGATTGTCGATTGTCGGATACAGCTGCCATCTTTCCCCGCAACTTGCGATCTTGGCTCGCTCCTTGGCCCGGAATCCGAGGATCGGATATGGTCCGGTGTGGGAACGCAGGTGAGGCCGGTCAACCAAGACCAGTCCGACATGCCTGCGGTACCGCGTCAATTTGGAAGCGGTCCTGTTCTGCCAGAATTAAACGATGGACGCTCCGTGCATTGATCGTCGCCCGGATCAGTGTTTGCCAGGGTGAGTCGGTCGCTGTGTTTGGCAATTCGGGTCTTGGGCGGATCGGGGCGGCCGGTGAGCGCATTCGGAATGCGCGCTCAGAAATACGCCAGCTCTTCGTCGGTGCGAATCTCGTGGAGGAGTCTTCGCAGCGAGCCGGTCGAGAGCGGAACGAAACAAAGGCCAACTTCGGCTGGGATTTCCAGACAGTAGTTGCTGATCAGCCACGACGAATCGTGAATGCACTGAACGGCGGGCTTCGGGAACCATCTGAACCTGACGGCTGACCGTTTCAGGATCTCGCACCCTCGCACGAGCCTCGCGAACGCCTGTGCGGGCTCCGCGATCTTCCACACGGCCGCGAATTCTCGGGCGGACACCTTGATGACTTCGGAGAGGCCAGTCGAACTCTCTCCGATCGTGTTCGTGGCAAGTTTCGGAAGCGCAACGACGAGAACGCAGCGGGCATCGGCATCGAGCGAACGATACGCGAGAGAATAGGCGACCTCTGCAGCCTTTTTCGTTATTGGTGGAAACGGTTGACCGTTGCCCGTGATCAGATTTGCGGTTTCATCAAGCATGTTGGCTCCCGTGTCTTGAGGGATGGTGCGAGCCCGAAACGACTTCTGACTCATTGCAGTTCGACGGAATTCAAGGATGTGCCGAGCGCAACCATTGCAGCGAGCCGGCGCTGGATGGGCAATGGGCCCGAGCGCGGAGATTTCCGCTGCAACGGGAATGCACTTGGTGGCCGGGCGTCGACCTTGCCGATCCTCCGATTGCGACCTTGGAGCGCCTCGGTCGTTCGGCCTGATTCATGGCCATTCTTGATGGAAGATTCGGCAAAGTGATTCACGACAGTTTCCCATTCCAATGAATTCTTTCTCCAAATATAAGAACAAAACAGGAACATCAACAGAAAAATGCAAAAAGCCGAAAATTGCTCTGTCTCGGAATGTCAGGGTCAGGACTCTCGTCGGGAATGACCGATCAAATCATGTTCGCGGGTTGGCGGTGTCGCTCCACTCGCCACGAGGTCTTGCGCTTCGAGTCGAGAACTGTCCGAGATCCTCGTGGCTCGCCTTCACGTCCAGCGGGTCAGCGTTGTCGGAACTTGCAGTCGTGGTGGCAGCGGTCTGTTGGAAGATCGCCCGGTAGATGAGAAGCGGACGTCCCCGCCAGTTCTGCGTGATGCGGCAGAACATCCGGTGTTTGATCTTGTTCCACTTGCTCGTGCCCGGAGAGAAGTGGCAGACCGACATTGCCAGCCCCTGCTCATCGGTCAGACGCTGGAATTCGTGCACCCACAGCCTGTTTCGAGAACTGTTCGAACCGCCATCGGCGGTGACAAGCAACCGTGATGCCTTGGGATAGACTGGCTGCCCCATGTTGCACCACCATCGGCGCAGGGATTCGACCGCGAACGCGGCCGTGTCGTGACTGGTCCCGAAACTGACCCAACCGGCATTGGCTGTCATGTCACGGACCCCATACCGAATCGCGTTGCCGACATTCGGATCGAAAAAGTCGTGTATCTGAACGCCTTCTGGTCGGCCCTTGGGGGCCGCTCACGACCTCCATTGTGAAACTGGCCGACCAGTTCCCTCTTGTTTGTGTCAACAGAAACAACGGGTTGACCCATGCGCTGAGACGCCTGCACATGCTCATCTATTCGGTGAAACTGCGCATCGTGGCCCGGATGCTGCCGATCTTCGAGCGCCTTGCGGTTCGACTGCAGACTGTATGCGAGATCGTGGAGAAGCCTGTTGTCCGCGCGTTCGCTCACCGGATGTCCCTCGGGCGTCAAGCTGCGAGCAAGCTACTCAGCGCTCTTGGAGGTCCAGAGCAACGGACTTTCCGGATCTCCACGGGTCAGCGGTTCAAGTTGCCGTTCCAGCGCTGGAACCAGAGCGGGATTCTGATCCGTCGCACGCTTGCGTCCTCCGGCAGGTTGACGCGAACGGCCCGGTTCCAGGGGCGGAGTATCATCGATGCTTTCAGGGGGCGGTGTGTCTGATTCCAGTTCGTTCAAGCCGGAACGCGCCGTGCCGCAAGACATGCTTGTCGCCTCGGAAACCCGCGAAATCTCAACATGCCCCAGAACATGAGCCTCGGATGTCGCACAAAGACGAAGACTGCCATCGTCGAGAACCAGACGAAGTGTCCTATACTCTTCCCAAACCGCATCCACAGCACCATTCATGGCAACATGAATGACCCCTCGTGCATGAGTGGATCTGCTGTTGATCGGACGCACTTAACAACGACGTCATCAAGAAGGTGGGCCGGATCAACTGGCAATGCTTGTTCGGTGAATTACTGCGCCAGAATGAACTGTTGGCAAAACGGCGTCAATGCCGGCTATGCCCGCCAAACACGTCTTCGATCGTCTTTGCGGTCATCAGCCGCTCGAGCCAGACGTCAAGGTTGTCGATGCTTGCCTTGCGAACGGTCGCAATCCGTGAGCTTGAAAGATCCCCGAATCTCAGCCGCGCCAGCCGAAGGAAGGTCTCTGCCTTGCCTTCGACGATCCCTTCAAGCCGGCCCTGCTCCGTCAATTCCTGTGCAGCCGATGCCATGATGTCCTCCATGATGTCTCGGCCCAATGCCGAATGTTTTAGATCTCCTTCAAGACGACCGGACGGAAAGCCGGAGGTGTCAATGTCGGCGGTGCCCGCCAAACACGTCATCGAGCGTCTTTGCGGTCATCAACCGCTCGAGCCAGACGTCAAGTTTGTCGATGCTTGCTTTGCGAACGGTCGCAATCCGTGAGCTTGAGAGATCCCCGAATTTCAGCCGAGCCTGACGAAGGAAGGTCTCTGCCTTGCCTTCGACGATCCCTTCAAGCCGTCCCTCGACTCGTCCCTCGAGCTTTCCTCTTTGCATGCCTTGGGCCAGTCCGACCTTCCGGCCCTGCTCCGTCAATTCCTGTGCAGCCGTTGCCATGATGTCCTCCATGATGTCTCGGCCCAATGCCGAATGTTTGAGACCTTCTCTTACACGATCGAGCGACAGTTCGGTATACCTGAGAATGTACCTGAGTGCGAACTTCCCCTGTTCAGTTTTTTCAATTCCAGCGAGCAGCGCCGCAAGCTCGTCGTCGGTGAGGGAATCTTCGGACTGGGAGCGCATCGCCATCAGAGATGAGCGTACACGACGGTTCCGCGACAGGTCCTCCATCGGGATGCGCTTGAGATCTCTCGTCACGCTCTCGTCGACCTGCACGTCGTACCGTGTCTGCCCGTCGTGGAGCTCGATCATGTCGCGAACCGAATTGGGCACATCCCACACCGCTTTGCCATTGTAAATTATGAATGACCAGATTTGTGGGACCTGAAGAGTTCGGGTCGGTGAGTTTTTCATCGCGTCGAGCCAGATGCCAATCTTGTATCGCAACACCTGCAGCTGGCTTTGAGCATCGGCAGACGACTTGTGCTCGAACAGAACATAGACGTAGGCGTCGTCGCTACCGCGGAGATAGACCTTGAAGAGAGCATCCGCCTGAATTTTTCTCCCGTCGCCGTCGACGAAGGTTTCCCCGACACGCTCGGGCATCCGATTGGGGTCGATCAACGCGGCAGTGCCCTCGGGAAGATTCTCGCGCAAGAACACTGCGACGTCCTTGGGATCGCTGACAAGGTGTCTGAACATGCTGTCGTGAGCGTGTCGAGTCAGGTCAGTCACTTGGTGTCTCCTGTCTGTCGGGGAAGTGATTGCGGTTCGGTCCCGGGTTCTGACCACGCGCTGTCTTGGGTCCGGTTGCGGAGCCTGTCGCACCGCACGCGCATGCGGAAAGTCGTGACGGCCCCTGCGAGCGGGACGGTTGGTGTTGGTCTCGCGGCTGTGACGTGCTGCTTGATTCTGTCCCGATGCATTGGGTTTCCTTCGGCTGAAATGAAAAGGGTTGGCAACGGTATAGACACTTGAGAGGGAGTGCAACCGGAAAATTTCGCATCGGTGATGGGAGTTCCGTTCCCGGTCTGCATCATCCCGTTGCGCGTCCGATCAAGTGGCCCATGCATCCCGGTCGAGTCGCAAGCGACGGCCATTGGATTCGAAGAGGTCCGGTCCTTGACGCATGAATTGCAGCGTCACGCTGAAATCGCAGCGTCACACAGAGGAGCAAGGGACAGCGAAGTCGGCCCGCAGTTTCCCTCCGGTTGGAAGCAAGCCGATCAGGATCGATCGTGGGACGTCACGTCATGCATGACTTGGAGAGCGTCCGCTGTTCGGCCATGATGCGATTGGCAAATCGACTGGCTGCCACGACAACCGTCGCGGAGGCGCCATCAAGGTCCGACATCGACAACAACGAATGTCCGCCACGTGTGACGACGAACGAAGAAACGTTCGAACAGGTCGCGACGCGACGCTCAAGTTTCCGTAGACAAGGGAGCTATTCCATTGAGCCGCCGAGCCGAAATCGACAGTTTGTTCTGGCGTGCATCCTTGGCCGAGTTCGTTTTGTGCCGGTGTGTCCAAGGGAAGACATCTTCCGATTGAGACTGCCGGTCGCAAGTTACGATGCGTTTGTCTTGTGTGTCGGCGACATGTTTCAAGGGTTTCGGCTGAATCGGCTGCGAAGCGACAGCCATCACCTTGTGATGAATCAGAAATCGTCGGTTCAGTCTGGACTTGTCGGACCCAGGTTCACGAGATCAGCGCAGGCTTGATTGCTGGATTCTGGGCGCAGATCCGTTCGTGTTGGCAGAGCAATTTCACGATGTTGATTGCGTCGTTCCCTCATGTCCGTCATTTTGAGTGACAGCGCCCAATTGCGACATCATTCCCTTTGAGAAGGCGAAATTGCCACTCTAACCGTCTGGTCAAGTCCTAACCTTGATTGTTGCGGAATGGAGAGAGGTCGAATTCATGCTCGGAGACAATCGGATTATGCAGTGGCCTGCTCGTATCGTTCTTCAAACAGCTCAAGAACCGGGATCCCCGTGTCGTTTTCCGTGTCCTTGCATGCCTTTCGATACAGACGGTATCGCTTCCGGGACTTGTGCCAAGGCCGTCGCCACGGTCGCCGCCCAAAGAGACTTGCGTAGTGCAAGAGGCCGGGGTCTTCGCCGGCTGACACGATTTCGCTCCAGAGTTCGGCCGGCGCGTAAAGAGAGTTCAGAGGCAGGAAGTCCTTGCTGACGTTCCACTTGAGATCGAGAAAATGCGTTCGGTTCTTGTAATACGCGTTCAGCACGCCCATGTCCGCCCACCGGGTCAGGAGATGCTCCGAGGCAGTCTGGTTCATGGAAACCATTGACGGGTCGGCTTCCCGGATTGCGTCATTGTCGAAGAGCATGACCCCGGAACTGAAATACTTCGTCTTCAATTCCTCGTGCGAAAATCCGGTGTCGTCGGCCATCGCCTGAAACTCCGCTCGCCGTCTTCGGCTTCGGCCCGGCGCTGCCAGGGATGCGAGGCTGAAGGAAAAATACTTGTTGTGCGAGAGTGCCATGTTCGGCGCGAGACAGGCTCCGATGTGGCAGCCATGGAGTTCGGTTCGATAGAGTTCGGTGATATCGTGCCTGATGAGCGTGTCCGCATCGAGAAACAGGCATCGGCCGTTCTCCAGCCATGGAAGGAACATCGGAACCGTCGATGCCATCGAGTACCGGTCTCCAAGCGCGGAGTCTTTGAATCCGTCCAGACTGTCGGGCCTGAATTCGCGGATGTTGGTCACGAGGGTCGGAAAACACTCCGACAGTCTTTCGACTTGCTGGCGGATCTCCTTGTCCGATCCAACCGTGAATATGGTCGCCGTGACGGTTTCCTCGGTTGTCCTGAGAATCGAGTGCAGGCTGACCAACAGTGGAGGCAGGTAGCGATCGTTGATCCCGTAAACGACATGAATCATGGAACTCACCAGCAGCCGATCAATTTGTCGTTGTGATCATCATGGAAGACCAAACCTGGTTGTCGCGCGGAACGCCCGCCAAGACCCAGAACACGAGCATTGGAGGGGCCCAAAAAGGCCGACCATCCCTCAGAAATGAATCGGACGCTGTTGTCGACAATTTCGAGAAATCTCAGGGCGGCCGAGGCTCCGCCGAGCATCCGGTATCCGGCTGTGAAGTCGAGATGTTGATCCTTGCAACGCGCACCGCGAATGAGCCTGCGCATGTGAACTATCCAGAAGCGACCTCTCTGGCATCAGACAAATCTGTGTCGCTCCAGCCAGCGTCACTGTTTTCGCTCAAAGACCACGTAAGCAATTCTCGCACTTCCTCGTTTTCTCTTTCCGGGTTCTTTTCCATGTCTCGCCGGACCAGATGGCGGATGAACTCGCTCGGGGTTTCGTAAAGACCCCCCTTTCACGTGATCTCACCGACATAAAGAGCCAAGCGATCAGGCAGTGTCATGTTGTACCGTCTGATCGTTTTCCGTCCATGTGCGTCCTTCATCGGCGGGTCTCCTGTTTCACGGCGAAAGCTGTCGCACATTCGCGCGTCATGGGTCAATCGACACTTGGCCGGCTTGCGGAACAGTCGGTTCAGACAACCGGGATGCACGCAGATCCAGGCTGTCCGTTTCACGTGAACACGTCGTGACTGAGTTGCTGCCGTTACCGCGTAATTCAAGAATCCTGTTACCAACCAGGGATCGCCATTTTCCCCTTCAGGTGGATCCTTGTTGGGCCGACCCCCGCATTCTCAAAGGGACGCCTCAGAATGTCAGCGAAGTCCTGCATCTCGGCACAACAGTTACTGCTGCCCGCGCGCCGGCATCCCGGACGCTGGCAGATAAGCCTTGCGAGCGGTTTTGAGACTGACATGTCTCCCAGAAGTGCTGAACTGCTTCGCTGACTTCGTGATCGATGCGGACCGAGTCCCATGCGATTCTGGTCACGGAAGAGGTTCCGCTTGGATCTTGGTCTTGCGGAACAGTGACGTTGTCGAGTTCGTCAAGCGCTTCCGAGCGAATTCGTGGTAATCGACGTCAATCTCGAAACCGATGCTGTTTCTGCCCCAATTCGCGGCGGCCAAGGCCGTCGTTCCGGTTCCCATGAACGGATCCAGCACCGTGTCACCCACGAAACTGAACATCCGAATCAGTCGCTCGGCCAGTTCAAGTGGGTACGGGGCCGGGTGATCCCTTGTCGATGCACCGGACAACCCTGCCCAGATCTGCTGGAACCACTTTTCGTGATTGTCCGCCGAAATGACGCTGAGGGTCCGGGCGGCAACGCTTGGGGAACGGTATCCGCCAGGTTTGCGTTCCATCAGAATGAACTCGATGTCGTTCTTGATGACCGCGTTTGGTTCGTACGGTTTGCCCAGAAAGCCTGATCCGTTGTCCACCTCATAGGCCGCATTCGCAATCTTGTACCAGATAATCGGAGCCAGATTGTCGAAGCCCATTTTGCGGCAGTGTTCCTGGATGGAAGCGTGAAGGGGTACCACGGTGTGGCGTCCGTGGTTCTTTCGGCGCGACAGACACACGTCTCCGACGACGCAAATGAGTCTGCCGCCCGGGACGAGAACGCGCAGGCATTGGTGCCAGACTTGATCCAACTCAGCGAGGAAGCTGTCGTAGTCGACAAAATTCCCGAGCTGGCCCTCGGAATCCGGATATTCCTTGAGGTTCCAGTAAGGCGGCGAGGTCACAACCAGATGAATGCTCTCCGTCGCAATGCAATCTGCGCGCCTCGCGTCTCCGAGCCAAAGCACGTGGTTTGTTTGGACCTCCTGCACGGCCTGTTCGATGGAAGTCGTCAGTCGTGCATCCTTGGCGATCCGAGGCAAGTCGGTCTTTGGATTTTCGAGGCTGCGAAACTCCGCAGGGAGGTAGCGACTCAGGTCATGCGGAGGACTCGAAATCGGTTCGATTTCGACTGATGGTGTGTCCATTTCAACTCCGGTGTACATGTCGACAAGCCCTCAATGTGCCGTAATTCAAATTGCCTGACACCGTTTTGTGCCAAAACGGCACTCACCTTTCGGTACCGCGCCCATACCCGACAACGGGACGGTGCATCATTCCCTACCGCTTTGCACTCGGCAACACAAAACGCACCCGACTTCAGGTCAGATTGTCTCGCGCTTCGGTTCCGAAGAGGTTGGATTGTCGGGGCAGGCGCAACGAGAGTTGGGCAAGCCCTGGTGCGCGATTGAATTCGCTGTTTCGGAGTCTAAGCTGAGGTTCGTCACTCATGCTGGCAAGGTGGCGAGAACAAGGCCATCGCACGGACTTGCAATTGATTTGCTGGAGGCACCGAGTCTGTTCAAGATCGTTCGAGAGGTCAGCATTGAGGAAAGGAAACTTGTCGCGGGACTCGGCCTGAATTCGCGGTCCCGGGCGAAAGACCATTGACAGCTTGTGTCTGGGTCCGCTTCAAGGGGGCAAGGTAAGCTACGGTTGAAGATCATGTCACGGTCAAGGATCCAGATGGAAACGGAAATGGCAGAAAACCCGAAGACGATGGAGGAGATCCTGCGTCGGCAAGCTGAAGTCCGGGTGCTTCAGCCTGGCCCAAGTGAGTCGGACTGGATTGTTCACAGTCAGGTGCCTCCTCGGGAACCAGCCGAGGCGAATTAGTCTGCGACCTCATGTATTCTGGGCTTCTCTTGTCTGTGAGCGAAGTGCCACAAGCGTTGAAATTCAACTTGGTCGAGCCGCTTCACGGCGACGCCCAGTGCCCATGTGGCGGATGACAACCTCACGGCTTCAGGCCGAATTGCCACCGGACTCTTCTGGTCTCGACGACTCGTGAGAACTGTTTTCAAATGGGTCGCCGGGGAGCGCATTGAGAATCCGTGTGTCGGCTCGGCAAGATTGAACATCGTCGTCAAATTCGGCCGACCACCTGGTCGACCATGCCGAAGGGGAAAACGGATTTTTGTCCGAAACTCGGTAAAGGATCGCACAATGGAGCTTGCTACAGTCATTTCCCGAGAATGCCTGGATCAATCGCGTCCGGTGTCCGTAACGGGTCTTGAAGCATGTCATGTCGAGTCCCCCGGGATTGAAATGGGGGTGCGACATTGATGCAGACTCTTGGTTCACATCCTCTGACCGCCAAGTGGAAGGACAGCTTGGACCTGTCCAATCGGGAGATTCCCGAACTCCATGAGAATCCCGAATTTGTTGGGCATGGCTTGCACGCGAACGCCATTCGTTCGGCCTTGGAAGACCTTGGCGCGTCAGCTGTATTTTGCGTACAGAGCGTGCCTGCGACCGTGTTGGTGGAACTCGATGAGTACGATCGTGAGACAGTTCACGCCCTTCACGGCGAGTTGTGGAACCAGGGCTTGGCAACGCTTCTGCTGGTCATTTCCGGCAACACGGTACGGACCTTCTCGCTCGCCCGCATCCCATGTTCCGACGTTCGCGAGTTTCACGATAGGTGTCTCGTCCAGCAACTCGACGCATTTGCCGACGCACGCGTGATCAAGAATCTGATTCATGGTGTCGAGTCCGGTCGGCTTTGGCAGTGTCATGCCAAGCACTTCAAAGCCAACGAAACAGTTGGTCAGGTGCTGCTCGACAATCTCTCGGCATCGCATTCGTCCCTATGCAAGGATGGCCTGTCGAGCGATGCCGCACAAGCGTTGCTCATGCAAACCATGTTCATCGCCTGTCTCGAAGATAGAAACATCGTGGGGCCCGAGTATTTCAGGGCCGCCTCCGAGGAAAACGCGGATACGTTGCTTGAACTCCTAAAGGAACCGAGCGCCGTCGGTCTGTATCGGCTGTTCGAAGCGTTGCGGCGAGATTTCAACGACGACCTGTTCATCGCACCGTGCTCGTTCGAAACGGATGCTCCCAAGGACACTCTTTTGCCAGAACATCTGCAGACGCTGGCGAGATTTCGGGATGGGCGCGAAGTCCTCGGAGAGGTTGGCGGGCAGTCGCGTTTTTTGGGGTACAACTTCAAGCGCATCCCGATCGAACTGATGAGCGCCGTCTGCGATCGTTTTCTGGGTGCGTCTAAGGAAAAGCAACGACTGAAAGGTGCGTACTACACGCCGGCGCACCTTGCCGATTCGGCAATTTCTGCACTTTGGGACACGGTAACCGACTCGATCAGGGCAAAGGGTGTGTTCCTCGACCCGGCTTGTGGCTCCGGCGTTTTTCTGGTGCGAGCGTTTCAACTTCTGTGCGAGCATCTACGCCGGACCCAAGGGTTTCGGACAATACTCTGGAACGATCTGCACAAGATTATGGCTCGGCTGAACGGTTGCGACATCGATGCCAGTGCAATTCGAGTGGCCGCGTTCTCCCTTCATGTTGTTTTGCTGCAGGAGGTCAGGGCGCCAGATATTCGGGCGCTCATTGAGCAAGGCAGGTTTCTTCCGAAGCTTCGGGGGCATACCCTACGGGAATGCGACTTCTTTCAGAGATCCAGTGAGGACCTGCGGGCGGACGTCATCATCGGCAATCCGCCCTGGTCAAACCGTCATGGCACCGATCGCCGGTCGGTGATCTGGTGCGCAGAACACCAGTATCCGATGCCGGGACGGGAGGACGCTTGGGCTTTCGTGTGGAAATCTCTTCGGCACCTGAACGAGCATGGCAAAATTGCCTTTTTGTTGCCGGCAATGGGATTCCTGCACAACCATTCGAAGAGTGCCGTCGATGCCCGAATGAAACTGGTCAACGACACCAGGATATTCCGCGTTGTCAATTTCTCGGATCTTCGGTTTCAAATGTTCGAGGGCGCGGCGCGTCCGGCTGCGTTGATCGTTTTGGGTCACGGCGAGTCGGGCGCGCCAGGGTATCGTTTTGACTACTGGGCGCCAAAGGCAGATTCGAGTCTGCAGGTTCGGCGCGTGATCACGCTGACCAGTGCGGATCGAGGTTCGATGACGACACGAGACGTTGAAGAGGATCCTCTCGTATTCAAGCGACGCTTGTGGATGACCGATCCAGAGGCGAAGCTGTTTCGCTATCTGGGCACTTTTCCAAACCTTGGTGATCGTGTCGCAGAGTATCGAACCGCATTCCGGAACATGGACGCTTACAAGAATCTGTGGGTCGTCGGGAGCGGGTTCCAGCCAGTTCAGGGAGACCGACTTCACGATCCTGCCTACCGGTCTCAGCCAAGCGACGCGATTTCGAACACGGCATTTCTGCCGATCGGAGCTTTCCGAGTCCTTGGTCAAGACAACGAACATTGTCGGGTTTTCAACGACGGGCACGATGGTATCGTACGTCGGCGAGGCTTCGAACGAGGCTTCGAGGGTCCACGGGTGCTCATTCCACGCGGAATCAGCGTGTCAAGACAACGGCTCCGGGCAAGCTACATCGCTGATCCGCTGACATTTCAAGACAACATCCTGAGCGTTTCGGTGCCAGATCACGATGCGTATGAGGCGAAGTTGCTGACGGCACTGTTGAACAGCAAGCTCTTGTTCTGGTTTGCGTTTCACGGAACGGCGACATTCGGTTCCGACCGACCCGAGATTCATCAGTCCGAATTGCTTCGACTGCCGTTTCCGTCGCTTGCGGCCTTGAGTCACAATGATCTTGCGTCTGATGCATCTGATGCCCTCGTGTCCATCATTGACGAAGCGCTGGAATCTGCAGAATCCGTGTTCTCCCAAGAAGGTGGTCTCGATGCGCTGTTTGATCGACTCGATGCACATTGCTACCGCTACTTCGGTTTGGTCGATGAGGAGATCATCTTGGTCGAAGACGCGGTCGCCAAGGTGATTCCCAGCGTGCAGCCGCATGCGGGCAAAATGGTGGAACTGTGGAAGCCCGCAGGGCCGATCGAACGAGAGACCTATGCGAAAACCCTCTGCAACAGCTTGTCGGAGTGGTTCACTAAAGGTACGTCCATTCGCGTCGAACTTGAGGCTCGAAACGATGACCTCGCTCTCTTGCATCTGCGGCTGGTGGGGCAACAGGAACGGCAAGCCTACCGAGAAAAAGGCGGCGAAGCCGTGGGGTCAGCGCTTGCGCGACTGAGTGCCAATCTGGGTCAATCACTTCCGGGAAACTTTCAGTTGCTTCCGGACTTTCATTTGTTTGTCGGAAAGAGCCTTTACTTCGTCAAACCACTGCAACACCGGTACTGGTTGAGGTCGGCGGCAATTGCCGACGCCGACGCGATAGCAGTCGAACTTCATGTCGCTTCTCAACGGAGATTTGTGGGCAGTATTGCTTGATGCTGGTTCAAGGCCATGATTGCTGAATCGAGATGTTCAGGATTTTGGATGTTCGGTTTCTCGAAAGCGTTGTCCAAATCTGGCCGAATTGCCCGGCATTGTTGCCGTTCCCAGTTTCTCCGAAATCGAGCAGTTCATTGGCAGAGTAGCGAACTTCGCACAACGCAATCGCGTGACGAAACCGATGGTCAAATCTTGAGTGTCCTCTAGCACGCAGGGGGGGTGCCCCGGCTTCATTTCTCTTTCTCGCGATTTCCGCCGTTCCCTTTCGTGGGCTCGTGATTGGCCGGAGGTCAGTGCATTCAGCCCCCAAAACAATTGTTGCGATTCTGGCGGAAGCGTCGAGGAACTTTGCCCGATCCGACATCATGAGGGCGTGAGTGGAATTCGCGATCGAAAATCTCGATCGATGCTGTCGAGGCGATCAAGTCCTGATCATCCTGCCGAGGCTCCGTCCAACGTTGCTGTCTGGCTCCGTGCCATGATTTTGGACTCAGAGATCAAAGGTCGTCGACCTCAACCGGTTGGCGAACAATGACGTGCCAGCGCCCGCTGCGTTCACACTTGTCGTTCCGAGCGATCGAATTCACTTCCCCTTGGCGGAGTTCGACCCACGGTACGTTTCTTGTCCGAACGTGCTTTTCCAGACGGGACGCAATCTCTTCGCGATTCAGATGGTCGAGAAGGTATCCGAGGCGCTGAACGACAGAGCGTTCAAACTTCGGCGCAAGCGCGTCGAGTCGTTCCGGATCAATCCGACCGGCGAGTTCGCTGAGGACGGTCGCAGCATGATCGATCCCGCCACTCGCATGAGGATAACGCACAAGGTCAAGCGCGGTCAGCGCTGGTGATGACAGGCGCATCGAACCAGTTTCGGTCTTCCTGTTCTCAATGCCTTGTTCGATGTCTTCGATGTCCTTGCGGAAATAGAAGGCGAGTCTCGATCTCCCTGCGCGAATCGGTTTCCATTGCCGATCGGTGATGACCTGAAATTCCATCACGGCCTGATGCGCCGCACCATGGAGTTCCGACGCTTTCAGGAGCGCCACATAATATGGTCGCTTCGCATCCGTCATCATGGCGTCGACATACCAACTCGGTGGAGGCGCGCCCCATTTCAGAAACCGTGCGGGCGTGATGACGTAGAAGCCTCGGCGCGGTGCGAAGATGTGACCCCGCGCCCTGAGACGCGCAGCCGCATCCAGGAAGGCCCCGTGGCTGACGCCCAAGGCACGTGTCGCATCCCTGCGCGTGAATGCGATGCATCCGCTTGACGCCAGTTCCTCAACGTAGGATGCCAGAGTTGTGGTGCGTTCATGAATCATAACGTGAAGTCCGCTCTACTCGCGGAGTTTCCAATATGAAACCTGGAGGTTGGCACTCCCGCCATGGCAAACTCCAAAATTGTCGCAGGTTTTGGCACATGAGGCGAATTCTGCGGATGACACAAGCGGACGACGACCGCCCGGCTCAAGAGGTCCGTTACCCGTTTGTCGCGAGTCGCACTCGACGCCATGATTGACATCGTTGATCCGGCGGTCCGCTCGCGCATCATGGCGCAAATTGGCGGAAAAGACACGAAACCCGAGCTTGTTCTGCGCCGCGCCTTGCACGCGCGTGGACTGAGGTTTCGGCTTCACGATCGCAAGCTCCCTGGAACCCCTGATCTCGTCTTCCGTCGGTTCGGTGCTGCTTGCTTTGTGCATGGCTGTTTCTGGCACCGTCACGAGGGTTGTCGCTACGCAACCGACCCGGCGACACGGAGGGACTACTGGCAAGCAAAGTTCATAGCGAACGTCGAGCGAGACCGCCGGGTCAGGAAAGAGCTCTTGGACGCCGGATGGCGAGTGGCGGTCGTCTGGGAGTGTGCGCTGCGCCGTGACCGGTTGCAGGACACGTCATCGGAGGTCCATCAATGGCTTCTGGGAACTGAGCGCGAGTATTGGACCGGAAAATAGGGCATCAAGCCAACCGTATCGCGAATTCACCTGATGGAAACCAGTCTCCTTGCGCGACTTCATCAGTGATCAGCCGCCAGAAGTTCCATCTCTCGTCGGGAGACTATGCCCGGGTTTCGCGGTCCGGGTCAGGAATCCTGCTGGCGAGTCCTCGACAACGCCAACAAGCATCACGCTTGCGGCGGTCAACCAACCTCGAATCCAGCGGAATTCAAGGCCGTGACTCTGCGGAACTCACGAGCGGCCATTGAGGCGCAATCGGCCTGTCAGCGAACGCTGTCGCCCCCCTCGATCGAATGCGTCCTCTCTGCCTGCAGGCGCACAGGACGAACCCGGAAGTTGGTAATGCTCGAATCGGGTTTGCGATTGACGCTGACGACCTCGAACATGTCGGTTTTCATCCGGTCGAGGACCGAAATCATGTCGAGCGCGGTGGAGGCGTTGACGATTCCGTTCCTGTCGGCGTTTCCACCTTCTATCCTGGCGTTTCCGATGAACAGCCGTTCGAGGACCGCGACAATGTCGCTCCGCGGCCGTTCGCCACGATCCACGATCTGACGGCTCGGAGCGATCTCCTGGTAGAGAACAATGCCGGAGGAGTCGCGATGGATTGATCCAGTGAATTCTCGCGTGACGCGCTCGGCGGCATGAACCGCGAGATACGTGTTCCACTGACCGACAAGCCGGTAGTGGCGATAGGAAAAGGCATCGGAGGTGGGAATGTTCGGCAGACTGCGGGGAAGTCGGGCAGGGTCAACCACACAACCCTCATCGATCAGTGTCCATTCCGGCGCCATCGGCCAGAACTCGCCGAGCGTTTCCATGCAATGATCGATGATGGGGTCGACATCGATGCGGGACATCTCGGTGACCCGGTCTTCCGTTCGCGAGATCTCGCTCGCCTTGATTGCTCGCGCATCGCGATCATGAACAAACCACGTGGTCACGGCCCCGAGCGCCACGACGCCAGCAATCGCGGCTATCGCGAACAGAATGCTGAAGCGGTGATGCCTGCGGACCGGAGCGATGCCCGTGGGCACTGAAAGTTCGTTGCTTGCGTACCAGCACGTCTTGTTGCGCCTGTCCTGCGGATCATCCAGCTCGAACTCCCAATCGTCGGGCAGATAGACCCGGTTGATGCTCGAATTCGCCATCGCATCTTCGATCGCGAGATCCCACTTCGCCCTGTCGTCGTAGGTCTCTTCCGAAAACACGGTCGGCGCGCCATCGGCAATCACCACGGTGAGGAACCGATCACCGCCGGCATTGGCCATGGCCACGAAGCAGACGTCCGATGCGTGTTCCGGACGAATGACGGAAATCGCCAGAGCGGCGGCCGGTGCGGTTCGTGGCGGTGGCGGCTGCGCATCGAATTCGCAGTGACCGATCCGGTTCAGAATGATCGATCGCCATCGTCCGCGGCGAAGGCCCCACGTGATTCCCGCAACGGCGTCGATGCGCCCGAAAGTCTCTACAGTTGCCAGAACGAATACTCCTTGCGTTGCATGTCGAGAGGGACAGGTCCGTGGTAACGGCCGGATTTCAGCCGATGATAGAGAACCCGAAAATACTCCGGATCCCACTCGGCCGTTCGCCTCAGAACGATGACGCCGATGCCTGCGGTCAACAGGCCGATCGCAACCGAAACCGGTGTCTGAAGAAGGACGAGCAACCCCGCCACGAACAGGACGATGACGAGTGGCACCCGTTCCATGCCGCCGAGCAAGATCGGACGGACGAGAGACTTATGAACCGGATTCACGTTGCATGTGCTCCAAGGGAGCGCGCCAAGGAGATTGGCTTGCGTGCCGAATGACGGATGCCGGGCTGACCGGGTACACGCCGCCGTCTCCGCGCACGTAGATGCGTGAGACCTGAATCGTCGGACCGATCGAGGCCGTCGCCTGGAACTCCGTGTCGCTGACGGCTTGAAGATCGATGTCGAACGTGGGCGACCGACCGGACGGGTCGATCGCGAAACCTGCGCGCCGCAGATAGTGAAGAGAGTATTGCTCGCACGGTGTCGGTCCTTTCGGCGACACCAGAACGTTGGCTCTTGCGGAAACGGCACCGGCGATCGTGCGGGCAAGATCATGACCGACCGCGCAGCTCTGGGCCTCGTCAAGCAATACCTTGCTGCGCGATCCGGATTCCCAAGGGAGCGACGAGCATCCCGGCAGCAGCACGAGGATCAGCAGAATGCCTGCCCCGATTTTGGCCCTGCGAGTCATTCGGAAACCCGCCTGATTCTGATCGACTCCTTGCCGAGTCGGAGGGTGGCGGCGTCGAAGACGCCGTCGATTTCGTATCTGCGCCCGTCGACCCGGTAGTTGACCACGCGGTCGGTCCCGGCGGAACCGGCATGAAACACCGGCAGTTCGCCATTCCATGACTTGGGCAACTCGACGTATGTCTGGCTGCCATCGTCAAAGATCCGCTGGGGGGCGAATTCGGCCTTGCCAGCGATCAGATAGTCGAAGTTCAGATCGCCTGCCGCGACAAGCCCCTTGCCGGTCTCGACGCCGGTCCTGTCGATGACCGCTTCGCGGGCGGCTTCGGCGAGTTCGCGCGATTGTTTCGCCTTGGCTTGCTGTTCCTCGATCCGGGTTCGGACCTGTTCCAGTTCCTCGTCGGGATAGCGGAACGAAAGAACGGGCGTGTAGTTCAAGGGATCCGGAACGAGCCGGATGGAGTAGAACCTCCTGTTCGTGAATGCGGTCAGCACGGCGTGTTCGGCGCTCCTTGTCGGCTTGAGAATGAGATACTGCCGCCGGGATCCAAGCGCGTACCCCTCGCGCACTTCGACGTGCCAGCGCACCGAATCCGAAATCGACGGCGTGTCGTGGAATTCTTCGCCCGGTCCGAACTCGATCGCGCAGATGTGGAGCGGTGCGCAGACGAGAGCGACCGGTGCTTCGCCATAGGTGAGCACGACGCGACCTGCCTCGCCCAGAGCGGCGGTTGCGGGCTGCGCCTGCCACGCATCCTGGACCTGTGCCTGTGCAGCGATCGAGGCGATTGCCAGGGTATCAGCCTGGCAACCGCCTGGGGCGGTGGCGACGGAAGCAGTGACGAGCGCCAATAGTGCGGGGAGTCTCATCGCTCGATCACAGGTCTGGATCGGATGGGGCGTCGGCAGGTGCGTCGATCGAATAGGATGCGCCGCTGGCGTTCGGAATGAGCGCTCTGAGCAGGCCGGCGCCGCCGGTGATCATCGCAACGGCAATGATGACGTTGATGATCGAACGGGCGAACTGACCGAACTGCTCGCCAAACAGTATCCGCACGGCGAGAACGACGAGCCCCAGCACGCCGACGGCGAGTGCAAACGGACCCGTCAGATTGTCGACGATCCGCTCGAGTGGTCCGTCCCACGGCATCGCGGTTCCGGCCGCAACGGCGGGACTGCTCGCCGCAAGTGTCGTGATACCGGCCACAGTGGCCAGCAGTCGCGAACGCCATTGGCGTCCGACAGTTCGCGGTTGACGGGGTGTTGTCATGACTTGACCTCCAGTATCTCCCTGACGACCGGCTTGCCGGCGCCGCGTTCGAGGAAAACGACGATATCGATGGTCGCCCTGATCAGCGCTTCCTGGCTGGTGGGGGCGATCTCGGAACACAGCATGTCGAGTCGCGAGACCACTTCCTTGGCGCTGTTCGCGTGCAGTGTCGTGATGCCGCCGCGATGCCCCGTGTTCCATGCACGAAGCATGGTCAGCGCTGCGGCGCCATCACGGCATTCGCCGACAATGATTCGATCGGGCGCCAGCCGCAGGGTTGATACGAGCAGTCGTTGCTGATCGATGGTGTCGCAGCTGCGCAAAGAGACGGTGTTCGCAAGTTCGGACTTGAGCTCCGGCGTGTCCTCGATGATCACGATTCTTTCTTCGGGACAGATCCTCGCAACCACCCGCAGGCAGGCGTTGGCAAAAGAGGTCTTTCCAGAGCCTGTCGCGCCGCACACCACCATGTTCTTCCGAGCGCTGACGATGCAGTTGATCATCGCCGTCATGCGGTCGATCTCGTCTTCGCGTTCGGTTCCCCAGTCGAACATCGAAAGCTCGATCGGTGTTTCGCCGTGACGGCGAATCGAAAAAACGGGCGCGAGGACCACGGGCGGAAGCAATGCCTCGATCCTGTGTGCGAATCCCGGCACTGTTCCTGACACTATAGGCGAAGTCCTGTCGATGATTCGGTCTTGCCCGCTCGCGCACCAGCGAATCATCGATTCGGCGTCCGCAGCGCTGCAGCCGCGCTCTGCCATGGTCCTGGAGCCAAAACGCTGAACAAACATGTTTCCATCAGGATTCAATGAAATTTCAATGACTTCCGGATCATTCAGCAGGGCGCTGACCGGATGCAGCATTGCAGGAATCGTCTTGGGGACGGATAATGTCTCCACATCAGCCATGAAGTCACCTTCTTTCAAAAACTCGATAACGGGAGATTGACATCGAAATGTACAGTGTGCAAGAGTTAATGTCGTTTTTGATAGCTGGAAGGAGAAAGGGTGAACGTTCGGGGGCGCTTCGCACCCAAGCCCTGGTCTACCAGGTGGTCAGCGAAGCAACGGCCAAGGACGCGATACCCGTGAAGATCGAATGGGTGATGCAAGTTCTGGATCTGTCTCGCACTGCGGCGAATACCGCATTGAAAAGTTTGGTAGAAAAGCGGTTTCTCGAAAGAGTCGGGGACGTCTATGCGGGCTCGGAGCGGGGGTACTCGTACTCTCCGTCGCCGCGATCCCTGCGCCCGCAGGATCCCTCGGCCCGCTGATTCGTTGCCCGGACTGGGCCGATCCGGGGCGCATTAGGGGAATCGCGTCGGTTCGGCAGGGTGATTCGACGGCATCCGATTTAGTCGAAGCCAAAACCACGCGAAGCGATTCGGTTTCTGCCGGTGATGGCGGGGTTCCGGATGGGAGACACGCTCCTGCAGCAGGGCGAACGCCTGCGGCTGGAGGCGATGGCAACAGCCAGCAATGTCCCCGCCACACGATCGCCCCCGGCGACACGCTTTCAGGCATTGCTGCCCGCTACCTGGGATCGCCGGCGAAGTTCCCGGCGATTGCCCAACTCAATCCGAAGATCGCCAGGAACCCGAAAGCGCTGAAACTGGGGGACGTGGTTGTCATCCCGTGCCGAGGCCTCGGTGCCGAAGCGCCGACACCGAATTCTGCGAAGAGCCCACCTGATCCCGCAAAACGTTCGAACGGCGGCTGGTTGAGTCGGCTGTTCGGTGGAGATCGGTCGCAGGCAACGAAGCCTGAACCGAGCGTGGCGTCGCCGCCCAAGCCGCCTGACCCGATTCCGGTACCGATATGGAAAGCCAGCAAGGGCGAATTCCTGATCGACGTGCTCAAGAGATGGGGTGAAGAGGCCGACCATCAGATCGTCATCGAGGATCGCGGCGACTGGCGCTTCGAGGTCGGGTTCTCGTTCGAAGGAACATTCAATCTCGCACTTGAGGAGGTCGTGAAGGGGTTCGGAACAGGTCCCCATTCACCGCTGCTGGTTGCTCACGCGAACAATGTCATTCGAATTGGATCGGCGCGATGATCCGGTCAGTCTCAGCAGCAACCAGGGCAGCCTTCGCAGGGGTTGGGATGTTCGTGACCCTTGCGGGTTGTCAGACCTTCGAAGCGGCCGACCATCGTGCCGACAGCCTGGCGGCCGAAGTGGCGCGGTACCGAGGCGTGCTCGATTCCCAGCAACGCGGAGGCGTCGTCACCGTGAACCGGCCATTCTATGGAAACAGGCAGCGACCGGACGATGCCGAAGAGACCGCGCGGCAAGATCGCGGCGAACCGTTGCCGGCTCACCTGGAACAGGATCTCGGAATCGAGATCTCCTCCCCGTCACCCGTCGACATCGACGACATCCGGACGATCATTTCCGGTTCAACCGGCTTGGATGTGGCGCTTCGCACCACATACCCGACGCCAACCGGCGTGGTCGACGTTCCGGTCGAAGGCTCGATGGTCATTGACTACCGCGGGCCCTTGTCGCGGTTGCTCGACAGGGTCGGCTCGCGTTTCGATCTGTCATGGTCATTCGATGGATCATCAATCCGCTTCGATCGCATGATCAACGTGTCCCACGATGTTCCGCTGCCGCCAACCTCCGGGAAGCTCGGCACCGAGGTGACGGGCATACGCACCGGAGCGTCCAGCATCAGTTCGGCCAAGTCGGTGACGGTCGATCCCTGGGCCGAAATCACGACAGCTCTGACGCAGGTCGTTCCGCCACCGGCGTCGGTGACACTGTCGCCCAATGTCGGCAAGATCACGGTGTTCGGACCGCCGAGCGTCCAGAGATCGGCAGCCGCCATCATTGGACAGTTCTCCGATGTGTATTCGCAGCGAATCGGTCTCGAGATTGCCACCTATTTTGTGGATGCGGATCGCGACAGGGACGTCGGGTTCGGCGCCTTCCTGCAAGGCGCGGTGGACGGCAGTCGGGTTTCGCTCGGACAGCGCGCCGGCTTCGGAAATGGCGCTGCCGGTTCCGGCATCGCTGGGAGCATAGCCATCGTCGATGGCAGGCTCAGCGGTTCGGCCATCGATTTCAGGTCGCTCGCATCCGAAAAGGACGTGGTCGACTATCGACTGACGAACACCGTCGGCCAGAGCGGCGTGATCGCACCGGTTTCCTTGCTGTCGACGCAGCATTACGTGCGCGAGTCCTCGACGAAGACCGACTCCAACGGCGACGTGTCGCAAACGCTCGAGGTCGACAGCATCGACACGGGGCTTTCGATCTTCGCCTTGCCGCGCCTGGTCGGCGAGCAACAGATCCAGCTCAGTCTCTGGATCGTGCAGGCCAGCCTCAACAATCTCGAGGACTTCGGGTCGATCCAGCTCCCCAAAACCGACCACAGGGCGGTCGAACACACGGTGGTGCTGTCGCCGGGCGAGACCTTGATCGTCGGGGGCTACGAACAGGAAACCGTCCGCCGTGGCCGTACCGGCACGGGCGTTGCCGGGTTCTTTGGGCTCGGCGGCTCGGCAGAGGCTGAACTGATCCGAACGTCGATGGTCGTCCTCGTGCGGCCAACCCTGATCGGCGGTTGATCATGCTGATGCGTCCGCGAAAGACGTTTTCGGACTTGCTCAACTGGGGCGCTTCGGTCGCGCCGGGCGTCGTCGTCTGCAAGGACGGCTCGATGCTTGCCGCCTGGGAGGTTCAAGGACGCGACACGGAGAGCCTCTCGATGGAGGAGAGATCACACCAGACGAAGCAGCTGAGCCAGGCATTGACCGGCTTTGGCGAAGGGTTTGCCTTTTGGGTCGATTTTCGTCGGCGTGCGGTCAAGCTGAACTGCGGTCACGAGGACGAATTTGCCGCTGATGCCCTGAAGGTCCTCCAGATCGAGCGGCGCAGCCTGCTCGAAACTGGTGGCGCCTTGTTCACGAACATCATTCACCTGACGCTGCAGTCGTCGAATCTCGACCTCAAGGGACCCTTGTCGGCCCGGGTGGAAGCGTTCGAGGCCCAGTGCAGTTCCGTCGAGACCCGGTTTGCCGGAGCCTTCGACTTGCGGCGTCTTCGAACCCGTTCGGAACACCGCGCCAGCGGACGATCCGTGCTGGTGGACGAACTCGTCGGACATTTGTCGTCGTGCGTGCGCGGGGCGGACCACAGGCCGCGAAACCCCGTCGATGCGGGGTGTCCGTATCTCGACGTCATGATCGCGCCGAGCTTCCGGCAGGAACGCATCCACGACATCATCGAAATCAACGACCGGTGGACGGCAGTGGTCGCGATCGACGGCTACCCGCCGTTCACCGAACCGGGCGTTCTGGAGGTGCTGCAGGGCTTCGGGTTCACGTACCAATGGTCGTCCCGTTTTGTCTGCCTTGGCAACAATCGAAGTCGGGCGGAGCTGCATCGACGACGGCGATTCTGGTCGCAGGGTCAGCAATCGCTGGTCGCGCAGGCTTTTGCGGTCGACACCGCACCGGTCGATTCCCACGCTGTGTCGATGGTGGCCGACACTGACGTTGCTGTCGCCGAGGTTGGGTCCGGCGAGGTCACCTTTGGAATCTTCAACGGCGTCATCGTCATTTTCGGCGAGATCGGCGGGTCCCGCGACGAGGTCATGTCAGCGGCCCGCGACGTTGCCGAGGCGCTGCTCGAACGCGGTTTCGAGGCACGGGTCGAGACCTGCAACGCGCTCGAAGCGTTCATCGGACACTTGCCTGGACATCCGCATCGCAATCCGAGGCGACCGATCCTTTCGAGCCTGAACTTTGCGGACATGATCCCGCTCTCGACCGTCTGGCAGGGCGACACCACCGTCAATTGCCGGGAGTTTCCGAAAAATTCGCCACCGCTGGTGATCGGTCGGGCGATCTCAGGCGAGCCGTATTGTTTCAACCTGCATTCGTCGGGAGTCGGGCACACGCTGGTTTTCGGACCGACTGGTGCCGGCAAGTCGGTGCTGCTTGGGCTGTTCGCGGCGAGTTTCACGAGATACGCCAATGCCCGCGTCGTCATCTTCGACAAGAAGCGGTCCGTCCGTTACCTGAGCGCGGCCATTGGCGGCAACTTCATCGCGCTCGGCGAAAGCGGCAATCCGCTGTCGCCGATCGGCGGGCTTCTGCGGTGCGGACGCTCCCATGTCGAGGGGTGGATCACGGCGCTGGTCCGGGAAGCCGGCACGACGCCGACGCTGGCGATGCGTCGCGAGATTAGCGACACGGTTCGGTTGCTGCAGCCCGGTCATTCGATCGCCGATGTTCTGTCTCTCGTTCAGTCGGTCGAGGTGCGATCCGCGCTCGAAGCCTATTCGGGGGGCAATCGCGCGGGCATCTTTGACGGGGTGGACGACGGCATCGAGGTCTCCGACTGGACGGTGTTCGAAACCGAGGAGCTGTTCTCTGCCGGACCTGATGTCGCGGTCCTTGCGCTCGACTACCTGTTTCGGATGGTCGAGAGGAGTCTCGACGGGCGTCCGACGCTGATCATCATCGATGAAGCCTGGGCGTTTCTCGAACACGAACTGTTTGCGGGTCGCATCAGAAGCTGGCTGAAGGAGCTGCGGAAGGCGAACGCGTCGGTGGTGATGGCGACGCAATCGGTTGCCGATGCGACGGCGAGTGCCATCACGCCGGCTCTGATCGAGAATTGCCCGACCAAGATCTTTCTTCCGAATCCGGCCGCCTGGACGCGGGCGAGCCGCGAGCAGTACGCGGTTCTCGGTCTGACCGAGGAGATGATCGCGATCATCGCGGCCATGCAGCCGAAGCGACACTACTACGTGGTCAAGCCGGAAGGCCGCCGCATCGTGGATTTCCTGCTGGGGCCGGCGGCGCTTTTGCTGCTGGGGAGCACGTCCATCGAAGAGGCTGCCGCTGCCGAACGTGCGGTGGAGACCGATCCGGAGTTCTGGAAACGCGACTTGCGCAGGCTGCTTGGGCAGACCGATGAATAGCAAGCGCGGACACCTCGCCCGTTGGCGTTTTGGCCACCTTCTCCGGATCGCGGCTGAGACATGGCGGGGGTCGAGCGAAAGCGCGGGAAACCGCCGGAATCCCGCGTTTCTTCACCGCCGTCGACAAGAGACTGGCGGACCATTGCTGCATGTATGTGGCGGGCGAGCACCACGCTGGTCAGTCTGGCATGTCGCTGATCCGGTTGCGCTGAGGGACCACGACCCGCAACAAAACCGACACCATCGATCAGAACACGGGGCATGGACGGATGGGTGCCAATCTGTCGCGGCGAGTTTCGCGGCGGAGGCGGAATCAAGGGCTTTGAGGCTGAACAAACAATGCCGTTTCCGTGTTCTTCTGGATGGCAAGACTCGACCCGCCGAGCGCCTCGCCGAATTCGCAACAACAACCGGCACAGCCACAGCCACAGCCGCAGCCACAACGACAACAGCAATTACGGTCATGATCGCGGTCGCAACAGAGGTCGCAGCCGCAACTGAAGTCGTCGCCGAGATCGCGACCGCAACCGCATTCGGACTCGCTCGCACATTTGGATTCATTGCGGTGACGAACGAACAGAGGTGGGTGTGCCGGTCGCGGCACGGTGACGCCACGTGCTTGGGAACCAACTTCAACGATCAAAGCCGGCGCGACCTCGGCAGTGTTTGCCGTCGGTCCTCCGACAGATCGTCCGACTCCTCAAGGCTCAAGTGCGGCGTCGCCATCGCTCTCGTTGCGACGCTGGCCGTGTGCGGGCTCCCACGGGGTGTCGTAGCGGGTGGAGTGCCGGGCATTGCGACCGAATTGACCCAGCGGCTCAACAATGCCGAACTCGGTCGGTTGGCATCGCTTGAGACTTCGCAGCTCTCGATTGCCGGAGAGACGCTTGCAACGGAGGTTGAGCAACTCCGGACCCTGATTCTTGCCTATCGAAACATGGTCGCGAACACGGAACGGTTGCCGGGGAGTTTTCATCGAAGCGCCCATGACGCCATTCTTCGGCTTCGTCGCATGTACATGCAGGCCGGCAGCCTGATGCATGCGGGGAAGGAACTCGACGGGTTTCTTCGCTCGGATCAGGTCACCGATCCGCTGTTCGGAAAGGAGGGTTACGAACGGAACCGGTTTTCGGAACGCTACGACGCGCTTCAGTCGCGATGGACATCTGCGCTCGCGACCGGCCTCGGACAGGCGGGCCTGACGAGCGCGGATGTCGAAACCGAGGCTCAGCTGATCGATGTCCTGTCCAACCGTGCGAGTTCTGCCGAAGGCAATCTCGCGGCGCTTCAGGTGGCGAACGAACTGGCAACCAGCCTGTCGCGACAACTGCTTGATTTGAGATCCCTTCAGGCCGCGCAGGCCGAACAGACGGCGATCGCGTGGTCGCGTGTTTTGATGGAAATGGATGCCCGCGAAGCCATGCAGCGTCGATACGACGATCGCCTGACCGATGATCGCCGCGATGTCAGTTCCGGGGCGGGAATCCACCAGTTGCTGGGTATCGTCAAATGAGCCTCCTGCGTTCCCTGCCATCGAAAGCATGCAAGGACCGCCAGTGGCGTCAATTCTGGCGGGTACCGCTCTGGATCTGGTTGCCGATGCTGATCGCGCCGGTGGCTGCGAACGCGCAGGATGCACCCGCTGGGCTCGATTCTCTCGTGCGCATGATGGAAACGACCTCATCCACCATGTCCGACAGCATCGCAGGCGTTGCCATCAGGTTTCTGTATGCGCTTGCCGCGATCGAGTTTGCGTGGACATTCGCGAAGGGGACGATTCAGGGAGAGGGGCTGTCAGCGCTTCTCTCGAAACTGATCGTTCGGCTCGTCTTTGTCGGTGTGCTGGTCCTGTGCCTGAACTTTGGCGACCAGCTCGTTCGTCTTGTCATCGACAGCGCCATCGCGGTGGCGCGGATCGGCGGCAGCACCACCGAGCCATCGCCTTCGGCGATCCTCTCCCAGGCGCTCGGCATGATCGGCAGACTGCTCGGTGACGTGTCGGTTCTCAGCCCCGGACACTCGATCGGACTGATCCTCATCTCGATTGCGGTTGCGATGACGGCTGCTGCAATGGCGGCGTTTGTCGTCGTGGTCTACGCCGAACTCTATCTTGCAGCGGTTGCGGGACTTCTTGGGCTCGGATTCGGCGGACTGGATGCAACTCGCGACATCGCGATGTCCTACCTGCGCATGCTGATCGGCATGGGGTTCAAGCTTCTGACCCTGCTGATCGTCAACGGAATGGTCATGGCGACGCTGGAGACCACGTTCGAACCCGACGGTGATTTGTTTTCGGCGATTCAGGTGCTGATCATTCAGGTTGTGGGGCTGGTTCTGGTTCTTCGGTTGCCCTCGGTGGTCGAGAGAATCGTGTCCGGTGCGGGTGGCGGTTCCTCGGCTGGAATGATCGGTGGACTTGTTGGCTCCGCTGCCTGGGGCGCGACCCGGGCAGCTGGTCGGACAGCGGGCGGGGCTGCTTACGGCGGGGTCAAGGGTGGCGTGAATGCGGCACGGGCGGCCAGTCTCGAAGCCATGACCGCATCGGCGCTCGGCGTGCCGCCGCCTGGTGGTCTGGCTGGCGCCATGGCCAAGGCGGGACCGGTTGCCAAGGGTGTGGCACGGGGTGCCGCAAGCGGCGCTCTCAGCAATGTTTCGGGCAATGGTCCCCAGCAGCGCGTGCGTCGCGACATACTCGACTGGCTGGACCAACCGCAGCGGAGAAATGACGGGTAATCGAGGCGATGAGGACATGCAGATGAAATCCCGGTCACCCGAAATCGCGGCTCGAAACCCCTACATTTCTGCCCAGCGCGAGTGGGACGAGAGATTTGCGTTTCATGCGGCAACGGCGAAGAGATTCTTTTGGCTGGCCATTGCCGGCACGATGGTCGGATGCGTTGGCCTCGGATTCGGCATCTGGTCCGCAACCCAGAGCGAGTATGTTCCGTATCTCGTGAAGGTTGACGACCTCGGTCGGGCGGAAGCGCTGCCGCAGCCGCGAACGATCGGCGAGTGGCCGACGAATGTCGTCAAGCGCGAGTTGCAACGCTTTGTCGAACGTGGGCGTTCGATACCTGCTGATCCTGCAATTCTGGAGCGAAACCTGAGGCGTCTCTACCGGTTCCTTCCGTCCGACAGCCAAGCGTTTCGGGTTTTGAGCGACACCTATCGGAACGAAGAGACCAATCCGATCGTCCGCTGGGATCGCGAGACGGTGTTCGTGGATGTCACCTCGGTGAGCTTTGCCGGCGGGACAACGTGGCGGGTTGAGTGGACGGAGACGGTCAAGGACCGAAACACCGGCGAACAGATCGCCGAGGATCGTTTTGTCGGTGTCCTTGTTCTCGGACAACAGGCAGTGACCGGTGGGGAGGCTCTCGAGATCAATCCCTTGGGTCTGATGATCGACAGCATCGACATCCAGAGAGTCCGATCCCATGCGGGCGACTGATCCGAATGCTGCGGCCATCATGAGGAAAAACGCCGCAACCATTGTCTTTGGCCTCGTGATTGTTGTCGTGGTGATCGCCGTTGGCTGGGCCCTCAGCAAGACTGCGTGGCGGTCTGCTGGTGGCGTGACGACTGCGCTCGTCGATCAGAGCACGGATCCCGGAGAAGCGGGGCGGCTGGTCGATCAGGGAGAACGCATCCTCAGGAACCGAAAGTCCAAAACCTTCGATGAAACCGCAGGGGCAGGCGGAGACGACTTCGCCAATTCCGAGGCGCGAGGCCGCATCAGCCCCGAGGCCGAGCAGCGGTTGCAGGAGACGCGCCTTCGAATCGAGGAGGAACGCCGACGGTTGGACGACTTGGCCCGCGAGGCAGACCATTCTCCGCTCGGCGAGGGATTGCATCAGATCGGGGATCGGGCAGGGCGGCAATCGGCCGAGAACGGGTTTCGCGATGCGGAGAGTCCGCAGCCGCGCGAACAGGAACCGCAGTCCTTGTCGGTTGCCGGCGGCACAAGCGGTGAATGGCCCGAAGTGTCTGCCAGAAATAGAAATTTCGGGGAGCGTGCGCCCGAAGAAGTGGCTGATCGCGTGCACGGCGATGATCGCAATCTGCGCGATGGCGGAGCCAGCCTCGCGACGCGAAATTCGCATTTGGCGGATCGTGGTGATCTGCTCCACCAGCTGTTCGCGGGAACCGTCATTCCGGCAGTCCTTCTGACCAATCTGGATTCGGGGTCGCCTGGAACGGCGCGGGCGCAGGTCATGTCGGATGTCCGTGACAGCGTGACCGGCATGCATGTCGTGATACCCCGCGGAACTCTGCTCTTTGGCCGGCAGGGTTCGGTGCGAGACGTTCATGCCGATCGGGTTTCCATCATGTGGACCGAATTGCAGTTTCCGAATGGTGTGGTTGTTTCGCCATCGAGTGCGGTGGCATCGGATCTGAGCGGAAGAACCGGCATCAGCGGAACGCGGGAGTCGCGGTTTGCGAAGTCGCTCGGGGCGGCTTTCGCCGTCAATCTCGTGGGTGGCATTGCGCGCGGCAAGGAAGATGACGACGATCGGCTTGTTGGTGCCCTTCGTCGAGCGGCAGGCGACACCTCCGTGACAATCTCGGAACAGCTGCTGGCGAGGGATCTGAACCAGCCGCCGGCCATTCGAATCGCTTCGGGTACGCCGATGAACGTGACACTGGAGACCGCGCTGTGGTTGCCCGCACAATAGGGTTGTTGTTCATCGGTTCGATGATACTCGTGACGTTTGCGCCTTCGGTTGTCGCGTTGCCGGGCCGAGCCGCTCTTTTGGACTTCATCGCGAAACACGAGGCACCCGACGGTTACGATTCCGTTCATGCGACGATCCAGGAGGCGCTCCCGATGCCCTTGACCCAGATGAGCCTGGGCGAGGTTCTGGCATGGCAGAAACGGATCCGACCGCAGGCGGTCTCGACTGCCGTCGGGCGGTACCAGTTCATCCACAAGACTTTGGCACGGTTGGCTCGCGACCATGACGTCGATCCCGACCGCGTGTTTGACGAATCCTTGCAAGATGAACTGGCCAACCGACTGCTTGATGACTGCGGTTACGGAGAACGCCAGTTGGCCCCGTTTGCGAACTGTCTTGCCAAGACCTGGGCGGCGCTGCCGGTGGTGACAGGGCAGGGCGCCGGCCGGTCGGCCTGGCATGGGGTCGCCGGCAACCGGGCGTTGGTCACATGGGATGAGTTTGTGGGATTCCTGATGGGTAATTCTTCCACCACGGCGGGCCGATCAACGGTCTCAGCGAACATCGAAAATCGCAGAACGGACCGAGGAATGATCGATGTGCACATGGCTCGATCGAGAATTCGTTTCGACGAAATCAGGAGGACAACAGAGCGAAATACCGAGCAGGCGAAGGACAATGGGACACTCGAGGAGTCGGTCGTGGTCAAGTTCACGCTGGATCCGTACCGCACGCAATGATGCGCTGGTCGCGGTCCTCGCGTGTGCGGTTGCGGCCGCCGGGTTCTACTTCCCTGGAGTTCCGCTCGTGTTCGCGGTGGCGGGACTATCCGCCATCGTTCTGGCGGAACGCCACGGCCGACGCTACGCGATCGCGCTCGGATGGCATGTTGCCGCGTTTGTTCCGATCTCGGTGGGGTTTCTGAATCGGCAGCTCGACCTCTCGCCCGCGATTGTTCTGCTGCTGATGTACCCGTTTGTCGCGGCGCTGGCGTTTTCGGCGCTGAACGCTGGCATTGCTGCTGCGATCAGTGCGATGATCCCGTGGCATGTCGGATCACTCGTTCTTGTCGCAGGCGATCTGTGGCCAGGAACCGGTGTCATCGGTGTCTTGCTGGTGCCTTTCGTGCTCGCGGGACTGGACATGCGATCGGGCAGGATCAAGGCGGCGACTGCGGCGTGTGCGGTGGTTTCGTCCATCGTGTGCTGGCTGGTTCATGAGCCATCCGAGGTCAGCGGTTTCTGGGAGGTTGAAGTCGAACCGCAACCGGCGTTGACGACGGCCTCCTGGGAGCGGCGACTCCTGGACGAATTGCCACCGGCGAAGGTGGTGTTTCTGGGCGAAAACGTGATCGACGGTTCCGACCCGTACTCGATCCTTCGATGGTGTCGCCATGCGACCCTGCATCGAAGCGACATCTACGTCGGGGTGCTCGATGATGACGGTCGGGCCTCGATTCACAGATACCGGGGGCGTGGCACCGGCGATTGTCTTCCAGAACCGGTTCATGAACGGGTGGTCGCACTGCCCGGACAGGTGGGCGATGCGAACCACGGTTGGGAAATCGGGGCAGGGAGCCACAAAAGAGTCCGGATCGGACCGTACAGCGTGCGATGGTTGATCTGTTTTGAGGCGTTTTCGCCGGTAGCGTGGCTCCTCGGCGGGGCGTTGCGAAGCGATATTGTCGTGATTGCCGCAAATGACCGATGGACGAGGCCAGTTCCGGTCCATCATTTGCGGCAGAAGGTCGGTCAGTCGATGGCTCGACTATGGGGCAGCGCGGTCATCGTCGCCGAAACCTCGAGCCGCATTGGTGTTTATGCCGGGGACGAACCGTCAGAATCGAGTGAGAGTCGGTTGCCGTTTGTCGACGGCAATACCGATCACAGTCACTGAGCGTCTGAAAGGAGTTTGGTATCCGCGGCGGTGTCACGTGCCAAAGTTCCGGCGGCTGTCAAGGAGCCAGAAGAATGCACATCGAGATGCGAGCGCGTCTGGATGGTAAGGGTCGGTCGGTTAAGTGAACTCACGTCGTCGAGAAGATCCGACGAGTCACAAGGACCAATAGATCTGTTCCTACGAGGAAACCCGACACCTGATGCATCTCGCCGAGCGGATGGGCTCCAATGGGAAACTCAGCATCTGACGATGGCAGATTCAGCGGGCGCGTGTCAGCGAACCGCAGTTTTCGTTGTGCCCATGATTTCAGATTGCAAATGGCAAACGGTCGGCGGAACGTTGGTTTCGAAAAAGGATAGGTTGCTATGTGCCGTCAGCGTTTCGGTTGCCGCCGCGAGTGTGGCGAAGAACACGCGAGACTTCCCTGCTCGCGCCACGGTCCGCCGAAACAAAAAAGTGCAGCAACTCGGAGGAGTTGCTGCACTTTGAGTTGCGGGATGAAGCCCGCAAGCGTTTGGTCAGAAGCTGAAGGCCAGACCGGCAGACCAGCTGCTCTTCTTGTCATCGCCTGCCTTGCCGCTGCCGACACCGAGTTGCAACGAGGCACCAGTGCCCAGGCTGTAGGTCACTGCCACACCAGCACCAGTGTTCTTGACATCGTCTTTGGCGGCATTTGCGTCGTTTCCGTCTTCCTCTTTGAGAGTCGACTGTCCGCCGTTGACGCCGATAGTCAGGTCACCGGTGGTGTAGGCGATTCCAAGACCAGCGTGGGAGGTGGTTTTCTTGATGTCGCCGTTCCCGCTGTCCCAGTCCCCTTCAACTGTTATCTCGTGGGTGTTTCTGGAATAGTTCGCCGTGACGGAAAAGCCGTTGCCCATGTCAGCGGATGCACTCATCCCGACGATTGATGCCTTGACGTCACTGTCGATCATGGGAACGGGGTCATTTGCTCCTGCTCTCCTACCAGGGTTAACGCTGCCGTCATTATTTGCCAGGTATTTGTTTCCTGCCGAATCCACCGCCTCAATTGACGTGGTTGGACCCTTGCCGGACTGGAAGCCGAGGCCGATGCCCATGCCGATACCGCCGACATCACCTGACCACGCAACGCCGAAACCGTAGGTTCTGAGGCTCGAATCGTCTGCGTTGATTTCGGCAGATGCCGATGTCGTGACACCGCCAAACGTGTAGTCGTAGCGAAGGATGTTGCCGCCATTGTTGGCGAGGTCGGCTTGCCCGTCCAGACCGGAGTTGCCGTTGTAACCCGGGTGACCAGTGTGATCGTCGGCAATCGACGTGGCTGACCCGACTTCGCTCAGAGCTTTGTCGTAGCCGCCGTCGGTGTCACCAAGCGTCAGGGTGCCAAATGCGCCAGAGACGTTGACATGGCCATCGTCGGCATAACCTTCCCCGGTCTCATCCAGATCAATGGACGCGCCAAACGAAAGACCACTATCGGTTTCGCCCGACATCGAGAAATTGACGTCGATCGACTTGTGGAGTTTCGCGTCTTTTCCTTTTTCCCCGGACACGCCAAGCTCAGCCGAGCCGGTGACCGAGACTTCGGCGGCTGCCATGCCGCCAGCAACAACCAGCGAGGTTGTCGCGAGCATCAATCTCTTCACGATTAATTTCCTTTCACAGTCAACTGTTCCGCAAGATCGCAGCCGGTCCGCCAAGTTAGTGACGTCACGGGGTGCACCAGCAATCGTGCAACTGCCCTTGTCATGTCGTTCGACGATCGAATCAACGTTGAATTTGGCTGACGCAACGGAAACGTCATCATTTGTTGCGAAAATGTCACTCGCCGACTTTTTCATTCGCGCTCTACTGTTGGTGCCGAAGTTGTGTTGAACCGATTGTTGATCATCAGGTTTCAGTGGGCGGGCATGATCCGCAGTCAACTGTCCCTTTCCTGGCAATTGTTCTGCTCAATGCGATGCCTCGGACAAGTCGAGAACTCCGACAGATGTGCAGGAGGGTTGCCTTGACCGTGGTCTTTTTCACTTTCTCGGACAGTATGATGCAAACTTGGACAGTATACTGCAAAGCCTCCGCTCCTGTTACTGGTTGGCAAGGCATTGGTCTCACATGTACACCCCGCGCCACGCTCCGCAAATCCGAGGAACGACGGTCGACGAAGTCAGTGGTCGCGGGGCATTCCGGATTTTTTGAACCTTTGCTTCAGATGTTCAATCGGACGGCCGGTTTCGGAGCATGTGCGGTGAACACGACCCAGGACACTATCGGATCGAGTTGTAAACGGTCTTTGACAGTTCAGATGTTGCGGAGGGGATGACAAAAAGGCGAGGGTTTACCACGCCATACTGGAAAACTCGCCGACGTCTTGAGGCGAACGCATGTTCTCGAAGGCCAGTCGGACAATGAGCAGTAAGACAAACAAAAAAAGTGCAGCAACTCGGCTGAGTTGCTGCACTTTGAATAGCGGGGATTGTACCCGATTGGTTGCTTGCTCAGAAGCTGAAGGCCAGACCGGCAGACCAGCTGCTCTTCTTGTCATCACCTTCCTTGCCGCTGCCAACTCCGAGTTGCAAGGACGCGCCAGTGCCCAAGCTGTAGGTTACGGCAACACCAGCACCGGTGTGCTTGACGTCTGCCTTGCCATTCTCTTTGGCAGTGGATTGGCCACCGTTCACGCCGATGGTCAGATCACCAGTCGTGTAGCCGACTCCCAGCCCAGCATGCGAGGTCTTGATCTCTTGATCAGCCACCGAGTTGCTTGTGATGTTGTCGTTGCTGATGTCGACCTCGTGGGTTTTTCTGGAGTAGTTGGCCGTGACGGAAAAACCGTTGCCCATGTCAGCCGAAGCACTCATTCCAACGATCGAGGCTTTTGTGTCGCGGTCGAAAGTCGCAACGGGATTGGTGTTAGTTACGGCATTGCCGTCGGTACCAATCTTTGTTCCGGTCGCATTTGTTGCCTCGACACCCTCTTCGGTAGCCGCTTTGCCCGACTGATAGCCGAGACCGAGGCCCATGCCGATGCCGCCGACATCGCCTGACCACGCGACACCGAGGCCGTAGGTGGCAGCGCTGTTGTCGTTTGCGTTCATCTCTACAGATGCCGATGTCGTGACTCCGCCAAAGGTGTAGTCGTAACGCAGGATGTTGCCGCCGTTGCCAGCAAGTGCAGCGTCACCGTCAAGACCGGAGTTGCCGTTGTAACCCGGATGACCGGTGTGGTTGTCAGCAATCGAAGTGGCTGACCCGACTTCGGTCAGAGCCTTGTCGTAGCCGCCGTCGGTGTCACCAAGCGTCAGCGTGCCGAATGCGCCAGACACGTTGACATGGCCATCGTCGGCATAACCTTCCCCAGTCTCATCCAGGTCAATGGACGCACCAAAAGACAGGCCTGAGTCGGTTTCACCCGACATGGAGAAATTGACGTCGATCGACTTGTGCAACTTCGAGTCTTTTCCTTTTTCCCCGGCGATTCCGAGCTCAGCCGAGCCGGAGACCGAGACTTCGGCGGCTGCCATGCCGCCTGCAACAACCAGCGAAGTTGTCGCGAGCATCAATCTTTTCATGATGTTCTTCCTTTCAAGGTTAACCTTTGTGCAAGTTCGAACTCGATTAATCGCGCTCAGGACCGGCATAGGACATACCGGCGAACTTGCGACGGTCTCTTTTTCCGAAAACCGCCCAGCCAACAACCAAGATTTCAATTCTCCGCCCCAATTCGGCAGAACTGTTGCACATTTGCCACGCTCGGGCGGGCTTGGTCGCAGTCAGACCGCCTGAAGTCCATTGTCATGCTTTGCACGACGAACAATCAGCAAGCCGCGCGTCAAGTCGCTGGGAAATGGCTCCGTTCCGACGGGCGTCGGTGACAGGGCATGTCGTGGGCACAACGAGGGTCAGCGCTGAATGGTCAACTGGATTTCTGCAACGGGCGATGTCGGATCTGATCTCGGCTGCGGGCCGACATCCGCCCATGGCCCGAAAACTCCTGTGTCGGTCAACGCCAAAATCGGGTGTCATGCATCGAGTTCACGAATTAAGGTTTTCCTCTTGATCGGTGGTGCATGATACGTCACCGCAACCATTTCGGTCCGTTACGATGTCGTTCTCTTGGGCGGTCGAGCCTTCGTGGCGATTGTACAAATGTTCCGAGTCGACCACGCGAAAGAATGCTCTCGCCTCCGAGCTCAGCCTCGCGGGACTGACTCGCCGCTTGCCTGTATCGAGATATTTCGGGGTCGATGATTGCCGACAAGCGGGTTCATCGCGTGATTCACGAGTGACCTGTGGTGGTTTCCTCCGCATCGGACAGAAAACTCTGCAAACGCGGTTGCACCCACGGGCAGAAGCCATGGACGAAATCCCCAGACGAATGCGGGCACAACGATCCATCCCATAAGCAAGAAGGCACAACCCGCAGGTCGTGCCCGGAAACTCGGAAGCCAACTCCAATGTTGCTGGACTTGCAGGGTCAATCAACGCAGTCACTCAACCTCGAAGCGAGTTGCACCATCGTGCCATCGTGCAACCGCCCTCAAACGCCTGGGAGCGGCTATCGTCTCTACGATGTTCCCGACCGAGGCATCGCCGGCGACTCTGATGCAATGCTGAAACCTGTTGTTCAGAACAACCGCTCCCGCGTCGTGCTTTCCGCGAGTCAATCGACCAGCCACGATAATCCTCCGTAACGGTCGTGGCTCCCGAGCGCGTCCGTTTCGCGCTTCATGGCACTACTATGCGGCTTCCGTTTCGGCGGAACACGCCCGCTTTGAGGTTGCCCTCCGGCACGCTGCGGTGGCGCAGTGTAGCAAGAACACCTGCGGCCAATGCCTCGGGCAGGTCGCTTTGCCGTATTCAGAAATTGCCATACCTTCGGGGTCGCCTCGTCGCGCCGATGATCTCAGTTTTCTGTTGGCGACCGCCGTGCTGACTTGCGACGGGCGGCGTCGATGGCCAGTTCCGCCATATGCTCCGGTGAAAAAAGACTCGGTCGAAGTTCGTGGAGCATCTTTGCCTTGATGAGTTCGGCACGCTCCTTGAGCGTGGCTTCCTCTTCGTCGTCGCTGGCTACGCCGACATGGCGGATCACGCGTTGCCGGACCTTTTCGCCTTCACGAAAGGACTCGACGATCTGGATGGATCTCTTCGGGGAATTCGGCTTTGGCTTTGTGCGAACGAACATGACGCGATGCTATACCAAAGGCCGCGAAAACAAGAAGCCACTGAAACCAAGAAACTGCGGCATCTCCAGCGCACCGCAGCATCTCGACCCGCGAGATTGATCGTGCAGGTGCAGTTTGGCAGAAGCGCAGGGCAATATCTGCAAACCAACTCCTCCAACTCGTCCCGCCCCTGTTGAAATCGACAATCGTCGGCACCGGATCCAATGCGTGTTCCTACGCTCGGGGAAACTCGATGATCACGTGACCGATGGAAGACGCCAACCCAGGTGGCCAAGCGGAAAGCAAGCGTTTCGGTTGCGAGAGCCTCGATGTTCCGCAAAAATTTTAGATCGTCGACGAGCGAATTCGATCGTCGCACTTGGTCGCAAGATCATGTTGTCCAGTTTGACACGGAAAACCCAGCAACTTACTTGTTCGGTTCAGCCAGAAGACAGCCCGTCTCGACTGTTCCCAACGTCAACAAAGTTCAATCGCCGATGATCGCTCCGCTCCGTGCCCGGAATGTCCAAACACGAGACTCGTCGTGTGGCGGTTCGTCTTGCGCTGCGCTTGTGAAGAGGGACAGCAAGTGATGTTCGCGCCACGTGTCGCGACATTCGCCCTCATCGCGTTTGCGATCGACCAGTTGTCCAAATGGCTGGTCGTCTTCGGTCTCGGTCTGAACACCGCAGGTGCGATCGATGTGATCCCGCCACTCCTCAGGTTTCGCATGGGTTGGAACGAAGGGATCAATTTCGGTCTGTTCGCCAGCGGGTCCGAAGCCTTGAGATGGTTTCTTGTCATCGTCTCGATTGTCGTTGCCGGGATCGTTCTGTTCTGGACTCGTCGTTACGTCGGTTGGTTCGGGCCCATGCTTGCCGGAGCATTGGTTGGCGGCATTCTCGGAAACGGCGTCGACAGGGTCGTTCACGGTGCCGTGGCGGATTTCCTCAACATGTCATGTTGCGGCATCAGCAACCCTTTCAGTTTCAACCTCGCTGATGTATTCATCTTCGCAGGTGCCTTCGGCATGATCCTGTTCAGCAAGTGGATTCATGAGCAAGGAGCGCCGGAAACTCACGGTGAATGATGGTCAGCGCGGCTGATCCGGTCGCGTCTTTGTGTGGGAGGGGCAAGTGAGAACACCGATCTGGGTGATAGTTGCAGCCGTTTTTGCACAGTTTCTGTTGTCGGGTTGCGGAAGCAGACAGGGCGGCATGTTTCAAAGCGATGCGCCCAACGAGTTCGCCGTCGTGCCGACAAGTGAACTTCAGCTTCCCCAGGAGCTTCCGAGTCAGCTCGCCGACCTGCCGGCACCTGCTCCCGGAGCGCCGAATCGTGTCGACGTGGCGCCTGACAGAAAAATCGCAGGCGCGTTCGGTGGAACTGACGCGCGTCCGAGCGGCAATGTCGTGCCCGGTGGTGACCGGGCGCTTGTTCGTGCCGCAGGCCGGTCAGGAATCGAACCGGACATCCGCGTGGAACTCGCGGCGGCCGACAGAGCGTTCAGAAGCGAAAACCGCGCCCGACCTTTGGACGCTATGCTGGGTTCGAACAACTACTACCGCATCTATGAAGACGTGATGCTCGACGCTTACGCCGAGATCGAGCGTCTGAGAGCCGAAGGAATCGACACCCCGACCGCACCGCCCGAGCGCGAAAACGCCGACAGCAAGAGTCCGCTTGTTTTCGTGAACTGAGCGAACCGACGACGAGGTCGGTCTCCGATTTGACGACGACTTCATCGTTGGTTTTCTTGGAAAGCGGTAATCGAATCGGTTCGTCAAGTCTTGGTTCGAGGCCTTCTTGAATCGACTGTGGACGCCCCGACGCGGCACCGGGCAAGCAATGCCGGCAAGACCGTTGATCGTCCCGCGACCAGTCGAACAGTTCTCAAACTGGACAGGCGGTCACGTCCGAGCCGCAACACGGTTCATGTTGTGTTGAATTCAGCATCACGTGACCAGGTCGGCAGTTCCGTTGAATTTGCTCTTGAACTGATCTCTCTGGCCGATCGGCAGTGGCCGACAGGCTTCGGCGCCCGTGTTTCCCCGCCCTTGGCCGCAATTTTGAGGACCAGTCGAAACTTCACGGGGTTGCTCATCAAGAATTGTCGTTTTGAATGAATGGCATAGTGAGGATTTGAGGCCGGCTGAACCTGGCTTTTGCATGGCAACATTTGGGGGGGCGACTCCCAACAATTCGAACGCCCTGCCATGCAGTGGTGACGGCGTGGCCAGGATCGGAAAGGCATCGTCCGGACTGCCGGGCAATGTCACCTCGCTCACCGTCAACGCCCCGAAATCGGCAAGCAGCGTCGACACGCCGTGAACCGGCATGCCATCCTCGGTCCGCTCGGCAGCAGCCTTGGTCCTGGCGCTCTTCGAGACAGTCGCGGGAATGACATTCGGGCGGCTCCGCAGTGGTAAGGATCGGCTGCTTTGCCTCGGCCTCGCCGTTGGGAGCACGTTTGTTTGGGTCCAGCCTAATCTTGTTCGCCCGCGCTTCACCCACCTTCTCGACAAGTGCACCACTGGCCGAACAGCTCGGTCCTCGTGGTCGCGAGCCCCGAAACCTTGAGGATGCCAACGTCAGATCGCCCTAGGTGATCGTGACTCATGACGAACGCCAGACCTGTTCCGATTCTGACAGCAGGTTTGTTCGTCATCCTCCTGCCAAACATTGTGGATTGCTCTTCCCATCTTTCTCCCGGTTGGCTGCAACGCCCAGCCCAATCGCAAAACGAGGGCGCCTCAAAGCCACGACGCGTTCAGGAAAGCCTGTCGTCCCTGTCGGCCGGAGGCGTCTGTCAGTCGGTCGCTCGCCCGATCGAAGCCGTGCAGCGACGACGAGGTCTGTTCAAGACGGTGTCCGCATTACTTTCGGCGCCCGATCCCTTCAGCAAGCATCGCGGTGACAAGCATATTGAGAGACACACCCTCATGGTCTGCACGTCGGACAAGCGCGGCATGAAGGTACCTTGGCACACGTTGCCGCCATTGACCACTAAATGCGCCACCAGATTCAGGAACAGGTCGTCCAAGCTCCCGCAGGGATTCTTGATAAGATCTCAGTGCGTCAGCACCTTCCAACATTGCTTCTTCGGGAGTCGCACCGTCAGCGATGCAACCGGGAAACCCGGGGAACTCGATCAGGTAACCGCCACCTTCTTCCGGTCCAAGTGGGCGAATCTCAAGGAGAGGAAGTTCATTCGCCATCGTTTTCTCCTGTTTTATCAAACAATTAGTGGTATCGTGCGATGTGCACCGGTATGAACGGTTCGTGCGTGCGCACAGTGATCGGCATGTCACCGGGACAACTGAACGTGACGTGACTGGTTTCCGGCTGCCGCCAAGCAATGCAGTTTCGGTCTGCCATGGTTGTGAGACGACCGACGCTCCGGTCGTCACGAGTGTTGTCGCGCATCCGACCGATCGTTTCTTGCACTTTGCTCGTACATCAATGGTATCACATACGGATCCATGATCAAGACCGTCAAGCATGGCAGCAAACGGCCCGTCTGATCCAGATGACGACTCTGGCAAGCCCAAATGGGGGGAAGGCGCATTGCGGTGAATGACATCGCCGCGACGCGAACAGCAAACAGGCAACTCGCTCCCCGAAGCCGTTGAAATAGTCTTGCGAACGCATCGCGGCCCGTGCAGTCGAATGGAGGCGCAGGTCTCGACACTCGGGATCGGCTTGTCCCGACGTGCGGCCCATCAAGAAAACCAAGCCGCCGTCGTGACGACCGCAGAACAGGTGCGCCCACTGCATCTGTCCCCGTCAAGCACCAGGGTTCATCGCACGCCACCATGGACGAAGGGGGCTGCTTCGTCGTGCTGGTCGCTCGGCGCCAAGAGGCCGGAGTTCGACCTCATCGTGGCAACTCCACCCGCTTTCGCGTGGAAGAACGAACTGTCGCACGGACGACCGAAGTTGTCCGAAGGTTGCTTCGATCAACCGGCAGGAATAACATTGCAGCGATCAGGACGTCCCGGACTGACGCTCCGGACCCGGGCGCACGCCGTAAATCGTCGTGGAGAACGAAATGCATGCGAGTTGGATCCCTCAACGCGGCCACGCTGTCATGACAGCGGGACTGCGAGCGGTGCTGGTCGCGATGTTCGCATCGGTTCCGCTGGACGCATTCGCCCAGCAGACCGAAGCCGAACGATGGGCAGAAATCAGCGATTGCGAAGACCTGATTTCGGTCGAGATGTTCCTGCTCGAGTTTCCCGACAGCGCCTTTGCCAACGATGCACGCAATTGCATGGATGGAACGCCGTCCGGTGACCCCGTGACCCCTGATCCGGTGGACGACAACCGCATCGCCGACACGTTGCGAACCTGTCAAGAGCATCTCGCGGCCAATCGGCTGACCACCGGGCAGGGCGGGACCGCATTCGAATGCTACACGTCCGTCTTGTCGAACGATCCGGGCAACCGGGAAGCGCAGGATGGGCTTCGAACAATCGCGGACAGATACGCAACCTGGGCTGATGCAGCGGCACGCCAGTGCGACAAGCTGGACAAGGCCCAGAGCTATCTTGATCGCATGGAACAGGTGAATCCGACAGACAGACGCATTGCCGGAATCCGCAGCACCATCGCGGACAAGCAGGCGTCATGTCGATCAGGCTCGAGGGTCGCCGAAAGCGAGGTCGATGACCAGCCGGCAAACCCGCGGCCGGTTGACGAGACTGCCGCTCAGGAACGTCTCATGCAGGTGCTCGGACGCGGGTTCTTGCCCAGAAAGTCCGACAGGAACGGCTGGACCGATCTTCATTACGCTGCCGCCCTCAACCTCTCGCGACTGGCCGCAGCGCTCCTGGACAACGGCGCCGATCCGAGCGCAAGACTGAACACAGGTGGCGACCCGCTGAACGATCAGCTTCAAAACACGCTTTATTCGCTGAAGGTGGGCGAACTCAGCAGTTGGCGCCTGGACGGTCAGACGCCGCTGATGGTCGCGGCACGGATGAACAATCGCGAAGTTGCCGAACAGCTGCTCCTGCGCGGCGCGAGCGTCCGGGAGAGGGACTCCGACCGGAAAACCCCTCTCCATTACGCAGCGTCGGGCAGTGCCTTGAACGTCATCGACCTTCTGGCGTCACGAGGCGCCGACGTGAATGCGGCCGACAAGCAGCGAAAGACTCCCTTGCACGATGGGATTCGCTCGCCTGGTGTCGTCGCGGCGCTGGTCGGACGAGGGGCGAATTACGAGGCCGGAGACGACAAGGACAGGCGGCCGATGCACTACGCCGTCCAGACACCGAGATCGATGGACGTGCTCCTCGCCAACGGCGCCAACATCGAAGGCCTCGACAACAAGCGTCGCACGCCCTTGCACTACGCAGCGATGGCAAACTCCGCCAATGGCGCCGAGTTTCTGATCGACAATGGGGCCAATCTGCGAGCAAGGGACTACAAGTCGCGAACGCCTCTCTTCTTTGCCGCGAGCGACAACAGCCTCGACGCGGCAAAGGTGCTGCTCGAACGTGGCGCGGACCCAAACAAGGTCGCGTTCCTCGGCCAGAGCCCCGTGTCGGTGGCGAAGGTCAAGAAACACAGGTCGATGATGGAACTGCTCGAACGCTATCGCTGATTCCATCGCCAATTGGCTGCCAAGCATTGTCTTCGAGGTGGTCTCGGTTGCCAAGGCCGTGCGCTCGACGGAGGGTCGTGGCCAATCGACGCGTCAATGCCGCCCGACCCGGCAATCAGGTGGCGTGACAGTTTTTCGAACATCGGCAATGGCAGTTCCGTTCGGTGACTGTTGACGTGGGCCAGCCCATGTGGATTGCGTTCGCCTCCCGGCGACCAGATGACCAATGAGCCGCACGATTTTCTTCTGCGAGATTTTTTCGTGCCGACCCGTCGGTTCAAGCAACCGAGCCGCACTTCGCGACCTCCGCACCAGCATTCGAAGCAGGTTTTTCATCATGGATGATCACGCCAAAGAGGCGGGGTGGTGAGAACTGCCGCCGTTGGGCCGATTTCGTTCAGAACGGGCAGATGAGCTAATCTCTGATCTTGCCGATTTTCGTGCAATGCCATGGCTCGTTGCGTTTTGACGACGAAAAATTGCCCGTCATCGCGAGCGATCACCCGTGGCGCCCGGGAGTGACGAAACCTGTGATTGGCACTCGGGGAGCGAGGGCGTGCACCAATCGCGGTCTCTGCGCGAATTGAACTCGACTTTGGCCAATTGGCGCCGACGTCACTGGAAGCGACAGTCGGCGCTGGTCCATGGAGATCGTGGCCGGTTCTGATATACGCAGAATCAGGACGGTCAGAATGACTGCGCACATCAAATGAGGTCACAAATGAACCGCCGCCGCCTTCCGATCGGGATCAATGACTTCCGCACGATTCGGGAGGGGGACTTCTACTATGTCGACAAGACCCCGCTCATCCGTCGGTTGGTGGACAGGGGACGGTACTATTTCCTTTCCCGTCCCCGGCACTTCGGCAAGAGCCTCCTGGTCAGCACGCTGGAGTCGCTTTTCGAATGCGACGAAGAATTGTTTCGCGGCCTCGACATCCACGACCACTGGGACTGGTCGAAGCCGCGTCCGGTCGTGCGACTGAGCTTCGATGGAACGTATCGTGACCCGTCAGAACTCGACAGGGACATCATCGAGCAGCTCGAACGCATCGAGCGTCGATTTGACCTCGGCCATGACAGGTCGTGGGATAGAGGTCAGCTGCGATTGAGCACCGTTCTCGATCGCCTCCACCATGCCACCGGACGGAGCGTGGTCGTGCTGGTGGACGGGCACGACAGACCGGCCCTTGGCATGCTCGACCAGCCGGAAGTGGCAAAGGCCAACTGGGAGCACATGTGCGGCGTCTACGGCATTATCAAGGGCAGCGCCAGGCAAGTCGGCTTCGTCTTCGTCACCGGCGAGAGCATGTTGTCGACGGCCGGTCCGTTCTTCTCGGGCCTCAACAACCTGATCGACATCAGCCTCGATCCGCGCAACGGCACCATCTGCGGTTTCACCGACGACGATCTCGATCGCGTGTTCGCGCCGGAGCTCTTGGGACTGGACCGGGATCAGATCCGGATTTGGTACAACGGCTACAATTGGCGGGGCGACGAGCGGGTCTACAACCCTTTCGACATGCTCTCGCTATTCAAGAACCGCGAGTTCAAGCCGTACTGGTTCGATGCCACGCCTTCGACGTTTCTGTTCGAGAAAATCATGGCGGAAACCGTCGGACTGATTGAGTTGGAAAACCAAAAAGTCGACAGCTGGACATTGAAGAGATTTGATGTCGATCGCATCGGGATCGAGGCCCTGATGTTCCAGACCGGCTACCTAACCATCACCGAGGAGCTTGAAGACAAGTACGACAGGTTGTTTCGGCTGGATCATCCTAATTTCGGGGTTCGACGCAGCCTGCAACGCGGGTTGCGTCACCACGTGGGCAAACGATCCCTTGCCGCGATGGGTGCAGCCCGGGGCCTCCACGAGTGTCTCGAGGAACACGATTTCGTTGGATTTGCCGATCGTTTCCACACCTTTCTGTCCGAGATCCCTTGCCAGTGGCACGGGGATGGCAACCAAGCACGTAACGCGGCGTGGTGTGCGAGCCAGCTGTACATCTGCATTTGGTCGAATGGCGTTGACGTTAGGGTCGAGGATGCATCGATCTACGGTGGGGTGGACATTGTTGTCCTTAGCGGCGGTCAGGTCTTTGTTCTCGACTTCAGGATGGCGGACGGTAACGGTGAAGACGCTTCGGCGTCGGCGCTGGATGCGGCGATCTCCCAGATGCGCGAGCGGGGTTATGCCGAAAAGTACCGCGACCTTGGCGAACCGGTCCACCTGATCGGTCTGGCCTGCGGGCGCGAAGCGAAAAACATTCTCGACATCCGGGTCGAGACCGCTTGAATTCTCCGGCAATTGAACAGGACCGAGAGACCGAGATCAGGCCGAAATGTCCTTGTCCTGGACGTCGCGGTCGGATGACGTGACCAAACTCGCCAGCAAGGCGCAGTCTGCTCTCCTGCGCGACGCCGATGTCGGCAAGGCGCGCGCCCTTGCCGACGGAGGAACCTCGCTCATCGCTGGCGTTCGTCCCCCGGTCCGCGACGCGAAATAGTTCACCAACATGTTCTGAATTCAAGATGAATCCGCGAACGGCACCATGTCGCGAATCCAGGGCCAGCACTCCGCTCGACAGAGAGCGTCTCTGCCGCTTGAAACGGAGAAGTCACGCGGGCGCACCCTGACAGAGTGATCGGGTCTCCTTCGATATCGCCCCTTCGGCGAGAACGGAAAGCGGGTGCTCGGCAGGCAGCAGTTTCCCGTGTCACGCGATGCCGCAACTCCGGTCTCGCGCCAGCGCCTGCGTCACCCGGTGGCGACCGCCAGCGACATCGACGCACCGTGCCCGAAGGAGAAAGAACCGCGCCCGCCTGTCACCCTTGGTCAAATGGCGCCGTCGAAGTCAGATTGCATCAACCCGGTCCATGATGCTCCTGCTCTGCGAGAACCCCACGATCGATGTCGGTGATTCTCGTGATGCCGACCTGTGCCATGGTCAGGCTGACCTCCTCGGCAAGCATTCTCGTGACCTCATGCAATCCCGCCTCTCCCGCAGCACCCAGAGCGTAGAGGAACGGCCGCCCCAGGAAGACGAAATCCGCTCCGAGGGCGTAGGCCTTGACAATGTCCTCTCCGTTGCGGACGCCGCTGTCGAAGAGGATCGGGATATCCGGCCCGACCGCATGCCTGATCGGGGGCAGCGCCGAAATCGACGCTGGCGCGCTGTCGAGCTGGCGCCCGCCGTGATTCGAGACATAGATGCCGTCGGCCCCGGCATCGCGGACTCGAAGAGCATCGTCGCTGCTCATGACGCCCTTGACGACGAGATTCCCCGGCCATTCCTTTCGCAATCGGTCGAGGAAAACCCAGTCGGCCCCGGAGCGATTGATGCCACGGGCAAATCGGCTGCTGTCGTCGGCAAGGCGATTGTTGGCCAGCGAAGGCACGCCGTTCGCAAGCATCCCGATCGACCAGCGGGGATGCATGGCAAAGTCGAGAAACTGTCGGAGACCGATTCGAAACGGCACGGTGAAGCCGTGCCTGATTTCGCGCAAGCGTCGCGAACGCTCGGGCGCATCGACTGTCAGAAGGAGAGTCTCGTATCCGGCGTCGCGGGCGCGCCCGACCAGCGCGAGCGAACCGTCGAGGGATTCTCCAACATACAACTGGAACCAGGCATTGGTTCCCGCGATGTCATGGGTGTCTTCGAGAGCCATCGAGGCCGCTGTCGATGTGCAAAGCGGGAAACCGAACTCGACCGCCGCTCGTGCAAGGGCGGCATCGGTTCCCGGCCATGCCAGCCCGGCCATCCCCATCGGTGCGACACCGAACGGCAGGTCGAATTCCTGTCCGAACACCGAAACGCCGAGGTGCCGCTCGCCAACGTTGCGCAGAACTCGCGGCTGCAGGCGAATCGATGCAAGCGACGATCGGTTGAGCGCCATCGCCCGCTCATCGAGCGCGGCGCCGTCGATGAAATCGAAGACGAGGCGCGGCTGGCGACGGCGTGCCAGTCGCCTGGCGTCATCGACGCTGAGGATCCGATGCCTCCGGCTCGTCTCTATCCTTCTGCGCACAGATCGTCACCCCTCGCGAAAACTCGTCCGCAGCGTCTCTTGGAATTCGCGGTCGATGGGTCGACCGTCACCTGGACTTGATCGGCGATTTGCCGAACATGGGCAAGCGGCCAACGGTCCCATCCGATCCATTCATTGATCACGCGACGAATTTGTCGCCTTCGTTTCCCGGGCGCTTCGCGTGACCGCACGATACGGATCAAGGGCGCGATCATGGTCGTGCCAAGTGCCGTGGACCTCCATCATCTCGCGAACGCCGGGGCGCGCGAGGGCCGCGTTCGGCATTTCCCCGTGCTCGTCTTCCCGCCGCCCATCGGTCGGCCTGTCAGCAGGGCGATTGTGCATGGTTCCTCTCCCGAAGCGTGCGATGCGTTGACGGTCGGACACCCTTGAGCGGCAGCTGTTCCTGCCTTTGCTGCAGAACCGCTCGCGTTGCCCCTGGTCCCTGTGCACCGGCGCAAGCAGGATGCATTCTCGCCGACCGAGACCAGGCCCATCGCTATCCGATCTGCATGACAAGCGAACCAGTCTGCAGGATCGTCGGGCAAGTCGTTGCAGGCCTCCGCGCGCGATGCTGCCGACCAGTGGTTCACGAGCCGAGACGAACGTCAATTCACGGCAACTCTATGGCTGGTATGGAATTCTGTCCAGTTGATTTCGCCGGCCGGTCCACGCGGACAACTCCGTTCGTGCCGGTTTCTCATCCATCTGAATCGGCCCAAAAAATTGCAGGTCACGCAATTCGAACCGGAATCGAGATCGTCCGTCAACGGCACCGTTCAGGCAGCCTCGGCCGGCAACAAGGCCGTCTACGCGTTCCTTGTTGACGAGAACTCGTGAATGCCACGCGCGGAGTTCGAGCCGTCGCCAATGCATTGTGTCCATTGCCCCCCGCGCCGGCCCTCGCGCTCGATACAGCGGTTGCGTCAACAAGGGGCAGGCAGTAACAGTTCGTGGCCTTTGTTCACGAGCGGTCGAATTGCATGGACTCCGTCGCAGCTGTCGAAATCAGGAATGTCGAGAAACGCTTCGGCAGTGTTGTCGCTCTTCGGAATGCCACCCTCGTCATCAATGACAACGAGTTCTTCACGCTCCTCGGTCCGTCAGGATGCGGCAAGACCACCTTGCTGCGGCTGATCGCCGGCTTCGAGGAAGTCACGAGCGGCGAAATCTTCCTCTACGGCGACGAGATCGAGAATCTTCCCCCCCACCAGCGCCCGGTCAACACGGTCTTCCAGCACTACGCGCTGTTCCCGCACATGACGGTCGCACAGAACGTCGCCTTCGGCCTGACCATGAAAGGCGTGGACGCGGCCGAGACCGACAGGCGCGTGCGCTCGATGCTCGAGCTCGTCAAGCTCGATGCGCTCGCCGACCGTCGTCCGTCGCAGCTGTCGGGCGGTCAGCAGCAGCGGGCCGCGCTGGCGCGCGCCATCGCGCCGCGCCCGAAGGTCCTGCTGCTCGACGAGCCGCTCTCGGCGCTGGATCTCAAACTTCGCCAGGCCATGCGGAGCGAACTCAAGCAGCTTCAGCAGGAAACAGGCATCACCTTCGTGTTCGTGACCCACGACCAGGAAGAGGCATTGGCGATGTCCGACCGAATTGCGGTCATGTCCGACGGCGAGATCCAGCAGATCGGCCAGGCCCGCGAGATCTACGACCATCCGGTTAATCGGTTCGTGGCCAACTTCATCGGCGAAACCAACCTGATCGACGTCACGATCGATGCGGTCGATGGCGGGCAGTGCAGGTGCCGGCTCGGAACCGACGTGGTTCTCCATTGCCCTGCAGCCGACGGCATCGCGCCCGGCCAAACCGGGCATGTCCTGATCCGCCCGGAACGCATCGGCATCGTTGCGGCAGGCGACTCCGATCACGAGATCGCCGGGGTCGTCACCCATGCGGTCTATCTCGGCACCGACACCCAGTACGTGGTTTCGCTCGATGCGGGACCGGAACTGCAGGTCAGGCAGCAGAACTCCGGCGAATTCAATCAGGCATGCGAGGTCGGACAGAGGGTCAACGTCATCCTCAAGGAAGACGCAGCAAGGCTGCTCGACGACTGATGGCGGGAATGGCCTCCGGAAAGTCGGTCTCGCGGACGTTTCATCCGCTTCGTTTCTGGCTGCTCGCGCCGTCGTGGCTGATCATCGGGTTCTTCCTGCTCGTTCCCGTCCTCTTGATGCTGCTTTATTCCTTCCTGACCAAGGAGTTCCGGGGCGGGGTGATCTGGGAGTTCTCCCTTGCCGCATACGATCAGTTCATCTTCGATCGCGGCCTGTTCGGCGACGAGCCTCCCAGCATCGAGTGGACATACATCACAATCTTCGCGCGCTCGATCATCCAGGCGACGCTCGCCACCGTCTTCTGTCTGATCATCGGATTTCCGACGGCGTTCTTCATCGCCACGCGGGATGCAAGAACCCGTTCGATCTGGCTGTTCCTCGTGACGGTTCCCTACTGGGTCAATCTGCTGATCCGCACCGTCTCCATGAAGTTCCTGATCCGCGACAACGGGCCGCTGAACGAGTTCCTGCTGGCGATCGGCGTCATCTCCGAGCCGATCGCGATGATCAACACCAACTTCGCCGTTCAGCTCGGCCTCTTCTATTCCTATCTGCCGTTCATGGTCCTGCCGGTCTACGCGGCGGTCGAACGCTACGACTTCTCGCTCTCGGAAGCCGCCGCTGATCTCTACGCAGGTCGATGGACGGTCCTGCGCCGGGTGCTGCTTCCGGTCGTCCGCCCGGGAATCGTCGCCGGGTGCATTCTGGTCTTCGTGCCGAGCCTCGGCGCGTTTCTCGCGCCCGATCTGCTCGGCGGCGCCAAGAACTTCATGATCGGCTCCCTGATCGAGGAACAGTTCAAGGGCAACGCCGGCAACTGGCCGTTCGGAGCGGCCGCATCGATGATTCTCCTCTCGCTGGTTCTCGTCGCGCTGCTGTTCCACGCCCGCCAGCGAACCGCTTCGGACAAGGCGTAGATCATGTCCGTTCGCAATCCGGTGAAGCGATATCCCGAGTTCATGATCATGGCCGTGATCTGCCTCGTGGTGCTGTATGCGCCGCTGCTGGTGGTGATGGGCTACAGCTTCAATGCGTCGCAATCGATCACGGTCTGGGGCGGTTTCAGCTGGAAATGGTACGAGGACGTCTTCTTCGGGCTGGAAGCGGCGAAATATCGAACCGCCGCCTGGAATTCGCTCACCATCGCGACCATGGCGGCCACCGCGTCGACCATCGTCGCAACGGCCGCCGCGATCGGCATGATCAGGGGCGGTTCGTTCAGGGGAAAGGCGTTCAGTTTCGGGATGCTGAGCATGCCGATCATCGTTCCCGAAATCGTCACCGCCGTCGCGACGCTGATCTTCTTCAGCGCGATCGGGTTCACGCTGGGCTACAGCTCTATTCTCGTGGCGCACATCGTCTTCTGCATTCCGTTCGCGTACCTGCCGATCGCCGCCCGCCTCGAAGGCATCGAAGGCTTCTACGAAGAGGCCGCCCAGGACCTTTACGCCGGCCGCTGGCAGGTGTTCCGCCACGTCCTGTTTCCGCTGATGGCGCCGGGGGTTCTCGCCGGATTCCTGCTCGCCTTCATCATTTCGCTGGACGATTTCATCATCACGAACTTCATCAAGGGCGCAGGGGTCGAGACGCTGCCAACGGCGATCTTCGGGGCGGTCAAGCAGGGCATCAAGCCGAACATCATGGCTCTTTCGACTATCATGTTGCTCTTGTCGCTGGTGTTGGTTAGCGTGTCCTACCTGTTGGGCAGGATCGGCCTCGATCACGGCCGCAACCGCGCGAAGGCGGATCAATGAGGTTTGCGTTGCATGACTGGCCGGAACGGCATGCCGATACGGGTTCACAAGAGATGAGGAGGAATTCAACAATGATCACACAGGTCAGCTTTGGGGGACGTCGACGCGGTCGGTTCACGGCAGCGCTGGCGGTTGCATTGGCTGCGTCGCTGGGAAGCTCTGCTGCAGCCGAAGGAAATCTCTCGATCTATCACTGGTTCGAGTACATTCCGCAGGAACTGCTCGACAAGTTCTCGGCCGAGACCGGAATCGAAGTGACGATGGACACTTACGATTCAAACGAAGCCATGCTCGCCACGCTGAAGGCGGGGAAGATGGGTTCGTACGATGTCGCGGTCCCGGGAGACTACATGGTCGAAATCATGATCGGCGAAGGCATGCTTGACACCATCGCCGAGGGTGAGCTTGCGAACCTCGGCAATGTCGAGCAGCAATGGCTGGACGTTCCCTTCGATCCAGGCCGCATGCACTCCATTCCGTACCAGTGGGGATCGACGAGCTTTTCCGTCAATCGCGACGTCTACGGCGGCGACATCCGGACGACCGCGATCGTCTTCGACCCGCCTGACGAGCTCAAGGGCAAGATCAACATGCTCGATGCGCAGGGCGAAGTGATGCTGCTGGCCTCGATGCATCTTGGCATTCCGCAGTGCTCGACCGACCGGGAACAGCTCAAGGCGCTCGACGATCTGCTGCAGTCGGCAAAGGGACATTGGGCATCGTTCAACTCGGATGGCGCCAAGGACGTCCTCGTCTCCGGAGACGCGGCAGTCGGCATGATCTGGAACGGTTTCTCGGCCAAGGCGCGCGCCGAGGGCGCCAACATCGAGTATTCCTATCCGCGCGAGGGACTGATCGTGTGGATGGACAATGTCGTCCTGCTCAAGGATGCGCCCAATCGCGACAACGCGATCAAGTTCATGGATTTCCTGCTCGAGCCGGAAAACATCGCGGCCGTCACGAATTTCGCGCAGTACAGCGCGGGCGTGATGGGCGTGACCGACATGCTCGACGATGCGCTCAAGTCGCAGCCTGAATCCGTGCCCCCGGCCGACGCGCCGGCAGGCACCTTCGTCAAGGTCTGCGACCAGGCGACCCAGGAAGTGTACGACTCGATCTGGACGCGACTGAAAAAGTAGCCAGAGCAATTGTTTGACATGCGGGGAGCCTGGAACGGTTCCCCGCAGTGCATTTGGACCCCCTCATGCCCCGCGAGCCATCTCACGACATCCTGTTCGAACCGATCGACATCGGTCCGGTTCGGGCCAAGAACCGGTTCTACCAGGTGCCGCACTGCAACGGCATGGGGTACCGTGATCCGACGGCGCTTGCGCACATGCGCGGGATCAAGGCGGAAGGCGGCTGGGGCGTCGTGTGCACCGAGCAGGTCGAGATTCACCACACCTCCGACATCACGCCGTTCATCGAGTTGCGGTTGTGGGACGATCGGGACATCCCGATGCTCGCGCGCATGGCCGACAAGATCCACGAACACGGGGCATTGGCGGGCATCGAACTCGCCTACAACGGGCTGAACGGACCGAACCTCTACGGGCGCGAGGTGCCGATGGCGCCGACCGGCCTTCCGGTTGCGAGCTTCACCTATGACCCTGTCCAGGCCAGAACCATGGACAAGCAGGACATCCGCGATCTCAGGCGCTGGCACCGGGCTGCCGCGAGACGGGGGCGCGAAGCGGGGTTCGACCTGATCTACGTCTATGCGGGGCATGCGCTTGGGTTCTTTCACCATTTCCTGTCCCGTCACTACAATCACCGGAGCGACGAGTACGGCGGTTCGCTGGAAAACCGTGTTCGGTTGCTCAAGGAGATCCTGAGCGAAACCCGCGACGAGGTCGGCGACAAGTGTGCCGTGCCGTGCAGGTTTTCGGTCGATGACATTGCCGGACCGGACGGAATCGACAAGGCCGAAGCGGAAGACATGATCGGCCTTGTCGCCGAGATCCCCGATCTTTGGGACATTTGCCTTGCCGGATGGGAGAGCGACTCGCGAACCTCGCGATTTGGCCCGGAGGGCGAGCAGGAGTACCTTTACGAAAACCTCAAGTCGATCACGACCAAGCCGATTGTCGGCGTCGGTCGGTACACCTCGCCGGACCGCATGGCGTCCTTGATCAGACGGGGGCTGCTTGACCTGATCGGCTGCGCGCGGCCGTCGATCGCCGATCCGTTCCTTCCCCACAAGGTGGAGACCGGGCGATCCGACGACATCAGGGAGTGCATCGGCTGCAACATCTGCGTGTCGGGCGATTTCACCATGTCGCCGATTCGATGCACCCAGAACCCGTCCATGGGCGAGGAGTGGCGTCGCGGGTGGCACCCCGAGCGTTTCCGGTCGGCGGGCAGCGACGACAAGGTGCTGATCGTTGGTGCCGGACCTGCGGGCCTGGAAGCGGCCCAGGCGCTGGGCAAGCGGGGCTACGACGTCGTGCTGGCCGAAAAGACCACCGAAATCGGGGGGCGTGTCACGCGCGAATCCGGTCTTTCGGGCCTCGAGCAATGGCGGCGGGTGCGAGACTACCGCGAGGGACAGATCGTCAAGCTGCCCAATGTCGAGATCTACATGGATTCCGACCTCAGCGCCGACCACGTGCTCGAATTCGGGTTCCCGCGGGTTGTCGTTGCAACCGGCGCCACCTGGCGGCGCGACGGCGTGGCGCATCACTGGACCCGACCGATTCGGGTATCGGACTCGATCGAACTGCTCACCCCGGACGACATCATGGCAGGGACCCTGCCGTCGGGGTCGAGGGTCATCATCTGGGACGACGATCACTACTACATGGGTGGCGTCGTCGCCGAGCATCTTCTGAAGGCCGGAATCGCCGTTTCCCTGATGACGCCGGCCTCCGAAGTTTCGACCTGGACCCGAAACACCATGGAGCAGCACGCCATCCAGGCCCGGCTGCTCGAACTCGGGGCCGAGATCATCCCCCATCGGGTGGTCGATGCCGTGACCGAGGAAGGGGTCATTGCCTCCTGCGTTCACACCGGCGCTGCACGCCCCCATGAGGCAGACAGCTTGATACTGGTGACGTCCCGGTCGCCGAATGACGGACTCCATCGGGATCTGGTCGCAAGACAGAACGAGTGGAGCGACGCTGGCATTGCGTCGATCGATTGCATCGGTGACGCTGACGCGCCGGCCACGATCGCCCATGCGGTCTTTGCCGGGAGGCGTTACGCCGAGGAACTCGACGAACCGGCGACCTCTGGCGACACGGTTCCTTTCAAGCGCGAAATCACTGAATTGGCTGCATTCTGATGCCGGTCTCGCCTTGTCTTGGTGCGCGCCATGATCGGATGCGCACCGCGCCGCTTGGGCGTGCTTCGGCTGTTTCTCGGACAACCGAGAAGCAGCCATGCCGGGGTGGTGTGCCCCAGCGACGATCGGGTGCAGCCCGACATGGCGCGGACGTCGTGTCGATGACCGCTGACGGGCAGGCGCCCGAGAGTTCGACGTCCGCGTTCTGAGGTGACGGCCGGTCTGACATTGCCTGCCGTCGCAACGGTTTCTCGCAGCGTGTCGCTTGCGATGGGGCGCGCGGCAGACCGCCGCCGCACCGTGGCTGCGGGGACTGGCATCGTGTTCCTGTCCATGCTGCTTGCATTGGTTCCGGGCCCGGCCGATGCCGCTCTCGATGCGGAGTTGGCCTTCGCTCTGAGCAGTTTCTCGTTCCTGTTCTGGGGCGCGCTGGTGATGTGGATGTGCGTCGGATTCGCCATGGTCGAGGCCGGATCGACATCGGTGGCAAACGCTTCGGCGATCTGCATCAAGAATCTGGTCAGTTATTCGATTGCCAGCGTTGCCTACTGCTTTGTCGGCTTCAGCGTCATGTACGTTGCCGTCGAACCTGGCGGATGGATGGGAACGCTCGGGCTTCACCGTATCGAGAGCGATGTCGAACTCGCGTTTCTCGCGGGAGACGCCTCCCGGCTTGGCAGAGTCACGTCTTCCGGCCACGCTGACGCGTCCAACTGGTTCTTCCAGATGGTGTTTGTCGCTTCGGCCTGCGGAATCATCTCCGGGACCCTTGCCGAACGGGTGAAGCTGCTGCCATTTTTCGCGTTCATCGCGGTGTTTGCGACCTTCATCTATCCGATCGTCGGAAGCTGGACCTGGGGCGGAGGATGGCTGGGGACTCTTGGCTTCAAGGACTTTGCCGGCTCCACCGTGGTTCACTCGACGGGAGGTTGGGCCGCGCTGGCCGGCGCCATCATCGTGGGCGCCAGAACCGGGAAGTTCGGCGATGACGGCTCGGTCAAGCGCACCCCGCCGAACAACATTCCGATGGCCACCCTTGGGGTCTTCACCATCTGGCTCGGTTTCATCGGCTTCAACGCGGGGTCCTGGCTCAGCCTTGGTTCGGCGAGCGACATTGTCGGAGTCAATGTGGTGGTCGTGAACACCAGTCTCGCTGCGGCAGCAGCGGTCATCACGGCGACCGTGGTTTCGCGATGGGTCTTTCGCAGGACCAATCTGCTTGATTCGCTGAACGGGGCGATCGCGGGGCTGGTGGCGATTGCGGCAGGACCCGAGATCACCAGTCACCTTACGGCGATCCTGATCGGCTCATCGGGAGCAGTTGTGTGTCTGGTCGCGAAGACGACATTGGAGTCGCTCAGGATCGACGATGAAGTCGGATCGATCTCGGCGCACATGGGGGCAGGGGTCTGGGGGACGATTGCCGTCGCTTTCACGACAGGCGGGGACTTGCTCGTGCAACTTCTCGGCGTGGCCGCCATCGGGGCCTTCGTGTTTCCGGTTTCGCTTCTGGTGTGGAAATCCCTCGACCTGGTCATCGGCGCGCGAGTCACGCCCGAGGTCGAGCGGACCGGCCAGGACCTGGCGACGCTTGGAATCGTGACGTTTCCGGAGTTCGTCATCGCGCGGGGCGCAGAGTCGCAATCCGCTCGGCGTCGCAGGACCGATTGAACTTGAAAATCTCCGAAGGGCGGGCAAGGAAGCCCATTCGAATGCGAGAACGTCGAGAAGGGTGAGAGATGCCGATGACGCAACAATATCTGAAACGTGCCTCGAAGACGGCGAGATCCGATACCGAGTCAATCCGCCCGGTCGTTCAGGACATGCTGAACGACATCGAGAGTGGACGGGACGAGGCGGCATCGCGATACGCTCTTGAACTTGACGGCACGCCGGGTCCGTTCGAGCTGACCCCGGACGAGATCGACGAAACCGCGGGCAGCGTGAGTCAGAAGACGCGGGACGACCTCGCCTTCGCTCACGACAACATTCGGCGATTTGCCGAAGCCCAGAAGGCGTCGCTGCGAGAATTCGAGGTCGAGCTCGAGCCGGGCTTCGTCGCCGGGCAACGTTGCATCCCGGTCGAGAATGTCGGCTGCTATGCGCCTGGCGGGCGATACAGCCATGTCGCCTCCGCGATGATGACGGTGACCACCGCGAAGGTCGCGGGCTGTCGGTCGATCGTCCTGTGTTCGCCGCCTGGAAAAGACGGGTCGATCAATCCCGCGATCGTTCATGCGGCAAGGTTGTGCGGTGCCGATCGGGTTCTCGCCCTCGGCGGTGTCCAGGCCGTCGCCGCCATGGCGTTCGGTCTGTTTGGCCTGCCTCGCGCCGACGTCATCGCCGGGCCGGGAAACCAGTATGTCGCCGAAGCCAAGCGCATTCTCTACGGGCGCGTGGGAATCGACATGCTGGCGGGTCCGACTGACAGTCTGGTCATCGCGGATGCAACGGCCGATGTGGAGATCGTTGCCGCCGATCTCGTGGGCCAGGCCGAACACGGCTACAACTCGCCGGTCTGGTTGGTCACCGACGACGAGAGACTCGCCCGACGGGTCATGCAAAGGGTGCCTGAACTGATCGCGCTCTTGCCGGAGACCAATCGCGAGAGCGCCGCTGCCGCATGGGACGGGTTTGCCGAGGTGATCCTGTGCGACGGGCGCGAAACCATGGCCGCGACCGCCGATCAGCTGGCGCCGGAGCATCTGACCGTGCAGGCCGAAGACCTTGACTGGTGGCTTGGCAGGCTGTCCTGCTACGGGTCGCTGTTTCTGGGTGAACAGACGACGGTGGCCTACGGGGACAAGGCATCGGGTCCGAACCACGTGCTGCCGACGGGCGCCGCTGCCCGCTACACCGGGGGCTTGTCGGTTCACAAGTTTCTGAAGGTGGTGACGTGGCAACGGGCAACCGAGGCCGGTTCCCGGCGGGTTGCCGAGACCACGGCACGGATTTCCCGTCTTGAAGGGATGGAAGCGCACGCTCGCACTGCGGATCTGCGGCTGCAGAAGTACTTTCCGCAGGAATCGTTCGACCTCTCGCCGGATGATTGACCGGTTGTCGGGCCCCGGGTTCGGACGGCCTTGTTCTGCGCATGCGATCTCGGCAGCTTGGATCAAGAGTGACGACGACCGAGGGATCATCGGCTTGTCGCTGAACGGACAGGAGCACGGATGAAAGCGCTCGTTTACAAGGGCCCGCGCACCATCGAATTCCTGGACGTGCCAGAGCCTGTTCCTGCCGAGGGATTCAGCGTGGTCCGCGTTGAAGCGACGGGGATTTGCGGCTCGGACATGCACGGGTATCTCGGTCACGACGACCGTCGACCGCCGCCGCTCATTCTCGGTCACGAGGCCGCCGGATGGTCGACAGCTGGTGCATTCGAGGGACAACGGGTCACGATCAATCCCCTGATCGCCTGCGGTCACTGCCGCGAATGTCAATCTGGCCGCACCAACATCTGCGCTGATCGGCGCATCCTCTCCATGCCACCGCTTGCGGGGACCTTCGCCGAGTTCGTCGCTGTTCCCGACGCCAATCTTGTCGCGGTTCCGCCGGGCGTTGCGATCGAGCATGCTGCCCTGAGCGAACCGATGGCCGTCTGCCTGCACGCGGTTCGGCTCGCGGGCGAGATGCCTTATGTCTCGCTGCCCGACAGCGGTTGCCTGATTCTGGGCGGTGGGGCGATCGGGCTGGGTGTCGCGCTTTGCCTGAATCGAGCGGGCGTAAGCGGCATTTGTATCGTTGAAACCAACGAGGGACGCAGGCGCCTGCTCGAGGAGGTCACGGGATTCAGGGTCTGTCCTGCCGGATCGAAGGACGTGAACGAGCGGTCGTGGGATCTGGTGTTCGATGCCGTCGGGTCCGAAGCGACGCGAAGCGAATCCTGCCGATTGGTTCATCCAGGTGGGGCGATCGTCCACTTGGGTCTTCAATCGGGGAGCGGCGGCTTCGATGCCCGTCGCGCGACGCTGCAGGAAATCTGCTTCCTGGGGACCTACACCTACACCGAGGCGGATTTTCGCGAGGCGGCGCAGGCCATATTCGATGGAAGCCTTGGCCCGCTCGACTGGCTGGAGGCTCGGCCATTGTCCGATGGGCCGGAGACCTTTGAAGACATCAGACTGGGTCGGGCTCCTCACCCGAAGGTCATCCTGAGGCCTTGACCCTGACTGAGGCGATCATGCGCGGGTAATCCCTTGCCGTACCAGCGATTTTCCGCATTGGCTCCCAGGCAAGTCGATCTTCATTCCGCCGTGACATACGGCCTTGGAGTGGTTGATTCCCTGCAAACGGCGAATGTTCCCATCCACGTCAGGCAAAGGAGACGCGGGGCAGTGGAAGCACAAGAACGCTTGATGCATCGAAAACTCGGCATTGAGATTCCAGGCACGGCTCTCGGTCACAAGCGAAATCACTGCGCTGAAGTCCAAGAAAGCGGGTCAGGTTTCGTCTCCTGCATGAAGCGGACTGACATCGTTTTGGCTCGTCCATAACGGGTTCATGTCATTGCCGCGGCTCTGGCGTTGCCTGTCCTTCAACCCGGCGCGGCGGTTCGGGCTTGACGGGGGCTGGCTCGAAGCGAGCGCGCCTGCCGATCTCGTTCTGTTCGATCCGGAGAAACCGTTCGTTCTCGACCGCTACACCCTGCGCACGAAGTCGAAGAACACCCCGTTCGACGGTCACAGGATGCGTGGAAAGGTGCTGCGAACGTTCGTCGGAGGAAAGGCCGTGCATTCCCATGCTGCCTGACATGGAGGTGCTTGTCCTCGAGACCGCTGCGGTCCCTTGCTATTCTTCGCTCTCGGCGCTGGTTGCTCGGTCATCGCTCCGATCGTTTCCTATCATGCGGTCGGGGCCGAAAACGCGATCACCCTGTCGTGCATATCGATCGTGTTGTGGATTCGTCACGCCGCCAACATCAGGCGATTGTGGATTGGCGAGAAAAGCTGAGACGTTTTCGCCTGATTTCAAGGTCAGTCACTTCGGAGCCGGCAGTCGCTCCATAATCAGTGTTTCGATACGGGCAAGTCGCTCGCCATGCTCACTGATTTTGACGTCAAGTGCATTGAACCTGTTGTCGATCGCGTTGAACTCGGCCGCCGACCAGCCAATGCTGCCAGCCAAAAGTGTCGTCAGCAACGCTGCGTAAGCCAACATCCAAGGATCGTTGCGCGGTGTCCGTCCACGCTTGACGGCATCAGCAATGGTCTCCGCCGTTGTTCGGCTGAGGCCCTTCTCTTCGAGTGCATGAATCAAGGTCGTGTCTGACACCGGCATGCGTCGCCAAAATCGGAACGCAACGCAATACAATTAGCTGTCGCCACGGCTGGAGTCGACCCCTTTTGCAAGATTCGTGGTGCCTGTTCAGGTATGAATTTGGATGTGTCAGGGTCCGAGAGCCGGTTGGTCTGTCCTGATTGACTTGTTGAGTACGCACGGGGAGGTTCGCGGGGTCAGGAGCGGGTTCCACCCTTGCTTGCGCGTGGTCTCGAGTATGGTCTTTTGGCACCGCATGGTTCCGGGCTCCCGCCTCGCTGCGGAAGCATCCCGACATTTTCTGCTGAACCTAATTTGTTGCGGCCAGCATTGTGTTGCGGATTGAACGCAACTGCCTGTCCCGCACAAGAATTTTTTCGCCGGCCGCAACATGATGTTCCGCACCCAGTGCGCGCGCAGAAAGGCCATCACCCACTTGTCCACTCCTCCTTCCATGGGCGCCCCGATTCTTCTTCCGCGATGTCGCACAGCGCCACCGCCCTGGCCTTCGTTTTGAGATCGATTTCCGCATGGACTTTGGTCGTGTCGAGACTGGCATGACCCAACCAGGCAGCACGATTGTCCATTTGGGTCGTCATTCCGGCCAAGGGGGGGATTCGATGCCGTCGCGCGACTTTGCAGGAGTTCTGTTTCCTTGGGACCTACATCTGCACCGAGGCGGATTTTCGCGAGGCGGCGCAGGCCATATTCGATGGAAGCCTCGGCCCGCTCGATTGGCTGGACTCCCGGCCATTGTCCGACGGACCGGAAACATTTGAAGACATCATTCACGGTCGGGCTCCTCACCCGAACGTCATCCTGAGACCGTGACTCTGCCCTGACGATCGAATGCGGCTAAACCCTTGTCATGCCAGCGGTTTCGACGTTTTCTTCCCGGCACGTCGCTCTCTTTTTTTGGGGTGACATGCGGCCTTTGCATGATTGAAGCCTGACGAACCGTCAACCGTCTCATCTACGCTGATGCGATGGGAGCTAAACAGTTCCTGAAGCATCGAACGCTCGTCTCTGGGACGGCTCGGGAGTGGTCCCGGTAACGAGTGCATTCACTGCGCCGAAGTCCCGGAATGCGGCTCAGGATTCGTGCCCCGAACAACGCGAGTCTGCGTCATCGGTAGTCTCCGAATTGTTTCGATGCCCCCGATGATTGGCTATCGCTTCCTCGAATCCGTCATCCTCGTCACCCGGCCATGTTCCGAACAGATCCTCGACCCTCTCCAGCGGCTTCACGTTGTCTCGCTGGATCAGTTCTTCCAAGGCGAGGTTTTCCCAGTACGATTGTTCGACGGCACTTCCCCTTGGCGACATGTCGACACCGTCTTCAACTTCTTGGTTCAGAGTTTCGATTTCACGGATCTTGATGCTCGAGATCGCACCTGTTGCCGGATCGATTGTTGCATCGCCCGTGATGCGGACAAATCCGAGGATGCTGGCAAGAACCTGTTCCTTTTGAGCGTCGTCGAATTGACAGAAAACCGGATTCCCGATGGAAGGGTGCACCCGGAATCGGGCACCCTGTTCATTGAAGTCAGCCATGAGCAGCCGACCTTCAATGGTGCGCATGTTCCGGTCGGGTTCTGTTCGCAACATAGGGGCATTCCGCTTCGTTTCGGGGCCTCGTTGGTTCGTGTCACCGTGACAATCGCTTGCATCGGATCAGAGGTCATCGGCATGTTGAACTCAGGCAGCCGGGTACAATGGACAGCGAGGGGTCACAAGCATCGCGGCTTCGTCGTTCATGGATACGCGACCACCGACGGGGGCCGCTCCTGCGACACAGGCTCCTATGGTGCTGAGTCGTCGTGTCCAGACTGACAGGAGCGGAAGTCGCAAGCTGGCTGGCCTCGCTGGGTTTGGTCTTCACGCCGAACACCTGGCGGACAGAGCCGCCGTATTGGGAACCGAAGGCGAGGGGAAAGGCGTTACCTGGTCGCCGATGCAGATTGATCGCCCCAGCATTTGCAGGATTTGCAAAACCGCTGTTGAGGCATCCCGTGCGCTAAGCCGAACGATTGTTCACGTTGCCACATCCAACGTTGTCGGTTGCCTTTCCCGCTTCGATTGTGAAACTTGCAGCAAGTCAGGTGATCAGCATGTTACTGGGGTGAAGAGGGGCGATGACGACGTTCAGAGGAAATTGTGGAAATTTGATGCAGCACTGGGTGCTGTGTGAAACATTGATGATCGCTCGTAGACATTGTGACGACCTGACATTCATCGACGCTCATTCAATGGCGCCAATTGCGATTCAGAGGACAGAAAAGAAGAAAACGTCGCGACGGAGGTTCGACTCAGTGTTCCGACAATTGCCTGGACAAGGGTCGGCGTATGAAAAAGCGTGGAAGAGGCTGTCTCCAGAATTCGGAACGTATGCCAATTCTGCCAAATTCGTGGCTCACCTTTGGCCCCGTTCAGGAATAGCCTCGATGCTGTTGTGCGAGAGCAATCGCGAATCGGCTCTGATGTTACGAAAATGGGCCCGGAGAAATGACGACTTGAGTGTGGAAACCGCCTTTGAAGATTGGCGCAGCCGATTCAATTCTCCGCTTCCTGGCGAGGGCGATCTAACATTGATGTCGTTTGACCCATACTCAATTCATCTCAATCGGGGAACGGGCGAAACCAATAAAGGAAATCTATATCCGCATGACTTGGACCGAATTGTAAATGCAACGAATTCAAATGATGGGCGAGTAATGATGCAAGTTTCATCCTATTCCAACAGAGAATATCCTCTCAATGATGTGGAGAGATTTGTCACTACGAAGTTGACTGGCAGCAACTTCAAAATGGTTGCTGACTTCTCGGTTGAACGGGCGGGAAAAGACATAATGATGTCACTAATTTACTGTCGTAATGTAGAGTTCTCGGACGAGTTGTCGAAATTGCCGGGCCGCTTTGACGGCTGGTTCAACAACATCCCTTCAGAGACGTCGGGCTGAAAGGTGGAGAACCGGCATGAATCACCGAATTCACAGTCAAAGAGTTTCGACATGAATGATCTGCCAGGCGAAGAGAAGCCGAGTAACCGGAAAAGTGAGATCAGCCAGTCGCCATTCAAGGGAATTGCGGAAATTTGATGCAGCACTGGGTGTTGTGCGAAGTCTTGGGCATCTGTGGCAAGCAGACGACGGCCGAGACACTGACGTTCATAGATGCTCATTCAATGGCACCAATTGCGTCTTGCAGGACCGAGACAGCGCACGCGAAGAAGAGGAAATTCGACTCGGTGAACTTTCGATTGCCCGGGCAGAAATCGACATACGAGGTCGTGTGGAATGAGTTGGCTCCCAAACCGGGAACTTATCCGAATTCGGCCAATTTCGTTTGTAAGATTTGGCCCCTTCAGCACGTTCGCGAAATGCTTTTGTGCGAGATCGATGAAGACACGGCCGATGATTTCGACAGTTGGGCCCAGCCTCTGAGAGCACAGGGAATTAACGTTGAGGTTTCCTGCGGAGATTGGCGCGATCGTTTCAAATGTGGACTGCCGAGCCAAGGCGACCTGGTATTCGTCTCGTTTGACCCTGACATGATCAATCGAAATCCGCGCAGGGTAAAACCGAGAAAAATGTATCCTGACGATCTTGACCTGGTTGTCCGAATGACTGGAGATTTCTCGAACGGGACGATTTTGCAGCTTTCGACCTACAATACCAATGACGACAATTCCTTGGATGACGTGAAGAGTTTCACTTCCTCGAAGCTACAGGCTGGGGGATTCGAGTTGGTTGCTGACGTTCGGGTGAAGAACCACATGATGTCGCTGATATATCAGAAAAATGTCGATCTATCCGACGAACTGTCGGGGTTGGCCCGTCGATTCCAGATATGGCTTTCTCGCTACCGGTGATAGCCGTATCGCGAAGGCGGCGGAATTGAGGTGAACTGTTCGGTCGCCGGAACCGGTCGCGCTCAGTCGAGACACGCAGGGCAAGACTGTCATGATTTGGTGGTTGGACCAATCATGGCGTGAGGCAAGGCAAGCCAGTTATCAAGCCGTCACAAGTCGAGGGCAACCCTCAATGCCATTGCTCCGTCGCGGATTTCCCCGACATTGGCGATTGCCGTTTCGATCGACAGCCGCTGCATGGGGCCGTGAAACGCCAGTGACGCGACATACTGCCCTTGCGCGTCGGTCACGGGAACCGCGATCGCGTTCATGCCCTCGATGAACTCCTCCTCGTCAAGCGCGTAACCCCGCTCGGCAATGCGCTCGGTGTCGGCAATCAGTGCATCGTGATCCGTGTGCGTGTTCGGCGTGAACTGCTTCAGATCAAGGGTCTGAACAAGCGATCGGCGCTGCTTCAGCGGAATGCTCGACAGGAAGGTCTTGCCACTCGCCGTGCAATGAAACGGCACCTCGGTTCCGACAGGAAGCTGAACGCGAACGGGCCAGTCGGTCTCGACCCGCTCCATGTACCGCATGCCCGACTCGCCCGGCACCACGAAATTCACCGTCTCGCCGACATTCTCCGCAACCCTCTCGAGGATCTGCCGGCGCGCGACATGCGAAAACGACAGATTGAGAATTCCGGTGCCGATGCTGCGCAATCGTCGCCCGGGGCGAAGCCGCCTGCCGTCGGGCTCGCGTATCAGAATTCCTTCCTCGACCAGTGTGCTGCACAGGCGATGAAAGGTCTGTCGCGGCAGTCCGATGTCGCGGTTCAACTCGGCCGGAGTCACCGGACCCGTCGCCCGCGACAACGCCTCGATGATGAGGAGATTCCTCATTCCCGTCGGAATTCGTCCCTTGTCGGGCACTTCGGCTCCTTCAAAATTTCACAAACGACAGCCCTTGTTTTCGATTCTAGCGTCGTGTACCACCGTAAACCAGCAAAATCGGGACAGCATGTCTCATTTTTTGGCGAATTGGATGGAATTTGACTTCGTCATCGTCGGTGCAGGGTCGGCTGGTTGCGCATTGGCCAACCGCTTGTCCGCTGATTCAAGGTATCAGGTGGCGCTGATCGAGGCAGGTGGCCGCGATCTCAACCCCTGGATCCACGTCCCCATCGGCTACTTCAAGACCATGGGAAACCCGGCGACCGACTGGTGTTACGAGACCGACCCCGACGAAGGAATCAATGGACGATCGATTCCATGGCCCCGCGGCAAGGTCCTCGGAGGTTCGAGTTCGATCAACGGGCTGCTCTATGTTCGAGGCCAGCGGCAGGACTACGACCATTGGCGACAGCTCGGCAATCGGGGGTGGGCCTGGGAAGACGTGCTCCCGTACTTCAAGCGATCCGAAACCTGGACCGGCGATTCGAACGGCAGCCCCGATCGGGGAACCGATGGCCCGCTGATCGTCTCCCCGATGCGTCTGCAGCGACGCATCGTCGATTTGTGGATGGATGCAGCTGTCGCGGCAGGGTATCGAAAGAACCCGGACTACAACTCGTCCGATCAGGAAGGCGTGGGCTTCTTCCAGCAAACAGCCGTGCGGGGACGACGGTGCAGTTCCGCCGTCGCGTACCTGAAACCTGCCCGCAAACGTTCCAATCTCACGATCTTCACCCACATGCAGACACTCGGTCTCAAAATCGAGGATGGACGCGCGGTTGGGGTCGCTGCGCGGAAAACCAGGCGTGGCGAAGACATGGAAATCAGGGCGCGCCGCGAGGTCATTCTCTCGGCAGGCGCGATCGGCTCTCCACAGATCCTGATGCTGTCAGGGATCGGCGACGGCGACGACCTCGGCGAACACGGCATCAGGGTGATCAACAATCTCCCCGGTGTCGGCAGGAACCTTCAGGATCATCTGCAGGCGAGGCCGGTCTTTCGCACGGATCTGCCCACCATCAACACCGAAATCGACAACCCGCTCAAGCAGGCGATGATCGGCATTCGTTATATACTGACACGCCGCGGGCCCATGACCATGGCCGCGAGTCTTGGGACAGGATTCCTCAAGACGCGACCAGAACTCGAAACCCCTGACATTCAGTTTCATGTCCAGCCGTTCAGCGCTGCCGCACCGGGTCAGCTGGTTCACCCGTTCTCGGCATTCACGGCTTCGGTCTTGCAGTTGCGTCCGGAAAGCACGGGCGAGCTGCGCCTTCGCTCGTCCGATCCGCTGGCAGCGCCTGCAATTCACCCCAACTATCTGGCGACGGAAACCGACCAGAGAGTCATTGTCGACGGTATCAGGGTCGCGCGCCGAATTTGCCGGCACGAACCGTTGAAGTCGCATGTCACCGAAGAATACTCACCGGGGCGAGAGATCAGCGACGATGATCATGCCGGATTGCTGAACTGGGCGCGTGAAACCTCGACGACAATCTATCACCCGACCGGAACCTGCAAGATGGGACCCCGGGAAGACAGGATGGCGGTCGTCGACGAGCGCCTGAGGGTCCACGGCGTTTCGGGGCTTCGGGTTGCCGATGCATCGATCATGCCACAGATCGTTTCCGGCAACACGAACGCGCCGGCAATCATGATCGGCGAGAAGGCTTCCGACCTCGTTCTTGAAGACGCGCGAGCATGATCGAAACAGGTCTGGACATCCTGCAGATCGTGTTTGCGGACATCATCCTGTCTGGCGACAACGCGCTCGTGATCGGCATGGCTGCCGCCGGCCTGTCCCCGGAACTCCGCCGTCGCGCGATCATCTTCGGAATGGCGCTTGCCGCAGGTCTGCGGATCGTGTTCGCGGCCATCGCGAGCATTCTCTTGCAGATTCCTGGCATCCTTTTCTTCGGCGGGCTGCTGCTCGCGATCGTGTGCTGGAGGTTCTATCGGGACCTTGTCGCGCACAGCAAGGCGACCCAGGCGGGCGGACCTCACTTCCAGGCGACCGCAGTCGAAGGCGGTGACAGCAAGAACCTCTGGGGCGCGCTGGTCACGATCACCTTCGCCGACGTGTCGATGTCCATCGACAATGTCGTCGCCGTGGCGGCCATCGCCCGGGAAAACACGGCGCTTCTGGTTTTTGGACTGGCGCTCGCCATCCTGTTCATGGCGCTGTTCGCAACTCTCATCATGAAGATCATGACTCGATACAGATGGCTGTCGTGGCTTGGTCTCGTGTTTCTGATCTACCTGACTGTCAGAATGCTCTTTGACGGTTGGCCAGGGATGACCGATCTCGTGGCCGATTATTGGAGCATGGCATGAACCGTCCGGCGGGCTATCCATCGTGTGGCAACAAGCAGCACGCTGGGAAGGGAATGGTCTCCATTCGCGCAATCCCGCCTGATTTCGCCCCGGTGCCTTCGGGGGCGAATGCACGTGCAACGGAATGAAGGCGTCAATGCAATCGGAGGATGAAATGTACCATTGCAACAGATTTGCCACTCGGGCGCTCGGAGCGCTCGTGGGCGTCACTTTCTTTGCTTCGGCCGTGGCTGCAGAAGTCACGATCCGTGTCCAGTCGGTCATTCCGGCGAAGGCAGACGAAGTTGTCATGCTGAAGGAATTCGCAGCGGATGTCGCTGCTCTGACCAACAACGAAGTGATCATCGAAGTCCTGCCTACAGGCGCCGTCGTCGGCGTTGGCGAGACGCTCGATGCGGTCGATGCGGGATTGATCGAAGGCGGATTCGCCTGGACGCACTACTGGTCAGGGAAGCACCCGGCCGCAATGCTGTTCGGTTCGCCCGTCGCAGGTGCCGGTGTCGGCATCGACAACATCGCGTTCCTGAGCTGGTTCCAGTACGGCGGCGGTCGCGAACTCTATGATCGCCTCTGGGACGAGATGGGCTTGAACGTCAAGGGCTTCATGCTGCAGCCCGTCGGACCGGAAGCCCTGGGATGGTTCAAGGAACCGATCAACTCCATGGACGACTTCCGGAAGTACCGATTCCGCACGCCTCCTGGAATTCCGGGCCAGACCTACAAGGACATCGGGGTTGCCTCGGTCGCGATGGGTGGTGGAGACATTCTTCCTGCCCTCGAAAAGGGAACGATCGATGCTGCCGAATGGTGCTGTCCGAAGCCCGACTCGGTGTTCGGCTTCCAGAAGGTCTTGAAGCACTACTACCTTCAGGGCCTGCATCAGGTCGTCGTCAATGCCGACCTCTACATCAACGGCGATGTCTATGATGCGCTGACGGATCACCAGAAGCGAGCGCTCGAAGTGGCTGCCAATGCGTCCCTGTCGAAAGCCATGTCGTATCGGATCTACGAAAACGGCAAGGCGCTGAAGGACCTCACCGAAAACCACGGTGTCATTCTGCACGACACGCCGGCTGACTACTTCCCCGCGTACATGAATGCGGCGCGGGCGAGCCTTGAGAAGAACGCGGCCGAGAACGAGTTCTTCGCTGAAGTCTGGCAAAGCCAGAAGGACTTTGCCGAGATTGCGGTTCCATTCTGGGCCGGCGCACAGGCGTCGAACGCAAGCCTCGGAAAGGCATTTGCAGACAGCCTGAAATAATGCTGTTCTTGGACCGGCCACAGGGGATGCCCTGTGGCCGGCCAGTTCATGTCCCTTCATGACCCGACGCCAATGATGGCGGGCGAGGGCAGGGACAACCGACTTGAAGAAGAATCCGATGACCAGCCCCAACGACAACGACAACGGCAACCTCGACATCACTGACGAACTGATTGCGGAAAGACGATCCGGAAAGGTTGGCGATACTCCCGAAGACATGCGGAACTGGATGCGAAAAGTCATTCGGGTCATTGACGTTTCCAATCTCTACATCGGTCGTGCCACCTGTCTGTTGCTGATTCCTGTCGTGTTCGCGATGGTCTACGAGGTCGTCGCCCGAAAGCTCTTCATTGCGCCGACGCTGTGGGCCTATGAGGTCAGCCGGATGTTTGCCGGCACGCTCTTCATGCTTGGCGCCGGTTACGCATTGATGCGCGGCGTGCACATCCGCGCGGATTTTCTCTACCGCAACTGGTCGCGAAAAACCCAGGCGACCGTCGATGCGGTGCTGTTTCTGGCCTTCTATTTCCCGGCCATGCTGTTCTTTTTCTGGATCTCGGCTGAATACACCTTCAAGGCGTGGGTCAGCTGGGAGCGGTCGATGGACACCACGATGATGGCGCCGCTCGCTCCCGCGCGCTCGGCCATGCCGCTTGGCGCGTTCTTCCTGATCATGCAGGGCGTGTCTGAAATCCTGAAGTGCTTCCACGCCATGGGGCCGGAACGCGAAAGGCGGTTCCTGGCCTTTTCGCCGATCTACATCATTTTGCTGGCAGGCGTGTTCTGCAGCATCTTCTTCCCCGATCTGCTGCCGCTCGGCGGCATCGGCGCCGCGCTCTCGTCCGTGTTCGTTGCGACCGGCCTCGGCACTCTTTCTCCCGAATGGATCGGCGTGGTGATGATCGCGGTCATGCTGTTCGCGATCTTCGTCGGCTTCCCGATCTCGTTTACCCTGGTGTTTCTCGGCTTTGCCTTCGGAAGCTGGGGCTTCTCGACCAAGCTGGTGTTCCATCTTCAGACCTTCCAGTTCAACAGCGTCATGCTGGAACAGACGCTCGCGGCCGTTCCGCTTTTCGTCTTCATGGGAATTCTGATGGAACAGGCCGGTCTCATGGAGCGGCTGTTCAACGCGGTGCAATTGATGCTGTCACGAACCCGGGGCGCGCTCTACCTTGCAGTCCTGTTCGTCTCGACGATTTTCGCGGCGGCGACCGGCATCGTCGGCGCCTCGGTAACCATTCTCGGCATCATGGCCGCAAAGACCATGAACCGGTCGAAGTACGACGTTCGGCTGTCTGCCGGCACCATCACCGCGGGCGGCACCTTGGGGATCCTGATTCCGCCCTCGATCATGCTTGTCGTCATGGGACCGGTTCTTGAGGTTCCCGTCACCGACCTGTTCGCGGCAGCCATCATCCCCGGCATCCTGCTTGCCGCGATGTATGCAGGTTACTCGCTCCTGCGCTGCTGGATGGATCCGTCTCTCGGTCCGGTTCTTCCGCCAGAAGAACAGCCGAAGACGTCGCCCTACTACTGGCTCGAGGCCGTCACGGTCATCGGATCGATCCTGGTTTTCTTCGTCCTTGTCATCATGGCGCTCTCCGGCAGTCTGGCAGGCCTGTTTCCGCTGTCGTGGGCCATCCTGCCCGGCGGTTGGATGGCCATCATGTATTTTGGCTCGAAGTGGATTCGCGAGGCTCGCCCTGCGGGTTTCTACTTTTCCGACCTGTGGTACGAATTCTTCCTGGGGCTGGTTCCCCCGTCGGCGCTGGTGGCTTTCGCACTGGGCTCGATCCTGTTCGGCTGGGCCACGCCAACCGAGGGGGCCGGATGCGGCGCCTTCGGCGCGCTGTTGCTCGCTCTGTGTTACCGGAAGCTCTCGCTGTCGTCGTTTTTCACTGCGCTGATCAAGACGCTGGAGATCACGGTCCTCATCCTGTTCCTGGTTGCGGCATCGAACTTCTTCGGCGCCGTGTTCTCGCGGCTTGGAACGCCGACCATGCTGACCGAAGCGCTGCTGGTCTGGGACCTCTCCGAGACTCTCGTCCTGATCATCATCATGGCGCTGATCTTTCTCCTGGGGTGGCCGCTCGAATGGGTTCCGATCGTCCTGATCATCGTTCCCATCCTGATTCCGGCGCTCGACAAGCTCGGTGTCAACCTGACCTGGTTCGGCATCCTTGTCGCAGTCAACCTGCAGACGGCCTGGCTCAGTCCGCCCGTGGCCCTGTCGGCATATTTCCTGAAGGGTGTCGTTCCCGAGTGGGATCTGAAGGACATCTATCTGGGCATGCTGCAGTTCATGGGCATCCAGTTGATCGGTTTGGCGCTGGTGTTCACGTTTCCGCAGATCGCGCTGTGGCTGCCGGCATTCATTTACGGTTCGTGACCTCCGCAGATGCCGGACTGGACGATCGGGACTGCCGATGATCCGGATTTCGACCAACCGTGATGCGACGATGCCAACTGTCGGTGGCGGTTTCACGTAGCCAGCAGGCCGTCGCGTCGCGCACGAAGGCTTTGACCCGCTTTGTGCGGGTGATGATCGCGATTGCGGTCCTGATCGGTCCGTGGTCGGTCGCGTCCCCCGCGCTGGCGGAAACCTGGCGGGGGCTGGTCGTTGCGCCGGAGGATCGTTGCTCTCCTTATGACCCGAAAGAGGACTACCGGTATCCGCAATCCGTAGAGGACGACATCGAGGGTGATCTAGGTGCCGTTTACGGCCCGTATACCGGCACCTGTTTTGCGTCGACGGACGAGACGGACATCGAGCACATCGTCAGCCTCAGCGAGGCGCATGACTCGGGGCTCTGTTCACGGGCGCGCGACCAGCGCAGGCAATTCGCATCGGACATTCGCAACCTCACTCTTGCTTCGCCAAGCGTCAACCGCCACGAGAAGAGCGGAAAGGATGCGGCGGAGTGGCGTCCGGAACGCAATCGATGCTGGTTCGCGGGTCGTGTCCTCGAAGTCCGTCGCGCCTACGGCCTCACGATCGACAGGCAGGAGGCCGACGCCTTGGAGGCGATACTCTCCAATTGCATGGACACTGACATGGAACCGATGGTCTGCATTGAGTCGAGCCCACCTGCGGCGCGAGAGGTTGAGAAAGCAGATGGCGAAGTCGACGAAGTCTTGGCGCTTTACGACGACGATGCGAACGGGCGGATTTCGTGCGACGAGGCCCGTCGGCACGGAATCGCGCCGGTTCGTCCCGCGCACCCGGCCTATGGTTACATGCGTGACGGCGACGGCGATCGCATGGTTTGTGAGTGACGGTGGCGCATCTTCGGATGCGGATCATCCGAGCGCATCAACCTGATTGAGGGTCAGGGATTGAGTGCGGGACAGCAGCCGCGACATGCGTGACGCCTCGCACCGTCGTTTTTTGTCATCTCACGGCAGTCTGTCCAGAATGTCCGTCAAGGAGTCCGTGAAAGAGTTCGACCCGGACCATGTTGCAGACATCGGATACGCGAGGGTGGATTGGAATTTGGTCGATTCGCCAGAGTTGTCCGAGAATTCGTCCGCCACAGCGCTGCCGCTTTCCGAGGCTTTGCCAGAACCGGCTGCAAGGCTCAAAGCGGAGATCAAGCGCCGAACTCGCCCGTCCATTTGAACCCGAGTGGGCCTCTTGAATCTGCCTTGATGCCGATTGCTTAACTTGCTGCGCGCATCAGGCAACGGCGATCAATCGCATGCCAATGACGTTTTGCGTTGAGCGGATTGGGCGAAAGATCGTCGTGCCTCGCGCTTTCGCCGACGATTGGCAGGGGGTTCATGAACAGGCCGCCTATTGAGTGCCCAACGAGCTCGGATTGCTGATTGCTATGTGGCACCGACATCGATTCACCTCGTGCACCTCGGAGTCACGCTGGCGCCAGCGTTTTCGGCGCGTTTCGATCAAGCTCGTTTCGGATCCGTGCCGAGCCCGCTGCTTCGAACCCTTTTCACTCTGCATCGGCCCGGCCTGCAGGCAGGGCCGCAGGTGTCGGCACGTGTTCGATGACTCAAGCAGATGTGCTGCGGCGAGTGTGGACCCAGTGGTGACAGTTACGACAACGCGCCCTGAACTGAACCCCGCATCCTCACGCAAGCGCCACATGGCCCTGTCAAACCGGAACTTGATCTCGGGGCCTTCGGTTCGGCAACTGCAATCCTCCATCATGGCGACGATGGTCATGTCTGTTTCCGCCGATGGCCGAACCCGGACATCGTCGATGCCGAGTGTCGACATGAACTGTTTGCACTCAGGTGGCGATTCCAACCGTAGCCCTGCCGACGCTCGATTCTGACGCCAGAAGTCTCGACACTTCAACCATGACCAGCAGCAAGAAACGCCGCTGTTCTGCGCGCGAAAGACGAATGCGTTTGGCACGACGGGTTGCAACGCCACCAAGGTCGGGGCAAACCGACCCGACCATGTGGATCGCAAACCATGGTTGCGACATGGTCGGGTCGACACGGATTCTCGGAGCCAGACAGGTGCATCGTTCAAGACTTTCCGGCTGGATCGGGCACTTTCGGGCGACCGTGGTTCTCAGCCTGCCGCTTGTCGGCATCCACATCGCCCAGATGCTGACCCATACGACAGATGTCGTCATGCTTGGCTGGTACGGTGTCGATGAACTGGCAGCCGTGGTCCTTGCTTCGGAACTCCACTTTGTTGCTTACCTCGTCGGGGTGGGAGCAGCCCAGGCCGTCATGCCGATGATCGCAAAAGCGCATGGGGCAGACGACTCCGATCGCATCAGGCAGGTGTTCCGGATGGGAAACTGGATCACGCTCGCCTACGCCGTCGCCGTCATGCCAGTGCTCCTGCTGGCCGAACCCTTGCTGCTTGCACTTGGACAGTCGCCGCATCTGTCGAAATTGGCTGGGGACTACATGCAGATTGCCGCGTGGTCCATGATTCCTGCCTTGTTGATTTCGATGCTGAGGTCCTTGCTCTCCGCGCTGCGTCGACCTGGCATCGCATTGACCGCCATCTTGGCCGGAGCCGCCGCCAACGCACTGTGCAACTACGTGCTGATATTTGGAAACTGGGGCGCGCCCGAACTTGGACTTCAAGGTGCCGCAGTCGCAACAGTGGTCACAGGCGTTCTCACTGCGGTCATTCTTGTCTTCATCGTCAGACGGGTTCCGCAGACACGCGGACATGGGCTGTTCCAACGATTGACCAAGCCGAACTGGCCGGTCTGTCGCGAGGTGTTTCGTCTCGGCTGGCCAATCGGCTTGACCTTGCTTGCCGAAGCCGGGCTGTTTTCGACATCCAAGGTCATGGTCGGATGGCTGGGGACGGTTCCCTTGGCGGCGCACGGGATTGTTTTGCAGGTCATCGCCATCTGCTTCATGATTCCCTTGGGACTGTCGAGCGCCGGAACCATACGCGCGGGGTTCGCGATGGGCCAGGGAGATCATGAAGGACTGATTCGGGGTGCAGTTGCGACTCTGGTCATATCGATGGTCGTGTCATTGGGTGTTGTTTCTTTGTTCCTCGGCCTGCCCGAGCCTCTCGTTCGGCTGTTTCTTGATCGGTCACACGCGGAAACCGAGGCAATCGTCGCTATCGGAGTGGTTCTGCTCCTGGTGGCAGCCGCGTTTCAGATCTTTGACTGCCTGCAGGTTGTCATTCTGGGGCTTCTTCGCGGAATGGAAGACACGAAGGTTCCAATGATCATCGTGGCATGCGCCTATTGGCTGATCGGCGCACCTGCATGTCTTCTGTTCGGATTCCACTTCGGGTTGGGTGCGCCCGGCATATGGGCCGGACTGGCGGTCGGGCTTTTCGTCGCGGCATTGGCGCTTTCATTGAGACTGTGGCTTCGGCTTGCCGTTCATGCCCCTGCGAGGACGGGCTGACCCAAATGGTGGCGCGAATGGGAAAATCCTCACTTTGCGAAAAAGCGAGGTCGAGAATCTCGAATTGCAGGTCGAGCCTTGTTCTCGGATCGCGAGGAGTTGATTCTCGGTGTGTGCATTTGCCTCGGTGTTATCTGTTTGTCGGAGACGCGATTGCAATCATGTCGTGGCAGGCTTGCGGACGGATTGCAGAACGATTACCGGTGCGCAAGAGTTGGCCCCTTAGCTCAACTGGATAGAGCAGCTGACTTCTAATCTGCAGGTTCGGGGTTCGAGTCCTCGAGGGGTCACCAAACTTTTGGCAATGTGACGATGCGCTGTTGCGGAATTCCACCATGGGTTGGCCGGGACCGGTTCAGTTCGATCTGAAATGATGATGGTGAAATCTGGTTCGCCGACGTTGGTGACACTCGCGGCAATGGACGTCTCGCATTCATTTGTGACCGCTCGGCGCGTGACGGCAACGTTTCAGAGTGCCCCCCTCTCGATTGGGCAACTTGGATCGGACGGCCGCACCACTGCCTCCTCGGTTGCTGCTGCTGATCGTGTTGGATTTTGGCTTCAGATTTGCCTGGTTTGGGGTGGGTCTCGTTCGGTGCAACCTCTTCGATGTTGCCCAACGAAAAATCTTGTTCCGTGACAATTGTCAGGACGGATTGGCTGGCTGACGGATCCCGGTGCATCGCAGCGACTCGAACCCGTTTGGTTGCGACTTGGCGTGTGGTGGGCATGCCGGAATGTAGTAGTGAAGAGGCGACTGCAAGAAATCCTTATAACCAATTGAAATAGATCGTTAAATTTGATTTCCAGAATTGCGTTCTGACGGTGTTTTGATGATCTTCACAGTTCCACCGAAACGCCTCAATCATTCATGGCGCAGCCGAGTTCGTTGCGTGCCGTTGGGGGTCGCGCGCGCCGGATTTCGACTTGCGGGTGACACTTTCCCGGCGGGTGTCGCCGTGATCGCCGTGGTGCGTAGGGTAGACGATTTCGAGTGCGGCCGGATTTCTCTTTCCGGGCTGACGCGTGAGATCGGTGCCGTGATGCGGTTGGGGGCGTCCCCTGCAGTTCACCGCGTGTCCGGGCAAAGCGGATTGAACTGACCCGCACAGGCTGGCGGCCTGATGTCGCCTGTGGGCAGCGTCTCGGCGATTGCCTGTCGGAGTTACGTTCGTGCAAGGATCTTTCCGGACATCTTGCCCGTTGTGGCTGAAGGCGGTGCATTTCGGAAATGGGTTGCACCAATGCTGCTGCGGCTTCATTGCGACCGACTGCGATGCGGGCGGATCAACATGCGACAGGCCCGCCGAGGTTTCATGTGCAAGCTCCGGTTCGATGCCGCCGCTGGATTGTTCCGGGCGGGCTTCTGCGAGGAGTGTGAGGAAGGCGTTGTAATCGTTGGCACTCTCGGTTTTGAGGTTGTCCTCATTGCGACGATGATCGATTGGTGATGGCTGCGGCCGGTCATGCTGCCTGCGGTGTTTCGAGGCGCATTTGTGAGTTTGCCAGTCCAGTTGTTTTGACTGATTGGTCTGTTTGAGCCAATGGTACGCTGGCGCCGGACATGACCGAACCACGCGAGCGAAGCGCTCCGTTTTGTTTCAAATATTGGTTTGGTACATGATTGAGATAGGCTTTTTCGTTGCAAGGTTCAAGTTGCAAATCTTTATGCTACAGAACTGACGCGAAGAGTGCAGGTAGGCAATGGACAGTGATGCGTGCTGTGTTACCAGAGATTCGGGTCTACACAATCTTGCGACCTATTGTCCGACCACGGTTTCGGACAAATCACTTGCATGGCAATTCGTTGGGGGTCTTCGGCAGTTTTTTTGCACTCAATCGGACAATATAGAGTTTCACGGTTTTATGGGAAATTGTTGCAAAATTGGTGTTCAAGTCGCGAAAAAGCGTCGATTGTTGATGCATCAACGATAGTTGCAAAAAGTTGTGTTTGGACGAGATTTCCTCTAGCAAGGGGGTGAAGAGTGCCGTATTTGGCATCGATGAGAGCTTTTGAAAAAGCTTGGTTGTTTCGATACGTGGGGTCAGTGATGGCAGCACGAGATGAACCGTGGCAGATGGACTCGTCAGAAGACTGTGCCAAGGCCAATCGTTTTTTGGGCCTCAGGCATGATTGCATATTGGCAGTTCCTTGTCCGCAAATTGCTGGTCAGCCCAGCTGGAATTCAGGTGAAATTTGATGTTGATTGATCGTCTGTTCCCACGTCGCGACCGGTGGTTTGATCTTAGTAGCTGCCGGCATGGACACCCGCTTCGGAAGTCTCGAGGCGCAAGCGTTCGGATCGTGTCGGGTGCGTTGGCACTGCTGGCTTCTCTCGCCCAGTTCAACTTGGATGCCGCCCAGGCTCAGTCATGGAATACCGTGGATGAGCCTAGCATACCGACGAATGTTGCGGTGACTGGCGGGACGGCGGAATTGACAGTGACCTGGGATTGGGCACCTCGTACGGACGGCGCATGCCCGCTGCAAGCCTTTGTTCTCGAATACAGGAAATCGGGTGCAAACTGGCGCAATATATCGACGGTTACCGAAGATGATCCCAACAACATCGACACCGGTGTCTACACGTACCAAACGGATGAGAGCGACAGCGGTTCGTACACCTTCACGATCGGTGCGAACCCGACTCAATCCCATTCGTATTGGGGTCAGAATGGCGTTTCGCTCGACGGTGGTGGGTACGATGTTAGAATGAGTACGCAAGGTGAGTGGTGCTTGCACTACAGCGACCATAGTTCCGTTGCGTCGGGCATAGTGACGGCCGGCGCACCGAACTTCGAAAACCAGACGATCGACGACCGCTCCTTCACTGTGAACGTGGAAATCGATGAGATAACGTTGCCACGCGCTTCGGGCGGGACACTGACGTATTCGCTTGCGCCAGCGCTGCCGACAGGGCTGACATTCAACTCAACTGAGCGCACGATTTCCGGCACGCCGACGGTGGTAGCGTCCGAGGCGCAATACACCTATACGGCGACAGACTCTTCGTCCACTCTGGCGCCCGCCTCGATTACATTCAACCTCAAGGTCGTGACGGATTCGACTCCTCGGTTCGATGCGGATGACGCGATCGAGGATCAGAAATTCAGTTGGGACTACGAGATTGACACGCTGGAACTGCCGGAGGCAAAGGACGGCGACGGAACGCTGAGCTATACGCTAACGCCAGCGCTGCCAACAGGACTGACATTCAACGCGGCGGATCGCACCATAACGGGCGAACCGACCGGGCCGAGGGCGACGTGGACGACGACCACGTATACCTACACCGCGACGGACACCGACACCGACGGTCAGAATGACAGTGCCAGCCAAGATTTTGACATTGCCGTCAACTATAAAACGACGACGCCGTTTGACTACGTTCCGGTCGGCGGGATCCAGCGCATCGAGACGAGTTGGAAATACACGGACACGACGGGTGGCGTTTGCCCTGCCACGGCATTCTACGTGTACTATTACAGGCCGAATGTGGAGTTTTCGACACTCAATCTAAATGATGACAACAGCGAAGAGAAGGGTCATTTTGTACTTGGGGCCAGCGTGAGGCAATTCACGTTCGGCAACCATCCTTCTTTTGTCGGGACTGTCGAGCCCAAGCTCGGGACGGGCCTTTACAGAGTCACGGTGGCAGCCCACAGTCAAAACTGCATTCATGAAAATGGGCCGCATGAAGAATGGAGTGGGTATCCGACAGGCACTGCCAATGTCATGGTGGCGCCGCAACCACCGGCCAAACCGACGGGTTTGACCGCAGCGGCAGGCGACGCGAAGGTGACGCTGAACTGGACGGACCCCGGGAATACGACCATCACGAAGTATCAGGCGTGTCATGCCGAAGGAACCACGGCCCCCAACGTCGCTACGGACTGCAACGACATCGCGAACAGCGACGACAAGACGACCTCGCATGTCGTGGATGGTCTGACAAACTTCACGGAATACGCATTTTCGATTCGGGCGGTGAATAGTGGCGGTGCGAGCGAAGCCTCGGACACGGTCACGGCGACGCCGATTCCTCCGCCGGGTCTGACGATGACACCTAACCCCTTGTCGCTGACCGAGGGCGGTACCGCCGGAACTTTCACGGTTGCGCTGGTTTCGCCACTGGATGATGCAACTGAAACCGTAACGGTGACCCTGGCCAACGGTGACACTGGAGCCGTTACGTTGGAGGACACGGACCCAGTCACGGAGGGGATTCAGTCGACGCTGACCTTTTCGGACAGCAACTGGAATACGGCGCAAAACTTCACGGTCACGCCTGTCGATGACCCGGATGGAGCCGACGAGTCCGTGACGGTGACGCTGACAGCAAGTGGTGACAAGTATGGTGGCGTAACCGACACGATGACGGTGAACGTGGACGACGACGACCAACCTGCACTGACGATAACTCCGACCTCATTGGAAATTGATGAGGGCGGCACTGGCGGATCTTTCGCGGTGTCTCTGGCATTTTTGCCGACCACGACCGTAACATTGGACGTGACCGCCAATGGCGATGCAGGGGTCGTGACCGTTGACACGGATTCTGTAGCGAGTGGGCTGCAGTCGAAGCTGACCTTCACGACGGGCAATTGGAACACGGCACAGACCGTGACGGTTGCGCCCGCCGATGATGATGACGGGGCCGACGAGATGGCGACGGTTACGTTGAAGGCCGACGATGCGTCGGGCGAGTACGCTGGCGTTGAGGGCACCGTTTCGGTGGAGGTTGACGATGACGAGCCGGAACTGGTGATCACTCTGCCGCCGTCATTGTTGCTTACCGAGGGCGGTGATGCCAACGCGGTTGCGAAGTCCTTCACGGTTGCGCTGGCGACCGAGCCGACGACAACCGTGACAGTGAGCGTGACCAGCAGTGATGCAGGGGCCGCGACGGTTTTGCCTGGGTCGCTGACCTTCACGACGACGAACTGGAGCACGGCTCAGACGGTCACGGTGGCTGCCGTGGACGACCCGGACGCCGCGGACGAGACGGTAACGATTACGCTGGATTCGAGTGGCGCTGAATACGATGATCAGGACGGCACAGTTGATTTCCAAATAGCCGACGACGAGACTCCTGAATTAACGATTGGCAAGACCGCCATTTCGCTCGCTGAAACCGGTGCAGGTGCGACCGACAGTTTCACGGTAGAGTTGGCTGTCCCGCCGAGTTCGGGGAACGTGACGGTTGTCGTGACGAATCCGGACCCGGGCGCCCTGACGGTTTCGCCTGCGTCTCTGACGTTCACGACGTTGAACTGGGACACGAAGCAGACGGTGACTGTCACGGCGGTCGAGGATGACGATGGTGCCGACGAGTCGGTGGAAGTCAAGCTGACAGCGAACGGGGACGGTTACACCAACGTCGAGGGCGAGGTCACGGTGAGCGTGGATGATGACAAGACGCCTGCGCTGACGGTTTCGGCGACCTCTGTGTCGCTGGTCGAGGATGACGAGAACGACAAGACCGGCACCTTCACGGTGGCCTTGGCTGTTGTTCCGACGACGGACGTGACGGTGACCTTGACGAGCGGCGACCCTGGCGCCGCGACGGTTGACACTGATCCGGCCACGATCGGTCTTCAGTCGACGCTGAGCTTCACGACGGCGAACTGGAACGTTGCGCAGATCGTGACGGTTGCAGCCGTCGCCGACACCGACGGTGCCGACGAGAGCTTGACGGTTTCGCTGTCGGCCTCTGGTGCAGCCGAGTATGCGTCGGTGACGGGTTCCGTTTCGGTAGAGGTGGACGATGACGAGCCTGGGCTGAAGATCGACCCGACGTCTCTGGAGCTGACCGAGGATGATGACAGCAAAAGGACCGGGACGTTCAACGTGTCCTTGGAGAGTCAGCCGACAACGACCGTGACGGTGACGGTGGCCAGCGGCGACACGGATGCCGTGACGGTGGACACGGATTCGGCCACGAAGGGTGATCAGTCGACGCTGACCTTCACGTCGGCGAACTGGAACGCGGCGCAGACGGTGACGGTGACGGCACTTGGCGATTCGGATGGGGCTGACGAGTCGGTGACGGTTTCGCTGTCTGGCAAGGGCAACGAATACGATGACGAGACGGGCACCTTCCTGGTGACGGTTTACGACGACGAGGTTCTGGAACTTGCGCTCGATCCGACGTCGCTGACACTGAAGGAAGGCACGAGTGGCAGTTCCTTCACCGTGACACTGTCTGTTCAGCCGACGACGACGGTGACGGTGAGCGTGGTCAGCGACGACCCTGGCGCCGCGACGGTCGACACTGATTCCGCCACGATCGGTCTTCAGTCGACGCTGACCTTCACGCCTTCAAACTGGAAATCGCAGCTGGAGGTGACGGTGACGCCTGTCGACGATCCGGACGGCGCGGACGAGACGGTGAAGATTTCGCTGACGGCGGACGAGAACTCTGGCGAGTACGCTGGCCTAGAGGGCGAGGTCATTGCGGATGTTGGCGACGACGAGATCCCGGCGCTGACGGTTCCCGCGACGCCTGTTTCGGTGACCGAGGGCGGCACTGCCGGAACCTTCGCGGTTGCGCTTTCGGTTCCGCCGAAGTCTGCGGACGTGACGGTGACGGTCACCAGCGGCGACACTGGCGCTGTGACGGTCGACACTGATCCGGCCACGATCGGTCTCCAGTCGACGCTGACGTTCACGACGTCGAACTGGAACGTTGCGCAGTCCGTGACTGTTGCTGCCGTCGACGACGACGACGGTGCTGACGAGAGCGTGACGGTTTCGCTTTCGGCGGCGGGCGCCGAGTACGCTGGCGTGAAGAGTTCGGTGACGGTGAACGTGACGGACGACGAGACGCCTTCGCTGATGGTTCCCACGACGCCTGTTTCGGTGGCCGAGGGCGGCAGGGCCAGGACCTTCGCGGTTGCGCTTTCCATTCCGCCGAAGTCTGCGGACGTGACGGTGACCTTGACGAGCGGCGACCCTGGCGCCGCGACGGTCGACACTGATCCGGCCACGAGCGGTCTTCAGTCGACGCTGACGTTCACGACGGCGAACTGGGACACGCCTCAGTCCGTGACGGTTGCTGCCGTCGACGACGACGACGGTGCCGACGAGAGCTTGACGGTTTCGCTTTCGGCGGCGGGCGCCGAGTACGCTGGCGTGACGGGGTCGGTGACGGTGAACGTGACGGACGACGAACCGGATCCTGCACTGACGGTTTCGGCGACCTCTGTGTCGCTGGTCGAGGATGACGAGAACGACAAGACCGGCACCTTCACGGTGGCCTTGGCTGTTGTTCCGACGACGGACGTGACGGTGACCCTGACCAGCGGCGACCCTGGCGCCGCGACGGTTGACACTGATCCGGCCACGATCGGTCTTCAGTCGACGCTGAGCTTCACGACGGCGAACTGGAACGTTGCGCAGACCGTGACGGTTGCAGCCGTCGCCGACACTGACGGTGCTGACGAGAGCTTGACGGTTTCGCTGTCGGCCTCTGGTGCAGCCGAGTATGCGTCGGTGACGGGTTCCGTTTCGGTAGAGGTGGACGATGACGAGCCTGGGCTGAAGATCGACCCGACGTCTCTGGAGCTGACCGAGGATGATGACAGCAAAAGGACCGGGACGTTCAACGTGTCCTTGGAGAGTCAGCCGACAACGACCGTGACGGTGACGGTGGCCAGCGGCGACACGGATGCCGTGACGGTGGACACGGATTCGGCCACGAAGGGTGATCAGTCGACGCTGACCTTCACGTCGGCGAACTGGAACGCGGCGCAGACGGTGACGGTGACGGCACTTGGCGATTCGGATGGGGCTGACGAGTCGGTGACGGTTTCGCTGTCTGGCAAGGGCAACGAATACGATGACGAGACGGGCACCTTCCTGGTGACGGTTTACGACGACGAGGTTCTGGAACTTGCGCTCGATCCGACGTCGCTGACACTGAAGGAAGGCACGAGTGGCAGTTCCTTCACCGTGACACTGTCTGTTCAGCCGACGACGACGGTGACGGTGAGCGTGGTCAGCGACGACCCTGGCGCCGCGACGGTCGACACTGATTCCGCCACGATCGGTCTTCAGTCGACGCTGACCTTCACGCCTTCAAACTGGAAATCGCAGCTGGAGGTGACGGTGACGCCTGTCGACGATCCGGACGGCGCGGACGAGACGGTGAAGATTTCGCTGACGGCGGACGAGAACTCTGGCGAGTACGCTGGCCTAGAGGGCGAGGTCATTGCGGATGTTGGCGACGACGAGATCCCGGCGCTGACGGTTCCCGCGACGCCTGTTTCGGTGACCGAGGGCGGCACTGCCGGAACCTTCGCGGTTGCGCTTTCGGTTCCGCCGAAGTCTGCGGACGTGACGGTGACGGTCACCAGCGGCGACACTGGCGCTGTGACGGTCGACACTGATCCGGCCACGATCGGTCTCCAGTCGACGCTGACGTTCACGACGTCGAACTGGAACGTTGCGCAGTCCGTGACTGTTGCTGCCGTCGACGACGACGACGGTGCTGACGAGAGCGTGACGGTTTCGCTTTCGGCGGCGGGCGCCGAGTACGCTGGCGTGAAGAGTTCGGTGACGGTGAACGTGACGGACGACGAGACGCCTTCGCTGATGGTTCCCACGACGCCTGTTTCGGTGGCCGAGGGCGGCAGGGCCAGGACCTTCGCGGTTGCGCTTTCCATTCCGCCGAAGTCTGCGGACGTGACGGTGACCTTGACGAGCGGCGACCCTGGCGCCGCGACGGTCGACACTGATCCGGCCACGAGCGGTCTTCAGTCGACGCTGACGTTCACGACGGCGAACTGGGACACGCCTCAGTCCGTGACGGTTGCTGCCGTCGACGACGACGACGGTGCCGACGAGAGCTTGACGGTTTCGCTTTCGGCGGCGGGCGCCGAGTACGCTGGCGTGACGGGGTCGGTGACGGTGAACGTGACGGACGACGAACCGGATCCTGCACTGACGGTTTCGGCGACCTCTGTGTCGCTGGTCGAGGATGACGAGAACGACAAGACCGGCACCTTCACGGTGGCCTTGGCTGTTGTTCCGACGACGGACGTGACGGTGACCCTGACCAGCGGCGACCCTGGCGCCGCGACGGTTGACACTGATCCGGCCACGATCGGTCTTCAGTCGACGCTGAGCTTCACGACGGCGAACTGGAACGTTGCGCAGACCGTGACGGTTGCAGCCGTCGCCGACACTGACGGTGCTGACGAGAGCTTGACGGTTTCGCTGTCGGCCTCTGGTGCAGCCGAGTATGCGTCGGTGACGGGTTCCGTTTCGGTAGAGGTGGACGATGACGAGCCTGGGCTGAAGATCGACCCGACGTCTCTGGAGCTGACCGAGGATGATGACAGCAAAAGGACCGGGACGTTCAACGTGTCCTTGGAGAGTCAGCCGACAACGACCGTGACGGTGACGGTGGCCAGCGGCGACACGGATGCCGTGACGGTGGACACGGATTCGGCCACGAAGGGTGATCAGTCGACGCTGACCTTCACGTCGGCGAACTGGAACGCGGCGCAGACGGTGACGGTGACGGCACTTGGCGATTCGGATGGGGCTGACGAGTCGGTGACGGTTTCGCTGTCTGGCAAGGGCAACGAATACGATGACGAGACGGGCACCTTCCTGGTGACGGTTTACGACGACGAGGTTCTGGAACTTGCGCTCGATCCGACTTCGCTGACACTGAAGGAAGGCACGAGTGGCAGTTCCTTCACCGTGACACTGTCTGTTCAACCGACGACGACGGTGACGGTGAGCGTGGTCAGCGACGACCCTGGCGCCGCGACGGTCGACACTGATTCCGCCACGAGCGGTCTTCAGTCGACGCTGACCTTCACGCCTTCAAACTGGAAATCGCAGCTGGAGGTGACGGTGACGCCTGTCGACGATCCGGACGGCGCGGACGAGACGGTGAAGATTTCGCTGACGGCGGACGAGAACTCTGGCGAGTACGCTGGCCTTGAGGGCGAGGTCATTGCGGATGTTGGCGACGACGAGATCCCGGCGCTGACGGTTCCCGCGACGCCTGTTTCGGTGACCGAGGGCGGCGCTGCCGGAACCTTCGCGGTTGCGCTTTCGGTTCCGCCGAAGTCTGCGGACGTGACGGTGACGGTCACCAGCGGCGACACTGGCGCTGTGACGGTCGACACTGATCCGGCCACGATCGGTCTCCAGTCGACGCTGACGTTCACGACGTCGAACTGGAACGTTGCGCAGTCCGTGACTGTTGCTGCCGTCGACGACGACGACGGTGCTGACGAGAGCGTGACGGTTTCGCTTTCGGCGGCGGGCGCCGAGTACGCTGGCGTGAAGAGTTCGGTGACGGTGAACGTGACGGACGACGAGACGCCTTCGCTGACGGTTCCCACGACGCCTGTTTCGGTGACCGAGGGCGGCAGGGCCGGGACCTTCGCGGTTGCGCTTTCCATTCCGCCGAAGTCTGCGGACGTGACGGTGACCTTGACGAGCGGCGACCCTGGCGCCGCGACGATCGACACTGATCCGACCACGAGCGGTCTTCAGTCGACGCTGACGTTCACGACGGCGAACTGGGACACGCCTCAGTCCGTGGCGGTTGCTGCCGTTGACGACGACGACGGTGCCGACGAGAGCCTGACGGTTTCGCTTTCGGCGGACAAGGACTCCGGCGAGTACGCGTCGGTGATCGGCACGGTCGCTGTTGATGTGACCGACGACGACACGCCTGGGCTGTCGGTTCCTTCGGACCCTGTTTCCTTGACTGAGGGCAGCAACGGAGACTTCACGGTGTCGCTTGCGACGCAACCGACGGCGGAGGTGACAGTGAGCGTGACGAGCCGTGACAAGGACGCGGTGGCGGTCAACAAGGCTTCGCTGAGATTCACGACGACGAACTGGAGCACTGCGCAGAGGGTGGCGGTTTCGGCGGTTCAGGACGTCGATGCGTCTGGCGAGTCCGTGACGATCGACCTTGCCGCGAGCGGCGGCGACTACGCATCGGTGACCGGCGAGGTCACGGTGAACGTGACGGACGACGACACGCCTGGGCTGTCGGTTCCTTCGGACCCTGTTTCCGTGACGGAGGGCAGCAACGGAATCTTCACGGTGTCGCTTGCGACGCAACCGACGGCGGAGGTGACGGTGAGCGTGACGAGCCGTGACGAGGACGCGGTGGCGGTTGACAAGTCGTCGCTGACCTTCACGGCGGCGAACTGGAGAACGGCGCAGAGGGTGGCGGTTTTGGCGGTTCAGGACGACGACGCGTCCGACGAGTCCGTGACGGTCGCGCTTGCCGCGAGCGGCGGCGACTACGGGTCGGTGACCGGCGAGGTCAAGGTGGACGTGACGGACGACGACACGCCTGCGCTGACGGTGCCTTCGACCACCGTGGCTCTGACCGAGGGCGGCGCTGCCGGCAGTTTCACGGTGAAGCTGGCAACCCAGCCGACGGGGACCGTGACGGTGAGCGTGACCAGTGACGACACTGGCGCTGTGACGGTCGACACGGATTCCGCCGAGCGCGGTCTTCAGTCGACGCTGACCTTCACGGCTGCGAACTGGAACGCGGTGCAGACGGTGACGGTGACGGCTGCCGACGACGACGACGCTTCTGACGAGTCCGTGACGGTCGATCTTGCCGCGACCGGAGGCGACTACGCGGACTTGACGAGTTCCGTTTCGGTGACGGTTGACGACGACGACACGCCTGCGCTGACGGTTCCGTCGACCACCGTGGCTCTGACCGAGGGCGGCGCTGCCGGCAGTTTCACGGTGAGACTGGCAACCCAGCCGACGGACACCGTGACGGTGACGGTCACCAGCGGCGACACTGGCGCTGTGACGGTCGACACGGATTCCGCCGAGAGCGGTCGTCAGTCTTCGCTGACGTTCACGACGGCGAACTGGAACGCGGTGCAGAACGTGACTGTTGCTGCCGTCGACGACGACGACGGGGCCGACGAGAGCCTGACGGTTTCGCTGTCGGCGACCGGCGCGGACTACGCTGGCGTGACAGGTTCCGTTTCGGTGACGGTTGACGACGACGACACGCCTGCGCTGACGGTGCCTTCGACCACCGTGGCTCTGACCGAGGGCGGCGCTGCCGGCAGTTTCACGGTGAAGCTTGCAACCCAGCCGACGGGGACCGTGACGGTGAGCGTGACCAGTGACGACACTGGAGCGGTGACGGTCGACACGGATTCCGCCGAGAGCGGTCTTCAGTCGACGCTGACCTTCACGGCTGCGAACTGGGACACGGAGCGGACCGTGGCGGTGATGGCTCCAAACGACGACGATACAGTTGACGAGTCCGTGACGGTCGATCTTGCCGCGACCGGAGGCGACTACGCGGACTTGACGAGTTCCGTTTCGGTGACGGTTGACGACGACGACACGCCTGCGCTGACGGTTCCGTCGACCACCGTGGCTCTGACCGAGGGCGGCGCTGCCGGCAGTTTCACGGTGAGACTGGCAACCCAGCCGACGGACACCGTGACGGTGACGGTCACCAGCGGCGACCCTGGCGCCGCGACGGTCGACACTGATCCGGCCACGAGCGGTCTTCAGTCGACGCTGAGCTTCACGACGGCGAACTGGAACGCGGTGCAAAACGTGACGGTTGCTGCCGTCGACGACGACGACGGTGCCCACGAGAGCTTGACGGTTTCGCTTTCGGCGGCGGGCGCCGAGTACGCTGGCGTGACGGGGTCGGTGACGGTGAACGTGACGGACGACGAACCGGATCCTGCACTGACGGTTTCGGCGACCTCTGTGTCGCTGATCGAGGATGACGAGAACGACAAGACCGGCACCTTCACGGTTGCCTTGGCTGTTGCTCCAACGACGGACGTGACGGTGACCCTGACGAGCGGCGACCCTGGCGCCGCGACGGTTGACACTGATCCGGCCACGATCGGTCTCCAGTCGACGCTGAGCTTCACGACGGCGAACTGGAACGTTGCGCAGACCGTGACGGTTGCAGCCGTCGCCGACGGCGACGGTGCTGACGAGAGCTT